>CAWJQI010000001.1:0-457844 GCA_963845085.1 Candidatus Fermentibacterota bacterium
GCCGGTCCGCAGTGGACACGTTTCGAACCGCCGTCCTGCAAATGGATATGAATGATAGGTATATGCTTAGCATGGCTTGAGCGCATTGCCGGCGAGGGGTCTGAACCAGCCTGAAATGACCCAGATCCAATTGAATCTGGCATGAGATGAACGCGAAAACGGGGTTTGAGACACGTTTCGAACTGTAACATGCGAGGACTCATGCACAATGCGGATAAGGATCAATCCAAGACCGGCAAAACCTTTTCCCCATAGCCTTCAGGAAACAGGCTGAATGGTGATCTTTAATCCCATTGCCCTGGCCACTTTAAAGATCGTTGCGAAACTCGGATTCCCTTCGGGCGATAGGGCTTTGTAGAGGCCTGCCCTTGTCATTCCTGCATCCCTGGCCAACTGGCTCATGTTCCTCGCTCGAGCGATATCGCAAAGAGCGGCGGCGATCAGTGATGGATCGCCGTCCTCCTGACAGGCTTCGAGATACCTGCGGACAGCATCTTCGGAATCAAGATAGTCCGAAGTCTCGTAACGGCCAAACTTCTCAGCCATTATCAACCTTCCATTCTGCAGCGAGCCTCTTCGCCCTTTCGATATCCCTCTGCTGCGTTCTTTTGTCTCCACCACACAGAAGCACCACCAGGATCGAGCTATGCAGGAAGTAGTAGACACGATACCCGGGACCGCAGTCGATCCTCAACTCGAAAAGGCCTTCTACAGAAGGCTGAACAACACCGGGATTGCCGAGGCTCATTTTCTGATCCTCCTCTGAATCCGAAATTATGCCTCGGAGTCCCGCAACCTTTTCAACAATCGGTCAAATGTGTTGCTCCTGAGGATCTCGACCATGTATCAACTCTGGTTTACAACATGCGTTCTGCCAACTGGAGTGTGCACAACGCTCAGCACAACCAGAGTGGATGCCGGGGCGATAAGAGCAGCTCCGCGCCTGGTTCATGCTGTTGATTGAGTCTTCTATGCTCTGGCTTTCTCTATATGCCTGGCGATCAGCATTTTGATCAATGATTGTCTGGGAATACCAAGTCGCTGCGCTTCCTTGTCCAAGGAGTGAATCATCCACACAGGGAAATCCACATTAACTCGCTTCTGCTCCTGTTCGACACGATGGGCCTTGTTAAGCTCCAGATATCTCAGAACATCCTCACCATCGTCGAACTTCTTGTCCAATTCCTTAGCCTTCATACAATACCACCTCCTCATCACGGGCTCGACGGATGGAGATGATCCGAATCGCATCTCCGCGATATGTTATGATCCCAGACCAATGTGTGTTGGCAATCCGGCCAATCACCATGAACCGAGGTTCGTCCTCAATCCTTGCCGGAATCTCCAGCAGGTCCGGATCATCCCAGAGAAGCTTAGCTTCCTCGAAGTCGATCCCGTGTTTCTCTAGATTCATCTGGCTCTTGCGAGCATCGAATTCGAATATCATGGTATAGTATCTATACCTCACAGGTGGTGTTTGTCAAGTCGTTCATAACTCGAACAAGGATTGGTACAAGAAAAGCCGCCGGGAACTACCCGGCGGCCTCTATCCCATCTGGCGGTCCGTGTTGGACGCTTTTCGAACGTTTCACCGTGCCGGGATGACTCCGGCTTACTGTGTTCACTCCTGAAGCAGGGTCAAGCGCATTGAAAGTCCCTGCTCGCCGACAACAGTGTAAATACCAGCCGGAAGCCTTGATCCCGAAAACCCGGTTCCATCCCAGAACCCGCTACCTTCACAGACGTTCACGTCAGCAACCACCCTGCCCGCCAGGTCGAAAACTCTCAGAGTTGTCGACTCAATCCCTTCGAGGAAGAACTGTACACCGCCAAGAACAGGGTTCACGGATAGAAATATCTCTGGTTCAGGAGGAACCGGCTGAACCTGATCATCGAGTCCAAGGTACGAATGATCAAACCAGCCGAAGGTGGGGAAGTAGCCGTAGACAGGTTCCAGATACCCCGCTCTGTAGACGATGTAGAGGTTTCCCTCCTCGTCCACGACACCGTCAATGGAACCAAGCATCTGAGGATCCTCATCGGTGTAGTCGTAGGCGATGTACCAGTCCACCAGCACATCCCCGTTGCTGTCGATGATCATGTTCAGCAGATGCTTGACATTCATGCTGTTCCGCCACAGGAGGTAGAACGCCTCCGAACCGGGCAGGGGAACGAGTATTCGAGTTCCAGGTGAAGGGCCATACTCGCCGGGGATCGTGGTGAACAGAACCTTTTCGCCGATCATGACGTCTCCGGTGGCCCCGTTCAGCTTCCAGAGCATGAACTCATAGGGATGGTCCGGGCTCCATCTCACCTGCTCCACCACCAGAAGGTTGCGCTGGGCATCCACCGCCAGAAGGGGGAAAATGGTGAATGCGTTTGCATCCAAGTTCTCCGAGACGAACTGCGCGGGAGGAACCACCGTGTTGCCTTCCAGATCGTACTGGGTGTACCAGAGGTAATTGGGATTGTTCATCACCACATGGACCCGGTTGCCGTCCACAAGGAGTACACTGCCGTAACCGGCCTCTTCCTGCTGCCATCCGTACTCGGTGATGAAGCCTGAACCGGGCGCCGGTGTCCAGACCTCGTAGTAGATGTCGTTTCCGGCGTTGTACATCACATGCAGCCTGCCCAGGCTGTCGGGGCTCGACCGGATGAAAGGGCGGAGCGTCGACGTGGTGAACAGGTAGGTGGCCGGTGTGACACCGCTGCCGTCCCCCATGTTCCGGATCGCATAGTAGACTGGACTGGTCTCCCGCCAGAAGGCGATAAGGCTGTCGGTGAGTATGCTTGGTTTATAGAGGTATGCGCTCTGGACATCTCGGGAGATCATCGTATCGGGAAAGACCTTCGTTCCGTCGGTCAGGAACATGGTGTAGCCGATCCGGCTCGTGTTGCCGTAACCGCTGTACACAAGATGGAACCTGCCCTGCTCATCTCTTACCAGGTGATTCTGCTGATTGTAGAAAACAGGTTCTTCCGTCACGGCCACCGGTGTACTCCAGCCTGGGCCGGGTATTACCGACGAAAGGCTGAGAATCAGCGCGACGGGTGTCATTCCAGTGTACCCGTTCTTCCATGGTTCTGCTGGAACTGGGGCCAAGGGGTGTAACCTGCGGTGCAGGGTCCCAACTCCCAGCAGTGCAGCAGGCCGTCACTGGTTCCGAACACGATCTCAATGGTGCCGTCACGACCGATGTCCCCCACGGCGAAGCCCCCCAGGGCCGAGACGTTGTCAGGCAGCGTGATGTGGAATCCTGCAAGGTTATCACCTTCATGATTGAACGCCATCACCCGGTAGATGCCGTCGAGCTTCGTGCAGAACAGCACATCGGCAAGCCCGGAATCGTCAAGGTCCCCGAGAGCCGTGGGACTGATGGGAGAAGCATAGGAAGACCCCGAGAAGGGAAGGGTAGGCCAATCGTCGAGTGCGTCTCCCTGGTAATCCCACGCCAGGCCTTCCATCTCCGAGGGGAGGATGAAGGCGTCCAAGCCGGGCACGAAAGGGTCCCAATCTGCGAAGACCCCGTATTGCAGACTCCTCGCGGCAACTGTTCCCGGCTCACAGGGATTCTCTTCCACAATCCCTCCGGGTTCAATCAGAAGAGCAGGGTTGTCAGAAAGAGGATTGTAGGTCTTAAGGGGATATCCTATCATGTTCATCCCCGCGAGGGTCCCAGCCGCGGGAAAAACAACGATTGGATACCCCTCCCAGGTTTCGGAGTAGAGAACAGAGTCAGAATCCCAGTTATAAGCTATAACTGCCCTCAGCGAGTCAGGTCTTGGAAAGAAATCATTCTTACCAAGACAAAGGACCACATCTTCGTAGGCGCCACCGTTGAGATCAGCACAAACAAGAGATTGCGAACTCCAGTTTCCTGCAGAACCGAGTTTCCTGGAACCCAGTTCGGTGAATTCACCTTCGCCGCTGTCCCACTCGTACAGGTAGAGACTGTCCTCCTTGGCCACGCACACCTCAAGTCCCGAACTCAGATGCATGTCACCTGCCACGAACACACTGCCGGTGGTTTCCAGAATGCCAATCATCTCTCCCTCAGAATTCACCACCTTGATGCCTTCGTTCGAAGCGAGCATAAGCTCCACCTCATCGTCCCTGTCCAGATCAGCCGCAAGAGGGTGAATGCCGCCAAAAAATCCCTCGCCGGAAAGACTCCAAAGCTCGGTTCCGTTCGGATCGAAGGCTTGAAGAGTGGTTCCCGTCAAAGCGACAACCTCCAGGGCTGGGTCGGCGTCGAGGTTCACAAGCATGGGGGTTGTGCCAACGACACCATCTGCCTGAACAGGCCAGCCTTCCTCAAAAGGAAATGTGTCGTTAAGCTGCACCTTCACTTCAGCCGTGTTGTTATGTCTCCAGCAGTCATTGCACTCAACAAGGTAATCGGCTTCCACTGTAACAGTCAACTCCAAGGGCGTGTCGAACCATTGCGGGCAGGTCCAGACGTAGTCGTACTCAGCCTCTTCATCTGCTCTCAGGCTGTCTCCGAGAATGATAACCAAAGACAGTGAGTCACCGTCACTGAATGATACGAGAATGTCGAACTCACCATAATCAACTGCGCCGTTGTTCCTGACGGTGAATGTCATGGGAAGCTCTGTTCCATTTGACGTCTCTGCAGGATAGAGGGAAACCTGGACTTCTCCAGGATACACCAGGAGATCACAGGCATCGGGGAACCTGATCCTGTCACCCATGTCCAGGGCGGGATCACCGAGAAGGTTGAACTGACCTATGTCATCGAGTTGAAAGCTGCTCCATCTCCTAAGGCGAGCGGAAGCCACGGCGTCTCCAAGCCTGCTGAGTCCAAGTGAATAGACGGCTTCCAGAATGCCTGTTCCGTAGTCGTCGTAGCACCCAATCGCAGAAGGAAGCGATCCGGCGAACACTCCCGCCACGGGAACGTCCGTGTGCTTCAAAAGCACTTCCGCCAGACAGTCCGTCCCAAAGTCATAGGCTTCCACGGGAGGGTGCCAGGGTGTACCGCAACCGGGACATCCAGCAAACCTGCAGAGTTCGGGCCATACTTCACGTTCCCTGTGTCTCTCAACCGTGTGGTTGAATGTTCCCGAAGAGCAAGAAAGAAGAAGAACAAAGGGAGGGGAGTGGTTCTGAACTGCCTCGAGGTTCTCAGTGATCTGGATGTTGTTGAAGGTGCTGTCCAGGGAACCCTTGGTGTGAGGGTCAGGGGTGATGTAATGCGGCCACCACTCAAGACCGGCGCTGAGCATGTGAACATCCCCATGGTCGCTGTAGAAAGCAACACCAGCACCTCTTCCAAACTCTTGAAGGCAGAAGTCCCGCCATTCCCAACTCGAAAGCTCACTTCCATCGTCGTCGGTGAAGTCCCTGCCGTCTCCGCAGTAGTGGGTTGCGTAGTCATACCCGAGCCACTGGCAGAACTCACCGGTCCAGAGGCTACAGGGCGCCCAGTCTACCGGCAGTTGATGCGGCATGTTGTACTTATCGTCAGAACCGGTTCCGGTGAGTCGCAGAATCCTTCTTCTGTAATCGGGAATTGGCACTTGTTGAACCGGACTCTCCAAGGAGATGAGACTCTGGATGATAACACTTAGTGTATCAGCGTTCTCGCCGTTCTTCACGGAGAGCCTTCCCACAATCATGTCGGGAAAAGCGTTGTTGACGGAGCGGTCCTCGCCGAAGTAGGCGTACCACTCGTCGTTGCCTATTCTGTCAAAGTCAAATGACGACTGGTCAGGGCCTCGGTTGTACTCATGTGTGGGAAGGAACCAGGGTTCGCTGCCAAATGAGGGGTCTTCATGGTCACCAATGAGAAGAAGGTAGCCCGGTCTCTTCGAGGTTGGTTGTCCCCAGTTCTCCCACATGTGCTCGGTGAAGTCCCGAAGGATGTTGTCGGTGAGGATTGTGTCACTTCCGCCAAAGTCCTCCATTATGGCATCTGTTGTCACAAGGGCAACATCGAACCGGTTGAGAGAGACCCGGTGCTCAGCAAGGCTGTCTATGGCGTCACTGCACTGATCGTAAAGCCCTGAAGCACACACGATGAGGTAGTCGGGCATGCGGGAGGGCCCATCTTCCGGATCCACTTCACCAAAAAATGTTGGGGGAGAATGAGTCTGCGGAACGGAATGATACCCGAGAATGGATGACCCCCTGACCAAGGCCTGAAACCGGCCAAGACCGGAATCATTCCAAACCGCCGTCGCGCTGTCGAAAGCAACTGACACGCTGATGGAGTTAACGGTACTCAGAGTGCTGTCTGAAGCCCTGTAGAGAGCGGGAAAGAGTTGAACCTGCAGAAGGCGCTGATCGCAGATCCTCGTCTCGCCGAAGATCCTGACTCTATGAGATGGCCAGAATTCACTCGAAGCGTACGCTGTGGAATCCTGAACAAAGGAATCCGCAACAGCCGGTGTTCCCAGATAAGAGATCACATGTGCAGGGGCGGGGTGTACGGGGTCAACATCCTGTTCGTGTTCTCCGGAGAATGCAAACTCCAAAACGGGAACAACGCTGTCGGGAACGGCGACCAGACAGGTTATCACGGGCAGTTCGGGGAAACCGGTGCTGTCCGTAACGGAGCAGTCTGTGAAACGTGTGAAAAGAAGGCTGTCGTGTTCTACCGACTCCCAGTAGAGGGAAGTCTGTGCTATGAAGGCGACCCGGGAACCTGTTGCAGAGGTGGTTCGGATGGGAAAGTGTTGTGAAAATAACAGGAGTATGAACACAGGCAACATCGAACACCTCATTCTCGCTTCATGGATGTTCAGAAGCCAATATGTACAAAACGATAATGAGTTGGAAGACGGTAACTGTCAAGGGTGTAAACAACAACGAGAGACTGCTTCGATTCCAGCCTATACACAAATACATCAACAGTCTAAACACGAAAAGCCGCCGGGGAACTACCCGGCGGCCTCTATCCCATCTGGCGGTCCGCAGTGGACACGTTTCGAACCGCTGTCCTGCAAATGGATATGAATGACAGGTATATGTTTAGCCTGCTTGAGCGTATTGCCGGCGAGGGGTCTGAACCAGCCTGAAATGACCCAGATCCAATTGAATCTGGCATGAGATGAACGCGAAAACGGGGTTTGAGACACGTTTCGAACTGTAACATGCGAGGACTCATGCGCAATGCGGATAAGGATCAATCCAAGACCGGCAAAACCTTTTCCCCATAGCCTTCAGGAAACAGGCTGAATGGTGATCTTTAATCCCATTGCCCTGGCCACTTTAAAGATCGTTGCGAAACTCGGATTCCCGTCTGGCGAGAGGGCTTTGTAAAGGCCAGCCCTTGTCATTCCTGCATCCCTGGCCAACTGGCTCATGTTCCTCGCTCGAGCGATATCGCAAAGAGCGGCGGCGATCAGTGATGGATCGCCGTCCTCCTGACAGGCTTCGAGATACCTGCGGACAGCATCTTCGGAATCAAGATAGTCCGAAGTCTCGTAACGGCCAAACTTCTCAGCCATTATCAACCTTCCATTCTGCAGCGAGCCTCTTCGCCCTTTCGATATCCCTCTGCTGCGTTCTTTTGTCTCCACCACACAGAAGCACCACCAGGATCGAACTATGCAGGAAGTAGTAGACACGATACCCGGGGCCGCAGTCGATCCTCATCTCAAGAAGGCCTTCGCCGACCGGTTGAACATCACCGGGATTGCCGAGGCTCAATCTTCTGATCCTCCTCTGAATTCGAATTTATGCCTCGGAGTCCCGCAACCTTTTCAACAATCGGCCAAATGTGTTGCTCCTGAGGATCTCGACCATGTATCAACTCTGGTTTACAACATGCGTTCTGCCAACTGGAGTGTGCACAACGCTCAGCACAACCAGAGTGGATGCCGGGGCGATAAAATCAGCTCCGCGCCTGGTTCATGCTGTTGATTGAGTCTTCTATGCTCTGGCTGTTTCTATATGCCTGGCGATCAGCATTTTGATCAATGATTGTCTGGGAATACCAAGTCGCTGCGCTTCCTTGTCCAAGGAGTGAATCATCCACACAGGGAAATCCACATTAACTCGCTTCTGCTCCTGTTCGACACGATGGGCCTTGTTAAGCTCCAGGTATCTCAGAACATCCTCACCATCGTCGAACTTCTTGTCCAATTCCTTAGCCTTCATAAAGTACCACCTCCTCATCACGGGCTCGACGGATGGAGATGATCCGAATCGCATCTCCACGATATGTTATGATCCCAGACCAATGTGTGTTGGCAATCCGGCCAATTACCATGAACCGAGGTTCGTCCTCAATCCTTGCCTGAATCTCCAGCAGGTCCGGATCATCCCAGAGAAGCTTAGCTTCCTCGAAGTCGATCCCGTGTTTCTCTAGATTCATCTGGCTCTTGCGAGCATCGAATTCGAAAATCATGGTATAGTATCTATACCTCACAGGTGGTGTTTGTCAAGTCGTTCATAACTCGAACAAGGATTGGTACAAGAAAAGCCGCCGGGGAACTACCCGGCGGCATCTATCCCATCTGGCGGGCCGCACTGGACACGTTTCGAACTGCCGTCCTGCAAATGGATATGAATGACAGGTATATGTATAGCCTTCTTGAACGCATAGCCAGCGAGGGGTCTGAAACCGCGTGAAAAGACCCCGTTCTCGTTGGATTAGGCATGAGATGAACGCGAAATCAGGGTTTGAGACACGTTTCGAACTGAGGAAAAGATGCAGCATGTGGGGTGCTACAATAACTCTTTTGTCGGGAGACAGATCAATTTCGTCTTGCATTCTCCCGAAATGCTGATACTATCTGGTTTTGGAGTCATCCAACTGGGAAAAGAACCAGTTGGCAGGATGCATCTCGTAGGCTTCCCCGTTTAGGGGACATTTGTTAGAGTGAGACTTCCTGCCAACCCAGGAGGTCGAGATGAAACAATCCAGGTTCACGGAAACGCAGATCGTGGCGATCCTGCGGGAAGCCGATGCCGGAGTCGCGGTCACCGAGGTTTGCCGCAAGTACGGCATCAGCGGCAACACATTCTACAACTGGAAGAAGAAGTACAGCGGGATGGGCGTCCCGGAGCTTAAGCGGATGAAGGAGCTCGAGACAGAGAACACCCGATTGAAGCGGATGTACTCGGAGTTGAGCCTCGAGAACCATGCGCTGAAGGAGCTTATCTCAAAAAAGCTCTGACGCCACCGGAACGCCGGGAAGCAGCGGCGTTCCTGGTGGCGGAACAGGGAATGGCGGTGAGTACCTCATGCGAGCTTGTTGGTCTGTCGAGATCGGCATGGTACAAGCCTGTCCGGGACTGGCTGGAGTACGACAGGGAGCTTATCGAGGCGCTGCAGGAGTTGGTGGTGCTTTACAACCGCTGGGGTTTTTGGAAGTACTACGGCCGGCTTCGTCTCGACGGCCGTCAGTGGAATCACAAGAGGGTTCACCGGGTGTACCGGGAACTCGGCCTGAACATGAGGCGGAAGACAAAGAAGAGGATACCCACCAGGGATCCGTTGCCCATGGAAGCGCCGGCAGAGCCCAACGTGATCTGGTCTCTGGACTTTATGCACGATGCTCTTTACATAGGACGGCGGTTCAGAACGCTGAACGTGCTTGATGAGGGGGTAAGGGAGATATTGGACATCGAGATTGACACGTCGCTTCCGGGAGAACGGGTCGTGCAGGTATTGGAACGTTTGAAGTACTGGAGGGGTCTTCCGCAGGCGATCCGTTGCGACAACGGTCCTGAGCTTCTGAGCCAGGTGTTCGTTGACTGGTGCGAGGAGAACGGAGTGGAACTGAGGCACATCGAGCCCGGCAAGCCGAATCAGAACGCCTTCATCGAGAGGTTCAACAAAACCTACAGGAACGAGGTTCTTGACGCATACCTGTTCGAGAGCCTGGAGGATGTTCGGAGAATAACGGAGAGGTGGATCGATGAGTATAACGAGCAGCGGCCCCATGACTCCTTAAAAGGCTTGCCGCCAACGATGTATCGTGAAATGATAACCCGGGAAGTGTCACTCTATGAAGTGTCTACCTAATGGGGAAGCCTACGATCTCTCAAACAAATGTGTCTTTGACAGGTATGCCAATGCTTGCTGATGCTTCTGCATTTCGCGCTCAGAAATGTATCATGCATGCTCAGAACTGCTTTTTAGCAAATCATTGCTATTCTTATTATTGTTGTTGCTACTTGAATAGTTGCTACTATAATCATCAATAAACACCATGTGCTTTTCTTTACTTTATTGTTCTCGACCATTGTAATTAGTCCTATGTTAACTAGTATCATGCTTATGTATATGATCATTGTTGTTTGAAACTAAATCTGAACTTATTCCATTAATATTAATTGTCATGCCCCAAATGCAATTTGCAATATAGGCTGTAGGCAGCTGTGCGTGAAAGATACTAATATTTTCTATTATGATGTATTTTCCGTCTTTTTCCCTGATCTCTGGTTTTGTTCTTACATCACCCAACAAGTAATAGAACCATGGCAAGAACAATGGCAAAACCATTGCTGCAAATACATTTACTGGTATATTCATATTCCACCATTATTAGAACTAATAAATCGCTTCATTTCTTCATCTCTATCTTTCAGTATTAGATTCCAAATATTTCGATAAGCATATATTTCAGATATTTTTCTTTTGATGTCGATAAATGGTTGTAAGAAATTAATGTACTCCATATTGACATTGACAATACTATATTTATATAATAACCCTAACTTATAAAACTTCTCAATAGCATCATTGTAGAGGTGAACGTAATCCTTTTTAATAAAATATATTCCGGGTTGCTTGCCAAGTTGCCCAGACCACTCGATAATATTTATATCATTCAAACAGGCCTTACTTCGTCTGATGTCTTGAGTAGTCACAGGATTGCCCTCATCCACGCATGTATCCTCAATATCCATAAATAGCATGCTAATCGCCAATATTCTAGCTAATTCTCTATCGATTACACTCTTACTTGTAAGATCGAGTTCTTTGAATAGCGCTCTATCACTCGGTAAGGGTCCGTTCAGCGGCACATTGACATTGTAATTAGTAATTATGTCCATAAACGTTTTTAACTCAATTTGATATATTATATCTATATTTAGAAAACTAATACTCACTTTGTTGTCGGAAATTGTTGTATTTAGCTCATGAAGTGAATTATCTCTATCGTAACCAGAAATACTAATTTTCATCACATCTCCTCGCCATACATGTCGCTATCGCTATTGTTAAATGACCTTTAAGCGTCGATTCGTTCATTACAATATCTCCTGTAGTAAATAGAATAGTTTCAATGAAATGAAAGTCAATAGCAACGACTTTCTGACCAACCCCCACAATTCCCTCCACATTTCAAGATAGCCTCGGGAGAGGTTCACTGACGCATAATGTATGCTTCCGAGTCACCAAAGCAAGGTCTGATTGGGAAATCGAAAACGGAGGCGAAGTAGCGGCTATAGTACCGCACAACAGCATCTTTGAAACCATATCAGGCTCCCGCAAGAACCTCTAAGGAGCCTTCTTCTCCCACCTTCTCTGATTCAGCCATGTTTCCGCAAAGGTGAAGTGTTCTGGATCCTCGGTGAAGAAGGTTTGCTTCAACTGAGAGTGAAGGCCGGCAATGATCACTTCAGGATCAATTGTTTCAGTGATCTTCGTAAACCTGTCATAGGCATTTGTCTTTCCCAATTTCTTTGGGTAAAAGCTCCAGAACTCTGAGAACTCCTTGCTGTAGGGTTTCGTGCCATGCTTCATCCTGAGAACAGGTTTCTTTGTGGGCTTCTCGGGTACTGTATCATCAGTATTGTTTGACTGATGTTTCTCTTGTATCATGGTGATATCTGGCTGCAACGCTACTGGATCACTAGATTCACTCTCTGTGTCAGTCTGCTCCAGCCATTTTGCCAGCTCACCCAAGTGCCTCTGAACGTTTGCTTCGTCCATCCTGAGTCGGAAGGCCAGTTCCCTAAGGTCAGGGAGGTTGCCTTCCCTCTCGGGGTCTTCACTGGCGACGAGCCACAGCATGACAAGTGTCTTGGCAGTGTCACCCGAGAGGTCGAACCAGTCACGGCTGCTGAGAAGATCCTTGTTGAGCTTTACCCAGGGGGCATTGCGGTCCTTGAAGTGCTTGAATTTCTCCCAATCCCGTACTCTGTACCGCATAGCTATCTCCTTTACTGATAGATACATGAGTTCCTCTTCATTGCAGTAACATAGTGCTATACAAATGTGATGTCAATACGATATCTTATCGGTATATATGTGTGATCATCCGTATGCATTCATGTTTTGCGTCTTCGCGAGAGCGTAAACCTTTCAGAATCGCACAGTATGCCTAAAGCAGCCCTTCACCGAGTGAGGCATGCAGGCCTGAACAGTGCTTCAGTTCAGAAAAGCTTTCCATGGTTTTCAGGGGGTGTTGCGTCCATTGCAGAAGCGGGTACAATTGTTTTGAAAGATCTGCAGCCTGAGGGGTAACTGTTGTACTTGTGCCGGTATTGAAAGGAGAGATACGGAATGAGACCGAAAAAGTTGGATGGCTTCAGGCAAGAAATCATCAGCGAAGTCGTTTACAAAGGGGTGCCCGTGAAGGACGTTGCCAAAAGGCACGGTGTCTCCCGGTCAACGATCACCCGCAATCTCGCTTCTTGGGGTGTGTCCTTCCCGGTACACCTTACGGTCTATCCGTGGCGTGACGGATGGTACCAGAGCAAGACTATTCTTGCCAAGGACCTTCCTCAGTCACTCATTGCGATTAACAGGAGCGACCTGCTCGAGTTCACGAGGAGGTATGACCGGAACGCTCTTTGCTTCATTTTCGGAGTGGACCTGCCTACTCTGGAGAAAGCCTTCGATTACCATTGCCTCTACATTGAGTACAACCCTGGCGAGATGGTCGACCATGCATATGGCCCCATTGAGAAACTGTTCAACGCAAGGCGGAGAGCAGCGAGAAGAGGGCAAAGCTACGATCCAGGCACAAAGAAGAAAGGCACTCCCTGAGACGAGATCACACGTGGCTGGAAGCAACCATAAGGCACCATTCCCTGATGAGCATCAGAAGGACGGGTCTCCAATGCCACCTGAATCTGCAGGTACATTCCCGGCCTGTCCGGACCATTATTCTCAATTCATCATTTTCGGGCTTCTTCGGCATACCGTACGAGAAAACCGTTGAATTTTGAAATCTGAGAACGATAACGCGTAATGTTATGTTAGACAATCATATACGGCTGCGAAGAGGCAAATGATATCTTTGGTGAAATTCAAGGCATTTTTTTATACAGGATCTTTTCGCCTGATGTGCAGTATGGAACGTTCCTGAATTCCTTGATCTGAGTCCGAAATCGACCATTTTCAAAAAAACAAGGTTGCTCCGAAAGTGATGCAAAACCCCCCCGACTCCATCTTGCTCCTCAACTAAGACGAATCGTTGCTGTATCTACATGCAGTTCATTAGTTTATCGGGTACTTGGTTGTCACTAGTAACAACCGGCTCTTTCATCAGGAATAGACCCGGTTTTACCCCCTGGAGTTGCCTTCAAGAAACTGGCTTCTTCAGAGGGACATTTCGTCCTGGAGTATGGTGTTTGATTCCAGCCTCATGATTCATCTGAACCGCCCCGGGATTACCGGAGACATTTCGCTGCGAGGGGATGGTTTTGGGACAGCGGAACAGATTTCCGGCAGAGGTTTCGAGAGCGGGCGGTTCGGCTGGTGGAGAGGCTATGCATTGTTATCAAGAGCATGACCTTATCAGAAAGTGGTTTTACACGCTTCCTACCTTGATGACCCTCTCCACTTCCCTTCGTATCTCCGACAGTTCCTTCGCCTTCTCCGGATTCGTATTGAGGTCATGGACGAAGCTTTCCAATATCTCTCGTCTCGCCGGTCCTGCCACAGGCACTCCCTTGATGGTCAGCAGAAACAGCCTTGGGTGGTCCCAGGGCACGATTTCCATGTCGTCGGCAAGTTGGAACGCTTTTGGAGCCTCCGGGCCTGAGTACTCGACGAGCTTGCCACAGACAATGAGCTGACCGATCATCAAACCTTCATGTTCCACCTTGAATCTGCCTTAAGGCATGCCGAATCATCAACTCATATGTCTAGTCCTCTTCATCATCTTTCGCCAGCTTCGCAGAAGCAGCCTCGCTTAATAGGACCTTACCGGCAGTCTCAAGTAATTCTGGTAGGTTCTTCTCAACTCCCTTGGTAAAGTTATGTATTTTGTCCTTGAGTTTTGTTTTGTGATCTGCTCCTTTCTTCTCTGCTCTGCTGACATAATAGTAAAGTTTCTCAAGATCATTTTCACGGGGTTCAATACCTAGTTCAACTGCCTTTTTTACGCGAGCCTCATATTTTCTAATCTTGTCTCCATAGGTAGACATCTTCACTCCTTTCGACTCTCTAGTACACATCCTTCAGCGACGCCAATCCACCTGCCCGGCCTAATTGCCAGTCGTGGATCTTCTTCTCGACGAGATCACCGGGCACATCCGCCAGAAAGTATTCCTCGCCCTTGGTTGGGCTATTGGTCATGTAGAAGCCTCCGCGAGTGTCTGTGGAACGAGTGACATACAACACATCCTTGGCCCTGGTACAGGCCACATACAGAACCCTTCGCTCCTCTTCCTCGGAATCGAGATCCCCGAAGCTGCGTGAGTGCGGATAAGTTCCTGGTTTGGCGTTCACAACGAAGCAGATTCTTGATTCTGTTCCCTTGGCACTGTGTACCGTAATAAGAGTCACGACATCTTCTTCTTCCAGCTTGTTGATCTCGGTGTTCGTCATGGGTTCCAGCGTGAAATCATCAATGAGCTCGGAAAGTGTACTGTACCTTTCGGAAACCTCCACAAGAAGTTCAAGGTCCAGGCTACGCTGCTGCCACTTGTCATATCGATCCTTCAAAATCGGTGTCAACTCCTTGATTGCAGTGGAAACACAGGGTTTCGGTCTGTTTTGCAGCACAAGGGTATTGTGATAGGCAAGAACTGCAGGGTGGTCTTGACCAAACTGTTGAGTCAATATCTGCAGTGCATCCGTGTCCTGTTCAGTGGTGATCCTGTTCAGAAGCTTTCAGCAGTCTTCGTTCCTACCCGGGGCCACAGCATGAGATAGCGGGTCCAGGCAAGTTCGTCTCGGGTGTTCCTCACGATCCGAGCAGGGCTAGTACATCCCTCACATGACTGACTGTGTGATTTTGGTGCCCCCGATGTACCTGTAAGGGATCTGCCTCTGAAGAAACTCCGCCTCGAAAGGCCTTGCATCAAAGGATGACCGCACAAGAACCATCATGTCACGGTATTGGTGCCGCAGTCCGTCTTTTCAAGATGGTATCCGCAACCCAGCTCGATTCCGCCTCGGAGCTGTAAAAGTCATGCAACTCGGGCATGAAGCCTGCCAAAAGCCGCTACTGCCGACAGACGGTTCCCCATATTCGAAGGGAGACTGTTTCAGCAGCCAGTTCGATAAGTCCAGAATCTCCTGATGGCTCCGGTAGTTCAGTGTAAGTTGAAGCACGGCTTGCATTGTCGGAAAGATATCGGTGAAGCTGATAGACATGCTTGAACTCGGCTCCCCGGAATCCGTAGATGGACTGAGCCGGGTCACCCACACAGAAGAGCCTCTGCACCTTGGATGGGAAATGATGAAGAATGCGGAACTGAAGAGGGTTGGTGTCCTGCATTTCGTCCACAAGAACTTCGTCGTAAAGGGCTGTAATGGCTTTTCTGAGCTCGGCTTCCGGGTAAGGGCTGAATGAAAGCATTCAAGAAGGTCGTCGAAATCCAGGTAGCCCCGTTTTTTCTTCTGCTTCTCATACTCGATGAAAATTCTGCAAAAAAGATCGATATGTCAGGTTCAATGTCAGCGAATGAGGAAGGTAGTTGTCCGGGCTCTGGCAGGTGTTCCTGCTGTAGGAAAGGTATTTGATCAGATCTGAAGGGGAAGCCATTGCCCTGACCTGGTCCCTGGTAAGTTTCGAGGTGAACTGCTTCTGGACACGCCGCATCAGCGCTTCCTGGTCATCAGCGTCAATAATGCTCAACCCGGTGATGTCGAAACTTTGAGGCATGTGGTTCAATGCCTTGTAGCAGAAGGAATGAAATGTCCCGGCCTGGATCTCATCGACAAGGGGGCCGATGTCACGTTTCATGCGACCCTTCATCTCCCGGGCGGCGCGGTTCGTGAAGGTCATCATCAGGATTCTGGAGGGGGACGTCCCTGTCTTCACCAGGTGAACGGCCCGGGCAATGATGGTCTTGGTTTTTCCACAACCGGCGCCGGCGGTAACAAGAAGGCACTGGGCATCACCAGAGTATGATGATGCTGCTTGCTGTTGATCGTTTAGCTCCACGGCACAGTTTTCATAGGAGTATCCTCCTGGAAGAAGAAGGTCCGCCCTGTTGGTGAACATAGTTTTCCGGGTGGAGCGTGGCTACCCGAAGGGAGAAGGTAGGCGAGCACATCCTCCTGTCGGCACGCTGAATCATGAAGAGCCCATGGAGCCTTCTGTGGTTCCTTACAGGGCACTATTCGGCCTCAGTAGTGTAAACGTGGCTGTGAGGCTTCACAGAGCCTCAGATGGGTCTTGAAACGGGTGGTTCATCATGGACTCCAACGCCAACATGATTCGGCTACCTGTTATTGACCCTCCGGTTGATTGGCATAATCTTTCACCGGTAAATGCGTGTCATAAAGAACGGTCTGATTATCAAAGCCTCTGGTTTCTTGGTCTCCCAAGCAGGAAAAAGAACCCATTGCCATTATAAATAACGGTGACGTTCTCAGGAAAGAAGCTGGCTGCACCACAGAGCTTGACTACACTGAGCAGTCCTTATGGCATCTCTTCCTGGATTACGTCTCCGACGCCTTTGGCGAGCAGTATGCCCAGTTGGAGGCGCATCGTGCCTTGGAGGCTCCCGACAAGAACCGGGCTTACAACATTTTCTGGGCGCAACTTGCGGGCGGTTAAGTGCTCGGTCCTGCCAACACTATTCAGATGTCTGGCGGGCTTCTCCGTGTCAATTACTTGGGTGGCGTTGCTTTCCATGCATCGTTCCAGTAGCCGCGTTCTATAACGCCAAGTTCGCTCGCCTGTGGTGTGGGCCCACCATAGACGGTCGCCCTCGAAAGCTCGCGGTTGAACATAATGCAGTTGTGCTCGCGGTGGGTGCAGCCCGAGCAACTGCCGCCTTCGTCCGTACAAATCGGGTCATAGATACACTCGTGACTAGATTGCAGGGCATCCAACAGCCAGGTTTTCAGGCGCTGTTCGAATAGTGTTGTCAGTCCGCCTATCTTCGTTTCTGCGTACCGGTTCGCGTAGAGAATGAACGACAGCGACCCCGGCACTAAGTACTCACCGACGCTCGAGGGTGCAAAGCCCGACCACTCAATTCGGTGCAGGAAGATGTGGCTGAGCGTGTGCAACAACGTCCGTAGCGCTACCGCCGCGGGGTCCCCATGCGATGGTTGGTAAGACGCCTCCTGAATGCCAGGCACCTTGGCGTAAAGCCAGGCCCACGCTGATTCAGCCGCATCCGGCTTCAGACCGCCAGCCAGACCGTTGTCGATGAGCCATGCAACAGCTTGGACCGGGTCGAGTTGGAACCATAGTGCCTCGGT
The DNA here is from genome assembly GCA_963845085.1 of Candidatus Fermentibacterota bacterium. Taxonomy (GTDB): domain Bacteria; phylum Fermentibacterota; class Fermentibacteria; order Fermentibacterales; family JCC-6; genus UBA6080. The sequence goes on from CAWJQI010000001.1 coordinate 17,601, forward strand.
CTCCGAGCTCATCGTGAATAACGGAATCTTACCCCGATCATCAGCGGGGAAAGGCGTCAGCACAGTGCGCGCCGGATCACGCGATATCCGCGTGTAACCGAAGGCGCAAAGCGCAAGTGGAAAATCATTGATGACACGAATGGCCTGGATACCCATCAAGGATCTCGCCGTGTTCTGGGCATCCAGGATATCATGGCTCCGGCGTCATCCTGGCGTCGGCGCAACATTTCAGCAACGTCATCGATGCTGCACAGGCTAGTCTTGTCAAGCAGCGTTGTGTGCTCGATGAGCCAGCGCCTTGGCGTTTTTTCCCCTACTGCTCCCTGTTGCGTTAAAAGCTCGTCGACATGATCCAGATAGCTCTGGCCGGGAGGCCGGCTACACTTGGCATCCCACTTGCGAACTTCTTCATGGTCGGGGTCAAAGCTGCGAAGTGCCTCGACCATCGCAGATGTTGACGAATCATTGCTGTTTCTGCTCATCTCGTCGCGATCACGCAGAACCTGGGCGACGGGATGACAGAGCAGTCCCCAGACGCGGGCGAGCATTAGTCGAGTGGTCTCCTGTGCAGCGTGAGGATGACCTTGCGTGTCTTCCGTAAAGTTTATAAACGCCACAGTATGCGGCACATACAGTCATGGGTCTCCGGTTCGGAACGATCTTAAGCCACTTCTCAGGTTGGCGCCCCGGAGGAAGGGAATCGTTATAGGCGCAATTACACGGCGTCATGCGTAATGCCTGGATGTCGGTGTTGCATTGAGCGCAATACCAGCGAGCTTGCTTGACACGGCCGGGGTCGTAGAACGCAAGATGCTCGGGACCATGGCCCTTGGGGCACCCCTGTAAAGGCAGGAATATCTCCTCCAGGCGGCCACAGTTGTGCGCCTGCACATACCGTAGACGGTTCATCTTGCCGCCGCAAATGCAGCACTTTCCATTAGTTGCCGCTCCTCGCCGCATCAGGTCCGAGAAACGAGCAGTGCGCTGCACTTCGCCACAAAAGAAGACCTCCGGATAGGGCGTAAACCGGACCTCCCTTGGCGTACCGACAACGTATTTCACGCGCTTTGCCGAATCGCGCGGGTCAGGGTATTTGTCGGTGAACCGCGGGTTCGACCACATGGCCAACGCGTCGGCAATGGCACTGAACAGCGCGATCTTATTCACGTCAACCTCGCCCAGTGCGACACTGGTTACTTTGCATAGGCCGTAGTCGTCATGCTCGAAGATGGCCTCGGAAGGTACCGAAACAGGACCTGGGTAACACCGCGTGAGAAGCCTTTGCTGGATGCCATTGTTACTTCACTCCCGGGTCTTCTGGATGTAGGTTAGAAAGCGTGAGTCTGTGTCCGCCCAGAAAGGAATGCCCACCTCGACGTCGCGCAGGCTGCGCATCGGCGATGGCCGCACCGCATCTCTAATGTTGGGCTCTTGACTGTTCCGAATAGACATGTACACAGTATCAAACTGTTCCTTCAGTGTGTGCTCCAGGGCGAGTTCCAGGCTCACGTCGTAAACATCGTCACCTAAAAAGAAGGCTTGACGTAATTCACCAAGGAAACCGTCACCGAGTTGGTCTAAAAGCAACGCCACCTCATTGCGCTTGTTTAGACCCGAGCGCCCGGATTGCGCGGCATGCTTGCCGTAGATCAACCCGATTGCAATGCCGGGCAGCGTCCTTTGTGCTGCGTATTTCGCAAATCGGTTTACTGGTACTGGCGAGACCATGCGGTCTAAATGCTGGTGGTATTCGATGAAGCGGTGATAGATGCTGGCTGCCCGAAGGGAGAAACCAGATAGCACAACGATGACAACACCGAGGTGCTTCCGGCCACTGCGGCTCGACGCCTGGATGTACTCCGCAGTTTGCTCCGGTACGCCATCCATAGTCATCAGGTTCACCCGCTCCAAGTCGACGCCGTGGCTAATCATGTTCGTCGCTACCAGAGCATCGAGAAACGACTCGTCTTCCCACCCTGGGGGGCTCTCGACCCGATGCACGAGGTCCGCCACTTCAGCGCTGGTTGATCTGCTAGAGTGATACTCGATATTCATTTCGCGCGGTGTCATGGGTCGGATACTAGCAGCTTCGCTCTGAAGCACCTCGTGGACCCTCGAACCGCGCGCCAAGCTGCCTACGTAGTTCAGCGTGGTTGAGTAGTAAACGAGCAGAGAGCGAACATCCACATCATTCTTAGCGTCCTTCAGAAACCCCAGTGCCATCTGTGGTGAGTTGAACAGCCGCCCAATTTCTTCGTGGAGAATCTGTGTGCAGTAGGCTGATGCATCCGCAGGCGTCATCGATGCACTCTTGAAAGCAACGAAAAACCGCGAGGTCTTGGGCTGACCCTGATCATCGAGGTCCGGCTCAGCGTAGAAGCTGCGTTGTTTGTCGTAGCCGCGGCCGGGAAAGCGGCGGGCGTCCTTCACGCCGTACAGATGGCGCACCTGGCGCTCAAAGCCCTCGATAGTAGCCGTGGCGGCGACCACTTTGGACGGCCGTCCACTCAGCTCACGCTCGCAGTAGCGGATGAGAGTCTCGTAGTGGCCGGCAAATGCGCCTAGCTCCTCCTGCAACAGGTGCAGCTCGTCCTGGATGTGAAGTGCGGGGGACGGGTCGTACGCCTTGACCTTGAGGCGCGTCTTCTTGTCAATCTTGCAGCCATAGGCCGAGCAGTACTTGCCGAAGGCGTAACCGTGGATCGGGCAGCGCCAATGCGCGCCGCCCCAAAGCATACCGAATTTGGGTTGCTGGCCCACCGAAGCTATTTTATCGATGGTTCCCACGACCAAAGCGGGCAGGTGCCGGTATATCTCGTCGTCTGAAACATCCAGCGGCAGCTCAGCCCCGCAATGGGTGCAGACATGCCGAAAGCGCAGTGCCGTCAAGTCTGTAAGGACTTTGATAGTCCCGCGTCCCTCACAGGCTGGACAGTCAGGAACGATGCGCAGCCACTCCAGGCTGTCGTCGGTCGTGAACTTCTTCAGCTGCTCTTCTGACAGGCTGTTGGGCGTTGTTGTGCTGCCGACAAAATAGCCCAGCCGGATGGGATCGGATTCGCCCTGCTTGTTGCCCAACAGCCGTTTGCGCTCCTGCTCCGTCTCCCAGATAACGCGCATCGCCCGCTGTAGCTGCTGGATACTGAGCATCCGCAGCGGAAAGCGCAGCCACGCGGTAACACCGAAGGCCTTGCCACGCAGCCTATCGTACAGCATGGCGCAGCAAGCAAGCCCCAAGTAAGCCTCTGTCTTGCCGCTGCCAGTGCGAAACCATAACACATCGCCCCAGTCGAGCACGTCCTCCCATTGTTGCCGCTGCCCCGCCGGGAACTCTCCTGATGTGATGCCTTGGCGAACTACAAGCGCCGGCAGTTGGGTGACGATGAACACGAGCTGGAATAGGCGCCAGGAGTCGTAGCCCTTCGCCAACTTGCCGAAGACGCGATTGGCCGCCTTGAACGCGACCAACAATCGCTCGTCGGCTTTCAAGGCCGCCACGCCAGAGGCAAAACGGTCCATCTCTCCAAGAAAGCCCAGGTAGTCCTTCCTGCACTCGATAAGCGAGGTGGCATCCAGGCCTAACTCGTTTTGGCCGAGTACGCGGCCCTTCCAGTCGTCGGCGTACGACACCATCGCTCGGTAGACGGTATCCAGCGTCGCGAATGGGTCGCTGGCTAACTGCCTAAAGGGCGCCTTAGGTAAGTCGCTGGTCAGGATGCGCACCTGTTCATAGACGGCCAAGGCACGGGTGGCAATCGACCCGGCCGCTTGGTCCACAACGGCGCTTGTGTTGTGACCCACAGCCCAGACTCGACGGTCGTACTGGTAGTCCTGGGGGACTGGCAGAATCTCGATCGGGTGCAGGTGGCCGGCGATCAAATGGGCGTTCAACTCCGCATCGCCTATCGTGAGGAACGCGTCCTTCAGCCCCCGTCCTTTGATCGTCGTGAGCGTTTGCGGTGTATCGTTGCGTAGGTAACACCCCAGTCGAACCTTGCCGTCTGGCCTGGGAACGATCCTCACTTCGACCGACGCCATTAGTGACCACGTGTCAGGGTTGAGACCTTCCGTAATCGAACCGAGAAAGGCATCGAACGCAGTATCGTCCTTCAGGTACTCCGGCCGGTCAACTTTCGGTCGTGTTGCTGGCCACAGCCGCTCAACATCGGTCCGGCTGAAAGCGGCTTTCAGTGCGTTATCGACAGCCTGCTGCAGCTGTCTATCGTCCGAATAGGTCTTGCGCTCGTTAGACGGGAAGCGGAAGCGGATACCGTCAACACGCACTGGCCAGCGCTGCGTCACTTCGGCCAGGGGTGCATTCTCTGAGGCGCCTGTATCGAGGACGCTGGTCTGCTCTTTCAGTGTGGGCAGATGCTTCGTAAACACGCAGCACATAGCTTGAACTTCGAGTTCAATAAAACCGTTTGCTTCCGGCTCCACGAGAATCTCGAAGCCGAGGGCCGATGGTGGCCGGCGGGTTCCCTCAGTATCATCCCCCTTGTCAGAGATAATTTTCGGCTCCTCATCGGCTGCTTTGGTATCGGCCGCAGTGTCGACAGAGGAACCTTTTGTGGACTGAGCTGCCTTCCCTGCTGCGGGCGTAAAAGTGCCAGCGCTCGGTGAAGTTTCGTCCAGTTCCGCTTCGAGCGTCGCCGCCTCGACCTGAACAGGCTCGAGTCCCTGCTTTACGGGTCCTAACACGCCCAGATGGCACCAGTCTAGTGGGTGCATATGCGTACGCCGGTCCGCATCACGGCCGGCCAGCTTCTCCTCAAGTGCCCTGATGAAGTACCTGGTCAGCTCCAGCTCATCGCGGTAAGTCGGCGCGTACTCGGTAGAGCCGGTCATTATGGACTCCTCGGGATAGCCTTGATACTGGCTACGTCTAGCACTTCAACCGCGGCGAGCACGTCACCCAGGCCTGCGTCTAGGAAACGAGCGCTTTCCAGTGCATCATCATAGCCCTCACCGGAAACCACGGCGCGAAGAAAGGCGCACAGGTGGCGACCCGATACTCGGTTCCGGCCGCGTGCCTTCTGAATGCTCCTAAAGGTCTGTTTTATCAATTTTTCGGACGGATACACGCCAGAAGCTTTTGCCAGCTCTGCAAACTCGGCGAAGTGTTGCGGCGCTAAGACACCCTCATCGCCTTCGCGAAGCCAAGTCAGCAGCGCTTCATATGTAGCGTCGAGTCCTTGTGTACGCAGTCTTTCGTGAAGCTGGCGTTTGTTGGGGTACTTCTCATTGAGTTTCTGTTTGGCAGCTACCCAGAGTTCCATCGCAATGCGCTCTTTTAAGGGCAGTTGGGCTTCGACCACCTCGGTCAGCCGGTGAAACAGACTATCGTATTGTCCGTCGACGAAAGAGATAACGTGCCAACCGGGTTGTAGTTCGCCCACGGGTTTACGTTCGACTTGTCCCGTTGCGGTGAAATACACATCGATGTTGTGCTTGGCCGGAAAGCGGAGCGTGATTCCCTGACGGAACGTGACTTCAACGACCTCACCTGTTTCAGGACTAGGTTCGAGGTTGTCGTCCGTAGGAGACGAAACGTGCAAGTCTTTATCTGAATATTGCTGTGTAAGCAACGCCGAGAGGTCGAGTAGGCTTGCCGTTTCGGAATACCGGGTCAACTCGACGGAACGGCCGGATTCTGCTCCAAGCACCTGAAGGTCTGGCCACCTTGCTGATGGCGAATCCTTTTCCACGGCAGAAGCCGGTAGCCGCAATCCGAGTTTGGCGAGGAACTCGATACGAGATGCGCTGCTACCCAATTCTGCAGCCATTGTTAAAAGACGTTGGTGAGCCGCCTTCTCGATAGCTGCCTCGAACGGATAGACGAAAACCTCGACCGGTTCTGACGGAAAAAGGTCCAAGTGACGGGAAGCCGAAGTTCTTGGACCGAGTAACAAGGTGTGGCAGACGAATCCATCGGCCACGATGCGGGCTTCTTGCGAGGGAGTGACGATATCGACACGCCCTTCGGCGATGTTGTCGTCAACCCCATCGATGATGTCAACCAGATGCCGACGTACCAACTCGAGCTCGGTTTCCGACCCGACGACAACGCGAACCACGGTCACTCTGTCCTTCAGTAATTGCTCCAGGCGGGTGGCAAGCGCCCAAAATTTCGCTGTCTCTTGACGTTTAAGGAAGATGGTGTACGTTGCCCGTACTGTCTCACAGAGGTCCGGCCATGTCGAGTCCCACACCGGATTGCCATAGCCTTGAATCGACGACAGCGATTCGATGCGCCGTCGGAGCGTCCCCATCCAAGTGCCAGAGGCAGCCTCCTCCATCTCAGTCAGCGGTACTACGAGGTTGCGCAGTCGCATATAGACGGACCAAACCATTTGAAATCCGGGATAGCTACGGCCCTCGGTCTGTTTCAGGATGCCGATCAGGTGTTGATACAGATTTTCCAGCGCATTGGCCGCTTCCGCGTCATCTTCGCACACCCAAAGCGTCTTGGTGCCGAAAACTGGCGGCTTAGGCATTTCTTTTCCCAATACGCGTTCTGCGTCAGCTTTGGCCTGTGGATCCCAGAGCCACACAACAACCCGATCTGGGTAACCACACGCGGTCAAGGTTGGCTGGCTTAGCGGTGGAGTGACCGAAATGCGTATCGCGCTGTAGCCAATCGCCGCTTTAAGTAGGTCGGAAAAGCGACTGAGCGTCCGCGGGTGCGTGGCATCAATGATCACCGCGCCAAACTTGCGCCCATCGGTCATCTTCATCGCCCAACCCGGATTGGCCAGAAAGACCCGTGGCATTTGTGACTGTGTCGAGGTGTAGCGGGATAGCGGCACGACGTCCCAGAGTTTCCGTAGACGCTGGTTGCCAATCGACAGGTTTTCGAACTCGCTCTTAATCTTTGAGACGAACGGTGTAACTATGAGTAAGTCCCCTTTGAAAAGGGGTCGCACCTCAATCTCTGGCAGCCAGTCCACTCCGTTGCTATGGGCGTGGTTGCCTACCAATAACGCGGAGCTAATATGCAGCACAGTCGATGCCGTCGCCTCTGGCACCATAAAAACAAGTGTCTTGTCCGAGGCACTGAGGTTTAGTGCTGTCCTTACAGTGATGGCCCCACTAAGCTTTTCGAATGCTCGTGCTCCGGCCAGGAGCACAGGGCGATCTAGCAGCGCGTGCGTAACGGGCTGATCCGAGCATTGAAAGGCACTTACCCACATTAGTTAGCCAATCATGTGATGGCGTTCCCCAAGGCTCGCCAGATGATGTTTATAGAGATCCTTAAGGCTAGGAATCGTTTCATCGCGTACGAACTCGGCAAGGGCATAACCCATAGCGGCCAGATTGCGTTCCGTTGCTGTATTCGGCACAACGGTGAGGTGGACAAATGCGTCTTTCTTCTCCGTCACCGGCAGACATTCGATTACTAGGTCATGCAGCATGGCCTCAACGGAGCGCTTGCAGTGGTCCGTTGCGTTCTCGGCCAGGACAATGGCGAGGGCTTCGACAGCAAATCCGGCTTTGCGAAGAGCACCAGCGAGCGCGCACCATGCCGCAAGCTTCTTGTTGTGGAAGGTTAGCACAAGGCGACCGCCGCAGCGCAAGGTGCGACGGCTTTCCACCAGGCATGCGGCGATTATGTCTTCGTAGTTCTGTGGCGTTGTACCACGATGGCAATTCGGCACCGCCTCGTCTGCCCCATCGACCGTGATCTGTGGCCAGTACACCTTCATCCAGGCATGAAACGGGTGGGTCAGTTCGCCATACTGGACGTCGTCGTAGTATGGCGGATCAGTGATAACGATGTTTACGGAGCTCGCTGGTAATGTCTGCAAACGGCTGCTGCCAGTGGTTACCAAGACATCCCAATCCGAAGTTCGACGGACCCGACCCGTCGATACTTGCGTGCGTACCCGCGGATAATGGGGACTGTCCTCGACCAGACTGTCGAGGACGATTGCCGCCGCCTGCAGACGATTCGGAATGGTGCCACGGCCCAACGGCGAGAGCAAATTCGTTTCGACCACTATGTTCGAGTGTGCAAAGCGATGGTTGGCCATTGCCTCGAAGGCTTTCAGATGGAAACGGTCCCAGCGGCTTAAAAAGGCGGGCATCTCAACGGCACCGAGGACCGCAAAGGCGAGACGGTTCTTCACCGTACGGGATACTCGTAATTGCTTGATGCTCTGGATGGCTTCGAGCAGCATTTGCGCTTGGCGAGTCGAGTACAGGTCCCCCCAGCATGAAAATCCCGCATTGAGCAAGCGACGCGTTTCGATGCCCGGCGGGATGGGCTGGGCCAAAGCTGGGTGCGCATTGCCAGCAGACAGGGAGTCGACTGGATCGCCTGATTGAACCGTCCGCAGTCGTGGCCGAAGAACGTTACCATCGACAACCAGTTCTTGCACCAGGACTGGATGCCAGAGGGACGTTCTTCTTAGGTTTGCGCTGCTACAGTGGGCACAACTCGCCAAGGTTTGGTTGGCTACAGTCCGCGTGTTACACTGATCGCAGGTGAACGACTGTGCATCGCGTAGACGCCGGCTTACAGCTCCACAGACTGAACAGCCGAAAAAGGCGTGCTTGTTGCCGAGACTTCGACTTTCCAACGAAAGCATAGGGCTGGCGAACAGGAAGCTGCGCTTGCCACAGTCGGCGCAATCGGCGCTGCGCACCCGGAGGATGTGGCAGATTTCTGTGCCTTGGTCGGTCATATAGGTTTTTCGCAGATGTGCAAGTGCGTCGAGTAACTGCCGAGTGGCCTGATTCAGTTTCTGAGGGTCGCAGTGGCTAACAGCGACGCCTAGACCTATCGATGGCCAGGCGTGGATGTCCTGTGCGTAGACTTTGACTCCACGCCGAATTGCTTCGAAGGTGACGGTGCCACCACCGCTAAATGGGTCCGCCACAGCGACACCCTGCCCATACTCTTCGATTGCAGCATCAAGGATGGCGCCCATGACGCTATGTGGTCGCCGTGCCCACCATCGGAAGGCTGACACGAATGGGGCGGAGCGTTCTCGGTTTTTAAGTTCATGGGCCACAGATTGTTCAAGCTTGCTCCACGCGACCCGCTGGAGTACCGCCGAGTTGCCGTCAAGAATCATTCCCTGTCGAGTCGAGGTCATAGCGTGTGTTCGCCAATTCTGGTTTCACGGGTCTTTGCTTTCGGTCGTGACCAGCGTACTTCCCGCGGGACCCAATGAATGTTGAGCATCCCAAACATGTCAGGGTCTTCCGGGCTGGAGCAACTCTCTCGCTCAGTGGGAATGAGGGGGATCATAGTATCGCCAAGCCAAAAGCGATTGATTTCTGCTGAGCGTTTAACTCCATGGCAAGTACTTTCACAACCGTACCCTCCGAAAGAGTTCGTCAATAACAAGTAACTGGAACATAGCCTATGGTGTTGGATGAAGCTACCCTTTGAGTCCGAAAACTGATTGTGGTCTCCTCTATTGCCTCCATCTATGTTGTTGCTTACCTTTACTGCTTGAATCAGCGGCAAGCCGGGACACCCTCTTCAACGTAACAGGAATTGAAGGGCAATGCCCGGTGTTCCATGAGGGAGTCGGCGCTATGCCAAAACAAACCAACGGGGCGAATCTCGGTTTTGAAGGGGAACTCTGGAGGGCTGCGGACCTCCTCCGCTCCAAAATGGACACTGCTAATAAAAGCTCCTTTGTATGGCATGTGTGTTTGTGATTCTTTCGGTGCAACCCTCAGGTAAGAAAGCTGTGAAGAGGATGACAGAGTCTAGCTCATGTACACTTTTACAGAATGAGATCGTGAAACACTCCTTTGTACACGACATTCCGTGTATCTCGTGCAATCTCTTCGTCATTGATAGCATCAAGACCACGCTTGACCGAATCCGGTCCAAAGCACCTGAGGACTACGATCGATTGGTCGTCCAGGTTATAGCCTTCGTTGTCTGTGAAATGGAAGAAGAGAACACCAATGGCATGTGGATGCGCCTTAGGCGTTGCGAAGATTTCAGAAGAACAGCGGGACTCGCTTTCTTAGCATCTCCCGGTTTGGTTCTACTTCGCAAGGGTTTTCAAACTGAGGAACTCGTAGCCCTTATAGCCCATGAGCTTGGCCATGCTGCAACAGTCTACGCTGATTATATGAGGCGTGGACCAGTGTCTGAAGAATGGCAATGGGAGTTGGCCGCGGCTTGGTACGCATATAAGTGGGGATTTGGCCGTGAGATAGCGAGACATCGAAAGAACCGAGACTGGGGACACCATTACGCCGGGCCTGGGAAGATAGTATTAGAATTCTCTCCTAGAGATGTTTACTGCTATAAAGTCACAAGGAACTTCGTCGCTCGATTGGTTTGGATCAAAGAGGGTTACTCTACTATAAACTGGAGTAAGCTCGAGCATTCAGTTCGTGCTTACCTTAATCCCGACGAGCCGATTGTTATCGATCTTCTCCCCTTGGGACTTGAGGAAGCAACTCTAGTTGGTGATTGTAGTCATGGCATGAGCTTCTGGATGCTTGACCAAGATAGAGGAACCGAAGATGGGCAGTTCTTCGCATGTAGGGTAAAGGACCTTGGTGAATGTTCCAAGCATTTGTGCCCCACGCAGTATCCCTTGCGCAAGCCGCAGGTTGAACAGCCCGGCAGCGAAATCCTCGGAGCCAGCGTATCAATCAGGCTGAAGGATTCCGAGTATCCTGCTATAGGGGAGTACCTTCTCGTCCTCCACAGAAATGTGCTTGTGGGAAAACAAAAAGGTTCCGGGGCATGTTCGGTTGTCTTGACCTGGGTCAATGCGGAAACAGGCAGCATTTGCCAAGAGGAAATCTATTCGAGTGAAGCCTGGTTAGCTGAGGATGGAGTCCTTGTCGCGGCATATGCCGAGATCGTGGAGACGGTAGAGGGGAATGGCGTCAGGCTCAGACTACACTCTCCAGTACCGCAACAAGATGGTACCGATAGCGTTCAGGTGTACTATCCTCCGGAAAAGGTAGTGTAGGTGATGCCCCTTCTCCAAAGAGTTGGGCAAAATCATGCAAAGGCAAACACCTTCATGAGCGGTTATCATCTTATACTACGATTGGGAGTAGCTTCTGGGAGCAGGAAGTGGGAGTGTTTAACCGAAACCTCCGGAACAACTGAGGGACTGTCGAAAAGCTTATGGGGGATCTGGTGAGCCAAGTCGTCATCGAGAATCCGATAATAAATTCTCCTTTCTCTGAACCGACCAAGCATTTTAAATTCTCTGATGAGGGAATCACCAACGAGATCATCAGCAGCCGTCGGGTAAGTTCATACTTTCATTCCCATCGCCCAGCCTCGAAAAAAAGGACAGACACAACTCGAGTTCGATACGGAGTGGACGAAAGACCGCATCGAAGAGAACAAGCTGGTCAACGATGTTCGCAGGCGTGTGGAGATATGGCGACAGGGAGGCCATCTCGGTCTTACCCCTGTCACTGCACGACTCTTGGACTATTGGACCGATCCTGACCGGGAAAGGAAGCTATTCTTCTGCCAGATCGAGGCACTGGAAACAGCCATCTACATCACCGAGAGTGCGCCCGGAAGTACGGAGACACCTGGATCGAAAACGCCCTTCGGCAAGGCAATGACACCTCGAACCCTGGTCTGCCCCGGATTGCCTTCAAGATGGCCACTGGCTCCGGCAAGACCGTGGTCATGGCAATGCTGATTGCATGGCACGCCCTGAACAAACTCGCGAATCCCCAGGATGCCAGGTTCTCAGACGCATTCCTGTTGGTCACGCCCGGGCATCACGATTCGGGACCGTTTGCGAGTCCTTCTCCCCAATGACCCGCAGAACTACTATCGGCAAAGGGATGTGGTCTCTACGGACGATCTTGAACTTCTTGGTCAGGCAAAGATAGTCATCACGAACTTCCAGTCTTTCATCCAGAGGGAGAAAGTCTCAGCGGGCAGGCTGACCAAGAGCATACTCACGCAGGGAGAGAACGATGCTTTCACCGAGACCCCGGACCAGATGATTCGGCGGGTTTGTCGGGAGCTGGGCACCAAGAAGAACATCATCGTGATAAACGATGAGGCACACCACTGCTACCGGAGAAAACCCGACGACTGAGGACGAGAAGCTCACTGGCGATGACCGTAGAGAAGCCGAGAAACGCGATGAAGAAGCCCGTGTCTGGATTTCTGGCATAGAAGCCGCTCAGAGGCAAGATCGGCGTGAAGCATGTCTACGATCTCTCTGCAACACCGTTCTTTCTGCGAGGATCGGGCTACGGCGAAGGCACGCTGTTTCCCTGGGTGGTATCGGATTTTTCCCTGATCGATGCCATCGAAGCGGGCATAGTGAAGGTCCCACGGGTGCCGTTTCGGACGACTCAATGGTCGGGGAACAGCCCAACCTACAGGGATCTCTGGCTTCGCATCCGAGACAGCTTGCCGAAGAAGGGCCGGAAGGACGTCGAGGTGTCGCGGTGAACCAATCTTCCTGCACGAGCTTCAGGGCGCCCTTCACAGCCTCTATGGCAACTACGAGAAATACTACAAGCTCTGGGAGAGTAATACCGAGGCCCAGCCAGCAGGCTCCACTCCCCCGGTCTTCATTGTTGTCTGCAACAATACGAACGTCTCGAAGCTCGTGTTTGACTACATTGCCGGCTGGGAAAAACAGGTTGGAGGAAAAACCGTTGTCCAGGCCGGGCAGCTCCCGATCTTCCGCAACGATGACGGGCACGGCAGGCTGGCTGCACCGCCCCAACACCATCCTGATAGACAGCCAGCAACTCGAATCCGGTGAGGCCATGAGCGCCGAGTTCAAGAAGATCGCCGCCCGGGAGATTGAGGAATTCAAGGCCGAGTACCGTGTCCGGTTCCCGGGCCGTGACGCGGAAACGCTCACCGATGAGGATCTGCTGCGCGAAGTGATGAACACGGTTGGCAAGGCGGGAAAGCTCGGAGAACAGGTCAAGTGCGTGGTCAGCGTCTCCATGCTCACCGAAGGATGGGATGCCAACACCGTCACACATATCCTCGGCGTCCGCGCTTTCGGCACACAGCTTCTGTGCGAACAGGTCGTCGGCCGTGCCCTTCGTCGGATAAGCTATGCCGCTGAACGACCACGGGCAGTTCGAGCCGGAGTATGCCGAAGTCTATGGTGTGCCGTTCTCCTTCATTCCCTGCAGTGGCTCATCCACAGAACCCACAACCTGGCCCAATGCCCACCCGGGTCCGCGCGCTGGAGGATCGGATCGCTTGCGAGATCACCTTTCCCCGCCTGATGGGCTACCGCTACGACATCGAGGGTGACCGCATCGGTGCCGACCTTCACCGAGGACTCCAAGCTGGCGCTTTCCACTGCGGACATCCCCACCGAGACCGACAATGGCCCCCATCGTCGGTGACATCGAGCATCCATACACTCGATGATCTGAAGACGCACCGGACCAACGAAGTCGCGTTCCTGCTGGCCAAGGTGACCCTGGAACGTTACTTCCGAGACGAAGAGGGCAACGACAAGACCCTGGCTGTTCCCCCAACTGCTCGCCATCACCAAGCGCTGGCTTGACGGAGTGCGTCATTCTCAAGGACAACACCTTCCCGCAGCTGCTCCTGCTCACGGAGTTCGCCCAGCGACGCTGTGGACCGGATCTACCGGGCCATCGTGAAGGCGACCCGGCACGGACCACCCTGAAGCCAATCCTGCGCCCATATGACACGGTTGGCTCCACCCGGTACGTGGATTTCGACACTACCCGTCCAGTTTTCGCCACCATGCCGGACAAGTGCCACATCTCCCACGTTGTTGCCGATACGGAGTCCTGGGAGCAGAAGATGGCCCAGGTGCTGGAAGACATGGACGAGGTGTCCGCTACGTCAAGAACCACAACCTCGGCTTCTTCATCCCCTACACACTGGACGGCAAGGAAAGAACTACATCCCGGACTTCATCGCCTGCGTGGATGACGGGCACGGCCCAGATGACCTCTTGAATCTGATCATCGAAGTACGGGCGAGAAGAAGAAGGACAAGGCCGCCAAGGTCGCCACCGCCCGAACCCTTGGGTGCCGGCAGTCAACAACCACGGTGGCTTCGGGCGCTGGGACTTCATTGAGATCGCCGACCCATGGGACGCTGAAAGAACCATCCGGGGGCATTCTGAGAAAGGCTATCTACGGGGGAGGGCATCTGATATGGCTCGGAAGAAGAGCATAGCGACAAGCCGACTCCGTAGAATCCATCCGCCACAAGGACACGCGGAAGAACATCCCCACAGAAGAACTCGGGACTTCGTGGAGGAAGAGGAATCCGCGCCCAAGACCATGCTCTACCCGCGAGATCCTTCCCTGGACCCGCAACTGGTCTGGAAGGGCAAGGACGAGCAGGACCGTGAGGACCTGGCCGTTCCTGTGGTTCCGATCTACATCCAGGAGAAGATCCACCCCAGGCCATCATCGATGCCCTGCCCAGAAAAGAAGCCGAGCGAACGGCAGTCCCAGACCTCTTTGCCGACTTCAACGGCCTGCCCGAGGAGTTCGACCAGAGGGTCGACTTCTACCAGCACGATGCACCACTGGTCCAACCGGATGATCCTGGGCGACTCCCTGCTGGTGATGACCAGCCTGGCCGAGAAGGGGGCTGAAGGGCAAGGTCCAGATGCATCTACATCGACCCGCCCTACGGCATCAAGTTCGGCTCCAACTGGCAGGTCAGCACCCGAAAGCGGGACGTGAAGGACGGCAAGGCCGAGGATGCCACCCGCCAGCCCGAGCAGGTGAGGGCTTTCCGGGACACCTGGAAGCTGGGCATTCACTCCTACCTGGCATATCTGCGGGACAGGCTGGTGGTGGCCAGAGAACTTCTGACTGAGACAGGGAGCATCTTTGTGCAGATCGGGGATGAGAACGTCATCTTGTCAGGATGCTTGATGGATGAGGTGTTTGGTAGTGAAAATTTTATTGCTGACATTATTTTCAGGAAAAAGAAGTATGCCGCTTGGCGCTCAGTTGCTCGAGACAATGCACGATCAGCTTCTTTGGTATGCGAAGGATGCTAAGCACTTAAAGTTTCGACACTTTTCATGAGGAGAGTGACGTTCTCGAGTATCATCACATGGACCTTATGCATTCTACCCTGATGGACGAACAGAGAAGATCATGCTCGAAGATTTCAACAGCCCTGATCATCCGAAGCTGGAACTCGTTATTATCGTTTATTCACTTTGATAGCACCTTCATACTCGGATAAACACTACCTATCCATTTGAAGTTATGGAGAAGGTGTACGCTCCTCCAGTAAGGGACTTGGAAGATTGATTGATAAGGCAAGAACGCTCTATCCTGGCCGAATTGGACGCTTCAGGAAGAGGGACAATCACTCAGTTATCGGCTTTCTTACGATGATTTCCCTGTAACAAATCGGACAAGTCTGGACTGATACACCCACATCTTCATCAGAAGATCTATGTCGTTCAAACTAACGAAAAAGGTAGTCGAACGCTGCCTCCTCATGACCACCGATCCCGGTGATCTCGTCCTTGATCCCACCTGTGGAGTGGTACCACCGCCTATGTCGCTGAGCAGTGGGGCCGTCGCTGGATAACCTGCGACACCAGCCGTGTCGCCCTCGCACTTGCCCGCACCCGTCTGATGGCAGGAAGGTATCCCTACTACCTTCTGGCCGATTCACTTGAAGGGCTACGGAAAGAAGCAGACCTGGCGAATACTATCCCGGCCCCCATCATCACAGAGGGAGACATTCGAAAGGGCTTTGTCTATAAGCGTGTCCCGCACGTCACTCTCAAGAGCATTGCCAATAACCCTGAGATAAAAGAGGGTATGACCAGGGAAGAGATCGATGCAGCCATTGCCCGACATGCGGACACTGAAACCCTCTACGACCAACCCTATGAGGACAAAAAGGTGGTCCGTGTCACGGGACCTTTCACTGTAGAAAGCCTCTCCCCTCATCGAGTTCTCTCTGTTGCGGACGATGATATGGACGGGTTGGTTTCGGAGGGCGAAGAGAAGTACCAGGTGGACTTCACTTCTATGATTCTCGAAAACCTTCGGAAGGCTGGAGTCCAGAACACGAAGATTCAGGAACGTCTGCGGTTCGATACCCTGAACCCCTATCCAGGAACGTGGCTTCAAGGAACAGGTGAATACACTGATTCGGAAGGGAACCACAAGAGGGTAGCCATCTCAATCGGCCCCGAACATGGCACGGTAGGACCAAAACAGGTCAATGAAGCCGCAAAGGAAGCGGTACAGGGGATTGGTTATGACCTCCTCCTTGTTTGTGGCTTCGCCTTCGACCCTCATGTTGCAGAAGAGGTGAAGCGATACGGCAAGCTTACGGTCCTTCCGGTCCGGATGAACCCCGACCTTGCCATGGGAGACGAACTTCTGAAGAAGACCGGAGCCGGCAACCTCTTCATGGTGTTCGGGGAGTTGTCATTGGACATCAGGCACGTGCCCGACCGGAAGGTGATTGTTGAGATCAAGGCCCTGGATGTCTACGACCCAACGACCGGCCAGATCCGGTCATCTTCAACGGACGACATCGCCTGTTGGTTCCTGGACACAAACTACAACGGGGAAAGCTTCTTCGTTCGTCATGCCTATTTCACAGGGGCAGATGAACCCTATAAAAAGCTGCAAAGGGCCTTGAAGGCGGACATTGACGAGGGTGCTTGGTCCAGCCTCTACAGCACGATCAGTCGTCCCTTCGATCCTCCCGAGACCGGCAAGATCGCTCTGAAAGTGATTAATCACTATGGCGATGAAGTTCTTGAGGTGTTTTCAGTTTCTGATGTCGAGAGCTAAGCAGGATACTCTTTTGACGCTGTTCTTTGATAAGCTTAAAGAAGACAGGGGTTGGTACTTCGTTGAGTATTCTCCTCCAACGCCCAAAGGTCTGCTAGCAAACATTGTTCTCGTTGTCTATGACAAGAACCATAGCGATGCTGAGGAAATTGCGAGAGGCATTGAAGCTGAGGCTGTAACATGGGTTTCAAGATACGATGTACCTGTGTTTGCTTCCGCCTGTGACTCAGCAGAACAAAGTATAGACCTAACAAGCGTGCGAGATAAAAACGCTTTAGTCGCTTTCAGAGACACTGAATCTGGTGAAATCAGGGTGTTCTGGGAGTTGATCCCAAACGAGCGTATTCCAAACAAGTCGCTTAACCCTGAGTACTTGCTACATGTCTATAAAGATGTTCATTACAGGACAAAAGAAGATATTAATATGGATATGGCCAAAACTCGGAGAAGGAATAGTCATGCAATTTCGCTGATTGTTTTCTATGCAGCGGTTATCCCTGCCATCATCGCTATTCTGGGATGGGCTAGTCCATGGGTATCACTAGCAGTCATGCTGTATTCACTATGGAAAGCCTGGTGCAAGTTCTTGAAGCTCATTGGAAAAGGAAAGATATCAGTAAAAGAGAAGGAAAAAGCCAAGAAGCAAAGTTTCATGGAGCACTGTTACTATCACTGTAGTAGAAATCCAGAGGGATTCAGAAGACTTAAACTGGAGAACTTCGAAAAGGATGCAAGAAACAAAGTACGTGCCGAAGTTGAAGAATTGAAATCAGGAAAGAGCATCTGAATGAAGGGGGATCAAGCCTTTCTCCCCCATCATTCATCTCACCCCTATTCCCCCCGCTCGCCGTCGCCGGATTCGTGATTACTCCTTATGAATACTATTCCCGAGGATGTACCGTACGGTGGAAGCGTACCACCTTCCCCCGTTCTTGGCAGGGACACCTCCCCGGTTCAGGGTATCAGCGATCTTCCTGAGGCTGACCCCCTGTTCCCGCTTCAGCCGGATCTTCCGGAGAACAAGCTGCTCGGCCTCGTCGCTGACCAGGTTGTCTCCTTGGCGGCAATATCCGTAAGGTGTGGGCGAGTAAGCCTCCAGCCTGGCCTTCTTGTGTTGAAGAACCGCTGCCGTTCTCTCCGCCACCTGGTCACGCTCGAACTCGTTAAGGACGGCCATGAGCCGGAAGACCATCTTCCCTGAAGCGCTTGTGGTATCGATCTTCTCGGAAAGGCTCACGAGGTCGGCCCCTGCTTTGTCCAGTCTCTCCGCGACCGCCAGGGTGTCCTTGGTGCTCCTCGAAAGCCTCGAAAGGGAGTAGACCACCAAGACAGCCCTTTCCCTGCATACAGCCTCCAGAGCTTCTGTCAGGCCTTCTCGGGCCTTGAGTTTGGTGCCGGAGATGCCAGCGTCCTCAGAAACGAAGAGAAGCTTCGCTTCATTCATTCTCGCCCAACCCTCTATCTTCTCCCGCTGGGCTTGAAGGCTGATACCTTCCCTGGCCTGCTCCTCCGTGCTGACCCGAACGTACCCAACTGCTTTCATCAGATAAGCCCCTTGGCGCGGAGGGAAGTCCAGCGGGGGGGGATCCCGGTCTTCCAGCGCTGAAGATCAGGTGATCCAGCAGTCTAACCTCCAGGGGCTTCATCACCTCGATGAGGTGCTTGGTCAGGGCGATGTCCTGAGGGCTGGCTTCCTCCCGCCCACCCGGGTGATTATGGGCAACTATGACGGCAGTTGCGTTGGTTTCGTGAAGAAGGAAGCTGACCAGCTCACGGGGGTAGACTGTGGCCCTGTCCACGGTTCCATTGGAGAGCAGGATCAGTCCCAGAAAGTCGTTGCAGGAGTTCAGCGCGAGAGCATAGAGGGCTTCGGTGGGCCTCTGTTCAAAGAGCCCTGCAAGGAACTCCATTGCTCTTTCCTGAGAATCGATGGTATGGGGTGATGCTTCCAGGGTTATTCGCCGGACAGTCTTGTACGTTACTGCCTTCTCGGTAAGAATCAGCTTTCGGTTCCGTTGAAAGGCATGGATCATCTCCGGGGTCATGGTCGACCTCCTTCTGGTCTGGATTGGAATGAAAAGGTTATGCCGGAAGCCGGCTGGATCAGTCAGAACTCAGATGGGAAGGGCGTACAAAAAGGTCCCCTCGCGGCGGGGTGTACAAAACCGAACGGTTGTGTACGTAATCAGCGCTTCATGTTGTTGTTGTACTTGTGTATATGGAGAGATGAATGCAACTCGGCGCGGTTAGCCAGTTCTCAGGCGGGTATCGGGGTGTATACAAGGGTTCCGGGAGATGCTACCGTCCCTTTGTATAAGGGAGAGATTGACTTAAGAGAAGCAAACAAGAACTAAATGGAGGGATTCATGCCCCTTCTCAAGATCGACGATACCAATTTCTGGCTTCACATTCGCTTGTGAACTGTGACTTGCTTCTAACGCAAAACAAGCAATTCCTGTGCCCGTGGGTCTCCCTGCTCTGCAGCCAGGCCGTACCACCTGGCTGCCTCCCATTTATCCTTGGAAACGCCTGTGCCGGTTTGGTAACATAAACCAAGGTTAACCTGCCCATCCGGGTTTCCCTGCTCAGCAGCCAGGCGGTACCACTTCACGGCTTCATGTTCGTCCTTGAGAACGCCAATACCGTGTCTGTAGCATTCCCCGAGATTGAACTCTGCATTAGAGTTACCTTGTTCAGCAGCCAGGCGGTACCACTTCACGGCTTCACGTTCATCCTTTGGAACGCCTGTGCCGTTTTCGTAGCATGTACCAAGAACCCATTGTCCAAATTCATATCCCTGCTCGGCAGCCAAGCGGTACCACTTCACGGCTTCACGTTCGTCCTTGGAAACGCCGGTGCCGTTTTCGTAACACGAGCCAAGGATGTATTGCCCAAACAGGCTTCCCTGCTCAGCAGCCAGGCGGTACCACTTCACGGCTTCACGTTCATCCTGAGGAACGCTTATACCCTTTGCGTAACACCAACCAAGGTTGTGTTGCCCATCCGGGTTTCCCTGTTCAGCAGCCAGGCGGTACCACTTCACGGCTTCATGTTCGTCCTTGGTAAGGCCTGTGCCGGTTTGGTAACATAAACCAAGGTTAACCTGCCCATTTGGGTTTCCCTGCTCAGCAGCCAGGCGGTACCATTTCACGGCTTCATGTTCGTCCTTGGGAACACATATGCCGTTTTGGTAACATAAACCAAGGTTAACCTGCCCATTTGGGTTTCCCTGCTCAGCAGACAGGCGGTACCATTTCACGGCTTCACGTTCGTCCTTGGGAACGCATATGCCGTATTGGTAACAGAAACCAAGGTTGTTTTGCCCGTATGGGTTTCCCTGCTCAGCAGCCAGGCGGTACCATTTCACGGCTTCACGTTCGTCCTTGGGAACGCATATGCCGTATTGGTAACAGAAACCAAGGTTGTTTTGCCCGTATGGGTTTCCATGCTCGGCAACCAGACGGTACCACTTCGCGGCTTCATGTTCGTCCTTGGAAACGCCTGTGCCGTTTTGGTAACACGCCCCAAGGCAGATCTGCCCTGTTGGGTTTCCCTGCTCTGCAGCCAGGCGGAACCACTTCACGGCTTCACGTTCGTCATTGGAAACGCCTGTGCCATTTTTGTAACACCAACCAAGACTGAACTGCCCGTCCGGATTTCCCTGCTCAGCAGCCAGGCGGAACCACTTCACGGCTTCCTCTTCATTCTTGTCCCTGTGAATACTGTGCAGCAAGAATGATCCAAAAAGCCACTGTGCGACTGCGTATCCCACCTTAGCTGCCCTTTCACACTCGGCAACCATATAAGGAGATATCTTCTTCTTGTCTAACTCAGTACTTTGACCTATGCACTTCTCGAACTCCGCAGCGATCTCATCAATCCGTTTCTTATCGATGCTTCGGGATTCCTCCGGGGTTGCGAAGAGCTGTGCGGTTAATCCCATGCAGGCAAGCAGTTCAACTGCAAGATCTCGAAGAGGAATGGCAACGGTCGTATCGATGCCGTCTTCTTTCACAAATGTCATGAGGGTTTCCTTATGAGCTTCCTTGGGTGATATACTCAGCCTTTTCGCCAGCACTTTTATGGTGCGAAGACTGTCGCTGTAGTCTTCCTCAATGCGTGCAAGGGATGAGTAGAAGGGAACGGCAATCTCATCCAAAACGAACTTCGAAGGAATAAAGTTTCCCGCTTCATCCGCAGGAAGGCAAACAAGTTCCCTAAAGGATTGAATGGAACACTTGTCAATCTCGTCGATAACTCCTTCTATGAAGTCACCGATCGTGATCATCTTTCTCGCATCTAGTCCCACTTCCCGAACGGCTTTCTGAAGATACTTGATCTCCTGAAGATTCCAGTTACTTGCCTTGAGCTGGTAGAAGTCTTTCACCACTCTGAGGAGCCTTATGTACGGGGAGAACTTCTGATCGTAGTCGTACATCTCCAGAGTGAGGAGCCAACTGTGAATGTTGGTAGCCACCTCAAGTCTTCCCACTCGGTCCTCCAGGGCGACGAACCTCAAGTCAATACGCTCAGCGAGCTCGATGATTGCTCTGCGGGTCTCTTCTTCTTTCACGGCCAATGTCAGCAGGTTGTTTTTTACCGCGATAATGGAATGGGCCAGCATCAGATCGCGCTCCTGAAGGATGTTCAGATAGCGCCATCCAATCCTCTGCATCTCAATCAGATCGTTTTGGTTCGCACGCTCCAATGCGCTGGTCTTGCCGCTGAGTTTACTCCAGCATCTCTTGAAGAAGCCTTTGTCCTTGTACTCATCAAGCCGATCCTCGGTGCATGAGAGCAAACGCGTGGCATCCAGGGCAAGTTGCTGTGTTTCAAGCCCCTGCTGTGAGGCTCTGGCGATGAGAGGCTCAAGTTGCTGATCAATGCAGGCCAGTTCTTTGGAAGAATAGTTAAACATCGTTGTAGCCTCTCAGATTCTTTGAATGGCTTTTTTCATGTCGTCACCGAGTTGATCGAGCACACCTATCTGCACCGCTGTCCTCTGATCCAAATCGGCGTCAACCACAAGGAAACCTACAAATACCATCTGACCATAAGCCATGGCCTCAGCACAGTCACGCATGGCGTCTCCAGCGGCGACCAGTGCCGTTGTATTGGCAATGACCTCTCTGTAGGGCTTTTCGATCCCGTTTTCAATGGCGATGGTGACAGCCAATCCAGCAACAAGCGCTCCAGCCATTCCTGCAAGAATTGGAACCAACCCAGCAGTTGCTCCAAGTGCAGTTGCAACGCTTACTCCGATCGAGGAACCGAAAACTGCTCCGCCTGTTTGAAAGATATTCTTGCCGACACGCGTCTCCATCTGTGCAGGTGTCATCTTGCCGACGGCGACCAGAACCATGCACTCGATCGCATCAATGGCACATATAGCAGCACCGCCCACGCCACCTCGGACAAGCATTCCCTTCATGGCCTGCTGGGCCACCAACTGAGGTGCAAGTCTTGTGACTACACTTACTGCACCTGCGGCAGCCGCAGCTTTAAGTGCACTGTCAGCAGAAGCGACCGCCGTGGTTTTGATGATACCTCTTACAGCTTCCGCCCGTGTGATCTTACCTTCCTTGACAAGTTTCAGATACTGTGCCGTAGAGAGAGTTCCGGCGATTATCGCTGAGATAGCTGCGGCCCCGGCTGCGGCCATTCCCATCTGCTGCAATGTTGAACGGTCCATGTACCCGTCATGATAATCTTGCCGAACCTCTTTGCCTTCAGGGGTGTCTTTGGCAACCTCGCGAGCTTCATCAAGAGTGGTTGGACGGGATTCAATTCCATCGTGCTGAATCTTATCATTGACACGGTCTTTCACGTATTCGGCTGCATCCGCAACATGAGGTCTTGAATCCGATTCCCTCATTTGTGTATGACCAAGCTCATCTTGAATGCTTAGCGTCCCATCCGTGGGATGTACTTGATCCTTAGGACCAACAAACACATCTACTCCATCATAACGCTGAGTACGGTCTGGACGGACCTCACGCATGGCTTTCGCCGTAGCTTCTGAAGTTCCGTAGTTTTTATGCTGGATTGTGATGACGGTTTTACCGTTTTCCACCACAATAGAGTCGGTGGAGGGATGATTTGCACCTAAGGGCCAAGCCGGGTCTCGATCTGTCAATGCTCGTGCAGTCTTGTTCTGGAGTATGGCATCCAAGTTGAATGTTTCAGTGTGTATCTCCTCGGCAACAAATCCACCTTTGATAGGAATAGTTTGATTAGTACCCGTGATTTTCTGGATGTAGTCGTTCCGAGCAGCGATTTCATCGACCATCTTCAGCATCTGATCCTGCGCGAACTTCGGCCAAGCCGCATTGGCTGCAGCAAGATTACCCATCAACCGAGCATCGATGGAAGAGCTATCCTTTTCTTCAACTGAGTTCACGAAACACCTCCACAAATAGAGTGTGAAAGGTAGTTTGAAGATGGGAAAGATTAACAGCATTCCACAGGGCGTCAAGCAAAAGCTACAGAGCATTCCGCAGCCGCCCTCATCCCCTACCGCCGTGCAGCACTCTTCCTCGTGATCCTCGGGCTGAAAGTCCTCCTGGGTCAAAGCAAGTCTTGGGCAAAGGCCACCGTTTTCACAGCAGCCCCCACCCTGCCAGGATGAGAAGGTTAGCTCGCTTCCTTCATCTCCACCCGGATGCAGTCCACGATCTCCCCGAAAGCCTCGCAGGTCGTGGGCTTCAGGACGATCCTCTCACCCGGCCAGTTGATGGCCTTGGGCTCGTGGAGAACCTTCGCAACGGCCTTGGCGTTGGTCTTGTTCAGGATCAGCTCCTTCTCGGTCTCCCTGAACCGGAGGATGTACTTCTCGGCCTTCTGGCCCGTGGCCATCTGAACCTTGTCCCTCAGGACCTCGGAGATGGTCAGGGACACGGGCTTCCCCTCGAAGTCCGCTGCCCGCAGGTAGCGGCTGGGGAACATCAGGTCAACGTGGAACTCAGGGTTGTCGTTCTTCTTCGGCATCTCATTCCTCCACACCGTCGAAATCGACGGCTTCGTTGTCTGTTACAGCCCACGCCGGGGCTGCGAGTTCTGATTCCACAGGCCCGGGTCCCGGCCATTTCCCGGAAGCGGTGCACTCCTTCACCTGCCGGAGCCAGCCGATGTACTCCTCCCGCGCCCTGTCCAGGGAGTCCTCTTCCAGCCAGTAGAGTCGGCAGGCGTGGGGAGGATCCTTCTCCACGGCGATGATGCCGCAGCGCAGGAGAACACCCTTGCCGGAGGATGACGGCGTAGGCTTCCTGGTACATGGCTGGCCTGGTGGAAGTAGCCCAGGTTCCAGGCATGGGCGGAGAAGGTTCTGGGATCGATGGAGCTGGTGGTCTTCAGATCAAGGATGGCTCCCTCTACTGAGATCCAGTCCAGCCTCCCCTTGCAGGCCAGCCCCGTCGGCGGGATTGTTCCAGAACAGGCTGACCTCTGGGAAGCCCTTCTCGAGCAGGGCGGCCACTTCGGGGGTTCCCCTGACGGAGTTCCTTATGGCCAGGGCGGTGTTGTACTCGGACTCCCTCAGGATGGAGCGCCCCTGCATCGTTGCCTCGTCTGCAAACTGCTGATAAGCGTTGCCCCTGCGGTCTCCCGGCCATAGGGCGTAAGTCGAGCTGGAACCTCTCGGGCTCGAAGACTGCAGTGTGGGTCGCCCTTCCCAGAAGCATGGCCGGTGTCTCCGCCGGAGGGTGTCTGAAGGGCGTACTGGTAATGAAGCGGGCTCTTCGCCATGTGCTTCAGCGTGGAGAAGTTGATCCCCACGGCAGCGGCGTAGTCGGCGAACCGCATCTGCAGCCCGGGCCGCTTCGTTTTTGGGACGAGTGTTCTGGTTGCCACGGCAACCTCCGTTCTATTCTGTGTCGGCGCCCAGCTCTTCCGCTGTGAAGGCTCCCACCTCGGGCCTCATGCCGTCCTGGACAAGAAGCCAGAACACACCGTCGGCCCTGTGGATGACACCCTCTGCTGTGAGCCGGATGGCTTTGATCTGAACTGCTTCCCAGGAATCCAAGGGACCGCCGATGATTTCCGGATCGACCCCTCCCCGGGCCAGGAGCAGATAGTAGTTCATCTGGTTCGCCTTCCCTTCTTCCTCCACTTGGAGAACCTTTCCAGATCACGGGCACACATGCTGGCTGCCGTTGATATCACAGCGATGTCATCGAGGTAGCCGGCGACTGGAATGAAGTCGGGGATCAGGTCCATGACCCAGATCAGGTAGAGGATTGCCGCAACGATGGTCACTATCACTTCCACCGAGGCCTTGTACTCCCCATGAGAAGTGGCACTGATGTACTCCAGGAACTCGAGGATCTGATCGAACACAGGGTCCAGTGAGGGGTTGCTGATGATCCCTTGTACCCGCTTCGTTTCCTCTCTGGTAAGGTATTGCCGGCCCTTGCAGAGAATCGTCTTGAACTTGTTCCATGCTTGTTTCATGGGCACCTCCGGGCAATTGCTTCGCCCGGGCTCACTGCCCGCACCCGCGTAAGGGTTCCCCCGGGCCTGAACGCAGGTACAAACCCACATCAGGCCCCAAAGGGGTCTCTCAGGTCATGTGCGTGATTACTTTGGCCTTTGAGAAGCGGGCAGTATGGAATGAGCCCGGACGGGCGTGAAGACTTCTGAGAGCCTTGAATGAGACTCAGGCGGCGAGTTTGTCCACGAGGTTGCCCAGGAAGTAGTCGCCGACCTGCTTCGGAGGTGGTGATGAGGGCCCGGCCCCTGCCGTTGTAGGTGAGGCGGTGGGTCATCTCCTGCATGAGGTCCCAGAGGGTGTGGGCGTTGCCGAGGTTCTGGACGATGGGACCCCAGTCCCTGTTGGGCAGGGAAACGTTCTTCGCCACGGTGGCCAGGGTCTTGAGGTTCAGGCGGATTTTGGAGAGTGTGGCGATACGAGGAGCGATCTCTTCAAGGGAAGCAACGCCGTTCTGGATGACGGAGACAGCTTCCTTGAGATCGAAGCCTTGAGCAGCGGTGTGCTTCAAGGCATAGGTCGAGAAGTACCGAGGGCTCATCAGGCCATTGGTGCAGCTCAAAACGAAGGCCATCAACACGATCCTGAATTTGGCCGAGCCGTCGTAGGAATTCTCGACTCTCAGGCCGAGACGAGACGGCATCGCCAACTTCCGGGAGCTCGACGATCTGGTCGCTGCGGTAGAGGGTGGAGAGGAACCGACCTGTCCATATCGTCTTCTCCTCCACCCACCTCCACTTGGAAAGGGAAGTGATCTCCCGGGCTGTCTGCTGGGCCAGGCTGTTGGAGATGAGCTGATAGCCCTGGCTGTGGATGTTGATGCACTCCCAGGTGCCGTTGTCGTTGAGGATCTCGACACCCACCTGGGGGACGGCTTCCCCGTTCACGGAGACGGGGGCCAGCCTAACGGGGGCGAAGGGATCCGTCACGTTCAACTGTGCTCCGAATCGGAGCGAGCTTGTTACTGGTCATGAGAACTCCTTTCAGCGCCGGCTGAAACGCCGGGCAACATCACTGGCCGTGCGGGCCATGGTGATGATGGTTTTGAGGGCCAAAGCGATCCTGAGTATGGGAACGTGCATAGGAGACTCCTTTTGTAAGTGGTCATCTACATTATATTTATAACGTATAATGGGGGGTTTGCTGGTCGACAGCAAAGATGGGACTGAGGAAGCGAGTCCGATAAGGAAGATGGACTGCGACTACCGAAGACCCATATGTGCCTTAGGCGGTCTAGCGCCGGATGAGTATGCTGCAAGCCAATGTCTGGAAGCGGAATATGTATGTTGAAACAACGATTCCTAACCCTGCGGAGGGTCTACCTTTTGGCAAAGGCGCAGAGAAATATTATACTAATCAGTAATGTCTTTTAAAAATAGGGAAAACTAGAGATAGTGAAAAAGGCAAATGTTGATTTGCTACCTAATCTAAATCACTACTAATGTAAGTGCAGTGGCGAAAGAGATTACAGTGAGAATACTTAACGGAAGAATTACTTGGAAGCAATACTATAGCAACGAAATCCTAAACATCGATAATGTGTCTTTAGAACCATTAATATGACATTGTTCAATATCTGTTGTCCAAAAGAAATGGAGAATTAGTATGCAACATGTATGTAGGTACCATAGCGGGTTACTTATAATATGCATTATTCTTTTTATTTCAATATCAGCATCTGCATATAGATTTGCATATGATGAAGATAATGACATCATTATTGATACACTCAATGATCGGCAATGGAAAATCGCACCATACTCGAACAGCTGTACTCGCGTCGAAGCCAATGAATGGTGTCGTAACCTTGAGGGCAATTGGTATTTGCCTTCTGTAGCACTACTAAATGATCTTTATTGGTCGGGTATAACTGCGCGAGATTGGGGATATTTTGATATAAATCTTAACGGATCATCAATGTCATTTGTTTGGTCTTCTGATCGCGGTACATCTACCGATTTTTTGGTGAAGGCATATGACTTTGCTAGTGGCCAGGCCAGTGAAGTGTATTCTAATGTGGAATATGCTTGTAGAGTATTTGCAGTGAGACGAACCCCTGGCGATATCAACAGATTTGTTGAATATGATGATTCATTTCTTGACACTGTTACGGGATTTGAGTGGATGGTATACGAAATTAGCCCTTGTACATGGACAGAAGCTGAAATCTACATCAATAGTATTGGCAATGGGTGGAGAATGCCAACAAACAATCAATATATGGAATTATATGAAGCTACAATAGGGATAGAGTCTGAAGGACCTTTAGGGGAAGTTAAGAATACTTTTTGGTCTTGTACAACTGAAGGGTTGAGGGATCCATCAGTAGCCTTTGTGTTTTGCATGTCTTTTGGCTCAAGCTTTGTTTTCCGGATAGATAGAGATGTAGCTAGTGTTTGTGTAATTCGATAGTGATAAGTAAAATGAATAGCAATGAACAAAAATGCATTTTTATAGTGTAAGGTCCATGAGATCTCATATGCTGTGGTCATCCCCTCTATAACTGGTCCAATCGGACTAACACAAAGTCTTAGATTAACATACGGGGGTGGACAGATCATGAAGCGGCATTCGAACGAGCAGATAGCCTTTGTGCTGAGGCAGGCAGAGAGCGGTGACCAACCTTCACATTTCCCTACATTTTTCAATATTGCCCTGGTTGAGGTTCAGCATAGTATGTGGTATGCTTCCTTGCCTCGGCAGCAGGTGTCAACGCCGGTTATGAATGCTACAGATTGTCGACTTGGATGCGTCACTACCTGTGTCTCCTCACCCCCCTCTCCGTCACCAGGCGTCGATCCCAGTGGTCACCCATCGCCAGAACCCTTTCGATCTCAATCCTGGGCAAGTCGAGTAGGGATAACCGTTGAGTAACCCTGGCCCTTGACAGCCCGTGCCTTCTGGCCAGTTCAGCCCTGGAGATACCGTCGCGCTTCAGTTCATCAGCGAGTTCGAGGGCGATTACCATGGGATTGCGGAATGTTTTCGTGATTTCAGCTCGGATTCGGTGGCCGGAATGATTCTGATGATGGTGAAACCCGGGCTGAGAATTTCGAGCGGGTACGATACGAGGCGCCAATTCGCTACCCACTCGAAGGGTTCATCACCATTAAGGGGGGCATCCCTTGCCTTAAATCACGATTTCAGTGCAGCAGAACACAAGTCTCTGTGTCCATCTCACCTCCCGAAACAACCCTGCATTGGCCTTGGTGATGGCAACACGAGTATCCGCTTCCCGCACTATCGCCACGATCTGGGTTTCCGTGAATCTGGACTGCTTCATCCCGACCTCCTGGGTTGGCAGGAGGTCTCACTCTAACAAATGCCCCAAACCGGAAGCCTACGACCCTAGTGAGGATGAATCCATTGCCCAACCCAAACATCCACTTAAGTATTGATTTTTGAATCCTATCCTTTTCATTTCATGCTTGCACAACGCTTAGTATCAGTGGCGGTGCGAAGCGCCGTCCGTTGCATGCTATTGTTGGGCGACTGAAGCTTGGATGTTCCACTTTGGCGGATACCACTGAGGGACCGGCGACTGGCGCGGCGTGAACTTCTGCTTGATGCGGGTTCGTCCTGATTCTCCGTCGATCTCGGGATGCGCGACACGCGCGTACTTGCTGACCTCGCAGAACACGTTCTGACAATCGATGAGCTGCAGGCTACGTCCCCAAAGGCTCTGGAACTTCATACCCAGCCTCTTGAACTCGTCGTCCGCACGCTCGGCCATAACCTGGATGATCTCCGCCTCCGTCAGGCCCGCCGTGTCTTTGAAGCACTTCCGGATTCCGTCCCGTGCGCCAGGCCCCGCGACGACAAAGTCCATCTCCGAGAAGTCAGTCAGCTCGCTGTAGTTGAGGTCGATCGCGAACTGGAACGCGAGAAAGTCCCCCAACGACGGATAGCCGCGCAGTAACTCGAACGCTGCTCGCAGCGAAGTCGTCTTCGGGAGCTTCCTTGGGGCTCCGTCAGCCATCATGTACTCGACGAGCCGCAGGTGGTTCCGGTGCTTCCGTGGGCTCCCGAACGCTGGCGAGGGCATGATGTACGCGGCAGAGTAGACGCGCTGCCCGTCTTCAATCAGCCGATCCAGCACCTTCGCGTAAGTATCGAAGGCAAACTCTCGCCAGCACAGTGCACCGAGCTTCGTGCGGAGTGCTTCCCACGTCTCGATCTTGTTGAAGAGCTTGAACAGGATCGTTCGAAAGAAGACCTCCTCTGCCTTCTGCGAGCCTTCATAGATCACGTGACGGATCAAGTACTGACTCACCCGGTCTGATGCACGATACGTGTTCGTGAACCGATGCACGCGGAGGATCGGGTCATCGGTCCACGGCGGCATGCTGCCCAGCACGCGGCGCATGAACATCTCCTGACGCTCCGAAGCGAAGCGCCAGTACGTGTCGAATACGGGTGTCGTCTTGAGCACACGCCCGCCTTGAAGCCGGATCTCGTAGGGCGTTGGCATACTTAATCGTTCCACTCGGTGCCCGTGCGGTTCTTGCCGAACGAGTCCCTTGAGTTGTCGGGCAACTCGCGGCTCTTCCGCAGATAAGCCTCATGAATCCACCCTTGCACGGATTCGGCGTCCTCCGACCAGTTGTGGATGCTCGCGAACCCGCACTTGATGTTGTCGTAGAGCCGCGGCGGGATCGTTCCGCGGTTGTACTTCAGCCGATCGACACGACCATAGTGCTTGTCGTAGGTCGGAAGCAGGATGCCGAGGAGCCCCGAGCGCGGGTTTGCCTTTGTGTCTCGGATCGACGAACCGATCTCCCAGTCGACATGCTTTCGCTGCCACGTAAGCGCGCCGATTAGTACGACAGTTACTGATGTGTCCCGAAGGTACTCGTCTCGAATCTTCTGCCGGATGGTCTCGGTAGGTAGGTTGGGATCGATGTCGCCGACATTCACTGACCCAGGAACGATGGCTCCAAAACTGTTCCCGAAGCGGAGCTCGAAGATGTTCTTGTATGACTCGTCAAGCTCGTGGTGATAGCTAACGAACACCTTGTGCGTGTTACTCATGTGATTCCTCTCGAAGATGAAGGCAGCCCTTGTCTGGCCTGAACGCCGTGCACTCGCTCAAGCCAGGCAGACCAAACTTGAACAAGCTGCGGATTTGTACAATCAGCCATGAGTGCTTGGGAGTGATCCAACCGGCCACGCCGACGAGCCGAATCGGCAGCAAGCACGCGGAGTAGGTTGCGATAACCGACCGGGGCATCATCAATCGCGGCGATATGGGAGACCTGTGTCTCGTTGAGCTCCGGCGCCGTAAGCATGGTCATCCGCCGATACATCTCGCTGACGAGTTGCTCACCTCGGTCGATGGGCAAGGCAAGTGAATCGGTGTTCCTCTCCTCGGCCACCGGAGCGCCACAGGAGAACTCATCCAGGGCATCAGCGTAGATATGGAGGCTGTCACTCCACTGGTGATACCCGCCAAGCTCGAGGCCAAGCCATCCAGCCATTACCTCCTGCAAGAGAGTGAATTGTGTAAGGTTATTTGGCAGACCCCGAAAGACGTCGTTACTTCGCAGCACCTGTGTCCACTCGAGGCGTCCGTCGCGAACCTTCAGCATCGACATCATGTTGCACGGCACATCCGCACTGCGGGGCGCCCCGTCGGCATGCGGTAGGTCGGTAAGGACATCCCAGAACTGGAGAGCGACCTGTCGGCTCTTCGGATCTGAGGACAAAGCAGCGCACGCTCGCTTGACCTGGTCGACACCGAAGTGCTTCCGCAGACGGTGGCCGTAGGCCCCCGTCATAGGTGGACCCATGGCCCGCGAACTTGGGCAAGCTCCGAAACCAGTAGTTCAGGACGGCGGCATCGTTGCTGCCAGCCAGAATCCAGAGTGCATCAGCGATGGCGAAGGCTGGGTTGACCCCAGGCCGACGGGAGAGGACCCAGCGCTGGCGAGGATCTTCAACCTCGAGGCCAACGTGCAGAAGCTCCAGCGTATCTCCCACGCGGCTTGGCTGCTTCGCCTGTGCTGCGGTCGCAATGACTGCTGCATGGGCTTGACGCCAAACCCCGTCAGCCGTTCGCGCGCGAAAGGTCTCCATGACTATTGTCTCGCCATCTTGCGTCCGCCGTTCTGGCAGCCCGGTTGTTGGCGAACGTGGCGCGCGAACTCCAGAGGATCGCCCTGGAAGCCCCACTTCCCCTGTTGCTCAAGCCAGCTCGCGAATGCAGTAGCGAGCTCGTCCTTGAAAACACGATAGCCTCGCGCCTTGCAGCAGATGTCCTGGTCTGTCTTGCGGAAGGGCCGAAAGTGCTCCGGGATCACCGGTGCGGCCTCTCCCCAGTAGACGAACTTCGTGCCGACGAGTACGCGATTCGTGCTTGTGTCCCAGGCGATGTTGGCCTTGTTGGGTCGGCCGTTCTCCAAGCTGTGGTGCGAGTCTGCCTGGACCCACCGCTTGCCTTCGCGGTGATAGATGTTGTCGCCGTAGATGACTTTGAGGCTGCCGTTCAGGTTTGGACGCTTTCGAAGGAATCGTGGATCGGTCCAATACTTCTCGAAGTCGAGGACCTCGGCCACCTGCATCGCGTAGATGAGTCGGCCAGTGAAGTCATACCTCGACTTCGCGCCCGTCCCGATGATCCAGTCACCAACACTCGCACCGGCGCGGATCCTTGGCTTACACGTCGCCAAAGTGCAGAACCCGTGGAACGGGTTCGGGGCGAATCCGAAGTCACGCGCGACGATGTACGAGTAAAGCCTCATCCGCAGGTATACCTCTTGCCTACCCAGACCGGTGTCGTGCGCGGGTTCCCCGTGGCGGGGTCGTCCCAACCGGTAATCTTGCCGTTGATCGCATCGACGACGCGATCTCGCTTGCCAACCGACAACCGCAGCGTCGCCGTGCTTCCGAAGCTCGTCCGGGATGTCTGCGTCCGTCGCGCCCTGAGCGAACACGCCGACGACGTTCTTGCCCTGCTCGATGGCGTACTTGATCTCCCATTTCACCCAGTCGCTTTTCACCGTGTCGTGCGTGATTAGCACTGCTAGCGTGCTGGCCCACTGGATGCGGGGAGCGAGGATTTCGCGCTTGATGTATTCCTCGTTCGACGCCGCGTTGGGCTTATCGCTGTTGATCGACCCGTCGCGCACCTCCATCCCGGCCTTCGAGATGAGATCCTTCAGCTTCGGCAGAAGGTCGTCATCCTCGTGTACGTGAGAGATGAAGATGTTCTTCTTGTCCGCCATGCTCTTCACTCCGCGCTACCAGCCATCGCTGGACGGTTGCATTCCTGCATGCCGTGAAGAATCAGTTCTACGATCCGCTCTGCTGATCGCGTCATGGCGAGCTCACGGTTCTCATCCTCGGTCAGCCCGTTCTTAATGCCGGCTATACCGCGCGACTTCAGCTCATCGGCGATCGCGTCGTACTCATCCCATGATTCACCCCTCCGCTGGTAAATCACTCGCAGCTCCTCGGAGTACGGTGCTGTCTTCTGGTGGTCCCACTGTAGCTCGGGCCTGGAACGGCCCTCCAACGCATCGAACACTAGCCGAGCGCAGCCACCGAACGCGCCGACGAGATAGACAGGGCGCTCGGTACGGATGGTCAGGAGCGCTTCCTCAAGCACTCCCGGCATTCTGCCCCGATAGCCATCCCCGGCTGGCCCGAGACGGCCTCCGACGACGACGCGCGCCGCGACCTCATCGGCTTGCCGCTGCCGCATGATGGTAAGGCCGCGAGCCCATGCAAACCGTCGCATCGCGCGAGTCCACGGGGATGTCCGTTGCCGGCGCTGCAACGAATGCCGTGATCGACCGTCTCGTTGAGCCCTGCGGGCCTCGCGCAACGGCGCACCTCCACCAGCGCGCTCTGTCTATTAAGGCGAGCGACGACGGCTGGGGTAGTCGCGACAGGCCACGCCAAGTACGAGACCAGCTCTGCCGGGCGCGCGGCGCCAGACACAGCCTCGCCTCGAAGTTGCTCGATGGTCGGGTCGTACAAGAGGTCCGCGAGACGGACGGTATAGCCGACGGAGCCGAGGTGGCCGCCGTACGCAAGGCGAACTCCGGCTACCAACAGGTATCGCGAGATCTCGAGCAGCACCTCGTCGAGGTGCGGCTTGCGCAGACCGAATCGCGGGAGGTCTTCCGACTCCGAAATCGATAGCGCGACAAGGAGCTGCTGCGCCCGCAGGTCGTGGGCCTTGGCATGGCGCTCAAGAGGGGTCTCGACCGTGTACTCCCGCGAGGGATAGCACGGCGAGCTCCTCTGTTCCGAGCGGAGGATCGGGATACAGCAATGGCTTCGCCTTGTCCCGGTGCACCACCGTCACGAGCTCAGGACCCGAGGGGAGGATGTCGTCTCCAGGGCGTGCGCGCTGACGAAGCATCTCCTCCGCGTATGCGTGACGGAGGGTCTCTCGAAGAAGCGAGTCGACGACATCTCGCGGGTCGTCACGCCACCGGAGTACGGGCGCATTGCCTGCGTATGGGAAGCGCCGAATCTCGCGCTCCTGTAGCGCGTCGACGATCACGAACGGCCTCTGGTAGCGCTTCGCGAAGAGGACCTCTCTGCGGCACCACGACCGTGACGAGTAGGCATCGGTCGCAACTGCGAGGAGCGCAGAGTCGGTCACTCCGTCCTCAATCGCCTTGGCGAAGCGAGAACCGGACGCGATATCTCCGCAGTCGAACCAGGTCTTCTCCGGCTGGTTCGCCTTCAAGTACTCGAGCAGCGAGTTAACAACGCCGGGCTTCTTGCCCACATCGATCTTCGCGTGGCTGAGGAAGATGGTCACCGCAGGGGCGTCGTCGTCGGTCGGGTGCGGGCGCAGACGGCGGATCAGAAGGTGCAGCATCCGACGCGCCACGAACTTCTTGCGCTCCTCATCATCGGGCTCATCGAACGCTCGAAGGAAGCTCAGGTCTTTGAGGCGCTCGTCGACTGGCCAAGCAAAGCTACTGAGGCTCACGGGGAGGAAGCGATGGTTGGGAGACTCGTCGCAAAGCTCGCGGAGCTTGACCGCGTAATCCCCCCACGTGATACCGCCGTCCTTGCCGGTCCTCGAATGCACGACAAGCTGGTCGTCAGCCAGCAGCACGACGAGCACGCGGTCTGCCTCGTCGCTGAGTCGCGGCTCGGGCGGCATGAACGAGTAGTCGTCAGGCGTGAAGCTGGTGGGGATGCGAAGGCCTGGAACCGCAGCGTCATCGTTGATGACCGCTCGGAGGTACTCTGCCATTGCGGAGGCATCGGTCGACGCAGGATGAAACTCGAATTGAACAAGTACTGGAAAGCGAAGTCCGCTCACGTATTAACGCTCCTCATGTTCTTAATCGCCCAACAATTCTTCTACAGCTGTCTGCTTGTAGGATCTTCTTTTTCAATGCCCCGAGAATGATGTTCCTTCTCTTCCATGTCAATACCTATAGCACGACATGAAACGTCGTGTACACGCCATTCTTTGTTCTCCGGTGTTTTTGAACGGTTGGAAAGGTATCCAGTTCGGAGGTGCTTACCTTACAATCCCTACCTGCCTGTAGAAACTCAGGAAGTCCTCCTCCCCCGTCTCCTCCAGGATGAGCCCGTCCACGATTCGGTACAGGGTCATTCCGGTCCAGGTTGTTTTGATTCCGGAGGCGGGGATGCCAAGAATGGGTGCGGAATGGGTTCCGGTGAAGCTCCAGCGGAGCACCACCTTTTCTCCACCGTCCACCACATCAAGCACTGTTACCTCGGAGTCCGGAAAGGCTGCCCTGAAGCCCTCCATCACCCTCCTGTAAAGCCGTGGGCCGTGGATTACCATGGGTATCACGGGGTACTTCACTGTGATTTCGGGATGAGCCAGTTCCTTGATAAGGTCGAGGCTTCCCTGGCCCCAGATCTCAAGGAAGCGTTGGGCTATGTCTGCGTTTTTTGTTGCAGCCATCTTCCCTCCCATCGTGTTTTCCTGCATCGGCAGAGAAGTCGGAGCGTGCTCCCCGCCCCCCTACCACCTCTCCGGCACACTTCTCCAGATCTGGTCGAAGGCTGCCTGCCAGCTCTTTGATTCACCGAGTTGCCTGGCCTTCTGGGCCATCGCTTTTCTTGCTGGTTCGTTGTCGGTGAGCTCAATGATCTTCTGGGCGAGGTCCGCGGCGTCCCTTCCGTGGTAGGTGAGGCCTGTTTCGTTTGGTCTGATGATCTCCTGGGGGCCGCCCATGTCGGTTACGATGGCGGGGAGGCCTGAGGCCTGTGCTTCGAGAACGCTGTTGCCGTAGGTGTCGGTGGTGGATGGGAAGACGAAGATGTCTGCGGAGGCGTATGCCTTTGAGAGGTCCTCGCCCGACATGCGGCCGGCGAGGTAGCCGCCGTTGCCGAGTATCCTGCTGCCCAGCTCTCCCATCCAGGGGCCGTCGCCGACTACGAAGAGCTCAATGTCCTGCCTGGTCTGCCTGACGATGTTGAATGCTTCGGCGAGGACGTCGAGGTCTTTTTCCCGGCTGACCCTGCCGGTGTAGAGGAGTTTTGTTGCCTCTTTGGTTCCGCCGAACTTGGTGAGGAATGCTTCGTCTCTCCACTTCGGTGAGAAGGTCTCGGGGTCGGTGCCCCTGGGGAAGGGTTCCATCTTCTTGCGGTCTACGCCGAGTGATGCGAGGTCGTCCATGTAGTAGGTGCTGGGGACCATGACGCGGTCAACCATGCTGTAGAACCATGTCATGCCGCCCGCTGCGAACTCGCCCATCCAGGCGTCGGCCACTATCTCCCTGATGTGCCTGGGGAAGTCGGTGTGGTAGATGCCGACGGTGGGGATGCCGAGGATCTTCGCTGCCGCGATGACGGCAAAGCCCATGGGGCCGGGCGTGGAGATGTAGATCATCCCGAACTCGTTCTCCTCGAGGAACCTGAGGAGTTCGAGTATCGGGGGGATGGCGAGGGTTTTTGACGCGTAGTCGGGAACGGGGAACTCGGTCACGGGCTGGAAGTTCACAAGCCAGCCCGGG
The DNA here is from genome assembly GCA_963845085.1 of Candidatus Fermentibacterota bacterium. GTDB lineage: Bacteria > Fermentibacterota > Fermentibacteria > Fermentibacterales > JCC-6 > UBA6080. The sequence goes on from CAWJQI010000001.1 coordinate 53,817, forward strand.
AAGGAGATCTGACGGCTCTGGCTTGTTACGAGGGCAAGCTCCTTGCCGTTGTCCATGGCGAGCCTTGCGAACCTTTGGAGGGTTCGGGAGACTCCGTTCAGGTCGTCTATGGTGTCGGTGACCCAGGCTCTTTTTTCCAAATTGTGGGCGGCGGGGGAAGCGATGTTGAGGTGCTTTGTGATGGTGTTGACCGATTCCCTGCCCCTCTTCCTGTCGAGGTAGGCTATGGGGAACGGGGCGTTGAGGAGGAATACCGGGAGCATGGCGTTGAGCGAGCCCACGGCGTCGAGCATGCGGCCCTCGCCGAACCTTGTCACCATGAGGCCGATGAACCTCTGGAGGAGGCGGTTGGTGAGGCGGTTGAGGATCTGGAAGGTGCGCTCCTCTATCCCCTCCTGGAGAAGCTCGGGGCTGCCCCTTCTGAGGTTCAGGTCACGTCCTATCTCTACGAGTTCGTCGCCGAGGAAGGTTTCGAAATCGGGTTCCCCCGACTTCTTCGCCTTCTTGAGAAGCTGGTGGAAAAGGAAGTCGGCCTTGTGCCAGAGTGTCGGTTCCTCTTCCTCAGTGTTGGTTTTCGGGCTGAAGAAGCTGTCGGCGGCCATGGTGGCGACCGAAGGGACCTTTTTGGCGTTGAGGGAGTGGCGGTAGAAGCTGTAGGCGATGGAGTAGACGGCGTATGCCGACCTGGTGGCGGTTCCGTGTTCACCGCCGGGAACCCCCTCCCCGTTCCTTACTGCCTTCAGGAAGTCTTCTGTTGTTTTTGCCTTCGGAACCATGGTCCAGGTGAGGCCTATGAACCTTCCGCAGTGGTCGTCGCTTCCCGCGGTGCAGCCCGTGAAGCTCCGGCCCTTTATGGCTGCGGCCGTCTCGAGGGCTGCGCTGTTCTCCCACGAGGCGCGGGTGCCGTTCCTTACCTCGATGAGTTCCATCGCCTTCACAAGGTCGGTCCATTCACCGGGGGGAAGGTGCCCCCCCGGTGAGTAGAAGGGATGCGCCAGCGAGTGGGCGATTTGTTGGTCCCTGAGGTATTCGAGGAGTTCGAAGCCCCTTTCCCTCAGGGCTGATATCCTGTCGTGCTGTTGGTGGTCGATGCCGTAGACCAGGATGTGAACCATGCTCTTGCTCTCGGGCATTACCATGGCCACCTCTTCGCTCATGAACACCCCGGGAAGGCCATTTATCTTCATGACGCCGTCGATGGTGTTCATGTCGGTTATGGTGACGAAGTCCATGCCGCGCGAGCGGGCCTGCTCGTACACGAGTTCGGGGGGTGTGAAGCTCTCGGGAGCCTTGAGGGCCCGTAGTATCCAGCGCGCCGAAGTGGTTGAGGCGCTGGAATGAACGTGCATGTCACATTTCCGTGAAGTCACTGCGCACCTTCCTGTTTATTCGTGAAGATACAACCCGTCAGCGATCCAGTGCAATGATACCCTGCGGGCCCTCTCCCCCTGCAGTCAGGGTGTCCTCCACGCTGAAGTCGGCCGGGCTGAGCACCCTCACGCAGTTGCCCCCGAAGTCGGTGGCGTAGATGCTGTTCTCGAGGTACGCGAGGCAGGTCGAACTGAAGCCCGTATCAACCCAGTTGAAATCCCCGCTCTCAGTGTAGACGAGGAGCTGGTTGCCGCTCCATCCGTTGGGGCTGATGAATCCGTCTGGTGTCCTGACCGGCTCGCCGGGGGTGCCGCCCGTGCTGATCTGCTGTGTTATCTGCATTGTCACGGGGTCGATGATGGAGATGGAACCGTCGTTGGCGTAGGTGGTGGCCCCCACGTGGACCATGCCAGTCTCCGGGATTGCCCTTGCCCACGTGGTGTTGATGCCTGTGTCCAGCCAGGCCAGGCTGTCACCAGTTGCCGCATCCAGCACCGTTACGCCGCCGGGGCTTGTGGTCTCGGGCCAGCTTCCGTGGGTGACGAAGATGCGTCCGTTGCTGTACGCGATGCCCGATGGGTTTGCAGGCACATCCCACTGGTTGGTGACGGTGAGGTCCGTAAGGCTTGCTTCGGCCACCTTGGAGGTAAGCAGAAGGGTTATGTAGACAACGTCGTCATTCCTGGCAACGCCGTAGGGGTTGCTGCCCACGGGAAAGTAGATGGTGGCGTCGACTGTGCCGCCCTGCTCCGAGTCGAAAAGCCTGAGATCGGCGTCCAGTGAGCTCAGGACAGCGAAGCGGCCGTCGCCGATGTCGATGATGGCATTGGGCGTGTTGCCGGAGAGCCAGCAGGTCTGAACGAGGCTGTCGGACTTGGGGAACCATGCGTCCACGGTGTTGGACATGCCGTTGTACCAGACAACGATGTCGCCGGCGGGGTTCTCGTTCTGCGACGGCCCGGTGTTGTCACGGCAGCCCGTGGTGAGGGTTACTGCAAGGGTGGCAAGGATCAGCGCGATTCTTCTCATCTTCGTTCTCCGGTCCCGATGGTTATGCCGAACGTTCTCGGCCTGCCGCGGTACCCGCCGGATTCCTCGTAGTCGGTTCCGGCGGCGTTGGTGACCCACGCCGCAAGCCTGGTCACCCCGATGGGGAACGCGGCGCTGGCGTCGAGTATCAGATAGGGTTCGAGGCTTTCCGTCTCGGTCCTGTTGGTGAACCTCCTGCCCTGGCCGGAGAGCGAGAGCTCGAACTCCATGCTTCAGCGTTGCCAGGGTTAAATGGCCTCCTCCGGTGATTTGCGGCCTGTAGGGAATGAGCATGCCCTCCCTTGTCGTTCCGGGCGTCTCGTCGGTGGCCGTTGCGAAGGTCACGTTGCCCCCGATTCTGAACGGACCGGCGGTTGCCGCCGCTTCGAGCTCGACCCCCCTTGAAAGGCTGCTTGCGGTGTTTTCCGGAACCCAGATGCCGTCCCCGTCGGGAAGCCAGAGTATCAGCCGTTTTGTGTCGGTGATGAAGCCGGTTGCGCAGAGGGCTGTATTGCCTGCGGTGATGTATCTGAGGCCTGCCTCGGCCCCGATGGACGTCTGGGGAAGGAGGTCGGGGTTGCCCCGGGCGAAGGCGTCGGAGGGCCAGTAAAGGTCGTTGAACGTGGGAACCGTTGCGTCACGGGAGACCGCTGCCCAGGGAATGATCGTTCCCGAGCCGCTGAACCGCTGCCCTGGCGTTCCACCACGGTTCTCCGTCGGTTGCTCCGCCCCTGAGCCAGATTGAGGCTGTCCGGTTCTCCCACCCCACTGCGCTCCATGGTGTTATTCTGAAGTGGCTGCCGGAGGCGGAGCTTTCCAGGCCGCGCCACTGGATACCCGAGCGCGCTGCCAGTGGTCCCAGTGTGAAGGCGGCCTCCGCGTCGGCCCCGAAGTCGGTGTGTCTGTCGTCCTGAACCTGGGGAACGGTGCTCTTGAAGGCCATGCCCCCCGCTCCCGCCCTTAGCGTGACGGGGCCTGCGCCCCCCCAGAACTCAAGCTGGCCCTGGCGCCTTGTGGCGTCGGTTGCGAGGGTCCAGTCCGGCGATTCGGTCTCACCGTCGGCCCCGGTTGCCAGGATGCCCCAGTTGCCGTTCGAGAGAATTGATGTCAGTGCGTACGCCGTGCTGCCTTCGGCGCCCACCGACCTTTTGAGCGAGATGCCGAGGCGGCCCGGGCGTGATGTCTCCGTTGTAACCCACCCTCGCGCCCCCCCTGTGGTCGGCTTCGGCGAACAGCCGCCAGGGGCTGCCGGCGGCTTCCGTCCTGTAGTTGAAGAAGCCTGCCATGCCCCCGCCCACGGCAGTTGAGCCCCCCCTTCCCACCTCAAGCGCGCCGAACACGGCCGGGTCGGAAAGCCCTGCGGGCAGGCCGTCACGCGCGGTCTCTACGGGATGGCCGTCTATCATCCATCTGGAATGCCCGGGGTCGGCCCCGCGTGACGACAGCGAGATGACGGGCATGGCGCCGCCGTACTCCCTTGCCGCAATGCCGGGGGTGAGTTTTGCAAGGGCCCTGGAGCCAGTTCTTGCAAGGTCCTGAAGCTCGTTTGAGCCAAGGGTTACAACGGATGGGACCGATGCCCTGAAGGATGAGCCCCGTGCAGCCACGAGGATCACGCCGCCCGACGAGACCGGGAAGGGTTGCAGGATTGCCGTGTTCTCTTCCGGGCTGCCCGTCCAGTCCCTGAAGCCGGTGGCGTGGACGGTTATGCGGCCGGGCTCGTCACCCGTCGGTTCGTACCGGCCGTAACTGTCGGTCTGCCCGTACCATGCGCCGTCCCAGCCGACCCATGCGCCGGGAACGGGTTCACCTGCGGGGTCGGTGACAAGCAGCGAGGCCATGAGGAAGAGAAGCATAAAAAAAACCGCCCTTCATTCGCTGCCGCGAATGCAGGACGGCCGGCGCGAACCCTGAAGCGGGGTTCAATACACCGTGCAGCCCGGGGGTGAGTATCCTGACTTCCGGATCGGCCCTTGCTCCGCCTTCCCAGCCCTTTGCGGCCAGTGGCATCTGGAGTTCGGTACCCGGTTACAGTGGCGCTACCGTGACGGAATTACACCGTCTTCCTGCACCCGCGGCAAACGAACATACCGGGGGGATCCGCCGGGGTCAACTTCAGCCAGTGACCACCCTGTTCCGGCCTTCTTCCTTGCCCCGGTACATGAGGGCGTCGGCCCTCTTTACAACCGACACCTCGTCGTCGCCGGGCAGAGCCAGGGTGGCGCCGATCGACACAGTCACCGGAATGGCCTCGTTATCGCATACGGCACGGGTTGCGGCCACGAGGTTCCTGAGCCTCTCCGCGATCTCGGTGAGGTTTTCCGATGCCAGGTGCGGGAAGACGCCGAGAAACTCCTCTCCCCCCCACCGGCCCACGGTGTCGAACGGCCTCACCGAGCCAAGGAGCGTTCTTGCCACCGTGGTCAGAACCCTGTCGCCCGCATGGTGGCCGAAGCGGTCGTTCACGTCCTTGAAGCGGTCGATGTCGATGAACAGGATGCCGAACGGTATCCCGTTCCGCTTCATGGCAGCCACTCTCGCAGACACCACGGCCTCGAGCTGCCTTCTGTTGGGCAGGCCCGTGAGGTTGTCGGCGAGGGAGAGCCTTTTCAACTCCCCGATCTCTTCAAGAAGGTTCTCCCGGGAGCCTGATTCGGTGAATATCTCTACCCCGAGGGTTGATCCGTCCCCGAGCACCAGGCTCATGGTCTGAACGTTCACGGCCACCCTGTGCCCCTCGCGGTGGTGAAGGAAGACCCTTGCCCTCCTCTGCTGCGAATCCGACAGGGTGGCGGCCAGGGGGCAGCACCCCATGCAGAGCTCGCGGCCCGCATCGTCCACGTGCACAAGGATGTTGTCGGCGCACCTCTTGCCGAGAACCTCCGATTCGCTGTAGCCCGTTATCCGCTCGGCTGCGGCGTTCCAAAGCACGACGGTGCGGTTGCTGTCGACCATGTAAACCCCCTCGTTGATGGCTTCGAGGAGGGCTTTCATAACGTTGCCGGGCACGGGGTCAGACATGGTTCCTCAGCATGAGTTCCGTTGGATGGGGGTTCAGGTAGTACTGCCCCTCGAGGTAGGCCGAACCGTGCATCATGATGTGGTGTTTGAGAAGCGTTATGGGAACGACAAGCGGGACAAGGCCCCTGTGATAGTCACCGAAAACGGCTGCAAGTTCGGCCTTTTCCCGCGGGTCAAGCACCTTCTTGAAGTAGCCGGCGATGTGCTCGAGAACGTTCGTGTTCTTCTTCACCGTGGCCTTCAGGGCGAGCGTCTGCATGAGCTTCCCGCGGTATGCAGCGGAAAGCGCGCCGATAGCGTCGTTCGAAGCCACGATGCGGCCGAGCTCGACAAGGCCCGAAGGGCTGTGGGCCATCAGGATGAGCTTGTGCCTGGTGTGGAACTCGACCAGGCTTCGGCGGGTCACACCACCGGCCTCCATGGAAAGCCACCTGTGGGTCACGAAGAGCCTCTCTATGAAATTCTCCCTGATGCCGTCGTCGTTTAGCCTGCCCTCTTCCTCTATCGGGAGAAGGGGAAATGCCTCGATGAAGGCGCGGGCGAAAACGCCCACACCGGTTTTCGTGACGCCGCCATTTTCTGTGTAGACCTTTACGCTCTTCATCCCCGAACTGGGCGACCTGCTCTTGAAAATGAACCCGCAGAGCGGGAGCTTTTCCAATTCGGCGATCTTCCGGCCGGCCCAGGATGACATTGCGGGCGTGATGTCCTTCATCGTTTTCTGCGTGAGCAGCCTGACGCTCCCCCCAACCTCCACAAGCCTCATGGCCTCGCGGGGAACCGGCAGGCCGCACTCTACCTCCGGGCAGACCGGCACGAAGGTGACGAACGAACCAAGCCTGTCGTGAAGAAAATGGTCGAGCTTGTGACCGCCGTCGTAACGGACCCTGTTGCCGAGAAGACAGGAGCTTATCCCGACAAGCGGGGTGTCACCGGGACCAGAAATCGCGTTCAAAGCGTTTCCCTTCCGCGAATGCGAGAGCCTGGCTTATTGAATGGTCCATGTTGTTGTACCAGAACGAACCGCACCGGCCGAGAAGGATCAGGTTTCCGGGCAGCGCAATCGAGGAAAGCCTTTCCCGGTAGCTTCTGTCATAGATGGGATAGGTTTCCCTGACCAGCCGCCAGTCCACGAATTCCACCTGGCTCTCCCTCAGGGCGCCGACGCTCGCGAGCTGGCCGAGCAGCCCGGCCTGTATGCCTTCAAGCCCCCCGGCGAGCCTCCCGTCGTCTACCGTTATCTCGACGCAGATGGAGTCGGCCCCCGCAGGCACGGTGTTCGAGCGGAAGTGCCTCGGTATCGTGGTCCTGCTGAAGGAGAGGTCTTCCTGGCCGAAGTAGCACCACTGGTAATCGTTCGATTCGTTCACTTCGCGGAGGCCGATGTTGGCCACGAGGGTGTGGATGAACGAGAAGCCGGCCCCGGGAAAAAGAAGGCTGAGCGGTGCGCTCCAGAAGACGCGGTCGGCCTCGAGAACGGCCCCTCCGCCCATTGTCACTCCCCGGACTTCGCCCCCGTCCTGAACGATACCCTCTGCGGGTATCCCGGTCATGAGAGCTCCTCCGGCCCTCTGCACAAGGCTGGACTGAATGTCACAAAAACTCTGTATCCCGCCTTCCGAAGGGTAGTAGAATATCGTGTGCACAGGCCTTGGCGCCAGCATTCCGATGAACAGCGAGTAGAGCGTGTCGGCCTTCACACGCTTGTCGATCACGGCCCTGTTCACCCCTGCTTCGGCCCAGTCCGGGTGCATGAGCTCGGGGTCCATGCCGGCGAATTTCCGGGTGTACCCCTCGAAGAAGAAACGGTAGAGGTTGTCGCCGTAGCGGGAGCGGATGAAGTCGGCGAAGGAGTTCACCTCGCCCGCCGTCTTTCTCGAAAGCATGTCGCGCATGCTTCTGAGGAGGACGGACGGGGGCAGCCCGGCAAGCGAGGCCAGGGAAAGGGGCCAGTCCGCGGTAGCGTCCCGCCATGAAAACGCTGCTCTTCCTTGGAATGGTGATGTACCTTGTTCCAAGGATGTGCTTGAGATACGTGTCGACCTGTCCGTCGGCCGTGTGGAACCTGTGGGGGCCTATGTCGAAATGAAAGCCTTCGATGGAAAAGGTTCGCGCGAGCCCGCCGGGGCTCTCCTCCCTCTCCACGATGACTATCTCGTCGGTGCACCCCTGCGAGAGAAGCCTTTCGGCAAGGGTGAGCCCCGCGACCCCGGCGCCCACTATCACGGTCCTACCGGTCATTCGATCCCCCTCTGAAGCAGAGAAGATACAAACCGCCGAGGATCATGAGAAGAACCGCGAAAAGCATCCAGAGAAGGTGCATCGTGAAACCGGCCTGGATCACCCCGAGGCCGGGGGAAAGCTCGCCTGTGACACCCACGGCTGCAAAGCCGGCGGTCCAGCCGGCTTCCAGCGTCCCGAGGCCGAAGAGCCCGTGCACCGGCATGGCCAGTGTTGCGTCGGTTACGGCGCCGGCCACAAGGACCTTCCAGACCGGTTTGAAATCAACGCCCATCGACCTGAGAATGAAGACGAACATCACGAGCTTGAAACTCCAGGCGAGAAGGCTGAGGGCAAAGGATGCCGCCAGGCGGGAGCGCCTGCCTGCGCCGACCCTCACGGCCCTTGTCATGTTGTCGTATCCCGCCCTGAAGCGGCCGCCGAACAGAAGCTCGAAGGGCTTCCGCATGATTATGAAAAGCCTCGGGAGCAACAGGATGGAAAGCATTGATCCGATGCCGATCAGGGCCGCGGCAAGCGCGGTCGACCCGCTCAGCCCGCCCGCAACCGCGCAGCTGACCAGGGTGCCCATGGCGGCCATGTCAAGAAGCTTTGAGAGAACGACCGTTGCGGCGCCCCTTCCGATGGGAAGGCTGCCGTACAGCCGGAACAGCCCCACAAGCGCGGGGTCGGCAAGGCGAAGCGGAAGAAGGTGCCCCAGCCCCACATGCACGGCGTTCAGGGGGATGGTGTCGCTCATCGAAATGGGCTGCTCCCAGCTGAGCAGTTTCCAGCGCCACGCCCTGACGATCTGGCTTGCAATGAAAAGCGAAAGGGCCACGCCAAGAAGTGCCTTGTCCGCACTGGCTGCCGCCTGGACGATCCGGCGCACGGCCTCGCCCGGGTCACCTCCCCTGTTCAGGAGAAAAAAGGTCAGAACGCCCCCGGTGGCGACGGCAAGCATGATCCGAAGTGTTCTGCCTTCGATGCGCAAGATGCCTCCCGGGGTTGTGAAGCGGTAATATAGGCGTGGAAAGACCCCACGCCTTCGTGATTCCGCGTCAGACGGCCTCGAGATCCCCAATGAGCTCGAAGAGGTACTCCCGGGACCAGTCCTTGAAAGCGGCCGGATTCGAAACAAACGGGGCCGCCTCCTGCTTCGCCTTCACAATGTCAAGCGCCTTGACCTTGTTCAGAAGGCCGGTCTGGACCCTGTCGAGAGTGAGCTGAGCGGTCTCGTCACAGAAATCCCCCGAGCTTCTGAGCCTTGCCTCGAGATTATCGAGGCGCACCTCGGGACAGGAGATGACGAACCACTCGAAATCGAACCAGTCCACGCCATTGGCTGTGGCCCTGTCCGAGAGGAGGGTGTGGATCTTCATCGCGAACGCATCGGGCAGCGAGACGGCGGGAACCGGGAAGGGAACGGGCCTCTGCAGGAACTTCTCATCGGTGAGGAAGGCTGCCGCCGGGGCGGTGTCGACGTTGATCGGTATCCTGATGACCTTTCTGTAGTGGAAGCCTTCCACCACGGCATCGGGAGCGCCGATGTCCTGCATCAGCTTCCTGATGACACCCTTCACCATCACGCCTGCCGAGCCCTCCCTGCACATCTCGGCGCTGAGGCCGAAACGGGAGAGCTGCGCGGCAACTGAGTCAGCGTATTTCATCACCTGGAACGAGGGATCAGGCTTCCGGAGGCAGAAATCGAGGCTGTCGCAGGACCTCTGAAGCCCGTGAAGGACCCTCAGGGCCGTTCCACCGAAGAATGCGGCCCTGTCGAAAAAGCCGCCTTCCCGAAGGCCAAGCAGGACGACCTCCTGCAGTATCTCCCTCAAAGCCTTCAGATAGTCGTCACCGCTTTCGCAGGCGTAATCCGCGAGCATACCCTTCACTGCATTGTGCATGGCGGCTCCTAACGTTACGGGTGTCAGTGTCACCGGTTGGAATGCAGATAATGCAGCAGTCTTGCCGCTTGTGCAATACCGGAAGGCCCCGGGCGCGTTCGCCCGGGGCCGTAAACGGTCCGCCCTCTACTTGGGCAGCTTCTTCAGGCAGAGGAACCAGTCGAGGCACTCGTAGTCGGCTCCCGCGCCCTTCACCCTCTCGTTGGCCGCATCGGTGGTGGGAGGCGGCGGAATGATCACCTTGTCGCCGGGACGCCAGTCCGCGGGGGTTGCGACCTTGTACTTGTCCGAGGTCTGCATGGCCTGGAGCAGACGCTTCAGTTCGTCGAAATTGCGACCGTTGGCGAGGGGGTAGTAGATCAATGCCCTGACCTTCGCATCGGGATCGATGAAGAAGACGGCCCTCACTGCCTGGGTGTCGCTCGCCCCGGGCTGCACCATTCCGTACCTGTAGGCAACATCCATGGTGAGGTCGGCTATCACGGGGAAGTCGACCTTCATGCCCTTCATGCCGTTCCAGGCGATCTTCTCCTCGATGGTGCGCAGCCAGGCAATGTGGCTGAAGTGGCTGTCGATGGAGAGCCCGATGAGTTCGCAGTTGAGTTCCCTGAACTCCTCCTGCATGCGGGCAAAGGTCATGAACTCCGTGGTGCACACCGGCGTGAAATCCGCGGGGTGGCTGAAGAGGATCACCCATTTCCCCTCGTAATCATCGGGAAAGTTGATGGTGCCCTTCGTGGTTACGGCGGTGAAGGCAGGCGCCGGGTCCCCGATGAGAGGGATGGAGGGGTAGGCATCCTCCTCGCAGCAGCACTCCGAGTCGTGCTCATGATTGTCGCACATATGTCACTCCTTTCGCGGTGAGGTGGCCCTCACCCTTTCTTCCTGGCTCATTGCTGCCAGTTCACTGATTTCCTTCGGATTCAGTCCGAGAGCTTCCGCCACGCTGGAGCCAAAGTCGGCGTCGGCCTTTGCGAAGAGCGCTGTCTGCCTCTTCTGGATGTGTTTGGCAGCGTTGCCGAGGTGTCCCTTCAGGTTGCTTACGAGGTGCTCCCGATCGAGGTCGGTCATGACCCTTCTGTACAGCTCGCCGGCCTGGATGAAGTCAAGATCGGTGAGCGCGACAGGGTGACGGTCGGCCATGCCGAAAACGTCTATCGGGGGAAGGGCCGCCCCCGCGTCGGGTGCCGGGGTTCCGTGGCTGTTCGGCCAGTAGTTGGGAGCCGCGCCGCCGTTGCCGTCAACCCGCATCGCCCCGTCCCGCTGGTAGTTCACGGACCCCGCGGCTTTGGGGGCGTTCACGGGGATCAGGTGGTAATTGGGACCGAGCCTGTGCCTGTGAGCGTCGTGGTAGCCGAATATCCTGGCCTGCATCATCCGGTCGGGCGACGGACCTATTCCCGGAACCAGGTTGCCGGGCGAAAATGCCGCCTGCTCAACATCGGCGAAGTAGTTACCGGGGTTCCGGTTGAGCACCAGCCTTCCCACCGGGATCGGCGGAAACTCCCCGTGCGGCCAGACCTTCGTCACGTCGAAGGGATCGTAGCGGAAGGTGGCTGCCTGCTCGGGCGTCATCACCTGGACCTCGAGAAGCCAGGAGGGGAACACCTCCTCCGAGATGGCATCGAAGAGGTCACGCGTTGCTGTGTCGGGATCCGCAGCCCTCATCCTGTCGGCCTCTTCGCCCGTGAAGTTCCTGATGCCGCTCTCGGTCTTGAAGTGAAGCTTGACCCAGTTGTACTCCCCGCTCCTGTTGTACCACATGAAGGCGTGACCGCCGTAACCGTTCATCGAACGGTAGTTTTTCGGCGTGCCGCGGTCGGAGAAGAGGATGGTCACCTGGTGGACGGATTCGGGAGTGAGGCTGAGAAAGTCCCAGAAGGCGTCGGGGTCTTTCAGGTTGGTCTCCGGGTTCCTCTTCTGGGTGTGGATGAAATCAGGGAACTTGATGGCGTCGCGTATGAAGAAGACCGGGGTGTTGTTCCCCACCATGTCGAAATTGCCCTCTTCGGTGTAGAACTTGACCGCGAAGCCGCGGGGGTCCCTCTCCGAATCGGCCGATCCCTTCTCCCCCCCACTGTCGAGAACCGTGCAAAGACATCCGTCTTCTTCCCCACCCCGGACAGGAAGGAGGCACAGGTGAGTTTCGAGACGTCATGAGTCACCTCGAAGAAACCGAAGGCTCCGGCTCCCTTGGCATGAACGACGCGTTCGGGGATCCTCTCCCTGTTGAAGTGGGCAAGCTTTTCGACGAGATGAACATCCTCGATGAGAACGGGCCCCCTGGGACCGGTCGTCATCGAGGTGAGATCGCTGTCGACAGGCTTTCCGAAGTTGGTCGTCAGTGCTTTTTTGTTCACTTCGCTCCTCCCTTCTCCTCCTTCTCAAGACAGCTCCTGCAAACTCCCCTTACCTCGATTCGGGAACCCCTCACAAGACCGATGGCCGCTGCCTGCTCGGGCACCGGGACAGCGTCAAGCTCGGGGCAGACAAAATCGTACGCCCTGCCGCACAAAACGCACAGGAAGTGGTGATGCGGGCTGGGATCGGCATCGAAACGCACCCTCTCGCTGGATGATCCGACGGGGTGGATCACTCCAAGGCCGGAGAGGGTCCTCATGGTCCTGTAGACTGTGTCGAGCGATATCGAGGGCACCCTGGTCCGAACCGCATCGTAAACTTCGCCCACGCTGGGATGCCCCTTCGCATAGACTATCTCACGGATTATCTCAAGGCGCTGCCGTGTGATCTTGATTCCGGCCTGCCTGAGGGTGTTTCGAAGGCACTGCACCATGTCCGCCCGATCGCTCACGACCCTCGTTTCTTCAGAGTTATCGTAATAAGAATAATTATTGTTTAACCGGATTGTCAATCCTCGCCGGGAAGTGCCGTGCGATGACCCTTCGGGCCCGCCTTTTACCGGCCGGCCCCGATGATCCGGCCCCAGAAAGCGGAAAGCTCTCCTGCGTATCTTGATATGTTAAAGTCGGACCGGACTTTCCGCCTGCCGTTCTCCCCGAGGCGGCCCGCCAGATCCCGGTCTGTGATAAGCTTTTCAAGCGCCCCGGCGAGCGCTGCGGCGTCACCGGGTTCAACGAGCAGCCCTGACACGCCGTCCTCGATCAGTTCGGGGATGCCGGAAAGCCTTGTCGACACGGATGGCGCCCCCATTCCCATGGCTTCCATCAGTGCGACGGGAATACCGTCCATGTCGCCGTTCGGAGCGGTGACACAGGGAAGCGCGAAAACAGAACAGCCCGCCACCCTGCCGAGTGCCTCGGTGACGGGCAGCACTCCGGCAAAGCTCACCCTGTCCGAAAGCCCCCGCTCCCCCGCGATCCTCCTGAAACGGTCGAGCTCCGTTCCTTCGGGGTCCGAGCCGATGACCTCGCATGAGAAGTCGACACCACTGTCGGCCAGAATGCGGCAGGCCTCCAGCAGGACCGGTACGCCTTTTTTCGGCACGAGGCCGCTTGCGATGCAGACCACCCTCGGAACCCCGGGGCAGGGCTTCCATTCGGGGAGTGCGCCGGGATCCAGGCCGAGCCTTGAGACCATGATGCCCCCGCGCAGGGAGTCTCCCCATCTGTCCGCCATGAAATCCCTGTTGAAGGACGATATGGTATGAATGCCGGAAGCGGCGCCAAGGAGCATTGCGACCCTGCCGGGGTCCTTCGGACAGAAGATGTCGGTCGCGTGGGTTGTCACCGTGAAGGGCAGACCGATCAGCCTGGAAACGTAGTGGGCAACGTGGGCGGTGTCCTTTGCGAAGTGCGTGTGAAGAAGCGCTGAACCCCGAACCCCTCCCCCTGCTGCCAGACGGACGGCAACAAGAAAATAGCGGAACGTGCCGGAACGGATCGACTGCAGCGCAAGCGCGGCCGTTCTGAAGGGTCTGCGCAGAAAGCTCACCACAAGCCAGGGCAATGCCTTCGGAAGAAGGCTGTGAGCGGGCAGCGCGCACCAGTCGAGGCGGATGTCACATATGCAGCCCCTGGAACCGCCTTCGAGTATCCTTTCCCAGAGGCCGGTGAAGGGGGTGCCCACCGGCAGATGGACCTCAAGCGGCACGGACAGTTTTGAAAGCTCCTCCAGTTCACGTGCAACATAGGTCGGAAGAAAGCTCAGCAGGTAGCAGATGCGCCCCGGGGCGGCTTCATCGGTCCGCATCCCGCCCCCCGTCTTTCGCCCTGTGCGCCTTTCGCTTCCCCCTGCAGGCCGATACCTCGTCCAGAAAGGCTGCGAACCGCTTCGTGATGTTCCTTGCGTCAAACGTGCCGGCCACATCGGCAAGGTCGACCGCACGCGCGAGGCTTCCGCTCTTCCAGGCTTCGAGCGCCGTGGAAAGAGCCGCTGCAAAGCCTTCGGCCGTTGGGGGATGGACCCATCCGGCATTGAATCTCCTGATGTGCGCGGTCAGGTCCCCTTCGGGCGCCAGCGCAATTATCGGCTTCCCGGTCCTCAGGTATTCCGCCAGTTTGGAGGGAGTTTTAAGCTCTGAACCCGGAAGGTCCGAAAGAACAGCAAGCAGAACATCAGAGGCCATCTGCACTTCCGGCACTTTCTGGAACGGCACCGTGCCCGTCAGCTCCAGATGCCCGCTCAGCCCTTCCGCGAAACCGCCCCGAAGTGAGGGACACTGCGAGTTCCCGACGAAACGCACCAGCAGCGGCGCTTCAGGGTTCGATTCGAGAAACATCCTGAGACCCCTGACAAGGAATTCAGGGCTGTTCGTTCCGAAAAAATTCCCCGTATATGTGACGATCATGCGGGAACCCCTGCCCACGGGCGGTGCAGGGAGTTCAATCGCCGGGTCGTACCCGTTCTCAACAACCTGTGCGGCGGGGCAGCCTTTTCCGTAGGTTTTCCTGAAGTACTCAACGGATCCGACGGTGGTCGCCGCGATCCCATCGGCCCGGGTGACGATGAAACGCTCGAGCACCGATGCGGCAGCCCTGTGAAAGGCTGAGGGCCAGCTCACATACGAATCCTTCACCCACAGGTCGCCGAAAAAGGGCACATGGGGGATTCCTGCGAACCGCGCAATGAGCCTCCCGTGAAGGTGAAGCGAGTGATGCGGCCCGAACGACACCACTGCCGAAGCGCCTTCCCGGTGCGCTTTCCTGATCCCGGCCGGAACTACGAACGGCATCCATGCGACAAGCCTGTCCGGGATGAAAAGGGTGTTCATCAGCCCTGAGGGACTGGACGACTGTGCCTCGGAATCCGCCCTCCGTGCTCCGTCCAGCCTGGTGCGTCGAAACAGCGCCGCAGGATCGGGGTTCGTAACCCTTGTTACGGAAAGGCCCGCCGGAAGGCTTTTCTCCAGGGTGGAATCGGCGGGCAGGCCGCGCGGTCGCTTCAGCGTGAGGGGCAACATCTCCCAGCCCGACAGGGGCATGTACGTCGAAAGGTTCAGGATGACGGGGGTTGCCCCGCTTGTGAGGGGGGGGAAATTGCTGCAGATGAAGATGAACCTTTTCATGGCCTCAGGCTTTCATATAGCTTCTGCAGCCTGCCGGCCTGGACGGGCCAGTTGTAACGTTCGAGCGCCGCGGCCCTTCCCCTCTCGCCCATTTTCTTCATCTCGAGCGGAGAGCCTGTCATTTCCGTTATGGCATCAGCGATCGACCGGGGGTCCTGGTCCTGAAGAAGGATTCCGCACCTGCTTTCCTCGATCACCCTCCTCATCTCGGGAAAGCCGCTGGCTATGACGGGCACCCCGGCCATCATGTACTCGTAGAGCTTGTTGGGAAGCGAGTAATAGTGATTGAGGCAGGTGTTCCTGAAAAGGATCAAGCCTGCATCCGCCGAGACGGTGACCTCGGGCAGCCTTTCGGAGGGAACGGGCGGCAGAAGGAATACTTTTCCCTCAAGACCCATCTCGCGGTGCAGCTCATGAAGATGCCCCCCCCAGGCATCGTGGCCCACTATCACGATGGCCGCCGAACCGGGAGCGAGAAGGGCGGCCGCCTGCAGCAGCTCCTCGAGCCCCCTTTCCGGGCAGATGATCCCCTGGTACAGCACAACTGGAGTCCCTGCGGGAATGCCGAGCTTCCCGTGAAGCGATTCCCGAACCGGGAAAAGGTCGAAAGGTTCAGCGCTGTTCTCAACGATGGTCACCCTGCCCCTCAGCGAGGGGTACATCTCCTCCATGGCGGCCCCCCTTGAAGGAGTGACCGCAATAACGGCATCGGCACGGCCGATGAGACGGCGCTCGGTCAGCCTGTACCTAAGCCTGTTGAGCGCCCCCGTCTCGCGCAGATACCGGGCCGACTCCAGCCACAGCTCGTGCGAATCGTACACAAGCCTGGCCTTGAGGCGACGGGCTGCCGCTGCGGAAACGAAAAGCGTGTCGAGATCGTTCGCATGAACGATGTCCGCCCCCGTCGACAGCACGGCGCGGTACAGCCTGTACTCCCAGGGAAGGTCCCTTTTCAGGTTCGTGAGCATTATTCGAATGGGGTTCCGCCTGATGAAGCGAAGAACCGCCGCCGCGAACGAGCGCTTTCCGGGCTCGGTGGCCTCGAGAACCCGCTTTCTGAGGCTGATCCTCGCGTCAGAGTCCATCCGGGGCCGGAGCACCCTGACACCGTTCCACTGCTCTTCGGAAGGGTGCCCCTCCTCCGGCTTGGAAACGATGGTCACGGCGAATCCGCAGTTTGAAAGACACAGCGCTTCCTTCTTCACCCTCGCATCGTTCCAGAGCTGGTTCTTGACCAGCATGCAGACTTTGACTTTCACGGCGTGGTCACCGCCTGCCCGCTTTCGACACGGCCCACGTATCTGCATGTGATCCTGATCACCCATACCGTGCCCAACACCACTGCCACCGCGGTTGCGACAGCCGCGCCGAAGCCGCCGTAATCGCGGATGAGAAGAAGATTGAGAACCACGTTGAGAAGGGAGGATACGAGAACGGAGTAAAGCGAGTAGAGGGGCTTTCCTATGGCCAGGGCCGCCGTGGAGAAGAAACTTCCGAGAGGCCGGACGAGCATGAGGGCGCCAAGCACGACGGTGATGGGCCAGCCGTCGACATACTTGCCGCTGAAGACGATCCCCAGTATCTGTGACGGGAACAGGACGAGTGCAACGACCGCCGGAAAGAGGATGAGTTCCGCGACCAGCACGCTGCTCCAGGTCCTGCTCACTATCATGTCACGGCGGCCCTGCTTCCACATTTGGGACAGAAGAGGCAGCAGTACCATGTTTCCTGCGGCGTTCACCATGGCGAAAACGCCTGTCAGCGACCTGACCGCACCGTATGCGCCCACATCCTGCGGGGCTATTTTGCCGAGCATCATGATGTCGGTGCTCGTGTAGATGTAATTCGCCGCCGCGGTTCCGAGGCACACCACGGAAAACGAAAGGACCTTCCTGAAAGCCGCCGCGGATACAGCGGTTCCGACGAAGAAAAACCTTCCCGCAAGCAAAAAGCTGAGGACGAGCGACAGCATGTTCGCCGCAATGGTGGCGGCGAAGATCTGATGCCCCGTCCGCAGGCTTCCGTTCAGTATGAGGAAGCCGATTATCACGCCCCTGATCATGAACTGCAGGAGGTCGACATACATCACGTCCCTTATCCTGCGAACCGAAAGCAGGAGCGCGCGCGGTATGCCGGCCAGCGCCGCGGAAACCACCACTCCGGCCAGAAGGGGGGCAAGCCCGGCAAGGTCCACGCCGCTGTAGAAACCCCGGGCAAGCCCTCCGGTTGCCAGCAGGGCACCGGCGGATAGAACCGCGAACACCAGCGTTAGAAGAATGCCGGCGTTCGCAAGCTCATGCTCCCGGCGTGTGTCGCCTTCGGAGACCATTTTCAGAATGGCCTGCTGGATGAATCCGCCGCCCAGAAGAAGCCCGAATGTCTCCATGGTTCGCGCCAGTGCATAGGCCGAGAATGCGTCCTCGGGTATCGCCCTGATGATGAAGATATGAACGATACCCCAGACCGCCATCGTTCCGCGGCTTACCAGGGCGGGGGTGCCGAATCTCACGATCTTGTGCCGAAGGCTGTAAAGGTTCCTGAAGAAGTGCATGGTTCCTTCCGTAACAGTTCGACGGCGGTCCGGACCGGAAAGGCAGGCTGGAAAATACCCCAATCGCCGTGACGGAGCCAGAGAGTCTTTCTTTATTGACCTCACTGCACTCCTCTATTCTATTATTCGCATTGTCAGGCAGGATCATCTCACCATCGAAGGGGTCGTCCATGAACAGCACCCGGCTCGGCTTCAACCTTGCAATCGCTTTGGTCCTTTTGGCTTCCGCGTCAGCCACCGCCGGCATCACCGGAACTCTCGCAGGCAGGGTGACTGACACCGGCGGTACGCCGGTGGTCGGGGCAACGGTTATCGTCGAGGGCACTCCGTTTGGTGCGATGACCGACAACAACGGCGAATACGCTGTCATTGCCCTCGACCCGGGCACCTACACGGTCACGGCCAGGATGGTCGGCATGGAGACCCGCATCACCGACGGGGTTATCGTGGTCGCCGACCAGGTATCGAGGGTCGACTTCAGGATGGGAATAGATCCGGCCGGAAACACCGTCATCCGGGTAACACAGAGCCGGAGCAACGTGCTTCACGACCTGCCTGCAACCCTGCACATCATCGACCCCGATGAACTGCGCACCACCCCCACCGGGCGGATCATAGACATCCTCGCCTCGAAGCCGGGCGTTGTTGCGGGCAGCGGCGGGATCCATGTACGCGGTGGCAGGACGGGCGAGGTTGACTACCTGCTCGATGGCATCTCGATGCGCTCCCCGATGAGCAACACCTTCAGCGCCGGCATTCCACTGGGCTCCATCTCGGGCGCCTCCATCATGACGGGCGGGCTCAGCGCGGAATACGGCAACGCGATGTCGGGCATCGTGAACCTGGTGGGCGACGAGGGCTCGGATGAATACCATGCCTCGGTTACCGGGGCTTACGGCGGAATGATGGGCCAGTCATCCGACGACGGTCAAAGGGTCTACATGGAGCAGAGCGACCTGGACCTCAGCCGCATCGGATGCAGGATCGCCGAAGTAAAGCTCTCCGGCCCCGAACCCTTTTCGAACACCGTGCTGCCGGCTCTCGGGCTTTCGCTCCCCGGCTCCACCACCTTCAGTTTCTCGGGAAGGGCGAACATCAGCGGGCGCGACACGCTCGACAGCAGGGGCTGGTGGGAGAACAACTGGCAGTCCGATGCATCAGGGATAATGAAGGTGACGTACAGGCCAACGCCCCGCACGAGTGTTTCAGTCTCCGGGCTATATTCATACGCGGAGAGGGGCTGGAACGAGTGGTCATGGTCGCGCTTCCATCGTCCCGGCTTCATCGAAGGCGTTCCCTACCTCGGCAGAAGCCAGGATTATGCACTGCCCGTGCGTTTCTCGGAGAACTACGGTTTGAACGGCACTGTCAACCGTCTGATCAGCGATGAGACCAGCATCCGGCTGACATTGAGCTCACGGCGCTTCATGGACTGGCAGCGCATCCGCGCCATCGACGGCGGTTACATCGGCGAAGGGCTTCCGCCGGCCTACTGGCTGACCCAGTTCGTGCCCGAAGCCAGACTCGCCGACTCCCTTGGCTTCTATCACACCGGAATCCATCCGAACGTCTGGCTTGACAGCAGGGCCGACGTGAACACAGTAAAACTCGATTTCGACAGCCATCCCACGAACAGGTTCTGGTACAAATCCGGGCTTTCGGCAAGCCTTTACGACCTGTACGAGTTCAACGTCTACGCCCTCAATTACGGAGGCGTCTACGTCGCCCAGTGGGATGCCGAACCGTACTCCATGTCCGGCTTCTTCCAGGGGAATTTCAGGCTTTCCGGGGGAGTTGTGGCAACAGCCGGCTTGAGGCTCGACGGTTTCGATGCCAACAGGTCAGCATTCTCGCAGGAGGAGGGCACCGTTCGGGATGTCGAACCGAAGTGGCAGCTCAGCCCGAGGGTGGCACTGTCAGTCCCCTTCGGGGAAAGATCGGTGTTCTTCAGCACCTACGGCCACTACTTCCAGATGCCGCCCATGAGCTACCTGTTCCTTGAAAGCTCCTACAATTTCTCACAGGGAAGGGCCATCACAGGCAATCCCGATCTCGACGCCGAACGAACGAAGGCATTCGAGGTGGGCACGCGCTACATGCTCGCCGACCGGACAGAACTTTCGATGGCGGTCTACTACAAGGACATCACCGGCCTTGTCAGCACCGAGCAGCATCTCGAGGGCGCCTACTATTACTTCGAGAACGACGACAGCCATGGCATGGCCCGCGGGTTCGAGATCACTCTGGCCCGCGAGACCGGCGGGACACTCTCGGGCTACGTGTCCTACAGCATGGGAATTGCCAAGGGCAGGTTCTCGACTGCGTTCGATCCGTACAACTACGGCATCAGCGGGGTGGCGCTCTTTTCGCGGGAGGACAACTACCTCGACTGGGACCAGCTTCATACCGCAAGCGCCTCACTGGAACTTACGGGATTTGAGGGCGACGGCCCTTCCCTGGGCGGTTTCCGTCCGTTCGAGAACTCCTCGGCTGCCATCGGCTGGAATTACGGAAGCGGTCTTCCCTACACTCTCCCGCCGGACGGAGAAGAGCTTATCGACCTCAACACAGAGAGATACCCCTACACCATGCAGACCGACATCAGGTGCTCAAGAAGGGTTCCGCTGGGGGGATTGACCGCCGAGATCCAGCTTGCGGTGCAGAACCTTTTCAACAGGCGGGACGTTTTCAGGATCTACGACAGCGCGCTTTTCAGAAGCACGGGTGACCCGACGGGAGAAATGGGCAACCCACGGGCATGGTCTCCCTCCCGGCTCATCATGCTCAGCGCATCGGTGGCGTTTTAGAAAGCAGTTCCACTGCAGCTTCAAGAACGGGGTCGATCCCTGCCGCAAAGTCTTCGGGGGTCACTGTGACAGGGATGTCGGGAGTCACCCCCACCCCCGCGACAGCATTCATGGATGTATCGTAGATCACCACCCCGGACAGGTAGAGCAGCGTTCGGTCATTGGGGTCAACCGGGTTGTTGAGGGGAAAGGGCCTTGAAATGTCGGGCGCACCTGCAGTAATGTCGCCAACAAGGTTCACATAAGACGGAGTGGAGATCAGAAGGGCCAGCACTTCAGCGAAACCCGCCGTTCCCCTGCCCGTCAGCACGAGCACCGGCCCTGTGAACTGCCAGCCGCCCTGCCTGAAGGTATAAACCGGGTATGGTTCGTCCAGGTCGAGCCTTCCCGGCCCGTTCCTGTACTGCCTGTAGAGGCCGAGATAAGCCTGGTCCATGAACCTGCCGGAGATCTGGAGCGCATCGTAGAAACCCGAAGTGCCTGTGCAGTTTCGCAGGTCGATGATGATGCCGGAGCAGGCCTGCATCGATGAAGTGACATCGTAGAACACGGGATACAACTGGTCCTCGTCCAGCGCGTTGGTGGAAATGCAGACGTATCCGATAGCGCTGTCGGGTGTTGCGAACCCGTAGGTGAGGCCGGAGAACGAAAGCTGGTTGCAGTTCCATTCCTGCATGTAGGCGTTCCAGACATCACTGTCGAAATTGATGAAGTGATCCGGCCGGTATGCAGGGATCATCGTGTTGTCATGGAAAATGAATATCTGTCCGTCCGACAGGGTTGAGAAGAGGTCTGCAAGCAGGTCATTCAGCTGATCCCTGTCTGTAAGGGCCATCGCCTGGGCTCTTCTCTCCAGAAACTCCGCGTCCCAGTCGACATCCTGATGGACAACGAAGGAGGAGTAGTACTGGTCCGCCAGATTCCAGGCCAGAGTGTATTCGGAGAAAAGGGAGTCGGGCAGACCCACAGAATAGGGCTGGTGAAAGCAGGCCGTCGAAGAGAGCGACAGGACGGCCACAAGAAGAAGCACCGCAACCGGCACCCATTTTTTTGCCATTAGTTCCTCCCTGCTGTCATCAGCCTTTCCTTTACGGTGCCGAATATGTATTATCCTGAAGTTGAAGCCAATCAGCCATTCAACAGGGAGGTCATCTTGTCCATGCGTCCCGTTGCAGCCGTTTCCGCCGCCCTTCTTCTTGCTGCCTGCAACAACTTCAGCGAGTACTCATCCGCTCCGCAGGCCGGCCTGATCTTTCTCGACCCGATCACGCTTGCAGTCGAGGGAACGCTGGACGGCGTCGAGGGCGGAACCTCCATCTGCGCAACGGGTCCGACAACGTTCTGCGTCGCGAGCAACACCGGGCGCATGTTCCTCTACGACGCGGATACAATGACGCCCGACACCTCATTCGTCATCGGCCTTGAGCAGAGCGCGGGGTACGGTGACATGCTCTACGTCCCCTGGAAGTCAAGCATCTACATCATCGGAGCGATGGGCAGCATACTCGAGATAGGCATTCCCGGCGGAGAGGAGAAGGCTGAACTTACGTTCGCCTCGAACCCCTCCCATCTCTCGATGAACCAGACCGCCACATTCCTTTACGTAACCGACCCGTCCAACCGCAGCGTATACAGGATGAGCATCTCGAGCAATGTCTTGTACAAGACTTTCGTTCTGGAAAGAACTCCTGTCGGCACAGCATGCTGCACGCGCGGTCTTGACACGCTTCTCATTGCCACCAGCGACCCGGCTGGGGTGGGGTACGTTCAACCCGTCGAGTCGGTATTCCGCAGGGAGGTGGCGTATCGGCCGACGGTCGATATCG
Organism: Candidatus Fermentibacterota bacterium; assembly: GCA_963845085.1. Taxonomy (GTDB): domain Bacteria; phylum Fermentibacterota; class Fermentibacteria; order Fermentibacterales; family JCC-6; genus UBA6080. The sequence goes on from CAWJQI010000001.1 coordinate 76,034, forward strand.
AGGCCACGACCCCCTTTCACGGGCTGATATGCGGGCTTCACGCGAATCCCAGCGGGAGCGGTACGCTGAGCCTCGTGGATTCGCTCCAACCTTTCAGCATCGCACGGAATGTTGTTTTTCCGGGAACACCGCGGGTGCTTTACAACCACACCGACGAGCAGCGCCTGTACATCATCTCGGTCGAAGAGGTCGGAACCTTCCGCGTGATGTGCTACAACAAGGACTTCGAGCAGTTCGAGAACAGCGTGGAACTCCCGGGATACCCGGTCGACATGACCTCGGCGGGAAACCGCCTCGTGATCCTCACATACTAGCGAACTGCGAAAGCGCTGCTTCCAGAACGGGGTCGATGCCTGACGCGAAGTCTTCCGGTGTCACTGTGACAGGAATGTCCGGTACGATGCCGGTTCCGGAAATCGGGTTCATCTCCGTGTCGAGCACAACGAAACCCGGAAGGTAGAGCCACAACTCATCCGAAGGAGTATCGTTCAAGAGGTACCCGACTCCCACGTTGGGAGCGCCGAACGTGGTGTCACCCATAAGCGTGACATGATCCTGTGTCGCGAGGAACAGGGTCATCAACTCCCCGGCGCCGTCGGTACCCCTTCCAGTGAGCACAATGACGGGCACGCTGAACTGCCAGCTCCCCTGCTTTGTAACGAGTGCGGGCTGGGGTTCAGCCATGTCGAGTCGGCCGGGTCCCGAACGGAACTGCCTGTAGAAGGCCGTCTGCAAGGCTTCCTGCACGAAGCGGCCCGACGTGTAATAGGCGCTGAGGTAATCCCCCACCCCGCCGCAGGTTCTCAGATCGAGAATAATGCCCCGGCATGTACTCACTTCGACGGTCATATAAAGAAAACTGATCCAGTCGTAACCCGATCCCATGTCCCTGATGCACAGGTAACCTATGCTTTCTTCGGGAACGATCGCATAGCCGTAGACACCTCCCGGGGCTGCCTCGTAATCCCAGTCTTCCATGTAGCCCTGCCAGACCGTCTGGTCGAAATTCTCGAAGTATCCCGGCTCATACGGCCTTGTCACCTCGCCTGTCGACCGGACAAGCATGACCTGGCCGTCTTCGAGCACGGCGAGCATTTCCGTGATGAGGGAGTAAAGCTCCCACCTGTCCGCGAGCGAGCCCGCCTGCCCGCACCATGCCTCGAATTCCCGGTCCCAGTCGACTTCGGGAGACAGAACGAACGATGCATGATTTGCATTTGCCAGGTCCCAGGCCAGAGCGAATTCGGAATAAAGCGGGTCGGGAGTTCCCACCGAGTAGGGCGACGGAAAACAACCGGAAAACGAGGCCGCCATGAATACTGAGACCCCGGCGGAAACAATCACGGCAACGAACTTCCTCATGGGCTTCCCCTCTGATGGTGCAGTAAGGACACATGGTGTCTTTCGTATTATACTCCGCCAATGTTGTGAGACAAAACACCCTCACTGCAATGGAGGTTCCCTTGACTCGCGTGATCCCGTTCGCAGTTCTTGCAGCGGTCCTTCTTTCGGGATGCAGCAATTTCACGGAATACTCCGGAACGCCTTCCGCAGGGCTCCTTTTCGTGGATCCCGACAACCTCGAGCTTCTGGGGGCCATCGACGGCATTGAGGGGGGCAGGGCACTCTGCGCGGGCGGCGGAACTTCATTCTTCGTGACCGCCACGAGCGGCGAGTTCCATATCTGCGACTCCGGCACGATGTCCATCGACACATCATTCGTGATCGGGCCGGGAGCGAGCGCCGGATACGGGTCAATGGCCTGGATACCCGGAAAAAACACGGTCTACGTGATAGGTGCGCTCGGAAACATACTCGAGGTGCAGCCGTCAACCGGTCTTGTGATAGACGAGATAACTGCAGGGTCATCACCCACCTGCATGGTTCCGTCAAGAAATGTCGACTTCGTCTATGTCACCGACCCCCTGAACAACAAGGTTCATGCGATAAGAACCTCGACAAACGCTGTCCTGAAAACCTGGCTTCTCCAGGGAACCCCTACCGTGATGTGCACCAGCGCCTTTGGAAGCGATACCCTGCTCATCTCCACCAACGATTCGAAGAATGTGGCCTACATCCAGCCCGCCGATTTCGGTTCCCTGGCCAGGAAGGTCAACCTTCCCCCGGCATCCGACCTGAACGCATCTGACTCGCTCGAGCTGCTTTTCGCAGCCCACCCGGGATACGGTTATTCCTCGGGATCGGTTTCCGTTATAGATTCGCTCTTCCCGTTCAGTATAAGGAATACCATATCCGTCCCGGGAAACCCGACATACCTTGAGGTCAACGACAACCAGATGAACCTCTTCATTCTGTCCTCCACCGAATCCGGCGATTGCACCCTGTACTGCTACGGCCTGTCCCAGTCGATACTTCTCGACAGCATCGACCTTCCCGGCACACCCGTCGACATGGTGATGGCCGGCAACCGTCTGGTCATCCTCACGTACTGACATGAGCGACGCGATCACGCTCAACCGCCTGTCAAAGAGATACGGAAGCGTGAAGGCCCTTTCCGATGTCAGCCTGTCGATTCCCGAGGGATCGGCGATGGCTGTTCTTGGAGAGAATGGCGCCGGCAAGACCACAATGATACGCATAATCCTCGGCCTGGCTTCGCTCGACAGCGGGACGGCAAGCATCCGCGGCACTTCCGTCAGCGACCACCTGGCCCGCAGCAATGTTCGCTACCTTCCCGAACGGGTCCAGTTTCCTGAGTGGGCCACTCCAACCGATGTATTCCGCCACATGGAGCGCATCAGAAGGGAATCCACGACCGCGGAGTTCATCGAAAGGGCCAACGAACTGGAGTGCGGCGACCTCATGAACCGGAAGTTCGGCAAGATGTCCAAGGGACAGCGCCAGCGGCTCGCCCTTGCGCTTGCAACCGCCGGCGTTCCCCAGATGGCCATTCTTGACGAACCATCCTCGGGTCTCGATCCGATGGGTCGCATCCTCGTGAGAAAGACCGTTGCGAAGCTTGCCGGCCAGGGGGCGACGATCCTCCTCTGCTCCCATCTTCTTGGAGAGGTCGAGCAGGTCTGCAGCCACGCCGCCTTCCTGAACAGGGGGCGCCTCGTGGCCAACGACAGCCTTGAGAAGCTGTCCCGGTTCACAGGCGTGGCCGAAATAGAGACAGGTGAACCTGAAAAAATGGTCGCAGGGCTTTCTGAAAGGGGTTTCGTCTGCAGAACTGAACAGGGTGTGGCAATCGCCGCCCTCGACGATGACAAGGCCATAAACGGGCTTGCAGCGGCAGCCGCGGAAACGGGTATTCCATTCACGGCCATCCGGATGAAGCGAGAGACTCTCGAGGACGTGTTCATGCGGGTGACGGATCGGAGCGGCGACAGTGTTTCTTAACGCACTTGAACACCTTCTCAGAAGAAAGCTGCTCACCGTGGCCCTTGTCGTATTCGCTGTGTTCATGCTGCTTTTCTGGTGGGGGCTGTCGAGTTCCGCAAAGGAAGTCAACGACTTCCAGGCTGTTGAAGGCGATGCGGTTCATAACCTGATGACATCGGAAGACAAGGCATGGATGGCCATGGCGACCTCGGGTCCCATGCTCGCCACGATCCTTATCGGCCTCACCATAATCATGGGCGCAAGCGTCCTGCCCGACGAGATCGCCTCGGGAAGGCTCTCGCTCTGGGCCAGTCTGCCACTGTCGCGGCGAAGGCTCTTTGCTGGAACCACGCTGGCCCCGCTTGCCCTTTCAACCGCGCTCGGATACGTGTTTTTCCTTTCGGCGGCCCTGCTGATACGGGCGTACTTTCCCTACGCGCCCGCCAACATCCTCGTGGCCCTGGTGGCCATGCCGATCTGGATCGCGGTCACCTGGGCGGCCGTGACAACTCTGTCGCTTGTCATGGGAAAGATCCCCGCAATGCTCGTGACATTCATACTCGGCGGTTTCAGCGCCACTATGGGGAGCATTGTCGAGCTGGGAAAGACAATCCCCGAGGTGAACGAGTCGGGCATCTACGTCGTCGCCAACACCGTTACGATGATCTTCCCGATCGACAGGGGCTATCGTGCAATACTTTCGGGCCTTCTTCCGACCCGCAGCACCATAGATGAGTTCCTGGCCCTCATGGGCTACTCGGGTGAATTCTCGACAATCGAGCTTTTGTATCCGCTCATCTGGTCAGCGCTGCTCTGCTTCCTCGGTTTCGTGATCTTCAGGAAGATGGAGATACAGTAGAGAGGTTGCCGGCACCCCTTTTACAGTGCTGGTGCCAGCGATCCGTTCCTCAGGCTGGTGTCTCCGGTTGAGGCGGGCGGTGGGTTACGGAGGGCAGTTTCGGTTCCCTGCCGGCTCCCACGGCATCGATCGCAGCGGCCAGAGTGATCATGTCTTCAAGCAGCGGCTCGATGTCCGCGGGATCAAGGTACCTGCCCCCGGTGTCCATGACATCCACGTGCCCCGGCAGAAGATGTGCCTGAACGCTTGACCAGTCCACCATAAGCCTTCCGATCTTCGGTTCCCATCTGTCGAGGAACCACCTGAACGGGGCGAGCACCTTCTTCTCCTCCTCCCGGGACTTTCTCATCCGTTCAACCGTTTCCGCAGAGGCGTAGCGGATCGGAAACAGGCCGTTGAACCCCGGATCGCCCGAAGTGAACCGCTGCATCGACTCGGGAGGGTAGCCGGGCGGATCTGTCCTGAGATAGAAAACTGATTCATCGATCCCGACCTCGACAGCGTACTCGTCGGACGGATCTATCTCGATGTCGCGGCCCCTGTATTTCTCCATAACGCTTCCGATGCAGCCCTTGATCCCGGCACCCTCATGCTTCCAGCCGTGCCTGAGCGACAGCTCCGCTAGTGCCGTTTTGCATGCCCCGCCCATTCCAGTTCGTCCCGCGAACAGGGTGCGGACAACCATCATCACGGGGATCATGATGATGATTGCCGTGATGAAAACCGGCCCGAAGTTCGACATGAAACCCCCGCCATCGCCGCCCAGAGTGCTTATCAGGGCGATTAAGAGCGCAATAGCGGCGGCAATGCCCAAACTGGGAAGGAGAGGCCTCACCCCCCTTGTGATCATGCGCGGAGCGCTCCTTGCCTTCCATGCGGCAAGCTCCCTCTTCTCCTCCTCTTCATCCTGCAGCCTGCGCTCAGCCTGCAGCTGCTTCCTGCTCTTTCCGGAGAGGATGACGAACCATTCCACGGCAGTCCTGACGGGGTGCATTTTTTTCCAGAGGTCGTCGGGAACGTACACTTCGGAGCTGCAGTACCCGCATTTGGTAACCCTTTCGCTCTTCGTGGAGATCGACAGTGCTCCGCTGCACTGCGGACAGCCCATTACGACGGGCGTCCGTGAGTTCTCGTCCACCGTGAGCGGTTCGCCCCCGTCCTTCTCCGGTCCCGCCTGCGTCGTCACGCAGAAGACCGCCGGGGGAACCTCCCTTGAAAGCCATTCCGGTGCGGGATAGCAGTGAACAGGGCTGCCGCACTTTTCACAGGTTGAAGCGGCGGGTTCCATGAGGTCAGGGGCAGGAAGGGGGGTTTTGCATGCGGGACATCGCGGGGAAAGCCTCCACAGGCTGTAATTGTAGGTGCCGCTGCCGCTCATGAGCGTGCCGCCCGTGCCCTCCCCTTCTGCAAGGCCTTCGTATTCCTCCTCGAAGTCGTTCAGAAGGTCACCGATGATGTCGCCGGGCACGGCCGTCTCCCTGAAACAGGCCGAACAATTGAAGCTCCGGTACGGGCCGTTCATGGGGATCGGCTGTCCGCAGCCGGCACACACGGTTCGGAGCTCAAGGCAGACTGATCTTTGCTGCATCGGCCCCCCTTAGTGCTTCCTGTTCGCAGACTAAGGCCGCCGGTCACCGCGGAACACAAGGCCGGAACAGCCAGCGTGCTCAGGTGACCGAGACAACCGCCGTGTTGACAATGAAAACCCTGATGGTGTTGCTTTCCGAGTCCGCCGGTGTGAGGAAGAAGCCGCCGTGCGCCGGGTTGAAAACGAGGGAATAGCCCGCCATCCGCTCGCCGTCCTCGAACTCAACCATCAGCTTTTTTCCGATGGCCGGGACATCGGGATCGAAATCGTTCCTGTCCACCCTGCCGGGGTCGCCGTGAAAATCCTTCACGAAGAACACCGCTTTCAGGTCTGCGATGGCGACTTCCGTGATGTCTCTCGGGTTGTTCATGGAGATGAGATGGAATGTTTTCTTACCGGGGGCGAAATCGTTCGCGCTCCCTTTCAGCAAACGACCGTCACGGTACCTTGCGATCAGTTTGTTTACTCCCATTTTACCCTCCGGCTGAACCAGGACAGAACAATTCAGGGCAATGATTCCCAACCATGTAAACAAAATGCCATTGAACGGCCCGGCGGTCAATGGCGGGGCCGTGGGCGGGCACACGACGACCGCCGGAACAACCCCTTGGGAAAAACGCCTACAGCTGCTTCTCTTCGGATACAGCGCTCTCGAGCGCGGCACCGCACGCCGAACACGTTTCCTCGTACCAGCTGAAACGCCTTCCACACGACGGGCACGACCAGCGCCCCGCTTCATGTTTGAGCCAGGCGTCAATGCCGGTCTCCCTGATCCGCTCAAGGTTCCTGAAAACCGCTGAATGGTGGGGAGCTGCATCGTTTTTGAAAGCCGACAACGCCTCGCATGGATAATCAGTGCACTGGAAGCAGAACTCGTGCCCCTTCGAAACGGCGCAGACCCTCATCGCGCACCTTGCGCAGAATGGCACCGTAATGTCGCCCTTGCAGCCGCCGCAGCGCAGCTCGGACGGTTTGAGCTCCCACTCGATGGCCATCTTCTGCAAGCCCTCGGAATCGTCCAGTTCGTTGGCCAGCCCGACCGGACATGCGCCGCAATCGAGCCCGCAGTATGAATCACGCCTGACGTTCATCCCAGCCTCCGGTCTGTTTCATCCCTCCAGCACTTCCCTGACCCTTGCAGCCAGCTCCGCCATCTTGTAGGGCTTTCCAATGAAACCGGCCGCCATCGAGGCCATATCCTCACCGTTCCGACCGAACGCGGAGTGGCCGCTCACGATCAGAATGCGCGTTCCCGGTTTCATCCTCTGAAGCTCGCGCATGCAGTGGTATCCCCCCATGCCCGGCATGTTCAGGTCGAGGATCACAAGATCGATCCCGCCTGTTTTGAAGAACACATCCAGGGCCATTTCGCCAGTATCCGCGGTGATCACCCGGTAGCCGCACGCCGACAGCAGTTCGACGGTCTGCCTCAGTATGTCCGGCTCGTCGTCCACAACGAGTATCGTCTCGCTGCCTCGCGGGAGCACGCCACTCCGGGGTTCCTCAGCTGCCGCAGGCGCTTTTTCACCGGTGACGACGGGAAGGAAGACTTTGAATGTCGTACCTTCGCCGACCGTGCTCCGGCAAAGCACTCCGCCTCCGTGGTTCTTGACTATGCCGTAGACCGAGGCGAGCCCGAGACCGGTCCCCCGCCCGGGTTCCTTCGTTGTGAAGAAGGGGTTGAACACCTTGTCAATCATTTCCGGAGGGATGCCGCACCCCGTGTCGGTCACGGAGAGCATCACGAACGGTCCGGGTTTCAGGTCTTCGAGCTCATGGCAGGCGCTTTCGTCAAGAATGGTGTTCGCGGTGCGGAAGAAGAGCTTTCCGCCCGAGGGCATCGCATCCACGGAGTTGCCCGCAAGATTCAGTATCAGCTGCTCCATGTGAACGGGATCGGCCTGCACCAGGCGGAGTTCCGGATCGAGCTCGAGCGAGATCTCGATCATCCGGGGAATGGTCTGCTGCAATATCTGGGCCGCATTCGTGACCTCGTGGTTAAGGTTGAGGCTGGTCTTCCTGCTCTCCATGTTCCTGCTGAAGGCAAGCAGCTGGCTTATCAGGGCGGCCGCCCTTCTGCTCGCTCCGAGGATCTGCGCGAGCTCCCTGTGATCGGGATCGTCCTCTGATCTCCTTGCGAGGAGCAGCTGGGCGTATCCGCCGATCACCTGCAGGATGTTGTTGAAATCATGGGCGATACCCCCGGACAGGGTTCCCAGTGCCTCCATCTTCTCGGCATGCTGCAGACGCTGCGATTGATCGAGGAGTTCCTGCTGAGCGAGTTCCAGGCTCGCGACCTTCTCCATCAGCCTGCGTTTGAGCAGCAGGCTGACTGCAGTCAGGCAGACCAGCAGCACCGCGGTGAAAAGCGCCACAAGTTTGAGCGTCTGCATCGCCTCGGGGCTGAGCCCCTCATGCATCTCCATGGAGATCCATCGCTTCTGAAGGGCTTCGAGCTCCCTGTCGGAGATGTCCGAAAGCGCCTTCTGCACGGAACTGAAGAGCAGCGGGTACTCCCTGCTGATCCCGATGCTCCACTCGAAGAAATAATCGGTCGTACCCGCGACCCGCAGGTTTGAAAGCCCCTCCTGATCAGCGTAGTAGGCGGCGACCGCAAGGTTCTCAACGAAGGCGTCCGCCTCTCCGAAGGCCACCGCTCTGAGCCCCTCCGGTACGTTCCAGAGGGCTCTGACCTCGAAAAGCCCCCGGCTGTGGCTTCGCACGTACTCCTCTGATGCAAAACCCGACACAACCGCAACGCGATTGCCGGCCAGGTCGTCGAGGGTCAGCCTTCCCTGCCTCGCGCGCGAGGTTATGATAACGACGGGAACCCTCGCGTAGGGTTCGGTGAAGTAGGCGAAACGCTCGCGCTCGACGGTTCGAACGATGGTCGGGGCCACGGCGCATTCGCCATCGGCCAGAGCCTGCAGATGCCTGTTCCAGTCGTCGCAGGGCTGCTTCACGAACGTGATGCCGAGCCTCTGCTCGACTGCGGCGATCACATCCGCTCCAAGCCCCGTGAAACTCCCTTCGGGAGAAGCGAACTCGACCGGCGGGAAATCCGTGTTGTAGTACAGGACAAGACTGTCGCCGTGCTCATCCAGCCAGGCCAGCTCCTCCTGGGATAGAAGGGTTCCCCGTTCTCCCTGAAAGAGCTTCGGCAGGAAAAGAAGGGCAACGGTCAGGATGGAGGCTGCGGTCACGAAGTACAGCGCGATGAGCAGTCTGCCTCCCGGCCTTCCGGTCATCGGTTGTTCCATTGTTCGAACAAGCAGCCTCCAGCATCGAAGTCAGGACCGGCTGATCGGTCATGCACAGGATCGAAGCAGACCAGCCGCCATGATACAAGACGCCACCCTGTCAGTCAAACCCCGCAAAACGAAAAAAGGACCCCGAAAGCCGATACTTTCGGGGTCCCTGCGTGCTGTTGACTAGTAGCGGGGTCTTCTGGGTCCGGCGTTCCTGGGGCGCTCTTCGCGAGGACGGGCCTCGTTGACCCTGATGTCGCGGCCGCCGACTTCCCTGCCGTCGAGGGCGCTGATGGCGGATTCCGCGGCTGCCTTGTCGGCCATCTCAACAAAACCGAAGCCCTTGGGCCTACCGGTGTCCCTGTCGGTGATGATTCTTGCGCTTGTCACCTCTCCGAATTCGGCGAAAAGGTCTTCAAGCTGCTTCTCGGTCATGTCATACGACAGGTTTCCAACGTAGATGTTCATTTCTCTCCTAAGTGCAAAAAAGCACCCTCATTGAGGGCCAGACCATACTGAACATCGTTGTTCAGCACGCGAAACTAATCAACGAAAAAAAGTGCGTCAAGTATTCCGCACATGGCCCTGTAACAGGAAAAGGCCCCGAAGGTTTGAGCCTTCGGGGCCTTCCGGAACCGTTCTTTAGAAACGGGGCCTTCTGGGGCCGTTGCTGCTGCTGCTGCTCCGGGGACGATCTTCCCTGGGGGTAGCTTCGTTGACCCTGAGGTCACGACCGCCGACTTCCCTGCCGTCGAGCGAGCTGATGGCGGACTCGGCGGCTGCCTTGTCGGCCATTTCCACGAACCCGAAGCCCTTAGGTCTTCCGGTGTCCCTGTCGGTTATAAGACGGGCGCTTGTAACCTCTCCGAATTCGGCAAAGAGGGCTTCAAGCTGCTTCTCAGTGATGTCGTACGACAGGTTTCCCACGTAAATGTTCATTTCACTCCTAAAAAAGACGCCCGTTATGGGCTGATTCAACTGAACATAGTTGTTCAGCCCCCAATGATAGTGATTTCATAACCTCGGTGTCAAGTGTAAAATGCAGGGGCACCTCCGGGAAGAAAACCGTGGCCGCCTGCCGGCCGGAATCCGGGACGGACCGGTCATCCATCTGCATATTCGCGTGTCGCACACGGGAGGAAGGCATTGCTCGAACTGAGGGGTCTCGCGGTTTCGGCGGGTGGAATCATGTTGTTGTCGGGCATCGACCTCACCCTCTCGAAGGGTGAGATGATCGCCGTGTGCGGACCGTCGGGGTGCGGCAAAACCAGCCTTCTCCGAGCGGTGGCGGGGCTCGACGACCCTGCGGCGGGAACGGTCCTGCTGGATGGCTCCTCCCCTTTCGCAACGGGCTGGCCGCGTTTCAGACGCAGAGTGGTTCTGGTTGACCAGAGGCCGGTTCTGATCCCCGGGACCGTGCGCGACAACCTGATGCTGCCCTTCCGGTACTCCATATCCGGGGGCCTCGGCTTTCCCGCCGGGGAGGCCCTCTCCCTTCTTGAAACGTTCGGCGTGTCGGGGGACCGGTTCTCACAGGAGGCCCGAACCCTCTCCCAGGGTCAGCAGCAGCGGGTCTGTCTTGTCAGGTCATTTTTGTTGAAACCGGACGTCCTTCTTCTCGACGAACCGACCAGCGCTCTCGACCCCGGTGCGGTGTCATCCGTCGAGAAAACGCTGGCGGACGAAACACGCCGGAGGGGGCTCTCCGCACTCGTCGTCACCCACGACAGGGAGCAGGCCGGAAGGCTCTGCGACAGGGTGCTGGACCTGTCCGCGTACGGGGCGGTGGAACATGTCTCCTGAAAACGCTGTGATCGACCTTTCCGCAGGTGACGTTGCGATCTCCGCCGCACTCGTTCTCGTGTCGGGAGGGATCAGCATCGCCCTGAAACTCGGCATGGAGAAAAAACTTGCGCTCGCCTCGATCAGAACGGTGACCCAGTTGCTGCTGATCGGTTTCGTTCTGCAGAGGGTGTTCGAGATCAGCACCCTTCCCGCACTGCTGCCGGTGCTGCTGCTGATGCTTGTCGCCGCTGCACACACAGCGGTTGGAAGACCGGCCCGCACCTTCTCCGGCCTGGGGCCGCTGGCTTTCGGCACAATGGCCGTAACAAGCCTTGCGGTGACCATTACGGCCACGGGCCTGATCGTCGGGGTTGAGCCCTGGTACAAGCCATCCTATCTGATCCCCCTGATGGGCATGGTGCTGGGAAACACGATGAACGGTGTCTCGCTCGCAACGGATCACTTCCTTGAAACCCTTTCGGAGCGAAGGCACGAGGTGGAGATGGAACTTGCCATGGGGGCCACCCGATGGGAGGCCGCCCGAAGACCTGTGGCCGAGTCGGTGCGCCGCGGGATGATACCCATAATCAACAGCATGATGGTCGTGGGGGTCGTTTCACTGCCTGGGATGATGACGGGACAGATTCTCGCAGGCACCGATCCGGCGGTTGCGGTAAGGTATCAGATAATGATAATGTTCATGATAGCGTCAGGCGCCTCGATGGGTTCGATGGGAATGGTTCTGCTTGCGTACAGGCGGCTTTTCAACTCCAGGCACCAGCTGCTTTTCGGGCGCATCAGGGGGAGAAGGAAATGACCCTTGCCGGCTGGAACACCTGAGGAGGTTCTTGTGCTGATAAAACATTTTATTACACCGAAGATCGCGCACAGTTCGTACATCCTCGCGGGAAGCGGCTCGTGCGCCGTGGTGGATCCCTCGAGGGACAGCCATGCCTACATCAGGGCCGCGGACGAGCTTGGCGTCCGGATCACCCATGTTCTCGAAACGCACCTCCACGCGGACTTCGTTTCGGGCCACCGCGATCTGGCTGCCCTTACCGGCGCAGAGATCATCGCCCCCAGTGCCGCCCTGTGCGCGTTCCCCCATCGTGGCGTCAGGGAGGGCGACAGCTTTCATCTTGGCAGCGTTCTGGTTGAAGTTCTGGAAACACCCGGTCACACCCCGGAGCATGTAAGCTACGTGGTGACCGATACCGCAAGGGGAGCCTCACCGGCTGGTGTCTTCCCGGGAGACACCCTCTTTGTGGGAGATGTGGGCAGACCCGACCTTTTCCCCGGAATGGCCTCGAGCCTCGCGGCCCGTCTTTTTCAAAGCCTTGAAAAACTCATGGAGCTTCCGGATTTCTGTGAGGTGTACCCCGCTCACGCCGCCGGTTCGCTGTGCGGACGCTCCATGTCATCCAAGTACACAACTACCATTGGTTACGAAAGGATGTTCAACCCGGCACTGCTTCTCAAGGATGAGGAGAGTTTCGTCGAGTCGCTCACGACGGGGATGCCTCCCGCCCCCGATCACTTCTCCCGCTGCAGCGGGATCAACCGTCAGGGCCCCGAACTTCTTTCGACCCTGCCCCCCCCTGCACCGCTTGAGCCGGCCGCTTTCCTGCGGGCCTTATCCGATGAAAACCACTTCGTCCTCGACGTGAGAAGGTATGACGCCTTTGCCGCCCAGCACGTTCCCGGAGCCTGGAGCATTGATTTCACGGGCAACCTTCCCACCTTTGCGGGCTGGGTCACACCACCCGACCGCGACATCCTCCTGGTGGCCACCGGTCCCGAAGAGGCCCGGGAGGCAGCGCTCTGGCTCCGCAGGGTCGGGCTGGACAGGGTATCCGGATACCTCGAGGGCGGAATGTTCTCCTGGGCGGTAAACGGTCTGCCGACGGCGCACATGGGGCTTGTGTCAGTTCAGGAGGCCAGCGCCGCGGCATCCGGAGGTACCAGGCTCATACTCGACGTTCGTGCGCCCTCGGAGTTCGAAGACTTCCACTTCCCCGGTTCCCTGAACATCCCCGCTCCCGACCTCCGGAGCCGCTACGGCGAGCTCGACCCCCGGGGGGATTACCTCGTCCTGTGCAGCACGGGCCAGAGATCTGCCCTCGCAGGCAGCATTCTTCTGTCAAAGGGGTTTTCGGAAGTATCATGCGTGGCGGGGGGCATGAGGGGATTTCAGGCTGCTTCACTGGCCCCGGCATGCCCATTGTGTTCACTCCCCCACGGCCCCAGGGAGAAGCGTTCAGGCGACAGGTGAATGGCGCGCGGGACCCTGCGTCAGGAACGGGGCCGTTCCAGGCCTGCTTCACTTTCCATGCGCTGCGCCTCACGGCTGAAGGAATCGTTCCAGGCGGCTCCGATGAGAAGGTTTTCATGGCGTTGACGGCGCAGCTCGAACCAGTCCTCCCTGCTGCCGGCTTCAGTGAGGACAGCGTCAGCCTCATGAGTCCGCCCCGTTCCGTGAAGATGAAGGGCGAGCAGCCCGGCTGCCCTGAAAGAGGCTCTGGGCGTTCCGGCAAGCATCCTTTCCCGCAGGGCCTCCGCCGGGCCGGGCGGGTTCGTGAGCCTGATCTCCATCCAAATCCGCTGCAGGTCCAGCTCATCCCTGGTGATGCTTATGCTGTTGATGCTTATCGGGGCAAGACACCTGTCCCCCACCATCCGCAGAGCCCGCTCGACGGACTCCAGTGAAGCGCTAAGGTCCCCGGTCCGCTCCAGGATAAGTGAGTTGGTGTACAGGGCGGCAGGACAATCCGGCCGAATCTGAAGGGGTTCTTTCAGTGCTTCCGCCGCCAGCTCCACGTGACCGCCTTCCAGCAGCATCCTGCACCTGATCAGGTCCATCTCCCTCATGAACTCTGAGTCATCGAGCCGTTCGGCGCTCTTTGCCACTTCCATTGTTCCCGTTTCCACCCTGCGGTTCTGAAATGCATGGTACGCAGCATCCACCCCCAGGGCCCGGGAGCATGTCATTCCGTAGAACGATGCCTGTTCTGTGGCAAGACGTTCGGCTTCCCCGAGGTGCTTAAGGGCAGTTACCGGCTGACCCGCAAGAAGGTAGAATTCTCCGATGTCATGGACGAAGTACCAGTGGAACGTGAAGTCGCCCTCCCTGTGCCTCAGCATGTCGCGGCATGCCTGGTAGCCCATGCCGGGCGTGTTCATTGCAATCGCGCAGAAGAGCTTCTTGTGTGCGATCTGCACAAGCAACCCACCGTGGCGGGGCATTGACCCGTCAAGAAGCGATTCGGCCTCGGTCAGACGGTCCAGAGCCTCGGGTGCCCTGCACGCCCTGCTGAGGGAATCCGACAGTTTTATCAGCGTGTCCACCCTGTCATTCCCGGTGGTCGAGGAAAGCATCCCCTCAAGCTCATGAACCGCCTCGGGGCTTCTTCCCTGTACACGAAGGCTGTCGGCGGCAAGCAGTCTGTGCGCGGAAGCCCTCTCCGGAGCGCCGTTGGCGATGGCGTAGTCGGCTGCTTCAAGGGCTGTCTCACGCACTTTCTCCCAGTAGCCGCAGTTCACCTGGGCACGGATCAGTTCGTCATCGAGATCGAACACGTCTTCCGGAGCAACCTGTCCAGTGGCCACCAGCCCGTCGGCCTGAGCTCTGGCCCTCTCCAGGCAGGCAACACCAACTCCTGGAAGCCAGGTATTGCGGCTGGCATCGGAGCCTTCCCTGTAGTTCATGTAGGCATTGAAGGTGTTGCCGATCTTCTCGAGGTGATACCCGGCCTCGAGAAAATCGCCGTTCTGCCTGAGTGTCCCGGCCAGCGCCGAGTGGGCTGCGATCAGAACGCTTCTGGGCGCTGAGGAATAAACAGCAAGCCTCACGGCTTCGTTCGGGTAGCGATAGCTCAGAAGAGCCTCGCGGCCGGGCGCCAGCACACCCGCCTTCACAGCGTCGTCGAGAAAACCCAGGACCTCTCCCTCGGTGAGGCCCGTACTTTCGACAAGGAAAGCAGGGTCGGGGTTCCCCCTCCGGTCTGCCGAAGCGTGCTGAAGTACGAGAAGGCACTCACGGGAGAGGGCCAGAAGCCTGCTTCCAACAATGCCTTCCACCCTCTCGGGGATCGATGAGAAAGAACCTTCGCCAGGAAGACCCTCGCCCGAAAACTCACCATCCCGGGAACAGCCCGCCCTCAGGAACTCACAGGCGAAAAGCGGGTTGCCCCCGGAGAACCTGAACACCCTGGCGGAGATATCCTGCAACGGCTTGGATGAACCGAGCCTGGCCCTCACCAGCTCGCCCACCTGATCACGGTCGAAGGGTTTCAGGTGAAGCTTTCCGAACTGTCCGGATCCGGGGAGAACGGCTGACAACTCCCCGAGGGAATCGGAGCGGGTGGCAACCACAAGCGAGAAACCCGACGGTATCCCGGCCCGAAGGGCGTAGCCGAGGAAGGATGCCGTCCCGGGATCGAGCCAGTGTGCGTTGTCAACAAGGAAAACAGTGGGAAGCCGGGTTGAAAAAAGAGACGAGAGGGCTTCGAGCACGGCCAGCGAATCGGGACGTACCAGCGGAGATTGCGACCCGTGAAATATTCCCGGAAAGATGCCGCAAAGCACCCGGGACCATGGGGCATCAGTGTGCGAACCGGAGGCCGATACGAGACCCCTGACCCAGGGCAGCAGGGAAGCCCAGGAGATGCCTGACAACTCGGGTCTCGCCTCGATGCGGCACACCGTACCGGATGGGAAACGCGCAGCTGCCTTTTCCAGAAGAAGGGTCTTGCCTGAACCAGCGTCGCCGGTCAGAAGCAGCCCCGTGTTCACGGGTGAGGCCTGCGCCTTCAGGATAAAGGCCAGTTCGTCGTCGCGGCCCACAAAGACGTCATCGTGCCAGAAAAGGGTCTCACCGGTCTGGTGCGCCCTCCTTATGCAGTTCCCCCCGGCACTTTTGGCCCTGTACATGGCGCGGTCGGCCGCCCTGAGAACATCACCCGCCAGAGGTCCGTGCAGGGGAAAGAGCGCCTCCCCTATGCTCACGGTGACCCCCCACCGCGGTTTCAGGGTGTTGTTGACAGCTTCGAGAAGCCGTTCGCCAACCCTGTTCCCCGAATCGGCGCCCGGAACCAGAACGACGAACTCATCCCCTCCGAACCTCACGGGACGGTCTTCGAACCGGACCCTGTTCACAAGAATCTCCCCCACCCGCTCAAGGACTGCGTCGCCCTCGGCGTGCCCCAGAGTGTCGTTCACCCGCTTGAAGCCGTCCATGTCAAGAAACAGGACGGAGAACTCATGATCGAGCGCAATGAGGGAATCAAGTGTGTGCAGAAGGTACCGGCGGTTGGGCAACCCCGTGAGATCGTCCATCCATGACGATGAGCTGTGCGCCGGTATCCCGAACCTGGTCAGCAGACCGGGGCTGATGCTCACCAAAACCTCCCTTGCTGGAGTGTTTTCTGCGAAGAAAGGCCTGGCAAGTCAAGGCTTAAAGAATGGGTTCGACGCTCCGCCCCTCCCCGGACTGGAGAGGCGGAGCGCCTTGAAGAGTGTTACAGCTTCACGATCCTGAGCGTGGATGACCCTGAAGCGTCGGACACCCTCACCAGGTAGGCTCCCTGGGGAGCGGCGGACGCATCCCAGACGAGGCTTCCGTTGAACGGCCCGCAGAGAAGGGCTCGACCGGAGAGGTCGAACACCTGCAACGTGGCCCCGGAAAAGCCTGTGCCAGTGATCATGACAGAGCCCATGAACGGGTTCTCACCCGCAGCGAGGGTTCTCTCCTGGACAGGAGCGACTCCGCCCCCGATCCCGGTCAAGTTCTGGATCCACACCCAGACGAAACCGTTGTAGTCGCTCGTGAGCATGTCGGGAAGGCCGTCTTCGTTCCAGTCATCTATCCAGAGCCTCATGCCGGAGTACTTGGTGGCTATGGAAACGCCGCCGTTGAACAGAGGCGCATCGTTCGTTCCGGTGTTTTCGTAGTAGTAGACGTTGCTGTTGTCGGCACCGCAGAGCAGGTCCTTCATCCCGTCGCCGTTCATGTCGTATACCTGCGGGCAGTTCCTGTAGTGGGCGATCGCGGTTGAACCGCTCTGCACGAGGCTGTAGCTGCTGAACACGGGTGCGGAATCGCTTCCGTCGTTGATGTAGAGCCTGACGTTCCCGGGGCTCTCGTTCCCCAGGAGCATGTCGAGTTCGCCGTCCTCGTTCCAGTCAACAACCACCGGGGCGGAGTTCGAACCGACATTGATCAATCACACCGGCGCAGTTGATCTTGGGCATCTGGGTCAGAGTGATTGGGCTGTCGGAGGTTCTGCGGAAATAGTTGACGTAGCCGTTCCGGTCGCCAACGATGATGTCGAGCATGCCGTCGTTGTTCCAATCCACGACCTGTGGATTCGTCGAGCCGGTGCATCAACCGTAGGGCAGCGTTATGGGGCTGCCGTCGGCGTAAAGAGCGAAGAGGTGTAGAAGACGGGGTTCTCGTTGGTTCCCTCGTTCCTGTAGAAATTTATGTTGCCGTTCGTGAACTGCCCCAGCACGAGGTCCTTAAGGCCGTCGCCGTCCCAGTCGACCACACATGGTGCGCCGTAGTAGCCCACATCGATGAAGGTCCCGGCGCATGTGAGCTGATAGGATGGCTGCCAGTCCGGCATCCAGGCCATTGCGACAGCTGCTGCAAGGAGCGTCAGAGTGATCGTTGCCTTCATCTGCCCTTCCCTTCCAATGGCGGTTGAGGCTGTAAATGAGTTGCCCGGTTGTGTTTCCGGAAACCTTGCTGATATATCCGGACTTGCGCTTCCCAAGTCAACGGCAGGAACGAAGGCGGCCGGCGGTTCTCACGCCTTGAACGGTATCTCCGCGCTCATGTGCACCTTCATGCACTCCATCATCTTCCTGTGGTCAAGCGCCCCGCTGGTTTCCCGTATGGAATGCATGGCCAGCATGGGGTTGCCCACGTCGACGGTCGGAATGCCCGTTCGTGTAGCCGTGATGGGTCCTATTGTGCTTCCGGCCTGGGAATCGGTTCTGCCCGTGAACTCCTGAAGGGTGACACCCGCCGCCTTTGCGCACCTGAAGAAGTAGGCCCCCGTCTCCACCCCTGTCGCGTAGTTCTGCATCGCGCTGCGCTTGACAGCGGGTCCGCCGTTCAGCTTCGGCTTCGACTGGGCGCTGTGCCTGTTCGCCCAGTCGGGATGGACGGCGTGGGCGCAGTCGGCGCTCACCATGACGCTCCGCGAGACAGCCCTGAAGTACTCATCACGGCTCCCGCTCAGCCGCTCGAGCAGGGTTTCGAGGAAAGGGCCGGCGGCGCCGGCGGTTGTCCTGCTGCCGACCTCCTCGTTGTCGAAGATGATCGCGATGGCCGTCGCTTCGGGGCTCCCTGCCTGAACCAGCGCGTTGAGCGAGGCATGACAGCTCGCCAGATCGTCGATCCTCGAAGAAACCAGGAAATCCCGGTTGATCCCCGCGAGCACCGCTGCCTCGAGGCTGACAAGCTCGGCGGAGAAGAACGAAAGTTCGTCCGTTCCAAGCCCGGCGGCGTCGGCAACGGCCTTCCTGAGCGCCGGGTAGTCGTCGGCCGACGAGAAAATGGGGTGCATTTCGCTTTCGGGATTGGCGCTGAACCCCTTTTTGTTCACCTCGCGGTTCAGATGGATGGCCGGCGAGACTATCCTGAGAAATGGCTCGCGGATGTGGTACAGGACCACTCTGCCGTCCCCGGTCACCGCCCTACCGGCAAGCCCCAGGTCCCTGTCGAACCATGTGCTGAACAGGGGACCGCCGTAGACCTCGATGCCCAGGGTTGCGAGCCCCTCTCGGTAGGAGAAGGGATCGCTCTTCAGGTGGAGCCCCGGAGCGTCGGTGTGCGCGCCGGTGATTCGGAAACCCGACTCAGAAGGCTTTTTTCGGCCCGTCACGAAGGCGGCGAGGGTGGACGGCGAGTACATGGTGAAATAGCCCTTTCCGGGGACGGTTTTCCATTGATCCCCGGGGTTGAGCCTCTGAAAGCCGTTCTGCTCGAGAAATCCGGCGCTCACCGCTCCCGCGTGGGCGGCTGTGGGACTTTGGTCGAGGTATGGCAGCAACGATTCCAGAATGGGCTCCATGTCAGTCTCCGTTCTTCTCTGCGTATTTCTTGACCTGAAAGATGAAGGCCTCGAGCCTCGATGAGTTGTCGGTGTCTTCCTGGCCGTCAAAAGCCAGGTTGAGCCACGGAAGGTCGGGCCTGTCCCTTCTTATCCTTCGTGACACCGCTGTAACAACTGTTCCCGGCAGACAGCCGAAGGGAAGCACGTTGACCGCCCCCTGAATGCCACCGTGGGTCATCAGGGCGAGCGGCGCGCCGATGCACAGTATTGCCTCGCCGCCGATGTTCTCCGGCATGTAGGGCTCGGCAGCCCTGAGCACGGCTTCGGCACCGGCGTGGGGAGTGTCGGCGAAAAGCCTTTCAAAGGGCTTGTCGACGGGGCGCTTCATCATCGCCATGACTCCGGCCTTGAGTTTTCCGGCAACCACGTTGCCGTTGCGTCCCAGTCTTTTCGACTTCTCGATGAAGCTGAGATTAACGAATTCCAGCCACTCGGCAACCGGGCTGTACACAACCTCGGCGCCAAGCGCCTCGATGCGGTCGAGGGTGAAGTCGTTCGCGTAGGGGTCGTTCCTGATGTAGATCTCACCGAAAACCGCCACTCTGGGTTTTCTTCGGGTGTCATCCATCGGAATGGCCGAAAAAGCCTTTGCGGCTTCGGCTGCCGCCTTTCCGAGGCTTCCCCCCTTCTCCGCCCTTTCGCAGACCCTTTCGAGGTGTTCGCCGTAGACCCTGTCCGTCTCGCCCGGGTTCTTCTCGTACGGGCGGATCCTGAGCCTGGCCCTGTAGAGGTTGTCTACAAGGCTGATCCCCTGATACAGCGTTTTCTGCCTGTTGAACGTTGAGAAACCCTCGACGCTCGAATAGCTGTCGCTGCTGCTGGACGTGACAATGGGCACGTTCGGGTACCCCAGCCGTTCAAGGATCATCCCGTGATAGTGGCAGTACTGCCCGAACCGGCATGGTCCGCTTGCCGTTCCCATGAAAAACGCGGTTTTCTCCGGAGGGTTGTTCTCAAGTATTTCCATCATGCTGCCCGAGGTGATGATGGCGGGGTAGCACTCCCGGCCGCTGGTGACGCTTCTGCCAAGCGCAACCGTCCGGCCGGTCGTGGGCGGGGCCACGCGCGCATCATGGCCTGCGCTTCTGGCGACGGCCGCCGCGAGGTAACTGGCATCACTGAGATAGGGTATCCAGAGAGTCCTGCCCCCGAGCGATTGTTCCAAGGGAGGGCATGGAGCGGGCTCCTCCCCACGCATAGGTCTTTCCGCCTCAAGGGAGTCAAGAAAGGCCTCGCACCTGGTGATGATCCCGGCATCGGCCGCGTGCTCGTCTATCTCGATGCCGAGATGCGGCTTGTCCCCCATGATCTCCGAGAAGATGTGCTCGATGAAGCTGTCGGGACCGCAGCCGAAATTGGATATGTAGACCGCGTTGAGGCGGTCGTCGTCACGGACGGCCATGGCCGCGGCAAGGATCTTCTGGCCGTATGCCCAGTACATGTTCCTGTGCTTCTTCCAGACCTTCTCCATCGGAAGGTCGAGGAAATCCATCGGGATCACGAGCGCACCGAGCCTGGCAAGCTTCTGGGGAAGATCGGTGTTGACCATGGGATCGTTCCCGTTGTAGGGCCTGCTCACGACGACGAAGGCGCGCCTTTCCCCGATCGAAGCCAACGCTTTCTCGCCCTCTTTCAGAAGGGCTTTCCTGAACCTTTCCTGAGCGGAGACAGCCTTCCGGCCCGCCTTTGAAACTGCTTCAGCGGAGAAACCGAGCCCCTTCGCCATCTCGACAAGGGGCATCATCCACTGCCTTCCGGGCAGGCTGAAGTCGAGAACGGGCCTGAGCGTTGTTGGTCTGGTCCTCTCCTTCAGCGACAGCCCGGCGTCGAGCAGGTACGGGGCCGCCTCGACGAAGGGACAGTTGTAACTCTCCGTGAACTCCCCCGCAGCCGGCGCATTCCGAAGGATGCTGGGGATGAACAGGTGGTCGACCTCCATCTCGAGAAGCCTTGCCACGTGACCATGGGCTATCTTCACGGGAAAACACGTTTCGGCCGCCATGCTCTCGACCCCCCGGTGAACCGTGGCCGAATCGGACTGCCCGCTCGTGACGACGCGGCACCCGAGTTCCCTGAAGAACGTGCCGAAGAACGGGTACAGCTCCCAGAACCACAGGGCTTCGGGTATCCCAACGACAGGTCCGTTGGGTTCAAGGCCGGATTCCTCCGCGAACTCCCTGAGAAGCTGCTCCCTGCGGGGGAAAAGGTTCTCGCCCCCTGCCGTGGTCTGGAGGCTTCCCGTCTCGTATTTCTCGCACCTTCCTCCGTAGAACAGCTTTCTGCCGTCCTGCAGAGTGACACGATGAATCTCGCAGCTGTTCGAGCAGGCCCTGCAGACGAAGCTGTCCTGCTGCCAGCTCTCGCCGGTGAGCGCGAAGCCGCGGAACAATGTTGCGGAGGGGTTCATGTCCCGCACGAGAAGCGCCGCCCCGATGGCACCCGTGACGTCGTGATGCGGTGGAACAATGACAGTCCTGTCTCCGAGAACCGCGTTGAAGGCGGCCACGACCCCCTGGTTGAAGGCTGTGCCCCCCTGGAAGAATATCTTCCTGCCGATCGGGCGCCTTCCCACGACCCGGTGCAGGTAGTTCCTGACGACAGAAACACAGAGGCCGGCCACGATGTCGCGAAGCGGAACCCCGTCGGACTGGTGGCTGACCACATCGGTTTCCATGAAGACGGTGCAGCGTTCGCCGAGCCTTGCCGGTGCGAGGGATTCGAGTGCAAGCGGCCCGAAATCCGTGATGGGGATGCCGAGCTTTTCCGCCTGTTCCTCGAGGAAGCTGCCCGTGCCGGCGGCGCAGACCTTGTTCATCTCGAAATCGACGACGCGGCCGTTTCGAAGGGAGATGAACTTCGAGTCCTGCCCGCCTATCTCGAACACGGTCTCAACGCCGGGATCAATGTGCAGCGCGGCGCGGGCCTGTGCCGTTATCTCGTTCCGTACCGTGTCGGCGCCCACGAAATCACCGGTCATGTACCTGCCGCTGCCTGTTGTGGCAACTCCGAGAACCTCAGGTTCGCACCCGAGGTCGGACCTGATCTCAAGAAGCCCGTCCCTCACGGCCTCGAGAGGCCGCCCTGCCGTGCGCAGGTAGACCCTGGCGACCACATTGCCATCGGGATCGACCGCGGCAAGGTTGGTGCTTATCGAACCGACATCGATGCCAAGGTATATCCCACTGCCGGCCGAGCCTGAGCAGTCGTGCCGTGCCGGCGGAAGCGCATGTGCCGCAAGGGGCTGAAGGTGCTCACCGGCATGCCCGGTCGCCTCCGAAGCGGCTTCTTCCAACGATCCCGGGGTGACATGCACGGGTTCCTTCATCGAAAGCGCGGCCCCGGCCGCCACGAGTATCTTGAAGTGATCCGGGACGAAGAGCTGCCTTCCGTCGACAGCCTCACGGAATGCCCGGATCATCGCCTGGTTGGCCGCGACTCCGCCGACAAAGGCGACGGGTCCCCGGAATTCCCTGCCTGCGGCAATGGTGCTTCTGAAGTTCCTCGCGACGGCGAAGCAGAGCCCGGCTGCTATCTCCTCGACGGTTGCGCCGATCTGCTGGAGGTGGATCATGTCGCTTTTTGCAAAGACGCTGCAGCGGCCGGCGATCCTGGGAGGCTTCCTGCACCCCTGGGCGAGTTCCCCCATCTCCTCCGGGGACAGACCGAGCCTCGCAGCCTGCTGGTCAAGAAAGCTTCCTGTGCCCGCAGCGCAGATCGTGTTGGTAGCAAAATCGTCGAAGACGGGACCTTCGCCGCCGTCATGACGGAACTGGAGCAGCTTCGAGTCCTGCCCCCCCATCTCCACAACACTGCCCGCACCGGGAACGAAGGCCTTCACCGCAGCGGCAAGTGCAACCACCTCGTTGACCGGGTCAACACCCAGGGCACGGGCGAGCCTCATGGCTCCGCTTCCTGTAAGGGCTGCCGGCATGGAACTCCACCCCGGGACCTGCCCGAGAAGGATGGAGAGGGCTCCAAGGGGATCACCCCTGTGCCTGGCGTATCCCTCCTGAATTATCGATCCGCGTTCAAGCACGGCGAACTTCGCGCTCACCGAGCCGAGGTCGATGCCGATGACCCGGCTGTTCATTGTGCCTCCAAGGGAAGATGAGAGGTGCAAATATACCTTTGGGAGCCTTTCCGACGCTACCGGCCCGTGAACCGCTGCGCAGCGTTGTCGGGGCAATGGCCGGCTGCGCTTTTTACCTTATAGTTGGAGGTGGCTCAAACCTGGGAGGGCGGGCGCAATGGGCGGAGAATCAGACAGGCCGGTCATTTATGGATCGGGCGGCATCGGGGGAAAAGCCTCGGGCCTTTTTTTTGCCATGAAAACCCTTGCCGAATCGAATCCGGAGATCGGCTCCCCCCTGGTCCCTACGTTCGTGCCTTCCTTCCGGGTGATCACAACCGAGTACTTCGATGATTTCCTCAAGAGGAACGACCTTCCCGGCGACAGCGTGGGCGACGAGCCTGACGACAGGATCGCGGCGGCATTCATGAAGGGCGAGATCTCCCCGATCCTGGTGGGCGACCTGATGAACTACATGAGGGAAACGCGAAGCCCCGTCGCCGTGCGTTCCTCCAGCCTTCTCGAGGACGCGAGGAATGAGCCGTTCGCAGGCATCTACCAGACAAAGATGATCCCGAACAACCAGCCCTCCGACACGGAGCGGTTCAGGAAGCTCACCGAGGCGATCAAGTTCGTCTGGGCTTCCACGTTCTTCCAGGCCGCGAGGGATTACCTCGGCGCCACGGGCCACACCCCGGCCGACGAGAAGATGGCCGTCATCCTGCAGGATGTTGTGGGCTGCCGTTTCGATGAAAGGTTCTACCCCGTCATCTCGGGGGTGTGCCGCTCGTTCAATTACTACGCCTTCGGAAGGGCGAAGCCCGCAGACGGCGTGGTCAACCTTGCGCTCGGGCTTGGAAAATCCATCGTCGAGGGCGACCCCGTCTGGAGCTACAGCCCGGCTCATCCCCGCGTTCATCCCCCATACGGCAACCTGAAGGATCTGATGAAGATGACCCAGACCTCCTTCTGGGCCGTGAACATGGGAAGGCCCCCGGCCTACGACCCCCTCCTCGAGACCGAGTACATGCTGAAGTGCCCGCTCTCCGACGCCGATTACGACAACACGCTTCGTCTTGTCGCTTCCACATACGATCCGTCATCGGACCGGCTGGTTCACGGTGTACAGGAGCAGGGAGCAAGGGTAGTAACCTTCGACCCGCTTCTGCGGGACTCGATGGTGCCGCTGAACGATGTTCTGAGAAACCTCATGAAACTCTGCGAGGAAAAGTCGGGCTCTCCCGTCGAGATCGAGTTCGCCGTGGAGGGGTACACTCCGGGCTCGCCATCGAGGCTCGGCTTCCTTCAGGTGCGGCCGATCGTTGCAACCGACAGTGTGGTGAACATTTCCGCCGATGAGGAAAAGGGGGGGGCGCTTCTCGTAAAAAGCGCAAAGGCAATGGGCAACGGGGAAAGGCGCGACATCAGGTGCATCGTCTACATGAAGCCGGGATCATTCGACGCCTCGAAGACGCCCCTCATCGCAAGGCAGATATCCGAGATCAACCGCTCGCTCGTCCGGGATGAGATGCCCTACCTGCTGATGGGCTTCGGCAGATGGGGAAGCTCTGACCCCTGGCTGGGCGTCGGCGTGACATGGGGGCAGATCTCGGGCGCCAGGGTGATGGTAGAGATCAGCGGTGGAAAGATGAAGGTAGACCTTAGCCAGGGCTCCCATTTCTTCCACAATCTCACAAGCTTCGGCGTCACCTACTTTTCCGTGAGTGAGGCCGTTGACGGCAGGATCGACTGGGACTGGCTCGAAACAGCGGGCGAAACAGTCTCGGAAACCGAGTTCCTCAGATGCATTACCTTGAAGGAACCCCTATTGGTCAAGATAGACGGACGATTGGGAAAGGGCGTGATTCTCAAATGACTGACGAAGCCTCCCGCTCTCAGAGCCTGATCACCTCCCTCAGGGAGAGGGCCAAGGAATTGAGCTGCCTCTACAGGGTGGATGAGATCCTCCTTTCGCCGGAAACCCTCGACAACAAGCTCCACCAGGCTGCCGAAGCGATCCCGAGCGGATGGTTCAGCCCTGAACTGTGCGAGGCGAGGATCCGCTACATGGGAATGACATACCAGTCCAAGGGTTTCAGGGAGGGCGGCGTGTACCTCACCGAAGACCTCAATGTTCAGGGCAACACCGTTGGCACGCTGACCGTCTCATACCCTCTGGAAGCGCCCGGAATGGACGGCGGTCCCTTCCTGCCCGAGGAGAAAAAGCTTATCCGCACTCTCAGCCAGCGCCTGTCGCACACCATTCTCCATGAAAACCTCGCCCAGGTGTTCCAGGGGGAGGAGAACGCAAGCAGGACCTGGAGGGCGGGCACCGAATCATGGCGCTCCATACTGGAGATGCTTTTCATAACGGACAGAAAGCTCTACAAGACGCTGTGCAGAAGGCTTCTCAACTACCTCAACTTCATCGGCGTCCCCCAGGCGCAGGACCTGCTGAACAAATGGGTGGGGCAGACATCCGACGGCACCGAGCCTGATCACGAGGGCATCAACCAGCCCATCCCGAAACACATGATCGACATCAACCCGAAGATCGTCGAGGAGATACTCGAGATCACAAGCTCGGTTCTCTCCGACGACCAGCTCATGAAGCTTCTTCAGCGCTGGGTCGGAGAAAACCGGATCGAGCACTTCATCAACGTGCTTGACGACCACGCCAGCGCAATCAGCGAGATCATCCAGGCAATGGATTCCCACAAGACGATAGTGACGGAGGAACTCGCCCTCTCGCCCCCGGTCCTCAACGCGGTGAAGGTTTCCCTGATCAGGCGGTTCATCAGCAGAAGGCTTGACTACATCAGCACGCTGAAGGACTACGTAACCCTGAACGACTTCTACGAACTGAGCAGGTACCTTGTATTCCCGGCCCGCAGCCACGGCCAGCTCGGGGGGAAGGGTGCGGGCATCTTCCTCGCGGGCCAGATCCTGAAGCACGTGACCCAGGACGATCCGGTCCTGAGCAGCATAAAGACTCCGAAAACATGGTACATCTGCTCCGACGGCATACTCGACTTTGTTCACTGCAACAGGCTTGAAGAGCTTCTTGAATACCGCTACAGGTACATCGAGGAGATCAGGATGGAGTACCCAAACCTGATCCAGCTCTTCAAGAACTGCGCGTTCAGCCCGGAGATGATGCAGGGGCTTTCCATGGCCCTCGACGACCTGGGCGAGAAACCCCTGATCGTAAGAAGCTCGAGCCTGCTCGAGGACAGCAGCGAGGCCGCCTTCAGCGGAAAGTACAAGAGCCTCTTCCTTGCCAATCAGGGCACGAAGAAGGAGAGGCTGGAAGCTCTCACAGACGCCATCAGCGAGGTCTACGCCTCGATGTTCGGCCCCGACCCGATCGAGTACCGCGGGGAAAGGAAGCTCCTCGATTTCCAGGAGGAGATGGGCATCCTGATCCAGGAGGTCGTCGGCGCCCACATGGGTGATTACTTCGCACCCGCCTTCGGCGGGGTGGCATTCAGCCGCAACGAGTTCCGGTGGTCGAGCCGCATCAAGACCAACGACGGCCTGGTCAGAATGGTGCCGGGTCTTGGAACCAGGGCTGTCGACCGTCTCGGCGACGACTACCCGATACTGCTCGCCCCCGGTCAGCCCGGTCTGAGGGTCAACACGTCCATCGACGAAACCATTCGCTACGCCCCGAAATACATGGACGTCATCAACCTGAAGAAGCGCCGCATCGAAACGGTGAGTGTCGAGGACATGATCAAGGCGTACGGGAGCAGCTATCCCCAGTACGAGAAGGTCTTCTCCGTATTCCGCGACGGAATGCTCCACCAGGTGAACCCGATGACCGACTACGAAAAGGATTTCGTTCTCCCGACCTTCGAGGGGCTGATGGGCGGCAGCGACTTCGTTCCGATGATGAGGCGGCTTCTGACGCTCCTCGAGCAGCGGTGCGGCTTCCCCGTAGACATCGAGTTCGCGGTTGACGACACAAGCGTCTACCTTCTTCAGTGCAGGGCCCAGAGTTCGTGGCAGAAGGAGGAGAACATCCAGCTCCCCGAGCGGCCGTCATCGGAAAACCTTCTGTTCACCGCCGAGAAGTTCGTCTCGGACGGTCTTGTTCCGGCTGTCACTCATGTCGTCTACGTAGTTCCCGAGGCGTACGACAACCTGAAGGACATGAACTCGCTCATCAACGTGGGCAGGATGGTCGGCCGGCTGAACGGCATTCTCCCCCGCGGAAGGTTCGTGCTGATGGGACCGGGGCGCTGGGGCAGCAGGGGCGACGTCAAACTGGGCGTCAGGGTGACCTACTCCGACATAAACAACACGGCGGCGCTGATCGAAATGGCCTTCCGAAAGGGCAACTACGTCCCGGACCTCTCCTTCGGCACCCACTTCTTCCAGGACCTTGTCGAGGCTTCGATCCGCTACCTTCCCCTCTACCCCGACGATGACGGTATCGTGTTCAACAGGGCCTTCTTCGAGAACAGCGAGAACTCCCTCGAGAAAATCCTTCCGGAAGCATCAGGGCTGTCGGACGTGATCAGGGTCATCGACATCCCTGCCGTAACCAACGGAAGGTTTTTGCGCATAGCGATGAGCGGCGACGAGGGAAGGGCGATGGCCTATCTCGTGACCGAGGAAACCGCATCGGCGCCCGAAGCCCTCAGAAAGATTGCGGGAAGGGAGGCCGACCGAATCAGCGAGGACGAGCACTGGATCTGGCGGCAGACAATGGCCGAGAAACTTGCGTCCTCCATCGATCCCGAGCAGTACGGGGTCAAGGGGGCATACCTCTTCGGCAGCACCAAGAACGCCACGGCCGGCCCGTGCAGCGACATAGACCTTCTGATCCACATCACCGGAACTGACACGCAGAAGAAGCTTCTGATGGCATATCTGAACGGCTGGGACCTCTGCCTTAGCGAGATGAACTACATCCGCACCGGCATAAAGACCAAGGGCATCCTCGATGTTCACATAATCACCGACGAGGACATCGAGCGAAAGAACTCCTACGCTTCCAGGATAGGCGCCGTGACCGACCCCGCGAGACCTCTGGACATGATGAAGAGCAGGAGGACGCCGACCAAAGCCCCGGTCATACCAGCTCCCTGACGGCCCGGGCCGAATCGTGCGGATCGAACCTCACAAGGGCCAGTTCCGGCCCGTCGTGAGCAGCGTTGATCATCACGGTCGGCCCGCATGTCTCCATCCACATTCCGGTCAGCGAAGCAGATTCATGGATGTGGCCGTGAAGGGTCAGCATGGGGGCCCTTTTCATGATGAAGCGTTTTATTGCAATGCTTCCGACATGCACGTCGAGCGGCACGAAATCAACGAATTTCCCGTCCAGGGCAGCCCTGTCGAGCGCGGTTCGGTAGGGAGGCGAATGGAAGAGGAAGACCGCCTTTGAAAGGTCATCGCTCCCTGCGAGTTCCGCAAGGTCTTCCTGTATCGTTGCATAGCATGATTCATACTCGGAGACCGGCACGGTGAACATTCCTTCACCGGGGTGGGTGCACCCCGGATCAACGAAGCGCGAGACATCGTAGCGTTCCCAGTCCTTCAGGAGGAACGGGCTTGGAGGGATGAACGAATAGCCGTAGACCATGAATTCCCCGAAGGGGATCTTCCTGCCGTGGGCGTACTCCCAGATGCCCCTCGAGGCGGCGTCGAGCACCGCCGCTTCCTGAAAGCGGCCGTCATCGTTCCCGAGTATGACGAACACCCTGGGATACCGCTCCCCCATGCGCTCTTTCATGGCTTCAAGCCTGCGGCACAGGAACTCGTTAACGAAATCGCGATGATCGGCGCGCGCTTCGAGCAGCCTGACCGCGCCCGGAAGAAGATCCCCGCCGATGAACAGCGCCGCAGGACGCTCGGTCTCGACAAGCCCGAAGAGCTTTTCGTATCGGGCCGTATCACCGTGGAGGTCGGTTGCGAAGAAACAATTCCCGTTCATGGGGGGGAAGATATGAAAAGGGGGGTCCGAAGACCCCCCTCGAAGGCAACAGGGCTCAGATCCAGCCCCGCACCCTGCAGGCCTCGACCACGCGGCTGACGCTGATCATGTAGGCGGCGTCGCGCATGTAGAGTTTCTGCTTCCGGGCGAGTTCGCTCACTGCGAGGAACGCGTCCGTCATCTTGACGTCCAGTTTGCCGAGGACTTCGTCCTTGGGCCAGAAGTAGTTCATGTTGCACTGGACCTGCTCGAAGTAGCTGCAGGTGACTCCGCCTGCGTTGGCAAGGAAGTCGGGGATGAGGAAGATGCCCTTTTCCTGGATGACCTTGTCGGCTTCGGGGGTCGTGGGGCCGTTGGCGCCTTCGGCGATGAGCCTGACGCGGGGCGAGATCCTTCCGACGTTGTCTTTGTGGATCTGGTTCTCGAGGGCGCAGGGGAACAGGATGTCAACGTCCTGATCGATCCAGTTCTCACCCGGAAGAACTTCGTAGCCGATCTCCCTGGCCTTGTCCTTGTTTATGCCGCCGAACTTGTCGGTGATCGCGAGAAGAGCATCGATGTCGACGCCGTCCATCTTCCTGAAGGAGTAGGATGTCTGGTCGGTCTGGTCCCAGGAGCTGACGCAGATGACCTTGCCGCCGAGCTGCGTGTAGAGCCTGATGGCGTACTGGGCCACGTTGCCGAAGCCCTGAACGCTTGCCTTTGTGTCGGAGGGGCGGATGCCGAGTTCCTTGAGGGCTTCACGAACGGTGAATACGACACCGTAACCGGTGGCCTCGGTGCGGCCCAGGGAACCGCCCATGCCGACCGGCTTGCCCGTGATCATGCCGGGGTACTTCGCGCCGGTGATGACTTCGTACTCGTCCATCATCCAGAGCATGTGCTGGGCGTTGGTCATGACGTCGGGTGCGGGCACGTCCTGAAGCGGGCCGACGTTTCTGGCGATCTGACGGATGTAACCCCTGCAGATCCTTTCCTGTTCCCGCTGGCTGAGATCGTGGGGGTCGCAGATGACGCCGCCCTTGCCGCCGCCGAGGGGAATGTCGACCACCGAGCACTTCCATGTCATCCACATGGAGAGGGCTCTGACGGTGTCAACGGTTTCCATGGGGTGGAAGCGTATGCCGCCCTTGGCGGGGCCGCGGGAGTCGTTGTGCTGGCATCTGAAGGCCTTGAAGACCTTGACGGTTCCGTCATCCATGCGCACCGGGATGCTGAAATGGAATTCCCTCATGGGGAAGCGAAGGAAGTCCCGGGCGCCCTGATCCAGTTTGAGGTAATCAGCAACCTTGTCAAACTGCTCCTGTGCCATTTGGAACGCGTTGAAGGTTCCGGTTGACATCAGAAACTCCTCTCTTTGTGAATGCCCTTCAACGGACCGTCCGTTGAACGGCTTGGTTTCCTACCCTGTAAAACTTTACCCATCATGGAATTAAGGGTCAAGAGAGCATGTGGACGATGAAATATTACAGAGCACTGCAAATCTACGAAAAAAGGAACGCGGGGGGAAGTGTCTGTCAATTCACAGCAAGTTGCCTGTGATCGAATCTGCTCGTTTCACACTGATACAGCCACCTCGTCAGAACTCGTAACCCACGCTCAATTCATCTCTTGAAAAGAATACGGAAACCTTCTTGGATTCCTGGGCGCGCGCGATCGTAAGGAAATCGAAGCTCTCCGTTCTTCCGCTCTCAGCCCAGGTGAGGGTGCACTGGGTCTCGCCGGCAGGCAACTCGAGATGGGAGTTGAATGTTTCGTCGGTCTCGATGTCGGTCCAGGTCTGCGATTCCCCGCCGATGGTCAGTGTGACGGATTCAAGGTTCCGTCCCGTGCCGTTGTTGAGCGAGATCTTCCCCTCCTTGCCGCATGAGGCGAACACAAGAAGAAAAAGCAGGCTGCTGTAGGTGAACCCCTTCTTCACGAGCATCTCCCTTCTGGAACGATATTCCCACGGAATGATAGTTGGAAGTATAATTCAATGTGTCGGTTCTCGGAAAGGAACGCATTGAAGGCTGTCCTCATTCTCCTGCTGCTTGCAACAGCCCTGCCTGCAATCGGTTACGTGGGTCCGGGCGCCGGCTTCGGCATTGTGACAAGCCTGATGGTTTTCGTGAACGCCCTCGCGGTCTCCCTGATGTCGTTCCTTTTCTGGCCTGTGCTTGCGCTGGTTCGCAGGGCAAGGCAGCTGAGGCGACCCCTGAAGCCGAAGGCGAAAAGGCTTGTCATTCTGGGTCTCGACGGCCTTTCCCCCCTGCTTGTCGAGAAGATGTGGGAAAAGGGTGAACTCCCCAACCTGAAACGTCTCGCGGAAACCGGTGCATTCAGCCACCTCACCACCACCACTCCGGGTGTCTCCCCGGTGGCCTGGTCGAGCTTCCAGACCGGCGTCAACCCCGGCAAGCACGGCATTTTCGATTTCCTTTCGCCCGACAGGAAACGCTACCTTGCAGTTCTCTCCTCGGTGCGGACCGTCACTGCAATGAAAAGGGGCTTCCTCGGCAGGAAGCGCCCGCACACCGTCCAGACCCTTTTAAGGAAAAGCAGGCCTTTCTGGAGCTACCTTGGAAAGTACGGCGTGAGATCCGCGGTGTTGAGGGTGCCCATCACATTCCCCCCCGAACCGCTCGACGGACACCTGCTTTCCGGGATGTGCGTTCCGGATCTGAGGGGAAGCCAGGGTTCCTATACGGTGCTCACCGCCTCTGAACCGCTCGAAATGACGGGGGGTGTTCAAACCCGGCTCACGCCTGACGGCGAGAACCGCTGGAAGGGCGCCATACCGGGTCCCGAGGGTTCGCTTCCCTGCGAAGTCCGGCTCGACCTCGGCGGCAGGCACCCCAGGCTCCGCCTTCCCGGTGAGACGGTCAGGCTTTCCATGAACAGGCTGACCCCCTGGACCCAGCTCACATTCAGACTGGGCGGCAGAAAGGTCCGGGGCATATCAAGGTTCATGCTCTCCGACGGACCGGTTCTCTACTGCAGCGCAATTCATGTCGATCCCTCGTCGCCGGCCGTTCCCCTGGGTCATCCCGTCCATTACTCCAGGTACCTGGCGGGAGTCGTGGGTCCCTATGCAACCCTCGGCCTTGCCGAGGATACATGGGCCCTGTCCAACGGCCATCTCGATGACGATTCCTTCATGACGCAGTGCACCGACATCTTCGGGGAAAGGGAGAGGATGTTCTTCGACGCCCTCTCCAAAAACCCCGCCGGTCTTGTTGTGTGCGTGTTCGACACACCCGACAGGGTGCAGCACATGTTCTGGGGAGACGGCTTCAGGGAAGGCTCCCCCATCAGGCGCATCTACGCCGAGATGGACGCCCTCGCCGGCAGGGTGATGAAAAAGCTGGGAAAGAACGACCGGCTGATCATCCTGAGCGACCATGGCTTCACCTCGTTCCACACATGTGTCGATTTCAACAGATGGCTCGTGCAGAACGGGTACATGACCCTCAAGGAAGGCGTTGAAACCGTCGGAACCTCCTTCAACGGGGTCGACTGGGAAAAGACAAGGGCATACTCGATGGGTCTTTCCGGCATCAATATCAATCAGAGGGGCAGGGAAGCCCTGGGAACCGTCAGCCCGGAAGATTCCCCGGCCCTTGTCGCGGAGATAGCGGCCAGGCTCGAAAAGCTCGTGACAGACAAGGGCGAACGGGTCATACGAAGGGTCAGAACCGCAGCCACCGAGTACTCCGGACCCTACGCAGCCGACGGCCCCGACATAATCCCGGGCACTGCGAGGGGTTTCAGGGCGGGATGGAACTGCGTGACAGGCGGTGTGGGCAGGACCGTGATATCCCCGAACGAACACCACTGGAACGGCGACCACAGCTGCGACCCCGACCTCGTGAAGGGGGTTCTTTTCACAAGCTGGAAGCACCAGTGTGAATCCCCCTCCATTACGGACATAGCACCCACGGCGCTTTCCATTCTCGGCGTTGCGCCCCCTCCTCACATGGACGGGAGCCCCCTGTGAACCGGAGGGAGTTCCTCAAGACCGCCGCAGCGGGCTCGGCCCTCCTAGCACTGAGGGCCGGTTGCGGCGGCGGCGTCCTGCCGGGTGGAAAAAGGGTTCTCGTGGTTGCATTTGACGGCCTCGATCCCGGTCTGGTGGGAAGGTACGTTGCCGCTGGTCTCATGCCGAACACAAAAAGGCTGATCGAAATGGGCTCCCTGAGAAACCTCGCCACATCGAACCCGCCCCAGAGCCCGGTTGCCTGGTCCGGTTTCATCACCGGAAAGGGCCCCGACGTCCACGGCATATTCGACTTCGTGCAGAGAAACCCGGCGGACATGAAACCGTTCCTCTCCACCTCGAGGGTCAACCCCCCCGACAGGACGCTGAACGCAGGCAGCCTGAGGCTGCCGCTCTCCGGGGGCGGCGTGGAACTCCTGCGGCAGGGCGATCCGTTCTGGAGGGGCATTCTGAACCAGGGCATACCGGTTACGATGATCAACCTTCCGGTTGACTTCCCCGCTCCGCAGGACCGCGGAGGTCGCTTCCTCTCGGGCATGGGCACGCCGGACATACAGGGAAGCCAGGGCAGCTTCACCTTCTACACCGACGACCCCAGGTCGCTCAGCGATGACACGGCAGGCGGAACCATTGTCCCGGTCAGGGATTACGGCGACAATTGCTACAGGTGCAGGGTGGCGGGTCCGGCCAACTCCCTCATGGAGGGCGCCCCGATCATGGACACCACCGCCGAGGTCTGGGCCGACAGGGAGGCCGGAGCAGTGCGCATCGATGTGCAGGGCCGTTCCTTCGTGGTCGGTGAAAGGCAGTGGTCGCCGTGGGTTCGCTTCGCTTTCCCCGCAATACCGGGCATTTCTACGGTTCACGCCATCGGCAGGTTCTACCTCAAAGAGCTCTCCCCGAAACTCAAGCTCTACCTCTCCCCCCTCAACATCGATCCGGAGAATCCCGCCCTTCCAATTTCGGGTCCCGACTGGTTTGCCAGAAGCATTGCCGAGAAAGTCGGGCTCTTCTACACGCAGGGTTTCCCGGAAGACACGAAGGCTCTCTCACGGGGCGTCTTCAACGACGACGACTACCACTCCCAGGCCGCCAACGTTTTCGACGAACGGCTCAGGATGTTCACAAGCGCGCTGAACGACTGGAACGACGGCCTGCTTTTCTTCTACTTCTCGTGCACCGACCTGAACCAGCACATGTTCTACCGCACCATCGAAACCGAGAGCCCCCTCTATTCATCAGTGGCCCCGCGGTTCAGGAACATCATGGGCGAGCTCTACGCAAAAGCCGACAGGGCGATCGGGCAGGCCATGGAGTTCATCGATTCCACCACCGAGCTCATGATCATCTCCGACCACGGCTTCGCCCCGTTCAACAGGGGCTTCGGCCTCAACAGCTGGCTCGCCGCCGAGGGTTACGCCCACATCTCCATTCCCGAGGACCGCAACAAGGACATGTTCGCCTGCCTTGACTGGAGCCGTACCGCCGCTTACGGCCTGGGTCTCAACGGCCTGTACATCAACCAGGCGGGCAGGGAGCCCGACGGCATTGTTACCGCCGATGAAAAGCCCTCCCTTCTTCAAAGGCTTGCAGCCGACCTCGAAAGGGCCGTCGACCCCATGAACGGACGGCGTCCGGTGGAAAAGGCCTATATCGTGAGCGAGCTCTTCCCCGGAGCCGTGATTCCCCCCTTCGCCCCCGACATTATCGTGGGCTACTCGAGGGGGTACAGGTGCAGCTGGAAGACCGCACTCGGGGCATTTCCCGAAGAGGTCATAACCGACAACACCGATCCCTGGAGCGGCGATCATTGCATCGCCCCTAACCTCTGCCCCGGAAGCCTCCTGACAAGCACACCCATGCCCGGTGGTCTATCCCTGCTGGACATGGGCGGGGTGATCACCAGAACCCTCACGGGTGAAACATGACGCCCCTGTTCAACACCATCCTCTCCCCCCTGCGCGGCATGTACCCGTTCGCCGGCCTGCTCGCCGTCTCACTCGTGTTCGGGGTGTTCATGATCGTGGTTTTCAGGTTCACATCGGACCAGAAGGCCATCGGCAGGATAAGAAGACGGATGGGCGCAAGGGCCCTCGGCATGCTTCTTCACCTCCACTCCCCTCTCACCGTGCTGAAATCGGCAGCCGCCCTGATGGCCGACAATTTCGCATACCTCTGGCTGATCCTCAGACCCATGCTCGTGATGGCGATCCCGTTCCTCATCACCGCCGCACAGCTCGATGCAAGGTACGGCACCATGCCCATGCCGCGGGGAACCTCCACCACCGTCACGGTCACCTGGAACGAAATGCCCGCCAGGAACAGCCTGACAATCGGTGGAACCGGCCTTTCCGTGATCGAGCCTGTCGTGTTCATCGACACACTCGGCGAGACGAGTTTCAGGGTTTCTTCGGGATTACCTGGTGCCGTCATAACCATCGGGGACGACTCATTCCCCGCGGGCGCCTCCGCGGAAGGTTCAGGCCGCATCATCTACCGGGGGGCAGCCCGCGGCGGCTTTCCCGGACGACTCATGACGCCGTTCCTCTCCGGGATCGACGAGGGCAGCCCGGTCAGCGCGCTTCGGATCGACCTCGCCGAAGCCCGTTACAGGATCCTCGGCGGCAGATGGAGCTGGCTCGGTGTATTCCTGTTCTACAGCAGCCTCTCCGCCATTGCGGGCGCAGCGGCTTTCAAGGTGAAGGTGTAAATCATGGCAAAGCTCAAGATGAAGTTCGAGGGTGAATTCATGGCGAGGCTTGTGAAAGTCGCCGGAATCGGCGGCTACTCCTCTGTCGATGAGTTCGTTCTGCACGTTCTTGAACGCGAGATGGACAAGCTCGATCCCCAAAAGGGCGAATCCGAGGAATCGATAAAAAAGAAGCTTGAGGGGCTCGGCTATATCTCCTGAGCAATGGCCCCGGGAGGATGGACGGCAGCCTTATCCACATGTGTTCTCGGAGATACCCGCAAAGGGTATTCGTTCATTCACATCGTGTTACACAGGAGATATCGCCCGGCTTCCGCCTATCTCAGAAGCAGAAGCTCTTCGCAGTCTGAGTTGGTGCAGGAAGTCAAGCGGACGAAATACAGCCCGGAAGGCAGCGGGTTCCCGGACTGGTCTGCAGCATCCCAGAGCATTGACTGCATGCTTTCTCCGGCGTCAACAGACCATTCCCTCAGAATCCTTCCGGCAAGGTCGACAACAGCGAGCTCGGAGCCCGGCTGTCCCGTGAAAAACTCGATTCGAGCTGCCTGTGTTACGGGATTGGGCGTTATTGACCCGATGCGGAGGTTCCCGGGGCTGACCTGCACACCGGTCTCCCACGTTGAGACCGCTGGCTCCAGTCTGTTGAGAAAGGCATGTCCGCTACCATACCCTGCAATGATGTACCCGCCGTCACCGGTTTGTGCGATGTCGTGGGTGGCACACCCGTCTGGTTCATACGTACCAACCCATTCAACAGTGCCGAGCGAATCGATTTTCATGACAATGACTACTCCATTGCCGCCGGCAACGATGAAGCCGCCGTCGATTGTCTGAATCAGTTCGCGTGCCGATTCTATTTCAGCGTAGCTGTGCTCCCATATGACATTGCCAAGGGAATCCGTCCTTACTACGTATGAACCGCCGCACATGATGAATCCGTTGTCGGAAGTTTCCTGAACAGCCTGAAAACGGCCGTATCCAAACGCCCTGCTCCAAAGCCAGTTGCCTGATGCATCAAGACGGGCAAGAAGAAACTTGTCGCCCGTGGTGTAGGGAGTTGTTCCCATGTAGCCGACAGCTGCGTAACCATCGCCGCCTGCATGGCAGATCGAGAAGAATTCGTCGTTGTAGGCGCTGAAGATGATGGTTTTCTGGTACTGCAGCGCGCCGATGGCGTTGGTGAAAAAGATTGCGGCGTCGATATCCGGATTGGTGTTTGTGTGCCCGCGTCCTGCAACAGTGAAGCCTCCGTCACTGCGTTCAAGAAGGGAGGCTCCGGCCTCGAATAAATAGCCTCCGAATGCCCTGGTCCACAGAAGGGCTCCATCCGTCGAAACCTTCATGAGCAGAACATCCATGTTCGAGTTCACGTAGGTATAGCCAGTGGTCACGATGCACCCGTCGCCCGTGATAACGTGCTCGTAGGCAGTGTCATTACCCATCAGCCCAGATTGGCGGGTCCAGACAGTGGCGCCGTCGGCATCGATCCTCGCCACCAATGCATCGGTATTGCTGGCTTCGCCCAGGTCACCGCTTATGATATATTCCGACATGTAGCTGGTTACTGCCCTGAAACAACGATAGTTATGATAAACAATACTCCAGAGGCTTTCGGGTGGCTGTGCGCCAACCCTTGAACAGAATGCTGCGAGCAGCAACGGGATGAACGCCTTCATTGTGCCCCTCCCCTGAACAATAATGCCCAATCAGCATTCAATTCATACAGCATTCCATTGTGATGTCAATCAGCGTAACGAATGTTAATCGCCCCCCCCACCCCCTACCTCACCAGCACAACCCGGGCCGATGCCTGCTGTTCATTGCTTCGCAGTCTTATAAGGTATACGCCCGAGGCGAACCCGGAGCCTTCGGAATCAAGGCAGGCCCATTGGATTGAGTGTTCGCCCTCCGGCGAATCCCCGATGTCCACGGTTCCGACAAGGCGTCCGCTTGTGTCGTACACCTCAAGTGCTGCCCCGGTGAGCCCCGGCGAATTGAACAGGACGGTAAGCGTGCTGCTGCACGGATTGGGATGCACCGATGAAATGCTGAGAATGTTCGGAGAAGCGGAACCCGCGATCCCGGTATCCGTGGACTTCACTCCGAGGCTGTGAAGCCCTCCGCCGGCAAGCGCGACGAAGCTTTCATTGGGTGCGGGAACGTTCAGCTGGCCTCTGTCATTGAGCCCCCATGCTACAATCGATCCGAAGGATTTCAGGCCGAGGCTGTGCTGCCTTCCGCCCGCCAGGGCCACGAAATCGATGTTCGGTACGGGAACATTGCACTGGCCGTCATCGTTTCTTCCCCAGGCGGTAATTGAACCGTCATCCCTCAGCCCGAGGCTGTGCTGGGCGCCAGCCGCAACGGCAATAAAACCCATGTTTGGAGAAGGGACTTCGCACTCGCCGTACATGTTCCTTCCCCATGCCACGATGGAGCCGTCGGACTTGAGGCCGAGGCTGTGATCGTAACCGGCTGCGATCGCGACGAAACCCTGGTTCGGCTCGGGCACGTTGCACTGCTCGTAGTAGTTCTGCCCCCAGGCCACGATGGAGCCGTCGGACTTTAGGCCGAGGCTGTGACCCCACCCGCCGGCAACCGCGATGAAGCCGGTGTTGGGATATGGAACGCTGGACTGGCCGAACGTGTTGTCACCCCAGGCGACGATTGTTCCGTCCTGTCTGAGACCGAGGCTGTGGTAATTGCCCGAGGCAACCATGATGTATCCGGTATTCGGCATGGGAACCTCGGACTGACCCTCGTCGTTCCTGCCCCATGCGGCAATGGAACCGTCCGCCCTGAGGCCAAGACTGTGGTACATGCCTGCGGCAACGGCCACAAAACCCTCATTGGGCTCGGGAACCACGCACTGCCCATAATGCGGAAAGCCCGACTGACCTGGACCGCCCGCACCCCAGGCCACAACCTCGCCGTTGTACAGCCCCGGCGCGGCGCCTGAAACCAGAAGCAAGACCAGGGATGCGGGAAGCATGGAAACCTTGTGATGCCCCATTCTCTCCTCCTTCGGTACCAGTTCACCCACTGCCTGGTATTTGCCGCACCTGGAGCCGCAAGTCAAGAGCTCGCCGGGGGTCTCGGAACAGGGGGAACGCTCGTCATCCCGTCGATGACGGGCTCGCTCCTGAAAGCCCGGATGAAACACAAAAGCTTACCCGCAGGAAGGTTTTCCCGGAGAATTGATATTGACCGCAGTGGCTCCGGGTGATAG
The DNA here is from genome assembly GCA_963845085.1 of Candidatus Fermentibacterota bacterium. Classification (GTDB taxonomy): domain Bacteria; phylum Fermentibacterota; class Fermentibacteria; order Fermentibacterales; family JCC-6; genus UBA6080. The sequence goes on from CAWJQI010000001.1 coordinate 114,910, forward strand.
TTTTCGGCTGCGATGTGCCTTTCGGGGTGCATCGCAGCCAAGTGTTCGAAAGAGAAGGTTTTGTCGAGGGGAAAGCTTTGTCATCGGACCTGGTTTCGTGTCAGGGCGGCAGGTTACGGTGATAACGGCGGATTCATGGTGAAAAAGGTGAAGCCCACCCCGGTATGACATGTCATGTTCTTATTACTCAATAATGCCTTTGTTTCAAACCGCTTCATAATGAGAGGAAGCTCCATGAGCAACAAGGTAAAAGTCCTGCTGGTGGACGATGACCCCGACTTCATCGAAGCGCACACGATCGTCCTGGAAGCCAGCGGCTTCGAGGTCATCTCAGCTTCGAGCGGAGCCGAAGGGCTCGCGAGGGTCAGGGATGACAGACCCGACATCGTGATCCTCGATGTGATGATGGAAAACACGGACGAGGGGTTTGCCGTCGCCAGGAACATCAGGCGCACCCTCAACAGCGCCGTTCCCATCATCATGCTCACCTCGGTGGGCAAGGTGACGGGCTACGACTACAAACCTGACGAGCATCCGGATTTCTTCCCCGTCGAGGTCTTCCTCGAGAAGCCTGTCCAGCCTTCCGTTCTTGTCAGCAGGATCAGGGAACTCACCGGCAAGGGAGGGAACTAGTGGCGCGTCCTGTCGCAGAAATAGTGCGCGATGGTGCGAACCGCTGCGGCGCTCTCCGAAGCAGCGTTCTCATGCTGCTCACGGATGTGAACCGCGAGCTGGGGTTCGTGCCGGACGAGGCGGTCCGCGAGATCGCCAGGGTCTGCGGAACCAACATCGCAGACGTTCTCGGTGTGGCCACGTTCTATTCCTTCATCTCCCTTGAGCCCCGCGGCAGACATATCATCCGTCTCTGCGAAACGATAAGCTGCGCCATGAAGGGCGGGCCCGACATCCTCACCGCCATCGAGGAGGAACTCGGGATAAAGGCCGGAGAAACGACCCCCGACGGGCTTATCACGCTTGAAACTACGAGCTGCCTCGGGCTCTGCGACCAGAGCCCGGCCATGCTGATCGACGACACCCCGCACTCAAGGCTTACCCCGGAAAAAGCCTGTGAGATAGTCCGCGGGCTCAGACAGGGAGGAAGGGCATGAAGAGGGAGGTTCTTCTTTCCGTAAACCAGCCCGAACTGGGCGGCGCCCTGCGCAAGGCGCTGGGCATGACGCCTGCCGACGTAGCGTTCGAGGTCAGGAACGCGAAGCTTCAGGGGCGCGGTGGTGCCGGTTTCCCGGCGGGAGTGAAGTGGGTGCTCGCGGGCGGTGCATCGGGCGCGCAGAAGTACGTGGTTTGCAACGCTGATGAGGGCGAGCCCGGAACATTCAAGGACAGGATCCTGATCGAAAAGTACTCCGACCGCCTCATCGAGGGCATGACCCTGGCCGGTTACGCCATCGGCTCCGACAGGGGGCTCATCTATCTCAGGGCCGAGTACCCCTACCTTGTCCCGGTGATCGAGGAGGCCGCCGCGCGAATGCGGAAGGCCGGGCTGCTCGGAAACGCCATTCTGGGCGGCAAATTCTCTTTCGACATCGAGATCCGCATGGGCGCCGGCGCCTACGTATGCGGTGAGGAGACTGCACTTCTCGACAGCATGGAGGGCAAGCGCGGCGAACCCCGAAACAAACCGCCATTCCCGGTAAACACCGGCTACCATGGCTGCCCGACCATCATCAACAACGTTGAGACCTTTGTAACCGTGCCGCACATAATCCTCAACGGGGCGGACTGGTTCCTCGCGCTCGGCGAGGGAGGCGACTCCGGCACAAAGCTTTTCAGCATCTCCGGAGACGTTGAGAGACCCGGCGTCTACGAGCTTGCCATGGGCTCGACCATCGGCGAGCTTCTGGACCTCGCGGGCGCGAAGGACGTACAGGCGATCCAGGTCGGCGGCGCGAGCGGAAGGACGATAAAGGGAAGCGACACGACCCGTGTCCTCTCCTTCCGAGACCTGCCCCCCGGCGGCAGTGTAATCGTCTTCAACCACACCCGCGACATGCTGCAGGTGCTCGAGAATTTCATGGAGTTCTTCGTGCACGAATCATGCGGTCAGTGCACGCCCTGCCGCGAGGGCAACCTTCAGCTCCTCCATGCGGTCGACACCCTCATCGAGGGCGGTTTCTGCTGCAGAAAGTCCCTCGAGGATTTCATGACGCTTGCCGAGGTCATGAGGGGCACGAGCAAGTGCGGTTTCGGCCAGACCTCATCCAACTGTTTCGTCGACATCGTCCGCGATTTCGTCGACCTTCCGGAAGACTGCGCGAGCAGCGGCGGCTGCTGCTGCGATGGAGGTGACTCGTGATGCCCAGCATCAACATCAATATCAATGGGAGGGACTTCTCCGTCCGCGAAGGCACAACGATCCTGGGAGCATGCAGTGAGGCGGGCATCCACATCCCCGTCCTCTGCTACCACCCCAGGCTCAAGATAGCCGGCAACTGCCGTCTTTGCTGCGTCGAGGTCGAGGGCATGAGAACCCTCCAGCCGGCATGCGTAACCCCCATCACCCCCGGAATGGTGGTCAAAACCGACAGCCCCCGGGTGATGCGGGCAAGGAAGACGATCGTGAACCTTCTGCTTGCGGCCCACAACTGCGACTGCCTCGTCTGCGAGGCGGCCGGCGCCTGCGAACTTCAGAAGGCCGCCTACGAGCTGGGGCTCGATGTGCGCTCCAGGCAGTTCTTCACGTTCGATGACGATCTGCCCGAGATAGACGATTCATCGCCGGTGCTGCAGTACGATCTCTCCAAGTGCATCAAGTGCACGCGCTGCATACGTGCCTGCGGCGAGATCCAGGGCAAGGAGATCATCTCCGCGATCCACCGCAGCGCCGAGGTCAGGGTTGCCGCCGGAATCGAAAGCTGGAGCGACTCCAGGTGCGACGGCTGCGGGGAGTGCATCCAGATCTGCCCGACGGGCGCTCTCAGCCAGAAATCATCCCCCGGCGTGAGGATCTGGGATGCGAAGAAGGTTCGCACCAGCTGCGCATACTGCGGGGTCGGCTGCCAGCTCGACATGTGGGTCCACGAAGGCAGGCTGGTGAAGGTCGAGGGCGCCGACATCGTTCCGAACTTCGGTTCCACCTGCGTAAAGGGCCGTTTCGGCCACGACTTCATCAACAGCGAAGACCGCCTCAAAACCCCCATGATCAGGCGGAACGGCGTTCTCGTCGAGGCCACATGGGATGAGGCTCTCGCCGAGATAGCTTTGAAACTCGGCAAAATACGGGATGAGCACGGTCCCGAGGCTGTGGCCGGGCTTGCGTCGGCAAGGGTTTCCAACGAGGAGAACTACCTCTTCCAGAAGATGATCCGTGCGGGATTCGGCACCAACAATGTCGACCACTGCGCACGCCTCTGCCACGCTTCCACCGTTGCGGGGCTCGCTGCCGCATTCGGCTCGGGCGCCATGACGAACTCCATAGCCGAGCTCGAGCATGCTAAGTGCATCCTGGTGACCGGCTCGAACACGACCGAAACGCATCCCGTCATCGCGACGGTGATCAGGCGTGCGGTGCGCGAGCACGGTGCGAAGCTGATCGTGGTCGACCCCAGAAGGATAGACCTGGTCGACAATGCAGCGCTCTGGCTCCGCCAGAGGAACGGCACCGATGTCGCCTGGATGAACGGAATGATGAACGTCATCCTGACCGAGAACCTGCAGAACCAGGACTTCATCGACCAGCGCACGGAGGGCTTCGAGGAGTTCCGCAGGGTGATCGAGAAATTCACCCCCGAGAGGGTCGAGGAGATCTCCGGCATCCCTGCGGACAAGCTCAGGGAGGCCGCAAGACTCTACGCCACCTCCGAAGCCTCGTCGATCATCTACTCCATGGGCATAACCCAGCATATAACCGGCACCGACAACGTCCTCTCTACAGCAAACCTGGCCATGATCACCGGCCAGATCGGCAAACCCTCGAGCGGCGTCAACCCTCTCCGCGGGCAGAACAACGTTCAGGGTGCATGTGACGTCGGCGCCCTGCCAAACGTGTACCCCGGCTACCAGAAGGTCAACGATCCGGCGATGCAGGAGAAGTTCGAGAAGGCCTGGGGAAGAAAGCTCTCCCCGAACATCGGCCTTACGATCATCGAGATGATGAACGCGCTCGAGCACGGCAAGGTCAGGGGAATGATCGTCATGGGCGAAAACCCCATGGTGTCCGACCCCAACCTCACCCATGTCGAGAAGGCGCTCCGCTCTGCCGAGTTCCTTGTTGTGATGGATATCTTCATGTCCGAAACCGCAGCGATCGCTGACGTGGTCCTCCCGGCAACCTCCTTCGCCGAGAAGCAGGGCACCTTCACGAACACCGAGCGCAGGGTCATTCTCCTTCGCGAGGTGCTCCCGCCCCCGGGTGAATCACGCCCCGACTGGAAGATCATCTGCGACCTTTCGACCGCACTCGGGTACCCCATGCACTACTCAAACGCGGCCGAGATCATGGACGAAATAGCCACCGTGACACCCATTTACGGCGGCATCCATCATCACAGGCTCTCCGAGACGGGTCTCCAGTGGCCGTGCCCCGGCAACGACCACCCCGGAACCGTCTTCCTCCACCGCGACAAGTTCAGCCGCGGTCTCGGCAAATTCCATCCCGTCGACTTCATCAACCCCGACGAGATGCCCGATGACGAGTATCCCTTCATCCTCTCAACGGGCAGGATTCTCTTCCACTACCACACGGGAACGATGTCGAGACGGGTCGACGCGCTCAACGAGTACGTCGGGGAGGGTTACGCCGAGATCCATCCGAAGGACGCCGCACGTCTCGGGCTTGTGGATGGCGGAAGAGTGCTTGTAGCCACCCGAAGGGGAAGGATCGAAACCAAGGTCATGGCGACCGAACGTGTCGCCGAGGGATCGGTCTTCATTCCGTTCCACTTCGTCGAGGCGGCTGCGAACATGCTTACGAACGACGCCCTTGATCCGGTTGCGAAGATCCCGGAATTCAAGGTCGCGGCCTGCAGTCTCTCGAAGGTTGTCAACGGTTGATGGTGCCCAGAAACACTCACAAGGAGAGTAAGAACGGTGACTGAACAGAAAAAGACAGTGAACAGGTGGCTTGTGGCCATCATGGGGACGGTCCTTCAGATCTGTCTGGGGACCATCTACGCCTGGAGCTTCTTCCAGAACCCCCTCATGGCCTACGCAGGCTGGACCAACCAGCAGGTCGCATGGATCCTTTCCCTCGCAATCTGCTTCCTCGGACTCTCGGCAGCGGTAGGGGGCACTCTCCTGCCCAAGTTCGGCCCGCGCAAGCTCGCCATCACCGGCATCCTTCTGTATGCCCTCGGCTGGGTCATCGGTGGAATGGCCCTGGGGATGAAGAGCCTGCCTCTCCTCTACATCGGCTTGGGCGCCATCGGCGGCATCGGCCTCGGCCTCGGCTATGTGACGCCGGTTGCCACGGCCGCCAAGTGGTTCCCCGACAAGAAGGGTTTCATCACCGGCATGGTCGTCATGGGCTTCGGCCTTGGCGCACTTCTGATGAGCAAGGTGATCGCCCCCGTGTTCGTTGACGCCTTCACCACCACTCCCGCCGGCGGCGGCGACCCCGTCACCGCATGGCCTTCGGTCTTCTACTTCATCGCACTTGCCCTTGGAGTTCCGGGGCTCATCGCGGCATCGATCATGCAGAACCCCGTGGCGGGCTTCGTGCCCGCAGGCTGGAAACCCTCCGTGGCCGAATCCGCAGCCAATGCAACGATCCCCGTCCAGCCCCGCCCGTGCGTTCTCTCGAAGAGGTTCGCCCTCATGTGGGTCTATCTTCTTCTGCAACATCACGGCCGGGATCATGTTCATCGGCTTCCAGTCCCCCCTTCTCCAGGACCTTCTCAAGCTCGAGGATCCCGGCATGGCTCCCGCAGCCCTTGCAGCAGCTGGCGCGACCCTCATCGGTATCAGCTCGCTGTTCAACGGCATCGGCCGCTTCTTCTGGGGCGGCATCTCCGACAAGATCGGCCGCACCCAGACCTTCAGGCTGCTTCTCGGAACCCAGATCCTCGTTTTTGTGGCGCTTGTGTTCATCAAGAGCCCCATCCTCTTCAGCGTCTTCGTCTGCTACATCCTGCTGTGCTACGGCGGCGGCTTCGGAACAGCGCCCTCTTTCGTGATGACCGTGTTCGGCAGCAAGGTAATGGCCGTTGTGTACGGCTGCCTGCTCACGGCCTGGTCGATGGCCGGCATAGTGGGACCCCAGGTCGCGGCACGCATCAAGGACTCCTTCCCCGCCGATCCCATGAAGGCGGCTTCCACCACATTCCTCGTGGGCGCCGGGTTCCTGACTCTCGGCTTCATTGTTTCCCTGTTCGTGAACAACAAGCCCTTTGCAGCAACCTGCAAAAAGGCCTGATCCTGAAACCTGCTCCGGGGGACCTGCGGGTCCCCCGGCCCCCCTTCACGGTGCAAACCACTCCCCAGCCGGCTTTCAGCCGGGTGACCAAAACGATCGGATGGCGATGCATCCCACCGCTTCGAGAGACATCCTGACACTGCGGGCCGGAATGGTCGAACGCCACTCCGATGTGCTGGTGCAGCAGATCAGCCGCACCTTCATCGTGAACGGTTCACCGGCTGGGGTGTCCGTGTGCAGCCCCGGCGATGCGGAAAACCACTGTCTGGGTTTTCTTCTGACCGAAGGCCTCCTTGCGCCCGGCGAGTCTCCGCTTTCAATGCGGATAGATGGCGAGGATGCAAGCGTGGTTCTGCGCGACCGGACCGAACCCCTGCCCCCGCTTCCGGTGACCTCCGACCTGGTCATCCCGGTGGGAGCGCTTCTCAAAATGACCGCATTGGCAGCCGGACTTTCCGAAATCCACAAGACAACCGGGGGAACCCATTCAGCCTGCATCTTTTTCGAGGGTGCACCGCGGTGCCACTTCGAGGATATCAGCAGGAGCGCGGCATTCGAGAAAGCAGCAGGGGCAGCTGCGGCCGCGGGAATCCCGCTCGATCGCTCCATGCTCTGCCTTTCATCCAGGGTGCCCGAGGGTTTCATCCACAAGGCTGCGCGGGCTCGCATCCCCATAATCTCCGCAGTATCGGCGCCCACCCTTCAGGCGGCGGAAGAAGCTGACAGGCTCGGCATATGCCTCTGCGGTTTCGTCCGGGGTTCCAGGGCCAACATCTATTCCTGCCCCTATCGGGTCGGATCATGACCCCGTCTGAGATGACGCTTCTCATCCTGGCGGGCGGCGAGTCCACCAGAATGGGTACGCCCAAACACCTGCTGCCCGTTCCGGAAGGAACAATGCTCGACCGCATAATCGCCCGGATCGGCGGCATGTTCAGTGAGGTTGTGGTGGTCGGCCGGAGCATTCAGCCTCCGGCTGAGGGCATCCTCGTCGCAGACGACATCCGAAGCGAACGGTGCCCGCTGGTCGGCATACTCTCCGGGCTCCTGGTCTCCAAGAGCGCCTTCTCATTCGTGCTCGCATGCGACATGCCGTTCGTCGAGCCCCCGATCATCGAGCTGATCGCCTCGAAGGCGGGTGCGGGAGGGGAAGTGGTGGTCCCCGTGATCAGGGGGCTCTTTGAACCGCTCTGCGCGGTGTACGGACGTTCCGTCACAGGCAGGATTACCGAATGCCTCGACGCCGGCAGGACCAAGACAACATGCTTCTACCCCCTGGTCAGCGTCGCGAAGGTTCCCGAGGCGGAGATCCGCCTGATCGACCCCGAACTCGCCTCGTTCGTGAATCTCAACACACCCTCTGACTATCGAAGACATTGCGCCACTTCCTGAACCTTCCTTCTCAAAGGGGATGTGACGCCGCCGTGGAATGACCGCCGGGAAGCTGACACCCGGCATTTTTCGTTCTATGTTCAGCCCTTGTCCGGCATCAGAATGGGCCACACGCGCAGGAGGAACCACATGAGCGACATCCGTTGGTCTGTAAGCCCCGGGGGTGAGAAATTCCCCCTCCCCGTCCCGGAGGACTACCCGAAAGAGCTTGAACGGCTTCGCACCATCGCCGACGCCAACAGGGCGTTGGGAAGGGAGATCGTGGCCGTTGTCGGCCTTGGATTCGTGGGGGCTGTGATGGCCGCGGTGGTGGCCGACTCGACCCGGGCCGACGGCACTCCGGGAAAATTCGTTATCGGAATGCAGAGACCCAGCACAAGAAGCTATTGGAAAACCCCCCTGATGAACCGCGGCATTTCGCCGGTCACCGCCGAAGACCCCGAGGTGGCCCCGATGATCGCTCGGTGCGTTCTTGACAAAAAAACGCTCGTCGCGACCTACACCGAGGAAGCCCTGGGGCTTGTAGACACGGTGGTGGTCGACGTTCAGTGCGACTACCTCAAGAACCGCTTCGGGAACTGCAGGGACGGCTCCGCCGACATGGCCGCCCTCGAGGAGTCGCTCGGGGTGATAGCGCAGCACATTAGGCCGTCGGCCCTGGTTCTCATCGAGACAACGGTCCCCCCCGGAACGACCGAGCAGATCGCGTATCCGATAATGAAGAAGGTGTTCGAGAAGAGGGGCATCAACAGTGAACCCCTCCTCGCCCACAGCTACGAGAGGGTGATGCCCGGCCGCAATTACGTGGCCTCGATCAGGGATTTCTGGCGGGTTTGCAGCGGCGTGAACGCCGAGGCACGCGAACGTGTCTCGAAGTTCCTCACCGAGGTCCTCAACACGAAGGATTTCCCTCTTACGGTTCTCGACCGTCCCATCGAGTCCGAGACTGCGAAGATCATCGAGAACAGCTACCGGGCCACCATACTCGCATTCCTTGACGAATGGTCGGTTTTCGCGGAGAGAAACGGTGTCGATCTGAACAAGGTCATCAGTGCGATCAAGGTGCGGCCGACCCACTCGAACATGATCTTTCCGGGTCCCGGGATCGGCGGTTACTGCCTTCCCAAAGACGGCGGTCTCGGCGTCTGGGCATACCGGCACATCATGGGCTTCGAGGATGACATCTTCAAGATCACGCCCATGGCGGTGGACATCAACGACACTCGCTCTCTCAGGGTTCCACAGATGGTGCGCGACGCCCTGCGGAACATGAACCGCGGCATCTCGTCCGCCGACATCCTTGTGCTCGGCGCCTCCTACCGCGAAGACGTGGGCGACTCCCGCTACAGCGGTTCGGAGATCATCGTGCGGAAGCTCAGTGAGATGGGCGCCGACGTTAAGGTGCACGACCCCTACCTCGAACACTGGTGGGAGTTCGAGGCCCAGGATTCCTACCCGAAACCAGGCTTCAGCTGGGCGAGGTTCTTCCACAGACAGGCTCCGCTTGCAAATCTCAGGATCTCAAAGGACCTCTGGGGGGCAATGAAGGGGGCCGATGCCATAGTGCTTGCAGTGCGCCATTCGGAGTACCTCGCCCTCGAACCTGATCAGGTCTTCGAAGCCGTGGGAAGGCCGTTCGCCGTGGTCGACTGCTTCTGTATCCTGTCCGATGCGAAGATTCGCCGTTACCTCGAGCTCGGATGCGAGGTCAAGGGCCTCGGCCGCGGCCACATCAGACGGATGAAGGAAAGCGTGAAAACCGGGGCGCGATAGCCCCGATCATCATCCCTTCTGCGGACAACGGCCCTCGTCAAATGACGGGGGCCGTTTTCACAACGTTTTACTGCCGGAAATGATCCTGGGGCCTGCGGTCACTCCACGCTGTTGACCGCTCCGGGGGTACCCCAGCATTTGTCGTCGCCTGTGTCGGGATCGGGGCGGGGACAGTCGTAGTCAACAGACGGACCCCAGTTGAAGGCCTCGTTCGGCCCCCTGATGTCGATCTTTTCAAGCGAGGAACCGGTTCCGTCCGCGGCGCTTCTCGGGTCGCTCTCCCCCATGCCCCACTGGTCGGTGTATGACAGCATGTCCTGCATCATCCCGAAACGGTCGCTGAGGGTGATCATGTCGGATGAGTTGGCCAGCCCCGGCCACTCGCCCGTCCAGGAGACCACTGGAACCCTTGTGCCGTAGGCACCGACGAACGATTCCATGTCGGCGGGCACGACAACCCTGGCGCCCGGCGAAAGCTCGAAGGCATCAAGCACAAGCCCGTTGCCCCGGTCGCTTACAATCATGCCGGCGAGCTGGATCGGAGCACTGGTGAGGTTGCAGAGCTCTATCCACTCGTACAGGCTGTCAGGGCCGAGGGTGGGGCCATCGGTGTTGTACATTATCTCGGTGATGACCACATCGTTCGTGGCGGACAGAACGGCAAGAGATATAAGCAGACCCGAAATCATTCGAACCTCCGATGAACCGCAGTCCCGTTCACTGCTGTCAGAACTTGAGATAACTCCCTATTCTAACATAGGGTCCCGAAAAATCGACCGAGAAGTCTCCAGTGTGCTCCCCTTCGAGCTTCACGCTGCACCCGCGGTAACCGCCCTCGGCGCCGAAAACAAGGGGGATGCCCAGAATACCGCCGGACTCCTGGTCTATCCGCAGGCCGGCCGTGAAACCGATCCCTGAGGCGGTTTCCGAAGACGAGGTGTTGGGGGTGTCGATGCTCCTCGTGACCATGGCAAGGGACGGACCGCCGCCCACGGAAACGGACGGGTTTCCGGTTAGCTTGTAGTACGCTGACAAATCAATATTTACGGAATTGTCATCAATCGCCACCACTTCATCCTTCGGGTCGCCGAAGAGGAAGCCCAGCCCCCCCGTCAGTATGCCTATCAGTATGTAGCTGCCGGGATCGTAATTCTCCTCGTACGAGCCGTTGAACCTGCTGACCGAGACAGCGCCCCTCAGCCTGATGTTCCGCGATACGTCCCCCAGGGCTTCAAGACCGCCGGTCCACGCCATTCCGTCGAGTTTGACGGGCAGACCGCCCTCGGCAAGCAAATCGGCGTAGTCCTTTTCGTCGGCCATTGAGGGAAAACCGCCGTCAAACGTGAAACCAATCCTGAAAGAGCTTCCCGTCAGCGCGAGAAGCGCCATGGTCGAGATGATCCCTGTCATTGTCTGTTGACCTCCAGGATGGTTACGGAAACCCTTTCGCCCTCGAGATACACTTCCACCGTATAAAGGCCGTCGCCAGGGTATTCTCCGGAGTCATCCATCAGGTCCCACGTTACGGAGTGGTCGCCCGCGCCCTGTTCCTCCCCGGAAACAAGGGTGCGGACCGTCATCATGCAGCTGTTCTGCACAAGAATATCGACCGTGCCGGAAGCCCCCAGCGTGTAGGGGACATCGACCTGATCCTCGACCACGATGAACGGGTACCCCGTGTCATCGCAGGAGAGGAACAGCATCGGAAGAAGCAGGCAGAGAAAGCGCACCGGGTTTCCAATCATGCCTTCACCCCCATTGGCGTTCGAATCCGGATGGATTCATGTAATCGGTCATTATATACCGTTCAAGGGGCGCCAACAAGTCGTTTTCCATTGGAGGGACCCGATTCAGCCGGGAATGGACGCGAGCACCGTTTCGGCGTAGAGCCTTGCGCCCCGGCTGTTGAGATGGGCGCCATCCATGGTGAGATGCAGCCCCCTCCGCTTCGAAAGGTAGTCGGCGCCGGCGTCGGGGGCTGTCACAAGGTTGTCGATGATGACCGAGGAATGCCTGTCCAGGAAATAGGGGGACGGGCTGTCAATGTTTCCGAGTTCCCGTTCAAAGGCAAACGCGACGTCGGCGAGCGCAGCGCCGTGCTTCTCCGCGAGCTTTCTTATGACATCGTTGTAGCGGTTCCTGCTCTGATTCGCCTCGCTCGAAAGATCCTCCCCGAGGCAGGCTATCGTGGCAAGAACCACCCCCACGCGTGACGGCACTCCGCCCAGCATCTCGTCGAAGGTCTTCGCAAAAGCCTCCGGCGTGGTCATGGGAACGCTTCCATGGAACTGCAGGTTCATAGCCGTCTTCTTCCATCCCCCTCCGCGGCGGTGCAGAAGGGGGATGAGAATGTCGTTCGCTCCCACCTCGACAAGAAGGATGTCCGGCAGGTGCGTGGAGAGGAGGGGGTTCATCCGCCAGCGCGCCTCGGTTACCGTGGAACCGCCCCGGCCCTCTGCGAGAAGGTCGAATCCGCAACCAAGCCGGGTCATCATCATGGGGTACCCCACACCCGGGTGCCCCGCGGTAAGACTGTCTCCGAGAAGAAGGAGCTTCTTCATCAATTCCCTTCCGGAACGCAGCGGCGGAAGGTGCCGGACCGCATCAACTGAAGGACTTGATCGACTTGCTGATGATCCCGACACAGTCGAGGATCTGCTCCCCGGTTATGACGAGGGGCGGCGCAAACCTGATGATGTCGCCGTGGGTGGGTTTGGCCAGAAGCCCGTTGCGGGCCATCTCAAGGCAGACGTCCCACGCTTCCATGCCCTTCACCGGCTTGATGACCACGGCGTTCAGCAGGCCTTTGCCGCGTACGGCAGAGATCATCGGCGAATCGATGGCCCTGAGTTCCCTGCGAAGAACCTCGCCGAGCTTTTCAGCCCTTTCGGCGAGCTTCTCCTCGCGAACAACCTCCAGCGCGGCGATGGCAACCCTCGCTCCGACAGGGTTGCCGCCAAAGGTCGAACCATGCTGTCCGGGTTTGATCACGAGCATGATCTCGTCATCTGCGAGAACCGCGGACACCGGGTACATCCCCCCGCTGATTGCTTTCCCGAGGATCAGGATGTCGGGCCTTACATTCTCATGATCGCAGGCGAGCAGCCTGCCGGTGCGGGCGATGCCGGTCTGGACCTCGTCCGCTATGAAGAGAACGTTCTTCCGCCTGCACAGCTCGGCGGCACCCCTGAGAAAGCCCTCATCGGGAACGAAAACGCCAGCCTCGCCCTGTATGGGTTCGACGAGAAAGCCCCCGACCTCGGGGTCGAGGAGTGCCTCCTCGAGGGCGGAAAGATCGTTGTAGGGTATCCTCACGAAGCCGGGCGTGAAGGGGCCATAGTCGCCGTAGCCGTCAGGGTCGCTGCTGAATGAGACGATTGTTGTGGTCCGGCCGTGGAAGTTGTTCTCGCACACAATGATCTTTGCACGGTTCTCGGCAATGCCCTTGACCCTGTACGACCACTTGCGGCAGAGCTTGATGGCGGTCTCGACGGCTTCGGCGCCGGTGTTCATGGGAAGCACCCTTGAGTAGCCGAAGTACTCCGTGACGTACTTCTCGAAGGAACCGAGCACATCGTTGTAGAATGCCCGGGAAGTCAGCGCGAGCACCTGGGCCTGGTCGACGAGGGCCTTCACTATCTTTGGATGGCAGTGTCCCTGGTTGACCGCGGAGTACGAGGAGAGGAAGTCATAATAGCGCTTCCCCTCGACATCCCAGACGTGAACTCCCTGTCCCCTGCAGAGGACCACGGGAAGGGGGTGGTAGTTGTGGGCGCCGTACCTGTCCTCGAGATCCATTGCCATCTTGGATGTAAGTCGTTCTGAAGCCATCTCGCACTCTCCCTAAAAAGCCGACACAGCCGGTCCTCTGATGGAAAACCGGTTTCTGCCGATGTTTCAGTGGTGAAAGCCGGGTGTCCCGCCTTTCGCTCGCATTGAGGGTGGATGCTAACAAAGCGTCCCGGAAAAGTCAAATTCCGGGGATTGTCCGGGATGGCGGAGCTCGACATATAAAGCGCTGGCTTTTCAGAGAAAGGGCGGGGGATGAAGCCCTCCGGGGGTAACTACATCCAGTGGTCGGTCGCGCAGATGGTTTCAGGCGTCGTCTGCGCGTCGCTCACCCTCTTCTCGAACATGCCGTTCCCATTTGTGCTTCTTGCATCTCTTACCGTGATAGCCCTTTACAAACTCCTTTACAGATGGGAGCACAGGGCCACCGAGGGGGAGATGCAGTCTATGCTCAGGGTGTTCTCGCTGTCCAGTCTGGCAACACTCGTCTTTCTCACCGTCGCCGGCCGCTGGTTGAACGGGATCTGGATCAACGCCCTGTGGAGCACCGCGCTGATATCAAGGGGCCTGTTCGGTCTCATCCAATTCCGCCGTCAGGGGGATGATCCCGCGGCGAATACGGGAAAGGAAGCCACGGAATGAAGAGACATGCCATGATGATGCTCTGTCTTGCCCCTGCGGCTGCGGTCGGGGCGAACTCTGCGCTGTCCGTCGAAGTGACGCCCGACGGGATCTTCTACCTCCCCAACACCGGTGTTCCCGCCGTGTCGGCGCCAATCCCTTTCATTCTTGACTCATCCGTCATCTGGCAGTACAGCCAGGCGGACGGACTGACCCAGAAGACCTGCCCCATGGGGAACGGAGGCGAATACGTCCTGACCGGCGGCTGGTACGGCGGCGGCAGGATGTTCGAGGGGGTTTTGGGCAATGGTGAGGTGTTCTGGCAGTCCGAGCCCGAACTCGGCGAAAACGAATACTGGACATCGCTCGGCACCGGGACCTCGGCAGCCGATACGGCCGACCGATACTGGCTCGCACGGGTGTTTTCGGTGTGGAACGACAACGGCACGCCCGGCTACACCCCCGACGACTTCCTTGTTTCAGAGAACAATCTCCAGGTTTGTCTTTTCAACGGGGCGTCATCCACTCCGCTTTGGACCTGGGAGGGCACTGAGAACTTTCAGAGCGGGGCTGTCGACGGGCCAGGCACGTACGACTGCTCTTCCGACGGAGCGACCTTCGCTCTGGGCGGCCTGATGAACGGGCATCTGGCCGTTCTGGTTTTCGGGTACGAATCACCCGATCCGATTGCTCGTCTATGAGAACGAGGACTTCACCTATTCACCCAGACAGCTCAGGCTGACCTCAGACGGGGCGAAACTCGTCTTCAGCGTCGGTGCGACTCTGCTTCGGGTGGATGCCGTCTCCGGGAGCCTCGAGGACACGTATGACCTCGGGGCCTCCACCGACTGCTTCGGTGTTTCTGCCGATGGTTCGCTCGTCGCCTACGGCTTTACGGCCGCCAAGCTCGCCGCCTGGAACGGCTCTGAGTACACGCTCTCGTGGTCCCGGAACGCGACTGGCTACTACGCCGGTTCGGCTGCAGTTTCCGACGACAACGAGGTCGTGTACTTCGGGTTCTACAAAAGCACGTACACGTCCAACAGGATATACCGGTTCGACCCGGCAGGCTCCACCCCCACATGGATATACGACTACCCGGCAGGCTCCGGCGCCCATCAGGACATCATCAGCTGGATGGACTGCTCGGCGGACGGAAGATGGCTTGCCGCATCATCATGGGGCTGCCAGACCGGTGGCGGTGACGAGGTTACCGTACTTGACGACATGAACCCGGCCGCGCCGGTCTTCTCGATCAACACACCGGGCTCGATGTTCCATGTCGACATCGCCCCGGACGGAAGCCTTGTCACGGCTGCGGGAAAGCATGTTCATGCGAACGTCTTCGGCTCCGGCACGGATGTTTGCATGGCCGAAGTCACCACGACGGGGCTTCAGAGCGGCACTCCGGAAACGCTCTCGCTTGCCGCGGGGCCCAATCCCTGCGCCGGCACTGCGGTTTTCGAGCTTCAGCTCCCATCTCCGTGCCAGGTGGAGCTTGATGTGTTCGACATCGCGGGACGAATGGTCTCAACCGTGTACTCGGGCACTCTCGGCACCGGGGTTCACAGCTTCCAGTACTCCATCGACGGGGCGAACGGCCTTTACCTGGTTCGCGCAAGGGCCGGGGAACTCGTGGCAGGCGCGAGGATCATGCTGACCCGCTGAGAGCCGCCCGGGACGAATGCAGGCGGTTTCTCCTGAGGCTGTTCGAGTTGGCAACCACCGTGATAGAGCTCGTTGCCATGGCTATTTCCGCGAGAACCGGGTGCATCCAGCCCGCCATGGCGAGGGGGATCATCACGGCATTGTATGCGAAGGCCCAGAAGAGGTTCTGACGGATCTTGGCGAATGTCGCCCTGCTCAGGGTGACAGCCTTCACGATCCCCTGAAGGTCCCCGCCGACAAGTGCGACATCGGCAGCCTCGAGGGCAACATCGGTTCCGGTGCCCAGGGCAATCCCCACATCGGCGCCCGCAAGTGCTGGCGCATCGTTGATGCCGTCACCGACGAAGGCAACAGATCCGTATTTCTCCCTGAGCATTTCCACCTCGGACAGCTTTCTGTCCGGCAGAACTTCCGCGGCGACATGATCCATCCCCAAAAGGGATGCCACGGTTTCAGCGGTCCGCCTGTTGTCGCCAGTGACCATCACTGTCACCATTCCCATCGCCCTGAGCGCATCGACGGTTCTCCTGGCCGATTCCTTCAGTTCGTCCCTTGCTTCAAAGACAGCCTTCACCCCGCCCGATTCCATGAGCAGAAAGCCGGTGGAGCCGCGCTCCGAGATCTCGTCCAGTTTCGTGCGCGCCTCCGCTGGCAGGGGTATGCCGAGGCTTTCGGCGAGCCTCGGGGAGCCAACGGCAGCGGCCGCGCCGGCAACGAACGCCGAAATCCCCATGCCGCTCTCGTTCCTTATCCCGACCGGTTCGGGGAACGTCACCCCCATGCCTTCCGCAGCCGCCAGCACCGAGAGGGCAAGGGGATGGGTCGATGCCGACTCCACCGAGGCAGCTGTTGAAAGGGCGCCCTTTACCGTCGCACCGCCAAGTGGGAAGACAGAAACAACAACGGGCTTTCCAGTCGTCAGGGTACCCGTTTTGTCGAAGGCGATGGCCTTCACGCCGCTGAGCTCCTGTATGGCAGCACCGCTCCTGAAGAGTATGCCCCGCTCGGCGCCCATGCCGCTGCCGACCATGAGGGCGGTGGGGGTGGCAAGGCCGAGCGCGCACGGGCATGCGATGACAAGCACCGCAACCATGGCAAAGAGCGCTCCCGTAACGCCCCCCGCACCGGTTACCCAGGGAAGGAAACCGCCCAGCTCTCCCAGTCGGGACGAGATGCCCGGGAAAAGCACATGCATCAAAAAAGTGGCTGAGGCGATGGCCATCACGACCGGCACGAACACACGGGTGACCCTGTCCGCGAATTCCTGAACCGGCACCCTGGTTCCCTGGGCGCGTTCCACAAGGGTTGCGACCTGCGCGAGAAAGGTCTCACTTCCTATCTTCTCCGCCCTGACCTTGAGAAGGCCGTCGATGTTCACGGAGGCTCCTATCACCCCGTCGCCCGGGGATTTCCTAACCGGCATGCTCTCCCCCGTGGCCATGGACTCGTCGGCACTCCCCTCCCCCTCCTCGACCGTCCCGTCGGTCGGGTACTTCTCACCAGGTCTGACAACCATCACGTCCCCCACCCTGATCTCCCCTGCCGGGATCTCGACGAGGATCCCATCCCTCTCGACCCTGGCGGTCTTTGCGCCGAGGGCCAGAAGGCGCCGGATGGCCAGGGATGCACGGCCCCTGGCACGTGCCTCCACGAACCTTCCGGTGAGATGGAAGGCCATGATCATGGCCGAGATGCCGGCATAGTTCGCCACCGGGGCGAAGAACGAGGCAGGGCCGGTCAGAAGCGATGCACCCGTGCCGAGGGTTATCAGGGAGTCCATGTTGGCGTTGCCGTGTGCAAGCGCCCTGACGCCTCCCTTCAGCGTGGGCCATCCCGCCATGAAAAGAACAGGGAACGACAGCAGGATGGTCCCCCACCGGTAGACTGCGGCGCCGGGCCATTCCGAGTGAAGGAACATGTGCGGGAGCATCAGGAGAATGACGATGCCCGTCGGAACCCAGGCCAGGAGAAGCCTTCTCCTTGCATCGTGCAGCCGTTTCATCTCCGTTTCCGCGGCATCGGGGGAAGCGTCTCCACTGATTTCGGCAATGCCGTAACCGGCACCCTTCACCGCCCTCTCGAGGGCATCGGTACCGGCCAGGGAAGGTATGGCCTTCACAAGGGCCGTTCCCGTAACGGGGTCGACCGAGGCTTCGATCACCCCCTCCGTCTCAATCAGTGCCCTGGCCACGGCGTTCGAACAGGAGACGCATGACATCCCGAGAACGCCAAGCCTTGTTTCCGCCGTGGGCACTGAATACCCGGCCCTCTCAACGGCCTTTGCAAGTGCGGCTGCATCTACCCTTCCCTTTGCCGCGAACCCGGCGGACCCGGCGGCGAGGTTGACCGACACATCAGCCAGCCCTTCGACACCCTCGAGTGCCCTTTTCACCGCCGCAGAACATGCGCCGCATGTCATGCCCGTCACCGGAACGGTAATTCTTCTGTCTTTCATGCCTGCTCCCTGCTCCCGGGATCAACAGATTTTTGGGGCGACTGCCTGACTTTTCCTTGTACACGCCCGGGCACTGTTCTATAATTGCTTCCTGGCGTCAAATCCGGGAGGGGTCATGGCTTCCGATTCTCCAGTGTCAGTTGAGCACCTTGTAAGGTCTTTTCAAACAAGGGCCGGCCTCGCGAAGGTCGATGCGGTGAAGGATGTGAGCTTCACCGTGGAACCGGGCGAGATACTGGGCTTCCTGGGCCACAACGGAGCGGGGAAGACCACAACCATGAAGTGCGTTCTCGGCCTTCTCCATCCCAACTCCGGAAGAGTGCGCGTCTGGGGGCGGGTTCCGGGCAGTCAGGCCGCCAGGGCCAGGCTCGGTTACGTTCCCGAAAACCCCGACTACGACCAGAGCTTCTCCAGCCTTGAACTCCTGCGCGCCTTCGCCTCAATGCGGCGGTTGAAGGGGTCCGACACCGACTGGCGCAGGCTGCTCGACCGGGTCGGGCTGAGGGGCTGGGAGGACATGAGGCTGAGGCAGTACTCCAAGGGCATGCGCCAACGGCTGAGCCTCGCACTCGCCCTTCAGTCATCCCCGGGGCTTCTTGTGATGGACGAGCCGACGGGCGGCCTCGATCCCATCGCCAGAAAGGAGTTCCGCGACATAATCCTCGAGGAGAACCGGCGCGGCGCGTCGATATTCCTCTCCTCACACATACTCAGCGAGGTCGAGAGCGTCTGCCACAGGGTCCTGATCCTCAACAGGGGGGCGGTGGTCAGGGCGGGCACGCTCGACCAGCTCCTTGGCGGGGAGGAGAGCCATCGCATCACATACATTGAAGACGGAGCCCAGATGGAACTGACCGTTCCCACTGCCGACCTTCAGAAAAGCATCGACATGCTCAGGGGCAGGGGCTGTCCGGTAACCGGAGTCGAGAGGAGCTGGAAAAGCCTCGAGGAAGTGTTCCTCTCCGCAACGGAGGCCGCACCGTGACCGGGGCACTGACATTCGGCGTGATGACCCTCCGAATGCTCTTTCGCAGGAAGACGCCGTGGGGGATTCTCATCGGCATCCTCCTTGTCCTTTTCGGGATCGCCCAGGTTCCAAGCTTCTCCGTCGGAAATCAGGGACGGTTCGTGCTCGACTTCGGCCTTTTCGGCATTGAGATCGGAGCTCTGGCGCTCGCCCTCGGGCTTGCCGCAAACCTCTTCCCGCAGGACAGGGAACAGCGGACGGTAATGCCCCTTCTGGCTGTCCCGCTCTCCCGCTGGCAGTACCTGCTCGGACGATTCCTGGGCGCCGCGATGGTGCAGGCTTCCGCCCTGATCGTGAGTTGTCTTGGGCTCGTTGCAATTCTATTGCTCCGGGGCATCCAGGTTCCGGGCGACATCTTTCCGGCAACGCTCCTGATAGTTGTCGAGGGATGGTTCCTCCTGGCGACCGTGTTCTTCTTCAGCTTCTTCACAAGCCCCCCGCTCAACTGGCCTCTCACGACCATACTTTTCATCCTGAGCCAGATGAGCGTGCGGGACTTCGCCGATCTTCTCCCCGGAAGCTCCGGGCTGATGCGGGGCCTGCGGCTCCTTCTCCCCCACGCCGACGTGTTCCACATCAAGGACCCGCTCGCGCACGGTTTCGATGTAGAGCCCGTGTTCTTTGCACTTGCCGTTTTCTACGGCCTCTGCTACACTGCGTTCATGCTGAGCCTGGCCCTGGCCGTCTTTCAGCGCAGGGACCTCAAGTGAGAAGGCTGATACCGGTCGTATTCGTGCTTTTCTGCGGCTGCAGCCTGAACTTCGATCCCGTCGATACCGCGCCCGCTGAGGCGCTCGGTGAGGAGTGCACCATCGCAGAGGATGGAAGCGGCCACGAGGCGGGGCATGCCTGCAGTGAAACCCGCTGGTTCTTCACCCAGCCGTGGGCGGCGAAATGGTACTGGGGCAAGATAATGAGAGATTCGCTGATCCTTCTCGCCCTTGCATCGGCGGTCACTGCAATTTCCGTGAGAAAAGCCCGACGATGACAAGACGGAGCGTGATCCCATTTGCAGCTGCGGGGGTATTCCTTCTGCTGGCCGTTCTCAGCGGCGGCAGGGTCAGCCGCGAATACAGGGCTGATCCGTCCGGAAATCTGGGTGCGATAGGGTCAGGCATCGACAGGTTGAGGCGGGTTGCGGCTGCTGTTCTATACCTTCAAATGGATGATTATCATCACATCGGCATGTATCAGGGGCAGGCATGGTCTGCCATAACCGACTACCTTCCCCAGGCCTGGCTTGTATCGCGCCTCGACCCCCATTTTTCCGCCGTTTTCTGCGATGCGTCGAACCATCTCGCGGTGAACCTCGGCATGGTGGACGAGGGGCTTGACCTGGCCAGGGAAGGCATGCGCCACAACCCTGACAGCCTCGACATTGCCTACGAGTACGCCTTCCTTCTTTACGATACCGGGGCCGGGAGCCCGGGGGAAACAGCGGCGGCGGTGGTCAACTACCTTTCCCTTCTGAGAAGGAAGAACGGCGATCATTCAGCGCCGCACCGGGAAGCCTCGGCATGCTGGATCGCCAGGGAGGTTCTTTCCGGGACCATGCCCGAGTTCTCCATGCTTTATGCGAGAAGGGCGGACTTCATCCAGCAGGCCCTTCGGAGCGGGCTTTACTACCCGGGTCTTTTCGATGAATCACCGGAGCATATAGACGGAGGCATTCAATGACATACACCATGCCGATGGACCTGACCGCAAAGATCATCTGGTACTGCACGCCAGTGGATGTGGACGCCGGGGAGGTCATCCTCAAGCGGGGCGACACCTCCACCGACCTGTACATAATCACAAGGGGCAAGTTCAGGGTTTACGACGACTCGAGAAACGAGGATTTCCTTCTCGCAATGCTTGAACGGGGAAGCGTCTTCGGGGAGATGGCATTCCTTGACGGCCTTCCCCGATCGGCCACCATCGAGGCCTGTTCGGCCGGCAGCCTGCTCCGGCTCGGTGAACAGGAGTTCAACAGGATGACGATCAAGGCTCCGGAAACCTCGGTGAAGTTCGTGAGGGCGCTTTCGGGGATCGTCTGCAGAAGGCTCAGGGTTATGAACGACGCGCTCGCGGGTGTTGCCTTCAGCAGCGGGCCCATGTCTCCCGAGGCAGAGCAGGAACTCCTCGAAACCATCAGGGAAATGCACCACTCCGTGAAGGTGGAACTCGCGGAGGAATGATCAGGGGTTGTCTCTGTGGATGGCCTCGACCACCCAGATGAAGTGGTTCGAGTCTGACAGGGGAACCCGTTCAAGGGTGTAGTTCTCCCACTCGCTGTCCTGGATGCGCAGGTCGTACCAGCCGCGGGTGACCTGAAAAATGATCGAGCTGTCGGGCTCAAGGACTGACATGCCAAGCATGTCCACCCATTTTTCCCGCCCGGCTTCGGTGATCCAGACGAAATACAGTTCAAGGCTTGTCCCGTTCTTGATCTCAACGGTAGCCGCCGTCGCGGCAAGGGCCGCGATGAGTATGAAAAGCACAGCCTTGTTCATGTTTGCCTCACTGGAGCTTTACCCCCCGCAGCGGTTTCTGTTCCCTCCATTGAAAGGCTCAGCCGCCGTCTGTCCATGTCGATCCCGATGACCCTGACGGTCACCCACTGTCCCACGGCAACCACATCGGTGGGGTGCTTCACAAAGGATGAGCTCAGTCTGCTGATGTGCACCAGTCCGTCCGTGTGAACACCCACGTCGACGAAGGCTCCAAAGCCCGTAACATTGGTGATAACACCGGGAAGAACCATTCCCTCGCCAATGTCGGCAAGATCATGAACATCCTCGAACCGCATGGCCTCGAACCGCCGTCTTGGATCGCGGCCGGGTTTCTCGAGTTCGGCCAGGATGTCGTTGAGTGTGGGAAGCCCAACGTCTTCCGTGATGTATCGCTCGAGGACGATCGCGGACCTCTGCACCCTGTCGGCCATGAGCCCCCTGACATCGGTGCCGAGCTCGCCTGCCATCCGCTTCACGAGGGCGTAGCGCTCGGGATGGACTGCGCTTGCATCGAGAGGCTCGATGCCGTCGCTGATCCTCAGGAAGCCGGCGCACTGCTGGAAAGCTTTCGGGCCGAGACCGGGCACCGAAAGCAGTTGCTTTCTCGATGTGAAAGGCCCCGCCGAGTTTCTGAACTCGACCACCGCGCGCGCGGTCTTGGGGCCAAGGCCCGAGACATAGGTGAGAAGCCTTGCACTTGCCGTGTTCAACTCCACCCCCACGGAATTGACGCACCTCATCACTGTGTCGTCGAGGGTCCGTTTGAGCAGCCCCGCGTCAACGTCGTGCTGGTACTGGCCGACCCCTATGCTCTCCGGATCGATCTTAACGAGTTCGGCGAGCGGATCCTGAAGCCTCCTGCCTATCGAAACCGCACCCCTGACAGTGAGATCGAGTTCGGGGAATTCGTCACGGGCTTCCTGCGAAGCGGAATAGACCGACGCTCCGCTCTCGTTCACCATCACGACGACAGCGTTGAGTTCGAGGCTTCTGAGGAATGATTCGGTCTCCCTGCCTCCGGTTCCGTTTCCGACGGCGATGAACTCGGGATGGTAGGTCTCTTCGATCTTCCTCAACTTCACCATGGCTTCGGGCTTCCTGTGGAGCATGAAAACGTCGTGGTGGAGAAGGGCGCCCTGGGCGTCGAGAACGGCGTACTTGCACCCCGTTCTGAGGCCGGGGTCAACCCCGACAACGCTTCTCCTGCCCAGCGGAGGTGCCATGAGAAGGTTCTCGAGGTTCCTCGAGAATATCCCCACTGCCTCCAGGTCGGCCCTCTCCTTCGAGTCAGATCTCGATTCAGTTTCCATCTGGGGTCCGAGAAGGCGTTTGAAACCGTCTGCAAGGGCTTCCTGAATCTGTACCGCCTCGGGGGTGCCCCTGGCGGTGAGAAACCTCTTCTCAAGTATCGCGAGCGCCCTTTCCTCGGGAACCGTTACGGAAAGGTTCAGAAATAGCTCCTTCTCTCCCCGCCGCATGGCGAGGATACGGTGGGAAGGAGCTTTCGCGACCGATTCCTTCCAGTCGAACCAGTCCCTGTACTTGCTTCCCTCGGCCTCTTTACCGGCGATCACCCTGCACTCGTAACGGCCGTCCCGGTGGAAGAGGAAACGCATGGCCTCACGGGTTTCAAGGTCTTCACAGGCTTTCTGCGCGATGATGTCACGGGCGCCCTCAAGGGCTTCTTCCGGGGTGTTGACCCCCTTTTCGGGATCAATGTAATCCTGCGCGTATGCCACGGGATCGCCGCCCCGCTGTGAAAGAAGCCTCTCGGCAAGGGGCAGCAGCCCCTTTTCCTCGGCGATGGTGGCCCTGTTCCTTCTTTTCGGCCTGAACGGAAGGTAGACATCCTCGAGACGCGCGAGGGTGTCGGCCTGCTCGACCGCCATCCTGAGTTCGTCGGTCAGAAGGTCCCTCTCGGTGAGTGAGCGGATGATCGCATCCCGCCTGGCGGCGAGTGCCCTCAGATTGGCGGCCTGGTCTCTGAGTGCGGCGACGGCCACCTCGTCAAGGCCGCCCGAGAGCTCCTTCCGGTACCTTGCGATGAACGGCACGGTGGCGCCCTGGTCGAGCAGGTCGACCACCGCCCTGACAGCCTTCTCGGGTATGTGAAGCATTGCTGCGAGTTGTGAAAACATGCCGGCAATATACACGTCTCCGGTATGGAGGGCTTGCGGGGGGTGTATATTACGGGCCGTTTGACATTTGCTTAATTCCCTCACGTTTTGGAGACCAAATGAGCAGGCAGTTCCCCCTGGAAAGGCTTCGGAACATTGGCATAATGGCCCACATCGACGCCGGCAAGACCACGGTCTCCGAGCGCATCCTCTTCTACACCGGAAGGTCCAGCAGGATCGGCGAAGTTCACGACGGCGCCGCCACGATGGACTGGATGGAACAGGAGCAGGAACGCGGCATCACGATTACGAGCGCGGCAACCACGACGGTCTGGAAGGACCACCAGATAAACCTGATCGACACCCCCGGCCACGTTGACTTCACTGTTGAAGTCGAACGCAGCCTGAGGGTCCTCGACGGCGCGATCGCGCTGTTCTGCGGAGTCGGCGGAGTCGAGCCGCAGAGCGAGACGGTCTGGCGTCAGGCCGACAGGTACGGTGTTCCCCGTATCGCCTTCGTCAACAAGATGGACAGGGCGGGCGCGGATTTCTACGGCGTCCTCCGCTCCCTTCACGCGCGGCTCGGGGCGAACGCCATCCCCGTCACCATCCCGATAATCGGCGACTCAGGGCTCGAGGGCGTGGTTGACCTTGTCGACAATGTGGCCGTGTTCTACGACGAGATCACGAGCGGCATGAAATGGCGCGAAGCGCCGATTCCCGAACACATGCGCGAGTCGGCCGAGCGGCAGCGCCTCATCCTTGTTGAGAAGGTCAGCGAAGTGGATGAAAGCCTTCTTGAAAAATTCTGCGAAGGCGTTCCGATCGGGAGGGAAGAGCTCTCACTCGCGATCCGCAAGGCAACTCATGCCCAGCTGGTCTGCCCGGTTCTCTGCGGAAGCGCCTACAAGAACAAGGGCATACAGAGGCTTCTCGATGCGGTGGTCGCCTATCTGCCAAGCCCGCTGGACCTTCCCCCGGTGATCGGTGTCACCCCCGGCGACGGCTCCGAGGCCACAAGGGTTCCAAAGGACTCGGGAAGGCTTGCGGCCCTCGCCTTCAAGGTGGCCACCGACAAGCACACCGGCAAGCTGGTTTTCGTGAGGATCTACAGCGGCACACTCGAAGCCGGCAGCTATGTCTACAACTCGACAAGAAAGATAAAGCAGCGCGTGGGGCGCATACTGAGAATGCATGCCAACCGCCGCGAAGCCGTCGACTGTCTCTATTCGGGTGAGATCGGCGCTGTGATTGGCCTCTCCGAGACCGTAACGGGCGACACGCTCTCCTGTATCGACTCTCCGATAGTGCTCGAAGCCATCGAGTTCCCCGCACCAGTGCTCAGCGTGGCCCTCGCCACGGAAAAGAGGCAGGACCGTGACAAGCTCACCGATGCCCTCACGAAGCTTTCCGAGGAGGATCCCACCTTCATTGTCGAAACCCACGAAGAAACAGGAGAGACTCTTGTAAGCGGGATGGGCGAGCTCCACCTCGAGATAATCATCGACAGGCTGAAGCGCGAATTCAACGTTGAAACGAAAACATCGCCCCCCCGGGTGGCCTACCGCGAAACCATCACCGGCAGCACGGACTGGAACGAAAAGTTCGTGAAGCAGACCGGCGGCAAGGGCCAGTACGCACACATCATCTTCAAGCTCGCCCCGCTTCCCGCGGGAAGCGGGTTGGAGTTCGAGAACAAGGTGGTCGGGGGCAACATCCCGAGGGAGTACATCCCTGCCGTGGAAAAGGGCGTGATCGACGCCATGAAGCGGGGCGTGTACGCGAAATGCCCGGTGGTCGATGTCAGGTTCACCCTGCTCGACGGAACTTTCCATACCGTCGACTCGTCCGAGATGGCTTTCCGAACCTGCGCATCGATGGGATTCACAAAGGCGTTCCTCAAATGCGCCCCCCAGATACTCGAGCCCGTCATGAGCGTTTCAGTGACAACTCCCGAGGACTATGCCGGGGGCGTCAGCGGCGGGATCTATGAGAAGCGCGGCACCATAACGGGAATGGATTCGCGGGGAACATCGAAGGAGATAAGGGCGATGGTGCCCCTCAGTGAGATGTTCGGTTACGCCACCGATCTCCGGAACGCAACGCAGGGCAGGGCATCGTTCACGATGCAGTTCGAGCACTACGAGCCCGTTCCGGTAAGTGTCGCCGAAGAGATCGTGAAGAAGGCCAGGCGGACCGACTAGCCGCTTCTCAGAACGGACCAGATCACAGCGTCCCTGTAGGTTCCGTCCTTCAGAAGGTAACCCCTGAGAAGCCCTTCCCGCTGCATGCCGGCCTTTTCAAGCACGCGTCCGCTGCCGGGGTTTTCTGTAAAATGAAGCGCACTTATCCTGTGAAGCCCCATTCTGTCGAAGCCGTATTTCAGAACGGCCATCACCGCCTCGGTGCAGTAGCCCCGGTTCCAGCGGGAGGGTGTGATCCAGTAACCGATCTCGGCAGATCCGGTCCTGGTCCGCATTATGCCGGTGCACCCGATCAACGCATCCGAAGCCTTCTCGACAACGGCGAAGACGCCTCCGGTTTCACCCAGGAAGTCATTGTACCTTCCGGACAGGAACACCTCGGCATCATGGAGGGTGTATGGATGGGGAACGCCTGCGGTTCCCTCGGCGATCACGGGATGGTCGGCGGCCGTGCGGAGCTCCTCCGCATCGGCGGTGCTGAACGCCCTGAGAGTGAGCCTTTCGGTCTCAAGCACTGGTTTCTCCCATACGGCCGGGTTCCTCTTCATGGAAACATGCCCGATCCTCACCCTGAACACGCAGGTGCCTTCCAGCGCGGCATCGGACACATCTGTCGCGGAACCGGAGAAATGCCCGAGAAGAACGGCCATGCCTGCCCTTTTCTCTTCGACAGAATCAAGGAATTCCACGGTACCCTCTCCGATGATGCTCTCGTAGTGGATGTCGTCGTGTCCCACGACCTCGAGAATGCGGGCGGATTCGAAGGTCACGGCGGGATTTCTTTTCAGAATGCCGATCTTTTCCCCCTCGAATGAGCTGTGGAAGTACAGGCAGCCCTCGCTGTATCCGAAACACATCGGCACGAGCCTGACATGACCGTCGGCTTCGATCCCGAGCGTGCAGGTTCTGAACCTCCGGAATGCAGCGGAAATCTCCCCCGGATCGGTGACTTCCCTGTCCTTGCGTCTCACTCTTTCCATCTCCGCTCTTTTATGGCATTGTCATCACATGGAACAATCATGCGAAGAATATGCAAACAGGACAGGAGCGATAACCCCATGAACTGCATCCTTGCACTGGGCCTCATCGCCTCGGTGATCAATGTGGCCGTTCCCGTGGAGACGGTCGTTTCGCGGGAAGACATTCAAAGCTCGGACCTGGGCGTTTCGGTAAGGACGGAGAACGGTCTGCCCGGCTGTATTCCCGGTGAACCCGATCTCCCGGCTGTTCCCGTGACCTTCGCCATTCCTTCCGGTGAGACCGCCGTATCTGTGGAGATCGTTGCGGCCGGCTGGGAAACTGTTCCGGGGCTTTACAATGTGAGGGCTCTTCAACCCCCCACGCCACTGGTCGAAGAAGCGCGGGAAGCCGTACCCCCCGATCCGGCGATCTACGAAACTGCCGCCTTCTGGCCGGACCACCCGGCAATCCTCGCCGGAACATCATTCCGCGGCGGTACACCTACGGCCGAGATTCTCGTGTTCCCGTACCGCTGGAATCCCTCAACAGGAGAACTCCAGAGGCTTTCCGGCCTTGAATTGTCGATCCGAACGGAAACTGCCGGCCGCCTTCCTGTTCCCGAGGCGGACCAGGAATCGGCCCGAATGCTCATCGTAACGGTCCCATCCTTTGAGGGAGTTTTCAGCCAGCTTGCCCAGCGAAGGCACAGCGAGGGGATACTGACCGAAGTGGTCACCATGGACGAGGTGCTTTCAGCGGCGGGCGGACGGGACGATGCCGAAGCGCTGCGCAACTACATCAAGTGGTACAGGCAGGAATACGGCCTTGACTACGTGCTTCTCGGCGGCGACACCGAGCATGTTCCGATGCGGTACGCCTTCGCAATGGAGTGCCAGGCAGGCATCCATCCCAGGGAAGACAGCCTTCCCTGCGACCTGTACTTTTCCGATCTCGACGGCGACTGGGATGCGAACGCGAACGGCGTTTTCGGAGAGGTGGAGGACGATGTAGATCTCTACCCCGATGTCTGGGTCGGGCGTGTCACCGTCAATGACGCCTTCGAGGCAACGGCATGGTACAACAAGCTGACGGCGTACGAAGACTGCATCAATGACGGCCACCTGCAGGATGTTCTATTCATGGCCCAGGTGCTCTGGACCAACCCGTTCACGGACGGGGGCGTCAGCAAGAACGAGATCCAGTCGGCATGTCTGCCCGGTTTCATGAACGTCACGAAACTCTACCAGACACTTGGCAACCTGAGCGCCGCCACCGTGCTCGCAGCCATGTCAGAGGGTACGAACCTGCTGAACCACAACGGTCATGCCTGGTACAACGGCATGAGCATCGGGGGCAGCGAGTCGATAAGCGGCGCCTTCCTTGACGGAGTGGATTCGAACGGCCGTTACTCCGCCTTCTTCTACTCCATCGGATGCTGGAGCGCCGCATTCGACTTCGATGCCGTGGCGGAGCATTTCCTTACGAGTGCCGAAGGTTGCGGAGTGTGTTTCATAGGCAATTCCAGCTACGGATGGGGATCGCCCGGCAACCCCGCCTACGGCTATTCGGACATACTCGACCGCTACTTCTTCCTGAGGCTCTACCAGGACAGGAACACCCGCATGGGGCAGATCCTTGCAGAGGCGAAGGATTTCTACATCCCGTACGGCAGGTGGGAGAACGTCTACCGATGGCACCTCTACCAGGTGAACCTTCTGGGCGATCCCTCCTTCAGACCGTACAGGAAGATCCCGGTCACTCCCGAACTGTCCTTCCCCGAATTCGTCACCGCGAACACCACCACGTTCCCCGTGCAGGTTTCCGGCTGCATGACCGAGGGGCTTCTGCTCTGTGTGCACGACGAGGGGAACAACCATCTCACGGCGATCCTCGATGCTTCCGGTTACCGGGTCTTCGAGCTCGGCTCCCCCCCGGTGGGAGCCATGACGGTGACCCTCACCGGAAGCGGTGTGAGGCGCACCAGCCTGAACTGCCCGCAGGGCACCGGTCCTGGCCCGGTGATCTCCGGCTTCCTGATCGATGATACCGGCGATGACGGGTACCTCTCCCCCGGCGATCAGGCCCAGATCTCGCTTTCCCTCACAAACCAGGGAACCGAACCCGTCACCGGCGTTTCCCTCGAGGCTCAACTGGTTTCCGGCCCCGCACAGCTCATCGAAAACTCCATGACCTTCCCCGACCTTGCCCCGGGAGCATCGGGCACCGGTTCCGGGCCGCTTTCACTTTCCATCGACGACGATGCGTTGAACAACGAGTCGGTCAGCCTCATGCTGACCCTTTCAGCCCAGCAGGGCACCTGGGAGATTCCGGTTTCCATGCTGGTGCATGCACCTGGCCTTTATTTCGCAACGTACTCGGTCGATGACGGGGGGGACATGGTCCCCGAGCCCGGGGAAACCTTCTCCCTGATCATGTCGATAGCAAACACCGGCCTGCTCGACGCCCCCGACGCCTCGGCGGTCATCACCTCCCACCCGTCGTGGATGTCGTTCGCCTCCGATACGGCGTTCAGTCCCCTGGTTCCTGCAGGCTCTACCGCGGAACTGCTGTTTGAGTGCACGCTTGCCCCCGAAGCCCCCTCCCCCTCCTTCCCGTGGCTCATGATGAGCCTTTCGACACCCTCGACCGGGTACGAAAGGGCCGACTCGATGAGGCTCACGATCGGCGAAACAGGCGTGATGAACGATGTAGAGGGCGGTTCGGAGGGCTGGACTCACGGAGGAACGGGTGACCTTTGGAGGGTGACCGAACTCGACAGCCACTCCCCGACCCACAGCTGGCAGTGCGGAAACGACCAGGGCTATCAGAACGGCATGAACTGCTGGCTCCTGAGCCCCTCCATGCATCTTGCCCCGAACTCATCGCTCAGTTTCTGGACCACGTTCGACGTGGCGATGTACGGTTCCGACGGGCTGTACCCGATCCTCCACAACATGACCGTGATGAGTTCGGACACGCTTGACTTCATCGGTTCGGGCGGTGCGCTCTACGGAAGTGGAAAGGGCATGGGAACGGGGTGGGTCGGCTTCTCATACGACCTGTCCTCGACCGACCCTGAAGACCTGTATCAAATCGAGTTCCGCTTTCAATCCGACATGGACGGCTCTCTGGGCCTTGGTTTCTTCCTTGACGACATACTGGTCTCGGGGGGTTATCAGGGCAACCTCGGGGTCAGTGGTCCAGCGCCTGCCGTACCCGTTCTCGGATACCCCTCGCCCAACCCGTCCGCCAGCGGTTTCTCGCTCCCGATCAACATCGTTGAACCCTGTGTTTTCACCGTGGGAGTCTACGACCTCTCGGGCAGGCTTGTGAGGAAAATGTCGGGAGAGGGCCCCTTCAGGGGCGAATTCTTCATCGCAACTGAAGGTCTCGCTTCGGGGGTCTACATGCTTGCACTCTCCGGGCCGGCCGAACTCACACGAAGGGTGGTGGTGCTCCGCTAGCGGGAACCACGGCCCCCGTTCAGCAGTATCATCCGGGAGGGAAGAGAGGAATTCTTCTGCAATGCGCATAGGAACCGGAATGCTCCTGGTGACAATGGGGGTTGTAGGGCTTCTCGCCTTCGGAGAAAACGGAGAGACCATGGAATTGAGGCAACTGACCCCCGAGGAGGAAAGGGTCATCCTTCATGGTGGCACCGAACTCCCCTTCTCGGGTGAATACGTGGACCACTTCGAGGACGGCACATACCACTGCAAGCGCTGCGGCGCTGCCCTTTTCGACTCGGCGGACAAGTTCGCCACCGGCTGCGGATGGCCATCTTTCGATGGCGAGATCCCCGGCGCCGTTGCCAGAAGGCCTGATCCTGACGGGCTTCGCACCGAGATCACATGCTCGGCCTGCGGCGCCCATCTCGGGCATGTTTTCGAGGGGGAGGGGCTTTCTCCCGCGAATCTGCGCCACTGTGTCAATTCGATCTCCATCGAGTTCCGGGAACGCTTGGAG
Source organism: Candidatus Fermentibacterota bacterium (assembly GCA_963845085.1). Lineage (GTDB taxonomy): Bacteria > Fermentibacterota > Fermentibacteria > Fermentibacterales > JCC-6 > UBA6080. The sequence continues at coordinate 145,747 of CAWJQI010000001.1, forward strand.
ACGGAAACGGCGGTGTTCGCGGGAGGGTGCTTCTGGGGTGTGGAACACTATTTCAGCGGTGTGGAGGGAGTGCTACGCGCAACTTCAGGCTACACCGGCGGATACATGGAAAGCCCCACCTACCGCGAGGTGTGCTCCGGGGAAACCGGGCATGCCGAGGCCGTCGAGGTTGTGTTCGATCCCTCGGTAGTGACCTTTGAAGAACTGGCGAGACGGTTCTTCGAAATACACGACCCCACCACCCCGAACCGTCAGGGAGTGGATACTGGAAACCAGTACAGATCGGCGGTTTTTTACACGTCGGATGAACAGAGGGAGATCGTTGACCGACTCATCTCGCTCCTGCGTGACAGGGGTTTCCAGGTTGTCACCGAGGTCAGGCCGCTTGATGTTTTCTGGCCGGCCGAAGACTACCATCAGGATTACTATTTGAAAAACGGGGGACGCTCCTACTGCCACACCAGGGTCAGCCGATTCGACTGATGCCCCGGTTTGGAAAGGCTTGCAGAACGGGCAGGTTCATCGGGTCAGCGCGGACATGTGCGGATCGAGCGCCCTTAAAGCCCTCGCCCTGTGGCTGACCATGTTCTTCTCGGCAGGGGTTGCTGCTGCGAAGGTCTTCCCCAGTTCCGTGCAGTAGAAGACGGGGTCGTACCCGAACCCCCCCGAGCCCTCCGGAGAGAGGGTTACAAGTCCCTTGACGGCCCCCTCCACCACCGTCTCCGCCCCATCTGGCGTGACAAGGGCGGCTGCAGTGCGAAACTCGGCCCTTCTTGTCTCCCCCTCCTCCCCGAGAAGCGAGTTCAGAAGCTTGCGGACGTTGTCGGAGTAGCTGCAGTCCCTTCCGGCATACCTTGCGGAATAAACGCCGGGGGCTCCGCCGAGGGCCATGACGAAGAGCCCGGTGTCTTCGGCCACGGCAGGCAGCCCTGTCTCGTGTGAGGCGGCACGCGCCTTTATCAGGGCGTTCTCGCGTATCGTGAGCCCCGTCTCCTCGACGTCCCAATCCGGCTTCCATTCGAGAATGGACACGAAGTCATACCGGGGGAGGATGAGGAGGATCTCCCTGAGTTTGTCAGGATTTCCGCTCGCGATGACGAACCTGGGGGAAGCGGTCATTCCCCGACCGCCTCCATCTGAAGCGGAACCACCTCTTCCATGATGGCCTTCCTGGCAAGCTCGGCCATCCCGGAAAGCTCGGAGAGCTCAGCCGGCTCCTTCTCTGCGGTGGCCTGCATCTCTATGATCTTTCCATCGGCTGTTGCGACTACATTCATGTCGAGATCGGCAACGGAATCCTCCTCGTAGCAGAGGTCAAGAAGAACGCCGGACGGTGTCATCCCAAGGCTGATCCCGCCCACCCAGCAGCGCCACGGGTCGTGCTGCAGGACCCTGTCGGAGAGCAGACGGAGTATGGCAAGGCGAAGGGCCACGGCGCCGCCGGTAACCGATGCCACCCTTGTGCCCCCGTCGGCCGAAAGGACGTCGCAATCGATTGTCACCTGACGTTCGCCGAGTTTCTCGAGGTTGACGCACTGCCTGAGACTTCGACCGACAAGACGCTGGATCTCCTGCGTCCTGCCCTTCAGGATTGACCCCCTGTCCCTCCGGATCCGCCTGTTGCCGCTGCCGGGAAGCATGTCGTACTCGGCGGTTATCCAGCCGCAACCCTTTCCCTGCATGAAGTAGGGAACCCTGTTCTCGAAGGTTGCGGAGCAGAGAACACGGGTTTCACCCCAGCTGACGAGTACGCTTCCGTGGGGCTGCGGTTGATAGCCAATCTCGAACTCGATGTCACGGATCTGGAAGGGAAGCCTTCCGTCCGTCCTTTTCGCATCAGGCATGTTCACCAACCTGTATCTGGGTTACCAGAGAAACCGCCCTGCCCAGGAACCTCTGGGCGATCTCCTGAAACTTCAGTGGAATGTCGCTCACATAAAAACTGTTTACGCCCTGGCTTCCAGAGCGGGCTATCCCGTTCCCGGAAAGGATCTCCCGGACCTTCGTGGCCGTGGCCAGAGCGGAATCAACAAGGGCAACCCTCTCACCCAGCACCTTCGTGAAGAGAGGTTTCAGGAGCGGATAATGCGTGCAGCCGAGAACCAGGGTGTCTATGCCCTCGCTCATGAGAGGGGTCGTGTACTCCCTGATAACGGCCTCGGTGATGCGGTGGTCAAGCCAGCCCTCCTCGACGAGGGGCACCAGCAGGGGACTGGGCTGCGCGGACACGGCTCTTACCCCGAGTTCGATCAGGGCGTGCTGGTATGCGCCGCTGGCGATGGTGCCGTGGGTGCCGATCACCCCCACCCTTCCGTTTACGGTCAGGGAACGCGCCATTTCCGCGCCCGGGATGATCACACCGACAACCGGAACATCAAGGGCTTCGCGAAGCGCGGGCAGGCTGACCGAACTGGCGGTGTTGCAGGCGACAACGATCATCTTGACCCGTTTGCCGATAAGAAAGGCTGCATCCTCGAGGGAAAACCTGATGACGGTTTCGGGTGATTTCGAGCCGTACGGCACTCTGGCGGTATCACCGAAGTAAAGCACCGATTCCGACGGGAGCAACTCGTTGAGAGCCCTGACTACGGTCAGCCCCCCCACTCCCGAATCGAAGACCCCGATCGGAGCTGTGTTCATCGCCTGCTGAACACCCCGGGAACCCCTGCAAGGGGTGTGCCGGACGCGTCGGTGTCAACCGGCTGCCCGTTCACAATGGGGACAAGCAGGGTGTAGCAGACAAACCTGCTCTCAATGGTTCTTTTCAATCCTTCAACGTCGAGCTGCCTGGGCATGTCAACGTAGAGGGTGTCGTAATTGTTGAACGCCCAGAGCCTTTCCATCTCGGATTCGTCGAGGCCGGAAGCTCGTCCCCAGGATTCCACGAGGAACTGGGTCTCGACAGGGATGAAGTCAGGGTTGTCGGCGGACGGGATCGTGTCAACCAGCGGAGAGGAGTTCGCCGTAACGTAAACCGAGCAGGGGGAGACCGGCCAGCGGGAATCCCAGGGGGCGGGTTCCTCAAGTGACAGGTCGTACTCGCCGGGTGTGAACTCGACTATTCTGAGCGTATCCGAAACCTGCGGCTCAGCGGCCACGGTTTCCTCTTCAGGCTCGGGAACATCCTGAATGTTCAACTTCCGGTTGATGATGCTCATTGCGACGGATGACCAGAGCCCCATGAGGGCGGCTATCCCGGCAACGATCAGCACGGACCGTACCATGTATTTCGAAGATACCTTTTCGCTGAATCTTGCAGCGGGCCTGTTTCGGGACGGCGCCGGGCTCAATGATCGACTCCTTCCGAGTAGTTCGTGATCGCGTCAACAATAGCTTGCGCGGCTCTGAAACGGAAGCCCAGAGATAGCAGGTCACGCTCTTCGGAGGGGTTGGATATGAATGCAACCTCGACAAGAACCGATGGCATGTAGGCTCCCCTGAGCACATGGAAACCGGCCTGTTTCACCCCCCTGTTCCTGGCGGCTGGAAAGGCCGTGCTAAGCCTGTCCTGGATCACGGAGGCCACCGAACTGCTGTTGCTCAGGAATATGCTCTGGGCCATGTCGGCGAGTATGAATGAAAGCGGGTCCTCGGGGGAGACGGGACCTTCCTCGAGGTCCACGACCTGGTTCTCAAGAAGCTCAACCGTCCGGGCATCGCTGGTGCGGGCCCTGGACAGGAAAAAGGTCTCGAATCCGTAAGCATCCCTGTTGGTGCTGGCATTGCAGTGAATGCTGACGAAGAGGTCGGCCCTGTTCCGGTTGGCGAGCCTGGTCCTTGCCCCCAGTGAAACATATTCGTCAGTGGTCCTGGTCATCACGACCCTGACGCCGGGCAGCCTCATCTGCAGCATGTCCCTCACCAGGAGGGCGATCTCGAGGGTGCGGTTCTTCTCGTAGGTGCCCGCCGGACCGACCGCGCCGGGGTCTCTTCCCCCATGGCCGGGATCTATCACCACGCAGTCGAAGTCGGCCAGCCAGGGGCTTTCCAGCCCGCGCTCAAGGGCCGCAAACACCAGCGAATCATCCCATACCATTACCGTGTCAGGCATGGGAGGGGGCTCGCGCCACGCGAGCATCGGAATTTCCACCGGATCCGATGTCCGGGCGAAGAGGAGCATGACGGTGCTGTCAGCGTTGAACCCGTAATCGATCCGGACGATCGAGCTGTCCAGCGAAGCCCGGAACCCGAGTGAATCACAATCAAGAGAAGTTATCCAGAGCGGAAGATTCCTGAAACCGGCTTCCACCCCTTGTTCCGTTGCCACCGAAAGGGAGTACCCGCTCACTGAAACGGTCATCGGTCCCAATTTCAGGGCATCCGGGTCGGAAAGCTCGACAAGGACCCCGTCGAACCTCGGGAAAAGCTCAAGCGTCGCAGCGGAGATGAGGGCGAGAAGCAGGCTTGTCATTGTTCCCTGAGGCTGTGTTTCATTGCAGCCTGAAGCCTTCGCTGGGAGTCCCGTTCCGCAAGGTCGGCCCTTTTGTCGAACTGCCTTTTTCCCTTGCATACCCCCAGCAGCATTTTCGCCTGTCCCCTGTCGCTGAAATGGACATCGAGGGGAATGAGCGTCATTCCCTTCTCATCGACCTGGCGGCTCAACCTGTGAAGCTCCCTTGCATGCGCCAGGAGCTTCCGATCCCTTTCGGGATCATGGTTCTCCCTGGCTTCGGGATACTCGGCAACGGTCATGCCATGAACGTACAACTCCCCGGCCTCGTTGAACCCGGCATGACTGCCTGAAAGGCTGACTTTTCCTGCTCTGATGGATTTTATTTCGCTTCCCTGAAGGACCATGCCGACCTCGAGCGAGTCCATCACGTGAAAGTCGTGCCTCGCCTTCCTGTTCCGGGCGGCTATCTTCTGTTCATCGCTCATGGACGTGCCTTTCCAAAGCTCTGAATATAGCCCGGTCCATTGACTTGTCCACGAAATGCTCCATAATACCGCCTCAGCGCCGAGGTGGCGGAATAGGCAGACGCGCCAGGTTCAGGACCTGGTGAGGGCAACCTCGTAGGGGTTCAACTCCCCTCCTCGGTACCAGCAATAGGGGGTGGACTCTCCACCCCCTATCCTATTGCCAGTATCCCCCCGATCACTGCAGCTGCCGTACCGGCCAGGTCCCGGAAAGAAAGCCTGTGCCCCGCGAACAGGGCGGACGGGATCATCAGGAATATCGGTGTCATCGAGATAAACATCGCCGCGACACCCGCCGGGATAAGCCTTATCGCGGTCATGGACAGGGTCACCCCGATTACCGGCCCAGTCACGGTTCCGATGGAAAGGAACTTCATGGCAACCTTGTTCTTAAGGGCTTCGAAAACTCCCGGGGTCCGTCTGAGCAGCAGTGTGATGGGGATGAAGGCGAGAGCTGCGGCCGCAACCCTGATCTGTGTGGCTCCGATGCTGCTGACACCGGAAAGCCCCGCCTTCCCTATCACAAGCCCCGCCGCCTGCCCGAGGGAGCCGAGCAGAGCAAGAAGAACACCGCTTCGGGTGAGCACCCATCCGCGCCCCGGCGACGAACCTTGTCCGAGGACAAGCGCTACCCCGGACGAAGTAAGCAGAATACCGCCCCATTGCATAGGGGAGAGAGTTTCGCCGAGAAAAGCCCAGCCGAGGAGGGCGGTCATAAGGGGAACCGTGGTGTAGATGACCATTGTGATCCTTGCGCTGATCCTCACAAATGCGCTGAAAAGGCAGAGATCGGCGAACACGAAACCCACCAGCCCCGAAATGGAGAGGAGCAGCATGTTTTCATTCGAAACACTCAGCGGAAGGAGGGTGCCGTTCAGAAACCATGAAACCGGAAGCAGGATGAGGAAGCCAAGGAACAGCCTGATCACGGTTACGCTGAAGGAACCGATGCGCTTCCCTGCGATCTCGAAGGAGAATGAGCAGACGGCCCAGCTTATCGCGGTGCCAAGTGCCGCAAGGATGCCGGTTGTCAAGAAAGAGCCCTCCCGTATGGATGGAAAGTTTCAACGAGCTTTCGGCTGAGGCTGTGCATGAACATAAGGAAATACGCCCCGGAGGTGCACTGGAATACGTGTTCGAGGGACGAAGATTAGGTTCTCGCGGCGGCGGTCACATGAACACTGCGCCACCGTGAGCCCGTCCTCCCCTTCCACGCGGAGCTGGTGTCGCATTCATGCCGGTCTGCGTGACCTCCGATCGAAAGCCTTCACAGGCTCCTGCCCGGACCACCACAGGCGCTGGTCCTTCGGGGCAGGATCGAAGTTTCGCCGGCCCATCCCAACGGGTCGGACAAAATGCCTTTCCATCAAGGGCCCGGGTTCACCTGCGATTTCTGAGATTGTTCCCGGGAAAGATGTCAGCCACGGAAGGGTTATTCATGTCCCTCCCGGACAGGATGGGGTTTGTCGTCCCCCAGTCGATTGAGAGGTCCGGGTCGTTCCAGGCCACTCCCTGCTCGTCGCTGCCGTCATAGAGGCGGTTCACGGCGTAAAGCAGCCGAGTGTCGGTCAGGGCCAGAAAACCGTGCGCAACATGAGGGGGGACGAACAGACAGACCGGCTCATCGGCTGACAGGTCCAGCTCGGCTTTTGCAAGAAATGAGGGTGACTCGGGTCTCAGGTCGGCAATCACAGCTCTGATCCGGCCCGCCACTGGCACCCACCAGTCAGACTGCAGGCGGTGAAAATGAAGACCCCTCAGCCCTCCGGCGCGGGTTTCACTGAGGTTCAGCTGGAAGTCGGCTGAAAACTTTCCCGGCACCCACTCGGACCTGAAAACCTCGCGGAACCAGCCCCTCTCGTCTGGCCAGACGGCCATTCTTACAAGTTCCACACCGTGTATGCCGTTTACTGTCTCCCTGCTGACCGGTTTCATTCAAACCCCCATATTCCGTTTTGGGCAAGGGTGAAGTATTCACGAAGGGAGCGGTTTTGAAAAGGAGGGAAGTTTTCACCGTGCTGCTCAGGGAACTTCCGGCAATGTATCCCGACGCGAGGTGCATGCTTGATTACGGAACGCCCTGGCAGCTGCTTGCTGCAACCATTCTTGCAGCGCAGACCACCGACGCCGGAGTGAACAGGGTCACTCCCGTCCTCTGGAGGGAGTTTCCAACACCTGGCGACCTTGCGATGGCCGAGACCCCCAGGCTTGAGGAGATAATCCATCCCCTGGGCTTCTTCAGGAACAAATCCCGGTCGATCAAGGCTGCGGCGGCACATGTTGCAGCCCTGGAAGCGTTCCCGTCAACCATTGAATCACTCATTCAGGTACCCGGTGTGGGGAGGAAGACAGCGAATGTGGTCCTCGGTGAATGCTTCGGTGTACCGTCGATCATCGTGGACACGCATGTAAAAAGGCTTTCGGAAAGGCTTGACCTCACGGAAGAAACCGATCCGGACCGTATCGAAGAAGAGCTCCGGAAACATGTTCCCGCATCCAGGCAGACCGCTTTCAGCCATCAGCTCGGCTTTCACGGCAGATCCCTCTGCAAGGCCCGCTCCCCCCTCTGCCCGCTCTGCCCCTTCACCTTCTGCCGCGCCGGGGACGCGCACCGGGGACGCGCGCCGGGGACGGACTAAGATAGATTAGATTGTTGTGATATAGTGATACATAGCATGTCTTTACATAGATTATACTTTATTTGTTTGTTTTCACACACATGATCATACAAAAGCATGGGGCAACCATTTCTGATTGCCCCACTTTGCTTTAAGCCAGCAAACTAAACTAACTTAGTCCGTCCCCTAGTCGATGTCGCTGAGGGTGACGTCCCAGCGGAAGCCGTCGGAACCTATGTAGACTTCCCAGAGCGTGTAGGTGTCGCCATCAACATCAACGCACTTGATGTCGTAGTAGTTGTCGGCGGGGACGTTGAAGGTGAAGGAGTTGCCAACGCTGAGAATGCCGCTGCCGAGCCTGTCGTCGCCCCAGGGCATGTCGCTCGGATCGCAGTAGATGTAATAGATGTCGTAGTTGCCGAGGTCGTTGTAGATCGTGACGGGGGCGCCGCCGCCGCTGGGTGTGGTGGTGCCGGTCCAGTTCCTTTCGCCAAGGTCGCTGAGGGTCACGTTCCAGTTGACCGTGCCGTTGATGGGCATGTTCCAGACCACATACTCGTCACCGTCTTCATCGATAAGCTTCACATCGTAGTTCCCGTTGGTGACGGTGAATGTCTTGCTGCTTCCCGAGGGGATGGTTTCGCTTTCGCCCAGCCAGTCATTGCCCCAGCTGTCGGCCGACGTGGGGGATATGTACACGTAGTAGATGGAGTAGCCACCGGTGGAATTTGAGATCTGAAGACGGCCAGCGAATGCCGGAACAAGCATTCCCAAAGCCAGGAGAACGATGAAAACGCCTTTCAAGACTGCCTCCCTTTTTCGAGTTTTCCTCCGCCCGGAGGGATGGTGCACATAATGAGTACTGTCGGAGCCCGTGTCAACACACGGGACAGGTGTTGTACAACCGGTGGGGCTGCCTCATTCCATTCCGGCAGGTCCCGGGGTATATTTCATTGCAGTTGCCGTTTTTCAGCGAGGAGATGACGTGGATTTCAAATCGCAGTTCCTCATGGGAGTTGGTGCTCTCAGGGGGCGGCTGGGGGCAAGGATCCCCCTGAACGTGATGATATCGGTCACCGACAACTGCCCGAGTCGGTGCAACTACTGCAGCATCCCTTCGCGCTGCCGTCCCGACCTCTCCACTGATGACTGGAAGAAGCTGCTGAGGGAAATGCGTGCGGCTGGAACCATGAGGATCGGCGTCTGGGGAGGAGAACCCCTGACCCGCCGCGACATCGTCGAGCTCTGCGGTTTTGCCCGGGACCTGGGAATGTATGTGAGCATCGATTCAAACGGATACCTGATCCCCTCGCGTCCAGAAATCCTCGAAGCGGTGGATCATGTCGTTCTCTCCCTCGACGGCCCCCCCCATGCCCACGATGCAAACAGGGAGCTCGGAAGCTGGCTCAGAACCATGGAGGCTGTAAAACTTTGCTCAGGCAGGGTCCGCCTCTGGACCATCACCGTCCTCACATCGAACAACATAAATGAGCTGGACTGGATAATGAGCACTGCCGAGGAGTACGGCTTCATGACCACATTCCAGACGCTCCATCACAACGACTCCCTGGGCGGTGACACCACGGCGATGCGCCCATCCAACGACGAGTACAGGCTCGCCTTCAGAAAACTGCTCGCAATGAAGAAAAAGGGTGCTCCCATAGCGCTGAGCAATGGTTTCCTCGAAAAGATAGCGAATTGGCCCGATTTCACCTGCACGAGGCTTCCCGAGAGGTTCTACGGTCCCGCGTGCAGCGCGGGAAGGATGTTCTGCAACGTGGACGTGGATGGCAGGGTCTACCCCTGTTCGCTTCTGATCGGCGAGTATCCCGGAGCCCTGAACGCGCTCGAAGTCGGCTTTGCAAAGGCCTTCAGCGCCACAGCCTTACTCCCATGCCAGGCGTGCACCGCAAGCTGCTACCCCGAGTACAACTTTTTGTACGGCCTGTATCCGTCGGTTGCCCTGGACTGGCACAGAAGTGTCGGCAGAACCGACACGATGAGGAAAAAGGCATCTGAAAAGGCCGCCCCCGGGTAGTAGCCTGCCCGGGGGCGGAAGAGCCTACTGAAGCTGGAACCTGTACTGAAGGGTGGTCCACACGGCTGTGGAGATGTTGTTGTTCCTGGCCGGGGTCCAGCGGGTGTTCCATGCCGCCGCCATGGCGGCCTCATCGAGGGAGCTCACTTCACTGGACATGTAGAGCTGCACCTGCTCAACGTTCCCGTTGGTATTGACGTACACCCAGAGGGTCACGGTTCCCTCGATTCCAGCCATCTTCGCCATTTCGGGGTATGTGGGGGAAGGCATGAATGTGCAGATCGGGAACACCTCCGCGGGCATGAACCTCGGAGGCCCGGCGCCTTCTGACCCGTCGGGCAGCTGGTTGGGGTTGCCCTCAACGGTGTCGACGATGGAGAGGCCCAGCGTATCCGAGTTCAAGTTGATCGTCACATCGGGGGAGATGTCTCTGACGACCTCCTCAATCTGCGAATTCAAGAGATCCTGCTGTTCCTCGACCTCGTCCTGCTGTTCCTCCACCGAGGTGTCGAAGGGGAGAAATGTATCGACTGCCTCCATGACGTTGTCGGTCGTCCTCACCGCAAGCCTGCCCAGTTCCGAAGCCGGGCAGAACTGGAACATCAGATTGACGAGCAGCAGCCCTGTCATGACACCCACATCGATGCCGGGGGAGTAATCCTGTCTTCTCGCTACGCTCATTTCCGCACCTCCTTTCTCTGACTGAAGTACGAAAACAGGCGCACTTCTATTCCACGCCGGGCTTTTCCTCATTCGGCGGGTACTTCCTTGCGTTCCTGCCGATCTTGTCGATGACCGCATTCTCGGGGTCGATCCCCAGAACATCGAACAACCTGAGCGCATAGATGGTGATGTCGGCCAGCTCCTCGCCGGCGTGGACCTTCTGTTGCGCAGTCAGGTTCATGCTTTCCGAGTTGGTCATCCACTGGAAGATCTCCATGAGCTCAGCCGCTTCAACGGCAAGGGCCATTGAAAGGTTCTTGGGAGTGTGGTACTGCTCCCATCCCCTCTCCTCCGAGAAGGATCGAATGCTTTTCTTCAGCTCTTTCATATCAGTCCAGTAAAAGCAGCCGGGCAACCTGTCTCAGGTTGCCGGGCGCCCTGACTTCGAGAAAGTAGGTGCCGGACGGCAGAACACCGAGTGAAATTGAGCGGTTTCCGGGCGTGAGGACATCATGTGCGACCATCCGCCCCGAAACATCGTAGAGGGACGCTTCAAGGGTGCAGCCTTCAGTGCCCCTCCAGTCGATCCAGGCGGTTCCCGAGCAGGGATTCGGGGAGACCCAGAGGGGATATGTCCCGCCTGGCGGTGGTGAGGGAAGCTCATCGACGCCCAGCACCATGTTGCTGAGAATCTTGACTGAGGGATCAAAAGTCACCGACACGGGGTCGAATGAGGTTTCAAAGATCACGGTCTGGTCCTGCGAGTCGTTCCACATCGTGACGAGGGTGTCCTGGCCACCTCCCTCGATCAGGAATTCGATCGGCATCGTGAAAAACGTGCCGAAATCCTGTGCCTGGTGAACGGTCACCTGCACCTGTCCTGGGGCGAACTGGTATGTGATGTCATAGACCGGATATCCCCAGCCGTGGACCCATTCATCGAAGAACCACGACAGGTCGCCGTAATGGTTCTCGAGATGAGTCTGGAACTCCTCGGTTGATGTCAGCCCGAATTCGAAGGCGTCGAAGTAGTCTCCCAGTGCCGCGAAAAATGCGCTGTCGCCCATGAGCATTCTGAGCATGTGCAGGACGGATGCACCTTTCTGGTACGTCGTGTACCCCCAGTACTGCTCCGGGGACGATGGTGAAGAAAGCGGGAACACCTCGCCGCTGTTCAAATATGGTTTCATTATCTCGGATACAACGTAATCAATATAGGATGCGTAACCGTAGGTCTCCATCCAGAGCGGCTCCCCGTACGTGGCGAACCCTTCGCTGAGCCACACGTCCGACCAGTCCTGCTCGGTGACGCAGTCACCCCACCACTGGTGGGTCATCTCGTGTGCAAGGAGCCAGTCATAACCCGTCGTTCCATTGATGGCGCTCGCGATGTGGAAGACTGCCGACTGGTGCTCCATGTCACCCTTGGGGGTCTCCACATAACTGAACTTGCATTCCCACGGGTACTGGCCGAAAAGACCCTCAAGCCTCTCCATGATCAATTCGACATTCTGAAAGCTACCAATGGCGTCCTCGACATCCCAGGAGTAGACGTAGTAAAAAAGCCTGGGGTCATCGGCATCATGCAAAACCTCATAATCGGCCACGCTGATTGCGGCCAGGTACGTCGACATGGGCAAAGGCTGCACCCAGTGGTACGTCAGCGTTCCATCCCCATTTTGGGTAATACCTGCCGAATCACCGTTTGCCACGGCATAAAGCGTATCGGGCACAGTGATGTCAAAGGTGAAGCCAGCCTTGTCAGTCGGGTGGTCAACGCAGGGAAACATGCATTTTCCCATGGATGGTTCATCCTGGTAAAGCCCGACCCCCATCTGGTACGTGACGTAGGGGTGGAACCAGAACCCCCCCCAGGCCTCATGAAACGGCGTTCCCGAGTATGTGATGACCAGCTCGACAACGTCCGAGGGGCCTGCAGGCGGAACCAGCGAAATGAGAAGTGAATCACCGGTCTGCGTGTAGGTCATCGGGGCGCCGTCAAATGTGACAGCCGACACCTCGAGGTCACGGAGATCGAGAAGAACCTGCCCGAGCGAGCCCTCGGTCGGTACAAGGGTGACTGTGGCTATTCCGGAGAGCACCTGATTGGCAATGTCCACGCCGAGATCGAGATCGTACTCGAGTACATCGAACGGCCTTGGCGTATACTCATAATGGGTACTCGTGAAGGGTGATGCCAGCGGCCGTGTCCAGGCCGAATGATCGGGCATCGGCGAAGCAACAAGGAGCAAAAAGAGAAGCATTTACTGTTCCTCCCAGTCCAGAAGAAGGCCGTCGATGAATTCACGTATTATGCTGAGCCTGGGGATCATGCTCTCGCGGATGGGTTCGACGCAGGAGAGCGTCCGGAGAAGCCTGCGTGCGGTGTGGTACTCTGGGCTGCCGGGCTTGACCTCTTCAAGAAGAGGCTCGGCGTAGGGCTTCAAGGCTGCGAGTTCATAAGGAAGGGAGGAGTTGAACATGAGATCGGCCTCCTCCTGGTACGGGAAGATGTAGCTCCTTTCTCCCCGGCGCACGCTTGTCCAGCCACTGATGGTCTGCGCCGCGCTGTACCCGCGTGAGAAGCTGTCCCTCACCATCCTTCTGAGCAGCCTGCCGTCGGATGTCGACATCCTGGTCAGCCTGTCGATGTTCAGCGTGGTGAGTGCGGAGATGTAGACAAGGAACTTCGAGTCCCTGTCCAGCCCGGGGGTCATCTTCGGGTTGAGTCCGTGGATCCCTTCGATCAGCAGTATGTCATTGGCATTCAGCCGCATCGGTTCAACACCATCCAACCTTACCCCGGAGTTGAAATCGAACCGGGGGAGGCGCACCTCCCCCCCTTCGAGCAGCGATTTGAGGTGTTCTCCAAAAAGGTCCGTCGAGAGGGCTTCAAGGCATTCGAAGTTGTAGGAACCATCAGCGTTCCTGGGCGTATCCTCCCTGTTCCTGAAATAGTTGTCGACGCTTATCATCCGCGCCCTCAGCCCCTGTGCGGCCAGGTACACCGCGAGCATCCTGGTAAAGGTGGTCTTGCCGCTGGACGATGGGCCTGCAACCATGACTATCCTCTTGCGGGGGAACTGGTCCGACACCTGGTTCACGATCTGCACTATCCTGCTGTTCTGGTAGAAATGGCACATCATGACAAGTTCACGGCCGCCGTCCTCCCTGATCCTTCTGTTGAGGGCATCGACCGTCTCGGCTCTCATGACCTTGAGGTGTCGTTCTTCAAGGTCGAGCTCATGACCGAGTTTCTTCCTGTCGTGCCATGCTGCAATCGATGGCCAGGAACCGGAGCCCGGGAAGCGAAGGAGAAAGCTTCCACCGAGGGGACGAAGCTCCCACATCGACAGCCACGAGGTGTCGGGGACGGTCGGACCCATGGCGAAGGCCGAGCATTCACCGAGAATGTTGAGGTGATGCTCGCCTGTTCCCTTGTGCCAGCGCGCGAGCTGACCCGGTTCGCCATCGAGGGACAATGCCTCTTCGGAAGAAAGGATGCGGTGCTCGAATGGAATCGCTTTCCTGACCACTTCAGAAAGGCAGCTGCTTATCTTTTCCACGACCTCGGCCTGGTTCGTCTGGGTTCCATCGATGAGCCGGCACCGGTATCCGAGGGAGATCGCATGCTCCACCCACAACCGCGCTTCCGGGAAAGCCATCCTGCATGCCAGCTCGAGGGCAAGAACAAGCCCCCGTCTGTAGACCTCCCGGCCCTCGTCTGAATCCGGCGGGACATCTTCGCCGCCGAAATCGGACGAGAGCGGTCTGATCAGACCGAGGGAGTCCACCCGGGCGATGGCAGGGGAGGTGAGAAGCTTTGAATCCTTTGTCATGAAGCATCCTTTCCGGAGTGCCTTGATGCAATGCAATCATAGAGCCACAAGGACCCGGGGGAAAGGAGCGGTTTGAAGGCAGGCTGCCGGGGTGCGCCTCTCGCATCAAAAGCCGCGAGTGGTTGAACCGGGGCGCCAGGCGTGTACCAATGATGCCATAACAAACCATTGTATGAGGATATAACCGATTCGCAGCGCTTCATTGATGCAGGAGTTCAGCACGGGAAGGCGCGCACGAACCTGAAGAAGACCCGAATCGCTGGAAAAGTACCTCTTCAACCTTGATTTGTCCTATTTTCGATTTTATTTAATATGTAAACTGCTGCTTCTTCCAATCCCATGATTCATGGCTCACAAATGGGGTGCCGGATCCGAACGTGTCACAGCACTGTATGTATCTATTCTTATTATGGGCAGTTGATACTCATCCCACATCAAGAGGGGCACTCCTCCCCCGTTGACCTGCCCCGGGATTGGCCGCATTATCCAACATGGAGGTGACGGCATGGAATTTTTTCTTGCTCTTTTTCTTTTCTTCTCCTCCTCCCCTCCCCTCTTGGAAGTGGAGGACTCCCTCGAAAGGGGGGCGACCGCCCTGTACACGGTCTCCCTTCAGGAAGGGACCGAGTACTGGCTTGTGCTGGAGGTGATGAGCGAAGATGTCGAGGCGAACTTCGATGTGATCGTGGCTGGCCGTGAGATGAACCTCGAGCAGTTCATGCAGCTGCCTTACCGGGAGGATTTCGAGTACGCGCGCACGCACATCTGCGCCTCGGGCACGGAACCCGGTGGAGAGAGCTTCACCCTGTCGGCTCTCTACACGGGTGTCTACTACATAGTCGTTCACGATTCGGGTCAACGGGGCGGCTCGTTCCGGCTGAAGCTTCAATAGCCTCGAGATGCCCAGGGATTTCACCGTTCTGGAACTGAACAGGGCAGCCGGTGAAATGCTGTCCATGGCCTTCCCCGAGCCCGTATGGGTTCGGGGTGTCGTATCCGTCGGCAAACAGGGCAACAGCACCGGACACACCTATTTTCAACTGGCCGATCCATGCCCCGAGGGTGGACAGACCGCAGCGGCTGCGGACTGCGCCCTGTTCGCCGGCGACAGGATCAGGATCGCACGGGAAGTCGGCAGGCAGGGCGTGGTTTTCATGCTCGAGGACGGCATGGAGGCGCGTTTTCAGGTCAGCCCCAACATCTACGAAAGAAACGGAAGATTCACGTACATCGTGAGGGGGTTCGATCCGGAGTACACGGGATCGGCTTCCGCACTGCATTTGAAGAATCTTGTCGAGAAGCTGCGGCGAGAAGGCGTACTCGAAGAGAACGGAACTCTCCCGTTCCCTCTCGTACCGCTCAGGGTCGGCCTAGTCACCGCTGAGAACTCGGCAGCCGAGGAGGACTTCCTCCAAACCCTCAGGGAAAGCAATTACCCGTTCGAGGTATTTGCTTCCTGGTCGCCGATGCAGGGTGAAGGCACCGCCAATGGCGTTGCGGGTGCGCTCGTGAGACTCATCGGTGTTCAGGGGCTGGATGTTGCCGTTCTCACCAGGGGGGGAGGAAGCACCACCGACCTTGCGTGGTTCAACGATGAGAGGATCGCCAGAACCATCGCCCAGCTGCCCTTCCCGGTGATCTCCGCCATCGGCCACGAGATCGACATGACTCTGCCTGATTTTGCAGCCCACACCAGGGCGAAAACCCCGACACATGCGGCGATGATCCTGGTCGACCGGGTGGCCGCCTTCTGTGATTCACTCGAGGATGCCGCATTGCGCCTCCAGAGGTCGGCAAGCCCCAGGATCACGCAGGAAAGGCGCGAGCTCGGGCGGCTGCTTTCGTCTCTCGCGGAAAGGGCGGAGCGGCCGTCGCTTCGTCTCACGGGGATTATCTCGCGTGCCACAGCCCTCATCCAGGGAAGGGTGCTGCCCCGGGTTTCCGGCCAGCACAGGCGTATCGACCAGCTTGCATCGAGGGTGAGCGGGCAGGCCTCATCCCGACTCACGGAACGGTCGGCACGGCTCGATGGCCTTGAGACCGTCGTTGCCCGGCGGGACCCGGAGAGGATGCTTGCACTCGGCTGGGCACTGGCCACCGACTCCGGGGGGAGAATCATCGCGTCGGTCGGTTCGATCGGCCGGGATGACCGTGTTTCGATAAGGCTATCAGATGGAAGGCTTCAAACGAGGGTGGAAAAGGTGGAGAAGAATTGAAGGCCAAGAATCTGTCTTACGCGGAGATGATGGATGAACTCACCAGGCTGGTGGACGAGGTCGGTCGTGAGGACTGCCCTGTCGACGGTCTGGAAACCAGGGTGGCGAGGGCAGCCGAACTGATAAGGCTTCTGCGGGAAAGGCTCAAGGCCACCGAGGTTGCCGTCAGGAGCGTTCTTTCGAACCTTGATTCATCCGAGTAGGGTCACAACCCGGCGCACCACTTCATCAGGATCGGGATTGACCAGGGAAACGGACCGGGGTGAGAGCGGCCCGAACCTCACGTGGTTGTCTTTCCTGAACAGCGCCACAACGGGAACCCCCATTGCCGAGGCCACATGCATCGGACCACTGTCGGGACAGACAAGCAGCGCAAGTCCCGAAACCCTGCGGGCGAAACCGGTGAGCCCCAACGGAGGGATCCTGACGCCCCCGCAGCCTGAGAGGACCTCTGCGAGCCCCTCTTCATGACGGTTTCCAGAGAACACCTCGACGGGGGCAAGGTCGGCGCACTTTCCGACAACCTCCTGCATGAATTCGACAGGAAACGCCTTCTCCCCCTTCGCGCCGGGGTGAATCCCGATCACCCTTCTTCCGGGCTCCTTCGGAAGGGACAGCGCTGGCGGTCGCCATGACGGCCAGTCCGGCCATACCGCCCCGATGGCATGCAACGCCATGCTTTCGTGCTGATCACGGCCGGGCATGGATGACGGACAGTGGTTGTACCAACCCGGCGAGGCGCCGACCGGTGACCCGACACGATGCGGACAACCCGTGAGCGCGGTGATCACAGCCGAGGAGAGCGAAAAGCCGTGCGGATGTGAAGCGTCGATCACCACGTCGAACCTGTGCGCCCTCAGACCGCGAACCAGGGCGGCAAGCATCCAAGGCCTTCTGGCCATGGCTTTCTTCTCGACAGGAATGATCTCCCACCCCTGCTCCCCGAGTATTGACTGAAAGACGGTGCTTGCGAGGACGCTGACAACCGCAGCCGGAAAACGCTCCCTCAGAGCATTCAGAAGGGATGTGAGCATCACGAGGTTGCCCAGGCGGTTGTCAGTCCTGACAACAAGGATCCGGCCGGGTTGCGAAGGCAGCGGTCCGGCTGCCGCTGCAGGAAGGAGCCTTCTTGCGGGAGCCTCGAGAACCCGGCGACCCCAGAGCTCAAAACCCTTCAGACTCACGCGCGCTCCCCGTGATGTGTCCAGCCGTCGGCACGCGCGATCCTTGCATCGATGAATTCACCGGGCACCGCATCAGCGTCCCGGATCACCACGGTCCGGTTGCCGGGTGTTCTGCCCAGTAGCTGCCCTTCAAGGGTTCCGGCACCTGTGACCAGAACTGGAAGCACCCTTCCGACAAGTGCCGCCGATTTCTCCCTGGTGATGGCGTTCTGGACTGCCTGCAGCGCGTAAAGCCTTCTCAGCCTTTCCTGAACGGGAACGGACCCGGGCATTTCAGCCGCCCTTGTACCCTTTCTCTCGCTGTACCGGAACAGAAAGCCGTAGTCGTACCGAACCTCGGAGAGAAGTGACAGACTTTCCGAAAAATCTGACTCGGTCTCCCCGGGAAAACCGGCTATCATGTCGGTGGAGAGAACGATTTCCGGGATGGCGCGCCTTATCATTGCCACCTTTTCCAGATAACCCTGTCGGGTGTAGCCCCGGTTCATCCCGGTGAGAACGGTATCACTTCCTGCCTGGACCGGCAGGTGAAGGGCGTTGCAAATGTTCCCGTGGCGGGCCATCACTTCGATCAGCCCTATGCTCAGGTCTCTGGGATGGCTTGTGACGAACCTGACCCAGGCGGGGCGCGCAGCGCGTGCCACCTGGTCGAGAAGCTGCGGAAAGGCGGTTTCACCGGCTGTGAAGGAATTGACGTTCTGGCCGAGGAGAGTGATCTCCCGGTACCCCGCCTCGACGAGCCCAGCCACTTCCCGAAGGATCGCCGCCGGTTCCCTGCTTCTCTCCCTCCCCCTCACATAGGGCACGATGCAGTAGCTGCAGAAGTTGTCGCAGCCCCTGGTGACTGTGATGAAGGCCCTCGGGAACATGTTTCTGACAGATGAGCGGCCCTCGTAGTCATCGATCCCCTGTTCCACCAGGGCAATCCTCCCGCCCGATGCGAGAAGCTCCGGCAGCCTGTGGTACCCGTCGGGGCCCACCACGATGTCGATCTGCGGAAACCTGTCGATGAGCCCGGCCCCGTGTTCCTGAGCCACACAGCCACAAATGACGACCTGCGGCTTCCTGTCCCGGCGGCACCCCGCGAGCTGGGTAGCCCTGCCGAGAGCCCTCACCTCGGCCCTCTCCCTCACGGCGCAGGTAACCACAAGAACGGCATCGGCGTCACCCGGACCGGATGCCTTCACGTAGCCGGATGAGAGGAGTATCCCCTCGATAAGCTCGGCATCCCTGACGTTCATCTGGCAGCCGTAGACCTCGATGTGGTAACTGGCCATCAGGATGTCATCCGGGAATGGTGAATTCCATCACCAGCCCGGCGAAAATGGGGATGCGGAGGTTGTCGTCGAGGGGAATGTCGACAAGCTCGGCAAGGGCCGCTGCAACGCTGCCGGCGAGAAGACCGCCGGGGGTCAGTACCCATCCAAGCTGCCCGTTCAGATACAGCAGGAGCCAGGATGCGCCGAGGCAGGCCACCAGTGCTGAGAGGCTTCCCTCGAGAGTCCTGCCCCCGACAAGGGGCGTCACGCCGAAGTGCCTTCCGACGAGGGCTGCGAAACTGTCACCGAGGCTGAGAAAAACAAGCGACGCAACCGCAATTTCCGTTCGGAACACCATTATCGTCAGAGCCGCGCTGGCAAGCACGATCGTTGAGGCTGTCATGCCGCCCTCCTGCTCCTTCGGGCGCAGCATCCTGCCGAAAACCGCCAGAAAGAGCTTCCTGAACACCTCGTTCCTGGCTCTGAGCAGGTCTATCAACAGGAGAAACAGCGCCGCAGCACACAGAAGGAGCACCATGTCGGTGCGATTCACGAAAACTGCGGCGACCGGTATCACTACTGAAGCGACATGAACGGCTTTTCTGAGGATTTCCTCTACAAGGGGCATGCTGTCCGGTTTCAGAAACCGATTCCCACGCTGAACCTGTGGGTGTTCTCCAACTCGTCGTGGCCGAGCCAGGCGTAATCGAGCGAGACAGGCTTCCCGAAGAGACCTATCTTTAGACCGATGCCGGCCGTCATGTTGCCCTCGCTCGACCCCAGCCTCAGTCCGACGGTGTCACGGATGAGAAGCTCCAACCCGGCCCTGGTGTCGAGGCTGATGTCGCCCCGGCTGTACTGGGCCGAGTACTCCCTGCCCTCGAACCTGAAATCGCCGTCGAGACCGAAGGTGAGCACCGATGAGAACTTGCTTATGGGCAGCGAGAAAGCGGCGCCGATCTTCGCAGTGGGATTGACTACCTCGCTGTGGCCATTGTTCCAGAAAAGGTGTGTCCCGGTGATGTCCTGAAGATTCATGCCGAGGGAGAAGGAGTCGGTGGCCCTCCACAAAAGGGCTGCATCAAGCCCCAGCCCCCAGGCGCTGTAGTCCATGAGGTCGCGGTAGACCATCTTCACGTTCGCGCCGATGGACAGGTCGTCGGACAGGGGGCGCGACCATGACAGGTAGAGCACGTTGTCTGAAGCGCTCTGCCAGGTTATGAGGCCCTCGTCGTATATGATCTCCTCGCCGGGGTCCCACTCGCCGTTGCCCTCGGTGCCGCCGGGGTTGGTGTCGGGCTGGTAGTCGTCGTTTCCGGAATCGCCCGGCTCCCCCGTACCGTCATCACCGAACACGCCGTCGGCCCCGCTGTCGTACCATTCAAGATCGTTCGTATTGGCAATGCTGCCGAGGTCGGTGCGGAAGAGCGATGCACCCACGGCATCGCCGCCGAGTTTCCTGGTGTAGGACAGATAGTCGTAGGCAATGAGCCCGCCGAACCTTTCGGAGTGCATGAAGGCAGCGTTCTGGCCCGAGGTGCCGGACAGGCCGGCCGGATTCCAGTACCCGGCAGTAGCGTCATCGCTTGTGGCGACGAACGCACCGCCCATTCCGAGTGCCCTCGCCCCGGCGCCGACATACATGAACTCACCGGCATACTTGGCGCCGAAAGCCTGGCTGAAGGCCAGCAGGATCAATGAGGCCGTCATAAGTGTCTTCAAAACGTGCTCCCGTCGACCAGGTCACTGATAAGCTTTCTGTCCTCGAGGCTGATACGCGTGTAGAAAAGCCCGACCCCCCACTCGCCGCCAGGCTGTTCCTCTTCCCGGATCACGACAGCCCTTGCCTCGATCTCGGCTTCGGGAAGTCTCATGACGACATCGACCCGTGTGAGATCTCCCAGCGGTGCGGCGCAGATGCAATACAAACCGGATGCGCTGATGTTGAGGGCGGTAACTGGAAGCATGGGCATGCCCGGAGTGCTCAGAAAAACCTCAACTTCGCCGGCGCTCCGTTTCTCGGTCCGCCGTTCGGAATGGATCAGAGCATCCTCGTTCATATCGATTTCTACCTCGGTGCTGAGTTAATGGTTCCCTTGCATCCCGCGAAAGCAGATACAAATATAAGGAACACACTCCGGTAAGTCATAACAGCACGATCGGCCGCAAAGTGCCGAACCGTCCACCCCCGCATTGCGGAAAAATATGCATTCCCGTATGTTCCGCAAGGTCAATCTTGACAGTTGGTTTGTTTTGTCGAAGTATACGGCTGTATGCCGGGGTCCGGCTTCTCAACACCAATGAAAGAGGGGAAACATGAACGAGTTCAATATCAGCCCCAAGGAGATCGAAGAGGGCAAGACCATGGGCGGCGTCGCCTACATCACATGGATCGGTCTGCTCATCGCCTTCATCACCGGGAAAGAAAACCGCTACGTCATGTACCATGTCCAGCAGGCTCTCATCGTTCTTCTTTTCGCCCTGCTCACCCCCATCCCGGTACTCGGCTGGATCATCGGCGTCTGCTGCCTTGTCTTCGCAATCATCGGCCTTCTCAACGGCTTCGGCGGCAAAGTCAAGCCGGTTCCCGTAATCGGAACCATCGGCTACAAGTTCAACCTTGTTAAGCCCGCCGCTTCCACTGCCTCCCAGACCCCCGGCACGCCGGATGTCGAATAACTGATACCTGTCTGTGATCACAGGGGCGGCTTCTGCCGCCCCTTTTCATTGCCCCTGCGGCCATGCGGGTATCGTCAGCGGAAGACAGGTCACACCCTCCCCGCGCTCAAGAATGGCGGCAAGAGCAGCCCTCTCCTCCACTCCCCTGCAGATGATCTGTGCCGATCCGTCGCCCTGGGAACCGACGCCCTTGCCGCCCCAGGCCAGCGTACGAAGCGCCGGTGAAGCGAGCACCCGGTGAAGGACTGGGGATGTCAGTTCGTCAGGGCAGGCCGGTGCGATCCGTTCGTCGAACAACCGCTGGGCTTCCACCATGAGTTCACCCAGCGCCCGGGGGTCGCCCTCTTCAAGAGCCCTGCACGCTGCAGCGTTGATCATGAGGTTTGCCGCTCCCAGAGCTGCCCTCAGCCGTTCGTCACCCCTGTCGAAGGCTGCATTGAGGTCCCGCAGGATCCTTTTCGTATCCTTTTCTCCGTGCAGGTCGACGATCAGGAAGTAAAAATCCCCGCCAGGCTGCAGCATCCGGGCATCCACCATGTCGCCCGCGAATGTGAGCAGCACCGGGCGCCCCTTTCCGTATGCGCATGCCTGGTCCATCCTTCCGCACTCGCTTCCGGTGAGAAGCTCGCCCCTGTACGCCAGGTCCATCTCCCTTTCAACAGAGAGCCCAAGACCCCAGGCGAGGTTGAAGGCCCTTGCGGTGAGCACGCATACCGCAGCGGATGAAGAAAGACCCTTCTTCAGCGGAAGAGTCCTTTCGATGACATCGAGATGAAGTCCCCGCGCACAGGTCTCTTCGATGACCAGGGCCGCAGTTCCGGCGGCGTACGCGTCGAACGAACCGGATGCAGCCACCGCTCTCAAAAGATCCGGATCGGATGGATAGGTATTGAGTGCTCCCTGTCCGCCGTCAGCGGCCACCTGTCTTACGATGAAACAACCCTCGACGGCTTCCGCGGTCCCGCGCAGACCCTGATCGGTCCCGGTGATCAGGCACATCCCGGGCTCGATGCCGGGATCGAAAAGCCTGCGCTTCCCCGCCCAGTCCGAGTGTTCACCGAAGAGGCAGAGCCTGCCCGGAACAAAAATGTCAGATGCCGTCATTTTCACCGGGGCACGGCACTCCGTCCCGATCCCATCCCCGCATGGCGTAGAGCTTCTGCAGTTCGGCCCGGAACGCTTCCGCGTCCAGCCCCGCCGCCTCGCCGATGAAGGGGTTCACAAGGTTTTCCTTCGCTTCGAAATAGGGTATCAGCGACTCGTCATCGGCCCTTGAGCGGCCGAAATTCCGTATCAGAAGGCGTCGCTCGAGACTGAGCACCCTGGCGCTCGCGGCGTCCAGTTCTGTGTCGTTCCATCCGATGCCGGTGAGCGCGTTGAACATGTGCCGCTCGAAGGACGGGCCCTCCATGTCGCCCGCACGGGCAAAGTTGTCTTCCGTGCGGTTTGAGTAGATGCGGGGGAAGACCTGGTCGCCGACGGTCAGCGAGTCCTTCATCACGGACCGGTTGCCGTGCCAGGCGGCTGCCAGGGCCTTCCCCTCGTAACCGCTCTTCGGGTCCGCACAGGCCTTCGTGCCGTAGACCCGTTCGGAAACCTCCATAATCCGCTCCCAGGAGAGGCCGTGGACCGGAGAGCATATCCTGCTCCACCCCATGATGTTCTGCGCGTAGCCATGGGCGCTCGAAATGGGATCGCGTGTGTCGATGGCCCACTGCAGCGCCGAAACGACCCAGTACGGGAAGAATACGTAGTTGATATGGTCGCCGTGGCCGTCCCAGTGCCCGGCGTATCCCCAGGCCGGAAACAGCTGACCGAGCCGTTCGTTCCCGATTCCGAGTTCGCGGCTCGCCCTCACAGTGCCCTCGGCGAGCGCACTTCTCACCCTTCCCTGCCTCCTCGAGATCCCCATCAGAAGGTGTGACCAGAAGTGCGGGTCATCGGGGTCGATCCGAACTCCGTCCACTTCGTCAAGTGTACCGTCGCGCGCAAGGCTTCGAAGCCAGGGCATCATTCCGATGAGGATCTCCCAGTGGTTCAACCCCTCGTCGTTCGCTATCTGTCCGATCTCGAAACCGGCCTCGAAGCCGATCTTCCAGTCGTAGAAGCTGTTCGAAATCCCCGGGAACAGCCCGGCGACGCAGTCCATCTGGCCGGACAGTGTCCTGCCGGGGCTGAGTACTGCCGGAACGCTCGTATAGAAGCGAGCATCGTAGCAGCGGACGGCGCACCCCTGTGTGCAGGCCTGGAATTTCTGGCCGAACATCCGCACCCTGTGGGGATCGAGCTTCGGTTCATGAGGCCAGCCGTGGGAACCGTGCGCCTCGGCGCGCACAAGGTCGCAGACCTGCCCGAACCGTTCGGGTTCGGCCACCGGGATCGGCAGACCGCCCTTCACGGCTATCGCCTTCAGGTTTTTCGAGCCCATCACGGCCCCGAATCCCCCCTGCCCCGAGGCGCTCTCGGTCTCGGTGGCGATGATGGCGATCCGGCAGAGGTTCTCCCCGGCGGGGCCGATGGCCAGCACCCTCCATCCCGGACCGTCCATCAGCCGTTTCTGGGTCTCGTAGATGCCGAGACCCCAAAGTCCCGACGCATCGCCCAGGGTGCACCGACCGTTCTCAATCCTCAGGAAGACGGGGCTCGAAGCCCTTCCCGTAATGACGACCCCGTCGAAGCCTGCATGCTTGAGGGTCGGACCCCAGTGCCCTCCGAAGGACGAACGGGTGTACCATTCGTGCGGATAGCCCTGCGCAGACAGCCCGCAGACCGTCGTTCTCCCCGAGAACGGCGCGGATGTGCCCGAGAGGGGGCCGGTGAGGATCATGAGCGGGTTTTCAGGGCTGAAGGCGCCCGTGCCGGGGCGGATGATGTCGAATGCCATCCTGGCGGCCATCGCCCTTCCCCCGTACCAGTCCGGAAGAAGGTCGGCGGTATCCTGCATTTCGAAGGAACGCCTGGTGAGATCGACGTGCAGAAGCCTGCCTGCGTACCCGCCGAAACCGTTCATGCCTGCCCCTTCCCAAGCAAAGGGTCCTGTTCCCCTGGCGGGATGCCCCGGAAGGCAAACAACGGGTCGGATCGTTCGATGTAACGCAGGACGCCGAAAGTGCATGCAGCCGTGCAGCGGGGGTGTCCGCCGCAAAGGTCGCATTTGACCGGCTCGTTGAGGTCGTCCCTCCAGAATATCGCCCGGAAGGGGCAGGCCTGAACGCACTTTCCGCACCTGATGCACAACCCGGTGTCGATCAGCCATGCTCCGGTCTCACCCGACCTGGACAGCGCACCGGCAGGACAAGCCTCGGCACATGCGGCCTTTTCGCACTGCCTGCAGTAAAGATGCCTGTGCAGTCCGCCGAATGGGTCGAGCTCGATGACTATTGCGGATGCCCCTGGAACGTGGTCGCACGCCCTGGCCTGGGCGCAGACCACCATGCAGTTCAGGCAACCCGTGCAGGGAAATGGGTTTACGGAAAGCCGTCTGGGATCCATGATCCTCCGATTCCGGAAGGCATGACAAACCGGGGACGCAGGATGGTCTACCAAATGCCAGAACTCGAAGCCCGGATTATATAACCATGATGAAGAGACGAATCACGGCCTTGACCGGGCAGGAAATCCAAGCCATTGCAAACGCGGCGACTCCCGATCCGTTCCGGCTTCTGGGGATGCACCGGACAGCTGACGGCTTCGTTGAGGTAAGGGCATTCTGTCCGGGCGCCTCCTCAATGCTCCTCGTGCCCGACGTGGGTTCACCTTCACCCATGAACCTCGTGCACGCGGACGGGCTGTTCGTCTTCCGGTCGCTCACGAAGA
Source organism: Candidatus Fermentibacterota bacterium (assembly GCA_963845085.1). GTDB lineage: Bacteria > Fermentibacterota > Fermentibacteria > Fermentibacterales > JCC-6 > UBA6080. The sequence continues at coordinate 170,976 of CAWJQI010000001.1, forward strand.
CCGACCCCTTCGCATACTGTTTGACCGTCATCAGGGGCGATGTCTCCTGGACAACCCGTGACCCGTACTGCTTCCTCCCCCAGCTCGGGGAGATGGACCTGCACCTGTTCGGCGAGGGGCGCCATCTCAACCTTCACCGGATAATGGGCGCCAGGGTCAGGTCGATAGGCGCCACCGCCGGCGTGCTCTTCGCCGTCTGGGCGCCGAACGCCCGTGCTGTAAGTGTGGTCGGGAGTTTCAACGACTGGGACTGCAGGCGTCATCCCATGAGGAACCGGGGCGCGAGCGGAGTATGGGAGCTTTTCATTCCCGGAGTCGCCCCCGGAGACCTCTACAAATTCAGCATCCTGCCGCCGGGGGGTGAAAGGCGCACCAAGGCCGATCCTTTCGCGCTCAGAAGCGAATTGAGACCGGGAACCGCTTCAATCGTGGCCGATCCAGGCGCTTTCTGCTGGAGCGACGGTGATTGGCTTCTGTCACGGGGGCGGGTCGATCCGTTCGCAGCCAGGATGGCTATCTACGAGGTGCACGCCATGTCGTGGGCTGGCAGCGATGACAGCTTTCCGGGCTGGGACAGGCTGGGGGACTGGCTTATCCCCTATCTCGGCGGCATGGGCTTCACCCACGTTGAACTGATGCCCGTCATGGAACATCCGTTCGACGGTTCATGGGGCTATCAGGTAACCGGTTTCTTCGCTCCGACGAGCAGGATGGGAAACCCCGAGGACTTCTGTCGTTTTGTCGACCGCTGCCATCGGGCCGGGATCGGGGTGATCCTCGACTGGACGCCCGCCCATTTCCCAATGGATGACTGGGCGCTGGCCCTTTTCGACGGAACGCACCTTTTCGAACACGAAGACCCGCGCCTGGGCGTTCATCCCGACTGGGGAACCCTGATTTTCAATTACGAACGGCGGGAGGTCAGGAACTTCCTTCTCGCAAGCGCCGTTCACTGGCTGGACACTTTTCATGCCGACGGGCTGCGTGTCGATGCCGTTGCTTCGATGCTGTACCGGGACTACTCCAGAAAGGAGGGCCAGTGGATCCCGAACCGTTACGGCGGCCGGGAAAACCTCGAGGCTGCCTCCCTTCTCCGGGAGATATGCCATGAGATCGGCTGCCGCTTCCCCGGAGCGCTGATGGTCGCCGAGGAGAGCACGGCCTGGCCGGGGGTGACCCGTCCGCCGGAGGCGGGCGGCCTTGGTTTCCACTTCAAGTGGAACATGGGCTGGATGAACGACACCCTCGAGTACTTCAGCAGGGACCCGCTCTTCAGGAAGGGCCGCAGCGGGGGGATCACGTTCAGCGCGGTGTACGCCTGGAGCGAGAACTTCATTCTTCCCCTCTCGCACGACGAGGTGGTGCACGGCAAAGGCTCACTCTACGGAAAAATGCCCGGAGACGACTTCCGGAAGAGGGCCAACCTCAGGCTGCTGTTCTCATACCAGTGGCTGTTCCCCGGCAAACAGCTCCTCTTCATGGGCGGTGAGAGGGTGCAGCAGCACGAATGGAACCCCGAAGAACCCCTTCCAATGGGCGACACCCGCATGGAGAGGTTTGTGGCCTCGCTGAACGACCTTCAGCGCCGGTACCCCCAGCTTCACCTGGAGGACTGCAGGTATTCCGGTTTCAGGTGGGTGGACTTCTCGGATGAGGCTGCCTCTGTGATTTCCTTCCTCCGGATGGCAGAAGGCTTCGATCCCCTGCTGTGCGTTTTCAACATGACACCGGTGCCCAGGGCGGGCTACCGGATCGGCGCCCCTCTGTCAGGCGAGTGGACCGTTGTTCACAACAGCGATTCCGGCGAGTTTGGAGGTTCGGGGCTTCCTGTCCCCGGCACCTTCACTGCCGAGCCCGTCCCCCTGCACGGTCTGGATGCCTGCGTCGAGCTTTCGCTGCCACCCCTCTCATGCATCGTCCTCGGGCACAGAGGCTGAACCCCGTTCCTTTTCATATACTTGCATCGTTCGAGAAGGGGGGGGGATGAAATCCCATACCGCATACCTGTGGTTCCAGACCGCCGGCAGGATGGAATTCATCAACATCACTGACCGTGTGGAAGAAGAGGTCGCCGCAAGCGGTATAAGGGAGGGGCTGTGCCTGGTGAACGCAATGCACATCACGTCCAGCGTCTTCATCAATGACGATGAGCAGGGGCTTCTGTCGGATTACGGGAGGTGGCTCGAGAAGCTGGCCCCCCACGAACCCGGTCTCTACCGGCACAACCTGACCGGCGAGGACAATGCCGATGCCCATCACAAGAGGCAGGTGATGGGAAGAGAGGTCGTCGTCGCGGTGACGGCGGGCAGACTGGATTTCGGACCCTGGGAGCGGATCTTTTATGGTGAGTTTGACGGACGCCGGCGCAAAAGGGTGCTGGTGAAGATCATTGGAGAGTAGGAGACCGGAATGCGAACACTTTTCATTGTGCTGACCGCAGCGCTTGTGGCTGCGGCAGGTTGCGCGAACCAGGGGTATCCCCCCTATCCGCCCACGATAAGCGTGAACGGCATAGGCACGGCCTACGCAGAACCTGAGATCGCCGTGATAAGTTTCGGGTTCAACGTAACCGAGAGCGACCCCGAGACAGCAGTCCAGACGGCGGCGGAGATGGCAGAATCGGCGATCGCCGCAGCCGGTGAGGCTGGCATCCCCGCCGAGAACATCACCACGACAAGCTACTCCCTCTGGATCGAGGAGGAGTACGACTACAACACCTACGTCTACACCGGAAACACCCTGTACCACCTTGACCACAGCATGCAGATCAAAACGGCCGACACCGAACAGGTCGGCGCGGTGCTCGCAGCACTTGTCGGTGGCGGAGCCAACACCATCCAGTCCGTGCAGTTCACGGTCGAGGACAGGGCAGCCCTCTACGCCCGTGCAAGGGAGATTGCGCTCAATGACGCGGCGCAGTCTGCCGGGCAGCTCGCTGAAAGCCTCAACGTGCGCATCAGCGGAGTCCAGAGTGTCAGCGAATGGGTCGACACCTACGCTGCCGATGCCGCCATGGGTTACTACGGCGACGGAGAGGCGATTCCGCCGGTCACGGGGGGAAGCCAGTCCATCACACTCAACGTCAACGTAGCCTACACCATAGAGCAGTGATTCCCGACTTTCCGCCCCCGTCGGTTCAGGCGGGGGCGGACTCCCTTCAAGCCCTGATCCTCGACGCATCTGTCGAATCGCTGGGACTTTTCTTTGCCGAGATAGGCCTGGAAGCTGCTCCGGACGAGGTCGTGCAATGGGAGACGGGCGATTTCATAGAGATCATCCAGGTCTACGGCGACTGCCGCTTCCCCGGGAAGGCGCCGGACAGTGTGAAGGTTTTCATGGGCGGTCTTCCCCTGCATCTGCTCGAGCCGGATCATCAGTGACCGGCATGACGTTCCTGCATCCCTGAACGCCCGCCCCCCTTGAAAACCTCCGGTCCGGCGCCGTACTTGGGGGAATGGAACACCTCTTTCTCATCCTTCTCGGGCAGGCCGTCACCATCACCGAGGTTTGCGCCGACCCTCTGAACGAAACCTCCTGCGAATTCATCGAGCTTCATAATGCGAGAACCGGCACCTGTTCCAACCCAGGGCTTCTCCATAACCGACGGCGACGCGCTGGATCAGCTTCTGCCCTGGAACGAACAGGCGTACGGGGCTTTTCCCCACGCAGGGGTGGTCACGGGAACCGATTCGATCCCCGCGGGAGGGTGGGCAGTGGTGCTTGAACTCGGTTACCTGCTCGATCCGTCCCTTTCCATAGCCCCCGGCACGGTGATCCTCACCACGGGCGACTACGCCCTGTGCAACGGCCTCGCCGCCTCTTCCGACCCCCTCACCCTTTTCGGACCCGGTGGCACGGCCGGCTCCGACGTTCTTTCCACATTCGGCACCCCGGTTGAAACCGACGTGTGGGAGAACCGCGACGATGACGGGCTCGACACGATTCCCTTCGATCCCGGCAACGGCCTTTCGGCAAACCTCTTCCCGCCCGGCTCCCCCGACGCCGAGGGCAGCTGGGTCGCAGCATCTCCCACACCGGGAGGCCCGCCCGATTCCCCTCCCGACACCTTCGCGGTTTTCATCGAGGGGGTGTGGTTCAGCCCTTCCCAACCCGAGCCGGGCGAAGACTGCGCACTTTTCGCCGTCTTTCACTGCTGGGGAACGGTTTCGCCGGACCAGGGCCTTCTCGAAATCTTCATCGATTCTGATGGCGATTCTCTCGCCGGGCCCGGTGAACCCTGGTCGTCATGGCCGGCCCAGATGCTCGAGCCCGGCTCGACCGACACCCTTTCAATGAGTTTCTCCGCCCCTGCGCGGGGGTGGTACCTTGCCTCCGCCACGGCATGCGGGGCATACCTGGGCATCCCGCTTGCATCGGGGGGCGGGGTATCCCCGGTCATTACCGAGGTGATGGCAAACCCATGGGAGCAGGCCTCCCAGGAGTTCATCGAGGTTCACTACCCGGGCCCTGGCGTATTTCTGCTCGGTGGATGCAGCTTCACCGACGGCGATGCGGTCGACATTGTCACGCCGCTTTCCGGAACCTCGCTTCTCGAGGGCGGCGCATGCGGCGTCATCCTCGACCCCGACTACTCCGGGGGGCTTCCCATTCCACAGGGAACACCGCTGTTCACCCCGGGCAATTCGTCACTGGGCAACGGCCTCGCCACAGATGACCCCGTGGTGCTTTACGACAGGAACGGAACCGGGGTTGAAAACATCCTCGGAACCGCGGGCACGCCCGCCCTGTCCAACGACCCTCTCCAGTGCGATGACGACGGGCTCGACGGCATACCCTTCAACCCCGGCCAGGGGCGAAGCATGGTGAGGATCAACCCCGCGGCACCCGACCGCGAGTACAACTGGGCCGCTTCCGGCGAGGGCGGTTCGCCGGGGTGGCTCGACGACTGCGGCGCAGGCGCTGATGTAATGGCCGACACGATCATTGCGCCCGCCTGGGTGACTCCCATGTCTCCGTTCCAGCTGGCCGGGGTTTTCACATCGGTCGGGGCTGCCGCGGCCTCCAACGTCGAGCTTTTCCTGTTCAACGACCTCGACGCCGATTCCTGTCCCGACGCCTCCGAGGTCATCACCACCGCATTCATAGACTCGCTTGCGCCCGGTGAATCATTCACCCTTGAAGGAAGCGCCGTCCTGCCTGATCACGGTTTCTTCCTTCTGCGGGCCCTCGCGGACTGCAGCGCAGACACTGTTCCTGCCAACGATCAGACAAGCGTCACCGTGATGTGCGGGGAAGGCTCGTTCCCCGTCATTACCGAGGTCATGTGCAACCCCTCCGACCAGTCCCGCGACGAGTTCATCGAGTTGTTCCTTCCCGGCCCGGGGGTTGTCGACCCCTCCATTTTTTCCCTCTCCGACGGCGATGCCGTGGATGCGCTCCACGGCGACTTCCTGATCTCGGGCAGGTACGCTCTCATCCTCGATCCGGATTACTTCTCGGGCGCGATGCCCCATGAGATCCCGCCCGGCACCCCCGTCGTCCTTCCGGGAAACTCAGCCATCGGCGACGGCCTGTCGGGCGGAGACCCCGTCTCCCTCATCTTCGGAACAACAGTCGTCTCCACCTACGGAACGCCCGATAACCCTGATGACGGCATTCCCTACGGCCCTGCCACAGACATGAGCATCGAGCTTTTGTCACCCGGCCTACCCGACGCCGAAGCGAACTGGTTTGTGAACCCGCTTGGCCCGTCCCCCGGGCAACCCCCCCTCGGGTTGTGCCAGGGCACCGATTACGGGATGAGAGGCCTGTGCCTCTCCCCACCCGCGGGAAACGAGGGGACCGCCGTTACGCTCCGGGCAACCGTTGAGTCACTGGGAACGGAAACCGGCGCCATCACGGTGCTCTTCTGGGCAGGTGGAACCGGGATCGGCTCGTCATCGCCACCGCCTCCAGCGCCGGGCGACTCCGTGTGCGTCGAACTCCAATGGGTGTCATCGGGTTCCGGAACCCCGGTCGAAGCGCTGGTGCAGTGCGCAGAAGACGAAAACCCCGGGAACAACGGGAAGACTGTACCGTGGGATCCTGATCCCGGGCTTGCGATCAACGAGATCATGTACTCACCCGGAACACCCGGGCCCGAGTGGGTGGAGTTGTACAACGGCACAGGGTCTTCCGTTGAACTCTCTTCATACGTCTTCTCCGACCCTGATGCAGCAGCGGCACTGCCCGGATACCTGTTGGAACCCGGCGCTTACGCCATCCTGTGCCCGGATGCGCAGGCGTTCAGCGACGCCTGGAGCGGCGTGCAGTGCGCCGTACTCACGCCCTCATGCTGGCCGACGCTCAACAACGCAGGTGACACCCTCTCCCTCGGTGACGGCACATTGACGGACTGGGTCCCGTTCAGCGCGGACTGGGGGGGCGGAAGCAATGTAAGCCTTGAGCGCCGCTCCCCGGCGGAACGGGGGTGGCTTGAGGAAAACTGGGGAAGCTGCACCGAAGGCGCCACACCGGGCAGGGCCAACAGCATCTGCGGACAGCAGGGAGGCCCGTTCCTTTCAGCCTGGCCCGAGGTCTTCTCCCCTGACGGGGACGGAGTAGACGACAGGATCGAAATAACCCTGAACGTACCCGGGCAGGGCTGTTCAGCCGAGGCAAGGGTGTACGACGTTACGGGGCGAGTCGTTGCCGAACTGTGGAACGGCCCCGTTCCGGGGGTGACCCTCGTGCTCTCCTGGGACGGCGCAGGCATGCCGGTCGGACGCTACATCGTCTTCGCCTGCGCGAGGAACGGGAACAGCCTGCTGGAGGGTGCTCTTGTAAGGGTTCTTGCCCGGAGGCTCTAAGACCGCCCGAACCTTGCCTTGAGCCTCTGCAGCATGTCGGCGGTCATGGCGGGAAGGTCCCAGGCGGGCTTCCACCCCCACTCTTCCCTGGCAGCCCTGTCGTCGATGCTGCTGGGCCAGGAGTCGGCGATGGCCTGCCTGAAGTCCGGTTCGTAGGTGACCCTGAAGCCGGGGATGTGGCGCCGGATCTCGGCTGCAAGCTCTCCGGCCGTGAAGGAAAGGGCTCCCACATTGAAATCGCCGTGATGCACCAGACGGGAATGGTCCGCCTCGGCAAGGTCGATGGTTGCCTTTATGCAGTCCGGCATGTACATCATGGGGAGGGATGTGTCCTCCCTCACGAAACAGGTGTACTCGCCCTCCTGCACGGCCTTGTAGAAGATATCGACCGCGAAGTCGGTGGTGCCTCCCCCCGGAGGCGTTTCGGAGCTGATGATTCCGGGATAGCGCAGACCCCTTGCGTCGATTCCGAAGCGTCTGACGTAGTAGTCGCCCAGAAGCTCTCCGCATACCTTTGTCACGCCGTACATCGTCCGGGGTCTCAGGACTGTTTCCTGCGGGGTGTTGTCCCTTGGGGTTTCGGGGCCGAACACAGCGATGCTGCTCGGGATTACAACCGTGCCCAGCTTCAGCTCAACCGCCAAATTGAGGATGTTGAGCGTGCCCTCCATGTTCACGCGCCAGCAGAGGGAGGGGTTCTTCTCGCCGGTTGCGGAGAGGATTGCAGCGAGGTGGTAAACGGTATCGATCCCGTAGCGTTTCATGATGGCGCCCGCCATTGCCGGGTTCGTGACATCGAGGGTGTCGCAGGGACCGGTTTGTGCAAGCGGGCCTTCAATGGTTCTGACATCGGTGGCAACAACGTTGTCACTGCCGTAACGCTCACGAAGCGCCAGGGTGAGTTCGCTTCCGATCTGACCCATCGCGCCGGTGACGAGGACTTTCGGGGTGGACTTGGTCATCAGGGCTCCTGTATGTGAAAATGGATTGAACCGGTTTTCAAAACAAGCCGCATGCTACTAAGATTCGGTCCGGATTTCAAGTATTTGAGTGCCGGGCGCGATCTCATCGAGGTTTTCGGTGTTCAGTATCCTGCCGAAAACAGTGTAGCGTCCCTCAAGCCTTCCCTGACTGTCCAGCGTGATGAAGAACTGGCTGCCCCCCGTGTCGATGCCGGCATCGGCAATCCCCACGGTTCCCCTTACGTACGGGTGATAGGCTTCTCTCCGCAGGCAGCACGTATCCCGGACCGCCGTAGCCGTTCCCCTCGGGACAGCCCGCCTGGGCGACGAACCCCGGAATGACGCGGTGGAACCTCATCCCATCGTAAAACCCGGTAGAAACAAGGTGAACAAAGCTTTCACAGGCGATGGGAGCGATCCCGGGAAGCAGTTCCATTGAGAATGTTCCGGCGGTGGTGACGATTTCGACCACCCTGGGGACCTCAACGCCAGTTCCGCCGGTAAACACGGAATCCCTCGGCTCGACGGCCGGCACCAGCGCAAGCATTTCCATGATGACTTCCCCAACGAGGGGATATTCGTCGTGCCTGAGAATCGACAGCTGGCCCGGATCGGGCGTCCAGTCCATGCCAGCCAGCGTGATCAGGGCAGCACCCCTCCGACCGGGGTCGGGGGACGTGAGAAGGATGTTTTCGAGGAGAGGGACACTGTCGAGCAGTGCGATTGCTGAATTGCCGACGGGACCCTCCAGGTTGGAGAGGGCAAGCAGGGCTTCGGTGTTGCCGGAGACTACGGCCGCCCCCAGCGCCACTGCGGGAACGGGATCCTGCACACGGAGCGCCGCGGACGAGCTGTCTGCCTTCTCCACGGCGGCCAGACGCACGGCCCAGCACGGGTCGTCAAGAAAAAGACCGGGCTGTATCCTTGCCGCATAAACCCTCTCGAGCGGCGTCATGCCGGTCGGAAACACCGCGCTTCCGCCCACCTCGGCCGCATATCTGAGCAGGGCTGCGGATGAGGAACAAAGGGCGCCAGGGTTGTCGAGCAGGACTCCCGACCTTCCGAACACCTCGAGGGCAAGCCTCCCCGTGGAATCGGGGATGCCGCCTTCGAACGCGAGCACGAGTTCCGTGAGCTCATCGATCAATTCGGGCGCCCTCCCCTCGCTCTGGAGGACAAGCTGTCTTCTCAGGGCGGCATGAAGAAGGGCCGGATTGTTCCTGACCTGCTCAGGCGAAGGCAGTACTGTCGGCTCGCCGAACTCGAGCAGCGCTGGGGAAGCCGGATCGGAAAGAAGCGGTTCACCGGCCAAGCGCGCAGCAAAGGCATTTTCACGGGAGAAACCGGAAATCCCCGGCAGCATCGTGAGAACGATCATGACGGTGATCACTCCCCCTCCTCCTCCAGGGAGTCGATGAGTTCCCTTGCCCTCCGCTCATCCCTCTCCAGCACAAGAACAAAACCCCAGACGGGTTTGAACGCCATCGCAATGGTGCCGTAGGTCGGTATCTGCCGGCTCTGGATCGCTGATGAAATTCCCTCGCCCTCGAGCAGCGATTGAACGCTGATCGCCTCGATCTCGCTTCCCGCCTCGAACACCCTGACGAGGTTTTCGTCTTCTCCTGACATGGCTCCCCCTTACTGAGTTCATGGCGGGTGAAGTATAATCTTTGACGGACAGCATGAAAGGACCCCCGGATTTGACCATACTCGAAGAAACACTCAAAGGCGGCATTCCTGAAGTTGTAAGAAAGGCCGTTGAAAACGAGCACCTCACCCCGGCAAAGCTCGCCTCCGCGGTGGCACTCGGACATGCCGTGGTCCCCGCCAACCGTCTCCACCCCGTTGCGAAACCGTGTGCCATCGGAGGCGGCACCAGAATCAAGGTGAACGCCAACATCGGAAGCTCGCACGACCTCGAGTCCCTTGAGCAGGAGATGGTGAAGCTCCAAACAGCCGTTGCATGCGGAGCCGACACCGTCATGGACCTTTCCACCGGCCCTGCCTGGCGTGACATCCTCTCCCACGTCCTCAAAAAAAGCCCGGTGCCCGTCGGAACCGTTCCGCTCTACCAGGTTTTCGGAGAGGTGCTGGAAGGGGGCGGCGAGGTCTCAGACGTATCGCCCGACGGGATTTTCAAAGCCGTTGAGGCCCACTGCAAGGCCGGTGTCGATTACCTCACCCTTCACTGCGGCGTCACAATGCGCTCCGTGGCCCTTTTGAAAAGCCGCGGCCGCAGGATGGGCATTGTTTCCAGGGGCGGATCACTGATGGCGGAGTGGATGGAGAAACGGCACGAGGAGAACCCCCTGTACTCGGGCTTCAACCGACTGATCGACATTCTGCACGAATACGACGCAGTCTTCTCGCTTGGCGACGGCCTTCGACCGGGATGCATCTCCGATGCGGGCGACACGGCCCAGATGGAGGAACTCGTCACCCTGGGCGAACTGCAGCAGAGGGCCACTGCGGCGGGAGTGCAGGTGATGATCGAAGGGCCGGGGCACGTGCCCCTGCACCGGATAGCCGAGAACATCAGTATCCAGAAGACCATCTGCAACGGGGCGCCCTTTTATGTACTGGGACCGATCGTGACCGACATCGCCCCGGGCTACGACCACATCACAAGCGCCATCGGGGGCGCCATTGCCGCCATGAACGGCGCCGACTTCCTCTGTTACGTCACCCCGGCGGAACACCTGCGGCTCCCCGACGCAAGCGACGTCAGGACCGGCGTCATCGCCGCCAGGATCGCCGCCCATGCGGCCGACCTCGCCAGGGGCATTCCCGGCGCCCGGGATTGGGACGACGAAATGGCCGATGCCAGGGCCGCCTTCAACTGGGAAAGGCAGTTCGAACTCTGCATCGACCCGCAGACAGCAAGAAGGATGAGGGGAGAAGCCCTTCCCGAAGACGGAGACGTGTGCTCGATGTGCGGGCACCTCTGCGCCCTCAAGACAAGCAGGCGGACGCTTGGAAAAGGCTAGAACGAGTACTTGTCAAGCATGAACACGGTTGACGGGACCACCGGCAGTTCCTGCCTCACACGGTAAAGGAAGAACTCGTCGGGATCCCAGCCCAGGTTCCTGAAAACCTCTGAGAGCATCTCGCCGTAATCGGACACGAGCGGCGTGTATGTTCCATCGAGGCCGTTGCCCCGCAGTGAAATCGTAGTCTCAACGGGAAGCCGGTCGCACTTGAAACGGCGGGACAGAGGGCCGCTTCTGCCGTTGAAGTCGCCCATCACCTCGACCCTGGGCTCCTGTGCGAGCGGGAGGCTCTCATGAACGAACTGGTCGAACACAAGGTTCTGAACGGGTGTGTACACGCTTATGAAGACCTCGTGGCTTTTGTCCCCTGCGGGTATGTCCGAAATGCGGAAGACATTCCGTGTGACCGTCCCGGTTACCGAATCCATGAGGGTCGTGTTCCCGACCGGTCCCTCGACCAGCTCGTAGGTCGGGCCGCAGGCGCTGCGCGTGATGGCCTTCACCTCGGGAAGCGGATCGCTGCAGTAATTGAGAAGGAACGGCACGCTGCGTTCAAGGTCGGTTCCCGCCTCGGGATCGATCGGCTCGGCGGGCAGCGGCTCGCCCGTGGACGAGCTGAGGCACTCGCTGTGAACTATCCAGCGGGTTGATCGGCGATTCCTTCGTATCTTGTAAAGACCTTTCAGAACTGCGATGCTGAAGGCGCCGTCTTTTCCGGGGCCGAATATCCATGTGTTGAGCTGTGTTTCAGCCTGAAGGCCCAGCATGTGGCTCTGGTTCTGGTAGAGGTTCTTCTGCAGCGTCTTGTAAGCCTGCTGCCTGCCAGTGTCGCTGCTGGTCATGAGCATCAGGTCGAGTGACTGCCTGTCGCCGGAGTGAACGTCGACAAGACCGTAAAACTCCTCGACGGCCTTCATCGCATCATCAAGAAGGTCCTGCGGAACTCCCTTTGAACGGCAGCTCTTCAGGAACCTGCTGAAGGACTGCTTGCCTGGAATGAACTGGGCCGCAAAGAAGATGTCGTCCTCGTGGACGATTCTGAAGATCCTCCATCCCAGCTTCTTGTCAAGATTGAGGACCTGGTAGACATCGTGGGGGTTCTCGATGTACGCCGGGAGGGCGTCCATCAGAGCGCCGATACGCCGTTTCACCTCGAGCACGGTCTTTCTGACATCGTCTTCAAAACAACCGCTGAAGCTGTTCATTGCCATCTCCCGTGGATAATATGTGCATTACATTTATACGATGATTATAACACACAAGGAATGCTGCTGATAGTGTCAGGAAACGTTCACCGCAGGGAACTGAACAGCCCTGCTACATCCTGTCAAGAAGCAGGCTGCTGAACAGGTCCTCCTGCCTTGTCGTTATCACATCAAGGTCGGAGCGTGTACCCTGCAGGAATATCTTCTCGTCCGCGAGCACCCTGTTGACCTGGGCGTCTGCAAGGGTGAAACCCCTCCTGAACTCACGGGTCGTCCAGAAGGCGATGACCAGCTTTCGCCCGGTCTGCGCCAGAAATGCCTTCGAGCACTCCGAAAGTTTCGCGCATCGTGAATCGCCGATCACAACAAGCCTGATAGGCGTTTCGTCGGTTGCGGTTCCCGCTGCGTACTCGCCGTGGATGAAAACGATCCCGAGTTCGGCGCTTATCGGCTCGATAAGCGAACCGAGGGCATCGACAAGGCCGGTGGTCTTCGAGAAAATGGATAGAAGCTCCCTGTAGATCAGACAATCGCGGTTGACCCTGAAGTGAACCTGGTTCCCGCGACGGACCCTCAGCACTATCCCCGCGCGCGAAAGCCTCGCAAGCTCCCTCTGAACAGCCCCCCTGCCGCATTGAAGGATTCGGATAAGCTCAAGAACGTAGAATGAACGGTCGGGGTGAAGCATGAACGTTGATAGTATCTGCCTCCGAACCTTTCCAAAAAGGCACTCGCCAAGCAGTTCGTTTGGGTTGATACTCATTGAGGGTACATTCATACTTTTTTAGGGTATGTCAAGTTTTTGTGGAACTGTCTTTACGTAGAAGGTATATTCGGATCGGATCATACCCGAAAGGAAAACCATGAAATCTCTTGTGGCGGTTCTTCTGCTTCTGGCATCGGTTTCATTCACCAATGGCCTTGTCCTTGTTGAAAACGACATCCGTGACATCCTTCCAATCGGAACCGATGTAACGGTGTACTTCGTGGGGGACGACTGGTTCATAGCGGAAGCCCCCGACACCTGGGGCACTGCGCTCGCAGAGTCCGCAGAAGGCCTTTACGTTGCGCATCTTGCCGATCCCGATGCGGCCGTTCCCGGTACCGTAATCTTTTCCCGCGACGGCGTTGCCATCTTCGAAGCCGCCATGCCCCTGCCTCTCTCGGCACACGAGGGCATCCGTCTCATCACGCCGCTGCGCCCATACGACGCGCGCGCCTTTCTCACCCCCTCCGCCCTGCCGTTTGGCCAAAACCGCGACCTGATCAGCGATATCATAGACCAGCTTCAGGAGGACAGCCTGAAGAGCCACATCCAGAACCTTCAGGATTTTGAGACCAGGCTCTGCATAACCCCGCAATTCTTTGAGAGCGCTCTCTGGGTGGCGGACAAGTTCGAATCGTACGGCCTCGAGTCGGTAGAAGTCGACACGTTCGACTTCACCTTCTACGGTGAGGAGTACGAGTCGGCCAACGTTCAGGCGGAGCTTCCCGGAACCCTCGACGAGCCGGGCATCGTACTGATAACCGGCCACCTCGACGCCATCACCAACGGCTCGCCGTACACTTTCGCCCCCGGCGCCGACGACAACGCAAGCGGCTGCGCGACCGTGCTTGAGGCGGCCCGCATCATGAGCCAGTACGAATTCCCCAATACGGTCCGGTTCGTCTGCTTCGGAGCCGAGGAACTGGGGCTGATCGGCAGCGAGTACTACGCTGAAAACGCCTTCAACGCGGGCGAGAACATCGTTGCCGTCATGAACCTCGACATGATCCTTTACGGCCCTGAAACGAACCGCGCCCTCTTCGTCCCCTACGACTCCCAGTCCGAGTTCATCTCCACGATGTTCGAAGAAGCTGCGGCAACCTACGTCCCCGAGCTCGACGTGAACGTCGTGTACTCCCCGGGAACCACGTACAGCGACCACGCCTCGTTCTGGCAGAAGGGCTACGCAGCTCTCCTGGGCATCGAGGCCGCAATCGACGACAACCCCCATTACCACCAGGACTCAGACATACTTGCAAACTACGAGGAGTACTGGCCCTTCGGAACGCTCTGTGCAAAAGCTTCGCTCGCCTTCACAGCCCTTGCCGCCAGCACCGACTGGCTCGGCATCGAAGGCTCGGTCCCGCCGGTCCCGGTCATCACCGTTTTCCCGAATCCCGCTTCGACGACTCTCGGGATCATGATGGGTTCGGCCTCACCTTCCTCGGTGAGCCTCTACGACCTGTCCGGAAGGCTCGTCCTCACCGGAGCGGGCGGCAACCTTGACGTCTCGGCCCTCACTTCGGGAGTCTACCTTCTCAGGGCCGGAATTGACGGTGATGTCCAGTCGGCACGGGTCGTGATCTCCCGATAGGCCCGCATCCCGGGAATACCTGAAACCATTCCGCACCGTCGGGGAAGGACGCGGAGTGGTGCATCGTGACGCCAGTGCGATCCTTCGGGCACGCCGCAGCATGTTCCAACGATGGTGATCGTGGGATCACGCGGGGGATGCCTGAGGGAAAGTGACCTCAGTCGGCGAAGATCACCTTTTTGGGGTTGTCGGGGTCTACCCTGACCTCGTGCGAGCTGCCCACCCCGTAGGATGCAAGGTTCAGCATGGAGATGACTTCACTGTGCTCGACCTGGTACACCCCATGGGCATCGGTGGCCACTTCGAGAAGGAACTTGATCTTGGGCATGTTGTTTATGTAGGTGCCCGTCTCGGAGGCGTTAACCACCTTCGCGGTTCCGTGCATCCAGGTTTCGAGGATGTTCCTCCTTCTGGCCTGCATGCCGTTGATTACCAGGATGAGCGCGAGGTCCGACACCAGCCAGAAAGCGCCGAAAGCCCAGAGGAATATCCTCAGAGGATGGCCGTCGTCGGTCTCGGCCGCGGGACTGACAAGAAAGCCGGCCACGATCATTCCCACACCCATGAGTATGAAGACCTTGAAAACGCTCCAGTTGATTCCCCAGACCGCCATGTCAGCTCCCCCTTTGATCTGCAGTCAACCCCGGAGGGAAGATACATTAAAAACAGCAGAGGATAAAGGCCGTCAGGCAAACCGGAGTGCCGATGGCGTTCTGTTCGGCAATATTCCCGAAGCCGGAAGGTGGACTGATGCAAAAGGCCCTTTTGATGATCATAGCGATGGGCGCCTTCTCGATCTGTTCGGGCCGGGCCTTTCCCTATCAACTGGACTGGACCGTCGACGGACCCGTTACCGCCTCCTGCGCCGCGCTTTGCGTCTCCGGTCTCCTGGCGGGGTCGGACGACGGCGGCGAACCATGGAACGGCGAAACCCCTGAATCATCGGATGTGAACAGCTTCGACCGCTGGGCCATGAACCCCTACGCAGCAGGGTCCGATCATGCCGGAACGGCCCTTTCCATGGCCGCGATGGCGGCACCGGCCGCCCTCGCCTCTGCAGATTCAGGCGACTGGGCCACGATCGCCGTGATGTACGCAGAATCCGTACTTCTCACCACGGGAATCAAGAACACGCTGAAGGGGCTTGTGGAAAGGGAACGCCCGTACATGTACTTCGACGACCCCTGCGAGTCCGAGCTGGCCAGCGGCGACTACATGCGCTCATTCCCCTCCGGTCACACCGCATATGCCTTTAACGGCGCCGTATTCACCTCATGCGTTTTCTCGCGATGCTTCCCCGATTCTCCCTGGAAGGTGCCGGTCATCGCCGGTTCCATGGGCGTGGCGGCAGCCACGGGCGTGTTGAGAATGGAAAGCGGAAGCCATTTCCTGTCGGATGTGCTGGCCGGGGCCGCCATAGGCGGGCTTTCCGGCTGGGTGATACCCTGGCTGCACGAGCGGGAAGGCTCCCCGGAAGCACTTTCTGTTACTCCGCTCCCCTGCGGGGGGATGGTCACGGTCCGTTTCTAGCCGGAGGCGCCTTGACACAACTGTACCACTGTAATGGTATTGTGGTACAGCAGGAGGTCAGGAGCGTGTTCTCAAAAAAAGGCACGAATGTTTTCCGAACTGCGGCCGAGTTCGTGGCCCGGTCAGTGGAACTCGGTCTGACCCCGAATGAGATCCAGGCCAAACGGAGCCGGCAAATCCATGGTGCTGCGCGTTCTTGCGGGGGCTCTCGCCCCGACACGGGGAACGGTCGATTACGGCTGGCCAGGCTTATGGAAAAAGCCCGCAAAGAAGTGAGGGAAAGCCGATGAGGACATCCCCGCTGCTTCTTGCGCTGTTTCTGATCACATGCAGATGCAGTGTGGGAAGCCGTGGGGATTTGATTTCATTGCGGAAACTTAACGATTTTGTTATGTTACTGCCATGAAATTTACTGAGCTGATTGCGATCGTGGGAGATGAACCGGTTTTCAGCACCGGTCACCTTCTCGTCGGCGACGTTTCACCGCAGGGCATCCGCGCCCAGCTCTCCCGCTGGGCGAGCGAGGGGCGGCTGATCATGCTGCGCCGCGGGCTTTACACCTTCGCCCCCCCGTACCGCACGAAAACCCCGTCTCCCTTCGTGGTGGCGAACGCCCTGTCGCCCGGGTCCTATGTGAGCTGTCAGTCTGCGCTTTCCTGGCATGGCGTGATCCCCGAGGGGGTGAAATCGGTCACTTCGGTCACCCCGGGCCGTCCGGGAATTTACACCAATCCACTTGGCACATTCATCCAGCGCCACATGAAACCCGATCTGCTCTGGGGTTTCGAGAGCGCTCCGATGCCCTGGGGGGGAAGCGCCAGGATGGCCCTGCCGGAAAAGGCGCTTCTCGATCTGCTGTATCTGGAGCACGGAGGCGGTTCACCGGAGTACATCAGACAACTCCGCCTTTCCGGGCAGGGTGGGCTTTCCGCAGCACTCCTTCGGCAGTTCGCAAGGCGATGGGGCAGCCCGGGCATGCTTGCGGCCGCCGAAAAAGTGATCGATGAGCTGGAATGGAGCGGGCAATGAAGGAGGAGCTTCGAAGAATCGTTGAGACCACTTCTTCCCTGACATCAGCGGTCTTTCCAGTGAGGGAGTACCTTCAGTCCAGGATACTCGGAATACTGCAGGACGCGGGGGCAATGATCCCCCTGGCATTCTGCGGCGGCACGGCCCTTCGATTCCTGTACGGCATGCCAAGGTACAGCGAGGACCTGGACTTCTCACTGGAACGGGGGGAACCCGGCTTCTCCCTGCAGCCCGTTTTGCAGAGGATCACAGGTGTTCTTGCCAGGGAGGGCTATGCTGTTGATGCCGGAAGTAGCAGGGGGACCGGAACGGTTCACTCGGTGATGCTGCGCTTCCCGGGGCTGCTTTATGAACTTGCCCTTTCCCGGAGGAAGGAACAGGTCCTCTCCATCAGGATCGAAGTGGATACCCGGCCCCCTGAAGGGGCCGTTCTCGAGGTCAGCACCGTCCGTGTTTTCCAGCTTCTGCGTCTTCAACACCACGACCGTTCATCGCTGCTTGCGGGAAAGATCCATGCCGTCCTTACGCGCGAGTACGCTAAGGGACGCGACTTCTACGACCTTCTGTGGTACCTTTCCGGCAGGGAGTGGCCGGCTCCGAACATGGTGCTGCTTCGGAACGCCCTGACGCAGAGCGGTTGGCCCGGGGAACGGGTTTCCGGCATCGACCCCGGGGAAGAGCTTGAAACAAGGTTCCGCTCGCTCGACTGGGCAGCGGTGCGCCGGGACGTCCTCCCCTTTCTGGAGAAACCCGGGGAGGCTGACCTTCTGAACGAAGCCGACATGTGTGCCCTCATCAAGGGTCTGAACTGGTGAGTGGCGGAGCCAGGCTTTTCTATCTTTCCTACACCATATCATTGACAGTTATTGAATTATGTACTACATTTCTTTCGTAACATCTTTCTCGTAACGAAGGGAATGAAATGGCAAACCCTTTCTCATACGGCGGCATCGTCAGCGACCGGCAGTTCTGCAACAGGGTCACCGAACTGCGGGAGCTTGCAAGGGCGGCGAAAAACGGCGAGAGGCTCTTCATCCACGGGGAGCGGCGGGTCGGCAAGACCTCGCTTCTGAAGTCCGTGATGGGCAGGATCAGGGAAGAAGGGGGCATCTGCTTCTACATCGACGTGTGGAAGTGTGTTGACGAGGCGGATTTTCGCAGGGTGTGCGCCTCGGCCCTCTCGGGTTACGCCCTTGAGAAGGGAAAGGGTGCCCTTGAAAAACTTGCCGGGCTTTTCTCGGGTGTCGCGCCCTCATTCGGCATCGACGAGTCGGGAAAGCCCACGGTCACCCTGGTGCGCGACCGAAGCCGGCCTGAAGGGCCCGATGTCGAGGAGATACTTCGGGCGCCGGGCAGGATAAGCGCCATGGAACCGGGAAGACCGGTTCTTGTAGTCTTCGACGAGTTCCAGCAGATCAGGGAGATATCGGGTCTGAAGCTCGAAAAGGTCATTCGAAGCGTGATACAGGAGGAGACAGGTGTGGCCTGGTTCTTCTGCGGCAGCCGGGCCACGCTTCTTCGGGAGATGTTTTTGAAGAAGGGAAGCCCCCTCTTCAGGAGTTCGGGGCACTACCCGGTTGGCGCCATCGGCCTTGCCCACTGGCGCCCCTTCATCACCGGCGAGTTCGACCAGAGCGGCAAGAAGATCTCACCGGAAACGGTAAGGTCGCTTGTTCGGGCAACGGGGGGCCACCCCTTCTACACCCAGATGCTCTGCTCCACCCTCTGGGACATCTCCGGGCACACCGCCTCCGGGAATGATCTCGAAGCCGCTGTTTCACTTCTTCTGGACAGGGAGAGCGGCACTTACGCAACCCTGTGGAACTCACTTCCCGACCAGCCCAGGAAGATGCTTCGGGCCATTGCCCTCGAAGGCACGCTTCTGAAGCCAACATCGGGGGTCATTGTGAGGAAGTACGGGTTCTCATCGCCTTCCACTGCAAAGAGCGCCCTCCTCTACCTTCTGAAGCACGATCATGCCTCGCAGGATGAAAAGGGCGGCTACCATCTTTCCGACTGGTTCCTGGCGATGTGGTGCCTTCGCAACGTGGCGACGTAGGGGCTGGAGGATGGCGAGGCGCTCTGCTGCTGCCCTTTCGAAAATCCTCGTTACACCTATATTCACTGAATGGAAAAAACCATCATGGTTTTCACGAGTCCTGACGAACTGGACAGGTATGAGCGTTCCAGGCGCAGGGCCATGTCACCTGAGCAAAGGCTTCTGGAACTGGAATCCATCCGCAGCGAGGCAGGCAAATTCCTTTATGAGCATTCAGCCAGACTTCGAAGAGTTGTTACGGTCACTGGAAAAAAACGCAGTTGAGTACCTGATAGTCGGAGGCTATGCGGTTGCTCTGCACGGCTATCCCCGATACACGAAGGATATCGACCTCTTCTTCAGTCCAAATGAGGAGAATATTGACAGAATCATCGAAACCCTGATCGGGTTCGGATTTTCTTCCGATCAGCTCAACCGGGAGTTGTTCTCAACACCAGGAAACATCGTAACCTTCGGTGTTACACCCGTAAGGGTTGATTTTTTGAATGAGATTGATGGCGTTTCCTTTACAGACGCCTGGCCCAACAGGGTCCGAAGGGCATACGGAAACGTAACAGCAAATTTCATCGGCTTTGATGATCTTATCAAGAATAAATCTTCAACTGGTCGCAACCGCGACAAGCTGGACCTTGAGGAATTGTCCTGACGGTTCCGGATCCGTGCGCTATCCCGTTATCCCGTGCTTTTTCCCGACCTTCTCAAAGGCCTCGATGGCCCTGTCGAGGTGTTCGCGGGTGTGGGCGGCGGAGAGCTGCACCCTGATGCGGGACTGCCCGCGGGCGACCACAGGGTAGAAGAAACCGATGGCGTAGATCCCCTCTTCCAGAAGGTCGTCGGCGAACTGCTGCACCAGCGCTGCATCGTTTGGATACATGCCGAAGAGGATGGGAACGATGGCGGTCTCGCCGTCGATTATTGCGAAGCCGGCCTTCTTGATTCCACTGCGGAAGTAGAGGGCGTTTTCATGGACCCTGTCACGGTATTCAGTGCTCGCCTCGATTATGTCGAGCACCTTGAGCGTTCCGCCCACGACCGGGGGAGCCATCGTGTTGCTGAATATGTACGGGCGCGAGGACTGCCTCAGCCATTCGATCAGCACCCTTCGCCCGGCGGTCACACCGCCGCTTGCGCCTCCGCAGGCTTTCCCGAAGGTTGTCGTGATGAGGTCGGCCCTTCCCATGACACCGTGATGTTCAAGGCTGCCCCGGCCTGTCCTGCCGATGTAACCAGTGGCATGGCTGTCGTCGACCATGAGCAGAGCGTCGTGCCTGTCGCACATTTCAACCACCGCATCGAGCGGCGCGATGTCGCCGTTCATGCTGAAGACGCCGTCGGTCGCCACAAGCCTGTACTTGGCGTTCCTTACACTGTCGAGCATCAGGATGTCTTCAAGGCCGGGGAGTTCCCTCCCGTCGAAGTTCCGCAGACCGCGTCCGGTGTGGCAGTGGCTGTACACATGCCGCTGCGCCTTGCAAAGCCTTACACCGTCTATGATCGAGGCATGGTTCAGCTGGTCTGCAATGATGGCGCACTCCTCGTCGAGGAATGGCTGGAAGACGCCTCCGTTGGCATCGAAGCAGGACGAGTAAAGGATCGCGTCATCGGTTCCGAGGAACCGGGCGGTCCTTCTCTCCAGCTCCCTGTGGATGTCCTGCGTGCCGCAGATGAACCTGACGCTGGAGAGGCCGAAACCCCTTGTTCTCAGGGTCTCAGCGGCGGCTTCTATCACATCGGGATGGTTGGCGAGGCCGAGGTAGTTGTTCGCGCAGAAATTGAGGACCTTCCTCCCGCTGCCGACGGTAATCTCGGCGCCCTGCGGGGAGAGAATGACCCGTTCCCTCTTGAGCAGGCCTTCGCCCTCCCGGACTTTCATGAGTTTTGCAAGGTCGACCAGTATCCTGCTGGACATCCGTTCCTCTTCCCGGGCCGGAAAACGGCAACCGTGGCTGTTTGTTGGAATGATTACGCCGGCGCTGCCCGGCACCCCGGAATATAACGAAGGGGGGCGCGGATGCGCCCCCCCGGTATCCCAAAGCCCTGGTTACATCCCGTACTTCTCTATAATCCCGTTCTTGTCCAGACCGATGATCCCGTACTTCTTTCCGACCTTGTGGAAGGCCTCAACACATTTGTCTATGTGGTGGTCTTCGTGGGCCGCGGAAAGCTGCACCCTTATCCTCGCCGCCCCGGCCGGAACGACAGGGAAGAAGAAGCCGATCACGTAGATGCCCTCGGCGTACATGTCACGGGACATGTCGTTGGCAAGCTTGGCATTGAAGAGCATCACCGGAACGATCGGAGTCTCGCCCTCGCGAACGCAGAGCCCCGCTTCCGTGATGCCCTTTCGGAACCTCGCGGTGTTGCGCTCGAGCTTGTCACGGCGCTCGGTGCTTTTCGAAATGAGGTCGATGACGGTTATGGACGCGGCAACTATCGGTGGCGCCATGGAGTTGGAGAAGAGGTACGGCCTTGCCTTCTGCCGGCAGAGCTCCACTATCTCCTTCCTCCCCGAGACACAGCCGCCGGAGGCGCCGCCAAGCCCCTTGCCGAAGGTGGTGGTGATGATGTCGATCCTGTCCATCACACCGAAATGCTCGTGGGTGCCCCGCCCTGTCCTGCCGATGAAGCCCGAGGCATGGGATTCGTCGACCAGGATCATGGCGTCGTACTTGTCGCAAAGAGCGCACATCTGGTCGAGGGGGGCGAGGTCGCCGTCCATCGAGAAGACGCCGTCGGTCACAACGAGCCTTGTGCGCTTGTCCTGGTGGAGGATCAGCTTGTTCTCGAGATGCTTCATGTCCATGTGCTTGAAGGTGTCGTACTCGGCCGAGCAGAGCCTGATGCCGTCAACCAGGGAAGCATGGATCAGCCTGTCCGCGATGATCACATCCTGCTGGCTGAGAACGGCTTCGAACACGCCCGAGTTGGCGTCCATGCACGAAGGGAAAAGCAGGGTGGCCTCCATGCCGAGAAACGCCGACATCCTGTCCTGGAGCTCGCGGTGGATGTCCTGCGTGCCGCATATGAAACGGACCGAGCTCATGCCGTAGCCCCGCTCATCAAGACCCCTGTGGGCGGCGGCGACCACGTCAGGGTGGCTGGAGAGCCCGAGGTAGTTGTTGGCGCAGAAGTTGAGAACCCTCTTCTTTGGTGCGCCCTCGGGGAACTCGACAAGGATCTCGGCGTCCTGCGGTGAGCAGATGAACCGTTTCTCCTTGTAGAGACCCTTCTCCCTGATGGTGTCTATCTCGGAGCTGAACGTGCTCCTTGTTTTATCGCTGTATGCCATTCGTCAGCTCCTGTCAGCCCTGGTGTTTCTTGACCAGTTTGCAGATGGATGTGACGGTGTCAAAGGCTTCCGGTGTGGCCTCGTCGTCAGGAAGCTTTATGCTGTACTTCTTCTCGAGGAACACCTTCAGGGAGACCATCGAGAAACTGTCCACCAGCCCCGACGAGATCAGGGCGGTGTCGTACCCGACGTCCAGTTCGTCATCCTCGTCCACGTACTCGCCGATAACGTACTGCAGGATCACGTCTTTCATATCATCCATTTCGTTTCCTTCCGTGAAAGTGCCGGGTTGTTTCAGTCATCCTCAAGGGTGGAAAGATCGCCGGTTTCCTCACCCCACTCCAGCGCTCTGAGGTAGCGCCGAAGTATCTTTCCGGAGCGGGTTTTTGGAAGCTTTTCAAGGTACTCAATCTCCTGCGGCATTGCCAGGGGAGAAAGCCTTTTCCTTATGAAGTTCATTATGGAGAGCTCAAGATCATCGTTGGGCTCGTATCCGGGGTTCAGCGTCACGAAGGCCTTCACGACCTCCATGTTCACCTCGTCCGGCTTACCCACGGCGGCCGCTTCGGCTATGGCCTCATGCTCGATCAGTGCCGATTCCACCTCGAACGGACCAACGAGGTGTCCGCCGGTGTTTATAACGTCGTCGTCCCTGCCCACGAACCAGTAGTAGCCTTCCCGGTCGATGCTGGCCCGGTCGCCGGAGACGTACCAGAGGTTCTGGTTGGCCCTCAGCTCCTTCGGGGAGGCGTTCTCGGGGGCGCCGGGGAACTTGCTGCGGTACAGGTCGGGCCGCTGCCAGTATTCGCGGAACATCGAGGGCCAGCCCGGTCTGAAGGCGATGAGCCCCACCTGCCCCGGTTCGGTCACCGGCTGGTGGGTCTTGAGGTCGAGCACCGTGGCGGTGATCCCGGGGAACGGTTTGCCCATCGAGCCGGGCTTGATCTTCATGCCCGGGTAGTTGGTGATCATCATTGCACCGGTCTCGGTCTGCCAGAACGTGTCATGGAATGCGAGGCCGAATACCTTTTCACTCCAGATCACGGCTTCGGAGTTGAGGGGCTCACCCACCGAGGCGAGGTGTCTGAGCGTGGAGAGATCGAACTTCTTCACCGTTTCTTCGCCGTCCCTCATAAGCGAGCGGATGGCGGTGGGTGCGGAATACCAGACCGTCACCCTGTTGTCCTGGATGAACTGGTACCATCTGGCCGATGTGAAACCCGAGTCGAGGACGCACTGGGTGACGCCGAGGCTCCAGGGACCGATGATGCCGTAACTGGTTCCCGTCACCCAGCCCGGATCCGCGGTGCACCAGTAAACGTCATCCTCTTTCAGGTCGAGAACCCAGTGGGCGGTCAGGGACTGCCCCATGACCGATCCGTGAACGTGCTGCGCGCCTTTGGGCTGGCCTGTCGTGCCCGAAGTGTAGTGAAGCACGGAAGGCGTCTCGGGGCCCGATTTGTAGGCATCGAAATGCTCGATCCGCGGTGCGGTTTCAAAGTCGTAGAAGTGCTCGCCCTCGCGAAGCTTGTCGGGTGTGCCCTCCACGACTATCACGTGCCTGAGTTCAGGAAGGCTGTCCTGGATGGCCCTGACCTTCTTGACATGCTTCTGGGTTGTGAGGATCGCCTTCGTGCCCGCCCCGGCAAGCCTCACCGAGAGGGACTCGTCGCCGAATGCGCTGAAGAGCGGCTGGGCTATTGCACCGAGTTTAAGGACGCCGAGAAAGGAGATGTAAAGGGCCGGTATCTTGTCCATGAAAATGCATACACGGTCGCCGGGCACGATCCCGACAGATTCGAGGAGATGGGCGAATCCGTTGGAATAGACCCTTATGTCATCAAAGGTGAAGGTCTTCTTCTTTCCCCCGAAGCCTTCCCATATCATTGCAGTCTTCCGGGCTCCGCCCCGGGCGCAGATCCTGTCGGAACAGATGGATCCGATGTTGAGAAGCTCGCCTTCCTTCCAGTCCAGAACCTTCTCGGCGATCTTCCAGTCGAAGTCCTTCAGTCTCTGTTCATAGCTTCCGATGTTGCTCAAGGCTTCCCCTTCCGTTCTTTGCTCCGTTCGAGGACCACCAGTGCCATTGCCGCAGTTCCGCAATGGCTTATGGAAACGCGCACCGCTTCGACACTTTTCCGGGCCGCCTTCAACGCAGCGTTCCCGTGAAGGCGGATTCCCACTTCGCCAGATCCGCTGTTCCTGAGGACCTCGATCTGGTTCCACTCAAGCCCGCAGCCATGGCACCCAAGGGCCTTTATCACAGCTTCCTTCGCGGCAAACCTTCCCGCGTAGCTCTCATGACACCGGGCCCTTGAACCGGCGTACCTTGCCTCTTCGGGAAGGAACGCGCCCGATATGAAATCATCGGTCAGGCGTTCCCTGAACTCTGCGAGATCAACGATATGAATGCCCACCGCCATTATCAATACGCACCCCCGGTGAAGTTCGGCGGCGACACTTCGGTATGAACGCCGTTTTCCGCACCAACCCTAACCACGAACCCTTCCAATGTCCACCGGCGGTTCAGAACCATATCGCCTTGTAAATGGCGTAGTTGTGATGGACAATCTCAACGTATTTCTTGGTCTCGTTGTAAGAGATCCTCGAGAAGAACTCCTCCGGCCCCGCCGAGCCGGCTCCCCAGCGGCGGGCGTTGTGGGGGCCTCCGTTATAGGCGGCGAGCGTTTCGATGACGTTCCCTCCCATTTCCCGGGAGTACCCCGAAATGCAAGCCGTTCCGTACTCGATCGATACGGCGGGTTCATACAGCGCGTCGGGGGAGAACCTTTCCCATCCCATTTCGGATGCGACGTATTCGGATGTGCTCGGTATCATCTGAAGAAGCCCCCTTGCTCCGGCAGTCGAGTAGACCCTGGGCGAAAACCCGCTCTCCTGCTTCATTATGCTCCAGATGAGAAGCGGATCGAGGGCTGTCCGACCGCACGCGCTGCTGACCTCCGCTTCCCAGGCCTGCGGGTAGCGGAGCCTCCAGAGTTCAAGGGGTCTGTTCGCACCCTCCAGGCTCCACATGTTGTATGCGGCCCACGGCCCCCTCTCCCAGATTCCGTGTTCGGCGTAGAAAGGACCGAGCCTGAATGCGCCGCCGACTTCCGTCTCGGCTGCACGGAAAAGCTCGAGCGCCCACGCCCTCCTGCCGACGGAAACAAGGAAGGCGCCGGTGATCGCAGACTCGGGGGGAACGGCCTGCGGCCGTTCGTTTCTCGCCATCCATTGATCAAGCGGCTCGAGGGTGTATGAGGGCTGCCAGGGCGGCAAACCGAGGTACTCCCGCGCGAACAGGGCAGGAAGGCTCTCGGGCTTTTCTGCTATCAATGCCTGCAGAACTCCCTGTCCAGCAGGATCGCCGGCTTCGACCAGCAGCCTTCCATGCCAGTACCTGGCCGGAGGCGAGTAGACGCTCTCCGGCCAGCGCGCCGTGAATTCCGCGAACCCGTCACATGCTCCGGGATCGCCGGTTTTAAGAAGGCCGAGGCACAGATAGAAATGGGCGTCGTCCGCCGTCGTGTTTTCAGGATATCTGGCCAGCGTTTCACGGAAATAAGGCAGGGCTTGCTCCCAATCGCCGTTCTCGGCGAGCAGGCTGCCCCGGTACCAGGGCAGATTGCTGATCCTGACATGATCCGGCCAGCTCTGCTCGTACTGCGAAAAAAGATCGAGTGCTTCTTCCACACCGCCCATGGCGGCAAGGCTTCTTGCAAGGTTGATCGTCGCGTCGGGCGCATCTGCGCCCATGGGCCAGAGCCGCAGATACTCACGGAGCATGTCGGAGGCTTCCTGGAAAAGACCGAGCCTGTCCCTCGTTCTCGCCGCCAGGTAATAGAGGTGAGGCGGTGGAGACGCGCTCTCAACGGCCAGCTGGTGCAGCTGGTTCCACATTCCCCCGCTGTAGTAATGCTCGGCCACCGACAAGGCGAGCGCGGGGTCGGAAAGCAGCCTGTCGCGCAGGACGTCGAACGCCGCGCCATGCATGTCGCCGGCGGGCCAAAGCTCAAGGGAGGTCACGAGGTCGCCCTCCCAGCCGGACGAACCGGCGGCGCGCCTGAACATCCCCCTGTGATGGTGAAACACGGACATGACCTCGGGTTCTTCGAGCGCTTCGGCTCTTCGCCACAGAGTCTCCTGGAGGCCGGTGTCACCCGTTCCCAGGGCCGCCCTGTATGAGAGCACGAGCTGGTCTGTTCCGGCCGCGCCCGGAAGGCTCTCTCCCGCATGATCGAGAAAAACAAGCGCCTCGCCGTAGCGGGCGGCTTCCACCAGGGCCTGTGCCGCGGCAAGCGCCGCATACTCGGAGTGCGGAGTTCCGCGGGACAGGATCAGGGTTTCGAGCTCAACCGCCGCATCGGCCCCGCCGAGGCGTATCGCCTCGAACACCGCCACCGGGTCGGGTCGTTCGAGCAGCAGCCTTGCCGCGCCGGGATTGGAACTGATGGCCACCGAAGCCGCCCTGTGGGCAAGTTCGGACCTTGCAGGGTCGGATGCGGAAAGAAGCAGCGCGGCCTCAACGTAATGATCCGCCGCCTCATCAAACCGGCCGGCCAGAGCAAGGCTGTCTGCCGTCAGTGCAAGGCTTGCGCTCCGCTCTTCAGGGCTTTCCGGGGGTGTGTCGACGGTAGTGCTGCCGCATCCGCAGAACAGACACAGCAGGACCAGCCTGACCCCCCGCCTCAATTAGCTTCGCCTCCGGTGTAGGCCGCGAGCTCGGCTTTGACATCGGGATTCCCGGGGGCAAGGGCGGATGCCCTTTCAAGCGTCAAAACGGCTTCGGAGTGGCGTCCCGCTTCAGCCAGCGCCCTGCTGTAGGCTATCATTGTTCTTATCGAGGGGGCCTCGTCGGCCATGAACTTCTCGAGGAAGGAAATGGATTCACCCGTCCTTCCGCCGGCCAGAAGCAGGACACCGAGCCCCGAAACGGCCTGGTCAAGGTCGGGCTTTATTTCAAGGGCCTTCCTGAATGATGCCTCGGCCTCCGCTTCCTCACCGGAAGCAGCCTGCACGTGCGCGAGGTTGCACCAGATCTCGGGACGGTTGGCGTCGAGGTTGATGGCTTCCTTCAGGTCTTCCGAGGCGGCCGCGTACTCACCGAGGTTGTAGTGGTGCACGGCGCTTCTGTTGAGGGTGCTGATCCCCTCCTCCATGGCCTTCCCGGCAAACCGCTCGGTGACCTCCTGCATCTCAGTTAAAAACTGGATATTCCTTTCGAGCCCCTTCGAGAGCTCCTCTTTTACTGCTTCCACGGCCTTCTCGGTCTTCCTCCCGGCCTTGTTCATGTCCTCGAGAGCAAGTTCCGTGCTCTTCATCGCGGCTTCGGCCTTTTCAAGATGAGCTGCGGTTTCCGCCCGCACGGCTTCGGCCCTCTCCTCGAGGGACGACTGCATGGCCTTCACGGCATCGGGAATGGAGCCGATGGCGTCGATGACGAAACCTGACGCCTCGTTGATGCCGGCTGTGCGCTGTTCTGCGGACTCCCGGATCGATGCGTTCACCTCGGAGAGAAGTGCCGCAAGCTTTTCGCCCAACCCGGCGAGCTGCCCGGAAAGATCAGCGGGGCCCTGCCCGGTCTCCCGGCCGGCGAGGCCTGCGGAAAGGGCGTCGATCTTGTCACCGATGCCGGTCGTCATCCTTTCGAGCGCTGAATCCAGCCTCCCAAGTGCCTCATCGAGCGAACCTTCGGCCGAAGGGGCCTCCCCGCGTGAACCCGAACCGGCGACTGCGGCTTCGAGCCTCCCGAACTGTGACTCGAAGAAGCCTTCGCCCGGAAGGGCGGGAGTCGAAGTCTTCGCCACCTCGTCCCGAACGGCATCGAGCTTCGCAGCAAGAACATCCATCTTCTCCGACATCTGCAGAATGGCCTGTCCCAGTCCCCTGAGCAGCTGTTCCACGGTCACCTGGTTATCTGCCATTGGTCATCCCCCGTCCCATATGCCTATTCCCCGTTTCAAGATCGCTTATGGTCCATGCTCGTTCGTGATCAGCACCCATCGAGCTGAACAGGTCGGGGTGCCGTTCGCGCATGAACCTTTCCAGGGCCGCCTTCTCCATGGCAAGCCCCATCTGTGAAAACGCCCAGCGGAGAGTTTCAAGGTGTCCGGGGTCTCCGGACCGCCTGTAAAGGGCAAGCCATGCAGCGCATGCAGCCTCCCTTCTGCCGGAGGCCCACAGCGCCCGGCCCTCCTCCGAGGGAGCTCTCGAAAGTTTCGCCACGGAGTCCCGCAGCGCGGCGAGCAATGAATCATCGGCACGTGCTGCGCGGAACGCCTCGCCAGGCCTGCCGGCAGCGACCAGCAGGCGGATGAACCCCGTTGAGGCGGATCCGTCGGAACGCTCCAGCGCCCTGTCGACGAGCAGGGACGCCTTCTCCGAAAGCGCCGTTTCATCGGAATCGGCAAGCCTCATGGCGAAGGCCATGATGGTTTCGCTGTCAAGCGAGGACCTTGCAAGCGCTTTTGCGGCTTCAGCCGCTTCGGCCGGATCGATGCGCCTCTCCGTCGGCAGAAACTCGGCCAGCCCCCGGACGATCAACTCGTCGGATCCGACCGACCTCCAGAAATCGCACCGCAGGGTTTCATCGGCAACGGCGTCGTTGAAAAGCTCCTCGTCGATTTCGGAGAAGCCCTTCCCGGCGAGTGCCACCCTTGCCCTGTGCGCGAGGGGCTGCATTCCCGACGCTGCGCAGGTTTGCTTCAGGGAGTGAACGGCCTTGAACATCCCGTCCACCGTCCAGCGGTCAAGACAGAGCCCGACTGAAGAGGCGGGGGGAGCGATGTCAAAGGGCGCCCCGGCCGAAGAGAACAATTCGGCGTCGCCTGAAGCTATCCCGATGAGCGCCCTGACCGATGGATCGGAAAGCCCAAGCATTGAGAACTGTTCGTAAAGGGAAGGATCGAGACGGAGCGCGGTGCATGCGGCTTCGGATACGTCGATCCCGGTCGAGTTCTTCACGGCGGTCGACGAGGCATAAAGAAGCAGTTCCGCGTTCCTGGTCCTCATGCCGTACCCGAGGGCCGCCTCGGCAAGTTCTGCGGCAGGGACCGGGCCCTTCTCAAGCGCCGTGTTGGCTGCCATTCTGAAGCCCCCCACGTCACCGGCGAAAAGGCGGGAGAGGGCAAGGAGCTTCCATATCTCCCAGGAGTCGACATGCTTCGAGGCTGTTTCCTCGAGAAACGCCCTGACATCGTCCGATTCAATGCTTTTGGAAAGAACTCCCGCTGCGCCGGAAAGATCGCCGGAGTTCACGAGGGAACGGGCGAGCGCAAGCGTGGTCAGCCCCGAGGTTTCCTCCCCCGCCAGCGATTCGAGAACCTTCCTTGCAAGGGGGGCGGTTCCGCTGTCACGGGCGGCGGATGAAAGAAGCTCGACGGCCCTTGTTCGGTCACCCGTGGCTGCGGCCCTGCAGCCTTCCGCAAGGTCTGCCACGGTGCCTGCAGGTATGGCCACCGACTCCACGGAAACTGCCGCAGTGCCGAAACGTCCTGATTCGATGAAGTACTCGAGCCGGAACATCGCAGTGGAAAGGGGATCTCCGGTTTCGACACGTGCTGCGAGCGAATCCATCCATTCGGCGCGGGCCTCGGGTATGGAGAGCAGTGGAAGAAGCTTGGCGACCACGGCGCCCTGGCCGGCGGTGTTCAATGCCGGCATGAATGTTTCCGCGGCGGTTTTATGGAGCAGGCTCAAACGCATGTCTGCCACGAGGGAGGCCATCCTGACGGCCAGCGCGGGCTCCTTCGAGGCCTCGGCCATCGCAGGCGAGGCGGTGGCCGCGTCCTCCTGGGCTATCGCCGCCGCAGCCTGCACAAGGTACTCGGAAGGGGTTCCGGGTGTGAAACCTGAATCAAGGATCGCCCTTGCGTTCTCCCGGGCGAGCCCGTTGTCGAAAACCTCCAGAAGCCCCTCCTCCGACACCTTTTCCCCGCGGAGCAGGAGGGCGAGCCAGTCGGATGCCGTTGCCTTCGAATCTCCGATGCCGCCGGTGATGGATGCCCTGAACCTGCGGAGTCTCGGAAATCTGTCCATCAGGGGCGAAAGCCTGGAAAGAACGACCGCCATGTCGGAACGGGATTTCAGGTCCTTCCGCGTTGCAAGGTGCTGCATTGCGGCACCCGCCTCGCCCTCCCTGCCGACTATCATCTTGTGGACCGCAAGCAGGATCAGCACCGACGCATTTGTCTTCTCGCGTTGAAGAAGCTTCTGGATCTGGTTGAACACCCAGTCCGGGTCCTGCTCGAGCGAGTAGAGAATGATCTGGACAGCCTCTTCGACCGAGCCCTTCTCCACAAGGAACTCCCCGAGTTTCCTTGAAACCTTTCCATCGCGGTCCATCCCCTTCTCGATAACGCTTCTGCAGACTTCCGTCACAGGCGCCTGATCGAGATCGGGGCACTCGAACACCTTCGCCAGGGACTCCATGCCCTGGGTCGCCTCGCCTCTTGAGATCCTGAGGCGTGCCTGAAGCAGATGCGCCCGTGCGCTTCCCGGCGCCACCAGGACGATCCCGGTCGCAGCCTGTTCAAGAAGGGAGGCGTCCACCTCGCGGTCAAGCATGCCCTCGAGAACAGCGCACGCGTCGTTGATGCGGCCCGCTGCAGCCATGAGCCTGGCAAGCGCTATGGAGGCTTTTCCGGAGGTGTCCGACGGTATGAGGCTTTTCTCAATGATGCCGATCGCCTTCTCGATAACCTCGCGGTCGGCCTGAAGCAGGGTGGTAAGCTCGGCCACGGCGCGTTCGGTGTCGGAAAGGGCCACCAGTATGCGAATCCGCCCAAGATTGACTTCCATGTCGGTGCCGCCGGTGCGGTTGGCGATCCATCCGCTGAGCCTTGAGAGGCTCTCGTCGGGGAACGACGACCGTTCCGCGGCGTTCACCAGAACATCCACGGCTTCGGCGGGTCTTCCCTTCCTGAAAAGCACCACCGCCATCGCAAGGCATGGCTCGGTGTTCTTCAGCTCCTCACCGGGAAACTTCGCCTGGGACTGGTAGGCGCTTTCTATTGAATCAACGAACCTTGACTCGGTGATCCTGTCAACCGTGGTGAGCAGCTCAAGCATCCCGTTGTAGTCCTTGCTGCGAAGCCTGAGCCTCCAGAGGACTTTCAGCAACTCGGTCGATCGTGCGAACTGCCCGAGTTTTTCCTCGAGCATCTTGACGATGCCGGCGCGCAGATCGGAATGGGCTTTGATGATTCGCTCGGATAGCCTCGCCGCGAGGTCGGGATGACCGATGTCCATCAGGAAGGGCAGCACCTGTCTGGCCACTTCCTTCTCCTCAAGGATGCCTTCTATTTCCTCTTCAATGAGTACGGCCGCCTGATCGACCATGTCATCCGCGGCCATGTCCCGGGCTTTTTTCAGGATTCTCTGCGATTTTGATTTAAAAAGCGCCATGATCCCCTACTCCGGTCTTATTATGAGAACCTCGCCAATACGAAGTGAAGAATCCGTCTTGCTGTTCAAACTTTGTATCTCCTCCACCTGAACCCCGTACCTGCGTGAGATGTCCCACATCGTGTCACCCGAGATCACGGTGTGGGTTACGCGTCCGCCGGCTGCGGATGACCCGGTTGCAGATGCCTCCCCGGGAGGCGTTCCATGGAGCTGGAGCACCATGCCGGGAAAGATGGTGGCGCTCGCCGAGATGCCGTTCCACTCGGCAACCTCCCTTGAGGAAACTCCCACAAGGGCGCCAATGCCCCCAAGCGTGTCACCCGAACGGACAGTGTAGCCGAACGAGCCCGAGTTGCCCGGGACGGCAGTGTTTACGGGAGTTCGACCGCTCTCAGGCAGGTCGACATAGGTTCCGACAACCGGCTCGGACGAACCGTTGGCCTCGACAAGACGCTGCCTGTCGACACCTGTTGCCAGGGCAATCGTGTCCCAGCTGTCGCCCTCCTTCACCATGTACCCTGAGGGCTCGACTGCCCACGCAGCCTGGAAGGCCCTGGCGGCATTCCCGGTGGGAACGACGACCTCCCACCCCTCTCCACCGCCGGGGACCGTCTCGGAAAGGTAGCCCCGGTTCAGTTCGGAGAGAAGATCGGGAGGTATGCCGGCCTCGGCTGCGAGCACGCGCAGGTCGAGACCCGGCGGTACAAGAATTACGGAAAGACCGCCGCCGGTCTCGGAAAGCTGATTGTAGGCTTCCAGGGCGTTTGCGAACCTGGGGACGAAGGTACTCGTCTCTCTTGGCAGGCTGAGCTCGGAGAGGATGCCGGGGCCGAGTGCAAGTGCCCGCTGCATGGTGCCCTCCCCGCAGTTGTAGGCCGCGAGGGCGAGCTGCCAGTCCCCGAACATGCCATGCAGGTAGCCCAAATACCTTGATGCGGCACGGGTCGATGCGACCCAGGAGTACCTTTCGTCGACGCGGTCAGCCATCTGAAGGTTGCACGACCTGGCGGTTCCGCTGATGAACTGCCACGGCCCCGCCGCGCCGGCTGATGAATAGCTGCCAACCGAATACCCGGTCTCGATCCAGATGAGGGCCGACAGTTCAGCTGGAACCCCCTCGCTTCTCAGAACCCTTTCCAGCAGACCCCTGAGGTCGGCGTCAGCCGGACAGTTGTCGGCGCTGTAGCGCACATCGCTGGTCTCGGCGAGACCGGGCGGGATCCTCACCGGATGGGGATGGCCGCCGGTGGTCCTGGCCACGAGCGGAATGACCGGGTTCTGACGGGCCGGAGCTTCTTGAGCGATGACATCAACATGTCTGACAACCGGTTGAACGGTTCTTGTGCCGGAACAGCCCGGTGTTATTATCATTGTGCAGAACAGAAGCAGCAACGACACCACCGAAAGGGGGAAAAGCCTGTGTTCACCGTGGGAGTGGTGGGAGCCACCGGCCTTGTCGGTTCGAAAATGATAGAGATCCTTCAGGAAAGGTCCCTCCCTGTCAAAAAGCTGTTCGCCTATGCTTCCCATGGTTCGGGCAGAACGGTCAGTTTCCATGGGGAAAACATACCCGTTGAAATAATAAACCCCGAAGCCCTGGAAAAGGGCACCATCCTTCTCGGGGCCACAAGCTCGGCCGTGGCCGGGAAATGGATCCCCCCCTGTCTCGAGAGGGGTGCTGTTATCATAGACAACTCTTCGGCTTTTCGCATGTCCGCCGGGATTCCCCTTGTTGTGCCCGAGGTCAACCCGCATGCGATCCCGCGAAACCCCGGCCTCATCGCCAATCCCAACTGCTCCACCATCCAGCTCGTCACCGCTCTTGCACCCCTGAGGGGCCTTTCCGAGATCGATTGGGTGTCGGTGTCAACCTACCAATCCGTCTCCGGAGCGGGTGCCCGTGGCATTGCCGCCCTTGAGAACGACGAAAGGGAAGCGCCCGCATTGAACCGTTTCCATAGAAACGTGGTTTGCGAGATCGGCAGCATCTCCGAATCGGGATACACGGAAGAGGAGCTGAAACTGGTCAGGGAGACCGCGAAGATCATGGAAGCGGATTTCCCGGTCTATCCGGCAGCCGCCCGCGTCCCGGTCGGGGTCGGCCATACCGAAAGCGTGACGGTCCGTTTCCGCGAGGCTGTTCCCGCTGCAAAGGCCCGCCTGGTTCTGGAGAATTCATCAGGGCTCCGCGTGCTTCCGCTGGGAGTCCAGCCGGTGACCGTCGAGGGGACGGACCAGGTCTGGGTGGGAAGGCTCCGAAACCATCCTGCCGACCCCCGGATGCTGCAGTTCTGGGTCACATCCGACAATGTGAGAAAGGGTGCCGCGCTGAACGCGGTGCAGATACTCGAGCTTGTTGCGAAGAAGGGGCGGCCCTGACGGACCACCCCTTCAGTCGGATCATGTTTTTCTAAAGGTCCAGCTCGTCGTCGTCGATAAGGTCGAAGTCATCGGCGAAATCATCGTCTTCGGCGCCGAGGGCCGCCCCGCACTCCTCGCAGAACGGGTTCTGCGCGGGGTTGGAGTGACCGCAGGAAGGACACTTCACGCCATCGCCGGCGGCGGGTTCCTCGAGGTCTTCCTCGAGTTCGAGTTCGTCAATGGAATCGGTTGATTCCCCCGAAACGGCCTTTGCGGGAGCTCCGGCAGCGGCAGCGGCACGGCCCGCCGTTGCATCGTCAACGTCGCGGAGGACCTTCCTGAGCTCACCAAGCTCGGAGCGCAGAAGGTCAAGCTCGTTGGCGGTCTTGTTGCGCTCGTTCTTTACCGCATCGAGCTTCTTCTGGAAATCGGGGTCATTCTCGTCGTGTTCCCGAAGCCTGGCTCTGATCTGAAGCTCATCCACCGCATCGGACTGCTCCTGATGGCTCTTCTCGAGTTTGTCGATCCTGGTGGAAAGCTCATCGACCTTGGAGACAAGGGCGCCCTTCTCCTCGCCGATGCTTGCCAGAACGGTATCCAACTGGGCTTCATAGTCCTTCTTGATGCGAACATAGACCCGGCTGTTGGTTTCGTCCTTCAGCGAGTCAAGGTTGGAAAGACGATCCACCAGCTCCAGTCGCTGATCCAGGAGCTTTTGGATTCTTGCTTCAAGCACTTCGGCCATTTCCCCTCCTTATAGAGAGCACGAACAATCAGGCGGACAAAAGCAAAACCGCGATGAAAGATAATTGTCTGTCATTCTTCGGGCAATGTCAAGGCGGCTATAAAGGGAGCCAGGGCCGCCACCCCATCCCAGCTTCTCTTCAGTCTGAGGTCGGTTTCCGAGAAGGCTTCGGCAACAGGACCGAGCGCCCGTGCCCTCCAGAACCGGGAGGCCTCGATCACCCATTTCGCCCTGTAGGGGCTGATGCCAAGCGCCGCGGCAAGCGCTGATTCGCTTTTCCCGCGGTTCACAAGACATGCGGCGGAGGCCGCAAGCACCCACTGCGAGTGAATCAGCGCCAGAAGCCGGATCGGCTCCTCGCCCGACGCAAGGAGCAACGACAGTTTGGCGAGGGCCTGGGCGCGCTGACCTGTCACCGCGTCCTGGGACATGTCAAGCGCCGTACACTCTGGAATCCCCCCCGAAAGGGCGAGCACCATTTCGGAGTTGACCGGCTTTCCGGGCCCGTAACGCACAGAGATGCGTTCCATGAGCCCCCAGAGGTTGAACAGCCTGCCATAGGCAAGCGCTTCGACCAATTCGCCGGCCTGCCTGTCGAGCCTGATGCCGAGCTCGCCCGAAAGCCTTTTTGTCCAGGGCCACATCCTTCCAGCGAAGGGTTCCCAGGAGGCATATACCACGGAAAGGGCGCCGAGCTTTTTCAGGAAAGCCGTATTGAGGGTTGTTCTTTCTGTCTGGAAAAGGAAGATGTGGTCGGAAGCGGGGATGGAAACCGCATCGAGGAGCTCGCCCTGGACCTTGACCGGGATGCTTTCAACGTTGCGGACAATGATCAGCCTGCCGCTGCTGAAAAGGGAACCTTCGCTGGCAAGCCTCCGAATGTCGCCGGGAGCCGCCTCGTCACCCGGGACCCTGGCCAATTCCAGCCCCCGTGCCCGCGCGGCCGCCTCGATCGCACTCTCCAGCCTCATTATCTGATACGGCTCTTCGCCGGTCAGGAGAAACACCCCTCCCGGGGTCGCCCCGACAGCCAGTTCGAGAGCCCTGTCAAATTCCTTGACCAGCATGCCAAATCCTTCAGGGCTTTACGGAAGACCCTGTTCAGGTGTATTTTCCCGCCCAGTTACGCACACACATCGAAGGGTTGAAAACATGCTCTCCTGGTTCCGGGATAATGCGAAGATATTCCTTGTGATGGTCATTGTCATCTTTGTGGTGATGATTTTCGTGGACTGGGGCTCAGGCCGGAACAGGGCCGCGAACGCCGAAAGAATGGTGATCGGCTCCGTTAACGGCGAAGACGTCCCCCCGGGCGCGTACGACGCCGCGAGGAACGAGGTCTACACCTCCCTGAAGACCCAGATGGAGCAGACCGGCAACCCGGATCCGGAGAACGAGCTCATGCTCCTCTACAGCGACATCAACGATGCAGCCTTCGATCTCGTCGTTGAGAGGGCCATACAAAGGGAGTTTCTGGAAGGGCTGGGATGGAAGCCCCTGCATACCGGTCTTGCCGATCATCTCGTGAGGGCCCAGATCAGGCTTGCCGGCATCCCCGAACCCGACGAATACCTTGAGCAGTTCAGAAGCGATCCCAACTACAGCTCCGCTTCCTACCAGCTGCTGGTGCAGGCCGAACGGGGACGCTTCGATTCCGCAATGAACCTTTTCAGGATGAGTTCCCGTGCGGAAGCCGCCTTCATGGTGAACGACCTCTACAGCCAGGTCCAGGCCAGGTACATTCCCTTCAGGGCAACACCGCCACTCCCCGACAACGACCAGCTTGAGGCCTTCTACAACGAGAACCCGGAGCTTTTCGACCTTCCGCCCAGCGCCGGTCTCAGGTACGCAACAGTACTCATCCCGCCCACTCCTGAAGACGAGGGTTTCTCGATGAACCTTGTCGACTCCCTTGCCATGGCCGGCGGCGGCACACCCGACACCATCAGCCTGACGAGGCGCCAGATGCTCGAAAGCCTCGAATGGGACATGGAACTGGAACCCGGGCTCCTTTCAGCCCCCTTCATCGGCCGTTCCCTCGCGAACCCGCAGAGCGGCATCTCCGCATGCCACTCCGTCGAACTTCTCGAGGTGCATCCCGCCGCTGATACATCGGGCCTTGAAGACACGCTGCTTATCGTTCACTGGGAGATCCCGGCCTACCCGAGCCGTGAGACGATAAGGGAAACGCTGTGGCGCATGCAGGACCTTGGCGCCGCCATCCTCGAAACGTCGAACCCCTTCGTCGCGGAAGACCTTCCCATTATCGACTGGGGCGAGATGCAGGTCACAGCCGACAGCCCCCTCTCGAACAACCTCAGCAAGGCGATGATCGCCTTTGCCCTCGATTCGGTCTGGACCGATTCGATCGGCCCGGTGTTCTACAATCCAAGCTACGACGGCAGTTATCCGGCGCTAACGGTTGTGAGAAGGCTCTCGCAAAACCCTGGCGGAAACCTCACTTTTGAAGAGGCCATGGAGAACGGCCAGCTTCTTGTCGAGGCCTATACGGGCATCCAGTCGCAGGAAGCCCTGACCCTCGCCGCCGAAGCCCTCTCCAGATGCCAGTCGACGGGTGAGGATCTCGCCATGCTGGCCGAATCCGATACCCTTGAGCTCTACACGACGCAGCCGTTCTCGCCAATGTCGGTGCGCATGTGGTCAACATCCGAAGAGGCCGCCTACCGTGGCCTGCTTGGATGTGCCGAATTCGCCGACGCCGCAGCAATTGCCCCGGAGTTCACCATTGTTGGCCCGTTTGAATGCGCCGGTATTGCGTATCTTGCCGAGATAACCGGTAGAACCACGCCCGACCTCAACACGGATCAGTCCCTGGTGGCTTCGATATACATTTCCCTCGAGCAGGCGCGCAGCCAGGAGTACAACAGAACATTCCTCGGCTTCCTGCGGAACCTTGCCAGCATCGAGGACAGGCGCGACGAGTTCTTCGCGGCAGTCGACTCCCTCCGTGCGACCCAGGAGCAGGAGGAGGGTTACTGATCCCGGCCGGCCCCGCTTCTTGAAAGCAGATGCAGGAAGTAAGGGCCGCCGAGCAGGGCGGTGATGATCCCGATCGGAAGCTCTCCGGGACTCACCGCCATTCTGCTCAAAATATCCGACCATACGAGCAGCACGGCCCCTCCGATCGCACTGAGGGGTACAAGCTTTCTGCAGTCCCCGCCGGAAAGTTTCCGGAGGATGTGCGGAACAACAAGACCCACGAAACCGACAGGGCCAACTGCGCCCACGGTTCCGCCGGCGAGAACGGCTGACGCCGCGAGCATGAGGCTCCGTTCCCTCCGGGTGTTCACACCCCTTGTCTCGGCAAGCTCCTCGCCTGCGAGCATCTGGTTGAGGGTGCCGGTGCGCATGAGCACGACAGCCATCCCGACAGCGGTGAAGGGCAGAAGAAAGAACACCCTGGAATAACCGGCGGCGGCCAGGTCCCCCATCATCCACCGCACTATCTCCATAAGCCTCGAGGCCGGGCTCAGGTACTCCATCAGAAGCAGCAGGGACGCCCCGAGGACGTTTACGGTGACCCCCGCCAGGATGAGCGTAGAACCGTCGCTGCGTCCCCTTCCCGCAAGCGAGGCGACGAGCAGGGTTGCCGCCAGCGCTCCGCCGGTTCCGGCCAGGCAGGCCCAGTAGCCGGAGATGCCGGCCCCGAACAGGATCACGGCACCCGCTGTAACGCCCGCCCCGGCGCTCACTCCGAGCGTGTAGGGGGTGGCGAGCACGTTTCTGAGAACGGCCTGAAGCACAGCGCCTGCCACGGCGAGAGAGGCGCCTGCAAGGATTGCCAGCGCCGTCCGGGAGAGCCGGAGCGACAGCACCACGCCCAACGGGGCAGATCGTCCCATCGGGCCGGTGACAGCCGAAACGATCACCCCCAGCGCCAGGAGGAAGAGGAGCCATCTCAGCACCTTCATTTTCTTCCGCCGGCCGTGACCACCCAGCCCCCAGTCGAGGCATCCTGTGTCACTGAAAGAGGGATCCCGAACACCCTGCTCATCAGGTCGGGCACGAACATCTCCTTCGGGCTTCCCATGCCGAGGCACCTGCCCCCGCTCAGCATCAGCGCGCCGTGCAGGTGCTCGCCCGCCATCCCCAGCCTGTGGGTCGACGCGAACACCGATACCCCGCTCCGTGCAAGCTTCCCGAGGATCTCCCACAGCATTACGGTGTGCCTGTAATCAAGGCCGCTTCCCGGCTCGTCAAGAAGAAGGATCGCAGGCTTCTGGACGAGAACCGAAGCCAGAAACACCATGCGTTTCTCGCCGCCTGAGATAGCCGAAGCCTGCCTGTCCGCAAGATGGAGGATCTCGCACTGGTCCATTACTTCCGCGGACACCTGCCGGTCCCTTTCGGAATCGGTTGCCCAGGGCGACCTGAAGGGGTGCCTTCCGAGAAGCACCGTCTCCCTCACCGAGAGCCCCTGGGGCACCGGCGGATCCTGCGGAAGGTAACCGACAAGTGCCGCCCTTGCGGCACCCGTGATCTTTTCGAGGGGTTTCCCGTCAACAAGGACGGAACCGCTGTGCCAGAGCCACGGGAAACCCATGATGCCCTTGAGCAGAGTGCTCTTTCCGGCCCCGTTCGGACCGAGAAGACCCCATATCTCACCCGGGGCCATCGAGAACTCCACGTCGCTCACCGCCGGCTTCCTGCCGAGGTAGCCTGCGGAAAAACCTTTCAGCGAGAGCTCAGGCAGAACGACAACCTTTCCGTGATCTCCGGGAGCCTGGCCCCCGGGATCAGCATGAAATCATCTTCGAGCAGGAACACCCTGCCGGGGGGAAAACCCCTTTCCTCCCAGAAGTCCTTCTGCCTTTGAAGCAGGGCACCGGGGTCCGCTTCATCCGGGGCAAGGAAGATGAGGGCGTCGGGATCCAGGAGGAGTATGCCCTCAACCGAGACATCGGGGTAGGTGCCGGCAGCCGGAGCGGATATGGTGCATCCTATCCCCTCGAGCAGGTCTTCGTAGAAGGTTCCCCTTCCGGCAAGGGTGTATCTGCCGTCATCGCTGTTGTAGATCACGAGCGCCGCAGACCCGCCGTTCTCGACCCTGTTTTCGATGAAGGCCTGTGAAAGCTCTTCCCGGAACTGATCGAAGGAAGCTTCGGGGTACATGGCCTCGAGGCTCCCGCACGCAGCGTAAACATCGTCGAGCGTGTCAAAGCAGTACGAATGGTATGGTATTCCTGTGTTTCGGGCGAGCTCGGCCAGCCTTGGGCTGTTGCCCACGGAATGAAGGCTTGTTGCCGAAAGCGCCGCAACGGCCTCGGGCGAGGGGTCGAGGTAACCGCCCACGCGCGGCAGCGTGTCGGCGCCCGGAGGCCACTTCGTGAAATCATCCACAGCGGCAACCCTTTCCCACAGGCCACCGGCGTAGAAGAGCTCGACGAGCGACGGCCCGAACACCACAGCCCTGCCGTCCCCGCCAGGGACCGCTTTCTCAGGGGTGCAGCCGTGGCTGAGAATCAGGATACAGATGACTCCTGAGCTTCTCAAGAGCGTCATGCTCGATCTGCCTCACTCTTTCCACGGAAACTCCCAGAATTTCCGAAACCCGTTTCAGTGTTTCCTTTTTATCGCCGAGAAGACCGAGCCTGAGAACCAGAACGGCCTTGCTTCTCTCCGGAAGCGTTTCCAGTGCCTCGGAGATCCTTCGAGCCTCGAATTCATCGGCCACCTCGACGTGCGGTTGACCAGGGGCGGCAGGGAATTCGTCGAACCCCCTCGCATCAAGGGATACGTACTGATGGTCGAGGAGAGACAGCGCGATGACCCAGTCCGGTTCGAGTTCCATGCACTGTCCCATCTCCTCGAGGGACGGCAGCCGCCCGTTCGAGGCCACGAATGAATCCAGCAGACCCCTGGCCTTTGCGCACTTTCGAATGGCGCTCCGGGGAATGCGGACCAGCTTGGACTGACGGCTGACCTCCTCGATGATGAACCGGCGGATCACATACACGGCGTACGTGCTGAACCCGGAATAGCCCTTCAGATCGTGTCTTCTGGCGGCCATGAGCAGGCCGCGACACCCCTCCTGCAGAATGTCCATGTCTTCAAGGGAGCCTATCCCGCCCTCGAAATACCGCCTTGCGACATGCAGGACCAGCCGAAGATGCCCCTCGACAAGCTCCGCCTCCATGTCGAGCAGCTCCTCGCGAAGCCGCCCTATCTCCCCGGCTTTGTCGGCGGGCGCCCTTGTCAGTTCGAGGCTGGCCCTTTCCTGCCACTCGCCTTCCCCGGTGCTATCCTGCCCGATAAGAACCTCGAGCGATCCCCGGCAGGCCCGCATGCGCTCGAGCAGTTCCTCCCAGTGCCCGACCTTCCTGCAACCGGCCCTGCTGACACAGCGTTCAAAGACGCCCAGGGCGTCGTCCTCCCGGCTATTCCTTCCCCGCATGCCTCCGCCTGTCCAGTTCGCTTATCTCGACCGCGATCTCCCGAACCTCTTCAGGCGACGCGCCCGAAAGCTTCTGCTGCAGGCTGCGCTTCAGCGCTTTCAGCCTGTCGCCCTCGACCCTCTTTACTATCTTGTCCCGGTCGCCGGGTTTCATGCCTGTCATGGAGGAGGCCAGCCTCGAGCAGATGGATCCGTGTTCGGGGGAGAGCAGCCCGAAATTCACGGTCACGCACCCCTCATCCATCTGGGCTCTGAGGGCTTTGTAAAGAAGCCTTCCCTCCCCGGACCTGAAATCACCTTCCGAAAGCCATCTGAGCAGGCTTGCGTCGATGGCGCCGCCTCCGACCACGGCCGAGATGATGTCACGGTCGCCCCTGTCGAGCTCACCCTGCACCACTGCGGACGGAAACCGCTTCTGCTCCCCGCTGAAACTCAGATGGCTTTCAAGCGAGCTTCTGGAGAAGCCGGTCGAACTCTCGACCTCAAGAAGAAGCTGCTCGCGGGCAAGGGGATCGGACGCCGTCGAAACTATCTCCATCAGCCTTTTTGCGGTCCTTACACCCGCAACCCCCTTGGGGAAACCGCCTTCGAGGAGGCAGAGGCAGAAGCCGACCGGTCCTGGAGCGCGTTCAACAAGCTCCATGAACGAATCCATCCCCCTCGATGCAATGAAATCATCGGGATCCAGCCCGCCGGGAAGCCGCACGACCCGGGGGAAACCGCCGACGGAAAGCAGGGCCATCCCAGCCTTTACGGCGGCCTTCGTCCCGGCCTCATCTCCGTCGTAGCAGATGACGGTGTCTTCGGCCATGGTGCGAAGCGTCCGGGCCTGGATCTCGGTGAGGGCCGTTCCACAGGTCGCCACCACGGACGGGAAGCCTGAGGCGAACACCCTTGCATGATCGAAGTACCCCTCGACAAGAATGACCATGCCGGTTTCCCGGGCGGCGGGAGCCGCGTCGGAGAAGCCGTAGAGAATGCTGCCCTTGTGGTATACCTCGGAATCGGGGCCGTTCAGGTACTTGGGTCCGGAATCACCCAGCGTTCTGCCGCCGAAGCTCACGACCCTGCCGCGCCTGTCCCGAATGGGAAAGGTGAGCCGGTTCCTGAAGCGGTCGCGCCGGCTGTCTGTGCCGGGAAGAAGCAGACCGGACTGCTCGAGCTGGGAATCACTGTAGCCCATTCCGCGCATGTGCATTGACAACCCCTCGGGGGAGTATCCCACGCCGAGCGCCTGGGCCACACCCGCAAGACCCCTGCCCGCTATGTATTCCCTTGCGGCTGCACCCTCGCGGGAGTTGAACCGGTCGACGAACCACTTCTGAGCCTCCCTGAGCGCATCGAACAGCCCGGTCTCGGGACCGCTCCACGACCCCTTCCGTTCAAGAGTGATGCCGCACTGGTCGGCGAGCTCTTCCAGGGATTCGCGGAATGACAGGTTGCCGTACCTCATAACAAAGGTGATCACATCCCCGCCGGCGCCGCAGCCGAAGCAATGCCACGTGCCCGTCTGGGGGAACACATGAAAGCTCGGTGTTTTCTCGTTGTGAAACGGACAGAGCCCCCTGTGGGACGAACCTGCCTGCTTCAGGTCAACGTGCCTGCCGATGACGGAGAGGATGTCTGAAAGCTGCTTGACCCGCTCAACATCGTTCGACACTACGAACCGTCCTTCAAAAGAACGATCGATGCGCCAGCCCCGCCCTCGACGGGGGATGCCTGTGTGACGGCTCTCACCCTGCGGTCACGCTTGAGCCACTGGGTGACGCCGGCCATGAGTGCGCCCTTGCCGTGCACGACCCGAAGGCGGAAAAGGCCCGAGACCACTGCGCTGTCGATCCGCTGGTCGAGTTCGGCAACCGCCTCGTCAACCGTCCGCCCGAGAAGAAGCACCTCGTGGCCTCCCTGGATGGGCGCCCATTCGGAAAGCCGAACCGGTGCCTTCGGAGGGCCGCCATCCCTTCGGGAAAGGGATGTTACGGGCCGTGTGAGCAGAAAGCTGCCGGAACGAACCCTGGCCGAAGGGCCGTCGACACTTTCCACCATTCCCGGCTGATTCCAGCCCTCGATGTCCACCCAGTCACCCGGCGACAGCCCTTCGGCCGCCGCAGGCAAAGGTGCGGGAGTGCTTTGTTTCTCACGGGATGCCGATTTGCCTGCCTTCACGACGAGGTCCCTGATCTTCCGGCGGGCCTCCTTCGATTCAGCGCGGTCGCCCCCCCCTTTTGCGATCAAAGCGAGGAGCGAGTCGGCCTGGGAGGAGATGTCGCGAAGTTTTCGCTCCTGCTCCTCCCTCATGTACTCCCCCAGTTCGGTGAACTCGGACAACGCCTTCTCGTGTTCGATCCGTCTTTGTAGGGCGGCCTCGGCTTCCCTGCGCCTCTCATCCCTGAGCAGCCCGGTCTCCCTGCTCCTGGCCTCGTTCATCTCGGTGAGCGCGGTCAGCAGGTTGTCCAGCCTGAAGGAGTCGCCGGCGAGCACCCGGGCCTGTTCGAGAACATCACCTGGAATCCCCGTGGCGCCGGCCACTTCAAGGGTGAACGATGCCCCGGGAACGCCGTGCACGTATGTGTATGAGGGCGTTAGTGTATCGCGGTTGAAGGCGAGCGAGCCGTTCAGGAAGCCAGGGGTTTCCGACGCCATCATCTTCAGCTGCCCCATGTGGGTGCTCACGAGAACCCT
Source organism: Candidatus Fermentibacterota bacterium (assembly GCA_963845085.1). GTDB lineage: Bacteria > Fermentibacterota > Fermentibacteria > Fermentibacterales > JCC-6 > UBA6080. Next base: position 214,817 of record CAWJQI010000001.1, read on the forward strand.
GGCGCCCCGTGATGCGAGCTTCGTGAGAACCGCGGCTGCGAGCGCCGCCCCGGTGGACGGATCGGTGCCGGCCGCCGGTTCGTCGATGATCGCAAGGGTCGCCCCGTCAGCCTCCACAAGCATCTCCCTCTGCTCGGAGAGGCGGGCGGAGTACGTGCTGAGCTGCTCGGCTATCGACTGGTTGTCGCCCATGCTGACCAATACCTTTTTGAAGAAAGGCATTGTCGATCCGGGTCCGACGCAGGCACCCAGTCCAGAACGGGACATTATCGAAGCAAGGGCTGCGGCCTTCATCAGAACGCTTTTTCCCCCCGCATTCGGCCCTGAGATGACAAGAACCTTCCAGGCATCGGGAAGGCAGAGATCACTTCTGACAACCCTGTCACGGTCTATCAGCGGGTGTCTGAGACCCAGCAGTCTCATCGGACCCTCGGGCGGGAAAACCGTGTTCTCGCGTGCCTGGTACAGTGCGCGGGCGAAAACGGCATCAAGGGCAACCGCTGCGGCAAGCCCCCCGGAAAGGGCTTCCTTTTCCGCCCGGACCATCGCAGTTGCATCCCTCAGAATGCGCCGTCTCTCCCTCTGAAGCTCCATCTCGGCTTCCTGCAAGGCATTGCCCTGTTCGACAAGGGATGACGGCTCGATGAACAGGGTTGAGCCGCTCTCCGAACGGTCGTGGATGATTCCGTTGACGGAACCCCTTTTGCCGGAAGCCACCGGCAGCACGAACCTGCCGTTCCGTATGGAGGGCGGTGCATCCCGGAGCACCCCCGACGATGAAAGCCTTCCGGCTATTTCCGCAACCCTCGATGAAAGCTCCCTGCGAAGGCGGTCAGCCTGCGCGCAAAGTTTTGAATACCTTGGTGATGCGTTGGGAGAAACCCCGCCTTCGGGTGTTGTTATGCGGTTCAGGTGGGTATACAGCGTTTCGAGGACGGGCAGCTGTTCAACATGGGACAGAAGCGGAACCACGGGGCTGTCGACGGCAAGGGCATCGGTGCGGAACCTCCCGAAGGCTTCCGCGGAAAGCCCGGTTTCCCTGAGCTGATCTGGTTCAAGGTATATGGCGCCCCGTTCGATCAGGGAAAGGCTTTCAGTCAGTGCTTCAACATGAGCAACCGGCGGCAGGAGCCCCATGCCGGACAGCATCCCGGCGGACATGGTTTCCCGCTCCAGCTCGAGAGCCTCTTCCGGGGAATCAGCCGGATCGAGGGAAAGAACGGAGGTTCTTCCGGGTTCCGACAGGCACCCCCTGGCCACATCCCGGAGGATCCGGGCGAACTCGAGGGACTCGGGGGCGCCTTCCATTCCTAACGACCGTCGGGGATGAATGAATCAATCGCGGCCATCTCCTCGAGAAGCTTCTTCTCCCGGCGGCCGGGTTTCCTTGGAACGTGGATCTCGACCTGCACCAGAAGGTCACCGCGGCCGCGCCTTGAAAGCCTGCCCATGCCAATGCCCCTGACGACGATCCTGTCGCCGCTTTTGGAGCCCTCCGGAACCTTCACCGGAACAGCCTCCTCGCCGCAGGGGTGCGGGACATGCAGTGATGCGCCCATGACCGCTTCGGGGTACGAGACCCTGAGCCTGTACACGAGGTTGTCGTCCTCGCGCAGAAAGCTGCCGTAATCCACCCTTCCGATGACCACCCTGAGGTTGCCCGGCGATCCGGCATCACCGGGGTGATGGCCCTGGCCCCTGAGGGTAAGACAGTGTCCTTCGGAAAGCCCTGCGGGCAGTTGGACGGTGATTGACCTTGATCTGCGGTAAACCCCCCTTCCCCTGCACTTGCCGCACGGCTTGCGGGGAACTTTCCCGGTGCCCCGGCAGATCTGGCAGGTGGACACGGAACGGAAGGTTCCGAGAAGGGTTCTCCTGTCGCTTATAACCCTGCCCGAGCCCTGGCACTGAAGGCATGTCTGCAGCCCCTCGCCCGGGTCTGCTCCGTTGCCTCCGCAGGTGTCGCACGCCTCCATCCTCTCGGTCCGAATGAGCCTGTCGCCCCCCAGGACCGCCTCGGGAAGGGTGAGCTCGATGGAGACGGTAAGGTCGTCGCCCCTTGAGGCCGACTCGGAATGAAAGCCGCCGAACCCGAAATTCTCCATGAAGGAACGAAGGGCGTCCTCCATGTCGAACCCGGCAAACGGGCTTCCGCCGTGGCCTCCGGGAGTGTCGTCAACGCTGCCGTACCTGTCGAAGCGGGAACGCTTTTCCGGTTCGGACAGGATGTCGTAGGCCCTGCCGACCTCCTTGAACTTTTCTTCGGCTTCGTGGTCGCCCGGGTTTTTGTCGGGGTGGTATTTCATGGCCTGCTGCCTGTAGGCGCGTTTTATGTCATCTTCGCCGGCGTCGCGGGGCAGACCGAGAACTTCGTACGGGTCAAATCGCATCAACAGACCTCCGGTGGGGCTTTTCTGCCTGCGAAAAGCCTCGGGCGGAATCACTTCTCATGAAATCGGGAGCAGGGGCATCACACGCCCGTCATGCCCTCAATCGGTTCATCGGTGATTTCAATGTCGTCTATAAGGCCTCCGGCCTCTTCGGCAAGCCGGGTTTCGAACACTTCTATCAGTTTCGACACGGCTTCGACCTGGATTCTGGTTTTTGCAATCTGCTTTGCGATCGAGTCTGCGTTGTCGCTGTCACGCAGTTCGCGGAGCTTTGCAAGGTCCTCTTCGAGGCCCTGCCAGGATTCCCTGTCCACCTGTTCCTTGGCCGCCTTGAGAATCTTCGTTGCGTCGTACATCAGCTCGTCGGCCTGGTTCTTGTGGCCGGTCAGGAGGATCCTTGCACGGTCGGCCTCGGCGTTGGCCTCGGCCTCCTTCTTCAACCTTGCGATCTCGTCGCTCGTAAGGCCGCCGCTCGGGTTCACCTTGATGCTGTGGGCGTTACCTGTGTTCATGTCCTTCGCGGACACGTTGAGTATGCCGTTCGAATCGATCTCGAAGAGGACCTCGACCCTCGGCTCCCCCCTTCTCGCGGGAGGGATGCCCCTCAGCTCGAAGGTTCCGAGACTGCGGTTCCCCTCGGCAAGGTCGCGCTCGCCCTGAAGCACGTGCACGCTGACCACGCTCTGGTTGTCCACTGCGGTCGTGAATATCCTCCCCCTGCGCATCGGAATCGGGCTGTTTCTTTTTATGATCGGCGCCATCACCCCGCCAAGGGTTTCCACCCCGAGGGAGAGGGGTGTGACATCGATCAGGACAAGGTCCTTCTTCTGCCCGGAGAGAACCGCCCCCTCGAGGGCCGCGCCCATGGCTACAACCTCGTCGGGGTTTACGCTTTGCGCGGGCTTCCTGCCGAATGTCTGCTCGACCAGTTCCTTCACCATCGGGATGCGGGTGGAACCACCCACGAGCACGACATGGTCAAGGTCCTCCATCCTGAAGCCGGCGTCTTCAACGGCTTTCTGGCAGAGCTCGCGCGTCCTTTCGACAAGGTCCGAGACCAGGCTCTGGAACAGCTTGCGGGTAATGCTTATCTCCATGTGCACCGGGCCGGAGTCGCCAGATGCGATGAAGGGAAGGTTGATGCTTGTCTCGAGTGTCATGGATAGCTCGCACTTGGCGCGCTCGGCGGCTTCACGCACCCTCTGGGGCGCTATCTGGTCACGATTGAGGTCGATCCCCGTCTCGGTGCGGAACTGCTCCATTATCCAGTCGACGAGGCGGCTGTCGAGGTCGTCGCCCCCGAGGTTCGTGTCACCGCAGGTGGACTTCACCTCGAATACGCCGTTGACAACCTGCAGCACGCTGATGTCGAAGGTGCCGCCCCCGAAGTCGTACACCGCTATCCTCTTGCTCTCCTTCGGCTCCATGAAGGCAAGGGCCGCGGCGGTCGGCTCGTTGAGAACCCGCCTTACGGAAAGCCCCGCGATGACGCCCGCCGCCTTCGTGGCTTCCCTCTGTACCTCGTTGAAATAGGCGGGGACGGTTATCACCGCTTCGGTGACGTCCTCGCCCAGGAACTCCTCGGCGGTGTGCTTCAGGCGCTGGAGGATGATGGCACTGACCTCGGGAGGCGTGTAGAGACGGTCCATAATGCGAACCGCGGCATCGCCGTTGGAGTTCTCCTCGATCGTGTATGAAACCCGTTTCACGAGATCCGACACCTCGGAGAACTTCCTGCCCATCAGCCTCTTGATGCTCGAGATGGTGTTCTTGGGATTGGTGATGGCCTGACGCTTCGCCACAAGCCCGACAAGCCTCTCACCCTTTGCCGTAAAGGCGACAACTGACGCCATCACCCTCGCACCGGCCTTGGTCTGGATAACGGTCGGATTCCCGTTGTCCACAAAGGCGATGCAGGAGTTTGTGGTGCCCAGATCAATGCCGATGGTTTTCCCCAACGCTCATACCTCCTGAAGGGGGATATCGACGCCTATTCGGTGAACACCGACTTGACCATTGCCCAGGTCGCAGGGGAAAGGTGCTGTGTACCGGGATCAAGCTGATAGACCTGCGCACCCGTTTCCTCGTACTCGGTAATCCAGATGTACTGGCCGTCCCAGGCGAGGTCCTGCGGGGTTTCACAGGGCAGCATGTAGTAGGAAACCGGCTGCGGGACCATTGGGAGAAGCACGTACACCATCGGAGTGTTCTGCATGCTCACGTACAGGTTGAAGCCGTCGAAGGTGAGGCCGGTGCAGCCGGCCGGGCTGTACGGCTGGAAATAATCCAGAACACCGCCGCTTGCGGGGTCGAGCTTGTAGATGGTGTTGTTGCTGTAGTTGGTGCTCCAGAGGCAGGTGCCGTCCCAGGTGAGCCCCTCGTTGTTGCTGCCGCTGGGCGCAGGGATGGAATCAACGGCAAGGCCGGTGTTGACATCGATGAAGTAGATCATCCAGGGATCACACGTTGCCACAAGGTACGTGCCGTCCCATGCGAGACCGGTGAGCGACCCGGTTGCAGCGCTCGGAGGGGTGATCTGGTCCACCACGGCCCCGCTCGTCGGGTCGATCTTGTAGAACATGTGGTCGGTGTCGCTGGTGATCCAGAGGTACCCGTCAGCCCAGGTGAGCCCGTCGGGGTTGCCGCCGGGGGCCGGGATCTGGCTTATGATGTCGCCGGGGGCCGCCGCAACGGCGCAAACAAGAAACATGGAAATCAACAAGGCTGCTCTCACAGTACCCCTCCTTCATTAATGGGTTTCAAACGTAATATCCCTTTGAATCATCCGGCCTGACAGTATGTTTTTCACGGCCCGGTGTCAACCTTGCATCCCCCGAAGCTCTTCCGGGCTGCCGACCACGCCGTGCTCGCATATGATGCCCGAAATCAGGGCCGAAGGGGTCACGTCGAAGGCCGGGTTCCATACCGCCGCACCGGGCGCAACGACCATCGAGCTGCCGGAGCCGGTCACCTCGCCGGGATCCCTCTTTTCGATCACTATCCCGTCCCCTGTCGGTGTTTCGAAGTCGAATGTGGAGACCGGTGCGGCCACGAAGAAGGGAACTCCCGCCTCCCTCGCGGCGAGCGCCAGCGGATATGTTCCAATCTTGTTCGCGGTGTCGCCGTTGAGTGCGATCCTGTCGGCGCCGGTTATCACCGCGTCGACCACGCCCGAGGCAAGCAGCATCGCTGCGGCGGAATCGGGGATGACGGTGACAGGTATCCCCGCACGGACCATTTCCCACGCGGTCAGCCGGGCGCCCTGAAACAGGGGCCTGGTTTCATCCGCGAAGACCTCCCGGAGCATCCCGCGGTTGTGCGCCTCGTAGATTACCGCGAGGGCGGTGCCCAGACCGCCCGTGGCAAGACCCCCAGCATTGCAGTGGGTAAGCACCGCGCATCCCTTTCGGAGAAGGCCGGCTCCGTGCCTTCCGATCGCAGCACTGGCTTCGAGATCCTCGCGGTGAAGGCGGCGAGCCGATTCGAGCAGGCGGCCGACCGCCTCGTCCCTGTTGGAAGTACCGAGCAGGACTTTCTCCTGAATGGCAAGACAATGGAACAGGTTGACCGCGGTGGGCCTGGTGGCGGCAATGATACCCATTTTGCAGAGGCATTCCTCATGAAAGGAAGGCCCTGCAGGCGTCGAAAGGGCCGCGATGACGGCGCCGTAGGCGGCTGCAAGCCCGATGGCCGGCGCCCCCCTCACGGCGAGGGACCTGATGGCGTCAGCCAGGGATTCCACATCCCCGCACACGATGAAGGCTTCGGTCAGCGGAAGAAGGCGCTGATCGAGAAGCTTCAGTGCATTCCCGGTCCACTCGAGCGTGGGAACGGGCTTCATTGAATGTCCCTTCCCAGAAGCCGGAAGCAGACCTCGAAAATCTCATCGGGCTCCATCATCCTGCCCGGACCGGTCGTGCCGCACGCCAGCGGCCCCTCCACCGGGCCGGCCATTACCACCCCCATGTCCTCGAGGATCCTCACGTTGTTCCTGACGGCGGGGTTGTTCCACATCCTCGAGTTCATTGCGGGCGCCATTACAACAGGGGCGTCGCAGGCAAGAAAGACCGCGGTGAGCAGTTCGTCCGCAAAACCATGGGCGGCCCGTGCCATGAAATGGGCCGTTGCGGGGGCCACCACCAGAAGGTCCACGTTGTCGGTAAGACTGATGTGCGGAACGGGATCAGCCGGCTGCAAGGGAAACAGCTCGGTGTGAACAGGTTCTCCCGTCACGCAGGCCACCTGGGTCGGGGAGATGAAGCGGGTCGCCCCCTGAGTCATGACACAGCCGACCTTGTGGCCGGCCTTGCGAAACAGCGACGCGAGGCTGCATGCCTTGAAGGCCGCCGCACCCCCGGTGATCCCGAGCAGGATCTCAGCCATTTCCCAACCTCCTCTTCCTGCCGATTGCGTCAATGCCCATTAGCGTAAGCTCGGGGCAGACGACAAAGCCGGACCTGCACCGGGGACAGATCGCCTCCGCCCAGCCGCCGGTCGCCAGCAGGGCCGGGCTGCCCCCAACGACTGCAGAGAGAAGCTCGATCATCCTGTCGGCGCTGCCTACAGCACCGTACAGCACGCCCGACCTCACCGCCTCGACCGTGGAGCGCCCCAGCGGGCTCTCGGGGAACTCAAGGTCGACCGGGCTGATACGCTCCGCCTTCTTGAACAGCTCAGATGCGGCGGTTCCCACTCCCGGGAGTATGGCGCCACCGATGTACATTCCTTTGGAATCTATCACGTCGAATGTCGTAGCCGTGCCGAAATCCGCTACAATGAACGGAGGGGTTCTCATCAGAAGGGCTCCGACGGCGTTTGCAAGCCTGTCCGGGCCGAGTTCACCCGGGTTGGGGTAATCGAGAGGCATGCCGGCCGTTTCGGGGTTCACCTCGATGGGCTCGGTGTGCAGCCACCTTCGGGAAAAACCGACCAGGGCGTGCGTCACCTGTGGAACCACGCACGCGTAGGCCACCACCGAGGGCAGGGGCGCCCCCGATGCCATGAAGAGGGAATGGACGAGCACCCACAGCTCGTCCGGCGTCCAGTGGACGGTTCTGACCCGCCACTGGCTGACCAGGCTGCCCATTTCAAAAAGCCCGAGAGCGGTCTTCGTGTTCCCGACATCAACCGCGAGCTGGTACACAGGGACCCTCCCTCCAGTCCAGGCCGATATCGGCCGCCCTTGCGGAGTGGGTCAGCGCCCCGACCGAAACACCGTTGACCCCCGTCGCGGCGATCTCACCCACGGTTTCGAGGGTGACTCCCCCCGAAGCCTCGAGATAGCAGCGCCCCGCAACAATGCCCACCGCTTCGCGCAGCATGGGGATGCTCATGTTGTCGAGCAGGATCCGGTCCGGCGCAAGTGCGAGCACCGCCTGAAGCTGTGCCGGCGAATCCACCTCGATCTCGATCGGGATCCCCATCGAACGAACCGAGGAAACGGCGGGAAGCAGCGCCTCGACTCCGCCGAGCGCAGCGACATGGTTGTCCTTGAACATGGCCATGGCGGAAAGGTTCATCCTGTGGTTGACTCCGCCCCCCGCAAGCACCGCGTACTTCTCGAGCACCCGCAGCCCGGGCGTGGTTTTCCTGGTGTCGAGCACTTCGACACCGGGCGCTGCCTCGACGAAGCGCCTTGTAAGCGTTGCGATCCCGCACAGTCTTCCCAGGATGTTGAGTGCGCTTCTTTCGCCCCGAAGGATGCTTCCGGTGAGACCGCGGACGACCCCGATCACTGAGCCGGCATATGCCTTCTCGCCCTCCCCCGCAAGCCTCTCAAGTCTTGCTGCGCCCTCGAGTGCGGCGTAGACCGCCTCGACCGCGAACAGACCCGCCACAACCATTGTTTCCCTTGCCCTGAACTCGCAAACGGCCGGCATGAGCGCGGCCCGCCCCAGGGCGGCGGTGGCGGCGTCGTTTGCTGCATCATCCTCGGAGAGGGCAAGCCGGGCCACCCTCTCGGCCTCGTAAAGAACCATGGCATCCATCATGCCTCCCTTAAAAGACCGGGGTCGCCGTGAACGACCTCACCGTCCAGGATCGTTGCCTCCACGCTGATCTCGTTCCATGGGACCCCGCGGAAAGGGTCCGCCGAGAGGAGGCACAGGTGGGCGGGACGGCCCGGAGCGACCATTCCCGCCAGATCACTGAAACCACAGACATCCGCGGCGCCGAGAGTGTAGGCATGAAGCGCCTGGCCCACCGACAGCCTTTGATCCGGAGAAGGATGGCCGGTCGCGCCCGGAAGCCCCTCGAGCGGGCCGAAGGGCATACCGTCGCTTCCGAAACCAAGCCGGAATCCGAGGGAGAGGGCGCGGGCGAAGGGGTTCAGCTCACGCGCGCGCTGCGGCGACAGCCTGGATTCGTACATGCCGCCGGGCATCTGCCACCTCGACACGAAGTTGGGCTGCATGCAGAAGGAATGGCGGGAAGGGCTCAGTGACGACTCGAGCACTGAAAGCAACTCCTCCGCGTGCTCTATCCGTACCGCGGGCGAGTCCTTCCGCTGCGAGACCCTCGAAAGCTGGCGCAGCGCCCCCGCCCCGATCGAATGGGCGGCAATGCCTGTCCCGCAGAGCGCAGCAGTGTCGAACAGGGTCTCGACCTGCTCGTCGCTCATCAGCGGAGCGGCCTTGGAGCCGTCTGCATAGCAGCCGTCGACGGCTGCGCTGCGGGCCCCGAACGTGCCGTCCATGAATATCTTGATCCACCTGACGAGCGCCCCCGCCCCCCGGGAGAGCAGCATGGGCGCGTCATCGGCAAAAACGCCGATCGCTGTTCGAAGGCGGGGACCCCATTCGCTGATTATCTCAGCCTCGCGCAGGTGTTCCATGGTTCCGATCCCGGTGACGCCCTTTTCAAAACAGAGTTCCTGCTTCTTCATCATGGCCCTTTCGAGGGAAGCTGCTGAAACAGGGAACATCCTGCTGAAACCGAGTGATGCGCCTTCCGTGAGATGGCCCGTTTTCCTGTCAACATTCGGGGTTCCTGCGGGTATGAGGCTGAGAAGGGCAGAATTTGCAAGCGACAGATGCCCGCACACCCGTGTGAGTACTGCGGGTCTGCAACCCGAGACCGAATCCAGTTCGCTTTTCGACGGAAGCTCGGGCGAATCCCATGTGGATTCATCGAACCCCAGCCCGCGAATGAGAGGGTCATCGGAAGGCGGGGCGCTGCGCACCTTTTCGAGCAGCTCCCCGGCGCTGCGAACGGTGGTGAGATCGAGCGAGAGAAGGGCCGACGCCTTCCAGGAGAAATGCATGTGCGCATCAACGAAGGATGGTATCAAAAGGCCGTCCGCGCCTTCAGTGCATCTCTCGATGCCTGCCACCCGGCCGGCGTCGAACAGAAGCCTTGCTCCCCGAAGCACCGGTCCGGCTCCGGGCCAGAAACCGGCGCAGTCGAGGCGCTTCATCCCTCGACTTCCGAAAGGCACCTGATCATCAGGTCGAACATGTCGCCGTCGACTTCGAGGGTGAACCAGGTCTGGGCGCCCTGTCGCTGCACCTCGCCGACAACCCTGCCCCTTATCTCGGTTTCGACAAGACCCCGCCTCGGAGTGCCTCCCTCTGCGATCTCACGGCTCCCCGTGCCCGGAAGGAATATTTCCCTGGCCTCGATGTCGGTCGGGTCGTTCCCGTGTGAGAACCACCGGCGCAGGATGACGAAGCCGCCGACGGAGATGCTGGAATGGTTGGGGTAGAATACGTCGACCTTCACGTTTTCGCGGTCGGGCAGCTTCTTGGAATCGAAAAGGAGAGCCCGGTTCCTGCCGTCCTTCTTGGCCTGGAGGAGGGCCATGTCCGCGCTGACGAGCAGTTCCCCGCCCGTCACCATCTCGGTCGAGGCCACACCGAGTGAGACGGCGACAAGAAGCGGTTCGAGGTCGGGAAGCACGAGAGGGGTTGCATACACCTTTTCGCAAAGCCTTTCAGCGGTGGCCAACCCCTCGCTGGAGACGGTGTTGGGGAGCAGGACGGTGATCTCCTCGCCCCCGTACCTGTAGGCTTCTCCGCGGAACCTCACCGATCCCCTGATCAGGCCTGCGACATGGCGGAGCACCTTGTCGCCAATGTCATGACCCCACTTGTCGTTGAACAGCTTGAAATGATCGATGTCCACCATGATGACGGACAGGGGAATGCCCCTGGGGCCAAACCAGCGGAGCATTGCGGGAAGGTCGTAATCGAGGTCTTTCCGCTGCGGAAGCCCCGTCACGGCATCAAGTTCCCCCTGCCGGGGAAAAGTGATCGGATCCTGCTCATGCGCCATGTCATGCCCCTCCCATTCCGGTAAAGATAATCTCCTTCTCCGGGGGAACAAGCATTGACCTGAAGGCGCGATGCGCTTAGTTTAACTTGTGTATTCGCAGCCATTCCTGGGGGGGGAGTTTGTTCAAGGTTCATTGTATCGTTCTGTTCGTGGCGCTGTTCGCATCCTGCCGCTGGAACGCAGGCCAGCAGGCGGTTTACGATGCCTTCGACGATATGTCGCTTGCACTTTCCGAGCGCCGGTACGACGACCTTTACAACGGCCTTTCCGCCTCGACGAAAGAGCTTCTCGACCTTGCGGCCGCTGCCTTCACTGAAACGGGCATGCCCATCGAGGGGCGCGGCGATCTTCTTCTGGCCGAGATCGCTGCCGTTCACCCGCTGTTCGAACCCGACAGGAACGTTGCCGACATCTCGATCAACGGTGACCGGGCAATCCTCGTGCCCGCACAGGGCGATGACGGCACCGAGATCGTCTTCATCTTCGAGGAGGGCTGCTGGCGGATGGATCTCACGCCCGCCATCACCTTCATCCTCACCGAGGCCCTTGCAGGCAGCGGAGCAACGCTCGAGCAGTTTCTTCACCCCGGGGCGGGTCCGCAGCCTTCCACGCCGTTTTCCGAGGGCGGCTGCCGGCTTGTCGTTACGAACACACTCCCCGACAGCGACGTCTACTACCTCTTCGTCTCCCCGTCCGTCAGCGAGGACTGGGGACCCGACGTTCTCGGAAACAACGTTCTTCTCCCCGAATCGAGCTGCACGCTCTACGTTTATCCCGACACATATGACATCATGGCGAAGGATGCTCTGGACAACACCTACACCGAATGGGGTGTTTCCATCAGCGAGGGTGGGTACGGCTGGGACATAAACCGGTCCGACCTGGTTCAACAATGAAAGAGGAGGTATCTGTGAACTGGAAACTCTTGGCAGCAGCAGTGCTGGTTGTTTTCCTCGCCGCCGGGTGCGGCGCGAAGAAGATCGCCGTCACTGTCGAGAACTCACTGGGCGAGTGGGACATCACCTCCCTCACGCTCAAGGGTCCCGATGGCACGGAAACTGTGCTTGAGCCCCTTGCAGCCGAAGGGAACGTGGTTCTTGAGCTTACAGCCGGCGCCTACACCCTGAACGCCACCGACTCCGAAGGCAACAAGTACACGAACGCCTTCACCGTTGCCGCCGAAGTCATGACCGTTGAGATCGGCTTCAACAACAGCCTCGGCTTCGAGGAGACCATTGCCGTAACCGACGGCGTCTACTGGACCGGCACGGGCGACGGCTGCATCAAGATCGTTAACAACCTCGGCGACTACTCCATCTACTGGGTGAACGTTGTCGAGACCGGCGGCGACCTCCTCTGGGACGCCGAAGAGTACTGCCAGAGCATCATCCTTTACGAGGGTGAAGAGCTCAACATCCTCATTGCCCCGGGCACCTACGACATCCAGATCGAAGACGTCGACGGCGACACCTACACCCGCTACGGTGTGGAAATCACCCGCGACCCCTACCTCTGGGAAGTCACGCTTGACGACATCGACGTAACAAACGCCGCAGTCGAGGGCACCGCCCCCGTCACCATCACCAACGGCCTTGGTGACTGGAGCATCTGGTACATCTACTGCGACCTCTCCACCGACGCCTGGGGTGAGGACAAGCTGGGCTCCGAGATCCTTGCTCCCGGCGACTCCTTCACATTCAACGTGAACCCCGGCAACTACGACCTCAAGTGCGAGGACGAGGACGGCGACACCTACACTCTCTGGGGCGTTGACATCCCCGACACCGGCTACACCTGGAACGTCACACTCACCGACATGGACTAGTTTTGCCTTTCGGGGGGGCGCAAGCCCCCCCTTTTCCGTATTCAGGGGGAACCGGTGTGAGAAGAGCCACCGTCATTCTTTTCCTGCTTTCATCAGCCGCCTGCCGGGTCGCCACCGGTGTCACAGTGCCGCTCACGATCGTTAACGGCCTCGGGGGCTGGAGCATCCATTACGTTCATCTCGGCAGCCCGTCGGCCAAGGGGTGGGGGCAGGACCTGCTGGGCCCGAGCGAGATCATCCGTCCCGGTGCGGAACGGGTATTCAATGTTCCCCCCGGCACCTGGAACATCCGCGTGATCGACAGCGACGGCGACACCTACACCATCAGCGATGCAGGAATAACTGAAACCGGCTTCAGATGGGAGGTGACGCTGGCAGCCATGGATCAGGACCCGCCGGATTCGGCGCCCGGAACCGGGGGCAACTGCCCCGTCACCATCCTGAACTCCCTCGGATCAAGGCTTTCTTCACTCTGGATCTCACCGGCGGGCAGCGGCGACAGGGGAACGAACCTGATCGAAAACACCTGCGTAGAGCCCGGCAGCGAATTCATCGCATGGGTCGCGCCGGGCGGATACGACATGGTTGTGGTGGACGGAATGGGCCGGACGTTTGCAGTGTATAATGGCGGTGTTGCGGAGAGCGGTTTTTTCTGGGAAGTTACCGAAGACTACATGGAAAGGTGAGGATATGAAAAGGATCATCATGTTCGCGGTGCTCGCCCTTACAGTCCTTGCGGGGTGCGGCGCCGGCAAGGTTCCCGTGGTCATCAACAACGACCTCGGCGCATGGGACATCAAGGAAGTCTACATCGATCCTTCAGACAAGCCCTGGAGCACGAGCCTCATCACCTCCACTGTCTCCCCGGGCAACGGCGTGACGCTCAATGTCGCTCCCGGAACCTACGACCTCCGCTGCGTTGACGAAGACGGCGACACCTATACGAAATGGGAAGTGGTCATCGGCGGCGAGGGGTACACATGGAGCGTGACCCTTTCCGACATGGACTAGCGAAGTGAGGAAGCAAATCATTTTCGCAGCTGCGCTTGCGGCACTCGCAACAGGGTGCGGCACCCCAAAGGCCGCGATCGGCGTAGTGAACAGCCTTCCCGTCGAACTCATAATTTCAGTCCAGACAAGAACCCCCGGCTCCGACTGGAGCGACAACCAGCTTGACCGCACGCTCCGGCCCGGCGTTTCGGAATCGTTCACGGCCCCCCTCGGCGACATCGAGGTCATGGCCACCGACAACCTGGGAAGAACCTACATGTACTCGGCCACCCCGCTGACCTCCGAGGGAGTCATCTGGGAGATAACCCCCGAAGGAAGGGCCACGGCTGCGCAGGCCAACAGCTGGGCCGGCAACTGCCCGGTCACGGTCACCAACGATCTCGGAGCATGGACGATAACGGGCTATCCTCTGCTCCCCCTCCGAAAGCAGTTCATGGGGGGAGAGCTGGATCACTGAGCCGGTCGCCGCGGGCGAATCCGTAACGTTCTCGGTGGCGCCCGGCACTTACGACATAAGGCTTACCGACAGCGACGGCGACCTCTACACGAAATGGGAGGTCAGCGTGACGGCCTCGGGCTTCAGCTGGAACGCCACGCTCGAGGACCTCGACGCTTCAGGGGGTTGAGGGGGCTGACGGCGGGGGCGGTGCCCCCGAAAGCGGCAGGCTCACGGTCATGGCGGTGCCTTCCCCCTCCACGCTCGATGCGGAGATGGTGCCGCCGTGCACTTCCAGCATCTGTTGAACGAGCGAAAGACCAAGCCCCAGTCCCCCGTCGGGGTTCCTGCGGGCCTGTTTTCCCCTGTACAAAAGGCCGAATACGTGCGGAAGGTCTTCGGCGGGTATCCCAACGCCCGTGTCGGCCACGGTGATCACTGCCCTTCCGGAATCAACGGCAAGTTTCAGCTCGACTTTTCCCCCCGGCCTGTTGTACTTGAATGCGTTCACGCAGAGGTTCTGAACCACCCTCCGCAGGTGGCTCTCGACCCCCGCCACAATGACGGGTCCGGAAGGGACGGAGAGGCTGAAACCTATGCCCCCGTCCACCATCATGGGGAAAAGAAGGTGGTGGACCCCTTCCAGAAGCACCTGGAGGTTAACGTCGACAAAGCACAGGAACGGGTGGGACGCAAGGCTTCCCAGCTCGAGGATGTCGTTCACCAGCGGAACGAGTTCGTCCGCCCTTCGCCTTGCCCGTCCGACAAGCTCCAGTGCCCGGACCGGATCGGCTGCGTACCCCTCCTCCACGGTGCGAAGAAGCGATGAAAGCGCCGTGATCGGGCTTTTGAGCTCATGCCCCAGTATCCTGAGGACCTCGGCAGCGGTCGGTTCATCAGATGACAGCACGTCGTTCAAAAGCCCCTCGACCCGCTCCATCTCGTCCATCACCGAGGCGTCGCACCTGCCGCACGCCATTGTCCTTTCAAGGATGGCCCGCGCATCTTCAAGGAGTTTCCAGGGATCAGCCTTCATAATGAGCCTTTCATGCTGTGCAGTGCACGTGTATTATAGAGCAACCTGCTTTCGAAACGGAGCGACCGTGGGCATCACGAAACCATCATCCGAAGCAATGCGAGAGGCCACGGCGGGAGAACACCCCGGGATCACCCCTGTCATCCGTGACAGCATGGCCATCCCCTCCTTTCTCCACCCCAGCCCCCTTGTAAGAAAGCTCGTGTGGCGGCGCTACGAGGTAATCTCACACATCTGCGCGTTCAGGCCGGGCGAGACCGTGCTGGAGTTCGGCTGCGGCCCCGGCTTCTTCCTGCCCGAGCTTTCAGCCCGGGGATGCAGGATAATTGCGCTCGACCTCTACCCGCAGTACGCGAAGGACCTGTGCAGAATCCTCGGGATCGATGCTTCTTTCCCCGAAAAGCTTTCGGACCTGGGTGACGGTTCGGTGGACACCGTCGTCGCCGCGCAGGTCATGGAGCATATCGACGAACCGGAGGGCTACTACAGGGGGTTCCGCAGGGTCCTCGCCCCCGGCGGAAGGCTTGTGATGTCGCTCCCTACCGAGAACCTTTTGTACAGGGCGGGAAAAGCGGCGGCAGGATTCGGTCGGAAGGGCGGTTACCATGTCTCGAACATCGGCCCTCTCGTCGAACTTGCGGGAAAATGCGGATTCAATGTGATCAAGGCTGTTTCGATACCCTTCAAGTTGTTTCCCCTGTACAGGGTGTTCGAGCTCCGCTGAACGGATGGTACTGCAGATGCTTCCTATTCTCCTGCTTTCCGCGCTGAATCCACTTGCACTCTTCCCCGACTCCGTTGATGTCGTGGTGCGGAACAGCATCGATGACGCCTCGATCCTGTCGGTCCACTGCATCGTGAACGGCTCCTCGACCCTGACGCGTCTATGGCAGGAGGCGCCGGTCCGGCCCGGCGAATGCGAAACCTTCCGCGTGCCATTCCGCTACCTTGGCAGGATTATTTTCGTCACCGACACGATGGGCAATTACAGAAAGGTCGCAGTTGCGCCCGCTCCTGCGGGCGACACCCTTACCGTCTCCCGCGAGGACAGGGAATTCGGCGGATTCTTCGACGTTGTCATGGGTTCGAGGCCACACGTCATAAGGAACACGTCACCCGTTCCCCTCGCCGGGGTTTTCCTTCATGCCGACAGCGGAAGTGCTGTGAACCTCCTCGGCACAAACCCCCTCATGACCGACGAAACCATCTTTCTGTGGCTTGACCGAGACAGCATAGTGATATCGGCAGTCGACACCGAGGGCAATCCGTCCGACACGATGACCTTTGTCAGGAGCGACGCCGACAGCGTGAGGGTGATAGGCACGCTGTCCTTCATGGGGGGCGTCGAGCGGCCTGCCCCGGGGAACATCTGGGTGATAAACGGCATCAACGGCGGGCTCCTCAGCGGTATCGAGGTGTACCCGCTCGACGGCGAACCCTTCTTCATGGACCTCACCGACACACCGCTCGAACTCTGGCAGTCCGCCGTGATACCCTTCTCGGGAGAGATCGAATACCTGATCTGCACGGACACAGAGGGCAGAAGCTTTTCCATCAACGCAGCCGATGCCCCGACAGGCGCCTTCGTGGCGGACTGGTGGCACCTCGACTTCGACTACAGCTTCCCCGAAAGGAGGCGCCGGTGAACGACTGGATGGGCCCCGGGGCGTTCCTGCAAACGCTTGCCAGGGTGGCGGTAGTCTGGCTCGCCTTCTACGGTGCGGGCAAACTCCTGAGAAAGCCTCTCAGGGTCGACGCCGCCTTTCCCCTTCTTCCCTCCGAACTGCTTGGCATGCTGGCCTTCGTTGTGCTCACAGTTCCCCTCTCCGTCGCGGGAATAATGAACAGAACGCTTTGCCCGCTTCTCCTTGTCGTCCTCGCCATCCCGGGCGCCCTTTTCGCCTACGGCGAACTCCGGGACAGGTCTGTCCTCCGGAAGCCCGGGGTGCTCACCGTCGTGCTATCCCTCTTCCTCGCCTTCGTCATGCTCCTGAACTTCACGAACGCCTCGATGCCCAACCTCGCCTTCGACGACCCGCTCATCACATACGCCGTGCAGCCCGACCGATGGCTGAATGCAGGCAGGATATACTGGCTCGCGGAAACGGGCTTTTCCGGCTTTCCCCTTCTCTACGAGATGACGGCGGTCTGGCCGGCATCGCTCTCGGTCGACAGGATGAACCAGCTCAGCGTGCTGCAGGTGTTCCAGATGAGCCTTCTCATCGTGACCGTTTTCAGGGGGCTCTCACTTCTCCGGGTGAAGAAGGGGCTGTGGCTGCCGGTGGCGATCATCATCCTTCTCACCACAGCGATGTACAACTGGTGTTCGATGGCGAAAACCGACACCATGGCGATAATGTTCTGCACCCTGGCGCTTGTCTCGGCGATACGCCAGAGGGACAAGGGGTTCGAGGGCTCCCCCCTGTCCTCATGGCTCTACATGGGTATGACACTCGCAACGAAACAGACCGCCATAGTTGCGCTGGTGCCCTTTCTGCTCTACTCCGCGGGAAGTTTTGCACGGTACGCCATGAAATGGAAGGCGCTCGCCCTTGCCGCCTTCATTGCCGTTCCAGGCGCCTACGCCGTGAGAACGATGCTGAGGACCGGAAGCCCCACCTACCCGGTCAACCCGGTCGCCTCGATGGTGCGCGAGGGGTGGGAACTGGTCGAACCGCCCGAGAACACAACGGTGAACACCAGGTCGTCGTACCTGTACGAACAGAAGGATTTCCCGCTGGCGAAGCACATCGGCATCTTCTTCGCGTACATGGAGGGAAACATCCTTCTTCTTCTCGCCGGGCTGGCGGCGGCCCTCCTTCACAGAAAATGGGGCGACGCCCTTCTGACCGTGCCGCTGTTCGTGTACGGCGCCTGCGCGATAGCTGTTTTCTGGCCGCCCTGGTGGGGCTCCAAGTACTCCATACTCGTCTACCCCTTCGCAGCCATCCTCGGAGCGAAACTGCTCTCGAACTCAAGGGCGGGGCTTATCACAGCATGCATCCTCGTGATACCGTCATTCGTCATTCCGGGCTTCGTGATAGTCGCCGGCGACGGAAAGCCCTTCGAGTACCGCACTGCAGTGGCCCGATCGGTCATCCAGGGCGAATGGGCGACGGAATCAGGCTACAGGATGTGGATGTCAACACCCGAGGGGATGACGCACATGTGGGCGAACAGCGCCATTTCGCACGAGTCGGTCATTCTCTCACTGCACGAGGAAAAAAGGTATTTCTTCGACGGCGCCGTCATTGTGGGGTGGCGCCATTCGGTCGGCCAGAGGCTGTACCTTGAGAACAGCCTTGAAGAAGAGCTCGCGATCCTCGATACACTGGGCGTTGACTACGTCGGCTTCTACCGCGACAACCCGGCCGTTCTCGACCAGGAACGGAAGCTCGCCATCCTCGATCACATCGGTACCGGGGAGATACTTGAGCCCGTGGTAATGATCAGCGGGGGGTACCTTCTCTGCAGGTACAACCCCCCGCATGATGCGGCCGGTGAGTGACGGCTTTCCTGTCTAGTTGAAATCCTGCCAGGACGCGACGCCGTTGTCTATCTGCCCATGGCTTGGCGCAGCCTGGGGGCAGGTGATGGTGAAGCTTGCGGAAGGGTCGAGGTAAAGCGCAACGACTGCTATGGTGTGCGGCGTGTTGCAGCCCGGGCACACGATCCCCTCGATGTTGAGTTCGGAAAGCTGATCCGAGTAGATGCCGGTCCTGGCGAAGTAGATCACTTCCTGGCTCGCTATCGTGCGCATGTTGGCGCGGCAGGCGTTCCTCTTCGCAGCCTCGGAAACATTGTTGAACTTCGGGATCGCAATGGCGGCAAGGATCCCGATTATCACCACCACGATCATCAGCTCGATGAGCGTGAAACCTTTTCCGGCAACATTTTTCACAAGCCCTCCTTCCGTGCCCCTTTCACGGAATAAGAGCAATATCGTTGCCAATGCCGGAAGCGGTTTGCGGCGCAACATAAAAAAAGAGGGGGGCGAACCCCCCCCCGCTGTACGAAAAGCGTGCGCCTAGTTGAAATCCTGCCAGGAGGCGATACCGTTGTCGATCTGTGCCGTGGCTCGGAGCAGCCTGGGGGCAATGATGGTGAAGCTCGCGGAAGGATCCAGACCAAGAGCACCAACTGTAAGGGTGTGAGCAGCGTTGGCGCCCGGGCAGACTACGCCCGAAAGGCCGAGGTTGGCAAGAACGTTCGTGTACACGCCGCTTGTTGCGAAGTAAATAACTTCCTGGCTGGCTACGGTGCGCATGTTGGCGCGGCAGGCGTTCCTCTTGGCAGCCTCGGAAACGTCATTGAACTTGGGGATGGCGATTGCGGCAAGGATGCCGATGATCACCACGACGATCATGAGCTCGATGAGGGTGAAGCCCTTTTTCTTCATTTCGGATCTCCTTTTCTGTTTTGCCCATGCGGACGGGTACGCTTCTGTTTATGCAAACGGTTTGCCAACTCGTCAAGCCTTTTTATCCGGTTCACTCCTTTATGTAAAAGTGCTATTGATTTTGCGGGTCTTGCATAATGCAACAGCACTAACGCAATCCGTACTTGGCGAGCCTGCGGTGAAGGGTGCTCGCGTTGATGCCGAGGAGTTCGGCAGCCTTCGTCTTGTTGCCCCCGGCCCTGTTGTTCAGCGTGTAGAAGATCCAGGCCTTCTCTATCTCTTCGAGGCTCGAGGGAAGGGCTGTGTTCTCCCCCGTCCTGCGGTCCTCGGGCTCCTCCGCGCGTTCAGCGCCCCGGAAATGAGCGGGGTGGTGTTCGGGTCTTATCGTCTCCTCGACTGTCATCACGCACAGGCGCTCGACCAGGTTTTCGAGCTCCCTGACGTTGCCGGGCCAGCTGCGGTCTTCGAGGATGCGCAGGGTTTCCTCGGAGAAAGTCTTTTTAAAACCGCCGCGCTTCACGAAATGCTCGACCAGGGGCCTGATGTCGTCCCTTCGCTCCCGGAGGGGCGGCACGCGGAGGGGTATCACGTTGAGCCTGTAGAAAAGGTCCTCGCGGAATTCGCTGTTTGAGACCATTCTCTCAAGGTCGCGGTTGGTGGCGCACACGAGCCTTGCCTTGAACGGAATGGACAGGTTGCCACCGACCGGCCTCACCTGCCGCTCCTGCAACGCTCGAAGAAGCTTCACCTGCAGCTCGCGGTCCATCTCGCTCACCTCGTCGAGGAAGAACGTGCCCTCGCCGGCGGCAGTCATCAGCCCTTCCTTGTCACGGTGGGCCCCGGTGAAGCTTCCCTTCACGTGACCGAAGAGTTCGCTCTCGAGAAGGTTCCGGGAGAGGCTTCCGCAGTTTACGCCCAGGAAGGGTTTGTCGACCCTGTGGCTGTTGTAGTGGAGGGCCTTTGCGATGAGCTCCTTGCCGGTGCCGCTCTCGCCCGATGATGAGAACCGTGCTGGGCTGGTCGGCAACCTTTCTCACGCTTTCGAGAAGCTCGAGCATCGGGTTTGATGTTCCGATTATCCCCGAGAAGTCGAAATCGCGCCTTACTTCGTTCCGAAGCCTTTCATTCTCGGTCTTGACCTGCCGCTGGCTGAGCGCCTTCTCGATGGCAAGCAGCAGCTGGTCGGCCTTGAAGGGCTTCACCAGATAGTCCTCGACGCCTTCCCTGATGGCCTTCACGGCTGTCTCGACGCTTGAGAAGGCGGTGATGAGAATGCCCGCCACCTCGGGGTCATGCGCCCTGAGCGCGCCGAAGAGCTCGAGGCCGGTCATGCCCGGCATCCTGATGTCGGTCACAAGGACGTTGGGGGCGTTCTCCTTCCCCCAGCGCAGCGCATCCGCGGGGTTCGAGAACGGGTTCACCCTGTAGCCGTTCTCCTCGAGGAGAAGGCTGAGCCATTCCAGCATGGGCTTTTCATCGTCAACAAGGAGAATGACCGGTTTGTCACTCATTGTTCCCCCCCGTCAAAGGCAGGACCAGTGTGGCCTTCAACCCGCCCTCGGGGCGGTTGTCGAGCTCAAGCCACCCGTTGTGCTCGCCCGCGATCCGTCTGCAGATGAACAGGCCGAGGCCGGTTCCCTCGGGTTTCGTTGTATAGAAGGGTTCGAGCACCCTGTCCAGCCTGTTCTGGGGGATGCCCGGCCCATTGTCGGCAACGCTGAGCCTGGCCTGTCCGCCGTCTTCGAGCAGGTCGACCTGCACAAGCCCCGCCGGCTGTGCCTCGAGAACCTCGACCGCGTTCCTTATCAGGTTGCCGAGGGCCTGCCCGAGGCGCATCGTGTTGCCCAGGACGAACAGCGGCCGGTCGGGCTCGGTGAAGCTTATGGTAACCCCGCCGGCGAAACCGTGTACGGCCGACTCGACCATCTCCCTGGTGAACGAGGAGAGGTTCATCGGGTTCATGGGGAAGTCATCGCTGTCGCGCGCCAGGCTGAGATAGCCGTCCATCAGCTCCGAAACCCTTCGGGACTGGCTTACAATGAGGCTTGTCATCCTTTCCCTCTTGCCTTCCGGGAGTTTTCCCGAAGCAAGCATCTCGGCAGCCCCGCTGATGGCGGCCAGGGGGTTTCTGATCTCATGGGCAAGCGTGGCGCTCAGCCTGCCCACGATGGCAAGCCTTTTGCGCTCCTCGAGGGCCGCCCTGAGATTGGCCGCCTCGGTGATGTCGCTGATGACAAGCACCACCCCTCCCCCTGCCGTGTCGGAGGGGGTGAACCTGCAGTGTATGATGCGTTCGTCGATGACCATCTCCATCGACCGGGGGGCCGCACAGTCAGTCAGGAAGTTCGCGATGGCGCTTTCTATCATGGTTCCCTGCAGGGCATCGCTGTTCCTGCCGGAAAGGCCAAGAATGTCCACCGCCGCAGGGTTCGCCTGAAGCAGGTTGCCCCTCTGGTCGACAACAATGACGCCGTCGCGCAGGTTCTCAAGAACCTTTCTCGAACGTGCCCTCACCTCGGCCAGGTTGTCGAGCACCTGCTGGAGCCTTCCCGTCTCGGAGTAGAACATTCCGCAGAGTATGCCGCCCGCGAGCCCGCCGGCAAAAACAAGAAGGGCGTTCAGGGCCACCTGTGCGAACAGGTAGCTTGTTGAGAGCTTGTACTGGCCGGCTTCGAGAAGCGCCCCCACCATGGCGCTCTTCGCCGACGGCGGGCCGAACACCGAGAAGGCCACGCTTCCGGCCAGCACGAGAGTTGTTGCGGCCGCGGCGAGCAGCCCGCCCCTGGTTCCGAGGTAGAAACCGTATGCGAAGGCGTGAGCGACCATGAACGCAATGAAGGGGCTTTCCGCACCGCGGGAAACGGCCGTGATCACACCGAGCGCAAGGGCGTCGAAAAAGCAGAGCAGGTAGAAGGGCCACCTTGAATCCGGCGACCGCCTCATGACCGGCGTGGTGACAATGGTGACCAGCACCGCGGCCGCGCCGACCGCCACGAAGACGGGGCCCAGGTTGTCGCGCTGGAGCAGGAACGCGCCCGATACGGAGAGCATGCCGAGAACCGCGAGGCGCCCCACCTGAAGCCAGGTGCGGCGCCTCGGGCTTATGCTGAAGCGGTCCTTCGCCGTGTCAGTTTCCCACGGCCTGGATCATGTCGAAAATGGGCAGGTACATGGCGATGACCAGTGCGCCCACGAAGCCGCCCAGGAACACGATCATGAGGGGCTCGATGGTGCTTGCGAGGCCCGCCACCGCGGTGTTCACCTCGTCGTCGTAGAAATCGGCCACCTTCACGAGCATCTCGTCGAGACCGCCCGTCTCCTCGCCCACTGCTATCATCTGGGTGACCATCGGTCGGGAACACGCCCGACGCCTCGAGCGGGCCGGAGATGTTCTCGCCGCCCGAAATGCTGATGCGGGCGTTCTGGATGGCCTCGCTTATGACAACGTTGCCCGACGTCTTGGCGGTGATGGCGAGGCCGTCGAGGATGGCCACACCGCTTGAGATGAGCGTGCCAAGCGTGCGGGTGAAGCGTGCGATGGACATTTTGCGGTTGAGGGTGCCGAAGATGGGAATCGAGATCTTTATCGTGTCGATGATCTTCCTGCCCCCGACCGACCTTGCGAAGAGGTTGTAAAGGATGCTGACGCCGATCACGCCGATGATGATGAACAGGATGTTCCTCTGCGCGAATTCGGAAAGGTCGACCACGAACTGCGTCATGGCCGGGCAGCTGGCCGCCGAGGTCCTCGAACATCTGCTGGAAGATGGGGATGACGAAGAGAAGCATTGCCATCGATGCCAGTATGACAACGATGAGAACGATCATGGGGTACATCATCGCGCTTTTTATCTTGGCGTTGAGGGCTGCGCTGCTTTCAAGGTAGTCTGCGAGCCTGCCGAGGATGGTGTCGAGGATACCGCCCTGCTCGCCGGCGGAGACCATGTTGCAGTAGAGCTCGTTGAACACCTTCGGGTGCTTTGCAAGGGCCTCGGCGAGGGTTCCGCCCTTTTCCACCTCGTTGGTTATGTCGGCGATGACGTCTTTGAAGATGCTGTTGTCCTGCTGCCGGCGAGAATCTGAAGGCAGTTCACCAGCGGAAGACCGGCGTTTATCATCACCGAGAACTGCCGTGTGAACGTGGCCAGTTCCTTGTTCTTCACGCCGGAACCGATCACGCCGTACTTGGCCATGTCAAAGCCGCCCTTGATGACGGTGACGGTTATGCCGCGCCGCTCAAGGAGATCCTGGGCTTCCTTCTTGTTCTTTCCCGCGATGGTTCCGGAGAGCGTTCTGCCCTGCCTGTTGGTACCCTGCCAGTGAAATTCGGCCATGTGCACCCCCCCTAAAGAGTCGTGTCCCGACCTGTTACATCATCTGTTCAAGCTCACGTGGGATTGGGGGAACGCTCGAGAGCCATCTCCTTCGCGATCTCCCTGTTGTTCACAAGGCGGAACAGAGCCTGGTTCATGGTCTGCATGCCGAACTTGTGCCCGGCCTGCATCATGCCGTAAATCTGATGGAGCTTGTCCTCCCTTATGCAGGATTTGACTGCGGGAGTGCAGACAAGCACCTCGGCCGCAAGGGACCTGCCCGTGCCCCGCTGTTTCGGGATGAGCTGCTGGGTCATGACGCCCAGAAGCACGAACGAGAGCTGGCTTCGGACCTGGTCCTGCCCTTCCGCGGGGAAGGTGTCGATGATGCGGTTTATGGATTCGTACGTGGAGTTCGTGTGAAGGGTGGCCAGCGTGAGGTGACCCGTCTCGGCGATGTTCAGTGCGACCTGCATGGAATGGCGGTCACGCATCTCGCCGATGAGGACGACGTCGGGGTCCTGCCTGAGGATGTACCGCAGCGCCTCTGTGAAGCCTTCGGTGTCGGACCCGATCTCCCTCTGGTTCACGATGCACTTGTTATGGTGATGCACGTACTCGATGGGGTCTTCGATGGTGATTATGTGGGCCCTTCTCAGGCCGTTGACCCTGTTGATGATGGAGGCGAGCGTGGTTGTCTTGCCGCAGCCGGTCGGACCGGTCACGAGGATCAGCCCCTGCCTCTTGTCCGAAAGGGTTGCCACCACAGGCGGGAGGCCGAGTTCCTCGAAGCCGAGGATCTCGTAGGGGATCACCCTTATGGCAGTGGCGACAGCGCCCCTCTGAAGGAACACGTTCGCCCTGAAACGGGAAAGGCCCTTGATGCCGAACGCGAAGTCGAGCTCGCGCTCCAGCTCGAAACGCTTCTTCTGCTCGTCCTTCAGGAGGCTGTAGACGATGGACTGGGTTTCCTTCGGAGTGAGCGGGTCGTACTCCATTCTGATGAGTTCGCCGTCGATACGTATCGTGGGGGGTGCTCCGACAGTAATGTGGAGGTCAGTGGCACGGCGCTCCATCATCTCCTTCAGGAGGGTTCTGATGTTGAGGCCGTGTGCTCCTTCGGCGGCCATCAGGACGAGACCGCCCGGACCTGGGACTCAAGCCGGTAATTCATGGCTGCCACCTTCACTTCCTCGTCATCATCGGCAGTAACCCTGGTCACCTCGTCGAGGGTGGTCACGCCGTTCTTGAGCTTGTCAACGGCGTCCATCCGAAGGGTTCTCATGCCGCTTCTCACCGCGAGCAGCCTGAGCTGCGCAGCGGTTTCCCTGTCAATCACCGCCTGTTTCATGGCCTTGTCAAGCGTAAGCACTTCGTACAGCCCGATCCGCCCCTTGTAACCGGAGCCGTTGCACCTCGGGCAACCCCTGCCCTTCATGGTTTTCGCCCCGGCCATCTCGGCCGGGTCGATGCCCGCTTCAATATAATCAGAGCCGGCAAAAGTGAAAGGCTCGCGGCAGTATTTACATATCTTCTTGACAAGTCTCTGGGCCATGATGGTTCGAACCGCGCTCGCCACCAGGAACGGCTTGATCCCTATGTCCACCAGGCGGTTGATGGTGCTGGGGGCATCGTTCGTGTGGATCGTGGAGAAAACGAGGTGGCCCGTGAGCGATGCCTTTATGGCGATGGATGCCGTTTCGAGGTCGCGGATCTCGCCGACCATGATGATGTTCGGGTCCTGCCTGAGGATGCTTCTGAGAGCGGTTGCGAAAGTGTACCCCATCGCGTGGTCGATCTGGGTCTGGATAATTCCGTCGATGTTGTATTCGACGGGGTCTTCCGCGGTGATGGATGTTCACGGCGGGAACGTTCAGGCTGCTGAGCGCCGAATAGAGCGTGGTTGTCTTGCCGCTGCCGGTCGGACCCGTGACAAGAACGATCCCGAATGGGGAGCTGACCCCGGCCATGAACTTCTTCAGGGCATCTTCGGGAAATCCGAGCTGTCTGAGGTCGAACTCGAGGTTGCCCCTGTCCAGGATCCGGAGAACGATCTTTTCGCCGTTGACCGTGGGGACGGCGTTCACCCGGAAGTCGATTATCCTGTTGTCGACCTTTGCCTTGATCCTGCCGTCCTGTGTGCGCCTTCTCTCCGCTATGTTCATACCCGACAATATCTTGAGCCTTGAGAGAATGGACGGCTGAACGGCCTTGGGCAGCCTGATGACCTCGTGGCAGGTGCCGTCGCGCCTGTACCGGATGCGCAGGTACTTTTCATAAGGTTCGATGTGGATGTCGCTCGATTCGGTCTTGACGGCTTCGGCGATCATCTTGTCCACGAATTTGACGATCGGCTCCTCCTTGTCCGTGAGGAGGCTGTCGTCGGTTATTTCATCCTCGTCATGCCCGGGGTCGAGCGAGGCGACCTCGGTCAGGCCGTCCTCCTGCTCATCGTACTGGTTGAGGGATGATTCAACGCTTACGAGGGAATCCCTGCGGCCGTAGACCTCGTCGAGGGCGCGCCGCACCGCCGATGGGCTCGATGCGTACACGATTATCTCACAGCCGGTGGCGAACTTCAACTCGTCGACCGCGTACATGTTGGCGGGCTGGGCCATGGCGACGGAAACCGTGTTGCCGTCGCGCTCGAGAGGCACGACCATGTGCTCGCGTGCGGTGCTCTCGGCGATTATCTTGGCAGCGTCGTCGGGAAACGCTGTTTCGTTGAGGTAGATGGGATCGACGCTGTAGATGTCGGCAAGGAACTCGGTGATGAGCTCTTCCGTGACCTGCCCCCGCAGCACCATGGCCTCTGCCAGCTCGACCTCGCCCGGCCCCCACTCCCTTGCGATGTTCTCTATCTCGTCCTGGGTGGCCAGACCCGCCTGGACCAGCATCATGGAAAGCCTTGTCTGCATGAGTCTTCCTAGTAGTTGGCCACGGTTTCCCTCACGACCTCCTGAAAGGTTGTGAGACCCTTCTCAAGCTTCCTGAGAGCCGCTTCGCGCAGGTTTATCATGCCGCGCGCAAGCGCCGTCTTCTCGAGATCGATACTGTTTGCGTCGTTCTCGATGAGCGCGCGCATCTCCTCGTCGACTGTCATGACCTCGTAAATACCGATGCGCCCCTTGTAGCCCGTGTTGTTGCACTGGGGGCAGCCCGTGCCCTCGTAGAAGGTGGTGGAGCTGAACCTGTCGGGGTCGACGCCGGCGTCTTCGAGGGCTTCCCTCGAGACAGCGACGGGGGTCTTGCAGTTGGAGCAGATCTTTCTGATAAGCCTCTGGCTGCAGATGCAGATGAGCGACGTGCTGAGCATGTAGGGTTCGGTCCCCATGTCCACCAGGCGGTTGATCGTGCTTGGCGCGTCGTTGGTGTGCACGGTGGAAAGCACGAGATGGCCCGTGAGCGCTGCCCTGATCGCTATCTCGCTCGTTTCCTTGTCACGGATCTCGCCGACCATGATTATGTCGGGATCCTGCCTCAGGTACGCCCTGAGAGCCATTGCAAAGTTGAGGCCGACATCTTCGTTCATCTGCACCTGGTTGATGCCCTTGAGGTTGAATTCAACGGGGTTTTCTGCCGTCATGATGTTGACGCCGATGTCGTTGAGTTCGGAGATGGCGCTGTAAAGGGTGGTGGTCTTGCCGCTTCCCGAAGGGCCGGTCACCAGGGCTATGCCGTAGGGCCTTTTGATGGCCCGCCTGAAATCCTTGAGCGCCTCCTCCTCGAAACCGAGGGTTTCGAGGTCGAGCGACACCTGTGAGCGGTCGAGAAGCCTGAGCTCGACCTTCTCGCCGAAGAGGGTGGGAAGCGTTGAGATGCGCATGTCAACGAACCTGTCACCGACCCTGATCTTGGTGCGGCCGTCCTGCGGCAGGTGATGCTCGGCAATATTCATACCGCCCAATATTTTAAGGCGGCTGACCATGGCAAGCCTGTATTTGCGGCTCGGCCTCATTATCTCGTGGAGGACGCCGTCGATCCTGTAACGGATTCTGACGTACTTCTCGAACGGCTCGAAGTGGATGTCGCTCGCGCCGCGTTTCACCGCGTCGGCAACAACACGGTTCACCAGCTTGACTACGGGCGAGTCGCTCGTGGTGACGGCAAGGTCTTCGTCGAGCTCCTCCTCGCCCCCCTCGTCCTCCTCGATGAGCGAGAAGAACGCCTCGTCGCCCACGAGAAGCTCTTCTTCCGGCCCCTTCATCACGCCCTCGACGCCGCTGCCCGCCTTTTTCCTTAGCTTGTCTTCGGAAACTGCGATGATGGCGTCTTCCTGGCGGTAGATGCGGTCGAGCGCCCGTGCGATCATGCTCGAGGCGCAAATGTGGGGTTCTATCTCCATCCCGAGAGAGAAGCGGAGATCGTCGATGGTGAAAAGGTTGTGAGGGTCGGCCATTGCCACAACGAGCGTTTTGCCCACGCGTTCCACGGGTATGACCTCGTACCTTATGGCGAGCTTGGCCGGAACCAGCTGAAGAACATCCGGTTCGATCTTCATCTTCTCGATGTTTATTGCGTCGATGCGGTTCTGCCTGGCGAGGTAGCTGTTCAGGTCTTCCTCGTTGATGAGCTTCATCCGGACCAGGTTGTAACCAAGCCTTCCGCCCTGCTCCCTTTGGGCGTTCAGAGCGCTCTCGAGCTGTTCGCGGGTGATAACGCCGGCTTTGACCAGCATTTGGCCCAGTTTCATCGGTTCTCTCTCCTCCCAGACAGGCTGAGGGTTTACATGGAATTTCGAGAAGAGAATTGCCGTGTTATTCTGCAACAATTCCCCGGCAAGTCAATGCCCGGATGGCTCGAAAAGAGCTGTGTCAGAAGTTGATCATGACCCAGAGGTCAAGCCCCACATCGGTCTGGTCGTACTGGGAGTTGACCCGGTCCGTCTTCCAGCCGTAAATGGCTGTGAGCCCTGCCTGAACCGTTCCGAAGTCGTAGTTCGCGTACGGTTCGATCCTCCACTCCGAGCGGTCGGTCTGAAGGATGTCGTCGCCTGCGTCCCTCAGTATTTCGCTTTTCGTGAGGCTTCGGGTGATCTTCAGGCCGGTCGTGAGGTCGCTCTGGAAGCGGAACCTGATGCGGTTCAGCAGTGGCAGCGGGATCGAAATGCCATCGGGGGCCCTGAAGGCGTAGGAAATCCCGAGCTGGGTCGCATGGCTGGTGCCCTCGGTGACGGCGCTGGTGCCGGTGAAGTTGCGGCTCTCAGTGAGCGTCAGGTTGTCGCTGAGGGTTAACTGAACCTTGTTGGTCAGGTTCGCCGTTATCGAGATGAGGGGGGCGAACCTGCGTGACACCGTTTCGCTCACGGGGGTCTCCTCGCCTCCCTCTATCCTTGATGCGGAAACCGTTTCGAGCCTGTAGCCCGAACTCACCGTGCCCGTGCGGAGGAAGGAGAAGGGAGCCAGACGCTCGAGGCCGCTCCAGGCGAGGGTGAGGGAAGGCCATGTAACGGTCTGCTGCTTGTTCCAGTAACCGCTGTAGAACGACTTTGTTAGCGTGTTTCCATACTCGGCCCGAAGCGACAGGGTGCTTATCGGCCTCACTCCCCCTCCGAGCTGGACCGCCTCGCCCTCCGTGCGGTTGTACGGGATCAGTCCGTCGATCCGGTCCTCGATGCCGAACTGGTACCGCCACGGAGGAAGCGTCTCGAGCGACTTGTAATCGGTGGAGTTGGTAAGGGAAAGGTTCAGCGTTGGATCCGTGATGTTGTCGGCCCATCGCTCGAGCTTCATGAGCATCCAGCGGGGACTTCCTGCGGTCGCCTCCTCATCCCTGCGCTCATCCCTGAGCCTCGAGATCCTTCTCATCATGTGGGCCAGCCCCAGCCTGAACGTGTACCTGAGGTTAGTTGAGAGGTCGACATCGGGGAGGCCCAGAGTGTCGGCTCCGGGGGTGTGCGGGCTCAGACGGGACAGGGAGTAGTTGGAATCGAAGCTGACCCTCGGCATGAGGTAGCTCCAGAGGTTGATCTCCTGCGCTGCCGAGAGGCTCTGATTCCTTGAGATCTCCCGCCCAACGTTCACGCTGGAGCCCTCGGGGCTCCACGGGTGGTAAAGGTCCCTGCCCACTGCGAGGGAGTACGAGAGCGTGTTCCCCTTCCAGAAATTGAACCCCAGCGAGCCGTCAGTGGAAAGGGCCCTCAGTGTGTTGTTCCTGGTCTGAACGGTGTCGTCGGATGCAACGTCCCACCTCACATCCCTGCCGCGCTCGAACTTGACTCCGAAACCGAAGCGGGTCGGCTGAAGGCGGAAGTCTTCGAGGATGGGGAGCCTGAAGATTCGCATCCTTCCAAGGGCGAGGTTGTAGGCCACTGTGAACCTCTCCGACTGGAGGGAATCGGTGCCCTCGGGCGAGAGGCCGGTCTGCTCGCCCATGGTGTGCCTCACGTTCCATGGGTCAAGGAAGTACGTGCCCAGAAAACCTTCCGAGCGCGTATTCCTTCTCCACTGGACGGAGGTGTCCCAGGTTTTGTCGTCGTCGCGCTGGAACCAGGACTCCTCCCCCTCTATCCGCACATCGCTGCCGGACTGGAAACGCGGTTCGGAGAGGGTGCGGCTCCAGGCGTAGGTTGCGGGCAGCGACCATCCCCACCTCGGCGGCGTGAAGCGGTCGAGGTTGAACGTTGTGTTTGCGGAATACCTTGAAGTGGTTTTCCCGGTGCCCGTGTTCGTCCCGAGGCTGTGGAAGTCGGCGTCGACCATCCTGTAATCCGCGTTGACTGTGAGAAGGTCGGCGAAATCGATCTGCCCGGTAACCCTGTGCGCATAGCCCCTGTTCTGGTAACGGCTTCGAAGGGTTATGTCGTCTATCCAGACCTCGGCATCGAGAGGGGCCGTTTCGTCGTTCCTGACTCCGAGGGCCAGGGTGAGCACGTTTGCCAGAGTCGGGCTGCCCCGCACCGAGAGGTTGCCGGAGCTCAGGTATTCGAGTTCCTGCTGGTCCTTGAGGATCTTGAGGTCGACCATGTCCTGGAGGGGCATCTCGATCACCTGCCAGCCCTGCTGAAGCGGCACCTCGAGTTCGTAGTAGTTGAGGCTGTCACGGCCGATCTGAAAGAAGGCAACACCCTGGCCTGTGTTCCCCCTGACGAGTATCCGGAAAGCTTCGTAGCCCGTGTAGTCTACACCGGAGTAGAAGTTCTGCCTGGCCAGCCCCTGGTGGCCCGCGAGAAGGCCCGCGCAGTTCAGGCTTATGGACTGCTCGAGCTTGATGTTGCCGTAGTCGTCCTTGCCGGGATCGATGCCGGGCGGGGGGTCGTCGATGTATTCCTGGTTTTCCCTGTTGTTCACGACCGAAACGGTGAACTCCTCGCCGGGGTCGATCGGGGGCACTATGGTCCCGATCGTTCCGATGCCGCGGGTCTCCCAGCGGTTCCCGACCACCCCGAACTCGTAGATCTCCAGTGTGTCGGCCTGGGTGAAACCCTCGGTCCAGATCCGGGCGTAGACGATCTTGCTCCAGTCCGGTTCACCGGACAGGCCGTCGGGTACGGTCACCATCAGCGAATCGTTGAGGGGAACGCTGATGAGCGTCCAGCCGTACTGGTTGGGGCCGTGGATGATGTAATCCGGGTTGTCGAGCGGGATCCTGACCCTGAAGAACGTATTGGTGCGGTCGAGCACGCCGTTGCGGTTCAGGTCTTCGGTATCCATCCTCTCGTTGTTCTCGGTGCCGTTGATCCTGTTGAACCTTGAGTCGAGAGGGTCTTCGGGGTCGTAGTCGTAGTCGTCCTGGTTGGGGTCGGGGTTGCCCGAGGAGGAGTACCCGGGCTCGGCTGTGCTGAAAAGGCCGTCGTACCCGGTATTCTCAACGGTCGACAGAATGCCGTCGCCGTTCGTGTCCTCCGTGTCCAGTTCGCCGTTCGCCTCCATCTCGGTGCCGCTTCCCACCCTGACCGGCCAGTACGAGTCCTCGTCCATGCGCTCGCCGAGATCTATGTAGAGCGAACCCTGCTGTGCGGAGTCGGTAGCCCGGACGTACAGCGTGATGTGGGTGCGCGTGGAGAAGTCCACACCGTAGCGGTCTATGCAGCGCATGATGCCGCCCCAGGATTCGGTGGCGCTCTCGTCCGGCTGGAAGTAGAGCTGCATTACGCTCGCGTCTTCCGAGGCGTTGGTCCCGGTGAGTCCCGGCACGATGTCTCCGATATGCCAGCGATGGGGCCAGTTCCACCAGCGGAGCCTTCCCGTCCCCTGTTCGCCGCCCGATACTGGAAGGGATGCGTGGGACCACGCAATCCTGCTCTGACCAAGAGGGTAGGTGGACTGGCTTCCCTCCATGTCGTCGATGTATGCCACCCTTCCACCGCCCGGCATGCTGACCGCCATCTCGCCCGACAGCTGGATGATGCTTTCCGCCTCGGTCCTTACAAGGGGCAGCGCATTCACTGCGTCGGTCAGGAACTCGGGCCTCACCTCGTAGTGGGCGTCGAGGTCCATCACCAGGGTGTTGTAGGCCTCCTCACCCGCAGCGGGCCTGTCCTCGGGGGTCGAGGCGCTCTCGTACATCAATGTGGCGCCGACCCAGGAGAGCCTTCCCATCTGGTACTTCAGCCTTGTCCCGAAGAGGGATTTCGACATCTGGGCGAAGAAGGGAAGGTACTCGAAGGTTACCCTCAGCGTGTTCGCGGGGTCCTGTGCAAGCTGGGCGGCCTCGCCCATGAGCGAGAGAAGGCCGATCTCGTAGATGATGGTGTAGTCCTGGTCACGAACCAGGTCCTGCGCCACGCCGGCGACAGTCAGCGTAACGCGCTCGCTGCCCGGAACTATGCCCATCCTGCCCAGGGAGTACGTTGTGCTCGCGGCCCTGAAGCTGACCCTCATGTAGTACTTGCTCAGGTTCGTCGGCGGGTTTTTCTCGGTGTAGACCTCGGGGTTCTGCACATCGAGCACATCGCTGGTGAAGGGTCTGTTGTCCGGGAAGACTATGAACCCGTTGTCCCAGTCCATCGTTTCGGTCTCGTCTATCATGGAACCATCGCCGTTGCTGTCCAGCCCCAGAACGCTGAGGAAGGGAACGCCGTCCTGGCTTGAAGTGGGCTCCTGGCCGGGCAGCTCAAGAAAGATGTCGCAGTTGAAGCTCTCCCGCACTATGTTGTTTGCCCCCAAGATAATAGCGGTTCCTCAGCATGTACTGCCAGGTCGGGTCGCTCACTGTCGGGTTCGAGTTCTTCACGAGCAGCAGGTCGACATCGTAGTTCGCCGGATCAGTGACATAGGTGCCCAGGGTGTCGCCCGAGAACGTTACCGCGAAAACGGCTATCATGTCGTTGGTGCTCACCGGGTTCACGAAGCGTATCGTGGTGGAGTCCTCAATGACGTAGTCCTGGTCGGGTCCCTCGTTGAGAAGGTCCCATGAGCCCGTTCCGGTCAGGTCGCCGCCGCCCGGCTGCGGCACGTGCCAGTCGCCCGGTATGGAGAGCGGGTTTTCCACGCCGTCGTCACGGAAGACCTTTATGTAGGCGATAAGCGGAGCCTGCACCGTATCGGGCACCACGCCGAAGAAGTAGTTCTCCGCGGGGCGGATGTCGAGGATGGAGTCGGTCACCATGGTTGCCTGCCCGACGAAATCCGCGGATTCGGTTGAACTGGCCTGCTTGCTCGCGATCGTGGTGATCTCGAGTGGACCTACCTGGGCTTCGACCTTGGCCCCGAACAGCCCCTGGCCGGGGATGCTGTAGCTCACGAACTCGGGGCCAGTGATGGCGAGGTTCACGTCACCCATCTCGATCGAGCGGATCACCTCGTCGTCGAAACCGGTGTACCTGAGACTGACATTGTAATCCGGCTCCATCGTCCTGCGGGTGTCGTGGTCGACCTGAACGTTGATCTTCTCGCCGATGGTCCCGTCGAGGTTTATCACCAGTTCCTGTTCCATCTTGAGGTCCGGGAAATACGATGGGGTTACGCCCTCGCTGCTGACCTGGTTGGGGCGGATGTGGCTGATCCCGGAAATGGTGATCTTCTGATGGCCGCTGATGTCGAGCTGGCCGCCCTCTCCTATGATCCCGGCGATTCCCGGGGGCATGGCGAAAGGCAGGTAGATGGTTGGCACGAGCCTGCCCGTCTCGTGGGATGACCTGATGGCGCTCGAGCTGTTGGTGAGAAGCCATCTCTTCCAGGTGGACCACTCCGTGATGCCGGCCTTTGAATCGGGAAGGAGCCAGACCCTCGACAGGGATACGGGCCGGCCCATGTACATGAGGCGGTAGGCAAGGCCGAGCCCCGACAGGGCGGGAGAGACAACGACGGTGGCCTGGGGAAGGGTGTAGAGCGTGGGCAATGAATCCTGATAGAAGACGTTGGGAGGCCCCGATGGCAACCACGGCAGCGAAACGCCGATGCCAAGGGCCGTCATGGGGATCAACAGGAGAACGAGCGTTGAATGCTTCATATGCGTAAGAAACAGTACTCCCATGGCAGGGGCCAGTTCCAGGTTGCAGGTAGAAACCGGATGTATAACATTCCCCAAAAACGGCGTTCATGCAAGCGGGGTCACTGCCGGGCGCCGCGCCAGACTATATTGACGCGCCATGAAGATACTGCACAGGTATGTGATATCCGAGTTCATCGCCCCGTTCCTCATCTCGATCGGGGTGTTCACCTTTGTCATGCTCCTTGATAAACTCCTCGACCTTCTTGACATGATAGTGAGCAAGGGAGTGCCGCTCGTGATCGTCGGAGAGATATTCGTCCTGCTCCTCCCTTCCATGGTCGCGGTGGTGGTTCCCATGGCGGTGCTCTCGGGCGTTCTAATCGCGATCGGACGGCTGTCCGGCGACATGGAGATCTCGGCCATGAAAGCCAGCGGGATAGGCGTGATGAGGCTTATTCTCCCGCTCTCGGCGGTATCGCTTCTGCTCTGCGGCACCCTCGTGGTGTTCAACGATTCCGTTCTTCCCCATGCCAACCACATGGCCAAGAACCTGCTGCTCGATGTGGGGACGATGAGGCCCACCGCACGGATCGTTTCGGGGATGTTCGTCGAGGACATGGAGAACTACAGAATCCTCGTCGAAAGCAAGGATGACCTTACCGGAAGGCTCGAGGGCGTCGTCATCCACCAGAGCATTCCCGGCAAGCCGCTCCGCACGATCAGCGCGATGTCCGGCATCATGAGACCCATGGGGGCCAACCATCTCAGGCTGACGCTCTCGAACGGTCAGATGCACGAACTCGACGACAGCGGCAGGTACAGGTTCAGCGATTTCACTTCGTACACGCTCGACATAGCACGGTCCGAAGACCTTGTGAGAAGGGACCGCGACAGCCGGGGGGACCGGGAGATGTCTACAGCCCAGATGCAGGGCAGGATCGACAGCCTCGCCCGAGTCGAGCTGGATCTTTCCGACAGCCTCCACGCGACAGCGGCCGTGCCCTTCCTCGGCATCGTCGGTGGCGAGCGGCCCTACGAGCTCGATCCCGGGGCCGACTCGCTTCAGTACATGCGTGCCGCCCGGGACTGGCTCATCACCGTGGGAACGCAGGCCGCACTCACAAACGACAGGATCACGTATCTCAGGCTCGAGCAGAACAGGTTTTCCGTCGAGATCCAGAAGAAGTACTCCATCCCGTTCGCCTGCCTTGTCTTCGTCCTGCTGGGCGTGCCGCTCGGCCTGTCGTCGAGAAGGGCCAATGCCGGCGTCTCGCTTGCCGTGAGCCTTCTGTTCATCCTGGTCTACTACTTCTTCCTCATCTCCGGTGAGAACCTTGCCGACAAGGGGCAGGTCCCGGCCTGGATAGCCATGTGGGCTCCCAACATCCTGATGGGCGCACTCGGGGTTCATCTCATATTCCGCAGCCTCAGGGAGGGCCATCCGATCCGGCTTCCCGACTTCAGGGAGCTTTGGCAGAAACTCAGGGGGAACAGGGCGACATGAAGAGGCTGGACAGGTACATAGCGGGCAGGTTCATAAGGATGATCTGCATGGCGGTCGCGGCTTTCACCGTCCTTTTCGTTGTTGTCGACGCCTTCGACAACATCAACCGGTGGATGGAGAAGAGCCCGGGCTGGGAATCGTTCCTGCGGTACTACGCCTTCGGCCTTCCCTACATCATCGTCCTCGTGATGCCGGTTGCCGTGCTTCTGTGCAGCCTGTTCCTTGTCACCTCCCTTGCAAGGAACAACGAACTGACGGCCATGAGGTCCTCCGGAATCAGCATACCCAGGATCTTTGCCCCGCTCCTCCTGGTGGGGCTTCTGATAAGCGTGTTCGAGCTCGTTGTGGGTGATTTCGTGGTGGCCGAGGCAAACTACAGGCAGACCATGGTGAAGCGGGTCGAAATAGACAGGAAGGACCCGATCGACTACGGCATGCGGCATTCCTTCGCCCACAGGTCGCTCTCGGGCGCGATCATGGAGATAGGTTTCTTCGACGGAAGGGACGAAACGGTCACAGGCGCCGTTCTGGAGTGGTTCGACGGGAACTCGAGGGTGACCCGCAGGCTTGATCTCCGCAGGATGGTCTACACCGATTCCGTCTGGACGGGGCTGCAGGTGGAGGAACGGCTCTTCGGACCCGACGGGGAGATGGAGTACCGCCACCATGACACCCTCGCGGTGCCTGAGATAACCGACACCCCCATGGACCTCGGCAGCAGGGTGAAATCCCCGCAGGAAATGAACCTTTTCGAGCTCGGACGCCACATTGCAAGAGTGAGGGCTTCGGGGGGAAATCCGAGGGAGAGCCTGGTGGAGTTCTACATGACCCTGTTCTTCCCGTTCTCGAGCCTCATCATGGTGCTTGTGGGCGCCCCGCTTGCCACGAGGAACCCGAGAAGCGGCCGTTCGACCAGCGTGGCCACTGCAATACTGCTGGCTTTCATCTTTTTCAGCCTCACGAGGTTCGGTCAGACGCTCGGCAACAAGGGCGCACTTGAACCGATAGTGAGTGCGGGCATTTCCAACGCGATCTTCATTGTGATCGGGGGGGTGCTGTTCCTGAGAACCGCCAGGTCCTAGAAAAGGGCTGACAGCCTTCCGGCGGTGGAGGAAACAAGCCGTTCCCGGCAGGACCGACCCCAGTTCACCACACCTGTTCCCCGCACCGAGGCGCCCCGTTCCTCACAAAGCCTGCAGAGCTGCCGCACAGCCCGGTTGCCGCCCATCCAGGCGAACGGGAAGGCCTGCGTTACAAAGCATGCCGACGTTCTGCCCCCGAGCGGAGGCAGAGTTTTCATGAACGCGGCCATCACCGGTGAAAGGGAAAAGCCGTGAACGGGCGCTGCGAAGACAAACCCCTGGTACCCCTCGAGCGAGGGCGGGTCGTCGAACACGATGGTTTCGGGTTTCTGTTCGGAACCGCCCGAGGGTTTGACATCGAAAACCACAGCGGTGTGGCCCGACTCTTCAAGCTCCGCGAGGAGCCTGTCGGCCACGGAGCGCGTATTTCCGGTCTGGGAGTGCACGACAAGGCAAATGTTCATTCCACCACCCCTTCTTCTGCATCGTAATGAAAGCGATGCGGCCGGACAGGTCAAGGGTTGCTTTCAATGGGCCGGTTTGGATATGCTTGCACTGTGCTCTTTACCTGTCTCATCAAAGGAAGCTGGAGGCTTTTTATGTCAAAGCGCGTTCACAACTTCTACGCAGGGCCGGCGACCCTTCCTCTGGAAGTGGTGCAGAAAGCGCAGAAGGGTCTTGATGACTTCGCGGGCCAGGGAATGTCGGTCATGGAGATCTCGCACAGGTCGAAACCATTCGAGGCGATGTTCAAGAATGCCCAGTCCAAGATGCTTTCCATCATGGGTCTCTCCCCGGACGAGTACTACGTGCTCTTCCTGGGAGGCGGAGCAAGCATGCAGTTCTGCATGGTGCCCTTCAACTTCCTTCGCAAGGACGAGACTGCTGACTACATAAACACCGGAGAATGGGCTTCCAAGGCGATCAAGGAAGCGAAGCTCTTCGGCGGGGTGAACGTTGCCGCCAGCAGCGAGGAGACCAACTTCGACCGCATCCCGGCAACGATCAAGCTCACGCCCGGCGCCGCCTATGTTCACACCACGAGCAACAACACCCTTTACGGCACCGAGATGTGGAACTTCCCCGATACGGGTTCCGTGCCTCATGTTTGTGACATGTCAAGCGACTTCCTCAGCAGGGAACTCGACTACAACCAGTTCAGCCTCATCTACGCCGGGGCGCAGAAGAACATCGGCCCCTCGGGCGTCACTGCCGTGGTTGTCAGGAAGAGCTGGCTTGAGAACGCCAAATCCGACATCCCCACCATGATGAAGTACAAGGTTCATGTTGAGAAGGAAGGCCTCTACAACACTCCCCCGTGCTTCCCGGTCTTCGTGATCGACCTCGTGATGGACTGGATCATGGAGAACGGCGGCCTTGCAGGCATCGAGAAGCGCAACAGGGCGAAGGCCGGGGTCATCTACAACGCCATAGACAAGAGCGGCGGCTTCTACAAGCCCCACGTAAGCCATGTCCCGAGCCGAAGCCTTATGAACATCACGTTCCGGCTCCCCAGTGAAGACCTTGAGAACAAGTTCGTCGATGAGGCCAAGAAGCTCGACCTCATTGGCCTCAAGGGCCACAGGAACGTGGGGGGATGCAGGGCGTCGCTCTACAACGCCATGACGATCGAAGGCGCGGAAGCACTTGCCTCCTTCATGGAGGGCTTCATGGTTCGTAACGGCTGATACCGCCTGAGAATACGGATGGGCGCCGCGGCTTTCAGCGGCGCCCTTTCCCTATCCGAGCAGCGCGAGGAACTCCTCTTCACCGATGACGCGTATTCCAAGC
This sequence comes from Candidatus Fermentibacterota bacterium, assembly GCA_963845085.1. GTDB lineage: Bacteria > Fermentibacterota > Fermentibacteria > Fermentibacterales > JCC-6 > UBA6080. The sequence continues at coordinate 253,249 of CAWJQI010000001.1, forward strand.
CTTCCGGCCTCGAGCAATTTTGAACCCGCACCGGGACCGGCGACTACAAGCGTCGTCCTGTCACTGACGGAACCCGATGTTCTCGCGCCGGCCTTTTCTGCCATCTCCCTCGCAAGCTCCCTTGGCATCGTGAGCGCTCCGGTGAACACGATGACCTGGCCCGACAGCTTCTCCCCCGGGGACCTGGCGTCCTCGCGGGGGTCGAAACCGGCCCTCATCAGCCCGTCGATGACCCGGGCCGTAACGGGGTCTTCGAAGAAGGTTCGAATCGACTGGGCGGTCACCGGACCGATCCCTCCGACCTCCATCAACTCCGGGGTCTCTGCGGCCCGAAGGGCTTCGATGCATGGAAAGCGAAGGGCTATGGCCCGGGCCGTGACCGCACCCACCTCGGGGATGCCCAGACCGAGTATGAATCGTGATAGGGGCGCGCTCCTGCTGGCCTCGATCTGCCCGATCAGGTTCGCCGCGCTCTTCGCCCCCATCCTCTCCATCGAGGCAAGCACTGGGGGCGAAAGCGAGTAAAGGTCCGAAAGGGTTCGGACCATGCCGTCAGCCACAAGCCTTTCCGCAAGTGAGTCGCCCAGCCCCCGAATGTCGAGGGCTTTGCGGGAGGCCCAGTGTTTGATGCTCTCCCTGAGCTTTGCGGGGCAATCCGGATTGATGCAGCGGTGCGCGGCCTCACCGTCCGGCCTTATCACAGGCCCCGAGCACACGGGGCAGCGGGTAGGCATCTCAAAGGGCGCCCCCCTGACTGCGGATTCCGTGATGATGCTCGAGGTGATCTCCGGGATCACATCCCCGGCCCGCCTTACCGAAACAAGGTCGCCGACCCTGATGTCCTTCCGCCTGACCTCGTCCTGGTTGTGCAGGGTTGCATTCGTTACGGTGACGCCTCCGACAAGGACCGGCGACAGTTCGGCAACAGGGGTGAGCCTGCCGGTCCTGCCAACCTGCACCCTTATCGCGAGCACCTCGGCAGCCACCTCGCGGGCGTGGAACTTCCAGGCGACAGCCCAGCGGGGCGTTCTGGAAAGCTCGCCGACCACCCGCCTCTGCTCCATGGAATCGAGCTTGACCACAGCTCCGTCGATTTCCATGGGGAAAAGCTTCCGGTCCGCCTCCATCCTGCCGCAGGCCTCGGCCACTTCATGGGGACCCTCGACAAAAACCGTTTCGTGCCGGACCTGAAAACCCCATTCCTCGAGCCGGTTAAGAAGCTGCCTCTGGCTGGTCACATCGGGCGGGGTCGTGCCGAGGGCATAACCGCAGAAACTCAGCCGCCTGTCCGCGGTGATCCGGCTGTCGAGCTGTCTGAGGGAGCCGCTCGCAGCATTCCTCGGGTTCTTGAAGGGAGGCTCGCCCTGCCTCACCCTTCCTGCATTGAGCTCCTCAAAATCCCCGAGCATGAAGAACACCTCGCCGCGAACGGTGAGCATGCCCGGAGCAGGCGAAATGAGGCGCAGCGGTACGTTTCCTATCGTTCTTACGTTCTCGGTGACATCCTCGCCGCGAAGCCCGTCACCCCTGGTTCCCGCGGTGACGAGAACGCCGTTCTCGTAGACCAGGCTGAGCGAGACGCCGTCGAGCTTCGGTTCAACACAGCATGTGAAGGCGTTCATGCCGAGCTCCCTGGCAAGCCGGTTGTGGAACGCGAGGAAATCCTGTTCAGAAAAGACATTGTCGAGGCTGAGCATGGGAGGGTCGTGCGTGACAGCTTCAAAGGACTGCTTCGGCGGGGCGCCGACCCTTGCCGTTGGTGAGTCCGCGGTCCGAAGCAGCGGGTCGGCTGCCTCGAGCTCGAGCAGTCTCTGCATCAGGGCGTCGTACTGCTCGTCGCTTATCTCCGACCTGTCCTCAGTGTAATAGATGCGGCTGTGATGGTTCAGGAGCTCCCGGATCGCGGCTGCCTCGGAGGTCTTGTCACTCACCGCCGGAAGGGCGCCTTCTATAGACTATATCGGCCGGGATGACCTCCTCGGTGTTAAGATCGATGGCAAGGACACCCTCGGAGGCATCGGAAGGCAGAACTGCGTACAGCACGTCGCCGTCCCCCGGGTTCAGGATGAGCTGATGCTGCACTCCCGTGTCGAGATAGAGCTTGCAGTACCTGAAAAGCACTCCGTACTCCGCGGTGGGCTGCATCTGGGAGGGAACGAGCTTCAACAGGCCGTCCTCGATCCACCATTCGACGTCGATCTGGGGGATTCCGGGCTGATACAGGAACTGCCTGACGAGCCTGTAACGTCTTTCTCCCTCGTAAAGCCCCAGGTTCGCCCAGATCTTGCTCCAGTAACTGCCGCTGTGCCTGAGATTGTCAAGCAGGTTGGGAAGGTAGTCGAGACACCCCTGGGAATGGAGGTATTCGAGCACGATGGGTCCCTTGCCCCTCACGACCGGGTCGTAAAGGGGGCTTTGGGGAAGGCTCGGGTCGGCAAGGGAAGGCTCGATTCCACCCATGATCCCCGTCTGGTAAAGGTAATAGTTCCTGTAGGCCCGCCGCATTTTGAAAAGGTCTTCCCCCAGACTCATGAATGCGAGAAACCTGCAGGGCATCCAGGCCTGTATCATCTCGGCCAGGACCGGGTCCATGAAGATGGACTGGAGGGTGAAGCACTTTGCTCCCGCGGCCACAACCGAGGTTCCCGTTGCCGGCGCGCCGGCGGCGAGGCTGTCCCCCCATGAGAACACACCCGAGAGGTCTTCGAGGACTCCCGGAGAGACCACGAGGCACCCGTGGTACGGGGTCATGAAGCTCTCCGATGCTCCCTCGACGATGAGAATGCTGAAGGTGCTGCCGGAAAAACCGAGCATCGACTGGAGAAGAGCGCTCATGTTGTCGGCCCAGAGTGAATCCAGGGCGGTTTCGTCGTCTCCGATCCCGGTCTGGACAAGAAGCCTGCTTCTTCCGTCGGAAAGGTATGATGAGTGGTACCCGCCCATGAATACGGGAACCACTCCCCTCACGAGGCCCGATCCTGTGGAGAATCTTGAAACGCTTCCACCGTGCTCGGAGGACATCAGTGGAAGGGGCGCGAATATCTGCATGCCCGTCGGGACCGTGACTTCAATGTCGAACCTGTTCGGTTGCTCTCCCACGGGGATGAAACTGCCTCCCAGAAGAGCCGAATTCATCCGGCTCCGGCCGAGCAGTTCGCCGGTGGAGGGATCGGTTGAATACCAGTTCCTCGTGAAAACGCCGGAAAAGACCCCTTTGAACCCGCCGGACGACAGGCTGTCGGAGGTGCAGAGCCACCTTCCGGCGGAGATCTGCGTCACAACGCCCTCGACCGCTTCAAGCGTTCCGGGTACTTCCCGGTTGACACTGAGGACGATGCTGTTGTTGCCGGAGAACGACAGCGAGTCAACCACAATGAGGGAGGATTCGGCCACGGCCGGAGAGAAGCGAATGCTGACGGAGTGGGTGACAACGAGCGGAGCCTCCCTGGGGCTGTCATCCCTTTGCCTGTCAATGGAGTCAGCAGTGACATCCGAGAGCATGACCGTGCGGAGACCGTGCCACCGCCTGAGATGGCTTCGCGACAGAATCGATCTCAGTATGGGAACCCGGCTCACGTCACCGGCGGTTCCGGTCAGAACGAGAACCGATCCGCCGCCCAGCGGGAAATACCTCGACCAGACCAGTGAATCTCCGCTCTGGACCGCTTCGGTCGAGAACGGCCGGTACACCTCCCTCTGGATGTCAAGATCGAACACTCCAACGGCTGACGGATCGCTTCCCTCGGGAAAGGGCACAAGAACCGTGTCACCCGTAAGTGTAAGCGTTAAATACCGTTCCGACCCGAACGGGTCGGTCGGCGGTTCCGCGTCATCCACGCACCCAAGGGCCAGCAGAAGAGCAGGCACAAGGGCTGCAACAGGCTTTCCGAACATGAACATAGTGTATCACGAAAGCGTTCCACGCGCAAGTCTGGACAGTGGGGGATGCCTTTGCGTAGGTTCAGTTGTCAGATCAATACCGGAGGTATCAATGCTTCAATCCCTGATGATGCTTGTCCATAACGCTGCCCCGCAACCCGGCGCACTCACCGCGCTTTTCTGGTCCGGCGCTGCGGCGGCGAGCTTTCTTGTCATCCAGTTCGCCGGGGCGAGGTATTACGCGTTCAGCCAGTCCCGCAATCCCCGTACTCCCATAACTTTCCTCGTCATTCTCGGCGCGCTGGGGGTGGCTGGAACGGTTGTTTTCAGCCTGATCCACGACCTTGATCTGCAGCTCTTTCTGGGCATGACCTGCGGCGCCTTCCTCTGGACGGCGCTGGGCGAGATCCCCGAGGAGAGCGGATGGTACTCCTATTCCAGCAGGCGGTCTCTTCTTGCATTCCTGTGCTTCTTCGCGGCCTGGCTGCTCATCGGGTTCATCTTCACGGGTGTTCCCATGGCGATCACCGGGTGCATCGCCTACATCGCCTGGGTCTGGGGGCTCCAGCAGGCAAGAACAAGGGTGATCAGCAGGTGGGGGGCCGTTTCACTGGCCACGACGCTGCTGATCATAGCTCTGGGCATGCTCGCGGGCGGTGCAGTGGTTCTCGGTGCAATGTTCGGAACTGCATTCAGCGGAACAAGCGCCGGCCTTGCCTTTGCGGTCACGGGGTGGTCGATCCTTGAGATCATCTGGGAACAGGAGATGGCGCACGGTCCCTGGAAGCCGAAGAATCAAAAGACCATGTAGAAAATCCCCAGCCTTCCGCTGAACGCCCCGGGGTTCACCTCGGCGTAGTGCAGTTCGCCCGGAAGTGCGTCACGGTTGTAGCCGCGCCAGTCCTGAACGGACCAGCTGTCCGCACCGGATGAGATCCCCGCGGTCACCCCGCCCTGGATGCCGGCATGTGCGCTGAACAGCCATTCCAGCCCTGCGGTTGCCGAACCGGAGAAGACGACCGTGTTCGCCGACGCCGACACTGTGTCGGCCCTTGTGTCCTGGATCATGAAGTCGGTTTCGACGCCCGCCTCGAGCCTCAGAGCGAGCGCCGGGGACTGGAGCGGGATCCTTGCCCCCACGCTTCCCCGCACACCTATGGTGCTCATTCTTGGGAGAACACCGCTTACGAGGGCCCCTCCGAAGGCGAGCCCCCAGCGGGAGGTCCAGCCGCCCAGCTCCACCTGGTTCATCAGCCTGCTGTCTTCGGCGTCCTCGCCGGAGAGGCCGTCACCGGGGACTATCTCGACGGGAATTGCAGCGTACTGCAGAAATACGTTCGCAGGCGCGGAACTTTCGATGGCGGTCACGGAAGCACCTGGAACGAGCCGGCCCGTGATGAGCCTGCCCGCGCTGCCGGATGCCCGGACACTGGTTATCTGGATTATACCGCGGCTGCGAAGCCCCTCGTACTCGGCCCTGGACTGGGGGATTCCTTCCGATCTTGCAACGAGGGAGAAGATCATGCCCTTGTGTATCCCGGCATCGCTGCCGGCGGGCAATTCGAAAACGGGCCCCTCTCCCACATCGAAGGTGAGTTCAAGGGCGAAGATCTCCAGCATGCTTCTTGCAACAATTACCTCGAGCCCCCGGAGCGCAAGTTCCTGCTGGGACTGGTTGACGCCCTCGCCGCGCACGGTTTCCCTTATCGTTCCTATCAGGGTGGCCTCGGATGAGTAGAACCGTGCGGCGACCTCGACCAGGGTGGATCTTCTGGTGACCAGCGAATCGGACATCGGCAGGAAACCCGAATCATAGTCCGGGGCCATTACATCAAGCACCATGAAGGCGTCGACGCCGGACGAGGCCGCCATCTCCCTGAGCCTGTACGAAAGCGTTTCAGCATCGCCCGTATAACCTGGAAGCGCCGAGAGATCAACGTACCGGAACCTGCCCGAGGCTTCGTAGAGTTGCCCGGCCGCATCGACGAAAGCCCGGGCGTCGTACTGCCCGGGGGTGAAGAGCGTTATCACGCCGATGGAAGGCTGGCTCTCAACCGGCATGGCGGAAAGCATGATTAGGCAGAGTAACATGGGTCGTCCTTCCTGTTGCATCCCCCCGCAGCATGGAATGTAACAGGCGTCACGACTGTTGGAAAGGGGTTCAGCGTGGAATGACCCTTACGGTGAGGGGCACGCGGGCGGGATCGGTAACGCCGAGGAAGGCCCTCGGGATTCCCTCCTGCATGATCGTATACCCGGCCGGGTCGATGAAGAAGACCCCCGGAAGCAGGCCGTGCTCGCAGAAAAGGCTGTCGACGAAGGCGGAAAGCTCATCCCACGGCGTGACCAGGGCTCCATCGGGTCGTTCGCAGACCAGGGAGAAAGCCTTCGACTCGGCACGATCACGGGTGCCTTCGGCAGCGTACTCGGCAGCATAACAGGCCGTGTAGCCACCTCCGCCGGCGCCTGCACCGGAACCGGTCGACTGTGCATCGAGGGGAGCAACCGAACCTCCCACCGCGACGGTGGACTCGGCGGGGGAAGGGCTCTGTTCAGTCGCATCATCCCCGATCTCCCCGCAGGCCTGTTCAAGCATATCGGAATCCTGCGATGCCTGGGCCGGCATGGTTTGTGAAGAGGCCTCCGACTGCATCATCATCTCCTGCTGCTCCTCCTCCTCCCCGCTCTCGAAAAGCCCGGCCCTCCCTTCGCCCGAAAAGCCTGAGGGCGCGTCCTCCGACGAAGTTGAGGAGAGCGAAAGACAGACATCCATCCCTGTCGTTTCGGTTTCGGCCAAAGGCATGGCTTCGGAGGATTCTTCCCCCTGGTCGGTGTCGGCTTCCCCGACAGGCACGGAAACCGAATCTGCAACAGAGAGGTCTGAACGGGCCGCATCAGGAATGGCTGACTCGTTCTGAATTACCTGTTCAAGGCCGGGTTGGCCCTGGCCGGGGAAAACCCTCATGCCGAGGAAAACTGCGGCCACACCTGCGGCGATGCCGATGAGCCACCCCGGCACGGTGCGCCCGGCCGGTTTTCCCAGCGGGATGTTCTTCCTCATCGCAGCGAAGCGGAAATCGGGCGGGTCCTGCCACGAATCCCTCCAGCTCTTCTCAAGAGCAGCCTGTGTTTTCAAAAAGGAGGTGCAGCGGTCGCATCCCGAAACATGCCCCGCGATCTCCGCCCTTTCCTCCGGGCTGAGCTCGCCGTCCATGAAGGCCATAAGCGACAGCGCGTCGGGGCAGTTCATGACTCACCCCCGATTTCCGCGGCAACAACGGCACGCACCTGGTTCCTGGCCCTGTTCAGCCGGGACATGACCGTTCCGACAGCAATGCCGAGCGTTTGTGCTATCTCGGTGTAGCTCAGCTCCTGGTCCACTCTCAGAACGAAGACCGTTCTGAGCGGGTCCGACAGCGATTCAACGGCCCTGCCGACCGCCAGGGCGAGCTCCCCGGCCGCGGCATTGAGCGGTGCCTGGTCAAGCGTGACGGTCTGGCCCTGATAGCCATGCTCGTCCTGGTACTCGACCTCGGCCCTGCGGCCTGTTTTCCTGTGGAAGTTGATCGCCACGTTGGTGACGATCCTGTAGATCCAGGTGAAGAACCTGAAATCCGGATCGAAGCTTCCCATGGCATTCATGGCCCTGATGAACGATTCCTGGGTGATGTCCCAGGCGTCGTCATCGGATCCGCAAAGCCTTCTTGCCACTCTGAACACCCTTTTCTGGTACTTCTCCACCAGCCGCCCGAAAGCCTCCCGGTCTCCCCCGATGGCCTTCCCGAGAATGAGGGCCTCTTCCTCGTCCCCGAACACGGCTGCAAGTAGTACAAGAAAAAGCATCAATTCATTCCCTAAATGCCGATCCCCACCATGAGGGCAAGGCCGGCGTTCCTGTCGAAACCCTGGTTCTCCTCGTCGAAGCCGAAAAGCCATGCGTCGACATACGCATCGAGCATGCTTGCTACCCAGGCCCCCGCCGTGTACCAGATGAGGCTTCGGCAGCGGTCGCGGTGAAGCACGCGGGCATCGTCCCATGACGGGTCGCCCGTTTCAAGGAACATGTCACGGGCATTCCCGGCCCTGTTGTTCTCGTAGAGCGTCCAGCCCAGCAACCCGGCCTGGAGGGCGCCGTATGCGACACCCTTGATCGGTTCGTCGTTATAGAACTGCCCCCAACCGGGAACCGCCGCGCTTCGGAGAAGTGCGCCGGTGGGGTTTCTGTGGGGAATGGGCACAACCGAGGTGCTGTCGGCGGACAGAATGGATACGACCAGCACCGCAAGAACGGCCCACTTCAGACAATCACCCCCCGTTCGGAGTCGGACATGAACCTGGCCATCCGGTGGGCTGGGGATGAGGGAGGAAAATCGGCGAGCGCCCGCTCGACCTTGTCCCTCATCGAACCCGGGGAGCGGAAGAGGAACCTGAAGGCATCGCGGGCCTGGTCTATCTGATCGGGGAGCCAGCCGTGACGGCTCAGACCCAGCGCGTTTATACCGACCGCCCGCAGCGGCTCACCCCCGGCAAGCACGAACGGCGGCACGTCTTTGGGAACCCTGTAGCCCCCGCCGATCATGGCGAGCTCACCGATCCTTGAGAACTGGTGCACCGGGACGACTCCGCCAAGCACCGCGTTGTTTCCCACGCTCACATGGCCCGCGAGGTTGACGGCGTTCGCAAGGATTACCCCGTCGCCGATCCGGCAGTCGTGCGCGATGTGGACGTATGCCATTATGAAACAGTCCGCGCCGACGATGGTGCTGCCCGAAGCCCTGGTTCCGAGGTTGATGTTGGCAAGCTCCCTGATGACCGTGCGCGGTCCGACGAAAAGCGTTGTATCCTCGCCGCCGAACTTGAGGTCCTGCGGAGGCGTGCCGAGCACGGCTCCCGGCCCGACCTTGACCCCCTCGGAAAGCGTGGTGGCGCCTTCAATGACGGCATTGGCACCTATGGAAACGTTCTCACCGAGAATGACTCTGGCGCCGACAACTGCCCCCGCACCGATCGAGACGGATTCGGGCACGCGGCATGAAACAACAGCTGAAGGGTGTATCATGTTCTCTCCACAAGCATGGCCGTAAGTTCCGCCTCTGCGGCGACCCTCTCCTCGACGAAGGCGACGCCCCGCATTCGGCAGAGCCTGCCCCTGCTGTTCAACATCTCCAGTTCAAACCTGACCTGGTCTCCTGGAAGGATGGGCTTCCTGAAGCGGACCTTGTCGATCCCGCCGAAGTAGACCAGCCATTTCGAGGGATCGTCGACATTGTCGAAAAGCATCAGCCCGCCGACCTGGGCCATCGCCTCGATGACGAGCACTCCCGGCATTATCGGGCTTCCGGGAAAGTGGCCCTGGAAGTAGGGTTCGTTGATGGTAACGTTCTTGAGACCGACGATCCTCTTGCCCGGATCGATCTCGAGCACCTTGTCGACGAGCAGGAACGGGTAGCGGTGAGGCAGCAGCCTCATCACGTCCTGGATGTCCCACTTCCTGTCGGGGAGGTGTTTCTCGGCCTTGGACATGCTGCCCTTGTAAACGCTCTTGATCTTCTTGACGAACTGAACGTTGGAGGCATGGCCGCTCTTGGCGCTGATGACATGCCCCTCGAGGCGGAAACCCAGAAGGGACAGGTCGCCTATCAGGTCGAGCACCTTGTGCCTGACGAACTCGTCTGGGAAACGGAGGGGTTTGTCGTTCATGATGCCGTCATCGCCTATCACAACGGCATTGTCGAGCGTTCCGCCCTTGATGAGCCCCTTCTCCTGAAGGGCCTTCACGTCCCTGTAGAGGCAGAATGTCCTGGCGGGAGCGATCTCTTCCGTGAACGATTCCGGGGTGATGTCGAGGCTGAGATACTGGGTGCCGATCGCCTGAATGTCGTAATCAATCGTGAAGCTCACGCGAAGTCCGCTGTAGGGCACGACAGTGAGGGTCGCCCCGAAATACTCAAGGCTCACCGGCTCGGTGATCTTGAAAATCTTCCTGGGATGCCTGTTGAGCGTTGCCACCCCGGCGTTTTTGAGCATGGTGACGAACGAGCTCACTGAACCTCCCGCGGGCTCCGGGGGCTCGTCGGAATCAATCTCGATAATGGCGTTGTCTATCTCGAGGCCGTAAAGGGCGCTGAGAACGTGTTCAACGGTGTGAACCTCGAAGTAGTTCTCGCCCAGGGTCGTCCTTCGGGCCTGCTCCTCGATCATCCGTACATTTTCGACGCAGACCTTTATCATCGGCCTGCTCTCCACGTCGGTTCTCACGAAGACGAACCCGGTGTCCGGAGGGGCCGGCTTGAACGTGATGGTTGTTTCCTTGCCGAGATGAAGGCCTACGCCGGTGATGGAAACAACCTTGTCAAGAGTGGTCTGAAACCGGTTCATCGATCAACCCCGTTCTTCCTTCTCTTTGGACAGAACATCGAGAAGCTCGGGCAGTCTCGACGCTGCTGCCATTACTTTCATGTTGCTGGCATGATCCCGGGCGGGGATTCCGCTCATCACCGCACGCGGCCTGACGTCCTTCGTAATCCCGCTTTTAGCGGTGAGAACTGCTCCGCGCGCGATCCTTATATGCCCACCGATGCCGACCTGCCCGCCGCAGGTGACCATGTCCTCGAGTACTGTGCTGCCTGCAATTCCTGTCTGGGCCGCAATGAAACAGCCCGCTCCGATTCTGACATTATGCGCGACCTGAACGAGGTTGTCGAGCTTGCTGTGCGCACCGACAACGGTACTGCCCACCACGGCCCTGTCTATCGTTGTTCCGGCGCCTATCTCCACGTCGTCACCTATTACGACGTTGCCGTTCTGGGGGATCTTCAGGTGCCTGCCTTCAGGGTCGGGAACAAAACCGAAACCGTCGCTGCCTATCACCGCTCCGGAATGGATTATCACCCGGTCGCCCACAACGCACCCGGCGAGGATCGAGACAAGGGGATGGATCAGGCATCCCTCCCCCACGCGGGCCATGGGGCCCAGAACGCTTGAGGCCCCGATCACGGTACCGCTTCCGATCCGTACGTCCCTGTCGATGACGGCGTTGGGGCCGATCCGGACGTCACGCCCGAGAACCGCTGTCGGGTGGACGACCGCTGATGTGTGAACGCCCGCGAAACCGCTGACCCGATCAGGCCTGAATTCCATCAATGCATTGCGGAACGCGAGGTATGGGCTCTTGACGATGAGCTGGTTCGGCGCGGAGGTTTTAAGCAGAGCCCCGGCGATCACCGCAAGCGCCTTCGTTGACATCAGATACCTTGCATACCTTGGATTGCCGAAATAACAGACCTGGGTTTCATCGGCATCCTCGAGCGTGCTGACACCGGAAACAACGGCATTGCCGCCCTCTCCGAGCAGCCTGGCATCGAGCATCCCGGCCAGTTCGGCCAGCGTTATCTCAGCGCCGACCACCGGACGCCACCCTGTCCATCACCAGGTCGGTTATATCCAGGGTCGGGTCGGCAAAAACCACCTGTCCGGCGGAAGAGTCAAATACGATCGAAAGCCCCTCTTCCGTGGCGATCTCCATCACGGCTTCGTTGATCGCGGCGACGATGGGCGCCACGAGCTGCTCGTTGCGCCTTTCCAGAAGGCCGCCCGGACCGAACACTTCCGTGAGAAATGTTTCCAGCCCCTCCTCCTTCTGCGCCAGAAGAGCCTCTCTCTCCATCCGCCGTTCCGGGCTCATGACGAGGGTGCGGTCAAGGTCAGCCCTTATCTCGTCAACCTCAAGCTGCAGCGAATCGGCGTACCCCTGCCAGTTCTCAAGCTCCTCTTCGAGAAGCTCCCTGGCATCCCTTACCGATCCGAGCGTTTCGAAAATCCTTTCGGAATCAACGACTGCAATGGTCTGTGAAAATGCAGCCACGCTCGAGAGCGCGATAAAGCAGAGCACGAATCTCAAAGCGACCTCCTGATCAGAAGCTCGTACCGAACTGGAAATGGGGCTCCCAGCCCCTGTCGGGACCATCGAACCCGTAGGCGTAATCAAGCCCCAGTATCCCCAGCATGGGAACCTCGACGCGGATGCCCATCCCGGCGCCGCGGTTCATGTCGCTGAGGTCGATCGTCGACCAGCGGTTCCATGTGTTCCCCGCATCGGCGAACAGCGCAAGCTGCAGCTGGTCGATAATTCTGAACCTGTACTCGGCGGACAGGATGAGCATGCTTCTGCCGCCGACCGTCTCATAGCCATCGCTTGCAGCGATGGTGTTCTCTCCGTAGCCCCGCACGCCGTAGAAACCCGTTCCTCCGAGCTGGAAGAACTCGTACGCCGGCGGCTCCTCGCCGCCGAAGCCCGCCACATAGCCGGCCCTCGCCCTCAGCGTGAGGAAGAACTTCCACCAGAGGGGAACGTACCACTGGGAATCGAGAAGGTACTTCTGGTAACCGATGTTGCCTCCGAGGGCGCCTCCGGCGTACTGCAGGGTCAGGCTGTTCAGGGAACCCTCCCCGGGAAAGTTCTGCCTGTCGCGGCTGTCGCGGGAGATGGAGTAGCGCACCGAGCTTTCCCAGCGCGGCCAGTCAGTGTCGCGGAGATTGTAGTAGTAACTTGTGGAATCGGACGTGATATTGTAAACATCCACCTTCTCAAGCGTATAACGCACGGAAAGCCTGACGAAATCAAGCCCGGGTATGGGTCTGCCCACGAGGATCGAGCCGCCGGTCTTCAACCTGTCGTACTCGGCGTAGTTGCTGGCCGTTCTGTACAGCTGTGCGCCCAGGGTGAGGGGCGTGTCCATGAACCAGGGCTCGGTGAAGCCCAGCTGAACGTTCTGCGTGCTCTTCGAGAACTGGTATGCGGCGCTGATGCTCTGCCCCATGCCTCTGAAGTTCTCCTCGCCGTACTCGAGATAGCCGCTCATCCCGTCGGATCCGCTGTAGCCGGCCCCGAGACCGGCGCGGCCCGTTGTTTTCTCGTCGACCGTCATGATCAGATCAACGTCCTGCGATCCCTCGACAGGCCGGAAATCGGGGACGACATCGTTGAAGTAGTTGAGGTAAAACACGTTTCTCATGCTGCGCATGAGGGATGTGCGCTGGAACAGGTCGCCCGGATAGATGGTGAACTCCCTGCGGATCACGTTGTCGCAGGTGCGGGTGTTTCCGGTGATGTCGATCCTTCTGATGTGGGCCCTTTCACCCTCGGTGACGAGGAACGACACATCGAGCCTGTCGCCGGTCCCGGCCGTGAGGGAGGGTTCGACAACGGCGTAGAAGTACCCCTTGTCCTGGTAGAGGGTGTAGAGGTTCTCGAGTGTTCTCTCCATGTCCCGGCTGTCGTAATGCTCGCCGGCGGTGATCCTCGAGGCGAGCTGAAGGACCGAATCGGGAATGGAGGCCCCACCGGAAAAACTGACCTGTCCGAAGGTGCGGTAGGCTCCCTCGTTCACGTCGATCGTGATCCGGAGATGGCGGCCGTCTTCCATCATTTCCCGCGTGCTGCCCAGGACTCTTGCGTCGGGATAGCCGTTGTGGCGGTAGTGGTCCTCGATTCGTCCGGCGTCCGCGGCGAACTCGTCCTCCTTGAGCTTCCCGCTTCTCCAGAAGCTGTCCTGGCGGGTCTTCATCTCACCGCGGAGCTCCCTGTCGGTGAAGGCCTCGTTGCCGTTGAAGACGATCTCGCCAACCCTGATGTCGGGCCCCTCGTCGCACACGAAGACAAGGTCGCGCCTGCCCTGTGCGTCGGGCTCTTCCCAGCGGGCCTCGACCGTTGCCATATGCCGGTTCTTCTCGGCAAAGAGTTGTCTCAGGAGCAGCGTGGCGCTCGAGACATCCCCCGTCGAAAGGGTCTGCCCCGGGAAGATCATCAGGCTGTCCAGCGCCTTCGAAGCATCGAGCTCGCCGGGGTTCTCGATCCTGACGGCGCCCACGATCGGGTTCTCGACGACCCTGATGACAACGCCGACCGTGGCCGGCGACAGGCTGTCGGCTGAAACCATCACATCCTGGAAGTAGTCGAGTTCGTAAAGGGTTCTGATGCCGCTGCTGAGAACCGAGGGGTTCACCTCTGCTCCGATAGCCAGCCCCAGGGTTCTCACGATGAGGGAATCGCTCACATAGCTGTTGCCCTCGATGTCGATCCGTTCGACGACCGCGGCCCTGGAAGCAAGGGCGGCCAGAAGCAAAACAGGGAGGAGTTGTTTCAAGTCTTCACGCCTTCCGGAATACGTGCTTCCTCGGAATGCAGGGCAAGACCCTCGCCGCCGCAGGAAACCGTGACAAACGCCCCCGGCACGATGTCGCCCCTGATCAGGGCATCGGTCAGGGGATCTTCAAGGAACTGCTGGATTGTGCGCTGCAGATGTCTGACCCCCGCGTCGGGGCTGCATCCCCGGCGGGCGAGGAAATCCATGGCCGATTCATCGACGGCGAGGGTTACCCTGAGAGCAGAGAGCCTCTGTCTGACCCCCTCGAGCTGCAGATCGACTATCGTCCTGACGTGTGAAAGCTCAAGGCGGTTGAAGACAACCACTTCATCGAGCCTGTTGATGAACTCGGGAGGGAATATCCTTTTTGCATCCTCAACCGAGGACAGCTCGGGGGCATCGGCGGTCGAGAAGCCGACCTGTGATGAGGAAGCCCCCCTGACATTGCCCGTCATGATGATGATCGTGTTTCTGAAGTCTATCCTGCGCCCTATGTTGTCGGTCATCGTTCCGTAGTCCATCACCTGCAGAAGCATGTTGAACAGGTCGGAGTGCGCCTTCTCGATCTCGTCGAGAAGAACGACAGAATAGGGGCGTCTGCGGACCTTCTCGGTGAGCTGACCGCCGTCGTCGTACCCGACGTATCCGGGAGGGGCGCCGACGAGCCGGGATCCGGAAAAACTTTCCTGATACTCGCTCATGTCGATCCTGATGAGCGACAGCCTGTCGCCGAAGATCATTTCGGCCAGCGCCGATGCCGTTGCCGTTTTCCCGACGCCGGACGGCCCGAGGAAAAGGAAGCATCCCGCAGGCCTGTCAGCCTGTCTGAGCCCGACCTGGCTTCTCCTGATGGCCCTGGCTATGACTCCGATCGCTTTTTCCTGGCCGACTATCCTTGTGGAAAGCCGTCTTTCAAGGTCGGCGAGCCTGGAAAGATCATTTTCGCCCATCCTGCTGATGGGAATGCCTGTCATAGAGGATACGACTGCGGCCACGTCATCGGGCGTTATGGTCACGGGGGTGAGGCTTTCGATCCACTGTTGCCTTCCGGCCTCGATGGCCTGGGAGAGCCTTTGCACCTCGTTCTTGATATTGTTGACCTGAATAAGGTTGCGCTTCTCGAGCTCATGTTCGAGTTCAACCTCGAGCCCGGAAAGGGCACGGTGCATCTCGAGCAGGCTTTCAGGTGAGCGCGAGCTTTCCGAGTTCGCCCTGGCGCCGCTTTCATCCATGACATCAATCGCCTTGTCGGGCAGAAAACGGCCGCTGATGTACCTGTCGGCAAGCACTGCGCAGCTTCGAACAGCCTCGGGGGTGTAGATCGAGTTGTGATGCTTCGCATACCTGGGCTCGAGCCCCTCGAGAATACTGACAGTGAGCTCGACGCTCGGAGGGTCGACCGGGATGGGCTGGAATCGCCTCTCAAGGGCGCCGTCCTTCTCGATACGCCTTCTGTACTCGTCGAGGGTCGTCGCACCTATGCACTGGAACTCGCCCCTGGCAAGGGAGGGTTTGAGGAGGTTCGCTGCATCCATGGCGCCCTCGGCGCCGCCGGCTCCGACTATCGTATGGATCTCGTCGATGAACAGGATGACGTTGCCGGAATCCACTATCTCCTTCAGCAGAACCTTCAGCCGCTCCTCGAACTGCCCCCGGTACTTGGTGCCGGCGAGAACCCCGGCCATGTCAAGGGCAAGTATCCTCTTGCCGTGGAGCATCATGGGAACCGTGGCATCGATTATCCGGCTCGCAAGGCCTTCCACTATGGCGGTTTTGCCTACGCCGGGTTCACCGATCAGCACGGGATTGGACTTCTTCCTTCTGCAGAGCACCCTGACAAGCCTGCCTATCTCCTGGTCGCGGCCGATGACCGGGTCGAGAAGCCCCTTGCGGGCCATCGCGGTGAGATCACGGCAGAAGTACTCCATGGCGGACACCTGCTTTTCGGGAGCGCTTTCGGTTCTGGCGCCGCCGGGCAGGGATCTCACCACCCTGTCGGCCTTTTCATATGTAACGCCGGCCTCCCACAGGATCTCCCCCGCGACCGTGGTTTCAACAGTGGTCACTGCGAGGAGCAGGTGTTCGGTGCCGACCGTGGGCGAATCGAGCCCCTGGGCAAGCCGCCCCGCCTCCTGGAGAATCCTGCGGGCCCTTTCGGTCCATTCCAGCTCGTGCCTGTCAACCGAAACCGGAAGCCTTCCACCGCGTATCCGGTTCTGAACCCTCAGCCTGAGCTCGGCGGTGTTGACCCCGAGGCGCGACAGAACATTGGATGCGGTGGACCCGTCGACGGTCAGGATGCCGTAAAGGATGTGCTCGGATGTGACACTCGGCCTGCCTGAACGGCCTGCCTCGAGCCTTGCTTCATTCAATGCGGCCCTGGCTCGTTCGCTGAACCTCTCCCGCAATTCGTCCCCTTTCGTGGAACCCGTCTCCCGGGTTTACCAGCAGGTAAATATAAGGTTCCAGACCGGCTTTACCAGCCGCTCAGCCCTCGCGAAGCTGCCCCCTGTCAAGTACGAGCAGCCTTCCGCACCTCTGGGCAAGTTCCCTGCTGTGCGTAGCGATCAGAAACGCCTGGTTGCGCCTCCGGGCAAGATCGATCATGAGGTTCTCCACCATGCCGGTTGCCTCGTCGTCGAGGTTGCCCGTCGGCTCGTCGGCGAGAACCACCGATGGCTCCATGGCAAGGGCTCGTGCGAGGGCGGCCCGCTGCCGTTCCCCCCCGGAGATCTCGGATGGGAAGTGCTTTCCCCTTTCAAGGATGCCGACCTCTCCGAGAAGCCCGGCGGCGATCTCCATCGCAAGTTTTCTGGGCATTCCGGAGATCATGCACGGCATCGCCACGTTTTCGTGCACCGTGAACTCTTCAAGCAGGTGGTGGAACTGGAAGACGAAACCGAGGCTGCGGTTCCTGATCCTCGAGCGCCTCGCCTCGTTGACCTTCCAGGGGTCACGCCCGTCTATGAGAACGGTTCCGCCGCATGGCCGGGCGAGCAGCCCGAGCACGTGAAGCAGGGTGCTCTTGCCGGAACCGCTGGGGCCCATGACCGCGGTCAGCTGGCCGGGGTACAGGTCGAGTGACGCCCCCCTCAGCACGTTCAGGGCATTCTCTCCGCGGCCGTAGGTGTAATGGATTGCGCTGCAGGAAAGAACCGGTGTGCCGCTATTCATATCTCAAAGCCTCGGACGGTGAGTCGGAAAGCGCCGAAAGGGCGGGCGCCATGGACACAAGAAGGCAGACGACCACTGTGGCCACCGACGCCGCGACTGCAGTTTCCGAGGAAAAGCTTCCTGTAAGCGTTTCAACCCAGTATACGCTGCCGTCGAGCCGAATCGGGAAGAACCTGTTGATCACCTGAATCACGACCCATGCGGTAGACACCCCCGCAATGACTCCGGCGGCACCGATGGACAGGCCCCTTGTGATGCTTGAAACGAAAACCATCCTTGGTGACGCACCCATGGCCCTCAGCACGCCCGTATCCCACCTGTGCTCAAGCGCGATCATGGTGAGGGCGCTTGAGAGGTTCAGCAGTGCAACAACAGTGATGAGCGCGAGGACAATGGTCATGGCAAGGGATTCGAGGCCCAGGGCCTGGAACAGATTGGAATGGAAGGACATGAAGGGCACGGCAGTCATGTACGATGGCCAGCCCCCCTCCACATACCTATCCCTGAGGAGGGAATCGAGAAGCAGCGAAGCTTCAACAGGGTCGGCGCTCGCGGAGAGCAGTACTCCCATCGAGCTCAGGCCGGAATCATCACGGAATAGGCTTCTGGCGCTTTCAAGCGACGTTGTAACGAGGGATCGGTTGTAGTCGTCGATCCCGAAATCGTTCACCCGGACGACCACCACCGGCATGATTGTGTCGACAAGGATCCTTCCCATGCCGCTCACGTTGACCCCGGCGGTGGACGCGAGACGGACTGTGTCCCCCTCGGACACCCCGAGAACCTCGGCAAGCCTCATTCCGATGACCGCCCCCTCCCCCCGTCCGGAAAGCCCCCTGACCATAACGCCCGAAACGGTGCCGACGGCGCCGGAGGCCACGGCCGGCCTCTCGAGCACGGCGACGACCCCGGTTGCACCCGGAACACGGAGTGCGAGCTCTTCGACAAGCCCGTAATCAGCTGGACCGAGTGCCCCCCCGCCGGGTGAGAACACGTGGACCGGCGGGTTTACCATCTCGAGGCTGCCCCGTATGGCGTCAGTAAAACCGTCCATGAAGGAGCGGAGAATGATGAGGGCTGCGACGCCGATCGCGATCCCCGCAACCGACAGCACGCCCACAAGGCGGACGAACCCCGAGTGTGACCTGCTCACAACCTGTCTCCCGGAGAGCTCGCGCACAAGCCAGAGGTTCATTTTTCCCTTCGGAGATGGGGGAAGAGAATTGTGTCGCGGATGGATCCGGCATCGGTGAGGATCATCACCAGACGGTCCACGCCGACACCGAGCCCCCCGGCCGGCGGCATGCCAACCTCGAGCGCGAACAGGAACTCCTCGTCGACCTCGCCCTGCCTGTGGCCGCTCTGGGCCGCCTGTTCCTCGAGAATGCGCCTTTGAAGGACGGGGTCATTCTGTTCGCTGAAAGCATTGGCGAGCTCGATCCCGGCGATGAATGCCTCGAAGCGTTCGGTAAGCCTCGGGTCGGACGGCTTTCCCTTCGCAAGCGGGGAGAGCTCGACCGGGTAGTCGATGACGAATGTTGGCTGCAGGAGCGCAGGCGTCACGAAATGGTCGAAAAGCTTGTCGAGCAGGTCGGGACGCCCCGCACCGTCGGCCGGTATGCCGAGCCGGGCGGCAAAGCGGGCGAGCTGGCCGGTTTCGAACTCGAACAGCCTTTCACCGCTTCTTTCGTGCAGGGCATCGACGAAACCCACCCGCTCAAACGGGGGCGTCAGGTTCACGGCCTGCCCCTGGAACTGGATCTCGGAGCCCCTGCCGATCGATGCGGCCGAGACCGACACGAGCTCCTCGAAGCGGCGCATCATGCCCTCATAGTCGGTCCATGCCTCATACAGCTCGAGCTGCGTGAATTCGGGGCTGTGAGTTCTGTCCACACCCTCGTTGCGGAAGTCCTTCCCTATCTCGTAGACCCTGTGAAACCCCCCGACCATAAGCCGCTTGAGGTATAGCTCGGTTGCAATCCTGAGGTAGCACTGCTGGTCGAGGAAGTTGTATGTCGTTGTGAACGGTTCGGCGCTCGCGCCGCCGTACAACTGCTGGAGAACGGGCGTTTCCACCTCGATAAAGCCCTGACCGTCGAGATGCGAGCGCATCGCGGAAATGATACGGCTTCTGCCTGCAAACCTTTCCCGGCTTTCGCTGTTCAGAAGAAGGTCTACGCACCTGTGCCTGTAGAGCAGGTCGGGATCGCTCACGGCATCATGGACCTCGCCCGACGAGTCAACCTTCACCACGGGCAGGGGCCTCACGGCCTTCACCAGAAGCTTGAGCCCGGAAACGTTGATCGTCAGCTCGCCCATTCTCGTGACGAAAAGAAGGCCGGCAACCCAGATGATGTCGCCCAGGTCGGTGTGACCGAGTACCGCAAGCGCTTCGGGACCGAGCTCCCTGCTGTTGAAATAAAGCTGCACCTTCCCGGTCGGGTCGGAAATGTCCATGAACATGGTCTTGCCGTGTTCACGGCGGGCCCTTATGCGGCCGCTCGTACAAACGGTTCCCCCACCCCCGGGATCCTGTTTCCTGATCTCTTCGATGGAAGACCTCTCGGGTGTGCGTGGTGGGTACGGATCGATTCCGGAATCACGAAGTGCGGAGAGCTTTTCGAGCCTTCCCGCAATCAGGGGATTGTGCTGCAATGTCATTCACTGCCCGCCGTTCTGTTTCAGATAGGCCTCAACGAAATCCTGTATGTCCCCGGCGAGAAACCCCTCGACATTGGACGTTTCCATTCCGGTTCTGTGGTCCTTCACCATCTGGTAGGGATGGAGTACATAGCTCCTGATCTGGTTTCCCCATGAAACATCCTGCTTGACCCCTTCCAGCTTCTCCCTCTCCTTGCGGCGCTTCTCCTCCTCAAGTTCGAAGAGCCTCGCCCTCAGGACACGCCAGGCCAGTTCACGGTTTCGGTGCTGGCTTCTCTCGTTCTGACAGGAGACGGCGATCCCGGTGGGGATGTGGGTAAGCCTGATGGCGCTCGAGGTTTTGTTCACGTGCTGGCCGCCCGCCCCGCTTGCCCTGAAAACATCCGTTCTCACATCCTCCTCGTCGATCTCGACGCTGACCGAATCCTCGAGGTCGGGCAGGGGGAGAACGCTTGCGAAGCTCGTGTGCCTGCGGTTGTTCTGGTCGAATGGACTGCGGCGCACAAGCCTGTGTATCCCCCTCTCGGCGTTGAGGTAGCCGAAGACGTAGGGGCCGCGGATGGCAGCGACGCCTTCCCTGATTCCGCCCTCCTCACCATCCGAGGTGCTCAGGATCTCAACCTCAAAGCCCTGTTTCTCCGCCCAGTAAACGTACATTCTGAAAAGCATCTCGGCCCAGTCCTGGCTGTCGACACCGCCGGCCCCGCTGCGAATGGTCAGGATGGCGTCGCACTGGTCGTGGGGCCCGCTGAGCATCTGCCTGAATTCAAGGCTGTTCAAGGCCTTTGAAAGCCATTCCGCTGCCTTCTCGGCATCGGAGTGCATGCCGCTGTCCGACTCGAGTTCCAACAGCTCGAGTGCGGCAAGACCGTCGGAGAGCCTGCGCGAAACCTCGCCAATCGGGTTCGTCCAGTTCTGTATGTGCCTGAGTTTCGATATCGTTTCCAGAGCGCTCTTCCTGTCCTCCCAGAAGTCAGCGGCAGCCATCCGGGTGTTGAGGGAGGACTCGGAACTCAACAGGCCTGGATAGTCAAAGACGCTCCTTGAGCAGTTCGATCCTTCGTTCGGAATCGTGGAGAACCGCTGCGAGTTCCTCGGTAGTCATGAAAGAAACCTCCGTAAATGGTGATGGAACCATGTTAATATAATCCATCGGACCCGCATGGGTTCAGTTGCATCAGCTCCCGCGGCCTTCAGTTCCAAAGGCCCGGCCGGGTGAACGGAAACGGTCCGGAGCAGTATATTCCGGCCATGTCAGACGGTATTTCGCAAGGGCTTGCGGACTCAGGAAACACTGTCAACGCGAACCCCGTGTTCCGGATCGGCCTGCATCCCCGGCGGCGTTTTGCCTCCGGTAAGGCCTTCCGCAGTGTCCGGATCGACATCGGCCGAAGAATGACGATTTAGGAGGATTGATGAGACTCAACGAGATACTTACCCCGGAAAGCTGCAGCACCGGTCTCGAGGCAAAAAACCGTGAAGAGGCCATCGCCGGGATAGCAGAACTTCTTGCCGGATGCCCCTCGGCCCGCGGCATCCCCATGCAGACCATCCTGAACGGGCTGCTTGAACGCGAAAAACTCGGGTCGACGGGTGTCGGCGAGGGTGTTGCCATCCCGCACTGCCGCATCGACTCGATGAAGGGTTTTGCCGTGGCGCTTGCCGTCTGCACAAAGGGCATAAACTGGCATTCCCACGACAACCACGGAGTCAACATCATCTGCGGTATCGCAGGCCCGGAAGACTCAACGAACGAGCATCTGCGGATACTCGCCGGGGCCGCCCGCGTTCTCGGGTCGGAGAGGGCGAGAAATGAGATCCTTGAATGCGGCACGCCCTTCTCACTGAGCAGGGTCTTCCTGCACCACCTTGCACCCGTCACCTCAAGGCTCGAGGAGGGACGAAGGGAAGGCAGGAAGCTTGTTGTCATAATCTTCCAGCAGGACAAGACCTACAACAGCGTCATGGAGCTTTTCCTCGAGAGCGGCATCGAGGGGGCCGTCACCATTCAGGCCGGCATGATGGGGCCCGTTCTCTCGAACGTGCCGATATTCGCCGGCTTCATGGACGTTCTCGGCCGGTCACGTCCCGAACCGAGGGTTGTCCTGACCCTTCTCCCTGGCGACAGGGTAGATGAAATCGTCTCACAGATCGAGGAGATCACGGGCGAACTCGATACCAACCGTGGCGCCTGCATACTTGTCATGGAACCTTTGATCATCCGCGGAAGCCTTGAAACCCTTTGAAAGGATCCTGCAATGGCCAACCTTGAAGAAAGAATGAGGGAACTCTTTTCCAGGGTGGAGAAGAACAACAGCTGGCGACAGAGGGAATGCATCAACCTCATCCCCTCTGAGAACACTCCATCCCCCCTGGTCAAGATCTGCGAGCTGTGCGATCCCGCAGGCCGGTACGCCGAGCACAGGTCCATGAAGGGCAGGGAAGTCTACTTCTACCACGGCACCGACTTCATCCGCGACATAGAGCTCGAGGCCTCCGCTGCCCTCTGCGAGTACTTCGGCTGCAGCGAGACCGAGCTCAGGCCCGTGAGCGGGCAGATGGCCAACGAGATCGTCTTCAAGGCCGCAGTGAAGAATGCGAACCGTGAAGGCGGAAACTGGCGCCGACTTCGGGCCGTCATGAACAACGACCTCGGCATGGGCGGTCACCTTTCCAGCCAGCCCATGGGAGCCCTCTACAACTTCGTCGACAGGAATCCCGCCACCGGTGTGGAGAACTGCGTCAACTTCCCCGTCCAGGCCGGCAACCCGTACAAGATTGACGAAAAGCGGATGCTCGCAGCTTCTCGATGAGCACAGGCCCGAGCTTGTTGTGTTCGGCAAGAGCATGTTCCTCTACCCCGAACCGGTGAAGGTTCTGGCCGACCATGTCGCGGACTGGTCGGACCAGGCCGGTGATCATGTACGACATGGCCCACGTTCTGGGTCTCTACGGTGCCTTCCAGGCACCTCTGGCCGACGGCGCCGATGTTGTGACGGGATCGACCCACAAGACTTTCTTCGGGCCGCAGAGGGGAGTCATCGCCTCCAACATGGACAGGAAGCACCCCCTGCGGAAGCTCTGGCTCGACATAAACAGCAGGGCATTCCCGGGAAGCACTTCGAACCATCATCTCGCAACGCTTCTCGGCCTCCTCGTTGCGACCATCGAAATGAACACGTTCAAGGACGAGTACCAGAACCAGGTCCTTCGGAACGCAAGGGCGTTCGCCCGCCACCTCGCCGACAACGGCCTTCAGATCGAGGGCGATCCCTCCGACGGCTACACCATGACCCACCAGGTCGTCATAAGGGTCAAGGAGCACGGCGACGGGGCCGACGTTGCGGACAGGCTTCAGGCGAACAACATCATGGTCAACTACCAGGCCCTTCCCGATGATGAAACATTCCTCACCCCCTCCGGGATCCGAACCGGCGTGAGCGAGATGACCCGTTTCGGAATGAACGAGGCCGATTTCGCCCCGCTCGCCGAGCTCATGGCCGCCGTCATCAAAAGGAGCGAGGATGTGAGGGCGAAGGTCACGGCGCTCAGGGGCCGGTTCACCACGATGCGCTACACCCTCCCCCTCGCGGAAAGCATCGACATTGCAGCGTCGGCGATGGCCTCATCGTTCCCCACCTCGGAATACACGGCTCTCTTCGCGGAGAATCTAAGGAAGTTCCTTTAAACGGAGGTGACGAAATGTCGATCTTGATGCTGATGCTCTGCTCTTCCATCTACGGAGGCCAGGGAGGCGATTTCGGCCTTGGGATAATCATCGGAGAGCCCACTGGCATTTGTTTCAAATACTTCGTCTCACAGGACAGGGCATGGGCGGGAGCCGCCGCCTGGAGCCTTTCAGGAGATGAAAAGGCCGCCCATCTGCATGCCGACTACCTCTTTCACGTGTCCGAGCTTGCAAGCTGGGACGGGGGCCGTTCCCCCTTCTACGCAGGGGTCGGCGCGAGGATCCTGTTCCGTGACGAGACCACGGTCGGCGTTCGAATACCGGTGGGTGTCGCCTGGGTGTTCGACGAGGCGCCCTTCGACGCCTTCCTCGAGATCGCCCCGATGATGGACGTTGCCCCCGATACCGACTTCGATGTAGCGGGAGGGGTTGGGGCCAGGTTCTGGTTCTAAAGAATTGGAGAGATGAATGAAACTTCTCATAGTCGGAGGGGTCGCAGGCGGTGCAAGCGCCGCCGCAAGGGCCAGAAGGCTCGATGAGAACGCCGAGATAACGGTCTTTGAGCGGGGGGACTACATCAGTTTCGCCAACTGCGGGCTCCCCTACCACATCGGAGGGGCAATCCCCTCCCGGGAAAGCCTTCTCCTCATGACTCCCGAGAAGTTTCTGAAAAGGTTCAACGTAAACTTCCGCACCGGGCATTCCGTCACCTCGATCAACCCGGAAAAACGCACGATAACCGTCCACGACACCGGAAGGGGCGTTGTAACCGAGGAAGGCTACGACTCGCTGATCCTCTCCCCGGGCTCCACCCCCCTCGTGCCGCCGATCCCCGGCGCCGACAACCCCGATGTGCTCGTCCTCTGGACAGTGCCCGACATGGATGCCATCATGGAGCGGATATGGGACGGCGCAACCCGGGCGGTCGTGGTGGGCGGCGGTTTCATTGGCGTTGAAACCGCAGAGAACCTTGTCGCCGCCGGACTCGAGACCACACTGGTGGAGAAGGAACCCTGGATACTCCCCTTCCTCGATCCCGAAATGACCACACCCCTTGTCCGTGCGCTTTCCGAGGGCGGTGTGCGCCTCCTCGCCGGGTCAACGGTCGAGGGGATAGAGAAGACACCGGACGGCCTGAGGGTGCTGGTGCAGGGGGCTGCGCCCATCCCGGCGGACTTCGTGGTAATGGCAGCCGGTGTCAGGCCCAACGGCGCTCTCGCAAAGAACGCAGGCCTTTCCACGGCAGCGAACGGGGCAATCCTCGTTGATGAGCACATGCGCACAAGCGACCCGCACATCTATGCCGTCGGCGACGCGGTTCAGACCGTGCATCCGATCCTCGGGGACAGGCTTACGATTCCCCTTGCCGGTCCGGCGAACCGACAGGGCCGCATTGCCGCCGAGAACGCCCTGGGGGGAAACGTGAAATGCCCGGGAACCCTGGGCGCCTCCATCGTGAAGGTCTTCAACATCACGGCGGCATCGGCGGGCGCCTCGGAAGCCCAGCTCGCACGCAGGGCAATCCCCTTTGAAAAGATCTACCTGCACCCCTCCTCCCATGCTTCGTACTACCCGGGTTCGGCCAAGATCAACATGAAGCTGGTAATGAGCCCCGGGGGCGTTGTCCTCGGAGCCCAGGCCGTGGGGGAGGACGGCGTTGACAAAAGGATCGACGTCCTCGCAACCGCGATACGCAAGGGGCTTTCAGTCCGTGACCTGACCGAACTCGAGCTCTGCTACGCCCCGCCGTACGGCAGCGCCAAGGATCCCGTCAACTATGCCGGCTATATCGGCTGCAATATCCTCGACGGGCTCTCAAGGCAGGTTCATGTGCATGACATACCGCCCGACGCCTTCCTTCTCGATGTGAGGGAATCAGAGGAGTGGGAGCTCGGATCGATCCCGGGCAGCACACACATCCCCCTCGACTCGCTTCGCCACAGGCTTGGCGAGATCCCACTGGACAGACCCGTCGTGGTCTTCTGCGCCCAGGGACAGAGGGCCTACTCGGCGGAAAGAATGCTGAGGCAGAAGGGTTACGACGTGAAGAACCTTTCGGGAGGCTTCACAACCTGGAGCATGTTCCACCCCCCATCGCAAAGGGTTGCCGGGGCAGCGAGGCAGACCGCTGCGGCACCGGCCGTTGAGGCCGATGCGGTTGTCGATGCATCCGGGCTCCAGTGCCCGGGGCCGATCGTGCAGGTTGCAAGGGCGATGAAGGAACTCGCACCCGGAAAGGTCCTGAAGGCGGTCGCAACCGACCGCGGTTTCAGAAGCGATCTCCCGGCCTGGTGCGGTTCAACCGGCAACACACTTCTTTCGATGACAGAAGAAAAGGGTGTCTTCACCGCCCTGGTGAGGAGGGGGGGAACCGAAGCACCCAGGAAGACTGAGGAACCGAACAAACGAACCACCATGGTCCTGTTTTCCGGCGACATGGACAAAAACCTCGCGGCGCTGATCATCGCAACCGGCTTCGCAAGCCTCGGGCACAAGGTCACGGTGTTCTGCACTTTCTGGGGGCTCTCCATCCTCAGAAAGCAGAACCCTCCAAAACTGCGCAAGACCCTTCTTGAAAAGATGTTCGGCATGATGCTGCCCAGGGGGGCGAAACGACTCGCCCTCTCCAAGCTTCACATGATGGGCGCCGGAACGGCCATGATGAGGCACGTCATGAGGTCGAAGGGGGTCGACTCACTCCCGGTCATGCTCTCAAGGGCAATGGAAATGGGTGTTGTCTTCCAGGCCTGCGAGATGTCCATGGGCGTGATGGGCATCGCGAAGGAAGAGCTTCTGGACGGAGTTGAAACCGCAGGAGTCGGCACGTTCGCCTCGCTGGCCGAGAAGAGCGCGGCGACGCTGTTCATCTAGGGGGCTAGAGAAGGGCCTGCTTCTCGCCTTTTTCAAGCAGCAATGCCACTTTGGCCGCACGGGTCCTGCGGGTGTCAGGCTTTCTGGCCACCGCCACGAAATCCATGTACCTTTTCCTGTATGACGGGGCGAGTTCAGCGAAAAAGAGGGCGGCGCGCTCGTTCCCTTCGAGCGCCTCCTCCAGCTCGGAAGGCATCGTGAACTCCCTCGCGGGCTTTTCGTACCAGGTTCCGCGCTCCCTGGCGATCCGCACCTGCTCCATCCCGGCCTCGGTCATCAGCCCCCTGGCGATCAGGTCAACAGCCCGCTCGCGGTTGGCTTCGCTCCACTCGCTTCCGCGACGCCTTGGTGTGAACAGCCTGAGGTAGTGGCATTCGTCCTTCCGGGTGATCAGGCTGTCGATCCACCCGAAACAGATCGCCTCTTCCAGCGCATCTTCATAGCTGACAAGCGAATTCGGGGCCCTGCGGAATTCGAGCCAAACCCCCGGGGACAATTCGTGGTTGTGCTCGAGCCAGGCCCGCCATTGAGCCCTGCTTAAAAGTGACAGTGTCTCCCGGTTTGCAGCCATGGCATAAAAACTCCATCAGCCGGGCCTCCCTGTCAAGTGCCTTCGAGCCGGGGGATTGACCCTCAGTTCCCCGGGGCGTAACTTCGCACCCATGGTGCCGTGCGTCCTTACCGCCACCCTTCCCCGAGGCCGGAGGGATCCCCGTTGTTTTCTGGCGAGTACCTTGCCGGGCTTGTCTCATCGCTGGACATCGTTGGCCAGATGGGGCTGCTCGTTCTTCTCGGATTCCTGATCGTTCGAAGGCGCTGGATATCCTCCGGCACCCTGTCCGATCTTACGCGGGTGCTCATCGACCTTGTCATTCCATGCGCCTTCATCCTGGCCATGACACGGTCCTTCACGTTCGACCTTTTCCGCCAGGCAATGGTTCTTGCGATAGTTGTTGCCGCATGGATCACACTCACGTGGGTGTTCGGAACATCGTGGTTCCGGCTTTTCCGGGGCGGCACCGCCACGGGGGACCGATCCGTGACAGCGATGATGATGATATCGAACTCCATCTACCTTCCGCTGCCAGTCATCCTCGCGGTAACCCCCGAACCCCTTCGGGACACGGCCGTGGTCTACGTCTCAATCGCCGCCCTGCCTTCCATTGCCATAATGTGGACCGCGGGCGTGCTCCTTCTCAGCGGCGCCGAACGGCCATCCACGGGGGAGCGCCTCAGGCTCATGCTGAATGCGCCCATACTCTCCCTTGTCGCCGGAATCCTTCTAACCCTTGTCCCGGGGGTTCGCGAAGCGGCGCGTGCCGAACCCGGAGCCTTCATCCCCCTCGGAATGCTGTTCTCCGTGATGAACTACCTCAGCCAGATGCTCACGCCTCTTGCAATGCTGATTCTCGGCGGGATGATCGCCTCGGGCAGCGGGACGGGCCATGCGGGCCTCAGGTATGCGATCCCGCTGATCGGGGTCAGGCTGCTGCTGGTTCCGGGAATAGTCTGTATTCTGCTCCGGTCGGGGCTTCTTGATCTGCCTTCCCTTGCGGGCACTGTCCTGTTGCTTGTGGCGGCTGCGCCGCCGGCCACGAACCATTCTCTGATTGCGCTTCGGTATCACGGGGAATGGAACCTGGTGGCCAGGCTTCAGCTCATCGCACATGCCGCCGCCCTGATCACGCTGCCCATCTGGCTCAGCATAGGTCTGGCTTCATAGAGAAGGGGCCGCGCCCCACGGGCGACAACTGAAACCTGCAGGCGATGACGGAGAGGGAGTTGCGGGGATCGATCAGAGTGAAGGATACCGGAATGTGCTACCTGATCAGCACAACTCGTGTTGTTGCGGTCGAAGCCCCGGCCTGCAGCCGGCAGAAGTAGATTCCGGGCGGGAGATGGGAACCATCGAATACCACCGCGTGGGCCCCTGCCGTCATACTGCCCTCGGCGAGGACCCTGATCGTGCGGCCCGACAGATCGAAGACCCTCATCTCGACATCTGCCGGCGCCGGCAGATCGAAGATGAGCGTCGAGACGGAAACACATGGGTTCGGAGAAGCCAGCATGAGGATTCCTGGGCCGGGTAGCGCAGGTTCTTCGTCAATACCGACCCAACCGCCCGCCCCGCAGCCGCCGTAGGCACCCATGTCGTTCCGCAGGAGCCCCAGAGCAGGCCAGAGGGCATAGCCTGGATTAGCGGGATCCTCGGGATCGTTGAAGGCTGGTCCCGGATCCCCCGAATCGATACACGGCGAAGGTGCTTCGGGGTCGAGGTACCGTTCATCCGGGAAATTCGGATCGAAGCATGGATCAAGGTCGATGTTCCCGTCGCTCCAGTAGAGTTGTGAACCTGATCCGACGGTAACCCCTGCCTCGCCGCCCCCGATATCCGAGTAGCCAACCGTGAGAGTGGAACCGGATTGGAGGAGTATGCCCGATTCCTGGGGGAAGTCTTCATTCCACAGGATGCAGTTCCTGATGGATGCCTGGCTGCCCTCCAGCAGAACCCCTATGGCGCCCCCCCCCTCGTTGTCAGAGATGGTGTTGTTGAAGATGTCGATTGTCGTGCTGTTGAGAAGGGAGATTGCTCCGCCCTGATTGTTGCAGATGAGGTTGTTGCGGATCGAGTGGCCGGAAGCAGTGTGAACATATATGCCCCCTCCTTCCGCATTGCAGATGTTCTGGCTGATGATATTGAGCTCGATCACGCATCCGGTCTGGTTTCCAAGGTTGACAGTCCCATAGGCTGCCCAGTTTCCTTCGAACAGGTTCGATGCGACCAGGATTTCACAACCTGCGTCCAAATACAGTCCACCGCCGAAGGCGGCGCCGTTCCCTGTGAATGTGTTTCCGATAACCTCGCCAGTGCAGCCTTCGAGGTGGATGCCGCCTCCACTCGATCCTGTTGCGGCGGAGGAAGCGTAGTTACCCTCGAAGATGTTGCCCTCGACGGATACATTCGAGCAGGCAGACAGGTAGATGCCTCCGCCCCTGCGCGTCGAATACACACCGGATGAAGAGATCGAGTTGCTTTGCAAATGGTTGTCATGGATGACCGGTGAACCACCCCACGCATGAATGCCGCCACCCGTTACGGTGGAGCTTGACCAGACATGGTTGCTGTGGATAAAGTTGCTGACAATGGATGGAGAGGTGTTGGCGCACATCACGCCTCCGCCCGCTCCGCCCGTGCCGGTCCCGTTGATGATCGTGAAGCCTTCGATCCGGGCAGTCGAATCCTGGCCGCCAGCAATGGTCACAACACTGCCCGAACCAGTGCCGCATATAACGACTCCCGAGTCGGACCAGTCATCGCTTGTCAGTACAATATTCCTGTCGAGGAAATCGATGTTTTCGACGTAGAAGCCCTGCATCACGAGAACTGTGTCACCGTCTGCGGAGGCGCCGATCGCCTGCTGAATGTGGGGATAGTCATCCGGAACGACGAGAGTGGCAGCCATCAACGTGGATGCGACAAGCAGGCATGCAGCGAAGAATTTCACGGCAACCTCCAGAGTTTTAATCCCAACGCATTAAATGCATACTTACATTACGGATCAGCGTCAATACCGGAAGTTGCTTTCGAGATGTGAGCCCGGCGGTGGCAGGAAACCGACCAATCTACCATTATGTTTTCGAGGTATCGTCACCCCTGCCCCTCTGGCTCAGCATTGGTCTGGCTTCATAGAGAAGGGGCCGCGCCCCACGGGCACGGCCCCTTCGAACATCGCTTTCGCTACCAGGGCCAGGGAATGCGTTTTCTGAGGCTGACCTCGACCTCTTCGCGGTTCCAGTCCGTGGGGCGGACCACCTTCTCGTCCGGCACCACCAGGCTGCCAACGTAGCTCGCGTCCTCGTAGACCCTGGTGATCTGTTCGGCTATCTGACGAATGTCGTCGGCCGTCGCAACGCCGTTGTCCGTCGCCTTGTAGAACTGAACCGTCACCCTTATCGGGAACCTGTCGTCGCGGATGAGCCGGTTCCCGTCTATCTCGCGGAACGGACCCTCGAGCTCGCCGTGACCCACCACAGCGGCCTCGACCGTGCTGCGCCCCATGCCGCCCGCTCCAGAGGGAGCCGCGCAGCTCTCGGTGCAGGCCGCCTCGAACCAGAGGTTTGGCCTTTCCCTCTGCCGAAGAGGGATCTGGATGAGGAGCACCATGTTCAGCCCCTCCTCACCCGCCGCCGACAGGCCCTCTGCGTTGCCGTCGCCGCCCGACTCGACAAAATCGCTCAGCCGGGTCCCGGTGAAGCTCGCCCTCTGACCGTCCGCGTTGTAGAACAACTGCTGACCCCAGCCGTACGAACCCTCCGGGTAGTACTCGCTCGAATTGTCTATGATGGTCGCACTTGTCCCCTCACGGGTAGCCACTATCGCAAGCACACCGGGATCACCCTCGTACGACTGGTAGTTGTAAAGAACCGGATTGAAGATCGCCTCGCCGTCGTCGGGTATCGGAAGGAACACCGCCTGTGCGCTCACAAGCACCACGCTGTCACGAGGGGCCCACAGTCCGCGGGTACGGCCCGGCCAGTCCGAAGGGTCGTGAAGGTAGTCGCGAAGCCCCCAGACGTAGTCGCTCAGACTGACCGGCGTGAGATCACCCTCGCCGCTCTCGTTGCCGACAAGAAGGTAGAACTCCTCGGGATCAATGTCGGCCGATATGTCGTGAAAGTTCGGGTAGCGGATCACAGGCATCGCTGTGCAGTGCCTCTCCCGATCGCTCCCGTGCTGAACCTGTATGGTCAGGTCGGAGATGTTCGGCCCCCAGCAGGAACCGGCGTACCTGCCGGTGTCCTCCCACGTAACGTTCACCACGTTCAGCCCGTACTGCTCGCAGATCCGGCTGACGTCGCCGTCCCAGGTCATCTCCGAAACCCTCTGAACGACCGACTCGTAATCGGAAGGACCCTTCAGGGCCGCGATCAACAGAAGAAACATGTATGTCACCTTCGAACTCCTTTCATGTGAACAAACCAGATACGGCGCATCGGACCGGTCTATTCCATCGGGAGTTCAAGCCGGCCCTCAGTCCAGCAGGGCGGCCCCCAGGGCTCCCGTGATCCGGGGTTCGGGCGGGATGAGCAGCACGAGCCCGGTCTCGTGCTCGACGGCCCTCACCACTCCCGGGTTCCGGGCCACTCCTCCCGTGAAAACCAGCGGGGCCTTGAGACCCGTGCCGCCGGCCATGCCCACGGTTCTCGCGGCAACTGACCTGAAAACCCCCCGGAGGATCTTCTCCTTCGGAACGCCGCCCTGCAGAAGGCCAATGATCTCACTTTCGGCGAAGACCGCGCACATCGTGCTGATCTCCACGCAATCGTCACCGCCGCGCGTGGCTTCGTCCATCTCCGCGAGCGGGATACCGATGATGTCTCCGGCCATTTCAATGAAACGACCAGTGCCGGCCGCGCACCTGTCGTTCATCGAGAAGTCCATCGGCTTGCCGTTCTCGAGGCGGATGATTTTGGAATCCTGCCCCCCGATGTCAATTATACTCACGGCATCGGGAAATATTTGGCTGACGCCTCTGGCGTGGCAGATTATCTCGCTGCAGGTTCGCGTGGCATGGGGAAAGTAGTTCCGGCCATACCCGGTCGCCACTATCGATTCAAGGTCGCCGATGCAAAGGCCGTTCCTGCCGGTGATCTGCATGAAGAGCTCCACGGCGTTCCCGCGGGGGTCCCTCAGGCTGTCCCCGATGATCATGTCAACGATCGAAGCACCATCGTGAAGAACAACCTCAACGCTTCTGGCGCCGATGTCGACACCGCACCTCATCGGGCCATCTCCAGGAGTGTCTGAACCCGTACCATGATCTGCTCCCTGTCACCCGGGCTGTAGTCCGTTTCCACCTTGAGGTAGGGAAGGTTCAGCTTCTTCCGCACGAACTCCCCGACCTGGTACGATTCCACGTTGTACGTGTGGCATGCCTGCCAGACGAGGTCGACGACCGCGTCGGCCCTGAACCTTGCGGCAAGGCTCTCGAGAAGATCCAGCCTGCCCGTGTTCGGGGTCATGCAGCTGCAGGGGATCCTGAAGTGCTTTTCCGCGATGGCCGTGAGGGGATCGTTCTCCTCGCTCACGGGATCGAGGGGCTTTATGCCGCTGCATGTCTCCTGGACAACGACAACGCCGCCGGCCTCCTCGATTATCTCCACCAGTTTCAGCGTGCCCTCGCTCATGGGGCAGCCGGTGACGAGAACCCTCGGAGCGTTTTCCCGGGCCGTGAACTTGCCCTCGGCCTTCCGCTGCTGCAGCACTTCGATGAGCTCGCGAAGCTTCTGAAGGTGGCCGGGCATGCCGGAAACCCTGTAGCGGAGCCTCCCGAGCTCAACACCGCTGATCACCGGTCTAGGTTCGGCGCCGAACTCCATCACGGTCCGGAGAAGCTCCCTCTCGATGTTCATCCTTCTGATGGCCTCACGCATCGCATCTTCGGTGATCGGGGCGTCGTAGAGCTGCTCGAGCCTGGCCTTGAGCTTCTTCACCTCGAGAAGCCAGTGTTCCCACGCATCGGCCTCCCGGACTTTCTGGGTCAGTTCAAGGATGTGCTGCGGCTTTCTGTCGCTGATGAGCTCCCACACCTTTTTCTTGCCGTCGCATGTGGTCTCGGCTACGATCATGTCGGCCATGCTGAAGAAGGGGCAGCCGTTGGTGAGGATGTAGCCTATCGACGACTTAATGAGGGGGCAGAGGTTGGCCGGAAGGACCGTTTCCGCAGGCGGTATGGTCTTTCGGCTCGATCCGCAGAGGCAGACCGGGTACGCTCCCGCGGCGAGGATCAGGTCGCGAGGGGTGAACTCGCAATAGATTCCCACCACACCGCGGCCCCTGCGCTTCTCGTTCCTTGCGAAATCTATCTCCGCCCCGACGGAGTTCTGAAAGTACTCAAAGGGGTTGGTCATCTTCCATTCTCCCTGCGCTGTTTCAGTATGTCCATGAAAGCCTCGATGCGGCTCCTCACCTGTTCGCTAATCCTTCCGGGACTGTAGGGCACATCGAAAGATAGAACCGGTATCCCCGTCTCGCGCTGGACAGCCTCCTGGATCACCCTGTCGTCCCATGCGCAATGACTTGCGCCGAAAATTCCGCTGATGAGCACCCCCTCCGCCCTGAAATGGCGGATGTCGTTCACGATGGCCCGTGCCCTCATGCTCGGCGGGCAGAGCAGCCTGTCGTCGAAGCAGTTCTCCGCAACCGCCGTGATGGGGTCGGTGTCGGTTCGCAGAGGAAGAAAGGCGTGGTTTATAAAATAGTCGGTACCCGCAATGCACCCTCCCAGTTCCTCGAGCAGGGTGATCAGGGAGGCATCGGTGGGCGGGAAGACCCAGTAGACACGAAGCGGCGGTTCATCGCCCGGCAGCGGGGACCTGCCGGCGGCGAGCCTTTCGCGCGCCACATCCAGAAGCCCGGAGAGAACCGGAAAGCACTCCGCCGGGTCGCTGCAGGTGTGGATCGCGATGAACTCGGCCAGGTACATCTCAAGCCCCGGAAGGGGAGGACGATCCGCCTGGTAAACGAGTTCCCTGAGCTCCCTCACCATGCCGCGAAGCCTGTTGAAGAGCGCAACGCTTGCTGCGAGCATTCCGTCGGTGCAGCGCACGCCCGTGGTTTCCTCAAGAGCGGAGACGACACCGGCAAGCTGCGCCTTGAGGTAGTCGAGGTCGCGCGCGGAATATGGAACCCCCCCGAAGGGGGTCACGTCTGCGCTGCCGCCCGGCACGGGGGCGGTCATTTCCCACCAGTGAACCGGAATGCCCATTCCCTCAACGAGCTGCATGACGGCACTGAAGTCGTCGCAGCAGGCTCCCACGCCGGCCACGCACAGGTCGGGTCTGGGAAAGTAGTCAAGGGTTTTCATGGCGCCGAGAACAGCCCTGACGTAGCACAACTCCTCGGTGGCGCCCAGCTCCGATGCGTGAACCAGAAGGTGTGTGCTCTCAGCGAAGCATGGCGCCCACCAGAGCTCGTCGGCATAGAAGGACAGCTGGCCGGGGAACGCGTACGCGAGGACCGCCGTCTGACCAAGGTCCTTCATCAGGGCGATGATTCGGGCGCCGCTGTTCTTCGCGAGGAAAAGCCTGTCCTTCTCGCTGAAAAGGAAGGCCCAAAGACGAAGGGCCTCTGGTGAGCTGTCGAACATGAGCCTTCTGAGAAGCAGGTCGCCCCGGCACGAATACTCCCACGGCGTGAAAAGGTACGAAACCCCGCCGGGGATCATGTCACGGAGAAAACGGCAGGATGCGGCGAACGAGGGAGGAAGCGCCCGAGCACGGGGTTCCCACTCAAGGGCGGTGAGCTTCTTCACGGGATCATGCATTCATGCCCTCCAGTGTCTCCACGAAGGCCTGAAGCCTGACCCTGGTGCGCTCCCTCTCGCCCGGGGAGTTGTCTCCGTTCAGAACGAGCACCGGGATCGAAAGGCATTCCTTGAAACGCTGCTTCTCGGTATGCCACAGGTCGCAGAAGGACAGGCTTTTAAGAACAAGCCCGTGGCACCCGCCAAGTGCCGTTGTCTCATTGATCCATCTGAAGGTGTCAGAGTTGGGGCGGTTCCGGATGCAGAGCGTGTCGGCGAACGAGGCCAGAGCAAGGTCTTCCGGTGAACCGCTCCCGGGATGCGTTGACGGAAGGCCGGAAAGCCCTGTGCAGCCCAGCGGAAGGTAACCCGCCCCAAGGCCCTGAAGGGTCGCGGGAACGGTGTCATCCCCAAGCGTGACAACGCTTCCGGTCACGGCGACTCGAACCCCCGGAGAAAAACCCACGGTGCCGTCCGCCGGCAAAAGGGCGTGTTCCGTATGAAAGCCGAGGAAGAGCCTGTGAAGATCGAGCGGCGGTACGGACCAGGAAAGGGCGGCCTTACGAAGACGTTCGGCCGAGTCGATCCTTGCAAGCTCCCATGCAAGAGCGGCTGCGGGGTCGTAGCGGGATGCCAGCCCGGCATCGATCAGCCGATCCACCAGGTGGGCGATCGATGACGCGAACCACGCCGCAGACTCACGGGAACGGGTGGCGGGAAGCTGGAACTGGAATACCGGCTTCCCGCTGATCCGCTCCAGCTCCTGGAACAGCCTCCTTGTCATGTCGCAGGTGTACATGCCGGCCCACGCATCAACCGAGCCGGCCGCACCGAAGCCCGATACCGCCTCTCCGAGAATCGACTTCACGAAGGGGCACAGGTCGGGCCTTACAAGGGCTTCACCCGCCCTTTCGTCCTCTCCCCGCCAGCCGGAGACGGCCCGCACCGGACGCATGCCGAGACCGCTTGCGACGGCCGGGGGAAATGCCCGGCAAAGGTAACCCAGGGAGTTTATACGTCCTCCTTGACCGCCACGAACCTGCCCCTTCCGAAGGCGCCCTCACGGGCCTTTTCGAGCATGAAGCCGAACTCCGAACCCAGGAAGTTGAACACATCGGTGTTCCAGCCGAGGATCTGCATGGCGTCGAAATGCCTCTGGCCGGCGAGCTGCCCGAGGTAGTTGCCGATGTGGTCGGCGAAGTCGGCCGTGAGGTCGGACGATTCAATGACCCTGAACCCGTTCTTTCTGAGCAGACTGCTGTAACATTCCATGCAGAGCATGTCGGGGAATTTCATCGTTGTACAGATCCGCCGGGCCGATTCGTCGTCCATTCCGGCCGGACCAATGAGCCAGTCGGTGAACGCGATCGTGCCACCGGGCTTCAGCACCCTTGCGGCCTCTTCGATGAGCCTGCCCTTGTCAACCACGTAGCACCAGGCGTCCTCGCCCCAGACTCCGTCGAAACGGCAGTCGGGGTAGGGTATGGCCGTGACGTCCCCCAGTTTGACCTCGGTGCTTTCCCCGAGGCCGGCCTCGGAAAGCCTCCTCTTCGATTCCTCGACCATGTGCGGGGTGGCGTCCACACCGTACGCCCGCACACCGTATGTTCTTGCAAGGAAATGCATGCCCGCACCCAGCGCCGAGCACAGGTCTACCACCTCGTCACCCGGCTTCCAGCCGGCGGCGTCGCCGAGGGCCTTCGAGCTGGCGTATCCACCGATGTGGATCTGCTCGCCCATAATGAGTTCCCAAAGCCTTCCCTCGAAGCCGCTGTAAACCTGCTTCACCTCTTCAAGGGTCATTCCTGTCTTCTTCATTCCGCTCTCCTTCCACATTGCCGGGTTTCCGGCGTTTTGTGGAGAGCGGGAAACGGATCAGG
Source organism: Candidatus Fermentibacterota bacterium (assembly GCA_963845085.1). Lineage (GTDB taxonomy): Bacteria > Fermentibacterota > Fermentibacteria > Fermentibacterales > JCC-6 > UBA6080. The sequence continues at coordinate 289,853 of CAWJQI010000001.1, forward strand.
GAGATTCGGCCCGCGCTCCACCTGACGAGTGGCTCCCACGGAGCCTGAGTGGGGCGCTTCAGGTACGGTTGACGATTGAACGTGGCATCTGCCGATTCCCTTCGTTTCTTATCGGGCTATTCATGAAACTTACCCCGGGGAAACTTCCGGGTCAAGTGGACTATCTAACTTGACAAACACCTTTCGAGTTAGAATAACTGCATTGCTTCCGAAACATATCTCGATCAATTAGGAGGGGTTTATGCAGTTAATCATGATTGCACTTTGTCTTGTCGGGTTCTCGGATGACGGGAACCTGAACAGCCCGGCTATCAACGACTGGTCGCCGGTCGACGCAAGCATCTCGTTCACGGTCCTTGACACCTGGAACATCACCTGGGCCGACCAGGTCCTCGGCCTGGCCACCTGGGAAACCGGCTCTTCGGTTAACATCCTCTACAGCGAGAGCTCGGGCATGGAGATCGGAAGCCTCAACCCCGCCACCGGCGCAACAGCGGGTTCCGCGCCCAAGCCGGCGGCCGCCGGGATGGGGTTCGGCATCGCCTTCAACGACAACCTCACCACCCCCATCTATCACATCAACAGCTGGCAGTACAGCAACCTCTGGTACACCTCCGACAACTTCTCCACCTGGCAGACCGTTGCCAACCCCTGCGCCACCGGCGGCCGCGGCATGTCCTACGACGGCGAGAACTACTGGCAGAGCAACAGCACAAGCCTTGTCCGCTTCGTTCCCAACGTGGGCGCCCAGACGTTCACGAACGCAGCCCCCACACAGATCTCCGGTGTGGCAGTGGTGCCGGGTGACAACCCCTCCTACACCTACGTCCTGATTACCACCTACAACACCGACACCTTCATCCTTTACTCCTTCGACGGCACGAACCTCACGCAGGTCGCCACCGGAACACAGCCCTCCGGGCTGGGCAACTCGGCCCGCTACGGGCTCACCTGGAGCTACGACCGCGAATCCCTCTTCTTCGGCTACCCGATCAGCGGCGGTTATGCCATCAGCGAACTCGAGTTCGATGTGGTCTCCCTCACCCGCGACACCTGGGCGGGCATCAAGAGCGCTTTCTAGACTGCATCGGTGAATGACGAGGGGCGGGTTTCATGCCCGCCCCTCTCTTATTGCACTAAGGAACCTGCTACTTGGAGTAGAACTCCACGACGGCGCGTTCCTGTACTTCGATGGGCACATCCTCGCGCGCGGGGATGGCCTTTACGGTGATTTTTCTGTCCTGCGGGGCAGCTTCGAGGAACGAGGGCACCCCGATGCCGCTTCCGCCCGTTATGTGATCGACGACTATCTTGAGGTCACGGCTCTTCTGCTGAAGGGTGACCTGGTCGCCCACCTTCAGAAGGTAGCTGGCGATGTCCACGCGCTTTCCGTTGACCTGCACATGGCCGTGGTTGACAAGCTGCCTGGCCGCGGCGATCGTGGGGCTGAAGCCTCCGCGGGCGACGACGTTGTCAAGGCGGCGCTCGATCAGCTGAAGCAGGTTGACGCCTGTTTCTCCGGCCATCCTGCTGGCCTCCTGGTAGTATGCCCGCAGCTGCTTCTCACTGAGGCCGTAGTTGAAGCGGATCTTCTGCTTCTCCTGAAGCTGGAGGCGGAATGTGGATACCCGCCTTCTCTTCTTCATGGCGCCCTGTTCGCCGGGTGTGTTCTGGTTCCTGGGCTCCTTGCGGACAAGACCAGGAAGCGGGGTTCCGAGAGCCCTGACCTTCTTCAGGCGGGCGCTTCTGAACCTTCCCATTCTGTTGCTCCTTCTGTTTCAGGTTCTTCTGCGGCAGCATCAGCTCAAATATCTGCCGCAAGCTGCTTACTGGAAACGAGCCCGTAACTTACATCAAAAGAAGGGGGCGGTCAAGGTTGACCGCCCCCAATGGTGGGAAAGTGTCAGCGAACGACCACGCAGGAACGGGTGGCCGTGCCCTCGGGGGTCGAGAGCCTGTAGAAGTAGACCCCGCCGGGAACCTGTGTGCCCCTGGCATCGGTTCCGTCCCAGATGACGCTGTGGCTGCCCGCCGGAAGATCACCCTGCTGAAGGGTTCTCACAATCCTTCCGGACAGGTCGAACACCTGAAGGGAAACATGCCCGCCCGTGGTGGTGCCGAAGGCGATCGTGGTACCGGCTGCGATCGGGTTGGGGCTTGCCGTTGAAAGATGGAAGCCGGGAACGGTTGCTCCGGCTTCACCCTCGGTGCCGACGCCGGTGGGGACCATGACCTGGAGGGGGTAGAGGTTGTGGGCGGTCACGGTGAAGGTCACGTCATCCGAGCCGGGTGTTGTTGGGATGTTGAGCGTAATGAGACCCGAGGCGTCGGTGCGGCCGCTGGCGAGAACAGTCGTGCCCTGGCAGAGCCCCACCATTGCGTTGCTCACGGGAGAGCCGCCGGCGGTGACGGTGACAGGGAATGCGCCGGTGCCGACCTCGGACGGGTGAGTTGCGCTGAGGTGGACCAGGGGGCCGGTGGTGGTGAAGATGTCATGCTCGGGCTCGCCCATGATCATGTGCATGTTGCTGTTGCTGGCGTTGCCCGTGTATTCGTAGGCCTTGATCTTGCCGTAGTCAAAAGCCTGCCCCATGTGGTACATGTCAAGCTGGAAGTAGCCCTTGAACTGGTAAAGCGCAAGGGAGTCGGTCGGGCCGACCGGGCTGTTCACCGTGGCGCCCATGAAGCCCACGGCACCCCTCGGGGTGGCGATGGAACCGCTCTTCAGCCAGGCCTCGCCGAAGCAGTCACTGCTTCCGCCGTCAGCGAACTGGCAGTTCACGCAGGCGATTGAGCTTACCCAGGGGAGCATCCTGCCGTTGGTCAGGGCGGCAACGTTGCTGTTGTTGAAGCCGGTGGTTCCCCAGCTGGTTCGGGAGCCGTGGCCGATGTAGCTGAACAGCGAAAGACCGCTGTTGATCTCGGCGGAAAGGAGGGCCACCGTGGGGTTGATGCCGCCGTAGGTGCCGGTGGGGCAGTACAGGGTGACGTCCATGTTGCCGTCGGTGGCCATGATCTGCATGTAGCGCCAGGACATGAGCGGATCCTGAAAGTCGCTCGAACCCACGCTTACCGCATACTGGAACCAGCTGGCGGCCGGCTCGTAGGGATCCGTCTCGTATGACCAGACCTTCCAGGAGACGTAGTTCAGTGTTGCGGTGTCGGCGCAGAGCCTTCCGACATGGATGCTGGGATCAACACCGGTGCCGATGACACCGTACTGGTTGTCGGAGGCGATGCTGCCGGCCCAGTAGGCGGGAACACCGGCCTCGTCACCGAGAAGCAGCACCCACTCGGGGGGGTTGCTCCAGGTGTTGAAGGCGTTCTCGATATACGTATTCACCGCGGCGGAAGTGTTGCCGATGTTTTCCATCAGGCCGATCTGGACATCGTAGCCCTTTTCCCGCTTCCACTGGATGAGGTCGGCGCAGAGGTCTACCGCAGACTGCGAACCTATGACCAGGTATGAGCCTTCAACGATCGCGTCGGTTTCCTGGAAGCCGAGGACCTCGCGGTAATAGGGAAGAAAACTGCGGGTGATGCCGGCAGGGACACGGAAGAGCTCGTTCTCGCCGGGTGTGCCGTCGCTCACGAGCCTGGCTGTGACGCTGGTGGTGACGATTGTCTGGCCGGTCACGGGGTTGACCTGCACCGGATTGAAGCAAACCCAGGCAACCCTGATGTCGCGCAGAATGCTTATGCTGTGAAGGGTGACAGGGCTGGCGGGGTAGAATTCACTTGTGCCGTAAACTTCAGCGTCAACCCTGAGGGGCTGCTCTGCACCGTTTCTCTCCTGGAAGGGCTGGAAGGGAAGAACGTTGTAGTTGCCCAGGGTGCTTGTCTCTGCGCTCACTATCTCGATGCTGATGCCGCCGGTAGCGGGGATCTGGACCATTTTTCTGATCACCGGCAGATCGGGGGTTCCGATCTCCGTGCCGTAACCGCCCTCGGGAACCCTGAACACCACACCCGAGCCATAGCCCTCGAGGCTGGCGTCGGTCGTGGTCAGGGCCTGCAGGTTGAAACGAACGAGCTGGCCGGAATCGGTGCCAAGGTACTCGGCGGCCTCAACGGGCTGGGGTGCGCGGTAAACAGTACCCCCCGATGCGAGAAACGCCAGCAGAAATACTGTAACGAGAAACAGTTTCACCACTTACCTCCGATTCGAGAATACCGATGAACAGGATTAAGACTCACCTTATGCAAAAGTTACAAACCTTTTACCCGCAAGTCAATAAGAAGTTTCAGGAACTCCCCGGCCGCGCATCCCAACGCAAAGCGCTCTACCGGATGAGTTCGAGCGCCGCATCCACCGCACCCTGAAGCTGTCTGTCCTCTCTTTCCGCAGCGTCTGCGGGCAGAACCGCGATGGGAACATCCGGAGCAACCCCTCCGTTTTCGAGATTGGCTCCGGAAAGGGTGAACCATCCGGTTCCCGGAAGCCTGAACGAGGTGCCGTCGGCAAGGTTCACATCAACCGTGCCTATCACGGCCCCGTACGTGGTGGTGCCAACCACGGGACCGAGCCCGAGTTCCTTCCAGGCGGCTGCGAAGATCTCGGCGTCGGAGTAGCAGGTCTGATCGATGACGAGAACCAGCGGCCCCCTCCAGACGCCCAGCGGCTCGATGGTGCTTCTGCCTGCGCGTGCGCGGCTTTCGGCGTAAGCCGGTCTGCCGAGGCACTCGAGGATCTGGTCATGCGTGCTGCCGCCACCGTTGCCGCGAATGTCGATTATCATGGCCTCACGGTCCAGCCCCTCGGCGTAGAGGTCGCGCCGGAAATCCTCGACCGACTCCTGGTTCATGGCGGGTATGTGCAGGTATCCCACCCTGTCGCCCGACAACCTGCTGACAAGCCTTCGGTTTCCCGCCACCCATTCCCGGTACTCGAGCTGCCACATCGCCCAGGTCGAAGTGGGTTCGATGGCCACCAGACGTGTACGGCCGCCGCTCTCCACTTCAAGCTGTACGGTCCGACCCGTCGTGAGCTGAAGCGGTGCGTAGATGTTCCCGGTCTCCCCGACGGGGAACCCGTCAATGGAAAGGATAATGTCTCCGGGAAAAAGCCTGTCCTCGGACATGAAAGCCGGTGAGCCCGGGACGACGCTGTCAACGGATATCCCACCGCCCGGGGGGAAGGTGCCGGGCAGGATCCCGAGTTCGCCGGTGAACGCAGTCTGCTCGTAACTCCAGGGACCCCAGATGCCGAGATGGGATGCGCTGAGTTCCCCCAGCATGCGGCTCACCACATCGTTGAAATCCCGGTTGACCAGGCACTGCACCGCGCGGGGGCGGTATTTCTCCCTGAGAGCATCCCAATCGGCGCCATGCATGTTTTCGTCGTAGAAGTTGTCGCGCAGGAGCCTCCAGGCGTTGTCGAACTTGGCTGCCTGGAGGGCGGCAAGATCGACGGGAAACGGGCACGTCCACCCGAACACCCCGCCAACACCGCCTTCCGGCTGCGTTGATCTGATCGTGTTTCCATAGCTCAGAAAGAAGACACCGCCCGATTCCACGGGCTGGATCCTCGTTGGCTGCTGCCCCCCGAACGTAAGTCTGGTGAGCTCCTCGCCCTTCCATGTGACCGACCAGAGGTCCATCTGCTCATCCTGGTCGTGGCCGGGAAGGAACACGGTCCGCCCGTCGCTGGAAACCCCGTAGAAGTCGTACCATCCCCTGACGGTGCAAAGCGTTTCGACCCTTCGGACCAGGTCGGTGAAGTCAATTTCGGTTTCGCCGTCCGCTTCGTCGAGGATCTCCTCACGCTTCTCCGCCTCGGTGTTCCAGTCATCTTCCCTGAGCCATGCCTGCATGATGGAGTAGTAACCGTCATCGGTGCGGCTGGCCCAGAACAGCCTTCTGCCGTCAGAAGGCCAGATCGGCTGGAAATCATCGTTGGGGTGCCTGCTTACATTCACCGGAACGCCACCGGAGGAACTGACAACGAAAACGTCTTCGCGATGGGCCTCCCAGGGCGCGCTGAATGCAAGCCACTCCCCGTCGGGAGACCAGGAATGGTGAATGACGCCCCGGGTCTCGCAGACGGTGCGCGTTGCACCCGTTGCGAGCTCATGCGTGTGAAGCTGTTCGTTCTGGTCGATGAACGAGATCATGGCTCCGTCAGGGCTCCATTCACCCGCCCTCGCCACGAGAGTCCCCGTATCGAGAACAGTGGCGGTGTAGCCTGAATCCGGGTTGCCCGATGCGACAACAAGGCTCACACCCATGCCGTCTTCCCTCTGGTAGAGCAGCATCGATCCGTCGGGGCTCCACCTTGGCCTTTCCTCGAGGGCTGCATCAGCGGTGATCCTTCTCACATCATCGCCGATGGCGTCTTCCTCGAACCTTCCGGCAAAGATGCCTCCGGTGGCCTGCATCGCCACCAGCGCGCCGTCAGCCGAGACCGAGAAGTCGTCGGTATATGTTCCCGCCATTTCAACTGCTGCGATCGGGAAGGGATGGTCCACCGATGCGTTCACTGAAACGGTGTCGGGAGACCAGTCGGGCGGGGATGCTGAAAGCAGCAGGCCCGCGCTCTCGAATGTTACCAGGCCTCCGCCTGCGCCAGGAAACGTAATGCCTCCGGGAAATGCCTGTGAGACAGCGATCGCCGAATCACCGCGCACAGTCCAGAAGCGGTCGAGACCCTGTTCGTCCTCCATGACGAAATAGATTGCCCCGTCGAGCACGAGGGGCCACCGCTGGTCTCTGGTGCTGTGGGACAGGGGAGCCCATTGCGAGCCGTCGCCAACCCACAGGCAAGACGAGGCGCTGCCTCTGTAATGCCTGAGCCACCATGGTGTTGAACCTGTCTCGATCACGAAGCCGTCTTCAAGCGGTGTGATGCCGAGCACGGAGGCGTCTACCCTGAGGACCGGTGTACCGCCTTCGGAGGAAACCGAATAGACGCGGTTCTCCCCTCCATCCCTGGAACTCAGGAAGAGGATCCTGTCGTTCTCCCATGCAGCCACGAGGTCTTCACCGCTGTGGAAGGTGAGCCTTTTGGAGGCGCCGCCCGACGAGGGCATGACGTAGACGTCACCCCCACCGGTCGCGGAACTCGTGAAGGCAAGCATTGAGCCGTCGGGGCTCCAGCGGGGATTTGCCACATAACCCTCCCCGGGGGTGAGGCAGCGGGGATCGCCCCCCCCGGCGGGGACGAGAAAGAGCATTCCCCGCCAGGTGAAGGCGATCCGTGAAGCGTCGGGCGATGGAACGGGATACCTGGCATCGGAGACAAGGGACGACAGCACGGCAAGAACAAGTAAAAGCATGCCTTACTCCTTCATGGCAGGAACGAGAAGCCTCGGGGACATCTCTGGGTCGAACGGGGTTTCATCGTAATCGCCCCAGAGGCGTTCCACCGAGAACCCGGCTTTTCGGGCATCATCGACCGCCTCGAGAACGTTGAACGCCGCAAGCTCGAGGACCACCCTTCGTGAATCACATGCGCCGTTCTGATACTCCGATGAATAGATCATATCGTAAACAACGCTGTTCCGGCATTCCGGGCGATTGACTTCCTCGTCGAGCGACAGGATTCCGCCGTCGGGCAGCTCGACGCTGTACCTTCTCGTTCTCTGTTCGGGCGGCCTTCTGGCGAAAGCCGGGCTGATCTCGAACAGGAAAATGCCTCCCGCGGCAAGGACCCTGTGCGCCTCCCGGAACACTGAACGCCTCCCATCCCTCTCAAGAATGCATTGAAGCCCGTTGTATGGAAAGCATGCGAACCCGAAGCAACCGTCTTTGAAGGGAAGATCCTGACCGATCCCCCTGACCCTGTGTGCCAGTTTCATCTGAGCCCTGGTCCAGGAGGCAATCATGGCCCGGCTTGGCTCGAGGGCGGCCATGAAACCCCCGTTGAAGAGGCTTCTGGAAAGCCTTCCGGCCCCGGCACCGATCTCGATGCAAGCGCCCGGGTGGCGAAGCCTCAGAAGCCTGTAGAATTCCATCTCCCGGAGATCATGGGAGAAGACTGTGCCCTCCTCGGCATTGAAAAAGGGGGCATACTCGTCCCAGGTGTCAGGCTGTGAAGGCCGCAAGGACCTTTTCAACTCCCCTCCGACACTCCTTCTCCATGCTCCTGAGATGACCCAGGGTGGTCCGCATGTCCGGAGGTGGCATGGATCCTGACAGGCTCGAAAGCCCCGTTGAGATCTCCAGGAACGCTTCCGCCAGTGAAAGTGCCGCCCCTGCGGCCTGCGGTCTGTGCTTCGCAGCCTCGCGCAGGAACAGCGAAGCATTGAACCTGCATTCGGCCATGACCAGCGCCACCGCCATCCCCGGCCTGCGGGTGGAGCCTTCCCTGGAAAGGGCGGCGATCCAACGGTCGTAGACTCGGCTGCCACTGACAAAGCCGTTCATGCCCTGCCCGGCGGCGGGCACGCGGGTGTTCAAAAAATGCATGAGGCTGTCCGCAAACACTTTATCAACGGGTGCAGGGCTGCTTTTCTTGAACCCGTGGAAGGATATCGGGGAATGCTCGTAAAGCTGCTCCCACGAACCGAAATCCAACCTGTCCGGGAAGAGCTCGCCCTCGAGGGAGGGTGGAGAATCAAGAAGGAACCCCTTCTCGTCATAACCGGTTATCAGCTGGTGCTCAAGCCCTTTGACCGAACACGGGACCCCGCGGGAGACGAGGCTTCTAATCCCCCTCTCCAGGCGGTTCCTCTCCGAAACCGTGACATCGGGGCCGAAGTGCCCGATGTCTTCGTGGGTGATGCCGAGGTTTGCGAGCAGCCTGTTGAACTCGGAATGGCTCCAGTTGTGAAGGGATGAGCGGCTCAGCGCCCTGTCGGCATGGAGAAGGAAGGCGTGCCCCGAGCCCCCGAACAGCATGTGATCGGGCAGGGGTACATCGAGCAGGTCTGCCGCGCCCCCGGCCGACCCCATGAGCGAAGAGCGCAGTGGACGCTGCCGTACGACTCCATCGCTCATTCCGGGAAGACCTCCATTTGATGGCGCCTAGAAAGCCGAAGCCCTTGGCCCGGCACTGATGATGAAATTCTCGGGATCGATCTGCGCCCCGTGCCTCAGGACCTCGTAGTGAAGATGCGGACCGACGGCGCGCCCCGTTGACCCGACCCTTGCGATGATGTCGCCCCTTTGGACGGCCTGCCCGACAGCGACCTCGAGCCTTGAACAATGTGCATAACGGGTCGAGATGTCATCGGTGTGCTTGATGACCATGTTGAGCCCCCAACCGCCGCTCCAGCCGCAGAACGTTACCACACCGTCGGCGGGGGCGTGTATCGGGGTTCCCGTATCGTCGGCAATGTCGATTCCCTGGTGATATCTCACGGCCCCGGTGAACGGGTCTATCCTGGCGCCGAAATCGCTGACGAATATGCCGTTGACGGGCCAGATGGAAGGGGTCTTGCGAAGAAGATCGGACTTCTCGACAAGAAGCCTCGCGAGGGAATCGTAAGCCGCAATCTCAGCGCCCGCAAGGCGTTCGCACAGGAAAAGCTCGAACTCCATGTCGTCGATGTACTGGAACATGTTGAGGGGTTCCGCAACCACACCCCCGGATTCAAGGCTGCTGAAATCGAGATTGAGGTCGGCTGCGGCCATGAAGACCCTCTCCTCGCGTTGAGAGATCTCCATGAGGCTCTGCTGCAGGTTCTCGACCCTGGCGCCGAGCTGGAGGAGCTCGCCCTGAAGTATCGCATAGTCGCTCGATTGAGAGCCTTCGGCGGGCGTGTTCACACGTCTGCCAAGGGCGAATGCACCGCCGAGAAGCAGGCTCATGACCCCGGCGAACAGGAAGACGAACAGCCTCAGCCTGTTGGCGTCGATCCGCAAAGGCCGGCGACGCCCGGAAGGGTCTTCCGGAATCCAGTCAAGAGAGCCCCTGAGCAAGACCCGCCGCTTCCGCTACTTGAGAAAGTGAAGCAGGGACCCGCTCTCGCCGCACTCATGAAGCTTGACGATGGCCCTGTTCTTGAGCTGTCTGACGCGCTCGCGGCTGATGCCCATGGTGCGTCCGATCTCGGCCAGTGTGTGCCTCCTGTCGGTGTGGATGCCGAAGAACAGCTGGATGATCGTGCGCTCCCTGTGATCGAGTATGTCGAGCATGTCGCCCACGCTGCGCTTGAGGGCCTCGTGGAGCACTGCTTCGTTGGGGGCGATGCCGTCGTCGGCGGCGATCATCTCCTGAAAGGTCTTGTCGCTTCCTTCGTACACGGGGCTGTCGAGGGAGAGATGCGTGCTGTGAATCGACATCATTCCCTCGATCTCGTCACGGCTGAGGTCGAGCTCCCGCGCAATTTCCTCGGTTGAGGGATCGCGGCCGAGGGCATGACCCAGTTCGCGGGTGGCGCGGCCCATTTTGTAGAGCTCGCCGACCCTGTTGAGTGGAAGCCTGACGATCCGTGACTGTTCGGCAAGCGCCTGGAGTATCGCCTGCCTGATCCACCACACGGCGTAGGTGATGAAACGGCAGCCTTTGCCTTCGTCAAAACCCTTGGCTGCCCGGATCAGGCCGACATTTCCCTCGTTGATAAGGTCTTCGAGGGCGACGCCCTGGTTCGCATACTGCTTTGCGATGCTGACAACGAACCTGAGATTGGCCTCGGTGAGCTCGTTCAGGGCTTCCTGGTCGCCCTCGCGTATGCGCCTCGCGAGGGAGGCCTCCTCTTCGGATGTGAGTGTGTCACGGGTGCCGATCTCGCGCAGGTAAAGCTCAAGGGATCGGCCTTCAGTTCTTCTGGTAGCCATGACGCCGCCTTTCAGCATACCGTATATTCAAAGCGATATGAACTTGTTCCATGCAAACCGGATAGGGCTGTAATTTTGTCAAGTCTTGACGGATTGTCAAGGGGTTGACGTGGATTGGTCTGCAATACCCCGTGAAAGGGCGGTTTGCGCCATATGCGGGTATGACAGCCCCGGTCTTCTCAAGGTCTCGCGGGGGTGGCCGGTATCGAAATGTCCGGTCTGCGGTTTGATCTACCTTTCCGAACGGCCCACAGAGGCCTCGCTCGCCACCATGTACTCCGACGAATACTACGACCGCATCGAAGTGGGCTACGGCGGCTACGTTGACAACTTCTCAAGGTACAGGAGTGTTTTCGAAGGGCTCTTCGAACAGAGGGCGGTCAGACTCGAGCGGTACCGCGGGAGTGGCCGGCTTCTTGAGTTGGGCTGCGCGCACGGTTTTCTCCTCGACCATCTCCGGAAAAAAGGTTACACGGTCTCGGGGGTCGAGGTCAGCCCTGTCGCATCGCGCTACGCCAGGGATGTTCTGAACCTTGACGTTCATACCGGCACTCTTGAAGATGGCAGCTTCAGCGACGGCGAGTTCGACGTGGTCATGATGCTCGACGTTCTTGAGCATCTCCACCGCCCGCAGGAAACCCTCAGGGAGGTGGGAAGGGTGCTCGGAAAGGGAGGGGTGCTTCTGGTTCAGTGCCCCTGGGAGCTGACCCACTGGGAGGAGGTTCTCGAGACCTTCGCAAGGGGCAGGAAAACGGGCCGAATGGATCCCGATGCGGTTCCTGCGCACCTTTACTTTTTCTGCCCCCGCACACTCGAGGCCATGCTCGGGTCGGGCGGCTTCAGGGTTGTCGGCCGGGAAAGCGGCAACTACGGCGCGGTCAGAAGAAAGGTGAGCCCGCCCCTGCTGAACACGGGCTCCCCCCTCGAACGGGCTTTCAGGCTTTTCTACTTCAAACTGGGCTTTCAGCGTGCACTGTACGCAGCGGCCAAAACCGTCGGGTGGGGCAACGGGCTGATACGCTACGCCCGTTTCGAGGCCCGACCTTGAGGGTTGCATCATTCCGGGGCAGCGGGCCGGAAAGAAGGGTTTGCGGCGTCCTGCCCGCTTCGGACCTCGCCCTTCACCTTGAATCAAGGGGCATCGGCAGTCTGCCGGGAGTCATCGCAGTCAGATCTGACCTGCTCTCAAGGCAGCCGCTCGAGCAGCTCTGCGACAGCAGCGTCGACGGGGCGGCCGCACTTGCCTGCACCGGAAAACCATGGGGCTCCATGTGCGTTTTCACTGATCCACACGGCCTCATTACCGGTTTTGAAAGAAATCCGGCACCCGAGCTGGCGCGAACCAATGTCGTTCTTGCAGGGGCCTGCTGGTTCCGTGAAGAGCCGGAACCGGGGCAGTCCCTCGAAGATACGGTCGAAACGGCATTGAACAGCGGCGCCGTGCTGAAGGGGGTGCTTCTCAGAGGCCGCGCATTCATCGTATGTTCCGGCGAGGAGCAGCTCAGGGCAAGCCATGCCCTCCTGTCGGGTCTTGTCGTGCCGGGGGTGCATGGGTGTGTCGCCGTGAACCGCGCGTTCATCCAGGGCAGACTCGATCCGTCGGTGCGGGTGAGCGGAACACTCTGGACGGCTCCCGGATCGGTTGTAGAGCCGGGGTGTGAGCTCGAGAACTGCGTTATCCTTGAAGACACCCTGATTGGTCGGGGCTGCAAATTGAAAAACACGCTGGTGGAAGCCGGAACACGGGTCCCGCCTGGCACAGTGATGGAAGACAAGTACCCGAGCTTCCTTGGAGAAACGACATGCTAGAGAACATCCGCACCTACCTTGACCAGGTCAGCAGCCTCGTGCTGGAAATCCCCCCGGACGGTATCGAACGGATAACGGGCATAATCCTTGCTGCCTACCGGTCCGGCAACAGGGTATTCGTTTTCGGCAACGGAGGCGGCAGCGCCACCAGTGCGCACTTCGTGTGCGATCTCGCAAAGGGCACGGCGATGCCGGGCAAACCCCGCCTGAAGGCGGTGTCGCTCGCCGAGAACATCCCGCTTCTCACCGCCTGGGCCAACGATACGGATTACACCAACACCTTCGGCGAGCAGCTTCGAAACCTGGTCGAAGCCGGCGACGTGGTCATCGGCCTGAGCGGAAGCGGAATGAGCCCGAACGTCATCAACGCCTTCAAGGTCGCGAACGAGGCCGGGGCTGTTTCAATCCTTCTTTCCGGCTATTCCGGAGGCGAGGCTGTAAGGGTTGCTTCAGAGGCCCTTGTGGTTCCCTCCGAAGACATGCAGCAGATAGAGGACGTGCACCTGATACTGGCGCACATCATCTTCAGGTGCCTGAAGCATGAAATGGCGAAACCGGACTAGTCTTCGGGGGTCCACTCGTCGAAATCGGGGCCGCAGGCAGCAAGAATTTTCCTGAGGGCATCGCGGAATATCTCTATCCCGCCGCTCTGGGCGGCTTCGGGGAACCTCGACTTCCAAAGCTCCCACGATCTCTTGAGGTCGCCGGCCATCACGACTGCAAGGTTACCGTCGATTCTGGCTTTCTCGACCATGTCCTGGTTGTAGACAAGCATGTCGCTGGCCAGCACCCGTGCAAACCTTGCCGCCCTTTCGTCGGTGTGCAGCCCGGGATCGGGAGCTGGCGGCTCTGCAACGGGTTCTTCCGGTTTCCGCTTTGGGGGGTGTACGATGAATATCTCGGTGCAGTTCCTGCATCGAATGCGCTTGGCCTTGCCTCCCAGTTTCTCCTCGGAGATCTGGTAACTCTTACCGCAACTGGGACATGTGACGACCATTTCACACCCTCCTGGAGATGAAATCGCGGAGGCGCTTCACACCTTTCTGAATATCGCTGTTCGATGCGGCAAAGGAAAGCCTGATGTACCCCTCTGATCCAAAGGCGCTTCCCGGTATGACGGCAAGGCCCTCCTCCTCCAGTAGACTAATACAGAAGGATGCGGTGTCAAGTTTTCCAAGGGATGGTTCAAGGTTCACGAACACATAGAATGCACCGAGCGGTTCGGGGAAGACGAGTTTCTCATCCTGTCCGAGAAGCGAGCACATGAGGTCGCGGCGCTGATGGAAGGATTCAAGCATGGTGAGCCTGTCCTGCTCGGCCCTTCCCTCGACCACGGCAACCGCCCCGTACTGGCACATCGTCGGTGCGTTGGATGTGGTATGGGACTGCACCCTGCCGGCCAAGGCTATCCATGCGGGATCGGCCAGTGCGAACCCTATGCGCCAGCCGGTCATGCTCCAGGTCTTTGAGACACCTGTGACAACGGCAAGCCGTGGCGCGATGTCGGGCCTCGCCCTGAGCAGGTGGGGCACGACTCCTTCACCGTAGTAGAGGAATTCGTAGATGTCGTCGGAGATCACCCACATGCCTGAATCGGCAATCGCATCGGCGATCTGGGCAATCTCGTCTTCGCTGTGAACCCTTCCGGTCGGGTTGTTGGGGGAGTTGAACACAAGGCCTGTCGCGCCTTCTGATGCAGCTTTTCTCACATCGTCCGCTGTAAGGTGGTGCCCCTCCCCCGCCACGGGAACACCGCCCAGACGCTTCACCATTTCAGGGTAGCTCACCCACCAGGGGCGCGGGATGAGAACGCGGTCGCCATCCCTGATCACGGCTTCCATGAGGTTGGCGATGCTGTGCTTTGCGCCGCACGAAACGAGCACCCGTGCAGGGTCTGCAGGCATTCCGTGAAGGGCGCCCCACTTCTCGGCAACAGCCCTGCGCAGCTCGGGAAGCCCGGCGTTTGCCGTGTAACCGGTCCTTCCATCACGCATGGCCTTCTCGGCGGCTTCGATGGCCGCCGGGGGGGACGGGAAATCCGGCTGACCCGCGGAAAGTGAAACGATGTCACGGCCGGCGGCTTTGAGCTCCGCTGCCTTGGCGGTTATCTGAAGTGTCGCGGAACCGAGAAGGGATTCCGCCCTTGGGGCAAACCTGATGTCAGCCATTCTTTCCACGCTCCTCCAGTGCCTTGCGGACGCAGGGCAGTACAAGGCTTGAAATGTCTCCGCCGTGCCTGGCAATTTCCTTGACCAGTGTTGACGAAAGGTAGATGTTGCTCTCCGATGGCATCATGTACACGCCTGTGATCTCCGGGGAAAACCGCCTGTTCATGAGCTGAAGCTGGAATTCGTACTCAAAGTCTGACATGGCCCGGAGACCCCTGATGAAGACCGTCGAGCCGATCTCACGCATGTGGTTCACCAGCAGCCCCCGGAAGGAAGCCACTGTAATGCTGCCGGGCAGCCCGGCTTCCTCGATCGAGCACCTGACAAGCTCAACCCTCTGTGCGGTGGTGAACAGCGTCTGTTTCGGCGTGGAGTCGGCCACCCCGACATGAAGGCTGCCGAATACGGAGACAGCCCTTTTTATTATGTCGATGTGCCCCAGAGTGATGGGATCGAAGGTGCCGGGGTAGAGCACTTTCATGCCGCCCCGGTCACACTCTGGTGATGAACAGCCAGGAACTTCCATACCTTCTCTTCTCCCATCCGGGCAGTGCCTGCGATGATCCGGATTCGGCCATGATCACCGCTCCCGGGGCGGCCAGTTCACCCCAGGGAACCGACCCGATCCAGGAATATATGCCCGATTCCCTGTAGGGAGGGTCAATGAAAACCACATCGGGAGGCCCGGACAGACCGGTCAGATCACCTGGAAGGGTTTTCCGCACAAGCTCGGCCTTAAAGGCGGAGTTGCGGTCCTTCAGAAACTGGTGGATCGAATGAAGGTTCCCCTGGCTCGAGTCGACGAAAACGCTCTTTGAGGCGCCGCAGCTCAGGGCTTCGAGACCGAATGCGCCCGTCCCGCAGAAAAGGTCCCAGAACAGGGACCCCTCAAGATCTCCCCCCAGAATGCTGAAAACCGCCTCCCTCATCCTCGATGAGGTGGGGCGAACTCCGGAAGGGCATGGGCGGAGGACATGGCCTTTCCATGTCCCCCGCCCGATTCTCGTCAACGTCTCCCGCCTAGTAGGGCCTGATGATGTGCGGGGTTACGAATATCACAAGCTCGGTGCTGTCCACGTTGTCGGAGGAGTAGCTGAACAGAAGGTCACCGAGGAAGGGTATGTGGCCAAGGATGGGAACCCTTCTCCGAACCGTGGTGGTCTTGCTTCTCATGATGCCGCCGATGACCGCTGTGGCGCCGTCGTCGATCATGAGCGTGGTGTTCGCCTCCTGGGTGAGGATGATGGGCTGGTCGGATGCCGTGGACTCACCGGAAAGGTCGCTCACCACCGGCCTGAGCTCAAGGGTCACATTGTTGTTGGCGTTGATGTGCGGCGTCACCTCGAGGCTCACGCCAACGCTGTAGAGCTGCACGTAGGTGTTGCCGGAGGCGTCCATCAGGGTGAGTGGCACCTGCTTGCCGCTCATCACAAACCCGGTCATGTTGTCGCAGATGGCTATCCGGGGTTCGGACAGGATGTGCGCCATGTTCTCCGACTCGAGGTAACTGAGAGTCGCCTCGATGTTGAACATGTCCGTGACGGTTCCGAATGCGATGTTGCCGGTCGGGTCGCCGACCGAGAGATCGGTGTTCATTCCGGCCCTCGTGAGCTGGTCGCTGCGGGTGAGGTTGCCTATCGACCAGTCAATGCCGAATTCGCGGCGAACCGTTGCATCGATCTCGACAAGCTTGGCTTCGATCATCACCTGCGCGGTCGGGCTGTCGAGAATGGGCAGCATGCGCCCTATCTCATTCAGCTTCCTGGGGATGTCGGTGACGATGAGCGAGTTTGTGCGGTTGTCGACGCTGATCTCGCCCCGGCTCGAAAGAACGCCCTGGGTTGCGGCCTGAATATCCTCCGCCTTGGCGTAACGGATGATGAACACCTCGGTGTGAAGGTCCTGCAGGTTTTCCCGCTGGGCCTGGGTGCTCGCCATTTCGTTCACCTGGGAATAGAAGTCAGAACGAAGGGCAACCCTGAGCGTGTTGTGACCGCTCTGGGTGGCCACGAGGTCCTGGCTTGCGAGGATGGCCGTAAGGGCGTCGCACCAGCCGACGTTGCGAAGCCTTGCGGTAACCGTTCCCTGGTACGTCTCCGGGATGATGATGTTCATGCCGCTGACGTCGCTTATCGAGCGCATGACGGTTCTGATGTCAGCCTCGACCACATCGATCGTTATGCGGCGTCCGCCCGTGCCGCTCCAGGTTACCGGGAAGCCGTCCTCGACCTGGCGGCCGGGTTCGGAGACCCTGACCCCGGATACCGATCCGGTCATGGATGAAGTCGTGCTGCCGCCCACCGGCGTAGAAAGGGGAGGAACGCTCCCACCGGTGACGACCGGTCCAACCGTCTGGGAAGTGGCCGACCATGCGGTAAATGGAGTGCCCGCGGGGTCGGTGAACAGGGTGAGCACGAGGCGGTTGCCATCCTGGAGGTCGGTGCTGTAGTTGAGCAGCTCGCCGTTCACGTCGACGATGACCCTGACTATTCCCTCCGGTGGAGCCTTGTACTGGCTGGTGCGGATGGCACCCACACCACCCCTGTCAACCGCGAAATCGGTCGAGGGAAGTGCGTGAACCGCATCGCCGAGGTCGATCACCACCCTCATGGGGTCAGTGAGCAGGAACTTCTCATAGGTGATGGCGCCGTCGGTGACGATCGTCACCTGGGTTCTGTCACCGCTGGGAACAACTGAAATGTCTGTCACCCTGTAGGCCATCAATGGAACCCACAGGAGCAATAGAAGCAAAGGGCTGATTCTTCGCATCAGAAACCACCTTCTTCATGCAGCCGCATCGAATAGATGGTCGGGATGGACGTTACGGCCCCGCCCTCCACCGACGACCCGACTGTTACTTCCTGTACGACTATGACCTCATTGCTCGTGATCTCCGCAATGTGGGTGTTGTTGGCCAGCATGGTGCCCGCCTGGAGGATGTAGGCAACCCCGTTGGCATCCTCGACCATCGCCTGATCCCCGCCGGACGGATCCAGTGTGATACCCACCAGATGAAGCTCCTCGATGCTCAGATCGGCCAGAGGCCGTCTGAGATCACGCCTCGAGGCGGGAAACTCGGTGAATGGATCCGGCCTGCTGGAAACGGATTCGTAGATCCTGAACACCCCGCTTATGGAAACGCTTGAAGATGATACTCCGGAAACCCCCGCAGCCGTCTGCCCGCCGGTCTGCCCGGCAAGGCTGCACTCAATCCTGGCGAGATCGTAGGTGGGCAGGCTTGTCTCGACCTGGTCAAGCTCGCTCCAGACGGATAGACCGGAGTCAGTGAGGAGCCATATCGGAGCTGTGCCGCTGGCGCAGATCTCCCTTGGTTTCTCCGAGAAATCGCGTGCGAGCAGTTCGCCGTCGTCAAGCGAGACGACGCCTGCGTTGTTCATCACGAGCCCTGAAGCGTGGAGGCTTCCCGGGCAGTGGATGGCCCACTCACCAGGGGCGGTTCTGAGATAAACGGTCGAGCCGTCACCCGCGAACAACCCCTCTTCGCCCCGGGCGATGACAGTGGTTCCCTCGGGAAGGGTTTCAGTTCTGTTGAGCCCCACGGAGGTATCGAGCAGTGAGAGGGTTCCGTCGGTATTGATCCAGGCCCAGTCCTCACCGTACCTGATCAGCCCGCCCGAAGGTTCGACCCCCGAAGATGGCAGGGGCTCGGCGGATTCGGTGTGCGGATTGACAAGGATTGAACCGTCCTGGAAGAGAACTACCAGTTCATCCCCGCTTGCCGCGATGTCGAGGGGGACGGAGGCGTGCTCGTAGGGGTGCGCTTCTGCAGCCCCCTCGGAAACGATGATCACTTCGTCCGGTGTCAGCAGGACGGGCTCACCGTTCAGAAGGGCGATGTCGAAGGCATCTTCGGCTCCCTCGATCCAGGCCGGATTCCAGACGCCGGTCTCCCTCGACCAGACAAGAAGCAAACCGGAGGCGCCCAGCAGATGCACACCGTTTTGATCCGCCTGCATTGCCGTGACCGGCCCCGGTGTTTCCACGGAGAGCCAGCCGGCGACAGCATCCGGCTGCACGATCGTGATCGCGCCGCCCGAGGTGTCAGTTCTTTCCGACTCTCCCCCGGAGCCGCAGGCCGGCGCAAGGAGAAGGAGGGTGACCGCAGCCGCAAGAACCGTAACGGTCTTCAGCATGATTTCCTTACCTCCTTCCCGTTCAGGGCTGTACGAAGGCGCTGAAGGTGAACGACGCCTCGATGTTGTCGAACTTGCCCTCGGCGGCCTTCTGCTGGTGGATCTCAAGGTTTGATACAGCGCTCATCAGCATTTCCTGGGTGAGCTGGTCGAGGAAAACGCCCAGCCTGTGGAAGCGGCCGGTGAGCCTGACCTGCCAGTCATAGATAACGTACTCGCCCTCGGTGACGTACTGCATCGGAGTGAGGGACACAATGGAGAGACCGCTTCTCGCGGCCCCCTCCGTCAGCATCCCCATCACCGCTTCCTGGTCGTAGACCCTGGGAAGCAGCCGGTCGAGGGTGTTCAGTTCCTGAGTGTACATCTCGATTCTCTGCGCCATCACAGCAAGGTCCTCGGAGGTTCTGCTTCTGAGGCTCTGATGCTCGATCCTCCGCATGTCGAGATTCTGCTGCTCGACGGCGATCTCCCCCTGAAGGCCCTTGGCGAGGAACATGAAGTAGCCGAGCAAAATGGCTGCGAGGAGGAGTATTCCCACGATGAACCTCAGGACCCGCGCATCGCGAAAGTCTATCGCCATGGTGAATCCTTTCCGTGAGTGCAAGCGCCCAGGTTCAGGTGCATCTACTCACCGCCCCCGCCCGAGGGTGGTTTGAACGCTGTGACGGGCACATCCCACACCGTGAGTGTATCGCCTGCCGTGATGGTGAACGGGTCCTCATCAAAGCTGCGGTATTCGTATTCCATGCCCATGGCGTACGCCATCAGTCCCACGCGACCCGTTCCGGTGAAGCCGAACCCTTCAACGCCCTCACCGCTCGTGCCGGGGTAGAAGGGCACTTCAAGGAAAAAGTATCCATCGGCGTTGGTGACTGCGGAGACCGTGGGCATGACCACGCTGTCGGGATCCACCTGAACCACGACCGTGGCGCCCTCGTAGGGCTCCGTCATGGTCGAGTCGGTGTAGATCCGGCCCGTGATGTAGGCCTTGGTCTCACTGGTGCCGAAGGGATCGCAGCCGGCAAGTAGAACCGCTGCGATCACGACGAAGAACAACATCTTTCTTTTCATGACTCCTCCGTCACATTCCGGCGTAGTCGCCCACCAGAGGTTCAAGGGACGACAGGTTTATTACAACACTCATTGAGAAACGATATCTTGTCTCATTGCCCGCCCCCTCGCCGGATCCGTCGAGGACAGGCGCAACATCGTAGCTTTGACCGAAGTCGCCGGTTTGGAAAAGAGTCTGCGTTCCATCGGGCGCGATTTCGGAAAGCCGGCGCTGGAATTCGATGATGTCACCCCAGGAGCGCGCGATTCCGGTGATCTGGAGGTCGGTGCCCATGAGAGTGAGGTCGGTCAGGTAGATGTTCTTCCCCGTCTCCTCGGCAAGCTCAGACTGCTGGGGGTACAACGCCCTGCAGAGGTACTCGAGAACGTACACCGTGCTTTTCTGCTTCAGCGAGAGGCTCGCGATCGCCGCACGCTTCGCGTTCACGGTCTGCTCAAGGTCGGTGACCTCCTGCTGTCTGGAGAGCTGCTCCTGCATCTGGGCGATCTCGGCGTCGACCGTGGCTATTTCCTCCCTGATGCTGTCCCGGGTTTTCTGCAGATGCATGTAGTGAAGCCCGAGCAGCACAACGGTGACGAGAACGAGACCGAGGGGCAGCCAGCTGACGACCGCAGCGAGAGGCGAGGCTTCGGCAGCGGCCGCAGAGCTCTTGGCCTTCTGCTTCTCCTCCTCGGGGAGGATGTTGATGTCCATGTCGCCCGGAACGAATCCCCTCAGGGCGAGACCGGTGGCGACGGAAAGGAGCGCGTCGAGCCCGGGCTGCTCTTCCTCGGATACAAGCCCCGGTTCGACCTGGATGCTCTTGAACGGGCTGAACCTCTCAACGGGAAGGCCGTGCTGCTCCGAGAGTATTGCAGCCAGATCAGGCATGAGCGAGCACCCGCCGCTTATGTACATCTTGTCGATCCTGGTGCTCTCACCGGAGGCCTGGAAGCTGATGAACGACCTTCTGACGCTTGTAGAGAGTTCCTGGACAACGCTGCTGACAGCGTTCTTCACGTCTTCGGCGCTCACTCCCTCCGGAAGGTTGCCCCTGAGGACTCCCTCCGCGGTTTCGTAGTCGAAGCCGAGGAACCTCTGGACGGCCTCGACAAACCGTGTTCCCCCGATCGCGAGGTCACGGTTGAAACTGGGCACCCCGCTCTTCGCTATGACCAGGTTCGTGTTGTCGGCGCCGATGTTGAGGATGGTTACGCATTCATCTTCCGATGGGTTGTAGGCGTACTGGTAAGCCCTGAGGAGGGCGAACTGCTCGAGGTCCACACTTGCCGTTCGAAGGCCGGCCGCCTGTATGAGGCCCCGGTGGAGGTGAATGACCTCCTTCTTCGCCGCGACGAGCAGGACTTCCATCTGGCCGGGCCCGGCCTCTTCGTTGATGATCTTGAAGTCAATGCTGACCTCGTCCACCCTGAAGGGGATGTGCTGCTCGGCCTCCCAGTGGATGGCCTGCCTGGCCTGGGCTTCGGTCATCTTTTCCATGGGAATGCGCCGCACGATGACGCTTCTGCCGGAGACCGCGGAATTCACCGCTTTGGGCTTTATGCCCGCCTTGGTGATGGCGTCCCCGATCGAGGAAACCAGATGGTCCCTGTTGACCACTTCACCGTCGACCACGGTGCCGGGAGCGAGTTCCACTACCGCATACCTGCTGAGCTTCATTGTTTTGCCGGACCGCGTGAGCTCAACAACCTTGACGGAGTGACTACCGATATCGAGGCCGACGGTGGTTTTTCCCGAACCTCCCAAGATCAGCATCTTCTCCCTCCCGGGAACCGATCCGGACCCTGCCGGATCCATTAACGGCCGCAAGATGTTTGCGACACATTTACAATAACTCCAGCCGGAGTTTAGCACATCAAAAACCCAGCGTCAATACCCCAATTTCATAAGTGTCGAATTTCATATTTCCCTTGACACGCAACCACCATTCCGTATCTTTCCCGCACGGGAGGCTGAAATGGCAAAAACTGACGGTAACGGCCCTGTTGTGAGGTTCAACGACATCGAGATCCACAGCGAACCATCGGTACGGCTCACGGTGCCTGTAAGACCGGACCAGGAAGAGGTGCTCTCAAGGATGGTGCGCTCCATCTCGCAGAACCGTTCAAGGCAGAACCGCAGCCAGCGCATTACAAAAGCAACCCTGATGAGGGCTTACATTGATGCACTGGCGTCGCTGTCCGTTGATCTGGAAGAAATACCCGACGAGGCAACACTGCTGGACAGGCTTCTTGAAGCCATGCACCAACGACCTCGGTCACTGACCTGACAACAAGCATCACCCAATCGCCGCAAATTGTTGCGGTTTTCTAAACAACAGTTCCGTCGGGAATGACCGCACCTTTCGGGATAACGATGATCCCATCCCTGATGAACCAGGAATCCCCGTCGGCCTCTTCAAGGCCGGCTTCGTTCAGGAGCCTTACTTCCGATCCTATCCTGGCGTTCTTGTCGATTATGGCCCTGCGGATATGTGAGCCATCGCCGACGCCCATCGGCGGAAGGGAGGGGTCGAGAACCGCGGGATCCTGCGGGTGTCCCCGCCAGAAGTCGGCGCCCATCAGAACGGTCTCGTCGAGCACGCAGCCCTTTCCCAGGTAGCTGCGGATCCCAACTATCGAGTTCCTCACCACCGCGCCGTTGAGGTCGGAGGCATCGCATACGATGGCGTTGTCCATGCTGCAGTTGCGAAGCCTGGCGCCGGGAAGGGCGCGGGCCCTGGTGTAGAGGGGGGAGAACTGGCTGTACATGTCGAACTCGGGGTTTGGCATGGCGAGATCGATGTTGGCCTTGAAGAAGCTCTTTATCGTTCCTATGTCCGACCAGTAGCCGCTGAACGGGAAGGCTGTCATCCTGTAACGGCCCAGGGCGCACGGGATTATTTCCTTGCCGAAATCGTCGTGTTCCGGGTTCTGTGTCAAAAGATCGCTCAAAACCCCTGGCTTGAACAGGTAGATGCCCATGCTGCCGAGGAACGGGCGGTCTTCGGTAACACAGGAGAACGAGCTCTCAAGCCCGGAGAGCCGCTCGGGAGCGGGCTTCTCATGAAATCCCTGAATGGCGCCCCGTGAATCGACCTGTATGATGCCCAACCCTGACGCCTCGTCCCTGCAAACGGGCTTGGCGGCAATGCAGATGTCTGAGGAAGTGTCGTTGAAGTGCTGGATGAAATCGAGGAAGTTCATCCTGTAGAGCTGATCGCCTGAAAGTATCAGCACCAGGTCCGGCTGGAGGGACAGGATGTGTATCATGCTTTTCCTGACGGCATCCGCGGTTCCCTGGAACCAGTCCACGCTGTCGTAGGTCTGCTCGGCGGCAAGTATCGAGACGAAGCCGTTCGTGAACCTGTCGAACCGGTAGGTCTGCGCGATGTGCCGGTTCAGGCTTTCGCTGTTGTACTGGCTCAGCACGAGAATCTGCCTGATTCCGTCGTTCACGCAGTTAGAGATGGGTATGTCGATGAGCCTGTACTTCCCCCCGATCGGGACTGCCGGCTTGCACCGGAGCTTTGTGAGCGGGTACAGCCGGGTGCCCCTTCCACCTCCGAGAATAACAGCGACAACACTTCTCATTCCGGTTCCCCCTCCGCTTTTGGCCGCAGCAACGATTATTTCCCATCCCGGATTGAAGTCAACCCGGAGGCTGCGGTTCAGAGAAAACCCCAATACTTGACAATCCTAAAGCTGACCTTATGTTTTCTTAAAGAATGGAGGTGCAAAAATGGATATTGGTGAGATCAGATGCCCATCCTGCAGAAAACTGATGACCCCGGTCAAGCTCACCTGTCCCGAGTGCGAGATCTCGATCGAGGGTTCCTTCAGCTCATCCCCCCTGGCACAGCTCCACCCCGAGGATCAGGCGATTGCAATGGCCTTCATCCGAAGCTACGGGTCGATCAAGCAGCTGCAGGACACACTGGGCGTGAGCTATCCGACCGCAAGGGCACGGCTGGACAGGCTCGTCGGCGCGCTGAACCGCACGATGGAAATGGATGTCAACCCCGATCAAACCCTGAACAGGCTGGCCAAAGGTGAGATATCCTTTGAAGAGGCCATGAGGTCGCTCTGATGCCCGCGCTGCTGCTGGTGCTGAGGTTTGGCAGGATGCCCTTTCCCCTGCCGCTTCCCTGGTTTCCCGTATGGCTTGTTCTGCTTCCGCTGGCCATCCTCGGTCAATTCGTCGGATCGGTTTCCGCCGTCCTGGCCCGGAAGCGGAGCGACACCCTGGTGCTGCTTTCCGCATCGATGGCTGCCTGGAGCCTCATCACGAGGCTTCATGGGCTTGAGATCACGGTCCGGTCGGAAAAAGAGAATCTGCAGTTCATGTTCATCTAGCGGAGATGTGGAGGTAGAGAAATGAACGAAGCGAGAATGAAGATCCTTGAAATGCTCAGCAAGGGCAAGATCACAGTTGAAGAGGCTTCTGCACTTCTTGAAAAGGTTATAGTAAGGGAGCAGGTTCCGGAGACGGATGCGGCCCCCGAGGAAGCGGGCGGGGCGCCCGCCAAAAAGGGAGTGCCGAAGTACCTCAGGGTCATGGTGGACAGCTCCGACGGCGACAAGGTCAACATCAGGGTTCCCATGAGCCTGATCCGTACCGGGCTGAAACTCAGTTCGCTGATGCCCGCCGATGCGGCATCGGCGGTTCAGGAGCATGGCATCGACCTCTCCGCCCTCAAGAACCTCGAAGGCGAAGAGCTTGTCGATGCTCTCAGGGAGTTGACCGTCGACGTCGACAGCGCAGACGGCGACAAGGTGAGGATTTTCACAGAATAGAACGGGGTTTGAATGAAAATTGCCCTTGCCGGCTCACCATCATGCGGCCGCTCCACACTGTTCCGAGCCATGGCGGGCTCGTCCAGGGCGGATACCGCAAAACCTCTGACGGTCAGGGTGCCCGACCCGAGGATTGATTTCCTCGTCGAACACTGGCATCCGAAAAGCGTGGTCCACGCCACGGTATCATTCACCGACCTGCCCTCCCCCGCCTTCGGAACCAGAAGCATGGCCCTGCTTCGCGAAGCGTCAGCCGTTGCGCTTGTTCTCGACAATTATGCCCTGGGAAACCTCGAGGAGAGTTTCAGGAACGCCGAGGCCGAGATGATGCTCGGTGATTTCGCCATCCTCGAGAAACGGAGGGACAGGCTCAGGAAGGAGAGCAAGGCCGGTTGCCAGGAATTCGCGCTCGTCGACCGCGCTCTCTCCGCCCTCGACTCTGAACTCCCGCTCCGAAAAGCCGGCTTCACCGCCCACGAGCAGGAGGTCTTCTCCGCCTACGCTCCCGTCTCGATGAAACCCCTCATGGTGATTTCGAACCGCTCGGGTGACGGAGTCTCGGACGAATCGGCAGTGAAGGCGGCTGCAGAGGCCGCCGGTGCAGCCTTCCTCACGATAGATGCCGGCCTTGAGCTCGAACTCTGCGAGCTTCCGGAGGAGGAACGGTTCGAGTACCGAAGCAGCATGGGCTACAGCGAATCGGGGCTTTCACTGATCATCAGGTCGGCCAGTTCGCTGCTCGACCTTGTAAACTTTCTGACCATGGGTCCCGACGAGGTGAGGGCATGGCCCATTCCGGCAGGCAGCACCGCGCTCGCCGCGGCTGCCACCATACACTCCGACCTTGCCAGGGGCTTCATCAGGGCCCAGGTAATCCCCTTCAATGTGTTCAGGGAAACCCCGGACGAGGCTCTCCTCAAGAAAAAGGGCGCCGTGGGGCTTGAGGGAAAGGATTACATCGTGAAGGACGGCGACATCATCGAGATCAGGTTCTCGGTATAGAACGCGCCATCCCGTTGACAATGCTGGCCACCTCGGCGGCCGCGAGGAAGATCACGCACAGCCAGTAGACCCAGAGCAGCGTGGCCATGACCCCGATAAACGAACCGTACACGAATCCCCAGCTCGGGCGGGAGATCGACCACATGTAAAGGCTCGTCCCGGCGGTTGTGAGTACGGTCGCAGCGAGGGACGTCGGTACTGCGAGCTTGAGCGGGATTCTCCTGTTGGGTCCGGCCCAGTACAGCAGGAAAAAAACAAGGAATGCAAAGGTGAAGCTGAGCACCCTTCCCAGGAACCCGCTCAGGGCAGGACCCACAAGCGGAGTGCCCGCGATCACCCTGCCGGCTTCGGACTCGACCGCAACCCTCGCGCCCACGGTGGAAAGCACTGCGAGCATGAAGCAGAGTGCGACAAGGATGGCCAGGACAAAGTCGAAGAGCTTGCCCAGGACCATGTGCCGTCCGGGTGCGTCAAAAATCCTGTCCAGTGCGGTCCGTATTGTTCCGAACAGCCTGCTCACCATCCACAGCAGCGTGAAGAACCCGATGAAGCCGACTGCGGCTGACTGATCCAGCACGGCGTGCTGAAGATCCAGGATCACGCTCTCCGCGACAAAAGGTTTCAGCTCGGACAGCCAGCCCAGGAAACCCTCCCGAAGCGTTGAATCCCCCATGGCGACATCGCTGCTGAGCGCGAAGATCAGGACTGCGAGGGGTATGGCCGTGACGAGGATGTTGAAGGCAACCGCTGCGGCACTGAAGTATATGCCGTGTTTGTCCCAGCTGTTGTAGAGTGTGCGCAGGAACCTTCGGGCAGCCACAGAAAAGCCTCTGAGGGAGTGTGAAAGCCTACTCCACCGTGACGCTTTTCGCAAGATTCCTCGGTTTGTCCACATCACATCCCCTTGCCACCGCAACGTAGTACGCCAGAAGCTGGAGGGGGATCACCGTAAGAAGCGGCGTGAGCTGATCGGCAACGGCCGGAACCTCGATGACCCACTGGGCGTGATTGCGGATGTCGGTGTCACCCTCGGTGGCGACAGCCAGTATCCTGCCCTTCCTGGCCTTCACTTCCTGGATGTTGCTCATGATCTTGTCGTAGGCGGCATCACGGACCGCAATGACGGCGACCGGCATGAGGTCGTCGATAAGTGCTATGGGGCCGTGCTTCATCTCCGCTGCGGGGTACCCCTCGGCATGGATGTAGCTGATCTCCTTGAGCTTGAGGGCCCCCTCGAGCGCGACGGGGTAGTTGACACCCCTGCCCAGGTAGAGGAAGTTGGATGCGTATGTGAACTCCCTCGCAAGGCTCTTGATCTCATCCGCCCTGCCGAGGATCGTCTCGACCTTGCCCGGCACTTCCCTGATGCTGTTGGCGAGAAGAAGCCCCTCGGAAAGACTGATGCAGCCCCTGGCCCTTCCAAGCGCCAGACCAATGAGGGACAGGATCATCACCTGGCTGGTGAACGCCTTCGTCGAGGCCACACCGATCTCGGGTCCGGCATGAATGTAGACCCCGGCATCGGTCTCACGGGCAATGGTCGAGCCCACGACGTTCACGATCCCGTAGCATGCGGCGCCCTTTTCACGGGCGAGCTTGAGGGCGGCCAGTGTATCGGCGGTCTCACCGCTCTGGCTTATGACGAGCACCATCGTGCCTTCGCCGATAACCGGATCCCGGTAGCGGAATTCGCTTGCGTATTCAACGTCGACGGGGATGCGCGCCATTGATTCGAGGACGTATTTGCCTATGAGGGCGGCGTGCCAGGAAGTGCCGCAGGCGGTGATGATGATCCGCCTGATCGCCATCATGTCTTCCGGGGTCATGTTCAGCCCGCCCAGGTGCGCGGTGCCCTCGGCCATGTCCAGCCTTCCCCTGAAGGCGTTGCGAAGGGATTCAGGCTGGGAGTGGATCTCTTTCAGCATGTAGTGCTGGAAACCGTCCTTCTCGATCTCGGAAAGGTCCCAGTCAACGTGGGTCATGCGGTCCCTTATCATCCTGGGGTCGCTTCCGTGGCTCTGGACACCCCTCGTGGTTATCTCGACCAGCTCACCTTCCTCGAGGTACACCACATCCCTGGTGTGTGCCACTATTGCGGCAACATCGCTTGCCACGATGTTCTCGCCGTCGCCGATCCCCACCACCAGGGGGCTTCCATACCGTGCTGCGACAAGCGTCGAAGGCTGGTCGGCAGAAACCACGGCAATGCCGTAAGCGCCCCTGACAACGGTCAGGGCCTTCTTGACCGCCGAAAGCAGGTCACCGGTGGCTTTCATCTCCCTGCCGATGAGTTTTGTCAGCACCTCGGTGTCGGTCTCCGACTCGAACACTTCGCCCAAAGCTTCAAGCCTGTCCTTGAGGGATTTGTAGTTCTCTATGATGCCGTTGTGGACAAGGGCCACCCTGCCCGAGGAATCGGTATGGGGGTGAGCGTTCTCGGTCGAAGGCTCTCCGTGGGTGGCCCACCTGGTGTGGGCTATTCCGGCAGTGGCGGCCCTTCCCGGGCCGGGATCGAGCGCCATCAGGTCGGAAACCCTGCCCACGCACTTCCTGATCACGAGTGAATCGTTGTACTGCAGGGCGTACCCGGCGGAATCGTACCCCCTGTACTCAAGGCGTTTCAGACCGCTTATAAGGATGTCAAGCGCGGGTCTTGCACCCACATATCCGACTATTCCGCACATGAGAGCACCTTTCGAAAGATCCCGAAGCAGGCTTCAAGCGGCCCGGGGGATTCGCTTTCGCCGATGAAGCGCACCACCGGCTCGGTTCCGCTTGGTCTGATGTGAAACCACCCCCAGTCCGTACGATACCAGAATCCGTCGCGTGAATCGGTCGGCGGGCCGAACCCGCGCGTGAGGGCTTCCCCGAGGCGTCCGAACGCGCCCTGGAAGGGGACCTTCCTCTTTACCATGACGAAACGTGGCAACCCCCCCGCCCATCGTGAAAGCGACATGCCGGGATCATCCCGGAGGAACGACACCACCATGGCCATGGCCACTGCGCTGTCCCTTCCAGGATGGCAGAGCGGGTAGATCACGCCGCCGTTGCCTTCGCCGCCCAGCGGGGAACCAAGCCTTTCCATCTCCTCCACAACGTTGACCTCACCAACCGGGCTTCGGAATACGGGGCAGCCATGCCGGGTCGCAACCACCTCGGAGAGCATTGAAGTGGACAGGTTTATCACAACCGGCCCGGGCGTGTGGCGCAGAATGTGGTCAAAAGCCAATGCCAGGGTGTACTCCTCACCGATCAGAAGGCCGCCGTCGGCGACAAGGGCCAGCCTGTCACCGTCAGGGTCGAAACCGAAGCCAACGTCGGCGCCGCTCTCCCTCACGGCTTCCGCAAGCCCGGAAAGGCTTTCCACCGTTGGTTCGGCGACCCGCGGAAACTCGCCCTCCGCCGTCATGGAGGGGTTGATCATGGTCCACTCCACGCCGAGGGCATCCATCAGGGCGGGGCCAAGGGTGGCGGCCGTTCCTCCAGTGACGTCGAGAACGACCCGGAGGGGTCTGCCCGACTTCCTTACGACCGGGAGGGACATGACCAGTTCAACATGTCTTGCCACCGAGCCGGCGAGCCTTTCGGGAAGGCCGCATGTATCGAACCCGCTGTATCTGCGCGGTTTCTCAAGGAGGGAGAGAAGCCTCTCCCTCATTTCAGCCCTCAGGAACACGCCGTCAGGACCAACAAGCTTGAGGGCGTTCCAGCATCCAGGGTTGTGGCTGCTCGTGACGGCGATCCCGCCCGCTGCCGAATCGTTCATGGCTTCAAGCTGGACCGTCGGGGTCGGCACGACCCCGAGAAGGACCGGGGAACACCCGACGGCCATGAGACCTGCGCAGACCGCTGCTTCAACGGCCTCTCCGCTGCGCCTGGTATCCCGTCCCACTACGACGCGCCCCGGACCGACGAGTTCACCGAATGCTGCGGCGAAACTCATCGCATCGAATACGGTGAAACTGCCGCCGAATACGCCGCGGATCCCGGAACCGCTCACAATAGGTTTTTCACCCATCGAAGTCCTTTTCAAAAAGGAATGGAGCCGGCGAACGGAGTCGAACCGTTGACCTGCGCATTACGAGTGCGCTGCTCTGCCAACTGAGCTACGCCGGCCCCGGAAGGGTTCGTAATTCTAAGGCGGGAAAACCGGCAGGTCAACGCCAGACCGAATTTCCGCCTCCGGCCAGCGAAACCGACAACCCGAGGAAGTACCCCTTGAATCCAAGGTCCGTCTCCGCGGCGGGATAAATGTAGCTGGGTTCGCCGTCGATGGTTACCTCGTCGGTTTTCATGTCCATCCAGACCGAGCGGTACTGCATCCTTCCAGAAAGCGGGCCCCAGAGCAGCACTTCCGCGCCGCACGTAAAGCCGTATCCCACACTGCCGCCCGATGCCTCGACATGGCTCCCGAAGTCATCCGTTCCCGCGTATTCGCCCGTGCACCCGGAAACCCCCGGGCCTGCAAAAAGTGTAAGCCCGGTGAAGGGATCGAAGCCGGCCACGGGGAAAACCCATCCCACGAAAGCCTTCAGGTCGCCGTCCCAGCCCCGGCCTCCCTGCTTCTGGAAGTAACCTCCGCCAAGCAGGAGATCAACCGGACCCGGCGATGAGAGCGTGATTTCCCCGCCCAGGGAAAGCCCCGGCGTCAGGAAACGCTGCTGATAGAAATCCTCGAACGGGTCGAGGCTGCCGACCATGGGTCCGACTTCCAACTCGAGGCCGCCCGGAAGCCCGGAAAGAAGGATGATCACCGCAAGGCAGCTCATCGATGGTTCCTCCGGGTTGAATTGACCCTGTCCCTGAACAAATCAGACCTCCCTCGGGTCCGTGATAATTCCTGTCACAGCCGTTGCAGCGGCGGTTTCCGGGCCGGCGATGTAAATCTCGGCACCGCTTTCACCCGTGGTTCCCGGCCCGTCGATCCCCGCAGTTGAGAGACACCTCTCTCCCGGTGCCGGAACGCATCTGCCGCGGAACAAACCTCCCCCGGGAGGAAGCACGACCGCCCCCGCCACAACAAGCTCCTCCAACAAACCATTCCTGAGCGCCTTGAGATACACCTGCCTCGAAGCCGGGCAGACAATGAAGCGAACCCCCGGCGCGACCTTCCTTCCCTTCATCACGGCGACAGCCGCCTCAATGTCTTCCGTCCTGCCGTTTACGCAGGTTCCCAGATAGACGACATCCACGGGCTCATGCGGAAGGTCCCTCACGGGAACGACGATATGATCGGGCCCCGGAAGTGCGGTCATGGGCGGGATCGAATCTAGATCGAAGGCGGCCACCCCGTCGAAGACGGCATCGGAGTCGCTCCAGAGTGCATTTCTGCAGACTTCGTGGGAGCAGAAAAAGCCTTCCGTGAGGCCGTCGGCCGGAAAGACCGACACGACAGCGCCCAGTTCGGCGCCCATGGCGGAAAGGGTCATGCGTTCGTACATCCTGAGGCCGCTGATGGCGCTACCGTGAAACTCCACTGCCTTCCCCCCGGAATCAACGGCGCTTCCCATGATTGCAAGGGCAAGGTCCTTGGCGCCGACCCGCTCACGGAAACCTCCCGAAAGACGGATGTCGATGGTCGCGGGAACCCTGACGTCTGCCGAACCTTCCTTCCAGATCATGGCGGCGCCGGCCGCTCCGACAGTGAAGGCATAGCAGTTGAACGCTCCGTAGGTGCAGGTGCGGCGATCAGTGCCGGCGATGATGCTGCCCGGAAAAACATGAGCGCTCTCCGAAAGAACCTGGTTGCATGAGCCAGATCCGGGTTCGAAAAACCTCGAAATCCCCCTTGCGGCTGCGAATGAGCGGATCGCCTTCTGGTCGATGGCTTCGGCAACTACAGGCGGAAAATCACCGTCAAGCACCACAAGGAGCCTGTCCGGGTGCAGAACATCGCTTCCGGGGCTGGCATCGGTAAAAACTCCGAGGACCTCGCCGGTGTCACCGCCGGTCAGAACCAGATCGGGAGCAACCCTGACCTCGTCCCCCTCGGTAACAGCGTGGCCCGCAGCCCTGCCCAGTATCTTCCGGGCGAAGGTTTCCCCCATTGTTTCCTCTCTGAACCGGCAACTCAACATGGATAGTATGAAGCCGTGCGAAGGTTCCTCGCAAGGCGCGCTAACGGGGAGCGGACCCCTCCCATGAGGGCAGTTCCGACATGCCCCTCGGTGAAAGCGAGTAGACGCCCCTCGATGCCCTATCGAACCAGCCGTAAACGTTGCGGTACAGGATGGCTCTCGCATCGGGCAGACAGAGTTCCCTTGCAACGTCGGACGCCTTCGAAGGCCCCTGCGAGCGGAGATGAACGGCAACTGCAACGGCCTTCCCGCGGTAGAACGTCATCAGACCCCTCTTTCTGCCGCACCCTCCGGGGTTCGGGTCGCCTGTCAGTGAGGCGTGTTCACGCAGCAGCATGCCCTTCCGAGCCCTGTTGCTCCTGGGCCTGTACTCGCCGGGGTCGAGTTCGGCCTGCACCGCGGCCCTTGCCGGATCGACGAGCAGAAGCCCGACGCCAAGCATCCGAAGGAGCCTGCGGAGCCCTCTGCCCTCGGTCTTCAAGGTGCGGCAGTCATGCGGCACCGCAATGTAGACGGCATCGGCGGTGCCCACCCGGTCAACCGCCTGAAGCAGAAGACGGACGTTGAGAGTGAGTTTCATCTCGACCGCAACCATCATGCCTTCACGTACGCCAACCACGTCGCAGGGTCCCACCTCCCCCCTGACGGAATAGCCCTGGGATTCAAGGAACCCCTTTACGGGGGGGTAGAGATCGGTTTCCTTCACAGGCTTTCCAGCCATGACCGGAGGTCGATGACCACGACACTGTCGGAGGATGTGACGCCGTAGAGCCTGTTGCCGTTCCCGATGACCATGTCGTCGATGGAATGCCCGGGCTGGAACGAACCGAGGTAAAGGCCATCCCCGTCAAAGACGAGCAGCCTGCCAAAATCGCTCACCCACAGGTTTCCCTGGTCGTCCGCGGCGATTGCGGACGGCGAGACGAACTGACCCGGTCTGCTCCCGGCGCTTCCGAAACGCGTCACGAATACCCCGTCATGCCCGAATTTGAAGACGCTTCCGTTGAAGCTGCCGTACGCGAAGATATTCCCCAGGCCGTCGACCGCAACGATCGTGTTCAGTTCGGGATCGCCCGTGCAGCCGCTTATTGCGCCCGAAAGCAGCAGGTCCACCGCGCTGTTCCCGTCGAACCGGATGATATCGTCCCTGTTTCTGTACCAGGATGCAACCACCGTTCCGGAGGGACCCGCCGTCACATCATGGAAACCCCACCCCTCCGGATGCGCAAGGGTGTCGGAAGGGCCGCCCGATCCGTCGGATACGATGATGTGCCCCCCCGCTGCCAGGTACAGGGTGCCTTCCGGCGAGACAGCCATCGATGTGAGCGCTGCGGGATGTTCGAAGTTCAGCTGTCTCTCATAAACACCGGAGGAATCGAAGAGCTGGACCCGGCCCGTTTCCCGCTCGGCAACGTATATGTTTCCGCTGCCGTCGACCCCTATCTGTGAGGCATCGGTGAAAAGGCCCGGCCCCGTCCCCGAACCGCCGAACCCATGAAGGACCGTTGAAGGGGCGGCACCCGCGCCCTGTCGTTCAACAAGACCGTCCAGTTCATCGCGGGCCAGGCCGACAAGCCGGAACGCGATCACAACGGCCCCGACCACAAGAATCAAAGCCAGCCCGACGACGAGCATGCAGGAGCGCCGAAGGAGCGGAGCGTTCACATTGACGACGGCCGGAGAACCTTCCGGGCCTGGATCCTCTTCGGAAGGATCGTTTCCAGCCGTGATACAGTTTCCGCAGTATTCACAGGTCGCAAACCCGTCGCCGGGATCGACCCGGATCGATGCACCGCAGGACGTGCAACGCATTTCCCTCATGTCGCCGTTCTCCCTGGTGAATGGCCCGGTCCCTTTGCCTTCATTCGGGGGTATCCTATGCTCCCGGCCGGATAAAACAACCCTTGCCCCTGCCGGAACGATCCCCGGGATGTCGGCCCGGACCCACGAACGCAGCTATCCGTTCGCCGCAAACACACCCCAGAAAACGGGAACACACATGCTTCCCACGGCATCGCCATCACCGAGCTGCATCCTTGCGAACCCGGGGTCGGTCTCCTCTCGAAGCGGCTCCACGACCCCCCATTCGAGGGTCTTGTAACCTGCCTCCGAGAACACATCGGCAAGACGCGAGCCGAACAGCAGGGTCGAATCCCTCTTTTCCAAGCGAGGCAGCGATTGCTGCGACGGCGGGGTCATCCCCGGAGTAGGCGAACTCCCCGGCAACGGCATAGAAGCCGCTTCCACCGAGCGCCCTGCGGACTTTCTTGAGGTAGGCCACCGGATCGCCAAGCTGGTAGAGAAAGAACGAGCTGACATAGATGTCGGCGCTGGGGATAATGCGTGTGGCGTCGCCGGGAATGAAGACACACCCCTGCGGGGGGGAGGTTCTTTCAACGCGGTCGATGCAGACAAGGCGGGCCGGGGTGAGGACGGAAAGCTCCCGGGCGACAAGAAAGCCGCCGCATCCCGGTTCCACGATGCACGCGGCCCTCCTCAGCGGGAGAAGCGAATAGATATGGCGCCGGGTGTCGGTCAGGTTGCGGAACTGCCTTTCAAGAAGGCTCGCCGGCGTTCCGGGGCTCATTCCCTGATGTGTTCCAGACCGAGCAGAAGAAGCTGCCGCACATGATCGTCGGCGAGGCTGTAGTGGATGTGCCTGCCCTCCCTGCGTCTGCTTACAAGCCCGGAGAGCCGCAGCTTCTTCATCTGGTGGGATACGGCCGAAACCGAAAGCCCCATCTCCACGGCCAGTTCACAGACGCACCTGCTGCGAACGTTGAGGTGGAGGAGGATGGAAAGGCGCGTCGGATCGGAGGCCTGGAAGAAAAGGTCCCCCATGGATTCGATCTCGCCCGGAGTCACCCCTTCAGGTGTTGCAGCCACAACCGCCCCCGCGCAGGCCGGCCTCATACCCGCTCTCGCGGACCGCTGCCAGGGCTGCACAGGCGTTGAAGCCGTCGCCAACCTCCATCACCGCCGTGCCGGTGTTCAGTGTGACCGTCACGGCATGAACGCCCGCGAGGCTCTCGAGAGCCTTCGTGACATGCCTGACGCAGTTGCCGCAGGTCATGCCCTTCACGTCCAGCGTTACACTTGCATTTCCCGTGCGTGCAGCCATTTGTCGAACCCTCCCCTTCAGCCGGTTGAATGCGTGATATCCGATCGCAGCAAAGAGCAACCCTGCCGAAACATCCTTCCAGAGGGGCACCTGGTCTGTGTGAGAGATGCCGGGCAGTGCCGCCGCCGGAATGGAAATGTTGTTCAGAAGCAGCCCCGAAAGCATGCTCACCACTACGAGTGTGACAAGATAACTTGCGAACGCGTTCTTTCCCAGTGTTTTTCTTACCGCGCCCATCGTGGCGGCATTGGTGGCCGGGCCGGCCATGAGAAATACAAGGGCGGCGCCGACAGGAAAGCCGGCATACACCATGGCTGCGGCCACAGGTACTGAAGCGACCGAGCAGACGTACAGCGGAATCCCCACGAGCAGGGCGGCGAGGAGGCCAAGCGGTCCGTCCAGAAAAGGGTTCCCGGCAAGGCTTCCGGGGGAAACGAACGTGATCAGAAGCGCGCTCACGACAACACCTATCAAAAGCCAGCCCCAGATGTCACCCATGATGGAGTGGAACGCATACCGGAACACCCGCGCAGGAACGGTTCCCCTCTCCACATCCGCGCATTCCTGCCGAAAAGCAAGACGAGGTTCGTCATTTTTTGCGTGATCAACGATGGTTCCGCTGACAACCCCCGCCACGAGGGCCGCAACCATCTTCGCGAGTGCGACAGGCCAGCCCAGCATCCCCCAGGTTGCCGCTATCGAATCGACACCCGTCTGCGGCGTGCTGGCAAGGAAAGCAACGGTTGCGCCCCTGCTGGCTCCGTCCTTGCGAAGCGCGAGGGCGGCGGGCAGAACCCCGCATGAGCACAGCGGAAGGGGCACTCCCAGCGCGGCAGCCTTGAGGGTGCTTGCGAACCCGGGCCTGCCGATGTGCCGCAGAATGTTCTCACGCCTTACGAAAACATGCAGAAGGCCCGCAACGAACAAACCAAGAAACAGCGAGGGTGCAAGGTCCACCGCGGTGGTCCAGAGGTGTGAGAGAAACGTGGCGAGCATATGCCCTTTCTATTGTTGAGCAACTGTGCAAGTATTATATGCCGGAATCCCGTCAAAGGCAAGCCCGTCAGAAACCGAGCATCGATTCGATGGAGGGCAGGTTTGTGAACTGTGTGGCGGCGAAAACTCCGTAGAACGCGAGAAGCCCGAGCGCCTCGATCCTGTTCAGCTTCATGCCGCTGGTCACGAAAAGCTGTATCACAACGGCTGCGAGAACAAGCAACGGCATGGCGAAGGCCGTAAGCCCATGGGATACCGGGATGGGTGCGATCAGGCAGCACACGCCCAGGACCACGAGCTGGGTGAAAATGTTTGAGGCGTACACCTCGCCGATCGTGATGTCCGCCTTTCTCTTCATCGTTGCGGACAGGCTGATGGCGAGTTCGGGCAGGCTCGTGCCGAAGGCGAAGACCACAACGCCCAGCGCGACTGCGGGAATTCCGGCGATTCTTCCCAGTTCGGTCCCCGAATCGAGGGCGACCTTCGAGCCGCCGATCACCGCAGCAATGCCGAGAAGCGTGAACAGCACGGCAACAGGCACGCGCAGCCTGCCCGGGGCGGCAGGCTCTTCGGAGACCTCGACGCCCTCGCGGGCGGACCGCAGAACGCTGAGGATGTACGGAACGTACATCACGATCAGAATGAGCCCGTCCGAGCGGCTGAGCCTTCCGTCCATCGCAAGAATGAGCACGAGGGCTGAACTGAGGATCATCCAGCTCGATTCGCGCGACTGCACCTCCCGGTGGATGTCGATGGGCCTGATCAGGGCGCATACGGCGGTAACGAACGTCAGCGTGACGAAATTTGAGCCTATCACGTTTCCCACCGAAATGTCGCCGGCGCCGCGGATTATCGCAAGGGCCGACACCGTGAGTTCGGGCATGCTGGATAGAACGCTGACACCCACGATGGTAACGACAAGTTCCTTGACTCCCATCGCCCTCGCGATGGGACCGATGCTTCTGATGATGACCTCGGAACCGCCCCAGAGCAGCCCGATGCCAAGCACCAGCAGAACTATGGATTCGGTCAGAACAAACCCCCCGCGGTATGACGTTGAACCGTGACGCGATGCAGACAGCTGCCCCGCGACCGGGAAAGGTCAGGCATTTTCACGCAGACGGCCGAGCCTGAGTCTCAAATCCCTGATGTGCGTTTCCAGGTCGCGCATGAAGATGTCGTCTTCGGCGGGCGGCCTTACCCCGGCGTAGTCTTCGATCACCGATCGACCCCGTACGAGGTCCTTTTCCCGTGATCCCGACACCCCGCTCAAGAGAACTTCGAGTATTTCGTCGAGCCTTTCTGCCGGCCCGCTTTCAAGCCCGCCCGAAGTCAGCCTTGAAAAGAGGTCGGCGCCTTCAAGAAGCGTTTCGTAGGCCTCTATCCCCCCCAGCCTGTCCTCTTCAAGGATGAAGTTCTTCCCCCTGCCCGGCATCTCCCCGCACGAGTGATTCGCAAG
The DNA here is from genome assembly GCA_963845085.1 of Candidatus Fermentibacterota bacterium. Lineage (GTDB taxonomy): Bacteria > Fermentibacterota > Fermentibacteria > Fermentibacterales > JCC-6 > UBA6080. The sequence continues at coordinate 327,205 of CAWJQI010000001.1, forward strand.
CCTTTCCAGGGCACTGCGTGTCAATCCGACAACTTCGTCCGACAGGATCGAGGTGTCGACCACGGTATGCATCGCCCTGGACCGGTTTCTGTACTTCCAGGCGTTGCGGACCAGGGCGTAAAGATTCTCGCGGATCATCCAGCCGGGGATGAGCCGGTTGTACCCTTCCGGCACCCCGTCGGGCCTTACTGCCGGCTGGCAGATCAGGGAAAAGGGAAAGGCGACCCTCTGCGGCAGCGCGACAAGCCCGGTGGCGAGAATCGAATGCGGGCTGCCCGAGTAATCGGCGGGAAACTTGATCGATGTTCCGAGGCCGATGAAAAAACCCTCCCCCATCCTCAGTTCCTGGTCGGGCAGCCGCGAGGTGTGGTTGCTGCCCGCATTCGCCCCGTACCCGACATTTCCCTTGCCTCCGGGCCATAGCGTTGCAATGAGAAGCGACTGGTGATGCATGCCGGTCAGGGGGCCCACAAGCGAGGCCGTCATTTCGCCCCCGCCGAGAACACTGTCCGCCCCGAGGAACGAGCCGGCCAGCATCCCGTGCCTCTCGACGACGGAACCCTCGCCGACGATGGAATCCGTCACGAGTGCCATCGTGTCCGCCCTCGCCCGCCACTGAAGAACGCCGGAATGAAGCTGGGCGCCGTTTCCCGCGTAAGCCCCGGGCAGGAGTACGCTGCCGCGCACCGGACCCGGGCAATCGAGCACCGAGCCCTGCATGATGATGGTGTTCTCGACCAGTATTGCGTTTTTTACCGTGGCATCGGGGCCGATGGTCCCGCAAACCGGGAAGGCCGAAGCCTTTCCCGCCGCAGCGAGCGCTTCCGCCCTTCCGCCTGCAGTGGCCATTCGGAAGGCATCGGAATGGCTCATGGTGGGCAGTATTGGAACACTCCTCAGACCTGTCTCCTCGCCAAGCTGCATCATCGACGCCAGGGCGGAGGGTGGCCCGCTCCAGCAGAGAGTTCCGCAGTGTTCGAGAACCGAGCCGCCAAGCACGGCGTATCCGCTTAACAGCCCGCAGTGCCTGATGACGGCAGGCCCTTCGATCGTGCAGCCGGAGAGCACCGAGTGAGTGATCTCGCCCTCTTTCAGGTGGACCTTCACGTCACCCCTGAAGACGGTGTCTCTAATCAGTGAAGGGTCGGTCGAGGCGGAAAAGCACACCCGGCTCCAGTCCGCGGACGAGTTGCCGCCCTCGATGAGGATCGACTTTGTCTCGCTGTCAACGGGACTTGAGGCAAAATCAGGCATTCCCCTTAGCAGGGCGGCGAACCGTTCCATCAGGCGAGGCTTTCCAGAAGAAGGACCAGCATTTCCATGAAGGAGGCGACTGAGGCAACCCTGACCCGCTCGCCCGGGATGTGGACATCCCGTATCTCGGGACCCATGCTGATCATATCCATTCCCCCCACTCTCCTCCCGATGATGCCGCATTCAAGCCCTGCATGAATGGCGTTCACCACAGGTTCTGCGCCGTAGGTGCGCACGCAGGCGTTCCTGGCCGCGGCAAGCAGCCTTGAACCGGGGTCGGGCGTCCAGCCGGGGTACCCCTCCTCGGAATGCAGGGCACACCCGGCCAGCGCAGCAACAGCCCCGATCCGGTCGACAAGAGCGTCTCGGGAAGAGTCGATGGAACTCCTGACACTGATGTTTATCTCGGCCCCAGAACCGGATGTACGGATGATCGCAAGGTTGCACGAAGTCTGCACAAGGCCCGGGACTGCGGCGCTCATGGCTGAGACGCCGTGTGGAAGCGCAAGGACGAGGTTCAGAAGAAGGTCGGAAGAGGCTTTCTCAAAAGGGGCGCACTCGCCGGCGGCTTCACAGGTGACCTCCATGCCGGGCTCAATGCCGGCAAACTCGGCGCTGAGATCGCGAAGGACCTTCTGGAGGGCGGCGGGGGATGCAGTGCCTGCAAACAGAACCCCGGCCGTTCTGGGAATTGCGTTGTGCTTCGTTCCTCCGTTGAATTCCGCCACCACAAGACCGAGACTGCGGCAGACCCTTGCGGCAAGGGTAATGGCATTCGCCCTTCCACGGTTTATCTCCATGCCCGAGTGACCGCCGGAGAGACCCCCAACTGTCAATCTGGAAACCGGGACTGCCCGGGGCTGCCTTTTGAGCGCGGCCGTGATGACGGCATCACGACCTCCGGCACAGCCGATGCAGATGCTGTTCTCCTCTTCCGAATCGAGGTTGATCAACCTTCTGTGGCTGAGCCACTCCGCGGGAAACACCCTTGCACCGAGAAGCCCCCGTTCCTCATCCACCGTGAACAGGCATTCGAGGGGCGGCAGGGTGTCGAGGGGCGATTCCAGAAGGGCAAGCATGATGGCAACACCCATGCCGTTGTCGGCGCCGAGCGTTGTTTTTTCTGCGATGAGCCACCCATCCCTCAGCACTGCCGTGATGGGGTCGGTGGCAGGATCGGACGGGGAGTCGGGAAGCTTCTCGGCGACGATGTCGGTGTGGGCCTGAAGAACCACCCCCACGCCCCTGCCGGGCCTGGTCACCAGCACATTGCCCGCGCTGTCGCGCTTCCACGAAAGCCCGAGGTCACCGGCAACGCTCACAATGTAATCGGCGGCGGCCATCTCCGAACCGCTTGGCCTCGGGATGGAAAGCAGCTTTCCGAAGTGCTTCCATACGCTCACGGGCTCAAGGTCACGGATTGTTCCGGTCATACTGCCTCCCCCCTGGTCATTGCGAGAAAATAGCCAAGAAAAACAGCTCCCGCATCCCTGTCGGGAGCGGAGGCAAGAACCCCGTCCAGGTTGATGCCGTGCTTCCGGAAAAGGTCGGAGTCGCGCAGATACTGACTGTTCCCGGTGACGCTTGCGAACTCGGGGTGGAACTGGGTCCCCAGAAGCCTTCTGTCGCGGTCGAGGAAGGCCTGGATGGCGGTGTGAGGGTTCCGGGCGAGGATCCCGGCTCCGGACGGTATCTCGGTCACCCTGTCGTAATGCGATTGCCAGACCGTCTCGACAGGAAGCGCGCCCGGAATGCCCGGAGGAACGAGTTCCACCGGCAGCCAGCCTACCTCGGGACCCGCGGGCGCCTTCCCCACTGCACCAGGGCCAAGGTGGGCCAGGCAGAGCAGCTGATGGCCGTAACAGATCCCGAGCTGTGGAACGCCCTTCTCCGAACAGCGCCTTATCAGGGCGCAGGCGTCGGGGGTGAACGTCTCCCCATGCGTTATCGAAAGGGCGCTTCCGGAATGCACCAATCCCGAAAAGTCGCAGGGGTCGATCTTTGGAAATGGATGCCCCGGCCTGACTCTCGCAATGGCCGTCGGGTGATCGAACCTTCGTGCAATTGTGTCTCCGGAAAGACCGTCAACGGAATAATCCACGATCAGAATGGCTTTCAAGACCCCTCCCCCACGGTTTGGAAGCCTTAACATACAAAGCGGACGCCCAGCTATAATAACCCGCATGAGAAGACTTCTGTCCAGATACCTTAGAAGAACCCACCGCTTCCCCGGAGTCGCATTCCGCGACCGGCGCCGTTTTCTCACGGTTCGGATGGACACGACCAATCACTGCAACCTGAGGTGCTCCATGTGCCCGATGCGCTTTTCCGATTCCGATCCGGACCGGAAATGGCTGCACATGGACGATGGCCTGTTCCGCCGCATTCTTTTACAGGTATTCCCCCTCGCCTCCACCGTGGGGCTGTCCTGCGGTGCCGAGCCCTTCTGCAATCCGCGGATCGGCCATTATCTGAAAGCCCTGTGTGATTCCGGCGTACCCGCCCGTGAACTGGTCACCAACGGGACGCTTCTCGACGAGAAGAACGCTGCGCTGCTTGTCCGGCATCCGCCCACCACCCTGTTCGTGTCGGTCGACGGGGCTCGCCCTGAAACCCATGGTGCGATCAGGGGCGGAGCGGACCTCGACAGGGTGATCGGAAACCTCTGCAGACTTTCCTCACTCAGGGGGCGCCGCAGGTTCCCCATGATCGCCCTGAGCACAACCCTCCAGCGTGACAACCTTCATGAGATCCCGGGAATCGTTGAACTTGCAGCAAGGGTGGGAGCATGCGCGGTGGGCATGACCCCGCTCGTTCCGTACCTGGGGCTGGACACGCTCGACAGGGTTGTTGATCCGGGGTCCCCCGAAGTCTCGGCCGTTCTCCGCGACGCTTCGGCAAGGGCGCGTGAACTCGGAATATCCCTCAGCGTTTCTTCCGGCTCGGCAAGGGAAACCGGCGCCGGATGCCCGTTCCTTGTTTCTACCGTTTACCTGGCGCCGGACGGCGCGGTGTTTCCCTGCCCGTACTGGAATACGGGCAACCCGATAGGAAACATGGCGGAAGAGGATTTTCACCCGATTTGGAGCCGCAGGCACCTTGCCGTGTCCGATGCGACATGCCGGGACTGTCCGGAGATCACTTCAAGAAGCCGTGAGGTTCGAAAGGACCATTGATCAGGGGAAAGACGTCATCCCCATGAAGCTTTCAACCAGCCATGCATCGTCTTCTCTGACCATTGTCGCCTGCTGTTCGATCACCGTGCCGAAGGCGTTCTCGAACCTCAGCAGGATGGTGGCCCTTCTGTCCTGGATGGATATGGAATCCACCTGCATGGAAAACGGAGTGTAGCGCCCGAACATTATGGGAAGCGAAAGCGTTCTGGCAAGGTACTCGCGGGTTGTCCAGCCGCGGATCTCCTGCGGCTCGGCCTGGTACCCGGCGGACTGAAGGCGGAGGATCACCGATTCATCGTTCCTTCTGATGCCTTCAAGGATGGACTGGAAAGTTATCTCCACCTGTTCCATGGCGATGGTGGAATACAGGGCGGCGGCATCTTCGCCTCTTGCTTCCCTGAGGGCCGCAAAGAAACCTTCAATGGTTCCCAGAACGACTGATTCTTCCTCGGTCTGACCCGAAGCCGCTGCGCACACTGTCAGAAGCACTGCAACGAGCATCGCCTTCAAGGGGCACCCCCTCACCGGTTTCGCTTCTCGTCAAAGGATAATAGACACAGACGCCCCCTGCAGCAACCCCGGCTCAATCCGATGATTCGCCCCAGACCTCGAGGGTTGAAAGCACGATCTGAAGTGCATTCTCAATACCCCTGACGGCCAGCCACTCCCTTCTCGAGTGGAAGAGCCCCCCGCCTGTCGGAAGGTTCACCGTGGGCACTCCCATGAAGCTCAGCCTCGAACCGTCCGTTCCTCCGCGAATGCTGGTCTCGGATGGGTTCAGTCCCGCCCTCTCCGTGCCCTTCATTGCGTATTCGACCAGCCTCCTGTCCCTGGACAGAAGTTCCGCGGGGTTTGCGTACTGGTTCCGAACATCAAGTTCAATGACGGACCTGGGATGCTTTTCGGAAAGGTAGCCCTGAAGCGCCCGCATTCTGTTGATCCGTGCACTCATCCCCCCGGTCGAAAAATCGCGGAGGATCATGCTGACGGTTGCCGACTCCGAGTTGCCAGAGATCTCCATCGGATAGTCGAATCCCTGTACTCCGCAGCTGTTCTCCGGCATTTCCTCGGGCTTCAGCATGGAAACCAGCTCGGAAGCTATCCGGACGGGGTTCACCAGCCGGCCGAAAGCGCTTCCGGGGTGCACTTCGACCCCTGAAATCTTCCAGTCCGCCCTGCAGGCGTTGAACGTTGCGCTGTCGACAGCACCCGGCTGTTCTCCGTCTATCGTGTAAGCGAAATCGGCGCCGAACCTCTTCGTGTCGAAGTTGTCCATCCCCCTGCCGATCTCCTCATCAGTCGTGAAGGCCGCCACGAGCCGGGGACGATTCGCACCGGGATGGGCCATCACCCACTGAAGAACCTCCATTATTATCGCAACCCCGGCCTTGTCATCGGCGCCCAGCAGGGTTGATCCATCCGACGTTACGATTGCGCCGCCCTTGTAGCGCTCGAGTTCCGGGCACTCCGAGGGATCGAGAAAGACTCCCTCCGATATCCTTATGGGACCGCCGTCCCAGTTCTCATGCACGACGGGCTTTACACCCCTCCCGGGAACCGCGGGCGAGGTATCCACATGGGCGATGAGCCCGATGGTCGTGTTTCCCTTCCCGCCGGGAACCCTGCAGTAGAGAACGCCCTTTGGATCGAGGTGCACCTGTTCCATGCCCATGGACCGAAGCTCGTTCCGGAGCAGGTTCAACAGGTTCATCTGCCCTTCGGTGGAGGGCGCAGTGGTGCTGGCCGGATCGCTGCGGGTATCGATTCCTGCGTATCTTGTGAATCGGCTTATCGCCCCGTTCATCATCATCCTCCCTGTGATTCGTGCGCATGGAATGAATCACTATAATACGCCCAGCAAAACGGAGAGAGAATGAAAACCTTCCTAACGCTTACAGACACCGCCAAGTGCCTTGGAATGAGCCTTCAGGAGGTCTCCAGGGAGATAAGCCGGGCGGGGCTCAAAACGGTGCTCTTCCAGGGGCAGAAATGCTACCTTCGGGCAGATATCCTCGACTGGCTGACCAGGGAGTTCGGAGGCCTTGCAGCGGACAGGCTGGCCCTTGCCGAACAGTCCAACGCCGAAACGGCCGGGATCGACTCAAAGGCTCTTCTCGTAACCGAAATGCTTTCAGGCAACATCATCGCACCCGACCGTGTCGGCACCCGCAGCAGCATGCTGAGGCTTATCGCCTCGGAAGCCTGCGGAACGGGAGCCCTTTACGACGAGGTCGCACTTCTTGAACAGATCACTCTGCGCGAAGAGGCGGCATCGACGGCACTCAGGTGCGGCGCTGCGCTTGTCCACCCGCTCGACGTGAGGAAGCTGTTCGTCGAGCACAGCCTGCTCATGCTTTTCCGTCCGCCGCACCCTCTTCCCTTCGGGGAGGAAACGGGCAGGCTTACATCGCTTTTCTTTCTTCTTGTTTTTCCCTCGGCAAACGAGCACCTTCACATGCTGGCAAGGCTCAACAGAATGCTGAGATTACAGGGTTTCGTTGACGATCTTCTCACCGCCGGCGGACCGGCGGAGATGCTGGACATAGTCAGGGAACGCGAGCGAGAGCTTCGCGAACCGGTGAGGAAGGGGGATTCCCGTTGAGTTCCTTTTCAGGCAGAAGCATCATCTCCCTGAGGGACATGACGGTTTCGGAGCTGTGGCGAATTGTCGAGGCCTCCGGTGAGGTGAAGTCCGGAAAGCACTCCGGTCTTCTTACGGGTCTCAGCGTAGCCTCGCTCTTCTTCGAGCCGTCAACCCGCACAAGGCTCAGTTTTGAATCCGCGGTTCTCAAGGGCGGAGGGACGGTGTTCGGCTTCGCCGACCCGGGGGCTTCCTCCCAGAAAAAGGGGGAATCTTTCGCTGACAGCGTGAGAACGGTCACCGGCTACTGCGACGCGATGGTCATAAGGCACCCGGTCGAGGGGGCAGCCAGGCTGGCTTCCGAACTCTCCTCGGTTCCTGTGATCAACGCCGGGGACGGGGCCAACCAGCACCCCACCCAGACATTCCTCGACCTTTTCACCATCTTCGAAAGCATCGGCCGGCTGGAGGGGCTCTGCGTCGGCCTCATGGGCGACCTCAAATACGGCAGAACTGTTCACTCCCTCGCCCACGCCATGGCGCTCTTCGGAGCCAGGATGGTCTTCATCTCCCCTGCATCGCTCGCCATGCCTCCGCATGTTCTTTCCGAGCTGGCGGACGCGGGTGTTTCGTTCAGGGTGGTCTCGTCACCTGAAGAGGCCAGGGATTCGGAAATGGATGTGCTTTACGTGACCAGGATCCAGAAGGAGCGGTTCGGCGACCCCCAGGAGTACGAAAGCGTCGCTCACAGCTACAGGGTCACAGCCGAGACGGTGAGCGTCCTCGGAGATTCGATAAGGCTGATGCATCCGCTGCCCAGGGTGGATGAAATAGCCGAGGAGGTCGACGCTCTGCCGAACGCCATCTACTTCCGCCAGGCCCACAACGGGATACCGACAAGGCAGGCGCTGCTGGGACTGGTGACGGGAGGCATATCATGAGCGACAGGGTTTACAAGGTATACGCCATCGAGAACGGAACGGTCATAGACCACATCCCCACCCCGATGGCACTGAAGGTCGTTGAAATACTCGGCATCGGCAATGGCGGCATATTCACGCTCGGCGTCGGCTTCCAGTCCAAAAGGCTCCCCGGCGGGAAGGACATCCTGAAAATCGAGAACAAGGTGCTGTCACCGAACGAGACCGACATCATCTCGCTCATCGCCCCCAATGCGACCATCAACATCATCAGGGAGGGAAGGGTTCAGGAGAAGCGCCGCATCTCCCTGCCCGAATCGATAACGGGGGTCATGCTGTGCCCGAATCCGAACTGCGCAACGAACAAGCTGGGCGCACCCCGCAAATTCCGCCTCGAGAACCGCAGCCTGGTTACTTACAGATGCCGGTACTGCGAGAGGGTCACGGGGATAATAAGCGAGAACCTGGTCAGCCCGGAAAAATGAGCGCTGCAAAAGCACTTCCCTGGATCATCGGCTTCCTTCTGGCCACAGGGCTCACACTGGCATGGTTCGGCAATACGCCCCTCTTCGGTGACGAGCTGGGGTACAGCTACTCCGCCGCGAGCTGGATCGAACGAAACTCACTGGCGCCGGTGCCCTCGGGGGACGGCAAAGGAGAGCAGGGAATGGGCCATCCCGCCCTTTACTTCTGGCTCTGGGCCGTTCTGATGCGGGTTTTCGGCGACACGATCACAACTGCGCGCATTCTGCCCACCATCTCAGCCGGCTTTTCCATTGTGGGAGTCTGGATGCTGGGCAAACAGCTGTCGGGATCGGCCAAAACCGGCCTGATGGCCGTGACCGGACTTCTGGCAAGCCCGTTGTTCCTTGCTCAGGGCTTCAGGGCAATACCCGAATGCTCCCATCTTGCATGCGTTGCATGGTCACTGTACTTCTTCACCAGGGAAGACAGGCTGAAGGCGGCAATCTTTGCAGTACTGGCGACCATTTTCAGACAGCAGGGTGTATTCCTCGGAGCGGCATTCCTGCTGGCTGATATCCTGAAGAACAGAAGGTTTCGTCCGGGAATGCTTCTCTGGTTGTCCCCCCTGCTCGTGCCCCTGGTGAACGGGCTAATCCAGATGAAGGTCAACGGGTACTTCTTCTTCCCAACCTATATGGGCCATGCTTCACCCGATCTGCCGACGGGCTGGTTTCCCGCCCGGATAGGACTTTTCGCGGGTCATCTTATGGGAGAGGATTTCAGATGGTTCCCCCTCGCAATCGCGCTCGCCTGGGCTTTCATTCACAGGGATTCAAAACCCGGTATTCTATTCCTGGCGGCACTGGCGCTTCCGGCGTTGTTTCACCCTCCGACGCGCCTCATCGTAATCGTTGGCTTTCTTACGCTGTTCGCGGTGCTGCTCTTAAAACGAAAGCGTATGCCCTCTCCGCCTGTGACGGCCATGCTGGCCTTCATCGGTATGCTGGTAGCCTTTCATGTCCTCATTGTCGCTGTTGCGCCTGATCCGCAGCTTGACCTTTTCAGGTACATCTTCGGTGGCTATGCCCCTTTGATGGTTCTGCTTGCCATCGGCGTGCGCAGAACCGGAAAACGGATCTCCGCCTTCGCATGGGCCGTGTTCTGCCTGGCTTCCTTCTCATGCATCACAGTGGTCAGATACACATGGCAGCCTGATGCCAGCGTCGCGGGCCTTCTTGAGGCGCGTGCCGTCCGCAGCGCCATGTCGGCGGTGACAAACCCCTGTTACCCTGATGATAGAATTGCAGCCCTTCCCGCACTCGGATACGTCTCAACTCCCGTTCCGTTCGAGGGTGGGGCGGTGTTGAACCTCGTTCTTACCACAGCTGACATAGCCAGCGCGGAATCTCTGCTGCCTGAAGGCTATCGCTTCACCGGCAGGACCACCTACAACTGGACTCTTGAAGGACTTTCCGTAGTTGCGCTGGAAGCGGAACGCCGTTGAGGTGAATCCACTTCAGTCCCAAGGATCACCATCAGAAGGTACCAGCACCCGATTCATGCGCCAGCGGCGGGGGGCATGCCCTCCGGATGACCGTTGACCGCTTCGGCCGGCGAAAGTAGCTTCGTGGGATGATTCAAGGCAGAACGATCTCTCTTGTCATCCCGGCACACAATGAGGAAGAGGGACTTCCTGCGGTGCTGACCGCCGTTCCTGATTGTGTCGACGACGTCATTGTCGTTGACAACTGCTCCACAGATAAAACTAAAGATGTGGCGAAAAGCTATGGATGCAGGGTGGTGTTCCAGCCTGAGAAGGGCTATGGAAGTGCTTACCAGGCCGGTTTCGCTTCAGTGGCCACCGAGCTTGTCGCAACAGCCGATGCGGACGGTACATACCCTGTACACATGATTCCCGGCCTTGCTGACAGCCTTCTCAGAGAAGGGTACGACTTCATCAGCGCAAGACGAATGCCCGATGACCACGCTGGAACCTTCAACAACGCGCTCAGATTCTCGGGAAATTTCGTTCTTTCCGCCGCGACCGTTCTTCTTTTCGCGAGAATGATACGGGACAGCCAGTCCGGCATGTGGGTGTTCAAACGTGGCATCCTTGACAGGATCACTCTGACCAGCCGGGGCATGGCGATGTCGGAGGAACTCAAAATCAAGGCCTGGACAACGAAGGGCCTCCGCTGCGGGGAATTTGCCATCCCGTTCAGTTACTCTGAGCGCATGGGAAAACCGAAACTGAACCTCTGGAGGGACGGGGTGAGAAACCTGCTGTTCCTCTTCGCTCTCAGGCTCGGTATACCTATGACAAAGGCCTAATCGTTCAGAACGGTGACCCTCCTTGCCGCAATTCCGTCCGGACCCGTCATGACGACAGCGTACACACCGGCGGGCAGGCTGCCGACCAGAGCCGAGTAATCCCCGGGTTCGATTTCGCCCTGCTGCAGGACCGCCACCGAGCGCCCCGCCGTATCATAAACGGACACACTGACAGGGCCGCCGGTCTGAACGGTCCAGGAGACGGTGAACGCCCCGTGGGCCGGATTGCCCTGCGGAAGGCGGATCAGCATTCCGCCCGTTGCTTCGACCGATCCTTCTTCGATGCCGTACATGTTGTAAAGGATGGTCACATCCTTGAGCGAGGGTGTTACGTTGGGATTGCCGGTTGAAAGCCTTGTCTGGTACTGAACGTACCGCCCGCCCTGCGTGACCACCGAACCGAGGCTTCCGGGGCTCGCGAACCAGCCGCTCCAGGGACCCATGTCGCTTGAGTTGTAGGAGGTTCTCATGCGGAACTGGATCATGGTCTGCGGTGGCGTGACCTGGCTGAAGTGAACGTAATCCCACGTAAGGGCGCCGGGATTGACGGGATCAACATCGAGTATCGACGAGGTGAGCACCGCCGGGGAGTTGAAACCGCTCACCCTCCACCAGCTGACCCTGCCTGCGTACAGCCCGCAGGAGGCGGCATCGGGCACGCCATCTCCGTTCATGTCACCCGAGGCCACACAGTATGCCCCGGCGAAGCCCTCAACGATCGTGTACCTTTCCCAGGGCTGGCTGAGTTTCAGGAAGTTCTTGAACCAGTACACGCAGTTGCCGCTGGTTGACGAGGCCAGAACATCCGGAGAACCGTCCCCGTCCATGTCGACCGCACTGATGGACGAAAGCCCGGGAGCGCTGCCGTCAATGAGGTTGGTGTTCCAGGTGGAGCCCGACACATGGTTGTACCAGCGGAGGCTTCCGCCGCCGGCAGAGCTTCCGGCAACTATGTCATTCTTGCCGTCGTCGTTCACATCGGCAAGAACCACGACCCTGACCCCTGGGAAAGTGCCCACTTCCTGATGGGTCCAGTTGTATCCCCAGGGGCTCTGGGAGATGTAGGCTACGATCCTGCCCGTGCTGTAGCTGACCGCAACGACATCGGGGTGGATGTCGCCGTTCAGGTCACCGGTGTGGCATGCGTACGCGCCCATCAGGGATCCGTCGATGTAGTTGATCGTCCAGTTGTTCCCTGAACCGCCGTTCCTCCACCACACGACATCACCGCTGTCCCAGGAGACTCCGACAACATCAATTGCGCCGTCGCCGTCTACATCACCCACCCTGATCTGCTGTGCGTCGAAGTTCTGCGCGATGGTTGTCGGCGCCGACCAGCTGCTTCCACCGGAATTGTTCCGGAACCAGACAACGGAGTTCTGTGTTGCACTCGAAGCAGCGATGTCCCTCAGGCCGTCGCCGTCAAAATCACCTGCTGCAATGAACTGGGGCTGTGGGACGTTGCCGACCAGGTGCTGCGACCAGGTTGTGCCCTGGCCGTTCTGGTTGCGCGCCCACATGACCGTACCGCTTCCGTAGCTGGAATAGGCGATGTCGTTGTTGCCGTCCTGGTCCATGTCCATTACGACCAGGAACGGTGGAAGCGACACGACCGCTGCGGCAACGTTTTCCGAGCGGTTGACGATGAGCTTGAGCTGGCCGGGTTCGGTGTCCCAGTCCATCGCGTCGGCAATGAAGAAGGTGTCCCCCCATGTGGCGACCGGCCCGTAAACCCCCGGACCGCCGCTCCAGTCGGTCTGCAGCGCGCTCTCTGCAAGAAGTGGCCCGACGGGCAGAAGAAGCAGCGGCAGAAGATTGATTCTCATAACCTTGCCTCCCCTCTGGCTTTACCCTTCGGCAATTTTTAACATGACAGACTTTAATTGTCAATGGAGGGGGCTGCAATAAAAAGTGGGGCAGGCCGAAGCCTGCCCCACCATGAGACGGATGAGCGTCAGTTGATGACTGTCAGCCTCTGGGCCGCCATGCCTTCAGGTCCGCTCATGACCACGGAGTAAACACCCGCAGGCAGGCTGCCCACCACTGCTGAGTAGGTTCCGGCGGCAAGCTCGCCGTTCTGCAGTATGCTGACCGCTCTGCCGGCTGTGTCGAAAAGCGTGACCGAAACGTTGCCTCCCACGGGAACGTTCCAGGAGACTGTGAACGCACCGCTGGCAGGGTTGCCCTGCGGCAGCCAGATCTGCCTGTTGTCGCCGACACCCGAGTAACCCTCACCGATGCTGTAGGGATCCCACACCACCGAAATGTCCTTCAGGGAAGGCGTAACGTTGGGGTTGGAGGTGTGCAGCTGGGCCTGGTACTGAATGTAGCGGCCACCCTGTGCGACAAGCTGCGCAAGGCTGCCCGGGGATGTGATCCAGGCGCTCCAGTTTCCCATGTTGGTGTAGTTGTATGAGGTTCTCAGTCTGATGTTTATACCCGTGCCGCTCGGAACCGTCATGCTCCAGTGGACGTAGTCCCACCTGTTGTTGCCCGGAACCGGCGGATTCACATCAAGGATCGAGGAAGTGAGGATGGCGGGCGTGTTGAAGCCGCCGATCCTCCACCAGCTGATCTTGTTGCCTGTTTCGGCGCAGCCGATAACGTCGGGAACGTTGTCACCGTTCAGGTCGCCGGTGGAGACGCCCCTCGCCCCGGCAAAGTAGGTGGAGACGTCGTACCTCACCCAGGGCTGGCTGAGCTTGATGAAGTTCTTGAACCAGTAAATGCGATTGGCATCACGGCAGGCGACGATGATGTCGGGCGATGCGTCGCCGTCCATGTCGGCCGCCTCGATGGATCGAAGACCCGGGGCCGTTCCGTCGACCGTGTTCATCGTCCAGCTTGTACCGCTGACCCAGTTGTACCAGCGGAGGCTTCCGCTGCCCGAACCGCTGCCGACAACGATGTCGAGCTTGCCGTCGTCGTTGATATCGGAGAGGGCGACGGACCTTGCGCCTGCGAATGTTCCGACCTCATGCTGCCCCCAGCTGAACCCGTACGGGTTCTGGGAGAAGTACGCGACCACCCTGCCCGTGCTGAGGCTTACCGCGGCCACATCGGGATGGCCGTCGTTGTTGAGGTCGCCGACCGCGCAGGCGTATCCGCCGAGGAGAGCGCCGTCGATGTAGTTGATCGTCCAGGTGTTGCCGGAGTTGGTGTTTCTCCACCAGACCACGTCGCCGCTTTCGTAGGAGACGCCGACCACGTCCTGATTGCCGTCGCCGTCGACGTCGCTGCAAATCACCTGGCGTGCGTCGAAGTTCTGCATGACCGTGATGGGCATCGACCATGCACCGCCCCCGCCGTTGTTCCTGAACCAGACCACCTTGTTCTGGTCGGCGCTGGAGGCTGCAATGTCACGATAGCCGTCGTTGTTGATGTCGCCGACGGCGATGAACTGGGCCTGGCTCAGCGTGCCCACGTTGTTGGTCGTCCAGGTGGTTCCCAGCCCGTTCGAGTTCCGGGACCAGTAAACGGCACCGGTTCCGTAGCTGCAGTACGCAACGTCACGGTCGCCGTCGATGTCCATGTCGACGGACACCACGTAGTACGGCGTGGTGATGGGAGATGCGATGGTATTCTCGCCGCGGTTGACGATAAGCTTGAGCTGACCGGGTTCGGTGTCCCAGTCCATTGCGTCTGCGATAAAGAATGTGTCTCCCCAGGTTGCCGCGGGGCCGTATACACCGGGACCCCCGCTCCAGTCGGTCTGGGTGGCGCTTTCAGCAAGCGCCATTGGGGCAAGTGCAAGAATGACAATAAGGAATATGAATCTATTCATCCCGGAATCCCTCCCGCATCTTGAGTAAACCACTACGGAAAACAACTAACCTTTTTATGGAACAGTGTCAATACCCATCCGGACATACTTTTGACGCCCTGAAAGGTACCTGTCCCGCTCGCTGAAGACGCATCCGCAATACGGTTGCCGGTACAACTCGAGGGCGCGCGAGATGTCGATTGAATCCCTGTAACGGCGCCGGCAATCAAGGTATGCGAACTTCACTCCGAAGCGCCCCTCCGCCTCCCCTCCGGCTTGAATGATGTACTCATGATTCTGATAGGGGCTTACCGACAAAGTTGTTCCAAAGAACCCGCACCCGTTCGCGGCAGCAATTTCGGCGGCAGCCGAGAGCCTTTGTCTTGCGCACCCGAGACATCGCGGACTGGAGGCGAGAAGCATGGTCACATTTGCCTCAAGGGGATAGTCCCTGTCCACGATGAGCGGAAACCCGGCCGAGGCTGCCCATTTCTCGATTGTCTCGAGCCTGCGAACGAACTCCCTGTAAGGATGGATGTTGGGATTGTGGAAATAAAGGACCGGCTCAAACCCGGCCTTTGCATACTCCTCCACCGTCACCGTTGCGCACGGGGCGCAGCAAGCGTGGAGAAGTATCCTCGTGCTCACAATGGAAGCTGTTCCCCGGACGGGCCGGGAAAGCCGAGATGCCTGCAGGCCTTGAGCGTTGCAACCCTGCCCCTGCTGGTACGGTTTACGAAACCTTCGGCGAGAAGGAAGGGCTCCACCATGTCAATCAGGGTGTCCCTCTCCTCGTTGAGTGTGGCGGCGATTGCGCTGACCCCCACGGGACCTCCGTTGTACTGCCGGATTACCGCGAGGAGGTATTTCCTGTCGAGCGGGTCAAGTCCGGCTTCGTCAACGCCGTTCAGGTCCATCGCCTCGAGGCTGGTCATCTCGTCGACCAGGCTCCTGCGGGAAACCTGGGCATAGTCGCGTATCCGTCGGAGAAGCCTGTTGGCGATCCTGGGGGTTCCGCGCGACCTCATCGCGATGGTCCTCGTTGCTTCGGGAGCCAGAGGTATGCCGAGAATGACCGCGGACCTCTCAACGATCCTGGAAAGCTCATCAACCCCGTAGAACTCGAGGTGGAGGGACAGGCCGAACCGGTCCCGGAGCGGGCCGGTGAGCAGCCCGGCTCTGGTCGTGGCTCCGACCACGGTGAACCTTGCGAGTTCGAGCCTGACAGACCTGGCGTGCGGCCCGGGCTCGATCACGAAATCAATGCCGAAATCCTCCATCCCCGGGTAAAGGTACTCCTCCACGATCCTCGGAAGCCTGTGAATCTCGTCGATGAAAAGGATGGTTCCGGGCCGAAGATTGGTAAGGATGCCCACCAGATCGGCCGCCCGTTCGAGTGCGGGTCCGGAGGTGACCACTATTTCGCAGTTCATCTCCGCGGCGATGATATGGGCCATTGTGGTCTTTCCCAGCCCGGGGGGCCCGTGAAGGAGAATGTGATCGAGGGGCTCGTTCCGCTCGAGTGCGGCCTGCACGGCTATCCTGAGGTTGTCCACCACCATGCCCTGCCCCACGTAATCGTCGAACCGCAGCGGTCTGAGGCTCGCGAACTCCCTTTCCTCGCCGGGGGCCGCATCCCCCGTCACGATGGATTCCCTCATGATCCGCTCCTGATCCTCATGGCCGTCCTGATGATCTCCTGTGTTCCCGCGGCTTCGGAGGTATGCTCCACTGCCCTGGCGACAAGGTTGGCCGCCTGTTCCCCGGGAATACCGAGCTGCTTCAGCACGAGAAGGGCTTCAGCCCTGTTTCTGCCGCATGCCGAATCCCCGCTGAAGTCGGTCGATGACGCCGACATTGTGTCCTGAAGCTTTGCAATGATCTGTTTGGCTCTCGCCGCACCGATGCCGGGAAGCGCCTTGAGAAAGTTCATGTCACCCCTCGCGATGGCCGCGGCAACGGTTCGCGGAGGCTGGCAGAGAGCCTTGGCCGCGGCTCTCGCCCCAACTCCGGAAACGGAAATGAAGCTTCTGAAAAAGGTCCTGTCCGCAACACATGGAAACGCAACAGCCATGGGTACGGTTCTGGCGCCCTCGTTCACGAATTGGAAGTGGGTGAAGACCTCGATGCTGTCACCGCTTCTGAGCTCCGGCAGGAAATACGCCGGGACAAGGAATTCAAGGGTGAGAGGGCCGACACTGAGCAGCAGAACTCCATCCTCGGTTGACTCGACGGTTCCGCGAACAGCGTCAAGCATCGGAACTCTCCTCACAGTAAGCAATTGCCGCGGCGAGCGCATCGCTGACATCCATGGGGCTCAGCGGGCCGGTGATCCCGAGAAGTCTGCAGACCATGCCGTTGACCTGTTCCTTCCCGGCCCTTCCCCTGCCTGTAACGGCCTTCTTTATATGGGTGGAGGGGATGGACTCGACCGGAATGTCCCGCTGGGAGGCGGCAAGGCACAGAACTCCGCGCGCATGGGCCATGATTATGGCAGTCCGGGGGTGCCTGTAATGGCTGTACACCTCTTCAATGGCCATGGCATGGGGCCTGTGCGCATCCATCACCTCCCCGATGTCCTGGTGAAGTTCGCGAAGGCGCATCGGTAAAGTGCCCCCCGCAGCCGGCCTCACCACTCCTGCGTCGATGAGCCTGAGAACACCCCCGGTCACGGACACCACGCCGTAGCCTGTGATGTTGAGGCCGGGGTCCACTCCCAGGACAATGGTCTCACGGGGCAATCAGTCCGCCTGGTCGAAGTTCGAGTACACGGCCTGGATGTCCTCGTTCTCTTCAAGGGCGTTGAGCAGCCTTACGTTCTGCTCCGCCTCGCGCCCCGAAAGAGTGACGGTGTTCGAGGGCACCTTGACTATCTCGGCTGAATCGACCTTGATGCCGGCCTTCTCAAGCGCATCCTTCACGCTGAACACGTCTTCCGGGGCGGTGGAGAGAACGAGCAGACCCTCTTCAAGGTACACGTCCTCGAGCCCGGCTTCCATGCCGGCCTCCATCACCTGCTCTTCTGTGCACGCCGAGGCATCAACGGTCAGCTGCCCCTGCTTCGTGAAGAGGTAGGAAACGCTGTTCCTCGAGCCGAGGCTGCCGCCGCCCTTTGAAAGCGTGTGCCTGACCTCGGCGGCCGAGCGGTTGCGGTTGTCGGTGAGCACCTCGATGAGGATGGCAACTCCTCCCGGACCGTACGCCTCGTAGGTGATCTCCTCGTAGGTGATCCCCTCAAGCTCGCCCGTGCCTCTCTTGATCGCCCTGTCGATGTTGTCGTTCGGCATGTTCTGGCTCTTCGCGGTATCGATGGCCACCCGAAGCCTGGGGTTCATGTCGGCGTCGCCGCCGCCTTCGCGGGCCGCGACCGATATTTCCTTGACGAGACGGCTGAAGATCTTGCCCCTCTCGGCGTCGGCCTTGCCCTTTTTGTGCTTTATGGTGCTCCATTTATTGTGACCGGACATTCTCTCTCCTCTGCGTGAATCGTTTCTTCATTCCGTTGATTGTAGAAATATGAAAGCCCCGGGTCAACGGGGCGACCCTTCATGGAACGCAAGTATTCTATCAAGGTCCGGCATGTTCCTCTTGAAGAAGGAGAGCCCGGACCACGGCAGCTGAACCATCTCATCCTTTACGACCGCCGGAAGAACCAGCAGGGTCGTTGACCCGACGTCGACGGAAAGCTTCAGGTCTGCAAGCCAGTCCTCCGAGGAGGCCTCCTGGCCTGTCGCCACGCCCCTGGCAAGTTCGGCGGCCTCACCCGGATCGGAGAAAACCCCCGCCAGGCGCGGCCATCCGCCCGCCGTCTCCCCCGGAAATGTTTCCTGCAGGGCGCTCAGTTTTACTCCCAGTTCAAAAACACCGTTCAATGCGAAGGCTGGGATCACAAGCCTGCGCACGCCGGATGCTCCTCCCGTCTCACGAAGGCCGGGTTCCGACCGGGGTGAGAACACCCTTCCCCGCTGCACGGGAACATGATGGACCCCGCGCCTCGTTATACGGCTCTCCACCTTCACCATCGCCTCGACAAGCCAGAACGGCAGCGGGATGGACCCGTCGCCCGATGTTGCCCTGACGGATACGGGAAGCCTCGTAAGGCCTCCGGTTCCTATCCCCCAGCCGCTTCCGCACTCACTGCAGAGAAAGGCGGAATCGGTCGACAGCCCGAAGAGCGGGCTTCTGCAGTTGCCGCATGCCAGAACGGTGACCGCTTCAGCCATTTCCCACTCCCGCCGATCCCCTCCCACGCAGTCTGAGCATGCCGAAAAACATTGATGTCAGGATGAATGCAGCGACCACGATCATGAACCTCAACACCGGTGATCCTGCAACAAGACCGTGCAGAACGGGCGGGATCAGAGATGCCGTCAGTGCACCGAAAGCGGTGAATAGCATTCTCGTCCTCCCGGGATCGACAGGAAAACGGCCACTCAGTACTGTGCCCGTCCTGCCGTCGACAACTGCGCCATACCGTCTGTCAAAGGCTTTGAAATCAACGATCCAGAGCGGGTAGTATACCAGCCTTTCCCGCCTCCCGGTTACGGCAAGGTGGAGCGACCGCTGTTCAAGATCGGGCCCCGCGCCGTGGCAGAACCTGTCCACGATGCGTGACGCCTCTTCCCTGGCTTCCTCAAGCCCGACGACCGGATCCACAACGATCCCTTCGGGGGGGTTGCCCGAATCGAAGACCCGCAGGTCATCGGGCAGACGCCCCCTGCCAAGCTCCATGCCATCCAGCGCCAGCTGGGTCTGCTCACCAAGAGATGGGATACCGAGCGGCTCAAGCCTGGCTCCGCTGATGATCATGTCGAGGTTGAGCCCCACCCGTTGCTCGACCGCCTCGGAGCCTGTGCGCTGCCTCACCATCTTCGTGGTGATCATGGGCTGGCCGCCCTTGCCTGAAGGCTCTGCCTCGGTCTCGATCTCCCGTTCGCTGAAGATGCCCCTCGTCCCGAGCACAAAGCCGTCCACCCGGCACGTGATGCTCCAGAACGGCACATGGTACAATCTTGCCACGGTGACGGACGAGCCCTCGGGCAGTGAATCCGCACGCTTTCTGACACCCTCCCTCACGGCCCTCACCGCCCCGGTCGAGCCGATCCTGTCCCCGGACATGAACCTCCGAACGCCCCAGGGCAGCAGAAGGCGGCTCCCGCAATGACGGCAGACAGTGTTCGTGTCACCGTCGGACACCGAGAGCAGCCCCGCGCAGCTCGGGCATGACAGCGTCAGGAGAAAACCGCTCATCGGCCGTGCCTCCTCTTGTAAAGGCGGTCAGCGACGAAATAGCCCGCAGGCGCTGAGAGAAGCACGGCAAGCACCGGGGAGAAGCGATGGAACACAAGGTACAGAAGCGCCGAGGGCACAACGGCAACGAGCAGGGAATCGAAGAAGACTCTGCGGGGCTCCTCCGCGGGTGGTGCGCCTACGGTCCCTTCCGCACCGACCACGCCGCCCGAAACACCGTCAAGAAGCAGGCCTTCACCCGTCGCACCCATGGTGACGGCATAGAACGGGTGGTATACGAGCCTGCCGTCGGAGCGGTCCAGCGGAACGATTTCGCCGCCTGCTCCGGCTGATCCGGGCCAGGGTCTCAGATCGCCGGACGGCGGTTCGTAGGAATCGAGCGCCGGGTAGGGCTGGCTGAATGCCTTCACCAGCCTCGGACCCTCCAGCCTGAACGGAAACCACAATAAAGAGGGTGGAAGCACGGAGTTGCGGGGGAACAGCCTCACGACCTGCTCCGGGCTGATGGATGGCGGATGGTGAAAAACGCCGTCCTTCCAGGAAAAGCGTGACAGCGCACCGCACCAGTGGCATCTGGCAAGGGATTCCGGCCCTTTGATCGTCACTGTTCCGCCGCACTGGGTGCATTCGATCCTCATCGAGGTCTCTGATCGCAAAGAGTTGTTCTGCAACGGAGAAGCTCAAGGTACCTCTCCATCCAGTCCCTCTTCCATTCCAGCAGGCGTTCCGATTCGGCCCTGATGTCGACACCCTCCATCATCGCGAGGAGATCGTCTTCCGGTCTGGCGGAGATGGACCTGAAACCCCATCCGGTGAGCCCCCTGGCGCTGTGCTGCACAAGTATGCCGGGTATCCCGAGTGAGGCGGCCATGCCGGAACCGTGAACCCTGGGGCCGATCACGAAATCACATGCATCGTAGATACCCTCGTAATCCTCGGCAAGCGCGCTGTACCTGATGTCGGCTCCCGGAAATGCCTGCAGGGCGGCCGTGAAGTCAGTTGCCGTATGGCATATCACCCGGCACGACCCATGCCTCTCCATGATCTTGCGGTACTGTCCGACCAGCTGCGCATGTGTCGCCGGGCTCACGCTGTTGAACCTCTGAGTGCAGTTCTGGAAGACAAGACCCACCACTCCGGGGCCTGTTCTGAGCCTGTTCGATTTCGCGGCGAACAGGGCCGTGCAGGGCAGGAGCTTCGGACCGTAGGCCCCGAGAGCCAGCCCAGCGTTCTCGTCACGCACCGTCACGAGCTCACAGGTGCTCCCCAGCACCCTGCGCAGCAGTTCATGCGAATCGCCGTCCACGCTGAACGCGCCCCCCGATCCCGCTCCCACCGCGAGAAAGGCGCACGGCACCGAGTTCTCGAGGACGAAGCGGAACAGGGCTTCCATTCTTCCTCCGATCCGCCATTCCGGAGAACCCGCGATGATCATGTAATCAACGGCCCCCGGGTCATCCAGATAGAAGGAATTGTCGGAATGCCAGCTCCTTCTGAAGAGGATCCTCTTCGGAAGCCTGTTGGGGGTTATCATCGGGTGCCTGTTGTAAAGAAGGCGGTTGTACGAAAGTCCCATTGCGTCCAGAAGGTTCAGGACACCATAAAGGATGATCTCGTCGCCAGGGTTGAACTGCCTGGTGGCAGAGAACAGAATGTTTTTCAGAACCGATCCTCCAATGCTTCCGAAACGGCGTTCACCACTTCAGCGGGCCGGATGGAGTCCATCGTGCCGTCATTGGAAACCAGGCCGCGGAAAACTGACCTGCACGGTTTCCAGAGAACAAGCTTCTCGTGCGAAATGTACATTGCGACAACGGGAACTCCAAGCGCGTCGGCTATATGGACCATTGCGGTGTCGGGCGTTACCAGAACGCTCATCCGTTTCATCACCGCGGCAACGTCGAGGATGTCCGGCGACGGTGCGGGAACCCTCACCCTGCCGTCCGGGAAAAGGTTTGCCAGCCTGTTCCCCCTGTCATCTCCCGGAGGGGCGAACAGGTACAGTGTCGACCCGGGAAAGCGTTCAAGAAGCAGTTTCAGGGTTTCCGCCCATCTCTCTGTGCTCCATTCCCTGCATGCGTCTCCGGCGGCGATGTTCACACCGATCGGAATGGCTGAGGGCGGGGTTCCCGAAATCACCCCAGCTGCCCGGGCAAGCCTTTCCTCTCCCGGGTAGACCGCCGGCGCAGTGTCACGCCCCGACAGGTCACCACCCAGATACTCGAAGACAGACAGAGTCTCCTCCTGCATAGTGCGCACCGCGCCACCCCAAATCCGGCGTCGGATGTTCACGTTGTAGAAATGGTCCAGTCCGTCTCCGGTGGCCACCCTGACCCGCACGGCCCTTCCGGGTGCGCCCAGCCTCGAGATGAGAGCTCCGGTGAATGAAGGGTAAAAGACAAGGTTGACGACGGCGTCGAACCTCTCGCGCCTGAGTTCCCGGATCAGCCCCGGCAGACCCAGCGGTTTCTTCTTCCGGAATACATGGACCCGTTCGACATTGGGGTCGTTACGGATAACGCCGCTGTTCGCGGGGGAGGCCAGCACATGTATCCTGATCCCGGGAAAGCTTTCCCTGACAAGGCGGAACAGGCCCGTGCTTATCACCATGTCGCCGAGTCTGTCGTAACGCAGAAAGAGAACCGACCCCGCAGTTGCAAGGTCGGCGCGGGGCATGGGCCTTGCGTTCACAAGAACACGAAGGATCCGGGCGAACAGCCCCTTCGACACCTTTTCCAGCCCCTTGAGCGGTTTGCCTATGGGATCACCGTCATTCTGGCGGTACGGATTCCTGGTGGACCCGAGAGCCTGATGAAATACATCCCCGCCCTCAGCTCACCAGTCTCCAGAAGCAGGTTTGCGGTTCCCGGGGAAAGGCGGGGCGTAAGGTCCTGCACAAGCCTGCCCGCCAGGTCGAGGACCAGAAGCGAGACGCCCTCAACATCGCCCAAGGAAACGGGAATACTGGCCGCGGCCCCTGCGGGGCTCGGTGTCACGATCCCGAGCATGAAGGGATCCGTGCCGACCGATGCGGCGGAATCATCTAAACCGACTCCTTCAACGTCTGCAAAAACGGCTTCGCCGGGCCACCCCGGGCCGAATGAATCATCCACCGCCCAGGCCCTGAACCAGTAGTCACCGGTTGGAAGTCCGCTGACGGTATACTCGGAAGACTCGACCCCATCGGCCTGGATCTCGTTGGTCTCCCACACCTCGACCTTTATGTCATCGATGTAAAGCGCGCAGTTCGATGCGCTGCCGTAGCTTTCCCAGCGGAAGGAGAGGGTCTTGCCCTGCCATTCGTCGAGTTCGTGCCTGTTGAAGCGCCAGTTCATGTCGCTGCGGCCGAAGGTCTGCAGGTAGTACCAGTTCAGGCCGCCGTCCCAGCTCACGCTGAACGCGCCCTGGTAGTTTTCGGGGCTGATGTTCTGCATGCTCCAGAAACTGATGCGTCCACCCCCGCCGGGGGGTATCGTGACGGTCTGCTGCCAGGTCAGGCTTCCGGTGCCGTTCGAACGGTGGCACTGGCTCGGGCTGTGGTACTGGGAACCTGTTACGATCCAGTTGACTCTGTCGAATGGCCCACCGTCGCCGGGGTCATCAAGCGGCGTCTGCAAGCCCGAGAGCCGCTGAAGGGCGTACGATGATGCTCCCGCTGCGTCGCTCCAGTCAACGGTGAAACTTCCCGACACAGTGCCGATCTCATCGATGACGGGAACGCCGGGTTCGGCGGGGTCATACGGGCGGCCGGCGAGACAGGCCGTCACAAGGTAGCTTCTGAGGTTCCTCCGGGACAGCTTTACCACCTCCGTTGCGGACGGCCAGAAGCCGGCAAAGGAGGCTCCGGTCTCGTGATTCCAGCTCATCGCACCGTACAGGCCGTAGGAGTGGTCCCTTGTGTTGCCCGATGCGTAGTAGAACTGCACGGACGGGTAATGGTCCTCACCCGTACCCCAGAGTGACATCATCTCGCCCTGTGTCGTGTACTGGGCGGCATGTGTCGTGGGCTCGTCGATCCAGCCCCATGGGTAAATGAGGGCGTTGGCATAGGCGTGGGTCGAGTGCATCTGGGCGGGGGGATGAAGCTGCCAGAAGGCGTCAATGTTGGCCGCCTCGGGCTCGCTGAGGGGACCGGTGCCCCTGTAGGTCTCGCTCGACGGGTCTCCGCTCGAGCCGGCGCCACCCCAGCCCACCGACCAGTTCCTGTTCAGGTCGATCCCCGATCCCCCTGCGGACAGGTTCCTGTTTTTCCTGTGCATGCCTCCGCCGCCGGGATACATGGTCTGGTTGTAAACCCACCCATCGATGTTGTTCACCGGCAGAAGCCATATCTCCCTGTTGGCGAGGATCCAGTCGGCCTGGTATCCGCAGTAGCCGTTTCGACCGTGGTTCGAGCACAGCCACATCATCCAGTACCGTATGTTGCGAAGGCTTGCACCCTCGCGGGAGTGGATCAGGCCGTCGTACCAGGCGTTGGGCATGGCCGGATCGTCGGCGCTGAACGAGCTGTTCTCCGATATCTTCATGACAAGCTGCGGGCGGCCCTCATAGGTGTTGCCGATGGAGGTCGGTGCGCTGGTGATGTCGGGGTTGGCCGTGTGGAGCGAATCCATCCAGGCCTGGACCTCGGTCCAGGTCAGAAAACCTCCCATACTCACAGGCTCCCTGTAACTCGATGAGTAAAGCCCCTCGAGGTCGGGAACCAGGCAGACCGCCAGCAGCCCGCTCTCCAACAGCAGCTCCCTCTCTGCCCCGGCGGCGACGAAATCGCATGACCCGTCCGGGTACACGACCAGCGCATCAAACCCGAGGTTTCCAAAACGCGCGATGTCTTCGCCGGACAGCGGAGTGAAATGCATGAGCGACCAGGTGTCGGAGTGCGCGGGGCAGGCAAGTGCAACGACCAAGGTGATCAGAGTTATGCGCACCCGGGGCCTCCTGTTTCAATGGAAGTTTCCGGGGCAAATATAGAAACGTGGGGCATGGGTGTCAGGAATTTTGTATCTTTAAAAAAGTTGAGAACAGACAGAATTCCGGAGGTCTCCATGCAAAGCTTTTACGAACAGGTACGAAGGGGCATCCCCGATGCAATACCGGCGATGCCCCCCCCAATACCCGGGGCCAACCATGCACCGGCCAGACCGGGCAGCCTCACGCACGCAGAGAGGGAGCTTGCCCTCTCGAACGCCCTCAGGTACTTCCCATCGGAGTGGCATCCTGCGCTTGCGCCGGAGTTCGCCGCCGAGTTGCGCAGCGACGGCAGGATAATCATGCGCCGCTTCCGTCCCCCGTACGAAATGAGGGCCCGGCCCCTTGCGGAATACCCGTGTCGGACCAAGCAGGCGGCGGCCATCATGCTGATGATCCAGAACAACCTCGACCCCAGGGTCGCACAGCACCCCGAGGAGCTGGTGACTTACGGCGGGAACGGGAACGTGTTCCAGAACTGGGCCCAGTACCTGTTGACGATGAGGTACCTTTCGGAAATGACGCAGGAGCAGACGCTCGTCATCTACTCCGGCCACCCGCTCGGGCTGTTCCCGAGCCACCCCGATGCCCCCAGGGTGGTGGTGACCAACGGCATGGTCATTCCCAACCATTCCAGCCAGGACGACTACAACCGGTTGGCCGCCCTGGGTGTTACGAACTATGGCCAGATGACAGCGGGCAGCTTCATGTACATCGGCCCCCAGGGCATCGTGCACGGAACCACGATCACGCTGCTGAACGCAGCCAGGATGTTCCTTGCCGGGGATGGAACCCTTGCGGGAAGGTTGTTCGTCACGAGCGGCCTCGGCGGGATGAGCGGTGCGCAGGCCAAGGCAGCCGTTATCGCGGGGGCGATAGGCGTTGTGGCCGAGATCAATCCCAAACCCCTGAAGACCAGACACGAGCAGGGCTGGCTCCAGGAGGTCGAGGATGACCTCGGCCGCCTCCTCATCCGGATCGACCGCGCAAGGAAGGAAAAGAAGCCGCTCAGCATCGGATACCTTGGCAATGTCGTCGACCTCTGGGAAAGGCTTTCCGCCGAGGGTTTTCCCGTGGACCTCGGCAGCGATCAGACCAGCCTTCACAACCCCTTCATGGGCGGCTACTACCCGGTCGGGCTGACTCTCGAGCAGAGCAACGCCATGATGGTGCATGATGCGGCTGGTTTCAAAGGCTGCGTGCAGGAATCCCTCCGGCGGCAGGTGAAGGCCATAAACACCCTCCACCGGGGAGGCATGTACTTCTGGGACTACGGGAACGCCTTCCTGCTCGAGGCCGGAAGGGCCGGGGCCGAGGGAATTCTAAAACCGGACGGCTCCTTCAGCTACCCGTCGTATGTCGAGGACATCATGGGGCCGGTCTGCTTCGATTACGGTTTCGGCCCCTTCCGCTGGGTCTGCACCTCTGGAAGCCCCGGTGACCTTGAAGCCACCGACCGAATCGCGGGCGACGTCATCGAGTGCATGGCGGGGCAAGCCACTGACCAGAACCGCCGTCAGCTGCTCGACAACCTGCACTGGATCAGACAGGCGGGGGAGAACCGGCTCGTTGTGGGAAGCCAGGCGCGCATCCTCTATGCCGACTGGAAGGGGCGGATCGAGCTTGCGCTTGCCTTCAACAGCGCCATAGCCGAGGGGGTCATATCGGCCCCGGTCGTGCTCGGCCGCGATCACCACGATGTGTCCGGAACCGACAGCCCCTACCGTGAAACCGCAAACATCCGTGACGGCTCGATGTTCACCGCTGACATGGCGGTTCACAACGTCATCGGTGACTCCTTCAGGGGGGCGACCTGGGTGAGTCTTCACAACGGCGGAGGAGTTGGCTGGGGAGAGGTGATCAACGGAGGGTTCGGGCTCCTTCTCGACGGCAGCCCGGACGCGGCGCGCAGGGCTCGGTCGATGCTCAGCTGGGATGTTGGAAACGGCCTGGCCAGAAGAAGCTGGGCAAGGAACCCCGGGGCGGTCTGGGCCGTCGGGCAGGCCATGAAGGCGGAACCCCTGATGAAGGTAACCATGCCCGTGGTGGCCGACGATAAGATCGTTGCCGAAGCGGTTCGTAAAGCCTTCGAGGCCTGAAGTGAAACCCGCAGTGCGAAGTGATCGCAATTCGTTGCAGCGAATTATCTTGCCGCAGCAATCTAATCTATCTAAGTCCGTCCCCGAGGTGGTGCTGTTCGATGTGGACGGAACGCTGCTTGATTACGGCAGGGCGCAGGCGGAAGCGGTTGGGAACGACCCTGAAGCCCTTAGGCTGGTGAACTCCCCCGAGGTTCAATCGTACGAGGCCAGGGGTGTTCCAGAACCGGCGGGCGAACTGAAAGCCTTCCTCGAAGGATACTACGAACGGCTTTCCGCGCAGGGGGCGGTCATTCCCGGCGCACTGGAAACACTGCGCGTGCTTTCAGGCAGGGTCAGGATGGCGGTCGTGTCGAACGGCCCGGGGTGGGTTCAGGATGCAAGACTGGCAGCCGGGGGAATTATTGATTACTTTCAGGTCAGGGTGTACAGCCGGGATGAGGGGGTGGCCAAGCCCGATCCGGCGATTCTTGGGATCGCGCTCGACAGGCTTGGCGCAGCTCCGGAACAGGCGGTCTTCGTGGGTGACAGCCCCGGGAACGACATGAGGGCTGCGGAAGCGGCAGGGGTCGATTTCGTGTGGTTCCGCCCGGACGGAGTATTCGGCTCGCCCGGAAAACGTATCGCTGAAATTTCTGAACTGGTTCAACTACCGGGTGTCCTTGCCCGGAAAAACGGAGAGGGAAAACAATGAAGTACCTTGTTCTTGCTCTGGTGCTCACCGCAGTGTCGTTCGGAAGCATCAGCCATGGCCCGCAGGTGGGTATATGGCTCCCCACCGGTGACATGGGCGATGTCTACAACACCAGCTTCGGCATCGGTTACCAGCTTCTCTACCACATGCCCGTCGTGGCCATCGAGGGTTCCATCGGCTACGTGTTCATGTCCTACTGAGTTTGAAAACGTCGACGCCCACCTCATCCCCATCACCGCCGGCATCCGCAGCTACAGCGGCTCGCTCTACGCGGCAGGCGGTCTCGAGTATGACAACATGAGCACAACGGTCGAGATCGGCGGGGTCGAGACCAGCGACTCCGAAGGCGAGATCGGCGGCTACATCGGCGCGGGCATGGTGAACAGGATGGGCTTCGGCAAGCTCGACCTCAGCGCCAGGGCCCACTGGATGGATTTCGATGATTTCATGATCAGCATCGGCGGCGGAATCAACTTCTAGGCCGTCAGGATGAATGTGAGGGGGCGGGCTTCGGTCCGCCCCTTCTTCATTCCAACTGGTAAGCAATTCAACGTAATGAACAGAAATGCTACGTTTTGGGCAGCTCACACAATTCCAGAGTGCCGCCATTTCTCAGAACCGGGTGTTCATTCAGAAGGTTTAAAAGCTCTTCAACATCTCGAGACTCAAAACGCATGTATCCGGAAACACTCTTTGTCGTATCAGATACTTCCTTGCTGCCAAGCTGGATGCGTTTTCCGATCTCGCTGCCACCCTGGAACAGACCGCTGCTCCTTGCCAGCGCAAGGAATCTGTCCCAGTCCTCTTCTTTTGTCATTGTATCCGTGTTATCATGGATAAATAGAATATATTCCATTGTTGTCCCCTCCTTTGAGCATCCCTTCATAGTCATTGGGCTGCAGTCTTTTCCCCTGGTTATTGCGCGGTCCTCCTGCGAGGGCAATCGGCTCTCAAGTCCCTATGGTCTGGCTTCAGGCAGAAGACTGACCTTGAAAACCACATTGCCGTTGTCCGGACATGCCATGCCTGTTTTGCACAAGGGATCCTTTTCGTAGCCGAACCGTGCACCCGATCCCAGGGCAACGAGAATTGGGAAGAGGGTCGTATACGCTCCTCCACAGAACCCGTCAGGTGTATCCAGTCCGTTGAAGATGAACTTGTCTCCGGGCTGGTAAGAATGCGAACACCTTCCCGACACACGCTCAACCTCGACTTCGTATCTTTTCATTTCCGCCATAGAACTATCTGATGGTGTTAAGTCATCCCCGATATGGATCTGCGCTGCTTTTTCAAGAATGCCGGTGGTTTATAACAATGAACACTACCTATCAGCAATTTCCCTGAGAATACGGGTGTTCAACTTCCCTGTCCTGAAACCCTGGTGGTAAGCATTGCCATACTGATTGCGGACTTCGAGAAGCTTCAAATCGAGGTCATCAAGCCAGTTGTTCATATCGTTCGCTCACTTCAAACGCATCCGGGCAGCAGACTTCACAGACCTTGGTTCTCATGCTGTTCTGCCGTATCCAATGGTTCGGTCAAATATCGCTCAACGAATTCGGCTGGTCCAAGAATCTCAATTCCAGCATATCCATTGACATCAAGAAGGTGTTTGTCACCCGATACGATTGTTTTCGTGGTTCCACCAAGTGCAGCTGTGAGAAACTTGTCATCGTCGGGGTCGGCACAAACCTGATTATTTATAACAACCGGCTCGACAATCCTGCATCCTGCAGTCACTATCGAAAGAATACCGGATGCTTCTACAGAGGGGAATTTGGCGGAAAGCCTTTCAAGAACATCAGAATACTCTTTGAGAATCTCAGCGGACAGGATTATCTCCAGTCTGCCGGTTCTCCAAGCGTCGAGAACAGCACCAGGTTTACCCTTGAAGAAGACGGCTGAGATGACAGACATTCGTGTCAATTACGACCCGCATTTTTTCGATCGCACTTCAGCTATCGCCTTCTCAACATCTTCAGGTGTCATCCCTGCTTCATAGGCTGCTTCCTGTGCCTTGAGAATCATCTCTTCGAACTCGGTTGGAGAGGGAGGGGAAACTGTTTTCAGAACTACAACATCACCCTCACCAAAGACAACGAACCTCGTTCCCGCCTTCAGATGAAGTGCATCCCTTATCTCCTCGGGGATTACTATCTGGCCTCTGGATGACATTTTCGTTGTAGCTACCGTGTTCATGGGCATTCCAATCTATTCTCACGCCTTTCATCTTACCAGTAAGATTATATCAACCCGTGATTGAGAGGTCAATCATGAGAGAGGGAACACTTCGAATGAGCCGATTCATCTCGCCTCCCTGACGAGAAACAGGGACAGCCAGTTTAATCTCGGTGTTGAACTGCTTTGATAACCATCGGGGGTGAACTCAACCGGTAGCGTTTCTTTCCGGATTGACACCGAATTGGCAACGAAACTTGCCGGTTTGGGTGTGAAAGTTTTCCGCACTTCGCCCTGGTGTGTGAGATCTGCTTCAGTGATGAAACGCTCAGGGAACTACCGGGGCGAGGGCCTTCCTTCTCTTCGCGCTGTGACGGAGGAAGAGAATACCCGCAGCAAGGAAAAACCCGGCGGACATTGCAAAGTTCGCGGTGTAGCTGGCAAGCTGCATGACAGCGCTTCCCAGCACCGGGGCCACGAAGCCCCGCAGAGCGGTTGCGGTCACATGAAAGCCCTGGTACGTGGCGGCCTTCCCCTCGGGTGCAAAATGCATGCTGCTCATGTTCCATGACACCTGCACCCCCGCCATGCCGGCGGAGTAGAGAAGCCACGCCCCGTAGAAGAGCACGACCCCCCATTGAGGAAAAATGCTGGACGCAACCAGCAGGAGCGGATAGCCCGCCAGTATGAGGCACATGTGCCCGGTAAAGCGGAAGGGTCGAATCCTCTCCAGCCCCGCACCCAGAAGGGGCCCGAGGAACACCAGACCAAGCTGCCCGAGAACGCCCTTCGCGGTTGCGTACTGCTCGTACGAGAGGTGAAGCACCTCCCGGGCGAAGAACGGAATGGCGGGCTGGATGCCCATGAAGCCGAAACCGTAAAGCATGAAGAAGGCCTCGAACAGAACGAACTCCCGGTCCGCGCGGAAGATCGTCTTCAATCCTGCGATCATCTCCCTGATCGAGGCCGACTGCGTGGTGTCGGTGTTGCGGAGCCCCCTGACCATCAAGGCCATGAAAAGGGCCTGCCCGGCTCCGAAAATGCCCTCGACGAAGAAGAGCCACCTGTAAAACGAGAAATCGGCATCGAGAAGGGCTCCCGCCAGAATGCTTGCGGGAAGGCTCACAAGGTTGAAGAGGCTCATCCCCCAGCCGAACAGGATGCCCCTGTTGCCCTTCCTGTAGCGGTGCCTGAACGCGGCGTTCATGCCGGGGATGACTACGCTGTTCGATCCGAAGTACAGGAGCAGGAGGAGCAGCATGGTGTTAACGCTGGAGGAAAAAAGCATCAGTCCAACGGCGAGCCTCATGCAGGCGCCGACCAGCATGGCGCGGAAATGGCTGTTCGTGCTGTCAAGCCAGTGGCTTGCCAGAACGCTGAAAAGGTTGCTTACCGGCCATATCATGGCCAGCACTGTGATCTGGGTTACCGAGGCCCCGAGGCCGTTCCCCGCGATGTAGTCGTGGTTGAGAACCACGCCTGATGCCACCGCCCCGAGGGCCTGGCTTATCATGTGAAGCCTGAAGGCCCTTTTCTCACCGGGTTTGAGAGGGACCTTCAGGAACTTCACGATGCGGGACCCGAAGCCCGGGCCCTCCGCAAACATCTGCTATTCCTCCCTCAGAATGCCCGCTTTCCCAAGGTGGACCACTACGGCTTCCACCGATTCTTCCGGTGTCTGAAGGTGTGTATGAAGCACCAGTTCCGGTTTCTCCGGAACCTCGTAGGGCGCGTCGATTCCTGTGAACTCCTTGATGAGGCCGGCCCTTGCCTTCTTGTAGAGCCCCTTGGGGTCGCGCTCCTCGACCACTTCAAGGGGTGCGTGGACGAACACCTCGATGAAATCGCCCTCCCCCTGAATTCTTCTCGCGCTGTCCCTGTCGGAGGAGTAGGGGCTGATGAAGGCCACCATGTTGATGATGCCGAAGCTGGTCAGAAGCTTTGCGACCTCGGCGATGCGGCGGATGTTCTCGGTGCGGTCCTCCGGGCTGAAGCCCAGGTCGCAGTTGAGACCGTGACGGATGTTGTCGCCGTCGAGAACAGCGGTGTGCACTCCCATTGAATGCAGCCTCGCGGCGAGCATGTCGGCAATGGTGGACTTGCCGCTTCCGGAAAGGCCGGTGAGCCAGATCGTGGCCCCCCTGTGCCTGTTGAGGGCCTCCCTTTCAGGTCTGCCGACCGTCTGTTCCCTCCATGTGAGATTATTGGTGGTGGAGCATGTCTTCACTTGGATCCGCCTTCCAGTTCCATTTTTTCTACCGCTTCAAGAAGCTTGCCGGTGTCAACGGCTCTGCCGGCCCTGGATGAAGCCAGGGCCTTGACCAGGGACTCCATCGGCATGAAGCCCGAGCGCCTGAGGAAGTGCGCGGCGCACAGAAGAGAGGCGCTTCTGGCGCCCAGCGGCGCCCTGTAGTCCCTTTCAACGACCGCCGCCTTCGTTTCGGGCCTTGCGAGCGCCGAGTCGATGAACAGGGTGCCGCCCGTCAATTTTCTCGAGCCTCGGAAGTGCCTTGTCACGGCCCTCGACAGAGGTGACGAGAGCGGCGTCTATCGATGTGATGCCGGTGTAATGTATCTCTTCGGTCGATATGATCACTTCGGCAAGGGAGAATCCCACGCCGACCGTGACGGGGTAGCTGCCCTTCTTCGTCACGAACAGGCCGCACGAGATGGCGGCCTGGGCGAGCAGCTCGGCCGTGGACTGAACGCCCTCTCCGGCCGACCCGGCAAGGATGATGGACACCTTCCCGGAGAGGCTGTGGTCGAACTCCTTCAGGGGCATCGGCACATCCTGAGCAGTGATTCGGTGTTCTCGCGGACCGCCGGCTGGAACGCCCGGGCTGAATCGTTTCTGAGAACAACGGGATCGAGCCCGGCCCCCTCGGTTATCTCCGGAAGCTTCCGACCCGGGTTGAACTTGACGCCGTAGCTGGGGCAGAGCTCCACCGCCTCGATAAGGGAGAAACCCTTTATCCTGAAGGCCTCTTCAAGAGCGTCGGTCACGTCGCCCGCAGCAAGCATCCTGCGCGCATAGGATGCGCCGATTCCGTGCACCATCCTGACGAGGTCCATGCCGCTGTCGGGTCTTCCCTCGGGCATGGTCGACGTTTTGAACCCGCAGGGGGTGAGGCCCGAAGGCTGACCTCCCGTCATGCCGTAGAGCATGTTGTTGTGCACGATGACAGTCATGTCGATGTTCCTGTGGGCGGCCTCGATGATGTGATGGAGCCCGATCGTGGCGCCGCCGTCGCCGAGGAGAACCAGTATCTTCTTTTCAGGGTTCGAAAGCCCCATGGAGATGCCGGTTGCGAGCGCGACAGACCTTCCGTGAAGGCCGTGGACCGTGTGGGAGTGGAACTGCTTGTCGATGATACCTATGCATCCGATGTCGGTCACAACGACAAGGTCGAGCGGGTTCAGATTCGGAAGCCTTTGCAGGGCCTTCTCGATGCATCGCGCTATAAGCCCGTGGCCGCAGCCCGAGCAGAACGGAAGGTTTTCGGTGGACAGGAATGATGTCATCGCTCCACCTCCGCTTCTATCTCGGTCGGGGAAATGAGCCTGCCGATACCGTTGACCCCCGATACACCCTTCCTGCCGTTCTTTCCGAAGAGGATCTCGCGGTACTGGCCGCCCTGGTTCTCCTCGGCGATGATCACGCGGGAGTACCGGTTCATTATCTCCGTGTACTCGGGTGGAACCGGAAAAAGCGTTTTCGCGGTCAGCAATGATACGGGCCTGCCCCTTTTCCGGAGGGATGCGGCCGCTTCCCTCGCAGCGGCTGCCGTAATGCCGAACGAGAAAAGAAGAGTGTCGGATTCGACCCGGTCGTATTCGAAGAAGGTGTATTCGGGAAGGTTGTGCTCGGTCTTGAAGCGAAGCCTTCTGGTGTTCTCCAGTGCTTCCGGGGTGGAATGCTGAAGGCTTGCGTTCTTCTCGTGGGTGCTCGCGGTGAGCCTCACCTGGTGCCGGGTGCCGCCAACGGGCAGGAAGGGAGGAACGCCGTCGGGACCGGCCGCATACGGGAGGTAGGTCTCCTCCCCCTGGTAGAACACCCTCGGGACCTTCTCAACGGGCGATATCCGGTTCAGGTCGTAGCTCTGAAGGGTCATCACCATCTCCTTCGAGGAGAGGAGGAAGACCGGGCAGCGGAGCCGGAGCGCGAGCTTCACGGCCTCGGCGGAAAGGTTGTAGCAGTCGTCGAGGTTCGACGGGCAGAGCGTTGGAACGGGCTGCCCCCCCGAATTGATGCCGTGAAGAAGGGAAAGGTCGCCCTGGGCGCCGCACGTGGCCGTTCCAGTCGCAGGGCCGAGCCGCTGCGCAAGGATGATGACCATGGGAAGCTCCATCATGAAGGCCATCCCGATAGATTCGATCATCAGGGCAAGCCCGGGGTACGATGTGGCGGTGACGGGAATGCGCCCGGCTGCGGAAAAACCGCTCATCCACTGCAGGGTGGTGATCTCGTCAGGGGCGGGAAGCACCATTGGAAAACGGCGGCTGGAATAGGCGTAGAGAAGGTTCGCGGGCGTAATGGGATAGCCGACGAACACATCCGCGCCTGCTTCAACCGCGGCCTCGATGATGAGCCTTGATCCGTCGATGAAGGCTGTTCTTGAAGCGGTCGCCATGTCAGGCCTTCCTTCGGAACAACCTGTCTCCCAACGTTGAGAGCAGGATGACCACAAGCGTTGTCAACACGGCGCCGTAGGTTTTGTCCATCTCGAACCATCCCCGCTGCTGCGCGATCATGGTAACGAAGACGGCCACCGTGCCGATTATGAAGGAGAGTTTCACTCCCAGCGGGGTGACGATTCTGCGGAAGTAGAGCCCCGACACGATGACGATGGCCCCGATTGCCCTGATGGCGTAGGAGATGTACGCCGTGTCGAGCACTGCGCCCTTGAGGAAGATGGCCAGCGGGACGGTGATGAGGCTGACAAGAACAACAAGCTTCCGTGCGGTTGAGATGATCTTGGCGTCGTCGGCCTTCTTGTTGATCAGCCCGTGGTAGATGTCCTTCGCAGCAATCGTCACCACGGCGAAGTTCACCGGGCCAACAGTGGAAAGGATCGCTGCAAGAACTCCCGCGAGGGCAAGACCGCCAAGCACGGGCGGATGAAGGCGGGGGTCTGAAGAAGGGTTGGAAGTGCTGTCTTGGCCGTAAGGCCTCGACGCCTTCGGGGAAGAAAAGCCCGGTTCGGGCGTAAAGGCCAAGGAATGCCGTCATTACGCCAAAGGGCGCAACGATGAGACCCGCGAGCATGGACGCCTTCCGGGCGGTCTTCACGTCCTTCGCGGCGAATACGGGCTGTATGCTTGCCTGGGCAGCCATGCCTCCCAGAAGCCCGCCCACAAGAAGGGCAATGGCGGCATTGGTTCCGGCGCTGAAGGGGTTGTAAAGGTTCTGCGGGGCGCCAAGGGAGATCAGGGTATCGGAGAGCCCAGAGAAGCCACCGACCTTTCCCAGACCGATGAAGAAGGCTATCCCGAGCCCCACGAACATCGTGACCAGGTACAGGATGCCGGTTATTGCAAGGGCGTGCATGCCGCCCATGTAGGTGTAGATCATGATAAGACCCGCCGAGATAACAACGGCCCAGTTCCAGCTGACGCCGAACAGGGGCGCCATGACGCTGGCACATGTCTGCAGCTGCACGTAGGCAAGGGTGATGTAGGCGATCAGGAAGGCCACGGCGCTGACCGAGCGGGCCTGGCTTCCGAAGAGGGTCTCAATCATCTCGCTCACGGTATGAACGTCCTTTCGGCGGTAGTGGGCCGCCACGGTGAACCCGATCACGATCATGCCGATCGCTGTGGAGATGTTGTAGAAGATGGGCTGCAGGGAAAGGGTGTTGAAGGCCCTTTCGCTGACGCCGATGGTGCTCATCCCCCCGAGCCATTCCGCCGCAACCACGACGGCGCATACCATCGTGCCAAGGTTTCTTCCGGCGACCAGGTAGTCACTGGCGGATTTGCTGGCCACCTTCCTGGTGAGAAGGCCCATGCCCACCACCAGTACGAAATAGCCAAGGATGATTATGGCATAGATATTCATTTGGCCCGCCTTGCTATGTTGAATAAACGAACATTCAGTCCGATGTGAGGGGTTTGCCTTCGGCGATAGCCCTGGCCATCGCCATGGAGTTAAGCCTGTTCCTGCCGTCGTCGGAACGCGAGTTCAGGACGGCCGGAACTTTTGCACCGAAGACCAGCCCTCCCCATATGGCGTCGCCGTGGAACTTGTAGCTCTTGCCAAGCGAATTCGCGGTTTCGAGGTTGGGTGCAAGGATCATGTCCGGCGAGCCGCAGACGGCCGATCCGGCCATGCCCTTTGTCGCCGCGCACTCGGCGGAGATTGCGGCGTCATACCCCATCGGGCCTTCCACGGTGAAACCCTTGATCTGCCCCCGGAGCGACATGACGGCAAGGGCGGCTGCGTCGACCGTTGCCTGCATCTTGGGGTTGACCGTTTCGACCGCGGCCAGGGCTGCCACCTTCACGGGTCTTATGCCAAGTGCGTTCCAAAGGGGCCGTGTGTTCTCGATGACCGCGGCTTTCTCCGAAAGCGTGGGGGTGATGAGGATGGCATTGTCGGTCATCGCAAGAAGCTTCGGATAGGAGGGCATCTCGAAGAGGCTGAGGTTGGACAGCACCGAGGAGGCTTTTATGCCGGTCTCGGAATCGAGAATGGCCTTAATGTAGGCTTCGGACTTCACGCTGCCTTTGACCAGAATAAGGGCCCCGCTCTCCCGAACTGCCCTTACCGCCAGAGCGCTCATGAGCTGGTCGGTGGCGGCGGGTATGATCTCGTACATGGACGGATCGTCGCCCGAGGCGCACACGGCCTTCTCAACTGCTTCGCCGGGGCCAGTAACGAAGCACCTCCCGATGAAGCCGAGTTCATGGCCTTCGCGAAGACTTGCCATCACGCGGTCGTCCGCGGCTCCGGCCACCGCCACCGGGACCGGCGACAGCGAGCTGACTGCGCTTATCAGTTCCCTGAAGCTCTTGATGCCCATTTCTCCTCCTTCAGCCCGCGGTGACGGGGCTGAAATTTCCCTGGTCATCCCTGAAGGGGAACAGGGGGTCGATCTCGCATGCTGAAAGTATGCACCCGGGCCACGACAGGGGTGCCTCCGCGCCCCGAAGGACCCGCTGGATGCTTGATGCAATGGCCTCGTTCTCGTTCTCGCCGGGATACATGAACACAGGCGCGATCCGGGAGCATTTCCTCACGATCTCGCCGGACAGGTGTTTTGCATTCGCCACGCCCCCGGTCACGATTATTCCGTGGAGATCGAAATCGAGGACCGAGGCCATGGCCCCGATCTCCTTGACGATCTGGTAGATCATGGCATCGTAGATGAACCCTGCGAAGGGTTCGCCCGACTCGGAACGACTGACCATCTCCCTGATGTTCTTCGTGCCGAGGTAGGCATACACCCCTCCCGCGCCGTAGAGCTTCCGGTACAGCTGGTCACGGGTGTAGCGCCCCGAAAAGCATGCCTCGAGAAGCGGGATGGGTGGAATGCCCCCGGCCCTTTCAGGGGTGAACGGCGCGCCCTCCATCCTGTTGTCGCTGTCAATGATCCTTCCGCCTGCAACGGGTGCTATCGAATAGCCGCCGCCGAGGTGGCAGGCCACGCACCTTATCTCGTCGAAACCCAGAGAGAGCTCGAGTGCGAGCTTGCGGACGGTGGCCCTGATGTTCAGGGCATGAACGAACGAAAACCGTGGAAAATCGGGCGAACCTGAAATTCTCGCGATCGGTGCCATTTCGTCCACCCCGACCGGGTCGACCACGAACGCAGGAACGCCGAATGTTTCCGCGATTCGGTGCGAGAGGGGCGCTCCGAGGTTTGATGCATGCTGGTAGACGGGTGTGTTCAGGCTGAAGTCTGCGAGTTCGCCGTTCAGCGCTATCACGCCGCTCGGAACCGGGGGAAGCATCCCCCCGAGAGCACCGATGCCCGCCACCCGCGCTCCCTGGGGAAGACATTCGCGGAAGAAGTCTCTTACGAGCTGTTCCCGGTAGTCCACCTGGGCGCTGATGGAGCTGAAGCGGTGCACCATGTCATCGGGGTGTTCTATCGTCCTTGATGTAACGTGACAGGGCTCGAGAGCCCCCGTGTCGCTGTAGATGGAACACTTGGTCGTTGTGGACCCGGTGTTGACAACAAGAATAAGCTCGCCGGTCACCGATACCTCCCGACTCCTCGCATTGGCCTGAGACATGCAGTTGCTGCTGAAACGTGAAATTTTTGAATGGCGGTAATATGTTAGTTCACAACGTGAGAAGCATTCTCGAACCGGAAATGAAAGGAAAGGCAATGATCGACCGCAGCGACATAAGGGAAGAACTGAAGAACTGTCTGGTGGAAACCACAGCTCTGGGACTCCCCAACGGCCGCAAGGGCAAGGTCAGGGACATCTACGATCTTGGCGACAGGCTCCTCCTGATAACGACGGACAGGCAGAGCGCGTTTGACAGGGTGCTGGCGGCCGTACCCTTCAAGGGACAGGTCCTGAACATGGTCAGCGCGTGGTGGTTCGAGCGCACCAGACACATCGTTCCCAACCATGTGATCTCCATCCCCCACCCCAACGCCACGCTCGCGAGGAAGGTCGAGGTCTTCCCGGTCGAGTTCGTCATGAGGGGCTACCTCACGGGCAGCACAAGCACCAGCGCCTGGACCCTCTACAACAAAGGCGAACGGAACCTCGGAGGCAACATCCTTCCCGACGGCATGAAGAAGAACCAGAGGTTCCCCGAACCCATAATCACCCCCACCACCAAGAGCGACGAGCACGACGAGTCCATCACCCCCGAGGGGATAGTGGAGACCGGCCTGATGAGCCGGGAGGACTGGGAGAAGGCTTCGAGCATCGCCTTCAGCCTCTTCCGCTTCGGGATGGAAACCGCACGGAAGAACGGCCTTATCCTGGTCGATACCAAGTACGAGATGGGCAAAACCGGGAAGTGGCGAGATCGTCCTCATCGACGAGATCCACACCCCGGACAGTTCAAGGTACTGGCTTGCCGAAGGCTACGAGGAACGCTTCGGGAAGGGGCTCGACCCCGAGAACATAGACAAGGAGTTCCTCAGGCTCTGGTTCCGCGACAACTGCGATCCGTACAACGACGCCGTGCTGCCCGCAGCCCCCGAGGAGCTGGTCGTGGAGCTGTCGAGCAGGTACATCAAGCTCTTCGAGATGATAACGGGCAACCAGTTCAAACCCATGACAGGGAACCTGGTCGAGAGTCTTGGGGAGGCCGTTAAGACTATCTGAGGAAGACCACCCTCTCCGAAGCCCTGACCTCACCGGCTTCGAGCACCACGATGTACTGGCCCGCAGGAACCGAGGGGCCGGGCCTCCAGTATGCGGAATGGCCGCCCGCGCCGAGCGGGCCGTCATGCACCGTTGACACAAGCCTGCCTGAGAGGTCGTACACACGCAGCTTCGCATCCGTCATGCCGGGCAGCTCGAAGGCGATGTTGAGGCTTTCGAAGAAGGGGCAGGGGCTGAGCGCAAGCATCTCCGGCTGCACCGGGCGGATGGCTGACTCGATCGAGGAAGGTTCGCTGTTGAACGCGTAGTAAAGTGATGAGCTTCCCGGTTGGGTGGAGTGGAATACCGTGTGGGGTCTTGCCAGCACGTCCAG
Source organism: Candidatus Fermentibacterota bacterium (assembly GCA_963845085.1). Taxonomy (GTDB): domain Bacteria; phylum Fermentibacterota; class Fermentibacteria; order Fermentibacterales; family JCC-6; genus UBA6080. Next base: position 366,551 of record CAWJQI010000001.1, read on the forward strand.
GGCAAGGTCGGGATCACCCGAATTGTACCCTGCCAGAGCCATTACGCCCTCGGTCTGCCATCCCTCGCCCTGGTTCACCGAGTATAGGAGCGAATCGCCACCCGCCGAGCAGTGGGCGATGTGCGGGTATCCGAACTGGTCGAGCACGAGCGAGGTGCCGTATTCACCGGTTCCGGTATCGACAGAGTAGACGGTCTGGATCGTCCAGGTTGACCCTTCGAGAGAGGCATACCTCACCTCCCCCCCCGTGTTGTACGAGATGTGCGGATTGCCCGAGGCGTCGATGGCAAGCGATGTGCCAATGGGATCGGAGATCATCGCGGTGTCGGCAAAGCATGTCTCCCAGCTCTCGGAACCGGTGCGCAGCGCGTACTTGACTCCGCTGACCGGCATGCTGCTGCAGTAGGCCGCATGGCTTGCATCGTCACCGTCCACGGCGATGGAGTTGCATAAACCGACATCGGCGGCCTGGTCGACTGTCTCGCTCGACCATTCTCCCCCGGTCCGGAACAGGTAGATGAGATCCTCGTTAAATGAGCGAAAACAGATTCGTGGATCCCCCTGGGAATCGAGGGCGATGGATGTCCAGTCCCCGGAGAAGGAGTATGCGAAGTTTTCCAGCGTCCACTGCCCGCTTCCGGGGTTCCTTGTGCCGTACATTATGGTTCCCGCGCTGCTGAAGGCTATATGGGGCACGCCGTACGCATCGATGGCAAGGCCCGTGTACTGGCAGCTTCCGTACGTGGGCTGGAAAATGAAGTCCTCGGTCCACTGGGTGCCGTCGTACTCCGCGTACATCATCCCCACGTACGAGTGGTAGTAGAGGATCCCCGGAAGCCCGGAGGGGTCCAGTGCTATGGAAGGTGTGACCCCGAACGTGTCGATCAGCTGTACAGACCACTCGGCCTGAGCCATTGAGATGGCGCAGGCAGGAACTGCGAGTGCAAAGAGCATCCTGTTCATGGCCGATGCCTCCATTCCCGTCGGATTAGCGCCTGTTATCAAAGAATTTCGTCAAGTACAATATCTGCAACGACAGACAGGGTCAACCATTTTGTTCAGTGCGGAATGATCTGCGCTGCGTTCAGTTGACGTCGCCCAGGTAGACGGCACGGGCTGGGAGCGGCATGGCGAGAAGCTTCCTCAAGGCCGAGGGGTAGAGCATGTGCCCGGCAAGTTCAGCGAGGGGGATCCATGAGATTCCCTTCTGAAACGAGTCGGGGTTTTCGCCCATAACAGGGCTGGAGCCGTGAGGAAGGCTGCACCTGAACATAAGTTCGAGCTGGTGCGCATCGCCGTCGGTCGAGGCGAACTCGTGATGCGCGGCTATGTAGTCCCTTATGAAAAGCAGCCGGCCCATTACCACACCGGTGCCGATCTCTTCAGTGCACTCCCTCTGAAGGGCTTCCTCCAGGGTTTCCCCGTGGGTCTGACCGCCACCGGGAAGAATGTACCAGTCGCCCTGTTCACCCTGGTTTCGAACGAGGAGGACCCGCCCCTTTGAAATGATGACGGCTTTCACGGAAACCCTGACCGGGCGGGGACCCTGGCCGAAGGGTTTCACTTCCCGGAACCCCCGCGCTCTTCAAAGAGGTCGGGCATTTCGTACTTCTCCACGATGCTCCTCAGCCTTTTGTTGAGTTCCGCCGTTCTCTCCTCTATCTCTTCGAGACTCATGGGGGGCTCGGCAGGCGCAGGCTCAGGGGTCTGAGGCTCGCTCACGGGCTCGGGCTGATCCGGCACGTCTTCCGGAGCGACTTCTATCGTCTTGATGCTGGCGATGGTCCGGCTGCCGCAGAGTCGCACCCCGCGGGCCTTGACCCCCTTTTCAGGGATGTCGGGCGCCGCGGTCTGTCCCTTGCGTGTCTTCATGTGTTTCCTTCTTTCGAACCAGTACTCCAGAATGAAGTCGCTGCCCGGGCGGAAGACCATCACCTCGCTCTCCTCGGGAACGAAGCGGTACCCGCGGTCAAGAATGAACCCGCCGATGCTGAAACGTTTGGCGTAGGGGATCCTGTCGGTTCTGTCACGGAAGACGCAGGTGAAGACTGCGTCCTTGTCTGCGGGACCGCACCAAAGAACCTCTCCGTCCATCAGGAACTTCTCCTGCACCGGAACTACCTTGTATGTGCCGTCGGCCAGGAAGAAGAGTATCCTGTCGTACTCCGAAGCGTGCCAGGAAACCCCGCTTTTAACCGCGGTGCCAACAAACCCGGTCTCACGGTCGAACCCCACCCGGAGGTTCGCGATGGCAACCTCCCGGCGCTGGATGCCGCTGAAACCCTCGACCGCCGTCCTGCGGGGGTAGAGCTTCCCGTACTTCTTCAGAATGCCTTCAAGTACCTCAACGGCGTAATCCTTCAGATGGCCGAGGCGCCTCCTCGCAAGGCGCATCCGCGTGCGGATGTCGTCCATCTCGCGGCGGTGGGCCTCGATGTCAAAGCGGCTTATCCTTCTGATCTTGAGCGCAAGAAGCCTGTCTATGTCATCCGGCGTGACCTCCCTGGGGTATTCGGTCAGGAAGGGCATGAGACCGCCCGCGACGGCATCGCGCACCTCCTCGAGAGTAGGACACTCCTCGATCAGCTTGTACAGCCGGTTCTCAATGAAGAGCTGCTCGAGTGTCATCCAGTGAAGGGCGTCTTCGAGGTTCCTCACCTCGAGCTCGAGTTCGAGTTTCAGAATGTCGAGCAGGCGGAAGGTGCTGTATGAGATCAGGCCGGAAACCGTGGGCTCGACGGGAACACCCTCCTGGATCACGAGCATGTTGGAGGTGTGGATGACCTCGCACTCGGTGTGCGCGTAGAGCTGCTGAAGGGTCTCATCCGCACCGACACCCCTCGCGGGGGTGATCTCAATCTCGACCTTCTCGGTCGTGTAGTCGTCGATGCTGGTGATCTTGAGCCGTCCCTTGCGGGCCGCGTTCTCGATCGAGGCCATGAGGGTTTCTGTCGTTGTCCCGAAGGGGATCTCGCTGATGACGAGTTTCTTGCCGCCACGGGGCTCGATGCGGGCGCGGTTGCGGATCCTGCCGTTGCCGTCGTCATACGCCGACACATCGATGGCGCCGCCCTGGGGAAAATCCGGCAGAAGGTGGAACTGCTCACCCCTGATGCAGGCGATCTGGGCCTGGATAACCTCGTTGAAGTTGTGCGGAAGTATGCGGGTGGACATGCCGACCGCTATCCCCTCCGCCCCGAGCAGCAGAAGCACCGGTATCTTGGCAGGAAAGAGCACCGGCTCGCGGTTGCGGCCGTCGTAGCTTGGAACGAACTCGGTAATGTCGGGGTTGAACAGCGTGTCGCGGGCGAGCTGGGTGAGCCGGCATTCGATGTATCGGGACGCCGATGCCTCGTCGCCCGTGAGGATGTTGCCGAAGTTCCCCTGTCCCTCGATGAAGTACCCCCGGTTGGCCAGAGCAACAAGAGCGGCCCCTATCGACTGGTCGCCGTGGGGGTGGTAGCGCATGCAGTGGCCGATGACGTTGGCCACCTTGTTGAAGCGGCCGTCGTCCATTTCAAGCATGGCCCAGAGGATACGGCGCTGCACGGGTTTCAGGCCGTCAGCCGCGTCGGGGATGGCGCGTTCCTTGATCACATAGGATGCGTACTCCATGAAGTTCTCGCGATAAAGCCCACGCAGACCGGTCATTTCAGGTTCTCCATGATGAAGGTGCGGCGCTCGGGAGTGTTGCTGCCCATGTAGAAATCAAGGATCTCGGGAACCTCGCGCAGCCTGTCTATGCGTACCTGGGTGAGCCTTATGTCGGGTCCGATGAACTGGCCGAACTCCTTCGGGCTGATCTCGCCAAGCCCCTTGAACCTTGTGATCTCGGGCTTCTTCCCGAGGCGTTCCGATTCCCGGTCAAGCTCGGACTGGCTGTAGCAGTAGACCGTTTCCTTCTTGTTCCTGACCCTGAAAAGGGGCGTTTCGAGGATGTAGAGATGGCCGTCGAGCGCAAGGTCCTCGAAGAAGTGCAGGAAGAGCGTCATCAGGAGGTTGCGGATGTGCATGCCGTCAACATCGGCATCGGTGGCGAGAACGACCCGGTTGTACCGAAGCCCTTCGACCCCGCCCTCGATGTTGAGGGCACGCATGATGTTGTAGATCTCCTTGTTGCTGTACACCGTTTCGCGGCGAAGCCCGAACACATTCTGGGGTTTTCCCCTGAGGGCAAAGATCGCCTGCGTGTGCACGTCGCGGCTTGAAACAAGGCTTCCGGCGGCGCTGAGCCCCTCGGTGAGGAAGATGGTCGACTCCTCCTCACGGTCGTGGCCGTCGCCGAGGTGAACCTTGCAGTCCTTCAGGTTCGGGATCCTGATCGCGGTCTGCTTCTCCCTCTCCCTCGCCTTCTTCTTCACCGTGGCGAGCTCGGTGCGGAGCTTCTGGTTGGCCTGGATCTTCGCGATGAGCCGGTCGGCAAGCCTCTGGTCACGGTGCAGCACCTGCTCGATCTCCGCCTGGACCCTGCCCACGATTTCCCGCCTGATGTCGGTATTGCCCAGCTTGTTCTTGGTCTGGCTTTCGAACACCGGGTCTTTCAGGCGCACTGATACCGCCGCGACCAGCCCGTCGCGAACGTCCTCGGCCACGAAACCCTTGCCGCTGAAAGCGTTCACGCCCTTGAGAACACCCTCTTTGAAGGCCGAGAGATGCGACCCCCCCGCGCTTGTGTACTGACCGTTGGCGAAGGAGAAATACTTTTCACCGTACGAATTGGTGTGGGTGAAGGCGAATTCGAGCGTTGTGTTCCTGTAGTACACTGCATCGTAGATCGCCTCCTCGCCGGTCTCATCGTTCAGAAGATCCCGCAGGCCGTCTTCGGAACGGAACACCATGTCGTTGAACTGCACCCTGAGCCCCGAGTTCAGGAAGGCGTAGTGCTGCATCCGGCGCTCGATGAACTCGTTGCGGAACTGGTACTCGCCGAATATCTCGGGGTCGGGCGTGAACTCCACCAGGGTGCCGTTCTTCTCCGAGGTGTCGCCCGTGTCATCGGAAACAAGCCTGCCCTGCGAGAATACGACCTGCCTGAATTTCCCGTCACGGTACGCGCACACCCTGAAATGGCTTGAAAGGGCGTTCACCGCCTTGGTGCCCACGCCGTTGAGCCCCACGCTGAACACGAACACGTCTGTGTTGTACTTGGCCCCGGTGTTTATCTCGCTCACGCACTCCACCAGCTTGCCAAGGGGTATGCCCCTCCCCCAGTCCCGGACGGTCACCGTCGAATCGAGCAGCTTCACACGGATACGGTTGCCGCACCCCATGATGAACTCGTCGACCGAGTTGTCAACCACTTCCTTGAGAAGGATGTATATCCCGTCGTCGATGTTCGTGCCGTCGCCGAGCCGGCCGATGTACATGCCGGTGCGAAGCCTTATGTGCTCGATGGACGAAAGGGTTTTAACCTTGCTTTCGTCGTAGATGCCTGTTCCATCCGAAGGAGCGATCACCTGGCCTCCACAAGATATGGACGATTATACCCGCCGGCGGCACAACATGTTGGAAGCCGCCGAGTCAATTCCTTCAATACACCAAGTATACACCAACGACAGCGATACAACCACCATATGTGGTGTGTTGACCTTGGCTTCCCTGCGGCTGCAGAATCCCATATGCTTAAAGGGTTCACAGGTTCGACCACCAGGCAGGAGGGGGTAAGAGAATTGAAAACACCTGACGGCGGCGGGAAAAAACCGGGGATGCAGAAATCCGGCGGCTTTTTCAAACAACCCCGAAAACCCGAGGAAAAAGTGCGTCCGGTGCATGAAAAACCTGACTACACGCCTGCTCCCAAGCCCCAGCACCAGGGTGAACAGTCCCTGAAGGACCAGTACCGGAAGGAGCACTACAGGCAGGAACAGAAGCCCATGTACAAGGCCGGGGAGCAGCCCCTTCAGAAACCCCAGCGCGACGCCGACCACAAGAAGAGGCTCGCTTTGCTTGACAGGTTCAAGAACCGGCAGGGGCAGAGCGAAGCCGACATCTCCTCGGCTGAGTCATCCTCTACGGCGTCAACCGGGGGGGGAAGGCGTTCGTGCTGCCTCGGCTGCGCGGTTTACGCAATGACGGTGCCTGCGCTTGTTCTGCTTGTGCTTTTCTCCGTCATCTAGAGCGATTCACTGCGGGGTGACCGGCTGACAGTGCTTGTCGATGTGACAGCGCCCTGTTATTTGTAAGGTGTGGCGGAGCAGCCCGTGTATGCCCTTGTTCCATCAGGATGAAGCGGGAGGTTGCACAAAATGCGGCTTTTGATCGTTCTGATTGCATTTACTGGTGTTGCATCCGCCCTCCCGCCCTGGGAAACCGTGGGACCCGGGGGGTTCGGCTGCGGACTGATGAGCATCACCCAGTCCTTCGACGATCCCGATGTTCTGTATTCCGTCGGGGGGCCTGTTTCACAGGGGAACTACATCCTCCACTCCATGAACCGGGGAGAGCAATGGGGCCTTCTCTCCTCCCCGGCCAGCCCGCAGAACCACCCCGCTGTTATGGCCCTGACACCCGACGGCGTCATGCTTTTCGCACAGAGCAACCAGGACCAGATTGCCCGCTCCTCCGATGACGGCCTCACCTGGACATGGGTGGGAATCGGAAGCGACTACTCCACGGTGTACGATATCGCGACCCTTCCCGGAGTACCGGGCTGCGCCTGGGCCGTGGGGCGCGGCAAGACGGGCGGCGGTCCGTACAGGGCGTTCTTCTGGCGGACGACTGACTCGGGGCTTTCCTGGAGCACCGACGATCTTCTCACAACGGGTTCGGAAGCTTTTCGGATCTCCGCCTGCGCCATCGACCCGAACGTTATCTACGTCTCGGGCAGGCAGAATACGTCACCCAGGGTTCCCATGATCATGAGGTCATCCGATGGCGGCTCCTCCTGGACCGACGTGACGCCGCCCGAATGCATTGCGACAGACAGCATAGGCCTCGGCGTCGCCGTCAGCCCGGTCGACCCCCTTCTCGTTCTTTTCAGCACGCGAAGGAACGTCTACCGAAGCAGCGACGGCGGGCAATCCTGGTCTGTCGTCAGCGGCGAGGACTGGGTTCACGACATCGAGTTCTCGCAGGCTGACCCCGAAGCGGCATTCGCGGGGGGTAACGGCGCCATCCTTTCAAGCGCCAACGCGGGGCTCTCATGGTCGAGGGTCGAGGTCTGGACCGGGTCCGACTCGGTCACGGCCGTCTTCCCCTCAAGAACGGATCAGAACAGCGTGTTCGCCGGCGGCACCGGCGGGTTCCTTGAAAGCAGCAACGCGGGCGCTGTCTGGACAACCGGCAACGAGGGCATGATGCTCACCGCCACCGGCAGCATCACAGCCTCATCCGGTCCTTCACCAAGGCTTTACATGGTTGTCGACGGCACGGTTGCACTTTCCGATGACCTGGGTTCCTCGTGGTCGGCCCGCACGACTCCGGAGGGAATGAACACATACGGCCTCAACATCGTTGTCGACCCCTTCGACATCGATCACATAGTCTGTCTCGACTACACCGGGGGCATATACTCGAGCGACGACGGCGGTTCCACCTGGACCGCTTCCGATTCGGAACTCGACTTCGGCGGGGCGGCTGCATCGGTTCCCTCAACACCGGGCCTCATGTATGCGGCCGGTTCGAGGAATGTCTCCGGCGAGAGTTTCATGTCGCTCGGCACATCGTACGACGGAGGCCTGACCTGGAGTTTCCAGGACCTCGGCGACTCCCCGGGTCAGATCTACGCTCTCACCGTCGACCAGCAGCACCCTGACACGGTCTACGCCGGCGGCTCGTACACCACGATGCAGGGCAACGTTCTTCTCAGAAGCACTGACGGCTGTTCCTCGTGGGAGGAAGTTCAAACGCCTGTAAACTTCTATGGGATCTACGATGTGGCGGTAAACCCCGATGATCCCGGCATCATTCTTCTGGGAGGGTACGACGGCCTCTTCCGAAGCCCTGACTTCGGTGCTTCATGGATACTCGTGGAACCCTGCAGCTATGTGGAGCGGGTGCTGTTCGATCCCTCCATCCCCGGACGGGCCTGGTTCTACCAGTGCGGTACGGAGCTGCTCGGTATTTCCGTGAGCAGTGACGCCGGACTGACCTGGTCCCAGTGGAACGAGGGTCTTGTGACGTATCTCGACGTCGATGCGCTTGCCCTCGTTCCCGGCCAGCGTCTCTACGCCTCAACCGCATGTTCGGCATTTGCGCTGGACCTCTCCGTTACGGGCATATCGGAAGAGACCGGATCCGATCCGGCCATTTACGGCATCCTTTCCATCACTCCCAACCCGATGCGGACCAGCGGCAACATCTGCTACTCCGTGGCCGATGCCGGACCGGTCGAGTTCCTGGTGTTCGACATGGCCGGCAGGGTGGTTTCCCGATTCACCGACCAGCCCGAGAACGAGGGCATGAACTCGGTAATCTGGACCCCGGGGAGCGAAGGGCAGCTGAACTCGGGTGTCTACTTCATCAGGATGAGGTCGGGACAGGAAGGCTTCACTACCAGGGTGATACTGCTCGAATAGCGGTCAGCGGCATCCCTTCCGAACAAACAACCCTCCGTCCGGCAGCGATGCTTTGAAGGCAAACACTGCGGGCGCCGCGAGAACAAGGCCGGCAGGAATCTCCAGATACCATGGGATCCCGGTAAAACGTTCAAGGGCAAGTATCCCCGGCACGGGAAGGGTTCCGAGCACAAAGGGCAGGAACAACCCCGGAAGAGTCCCCCTTCCCAGAAGCGCGGCGCATATCACGCCCACGACAGCGCTCGAAACGACCGCTGCGACGCCTGCCGCCGGAAGACCGTACCTCCCCATGAACTGGATGTTCAGCACAAGGCTTGCCACGAGCCCCGCAGCCACCGCCGGCACGGTCGCTTTCTGTCTGCCCTTGGCGATCACGGCAGAGAGCAGGAAGTTCATGAAGTAGAAGACCGGGATTCCAGCGAATAGAAGGATCCGCGTCCTGTCGAACTCGCCGGGATCAAGGCCCCTGAGGAATGCATCACCCCAGAGCAGCCTCATGAACAGCTGACCGGGCGGCAGGATCACGGCCACCACAACAGCGGAGAGGGCTGAAATGAGCAATGCGATCTTCCTGATCTCGACCCGGGCCGAACCGTCCCGGAATGCCCTGCAGAGGCCGGGGAACAGCGCTCCGGGGAGAAGGGTCGGGGTCACGATGAGGATCAGCACCTCGAGCACCCTGTATATCTCGTTGTAGGCCCCGACGCTCACAACACCCAGGCTTCTTTCGATGACGAGGTTGTCGACACGCTGGTGCAGTATGGCCACCAGCCCCATCAGCCCGAGGGGCCATGTTTCCCTGAACAGACCTGCAAGCCGGGCATGGTGAAAAACCGGCTTCACATCGAAACCCAGCGCCCCCGCATCGGCAAAACTCGCGTACGCCATCACCGCACCCCTGAGGAGAAATGCCGAGGCGACCACATACGGGTGAGCGCGCAAAAGAAGTGCTGCGATCACTGCGAGAAGGAATACGGCAGCCGAGGACACCCTGGCCCCGGCCTCCCGGCTTGCACGTCCCGTCGCCCTGAAACAGGCGAATGGCAGCTCTGACATTATCTCAAGCGTCACGCCGATGAGTATCGGAACAAGGATGAACGATTGTTCGGGCGGGTAGCTTGCGAGGGAGAAGACCATCAGGCAGGCGAACGAGAAAAGCGCCATCAGGGTTCGGAACCCCAGTGCGCTTCGCCACAGTTCCCTCGACCCCTCCATGCTTCCCAGGCTCATCCTGCGGTTGACCAGGATGGCCGTTCCGAAATCGGTGATGAAGCAGGAGAAGACAGAAAGCACCACGGCGAGAAGCAGCCGGCCGAACCAGAGGTCGTCCATGTACCTGGAGATCAGCATCATCGAGATGAAGAGGGCACCCTTGCTCACGAACTGGCCCATGAGCATTTGCATGCTGTTGGCCCCGCGGTCTCCGCTCGTAACGGCTGTGTCTCTCATCCCGGAATGATACTCGGCTGACCCGGGATCACGGAAGCCTTTCCCTCAGGCTGATCGCGAGACTGCGAAGCCATCTTGGCCGGGTCCTGAAGCCCGACAGGCTTTTTGAACCGATGCCGTCAAGAACGCCTGCGTCGCATCCAAACGATGCGAGCAGCTCTGCGAACCCCTCCGGCGGGTGTTCCGACCCGCGTTCACGGACTATCCGGAGGGCTTCCTCCCTGTCGATGGCCCCCGCCCTGACCATGTTCGCGTACAGGAACTCGAACTTCCCGAAGCCGTTCCGCAGCCGGAACAGGTAGTCGGAAAACACCGTTCCGCGGCAGTCACTTCTCACGGAAGCAGCGGTACCCCTGTAATCAAGCTCCCGGTCAAGGGTCTCAAGAATCCGGCCGAGGTCCCAGTCAAGGTAGTCCGGCAGGTTGATCTGCTTCACACGGAACATCCTCTTCCAGCTCGGAAAGAAAAAGTCCCATTGAAGCTCCTTTCGCGTGAATCCGCCCTTCATGACGTTCCAGAAACAGACCCTGTCCATGTACGAGGTCTCCGACGGCGGGGCCTCAAGCATCTCGTTGAAGGCTGCAACTACAAGCCTGATCCCGTGGATGTCGGCCGCCCTGAAGATGGCCGTGGGAATGAGCACCACGCACGCGCTGCAAAACTCGCCCGTAAGTTCGAGAGCCCTTCTGTAAACACGGTTCAGAAGCTCAGTCGAGGGCGAATAGGTGTAGAGGTCGACCCCCAGCTTCGAAACGCTCCGCTTCACGGAGAACTGGGCTTCCGGCGTGCTGAAACCGTTGTCGAAGTTGAATGCGAGGGGTTTCATGCCGTATCTGTTCTTCATGAGCCAGAGGGTGTATGTGCTGTCCTTCCCTCCGCTTACCGGAACAAGGCAGTCGTACTTGCCCCGTCCCCTGCCCCTGTAGCGGTCGAGCAGCCTTTCAAGGGACGCCTCACGGGCGGACCGGTCAACCCCCGCGTACTTCGCGTCGAACTCCCGGCAGACCCGGCAGACGCCCTCACCGTCGAAATCGATGCGGGGATAGCTTTCGGGAAGGATGCACCTTGTACAGCGTCTTGCTTCATCCATGAGCGCACACCGCCCGGAGGTCGGGCCTACGGCCTGTACACGTTGCTCGGGGCGTAACCTACCGCCTTCAGCGCCTCGTTCCGGCGGATCTTCTTCGTGGTGGTCTTCGGAAGGTCTCCCTCGCTGACGATGAAACCGGCTATTCGCTTGAAAAGCGGAGCGCCCTGGTTGTACTTCCTCACGGCGTTCCTCACGGCGTTCACCTCGTCATCGGGCGTGATCTTCCTGCCGTCCTTTTCCGCCTCTTCGATGAGCAGGTCCCTGTTGGGCACCACGATGGTCCATATCTCCTCGCCCTTGGCCTCTACGTTCTTCCCGAACACCATGCATTCATTGACGTAGTCGTTCCTGTTGAGAACGGTCTCGATCTCCTCGGGAAACACGTTTTTACCGTTCTTGGCGATGATCACGTTCTTCTTGCGCCCGGTTATGTAGAGAAAGCCTTCATCGTCCAGCCTTCCGTAGTCACCGGTGTGGAACCAGCGGTCGTGCGTCAGGACGGCCGCCGTGGCTTCCGGGTTGTTGTGGTAACCGAGCATGACGTTCGGCCCCTTCACGACTATCTCGCCGATGCCGTTCTCGTCACGGTCCTCGATCTGAACCGTGCACTCGGGCAGGACCACGCCCACCGAACCCGGTCTGCACGCCTTGTCCCTGTTGACCGTCACGATCGGGGATGTTTCGGTAAGCCCGTAGCCTTCGAGGATGCTGAAACCCAGCTTCTGAAACCCCCGGATGACATCGGGGTCGATGCCGGCGCCGCCGGACACGAAGAGCCGCAGCCCGCCGCCGAACTTCTGGTGAACCTGGTGGAAAAGCTTCTTCCGGATCGTTCTGGCGCCGAAGAACTCGCCTATCCCGGAGATGGTGGTTCCGACCATGTACTTGAGGCTGCCGCCGTGCGCGTTCCTGATGTTTGTCATGATCCTTCGGTGCATGTTCTCCCACAGCAGCGGGACGCCGATCACAACAGTCGACCGCGTTGCGGCAAGGTCATCAACCACGTACCTGAGCCCGTGCGCGATGGCGATGGTACACCCCATAACCAGGGGCAGAAGGAACCCGCAGGTGCATTCATAGCTGTGGTGCACCGGCAGCACCGAGAGGAAAATGTCGTCCGGCAGTATCCGGATCAGCGCGATGACCTGCCTCAGATCCGACACCAGGTTCTCCTGGGAAAGCACCACGCCCTTGGCCATGCCGGTGGTCCCGGATGTGTAGCATATGGCGGCCGGCGCGTTCAAATCGAATGATGACGGGAGCTCGGTCCCGCTCGACCTGCCGGCCCGTATGAGGTCGCTCATGTGTCTGGGAGCGTTCATTCCGCCCATGTTCATGGCGTAGTTCTCGACCCCCTTTATGCCCGAGAAAACGTCCATGAACCTTGGGTCGTGTATCGAAATGTTTGCGCCCGAATAGTGGACTATCGTCCGCATGTCCGCGGGTGGCAGTTCCCTGTCGATTGGGACGATTACCCCGCCCGCCCGCATGACCGCAAGGTATGTGGTGTACCATTGGATGCTGTTGTCGCCGGCCACTGCAACCACCGGCTTCGGGTTCATTTCGAGAAGCCCCCTGGCCATCCACTCCACATTGTTCCTGAGCTGGCCGAAGGTGACCGACCTGAAAAAACCGGGTTCGGCGGGCTCGAGCACTGCGGTCTTGTCGGGGTTCCGCCTGCATGCCGCTTCAACGGCCCCTGGAAGGCTTTCGATGGGGGGGACCGGAAGCAGCGGGCCTCCTGGAATGTTGTGCATCATCCTCCTCAATCGAAGCCGGGGTTTCGATCCGTACGGTCGGCGACCACGCGGAAGCCGACGAACGGATATCCGTTTCCGGGCGAGAACTGGGCCAGGGTTCCGGGGGAGCAGTCATCCGTCGAACTGAGCCAGCTGCCGCCGGCAGCCGTACCGGGAGCGGAGGTCCACTCCCACACGTTCCCAGCCGTATCATAAAGCCCCCAGGGGTTCGCGGGGTATGATCCCACCGGGGCAGTTGCGGCATGGCCGTCATTGATTTCGGGGTGCCTTGAGAGAATGGTTTCCGATGAATCCGAGCAGTTGAATTCACCCGGAACGGGAGTGAAACTCCCCCCCGATCCTGCCGCGGCCTGCCACTCCCAGGGAGTGGGCAGCCTGAACTCGAGCCCGTCAGGGTCGCCCGCCGACAGCCAGAGACAGTACAACTCGGCTCCGGCCTGTGTAACCCCGTAGACCGGGTGGTCCTCCAATCCGGGAACGGCCTCGTACCGCGAGGAATCAACGTTTACAACGATGGGAAGCGGCCAGTTGCAGCGAAGTATGCTGTCCGACATCGCGGTTCGACCCGCAAGCTCGGAACCCGTCCGGTGAAGGTCGGGGTCAACGCTGTTCATGAAGGCTGCGAACTGCGCCGTCGTGACCTCGCTGATGCCGACGAGAATGCCTGGCGATCCCGGTGAAAGGAGGCTGCCGGGTATGAGCACCATCTCGCGGTCCTGATGAACGAGTCTGGGCACTTCGCGTCTGATCGTGACAAGTTCTGGTGCGAGAAGAACCTGGTGAACACGGTCGCGTATGCCCCTCTCGCCCTGGATCAAAATGTCGTAGCTCCCCGGTCCGGGAAGGGGGATGGTGCACGGTGAAACGGCCGTGAACCCCTCCCATGTCACCGTCAGCCCCTCCGGTTCGGTGAAAAGGGCTATTCCGCAGAGCCTCTCGAGGTAAACAAGGATGGTGTCAGCCCCGGGGGTCACCACCGTGTCGACAGGGCTGTAGCCCTCATGCGAGATCGTCAGCCTGGTTCCGCCGATGTGAACCGGAACGGAGAACGGCGCCGTCATCGGAGGCGCACCGCCGACGCTTACGAGGGCGCCCGAGGGCACTGTCAGCACGACGGCCCTGTGGGTTGGAAAGAGGTCGAGTGCAAACAGGCCGGCAACGAAAAACACGGAAAGTATCCCGAGAAGGACCAGGATCTGGGCGGGTTTCACCTATCCGCTCCAGTCGTTGCCGAGCACGGCCCGAACATCCGCCCAGAGCTGCCCCATGCGGATGTCCCTCACAAATCGTCTGAGCATATAGGAGGGCCTGAAGTAGAATTTTCTGTGGAATGCTGCGTAGAACTTCCTGATGGTGTCCCAGTCGAGGTTTTCGTGCTCCCATACCTCGCTCGTGCAGTGGAAGTTGTATTTGTCCCAGTCGCGGGAGAGGATCCTGCCCTCCCTCTCGATGAGGGTGAACAGCGGCGACGAGGGGAAGGGAAGCGTCATCGAGGCCTTGGCGTAGGTGAGGGGAAGGCTGCACGCAAAGCGCAGGTTCCTCTTCATTGTCTCCACCGTGTCTCCGGGAAGGGCAAGCATGAAGAATCCCACCGTCTCCAGCCCCTCCTCGTGCGCCATGACCACTGCGTTCCTCACCGTCTCGGGGTCCTGGTGCTTGTTCACCCGGGAAAGGACCTCGGGAACACCGCTTTCTATCCCGAAGGAGACCTGGTAGCATCCGGCCTTCCTGGCAAGCCTGAAAAACTCGCGGTCGACATCCCTTACATTCACACCGGTCGGCAGTGCCCAGGGCGCCTTAAAGCCCCTTTTAATCATCAGCTCAACGGTTTCCTTGGCTCTTGGCAAATCGGCGGTGAAGTTGTCGTCCTTGAAGTGGATGTCCTGGAAACCGAGCTCAAGCATCCTGAACATCTCGTCGAGAACGCGCTCGGAGCTCTTGCTGCGAACGGAATGGCCGAATATCCGCTGACTGCAATAGAGACAGTGGTGGTTGCATCCCCTGTTCGTCTCCATGTAGCCGACGGGATTCCTCCGGCTCGCGATGTGCGGCGAGTGGTAGTAGCGCAGATCGTGAAGCTGCCATGCCGGGAGGGGAAGGTCGTCGAGGTCGGCGATGAGGGGACGTGCGGGGTTCATCACGAAGGCGTCGCCGTCAAGACGCGCTATACCGGGGATGGAGCCGGGCTCTCTGCCGGCGCAAATGTCCCGCAGCGTGTTCTCGCCCTCGCCCATCACGACAAGGTCGAACTCGGTCTCTCGCAGAACCTGCTCGGGAAGGGTGTTGGCGTGAATGCCCCCGGAGATGATTACTACATCGGGGAGAAGCTCCCTCGCGATCGCCGCGAGCTCCCTTGCTTCCCTGTAAAGAGGGGTGGTGAAGGTAATGCCGACAAAGTCGGGCTTCCAGGATGAGAGGGTTTTGCGGTAGGCTTCAATAGGGCGCCCCTCGATCATCAGGTCGGCGATCTTCACTTCATGCCCGTCTTCGAGGACGGCGCCGGCCAGCGTGGCGAGTGTGATGAAGGGGGCGCTTGTGATGGCCACCCTGATCTTGCTCCTGCTGTACACTTCTATTGCGGAAGGGGGGTTGACCAGCAGCAGTTTCGCCATTTTCCACCTTCGTGAGGGTAAGGGTTCCCAGACCCGGTATGATAGATTAAGAAGGCTTTGCGCGCCACTCTTGTCAGGGTTTTCCGCCGCTTCCCCCTTGGTTATAGTCATCCCATGAAGAAGATCCTCGTCGCGATCCCCGCTTTGAACGAAGAAGCCACCCTGGCCGGGGTGATCGGCGCCATCCCCTCCGCGATAGAGGGAATGCCGGTCACGGTTCTCGTCGTCGACGACGGCTCAACGGATCAAACGGCGGCAGCTGCAGCGGCTGCAGGCGCCCGGGTCATTTCCCACGGGACCAACATGGGGCTGGGCCAGGCCTTCCGCACGATGCTGGGCTTCGCCCGCGCCGGGGGGTTTCACTACATGGCCACGATCGATGCCGACGGCCAGTTCGATCCGGCACAGCTGCCCGTTCTTGCTGCGCAGGTTCTCTCGGACCGGTACGACTTCGCAACTGCAAGCAGGTTCGCCGATCCGGCGCTCACACCCCGGATGCCGCCCCTGAAGGTCTGGGGGAACAGATGGGTGGCAAGGCTCGTTAGCCGCCTCAGTGGAATTACAGTGAGGGACGCCACATGCGGCTACCGGTTCTACGGACCGGGGGCGCTGGACAGGGTTGCCTGCCTCTCGAGGTTCACTTACACGCAGGAAGTCATCATCGACCTTGCGATGAAGGGGATGCGGATCCTCGAGGTGCCCCTTGCGGTCCGCGGCGAAAGGGCTTCGGGCAAGTCGCGTATCGCTCACAACCTCTGGAGGTACGCGGTTTTGTCCATCGAGGCCATGTACTCGGTCGCGCACGGCCACTCGCCGTTCCGCATCTACGGGGGGCCCGCCCTTTTCCTGATGGCACTGGGGTTTCTGATGGACCTTTTCGTCTTCATCCACTGGGTCACTGCCGGCAGGGTCACACCGTTTGCGAGCATTGGCATCGGCGGTCTTTTCCTGATAACGTTCGGCATACTGCTGCTGCTGTTCGCCTCGGTGGCGGATATTGGCAGCTCGAACAGGAAGCTTCTTGAAAGCCTTCTTGAGAACGAGACCAGGAAAAAGAGGGAGTCGCGGGAAACCCGGGACATCGAGTTCTGACACTGAAAAGCCGGGAGGAGTAGATCAACCCCTCCCGGCTTTCCCTATCATGAGACAAGTGCGGGATCAGCCCGCCATTACCCTGACGGTTTCCCTGGCGATCATCAGTTCTTCGTTGGTGGGGATCACAAGCACCTTCACCCTGCTTTCCGGGGTGGAGGTGATCTTTTCCTTGCCCCTCACCAGATTGGCCACCGGGTCGATCTTGATGCCAAGGGCTTCCTGGTTGCCGCACACCATTTCCCTAATCTCGGGGCCGTTCTCGCCGATCCCGGCTGTGAACACTATCGCGTCAAGCCTTCCAAGGGTGGCGGCATAGGCACCGATGTACTTCCTCACCCTGTCAACGAACATGTCGAGGGCCAGCGTGGCCATCTCATGGCCCTCTTTGAACGACGCGTTCTCTATGTCGCGCATGTCGTTGGAGATGCCAGAGATCCCGAGCAGGCCGCTTTCACGGTAGACCGTCTTCATAACCTTCTCAAGGGTCCAGCCATGCGTGACCATAAGTTCAAAAAGGGCCGCAGGATCAACGTCACCGCATCTCGTGCCCATCATGAGCCCGCAGAAGGTTCCGAAACCCAGGCTTGTGTCAATGCTTCGGCCGCCCTTCACCGCAGTGACGGAACAGCCGTTGCCCAGGTGGCAGGTGATGATGTTGAGCTCGGAGAGCGGCCGTTCCAGCATCTCGGCGGCGCGCTGTGCCACGTACTGATGGCTGGTGCCGTGGAAGCCGTAGCGGCGGATCCGGTACTTGTCATAGACCTCGTACGGAAGGCCATAGAGGTAGTTCACCCGCGGCATTGTCTGATGAAAGGCGGTGTCGAACACGGCCACGTTGGGAACGCCGGGAAGCATATTCATCGCGGCCTCGATGCCCAGAATGTTCGCCGGATTGTGCAGGGGTGCGAGGGCGCTGCATTCCTTCAGGCCGTTCAAAACCTGAGCGTCGATAAGGACACTGCTGGTGAACTTCTCTCCCCCGTGCACGACCCTGTGGCCGCAGGCCTTGATCTCGTCAAGCGATGCCAGCGTACCGTAATCGGGGTGCGTGATCGTTTTGAGAAGAAGGTCAAGCCCCTGGCGGTGGTCGGGGATGGGCTGCTCCTGCCTTATACTCTGGGAATCCGCCTCGAACCGGAGAACGCCCGATTCCTCGCCGATCCTCTCAAGCAGCCCCTTCCCGAGCATGGCGCCGTTTTCGCTGTCGATCACCTGGAACTTGATCGATGAACTTCCGCTGTTTATCACAAGAATTTTCATTCCAATACCTTTCAGATGAAGCCGATGTATTTGGAAAAAGACCTAGAAAAATACCGGAATCATTCCTGATCAGGCAAACCACCGGCCGCAGCCTGCCCGGGCCTTACCGCCATCATCGCGAACAAAACGCCGAAAAGAATCGTGAACCTGTAGTTCGTGACGGGTGAACCCAGCAGTGACGCGAACGCGAGCATGATGAATGAGGCGCAGGCGGCCAGAAGAACCGATTCCCGTCCCGGTTCCTTCTCACTCCTTGCAAGCCGGGCGGACTTCGCCATTCCGTGGGCGTAGAGGAACAGCAGGGAGAGCAGCCCGGGAATCCCCGCGTTCAGCAGGATCTGGAAGTAGGACCCGTCAACGAAGGGCATCGTGACGACCCGCATGTAATCGAACCGGAAGCAGGTTATCTCGAAGCCCATGCCCTTTCCAAGAAGAAGGCCCGCCGGGCTGCCGACCTGCCTGAGCACCTCGATCCACGATGCGGCCCTCGCAAGGAATGAGGCGTCGGTGTAGTAACTGCCGGTCTCGGAACCCGTCCGCTGCATCACGTCCTCGATGCCGATGAACCCCGTCGCCTCGAGGATGATGCCGGTGGAAAGGAAAAAGGAAACGCAGAGGATGATTATGCCGACGGTCTTCTTGATGGTCGCACCGGTGCCCCTGTTGCGGGCGTGAAGCAGGGTTGCCACGGTCCCGCCAAGCAGGATGCCGAACCAGAGCGCCCGCGTCTGGCTGAGCAGTATCGCGGCAAGCATCAGGATGGCGGATGGAATTATGAGGAGATTGTTTGATCTCCGCGGCATGACCATGGTCCTGATGTAAAGGAACAACAGGCCGATGCCGACGGCATTGGCCTGCCTCGCCTGTACCCGCAGCCCGGTGCTTCGGATGTAGACGAACTCGTCCGCCCTGAAATACCCTCTTAAAATGATGTTAACCGCTGCAATGACGCCGGCGACGATCAACAGGTCGGATAGATGGCCGGCGGCGGTGCGGTCGCGTGACAGGAGCCATGCTGCCGGAAAAAAGGCGAGGTAGCCGGGATAGTTCTTGAACATCGTGAGGGCCTGGCCGGCGTCGTTGCCCGAAGCGAGCCCCCAGACGAGTGATGCAAGGGTCACCCCGACCAATAACGTGATAAACCGTGATGTGGAGCCTGTTCTGACCCTCCCGCCGCCATCGGGGATACTCAAAAGCCACAGAAGCATGACCCACCAGAACAGAACATCGTCAAGCCTGGTCCTCATGGGACCCAGGTAGAAGTTGACCAGATCGAGCTGCGTGTGCTCGAGGGAAATCTGCAGGCCGAGCAGGAGAACAAGCGCGCGTTTCGGATAGAACAGAGTGGTCAGAAGGACTGGAACGGCCGCCAACAGCAATGCAACGTACGGAAGAAGGCCGAGAAACATCCCGGCAAGGATGAGGAGAACCAGCACTCCCAGCCCGATTGAAAGCGATCTGTCCGGGTGCAGCGCCGTTTCCGTCAAACTAGGTCCTTATCGCCCGTGCGAGCTCGGCACCCATTCTCCTGCATTTCGCAAGATCATCAGGTGTGGGGGCGTAACGGACCGCAACGGAGTCGGCGGCCCTGACGCACTTCCATCCTTCGAGCACCCTCTCGAGCGCGGGAACGGCCTCGCCGCTCCATCCGTGGCTGCCGAACGCTGCAGAGGCCCTTCCGTGGAACCTGAGACCCCCGAGGTATTCGATGTGATCGGCAATTACAGGGAAGAGCCCGTTGTTCAGAGTCGGCGAGCCGAGCGCCACTCCGCCCGCACCGAGCATCTCGGTGGCGACCACGCTTCTGTGAACGTTGCCGGCCTTCAGCACTTTCACCGGAATCCCTTCGCAGGCTGCCCCCTCGGCGACCGCCCTTGCCATGATACCGGTGGAATTCCACATCGTGTCGAACAGGATAACCAGGCTGTCCCGGTTCTTCCCGAGAGCCCAGTCCTTCCAGAGAGAGATCACCCATCCGGGCCCGGCTGCCGTCCCCTCGGTCCAGATGGGGCCGTGATCGGGCGCGATGATGGACGGGTGTATGCCGAGGCTCTCGACCCTTTCGAGAAGACCGGTCACCAGCTTCGAGAAAGGGTTGAGTATGTTGGCGTAGTACATGGCCGACTCCCTGCGGAGCAGGCAGGCATCGAGGTCGCATGCGAAAAGCCGGTCCGTCGCAAGGTGCATCCCGAAGGCGTCCTGGCTGAAGAGGATGTTGCGGTCGGGCATGAAGGTGAACATGCTGTCGGGCCAGTGAAGCATCCTGGTTTCGAGGAATGAGAACCGGTTGTCTCCGATCTCCAGGGTTCCGCCGTTCTCCACCGCCTCGGGCCGGAGCGGCAGTGAGTGGAAATAGGCCATGAGGTTTTCGACACCGGCTTTCGACGCCAGCAGACGCTTCGGCCGGAACGATTCAAGAACGGCCGGAAGGGCTCCGGTGTGATCCGGTTCGGAATGGTTGCTTATGACAACGTCCACCCTGTCGGTAATGGATGCAATCCTCCCGAGAAGTTCGTCTTTGAAGGGAGCTTTCACCGTGTCGATCAGAATGTTCTGCTCCCCGGTGACAAGAAACGCGTTGTAGGTAGACCCGCATGACGTTTCATAGCCGTGGAAATCCCTCACATCCCAGTCGACGGCGCCGACCCAGTGGATTCCGGGTGCTATTTCCCGGGCGCGGAAGCAGCTCTCAGGCATTCATTCCCCCCTGACAAGACCCGCCACACATGGCGATGAGACCTCGGCCACCCACTCCAGGAAACGGCGGTCATTGCTGTCGAAACCGTCCCGCATGTGGCTGTCGAGGTCGAGTTCTCCAATGAACCTGCAGCCCTGGAAAACGGGAACCACGATTTCGCTTTTTACCTTCGGGCTGCATGAGAGGTAGTTTTCCTGCGTACCCACATCACCGACGATGAAGGTCTGAAGCGACTCAGCGGCCTGGCCGCAGATCCCCTGGCCGAAGGCGATGCTGACGTGCTCGGTGGGCTCACCGCTGAACGGGCCCAGCCTCAGTTTCCGCTCATGGGATGGATCGACCAGGTAGAAGCCGGCCCAGTCGTAACCCGGTATCGCGGCCAAAATATCGCACACCCTTTGAAGCCTGTCCCGGTCGCTTCCCTCTTCCGAAATGCCGAGGTCTATCTCGGCCATCGTGTTCCGAAGCAGCGACAGTCTTTCGTTCATTCCCCGTCTTCCTCCGAGAGCTTTTCCCAAAGGGCGGCAGCCCTTCTCAGATGGGGAACGGTGATGGTTCCGGCCACCACCGTTCCAACACCCAGGGCTTCCATCACCTCTGCGGTGGGGATTCCCAGTTCATGGCAGCGGTGAATATGCCACGAAATGCAGTCGTCGCAACGAAGCACAAGCGATGCCACAAGGCCGAGAAGCTCCTTCGTGGCCGCGGGCAGCGCACCGTCACGGTACGCGAGGGCGTCGACCGAATAGACCCTTCTGATCACCTGGTCGGCGTTTCTCAGGACAGCCTCGTTGAGGGCTTTCCTCTCCTCAAGAAAACTCCGCCCGCCGCCTTCCATGGTCGTTACTTCCCGGCCAGGATCGCCGCCTGGACGTAAACCCTCGCGGCGAGTTCGCGGTCCATCATGAACAGACCGCCGCCGCCGGACTTGTCGACGAGGTTGAGCTTCTGGATGAGTACCTCGGCATTGGCCTCCTCCTCCACCTGTTCGGCCACGTACCACTGAAGGAAGTTGGCCGATGCGTGGTCTTTCGCGGCCTGTGCCGTCTCGAGAAGATGGCCGATGCTCGCAGTGATGAAGCGCTCGTGCGCAAGTACCGCCTCGAAGGCCGCCAGGGGCGAAGCCCACACGCCGTCGGGTTTTGCCACGGCATCAAGGCTCACGGTGGCGCCGCGCGCAAGCATGTGGTTGAAGAGCCCCATCGCATGGTCCCTCTCCTCCTGGGCCTGAACCCTCATCCAGTTCGCAAAGCCCGAGAGCCCGAGGCCCTCGAACCATGCGGCCATGGAGAGGTAGAGGTATGCACTGAACAGCTCCCTGTTGATCTGCCCGTTCATCTCCCCCGCCACGGTTTCCTTCATCATGATTATCGCCTCCAGAGGCCGTGGACGTTGCAGTATTCCCTGGCTGCCGTCACGTCGGCCAGTCTGATCGGGAAGAAGGCCTCGGGAGCTGCGCCGGGGGCGAGTTCGGTCCGGTAGACCCTGTTCGCGGTGTGGACCTCGACCCACTCTATGAAATGGGCCTCAACCATCGGATGCGGAACGCTTCCAACCTTGAGAAGGACCCCGCCTTCTGTCTCCACGAGTACCGGAACATGCTTCTCGGTAGTGCTGTCGGCGGTAAGCTCGGGCAAAAGCTTCATGGGCTGTCCGCAGCAGACCAGCTCGCCCGCGCCCGGATGAAGCATCTCGACGATGTTGCCGCAGAGTTCGCACCTGTAAACCTGTCTTTTCTGTGTCATTTCTGCCACCTCCTACCAGTTTGTCGGGGCAAGCTCGAAATAGTCCTGGGGATGATTGCACGCGGGGCAGAGCTTCGGCGCATCTTTGCCTGTGTGCACGTATCCGCAGTTTCTGCATCGCCACAGCGCTTTTTCGGGCCTGCTCCAGACAATGTTCTTCGCAATGTTGTCCGCGAGCTTCCTGTAGCGCTCGCCATGGAACTTCTCGGCCACGGAGATGCTCTCGAAGACCGCCGCGATCTCTGAGAAGCCTTCCTCCCTCGCGATCCGGGCAAAGTCGGGGTACATCGATCCCCATTCGTGTTCCTCGCCCTCGGCGGCCGCAGTGAGGTTGGCAAGGGTGCCGCCAATGACGCCCGCCGGGAAGGCTGCCGAAATCATGGCATCCCCGCCCTCGAGGAACTTGAAGAATCTTTTCGCGTGTTCCTTCTCCTGGTCGGCCGTTTCAAGGAAAACGGCTTCGATCTGCCTGAAGCCCTCCTTGCCGGCGGCGGATGCGAAATACGTGTACCTGTTCCTCGCCTGGGACTCACCGGCGAAAGCGGTGAGAAGGTTCCTTTCGGTCTTCGTTCCCTTCAGTGCCATCTTTCACTCCTTTCTTATTAAGAATCATTCTTATTATTGACAGCGAAACCCGTTTCGTCAACCCTTGAAACAACCATCATTGTGACGTCATCGGTGTGGGGTTCACCGCCGACCCAGGTATCAAGCAGGTCGGCAACGGTTGAGATCAGTTCGCCTGCACGTGCCGACCTGTGGCTGACCAGGGCGTTCCTCAGCCTTTCCGGGCCGAAGGGTTCCTCGTCGAGCGGGCTGAAGACATCGGTCACCCCGTCGGTGAATGCCACAAAGCGGCAACCCGGTTCCATCCTCACCTCTCCGCACCTGTAAGGGGCGTCCGGGTTGATCCCGAGCACCAGCCCACCCTGATCGGGTCTTTCCACAGTGCCGTCGGAATGGAACACCATGGGCGGATCATGCCCCGCGCTGCAGTACTCGAGGCGTCCGTCGAGACTGGAGAGGACCGCGAGGAACATTGTGATGAATGAACCTTCCGGGACCTGTGAGCAGACAAGCCGGTTCAATAGCGCGATGAGCTCGGGAAGCTCGTTCTTCCCAAGCAGCAGGCTTCTGAGGCTTGCCTGAAGCCCGGCCATCAGGATGGAGGCGGCGGCCCCCTTGCCTGCTACATCGGCGATGGCGATGGCCGTTCTGTCGTTGTCGAGGGGGATGACATCGTAATAGTCCCCGCCGACCACGCTGCACGGGATGTTCATCGCCGCTATCTCGTAGCCCGGCGGCTGGTGGATCTCCTTCGGAAACAGCTGCTGCTGAATCTCCCGCGCGAGGTCAAGTTCACGTTGAAGCCTTTCCAGTTCCAGCTTCTCGCCGAACAACCTTGCGTTGTGAAAGGCCTGTGCGATCTGTCGCGCAAAACTGTCGAAAAGCCCGCGGGTGTGGTCTATGAACCTGAAGGACTTGCTGCTCGCAGCCAGAAGGAGCCCGAGGTGCTCACCCCTGACCTCGACCTGGGAGGCCATCAGAGAGCCGATCCTGCCCTTGCCGCTGAAAAGCCTTTCGAGCGATGTGCGCCTGTAGTTGTTGAAGAGAAGACCCCTGCCGGTCGCATCCAGTCTGCCGGAGAGGAACCTGTGCCATTCCGGGGGGATCTCACTCGAAAAGTCCACCCCGTCGCCGTACCAGGCGCCGGGAAAACCTGACGAATCGCCCTCGGGAACGATCCAGCAGCAGTCGGCGCCGGTCAGCCTCCTGCCGAGCCTGGTGGCCGCTGTTGCAAGCTGACCCGGCTCGAAACTTGAATGGAGGCTGTGGCTGAGGTCCTGCAGGGTGTTCAGTTCGCTGTACCGTTTGTCCAGAAGCCTTGCGCCCGGCATGTGAAGCAGAATGGTGAGAAAGCTGCCGTACCCGTAGACGGTGAGGAGCAGCGCGGCAGTTCCGACAAGGGTGTTCACCGTGTCGAGCCCGTACCCGGGCATGCCTTCGGTGATGCACACCGTCATTACCCTTCGTGAGAATTCGCCGAAAAGAAGCGCTCCCGCCATTGCGAAGAGCCTGCTCCCCCGGTTGAGGTAATGGATCCACCTCTGACAGCATGCCGTCACCAGTGCCGCAAGGAAGACAAAGAGAAACGAGAGGTTCACCGGATTGTTGATCACCGTCACAAGGAACGCTGAGCCCCCCCGACGGACATCATCGCGGAATGGATGAATACGGCCGCCACCCCGATCCAGTAGATGGCGTGGGTGGGGCCGGTCCTGTCAACCATCACAAGCCCCTCCAGAAGCGCAAGCATCGTCAACAGGGCTCCGAGCGATACGAGCATCCCGATCGAAGAGAACCTTCCCGCGCCCCTCAGGGTATCGTTCGAGAGCGGTTCCACTCGGTCTGACTCCACGGTGCTCGCACCCGAAACAGTTCCGATGATGACTCCGAGCGTGGCTCCCGTGGCATCCCCCAGGGAGTTCAGAACAGCCCCCCCCGGACCGGGCAGCTCCAGAGAGACCATTCCTCTCACCGACTGGGCGTTCTTCATCGCGGCCTCGGCGACCGCCTCCCTGTTCAGGGAGCGCAAAAGTCTCAGCCTGTCGCCCTCGACACCGCTGCTTCCGATGGTCCCGCTGGCAACGAGCACAACGGCGCCCCAGGCAACGCCGGACAGGGCGAGCAGCAGCCCGAGCCTGCGCGAAATGCTCAGCTCACGGGTGAAGGACCGCACCGAGAAAAGAAACACCGCGCCGGACAGGATGCAGAGACATCCTGAAACCCTTGTCAGGGTGGACCATGGCGGCAGGATCGCCGAGGGCAGGGCAAGCAGCCCGGCGAAAACAAGAAGAGCTGTGGTTGCTGGTATCCTGCCCCTGCTCAAACGTTCTCCCTCAGAAAGGTGGAATGTTCTTCAATGCCTCCCATGCGGGTTTCCCCGGTGAGCATGTTCTTGAGCCCGAGAACTCCCGTGGCCGCCTCGGAAGGCCCGACAACGAGCACCCAGGGGTAATTCTCCCGGGAGGCCTGCTGGAACTGCTTTGCGACCTTCCGTCCGGATATGTCCACCACGGTGGGGATGCCACAGCTTCTGAACCCTTCGCCCAGTTTCAGGGCGTGGGCAAGTTCATCCCTGGAGAAGACGGCGATGAACAGACGCGCCGGGGGAGCTTTGTCAAGATCGGGGGGCAGGCATCCGTAGGTTTCCAGAAAAAGTGTGAGGGCGAGGACTCCAAGCCCGAACCCGACACCCGAAATGGCCCTTCCCTCGAACATCCCCACGAGGTTGTCGTACCTTCCTCCGCCGCACAGGGCCCTTCTGTTCTCACCGCCGGTATCCGTAAGCTCGAACACAATCCCGGTGTAGTAGTCGAGCCCCCGCACGACGGAGGGGCAGAACTCTGCGGACTGCATGCCCGAAGCCGCAACGAGCCCGGCGAAATCCCGCACCTCGGCAAGCTCGGGACGGCCTGCGAGAAGATCGGAAAGAAACGGGTCGCCCGGGTCCTTCACTTCGCAGAGCCGTTTCACACCCTCAGCCGTCGCGGTCGAGCCGAACGCGCCAGTGAGCATGTCGAACCACTCCTCCGGCGCTGTCTTGTCCCTGCGGTCAAGCACGCCGAAGGCTCCGGCAGCATCCGTGACTCCCAGGGCTGAGAGGGCCGCAGAGGCGAACCTTCTGCTGCTCCACCTGACCCTGTACTTGTCCGACGAGACACCCAGCCGTTTCATCATGCGGTCGAGCACGAGGAAGATCTCGAGTTCGGCCCCTGGAGCATCGGCTCCGAGGATGTCGAGGTTGAACTGGAGGAACTCCCTTACCCTGCCGCGCTGTGGTCTTTCATGGCGGTAGCAGAGGGGCATCGACATCCACCGTACCGGCAGGTGCATCTCACCGCGAGCCGCCACCATCCTTGCCAGGGTGGGAGTCAGCTCGGGTCTCATGACGACCTTGCGCCCCCCCCTGTCGGTGAACCAGTAGCTCTGCTTTTCTACAAGCTCTCCGCCGCTTTTCGCCTCGAACAGCGAGAACGGTTCGAGAACCGGGCCGTCGTATTCCTGAAAACCCGACATCGCCCCCGCTTCGAGCAGCACTCGGCAGACGTGCCGCTCAACAAGGAGCTCCTCGGGATACCTTTGGCGCATTCCCGTGAGTGGGTTGGTGGATGGGGTCAACTCATTCCCTTCCTTCCCCGCGGGCAAGCGGACAACCGCCCCCGCAGACCGTTAACTCGATGCACTCCCTGCACATGGACGGAAGGAACTCCCTGTCCCTGATCCGTACAAAAAGCCTGTCGTTCCATATCTTTTCCCATGGGTCCCTGAGGAGGTTTCCCGCCCCCTGGAACCAGCTCTGGCACGGGAGCACCGTACCGTCGGGCTCCACGCAGATGTTCATGGTTGCGGCGGTGCACCTTCTGGCGCCGAGGCCAAGCTGTTCCGGATCGAGCCGGCAGTACCGCGTGGGCGAGTACCAGAGCATTCTCGTCCCAAGGGCCTCACACGCGGCCTTCAGGTCTATGAGAAGAGCCTCGAGCCTGACGTCCGGCAGGCTTTTCTCCCCCTGGGACGTGTGGCCGCTGCAGATGACCGTGTTGAATGCCGCGGCGGCGACCCCGAGGCCCGAAACGAATGCCGGTACGCCCAGGACGGACGCTTCGTTGTCGAGACACAGGGTGGTGTTCGTCACGGTGTGAAAACCGGCGGCGACGGAGTTCCGAATTCCCGCAACCGTATTCTCCCACGCGTCCGCCCCGACCATCGCATTGTGCACTGCCGGATCGTTCGATTCGAGAGTGATCTGCACGTAGTCAAGCCCTGCGGCTCGAAGCTTTTCCACGCGGGCGGGATCGGAGAGGCCGACCCCGTTGGTGAGCAGCCCGGTGACAAGTCCGAGGCTCTCCGCATGCCTTACAAGCTCCTCGAGGTCGGCCCTGAGGATGGACTCGCCCCCGGTGAAGACCACCTGGGGAACACCGGCATCGGCAAGGCTGTTGATGATGCCCTTCCACGAGGCCGCATCAATTTCGGAAACCTGCCTGTCGCCCTTGTAGCAGTGGCCGCACGCCACGTTGCAGCGGTACGTGAGGGCGAGGTCGGCCCTGAAGGGGGCAGACGGGAGGGTGTCGGGCGTCTCCTCCACTTCGAGGACCACCCGTTCGCCCCTGATCACGGCCTCGAGATCGCTGCTGAAGGCGGTGAAATCAGCCAATGCTTTCTTCCTCGAAAGGCCGTACCGTCTGGCCAGCCGTTTCGAGGCCTCCTTCGCATCCAGTCCCGACAGCATCAACCAGGCGCAGTCCGCGCCTGTGGCATTCAGGCGGATGAGTGACGCCGCATTCACAACAAGCACTCCGCTTCCGTCCGGTTCAACCCGGAGGTGCATTCTGGAATCGCCCCTGCGGTAATGGTGCAGCCCGGCCGGGGCAAGCCTGCCTTTTTCAACGCCGCCGAATATCCCCATCATCTACCTCCTCCGGCGCACGCGCAGGCACAGCCGGCACAGGCGCAGGCGCATGCACACCCGCCCCCGGAATGGGACCTGCCGCTCGAGACGGGCAGAGGGTTCACAACGCCCGCGACGCTCTGAGTAAGGCCGCGCACCGAGCTCGCCGCCGCGGATTCTATCCTCGAGACAAGGTTTCCGCACGCAGCGGCAACATTGATCGAACTGCCGGTGCCGGCTGACGACACGGGCCATGCCGAGGAGGGGATATAGACCGGCGATGGAAGCCTCGAGAGTCTTGCCTGCGGCTTTTCCTCGGAAGCAAGGAGCCACTGGAACCTGTCCACGAACACCTCGGCCGCAGTGGTGGCGTCGGGCGCCTCCTCGAGCTGTTTCCATGCGTTCTTCATCACGCCTGTGTAGTACGCAAGCGTTGTCTTGAGGTTGAAATCCTCCATGTCCTTCGCGAGCTCGCCTATCATATCCTGGAAGAAGGTTCCGAGGTTCTTCTGCGTGAGCCCCTCCGCGCCTGCGACAAGCTCGAGAAGCTTCTTCTCGTACTCCCGCAACCCCCCCGGGACAACTCCCATTGGGGTGATCCTGGAGCCGGGTCCCTCACCCGTAACGGTCACGGCGCCCTTGCGGATAAGGCTCCAGACGATGAGCATCAGCACCCTGTCCAGGGGCTTTTCCATGAGCAGGGCGGCCATGGGGACCGTGAGCCCCCTTCTCACACCCTGCCCCCCCACCCGGATTTTGGGTGGCAGGTACTGCCTCGATCGCCGCCGGGAACTCCTGATCCCGAAGAAAAGCGGCAGGAAAACGAAGAGAAGCAGGATCAAAAAGACAGATATCGGAGCGCAGCAATCCGTGTTGAAGAACGTCCCCCCCGACGGCCTCTCAAGGAGGGAACCGGCGACAAGTCCGGCCGGGAACCCTATACCGACCTCGAAGGCCCGGTCAAGCCTGACCGACCTTTCCCATCGGTAGACGACCCTTCCCTTGTCCACCCATGCACTGTCGAACGGCGCCTCGTGATACCGCACGCTGTCGGGATTGCTGCCCTCTGGAAACACCAGTTCGAGGACAAGGTCCGTGTCACCTGTAAGAAGTGATCCGTCGAACCAGGTCGGAGAGAAGTGGAATGATGCCCAGCCCAACTGGTCGTCGTCTTTGTAGATCCCCCCCCTGCAGATCCCCCGAAACTCGAGAACGCCGGAACCGCCGGGCGGGATGGCCGGGCTGATGGGTATCTCCACCCCGTTGTCGATGTACGAGGAAATGGATACGGTACAAGGGTTTCCGTTCAGGTCAGCCCACATGTCAACCGCGCTCCAGTCCTGGGTGGGCAGGCCGATGTCGACGACGTCGATCGGGTCGGCCCCGGGATTGCAGCTGAACCCGATCCGGTAGAACAGGGTGATGGTCTGGTCCTGATTGACCGCGGCCCTGCAGTACATCTCGGGTACGGAAAAGCTGTAGGAGGCCAGCAGCGCAAGCAGCACTACCATTTGGGAGCCTCCTCGAGCTGATAGGTGCTTCCGCAGAACGGGCAGACCACCATCGCGGTGCCCCCGATCTCCCTGAGGGCTTCAGCGGAGAGCGTTCCCCCGCAGGAGCGACATTTCAGGCTCTCCATCGAAACATCACCGGAGAGGTCGAGCTCCCGCCGCTCGACAATCCGGTGGACCTGTTTCCTGAACCCCAGGAACAAAAGAACAGCGCCTGCCGCAAGCATGACAACACCGTTTATGATTGTTCCGGTGGCGTGGTTGTACGACCCGCCAATGAGAAAAAGGATCCCGAGGCCGATCAGGCAAAGCCCTGCCAGCACGATGACAACCTTTATTATCTTCATACCTTCTGTTCCCCCTGGAGCGCATGCGCCGTGAGTTTTTCCTAACCGAAAACCGGGAGGCAATGGTGAAACATTACAATGAAATAGAGCCGGAGTCTATAGAGGGCAACCCTTTTGAAATGATCGGCAGGCGATGGTTCCTCGTTACCGCGGGCAACCTTGACAGCTACAACACAATGACGGGGGGATGGGGCGCGCTGGGGCACCTCTGGGGCAGGAACGTGGCCTTTGCCTACGTTCGCCCCGTGAGGCATACTTTCAGTTTCACCGAAGGAAACCCGCTTTTCACGCTCAGTTTCTTTCCCGATTCCGAGCGGCACGCGCTGGAGTACTGCGGAAGCCACTCGGGCAGGGACGTGAACAAGGCGAAGGAAACCGGGCTGACGCCCTTTTCACCGGCACCCGGCTCAGTCTCGTTCAGCCAGGCCAACCTGGTTCTGGTATGCCGCAAGCTCTACGCGCACTTTCTGAAGCCCGAGGATTTCGTCGACAGCTCGGTTGACAGGGAGTGCTACCCCGCAAGGGATCACCACAGGGTCTACATTGGCGCGATCGAAAAGGTGCTCTCGAAATGACCCCGGTGATCCGGCACCTGTTCGAGAAGCCCGAGCTCACGGGAACCGTTGCCGGCTGGATCTACCGGGAGTTCTGGCAGGGACGCGGCGGCTACGACCTGGCAACACTGGAAAAACTGCTCGGAGACGCCGTTGACCCCGACCTCATCCCCCTCTCCCTCCTGGCGGAGAAGGATGGCGTACCCGTCGGGACGGTGAACCTCATCGGTCACGACCACTCAAAACGCCCCGAACTGACGCCATGGCTCGCGGCCCTCTTCGTCGTGAGAGAGTTCAGGGGAATGGGAATCGGGAGCGCCCTTGTTGAAAGGCTGCTCTCCGAAGCCGGAAGGCTCGGCGTGGAAAGGCTCTATCTGGGCGCGGACAACCCCGGGTTCTACACCAGGCTCGGGGCGGTTCCGCATGAAATAGTTGACGGGCTTGCCATAATGAGGTTCGAGCTCCCGCAGCATCATCGGACAGCCGCGGGCATGAGGCGGATCAGAACAGCTGTCGAGTCCGGAGGGGCATCCCGTTAACGTTCAGAGATCCGGCAACGCTCAGTTCAGCGAAGAAGAATGAATCTTGCCGAGGCTGTTCCCGAGGGGCAGCAGAGTCGCGCAAGGTAAACACCGTTGCGGTTCGAACCGTCCGGGACCCATGTCACGCTCCCGTCCGAACCCGCGGGGAGTTCACCTACCTGCCTTCCCGTGACATCAAAGACAAAAACCGTGCCGCCGGAACCGGCAGGGACCACGAAACCGGCATCCACCTGACACGGGTTCGCAACCGGCCGCAGGAAAACGTTCGGGGGCTGCACGGGATCAACACTTTCAGAGCCCCCGGATCCGGTGAAGATGCCGGTGTTCCTCGCATCAACGCCCCGCATCGGCCAGTCCGCACCGTCCGCCACTCCCAGAGTGTTCCAGGCGTAGGCAACACCGTTCCAGGTCACGGCCACCAGCTCAAAAAGCCCGTCGCCGTCTATGTCCCCGGCCGCGACACCCGAGATCGACGGGGCGGACATGGTCTTGGGGTAGCCCACTGTCGCCGCGCCTTCACCGGAAAGCGCGTAGAGCATCCCCCCCTCGGTGACGAAGACCACATCCTGCAGACCGTCCCCATCAACATCGACAACCGTTGGAAAACCCTTCGGCCAGTCGGGCACGGGCACCGGCCAGCCCGGCAGCGGTGCGCCTGTGGCAAGGTTTACAGCGAACGCCCTGTAGTCGCTGACCAGATGGTTGTCCAGGGCGATGAGCTCCGGAAGCTGGTCACCGGTGACATCACCCAGCCCCAGGTAGAAAAGCTGGCTCTGGCTTGCAAGCTCGATGGGAAACCCGTCGACCGGGCTTCCATCGTGGTGGCGGGCCTGGACAACAGACGAAGTGCCCGCATTGTGGCCGATGATCACCTCGAGGTCACCGTCGCCATCGAGATCGGCCAGCAGCGGGGGGCCGAAGGTTGAATACCCGCCCGGGGTGATCAGTGAAACCGGGTAGCCGCTCCCGGGTTCGCCGTCGGGACCGAAAGCGAACAGCCGGTACGTTCCGTCGAGAAGTGTGACGGCCAGAAAACCATCCTGCCCGTCACCCTCAAGATCGCCGAAATACAGGCAGAGGATCTGCTCGTCCGGGTCGAGGTCCGTTGTAAAAAGGATGCCGCCCTCGTGGTCGAACCCGGAAATGCGGTAGTAGTCGCCGGTGTTGCCGAGAGTGTGGGCGCTCCATGCCTCAAGATCGCCGTCGTTGTCAGCATCGCCGAGGACAAAGGGAGATGCCAGTGCATTCGAGAACTCATCGGGTGCCTCCTGCGGAAATGCTCCGAGGTTGCCTCCGTCCGGCATTCTGCCGTTGAAGCTCCACATGTATGCGCTTCCCGCGTACCAGTCGCGTTCCGACCACAGAACGGCTCGATCTCCGCCGCCCGTGAGGTCTGCGCATGAGGGACCCGGCATCTGATCGTTGGTGCCGTAACCCATGTAGACCATTTCGGTGACAGGCCAACCCGGCAGGAACGACCCGTCGCCGGCGAGTCCGAATGTGTGACCGCCCGTGAAGAACACTTCGTCCGCGCCGTCGCCGTCGATGTCGAACACCGTCGGGGTGTACGGGTAACCGCCCCCCGGTGTGCCAAGGTTGACCGGCCAACCCTCGCAGAGGTCCGGGTCGAGCAGGAAGGCGGTCGGGGAACCGTCGGCAAAGGGAGTGAACGGGGTTCCGGGGGAGGGAAGGGCCAGCGGCATCAAGGCGATGAGAAACATGTGGATCATTGCCATCTCCCTTGTTTGCTGGAACGCAACATGGCACGTATTCAAAAGTCTTGCTTGAAATTACGGCAGTTATCTAATCTTCCTTAGTCCGTCCCCATTCGTCACGGAGGATGGAGAAGAAAAGGCGGTCGAGCCAGAGCCCGTCGCGGTGGCTGTGGCTGCGCATGGTGCCCTCGTACACGAAGCCGAGGCTTCGGAGCGTCCGTTCTGACGCTGTGTTGGCGGAGAGGCATGTGGCGCTTATCCGGTGCATGCCCAGCTCGTCCATTCCGAAGTTGACGAGCAGCCTTGTGGTCTCCCGGGCGATACCCCTGCCCTGGAATTCGCGGGCCAGGAAGCAGCCGAGCCTGCCGTCACCGCCGTTGCGCCCCCTCCCCCTCCAGTGGATGCTCCCGCAGCCGGCCACCCGGCCATCCCCGTCGTTGACGATGGCAAGCCGGTAGCGGGAACGGACCGGCTTCTGCCTGTCCCTGATGCAATCCGAGAGGTAGATAAGGCTTTCCTCGATCGTGTCGGCCCCCCAGCTGAGGAATTTCATGACCTCATGGTCGCCGTGCCAGGCATGGACCGCAGAAAGGTCTTCGGGAACGTGTTCCCTGAGCGTGATTCCCCTTCCGTGGAGAAGCATCTCAGTCTTCTCCGCCGAGGGTGTACGAAGGGGGCATGACCGGTTCGTACATCACGTGGGGCGGCACCGGGTAGAGCGGACCCTGCTTGGCGAGGGCTTCGATGTTCACGGCCATCGTGTCGCGGACGGTGTGCCAGGGCGCGGCAAAGACAAGCTCGTGGTTCTGCGTCCCGCCGAACCTCCTGTCACCCGCACATGGGAACCCGATCACGGGCCTGTCCTCACCGAGAACGAAGCCTATCGCGCTGCACACCGCTGCCTCGGCCACCGTGTCGGCTGAAACCTTCATGCCGTTGTTCCACAGCGTGCTGT
Organism: Candidatus Fermentibacterota bacterium; assembly: GCA_963845085.1. Lineage (GTDB taxonomy): Bacteria > Fermentibacterota > Fermentibacteria > Fermentibacterales > JCC-6 > UBA6080. Next base: position 399,849 of record CAWJQI010000001.1, read on the forward strand.
GCACGAGCCTCATCACCTGGGCCGGGTTGGTGTAGAAAAGCACGACCTGAGGTTCGAAGGCGGCGTCTCCCAGCGGGGCGATCTCAATGGCGTCGTATTTCTTGCCGCCGTCGCCCAGCTTGTACGTGTTCTCGAAGAACACCCTTCCCGCCCCGGCGTCGCATGTGTACTTGCCCACGGCGGCTTCACCCGTGACAAAGGCCTGCGTGGTAGCGACAAGACCCGTGCACGAGGCACCGATCGCGCATACCATGCGGTCCGGCACGCCCGCTGCCGACCTCCCGCCGTGCCTTGCCATGCTGATGAGCTGGCAGATGTTCAGCTTCATGGGAAAGGGCTTTCTTCCAAGCGCTTCCCGGCTGGCATGAAGGGTCACCGCAACTGGGCGTGTTTCAAGCTTCAGATGCCTTGTGAATATCTCTTCCGCTTCCCTGACATTCATCTCCACACTCCCTTAGAAATGACGGGACTGTCCCGGAATGGCGGAAACATACAACACCCGTTCGTATCCGGTATATTGGCGGCATGAACTGGAACCTGATACTCACAAGCGAGCGGCACCTGCATCCTGAAATGGATGAGACCGACGCTCTTAAGCTGTTCTATCAGGCTCTCCGCGGGGGGGATCACCTCATGGCTGATCTCGACAACTTCCGCACCGAGCTCTCAAGGGAGTGGGACGGGTTGCCCCAGAGCATCGCTCCCATGCCTCCGCTGATCCAGGTCATCAGCCCCCTGGGCGACATGGCCAGGTTCCACCTGGTGCCCGCAAAGAAGCGCGGGATATCCCTCAGGGCAGTCTCCGAGCTTCTCCTCGCGGGAGGGCTCGCGGCCACCCCGGAAAACGTGGTGCAGGATGCCCTGCCCGACTTTCTCCGGGCCGCCAGGGAACAGGGCTTCGACAAGGAGAGGATCCGGAAGGCGTTCCAGGGGGAGTACCATCATTCAACGGGCTACGGGTTCGCCGCCTACAGGGTCATCAGCCTTCGAAGTAGCTCGTAACCTCTCCGGGCGACGTTCCCGTCGCGGAGAAGAAAAGGTCTCTCAGTTCCTGAAGGGTTACGCTTGAGCTCGCAAGCATGCTCATGATCCTGCCCTGATGGATTATTCCGAGGTTGTCGCAGTTGCCGTGAACCTCCGACAGCGTGTGGGTGGAGATGAGCACCCCCGCCCCGGCTGCCGCGGCGGCATGGATCATGCGCCAGAAGGTTTCCGCCGACGGCGGGTCGAGGCCGACCAGGGGCTCGTCTATCACGTACAGCCTGGGCCTTGCGGCGAATGCAGAACTGAGCACTACCCTCTGGATCATGCCGTGGCTGTACGAACCCGTCCTCTGGTCGAGCCAGCCGTCCATCTCGAAGAGGGATGTGCAGAAGGCGATGCGCTTTTCGAGCTCACCCTGCGGAATCCCCCTCAGCTTCCCCGCGAATGCAAGGTATTCCCTTCCGGTCAGCCGTTTCCACATGACGGGCTCGTCCGGCACGTAGGCGATGAGTTCCCTCATGCGTTCCACCGGTTGCCCGTCGATCGTGATGCTGCCCGAGTCGGGCGCCACGAGCCCGGCGATCATCTTCAGCGTGGTCGACTTCCCTGCGCCGTTGGGCCCGAGAAGCCCCACAATCGAACCTTCGGGCACCGTGAGACTCAGGCGGTCGACAGCCTTTTTCCCGCCGAAGCTGCGGCTCACTTCCTCAAGAACCAGCAATCTGCTCCCCCGGACGGCCAACCATGGCCTCGGTGAATGCCTCCGCATCGAAGGCCGACATGTCGTCGCCGCCCTCGCCGGTCCCTATGTACCGGATCGGTATGCCAAGTTCATGGGCCATCGCGAACACTGCGCCGCCCTTTGCCGTGCCGTCGAGCTTGGTGACAACGAGGCCGTTCACGGGCACCGCGCCTGCAAAGCCGTCCGCCTGGAGAAGCGCGTTCTGCCCCACCGAGCCGTCGAGGACGAGAAGCACGTCGTGCGGGGCGCCCTCCATTGCCTTGCCTATCACGCGGTGGATCTTTGAAAGCTCGTCGAGAAGGCCCTTCCTGTTGGGCAGCCTTCCGGCGGTATCGATGAAAACGCGGTCGAAGCCGCGCGACCTGGCGCTCGCGACCGCATCGAAGGCCACTGCCCCGGGATCGGTGCCCTCGGGCCTCGTGATCACGGGGATGTCGAGGCGGCCGCCCCAGAGGGCGAGCTGCTCACCAGCGGCGGCACGGAAGGTGTCGGCGCAGGCCATGACCGTTTTGAACCCCATGGCCTTGTGCATCGCGGAAAGCCTTGCAACCGTTGTCGTCTTGCCCGATCCGTTGACGCCCACGAGCATGGCAACCCTGGGGCGGGGATCAAGGCCATCCTCCTCCCGCCCGGGCAGCATGGAAACGAGCATCTCCGAGAGCCCCTCGCGAAAGCCCATTCCTCTCCGGGAGCAGAGGGCCGGAAGTTCCGACACGATCTTCTCCGTTAGCTTCCAGCCGAGGTCAGCCTCGATAAGGGCCTGCTCCAGCTGCTCCATGTCTCCCGGCGCGGGCGCGCCGCCGCCGAAAAGCGCGGCGAGCTTTCCGGAAAGGGCTTCCCTGCTCTTTCTCAGCTTTTCCCTGAGGTTCAATGTCACGTCCTTCGCTCGAAGTCGGAGAGGTTGACCGTTGTCAGGCTGGACACCCCCTCCTCGGCCATCGTAACGCCGTAAAGGCGATCGGAGGCCTCCATCGACTTCTTGTTGTGGGTCATCACCAGGAACTGGGTGTCGGTGCTGAAGCGTCTGAGGATGCCCATGAAACTCTCTATGTTGGAGTCGTCGAGCGGCGCGTCGAGCTCGTCGAGGATGCAGAAGGGGCTCGGCTTCACCAGGTACAGGCTGAACAGCAGCGCAACGGCGGCCAGAGCCCTCTCCCCGCCCGACAGGGATGTCACGTTCTCGAGCTTCTTTCCCCTCGGTCTGGCCACGATCTGAATGCCCCCCTCGAGCGGATCGTCAGCATCGAGCGCGATTATGTCGGCCTCGCCTCCGCCGAAAAGCTCGACGAAAACCCTTCTGAAATGGTCCCGAACCTGGGAGAAGGTTTCCCTGAAGCGAGCCTGAGCCTCCCTGTTGATCTCCGTGATCGCGGTCTCGAGCGACTCCCTCGCCTCTTCGAGGTCGCGGCTCTGTTCGGTAAGGAAGCCAAGCCTCTCCTCGACCTCGTTGAACTCGTCGACGGCCAGCATGTTCACGGGGCCTATTCCCTCGATGATGCGGTTCTGCCTCTCCTCCTCTTCGCGGAGTGCCTGGGGGGGCTGGTCCATGAAGGGGTTACCGCCGTCGTCCTCCGGTATCTCGAGACGGAGCGCCGAAACCTTCTCCTCGAGTACGGCGGACTCGTTCAGCACACTCGTGCGCCTGTCCCGGGCCTGTCCGTGAAGGCTTCTGGCGGTGGCGGACTGCTCTTCGAGGGCGGCGGTCTTCTGGAGCAGCTCGGCCCTCGCCGTGGCAGCCCTGTTGCGGTTCTCACCGGCCGCATCCCTTTCGCGCCCGAGTACAGCAACCCGCGCTGAAAGCCTTTCAAGGTCTTTCTCGAGGGTGTTCGCGCCGCGAAGAAGCTCCATGGACGTCCTGTCCAGCTCCTCCCCCGAGGCTGCGGCCGACTCGGCTTCGCCCCGCAACTGCGCTGCCCTCTCCCGAAGCGAGGCAACACGGTTCGAAGCCTCGCGAAGGTTCATCTCGGCACGTTCCTTTGCCATGAAGACGCCGGCGCTTCTCTCCTTCACCTCGTCCAGGGCTTCCCCGGCCTTCCTGGTGTTTTCGGACAGGTGATTGAGGCGTTCCTCGGCTTCCCTGATGCCCTCATCGGGGTCGGGCTGGGGCTCAGAGGTCTTGATCAGTCCGTCGAGCTCGTGCGAGGTGTCCGCGATAGAGCCTTCAAGCGCCGCGAGGCTCCTCTCCATCTCGGACTTGCGGGATACGAGGGCTGCCTCCTGCCGTGAAAGCTCCGAAAGTGATCTGCGCCTCGACTCGGTGAGTTCCTCTGCCGCGGCAACGCCTTCACCAAGGCTCCCGGCCTTCCCGGCGAGCTCCGATGCCTCGCGTGAAAGCCCGGCAAGCCTTGCCTCGGCCTGCTCGAGCCGTGCGGAAAGCTCAACGGCACCCGTCCCGCCTTCGGACATACCGAGCCGGACCGTGCCGTCGGGCATGAGCAGATGCCCCTCGCGCGTGACTATCCCCGCAGCGATCTCTTCCCTGAACCATGAAAGCGCGGTTTCAAGGTCAGGTGCCAGCACGTAGTGCCGAAGCACCGACTCGGCGACCGGGTTTGCCGTTCGAAGGAACCCGTCCATCCGCTTCGCGCCCCCGGGAAGAACGTCTACGCCGGATCTTCCGCCCACGGCGTACCTTGCGCCCCCCGCCTCGAGGCCGGGATGGATCCCGGGAACCGGCAGCGCCGACTGGACACCGTCAAGACATGCGCCCACGGCAGCGCCCATCTCGGGGACGGGGTCAGCCAGGGCGCCGAGCGATTCTCCGCTCCTCGCCTTTTCGAGCGCACTGCGAAGCTCCCCGACCTCCCGGGCGCAGGCTCCCTTGAGCACGCCGGCCTCACCTGCGAGGAGTGCGGCCGCTGTGGCGGCCTTCCGGGCTTCAGCGAGCGCTGCCAGAGCCTGGTCGAGCAAGGCTGAGGCCTGTTCCCGCCCGGTGCGGGTGTTGGCCAGGGCGCCCGCCGCCCCTTCGATCGAAGCAACGAGGTTTTCCTTCTCGCGCAGGGCATCCCTTCGCCTCTGCTCAAGCTCGGCTGTTCTCTGTTTCGCGGCCTCGAAGGCCCGCGCCTTTTCCATGTAACGGTTCCTCGCCTCGGCGAGCATGTCCGTGCATTTCTTCTCTTCGTCCCGCGCCACGCCCAGAAGGTTTCTGGCTTCCTGTATCGCGGAAGAGCACCCGTCTGCGGCCTTCCCCGCTTCGCGGGCCTCCTCGACCGCCTTCCGTGCCGTTTCCTCCCAGCGGGCGGCCTCGGCCTCGGCCTCTTCGGCATCCCGCTCGTACTTCAGGGCCCGCTCGCGTTCCCTGGCGCACCTGGCGGTGTTCTCCGACGCCGTCCGTCTCATTCCCGCCGCACGTTCGAGCGAAACGGCCCTCTCCCGCTCGAGCGAGGCGATCTCGGATTCGACCGCGGCGCACCGGGCGTGCGCTTCGTCGAGCTGTGTCTGCGCGGTCCCAAGGCGTATCCTGCCTTCGGCAAGGGCGGTCTCGAGCGAGGAGAGCGCCGCGGACTGCGAAGCCTCTTCGGCAGCGGCCCTGGCGAGCTCCTTCCGGGCAGCCGTCAGCCTCTCCTCGAGCTGCAGCAGCTCGCCCGAGGCAATGGCGGACCTTATGCGGTCTATCGTGCTGCGGGCCTTCTCGTAGCGTTTGAACGAGGCCAGCTGCTTCTTCAGCACGCCGTGATTCCGCTCGACTTCCGAGATGATGTCGGAAAGACGTTCAAGGTCTGTTCCGGCGGTTTCAAGCTTCAACCCCGCTCGGTGCCGCTGTATCTTGTACCGTCCGATTCCCGCAGCCTCGTCGAAAAGCTCGCGGCGGTCTTCGGCACGGGGGGAGAGGATGGTCTTCACCATCTCGGCCTCGAGTATCCAGTATCCCGCGCTCCCGAGACCACGGTCGACGATGAGGTCGGTAACGTCCATGAGGCGGCAGCGGCTGCCGTTTATCATGTACTCGCTGACGCCTGAACGGAACAGCCTCCGTGTGACCGAAACCTCGTCGAAGTCGAGTGAGAGCGACCTGTCCGAGTTGTCGAACGTTACGGTTACCTCGGCCATTCCAAGGGGTTTCCTTCCGGAACTTCCCTTGAAGATCACGTCCTCCATGACGTCGGCCCTGATCTGCTTCGCGCTCTGTGTGCCCAGGACCCAGCGGAGGGAGTCGGCGACATTGCTCTTCCCGCACCCGTTGGGACCCACCACCGCGCTGATGCCCGGCTCGAAGTCCATGATGAACGGGTCGGCGAAAGATTTGAACCCAAGTATTTCAAGGCGTTTCAGGCGCATCGGCGGGACTCCGTTCGGACAAGCCCGGGAAAGGCGGTCAGGTAGTCGACAAGGCTGAGCAGTACGGCGGCCATTGCGGCCATTCCCAGAAGGTCAGCCCCGGGCAGGAGTTCAGGTGGAAGCGCCGCTCCGGGAAGGAATGCCTGCCTCGTCAGGAACAGCGCCATCAGTACTGTCGAAATCTTCCCCGACAGGCGTGCCGAGGGGGGTTTGACCCGTCGGGCCAGGAAAAGGCCGCCCGTGCCTATGAGCAGGTCGCGGGAGATGAGAACAACAAGTATCCAGAGTTCAAGTGCGCCAACGTGGACCAGCGCCCATGCAAAAAGCGCGAATGCTATCTTGTCGGCAAGCGGATCGAGTATCCTGCCCCAGTCGCTGACCGTCTTGGTGCGCCTTGCGACCAGGCCGTCGAGCCAGTCCGTCGCGATGGCGAGGAAGACGAACACCCCGGCGGGAAGCGGCATGCGGGCAACAAGGAAGAGCGATGCGGCGCCGCCGAGCGGGATCCTCGCGATGCTCAGGAAATTCGCACGGGTCAGGAACCTGCCCTCAGCCATTGCGCCTCGGCACAACTATGCTCCGGGCGTGCTGAAGGGCAGCTTCGCCGCCGCCGAGCAGCCTGGCCAGCTCGCGCACCCGCTCCTCGTCATCGGTGAGCACGCGCGTGCCCGACTCGGGCATGCCGTTCACGATCCTCTTCTCGACGACGATGTTCCGGTCGGCCCGTCCTGCAACCTGTGCCAGGTGCGTGATGACGATGACCTGTCGGCCCTCGCCCGCCCTGGCGAGTGATTCACCCAGGCTGTGCGCTGTTTCGCCGCCGGTTCCGGAATCGATCTCGTCGAACACCAGTGTGGAAACCCCCGAAGCTCCCGCAAGCGCAAGCTCGAGCGCAAGGGCAACCCTCGAGAGCTCGCCCCCGCTCGCTATGGATGCGAGCGGACCGGGAGGCATGCCGGGATTGGCCGTGAACATGAACTCGGGTTCGGAAAGCCCGTTCGGCCCCGTCAGGAGACCGCACGCTTCGACCCCTTTGGCCGCCCTGGTGAAGCCCACGCTGAAGGCGGCGGACGGCATCCGAAGCATGGAAAGCTCGGAGTTTGCGCATTGGGCAAGTTTCACGGCAGCCTCGGTGCGGGCGCTCTCAAGTTCGCCTGCGCAGTCGGCGAGTTCCCGCTCGAGCAATGGCTTTCTGGCTTCAAGGCTGGCAAGCTCCTCCTCGAGGGCTTCCATCCCCTCGAGCTCGGCGCCGAGCCGCTCGCCTGTTCCAAGCATCTTCTCCAGGCTGCCGCCCGTTCTGCTTATCAGCCTTGCGTATGCATCCAGCCTTTCGTCCATCTCGGCGACCCTGCCTGGCGCGTCCTCGAACTCGCCGAGAAGGGCGCGACCCAGCCGGGCGGCCTCGGATGCGCAGATTCCGCTCTGGGAGAGGAGTTCGAGCAGTTCCTCCTGGCCGGGATCGGCGTTCCGGATCCCCCTCTCAAGACCCGCAAGCCTTCCGATGAAACCGCCGTCGCCCTCGAGCGCCTCGGCAAGTCCGCTGTAAAGCAGTGCAAGCTCCTGGGCCTTTTCAAGTCTGGACCTCTCCTCCCTCAGGGTCTCGTAGTCTTCGCGGGTGGGCTTGAGCTTCCTGAACAGCTCGAGCTCGTGAAGCAGTATCTCCCGGCGCGCGGCAGCGCCCGAGAGAATGCCCGAAAGTTCGGAGGTTCGGGCCGAAAGGGCCCTGAACCCGCTGTACAGCCCGGCGTAGCGTTCCGCGAGGGCGCGGCACCCGGCGAAGCCGTCGAGGATGGAAACCTGCATGGGCTGCCTGAGCAGCGCGGGGGTTGAACGCTGGGTGTGAAGGCCCATTCTCCCGGAGAGGGCATTCTGCACCTCATCGAGAGTGCTGAGGGCGTCGTCGATGAAGACCCTGCTCCGCCCCTCCGCGAAAACCTCGCGGCGTATGCAGAGCCCGCCCCGCTCATCGCTGAAGAACGCCTCGACCGAGGCGAGCCTGGCGCCGGGACGGACAAGGGACTTGTCGGCCCTGACACCCATCGCAAGAAGCAGGCCGTCGATGAGGATCGACTTGCCCGCGCCGGTCTCGCCGGTGAGCACGTTCAGCCCCGGCCCCGGCTCGAGAACGGTGTCGCTTATGGTGGCCAGGTTCGAGAGCGCGAGCCTGTTCAGCATGTCATCCCCTGAAGCTCCATCCCAGTTTCCTGCCGAGCCTGAGGTAGTAGCCCTCCTCGCCCGGGAGGCGGACGATCTGCCTGTTTCCCGAGGCCCTCGACACGGTGACGCCCTCGCCGTCGGCGATGATGCATCCCGACTGCCTGCCGTCGGGGCTGACCAGGGCCTTGTCGCCCGGACCGTGGAGTGTGATGGAGACGGAGGCGGAAAGAGGTATCACGATGGGCCTGAGGGAAAGAAGATGCGGGCACACCGGGGTTATGACCATCGCGGAGAGGTTCGGATGCAAAATGGGGCCTCCGCAGGAGAGGCTGTAGGCGGTGGAGCCGGAAGGGGTGGACACCAGAACGCCGTCACCGGTCAGCGCGGCCGCCAGCTGCCCGTTCACACCCACGCCCATGTGCAGAAGGCCGTAGTCCGAGCACCTGTGAACGCAGATGTCGTTGACTGCTGTGTACTCGGTCCCGTCGGACAGCCTTGCGGAAAGCATCGGAAGCTCCTGCAGGTGGTAGTCGCCGGTGGCAAGGCTGGCTGCCGCCGAGGCGAGCTCGCCCTCGTCGCAGGAAGAGAGAAAACCCATGTGGCCGGCGTTTACAGCCAGCACTGGAACGGAGAACTGGTTGAAGCACTTCAGGAAGGCTCCGTCGCCCCCGATGGCCACCACGATCTCGGGATCGGTCCCGGTGACCGAAATGCCCGCGCTGGCGAGGATCTTCTCCGCAGCATCGTGCTTCCCCTCGAGAAAGGGGGCGTAGACGAGTGCGCTCGACACCGGCTTCACCTGAAACCTCCCGTCACGCGGACGGCCCGCGCAATACCCTCGGCATCGAGGCCGATCCTGGAAAGGATGCTCATATGGTTCCCGTGGGGCTGGAAATCGTCGGGAATGCCGAGGCTCGTCACGGTGGTCCCGTGGAGCAGCGCCTGCACTCCCTCTCCGAAGCCTCCTGCGAGGCAGCCCTCCTCGACCGTCACGACAGCGGATACACCCCGGGCCAGCAGCTCGATCTCATCGGACGGCATCGGTTTGAGCCATACCGGGTCAAACACTGCGGCGGAAATTCCCTCGGCGGCCAGCAGGTCCGACGCCTTCACTGCGAGCGGTACCATTGTGCCCGCGGCGACGATGAGCGCATCGGAACCCGGCCTGATGAGCTGGCCGTGGCCGGGGGACAGGTCTTCCGGAGGCGGTGCGACCCGCTCGGGCTCGAGCCCCCTCGGGTAACGCAGGGCGGTGGGCTGTGAAAGCCCGGGAAGGATATGGCGGAGGAGCGCTTCAAGGACCGCACAATCCCTCGGTGCGGCGATCTGCGTTCCAGGGACCTGGCGGAACATCGAAATGTCGTGCAGACCGTGGTGCGTTGGTCCGTCGGCCCCGACGATGCCGGCCCTGTCCAGTGCAAAGAGCACGGGCGCCTTCTGGAGTGCGGCATCGTGTATGAGCTGGTCGAACGATCTCTGGAAGAATGAGCTGTAGATGGCCACCACGGGCTTAAGCCCCCCGAAGGCGAGGCCGCAGGCGAAGGTGACGGCATGCTGCTCGGCGATCCCGACATCGAAGAAGCGCAGGGGGTACTGCCTGGCGAAGGGCGCAAGCCCGGTGCCGTCGGGCATTGCGGCCGTGATGGCAACAATGGATTCGTCGGCGCCCGCCATTTCGGAGAGCACCCTGCCGAACACCGAGGTGAAACTCTGCCCGGGGGATGCGCCGGTTGCACCGCTGATGCCGTGGAAGTCGACCGGTTCGCATTCGGCTGGTTCGTAACCCTTGCCTTTTGTAGTCACAACGTGCACCAGAACCGGGCCGCGCAGTTCCTTCACCCGTGAGAGCACGGCGGTGAGAAGCGGCAGGTCATGGCCGTCGACCGGGCCGATGTAGCGCACGCCGAACTCGTCGAAAACGTTCACGGGGTTGATGATGGTCTTCTTCACCGCGGCGCCCGCGTACCCGGCGGCCCTTCGCACGGTTTCGCCGACCGAGGGAAGCTTGCCCAGCTTGTTCCAGACCTCGTCCTTCAGCCGGTTGTACCTCGGATCGGTGATGAGCTTCGTGAAATGCCTGCTCAGCGCCCCGACGTTGGGGGAGATGGACATCCTGTTGTCGTTCAGGATCACCGTCATGTCGGTTCGGCTCTGGCCGAGGTTGTTCAGCCCCTCGAATGCGAGGCCCGCAGTCATCGAGCCGTCGCCGATGACCGCTATCACCCGGTGCGATTCTGCGCGCAGGTCGCGCGCCAGGGCAAAGCCCAGGGCGGCGCTTATCGAAGTCGAGCTGTGGCCCGTGCCGAAGCTGTCGCACACGCTCTCGTCGCGCCTCGGGAAGCCGCTCAGCCCCCCTGCCTGCCTCACGGTGTGAAAACGGGTCCGCCTGCCGGTGAGAAGCTTCCAGGGATAGGTCTGATGGCCCACATCCCACACTATCCTGTCGATCTCGGGGTTGAAGACGGAGAGCAGTGCGATCGTGAGTTCGACGACCCCGAGGCTCGAGGCGAGATGACCGCCCGTGCAGAACACCACATCGACGATCCTTCGGCGCACCTCCGCTGCGAGGACGGTTTTCTCCTCGGGGCTGAGCGCTGCAACGTCGGCAGGTGTGCAGATCCTGTCAAGAATGGAATCCATCAGCTCCTCCTGCGGGGGAGGTGAAGGCAGAGCGCAGAGATCGCGTCCCACCCGTCTCCAAGTGCCGTGAACGCCAGGGAAAGGGCCAGCGCTTCACCCGCGGCTCGTTCGACTGCGCCATCGATCCCCATGGCGGTGACGGGGTTCCACTTGCCAAGGGCGGCGTCCTTGCCCACAGCCTTGCCCATCTCGTCGGGGGAACCCGTGACGTCCAGTATGTCATCGGTGAGCTGGAAAAGGAACCCGAGCCTCTCCCCCAGCACCGAGAGCTCCTGCAGCAGCTCTGAGGACGCGCCCGCCGACAGGGCGCCGAGCTCGAGTGAAACCCTCAGCAGGGCGGCGGTCTTCCCGCCAACCATTCGTGTTATCCAGGGCTCATCGGCATCGGGCGGGGGAAACATGTCCATGAATTGCCCGCCGACGAGGCATGAAGCGCCTGCAGCCTCGGCAAGGCGCAGCACCATCACCCTGATCCTTTCGGGAGGACCCGGTGTGAGTGAAAGGGTGCGGAAAGCCTCGACGAGAAGCCTGTCGCCCGCAAGAATGGCGGCCGATTCGCCGGAATGCTTGTGAAGGGTGGGCATGCCCCTGCGCGTGTCGTCGTTGTCCATTGAGGGTAGGTCGTCGTGCACAAGGGAGTAGGTGTGAACCATCTCAACCGCGCAGGCTGCCGGAAGGCACCGTTCGGGTTCGCCCCCGAGCGCCTGGCAGGCTTCGCGGACAAGGAAGGGCCTCAGGCGCTTCCCCCCTGTCGAGAGGGCGTACCTGCAGTGTCCGGGCAGGGAGGTTCCGTCGCCGTACATCGCAAGCGAGTCAAGGCCGTTCCCGACCCATTCGGCGGCGGTATCCAGCCGGCTTTTCAGCAGAGGATCCATCTCCCCTTCCCAAACCCCGACGGCCTCATCGGGCCGTCTCGGAAGCCCGAACCTCCCTGATCACGGTGACCTTGATCTGGCCCGGGTACTCCATCTCGCTCTCTATCTTCCTTGCGATCTCGCGTGCAAGGTCGGAAGCGCCGGCGTCGTCGATCTGCTCAGGCTTCACGGCGATGCGGAGTTCGCGGCCGGCCTGGATGGCGTAGGACTTGCCGACGCCCTCGAACGAGTCTGCAATGGCCTCGAGCTTGTGGAGCCTTCTGATGTAGAGCTCAAGGGTTTCGCGCCTTGCGCCCGGCCTTGCGCTGCTGACCGCGTCGGCGGCCTGCACGAGCACGGCGTAAAGGCTTGTGGGCTCGATCTCCTCGTGGTGGGCGCCGATGGCGTTGCAGACAAGCATCTGTTCATCGAACCTGCGCGCGAGCTCCATCCCGACAATGGCATGCGAGCCTTCAAGTTCCTGATCCGTTGCCTTGCCGATGTCGTGCAGCAGGCCGACCCTTCTTGCAATGGCGGGGTCAAGCTTGAGCTCGCTCGCAAGAAGGCCGCATATGTGGGCGACCTCCAGCGAGTGCTGGTACATGTTCTGGCCGTAGCTGGTGCGGTACCTGAGACGGCCGAGGTGCCGGATGAGCTGGGCGTGAAGGCCCGGAACGTTCGCCTCGAGCGACAGTTCGTTGCCCAGCTTGCGGATCTTCTTCTCCATGTCGGCCTGGGCCTTCTGGACAATGCCCTCGATGCGGCCCGGGTGGATTCTGCCGTCGGTGATGAGCTTCTCGAGCGCCTGCCTGGCCACCTCGCGGCGGACCGGGTCGAAACAGGAAAGAACAACAGCCTCGGGGGTGTCGTCGATCACAACGTCCACCCCGGTGGCGCTCTCGAAGGCCCTGATGTTCCGCCCCTCCCGGCCTATGATGCGCCCCTTCAGCTCGTCGCTGGCAAGGTTCACCACCGAGACGCAGTTCTCAACGACATGGTTGGCGGCGCACCGCTGCACGGAGGTGGAGAGGATCATCGTGGCCTTCTCCTCCGCAGACCTTTCCGCCTCCTCGATTATCCCTCGGGTGATCTTGGCGGCCTCGTGACGGGCCTCTTCGCGGAGGCTCGTGAGGAGAAGGTTCCTGGCCTCGTCGCGGGTCAGCATGGATATCTCTTCAAGCCGCTGGTTGTGATCCTCAATGAGCTTGCTGGCGCGCAGATGCTTGGCGTTCAGGGCCTGTTCCTTCTCGGCGAGGACCGTTTCAAGCCCCTTCAGGGACTCGGCCCTTGCCTCGATGGTCTCCCGGTTCCTCTGGATCTGCTCGAGCTGCCTGTTGAGGTTGTTCTCGCGCCGGTCGAGGTCGGACTGCACCTGGCGCAGCTTTTCGAGCTGCGAGGCCTTTTCACCGGCAATTACTTCCCTGCCCTCGAGAAGGGCTTCCTTTTTCAGGGTTTCGGCCTCGCGCCTGCCTTCGCTGAGAATCCGCTCCACCTCTGACATCGCGCCCTTGCGCTCCCTGGAAACCAGGGTCTTGTGAAGCACGAACCCAAGGAAGAAGACAATAACCGCACCCAGTCCCACGATGGCGTATATCATCGCATCCCCCATTCATCAGGCGCAGGATTATTTATAGGTATCGGAAACCAGGCGGCGCTCTAAAAGCGCGTCCCAGCGGCCCTGCGCACACCGCAGCGGGCACCGGGTTTCCGCAGTGTCAGCCGTTGCCGGCGGCTTTGCCTGAACTGGAGGGGATGGCTGCCCTTTCCACAGATGCCGCGGATTCACGAACGGTCGACATGTTCCGTTCATCGCCGCCGCGTGCAAGGGCGCCTTCTATCTTTTCGGCCAGGGAATCCAGAAAACGGGCCTGGTTGCTCCTGTCCTCCTCGCGGCTCTTCTCCAGCCTGAACAGCTCGTCCGTGATGTTCAGTGCTGCAAGAATGGCCACCTTTGAGGTGGAGGCCATGGTGATGTTGTCGGTCATCTCCCGCATGCGCATGTCAACAAAATGGGCGATCTCCGCCACATATGCCGGATCGCCCTCACCCCTTATGGAGTATTCCCGCCCGTAGATGTTCACCCTTGTGCTGTCCGGACGGTCCGTCATGTGCGTCTGCGCTCCCTACTGCCGGTCCACTCTCTCCAGTTTCACAAGCAACGCCTCCAGCCTCGCCCTTATCTCCTGCCTCTCGCGCAGGAGCCTGGCGCTGTGAAGGCGAAGAATCCTGTATCCTTCAGGATCCCCTTCTCCACTCTTGTGTTCCAACCGACGCTCCAGCTCTGTGACCAGTGCCGCCAGCCTGTCCCTCTCCTCGGTGGTCTCGCGAAGCCTGAGAAGAAGGCGGTCGACAGCTTCGGTAAGCCGCATGGAAGCGCCGGTCGAGGACACTTCCACTACCTCAGCGCGGTTCTCGCAACTTCAACGACCTTGCCGAAGGCCTGGGGGTCTCTTACGGCCATGTCTGCAAGAACCTTGCGGTCCAGCGCCACCCCGGCCTTGGTAAGACCGTCGATGAACGTGCTGTAGGTCATACCGTTCTCGCGCACCGCGGCGTTGATCCGGGTTATCCAAAGTACCCTGAAATCACGCTTCTTGTTCCGTCTGTCGCGGTACTGGTACTGAAGGGCCTTCTTGTTGGCGTCTTCGGCAACGGTATAGAGTTTCCTCCTGCCGCCGAACTTGCCGCGGGCCTCACTCATCACCTTCTTGTGTCTCTTGTGCCTTGCTACTGCGAATCTCACCCTGCTCATGCTGTTACCTCATCCGTTCTCAAGGCAGAAGCCTGCAGATCCTCTTGGTGTCCGGAGCGGAGGCGATTCCGCCTTTACGGAGATTCCTCTTGCGCTTGCTGCTCTTCTTGGTCTTTATATGTCCGTTGTAGCTGTGATGCACCTTTATCTTGCCGGTGCCGGTCTTTCCGAAGCGCCGCGCGGCGCCCTTGTGGGTCTTCATCTTTGGCATGTCATTCCTCGGCGTTCTGTGACTTGGTCTGCTTCTCCCTCATGGGGGACAGTATCATGCTTAAAAACTTGCCCTCCATGATGGGCTCCTTCTCGACCTGTGCAAGGTCTGCAAGATCTTCCGAAAGCTTGTTCAGAAGCTTGTGACCCTGATCCTGATAGACCAGCTGCCTTCCTCTGAAGACAACCGTCGCCTTTACTTTGCAGCGGTCCTCAAGGAACTCGCGCGCATGCTTCATTTTGAACGTGTAATCATGTATGTCGGTGTTGGGCCTGAATTTGACTTCCTTGAGCCCGCCGGTTGTCTGCTTTTTCCGAACCTCTCTGGCCTTACGGTTCTGCTGGTACTTGAACTTGCCGTAATCCATGATCCGGGCGACCGGCGGCTCGCTGGTCGAACTTATCTCGACGAGGTCGAGCTCAACCTCCGAAGCCATGTCAAGCGCCTTGGCAAGGGCGATTATTCCAACGTGATCACCGTTCTGGTCGATGAGCCTGACCTTCAGGCTTCTGATCTCACCATTGACACGCGTAGTATCCCTGATAGCTGCTACCTCCGTTCCATGAAGGATGGCCTCGCGCAATCGTCCAACACAATCTTAAGGGCGTCTTCAAGGGGCATTGCCCCGAGGTCGCCCTTTCCATGCCTTCTCGGCGCAACCGTCCCGTCACGTTCCTCGGCCTCGCCGAGCACGAACATGAAGGGAACCTTGCGGGTTTCCGCATCGCGGATCCTGTAACCTATTGTTCCGCTGCGGAGGTCCGCACTGCACCTTATCCCCGCATCGAGCGCAGCTTTTTCCACCTTTCGGGCGTACTCATGCTGCGAGGATGCGATGGGTAAAATAACCAGCTGGACCGGAGCAAGCCAACCCGGGAAATTTCCCGCGAAATGCTCGATCAGATTTCCGATGAACCTCTCCTCGGAACCGAACAGCGCGCGGTGCACCATGTACACCCTCTGTTCCTTCCCGTCGTCGCCCACGTAGGTGAGGTTGAACCGCGCCGGTATGTTGAAGTCGAACTGGATGGTGGGTCCCTGCCACATGCGGCCCAGGGCGTCGCGCATCTTGATGTCGACCTTGGGGCCGTAGAATGCGGCCTCCCCGAGCACGGCTTTGTACTTCTCGCCCATCTCGGTGAGGGCCTCGGCCATCGCCTTCTCGGCCTTCTCCCACTCGTCGCGCGAACCGGCGTAGTGTTCCATGTTGTCGGGGTCGCTGAGGGAAAGCTCGATCTCGTACCCGAAGCCGAAGAGCTTGAGGAAGAACAGGGCGAACCTGATCACCCCCTGCACCTCGCTCACCATCTGGTCGGCAGTGCAGAAAATGTGGCCGTCGTCGACGGTGAAGCCGCGCACCCGCATCAGGCCGTGGAGCACGCCGCTGCGCTCGCAGCGGTAGACGGTGCCCAGCTCGGCGAGGCGGAGCGGGAGGTCGCGGTACGACCTCTTCTCGTTCTGGTAAATGATGATGTGACCCGGGCAGTTCATGGGCTTGATGGCGTACTCGCCCTTGTCCACCTCGGTGAAGTACATGTTGTCGCGGTAATAGTCGTAGTGGCCCGAAGTCTTCCAGAGCTCTGCAGGGGCCATGTGCGGTGTGACTACGAGCTTGTATCCGGCCCGCTTGTGGGCTTCCTTCCAGAAGCCTTCAAGCTCCTCGCGCAGGGCGGTTCCGTTGGGGAGCCAGTAGGCGAGCCCGGGGCCGCCGGGGCCGCCGATGGTGAACAGCCCGAGTTCTGGGCCGAGCTTTCTGTGGTCGCGCCTCTTCGCCTCTTCGAGAAGCTCAAGGTGGCTTGCAAGGGCTTCGGCCGAGTCGAAGGCGGTGCCGTAAACCCGGGTGAGCATGGGGTTCTTCTCGTCGCCGCGCCAGTAGGCGCCTGCAACGCTCAGAAGCGCAGTGTGCTTCAGGTAGCCCGAACTGGGCACATGCGGGCCGCGGCAGAGGTCGACGAACTCACCAAGGCTGTAGAGGCTGACGGTTTCGCCCTTTTCGCCGATTTCACCGAGCAGCTCGACCTTGAAGCATTCCTTTCGGTCCTGGAAGAAGCTCACCGCCTCGGCGAGGGGCATCTCGCGCCTCTCGAAGGGAAGGTTGAGCGCCACGAGGCGCTTCATCTCAGCCAAAATGGCGGGCAGCGCTGTCGAGCCGGGAAAACCCGGTATGTCCATGTCGTAGTAGAAGCCGTCCTTGATCGCGGGGCCGATGCCGAACTTGGTGCCGGGGTAAAGGTTGGTCACTGCGGCTGCAAGCAGGTGCGATGCGCTGTGCCTCAGAACCTCGATGCCGACCTCGTCTTCGAAGGTTATGATGCGGATAGCGCCGGAGACCACCGGGGCGGAAAGATCGTACATTGCGCCGTCGATCGAGAAGGCAACGGCCTTTTTGGCAAGCCCGCGGGATATGGAGGCGGCCACCTGGGCGCCGGTAGTGCCCTGCGAATACTCCACTGAGTTGCCGTCGGGAAATACCAGCCTCACCATTTCAGCCTCCCTCCAGGCCCGTCGGGCCGAAAAAAGAATAAAGAAATGGTGGGCGATACTGGAATCGAACCAGTGACCTCTTGCATGTCAAGCAAGCACTCTAACCAACTGAGCTAATCGCCCACCGCTGAGCTTTAAAAAAGCGCTGTCTGGCGCGCGCTAATATCCGCAAAAAAGGCACGTTCTGTCAAGAGACGATTTCTCAGGGGACTATTGTCGTCCCCGTTCCGCCCTCGAGGGCCTTGAGCAGGCTTCCCGGGCAGGTGATCACGACACGCCCGCCTCCGCGGTGCTTGAGGAATCCCAACGCAGCCTTTATCTTGGGAAGCATGCTGCCCGAGGCGAAGTGCCCCTGATCAACAAGCTCGCGGGCCTCGGATGCTGTGAGGTGCCTTAAAGCCTTCTGGGAGGGCTTCCCGAAATCCGTGTAAACCTCGCACACCCCGGTGCTGATGACGAATGTGTCGGCCTCGAGCATCGTGGCAAGAAGGGCCGAGGCATGGTCCTTGTCTATCACCGCCGCGACGCCGCGGATGCGTTTCCCCTCCCGCACTACTGGGATGCCCCCGCCGCCGGTGCAGATCACGATCTGTCCGGCTTCGACAAGGGCCTTTATGCTCGAGAGCTCGATGATCTTCTTCGGTATCGGCGACGGAACCACCCGCCTCCACCCCCGCCCAGCGTCCTCGCGCATCACGAAGCCCTCGCTGTCGGCAAGGGCGGCGGCCTCTTCGGCGCTGTAGAACGGCCCGACCGGTTTGGTCGGGTTCTGGAAGCCGGGGTCGGCCGGGTCGACCTGCACCTGCGTGACCACCCCGGCTACCGGGATGTCGCGCCCCATCTCCTCGAGAACGTCGCCGAGCACCTGCTGGAGAAGGTAGCCGATGTACCCCTGGGTCGCTGCAACGTTCACGTCCATCCCGTCGGGGGGGACGATGGATGAGGCCGATGCGTTCCGCAGGAGCTCGAAGCCCACCTGCGGGCCGTTGCCGTGGGTGACCACGAGGCTCCCCCACTGCTCTGCGATGAGCGCGAGCTCTTCGCACACCTCGCGGGCGAGCCGGTGGGTGTCGCGGTTGCCCGTGCACGTTCCGGGGCTAGTCAGGGAGTTGCCCCCGATAGCCACCACGATGGTTCCCTTATGCTCTGTCATCTTTACAGGCACACTTTCCTCCCGTTTTGAGAAGAAGAAGCGCTCCTCCGATCACAAGGGCCATGTCAGCCACGTTGAACACCGGCCAGCGCAGGGTGCCCACGCCGATGTCGATGAAATCCGTTACCGGCCCCTGAAGGATGCGGTCAAGCGTGTTCCCGAGGGCACCGCCAAGTATCAACCCGAGGAAGAGCATTACCCGGGTGGATTTCATCCGGAGCATGTAGAAAATGAGGAACAGGGATGCCAGCACGTTGAACACGAGCAGCACCATGGGACCGCCCCAGCTGACGCTGAAGGCGGCGCCGGTGTTGTAGCGGATGACCAGGCGGATGAAGTCGCCGAGCACCGGCACCGGCACCTGCGAAAGGTTTGCCAGGGCGACGGCCTTGGTCACCTGGTCCGCTGCCAGAACAAGAAGGGCAACTGCGAACGCCCTCACTTTTTCACGATTCATCGAGAGCCTCCACGACGACTGAGCAGCGGGGGCACAGCCCCGTTCCGGGGTGGACCTTCCAGCACCTGGGGCACTTCTCCCCGGGCGCCCGGACGGCCGAAGCGGTAACCGACTCGGAGGGAACGACCCCAACCGAAGAGACGATCAGAAGGTCCGCCCACGACTCCCCGAGCGCCGAAGGGGCGAACGAAGAGGGCAGCCCAAGGGTGACCGATGCTTCGAGCCCCCCGCCGATCTGGCCCGCGGCCCGCATCTCCTCCAGCACCTTCAATGCCGTGTCGCGGACTGCGAGGTAATCCTTCCAGGAGGCAAGTTCCTCCTCCTCGGCGGGGCTCAGGTCGGAGACCGTTGGAAGCAGGGCGAGGTGAACGCTCTCCACTTCGCGGAGGGCGTTTGGAAGGTGGCTCCACGCCTCCTCCGCCGTGAACGGCATTATGGGCGCAAAAAGCCTCAGAAGGCTCGACGCCATCCACCCCAGAAGCTCAACCGATGCGGTGCGAAGCGGAGAATCGGAGGCATCGCAGTAGAGCCTGTCCTTCCGGACATCGAGGTAGAGACCGGAGAGCTCCACCACGAGGAAGTTGCGAAGCTCGCGGTACACCCTGTGGAACTGGAACGCCCGGTACTCGACCATGCACAGGGAGACGAGCTTCCTGAAGCGCAGCCATATGAACCGGTCCAGCCCGATGAGCGAGGAAGGATCGGGAAGAACCCCTGCAACGCCCTCCAGGTTCCCGAGAAGGAACCGGATGGTGTTGCGGATCTTCCGATACCCCTCGCGGGCATCCTCGAGCTGCGACTTCTCCGCCCGGAAATCCGCCGTGTAGTCCACCGAGGCGAACCAAAGCCTGAGGATGTCGGCGCCCAGTGAATTCACGATCTCAAGGGGCGACACCACGTTCCCGAGGGACTTGCTCATCTTCTTGCCCTGGGCGTCCTGTACCAGCCCGTGGGTTATGATGTTCAGAGCCGGCACTGAAAGGTTCATCCCCACGGAGGTGATAAGGCTCACGCCGAACCATCCCCGGTGCTGGTCGGTGGCTTCCAGGTAGACCGCGCAGGGCCGCTCCAGGCCGAACTCATCCGTAAGCACGTTGTAATGGCTGACCGAACTGTCGAACCAGACGTCCAGAATGTCCTCGTTCTTCCGAAGCGAGGAGGACCCGCACGCCGGACACACCGGCACGCCGCCCCAGAGGGCGTAAAGCTCATCAACCGACTTCGAGAACCAGGCGTCGGAACCCTCGGCCTCGACAAGGGAAGCCACGCGGCTGATCATGTCAGGGTCCATCACGGTGTGGTCGCAGTCGCGGCAGATGAACACGGGGAGCCCGACCCCCCAGTTCCTCTGGCGCGAGAGGCACCAGTCCGGCCTGGCGGCCATCATGTTCTTCATCCTGTCGTAGCCCCATGAAGGGTGCCACGATATGGTATCGACGGCGGCAAGGACCCTGTCCTTCAGCCCGCCGTGCGAGAGGTCGAGGAAGAACTGCTCGGTCGCACGGAAGATCAGGGGTTCCTTGCACCGCCAGCAGTGCGGGTAACTGTGGCTCAAATTCTGGGAGGCAAGGAGCCGGCCCGAAGCCTGAAGGTCCGCAACGATCACCGGGTTCGCAGCGAACACATGGAGCCCGGCGTACTTCCCGCCCGCAGGCCCGAACTTCCCGTTCTCAAGCACCGGGCAGAACACTTCCAGCCCGTACTCACGGCCCACGTTGAAGTCGTCCGCGCCGTGTCCCGGAGCGGTGTGAACGCATCCTGTGCCGTCCTCCATCGTCACGTGCAGGGCGTTTATCACAAGGGATGTTCTGGAAGGATCCAGGGGATGCACAAGCAGCAACCCTTCGAGCGAAGCGCCGGTGAAAACAACCCCGTCCATCACACGGCCCGAGGGCGCGGCCGCAGCGATGAAGGAGTCGGCCAGCCGGGACGCCACGAGGAACCGCCGCCCGTCCGCCTCGACAACGCAGTAAAGCTCCCCGGGGTTCAGAGCAACGGCCAGGTTCGCCGGCAGTGTCCAGGGAGTGGTTGTCCAGATCACAACCTCGGTGCCCGAAGGAACCCCCCTGGCCTCCCAGGAAGCGGGATCCGAAGCAGAGAACGCCACATACACCGAGGGAGAGGAGTGAACCGCGTACTCCACCTCGGCATCGGCCAGCGCGGTCGAACACGAAGTGCACCAGTGTATGGGACGAAGCCCGCGGTAGATCAGCCCGGCACGCACCAGAGCTTCGAAGGCGCGAAGCACCCCCGCCTCGTAGGAGTAGCTCATCGTAAGGTAGGGCTTCTCCCACCGGCCGAACACGCCGAGCCGCTTGAACTCGGAGCGCTGAACATCAACGTACTTCGCAGCGTACTCGCGGCAGCGCCGGCGGATCTCAAGACGCGATATGTCCTCGCCCACGGAGGATGTAACGACCTTGTGCTCGATGGGCATGCCGTGGCAGTCCCACCCCGGCACATAGGGCGAGTAGTACCCCATCATCGTGTGGGACTTCACAATGAAATCCTTCAGGATCTTGTTCAGCGCGGTTCCGAGGTGAACATGCCCGTTGGCGTAGGGAGGCCCGTCGTGAAGTATGAAGTGCGGGCTCGAACGACGCGCAGAAGAGATCTGCCCCTCGATGTCCATCTCTTCCCACCGGAGCAGCATCTCAGGCTCGGCCTTAATGAGGTCCCCCTTCATGGAGAAGTTGGTATGGGGTAAACGTATCGTATCCTTGTAATTCACTGCTCCTCACCTCCCCCGGTGATACTCGAGAAGAGTTCAACAAGCGGCGCAGCCGAAGAAACCCTTTCCCCGTCCACACCGCGACAACGAACAAGCGCGCACACACGAACCCCCGAAGCGCCGGCACGCAGTACCGGAGCAAAAGCGGAAAGATCAACAAGCGCAGAAGCGCGAAACGCACGCAGCTCCGCCCCCGTTGCGAACAGAAGCGACGGCACCCCGAGCACAACGCCCGAATCCCAGGACCCCGGAGGCACAAGGTACATGCCCCGAAGGTTCGGGAACTCTATCCGCCCCATGGACAGGTTACGCTCCACCAGCGGATTGGTTCCGAACACACAGAGGTGATCGGACACAACAAGCCACCCCGCAGAAGCAGCAAGCCCGTCCAGACAGAACACCCCCCGATCCCCCGCAACAAAGGAAGGGAGATCAGAGGCATCCCGAACAAGCTCAACACCCGGGGGAACCAAAACCTCCCCCCACTCTTCAGGCACATGGCAAAACACGCATACCATCCCATCATGCAAAGAAAGGCAATTATGCGAAGGGGGAAGGGATTGGGCAAGGAAGGGAAGAATGGAGAAACATCTAAGAAAACGCAAACTGCCCATTTCTGGCATTGGACTTGTTTGATGAATGCCATATCACAGCTTTCAGCCGACCTTTGCGTAGTACTTATCTCTTGGCTTTCATATTGTACCAACTACTATTTTCATACATTCACAGCATATCTAGTTAGTTTATATTCTTATATTTGTAGTGTTTATACATTTTCTCTATTAATTTCCTTCTTTTTAACTATTTTTTGTATTCTTTTCTCATCAGAAAGAGCGACTTCTGAAGTGGTTCCTCGAGTAACTAAACTATAATATTGTAGTGATGTTGTTGTCGCGATCGATGCTTGCTTTCAATGTTACTATTAGTATCTTGTTATTTAAATATAATACTGTTTTCTACGTACATGAAATGAGGATGTGAAATGGCAACAAGACCGACTAAGTCAGATAATACTAATGATTTCATTATTGAAATTGTTAATAAAGATTACAATATACATCATGTGCTAAAAGGTTTAGAGCAAATTGATAAGTTTTACAGCAAAGAAGTGCGGTTCTGGAACAGTTTTAGTGTTGGCCCACAGCTTCCTTTATCAGCAATTGTAAAAGACGTGAATCACAGACATCAGGAATTCTCACGGTGGTACGCAAACGATGCCTCGTTAGCCGATAAATCACATATTAGTGAGTGGAATAGAATTTATAAACCAATGCTTGAATCTCCTAATACGCTTGAAAGGGTTTCATATCCTAGTTCTCAGGGGTATGGCAATAAGACCGAGTTCTTACCTATATTTTTCTCAGATTCACCAGAAGCCATCGCACTGATACAGTATCACGCTGCTGATGGAGATGTTAATAGACTTTATTGGTTCCTAGTTGGTGTAGACCTTGGACGTATTGATAAGTATACAATGGAGATTGTTGATTATGCACGCAGTTTTGGTTAATTAGGACACCTAGGAACAAGGCGCTCTGTACAAAAGCGAGATCAGTAGTCTGTCTGAAGCTAGAAATGGCTTGCGTGATGCAATTACGGTCTGCCAAGAAGAAAAGGATGCACTGTTCAATCAGTTAAGCCAAAGAGACTAATGAGCTTAAGACAAAACTTCTGAACGAGGACAAACAAAGAAACGATAGTTACAAAGCAATGCTTTTCGCACTCGAAGAGAAGCTGAGTGTGGAAGCTCCTATTATGGAATGGCAACAACAAGCAGACTATCACAGAAATGTTGGTAAATCATGGATTGCTATTACTGGTATATCAATAATGGTATTAATTGCTCTTCTCACTTGTATCTTGCATAATCTTCCAGCATCGCTGGGAAGGAACATATTCGATGGGGATCCTGCGACAATAAAGTCACTAATCGTTTTAGCGTCAATTGTCTCCTTTGCAGCATACTTTGTACGCCTTCTCTCGTATTGCTATCAGCTCTTTTCATCTTGAACGAGATGCCGAGGGAGAGAAAGAGGATCACTCATGTATTCCTTGGTCTTATCAAAGACAGCACAATTAGCAAAGAGGAGAGATCTCTATTCATGCAGGCTGTTTTCAGTAGAGCGGATACCGGGCTGCTAAAGCGTGATTCATCACCTGAGATGCCTGGTACTACATCAATCATTGATAGAATTGCGAATTAATTCGTGATGAGTTTTGAGCCATTTCACATGCCTCGTGTTATTGACCTTGGGAACTCAATTATCATTCGAACTTTGATAGGTTTTGCTCCAGTCTTCAAGAGCAGATGCATTTAGCCTTTCTTGTCATTCCTCTGGGATAAAGAAGAGCAGAGTTTAAAGCAGCTAAACTGCAAAAGTTGGTTTATACTTTCTAAAATTACAGGCGAAATGTGCCAGTAATCCTGCGCAACTTTTTCAACCGGTTCAACAGCCCGAGGGTCTTTCCCCCGGAACAAACACAAGCGAATCCGCTTCCCATTGTATCGCAACATCTGCGGCCCTGTGAAAAGTAACCGTACTAGTCAACTTCCCGAGTTGGTAAAAGTCTCACTCTGGCAAACGCCGCATAAACAAGTCAGCCTACGGGTCCACATTACTCAATAGGGCAGAGAATCGGTGAACTGAGCTGTTGTGATAACCACGTTATCTGGGATCCCGCACAAACCTACCAATCTCCTGAATAGCTCTTCTCCTCCTTCTTCGATGGGCTCGCCAAGGTTGAATGAGAGGCATTGCACGGATGTTTCATCGTCCCATTTGTGGTAGTAGGGAGCTTCCATCTGAAAAGGATAGACAAGAACTGCGCTGTTGCATCGAAGCTTTCTTGCGTAAGCTATAACTTGAAATACATCAGTACTTTGCACTGATTCTTCATCCTTGTACTTCGTGTCTGCGACAAGAATCGTATCGGAGGTGTTGCTGTCTTCAACGATCAAATCAGTAATGACCGTGATTGCTCCGGCATCCAGGTGTTTACCAATTCTGAGGGTCAGTCTTCCGTCCTTCTTCATTCTCCTGTTAAGCCATTTTGCAGCAAACTCCTCGAAAAGCTGGTGCATGTTGATTATGAAAGGAAGCATTCTTCTGTTTCTTTCCCCCTGACAGGGGCCGGTTCTTTCAAGGAAGAATCGACAGAGGCCGTGCATCGGTTCATAGTCGTCATTCATCCTGTTATAGAGTCTTCCCGCGCAATCCGTGTGGTGATACGGCGCGTGTTCTGCAAACCTCCCGAGAATCCTGTAGGCCTGCCTTATCTGGGGCAGGTATCTTGTGGTGCAAAGCCCTGATCTGAGAATGGATGACAGGGTCCATAGGATGATCCTGTTCTCATCAACATCTGTGGTATGGTCTTCGTAAGTGCATCTGAGGAGTGGATCCCAGGGTTTTCTTGTGGCTTCCGGCACGTCAATCCTGCCCCTTATGAAGGCGAGGGAGGCAGATTCCGGGAGGTATGTTCTGAACAAACCCTTTCTGCATCTCTTCAGCACCCTGCTCGAAAGTATTGCAGCGAGCCTTGAGTAGAAGTCGGCGAGGGAGGATGATTCGGACAGACCGGGAAGGACCTTGAAACTCTCGAGGTCATATGCAATCTCAAGCATTCCAAAAAGATTGCTAATGGAAACCTTTGGCTGGATCTCAATCACGCCACCCTGAAAGGGCAGATAGCCAACGTATCCCCTGGGCTTCAGTATCCAGGTTTTTCTGCCGAAACATGGCGTGCTGATTTCAATGTAGTCACTGTAACGCTCGTGAATCTCGTCGGCAAATGGAGCAAGAAGCTCACCTGGAAGCTCTGTCTGCTTCCACTCCTTGAGAACGAGGTTCAAACCCAACTATTCCTCACCGAGGATTGCAGTTCTGACGCTATTCCAGAGGAATTCCTTCATTGTGTCCTGCCTGTCGAAGAAAAGCTCTTCTAGGTAAGGTTCGATCTCAAGCTGCCAGGTGTTCTCTATCCTGTTTTCGATATCCTCGTGCAGGAAAAAACTCACACCTATAAAGAAGTTGCCATCCTCGATTGCCTTGTTGATCCGTTCAAGGACCTTTATCAGCCCATTCGGGTTAAAGGAGCTACCCCTGTGATAATGGTTCAGAACCGAGTAATCGGGCTTCATTTGAATGAACGCGAACCGTCTGCGGAGGGCGTGATCAACAAGAGCAATGGAACGATCAGCCGTGTTCATCGTGCCTATCACATGGACATTGCTTGGGATGGAGAAACTGGAACCTGAGGCAAGCGGTATTGCCTTATCCCTGTACTCCAACAGGTACATAAGCTCCCCGAACACCCTGGACAGGTTCGCTCTGTTAATCTCATCTATGATCATCACGCAGGGATCGGTCAGCTTCCCTGCCTCGGTACAGAACTTCTTGAATCTTCCGTCAACTATCCTGTACTCTAGCCCACCCCCGGGAATGGCTTTTGGGCGAAGCCCTTCCATGAAGTCCTCGTAAGTGTAACTCGGATGGAACTGGATCATCTCTGTAAACCCTTTGCCGCCCCCAGTCAGATGAGCAGCGATCTTCTCGGCAAGGAAGGTCTTGCCCGTGCCGGGAGGACCGTACAAAACCGCCTGACGCTTGCTTCTAAGGGCAAGAACTGCCTTATTTATCCAGTTAAAATCGTAGCCGGTCTGTTCCTGGATCTGCTCGATCGTGAGGAACAGGGTTAACTTCCAGGTCTTCCTCGTCCTGGGAATCAAACATTGAGACAAGTACTTCCTCATCCTCGATAAGCAGTGGGAAGAGAACGAGAAACGCCTCGGAAACCCGAGCCTTCAACTCCTCAAAACTCATCTCAAGAACATCGTCCCTGCTTACGAATACACTCGCCTGATGCACAGTGGTATCAGGGCTCTCCATCCATCCCGAGAATTGCTGTGAGGAGGCTGGGAGAGGTGTGCCCTGAGATGAAGCATCAGGAGTGTTAAACATCAGCCCGCTTACGGATTGGAGCATCTGCTTGACCTGCTTCTCAATAGCAGGATTTCTCTTCAGTAGGTCCTTAATGCCGCTGTAGGTTTTTGGGGAATGCTCTCCTCGGCTCAGACCGTAACGAATACCATGCCTGTCAGCAAGAACGTAGAGCTGTTCCGAGGTAACCCGATTCTCACCTTTTGGGTAGAAAGCCCCCCAGAAATAGTCCCAGGCGCCTCCCTTGCCCCAATCGTTCTTTGGTATCCTTGAAAAGAGCTTCTTCTCGGTTTCCATTTGCCTTCGAAACTCCGCCGGCATATCCGAAGCTATCGCCTCGAACAGAAGCTTCATGGGTTCTCGAAGGTAAGTGTTGAATGCTTCGGCGTTCTCAGAATAGAACTTCTTTGTGGGGTTCTCATGCAGTTGCTGCAGCAGCTGGAATGTCATCTCACTGAATGGGGAGTTTGACGCAGGTCTCGGTTCCTTCTTCACCTCAGGCTGCTTCTCCACTTCCTGCTCTTGCCCGTTCGCTTTGCATGCAACCCATACAAGGCTCTGAACATCGATCATGTCGGATGGATTCCAATCCTTCAGAATCTCCTTTATGACCCTGCAAAGCCTAAGGATTTCCGAATAGAGCTCCGCAGAGGGTTTGTTCTTGTAGCGCAGGGGCATCTCAAAGAAGTCAAGCAACCACTTGATCACCCCTGGTTTGACAAATATATCACTATCAGGATGAGATAAAAATAGATAATAAGTAGCCGTTGGCCATCTAAGAGGCAATCCCGCCTCGCTTATGAAGCTGTAGAACTTTTCCAGCCGTATAGGAGATTCCTCCTGACCCCAGAGAAGCTCGAAAAAAGCCCTGCACAACCCCTCAAGGTCTGAGAAATCACTGTGAAGAACCGCAAGATCCCCGGTGCTTGGAGTTCCGAGATACAGGAGGTTGGTCTTGCTTGCAGAGGACTTGAGCAGACGAATCACTTCCGGGTAGTTGCCCGCTTCCATGAGTCGGGTGAACTCATTCTTCGAAAGTGCCGTTCGGATGTGTTCAGAAGCTTCCCTCTTGTAGTCGATCTCATCTGCCTTGAAGGCAGGATAACCCACTCCGCTGAATCCGGGGAACGCGACAAGCACTCTGGCTCTGAGCTCTGATATCTTTCTTTCTGCTCGAAACCGCAGGACCTTTTCAGCACCAGCTTCTCCCGGAATGCTCGCATAGTGCATGAAAGCATCAAGTTCGCAAACTGCAAGCTCTATTCCGAGGTTGCTGAGGTAAACCATTGCATTGCTCATTGCTTCGTATAACTCCGGACCGGAAAGCCCAGTAGGTATAAGCCCCAGTGAAAGAAGCGCGTTCTCAGTCTTCCGATTCCAGAGGAAGTACTTCTTCGGGTCATACGCCATGAAGAAAAGTGACCAGAAAGCTGTCCCCAGACCTGAAATGTAGAACCTGCCATCGCTCTCCAGGACGGCGGAGACTTTCTCCTTGATATCCGCAACAGACCCAAGAAACCTTATAGCTTCAGCAAGCTTCTCCCGGTTTTCCGGGATCGCCTTCCAGTAGAGCGGTACCTGAACTGCTGCCTTGTAGATCTCAACTGCAATTCCTGCAGTCTTTACGGAGTCGGGGGATGACTTAAAGAGGTCTTCTCTTATCCGTGATACAATGCCTGAGAACTTCTCTATCCAGCCCGCTTCTCCCCATTTCGGGAGATCCCTCTTGAAATCCTGCAGAAGCTCAATGAGTTGATCACGGCTTATCCATGGATCATTGCCTGCCTGGGATGACTCATGCTTCAACTTATTCAAGAGAAAGCCTCCAATACTCTTCTGAGAAAGCAATGGTTGTATGAAAAAAGAACGATACCAGATTTGTGGTCTCTGGCAAGCTGATCAGAAAAAGTGCAAGACCGTCCATAAAACGGGAGTTGACATCTATTGCTTCGCCCCGGCTTGTTGCTTACCTTTACTGCTTGAATCAGCTGCAAGCCGGGACACCCTCTTCAACGTAACAGGAATTGAAGGGCAATGCCCGGTGGTTCCATGGAGAGGGTCGGCGCATGGCGAAACAGACCAACGGTGCGAATCTCGGTTTCGAGGGTGAACTCTGGAAGGCTGCGGATGTTCTCAGGTCCAACATGGACGCCGCGGAGTACAAGCACGTCGTCCTCGGGCTGATCTTCCTCAAGTACATCTCCGACGCCTTCGAGGAGCAGCACGCCAAGCTCGAAGCCGACAGGGCTCAGGGCGCCGACCCCGAGGACCCGGACGAATACCGGGCCGACAACATCTTCTGGGTGCCCAGGAGGCCCGCTGGGCCATACCTGAAGGCCAACGCCAAGCAGCCGACCATCGGCAAGATCGTTGACGACGCCATGATGGCCATCGAGCGGGACAACCCCACCCTGAAGGGCGTCCTGCCGAAGGATTACGCCCGGCCCGCCCTCGACAAGCAGCGTCTGGGGGAGCTCATCGACCTGATCGGCAACATCGGTCTGGGCGACAAGGAGAACCGCTCCAAGGACATTCTCGGCCGGGTCTACGAGTACTTCCTCTCCCAGTTCGCCAGTGCCGAGGGCAAGAAGGGCGGGCAGTTCTACACGCCTCGGTGCGTTGTCAGGCTGCTGGTGGAGATGCTCGCGCCCTACAAGGGCCGGGTGTACGACCCCTGCTGCGGCTCCGGCGGCATGTTCGTCCAGCCGAGAAGTTCGTCGAGGCATCACGGCGGCAAGGCTCGGCAGACATCAGCATCTACGGCCAGGAGTCCAACCACACCACCTGGCGCCTGGCCAAGATGAACCTGGCCATCCGGGGCATCGACGGCCAATCTGGGCCCAGGAGCGACAGCTTCCACAACGACCTCCACCCTGATCTGAAGGCCGACTACATCCTGGCCAATCCGCCCTTCAACGACAGCGACTGGCGGCGGCGAGCATCTGCGCGACGACAAGCGCTGGAAGTACGGCGTGCCGCCCGCCGGCAATGCCAACTACGCCTGGGTGCAGCACTTCATCCACCACCTGCGCCCGACGGGATCGCCGGATTCGTGCTGGCCAACGGCTCCATGTCCTCCAACCAGTCCGGGGAGGGCGAGATCCGCAAGAAACATCATCGAGGCCGACCTGGTGGACTGCATGGTGGCCCTGCCCGGGCCAGCTCTTCTACTCCACCCAGATCCCGGTCTGCCTCTGGTTCCTCGCCGGGACAAGAGGAACGGCACGTTTCCGCGACCGGCGGGGTGAAACCCTCTTCATCGATGCCCGCAAGCTGGGCACAATGATGGACCGCACCCACCGGGAACTGACCGATGAGGACATCGCCAGGATCGCCGGCACCTACCACGCCTGGCGGGGAGACAAGGACGCGGAGAGTACGAGGACATGCCGGCTTCTGCAAGAGCGCCAGCTGGAGGAGATCCGGAAGCACGGCCATGTCCTCACCCCGGGACGCTATGTGGGGGCTGAGGCTCAGGAGGACGACGGGGAACCCTTCGACGAGAAGATGAAGCGGCTCACCGCCCAGCTCCGGGAGCAGATGGCTGAAGGACGAAGCTGGATGCCGCCATCGAGGAGAACCTGAAGGGGCTGGGGTATGGGAAGCATGAACGTTGATTATGGGGTGCATCACCCTAGTATGATATACGCAGTGTATATCAAGGAGGAAAACCACGGTTGAACATCATCGGAAAACATGGCTTACCGTCGCTGGACGATAGATCTCTCAACCTACCGGCTATCGCGCTTTCATTCCAACACCATTGCCCCCCAATCCTCCGGTGGACTTGAGTGGTCGTTTGCGGGAACAGCTTTCAGCGAATGCTGACACGCACTGGGGCGCCTTGACGGTGCTGTACTAACACTACCAAGCCCAGACATGTTCGTTTTCATGTATGTGCGGAAAGAAGCTGTACTATCAAGCCAGATTGAAGGAACGCAAAGTTATTTACAGAACCTTCTAGCTGCAGAAGCAAGGCTCAGCGATCCAGACGAGCCAGCAGATGTTTCCGAAGTCATCAACTACGTCCGGGCCATGAATGAAGGCCGCTGGATCGACGGGGAATCCCTGCCCGGCATACCGGTCAGACCTGTGGGAGGTTTTCCCGGACAGGATGGTAAACTCGAAACTGGGGGAGATTCAGGAGGGATGGGGGGTCAAGAGGTTGAAGATGTCACCAGACGAGTAAGTGTCGGTAGAACGTACAATCAAAGACTGGACTGGTCCAGGGGTGATTCCAGTTTAGATCAAGGAAGGAGCGGCATCATTGCTTTCATAATGCCGAACCTGGATCTTCGCAACGGTAGATGAACCTGTCATCGTTTTCTCAAAGCCCTCAGCTGACTATATGAGACTGGTTTGGCTGCCGTTTTCCGCAATACAGAACGTGATTCCTTTTATCAGCAAAGGCGTTAGCACCATCTGGGTCTAGCTCATGCATAGTTTGAGACAACAATCCTTTATCTTGACGTGTAAAGGGGCATTGGCCAGACTTTGATAATTCATGCTGTCTAGTCCCTCAGAAGCAACTGACAGACTTACGGAATCCTTGTATCCGTTGCTATGGTAGCATTTGGTCAATTCAAGATGAGATCGTCAAACCTGAACTCTCTCCGCGATGACTCTTCTCCCAAAGCTTATCTCAGGAGACGTTAAGGGACTGATAGGCTTAGAGATGCTGTCCTTTTTCGAAAAGGAGTTGAAGAAAGAAGTGTGTCACGGCAATCACGAACGACTGGCATGCTGGCACTTGCGCCTGAACGGGCTCCTATTGTTAGAAGATTTCGTTGTGCATCCTGATCGAGGTAGCTGCCAGAGAACTATAGTGGATCTCATGGGGTCCGTGCTTCAAGCTAATGGATCATAGAACTTGAAAGACCTATGAAGATGATCCTACCAGTTAGTCAATGCAACACACTATTTGACGTGATTTTGGTCGAAGTCAAACGCCGCAAAGCAAACTGAATGTTACCCATGGACTCGTCCGGAAGACCAGAACATCAAGCGTGTATTGACTGCTGTTGGTTGTATCCCACCCTTCCTCTTGGAAGAAGCAGCCGATGCAATCTATAAAAATGGTATTCTTCGCTAGATGATGGTGTAACGGTTCGGCTACTTGCATCGGAGATCGAAAAGGCACTGTTTCTCCAGGTTCGTACCACAAATCATGTTTGTTTGAGATTATCGCGGATGTATACAACCTCTTGAAAGAGACCAGCAGAGAAATCATCCGTCGGGATTTGGCCTTGGGATGGCCAGGTGTTACGAAGAAGATATGTAGGATTGTCAACTTGGGGAGACCAACGCAAGTCGTGCTATTTTTCGCTTACAGGAGAGAATCTGAAGGGGCTGGGGTATGGGGGGTGAGTGGGTCGAAGCTAGGCTGGACGAAGCATGTAAGTTGATTACAGACGGTGCCCACTATTCTCCAAAAGACGATCCATCAGGATTGCCGATGGCCTCTGTTAAGGATCTTACCCGTCATGGAATCAATATCAAGGGATGCAGACGGATTTCCCGAAAGGACTTCGAAACGCTCGAACGCCAAGGTTGCGTCCCAAATCCGGGTGATGTTCTGATGGCCAAGGAGGAAACTCAGCACTTGATACTGTCTGCGTTCATCGTTCGACTGAACAGGTTGTGTTGCTGTCATCAATCGCAATTCTACGACCAGGTTCACGAGTGATTTCGGATTACCTTCGGTATTACTTGGATGCACCACAGATTCGTGCTCTTCTGAAAAACGGATTTCGATCGGGAAGTGCAATACCCAGAGTAGTATTGGTGGATTTTCGACGAGCGCCAATCGTTCTACCTCCACTCCCCGAACAACGCGCCATCGCCCACATCCTGGGCACCCTGGACGACAAGATCGAGCTGAACCGCCGCATGAACGAAACCCTCGAAGCCATGGCCGGGCCCTTTTCAAGTCCTGGTTCGTGGACTTCGACCCCGTCCGGGCCAAGATGGAAGGCCGCTGGAGGAAGGGGAATCCCTGCCGGCCTGCCGGCAGACCTGTGGGAGGTTTTCCCGGACAGGATGGTGGACTCGGAGCTGGGGGAGATCCCGGAGGGGTGGGAGGTGAAACCCATCGGGAACTTAGCAGAGCTTGTCGGTGGAGCACTCCAAGCACAAAACGGACCGAGTACTGGGATGGTGGTACTCATCATTGGGTCACGCCGAAGGACCTCTCCGGACTTCAATGCCGGTTTTGCTTAACACTGAGAGTAAGATCACCGACATGGGCTTGTCACAGGTCAGTTCAGGTTTGCTGCCAAGGGGATCAGTTCTTCTTTCATCACGCGCTCCTATTGGCTACTTAGCCATCACCGAGGTGCCAGTAGCAGTCAATCAGGGCTTCATCGCAATGAAGGCCCGTCAGGGTATATCAAATCTTTTCCTACTACTATGGGCAAGTGCGGCACATGATGAGATCGCGAGTCAAGCCAACGGCTCGACGTTCGTGGAGATCAGCAAGTCCAGCTTCAGACCCATTCTTACCATCGCGCCACCCGCCCCAGTCATGCACACCTTCGACCGTGTAACGCGTTCTATGTATCTCAAGATTGTCGATCATGAACGTGAATCCCACACCCTCTCCTCCCTCCGCGACACCCTGCTACCCAAGCTCATCTCAGGGGAGATCCGGGTGAAGGACGCCGATAAGTTCGTGGAAAGGGCCGTCTGATCATGGCTGAAGAGAAGAACCCTGTTTTCCGAATGTCTGGTGCATCAGAGCTGAAGGGTGTGCCTACACCGAGCACTTCATCCGCGGAGGCTTCGCCGGTATTGGCTGGTCCGAAATCACCGAAGACCTGAGCACCGTCACCTCCCGGGAAGAACTCAATGCCCTGGTGAGGAAGTACAACCCTGACACTCAAAGCCCCATTGTTATCGGCAACTGGGTCGGCCAGATCGCCCGATTCCTCCTTGAGATACATGCTGGGGATTACGTCATCACCCCTGCTGTGGACTCCGAGTGGCTGCATTGTGGTGTTGTCGAGCCTGATCCCTCCTACTTTTACTTCACAGGTGACGACGGGTGCCGCTTCCCCCACAGAAGACGGGTGAAGTGGTCTGAGAAGCGTGTCAAGCGAAGCGACTTCTCCGTTCCCTTCCAGAACACCATCCGTTCTTTGCTGTCAGTGTTCACCATCTCCCAGAAGGAGGAGTTTCTTCATGTGATAGGCAGGAAGGATCTCGCCCAGGAAAAAAAGCCGCTTCAGTACGACAGCTATAAAGTTGTCCTTGAACAGATCCTGGAGCTGGATGCCCACGAGTTCGAGATCCTGGTCGGCCATCTCCTGACTGCCCTGGGGTTCGAGGGTTCCGAGGTAGTCGGGAAGACTGGAGACGGCGGTGTGGATGCAGTCGGCGAGCTGAACGTCTCCAACCTCGCCAAGGTGAAAGTCTTCGTGCAAGCCAAGCGCTACAGCCTGGGTTCACGGATCAGCGCCAGAACTGTAAGGGAGCTTCGACAGGCCGTACCCTTTGGAGGCCAGGGAGCGTTCATCACCACCGCAGACTTCCAGGCGAAGGCAGTAGATATAGCTCTTGAACCAGGCTTCCCCAGGATCGGGCTAATCAACGGCCGACAGTTGGTGGACCTGCTCATCGAACACTGGTCCGACATCCCACAGGACTTCCAGGAGAGGCTGGGTCTGAAGCCGGGATTGGTAAGGGGATGACGTCGCGCTTCACCGAATCCATCGTCGAAGAAGCCGCCCTTGCCTGGCTTGAGGAGATGGGATACCAAGTCCTCTCCGGGCTGGAGATCGCCCCGGGGGAGATCGGCGCCGAGCGAGACGACTACGGTGAGGTCGTTCTGGCCCGAAGGCTGCGCCAGGCTCTTCTCAGGCTCAACCCCGGCGTTCCCCACGGAGCGCTTGAAGAAGCCTTCCGCAAACTGACCCGCCCGGATTCGCCCTCGCTGGTGGTCAAGAACCACATCGTCCACAAGTATCTGGTCGACGGCGTGCCGGTCGAGTACCAGCGGGCCGACGGTCGTTCGGGGCGACCTGGTCCGTGTGCTCGACTACGACGAACCGGAGAACAACGAGTTCCTGGCGGTGAACCAGTTCACCGTGGTCGAGGACAGACACGAGCGCCGGCCGGACGTGGTGCTGTTCGTCAACGGCCTGCCGCTGGCGGTGATCGAACTGAAGAACGCCGCTGACGAGAACGCGACGATCTGGTCGGCGTTCAACCAGCTTCAGACCTACAAGCAGCAGATCCCGTCGCTGTTCGCGTTCAACGAGGCGCTGGTGATCTCCGACGGGGTGCAGGCCCGGATCGGCACGCTGACGGCCGACCGGGAGTGGTTCATGCCCTGGCGGACCATCGAGGGCGAGGAACTGGCCGACAGCGCAGCTGCCGCAGCTCAGGTGGTGCTCGGAGGGCGTGTTCGAGAAGCGGCGGTTCCTGGACCTGATCCGGTACTTCATCGTGTTCGAGGACGCCGGCGGCGGCGTGCTGGTCAAGAAGATGGCGGGCTACCACCAGTACCATGCGGTGAACGTCGCCGTCGCGAGACCCTCCGGGCAAGCCTAGTCCGAACGGATGGCGATGACAGGGAGACAGGGACTACTTCGCCGGGACAGCGGACGGAAGACCGGGGATCGGCGGGTCGGCGTGGTCTGGCACACGCAGGGATCGGGCAAGAGCCTGACGATGGCGTTCTATGCCGGGCGGGTGGTGCTGCACCCGGCAATGGAGAATCCGACCCTGGTCGTCATCACCGACCGCAACGACCTGGACGACCAGCTCTACGGCACGTTCGCCCGGTGCCACGAGCTGCTGCGCCAGCAGCCGGTGCAGGCGCAGAGCCGAGCGCATCTGCGCGAGCTGCTGACGATCGCCTCCGGCGGCGTGGTGTTCACCACGGTCCAGAAGTTCTTCCCCGACCGAAGGGGAGGACCAGCACCCGCTGCTCTCCGACCGGCGGAACATCGTGGTGATCGCCGACGAGGCGCACCGCAGCCAGTACGACTTCATCGACGGCTTCGCCCGGCACATGCGGGAGGCGCTGCCGAAGCTTCGTTCATCGGCTTCACCGGCACGCCGATCGAACTGACCGACAAGAACACCCGGGCGGTGTTCGGCGACTACATCAGCGTCTACGACATCGAGCGGGCGGTGAAGGACGGGGCGACGGTGCCGATCTACTACGAGAGCCGGCTGGCCAAGCTGGAACTCGAAGGAGACCGAACGGCCGAAGCTCGATGACGGAGTTCGAGGAGGTGACCGAGGGCGAGGAGGTCGAGCACAAGGAGAAGCTCAAGACCAAGTGGGCGCAGCTTGAGGCGATGGTCGGCACGGAGAAGCGGATCGAGCCTGATCGCCGAGGACCTGGTCAAGCATTTCGAGAACGCCGGCCTGCGAAGGCGATGGACGGCAAGGCGATGATCGTCTGCATGAGCCGCCGCATCTGCGTGGACCTGTACAAGGCCATCGTGAAGCTGCGGCCCGACTGGCATCACGATGACGACGACAAGGGCATCATCAAGATCGTGATGACCGGCTCGGCGTCCGATCCCGCAGGACTGGCAGCACCACATCCGCAACAAGCCGCGGCGGGAGGCAACTGGCCAAGCGGTTCAAGGACCCCGACGACCCGTTCAAGATCGTGATCGTCCGCGACATGTGGCTGACGGGATTCGATGCGCCGTGCCTGCACACGATGTACGTGGACAAGCCGATGCGGGGCCACGGGCTGATGCAGGCCATCGCACGGGTGAACCGGGTCTTCAAGGACAAGCCCGGCGGGCTGGTGGTGGACTACCTCGGGCTGGCCGACCAGCTGAAGAAGGCCCTGGCCAACTACACCGAGAGCGGCGGCAAGGGGCAGACGGCCATCGACCAGGAAGAGGCCGTCGCCGTGATGCTGGAGAAGTACGAGGTCTGCTGCGGCATCTTCCACGGTTTCGACTGGTCGACCTGGAAGACCGGCAGGGCCGCAGGAGCGGCTGTCGCTGCTGCCGGCGGCGCAGGAGCATGTGCTGGCGCAGGACGACGGCAAGAGACCGGCTGGTCGAAGGCGGTGACCGAGCTGTCGAAGGCGTTTGCCCTGGCCGTGCCGCACGAGAAGGCGCTGGCGATCCGGGACGACGTGGCGTTCTTCCAGGCGGTGAAGGCCGTTCTCGACCAAGAGCGCGACTGGCCGGCGCCGCAGCCCGGAGGAGATCGAGCATGCCATCCGGCAGATCGTGTCCGAGGCCGTGTCCTCGGATGAGGTGATCGACATCTTCGCCGCGGCGGGACTGAAGAAGCCGGACATCTCGATCCTCTCCGACGAGTTCCTGGCCGAAGTCGGGGCATGCCGCAGCGGAACCTGGCGGTCGAGATGCTGCGCAAGCTGCTGGAGGGCGAGATCAAGACCCGGAGCCGGAAGAACGTCGTCCAGGCCCGTTCCTTCGCCGAGATGCTGGAGAACGCCATCCGCGAGTACCAGAACCGGGCCATCGAGACCGCCCAGGTCATCGAGGAACTGATCGCGCTGGCCAAGGACATGCGGGAGGCCGAGCAGCGGGGCGAGGAACTGGGGCTGACCGAGGACGAGGTCGCCTTCTACGATGCCCTGGAGGTCAACGACAGCGCCGTGAAGGTCCTCGGCGACGAGACGCTGACGACTGATCGCCCAGGAACTGGTGAAGGCGGTGCAGGAACAACGTCACGATCGACTGGACCGTGCGGGAGAACGTCCGGGCCCAGATGCGGGTGATGGTCAAGCGGATCCTGCGGAAGTACGGCTATCCGCCGGACAAGCAGGAGAAGGCGACCCAGACGGTGCTGGAGCAGGCAGAGGTGCTGTGCAGGGAGTGGGTGTGAATACTCCAACTATCCCTCCCCCTACTGTCGCATCAAAACCGGCGTTTGTGTTGCATATAAAACCAGCGATGACACGTTCTTCGACCGCAAAGACGGAGAATAGCCCAGCCGCCAACGTCAGTCAATAAGGACTGATTACCGTTGTTCAAATGTTGATGCAATGTGTGAGATGAGGGTCTGGAGGGGCAGGTTTACGCAAACCGGCGTCAGACAGGTATCAGAACCGCCGGCAGGGAATCATGACTGGACAGCTTGTTGCAATGGTAACGGTGTTTTTCCCCAAGTTCGGCAATAAGGAGGTTGGCCTGCTCCAATGAGAGCCTTTCCTCGATTACCGCAAGGTTCAACAGGTCTCGGGTGGTGACAAGTCTGTCCAGAATCCCGATTCTCCTGCTGCTGTAATGAAGCACCTGTTCTTTCGTCACATGCGAGAATACACCCCTCTGTAGCTGCATAGGCAAGGCTCGAAGCCTCACCTTCGCCGAGACCGGCTTGCCTAATAGATAAGTGAAGATTCACAACATCAATTGAATCAGGGTCAACCACCTTAAGTGCCCCTGCCTCCAGAAGAGTGTCCAGCATTGTTCTCTGAGCCGGATCCATAATCTCTTTGAGAACGCTCCGGGTGATCACCAGCCGGAAGTACACGCTTCTGTGAGTATGGGAAAACTCTTCAGACGCAGGAAATTGATGAGAATGCAGCTGTCCGCCACCAGCAGGGGTGTTTCCCGCTGCTGCTTTGTGGGCGGTGAAGGATGGCTAACCAATGGGCTCCAGAGACGAGACTGCCTCCTCCACCTCTTCCCTGCCAATATCCGCCAAGGAAGCGATCTCGACAATTCTTCCGGTGGTCACCAACCCCCTTCGATAGGCTTCCAGTGCCAGGCCCATAAGCCTGTCCCTGAAACTTGATCCCTGGTCTTCCCTGCAGATGGAAGGTGACCGGAACATCCCATTGAAACTCTTCAAACCGCCATTTCTGAGACTACTGAGAAAGCCGTCCCTTTCCTTTTCCGAAAGAAGACGGATGTTGGCCAACCTGTACACAGCAGTTTCGGGGCTTACCCCGAAATGATCCGCGAGCAGAAGGATATCGTAGAGCTGAATGCTCTGCTCCACGGCAATGTTGCGTTCGTTTGCAGAAACCTCGGAATGCTCATTAAAGGAAGAGTACTCCACCCGGGAAGGCTTCCCCTTGCCACAGGCATGAATGAAACGCATGAAGCCTTCTTCAGGCGCGAGAAACGCTGCAGCAAATGAATTGGCTCTGACCTCACGCAACGCATCAGCATCGGAATTCTGGCTGATGACCACCCTGGAATCGTGCCTGAGATCAAGAAGAACATGGGCGAATTCATCGCCAGGGAAAACCTTTGTCTTGCCGGAGAGTGGCTGGAATTGACAAAAACATGGAACCCGTTGTCTTGCATGATGGAGATACCCGATATCTCCGCAGAGAGGGGTACGAGGCTCGCGCATACACCACTATCAGACAGAACGTTGACGACATTCTCTATCGGAGCGTAGCCAAGCCCAAGTCTCTGCCGTTCCTGAGCAGCAATCCTCTCCCCTTGCCGAATTGACTCTATCTTGGAGAAAGGGGTCTGCATCCTGTAGCATGGCATTGATTCGGATGCCCGGGGGAACCGCAAGCTTCTCCTCCAACCAGGAGACTTCCTGGCCGATCCTGACGCACTTCCGAACACAGTCCTGAGCTTCTTCATTCTCCTGAAGACCCGGATCGGCCCTGAGTAGCATAACTGTTGGGTCAATACCTTCGGGACTCGCCAAAAGAGATTCCAAACCGCACCCCAACCGGTATGCCATGTTCTCGAGCACCGCGATTCCGGGATTCCTCATACCCGACTCGTACGAAGCCAGAGCGGATCGGGACACACCAAGCCATCTGGCCAGAGTTTCCTGGGAGAGACCCTGTCTCTCCCGGAAGCCCCTCAGCCTTTGCGCAAGACTTTCTTCAGTCAACGTATCCTCCAATCACTTGCCCAGTAAAGGCAGGCTGGCTGGAGTGAGTCCATCCAAAACCTGGTGTGATAGAAAGCCGAAGAGAAAGGCCACTAGAAGACAGAGAAGAACAAACATAACTCCCTTCCTGTATTCCTCCTCCTCTCGCGAGCTGTAGAAACGGGTTTCAGTCTCGCTTTCGGCAATGCTTCGGATGCCATGCAGGCACTCCGAGACCATCACAGAAGCCCCAGTTCCTGCCGCAACGGAATGCCAGATACTGCGATGGTTTGGGCAATTGGCAGGTTCCAGTTTATCGGGTACAGCGGAACCGAGAGCAGAGGCCGCCAGCATCCCCACTTCCAGTACTGGATTGAGTGCTCGGCCAACTGCCTTCCTGCAGGCCAGTACCGCCGGAAATCCAAATAAACGCCTGCAGTGGTATGAACAACTTTTCCTGGCATGTTTCACCTCCTTTCCTCCGAGAGGATCATACAGCATGTGTCATAGTTTGTCAATTCTTGCCATTCCCGGTCATACCTTTCACGAGCAAGCCACTGAAGGACTATGCTCGTGACGGCAAACCCGATTTAGAATGAATTTTCAGTTGGTTTGTCTGAGAAAGGATGTCTGACTTTACCCGTTACATTCCATGGCAAATCCTGATTCCAAGCTGTTTCGTACACTGGAACCTTGAAGTGGCGCCATTTTCGATACAGTTCGTTGGTCAGTTTTTACCAGACTCAGGCTGCTTCATGGTTTCCGATTTGCCAGCTTGAGTATATGCTTCTGTCTCCAAGAAATCAGAAACTTCTCTCTATACTGAATCAGCCCAGTTATCTGCGTGCCCCTTCCATGTCCCTGAAACTCTTCAGGCAAACCTCCTCTCGTACTGCACCGTCCGATGTCTGCAAAGGGGTGCCAATTCAGGTCGGGAAGGTTGGTCTCATCTTCGGATGATGCTGCAATTGGCATTCATCCCTCAAGATGTGCTCGTCAGCAGCACTCACAACTCAGAAGCCGGAACTAGGGATCTCACGGAACCTCGTACAAAAGAACCTGCACAAACTCCGCTGAAGGGTCGAAGGTGAACCCCGCCATGCCCCAAGGGCTGATTCGGATGTCCAGGTATCTGCCATTCACAGGAGTTCCGTCAATCCTGACGTAAGTGATGAGATTGCCATTCTGATCGTAAACACGAAAAAGGGGCGGATCGGATCCACCTACTCTGGCCCAGATCAGGGAGTTCCTGTCGATGCCCAGGGAAGTCACCGTAAGCCAGGACTCCTGCGGGGTGTAGGTAATGCTCATACCCAACCGGTTGGCAAAGCTGGTGTAGTATTCCTGTTCCCTGTTGGTGTCCTCTTCAGTCAACTCTGCCAGGGGGAATTCATCCTCGATCAAATCAAGAAGCTCCCCTTCAGGTGAGCACTTCAGGATTCTGAGTTGTGATTCCGTCGACTCCGAAATGTAGACATTACCTTGAGCGTCAACGGTTGCAACAGGTTCCTCAGTACACATTCGATAAAGCTGCCTTCGGAGTGGTCAATCCTGCTGGAGTCACTCCAGAACACCACTGGAAGGGGGTTACCCGCATTGTACAACCCGTATTGTGCGGTGCGAACCGGAACCTGCCCTGCGATGAAGGCCCAACTCCTGATAGCTGTGAAAGTGCTATCGCGGTTGCCAAGCATCTTATG
The DNA here is from genome assembly GCA_963845085.1 of Candidatus Fermentibacterota bacterium. GTDB lineage: Bacteria > Fermentibacterota > Fermentibacteria > Fermentibacterales > JCC-6 > UBA6080. Next base: position 440,718 of record CAWJQI010000001.1, read on the forward strand.
CAGCATCGGTCGGGTGTAACTGTCGTTGAGTCCCAGCCACTCGGCGCTTTCAGCGTTGAATGTGTTCAATCCCCTCGCGTCAGAAACAAACAGAAGTTCAGACTGGGTAAGTGCAACACCGCAGGGCTCGCTGAATTCACCCGGACCTTCGCCTTTCTTCCCATAGCACATCATCAACTCACCGGAACTTGAAAACCTTCTAACTTCAGCCCGCAAAGGATCCACAACGAAGACCGATCCGTCAGGTCCATGACAGATATCTCTAACACTCGCGAACCCGTAATCACTGTAGAAATTCTCGTCGCCTATACCACCTGGTGAGCTATGACGAGAGTATCAGGTTGCTCATCAGTCACATAACTCTCCGGTTGATTCGCACACGAGGTAATGAGAAAAACAACCGTCATTGCGAAACAGCTCTCAGTTTCGAACCAACCACGCAATGCTGGGGAGATGGCATGGGCAAACCTCCACTGGTGCTGCCACCCTTCATAATACTTTCTACTACTTGTTCGCCAGCGATCTGAAACTGGGCTGCACAGGAAGAGTTACTGGGAATCTCTTCAAGACTTATTCTCCACCCGTCACACCCTTATCCCTGAAATAAGCAGCCAGCCTTTGCCAAAGCCGTGAATGCACCTTCGGTCTGTTTCTTGTTATCTCGAACCATGCGGCATCAGGGTACCGGGCGTACAACGCCTGATCTTTCTCAGAAGATGGTGACCGGTCCGCTTCCCTGATTCGATTTTCTGGATGGTGAACGGTGAGAAGTCAAAAGACTAACCCGAACTCCCGAAGTGAAAGACCCAGGTCTTGTACGGAACTCCCTTGCCTCTTCTGCACCGAAGTTCTCCATTGCAGCCGGCCTCGAATACAAGGCAGGATGGTCCACGCCTGCCCGATGGTTGTCAGTAGTACGAATGGATCAATCTCATAAGGACTTATCCCGGAAGCAGCGCAGTACTCCGGATAGGCAGGGTTTTCCCTTGAAGGGATCCTGTCCTCTAAAGGAGGGAAAGAGCTGTTCCAAGAAGAAGCTCTTCCGGGCGAGGGGAAGTTCCGGTCCGACAGACACTGCGTCCGGTTGCCTGAGGTAAGCGTCTTCGTATGTAAACAGGAAACCTTTCTTCCCGTCAGGATCTGTGTGCTGTTCAAGCCTGCCGGCATAGTCACGCGTCCTTCTGCCTTCCGCAAAAACATCAACGCCGGGCATTTCACGGTCGCGCATTATTCAGCTCCTCCGCTCTCTTCATGATAAGCCTCTGGATCGATTTTGCTCGTTCTTCTGAAAGGAATTTCCAGCCAGTAAGCGTCATGAACCTGTCCACATCAACCCGTCGCTTGAACTCCTCTACCACGGAAGCAAAACCAAGCCTTCCGAATTCCACGACATAGTCATTCATCTCCGGATCGGGGTTTGCGTTGGTGGCAATCCTCCCCCTCGGGCTGTGATCAGCCCGAAGGAAAGCAGCGTCCTCAATCCCGAGGTAGGAAGGATTGTCATAGAAGGGTGCCAGAGTGTACTGCCCACCCTTTTCGATAAAGCCCAGGTTCCTGCCGTGTCTGTCGTGGTTGCCTATCAGAGAATCGAAGAGGCACAGTTTGATGAAGCGCTCTATTTCAAATAGCCTGCCGGTTTTCTCGCCAATCACGCCAATCAGCGTCTCGCAATCGAATGAACCGCCCACGATGAAGTGGTGGATGTGTTGCAGCGATTCTTTCCTTCCCGTCGAATGAAGTTCCTCACCGCCAGCGCTGACACGCCGTTGAACCGGATCAGAACGAAGTGAGGTATTCTGATCCCAAGAGAGTGCGCGATCTGGTTGCAGAGGTGCTCGGTGGCGGGAAGCTCGGGATACTCCTTCTCCTCAACCTTCAGAATGAAAGAAACGCCTTCCAGCCTGGCATCGTACTTCCTGAACTTGCCCTGAAGAAAGCTCGACACGACATCAGCGTCATTAACCGGCCGGCCGACTGAGCTCGTCCTGCGTCCGTTTGCTTACGTGCCAGGCCCGTGTAATTCGGCAAGCCCATCCACACCAAATGATTCCCGAAAACAGGCCGGATGCAGGCCGTAGTGTTCTTCCTGCCCTGCCTGCATCTCTTCACCGCAGTGAAAGCATCGCATTCTCATGGCTCCCTTCACAAAGGAATATTGAAGGAGTCAATACTGTTGTCAAGATAGCACAACAAATGCCTGTTGCATTATTGCTACACTAATGCGGGAAGAAACCTGGTTGCGTCTGCTTCAAGGGCCTGCTGAGAATGGCCGCTCAGTGATGTGTTTGCCTGATGGGGTGGCTTCCGGGTACGGTTCCCCCGCAGCCGCTCTACCCCTCCACCGGCCTGACCATCCCCACCTTCAAACCAAGCTTCCCGACTATGGGAAGGGGTTTCACCTTTCCACCGGATGCGTTCACGAGCCCATTGATGAACAGGGTCAGAAGAGGGATGCCGATGAACAGGCAATAGATAATCATGAAGATCAGTCCGATCAGCGGGATGAAGGAGAGAATCCAGAGGAAACCGGAAAGCATCCATGCCAGCATGATCACAAGGCTCTGCTGGGCGTGGTAGAGGACGTATTTGTTATCCTTGCTCGTAAGGTAGGCGACAAGGAAGCCCGGTAACCCGAAATAGGCCACCGTTGCCATGGCCTTGCCCTCCTCGATCTCCGCGGAAGTAATTCCAAAATCGTTCATAGGTTTCCTCCAGTGAGATATTCCTTCAGGGCGACCACTCGCTGAACCTGATCTCCGTTACCATTCCGGCTTCATCAAGCATCAGAGTCAGGCGGCACCCAGCTCCGGATTCGGTTACGACCTCGCGGACGATTGCCTGCCCGTCCCGCGAAACAAGTTCCGGCATCTGCCCGCAGGAAAGCACTAATCCATAGTCCAGGGCTTCTTCCTCTGAGACGGGATGGCCGGGAACGATCGAAGTGACAATTCCTTCAGTGCCGAAGCCCTGTCTTGTCAGAACAGCATCTGCGAACTGATATCGTTTGATGTAGTAATCCCATGGCTCGATGCCGAAAGCTTCGGAAGCCTCTCCCCAGGTCGGGATCAGAGCGTAGTTTTCCTGCGAGAAGTCGACGTTCCTGAATGAGGTTTCGTCAGCCAGTTCGATGACATCCTGCGCAATGCAGGTGCCAGACAAGTGCAGCAGCAGTATACCAAGAAGCAGCCGTCTCATGAGCCCCCCCATTGCCTTGCATTCCCGTCAACCTGCCCGGATCGAGGCGCAGCATACGCGGGAACAGCCTCAAGGTCAACGAGCAGGGGTGCCGCCGGTTCTTACCTGAGGAGATAGAGTTTCTGAAAGCCCTCTTCAGGGTCCAGTTCCCACGCGAGTATCCCGTTGGGTGTGATCTCGGTAGCCCAGCTCCAGCTGTCCTTTGGAAAAACGGCCTGACGAAGCGGGTTCCCATCGAGGTCGTAGATGTCGAAAAAGATGTCGGTACGGGTTCCCCGCCTTACCCACAGGTTCCGGTCCGGTCCGACCCCGACATCGCTTATCATGTTCCTGTGCTGACAGGGATGAAAGTCAAAGCCCAGGGGCCTGCCACTGAGGCTCTGGTAAGAATAACTCGCAAAAATGCTCTCACGCTCTATCTCTTCACCGGTTTTCTCCACCGGAGCGATACTGCGCGTGATGTTGAGCACCTCCGCACCGGTTGAATCCCACCCCATGACCCGGTATTCAAACGGATCGATGGGAGCGAAGTAGACAACTCCTTCCCCATCTCCGCCGGTGATCGGCAACTCAAGGCATTCATATCGGAACCATGCGCTTGGATTGTCATTGTAGTCGGCTTCCGTCATCCTCAGGGAGTCCTTCCAGAGAAGGATCTCCCACTCCCTTTCACCCCAGGCATGCATGCCGATCGTATGGCGGATGAAGTCGTTGTTCTGATCACCGTCACACCTGCACACAGAAAGCCATGAATTCGTAATGGGAGTGATGTGGTAGGGGGCGTTTTCTATCCACAGCCCTAATTCTTCCACGAATTCGAGTGAATCATCGAAGACGATGTAGCCCATCTTGTCAATCGAATTGATGCAGACCCGTCCATCCGGCATTATGAACAATCCAGTGACATGGTTTGATTCCCCTGGTCCGCTTCCTCGGCGGGAAACCTGCCTGATATAGTTGCCCTCAAGGTCGAAGACCTTAAGACAGGCGGCGATCTCATCAAGAACAAATATCCTTCCCTGATCGTCGATACTCGCATCGATGATCGACCCGAAAATTGATGTTGAGTCGCCCAGCTCCCGACCAATTTCAAGGGCACATTCGAGGGTGTCAACAGGAAGCGCAGCCTGATATTCATTTGTTTCTACGGGATGGTTCCCTCCGCTGCATCCTGCCGCGAGCGCAATGCAGCAGGCGAGGACGGCTGAAATGCGTACCGTGGCAGTACCTGTTCCCAATCGGTTCCTGGGGTTTTCGCTGCTGCGCTCAGGGCGAACAATCAATCCATCTCTCCCATCATGCACTGGGGAGACGGCATTGCCCCGCCGGGCCAGCACATGATGTAGTCTTCCCCACCGCTGATGCAATTGCTTTTTGGAATCACTCCATTCTTGCAGTCCTTGATACCTCTGCCTGTACTGCCGATTTCGACAAGCTCAGGGTTGCTCCACTCCATCATCTTCACCTTTCGTTAAGAAGTTCCTGGATTTCTGGAATCATCAGCATTGCTGAAACAACCAAGGAATTGTTTACTCGCCAATGTCTTGGAGAAACCAGCCGTATCAGACTGGCATTTGGCTTGGCGCCTCAACTTAACGGGCGCACACCCCGAACATCCGATGGAAAACCGAACTGCTTCTTGCTGCATCTGATGGTCATCCACCTTCTTTCCCGGAGTTTCCCGGCATTCTAAAACCGATGGGATCGCATTTCTTCGGCTTCGGTGACTCAATAAGGCTTTTAATGCCTTCCACCATGCCGACCAGAATGGAGTCGTGCTGTATGACCCGCTCTTCGAGTTTTTCAAGCCTGCGAGAGAGAACCTCATTGGAGAATACCAGTTCCCTCAACTTCACGAACACCCTAATTATGAACACACTCATCCTGGCGGCTTGTTCCGAGTTCAGAACATTTGCTGCCTGAAGGGCTCCGTGCTCGGTAAAAACCAGAGGGAGCTTTCTCCTTCCTCCCCAGCTCGATCTTGTTGTCGCATTTTGCGACATCAAGATCATGTGCTCTTCCCCTGTCAACTGAAACATGAAATCTTCAGGAAACTTGGAAATGTTTCTTCGTACCTGTTCATTCAACCGTCTCGTCTCCACACCGTACAGCTTGGCAAGATCAGAATCAGAAATTACACTGACGCCGCGGACATTGATGATGCTCAATGCAATCTTCCGCTCAACGAGGGCATCAGATTCTTCGGACAATTCTGTTGAGGTTCCCTTCGTTCATCTTGATGACAATCACCTGATCAGGAAAAGTTTCTGATAGCCCTCTTCAGGGTCCAGCTCCCACGCGAGTATCCCGTGAGGGGTGATCTCGGTAGCCCAGACCCAGCTGTCCTTCGGAAATACGGCCTGACGAAGCGGGTTGCCCTCGAGGTCGTAGATGTCGAAAAAGAGATCGGTGCGAGTTCCCCGCCTTACCCACAGGTTCCGGTCCGGTCCGATCCCGACATCGCTGATCATGTTCTTATAGGGAGACGGATGGAACTCGAACATCAGGGGCCTCCCGCCCCTCAGTGGAAAGTAGTCGTTCACGTACGAGATCTCGTACTCGATCTCCGAGTCTGTCTTCAGAACGGGTGCAATGCTCCTGGTGAAGTTGAGGATCTCAGTGCCTGTCGAGTCCCAGCCGATCACCCTGTACTCAAAGGGGTCAACGGGTGCAAAAAACGTTCGCCCTGCTCCATCGCCTCCGGGAGCGTACAATTCGAACCAGCAGAAAACATAGAATTCCGATGGATCTCTGTTGAATTCGGCATCACTAATCTCCAGGGAGTCCTTCCAGAGAAGCTCGGTCATCTCGGCCTCGCCCCATCGGTAGATGCCCACAGTATGTCGCGTGACATCAGGAGTCGGGCTTCCATCATACCTGCAGGCAAGAATCCTGTCGTTCGAAATCGGGGTGACATGATAGGGCGGGTTTTCACACCAGAGCCGGACTTCCTCAAGCAGTTCGAGTGAATCGTCAAACATGACGTAACCCCATTTGTTTGCCTCTGTGACGGCAATCCTGCCATCGGGCATGATGAAGAGTCCCTGGGGACACATAAGTTCACCCGGTCCGTCTCCGCGCCTGGACAGCTGCTGCAGGTAGTTTCCCTGCAGGTCGTACACTTTAATGCAGGCGGCTATCTCGTCCAGCACGAAAATGCGTCCCAGGTCGTCAATTCCGGCGGCGCGAATTGAGCCGAAGATCTCTGTGGAGTCGCCGATCTCCTGACCAATCTCGATAACTGCTTGAAGTGTATCGATTTGAGCGGCGATGTCGTCATCCAGACCCTTCCCGGGATCATCGGAACCACAGCCTGAAAGCGAGCAGAAAGCCAGAAAGCCGTTCAGGATATGACTAAGGGTACGGGCTGCCCCGGGAAGGCAACATGCTTGGGTGACACAAATCTGTTTCAAGGCCATACTCCTGCGTTCTTTAGCAGGTTGTTTCCAGGCTACCAGATACTGCTTCCCGGAGTGCAGACCGGGAAGGCAATGGCTTCGCCACCCCAGCATTCCACATAGAAGAGTGTTCCTCCGCCGACGCAATCATTTCTTCGGAGCGTTTCCATTTACACATGTTTTCTTGAGCCCTATTCTCCCCATCCAGGGTGATCAGTTCAGGGTTGGTCCAATCCATGAAGACATCTCCTTTCCTTATTGCAGCAGCTTTAAATGCTTCCAAACGGGCGGCCAGCATCAACAGCATGCTTCATAGTGATTCACTTTCAGTCTTCTGGTAGCGGGAAACAGGTTTGCCTTCTCAGCCTCTTCGCAAAACCAGAACGGTGCCCAGAGGCTCTTCGAACGGTAGTAATTCTGGGCTACGCAGCTTCCGTTGCATGCCTTTTTAACCAGGCACTCACTGCAGATGCCCTCGAGTTTTTCCGGGAGACCTTCGCGGAGCGCTTTCAACACTTCGGAATTCATCCAGACATCTTCCAAACTGTCGATGCTTGAATGCCCGAACACGAGTTCGGGAACCGACTCCCCGATGCCGCAGAGCGAGTACGAACCGTCGGCAAGAACGCCAAGGATGTTCTTGATTCCGCACACTCCGCAACCGCCGCCCTTTTCGCCAAGCATTTTCCCAAGCGGTTGAAATGCCGCGGGCTGTGTGAAGTACATCGGCAAATCCGTTGATGGTGCAATTTCGTGGAGAACCCGTCTGCCAAGTTCAATGAGTTCGGCAACCGACAGGGTTTCCATTGCCTGATGCATCCGGTCTCCCCGAGCCGTGGGCTGAACCGGATTGAACTTGACGGAACCTGCACCGACGCACTTCGCAAGCCTCACAACACCTTCAACCTGGTCCTTGTTCCTCCGCATGAGTGACATGGTTCCTCGAGAGGGGCATGGCAACGATCAGGCAGAGAGGATCATGCCTCTTTCATAGAGAATGAGCATACAAGATTCGAGGAGAAAAGGAGGGTTTTCACATGCTGAACATTACTCATGAAGCCTTCCTGCTGAAAGCAGGCGAGGGTAAATCGGTTCGGCTTGGGGTGCCGCTGACACCGAGATCGAAGCTGGAGAGGTCGATGTCTGGAATGTGTGCCGGATCAGCGGTATTATACGGAGCAAGCGCATTAACACCTGTTACATAACCTGCGCAGTTCCCACTCACACTTGCCTCATTCGTAGGCGTTATGCTCATCAGGTCGGTTTCGGTTGCCCCCGCAGAAAGGCAGTTTTTTTCATAAGATCGCACGCGATGTGACGCCCACCATCAGGTGTTTACTCTAAAGAGGACCTTACACTTCATCCTCCTGTGAAACCCGGACGATCGGGAACCCCTCTTCATCGATAATTACGCGAACAGTAATCGGCTTACAGCAAACTTGACAGTCTTCAATATAATCTTGCTTTCTTACAGAGGTATCGACGAGGAGCTCGATTGGCTCGCCGCAATAAGGACACAGGCTGTTGACCGGTTCCATATCAAACACTTCTATTCACCACCCTGGAATTATTATACGTTGAAGGCGGCAAGTAAAGCAACGGCACCCTCGGGCCGATAACGGCAAGACAGTAGCACCACTGTTTCACTGGACCAGCAACGTCCCGTGCCTTTGTTTAGACGACGTCCATGTTGCCATGTGTGCCCATTGTGAATTGTCAAGCTGCAAGACCTTAAGATGTTCCATTTTGGGATGTAACGTCCTGCACAATCCTGCACTACCCTGAAAATATGACACCATAATTCTGACAACCAATCTTATCTATGCTATAAAAGTTTATAAGCAACAGGGAGGACAAATGCGAAAGATAAACAAGCTGTGTCGGGTGTTATTTGTGGTTTTAGCAGTGGCAACAATGGCCGGCTGCGGCAGCAGCAAAAACGACAGTAAGAGCTCTATCATCGTTACGGTCACAGATTATTCTACAACCGGCTTTCGGGTGCAGCCGTAGTACTGGGAGACAGCACCGGTGCCATGAAGACCCACGGCACGACCGATGTGAATGGGGAGATCACTTTCATTGATCCGCCTGCCAACGCCACGGTGACCGCGGCCATCAGTTGCCTGCTCTCCGGATCCACTCAAACAGTGTACGACATGGATGTAAAATACGATGTGAACGGGCCGGCTACTCTGTACCTTGGCGACTGCTTCCCTCCAGCCTCTCCGGATCAGGGAACAATAAAAATCAATGTATCAAACACTTTTAACCACGTTGCCAAAAACCGGATATTCATCAACAACTCTGAAGTATATTTGTGGCCCGAATCGCTCATCACTCAGCAGACCGTTACTGTCAAGTCCTACTATCTCGGACCAGACGGAAAGCTTTCGATTATCGTGACAGGCCTGGATGCGACGGGCAAGTCCATTGCCTATGGCGCTCTCCCGGACCAGACGTTTGTAGACGGGATGACGGTCAATATCACCGTAGACCAGCCGATGAGCTTTGTTGAGTATCAAGTCACTAATATGCCTGCAGCCACAAAAAATCTATACCTCTCGATCTTTCATAGCAGCACAGGACCCGAATTCCTCTCCTGGAGCGACGGGTTTGCCCTGTCATCCGCGCCGACCTCGACGACCGTACTGGTCGGTTATATCCCGGGACTCGGAGGGCAGTTCAGGTATGGAGTTGGTGCATACTTGGATCAGAACCAGAACGGGTTTACGGACGCAATGCAGTATATATACTTTGGCGGATCAATCGTGCCTTCAAATCAGGTTTTTGACTTTAGCCAGGCGCTGCCGGTCCCGTCAAATCTCGCGGTAAGCGGAGCAAATACAGCGACACCGACTTTTTCATGGAGCGGCGTTCCCGGCGTCACTGATATAAATGTCATGACCGTGGTGCAGTTGCCCTCCAATCCTCATTTTTATTTCTGGCCCCAGCACATGTCGCCCACGAGGACCAGCATTACATTCCCGGAACTGCCCGACTCTCTCGCAGCCTGGAGACCTGCCGGAGTTGACACTTTCAGCGTTTATGCGGCTGCATATTCAGAAGAAACATCAAGATCCAGTATGGCAATGTATTCCACGACGTTCAACTATGCACCGCTTTTGAGCAAACCACAGCCCGACTTTCTATTGAAGCAGCGGCCGGGAAGGTAACGTTAATGGTATTCCAAAATAGAGGGGAGACGCACTGCTTTTGCACCTCCCTCTTTTAAGTTAGGGTGTGAGGTGAGTTTATGTCTCACTTGCTTCTCGCTTGCGCACAAGGAAATAGAACGCGGCGGTCATAAGAAGCAAAATCAGCATCAGGTATAACGAGGGCTCGGACATCTGGCGCTCCTCGCCGATGTCGAGTGACTTGTTCGCGGAAAGAACTTTTTCCTGCTTCCGCAGCAACGCCAGCCTTTGCGCCTCGTTCTCAAGCGCGAGGAATGACGTGACCGGGGTCAGAATGCGTGTCCTGAAACTGTTCTTGATCAAAGCAAGCCGCAGGGTCTCCGATTTTGAAGGATACAGTTCCATGTACCTGCTCATGCCCTCGAGCGCGAGTCCGTTCTCCCATGACGCATCCTTCACGTCGGCCGATGAAATGCCGGCGCCGGGTCTCAGCACGATGCTTGCCTGTTTGTCATCAGAAGAAAAGCAACGGGGTCCTTTTTGTCCGGCCATGCCAGGACGTAGTTTGCCGTACTGTCGATGTGCTTGCCATTCTGCTCAAACCGGGGCGCGCTCAGCGGCCGGCTGTTCAATCCGCCGAGGGGCCCAAGCTCATAATAAGAGTTTATTCTCGGGCAACAGCGATACAAAGCCGTTCATGCCTTCCGACAAAAATCGCGTTCCCGGGACGGTCGGACACCAGACGAAGACCGGATATGCGCGCGAGTGCTCCTGATAATTCCGGAACAATATGTTTTTCATTGCCCGCTCCAGAAAAAAACCTCCCTGGCTCGGGAACTTCCTGACCTTGTCTTCCCATCCATCCTTCAGGTCGAACGTGGTCGTCTGAAAATTTGCAAGCGTGATTCTGGCGCCTTCAGCTGTCCGCGGGTTTGCGGCCCAGGAATTTCCGGATTCTCTTGATATAGCCCTCTTTCATTTTTTGAGTATCGGCTGAGCAATCGAGAATGAAATGATAGTAGGGTTTTCGATTGATCTGCGGCAGCTTTGCCTTGACGTTTTCCGGAATATACACCACATTTCCGTCCAAAGCCGACACGGTCTCTTCCCGCTCGTGACCTCGAAGAGCTGCCGGATGACCGTCGATATCCAGCCGGACCGGGCCGCGATGCATCACTTCGAATCCCGTGTAACGGGTCTCTCCCGCTCGCGAAGGGAAAGACCCTGAGCATGATCTCCCCGCCGTCCGTGTAATAAAGGATTCCCGGGTCTCTTCCTTCCGACGTTATCTGCTGATAGACCCACGTGGCGCTCTTCTTGTCGGTGAGAATGCCCCTTGACCCGCTCATTGCCGATCTTCAGGTAGTAGTCATCGATCCATGCGCCTGCAGGCAGCCGGAACCGGGTTACATACTCTTGCTGCTGCCGGTTTGAGCTGTTACTGATCTCGAGGTGTACCCAGGTCCTGTTATATCCTCCGTTTTTCAAGAGGCCGCTTCAGTTTTGATCGAAACGATGGCCGGCCTCGGCCCTTCGGCGGGATTGTCTGCCGCTTTCCCGATACTCTCACATCCGATGTTCCCCAGAAGATCCTTTCAAGAACGTGCAGCTTCCTGCTCGAAAGCGTCATATTGTCCAGGACAAGCCAATGATAGAACGGAGTGATATAGGGTTTCCGCTCGGACATGAATGGCGGTTTCTGCTTGTTTGCCTTTGATGCTGTCCAGCGTCCGCCGCGCCGCGGAGACGATTGATGCGCGCGGAGATTAACGGAAAAATCGGGATTGTAAACAAAATCCAGCATCCTGTTCAGCATGATCCTGTGCATGCATGAATTTCCCGGTAATCCCCAGGGGAAGAACCAGGAACCCGATGAGAAAGACCGCTATCACGGATCTCCGGCCGTATTGCTCTTTCAGGAACCGGTAATCAGTCGTCAGGGAATGGGTATGAACAACCATTACCAGGAGCGGCGTCAGCATGAGAAACCCCAGTCCGACCGCGATGATTGCCGGAATGGCCAGCGGCAAAAAAGGGAAGCAGTGCGAGGAAAAAATAGAAGACGAAGGAATAGGTGATGCTTTTCGCCAGAAAGAGGGCGAAGCCTGAGGCGCGGGTTTTGAAAACCAGGCAGCGAAAGGAGGACGCCGTTCAGTGCAGCAGTAAGGTAATACCACGGGCTGCTCATGATCGCCGAGAAAATCGAAGAGGCCCCTCATCCCTGCTTCCCGCGGACTAGGGCTCCGTTATACACGCCGAAACAGACCAGCGGCAGGACAACCAGGAAAAAGAGCTTGTAAAGATAGGCCCGGCGGTATTCTGCAAGGGGCTTTTTCAATAAGAGGAGATACACCAGGCGAACGGCGTAGAACAGGAAAACGATGGTGCTGATCGAGGACCAGGATGAGCAGTACGTGCATCATGAATTTTTTATCGAGAAAACTCAGGTACGTCCTGCCGAATAGGCTCTTGAGCATCGGGATGCCGACATTCACGCATAAATACCAGAAAGCCGGGATAATGAGCGCGCCGATGATCGTGCCCTTCAACGGGTGGTCTTTCTCTTCAGGGCGTGAACCCCAGGACCAGCAGGACCAGGCCATGAGCGAATGCCGGCATGAGAAACGTAAACGCATACAGGAAAAGATCTCCCCTTTCGAACATCCAGCGCGGTACGTTGAAAGGAATTACGGTAGAGTCATTCATCAGGAAAACATACAGAAGCGGCAGGTACGTCAGAAAAATCAATGCGCCGAATAGGGTATCGATCGGTTTTCGTTTAATCCAGTGCGACAATGCCGTACACCGTGCTGGCGCACAGCAGCAGGAGAAGCAGGGAGCCGTACAGTTTCCAGCTGATGATGGATTCTTTCGACATCAGGGTCCTGATGACGAGATAGGAACTTAAATAAAGAAACAGCAGCACTGATTGCGGGAGGGTAATGGTCAGGAATATCCAGTATGGCTTGGCTAACTCTCTCATTCTGTTTTCCTTTCGCGCTCGTGGATCGTCAAATTCTGCCAACATGAGTTCGCAACGGCTTTTTGGGAGTAATGCGGCCTGGGCTTTAATTCTCTGCGCCCCTGTTTTCGATCGCCCATGAAGTGAAACGTAGTACAGGACCAGGAAAGAAAAGTAAACGAAGATGCCTTGTGCTTCATGGACAGTATCGGTACTGGCGAATCTAAAATGACTTGCTGCATGCAGAAGAGCGATGCCGACTACGATCCGGAAGGAATTGACCATGACCGTGACGGTATATGCTGCGAGAATAAGGACTGCAAACGCAGGCAGTTTGTGCCGCGTAAAACGCGGAACAAAGGAAAATATCGTCATGCACAGCGCAAGAACGAGATAATTCACTCCTGCGCAGCTTGTTCCGACCACAACCGCGTTTTCGAAATTGATATAGCCTTTTGCGGGATCAAAAAAGAATTGCAGGCCGGTAAAGGCCTTGACAAGATACATGGTAGGTGAGAGTATCCAGCCCAGGTCCGAGGCATTGGAAACGATCAGGAAAAGCTTGAGCCAGACAGCGATGGAAAGCGTAATAAGGAAGAGAAACGCATCCGCAAAGTCAGTCTTCGCAGATAAGCGATAGGAGTGGAGAGACTGGCTTTATAATTCTGCATTTGCTGTCCCCCCCTTTTTTCCTCAGACTTTAGAATTATGCACAACTCTTCCTTTCTGTCCAGTGTTTTTCCCCTTTCAAATTATCGATGAATGCCAGGCAGCAGGCCCTGGTCCAAAGAGGTCTTCCGAAGAAGTACTAACAAGTCGAAAAAATAAAAGAGGCCCCGGCGTTTCGGGGGCCTCTGATTTGCTGCAATCTGATTTACGCAACCTTTGCTTCGCGCAAATCTTCCGGACGCACCTCGAAGTAATCCCGATGGCCGAACGCTTTGCGGTAATCGATCAACCAGACCTTTTTCGGGACTATTCTGACGAACCGGGAATCGGGATTCGGCGGCAGCGTTTTTGCGTACGGGAACTTTTCCAGAAAACGCGGCACGATATTCGCGACTTTTTCCGCTGACATGATCTCCGCTTCTCCTTCGATCTGCAGGCCGGTGATTTTGGACCAGTCCGACTCGTCCTCGTCAATCGTCAGCGATACCTTGGGATTTTTGGCTATATTCTTGACCTTCTCGGTCTTCGCACTCGTCGCGAAGTAAAGACTCAGGCCGTCGTTGAAATACGCTATGGTGCTTGCGTGCGGCTGCTGCTGGTTCTCGGCGCTGATCGTCGCGAGGTTCCCGTAGAGATGTCGGGATAAATAGGAAATGGCTTCTTTTTTCTTAGCATCGTCCATGGCACATTGCCTCCTTCCTCTTTAATGGTAGCGCCAATTGAAGACAGGCTGCATCAGCAGTCCCGACCGTTCATACTGAGGTCTCATCCATTAAGGCTAAAAACGAGCGGCTTTTCCTGCTCTTTAATAAAAAAGAAAGGGACAGGATCTCTCCTGCCCCTTTTCGAAAGCGGATGAGTGATGCTTTCCTATTTTACTGAAAAAGCGGCGTACTGCGAGGTGCCGTCGGTTCAATCCTCGCGCGAACGCCCTCGTTTACCGGTCTCATTGAGGAACGGACGCAACAGGAAATAGTAAAGCGCGGGAAAGAGGAGAAAAACCAGAAACAGGGAATCTAAAATAATCCCGACAAGGGGATCATTCAATTTCAGGTACTGAAGGACGGTCGTCATGATCACCTCCACCACCAAAATCAATATGATCGCGGCGAGCAGAAGTCGAAGAGGCAATGGGCAGCTTTTTTTGCTGTCTGTCAATAGCCTGTTTGACCATTGATCTGCCAGCCTTGATATACGACGCTTCATTCTGAAATACCTTTTTGCAGTCCTGTTGGGAACGCTTTTCGTTATTTCCTTTTCCTTTGCATTCGTTAATATATCATTACTATTTGTATTTTCATTCGGCTTTTGTTGCTGATTTTATCGGCTTTTTGTAAAGCAAGTAAATTGGGGAGGTTAAAGGCGAGCAGCGCAGACTCGGAGAAGGGTTAACGATATTGACTTACCCCCTGCGCCGGGCTGCAAGCAAAAGCAAGGAAGTAAGAAGGCAGAAGTGATGAGGCAGACAAGGACCGACGAGTTTCGACGAGAAACGACGAGATGCGACAAGTAAGGAATTTTTACTTTTTAATTTTTACTTCTTAATTGTTCTCCTCGGAATTTCGGGGATGCAAGGGGGTAAAGGCGAGCACAGACTAGGAAGGGTCTACGTAGCTCGTGATGGTCCCGTCGCCTCTCCGTCGCTTCTCCGTCGCTTCTCGTCGCTTCTCGTCGCCTCTTGTCGCCTCCCCGTCGCTTCTCGTCGGGTTTCTCGCTCCCCATCTGCCTCACGGCCGAACAGCCTGGTGAAGAGCTCAGGCACTTCGGATTCAAACGCGAGCCGTTTGCGGCTGAAGGGATGCTTGAAGGAAATGGACCTGGCATGGAGCGCCATGCGCGGAAGCCTGTCGTCCCCTGTTCCGTACTTCTCGTCTCCGGCAACAGGGTGGCCCAGGCCCGCAAGGTGCACCCGTATCTGGTTCTTTCTGCCGGTCAGAAGAGTGACTTCCAGCAAAGAGAGCGCTCTTTTCTCCCGGATGACCCTATAGACCGTCTGAGCCAGCTTTCCCTTTTCGCTGTCCCGCGTTGCGTAGACGAAATAGTCCTCGTCTTCAGCGAGGTAGCTCGTGATGGTCCCGTTTTTCTTTTCCAGGACACCATGGACGATCGCAAGATATCTTTTCTCGTTTTCTTTCCAGTGAGCCTGCAGCCGTTCCTTTGCCTCTTCGCTCTTTGCAAACAGGAGCACGCCTGAAGTGTCCCTGTCCAGCCGGTGGACCACCCACAGACGTTTTCGGCATCTGCCGCAGCCTTTTCTGATGTACTCGGTCAGGATGGAATGCGCCGTGCGCAAATTTTCATGTTCCGTAGCCACGGTCAAAAGGCCCGAGGGCTTGTCAACGACCAGGATGTCCTTGTCCTCGTACAGGACCTCGAGTCCGTGGGGCAGACGCCTGCTGTTCGAACCTCGTCTTCGCATATGCCATACTACCATATTTCCAGGAAAAAGGTGACGTGCCTCGACCAGACGGGCCATTGCGGTGCGATTACCAGAGAGAAGACGAACAGTCAAACATTACTGATGGCATCAGGCAAATTGCAGGGAAGGTGGTTGAATTTTGAGCTAAAAAACAGAGGAAGGCTTTGCTGGGCAGCGCGGCGATGGCCATACATGAATCAAGATTGCGTCGCTTCTCGTCGCTTCTCGTCGCCTCTCCGTCGCGTCACGGTTGGGTGACCCTAAGTGTCCTCCGTGCCTCTGTGGTTAAATCTGACTTTTATGGTTTTGAGATTTATAATTGGAATTTCCTCTGAAGGAGGCATTATGCCTGACATTCAAAGCATGATCGATAAAGAAGTTGAAGTAATTGCCAACGGAACGCGGTATACCGGAATATTGATCGAGGTTTCCGACGCTGAAGTTCATCTCAAAGGACCTATGCAGTGGATATCCCTGCCATCATCGTCCGTCAGCCAGATCAATCTCAAGCATTGATCCGTGTTTGAAGCATGTTTGTGCGCTATAGCAGTCCTGCCCTTTTGTGGTATTCCTGCTATAATCGATTTAACTGAATGAAGATAACGCGAGTAGCGTAATTATGCTGATCAGTATTCGTCCGGGCAAACGCCTGCTGAGTGATCAAATTAGTTTGTCCTTGCACTGTGCAAGTGGGAGGCAGCCATGAAAAAAATAATATCCCTGTTTGTCTTTCTCTTTATACTGTTTACCGCAGCCGGGCTTCCTGCCGCTCCGGCAGCGAAGTCCTTACAGGGGCTAAAGCAGGTCAAGATCGTCTGCGACATGAACGTGGGGGATCCGAAGCTGCTGATCACGCGGATGGAACTGCTGGACCGGACCTACCGCCAGATAGCGGGGTCGGGTGCGAAAACGACCGTGGTCGTCGCCTTCCGGGGCAAGGCCAGCCTTTTTATCACCAAAGGTGACGGCTATGTCGGCGCCGAAGGGAAGGACGCAAAGCCGAAAGTGAGGTCATGGATCGAACAGTTCAAAAAGAACGGCTTTATCCTTGAACAGTGCGCTCTAGCAGCAGAGATGTTGGATATCGACGTGAAGGATATACTGCCTGAAGTGGACGTCGTGGAAAACGGTTATGTGTCCCTTGTCGGATACCAGCAACAGGGATATGCATTCCTTCCAATGGATTGATCCGGAAAGCCTCTTAGGCAACCCTGATATGATTGACATAGCGGCGCTGTTGCGGGCGAGAAAAAACTTTTCTCGCCCGCGTTCAACTCATTTATAGCGTACGGCAGGAGGGATGCCGGAAACCCTTTCCTGCATCCAAGGCTAAAGCGCCCGCAAGAATGT
>CAWJQI010000002.1:0-42144 GCA_963845085.1 Candidatus Fermentibacterota bacterium
CTGCCCAAAAGTGAGCACGTAGATGTTGCAGCTGTTGCCGACGAGGTTGCAGCCTCTGAGACATGGGGCAGGGAGGGAATCGAGATTTCGCTGACCGGTGAGGCATCGGTTACCACTGACAGGGAGATGGTCGTAAGGGTGCTTTCCAACCTTTTATCGAACGCAGTCAGACACGCTTCGACAAGGGTGGAGGTTGAGATCGCGGGAAGCGCCACTGCCGTTAAGATACAGGTGAGCGATGACGGACCGGGTTTTCCGCCGGGCATCCTTTCCGCAGGCTTCATCCCGTTCATGAAGGGAGGGAACAGCCAGGGTGTCGGCCTTGGAATGTCGATCGCAAAGCGTGCCGCATCGATCATCGGCGGAGAGATCCTTGCGGAGAACACCGCTCAAGGCGGAGCAAGGGTGACTCTGGTAATCCCCGTATAAGAGAAGGGGGCGGGTTTCCCCGCCCCCGGCCATTCCCTACAGCTTGTGCTTGATCTTAACGTTCCAGTCGATAAGGATCGGGCTGGCAACGAAGATCGAGGAATAGGTTCCGACCAGCACACCGATCATGAGGGTGAAGGCGAAATCCCTGAGTGTGCCCGGCGCGAATATGAAGAGCATGAGGACCGCGGCGAAGGTTGTTGCCGATGTGATGATGGTCCGGCTGAAAGTCTCGTTTATGCCCTTGTTGACAACCTCTTCGAATGTGCGGCCCTTCCGGAGCCGCGCATCCTCCCTTATGCGGTCGAATACGACGATCGTATCGTTGATGGAGTAGCCCACGATCGTGAGGAGCGCTGCGACTATGGTCAGTGAGACCTCGATCCGGAAGATGGCCAGCAGTCCCACCGTAATAAGGATGTCATGAAACAGCGCAGCCACTGCGGCAACGCCCCACTTGAACTGGAACCGGTACCAGATGTAAAGGATGATGAAGAACATGGCGATGAATATGGCATTGACCGCCTGCGACCTCAGCTCGGTCCCCACCCTGGGGCCGATCTGTTTGATGAAGGCAGCGCCTTCCTCATCGGTGCTCTCGTCCATCAACCGGCAGTCCACCTGTCCAAGGACCTCGTAGACGCTGTCCTTGTCACTGCTGGAGGTCATGATAACGAATGCGTTGCCTTCGCCGGTCCAGTCGGAAAGAGCCTGCACCTGAACGCCCTGGAGGCCGTTCTCGGTAAGACTTTGAGCGAGGTCTTCACTGGAATCGAAGGCGGTGGTGATAACGTTCGTTTCCAAACCGCCGGTGAGTTGATGGACAGGTTCAGGCCACCCCCTGCGAAGTAACCGATCACACCGATTAGAATGGCCACAGCGGAGCCGATGTAGAACTTTTTCCTGTGTTTCGCTCCCCTCGTAGTGGGCATCACGGATCAGCGCAAGGCTTCCCATACCGATGCTCGTCCGCTCGGCGCGTCTGAGTAGGATGGCGAAGTATATTGAGAACACCAGGGCACAGAACATGGAAGCCAGGATGCCTATGGAAAGCGTGACGGCGAAGCCTCTGATTGGACCCGTACCAAAGCGGTACAGAACCATGGCTGTAATGAGGGTGGTGAGGTTGGCGTCGAGGATTGTGACGAACGCCCTGCTGTAACCTGCATCGACAACGGTTCTGATCCCCTTGCCGGCCCTTCTCTCCTCACGCATCCGCTCGTAGATGAGCACGCTTGCGTCAACCGCCATGCCGATGGTGAGGATGATGCCCGCGATGCCTGGCAATGTAAGGGTGGAGTTCATACCGCTCAACCCAAGCTGGGCCAGGGGACCCGGGAAGCACAAAAAGCCGAAAATGATCAGGATGTCGAACACAAGCGCAAGGATGGCGATGAATCCGCTGAGCCCGTAGTAGATGATCATGAATACCGTGATCACAAGAAGCGCAATCATGCCTGCGAGAAGGCCGTTTGCGATGGATCTGCGACCAAGGCTCGGGCCTATCATCTGCTCCTCGGCGATTACGAGCCGCGCGGGAAGCGATCCGGCCTTGAGGACAAGCCTGAGATCACGCGCCTCGTCAACGGTGAAGCCGCCGGACAGACGCGTTCCACTGCCGGAGATCCTCTCCCTTATCGTGGCCACGGAATAGACGCTTCCATCAAGTATTATGGAAACGCGCTGCTCGACGTTCTCCCGCCAGTTATACGCTCCCAGTTCTCGGCTCCCTCGTCGTCGAACTCGAGTATGAGGCCAGGTTCGTTGGTGAGGGACTGGTCGTTGCCCATCTGGATCCGGACGTCGCTCAGGTTTGCTCCCGTAAGGCGGTAGTAGGACCTGTCTATGTCGGCCTGCCTGTCCCAGCCCCGCGTGGCATCGGTCGGAACGAGGAACACACCGACGCACATACCGATCTCCGGAACTTCCTCGGGGCGGGTGTAGGCGAAGGAAAGGTTGTCACGCTCAAGGATGGCTTTGGCTTCGGGAGAGTTCACGATGTCCTGGAACTCGTCGAAGTTCTCTCCCACAACGAGCACCCAGTCACCCGGTGAGATTCGAAGCGGCCTGAACCGGTCGTCGGCGATGGTGATCAGCGAGCCGAGCCTGCCCGAAGCCTCGAGAAGAAGGGGTTCGGTGGTGTCTTCCGTGACCGGCTCGGGAAGGGTCGCTTCCTGGGGAAGCGAAAACCCCGTGCTGTCAGCGACCGATACGCTGTCGGGAGACGCCGTGGTGTCAACGACCGCAACTGTCTCTTCAACGGGCTGCGGAGCAACCCCCTCGAGAGCATCCTCTATGTCCCTGATGGTCTGAATTGATGACGGAGATGTCTGGTTGTTCGTCTGGTTCGGGTATGCGACCATCTTGAATTCAAGAAGTGCCTGCCGCTCAACGATTGCACGGGCCCTCGCCGGATCCCTCACGCCGGGAAGCTGAACCACGATGCGGTCATCCCCCTGACGGGTGATCGAAGGTTCGGAAACACCGAATTCGTCGATTCGGTTTCTGATCACTTCGAGTGCCTGATCAAGGGCTTCTTCAGGGTTGAGGCCGGGAGTCGGCTCCACCGTGTAGGCAAGGTACATGCCCCCCTGCAGATCGAGCCCGAGCTTGATGGTGCCCTGGCTGAGGTCGTAGATGTCACGGTAGTGCTGTACTTCGCTTTCACCGCCATCGGCGAGCATCTGGTCGATCAGTGAGCGGAAGTATGGGTTGGTGGTTTCTGTCTGGACGCTCGCTTCAGCCTTGTCCCTCTCGAGTGACGGGATCGAATACCACCGAATGGTGGGCCAGATCATGATAACCGCCACCGCGAAGAGTGCCACGGAACTCCAGATGCGCCATTTGTCGGCTCGCTTCATACATCATCCCTTTCAGAGGAGAATTGCTTTATGGAACAATGAAAATGAACACACCACAAACGACACTCACCGCCGGGGTGACTGCCGGTCGAATTATAAATCATTGAAAGATACGCAAAGGCAGTGTCTTTGACCACCTGCCTACAATGGTGCCTTCAACTCCATCCGAATTGGGCTCCCGTCGGGCAGGGTGGCGATGAAAGTCAGCCCTCCTTCGGCTCTCTGTCTTGTTTCGATAAGTGTGATGCTGCAGTCGCGGAGAAGCCTTGTCATCCTCAGATTGGCCTGTGTGACTGTGTACGCGGCAATGTCGAGGTCCATTGTGAGTATGGTCGTGTCGCCTGAGAACGACTGTCTTGGAAGGTTGCCGTAAATAAGCGCCGAGCAGCCCTGTGCAAGCCGGTCGACCGGGTCCGAAGGGTTTTCCACCAGGCTCGTCTCCCCTTCGGTTCCGCCGCTTATCATCCCAGCGTTCAGTCCCGGCATGAAAGCAGTCACAGCAATGCCGCCGGCGCAGATCAGCAACAGCATTATGACAAGAACCTCGCCGGGTTTCATTGAGGGCCTTTCCACTTGTTGCACCATTTGCATCTCCTGGCCTATCTTTCCGTCTGCGGAGGAAACTGTCAACCCTGCGGGAGGATGGATGAAAACAGCCTGGTGCGCACCTGTACTTGCCGCGGTATGTGCGGCGACCCCGGGGAACCTTGGTCCCGGAGCCTTGTCCGGGGTGCCTGGCCTCGGGTTGTCAGATGTTCTCCAGACAGGGCATCTCCGCTTCAGGACCGGGTTTGAATATACCGATATGCAGGACGACGGAAGCAGCCGGGCTGTTCCGGCAGCCGTCTGTTTCGGGATATCGGAGGGATTCGAAATCGGAGCCTCCCTTCCGCTGCGCCTTTCCGATCCCGGCCATGACGGGTTGAGCACCGGTGATCTCACACTGTCGGGTGCCATGCTGTATGAAACCGCCAGGGGCGGAACCGCGATCAAGTTTACCGGGTCGGTGTTTCTCCCATCGGGGGAGGAGCCCCGCGATCAGGGAGCCGGGCTGGGTGCGGGTGCCGTCACCAGTACCACATTCCGGCTGTTCCGTTTTTCTGCGTCGGGAGCGTACAGGGTGATGGGAGGTCAGGACCCGGCACATGCCCGATGGAATGATTCCGTGGCATTTTCCTTTGGAGGCATGAGTTTTCTGGGTGAAAGGGCAGCCGTGTTCGCATCCTTGTCGGGCGATACCGAAGGTGCTTTGCAGCTGCAGGCCGGAGCTTCCCTTGAACCGTGGAGGGAACTGGTGATCGATGGTTCGATTGTCACCGACATGGCCTCGCACGGGAATCACGGCATCCTGCTCGGGGCATCCTGGACTGTCGTTGAGATCTGATCCTCAGGTGTACGGGGAAATCGCCCTGAGTTTCATGACTATTCCGGCAAGAGCGTTCAGTGCGAAATCGATTTCCTCCCCGGTCGTGAACCTGCTCAGGCTGAAGCGCACCGCGCTGTTCGCAAGGTTGTGGTCCAGCCCCATCGCCATCAGCACGTGGCTGGGATCCTTGCTTCCCGTGCTGCATGCCGAACCTGAGGATGCATAGATTCCCTGAAGGTCGAGAAGAGTTAGAACAGCCTCGCTCTCGATACCCCGGAAGATGACCGTGGAAGTATTGGGAAGCCTTGGAGATTCCTCCGCCATGATCAAAGCGCCGGGGCAGCCGGCCTTCACGCCTGACTCAAACCGCTGGAGCAGTTCCGCCACCACGCCTTCCTCCTGCAGATGCGCGAGCGCAAGTTCGGCGGCCTTGCCCAAACCAATGATTCCCGGTGCGTTGTAGGTTCCGGCTCGCATCCCCTTTTCCTGATGACCGCCTGTCAGCAGGGGGGGAAGCGGGATGCCCCTTCTCATGTAGAGTGCACCCACTCCCTTGGGACCGTGAAACTTGTGGGCAGAGAGGCTGAGCATGTCGACTCCGAGTTCGGTAACGCTGACAGGGATCTTGCCCACAGCCTGAACTGCGTCGGTATGAAACGGCACACCGGCTGCGTGTGCAGCAGAAGCAGCTTCCTTCACCGGCATCAGTGTTCCGGTCTCGTTGTTTGCGAACATCACGCTTGCCACTGAAGCGCCTTCAACTGATGCTCTGAAGGTTTTCATGTCAAGCTTTCCGGATGTGTCGACCCCAACGATTCTTGCCGGTCCGCCAAGCTGCATGGCTGTTTCAAGGACAGCGGGGTGTTCGACCGCAGTTGTCACCACCGGCCCGCCCCTGAGGGCAACACAGCCGCGAAGAGCCATGTTGTCACTTTCCGTGCCGCCCGACGTGAAAATGATCTCGTCGGGGTTCGCACCGATCAGTGCTGCTACCCGCTCCCTCGCCCACGCTATCCTCTCCATGACCGAGCTGCCGAAAGTGTGAAAACTCGAAGGATTTCCAAACTCGTTCCCAAGGAACGGCATCATCTCCGCAAGCACTTCTGCATCAACCGAAGTGGTGGCGTTGTTGTCGAGATAAACCCGTCTCATTTCGGAGACCGCTTTACCAGAACGCCGTGGCCGAGTTTTTTCTCGAGGAGCAGCTGCAGTTTTGCGGCATCATCCTCCCCGCCCATGACCATCACCCAGCGGGGGTGGACCTTCACAACCTCAAGCCCCTTGAGGCCGGGAAGGAGGTCATCAACGGCCGCCCTGACCTGTTCCCGTTTGTCCCTGAAATCCTTTACAGCCGCCTTCAGTGCCTGCTGGCCCATCACTGAACAGTGATACTTCTCTGGAGGCATCCCGCCCAGGAAATCCGCGATCTGGCTGTTCTTGACCTTCAGGGCCTCATCGATCGGAAGCCCCTTGACCATCTCAGTAAGCGCCGATGCGCTGGCGATCGCTCCGGCACAGCCGAAGGTTCGGAAGCGGATCTCGCTTATGCGGTCATCCTGGTCTATCTCTATGTCCAGGTTCATCGCATCGCCGCACTGCGGGGAACCAACCTCGGAGTGGCCGTCGGGGTTGTCAATCGTGCCAACGTTCCTCGGGTTCATGAAATGGTCCATCAGAATCTCTGTGTACTTCCACACGGATCATTCCTCCAGCTTCTCGAGCCGACCGTAAAGCAGATCGGCTATGGTGTTCCTTTTCAGGTAATCCACGGTGAGCGCCCTGAGATTGGCCCAGAGCTGCCTGGTCCTGCATGTGCCGGTCATGTCGCAGTCCTTGTTTTCACACTGCTCTTCCTCGAAACCTGGCAGCACGCAGTTCGTGGGAAGAAAGTCATTTTCAAGAAGGCTTACCACGGACAGGATTGAAATGGAATCAGAAGGCATGCCAAGGGAGTACCCTCCGCCAGGCCCCCTGAGTCCCTTGACTATGCCGCTGTCCCGGAGCTTGATGAAGATCTGCTCAAGATACCTGATGGGTATGTTCTCCTCTTCAGCGATCTTCGCGAGGGATACGGGGGTCTCACCCTCAAGGGATGCGAGGCGTACCAGCGCCCTGAGGCCGTATCTGCTTCTTGTTGAGATCAGCAATGCGCACCTCTTCCGAAAAACATGATCTCATCACAGCGGGAATCCCGGTCCGTCACTTTGCACCAAGCTTCCGGATCGCAAGCAGGACGGCTGCGATAACGGCTCCCACGGCCATGATGACAAGCATCAGCTTGAAGGCCATTGGCAGTGTCTGGTATCGAACGCCGTCTCCGCGAAAAATCAACTCCGCGTCGAGGGCAACCTGAACGGGATGATAGTTTCCCCGGTTGCTGACAAGAAGAACATGGTCACCAAAGCCGGGTACACCGATCTCAAAATCACCCGTGGAAGCGGAAAGAAATCCGAGAGTGTCGGCTTCCCCCCCCGAGCTCCACCGCCTGAATCCGTCGGATGTTAGAAGGATGTACTCAACGCTTGCCGTATCGGGAGTCACGGTGATGGTGCCCGATATTCTGGCGTCGACCCCCTGCGCTTCCTGAACACGAAAGCTGATGTACCGGTACTGCCCGACTGAAATCCCAAGCGTGTCGTCAAGAAGTGGCACGCTCCCGGCGACAAGCATGGATGAGGCCAGACAGAGAGCTGCAAGTGCTTTGATCATGTGTGATTATACCTCAACTTCCAGACTTCTCACAATCCGCGCGGTCATCTCCCCCGCCTGCACACCGCTTTTCCAGGTTTCGAGTGTGAAAATTCCTCCCCCGGTGACCGGCCCGGTTCGGGTTCCCCGAGTTTCAATAGCAGGAACACCCCGGTCAGTACCATCAGGGCTGCCAGCAGAAGCGAACCCCAGAGAAACACTGCGGTAACCCTGGAAGGGCTGAACGATCCTGAGAGTCTGCTCAAGGACTGGTCCGCCCTGCCGAGCGATGTTTCAAGCTCCGCGACGTCTTCGTCCATGGCGGTGACATCGGCTGTCAGGGAGTCGAGCGATTCACCCACCGATACGACCCTGTCGGAGAGCACAACGATCTCCTCCTGAAGGTCTTCAGTTGTGTCGTGAAGTGTGTTCAGCTTATCTGAGGTTTCCCTGAGCCGGTTCCCCGGCAGCAGGGATCCCGCAACGCCAGCCATGCTTCTCAGATCGGCGGAAAGGGGCGGCATGATCTCCCTGATCCGCTCAAGCGTCGAACCGGTCTGTCTGAGAAGGTTCACCATTTCGTCAAGGGCGGATCCGGTTTCGTTCAGGGAGTTTGTCACCCCGCCTATAAGGCCGGAGGAGGTTTCCACTCCGGATTTGACCCGTTGCGCAAGTCTCTCCGCACTTTTAAGGCTTTCATCGGTGTACCGCATTGTCCGGTGAAATGGTCCGATCACTGCTATTGAAAGAACGGCGATGGTCAAACCCATGGCGATGAAAAGAACGCCCAGCCCGCGCCCCAGGCTCAACGCAAACCTTTTTCTCAGCGGTGGGGACTCTCTGGTGCTCATGAAACAATCTATAGTCACAGAGCATTCGGCGTGCAATTCAAAGGTATCTCCGGCTTCACCTGGGCTGCTCTTTCCTTTTCCACACCCGGAGGCTATTTTTTACACCCCATGGAGCTCAATTCGATCAGGACGATCATTCGGAACGGCGAGGCATGGTTCGACCCGAAATAGATACCGCATACAGCATTGGTGTTTTGATGGTCAACTACCGGCAATGGGAGCTCACCCACGATTGCGTCCGGTCCCTGCTGGCTTCCCGGGGTGCCAAGACCGTGATTGCACTTGTCGATAACAACTCACCGGGTCCGGTACCAGCATGGGTGGCCGAAACACCTGAAGTCATTTTTCACAGAAACAATTGGAATGCTGGATTGACCGCCGCTAACAACCAGGCCTACGAAATGCTTCAATCCAGCGGGGCTGAGTATGTGCTGATCCTGAATAACGACACCGAAGTGGAGGCTGATGCTTTAGCCATGCTTGCAGCCTTTCTTGAAACGAACCAGGGTGCCGGGATTGCAGCTCCCGCTATCACGTATGCGTCCCGTCATGACGTTGTTTGGAGCGCCGGTGGGCGGTACTGCCGCTGGCGGATGAAACAGAGGCAGTTCTACAGGTATGTTTCAGACCTTCCGCAAGAACCGGTCGAGATGTTTCAGGTCACAGGATGTGCCATGATGATGAGGTGGGAGGATTATGCCCTGGCCGGAATGCAGGACCCGGACCTTTTCGTTTACTACGAAGACAATGACCTTTGTTTTCGGATCACGCGGCTGGGCCGGACAATCCATCTCGTGCCAAAAGCCCTCGTTCGTCATCATGTTTCCATCAGCGTCGGAGGCGTCCTGTCCCCGTTTGCGATCTACTTCACGCACAGAAACCGCTATGTGGTGGCGCGGAAATATCTTAAACCCTTGGAGTTCATGGCGTTCTCACTGTACTATCTGGGGGTTTCTGTTGCGAAAAGCGCTGTCTTTCCCCTTCAGCGCAGGGGGTATCTTGTGTACTGGATGTGGCTTGGCCTTTTGCATGGAATAAGGAACCGTCCCGATCTTCGCCCGAAGGGGCTGTTCCGGAATGAGGAGTCTGCGTGAAGGTATCGATAATTGTGCCGAACTACAACGGGCTGTTGATACTCAGACAGTGCCTGGAGTCACTTCTTTCACTTGACCGTGTGCCCGACCAGCTGATCGTTGTGGACAACGGTTCCACGGATGGCTCGCAGAGTGCCGTTTCAAAGGAGTATCCCAGCGTCGAGCTTGTTTCTCTGGGAATGAACACAGGTTTTGTCGGAGCCAACAATGCCGGCTTGAAGGCTGCAAATGGGGACTTTCTGGTTCTGCTGAACAACGACTGTGTTGTGGAAAAGAGCTGGCTTGCGAAGTTGATGGAGCGAATGGAAGACCCCTCGATCGCTGCTGTCACAAGCTCCATGCGAAACATCAGCAATATCGACATCATGGATTCCGCAGGCGGCGAGATAGACTGGATGGGCTTCTCGCGTGATATTGGCAAGGGTGAGCCCGCTGAACGCTATGCCGACTCACTTGACCTGCCCTTCCCGTGCGGTGGTGCGGTAATGATCAGACGAAGCGCCCTGCCTGACCCGTCAAGGCTGTTTTGGAAGGACCTCTTCATTTATCAGGAGGACCTTGATCTCGGTTTTGAACTTCTGAGGACCGGATGGCGAGTGGTCTACGAACCTTCAGCAGTTGTCAGGCACATGCACTCAGCCACAATGGGCAGGGGCAGCTACAAGAAGGAATACCTTTGCATGAGGAACCGCTTTCTGGTGCTACGAAAACACTTCGACAAGGATGTCTTTCAGCGGCTTGAACCCCTTTTGAAAAAATGGCAGCTGCTCTGGATGGCATCCACCCTTGCGAAAGGACGCTCAATACTTGCAAAGGCTATACTGAAAGGAACTTCCGATGGGCTGAAAATGCCGGTGGAACACTTTCATGCTCCTGTACCGCTGTCAGAGGTATTTGCCCGACATGCAAGAAACCGGCAAGCAGTTCCTGCCATAAAGAGGGTGATGTATGAAAGTGCTGAACGCATCATCACGCAGGGAGTCAGGGGCTGAGCCGATCGTATACCATCGAACCCATTTTGCGTCGGAGAGCGGTTCCGGTGGTCGGCTGCATGAAACGCGCATAGAGTTGTCGTGCAGTCATTGAATTGCCAAGAGGAACAACCTTCATTGTAAATGCCTCGCGCAAGCCCGTAAGGGAGGACCGGAATCTCCCGGTCTGTCCTTTGGAAAGCATATAACCCAGGGAGATGACCTCCCAAGCCGCAAGGAGAATGGAAATTCTGTCGAATTCCCGTCCCAGATGGCGTCTCATGACCAGTATCCTGTTTCTCGAACAGAAACGGATTCTGGCTGGGCTTGCCGTACCGGCGGTGGCCGACATCACATGCTCCACCACAGCGCTCGGTTCATAAACGACCCTGTAGCCATTCTTCCAAAGCCTCAAGCCCAGGTCTGTGTCCTCGTTGTACAGGAACAGGGTGTTCCAGAACAGGGTTTTGCCATCCTCCAAAGAACTTCTTCTCAAAGCCATTGCTCCGCCGCAGGGTGAGAAGACCTCGTCCGCAGTGCTCCATTTTTCAGAGGGTTCCCCCCGTCCCCTGTCGAAGGTGTATCCGAGGTTGTCCATGCCACCGCCGGCCGAATCCATAGTTCCCTTATCCCCCATCCGGCGCATGGAGCTCGTAACTGCCCCGACTGAGCTGTTTTCAAGCGGCTTTAAAAGGTTTGCAAGCCAGTCCGGGGCAACCCTTGTGTCGTTGTTCAGAAGCACCACGTAGTCTGAGTCGGTGATGGCTGCACCTGCGTTGTTCGCCCCCGTGAATCCGGTGTTGCTTCCAAGGAAAAGGCCGGTTACCATGGGCCACACTTCCCGGATGTAATCGACGGAACCATCAGTGGACCCGTTGTCGACCACGATCACCATTGAAGGATCGGTTACCTGTGGGACCAGGGAGGAAAGGCAGGTGTCGATTAGATGTCTGCCGTTATAGTTGGCGATCACTACGGAAACGCTCATTCTGATAAGGTCTCTCTCTCCTGGGTTCGGTCCATCGGCCCGGCGGGTTACCATACAGCTTTTACTGGATCAGCGGTATCAGGCTGTTCATGTATATTCCGTTCCATGAACAGCACTTTGCTTCAGGGGCTTTCCAGGGCATGCAGCGCAGCGGGCTCCCTGCTTCTCAGTTACCGCGAGAGGGGCTTTCTCGTTGGAAACAAGGCAGGCATGGAGCTGGTGACCGACGCCGATACCGCATCGGAAAGGCTCCTCGGGTCGATGCTGCACGACCTGTGTCCTGGTCTGCCGTTCGTGGGGGAGGAGGGGTTTGAAGGCCCGCTTCCCGAACCTCCTTACTGGATCGCGGATCCGCTTGACGGCACCAACAACTATGCCTTCGATTTCCCTTTCTACTGCGTAAGCGCTGCGTACGTCGACTCTGAAGGGCCGGCTGTCTGCTGTACATTCGACCCCGTGAGGAACGAGTCGTTCACCGCCGTTCGCGGGGGTGGCGCCTGGTTGAACGGGGCAGTCATTCATTGCCTCACGGCTGACAATCTCTCGGATGCGCTGATGGCGACAGGCTTTCCCTATAACAGAACTCCCGGCAACATCAACACCGATCTTGGAGTGCTTGCGCATTTCCTTGGAGTGGCCAGGGGCATCAGGAGGTCAGGCTCGGCCGCCCTCGATCTTGCGTATACCGCATGCGGCCGGCTCGGAGCGTACTGGGAGAAGAGCCTCAGACCCTGGGACATGGCAGCCGGGACCCTGCTGGTGCGGGAGGCCGGCGGAAAAGTCGGTGCATACGAGGGCGGTGACTGGAGCCTGAGCTCAAAGGGAGTCTGTGCCTCTTCGCCCGGCCTGTGGGAACCCCTTGTCAGCGGCATTGAAAAAGGTCGGGGCGCCCCGTTGGCGCCCCGTGAAGACTAGCGGAACTCCTAGAAACCGAAGTTCACGCCTGCTGAGAAAGCGTTTATGGGGTCTCCCGCCTCGTCACCCATGGGCTTGGAATAGTTGAATTCCCCGAAGACGGAGATGGGAAGCGCAGGCGGCTGAAGGCTGAGGCCTATTACGCCCAGCAGTGACGGGTGGATGTGATCGTAAGGATCGATCGTGGTCGAGCCCTGTGTCTGGGTTTCGATCGCGGCGAGCATGGCATCGGCATCGCTTGCTGTGAAGTGCACACCGAAACCGCCGCCGACGTATGGTTTCAGAATGGAAGCGCCAAGCGGAACTCCCAGCTTCAGTACGCTCGCAAGGCCGACATCGTGATAAGTCGCCTCGTAGGTTTCGTTGAGGATGCCGGGGTCGGACCAGCCCCACTGGCTCTCGAGGTACTGCTGAAGGCCTTCGGGGTTGTTGCTGAAATCGATGCCATAATTGTCGTTCACATAGTTAATGAGATAGTCGGACATTACGATGTCCGCCTTTGAAGACGCATAGGTGCCGCTGAACTCAAGATCGAAGATACCCGCCAAAGGCAGAACGATTTGCCCGCCGACTGCAGGTCCGTCGGTGTCCTGTCCAGTGAACGGGTTCGTGGTTCCGTAATAGCCGGCTCTGGCGCCCACCCTGGGTCCGGCAAGCACCACGCCCGCCGCCAGGAAAACAACAATCACTTTTTTCATGGATTCTCCTTTCGAAGCCCCAATATTGGAATCACCGGAGGCCGGGTCAACATGTATTTTTTTTAAGCCACTTGACATGGACTGGAACCTTGACGAGACTATCTTGCTAAGTTCAATGCACCGCATACATCTATAGAACAATTTGGTGACGGATTTCTGTTCAATTCTGAAAGGAGTTACCTTGAAAAACTTCGTATTTATCGGGTTGATCGTTGTTTTTACAGCCTTCGGTTACCCCGGTCTCTCCCAGTGGCAGAGCTTCGGTGGGAACCCGGGCGCCGTTGCCGACTTCCAGGTTCAGCAGTCCGACGGCAGCCACATGGTTGCGGAAGTCACCATACCCGGTTTCTGGCTCAGCCAGTTTCCCGCCGGCGGGTCTGCGTACGACAGGGTGGAACTTCCTGACGCGGCATCGCAGGCTGACATTGGTACTCCTGAAACACCGTCCGTTGCAAGGCTTTTCGCGCTGCCGTTCGGTACCGAACCCAGCGTTACAGTCATCGATGTCGACTATGTAAGCTACGATGGCATTTCGCTTCTTCCGGTTCAAACCCCCGCCGTTGACATGCCAGCGCCTGCCGACGGTTTCCGCATCGATGATGCTGCCTATGAAACCAACGCCTTCTTCCCCTCCGCCTGGGCCGAAGCCGAGAGCTACGGCATCTGGAGCGGTTTGAACACCGGCCGAATTCTCGTGAACCCATTCCGCTACAACCCGGTGACGGGTGAACTCCAGGTTGCCTCCTCGGTCACGGTCAGGGTCGATTTCGAGGGAAACGTTGAGACCATGGCCTATCCGGTCAACCCGGCCATTCTCTCCGCCGCCTCCAGGCAGCTTGTCAATTTCTCCGACTTCAGGGACGCATCCGGTGTATCGGTTGATGCCGTTGGCGCCGCCTACGTCTTCCTGGTGTACCAGAACCATTACGAGGCGGTTCTTCCCCTCGTAGAGTTCTACCAGTCAATCGGTTACGAAACCACCGTCGAAACCTTTGCCTCGGCCCCGACATCAGCAGAGATCAAGGCTGCACTCGCAGACAACTACGACTCCGAGACAACGAGGTTTGCGTTGATAGTCGGCACCGACACTGAAATGCCCAGCTACAACTACGGCAGCCACATCGGCGACTACTGGTACGCATGTGTTGTCGGAACCGACCTGATGCCCGAAGTTGCCGTGGGGCGCCTCACCGGGTCCACTGCTCAGATCAGCCACCAGGTCGACAAGATCATCGATGGTTATCTTCAGTACAGCTTCAGTGACAATTTGACTACCGGCATCATTCCCAGCACCACAGTACTTGCAGCCCACCAGGAGCAGTACCCCAACAAGTACACGCTCTGCTGCAATCAGATTGCCGCCTACGACTACAGCCAGTGTGAGATGACCTTCTTCAAGGTCTACCCTCCCGAGGGTGGAACCAACACCATGGTTGCGGAATGGATCAACAATGGAATCGGCAACGTCGGCTACAGGGGTCACGGAGATGTGACGAACTGGAGCTGGAGCGCTCCGAGCACATGGGTGAAGGCCAACATCGACGCCCTCACGAATACATTCATGCCGCCCGTGTTCAACATCGCCTGCTACTGCGGCCGCTTCCAGCAGGGTGAATGCCTTGCCGAGAGCTGGCAGTGGGCAGTGGGCGGATCCAGCGGCAACCTTGCTGCAAACGATCCGAGCTACACCGAAGCGAACCACGACTACATGAAGCAGATCTACATCAAGCTCTACGACGAGGGCATCTTCAACGTGGTCGAGGCGATCAATGAAGCCACGATCGTCACGATGAACATCCATGGCACCTATGGCCAGGCGAACGCGAAGATGTACTTCTGGTTCGGCGACCCCGCCATGGAGATCTTCAGCAACGACGACGCCAATCCCCAGCCCCTGAGCATTGCTGCTCCGGCAAACTTCACCGTCGGCGCCCAGACCATAACCGTCACCGTTACCTGCAACGGCAGCCCTGTCCAGGGAGCAACCGCCGCACTCACCGACGGCATTGACGGAACCGCCCACGGCATGACCTTCTACGAAACAGCGATCACTTCCGCCTCAGGCCAGGCCACGTTCAATGTGACGGTTCCCGCGGGAACCCCGGTTCTCTACACCGGAGCCAGGAAGCACGACTTCCAGCCTGTCATTGCGAACATCGGCGGGGTAGGTGTTGAGGATGACGCGACGGCAGGCATCCCCGCTGCCGCCTACACCCTTTCCGCCAGTCCCAACCCTGTAAACAACACCGCAGTGGTCAACTTCAACCTGCCCGAGGCAGGTTCTGCGACCATAGCCGTTTACGACGTGGCGGGCCGCCAGGTGGAAACCATCCACTCGGGTGAGCTCTCCCCCGGTTCCCACTCGGTGAACTGGAACGCTTCCGCCTTTGCGAACGGCGTCTACTTCGTCAGGCTCACCAGCCCGGCCGGAACCGTATCCACCCAGGTGATGGTTCTGAAGTAGCTTTCTCTCCGGGGGGCACCGACGGGCGCCCCCCTCAGCTTTGGGGGCGCACCCGCGCCCCCTTCTTCGTATCATGCCGCAGGTCTTGACCTTTGCGCGATCATTGCTGCATAGTCGGGGTTGCTGCCTGCTCCATCCGGGTGATGGAGCCGAAGTGAACGTTGTTTCACCGGTCCGGGGGTGGCACCTGAACATCCGATTGTTCAAGCCTTCTTCCGGGCCGGTGAGTATTTTTCCATTGTGGCCGGAAGGAGGCTTCAAGCTTGCGCAGTTACGAAACAGTAGTCATCTGGGCTCCCAGCCTGTCCGAATCGGAACAGGAAACCGAAAACGGCAAGGTCGCCGAGATCATCAAGGGAAGCGGCTCGGAGTACAAGGGCATCGACGTCTGGGGACGCAGACAGCTTGCCTACCCCATCAAGAAGCAGACCGAGGGCATCTACAGTTTTTTCCGCTGGGATGGCGAATCCAAGACCATCGAGGCTCTTGACAAGATGCTCCGGATCAACGAGAACAGCCTTCGCCACCTCACACTGAAGACCGGGGAGGAAGGCCCCTCCGCAACCTTCGGGGAAGAGGAGGAAGAGGAATGAACATCCGCGTGCCCTCCCTGAATATGGTGGTCATCGCAGGCAACCTCACGGATGATCCCAGGCAGAACATCCTTGAAAACGGTGTTCATGTGTCAAACTTCAGGGTGGCAAGCAACCAGTTCTACAAGGGCAGGGACAACGAGTTTCACAAGAAGACCTGTTACGTGGATGTGGTTTGCTGGCGGAAAACCGCAGAGATCGCTGCGGACAGGCTTCGCAGGGGCAGCCCGGTAGTGGTCGAGGGGGAGCTTCAGACAAGGTCATGGAAGGCTCAGGATGGAAGCACCCGGAGTGTTCTTGAGATCCTTGCAAGACGCATTCAGTTCCTTGAACGGGAAGAGGGCGAGAGAAGCACGGAGAGCCACCCACTCGAAGATACGCCTCCCCCGGACAGGGATCCTTCGGACGAACCTGTCTACGACGACGACATCCCGTTCTGAGCCCGAGCAATGACACCCGATGCCAATCCCCTTCCGCTGAACCTCGTGTTGCTCACTGGAACTATCCTGAAGCGAACCGATCTTTCAATGACAAGTCTGGGAGTCCCTGTGATCACCCTGGTTCTCGAGAGTTCGGAGAACTCAGCTTCAACTGGATCCATCGAGTCTTTCGAGGAGCTGTCGGTGGAACTCTGGGGGAGATTGGCCCGGGAATTCGATGAAATACTGAAGCCGGGCGAGTTTGTTCTGATTGAGGCCCAGGTGGCCGGAAGACAGAAGCAGGACAGGACCACAAAGCTTGTTCATCACTGGATGGTGTTGAAAGCAAGAAGGATCCAGATCCTCACCAAAACAGTCGAAAACGGAGGAATGTGAACCATGGCTGCAAAGAAGCCGAGAAAGAAAATCAAGCTTCTCAGAAAAAAGAAGTGTCGTTTCTGCCTTAACCCTGACGTGGAGATAAGCTACAAGAATGAGCGCGTCATCCAGCGTTACGTCTCCGACCGCGGCAAGATCGTAGCCCGCAGGGTCAGCGGCAACTGCGCCCGCCATCAGAGAATGGTCGCCGGCCAGATCAAGATAGCGCGGTTCCTCGCTATGGCCCCCTTCACCAGGGAGCACTTCAGATAGACGCGCTGAAGGCCTCCGGAGACATGCGGGGCAGAAGGTGGAAGATGCTTCTGTGGGCCTGCCTGTCCTTCATAATGGGCGTGCCGTTTCCAGCTGCCGGCCTGGCGGCTGGCCTGATGGCACGGAAGCGGGGCGTCCTGATTCCCCTGGGAATGCTGATTGCCGTGGCGATGGGCTTTCTCATGGGGCCGCAGGCCGGTGTCATGACAGTGTTCTGTGCATCCTCATTGGCTGTATGCCTTCGATTGAGGGTGAACATGCACATGGCGATCGCTGTAACCTCTGCGGCAACAATTCTTGGCGCGTCTCTTCCGGTCGACCCCTCACCTGTCTTCATGAGCCTCAGGCTCGAGGACATGGAACCGTTGACCGAGCTTTATGTGGACATGGGCATGGAGCGTTCCATGATCGAGGATGTTTTCAGCACCATGGAGTACCTGTCCCCTGGAATGGGAGCCATTCAGATCTCTCTGGGCTGCATTGCCACGGTGCTGTTCCTGTCGGCCGGCAAGAGCGGTGGTTTCGGTCCTCACGGGAGGTTCATCATGGGCTGGCAGACCGCATGGGTGATAATCGCCTGCCTGGCGGTTCGCGTGTTCGCCGGCAGCCTGCCCGCCGTTGCTCTTCGAATTGCCGACAATGTCCTCCTGTTCATGGCGTTGCCCTACCTTCTCGAGGGGGGGGCGGTGGTCCTCAAATGGGCTTCCTCGTTCCCCGGTATGACCGCTGTAATGGCAGTAGCACTTGTGCTTGCGACTCCGGTCATGCTCTCGGTGGTGGCGTTGACGGGAGTGTTGGATACCTGGTTTGACTTCAGAAGACGAATGGACATGAAAGTGGAAAGGTTGGACGAATGAAGGTCCTTCTCACCAAAACAGTCGACACCCTGGGTGATGCCGGGGCAGTCGTTAATGTATCTCCCGGGTACGCCCGCAATTTTCTGTTTCCAAGAAACCTTGCCGTCAGCTGCACAACCGGGGCCATGAAGATGGCTGACACCTACAAGGCCAAGGCAAGGGAAAAGCAGGATCAGGTCAACGCTGAAGCAAAGGAAACAGCCGCAAAGCTTCAGGGAACCGTTATCACGCTCATGGCGACAGCCGACGGCTCGGGGCAGCTTTACGGCGGCATAAGCGAGAGGGAGATTCTCATCGCTCTGGAGGAAAAGGGGTTCAAGTTCGACAGGAAGCAGATCGTTCTTGACTCGCATATCAAGCAGCTCGGTGAGTACGAGGTTCAGGTGAAAGTGTTCGGGGACCTTCATGGGAAGGTAACCGTAAAGGTTTTACCCCAGGAGTAGAATGCTCCTTTCGGTGGAGACTTCCTGTGATGATTCGGCGGCGGCCCTGCTCGATGCTGAAGGCCGTGTGCTGGCCCAGGAGGTCTTCACCCAACCCCAGCATATGGGCGGGGTCGTTCCGGAAATTGCTTCCCGGCTGCATATGCAGGTTCTGCCGGACATGGTGGACCGAGTCCTTGCCTCTGCCGGAGCTTCACTGGGCGATGTAAGCCATTTCGCAGCAACCGCCGGGCCCGGGCTGGTGGGGTCGCTTCTGGTGGGCCTCTCTTACACCAAAGCCGCTGCAATGGCAAGGGGCAGATCCTTTTTGGGGATCAACCACCTGGCAGCCCACATACACATTCACTATTCGCGATCCGGCGACGTTCGCTTTCCCGCTGTGGTCCTGCTCGCGAGCGGGGGGCATACCGCCCTGTTTCACATGACGGGATGGGATAACTGCCGGCTTTTGGGGAGCACCAGGGATGACGCTGCCGGAGAAGCCTTCGACAAGACCGCCAAACTGATGAACCTGGGTTTTCCCGGGGGCAGGGCGCTCGATGTTCTTGCTGACAGGGGAAATCCCGATTCGGTAGACCTTCCGTTCCCGATGGGTTCCAGGCAGAGTCCCGAATTCAGCTTCAGCGGCCTCAAGACTGCAGCAAGGCTTTGCTGGGAGTCGGGCCTCTACTCGCCCGAAGACATGGCGGCATCATTCCGCGCCAGGGTATGCGACATACTTTCGCGAAAGCTTTTTTTTCAGGCTCGAAAGCACCGGGTTTTGTCAGTCCTTGCCGCCGGCGGTGTCACGGCCAACTCACTTCTCAGAAAAACCCTCATTGAAAGCGCTTCCAGAATGGGAGTGCGGCTTCTTCTCCCGCCCATTTTGCACACCACCGACAACGCGGTCATGGTCGGAAGGGCGGCCCTGGCAGAACTTGATGCCGACCCGTCCGCCTGCTCACCGCTCTCCTGCAACGCGTTTGCAAGATGGAACGGAGAGGGGCTGGTGCGCTTGTGCCGCTGACATCATTGTTCGTGGTTAGTATTGTCACATTATGGAACTTTTGCGGGAAAACCGGAGGCCCTCGTGAGAACGGGTGTTGACATGGTGGATGTGGCCCGCTTCAGAAGGGTTGCAGATGCCGGCGAAGAGAAACTTTTCGAAAGGCTGTTCCGCCCTGACGAGATTTCTGCCTTCTCATCCCCAAGGGAGCTTGCGATGGTGTTCGCGCTGAAGGAAGCGGTCTCCAAAGCCCTCGGTACCGGTATTGCCGAAGGGGTGTCCTGGCACGACATTCAGGTGCTTTCATCGGATTGCGACGGCCACAGCGTGGTTCTTCATGGGACAGCAGAAAGGCTTGCAGGGGGCGGATGCATTCATGTTTCTGCGGACAGTACTGACACGCTTGCCGTGGCGTTTGCCATTCTTGATACCGTAACAGAAACGGAGGAGGACCGGCAATGACACACTGGGTGACTCCCCAGGAAATGTCCGAGCTCGACAGGTCCACCATCGAAGGCGGTATACCGGGTGCGGTCCTCATGGAAAGGGCGGGTACTGCCCTGGCCGACCTGGCGATAGGGATGCTGAAGGGCGAAAGGCTTCCCATTGTCGTTCTTGCCGGACCCGGAAACAACGGTGGAGACGGTTACGTTGCAGCCAGGCTTCTTCATCAGAGGGGGCATATTGTTTCCGTACATCCGGCATTCCAGGATTCAAAGGTCTGCTCCCCCGATTGCGCTGCAAACAGGGCATCCTACCTTGGCTCCGGTGGTCTTGAGTGCTCCGCGCCATCATTCAGACCGGCACTTGTGATCGATGCGCTGCTTGGGACAGGATTCGCCGGTCGTCTCAAGGGGCAGATCCTTTCGACAGTCCAGGCATACAAATCTCCGGGTTGTCCCATCCTTTCGGCAGACTGCCCGACAGGAGTCAACTGCCTGACGGGAGAGGTCGATACCGAGGCAGTCAGGGCTGATGTGACGGTTACCTTCGCCGCCCCGAAACTCGGGATGCTGCTTCCCCCGGGGTGTGGTTTCGCCGGTGCCATATTTCTTGCCGACATCGGTATCCACATGCCCGACAACCATCTCAGGGAAGTGATGGACATGGCGGGCGCAAGGGCGAAGCTCCCCCCCGCCCCGTTGACGCTCACAAAGGCTCATTTGGAAAGGTGCTGGTGCTCGCCGGATCCGAGCGCATGCCTGGCGCGGCCCTCATGGCCGCGATGGGTGCCCTTCGCAGCGGTGCCGGCCTTGTAGAGATCTGTGTTCCCCTTCCCGCGGCAACCGCTGTCAGTGGAAGGATCCCGGAAACGCTCTGCAGTTATTTTCTCCCGGGGGATGTTACATCACTCCCGGACCCGTCCGGTTTTTCCGCGGTTGTCATCGGGCCTGGAATGGGTGCCGATATCGGTACAGCAAAGATCGTGCGCTACGCCCTGGAGAAGTGGAGCCTTCCCCTTGTGGTCGATGCCGATGCCCTGAATGTAATGGACAAGGGCATGGCATCTATTTTGCCGACAAGGGGGTCAGTTGTTCTGACTCCCCATCCGGGCGAACTTGCACGGCTCACCGGCTGCTCGACCGAGTTGGGAAAGCGGTTTGATTCCGCAGCCAAACTTGCAGTTGCAACAGATTGCCCCGTGTTGCTCAAGGGAAAACCAAGCCAGGTATTCCTTCCCGCCGGCGGCAGGATCCTGAACCCGTCCGGCAACAACGGCATGGCCACAGGGGGCAGCGGAGACATTCTCTCGGGTCTTGTTGCCGGATTGATTGCCCAGGGGCTTTCCCCCTCCGATGCCGCCCCGCTCGGAGCATTCGTCCACGGGTTGGCGGGCGATATACACGCATCTCTCAATTCCCGGCGTGCGATGCTTCCATCCGACGTTGCCGACACTATCGGCAAAGCTTTTACAATGATAGAAACCGGCAGGGATGATTCGCTGCTCAGGCTGGAGGGAGACTGGAATGGCAGGCTCTGGAATATCAAGGGATGATGCCAGGGTGCTGCTCAAGCAGCATGTGAGAAGCGAGAGCCTCTTCAGACACTGCATTGCCACAGCAGCCATAATGGGTGATCTGGCCAGAAGCATGAACGAGCCATCCCCTGAAACCTGGGAAGTGGCGGGTCTTCTCCACGACATCGATATGGAACTCACGGATGGAGACCATACGAAGCACGGCATTCTGGCGGAACAGCTTCTTGACGGTCTGCTCCCCGAACCGTTCATCCATGCCATCAAGGCGCACAACGCGGAGTTGAACGGAACTGCCCGCGAATCACGGCTTGACTACCTTCTAAGCGCCGCCGAATCCGTTACAGGCCTCATCAGTGCAACAGCACTGATCTACCCGGAAAGAAGGCTTGAACCGGTTCAGACCTCATCCGTCGTGAAGCGCATGGGGAAATCGGGATTTGCAAGAAACGTCGACAGGGCAAGGATAACAGAGTGTGCCAATGCCGGCTGGGATCTTGACGCATTCGTGTCATTGGCATTGAACGCCATGAAAAATATTGCACCAGAAATTGGGTTATAAACGGCGAAAGGGGTCGCTGCATGCAAACCGTTTCGGAAAAGCTTGATTCGCTGAGACTCACTGTCTCGACTCGTTCACTGTCACGGGCAGGCACCAACCTCGCCAGGTTCAACACGGAAGATGATCCTGAGACGGTCGAAGCCAGGCTCGCAAACGCCGCCATGCTTGCGGAGATAACGGGAAAGTGCAGGGATGTTGCTCTCGAGTATCCCCTCGACATACAGAAGAAGGAGGACGCTGAGCAGATCAACAAGATCCTCGAGGAAAAGGGGCTGACACCCGTCACGCTTACCGTCAATCCACTTGTTCCAAGGAAACGCGGCGTCCTGAACCACCGTCTGATGTACGGGACGCTCGCATCCCCGTACCCCGAGGTCAGGGTTGCAAGCATCAACAACATCCTCAGCGTCATGCAGCTGATGAGGGATATCAACTGCCGACAGCTGCTCGTCTGGATTCCTGACGGCGCTGATTCGCCCGGCGAAAAGAACACAGTCGAGATGCTTGACTACATCCTCAAAGGAATGCGCCAGATTGGCCTCAAGATCCGCAAGAGCGAGAACATGCTTCTTGGCTTCCGGCCCTACAATCCCTCCTACTTCTGCTCAGCGGTTCCGGACTGGGGAACTGCCGCATGGCTCTGCCGGGAAACGGATCCCTCATGCAGGCTGCTTTTTGATACCGGAAGCCTGTTGCCGGGGGAAAGCCTCGACAGCGTGATGGTGTCGATGCTTCACCAGAAGATTCTCGGACGTGTGGCCATCAGCGACAACCGTCTCGGCATGGGAGCACTTCCAGCAGGCTCGATGGACTCCGGAGCCCTGTTCCGTTTCTTCCTCAACCTTCTCAATGCCGAGAGGGCGGGCCTCTGCAGCCTTGACAAATTCGCCATCGAAGTGAAGGTGGAAACCAGGGTGGACGATCCCATGGAGAACCTTCTGACAGCAATTGAGAACATCATGCATGCCCTTGCCCGGGCTTCTCTGGTTAATCCCGACGAGTTGAAGCAGCTTCAGGAAGTCCCCGACGTTTCCGGAGCCAACCGTGTTCTCAGGGATGCCTTTGTCACCGATGTCCGTCCTGTCGTCCAGCACTGGCGCGAAACCAACAACCTTCCCGTCGACCCGATCGCAGAATACAGGGGACGGACTAAGAAAGAATAGATTACCGAGCTAATACAATCAGGCACATGTAGATACGGTCAGAACTTGAAATCTGTATCGTTTGGGCCGTACTTCATCATATGGGAAGACAAGCGAGATTTGATGCAGTAGGCGCAATTCAGCATGTGATCTCAAGAGGTCATAACAGGGAAGCGATTTTTCGGGAGACCGAAGATTATGAAGACCTGTTGAGCCGTCTAAAGTATCTCACCTCTGAAACTGACATGTGTATTCTTGCCTGGTCATTCCTGCCGAACCACATACATCTATTATCGAGAACCGGGGCTACTCCTCTTGCCACGTTCATGCGAAGAGCGCTAACTGGCTACTCATTGTATTTCAACCAGAAATATGAACGAGTCGGGTATCTGTTCCAGAACCGGTACAAATCCAAACTTGTTGGCAGCGAAGCATATTGCAGAGCGGTATTTGCCTACGTTAACAGAAATCCCCTGAAGCACGGACTGGTGAGTTCCTTCACCGAGTTGGACAGTTACCCGTGGTGCGGGCACAGGGAAATTGTTGCCCCAAGGTTCGACGATTTGTGCCCTATTCAAACA
The DNA here is from genome assembly GCA_963845085.1 of Candidatus Fermentibacterota bacterium. GTDB lineage: Bacteria > Fermentibacterota > Fermentibacteria > Fermentibacterales > JCC-6 > UBA6080. The sequence continues at coordinate 23,534 of CAWJQI010000002.1, forward strand.
ACAAACGCCCTGTTCGGCTCTGCAGGGTCTTACTTCAGCGAGCTTTATAACTGCAGTGCCTTTGATGAGGATATTAGGCCAATCGAACGTCCGGCTGAATTTCACCCGAGGAATGCTGATTCAGTTGTCTCTGTGATCGACCTTGATCTAATACTCTATCAGACTGCTGAAGCATTCGGGATTTCTTCCTCTTCAATCCTTGGACGAGGTAGAGCACGAATTCTCTCAAGGGCAAGGCAGGAGTTCCTCAGGCGGGCAGTTCATCTCAACGGGTGCACAATCAGCAAAGCTGCATCATTCCTCGGAATTGCTCTACCATCTGCATCATCAGCTCTGTCGCGAATAAAACCACCCATAGATCAACCAACCTCTGCCGGATAGCACGCACGATCATCAATGCAGAAGGCCTGGATGTTACTCCAGGCCTTCCTCATACTTCAGAAAACTAATTTGCCTTAGTCCGTCCCCCTTAGATGCGGACGACCTTGAGGGTCTGGACAGAACCTTCGGTTGCAAGGCGGAGCAGGTAGATGCCGGAGGGCTGGGCCGAGAAGTCAACAAGCACCGACTGGTTGCCCTGCTGCACTATCCCGGAAAGAACAGTGCTGACCACTCTGCCGGCAAGGTCAAGTATCTGAAGCTCGACAACGGAGGTTGAGTTCATGTGGAAGTTGACCGTTGCGCCTGCATCAACAGGGTTTACACTGATTCCGAGACCGGTGGCCGGGACAACACCCGCAGCGTAGTCTTCGATGGCCACGGGGATCGGGCCGCCCAGGAAATAGAGCTCGCCGCAGCTGTCAGGCAGGTCGTCCCACTGGGGATGCTCCTGGCCGGACTGGGCATAGTAGTCCCAGGCCTTGGCCCGGTCGGAGGCCTCCCACATGGAGATGTAGCCGTCGCTGTTGACGTCGGGGTCTCCGGGAAGCGCGCCTGCGGGATAGGAACCCGCCGCGGGTCTGCTTCCGTGCACGGCGCCGGTCCAGAAGTACACATACTCATCGTACTGCGGGTAAGTCTGTCCGGCCCAGCTGGATTCGACGGCATTGGCAGCACTTGCGAACGTACGGGGCTGCGCGGAGCCTGCATGGGTTACTTCCTGCTGGAATCCGCCGGAGTAGCACTGCTCCATGACGACATGGATCGATGCGGCGCTTATGCCGTCGAGCATCGTCATGAGGTCGTCATCATTGAGGGTGCCATTCCACAGATTGAGGATGACCTCGGTGGGAAGGTTGCCGCCGGACTTGCCGGGACCGCCGTGATCGGTGGTGAAGACGAAAAGATGGTCGTCGGAGCCGACCATTGCATCGATTGCGTTGTAACCGTTGACGACGCCGGTTGAAGTTGCGTCGAAGTTGATGTCAGTGTCACCGTCATCGTCGAAATCGGGGTTGGAGTTAATGCCGCCGGACTGGTCGGGTGCGGGGTTCGTGCCGTCGGCGAAGCAGACGATGATGTGGTCACCCGGAATGAGATAGTCGTACACGAGGACGTTGTAGATGAACTGGACGTCGCCGTAATACCTGATGTGGTTGTTGCCCTGGTTGGCTCCGCCTGAGATTATCCAGGCGTACATCTGTGCGCCCTGCTCGGGTGTGGCCTGGGGATTGGGTGCGAACCATGCGATGAAGTCTTCGTACTGCCCACGGATCATGCCCGAGACATCGGGAAGCACTGTGTAATGAACATCCATGCGGTCGTAGTTGTCAGGCGGAACGTTCATACGAATCGTTTCGACATCGCCCTGAGGGGAAACGAACACCCAGCGGCAGGGGTGCTCCCAGTTGGCGGTGGCGTAGTCATCGACAAGAACAAGGTAAGACTGAACGGGAACGAACACACCAGGATACGACCATGCGCCCAAGAGGGTTCCCTCTTCAAGCAATGAGGGGAACACCCGCACTTCAACCCTCTGCATGTCCAGCATCATCGTGTTCATGACAAGATCTGCAGCTTCCGACGGCCCGTTTACAGGGGCTGCGAATACGGAACCGGCGACAAGCGCGACCAGAAGAGGCAGCAACTTCATAGCACACTCCTTGAATGGGGGAAATCTCACACGTGTATTCTATACTCTCGACGCACAAAGGGAAAGCCGTTTCTTATAGACCCGCCAGAGGCATAAAAGTTTCAAGGAACGACTTCCGAATCTGCGCACCTGTTTCCGGTCTTTGCCGGAAACTTTTCCAGCCGGCCATCAGATAAGGTTCTTCAGGAAATGTCCTGCCCGTCAATACAACGGCATCGCGATTCTCAGCGATGATCTGGGATAGGATCCCGTACCCCGCCCTGCAATACACCTCCGAAGCCCCGGCGACCAGGTCTGAGTATGTCAGGGATGCGGCCTCCATCTCCCCGGGGGTGATGCACAGGTCTGCGCCGAGGAGGTTCTCCTCCATCGAAGAGACTGTGAATGAGTCGAATGTTTCTGGCAGCCCCCCATGAGGCATCTCCCTGAAGGCAAGCAGTGTGTATTCGCGGTCGCCGATCAGCCGGCGGGCCCGGGCCGGATCTCCGGGAGGCCCGCCCGGAAGCAGCGGAAGGGCAGCTGTTTCTGCGCAGGGCGAATACGCCGGTCCCATGGGAAGCCGAAGGTAGGTGCCCCCGGAGTATGCATCGGCCAGAAGATCGCACTCGGTTTTTCTTTGGGGAAAGAGGCTGGTGTGAATCCAGTCCCACGTGAAATTTCCGACGATGAATGCCGGGATGTGCAGCTCGGAGCAGACCAGGACAGGGAGCGGGTCAACGTCGCTGATGACAATGTCAGGTGATATCTCCATGAGAAATGTCTTCTCGCGTTCACAACTGCGACTCAACCCTCCAACGAACGCAAGCAGCGCCTGTTCGGTAAGTTGCAGGTTCACATCCCCATCTGTGTCGACGGGGATCGGGGAGCACCTCGGCGGATGAAGCCGCACTCCCGTAAGCCCCTGCCAGAACCAGCCCGGTGCTCCCGATGCGACATGAACTTCCATTCCGGGAACCGAACCCGACAGGAGCCGCACGAGTTCCCGCTGTCTGGCCGCATGTCCCCATCCATGGTTACTTGCGCAGAACAATACTCTCAGAAGAGATCCCCTTCATCCTGTTCAGTTCACGAACAAGGAAGTACCCCGTCAAGAGAAAGGAAAGGATGTCAGCCAGAGGCAGCGAGTACCACACCCCCTGCAGCGGGTCGTTCATCAATCCCGGCAGAAGGAGCACGAGAGGTATCACGAAGATGACCTGCCGTGATATGGAGAGCAGGAAGGCGAGCCCCGACTTTCCGAGTGTCTGGAAGACCGAGGCTCCTATCACCTGGGCTCCGACGAAGATCATCGCGGCAGTTACGGTGCGGAAGATCGATGGACCGGTCTCGAGAAGCCGGCTGTCATTGCTGAAGACCGAGAGCACCTGTCCCGGTATGAACGTGCCGAGAAGAAAGGCAAGCGCGGTGACCGCTGACGCAGAAACGATCGAAAGCCTTATCGCACGGACAGCCCTGCGCCCGAGTCCTGCGCCGTAGTTGAAGCCGAGGACTGGCTGCAACCCCTGAGCAAGCCCGAACACAGGCATGAAGCACATCATCAGTATCCTGTTCACAACACCGAACACGGCGAGTTCGAGTGAAGAGCCGAAATGCACGATGGAACGGTTCACTGCTACCGCCATCAGGCTCCCCGCGCACACCCTGGCGAAGGATGCGGCTCCGATGGAAAGCACTTCAAAAGCCTCCGCAGGTTTCGGTACGAACCAGATCCGCCTGATGGCGAGATTGCTCCTTTTTCTCAGGAATACGCTCGCGATGTAGCTGAAGGAAATGAACTGGGAGAGGACGGTGGCGATGGCCGCACCCCTGATCCCCCAGCCGAAGCCGAAAATGAACAGCGGATCAAGGATTATGTTGGAAACGGCTCCCGTGATCATCGTTATCATGGCGAGCCGCGCCTTCCCCTCCGCGCGCAGAAGGCTGTTCCCGTTGACCGACAAGGCGAAGAACACGCCGCCGAGGTAAATCACAGACATGTATTCCATCGCAGGCTTCATCACATCGGCGTCGGCCCCGAACATTCCGAGAATGGGCCTGTTGAAGAGAAGGCCGGCCACGCAGATAAGGAGGGCTGAAGCCGAGGCAAGAAGGAAGGAGGAGCTTGCCGCCCTGCCCGCCCGCTCCGTGTCTCCCGATCCCAGCGCCCTGCTGATCACCGATGCGCTTCCCAGGCCTGCAGTCTGGGCGGCAGCCAGAATGAACATCTGGATTGGAAAACAGATCGCAAGCGCCGCAAGGGAGTCGGTTCCAACGCCCTGCCCCACGAAGACGGTGTCAACCAGATTGTAGAGCGAGTTGACGAGCATGGCGGTGACTGCCGGTGCAGACATCTTCAGAAGCAGTTTTCCGACCGGCTCGGTTCCCAGAAAGCCCGTGTCCCTGCTCACTGATCTCTCACAAATTCACCAGAACAATGGCAGCGGCAACCAAGAGCAGGGTAACTGCTTCCCTCGTTCCGAGCCGCTCGCCAAACACCGAATGGCCGACGATGGAGAGAAGACCGACCGTTCCGGCGCCGAACAGGGAGAATACAACGGGGGCGTTCAGCTCATCCAGCGCGGGTATGAGAAACCATGAGCTGAAATAGTTCGCCAGCCCGAGGGGAATCCCCACGGCAAAGGATCCAAGGCCGAACCTGAGGTGCTTTCGGAGCATGCCGGCAATCGAACACAACAGCGCTGAAGTGAAGACCCAGAGAAGGAAGAAATCCCTTTGCGGGGAACCTCCGTAATGCTGGTAGAGCTTGCTCCCAAACTCTGCGAAGCCGTTCAGGATGAACACGAGAAGGAGCACGGGTGCGAACCTTCCTCCCGCACCGGGAAAGGCCCCCAGGGCAACCGCAGTTACCGCAACCGCGATCCCGATCCACTGAATGGTTCCCGGGTATTCCTTCCAGAACAGCATTGAAAGGACCATGGGAAGAAGTATGCCCATCTTGGCGAAGCCGCCGGAAAGTCCAAGCCCGCTTGTTCCAAGAGCCTTCCGGTAGACCAGGAAGGCCAGAAAGTAAACAACACCGAGGGGAATCCCCGCAGTCATTCCCCAGACAGCGCCCGTTTCCTGAAGACCGGGCACTGCGTTTTCCGGAGCTTGCGAGCGAGAGAAAGAGGCCAGAGCCTCGATCGAACCGGCAAGGCTGGAACCCTGGATGAGAATCGAGAGCACAACTGCTGCAAGGTAGTTTGCTGCGATGACGGGAAGCACCGGCACGCCAGGCTTCCCGTAAACACGCAGAAGCACGGCCACCGAGGAGCTGCAGACTATCGCAAGAAGAAGGTGAAGCAATGGTTCTCTCCGTCGGGAAACATGGCCCCGCTGCCTGGGCATGACCGGTGTGAGTCGAACGGGATGCACCGAATATGCTCCGGGGAGCACTTCCGGAAAAGCGTGCCCCCCGGGTTGAAACTGCAAACGCAGATTGAGAATGCGACAATGCTGATCTGCCTTCCCCGGGATGAAGTCAGCAGATCCTTGGCAGCAGCATGCCGCTCGGCATTTCAAGTATCCTGGTGGTTCCAAGAGAAGTGATGAGGTGGACCCCGGCATTCAGAGAGTCAGTTACACGGCCCACACACGTTGCTCCCCCGCCCAGTGCTTCAAGGGCTGCAGCGGTGTCAGGGGAGGGCACGAAAAGCACGAATCTGCCCTCACAGGCCGATTGGAAGGGATCAAGCCCAAGGATCTCGCAGGCTCCGGCAACCTCGGCAGCCACCGGTACACTCTTCTCGTCGATCTCGATGCACCTGCCTGAGGCGACTGCGATCTCGTTGAGCGCAGCGGACAGCCCGCCGCGGGTCAGGTCCCTCATGCAGTGCGCGCAAATGCCGGCATTTGCGAGCGCAGCCACTTTTCCGTGCAGAGGGGCAATGTCGCTTTCAATCGTGAGTTCCAGAGAAATCCCCTCCCTGCATGCAAGAACGGCAATCCCATGCCTTCCCACATCACCGCTGACGAGCACCGAGTCACCGGGTGCGACCTTTCCGGGTCCAACGTTCATGCCCCGCGCTATCTCCCCGACCCCGGCCGTGCAGATGTAGACGCCGTCGCACTTGCCGCGGTTAACGACCTTGGTGTCGCCGGTGACGATCCTCACACCGCACTGACGGGCTGCGACAGCCATCGAATCAACAACCCTGCGAAGCGTATCAAGGGGGAGGCCTTCTTCGAGAATGAAACCTGCGCTGAGGAAGCGGGGCATCGCACCGCACATGGCAAGGTCGTTGACCGTTCCTATGACTGAGAGCGAGCCAATGTCTCCGCCCGGGAAGAACAGGGGTTCGACCACGTGGCAATCAGTTGTGAACGCGATATCGGCCGGGCTTGCAGGAAGTGTTGCTCCGTCGTGCTGCTCACCACCAGGCGGCTTTCCGAAGGCGGCTATCATGACTTCCTCGATGAGCTGGTTCGTCAGCCGTCCGCCGCCTCCATGCGCCATGGTGATCGCATCCGACGGTGCTGATGGCACGGGGCAGCGGATCATGAAAGCCCGCCGTACCTGAAATGGGCGGCGCATGCCCCCTCGGAAGAGACCATGGGTGCGCCCAGTGGAGACTCGGGAGTACACCTGGTTCCGAAGTGGGGGCAGTCCGGCGGCGCGACCTCACCTGTGAGGACCTTGCCCGCCATGCAGCCCGTTTCCCCGGATGAGTCGCGCAGCACGACACCGAACCTCTCAAGGGCGTTGAAGCCAGCCCACTGGTCTGAAAGGTCCATTCCGCTCCCCGGGATAGTGCCGAGCCCCCTCCAATTTCTGTCAACCACTTTGAACACCCGGTTAACCAGCGCCATTGCATCGGGATTACCATCGATGGAGACGGAGCGGGTGTACTGGTTCTCTACACTGTGGCGGCCATCCTCGAGTTGCCGTACGCACATGAGCACAGCCTGAAGTATGTCCGCCGGTTCGAATCCCGCGACAACGATTGGGATGGAATGCATGGCCGAAATACCGAGGTATGGCTTCCAGCCAGTGACCGTGCAGACATGCCCGGCGGCCAGGATGCCCTTCACCCTGCACTCCCTCATGGACAGCACGGCCTCGATGGCTTGAGGCACCAGAACATGACATGAAAGCACGGAAAAATTGCCAAGGTCACGGGCTGAAAGGAGCGCTGCTGCCGTTACCGGGGCGGTTGTTTCGAAACCAACAGCGAACATCACGACCTGGCTGCTGGGATTGCTGCGGGCGAGGCTCACCGCATCGAAGGGAGAATAGACCATGCGCACGTCCCCGCCTCTGGCCCGTGCCGTGTTGAGGTCGCAGCTGCTCCCGGGAACCCGCAGCATGTCGCCGAAGGAACAGAGAACAACCCCCGGCCTCGAGGCGAGGTCGATCGCCGCATCGATGTGCGAAACAGGCGTTACGCACACGGGACACCCGGGCCCATGAATGAGCTCAACGGCTCCTTCGAGCATTCCCTGAATGTCGTACCTGAGTATTGTGTGGGTCTGGCCGCCGCATACCTCCATCAGAGTCCAGGGACGGGTGGAGGTTCTGCGTATCTCATCAACGTAGCGATGGCAGAGTGCAGGATCGCGATACTCGTCAACGAACCGCATCAGTTGTCCCGGATCTCCGGAGAATGCGACGCGAGGATCCTTTCCAGATAGCCGTTCACCTCCCGGGCTTCGGCCTGATCCAGACGGTTCAGAGCGAACCCCGCGTGCACGATGACGAATTCACCGACCTGCGCATCGGGAACCCCGGCCATGCACACCTCGCGGACTGCACCGCCAAAACTGACCCTGGCCCTCATGGAAAGGGGATCCTCACCCCAAATCTCAAGAATCTCTCCGGGTATTCCCAGACACATGCCGACTCCTGCCCGTCAGGTGATACATCACAGTGATTATAGACAGGGAGGTCACGGTTGGGAACGAGGTGCGGCCTCCGTCACGCCTTGCGCTCCTTCACAGCCTTCAGGCTGAAAAGAAGGGGGATGCGGTTATGGGGTTCGGGAAGCCTCCAGAACCCGTCATCACTGCAGATCATGCTCTCAAGGGCTTTCCAGTGGAGAAAGTCGAACTCGTGGATCCACCTGATCCGAAGGCCTGAATCGACCAGGGCGTTGTGCACATCGCCGAGGGTCCAGGTGAACTCCCGCGTGGGATTCTGCACCCTGTAGTTCTCATCTGCGTAGTCCGGCACATCACCGGGCCAGTCCTGCGGCCTGCCGTGGGAAAAATAGTGATGAAGCACCCGCAGGCCGTCGCACTCATCATCAAAGACATGGAGGAATGGATGAGACTCCATCAGGTAGAATTCTCCCCCCGGCTTCAGATACCGGGCAACCATGTCGGCCCACAACCTTATGTCGGAGATCCAGCACAGTACACCGATGGACGTGTACACAAGGTCGAACTGCTCGTTCAGCACCGATGGCAGGTCGAACAGGGGTGCGTTGATGAACCTTGCGGACAACCCGGTTCTTGCGGCAAGACTTCTGGCTTCTTTCAGGGATTCCTCCGAAAAGTCAACACCCGTTATCTCCGCCCCGAGCCTGGCCAGTGAAAGGGTGTCCGTGCCGATGTGGCATTGAAGGTGCAGTGTCGCAAGCCCACTGATGTCACCCAGCTCGCTGACCTGGACAGGGTCAAGCCGGTGTCCTCCGGCGAGAAGGCGCGACACGTCGTAGGATCTGCCGTGCACCGGGGCGAGTTCGTCCCAGTACCTTCGGTTGATCTGCTCGGCCTCGATGTTTCTGCTCATTGCCCTCCCGTGGATCCGCGCAAGCTCCGTCAGAAGATGAAAGGGTTGAAGAGCCGCAGACCCCGTATCGGCTGATACTGGCTTGAGTTAAGGACTGCCGTCTCCCCTTGCAGCGTGTCTATCCAGAACATGGCATAGTCGCCGTTCTCGAGGGAAACGAAATAGCTGCCGTTATTCTGGGCAGCGATGGTGCTTCGCCATGCGGCGTCACCCGGACCGGGTGCAACAGTGTTCGACGCCTCAGCGATGTGGGAATAGCTTCCCCCGGGGTAACTCTCGGGGTCGTAGTTGCCCCGGAAGAAGAGGATGGTCCCTCCCTCGGACCGGACGTAAAGGTCCTGATGGAACGAGGGATCGGTGGCATCCCCGATCGCGACGTGCGTTGACAGGAACTGGATACCGTTCGATCCCTGAAGGCCCAGGGTGTCGTCGGGGGTGAAATTCGTTGCCCTGTCGTCCGCAATGTTCGACTGCTCCTGAGACGAATCGATTCCCCTGATGGCATCAACACAGTAGTACCCGGTGCTGCCCGCGATGTGGGAGACGCCGGTACCCTCGACCTGGGCAATGATCTGCCAGTTTCCCGGGTTTGTTGATGCGAACCAGACCCTGTACCCATCCACCTCGACATCCACCGGATCCCACGCAACAGTTACGGTGTCGCCCCTGCTCTCCTCCTGCATTATCCTGCAGTTCTGAACCGTCGGAAGCGTACCCCCCGGCGAACTGGGGGAGTCAGAGCATCCCGAAAGCAGTTGAAGAAGGACGGCGGCAGCCATCAGTCTTTTCACATCAGCCTCCTTGAAGGTCACAGGTCATGCTTCATCGGGCTGTATGTCCGGACAGCCCGGATCGTTCCATCCCGGATCAGGACGGAAGCTCATGGGTGCATCGCCGAACGGCTTGGGAAGCACTGCTTCTCCGGGGAGGCTTCTGCACCCTCCTCCACTTGTTCAGACGCCGGAACGCGAATAGTTGCGGTTTCTTCACGCACCAAGTATGTTACACCCCATTGAAGGGGAGCACTACAAACTTTGTTTCCCCTTCACCACGCAGCAACAGTTGCTGTCCTTTCTTTTCCACGCGTCCGGCGGGTAGAGATCGTACAAGTGCCGGACCAGGAAAGAACAATGAAACATTATACCGTTGCGCCTTCACAGCGCACAGAGTTGTCCACACCCTCAACGCATTTTTCGGAAAACGTCTTTGGATCGCTTATCCCGGAAATCCAACAGGCGTTGGCAATGCAGGGCTACAAAACCCCCACACCCGTTCAGGAGCAGTGCATCCCGCATCTCCTCAAAGGACGGGACCTTATGGGCACTGCCCAGACCGGTACCGGGAAGACAGCGGCGTTCGCACTCCCCTTGCTCCAGATGCTCTCCGGCAACAGCCGCAGACCGGCCCCGGGCACGCCCCGTGCGCTTATCCTGGCACCCACGAGGGAGCTTGCAGCTCAGATCGATGAAAGCATGGCCACGTACGGCCGGTTTCTCCGCCTGAGCCACACCGTTGTTTTCGGAGGGGTCAGCCAGGCCGGGCAGGAACGCGCACTCAACCGGGGGGTCGACATTCTCACAGCCACACCCGGTCGGCTGCTCGACCTTGTCCAGCAGGGGTTCATACATCTCGGCAGTGTCGAGTACTTCGTTCTTGACGAAGTTGACAGAATGCTGGACATGGGGTTCATCCCGGACATAAGAAGAGTGCTCGCCATCATACCCGAGAAGCGTCAGACCCTCTTTTTCTCCGCGACCATGTCGCCGGGGATGGAAGAACTTGCGCGAACCATCGTTCACGACCCCCTCAGGATCTCCATCGAGCCTGATATGCCAACGGTGGAAAGCATCGATCAGAAGGTTCTGTTCGTGGGAAAAGCCGACAAGGACGCTCTTCTCGTTTCCCTCCTGAGCGATCCGCGGGTCGGCAAAGCGCTGATCTTCACACAGATGAAGCATACCGCCAACAAGGTGGTGAAGAAGCTCTGCGCAACCGGGATCACCGGGACAGCCATCCACGGAAACAAGAGCCAGTCCGCCAGGACCAGCGCCCTGTCGGGTTTCAAGGGGAACCGCTTCCAGGTTCTCGTGGCCACGGACGTCGCTGCGAGAGGGCTGGACGTTGACAACATTACTCACGTGATCAACTACGATCTTCCCATCGAGGCCGAAACATATATCCACCGCATCGGACGGACGGCGAGGGCCGGTGCCGGTGGCGACGCCATATCCTTCTGCTGCGCAGAGGACAGGGAATGCCTGCATCAGATCGAACGCCTTCTTGGAAAGCCGGTTCCGGCCAGCATGGACCACGAGTTCCACTCCGAGGAAGCCTTCAGGTCAAGTCAGCCTGCTCCTGTGAACTTTGGTCGGGGAAGCTCCAATCAAAGGCGAAGGTTCACCTCGGGAAGACAGGGTGGCAGCCGCAGGGGCTGAACCCTTCCTGATCGACCGTTCACGGCGCCAATGCTCATGAGCCCCGGAAGATCACCTCTTCCCTGCTGAACCAGCGTGAGCAGAAGGCAAGACCTGCGCCTGCAAGCAGAAGAAGCACCGCGAATATCTCGGCCATGAAGAGCGGGTTGATGGTCCCTCCGATTATCTCCTTCGTCGCGAGCGAGATGTTCAACAGCGGAATCAGCGCAGTGACGGCGTTCAGCTCCACTCCTGGAAAAATCCCGATGAGAAGGGGGATCAGGACCATGAAATTCAGGGGTGTCATGATGCTCTGGGCTTCCTTGTAGGTTCTGGAGAAGATTGACACCGAGAGCAGCAGAGCGCTGAAAAATGCGCAGAGCGGCACAAGCATAGAGAAGAAAAGCAGTATTGAGCGTGGTTCGATGATGCTCAATACTCCCGACAGGACCTCGGCCGGCACGGGGCTTCCGTATCGGAGAACCAGATACAGCCAGGTGAACGACGCCACCGCGGTGAACACCCCGGAAAGACCCACCACGAGGAACTTCGCAAGGACTATCTGCCCCCTTGTCGCGGGCGAGATCAGAAGGGTTTCGATGGTTCCCCTCTCCTTCTCGCCTGCAGCGAGGTCGATGGCCGGGTACATCGCTCCGAGAAAACAGAACAGAATAATGAAGTAGGGGAACATGCCGCCTATGCTTTCCCCCACCCTGGCGCGCGCCGACGACAGGTCGCGGGGCGTGATGCGAAGCGGAGAGGAGAAATCAATCTCCAGTCCGCGCTTTCGAAGCCTTTCCCGAAGGATCAGCTCTCCGTACTCATCGAGCATGGCCTGCAACCTTGGAAACGCACCCTCGTTCTCGGCCACCGATCCCATGTAGTAGACCTGTACCTCCGCAGTGCCTTCGCGGGTCAGGGCTTCCTCGTAGTCAGAGGGGAACCGGACGACGAAATCGAGCTCGCCCGATTCGATCATTCCGCTGACAGCGCTGTCCGGGATGGTGTGCGCGATTTCGACGCCCCCGGAACCCTCCAGTATCCGGGTGAACTCCGGGACGGGAACCGGCGAGATCACGGAGACCCTCATGATCTTCTCCCGCGCCCTGTTTTCCATGTTCATTCCGAGCCGCATCGTCAGGTTGAACACAAGGAAAATCGCGAGGAAGGGCATGAATATCATGAAGAATATGGTCCTTCGGTCGCGGAGCATGTCCTTCAATTCCTTTTTGAAGATCGTGATGACCTGCCTCATCTCACGCCTCCTCAACTATCCGTATGAACTCGTCCTCAACCGATTTCGTCTTCATCCCTTCCGTAAACGACGCGAAGGTGTCGCAGAAGAGAAGCCTGCCTTTGTGAATTATCGCAAGATCATCGCTGAGAAGGCTGACCTCTCCCATGATGTGGGTGGAGAAGATCACGGTCTTTCCTTCGTCGCGGCATCCTCTGATAAGGTTGATGATCGACTTGGCGGTGATGACGTCCAGGCCTACAGTGGGCTCGTCGAACACCACCACTTCGGGGTCGTGGATCATCGTCCGGGCGATCGAGACCTTCTGCTTCATTCCGGAAGAAAGGGCTCCCAAACGGCGGTTCGCGAACTCCGAAATTCCCAGTGACTGGAACAGCAAGTCCCGGCGCTTTTTGAAGCGGTCGCGCTCCATGCCGTAGAGTTCTCCGTAGTAGGAGATGATCTCGGAAGGGGTCAGCCGCTCGTACAATCCGGTGGTGCCGGTGAGGAAACCTATCGTTCCGCGCACTTTGCGCTGCTCACTGACCGTGTCGAAGCCGGAAACAGTGATCCTTCCGGAGGTGGGCACAAGCATCGTGGCTATCATTCTGAGCATGGTGGTCTTTCCGGCTCCGTTGGGGCCGAGAAGCGAAAAGACCCTTCCCGGAAGGCAGGAAAAGCTGATGTCGTCCACCGCATTCACTCCGGCCGAGCCAGTCCTGTCACTGCCCCTGCCTCCCCTGCGTCTGTTGAAATGCTTTGTAACGCTTTCGGCACGGATCATGGCGCACTTCTCCTTTGAACGGTGACATTTTCAGCTCCCGCAACGGTCTGTCCCAGGGAGAGGCCACCGTCCCCCGGTGGGACAAGATGGTGCCTGAGCGGGGTGAAGCCTTCTTCACGGAGCCTGTCGGTGGCCATGCGGGTGAGCAGCCGGTTTGCAAAACAGCCGCCCGTGAGAAGCACCTTTTCGATCCCAGCCTCGCGCGCCACCAGCACAATGCCCTCGCACAGACCGGCATGCAGCCTCATAGAGATCACTCCTGAAGGCAGCCCGGCCTCATGGTCAGCCAGAAGCGCCTTCATCATTGGAAGCCAGTCAAGCACCAGAATGCCATCACCCCGCCTTAGTTCCATCCTGTAACCGTCCTCCGTGCCCTGGAGCCAGGCGAGGTTTTCAAGAAGCCCCGGCGCCTCGCCCCGGAAGGAGCAGACCCCCTTGAGGCCTATGAGCGCAGCGGATGCGTCGAAAAGCCGTCCGGCGCTGGTGGTGCGCGGGCAGTTCACACCCCGTTCGAGCATCCTGGCGATGACCCTCAGTTGGGAAGGTTCGAAAAAGGGGGAGGAGGGGAGCTCACCGTGGATCTCCCACAGGATGCCGAGTGCCGATCGCCTGGGCTCGAAGGCTGCGGCATCACCCCCCGGCAGGGGGAATGAGCGGAGGCATGCGATCCGCTCGAAGGATGATGCATCACCTACGGCGAGAAACTCTCCGCCCCAGGCGGAAAGATCGTCGCCCAGCCCCACACCATCCCACGCAACGCCAAGCACGGGTCCTTCAGCACCGTTCTCGGCCATGCACCCGAGCACATGGGCATGGTGGTGCTGAACCACGACCGAAGGAACACCCATCGTCTCCGCCGCTGCTGTGGATGCGTAATCAGGATGCAGGTCCCTTACCACCAGCCTTCCCTCGCCGAAAAAGTGTTGCAGGTCCCGAAGAGCCATCGAATGGGCCTCGACGGACGGAAGGCTGTCAAGGTCGCCGATGTGCTGGCTCATGACGACACCGCCGCTTATGGAAACCGCAACCGTGTTCGCCATGTGCCCCCCCACGGCAACCACCCCGGGGGGCATGCCGGCAACCTTGACCGGAAGAGGCGCGTAGCCCCTTGCCCTTCGGATTGTCAGCGGGCCGTCGGGCAGCCATCCCACTACGGAATCGTCCACCTGGCGCGCGATGGGACGGTTGTGTACAAGAAACAGGTCTGCCGTTCCCCTGAGCTTTATGAGCGCTTCGCGTTCATCGATGCAGATCGGCTCGCCCGATGCATTCCCGCTCGTGGCCACCAGAGGTACCCCTGCATCGGATGCGACCAGGTGGTGCAGGGGTGTTGCGGGCAGCATGAGCCCCAGCCAGGAACTGCCCGGTGCAACTCCGGTCGAGACCCCGTGTCCCTTCCACCGCAGGAGAGTGATGGGTGCGGCGGGAGAGAGCAGCAGCTCCTCTTCACCCTCCTCGATGAAACAGAGTTCCCCTGCTTCCCTGAGGCCCTGCACAAGAAGGGCCAGCGGCTTCGCGGGCCGGTTCTTCCGAGTTCTCAGAAGGGCGACCGAAGAGTCGGAATCAGCCCTGACAAGCAGCTGAAAGCCACCCAATCCCTTCAGCGCGAGAATCATCCCCCCGAGAACGGCTTCCACGGCAGCCCGAAGCGCAGCATCATCGCTTGCGATTTCATCACCGCGGCTGTTCAGAAGTGACAACCGTGGACCGCATACGGGGCAGGCAACCGGCTGTGCATGGAAGCGTCTGTCGTTCGGGTCTGCGTACTCCGAGGCACATTCGGGGCACATCGCGAACCCTCTCATGGTCGTGTTGGGACGGTCGTACGGAAGGGAGAGAAGGATGGAGTACCTTGGTCCGCAGTTCGTGCAGTTGGTGAACGGGTATCGGTACCTGCGGTTTTCGGGGTTGCGAACGTCTGCGATGCACTCGCGGCATACGGCGAGGTCGGGCGTGATGAGTGTGTCGGGTGCACCCTCCCTGCTCCGGGCGATAAGGAAACCCGTCTCCGGAATTGCCGGTATTTCGGTCGAGCTTACGCTGCTGATGATTGCGGGACCGGGCTTCTCTGCAGGAAGGCGGTGGGTGAAAGACTCAAGGGCCTCCGGGCTCCCCTGAACCTCGATGACAACGCCATCGGACGAGTTCCAGACCCTGCCTGACAACCCGTGGCCAAGGGCCAGCCTGTATATGTAGGGGCGAAATCCAACGCCCTGGACCGCACCCCGAACCACCAGCCTCAGCCTTTGCGGGTTTCTGCAGCAATCCTTCATTCTTATACTATACCAAAGTTCGTCTTCACCTACGGGGGCATCGTGCACGAGTTTTCACTTGCCGAAGAGATGACCGCGGCCATTGCGGACACCCTGGGCGGACCTGTGAAGCTTTCCTCGGTTACGGTTGTTATAGGCCCCCTCTCGGGCGTTTCGCCTGAATCACTGGCCTTTTGCTTCTCGGCAGTTGCCGGCATGAAGGGTTTCGGGCGTCCGGAACTCGTCATCCGCAATACCGAGGCCAAAATGCACTGCAGGGATTGCGGCAGTGAATGGTTCAGCCGGGATTTCACCACGGGTTGCCCCGACTGCGGGTCCTGGAATCGTAACATAATGTCGGGAAGGGAGTTCTACGTGGAAAGCGTTGATCTTCCAGAGGAGGGTGCCGATGAGGATAAATGCGCCTGTGATGGCCAGGAACAATGACATTGCTGCCGAGAACCGGCGTGCTTTCAGGTTGAACGGAGTATTCGCCTTCAACATCATCAGTTCTCCGGGAGCGGGAAAGACGACACTGCTCGAAGCCCTTGCAGCAAGGTTCGGAAAGGATCTTGCGGTAATCGAGGGTGATGTGAAGACCCGCCGGGATGCGGATCGGATCCGAAATGCCGGGTGCCAGGCGGTTCAGATCGAAACGGGTGGTTCGTGCCATCTCGACGCCGGATCCGTGAAGCAGGCCTTCTCCGAACTGGACAGGAGAACCCCGTTCAGGTACCTCGCCATCGAGAATGTGGGCAACCTGATATGTCCCGCGGCGTACGACCTCGGGGAGCATCTCAGATTGGGCGTGCTCTCGCTGCCCGAGGGTGACGACAAGGTTCTGAAATACCCGGCCCTCTTCAGCACGATCGATGTTCTCGTGCTTAACAAGACCGATCTTGGGCCTCATCTTGATTTCGACATGGAGCGCGCGGAGCGGGAGTGCAGAAGCCTGAGTCCCCGGGTGAAGGTTTTCCGAACATCGGCGCGGACGGGAGACGGCGTCCGGGAGCTGTCGGACTACATCAGAAAGGCGGCTGAGTCGAATTGATACATTCAGGACAGGCCGTATTTGTTGCGGGCGCAGCAGGGGGTATCGGCAGAGCCCTTGCAGGCCTGCTCGCAGAGAAGGGGCACACGGTGACCGCCGCCGACCGGAACGGCGTTCTGCTGGAGTCGTTGAGCAGGGATTCCGGCGGCCGGATCGAAACGGTTGAACTCGACATCTCGCACCGAACCGCTGTGTCGGCACTGACGGCAGGGTATCTGGAACAGGGCCGCCGTTTCGCTGCCCTCGTCGTGACGGCGGGAATTCACAGCACCCATCCCGTCCAGTACCTTCCCGATGAACTTGTTGACCGGGTGCTTGATGTGAACCTCGCCTCGCACATCAAGCTGGTCAGGGACTTCCTGCCCCTTCTCGAGGACGGGGGCTCGATCATCGGCGTGAGTTCCATTGCGGCATGCATCGGTGTTCCCATGTCATCCATGTACTCGGCGTCAAAATGGGGGCTTGAGGGTTTCTACGAATCGCTTCGCACAGAGGTGGTGCACAGGGGGCTCGGGGTGTCGGTGATCCACCCCGGTAACGTCAACACGGGCTTCAACGAGACCGGGAACACGTATGCCCCAACCGGCGATCCTTTCGTCGACCCGAGGTACGCCGGCGTGGTTGAACGGATTGACAGCCGGCACGGGATACCTCCCGTCAATGTCGCCCGGGTCATTGCACGAGTGCTTGCGAAAAGAAGGCCAAGATTCTGCTACGTAGTCGGTGGCAACGCCAGAAAGGCGAACTGGGCGAAGAAGCTGCTGGGGCGGGACGCGGCCATTTCACTGATGGGAAGGTTCTTCGGTTTCTGACGGATCACACGCCCGGAATATCAACCTCCACGGCACCCCCAGTGCAGTAACTCTTAACCCGGGCCGGAACCCTGAGCCGCGGGTCGGCTTCATACAAGGCGCTGAGCACTTCCATATCGGGGTCGTCCGCAGCGGTTATCGCAGCCACCCTGTCAATAGGTTCATGTCATCAGACGAAAGGTTCTCATCCCCGACCCCTGCCAGCCCCCACACATCCCAGGGCAGCAGTTCCATTCTGTTCAGGCAGCCGTGTCCCGGACCAGGTTGCCCCTGATGAACCACATCCCGTGCATGTCGAAGATGCCGAAAAGTTCGGGATCGGCCCGCCCCGAACGGCACATCTCCCAGCTTTTGCCCGCAACCAGGAACCTGTCCCTCGGCACGTTAAGGGGATCGAAATCTATCGCCAGCACATCTGACTGCAGGGGGTCAAGCTGGGCATCGACGAGCACCCAGCTTCCGGGGTCGCTTTTCCAATACTCGCACACCCAGTGGTCAACATGGCGCCCGCTCTCGAAATAGCTGCCAAAACCGCACCTGGCCCTGGCGGGAATCCCCTGGTGAATGAGACCGACGCAAGGACGACCGAATAGTCCCTGCAGTTGCACACCAGCCGCTTTTCGGGGGGCCGGGCCACGGACAGGGGAGAATCGTCCAACTCCAGTATCCTGGCAAGCTTGCCGCCGAACGGACGGATTTGAACTTCGTCCTCGCGCACCTCAGCGGGTGAAAGACCGTATCGCTGTGCCCAGAAGACATGTACGAGAAGCCCCTGCAAAGCCCTGCAGAGTGGGCCGATTTCCCGGGGCAGGTCGTCGAGAAGCTGACGGTTGACCCCCGGATCAGTCATCACCCCGTGTTTTGAATAGGACCCGAACATTCCCCTTCCCTTCGTTCAGAGCTTGTGAACCGCTCTCTCAGATATCCAAAAGTGTTACCACGGCTTTCAGGAATTGCCTATTGTAGCAACACAAAGGAAAGGTGGCCATGAACAGAATGCTCTCACGGAGGCTTTACGGCGCAGCCGTCGCAGCATGCGCGGCAGGTGCGGTATTCCTCCTGACCGGTGTCCTGTACAAGGCGATCACCTACCATGAAGAGGAGATATACTTCCTGTCGTCATGGGGATACACCTGGAACGAGCTGTTCGTAAGGCATGTGGTGGACACCGAGCGAAGCCCATGGGTGCAGGTGAACTACGAGATTCATGAAGGCCGGCTGCTTCGGGAGTCTACGTGGTCGACTCCGACACGCTCATCCTCGTGGTGTCGGGCCCCCGCAGGGAAGTGATGAGAACCGTCGCCGGCATCGAGAGCCAGCTCT
>CAWJQI010000003.1:0-16177 GCA_963845085.1 Candidatus Fermentibacterota bacterium
TCCAGATGATGAGATCAGGGTCATATCCCGGAACGAGGGAACCCTTTGAAGCCGAAAGTCCAAGGGCCGCAGCACCATTGGCCGTAGCAGACACAAGCGCCTCCTCCACGGTGAAACCGCACGCACAGACGGCAAGGCTGACCATGAAGGGCATGGATTCGCAATAACAGCTTCCAGGGTTGAAATCCGAGGCCAGTGCGACCGCTGCTCCGGCATCGAGAAGCCTCCTCCCCGGGGGAAATGGCTTGTTCAGGAAAAGGGCCGTTCCCGGCAGAAGGGTTGCGACCGTGCGGGATGCCGCGAGCCGTTCTATGTTCATCTCCGAGACGGAAAGAAGGTGATCCGCGCTCATCGCGCCCATCGCAACGGCAAGGCCTGCGCCGTCGGTGTCATGGAACTCGTCGGCGTGCATTCTGATCCTGAAGCCGAGTTTTTTCGCGGCCTCAAGATGCACCCTGCTCTCCTCCCTCGAGAAAACGCCCTTCTCGCAGAAAATGTCAACGAAATCGGCAAGACCTTCCGCGGCGACGGCTGGAAGCACCACGTGTTCAAGGAATTCGAGATACCCTGCCGCGTTCCCCTCGTACTCGGAGGGAACGGCATGCGCCCCCATGAAGGTCCGGAGGACAGTCTGGGGCACTGAACGGGAAGCCCGGGCGGCTATCCGAAGGCATCGGAGCTCGGTGTCGAGATCGAGACCGTAGCCGCTCTTTGCCTCGACTGTTGTCGTGCCGAGTTTAAGCATGCCTGAAAGGACTCGGAGGAAGTTTCCCTCGATCAGGGCATCGCCTGCCAGACGGGTCGAGCGGACGCTGTTGAGAATGCCGCCCCCCGCAGCCGCTATCTCCTCGTAATCGGCGCCGGCGGCCCGCATGGCGAACTCGCCCTGCCTTGTGGCCCCGAAGAGCGGATGCGTGTGCGAATCGACGAAACCGGGTGTTACGACGCGCCCTGCGGCATCATGGAATGGAAGCCCGGCGCGAAAATGCGAAGGCAGCCCGATTTCAGGGCCGCACCAGGTTATCTTTCCGTTGGTGCAGACCAGGGCTGCCTTCTCGACAAGACCGATTTCCCCCGAGAGGGCGCCTCTTCTGGGACCCGCAGGCCCCTTCATCGTGAGAAGCTGCCCTATTCCTCCAAGCAGGAAACCGGCTTCCTGCTCCACTAGGCCTGGATGTCTGGAACCACGGAAGCGACTCTTCTCGCTCCCAGCATGTGGAACCTCACCCTGCCGTCAATCTTGGCAAAGAGGCAGTCGTCGTGACCTTTGCCCACGTTCACGCCGGGGTGGATCCTGGATCCCCTCTGGCGGATGATGATCGTTCCCGCGCTTACCAGAAGGCCGGCCGGAGCCTTGACCCCGAGCCTTCTTCCGGCGCTGTCCCTGCCGTTCCTGGAACTGGAACTGCTTTTCTTGTGTGCCATGAGTTGCCTTTCAGACTATTCCGCAACCACAAGCCTTGTGGATGCGCTTTCCCCCCCGGAAGTGAACACCACGGTGTAAACTCCCGCAGGGACCGTTCCCGCCGCGTTCCAGGTGTAAACACCGGTACCCGCGGAAGGGGTCGCCTCGTGAACCATTCGGCCTGTAATATCATAAATGCAAAGCCTGCCCTCAAGCCCCCCTCCGGGGAGTGTTACGATGCAGTTCCCACGGACGGGGTTCGGGCTGGCGGATATGAACATTTCGGGTGAAATCCCCGAGTTCTCATCCTCTATGCCGGTCGAGAACACGAAGTTGACCTCTATCATCTGGGAGGCGCCCACAACCACTCCGGTCTGGGTCTGCGAGCCCATGCCTGCCACGGTGGCGGTAACGTTGTACGTGCCGGGAACAAGGGTCTTGGAGTATCCGCCGTTCACTGCGTCGCTCCTCGTGAAGCGAAGCGGAGTGGAATCGAACCCGTCCGGAATTGCGATGTCGATCTGGGCATCGAGGGGTTCGCCAACGCCGTTCCGCACGGTGCCGTGGATGCCGTAAAGGCAGCTGACCGCCCACTGAAGCATCGGCATGTAGTTCGCGTTGGCCACACCGGGCCAGTCCGAGGGGGCCTTCACGTTGGACACCTCGATGGTGTGGTCGACCGTGCCGCACTCGCCGTAGCTCCAGTCGTTCACGTCGCCGTTGGTGGGGTACCAGGAAGCCCCCGGGATCCAGATGTCCCAGTTGCCTGCCCCGTAATAGGCGGTGATGGACGGGTGCCAGGCGTAGGCCTGGGCCTGCGCGGTCACGAGGGCGAGGTCCTGGATGGGAACGCTGGCACTGTAGTTCCACACCGTATTCACGCACTGGGCGCCGTCATGGCCCGAAAAGCCTCCCGCGAACACGTTCCTGAGGTTGACGAGCGAGGGCCAGTCCGGTTGTGTGATGTTCCTCACCGCCTGGGTCTCGGGTTCGCTGAAGGGCGATGACCCTCCCCCGCTCCACATGTAGCTGCAGTTGCGGTTGAGGTCAACGCTGTTCGCGTTGTAGCGGTTGTTGTTGTAGTAGCCGTCGGGGTTCATCACGGGAATGATCCAGGTTTCGGCGTTGTCGACCAGGTAGGTGCACATGTCGCTCGTGCCGTAGTTGTCGGTGAGGATGGTGAGGAAATTGAGGACCGACATGCCCGAACCCTTCTCGTCGCCGTGAATGTTGCCGCACACCCTCACTCTTGGCTCGGGAACGTTCTGGGTTGGGTTCTGCGTTACAACCACCGCGTAGATGGGCCTTCCCTGCACCGTGGTGCCTATTGTCTCGAGGCGGCAGATCGATGCGTGGTCGGCAACGATGGTCGCGAGGCTGTCGTTCACGGCGGTGATGGAAGGGTAGGGAACGAGGGGCGCCGGCTCATCGAGGGCTACGGGGCTGTAGCCAAGCGTTCTGAGCATCGAATTGCCCTGGTCGTTGACGTACACCCTGGCCTTGTCGCCGAACACAGCCTCGATATCGAAGCCCTGGCTGGTGAGGTAGCGAAGGTCCGCCCAGGCCAGGTCGGGAACCATCACCGAATACCAGCCGTCCGCCGACATGGAGATAAGGGCTGCAAGGAGCAAAGAGGTCATAACGGTCCGTTTCTCACCCGGGAATGCCCCGGGACTGGGTTGAAGACAAACATGCAGACAATGCGAACATTCCGGGAAACCCGGCACGGGTCAAGGTTGCAGCTTCATATACCCCATTGTAGAATAGCAGTTCCGGTCGGGGCGTGGCGCAGCCCGGTAGCGCACCTGCTTTGGGAGCAGGGGGTCGCTGGTTCAAATCCAGTCGCCCCGACCAATCCCAACAAATCGGCTTCAGTGCCCGGCGGGCGAATCCCCTTCCCGGCCGGCCACGATCATCAATTCCATCTCGTCGAGCTCGAGCGGTCTTCTCCCCCAGTTGCCAGCGGTTCCGCCCCAGGCGGAAAGCACACGCAGCCCGGCGATCCTGCACATCAGTACGAGCTCGGTTGCGATGAAGGAGCGCTCGCGGACGGGAAGCGGCGGCAATCCCTCCCGTGGTGGAAACTCCGACGACTCGACAAGCGCAACGGGATCGAAACGGCCCGATGAAACAGCGCCTTCGCTCTGGCGGCGGATCGACGCCACTCCGGACAGCATCGTGAAGATTGCCCGGGCACCCGGTTTGAGGCTTTTCGAGATGTTCCGCAGTATGGAGAGGGGCTGTTCAATGGGATCATCCCCGTGGGAAAGCAGCCCGAAAGCTCCCTCGCAGATGCAGATCGCCCCGTCGAACTTCTCACTGAATTCGAACCGGGCGGCATCCGACCGAACCCAGTTCACCTTGACCCCGGCGGACCCAGCCGCCTGTTCGGCCCGCAGAAGCATCTGCTCGGAGAGGTCCAGACCGGTTACCGCATAACCGCGCCGCGCAAGCTCGATGGAGTGGCGCCCCGTTCCGCACCCCACATCGAGGATGGAGGCCCCGGGCGCAACGGCAAGCTCTTCAAGAAGGAAGTCAACCTCGCGTAACGTGTTCCCGGTGAACACGTTCTCATCGTAGACGGGGGCGTGCTGGTCAAAGAACCGTTCCCAGCTGTTGGTTTCACTCATCACATTTTCTCCCGGCCCCATGGGGGCTGTTCAGTTCATTCCCGGGTCTCGTGGCTGACCCTTTTCAAAAGTTCCAACGGGCTTCTCCACTATCTCGAAGATCTCAAAGGTTCCCCACGGCCCTATTTTGTCCCAGTTGGCCTGCCATCTTGCGAACAGGGAGAAATCCTCCGTCTGCATGAGCTGGAAGCAGAGATCCCTGTCTTTCACACGCCAGCTCTCCAGGTACGAAAGGCCCTCGGGAAGCAGCCGACCGTGCGCCTCGAAATGCGCAAACACCCGTTCCTTCCAACCCGGTGCGAACTTCTCTATCACCATGTACTGCTTCATGTGCTCTTTCCACCCCTTGAAAATCCCGCAGGAAGCAGCGGCAGTGCTGCCTGATCCTGTTTCTGCAATCAACACCCACGGTGCGATTGCAGTGATAACGCTTGAAACGCCACCCGAAGATTCAGTGGACACCTGTGAGTCTGAAGCGCACGATCTCCGGCGCAAATCCAAGCGCCCTGAAAGCTTCGTGAGCCCCGGCATTGAAGGACCAGGAGTTGAGTACAATCTCCACGATGCCGTTCGAGCGCGCCTCGGCCAGAACAGCTCCGACAAGGGCCCTTGCCACTCCCCTTCTGCGAAACTCCGGCACCACGGAGATCTGGTCGATCTCGCAGTACTCCCGCCGAAAGCAGAAGGGATTCTCGGCACGGTCGTAACAAACCGAAAGCACGTAACCCGCAGGCGTGCCTTCGACCTCTGCCATCCACGCGCGGGCACGGGGATCTTCCATCATCGTTCTGAACCACTCCGCTGCCGCAAATGGGTCTGCGGGCTTGAAACGATCCGGCATCCGGGCGGAATGCAGTTCCTGAACGAAGGCGTTCAGTCCTGCCAGAAGCTCTGCGTCACCCCTGCCGGCCCGTCTGACACTGATCATCATCGGCCCTTTCATCCGGACACTCCGGGTCTTCTTCGACACGCCCGTACAGGAAACATGCAGCCGGCACGCTCAGTTCTCCGGCTGGCATATTCCATAAGTCAGGCAGCCGGATGAGCAAGCCTTCAAGGGGTTTCCGGACCTGCGGGAAGCCCCGCAGGTCCTTCGCTTTGAAAAGCTAAATGTGCCGGGGCGCAGACAACCTTCTGCGCTGAAACCAGCCCAGCAGGAAAAGAACCCCCATCACGACCAGCGCGCCGGATATCGAAAGGTAGGCGGTCCAGTGCTCCCGGCCATGTGTGGCGACGAAGTAGAAAACCGCCAGAACAGAAAAGAGAACGGCTCCGATCCATTCACGCCTCCATGCGACGGCGAGAATGGCCAGCACAAGGAATGTTGGCACCAGATGGATCAGGAAGCCCAGGAGCTTCTCTGCCAGACTGCCGTCGTAAGCGAACACATCCAGTGCAAAAACACCGAGAAACAGGGCAAAAAGAATGCAAAGCACCCTTGGAGCCCAGAGCAGGATACGATTCATGATCGCCCTCATTCCGTTACTCGTTCAGGCTGACCCATCCCTGCCGGAATACGGTAAAACCCACCGGCAGAGAGCGGCTCTTGTCAGAGCAGGGAAATGCAGGCAGCGGGGAAACAAACCCCGCGGCGCCCCGCAAACCCTAGGGGGTTTTCTTCTGGCGCTTGTCCTGCTTCTTCTTCTCGTCCTGCTCCTTCTTGCTGATCAGCTGCTTCTTGACCTTTTCCTTGTCCTTTTTTCCGCCCTTGTCGCCCATTGTGCGGCTCCCTTTCTCATGTCGGATGTTTCGTCGCCGGGACCGCCTCGGTTCGGCTCCCATCCCGCACGACAATAATCATGCAATTCTGCACAACACGTTCTGTTGATGTCAACACGCCCCGGGGCTCCTCCTGCGAAGGCATGCCCCGCTCCCCCCCCGCATGTTCTTCACCCGGGGGCCTGCCGCTGGAACAGCGCCGGCAGGCCGCCTTCCGGATGAACTCACCTTTCGGCAGGATGCCCGGGATTCTTCCCGCTCCTGTCCTGGGGCTTGACCCCGCCAAAAACACGACCTTCCTGCGCTGCGGCGAGCAGATCGGCCAGCAGGGGATGATCGGAGACGCGCAGCAGTGTGAGTGCCGACTCGCCCTCCACGATCCTCTGTGTCTCAAGTATCTCGAACATCGTCGAGGCAACTTCGGGATCGGCACTTATCTCCGCCATCGCCTTGCCCACGATGGCCGGACGCACGGCTGCCGCCTTGCCGAACTCGACCGCGGCCAGGCGCTCGGCGGCGTTCTTGATGATGCTGACCTGGTTTGCCCCGTCCTGCTTGATGGCTGCCGTCACCTGGCGCAGGCGGTTGACCACCTTGCTCTCGATCTGGGAGATCATCTCCGGGTCGCGGAAATGCACCTTCCGGATGTAGATGGAACCGAGCTTGTAGCCCCACTCGTTGGACTTGGGCGTAACCTCGTCGCGCACGGTGCGGCTCATGGGATGCCTGTCGACAAGCATCTTCGCAAGCGGCAGGTTGCTGAGACAGCGAACCGTCGAGTTGCTCACGTTGGCGGCAAGCGACCCCCGCGGGTCCCGGTTCTTGAACAGGTAGGCCACGGGATCGCTTATGAACATCTCGAACCAGATCCCGATGCCCATTGGGGCGCCCTCTTCGGAGTTGACGGGCTGGCTCCTCAGGTACTGCTGGTCGAGCCTCATGTCGGTCACGTAGCAGCGTCCCAGCCAGTTGACCAGAAGCGCCCTCCACCCGAGCTTTGCCCAAAGGCAGGAGATCCCGGGTTCCTTCAGTATTCCGATGACGTTGCCGAACAGAACGTACACATGGCACCGGCGCTCGCGCACTATCGCATAGGCGCCGAACATGCGGGCCAGGCCGAGAAGGATCGGCACCCCGATCAAAAGGATGATGAATGTGGCCATTGCAACGAAAAACTGCTGGTTCACGGCTTCACCTCCGTGAAAAGCCTTTCCGCACGGGTCAGAAGCGCCAGCTTCACGGTGCGCACGTAGGCTTCCATGGCGTTCATGCCGTTCTGCTTGAGCAGCGCGAGCTGCGCAGCGAGGCGCCGAAGCGGCTCCACATCCGCCTCGGCCTTCAGCGTCTCGATCTCGACCGCGCGCTTCGACTCAACTATGCGCTGGTCGGCCGCCGCCGTGGCAAGGCTGATGTCGGACGACACCTGGTTGTGTGCGGTGTTGATGGCTGCAAGGGCCGACTCGACCTCGGGCGGCGGATCGATCCCGGTGATGAGGGAGGCATCGAGCAGTATCCCGTACCTTGCCTGCGAGCAGCGGCATTCGTTGTCCATGTGCTCGTTCAGGTCACGAAGGTTCTTTCGGAGGTCGTTGATCGAGATGCCCTCGACCGAGACAAGCCCGGAGGTGGCATCGGCCTCAGCCTTCCCGGGCGCCTCGAATGTGGCTATCCTTTCTCTCAACACTGACACGAAATACCCCATCACATGGGCAATTGGCCTTGTCACTCCGAAGATGTAGGCGTACAGGTTCCGCTCGGAAACCTGGAACCGGATCTGGCCGCTCAGGCCGGTGTTCAACTGGTCCTTGGTGACCGCCTCGAGCATCGTGCCGTTGTGGTTCGCGGTCGGCGACTCGGGATCCCAGGCCATGTTGGCGGTCTCGGTGGCAACCGAGACCTTGTAGACCTTCTCCCAGGGCCACTTGAAATACGGGCCGCCCGGTATGATGACCTTCACCTGCGGGAAGCAGTAACGCTCCCTCTCCGTCTCGCGAAGTGAATCCGAGATCGGGTCTTCAAGGGTGGTGAGCTTTCCGAGGCGCTTCGCACGCCCGAACACGGTCTTCACGGCCCTCTGGTTGGGAGCGACCGTGAACAGCCCGGTCAGGATTACCCTGACCACCACCCAGGCAAGGAACCCTATCAGTACCCCGTTTTGAATATCCATCAATCCCCCCCTGTGAATGCTGAATGACTGGAAGGCACCGCCCTGTTACAGATAAGTTCATGTGAACCCAAGGTCAACCGCAATGACTGAAGGGGTATCAACGGATTCCATGATGCAACGCCTTCGCGGGATCATGCCGGCGGTTCGGGTCCGGCAGCACACGCATACAGCTGCACGGTCAATCTGTGTGCACGGAAGGCTATGGCGGCATGCTGCCGTGGGGATAAGGCCGGGAATTGCCTACACCTGCGCCAGCATCTCTGCGTATGAGAGCCGCAGTGAGTGCTCGACAAGCGGCTTCATTGCATTCCAGACATGCATGAACGATCCGATTCTTCTGTCCAGCTCATCACGTGTTATTGCGTGAACCAGCATCGTGTCGCCAAGCGCTTCATCAAACCGGTCCGGTTTGCAGCGGAGCTTCGATGCGAGATGGTGCCTCCACTTCATGTCGGGCACCAGCTGATCGTTGAAAGCGAACATCAGGTCAAGAAAGTGCACCAGTCCCTGATCGATCATGGCGTGGGCACTGATGATGTCTCCCCGGGCAACCCATGTTCTTGAGAGCCGGTTGACATACCATTCCGACAGCGTCAGGCCCGACATCATGAGCCGCTTCCTCTCTTCCATCGCAAGCGGCACCTTCTCATCGATAAGTTTCCTGACCAGGCCACAGGGATCATGGTGTACGATGGCGCTGGAATACGTCCACCTTTTGGACATGTCCCATGCGGTGCGCAGTTCAGTTTCGTAGTCGGAGAGCCAGACCTGCACTTCGATGCCATCGATCCTTGAGAATTTCTCAAGCCGGGGCATCTCCGTACCTGTCCTTGCGATAACGCCGACATCAATATCGGCGTCAGCATCGAAGTAGTTTCTTGCAATTGCTCCAAGAAACACTATTCCTGCGACATCATCAGTTACAATAGAATTGGCAAACGACAGCGCAATCCTCTTCGCCCTCTCCAGGAGTTCGGCGTCATTGGATTTGATCACAAACTGGTCAGCCTGGTTCAGCATGGTCTCTCCTGTCGGAAAGCCTCAGTTAAAGTCGACCGGGTCGTTTCAGGGAAGATCCCTGCCTCCTGAATGGCATCCGGAAGCTTCCCGGTGGGTCGCAGGTCGATGAAACGGCTCATACGAAGCGCCTCTCGGGCACAACTCGTTCCGGTCTTCTGCCGCCCCGTCCGGCAAGCCGGCAAGACTAATATGCTTCCGGACAACACCGTCATGGTGTTTCATTCTCCCCCGGCACCAGGGTCTCCGGAAAACTGAAAAACAAGCCTTATTGACACGTCGAACAGCCGTATCCATTTTATTATGAAATGAGACTGGTGATAATCAAACAAGGCGGAAGGTGGACAAAATGCCATTCCTGCTGCTTGCCTCCATTCTTGGAGCGACTGGGCTTGTTATCACAGAACCGGTCCAGGGGCAGACCTACCCGGGGAACTGGCTCTCGATCAGGGCTCTTGTGGAGAACAACGACCAGCCAGCCGACTCCGTCGTCTGCGTGCTGAACAGCGAAGCCCCGGCAGCTGTTCCAAGGCTGTCCACGGACTGGTACACCTACATGGCGAACAACGACCACACGGGGTTCTCGCAATCACCTGCACCCGTTGACAATGCGGTTCTGTGGACGGCTCCCGTCACCGGCGATACACACGAGTTCTGCAGCCCCGTCATTGCAGGCGGGATCGTCTATTTCGTTTCAGACCAGCAATCCATGGCGTTCGCCCTCGACGCTGCAACCGGGGCCATCCTCTGGCAATACGATGTCAAAAACAATGTTGATGACGCGGTTACCGTGTACGAGGGGAATGTCTACATCGCTGCGGATTCGGCGTGGTGCCTCGACGCACTCACCGGTGAGCGGATCTGGGCCTTCAAACCCAGTCCGGGATACAAGATGAACGGCACGCCGGCTCTCGGCGACGGGGTGGCCTACTTCACCCATGTACCGAACTCAAGCTCCGTTCAGGTGTACGCTCTGAACGCCTTTACGGGAGAGGTGATCTGGTCGGTCCAGCATGAAGGCTACACAACGGGGTGCATCACCCTTCACGACGGCGTTCTGTACCTTCCGACATACAATGGCAGTCTTTACGCAATCGATGCGGGATCCGGCCAAACCCTGTGGACAAACTCCGACGCCCCGAGCGGCTACTGGGACTCTTCACCGGTATACGTCGAAGGGATGCTTTACATCTGCGGTGATGACGGCGTTGCCAGGGCGATCAATGCCTCGACCGGTGCTACGGAATGGGAACGCGCCCTGACGGAGGGAGTGCGCTACATAGCCGCAACCCCTGCCTTCGGGTACGAACGCCTGTTCTTCGCCGACCAGGTGGATTCCTTCCACTGCCTCAATGCGTTTGACGGATCCACGGTGTGGTCTGTGAACGGAGTTCAGCACGGTTCAACGGGTCTCGCAGACGGTGTGGCCTTCTTTGGTCAGGGGGCTGACAGGGCAAACGGACAGGTCAATGCACTGGACTGCGCCACAGGCCAGCTCCTCTGGTCGTACCAGACCGGCGGAACCGAGATCTTTTCCAGCCCGGCCATCACCGACGGCGTTGTGTACATCGCCGGCATGGACTGGAACCTCTACGCATTCGGCACCGGCCTCAGGTTCACGTACCTTGATGACATCTTCGCAGAGGTCGGCGAGAACCATCTTATCGTCACGTCCTACGCGGGGGGAACTGCGGTTGCCGCCGACACGGTGGACTTCACCGTGACCGGGACCGGGATATCCCCCGATCCGGGAAGGCGATTCCATCTCGCGGCCTCCCCCAACCCGTTCACTGCCGCCTCCACTGTATCGTTCCGGCTCGGCGAACCGGGGCACTCGACTCTCTCGGTGTTCAACCTGTCCGGAAGGATGGTTGTAACGCTTTTCGACGGCATGCTTGCCTCAGGGGAGCACTCATTCCCCTGGGACGGCCGCGGTTCGGACGGGAAAACCCTCCCGACGGGGCTCTACATATGCAGGCTCGCATCGGGCGGCGTGCTGGAAACCACGGGGATCTGCCTGCTCGGGAATTAGGGAAGCACTTTCAACAACAGATCAACTCACCGCAGGCAAAGCTGACAAGAGACACCCGGTTTCCCGCAGTTGGGGGACACCCACCCAGCACCTCAAAACAATGCAGGATTAACAGCCGGGAACTCTCACCGAGGGCTAACACCAAGAAGCGCGGCCCGGCTGAAGGGAACCCTGGAGCATTCAAGGGAAACAAATCCCGCATCCCGAGCCAGCCCGATGCTTCTGGAAAATGCTGCCCTCGACACATGGAACGGCGGTTCAACGACAAGCAGCCGCCCGCCCGGCCGCAGAAGCGAGAACACCTCCTGGAAGAAGGCACCCTGATCCGGAAGCTCATGGAGCATGTAGAAGGCAAGGGCAAAATCAACGGGAGAAGACAGCCCGATCCTCGAAGGAGAGCACTTGTGAAGAACGATACGAGAAGCAAGCTCAGTGCCCTCCACCTTGCCCTTCAGCCGCAAGAGCATCCCCTCCTGCAGATCGCAGGCGTACACCCTGCCGGACGAACCCACCAGACGCGCCATCTCAACCGAGAAGAAACCCGGCCCGCACCCCGCATCGAGAACACTCATCCCCTCCCTGACGTATGGAAGAAGGATCCTCCGCGGGTTCTGGAAGAATGCACGGAACCTGTTGTCCAGGCTTCCGGCCAGTTCAACAGGGCACACACGGATTCTCTCACCGCTCATTCAAAGCTCCATTCCCCGACCAGCCGCAGAAGACACACACGGAACGATGAACAGAGAGAACCCCATGACACTGGGGACACTCCCACCGCTTCCGCTCCCAAGCAACAAACGCAGCAATCCCCTCATCCCGTATCAAGGCAAGGTTCTCAAGCATGCTCATGCCGTACCTGGTACGGTACCGCTTATCAAGGTCACGCAGCCTTCTACACGGGGAACTGCACGAACAGAACTCCCCCACCCTCTCAACGCAATTCCTGATAATGCAGGAAGCGCAGTAGGCAGGCTTTGCGGAGGAACTCCTGCAACCCGAACAAACCCTCTTCTCACGAAGAAAACCGCTGCACAGGGCGCAGTTCATCCCGCAGGGCGCGATCATCTCAGGAACTATGGCATCAACACTAACCTTTTCCATTACCCTCCAGGGAAGCAAGCATTTCAAGCCGCTTCAAGACCATCCGAACGACAAGGTCGGAAGGGATGGGCCGGGAAACAGGGAACTGAACCGAACCCCTGCCACACTTGTACCCCGAAAGCTCGGAAGCAAAGAACTCGATAACTGAAGGATGCGGATAGAACCCGACATGCCCCGCATACCCGGCAATCATTATCTGCTGGTCCCTCTTCCCGCCGGGAACCAGGGCAAAGGCCGGGATGCCGTAGTTGAAAAGCAAGTTCAGCATCAGGCGCAGCGGTAAGGATGCACTCGGCAACCTCAAGAGGGCCTTCCTGGTTGCCGGGGGAAGGGAGTTGAGGTAGTCAGTGAAGGCCGGGGAGGTTATCACGTTTCAACCCCGACCGGAGAAACCGCAACCGGAATATGATTGGCCCTGCAATACTCCTGGATTCGAAGATTCCTGGCTTCGATGAATTCGATATTCCGTTGCCTGTAAGCAAGATAGGATTCCC
The DNA here is from genome assembly GCA_963845085.1 of Candidatus Fermentibacterota bacterium. Lineage (GTDB taxonomy): Bacteria > Fermentibacterota > Fermentibacteria > Fermentibacterales > JCC-6 > UBA6080. The sequence continues at coordinate 12,566 of CAWJQI010000003.1, forward strand.
TGCTTGAGGGAATGGGTGAAGAATTGAAATCATCGAATGGCAGAAAGAATCTCACTTCCGAGAAGTCAGGATCAACAAGGTCCTGAAGAAGGAAGAACTCCACATAGCCACGAAAGCTTTCAAACAACCCGAAGAAATCACAGTAACGCTGAAGTGTTTCTTCCAGAGGGCTTGCCTCGTTTTTGTAGTGCCGCCGGATACACTCCAGCGTCAAGTCAAAGCGATCCCGGATCTTCGAGTTGAGTCCCCGGGCACAGTTGATCGTATGCTTTCCATTCACCTGTTTGCATGGGAAAACCAGCATCCCTCCCATCGTGTAGCCAAGATTCCTGAATGATTCAACAGCATCCGTAGGCACTTGTTCAACAACTTGAAGAATTCTCGCATCGCGGTAGCGAGAGAATGATGCGATGATCGAATCACTCGACAGCCAGAACTCCCCCACCTCTGAACGATGATGCAAATACACCCCAGGAGTTGAATCAACCAACTCAAACTGAGTGCCACTGGGAAGCGGTTTGCTCCAAAGGGTCCTGTGATAGCGCCGAAGCGTTGGGCTGCTGGCGTCAGGATCCCCGCCTGGTGGCGTGTCTGATTGGAAATTGAAGGTGGTGTCTATTCTAAAGATACGCTCTGAGCTGTCCGACTGGGTTGCCAGTAGACGGGAACTGAGCTTGTTGCTTACGGATGAGGAGGATTCCTTCAGCTCATTTCCCATGTTCTGCCTAACTACTCCACTCTGCTCCGAATGGCACTCCGCGAAGTTCTGCTTGAATCGTCCTTCCTGCATAACTTAGGTCTGCGCGCACAACGTCACGTTTTCGGGCAGAAAGGGCCTCGAAAGTCGATTGCCGAAGTGGATAGACAAGGGTGACAGTCGTCTCTTTGGCGTCGAATAGAGCGGCATATGCCAGTACCTGATGGAAATCCTCCCGGTGCGATTCTCGAGAGTCTTCTGCCATTCTGAGCCAACCTGATTCATCCAGCTCAGAAAAGTGGGCTTTGTATTTCGCATCGATAATCTTCACGTGGTCTCGATGCCTGACTACGAAATCTGGCACGAGATGTGACATTCCCCGCAGGCTTGGATCGGTCCAGCGTATCGGGAAGACTGTTTCTGATTTCCGACCGCATCGGACCTCTGCTCCCACCAGCGCTGCTTCCCGTCGGACGATTGTTTCGACGAAAGACTCCCAGAGTTCAGCAAGCGGGAGATGCCAGGCAAGTCCATCAAGCTCACGGCCGCCCCCAAGACCCCGCTCATCAACAATCCATCCCATCGCCTCAACACCACGTAAAATCGCTGCATGCTCAAGACGGCTATTGCCCACTCGTTGCTCGATCTCAGCTTTTCGAGGAACGCGTGGATTCACATCGCGAAGAAGTTCAATAAGTTTCTCAGCAACCATCGCTAATGTGATGGCTGTTTTGTCTTTCCCACCGGTCTCGAGAAGATCCCGACGGAGCCTTTGAAGACACCACTTCACCATCGAGCGCAATTGCGGGTCGTTGGAAAGCTCCGGGAACGTACAAGGAAGCTGATGCCACATTCCCGTCAGGAGGGGTCCCGCAAGGTATTCCTTCCAAACAATCTTTCCTCGTGGTTTTGTGAGTGTTTCATGTGCCTCACGGTACCCACGCCGAACATGCGAAAGCAATTCAGCAAGTCTGAAGATGACTGGTCCAGCAATAACCCAGGGGGGTACTTCCCTCCCACTCCCAGGTACCATTGGTAACTCGGCAAACTCAAGTGAAGTATTCCAACCGATCTCATTGAGAACTCTGCCGACCCCACCCCATCCAAATCGTGGTTTTATGACGATACCGCCAACCACCTGCTGTGTTTGTGCAGAGCGCAATGGCATCGCGCCAGCCCGGCCACCGGGATGAAGGCGAATGATCGTGCCTTGAGAGTTTACACCAACCTCCGGTTGGAGCTCAAGATGCTTGAATGCGATATCGTTGGTTCGCAAGAATGACTCGGCGAATGGTCCCCATCCTCCACCTTGCTGCTTGGGTGCAAAATAGTCGGCTGAGATGGTTATTGGATTTCCGTGGTCAGTGCCTACAAAGAGTGGTCTCTGTTCCGGAGAGCGAAACTCGTATCGCCTGGTACGTTTGGCAGTACTGCGTTTGGCCACCCTGGGCATTCGCGTCAATGGATCCAATCCTCGAGTGCATCCCTGAAGGCATACAACTCGCTGGAAGCTGGTCCAAGAAGGCCTTGTCGAAGGTATTCTTCAATGAGGGGTATCAGCTCGTGCCGAAAGCGTGCTTTCAACTCGTCTTCATCCCCCGCAAGGAAGTAAGCATGACCTGGCATCAAGTCGAGGGCATCTTCAGGAGCGTGTTCCACGAATACCTCGGTCAACCGGTCAAAGAAGCTGACAGCGATACCGGGTGCATTTGCAGCCACAACGGTACGACTTGGAGGCACGGTCATGAAAGCAAAACGTCTACGAATTGCTAGATCAAGGTTTTGGACGCTACGGTCAGCGGTGTTCATTGTCGCCAGCAAGTAGAAGTTCTCAGGAATGCTAAGCTCCGTTACGCCATCGACAGGATGAGGCAAGTGGATTTTCCGGGGATGGTCTCCACCAACCTCTCCGGATTCAAAGAGGTAAATCGCTTCTCCAAGGACTTTTCCAAGGTCTGCCCTGTTCACCTCATCGATGACGAGCAAGAATGGACGATCCTTCGATTTTGCGATTGCCTCAAGAAGCCAACCCTTACGAACGTGGAACTGTAAGGAACCTGCCTTTTCGTCCGGTGAAAGCCCCACAACGAAATCTTCATACGTGATCGCGGGATGAAACTGAACCGTCATGCCACTCCCGGCAAAGAAGCTGTTCAGCACCACACCGGCAAGACGGGTCTTTCCTGTTCCCGGAGGACCCTGCAGAATCACAAATCGCCGCTGCCTAAGAAGGTCGTTCACAGCACCAGCGTCAGGGCTAATGAAAAGATCGGCGCGGAGTTCCTCATGTAAGGCGGTATACTCAGGCTCGAAGGTCTTCAACACTTGCCAGTTGCGCTCATAAGCGTACAGGTCAAGAAAGGCCTGTACAGTCTTGTGAGCCAACTCAGAATCACCCTTGGGCACAACCGCGTTGCAGTACATTTCCCGGCCATAACGTTGAAATGCCTTTTCAAAGCCAGAAAATCGTTCACGAACACCTTTGGGAACTACAACTCCAAGTGCTGATGGATCTGGCTTTGTCCAAGCTTCAACTCCCAGTCGTGACAAGTACCGCCGCAGCGCAACAATTCGGCGCCGATGCCCAGGCCGCATAAGGATGCCTTCATCCGGGGATAGCCCTCGAGTGCCAACGACGAAACCGATAAGCGTTCCGAAATCCTTCGTCGGAAACCACACAAGGCTTGTTCCGCCGTATGGACCGCTTGGCGGATTATCAGGGCAGATGAACCCGGCGTATGGAACACCAGAATCGTCACCTTCATTGGCAAGCCCATAAGCATCACGGAGCATGGTCGGAACGAAGTCCCGCTTCTGGTACCTATCCCCGAACAAAGCCGACATCGCACTCTTCAACCCATCCTTGGGATATCCTTCAAGGCCCAATCGGATGATTTCGGAGAGGTCTTTCAGAG
>CAWJQI010000004.1:0-899231 GCA_963845085.1 Candidatus Fermentibacterota bacterium
GGCTTCCCCATTAGGTAGACACTTCATAGAGTGACACTTCCCGCAGCCGCTCTACCCCTCCACCGGCCTGACCATCCCCACCTTCAAACCAAGCTTCCCGACAATGGGAAGGGGTTTCACCTTCCCACCGGATGCGTTCACGAGCCCATTGATGAACAGGGTCAGAAGAGGGATGCCAATGAACAGGCAATAGATAATCATGAAGATCAGTCCGATCAGCGGGATGAAGGAGAGAATCCAGAGGAAACCGGAAAGCATCCATGCCAGCATGATCACAAGGCTCTGCTGGGCGTGGTAGAGGACGTATTTGTTATCCTTGCTCGTAAGGTAGGCGACAAGGAAGCCCGGCAACCCGAAATAGGCCACCGTTGCCATGGCCTTGCCCTCCTCGATCTCCGCGGAAGTGATTCCAAAATCGTTCATAGGTTTCCTCCAGTGAGATATTCCTTCAGGGCGACCACTCGCTGAACCTGATCTCCGTCACCATTCCGGCTTCATCAAGCATCAGAGTCAGGCGGCACCCAGCTCCGGATTCGGTTACGACCTCGCGGACGATTGCCTGCCCGTCCCGCGAAACAAGTTCCGGCATCTGCCCGCAGGAAAGCACCAATCCATAGTCCAGGGCTTCTTCCTCTGAGACGGGATGGCCGGGAACGAGCGAAGTGACAATTCCTTCGGTGCCGATAGCCCTGTCTTGTCAGAACAGCATCTGCGAACTGATATCGTTTGATGTAGTAATCCCATGGCTCGATGCCGAAAGCTTCGGAAGCCTCTCCCCAGGTCGGGATCAGAGCGTAGTTTTCCTGCGAGAAGTCGACGTTCCTGAATGAGGTTTCGTCAGCCAGTTCGATGACATCCTGCGCAATGCAGGCGCCAGACAAGTGCAGCAGCAGTATACCAAGAAGCAGCCGTCTCATGAGCCCCCCCGTTTCCGTGCACTCCCGTCAACCTGCCCGGATCGAGGCGCAGCATACGCGGGAACAGCCTCAAGGTCAACGAGCAGGGGTGCCGCCGGTTCTTACCTGAGGAGATAGAGTTTCTGAAAGCCCTCTTCAGGGTCCAGTTCCCACGCAAGTATCCCGTGGGGTGTGATCTCGGTTGCCCAGCTCCCGACCAATTTCAAGGGCACGTTCAAGGGTGTCAACAGCAAGCGCAGCCTGAAATTCATTGTTTCTACGGGATCGTTCCCTCCGCTGCATCCTGCCGTCTTGTTCCGAGTTCAGAACATTTGCCGCCTGAATGGCTCCGTGTTCGGGAATAACCAGGGGGAGGCTTTCTCCTTCCTCCCCAGCTCGATCTTGTTGTCGCATTTTGCGACATCAAGATCATGTGCTCTTCCCCGGTCAACTGAAACATGAAATCTTCCGGAAACTTGGAAATGTTTCTTCGTACCTGTTCATTCAACCGTCTCGTCTCCACACCGTACAGCCTGGCAAGATCAGAATCAGAAATCACACTGACGACTCGGACATTGATGATGCTCGATTGCAATCTTCCGCTCTACAAGGGTTTCAGATTCTCCGGACAATTCTATTGAGATTCCCTCCATTCATCTGGATGACAATCACCTGATCATGAGAAGTTTCTGATAGCCCTCTTCAGGGTCCAGTTCCCACGCAAGTGAACCGTCCCGGACGGCCGGTGACCCGGGCATCATCCCCGCCACTCGCCGATACCGTTCCAGTGCATTTCAAGGGTTCTTGAGCCGGGCATGCTCCAGAGTCTGTCGAACATGCTCCGCATGGAGGCAATGCCGCCGGTGCTGTCCAGATGTACGCCGATGCAGTACGCGAGGGGCTCCAGCTCGCGGTATTGTTCGTCGCCCGAGGAGTAGGCCGCGCAAAGCCTCTTCAGGAGTTCGACCTGCTCCGGTGAAGACATCTCCGCAGCCTGTTTCATCAGCCGGGCCTGTTCCTCGCGTTTCTCGCGGCTTGCTCTCTGCTTTTCCTCCTGCTCTTTCTCGCGGGTGCTCCTGATAGAAGCTTCATGCTTCCTGACGGCTTCCCCGGCGGCGTTCCTGTCCGATTCGCTGATGGTGCCTGCACTGACTGCGATCCTGTTCAGCGCCTCGACAATGGCGTCATGGATATCAGCCTGTTTCTCCTGTTCGAGAGCCGCTGCGAGGGACCGGATCGCCCCCGGGTGGCCCAGTTCCGCAAGAGATCTGACGGCGTTCTCCCGGGTATTCCGGCTCACATACCCAAGGTTGTCAATGAAAACCTTGAGTGCGCGTTCGGGGTCGATCCTGACGATGCCTGATGCAGCGTGGTAGGCCGCGCTTCCGTTGTTACCGGTTCTCGTGTAGCTCACCAGAAGATTGAATGTGTTCCTGTCGGCAAGGCGGGACAGGGCGGCCAGTACGCTGGCATCAACATCATCGTCACCGAGTTCAAGAAGCTTTACGAGCTGCCTGGTCTTCCTTCGCGCCTCCAGTCTTTCGACCTTCCTGTTAATCCTGTGGATACTCGGAGGACCCCAGAAACCGAACATGTCTACCCCTTTTCTTTTGTTCCAAAGCATCGGCTTTTCATGCTGTTCTTCTCTGCAACCGGCGCCGGATCTCCGGCCCCCTTCCCCTTTCGGCGGGGATGGTTCTATGTTGGGGGTGTTCAAGGAGGTGTTCATGGATCGCAGGGAAGAGGCATTGGGTCTTCTCAAAGACGTGCAGATGGTGCATCTGGCAACCTGGGACGGTGAGCGGCCAAGGGTTCGTCCGATGAGCCTGGTCTTCGACGGGAAAAGATTCTGGGTTTGCACCGGATCGAAGGATGCCAAGGCCGGGCAGCTTGCCTCGCACCCGGTGTTCGAGTTCTCGCTGATGCTCGAGGGGGAGGGCTGCAGGGGAACACTTCGGGGTTCGGGACGAACAAGGATGGTCACAGACCAGGACGAGCGGCGCCGTGTTGCGGCCATCATCCCCTTCTTCGCCGACTACTGGAAGTCGCCCGACGACCCCGGTTTCTGCCCCATCGAGCTTCTTGTCGACAGGATGGAGCACATGCGGCCCGGCGAGATGACGTCGGAGGCGTTTCCGGTCTGAGCGGCGGTCTGCTGCCTTCAATCCGAGCCCTCGGCATGCGGCCTAAGCCAGCCCGTCAACGGCGCCGACAAGATTCTGCAGTGCGCCCGCAAGCGACATGACCTTGTCGATGATCGCCAGGTAGCTGTTCACCTGGACGATGCTGTCCATGATCTGCGTGTTCGCCTGGAGAAGTTTTGCGTTCACCTCGAGGAGCGCGGGGGCATCCGTTTCGAACACGTCCTCGGCGTGGTGTCTCCAGAAATTCCTGTACCAAACCCCGAGGTTGTAAAGCTCCTCCCTCTCCTCGGGAGAGTACTTGTCGCTCACCGAAAGCCAGAACAGCTTTACACTTATCTCGGCGAGACTCTGGTCGATGACCGTCTGCGGCATTTCATTCTCCTTAGCGCTGCAGCTGTTCGATCGCATCGGCAGCTGACCGGACCCTTTCAGAAAACACGTTCATTGCTGAGACAAGGGCATCGAGAGTCACCCTGTCCCGCTCGTCCGAGAGCGAGAACCGGTAGAGAGCCTCGTTGGCGTCACGCATTGCTCTGATGAGGCCCGCCGGATCAGCAGAAGCAAGCGCGTCACGCCTCTGCAGAACCCGGTCTATCTCCGCGAGCAGCTCCCGCCGTTCGGAAAAGGTCATCCCCGTGCGGTGATCGTTGTAGTAGCGGATCAGGGATGCTGCGAGCTGCACAAGGCCTGACTCGACCTGCGGAATGACCACGTTCCGAAAATCACTCTCGAGCTGATCGAGGATGGCGGCAACCGGTCCGCTGCCCTGCCGGACTGCGATGGTGACAAGCGAATCGCGCGCCTCCTCGGCGGCGGACTGTACAACGATCCCGACCAGGCTTCCGATCGGCCCGGCATACCTGCCCGCAGTGGGGTCGGAGTGCGAGCCGGCAAGCTCTTCGAACGCCTGCTGAAGGCTGTCGAGTGTTGAACCGATCCCGCCCATGGCCGCGCCGATGCGCATCGGGGCATCGGAACCGGCCAGTGCGGCGAGGCTGCCGGTGTAGGCCCCGATCAACCTGATCGCGTCAAGCCGCGCTCTCACGCTCTCCGAGCTGAACGGACCCTGCATGAGCGGCGTGGGGCCGGAACCATCAATGCCGTTGATGTCTGCATCGTTGTACAGGGCGCACCTGAGATAGATCTCGCGCTCGAACGAGTTCATTTCGGAGAAATAGCGGCCGAGGATCGGTGCTGCGGCTTCATATGTCTCGCTGAAGGATGCCACGGGCCCGGTGTAGACCGAGCTTCCGCAACCCGCAGCCAGCAGGGCGACGGCCAGGGCTGGAACCACCGATCCCGCCCGCCGCATGCATGAACGGATTCTAAACCGATTCACTGGAACCCCCTCCCGTTGTTCTTCGAGTGTCCGGTAACGGTCAGTCACCTGAAAATGCGGCAGCCAACCTCTTCATTCCCCCGTCAGCGCTCCCCGGACAAAGAACTTATCAAGTTTTGCGCGCTGTTTCGTGAAACTCGTTAAATTGATAATTTCCATCTTTTGCCCTGTCAACTGTGGCATGTCACGTGCTATTGGTCTGTTTATCAGTGCTTCAAATCCGGCTTGATGCGTTTCATCCCGTGCGCTGCATCGACCGGACCTCAGCCGGCGAAGCGGTTGCCGGTGGCCGGGACGGTGCGTTATTCTTAAGCGGAATGCCTGTGCTGAACTGTCCACCGTAACGGAAGGGACTTGCATGAAGCTGTTCATGGCACTTCTGTGCGCCTTTTCAACGGCGCTTGCCTTCGGGGGACCGGAGGAGGACTACGCCTCGGAACCGGGTGACCTGGCATGGAGACCTGATCCCGCAACGCTCTGCATCGTCACGACCATGGGCGACACCCTGGAGTTCACCGACAGCCATAATGATTCATGCTACTACTCCGATGACTTCCGTGCGTACAAGCTCCTCTCCCGCCTTGCGGAGAGGAACCTCTGGGTCATCGAGATCTGCGGGTACGAGTGGAGAAGCTGGATGCTGGTGAACGGCGAAAGCGGCCGCATCGACACCACAATCTCCGCCCCCCTCCCGAGCCCGGACGGGACCAGGCTCGCATGCGCGATGGATGACTTATCGGCCGGCTTCGTCGACAACGGCATTCAGGTCTGGAGGTTCGACAACGGCGGCCTCGTTCTCGAATTTGAGGACATCTCGGTCCCGTGGGGGCCTATAGATCTAGCATGGGAAAGCGACAGCGAAATTGTTTTCGGGAAGCTCATTTACGGCTCGGAGTCCTGTGAGTTCGAAACACGCCCCGGAAGGCTTTCGCTCTCGGATGACGGGAGCTGGGTTCCCGACAATCCCGCTGACTGGGAGTAGTTTCGGTCACTGCGGCGTCACCACCAGTGTTCCGGCAACAGGGGATGGCTTGCGGCTTTTGGGGGGTTTCCGACCGCCGGCTCCTGGATCGCACCCGGCGTTTCATCCGAATGCATGGGGCTCCCGCGGGATAGAATAGCCGGACCCTTTTTGCTGTATTATCGTTCTGCCATTCAAACCACAGGGGGGAACTCTATGAGAAAAGCAATGACAGCCTTGCCGGTCGCGATCCTTATCATCTCCTCATGTTCAAGCCAGGTGGTCAGACCCGGAACTGACATTCGGGGCGCACTTCCCGAGAAAACGCACACCCTCGCCGAAGTATGGGACGGTGCAGAAGACGCCCTGATGGAAATCTGGCAGCCAATGCCTCTGGACGTCTACACCGAGGCGCACAAGGTGTCGGGCAGCGGGATCATTGTCATCGATGTGCAGAGCCAGGACTTCGACGCAGTTGCCGCGGTCATCGACGGCACGGGCTCACTCGTCGCCTTCAACGACAACTGGGGCGGCACCGACAACGCCAGGATAGTTCTCGACGGCGCCTCCGAAGGCACCACGCTTCTCGTCTTCTCCCCCGACGACTCGAGGGGGCTCTACGACGTGAGGGTCCGCGAGGGCTCGACCGCCGAGCTTGAGGAGTTCATCGGTTCGTCCGACCTTCAGTCCGGACCCGTCATTGCCACCCTCGAGCCGGGGGCGTGGAATCCCCGCATCGGTGAACTTCTGAGTGAAGCTCTCATGACCGACGTGTACAACACCAACTATTCCCGGGCAAAGCTTTATCCCTTCACTCTTGCCGAGGGCGCCCTGGTCTCCCTGTCTCTCACTTCGGAAGCCTTCGACCCGTACCTCGTGCTTGCGGCGGTCGACGCTGGGGCACTCAGTTTCGTTGCCTACAACGATGACTACGACGGCACCGGCTCGCGCATAATAAGCGAGCTTGAAGCAGGTGAATACGTTGCCGTGGTCATGCCCTACTCTGAAGGCGGGTTCGGCGAGTTCACCCTTGAACTGAAAACCCTGGACGCCCGGGCCATGGAACCCGTATCGGTAAGTGCCGAAGCCGAAGGTGTGGAGTACACCGGCGAGATCAACACGGACAGGAACCTCGCAATGGCCTGGTGGCCGGATATGGAAAGCAACTGGGAGGCCCCCGCCTTCCTCACCGCCTTCACACCTGTCGCAGCATTCACCTTCACAGTGGATGAGCCTGCGCCCTTTACGCTTGGCGCATCCTCAGAGATGGATGTCTGCCTCACGCTTCTCAGCAGCTACGACGGCTTCGTTCAGTACATGGGGTCCAACGACGACGGACCAGACATGGGCACCGACCCTGTGCTTCCCGTGCTGCTGATGCCCGGTGACTACGTCGCACTGGTGTCGACCTACAGCGGAACGGACCAGGGCGGGGTCACGTTCATCCGGACCCGCGAGAGCGTGAACGTGAGCAGCCTGGAGTTCGGGAGGAGCATCCAGGTGAGCGCCCCCTACGAGACAGAGAACCTCATCTACCGTTTCTCCGTCACGGCGGGCAGGACGTACACCGTTTCAGTGACGAGCGCTGACCTCGACCCGGTTATCACGCTCCACCTCCCCGACGGCGCGCTGCTGAGTGACGATGACGGCGGCGAGGGAACAAACTCGCTGCTCGATTTCACCGCGGGACAGGCCGGCACCTGCTACCTTGAAATCCGCAAGTACAGCCCCGCCGATGGAAGCTTCACGATAGAGCTCCGCTAACGGTCTTCAGGCTCCCGGAGCCACCGGGCCGGCGCTCTGGCCGGCCCGGCAGCCCCGGGCCGGGGAAGAGATATGTCTGAGGCAAGCGCATGACCGGTATTGCTTTTACCGCCCTTCTGACGGGCCTCGTCATGACCTTTGCCGCATGCACTCCCGGCGGTTCCACGCCTTCAGGCGACGCCGATGCGGCGGCTGCCTTCAGGGATCACCTGAGCGGAATCGTGGTGACAGGGGGTGGCGTGGTCTCGAGGATACTCGCCGACGACAGCGAAGGCAGCCGCCACCAGCGTTTCATCCTTCTTCTCGAATCGGGACAGACCCTTCTCGTCTCGCACAACATCGACCTTGCACCGAGGCTCGAGCAGCTCGCTCCGGGCGACACGGTGGCCTTCCGCGGGACCTACGAATGGAACCCGCAGGGCGGCCTGATCCACATGACCCATGATGACCCGGAGGGGGATGGCCCGGGCGGGTGGCTGAGGTTCGACGGAGATATCTACCGATAGCAATCGCCGGCTGACTCCTGCTGCGCGGACCTGCGCCGTTTCGCCCCGTACGCACCGCCGTCTGTCCGTCACCGCAGTTTACATGCATATTGCGCACAGCCTCAGACACGTCTGGAGGGGAACGAATGGAATTGTCGGTTCATCCTCTCACGCCCGAACGCTGGAAAGACCTTGAAGAGGTTTTCCAGTCGAAGGGGTGCTCGCAGGCACGGGGGTGCTGGTGCATGTACTACCGGGAAACCGGAAAGCAGAACTACCCACCCGGTTCCAAACCCTCGGAATGCAGGAAGCAGCAGTTGAAGGAGCTAGCCCGATCGGGTCCCGCTCCGGGCCTCATCGGCTATTCCGGTGAAAAACCGGTCGGGTGGGTCTCACTCGGACCAAGATCTTCGTTCCTGAAGCTTGCAAAGTCACCGGTGATGAAACCGGTTGACGACGAACCGGTCTGGTCGATTGTCTGCTTCGTGGTGCCGGCTCCCCACCGCCGCTCGGGCGTGGCAACGGCGCTTCTTCGAGGTGCCGTAGAGTACGCGAAGGAGAACGGAGCCAGGATCATTGAAGCGTACCCGGTCGACAGGACAGGCCCCGGGCATGACGAATGGCTCTGGTTCGGCACGAAATCGATGTACGACAGGGCCGGTTTCACGGAGGTCGCACGAAGACGGGCCGAGCGCCCCGTGATGCGGCTTTCGCTTGCCGGGTTGTTTTAGTGGGGGCAGCTTTCCAAAACGGGACATGGGGGTGAAAGGCATGAGCGAGTTAACCGATTTCCTCGTGGAGGTGTTCGAGCAGTTTGGAACGGTCACCGTCCGAAAGATGTTCGGCGGATACGGCGTGTATCACAGCAACGTGATGTTCGGCCTTGTATCGGGAGACACGCTGTACCTGAAGGCGGATCCCGGAAATGTCCGGTTCTTCGAGGAGAAGGGTCTCAGGCCCTTCGAGTACAAACGGCTCGGTAAAACTGTGAAGCTCTCCTTCTACCGCGCACCCGAAGAGATGATGGATGACCGGGAGGAGGCTGCGGTATGGGCCCGCCGTTCATACGAGGCAGCCCTGCGCAATGCGGGGGATGATGACCCCTGGTAGTTGACGAACCGGCCGGTCGTTCCGGCCAACGAGGGATGGAATGACGGAGACGGCGTATTCTAAGGCAGCCCGGTACTACGACGTGATTTACCGGTTCAAGGACTACGCCGGGGAGGTGGCCCGGCTTCTCGCCCTGCCGGAGTTTGCGCATGCCGGCACAACGATGTCGCTTCTCGACGTCGCTTGCGGGAGCGGCCTTCACATCGAACAGCTCGGCACCCGCTTTCATGCCGAGGGGCTCGACATCTGCCCTGAGCTGCTCGAGCTGGCCAGGCGGCGCAACCCCGGAACCCTGTTCCACCTCGGGGACATGAGGGCGTTCAACCTCGGAAGGCGTTTCGACATCATTTTGTGCCTCTTCAGCGCAATCGGATACACAGGCAGCACCGAGGGGCTTCGTGCAGCGATGCGGTGCATGGTGCAGCACCTTGCGCCGGGCGGCGTTCTCGTGATCGAACCATGGTTCACGCCGGGAGACTGGAAAACCCCGACAGTGCACGCCCTTCACATCGACGAGCCCGAGCTCAAGATCTCGAGGATCAACACGAGCCTGGCGAGGGGCAACGTCTCCGTGCTCGATCTGCATTACCTCGTGGGAACGCCATCGGGCACCGAACACTTCGTGGAGCACCACGAACTGGCGCTTTTCGAGAGGAGCGAGATGACAGAAGCCATGGAGGATGCAGGCCTGCTCGTGAGATACGACCCCGAGGGGCTGACCGGCCGGGGGCTTTATGTCGGCACGCTTCGGGAGGAAAGCTCATGAACGCTCCGCATCGGTCGCCTGCCAATTCGATGTGCATGATTGCGGGTGTCACGGCCGCCATTCTGTCGGGTTTTACAGCTTCCGATCCATGCTTCGCGGGAAACTTCGAGGCAACTTCACCGGAAACCCCGACCGTTGCCCTTCCATCGGGCTTCTGCCTCCTTGTCCCAGTCATTCCCGAATCAGACCGTCTCATGCCTTCGGTCGTCGAATTCGAGCTTCGCCGCCTTGCGGAAGACGATGCTGGCTGGGAGGCTGAGACGATCTCCGTCACCCTTCTCACAAGCGTCTGGGGGGATCCGATGCGCGGGATGGGAACCGATTTCCCTTACATGGCGCCCGTTCCACTCACCCGCGAACAGGCGCTGTCGTTCCTTCCCGAAGCAGTGGAAACAAGCATCGCAGGCAGCCTCCGGGTGATGAGCTTCATCGGTGACGGTGAACACACACTCGTTTACATCTTCGACGAGGCGGGTCGGACGATCGGCGTTGACTGGGACCCCGTGGCCGATTCAGGGGTGTACGTATTCCGCTACAGCTACCTCCCGAACCCGGGTGACGAGGCGGTGGAATCGCCTGAATGGATCGATCCGGATGCAGCCGGGCAATTCGCCGGCATTATCTTTTGACGGAGAACTGGATATGGCGACGTGACCCGTTGCGGGTCTAGATGTAGCCAAGCCCCTCGAGGATGCTGCTGCCCTCTTCCTCATCGTAGAGCGGAGCCGACGAAACTGAGGGAGTGACCCAGTAGTACTCGAGTTCCACTGTCGTGGCTGAATCGAGGGGTTGCGGAAGCTGTTCGAGCGGGTCCGAGGAGAGCTCGAAGCTCATCCCGGTGTTCGACCCGAAATCAAGGATACCCTTTGAGGTTCCCCGAAGGACGGAAGCCATGGTCTGCTCGTTCTGAGTGTTGATGTTGCTCGAGAAAACCCTCCGGTCGGCCGGAAGGGATCCGAGAAGGTCGAGCCCCGAAACTCCCTGCGGAGGTGTGATCCCCGCGAAGAGCAGGATCGTGGGCATGATGTCGGTCTGGGAGACCGCAGCTGCCTCGACCGCACCCCTTGGGATACCCGGACCCGAGACGATCAGCGGCACGTGCAGCTGTTCCTGGAAAAGCGAATGGCCGTGGCCGTAGAAGCCGTGTTCAACGAATTCCTCACCGTGGTCGGCGGTGATCATCACAAGGGCGCCGTCGGTGACCCCCATCTCCCTGAGCCCGGCGAACAGCCTTCCGAGCTCCGAGTCGACCCAGGCTATCTCGCCGTCGTACATGTCGACCATATGGTCCCTCTCGCCCATGATGGATGCGGCGAGAGTGTCCTGGGAGATCAACCGGTTCCACTCATCGGGTGCCATGCTCACCTGCAGGTTTCGCAGAGTGTCGGAACTCCAGTTGATGCCGCCTTCCACCCCGACGGGAGAGAACATGGTGTCGAAGGGGGCCGGCGGCTCATAGGGGGCGTGGACGTCGTACAGGTGGATCACGAGAAGCTTCGGCGCAGGGTTGCCCACGTTCTGTGTGAACCACTCCAGAACCTCGTCAACCGTCTCGCCGGCGCGGCCGTGGCCGGCGGTGTTCACGCTGTAGTGGTCGAAGCCGTTCGCAAACCCGAAGCCGTGGGCCAGGAAGCCCACATTGACAAAGCCAAGGGTCACGTACCCGTTTTCCCCAAGCACCGTGGCGAAAGTTGGAAGCGCCACGTCGAGGCCGTACAGACTGCCGCCGAACAGACCCGTGCGGTGCTCGACCGGTGTGAGCCCGGTCCAGATCGAGGCGTGCGATGGAAGGGTCCAGGGTGACTGCGCCTGGCACGAGGCGAAAAGGGTTCCCTCGGCGGCAAGGCTGTCGATCGTGGGCGAAACGCCCCGGCCGTACCCGTAGCAGCCGAGATGGTCGGCCCTCATAGTGTCGACGATGACAAGGATCACGTTAGGGCCCGAGGGTTTCCCGCAGGCGCAAACAAGCGCTGACACCAGAATAAAAAGACCCGACAAAAGCCTGAACACGCGCACCCGCCCCGTCACTGTTTGTGTGCAAGACCGAACAGCCTTCATCAGGCCGTTCCAAGAATAGCTTCCCGGGCGCGTGAAAGGAAGTGGCGCTTTTCTGGAGCATGGACGGAGCATTGCGGAGTGCCTATTTTTTGCATCGGGATGGTTCGGGCAACTCACAAAAGGGCTTTTGTAAAAGAAGGAGGCTTTCAAGGTGGTCGATGCATCGCGCCCGTCCGGTTCGACCCTTTATGTACCGCTTCAGTGCGCGCCTCCCGGAAAGGCTCACTGACCATGCCGGCATGGCGCCCCGCAGCGCTCTCAATGCAGGAATACCTGTCCAGCGCCGGAAAGCTCGATTACGTTAGGGCACTCGCTGCCAACCCGCAGGACGGCACGCCCAATCCCAACCTGCTCCGTCATATCAACGGGGGGGGACTTCTGAAGAAGGGTGTGTGCTGGTGGCATTCACGGTTCACCCGGAACGCCCTCTACCTTGCCTACTTCCTGCCCGACGAAAAGCGCCCTGATGAGAGGGAAACCCGTTTGATAACAGGAAGGCTCATGATGGCCGGAGGAGTTACCGCCATCCCGGGCTTCCCGAACCTGCGCGAGTTTTCCGAGGCCAACTGGGCGCTCATCCAGAAAACGCTGGAGAGGCGGCAGATCATCGAGGGCTTCCTGCAGTTCGCCTGGATAAACGGCCTTGCGGGCAGATCAAGGGTATCCCCCGCGAGGATGGAAACCCTCATGAAACGGGTACACTCCGAGACTTCATCAAAGGGAATCTCGTACGTGAAGTTTCAGACGCCCGGGCTGGATGCCCATGCACTGCTGATCACGCGCTCCGAGCCTCTGCCGGACGGCGGATACGCCCTGCGATACCTCGACAGCAACCTGCCCCGGGAAGCGGCTCTCGAGTATCGGCCCGGCGACACGCATCTTTCACTCGAGTCACACCTGACGGGGGTACCGTACCTTCAGCGCAAAGGCGAACTGGCCCGGATCGCAAAGGTGATCGCAGGGTTTGCGAGGACAAACGGCGGTTAGCCGGCGTTCGGCGGGCCTGCGAAAAGCCGGGGGATTGAACCCGGCCTGCCGCAGACGCTCGAGATCATTCCGGGCTGATCGTCAAGGCCCAACCCTGTAGAATCTCTCGACTTCATACTCGTTGCGCGTGGCCGCCAAACCGTGCGCCGATACATGCAGTGCCGGATATGCCCCGGAGCCCGTGGTGTCGGCGAAGAGAACCACCCTGCGCAGAAGGTCACCCCCGGGAGAGATGACATCCCAGTGCTCGGACTCTGCCAGACCCATTCGTCTGACCCAGATGTTCTCCTCTCCATCGATCGCAAGGCCGGTGACGTACGGGTGCAGAAGCGGTGCCGAAACCTCAAGTGTGCTTGTCTCCCCGTTCACAGACAGCGGCAGTGTAAGCGGAAGATATTGAAGCTGGTGAATTTCAAGATCGAAGCCCGGCCTGTCCTCGGGTTCCATGACAAACGTATGAAGGAGCACGCCTGCGGGCGAATACTTCTCGATCACGTATTCGTCGCTGTCGAGGAGCGATACGTACAAGTTGCCATGCGAGTCGGTCGTGAAAATGGGCCAGAATGGAAGCAGGTCTATCCCTTCTGATCGCATCGGCTCGACGTGTTCCATGTACACAACACCCTGCTCGCCGGTGTACCCGTTGGCCGAATACAGCCTGAACCCCGGTGTCAGCTGCCCTTCGACAAGATCCCATGTTATCTCCTGCAAAACCACCATGGAGTCTGCACCGGGCTTCATGGACAACAGCAGCCCGCGCTGCGCAGGCCAGCTTCCCGAATAGACGAGATCAGCCGAGAGCATCGTCAGGTTCCTGGTTCCAAAGTCGAAGATGAGGAACTCCCCATCCTGCAGGCGGCACATCCTGAAGGGGTCTGAAAACTCCCCCGGCCCCCCTCCCCGCCTGCCGAAAGACTTCAGAAACACCCCGTCCCCGTCGAAAAACGCCAGCCTGCTGAATCCGCCATCCAGTACCGCAAAACCTTCGGGAACGGGGATGATCTCGTTGACGCTGCCGAACATGCAGCTGCTGTCACCCATCAGAACGCCGATGGTGTCGCAGAAGAACAGGGTATCGGTCGGGACTGCGAGCGTGACCGGCGTTTCCGCACCATTTTCTCCACATCCGACAAACGCGAGGAGAACGGCCGGAAACAACGCTCTGCGAATCTCCATGTCATCCATCCTTCCTGTTCATATCGCCATATTGTCCCGACTGCATCGGCGGAATCAGCTGAACGAACATGATCAATACCTTTATGCAGTTGGCTGCTGATCGTCAAGGTCATTCACCCCCACGGTGTTGTCGCTGACCCCACTTGAACGGATCTGCTCAATATGCTATCGTACAGTGTTCCAATAAATGGAGGTCGGAATGAGCTCCAAAGCGATTGACGACGATACGGGAAAAAGCTCGGTCCTTTTCCGCACGGCCTGTTTCCTGGCAGTGCTTGGAATGCTCTCCCTCATCATTTTCCTCCTGGGTTCCCCCAGCAGGCATCCCGATGTTCTCGGAAGGTACTCCTACAGGCTTGTTGCCATGATGGCCATTCTTCTCGGGTCTGCAGCGGTCATGCTGAAGCCGGTTCTGAACCCTGCTGCACTGGCTCCGCTGCGGCGCGCAGCGCGGGCGGTACCCGGGTGGGTTGCCGCAATGACGCTTGTTCTCCCGCCTCCTGTGCTGTTCCTTCTCTGGTTCCTGTTCCCGATTCCCCTGTTCAACCAACCCTTCGGCATCGCAGGGATGGCACTGCTCGCAGTGTGCCCGGGCATGCTTTTGTTCGGAAGCTATTCCCGGGAGAAACTGCGCGAGGCAAAGACCGGCCTGCTCATAACCTTTTTCAGCATGCTCCTGGGACTGGGCCTTCTCGAGGTCGTGGCGAGAATAACGGTGCCGGGCAACCTCTTCAGCCCGAGGTTCGGTCTGTGCGCCAATCAAAGATGCCTTCTGAGGGTCGACCTGGAAGGGGTCAGCCCGGAGGGGGTCATGACGACCAACCGGTGGGGGCTCAGGGGTGATGAGCCGCCGGCTGACTGGGAGGCATGCACCACGATAATAACGGTCGGGGGCAGCACAACGATCGACTACTACCTCGACGATTCGAAAACCTGGGCGAGCATTCTTCAGGAGAGGCTCAGGGCATCGAACCGCAACGTGTGGGTCGGGAACGCGGGAATACCAGCCCACTCGACCGTTGAGCACATCCTCCTCCTCGAGGAGGTAATCAGCCGGATCAGGCCCGACATCATCGTGTTCCTGATCGGTGTCAACGACCTCCGGCACCTCACGGCCGGCGGGAGGGCGGTCAGCAGGGATGACCTCGACAGACCCAACCTGAGAAGGGTGCTTTTCGACAATGTGAGGTTACTGCTGGTCATCAGAAAGGCCAAGATGGTGTTCCTCGAAGGAGCCGAACATATCACGGGCACCTGTCTCGGACGGAGACAGGAGATCGAGGAAATCCTGTCCACGCCGCTCACCGGCCCGCGGCCTGAAGCGGACGCCGGGCTGCCGGACGACACCGGCTTCTACGAGGCTTCAATCCTGAGGATGATCGAGCTGTGCCGCGGGATGGGCGCCACGCCCGTGTTCATGACCCAGCCGCTTCTCTACGAGGACAACGAACACTGGAGGGGGATCTGGGATCACGAGCTTGCCGGAGCGACGGCTGTTCATTATTCGGCGGCGGAGGCATGGCTGATGCTCGATGCGCTCAACAGGAAGCTGATCGAGGTCTGTGCAAGGGAGGGTGTGGCCTGTTTCGATCTTGCCGCAGCGGTCCCCCACGAACGAACCTACTTCTACGACAGCGCCCACTTCACGGAAACCGGAACCCGTCTCATCGGGGAGGAGCTGGCCGCTTTCCTGCTGTCAGCCGGGGTCCTCGGGCAGTAGTCGGGCCTAAAGGTATTTCAGAAGTACCCCGCCCTGTTTACCCGCGAACAGCTCGATGTGCGGTTTGACCGGGCTCGCCTTGATCTTCGGAAACAGAACCTGTTCCACCTGAAAGAAGCCTGCATTTTCGCTCATCATGATCTCGATGCGGATCGGTCTCGAATCGCCTTTTCCTATCACCACGTTCGAAACGGCCGATGCGGAGTAACGGTGAATGTCGCCAACCTGGGGGCCCGCGGCGAGCATCCCGGGAATGCGGGAGCGACCGTGCTCCATGTCGCAGCCGTCCCCGATCAGCACAAGCCCCGCCTCGAGTGACGACACCCTTCTCGTGGTCATGTGCCCCGCAATGCCCTCCATTGCCGTTGCGCGGATGGCCACGCGGCGCCTTATGGAATCGGGAATGACGGCGCCGAGTATCCTGTCGACAATGGGATGGGAGAGAATGAGTGCATGCTCCTCGTGGCCGTCCCGCTCCACCCCCATGCCGACGTCGTGCAGCATGGCCGCAAGGAAAACGGCCGCTCTGCTGTCATCGGTTGACAGACCCGACTCGGCCTCGAGGCTGAGCCTGACCCCTCCCGCAACAAGCAGGTCGAGCATCTGGAGCGCGTTGAGCGCTGCAATCCTCATGTGCACGGGCCATGGTCGTTCATGCCCAGCCGTTTGATGGAGACCGAGTTCGCGTGTTCCTGCATTGCGGCGACCTCTTCGTCCCCGAACGCAATCTCGGCAATGCTTCGAGCTGTTCCGGACAGCATGCGCAGTATGCCGAGTTCCAGCTCTTCCTTCTTGTTTACCCTTATCACGGCATCCCTTCATCCGGACAATCCCGGCGCGCGGAACATGCAACGCGGCGGACCGTGATCGCCAACCCCCAGGGCAGTGCATTGCACGGAAGCGCAGGGAATAGAAGATTCCCCTTGGGGTAACACAGCGGCAGGAAGGGAGAACGGGTAATGAAGCTGAAGATTTCAGCCCTGACGGGTGTTCTTGCGGTCAGCGCATGTTTCGGGGGAAACAACCCCCCGGTGGCCGGAAGGGACATCCCCTCCGGAGGAACCCTTGTCTTTCCGGAAGGAGTCTCAATGGCAGCATCGTTCGCGGGAAGCTTCTACCAGCCGGTTGACTTTACATTGGAGCCGGCCATGCCCGCAATGGGGCTGCCGCTGGACCGCGGGAGTGTGATAAACCTCGAACAGATGATACTCGCAACAGGGCTGCAGGAAGTGCCCGAAGGCCTGGTGCGCAACGGATTCACTGTGTTCTCGCCAATCTGGGCGACTGACAATCCCGTCAGTGCATATCAGACGGTTTCCGAACTCGGTCAGCCTGTATTCGTGTCGGCCGGCATTCCCCTGCACATGCTGCACATCTTCTTCGACCAGATTCTGCAGCAGGTTGAGGAAGACCACCTGCGGGCCGACCTCACTACTCTTTGCAGAGAGCTCTACCAGGCAAACATCGACCGTGGGGCAAGCCTCGGCGCCGCATACTTCGCCGTGCCTCTGGCGCTGCTCGACCCCGCTTTCACCCCCGACCCCTCCATCGCCGATGCCGTCGCAGCCGAACTTGAGCTTATCGACGCCCATCAGGGCTTCGCAGAGAGCCCTGTGTTCGGCTACAGGGAGGACTACTCCCAGTACGTGCCAAGGGGGCACTACACTGCAACGCAAACGCTGGAGCAGTACTTCAGGGCCATGATGTGGCTGGGAAGGCTGACCCTGATCCTCAACGGTGGGGAACCCAACGGACCCGAAGCCGCCTACCTCGTTTCGGAGGATGATGCCAGGGCAATGACTGCATGCGCCGTCATGACCGTTAGCGACCTTGGGACCATCGAGTACGGGGGCGAGCGCCTTCTCGACATCTGGGCCCGGATCTACGAGGTGACGGCATTTTTTGCAGGTTTCGCTGACGACCTCTCGGTGCCCGAATACGCATCCGCAGTGGTTGAGCTGGAGGGTTCCGAAGCTTCAGTTGACCTGGTGTGGAGCACGGGGTTCTACACGGCCTTCAGGGAGTTAGTGAACAGCTCGTACGAGTGTCCGTCGATCTACAGCGGTACGGGCGGGCTGGTTTCGATGCCGGACGCACAGGGCGGGTTCGACCCGGATGACCTCGAAGATGCATTCTCGAAAACCACCGGGTTCCGCTTCCTGGGCCAGCGGTATACGCCGGACAGCGAAATACTTGGAAAGCTGGTTTTCCCTTCGGTTGGTCCAGACGGCAGTGGCGGGCAGCGTTTCATGCCGACCGGTCTCGATGTGGCCGCAGCGTTCGGCAGCGGGGCCGCCCGCAGGATACTTGAACAGCAGGGCGCGTTCGGATTCTCAGGCTACGGGGATTCCCTTGCCGCGATGACGGAGATGATCGGAGGCTATTCGCAGGACGATTGGCACGCAACGCTTTATATGTCCTGGCTGCACTGCCTGCACCTCCTCCAGCAGGACAGGGGTGAAGGCTACCCCGACTTTATGAGGACCGACGCCTGGGAGGTGCACACACTCTCAAATGTCCTCGCTTCCTGGGCCATGCTCAGACATGACACGATCCTCTACGCGAAGCAGAGTTACACGATGGAGGCCGGCTGCGCTCCCGGCCAGGACGAACCCGTGCCCTCCGCGGGTTTCGTCGAACCCGTCCCGGATGTTTACGCGGAACTCGCGGCCACCCTCATGATGGCGAGGGCGGGACTTTCTTCGTACGGTCTGCTTGACGATGCCCTGAACAGCCGTTTTGAGAACGCCACAGGAGTCGTCGGAAGGCTTCAGAACATCGCAGAGAGGGAGCTCGCCGGGCAGCCCGTCACACCCGAGGACGCCGACTTTCTGAAGGGGTTCGCGGGCTGGCTCGAGGGCGCGATAGCGTGGGGCGGCGAAACATCCGAGGGGCTTGAGACGACCCTTGTCGCCGACGTGCACACCGACCAGAACTCGAGCTCTGTCCTCGAGGTGGCGAGCGGACAGCTGGACTACTGCATCGTTGCCTATCTGAGACCCGACGGCCATGCCGAAGTGGCCGTGGGGCCGGTGCTCAGCTACTACGAGTTCACATGGCCCATGGCTGACCGGCTGACCGACGAGGCATGGCGCGCGATACTCGCAGGATCCGACCGGCCGGACAGGCCCTTCTGGACGGCAGAGTTCATGGAATAGCTTGCTCGGGGGGGGTGCCGACGGCACCCCCCCTCAGTCAAGGCACCATTCAGCAGCACTGCGCATCAGGTCCCAATCCGAACCCTGGTCGTCGTACTCCTTGAAGAGGGTGATCCCGTCGCGGTCGCTGTCCTCCTCCCATTCCGGGTGGGGACCGGTCAGGAACACCCGGCCGTTGCCGAAGGTGCAGGCGACGAAGGCCGCACGGCCCGTCAAGGCGTACCTGCCGACAATGAAAACGCCGGGATCGCCGGGGTTGGTCTGCTCGAAGCATGGCCCGTTGTAGAACATTACCCAGATGGAATCCGGGTGGTTCTGCGAAATGACATGTGCCGTGTCGATGTCCACCCTGCACATGCCGATCTCGGGGTAGGCGAATATCTCGGGGTTGGGGCCGGAGCCCGTGCCGTGGAACAGCCCGAGTTGCTCCTCGGTGACCGTCACTCCGTCCCAGACCTGCTTCTCACAGGCGTACAGGGCGCCTGCACAGGTGCCGATGAAACCGCATCCACCTCCCACGGCGTTCCTGATGACATCCCTGCCCGCAGGCGTTATGAGGGAAAGGTAGGGCGCCGAGGAACCTCCGGGGAAGTAGAAGAGGTCGATATCGGACACATCCGCTCCGTTTATGTCATCGGCCTGGAGGTGACGGGTCTCATACCCCATCCATTCGAACATGCAGGTGGCTGCCACGACGCATGCATCGGCTGCACCCTCGCCCGAATAAATGCCGACGATGACCCTCCCGTCTTCGTTGCCCGAGGGCTCGAACATGCCGCACGCGGCAAGCAATGGAAGGGTTGTGAGAAGAACCGGGGCTTTCATGCCGACTCCTCCATCCCGGACATGACCGCCGGCAGGCGGCGCATCAGATCCAGCGTTTCTTCCTCACGAAAGTGATAAAACCCGTGATAAAGGAGATTACGAAGACCCAGAATGCGGGGTATGCGTAGCGCCAGTGAAGCTCGGGCAGGTGGATGAAGTTCATGCCGTACACCCCTGCGAGAAAGCTCAGGGGAAGGAACAGCATGCTGAAGATGGTCAGCCTGTTGATGATGCGGTTCGTGCGGTGGCTGACCATGCCCATGTACAGGTTGAGCGTTTCATTGAGGACGCTCCGGATGCCTGCGATGTCGTCACCGAGCCTTCCCAGCCGGTCCGAGAGAATGTCGAGAGATGGCTGGGTGGATTCCGCGACGAACGCCGACTTCCTTGTTGCAAGATCGTTGAAAAGGTCACGTGCCGAAAGCACGGTGCGTCTGAACGCGAGGATGTCGCCGGTAAGCTCCGAGACCTCGGAAAAGATGTCGTCGGTTATCCTGCTGAAAAGGCGCAGCTGTATGCTCTCGGCCTCGGTGGTGTAGTGCTGGAAAATGCGCCGGTTCGATTCCAGCAGGTGCGACCCCACCTCGTACAGCAGAAAGCCCGGCGACCGGGCGAACTTGCGAAAGTCGTCAAGGTAGATGCGGCCTATCTTCTCCATGACGGGGGATCGCCCGGGGACCAGGGCGACAAGGAAATTCGCGCCGAGCAGGAACGAAAGCAGTTCGGTCCAGAGGACCCGGCCCTCGATGCCTACCTCGGACAGGCTGAATTGAACCGCCTCGTCGTACAGCTCGAGCTGGGCTTCGGCATGGGTTGCATTCACGAGTGCCGAAACGGCCGGGGACGCGCCCAGCATGCCAAGGAATTCCTGAACGCCCGCCCTCTCGTCCGGCGAGGCGACTATCCAGTAGAAGGCCCCGGCCGGATGCCGTCCGGAGCGGTCCGAAGGGTCGACGGCCCAATCCCTTTTTGTGGCGAAGTCAAACGCTGTTATCTGCATGCGCCTCCTGCTTCCGTCCTCCCGAAACTCACCGTCAGAGCCTTTCGTCCGAAACCGAATCCAGCCATGCTTCAACGGGGGCCATTATCTTCCGTATCGTTCCGGCCACAAAGGGGTTGCAAAGCCCGGACGCGGCAAGGAGCGAGGTGAATGGAAGGCTGCCGCCAAGCCCGCAGAGCTTTATGTAATCGGCCCAGGCGGCTTCCCTTTCTGTCCGGCTCCTGCCCCAGAACTCGAACGCGCACACCTGCGCCAGTGTGTAGTCGATGTAGTAGAAAGGGTCTTCGAAGATGTGCCCCTGGCGGAACCAGTAGCCTCCGCCCGCGAGGAAGGCGTCGTCGCCGTAATCGCGATGGGGAAGGTACCTGCGTTCTATCCCGCTCCAGGCCGACCTTCGCTCTGCGGGGGTGGCCCCGGGGTTCCCGTAGACCCAGTGCTGGAACTCGTCAACCGCAACACCGTAGGGGATGAACAGGACAGCCCCGGCAAGGTGGGAAAAGCGGTACTTCTCAAGGTCGTCCCCGAAGAAACGATCCATCCAGGGCCAGGCGAAGAACTCCATGCTCATGGAATGAATCTCGCACGCCTCGAGGGTCGGGAAGTAGTACTCGGGCACTTCGAAGCCCCTGGAACGGTACGCCTGGAAGGCATGGCCGGCCTCGTGGGTGAGTACGTCGACGTCGCCGCTCGTCCCGTTGAAATTCGCGAAGATGAAGGGAGCCTGCTCGTCGGGAATGTACGTGCAGTAGCCGCCCCCGGCCTTGCCTTTGCGGGTGACGAGGTCGAGAAGGCAGCGCTCCGTCATATGGTCAAAGAATTCGCCGGTCTCGGGAGACATCTCCCTGTACATCGTCCTGCCGTTTTCGAGTATCCACTCCGGAGAGCCCTTGGGCGTTGCGTTGCCGGTGAGGAACTCAAGCCCCTCGTCGTGGTAGCGCATCTCGGATATGCCGAGCCTGCGGGCCTGGCGCTCCCGCAGCCTGGTGGCAAGCGGAACGACCGAATCGAGAACCTGCTTCCTGTAGCCGGCCACCATTGCAGCGTCGTAGTCGGACCTGCCGAGCCTCGCGTATGCAAGGGGAATGAAGCTGTCGAACCCGAGCTTCAGCGCGATCCCGTGGCGCAGCTTCACCAGTCTGTCGTATATGGAATCGATGAGGTCGCCATTCCCGGAGTAGAAAGCGCTGACGGCCGCTACCGCGGCCTTCCTGATCTCCCTGTCCTCGGACTCGGTGAAGGGCTGCATCTGGGAAAGGTTTCTCTCCTCCCCCCGGAACGGAATGGCGGCGGAGGCTTTGAGCTTCACGTACTCGCTTGCGAGTTTGTTCTCCTCCTGAAGGTCGGCGAGAACCTCGGGGCTGTACGTCTTCATCTGAAGCTCGGCCATGCGGAACAGCTGGGAACCCCAGCGTTTCTCCAGTTCGGGCCTGAACCGCGAAGACACCAGTGCCCGGTAGAAATCGCTCTTGAGCCCCTCGTAAACGGGACCGAGCTGGTCGAGTGCGTCGTTTTCAGCGTCGTAGAACTTGTCGGTGGTGTCAATTGTGTGCCTGACCTGCCCGATGCTAACCATGGATTCGAAGGAGTTGCGGGCGGCGTTGATCTCCGCCATGACGGCGTTCTGCCCTTCCGCCGAACCGGCCGACGAGAACCTTACTATCAGTTCCCTCATCCCCTTTTCGAAACTCTCACGGTCGGGCCTTGCATACCTGAACTCGCTGAATTTTCTCAAAATGCTCTCCTAACGCGCCGATGAGCAGAGTAATGTCACGGGAACGCACCTTCAGGCATACCCGCCTTCCCTGGTTCCTGACATTATACGACGATGCCCCGATTTGGCAATTTGCCTGATCGGGCACAAGGCAGACGGAAACACCCCTTCGTCAATCCGGAACGGGATTGGAGCAATTTGGCCCTGGAAGACACGGAAGTCCACGCAGCACAGTCGCGGCACCCCCTCGATGTGGTTGTCCCCGGAGGACGCGACGCCGCTGCAGACTACGCAGGGTGTGTGCCGCCGCCAGGCGCCGCAGGCCATCCCCCGGTCAACTTCCATGCGATGGCTGCCGCGACGGGGGGTGCGTTCCATGCAGACCCGGCTGCGATCACAAACGACGGAAGGGCCGTACTGCTCCTCCTGGCAGGAGATGCCGGGCGTGCGGTCGAAGCGGCGGCTTTCCTCAAGAGAGCCGGCCATCCCGTACTTGCTGCGTGGAAGGAGTGCGGAAGGCATCAGCTCGAGCGAAGCTTCCAGAGACCCGGGCACGGCCGGAACATTGACAGGATCAGGGGCATCGTTGACGGTTTCCTGTCCCCCTCGCCCGCTTCCGCCGAGTTTCTTGCGGTGAGGCTGCCCGACGCTGAGGTGTTCGAGCTTCCCACCCCCTGCCCTGTCGACCTTGCCGAATGGGCGAAACTTGCGGACGCCCCTGCAGGGCGAAGCGGGATATTCCTGGGCACCGGGGAATGGCGCGTTCCCTCGCGCAGGCATGCCGATGCCGTTCGCATTGCAGTGCGCCTTGCCGGGGAGAACCCGGGTGTCCGGATCACCGCAGTCAACCGTGAAGGGCTCGCCGGCCTGTGGCACACGCTTCGGGCCTGCGGTTTGCATTCCCCCGTGCGGCTGGTCCGCCCCATGACGTACATCGATTACCTGCGCTGCATCGCGGGCCACAGGATCGTTCTTCAGAGGGATGAAAGCGGAGTGCCGGGCCAGGTCGCCGGGGATGCCGCCCTGGCGGGTGTGCCCTGCATGGGCGGGAACGGGGGGATAGACCGGCTTGTCTTCCCGCACCTTCCCGGTTCGCAGTCGGGGGATGATGAGGTGGCCCGTTGTGCAGGGAGGCTTCTGTCGGACGACGGGGAATGGAGCGCCGCTGCAGCGGCCGCACGCTCGAACGCTCTTGCCGAAGTTTCCTTCACGGCTTTCCGAAAACTCTGGGAAACGGTTCGGAGCAGGATCGGGAGAGCCCCGGGCGGCTGCCCGGGGCTCTGACAATACACCTTCTAGACCACCGTGCTTTCCTTGGAATGCCTGTCGATGGTGATCGCTCCCCTTATGTTCTCAAGCTTCCTCGACTTGCCGCCGATCCCCCATACCAGCATTCGCAGGGGCTCCTTGCGGGAGTCGTGGAAGCGGATGATTATGCTGCCGAAACCCAGCAGCCGCTCCAGAAGATCGCTTGTGTCAACAACAGTGTCGAATTCCTCACGGCCGATCTGCTCGCCGCTTTCCGTGGGGCCGCGCTGAAGGTTGACGTAGTTGGGCGTTATTGCTGCGTAGTGGAAAAGCCCCTTGACCCATGATGTTCCGATGGCAAGAAGGAAGATCAGGGCGATGAGCAGGTATGCAATGCCGTTCATCTCGGCGCTGATGCTTCCGAGGAAGCTCCAGAAGCCGTCGAGCCAGACCAGATAGCTCAGCCAGAGCATGATCCCAGCCACAGTGACTATCATCAGCATGACTTCCTTGATGCCAGCCTCGTACTCCTCGATAATGAAGTTGAGCAGAAAGACGCCCAGCCAGATCGCACCGAGTGCTCCTGGATTCGCCACTCCGAGGGCGGAGAGGATGAAAAACAATAGGGAAAGGACCACGGTCGGGAAGTAGATGATCTTCTGGGTCCAGCCGAAGATGACGAGCCAGTTCGTAATGTCGGGATCGGCATCGAGCTGCCTGATCATCTGATACCTTGTTCTCACCGTCTTCCGCATCAGCATGAGCACGCCAAAACCGATGAGTAGAAGGACGAACGGTGCGGCGAAAACCATAATCTGGGCAACGGTCCATTCCGACATAACCCTCCCCCGTTTCACTTCAGCCTGAGATTGCAACACCGGAAAGTGGAACAATGCCAACCGCCGTCACCACGGTCAACGGATCGTGCGCGGACCGGAAAAACTGCTTCAGAAATGCCGCCAGTCAGGCGGGCCGTTCTCACCGACCGCCGCCCAGGCGGCCTCCTGCAGCCAGAGCCGCTCTTCGGAAGTCATGGCGGGGTCGTTCGAGTAGGTGATCCCGACGGGGCTCTCATTCCGGACCGCAGCGTACATGGTGCAGGCCGTGAGATACGTCCCTTTGAGGTTCGGGTGACTTCCGTCGGATTCGTAGAGCTCGAGCCGGGGGTGCATCGTGATCACGAGGTCCCACGCCAGCCCAACCGGCGAGGTCATTCCATCGGTGAGGGCACCGGCGTGAAAATAGGCCCCGGAAAGCGGGGTTATCATCCCGGGGTCAAGTTTTCTTGCCCACGTCATGAAGAAACCGGGGCACCCCCCCGCCTCCTCGACCGCCCGTCCCAGAAGCTCTGCGTAAATGTACATGAGCCCGGGTTCGATGACCGGCCTCTGGCTCTGCTCCTGAAGGATGACGAGGTCCCAGCACCCCCGGGCAATGGCTTCCATTGTCACAGGGTTGTTCCAGTGATCCTCAAGGGTATACCCGCCGAATGAGACCATCTCGCAGTGGATTTCCGCATCGGGGTGGGCGGAACGGACGACCTCCGTGAAAATGCTGTCGAGACCGCCGTTTGCCATGGTGTAGCTGTTGCCCACGAAAAGTATTGAGCATGGCGGGGCGGGGGTGTCGGCGCCCCCCCACATGGCTTCGAGAAGGAAACTGTCCTCGAGGCTTTCAAAACGGACCCTGAGGTCGAGGCTGGTTGTGTCGCCGGCACCGGACAGGCCCTGAACAACTCCCCCCGCAACCACCGAATCGGAACCGAACACTGTGGTGCGCACTTCGACAATGCCCTCGGGAACGCCGAAGAGAAGTGTTTCAGTATGATCGGACAGAACGGGTGCGTGAAAAAGAAGGGTATCCTCCCCGGAAACGGCTTCATAGAGACAGGAATCGGCCTGAACACCGAGTGCCGGAACCGACCTTGTGTCGAGGGTACAGAGGATTGAAGTGAAGCCGGACTGCCGGGCGGGGTTGTCACAGCCCGAGGCAAGCAGGCAGTAAATTACGGGCAGCAAAGTGGCAGCCCCCGTGACCGGAACCGGCCCGAAGCTTTTCTTCATCATGCGGGGAACATACCTGCGCAAAGGTTACCCGCCAGCCGGGAATCGGTTTCACCGGGGATGGGAGCCTGGTTTCACGGTGCCTCTAGCTGAAAGGAGCGCCATGGCGGTATTCTTCAAGGAAATCGACGGCGGTAACCTGGACCGGTGCGTTGAACTCAGGGTGCGCGAGGACCAGCCCTTCGTCGCGCCCAACGTGTACTCCATCGCCCAGGCCGGAGTGGAGCCGGGCTGGGTCATAAAGGCAATACACTCCGATGAGACCATGGTGGGCTTTGCGATGTACACAATCGACGAGAAGCTGTCGGAGCTTTACCTGTGCCGGTTCATGATCGACAGGGACCACCAGGGAAAGGGTTACGGCCTGGCGGCCCTCGAGCTTCTGAAGGCTGTTGCCGCCGCCACGCCGGGCGTTCGCCGGATGAGGCTGGGCACCTCCCCGGGCAACCACAATGGGATAAGGATCTACGAGAGGTTCGGCTTCACTGACACGGGTGAGATTGAGGACGGTGAAAAGGTTTTCGTTCTGGAACTCTGAGTGAACCGAAACCGGCAGTACCCGATTCATCGCTTTCCCCGGGCAGATTTCACGGAAATATTACCGGAGAGAAAGGCAGGCCAGGAGGTTTATATGAAAAGCCGGCATCTGCTGGGGGCAACGGCAGGATTGCTGTTCTGCGGCTGCCTGAACTTCGGGGAGGATGTTCTCACCTCCGAACCGACGCCTGCGCAGGTCGAGTACTGCAGGGCTGAACTGCACCTGATGGCCGGGCTCGAGATCGAGCCGATCGGCCTTAAAATAATCGGGTCAGGGATTGACGATGCGGTCTGGTTCGTCTTCAGGACGACCGAGTCGGATCATTCCCTCATCTTCGACCCTTCCGTGATCCCTGCGGATTCACTCAGGGGAAGGGTGGCTTTTTTCTGGGACGAATCGATGCCGGAATGGTGGGACACGGAAAACAGGACATTCGAGGGCGGCACACTGGCACTCCCGGCCGGAAAGTGGATCACGGCCGGGTTCGCACCGGCCGGCAACGGAACGATCTGCTACGTGTTCTGGCACGAAACCTGAGGGAGCCTTCTCCCCCGGAGCCGTTCAGTTCCTGCCCAGGAACCTGAGCAGGGCGTCGAGGATCGAAAGCGGATGGGGCGGGCACCCGGGGATGAAAAGGTCCACAGGAAGCAGGTCGCCTATTCCGCTTTCGGTTTGGGGCGATCCCTTGTAGAGGCCTCCGGAGATGGCACAGGCGCCGGCCGCGATCACTATCCGGGGTTCGGGTACTGCTTCGTACGTCCTGAGAAGGGCTTCACGCATGTTCACAGTTACGGGACCCGTGACGAAAACCCCGTCGGCGTGTCGGGGAGAGGCCACGAACTGGATGCCGAACCTCCCGAGGTCCCAGCCGATCGTGGACAGAACGTTTGTGTCGGCCTCGCAGGCATTGCACCCCCCCGCACATACCTGTCTGAGCTTGAGTGAGCGGCTGAAAATGCCCGCGGCGCTGCTTTTGAAGACGTCGGGCGGCGAAGTTTCACCGGCCCCCACGAAAAGCCCTTCACGCGTAAGCGAGGCCTGCCGGTATTCGGCGGTGAATGTCAAAGCCTTGAGAGGGCACGCCGCGACACACTCCCTGCAATAAATGCACCGGCCCGTGTCGATGCGCGCCTTCCCCCGGTCGTCCGGCGCAATCGCCCCGGTGGGGCATGATTTCATGCAGAGGCCGCAGCCCGTGCAGTCATCGCTGATGCACGGCCTTCCGGCGTAACGCGGAGGAAGGTCGGGGGGCGGGCCGGACGGGTACCTTGTTGTCCGGTATCCCTGGCTGGCTCTTGCCTTCAGAATTCTGAACATGGCCATCCCCCTACAGGTCGTGCCCGCAGTACGACAGGTTGAAGCTCTTGTTGCAAAGCGGAAAGTCGGAAATCTGCTGCCCCCTCAGCGCGCATGCGAGGCCGAACCAGTTGTGGAAGGAGGGGTCGACAATGCTGCACCGCCTTATCGATCCGCCGCCGTCGGAAACAAGCACGTGGCAGGCTTCCCCCCGCCATGTCTCCGTGATGGAGACCGAGATCCTTTCTCCCCTTGCAGGCGCCGGAGGAGCCATGACTCCCGCCATCGGGCAGCCCGGAAAGCTGTTCGAGCACGAATGATGCCGAACGCTGCACCTCCATCCACCTCACGAGCGCACGGGAGAAAACGTCCCCCGAATCCCACACCGCCATCGGAATGTGCGACATGCGGTATATCCCCGACGGAAAATCATGCCTGGCATCGATTTCAATGCCGCTCGCCCTGGCGGCAGGCCCCACAAGCCCGATTGACCCCGCCAGTTCCGCGGTCACCCTGCCCGTGCCCTCAAACCTCGAAAGCACCGAGGGCGTTTCGAGAAGCAGGCCGGCTGCCTCGGCGGTGGCGCTGAGTGCGGTTTTAAGCCGTTGCGTCATGGCGGTCGCGGTCCGGCCGTCTATGTCCATCCCGACCCCGCCGGGACGGACGAGACCCCGTCCGAACCGGTTCCCGCAGATCAGGGCGGTGATATTGAGAACATCGCCCCTGATCCTTCCGCAGAAGGACATGGTGGGCAGAAAACCGACATCGCCCGCCAGGGCGCCGAGGTCACCGATGTGATTGGCCATGCGCTCAAGCTCGAGCGCAACTCCCCGAAGGACCTGGGCCCTCGCGGGAACATCGGTGTCGCAGAGGGCTTCAAGCGCCGAGCAGAAGCATGTGGCGTGCCCTATCGTGGCGTCACCGGCCACCGTTTCCGCAACAAGGACCTTTCGAAGATCGGGGGGACCCTCGAGAGCTTTCTCCACGCCCCTGTGCTGATAACCGAGGGCGATCTCGAGATGAAGCACTGTCTCACCGTGGCACTGAAACCTGAAATGCCCGGGTTCGATTATGCCTGCGTGCACCGGCCCCACGGCTACCTCGTGGACCTCTTCCCCCCCGACGCGGAAGAACCCAAGGCCGGCTCCTTCCGGTTCACGCCGGACAGGTTTCAGCCAGGGGTGCCCCGCGAAACATACACCTGCGCTCTCCGCGATCTCCCTCTCGAAAAGGTGCACCTGCGGACAGTCCGGAGTGAGGGAGGGCATGGACCCGACGGCGGCAGTGCTCAGGAGAGAGAGCTGCCCCCGGAACGGCTGGGCTAGCACTGCGAGCAGCCTGTCCCCCCCGGGGAATGGGCATGCGAAGAAGGCAGAAACCCGCGCGCCCGTTTCGACGGCACCGAGAAGGGCGCTTCTGAACTCCTGCGCGGAAAGCAGTGGCACATCGACCGCTTTCACCGAGCCGCAGTTCGCTGTCACGGCCGTCACTGGAAACCACCCCCGAGAACCTGCGCGGCCGAGGCGAACGCCTGGCCGAGGAAGCCGGGGATCCACACTCCGAGGGCGAGCAGTACGGCGAGGGGCAGGCCAACGAGAATGCACTCCGCAACGGTGCTCTTCCGGAACTGCGGGATCGCGGTGCCCGGCCTCCATGCGATGGGGATGAGAAAGCGCAGCGCCCCGGTGAAAACAACGCACATCCCCGTTATGAAGAGCGCTGCAGTGACCCACTCGCCCGCGTCGATCGCGGCGCGCAGGATCATGAACTCGCTCCAGAAGATCGCGAACGGCGCGGTGCCGATGAGCCCGAGAACGCTGGCGAGAAGGCCTGTCCCCCAGAGGGGGGAACGGGAAAGTGTTCCAGTAATCCTGCGCATGTCGTTGGTTCCATACGCCTTGACGATCCTGCCCGCACTGAGGAAAGCGCTGGTCTTGCCAAGGGAGTGCGACAGCATGTGGAACATGGCCGCAAAGGCGCCCGCTCCGCCCAGCCCCGCTCCAAGGGCAATGATCCCCATGTGCTCGAGGCTGGAATAGGCGAGAAGGCGCTTGAGATCCTTCTGGACAACAATGAAGGCGGCTGCGGTCAGTATCGAAAGAAGACCTGCGACAATGAGGATGTCCCGCCCCCAGCCGGTGTTGCCTGTCGCCGATTCGATGAGTGGCAGGGTTCGGAGTATGCAGTAGAGCGAGGCGTTGAGAAGGAAGCCCGAAAAAACCGCAGAAACGGGGGCCGGCGCCTGGCTGTGGGCGTCGGGAAGCCAGTTGTGCATCGGGGCGAGCCCGGCCTTCGTTCCGTAGCCTATGACCATGAAGATGAACCCGGCCTTGACAAGCGTGATGTCGAGCGCTCCGGCATGTGCGATGAGGCTCGTCCAGAGAAGCGACTCGTTGCCGTGGATCGGTGAGGGGCCGGTTGAAGCGGCGATGAGGATCGTGCCGGTGAAGGCCATTGCCACGCCGACCGAGCACATCAGCAGGTATTTCCACATGGCCTCGAGGGAGCGCGGAGTGACGTGCACGCATATCAGGAAGGCTGTGAGAAGGGTCGTGGCCTCGATTCCGACCCACATGACTCCCATGTTGTTGGAGAGAAGCACAACGAGCATCGCCGCGAGCGACCCGAACCAGAGCCCTCCGTAACGCCTCGCCGAGACCGCGTCGAGCGTGCCGCCCTGAACCTCGTCGGCGAAGTATCCGGGGGAATGCAGCGCTCCAAGGGAAAACACGATGCACAGCACAACAAGGTGCAGCGCCGAGAGTGCATCCAGCCTCAGCCAGCCGTCGAGGGCGGTCAGGGGTTCTCCCCCTTCCAGGACGACCGCCGCCGGGATCAGCACGACCGCTGAAACCGCAAGGGTTCCCAGGGCACAAAGCCTGAGAACGGCCATCGGGGACCGCGGAAGCAGGGAAATCATGGCAAGCAGCACGGGCAGGGCAACTGCGAGCGGAAGAAGGAATGCTGCAGTTTCCATGTCCGCCTAACCCCTCAGCTTCGCGAGGCGGTTCGAGTCCATGTGGTCGAACTCCATGTTTATCCTGTAGATAGCGATGCCCATCACGAACACGGCCACGAACATGTCCATCAGGACGCCCAGCTCCACCAGGAAGGGCACGTCCCTCACGATGGCAAGGCTCAGGGCGTAGATGCCGTTTTCAAGAACGAGGTAGCCGAGGACCTGGTTGGTCGCCGTCCTTCTCGCCACGACAAGAAAGAGGCCTGTGAACATCATCGAGAGCGAGACGGGAACAACGATGGCCGACTCGGACTGCAGCGGGAGGCTGAGCCTGCCGTCAAGCCAGAATGATGCCGACAGGGCGAGCACACCGGCAACGAGTGAGGTCGTGTAGCCCACGAAAGGCTTTACCTCGCGGCTCGTGGCCGACTCGCGCATGGCCCGGTTCAGCAGCCGCGGGAAAACAAAACCCTTGAGGGCGACCACAGCCACCCCCAGGGCCGCTATCCTGAAAGAAAAACCGGCGTCTGCCGTTGCAAGGGGCAGAAGGCCGACCATGATGCCCTGCCATGCGGCAATGCGGATGCAGTTCCCGAGCCGCCCGGACCCGAGCAGGATGAAGTCGGACAGAATGAGGGCCACGAGAATGATGTCAAGATATGCCGTCACTGCAGGAACCTCGATGTGAGAATGAAGGAGAGTACCGAAAGCGCGCCCGCGCCCGCAAGCAGATGCGGTGTTCTGGTAAGGCTGAGCCGGGCCATGACCGACTCGACCACCCCCACCAGCAGGCCGATCAGGAACACGCCCGCGAGAGAAAGGGCGATGTACGGAAAGCCCTGCGTTGCGACTGTGGTCAGCAGAAGGTTCACCACAAGTGAGGCAAACACCCAGAGCTTGAGCGAAGCCCCGTAGGTGATCATGGCGAAATCGGGGCCGGAGCTGTCGAGCACCATGACTTCGTGCACCATGGTCAGCTCGAGGTGCGTGTTGGGGTCGTCGAATGGTATCCGGGAGTTCTCGGCAAGCATCACAAGGAAGAACGATACCGCAACCAGCGAGAGCGCAGTGCCGGCGGAAAGCCATTCATTTTCGCCCAGGCCGTCGTAGATCCCTTCCAGGGACATTCCGCCCGCCACCCGGACCAGCACCCCGAAACCGATGAGAAGCGCGGGCTCGGAGAGGGCCGAGTACAGGAGTTCGCGGCTTGCGCCCATCCCCTCGAAGCTCGAACCGGTGTCGAGTGCTGCTGCAACGGTGAAAAGCCTTGAAACCCCGAACAGGCAGAACAGGAAGACCAGGTCGCCGGAAAACCCCCAGCCCGTTCCTGCGCCCGCGGGGGCAACGAGCAGCAGCGCGGAAACGGTCGTCACGAGGGAGATCGACGGGGCGACCCTGAACACCCACGTTGTCGTTCCGCTCAGCACCTCCCCCTTGCGAAGCAGCCTTGCGAGATCATGGTACTGCTGGAGGAGGGGCGCACCCTTTCTCCCCGCGAACGCAGCCTTGGTTTTCGTGATCACGCCGTTTAAAAGCGGCGCCATCAGAAGCCCGGAAAGAACCAGCAGAAGCCCGTGGATACTCATCGCTACCCCAGCTTCCACACCAGGAGCGCCACCAGCGCAACTGCAATGGAGAGAACGTAGAGGTTGATTCTCCCGTGCTGGATCACCCTGAGCTTCATGAAGCCCCTCTCCAATCCGGCGAACAGCGGGCGGTAAAACTTCTCCGTACAGGCGTCGGGCGTTGCGGAGGAGAAGTTCGAACGCTCGGGAAAAAGGCCGTCGGGGACCGAATAGGTGCGCCTTGTTCCGAGAATGCCCCTGAAAAGCCAAGTGATCGGGTCGGTGAAGGACGAGGCCGTGTACTGCATGGAGGGCGCAGGGGAACCGTAACCGCAGCCCCATGTCGGTGCGGTGGAAACCTTCCGCTTTGAGAGAAGCCAGGACCTTGCCAGCAGGAGCAGAAGCACGGCGACGATGATCAGCACCGACCCGAACGAGACGAATCCGAGCGTTTTTGCAGCAAGCCCCGCCGGAACGGCGAGCGATGGCCTGTAACCGAAACCGGATGCCGTGAACCCGACAACCGGTGAGATGAGCCTGACCATGAACGAGCCGCCGAGGCCGAGTGCCAGGCACAGGACCGACAGGGCCACCATCGAAAACCTCATCGAAAAAACTGTCTCATGCGCGTTCCTTGCCGAATCGGTTCTCGGTTCGCCAAGGAAAGCCATGCCGAATGCCTTTGCAAAACAGGCCAGGGCAAGCCCGCCCAGGAGCGCAAGGCCACCTGCTGCAACGATCCCGGAAAGAGCGGCCGGGGAGCCAGCCCCCGCAGACAACCCGGAAAACGCGGCCATGTAGGCGACCAGTTCGCCGACGAACCCGTTGAGCGGGGGAAGCCCGCAAATGGCGGCGCTGCCGAGAAGAAAGACGGCCCCCGTGACCGGCATCCGCTTCATGAGCCCGCCGAGCCTGTCGAGCTGTCTCGTGCCCGTTTCCTTCTGCATGGAGCCCGTGGCGAGGAAAAGAAGGCTCTTGAACACGGAGTGGTTGACCACATGCAGAAAGGCCCCGGCAAATCCGAGGAAGGCCATCGCAGGGATGTCGAGACATACCCCCAGCAGCCCGGTTCCCAGCCCCATGCCAATGATGCCGATGTTCTCAACGCTGCTGTACGCAAGGAGACGCTTGAGATCGTGCTGGGCGAGCGCGTAGAGAACGCCGGTCACGCCCGACACGAGGCCCGCGAGAAGAAGCACCCACCCCCACCAGGCATGCGGCTCCCCAAGAAACAGCATGAACCGCAGAAGCCCGTAAACACCGGTCTTGATCATCACGCCGCTCATTACGGCGGACACGTTCGAGGGAGCCGAAGGGTGCGCCTCGGGAAGCCATACGTGGAAGGGCACCAAGCCAGCCTTGGCCCCGAAGCCGACAAGCGCGAGGATGAACGCGGCACCTGCCAGGGAGGGATCGGGCAGCGCCAGGGAGGCAAAGTCCATCGAACCCCGGGAGCCAAGCAGCGAAAAGAGGAACAGGATGCATGCCGTGCCGATGTGAGTGGCGACCAGGTAGATCCAGGCGGCCCTCCGGACCGGCTCCTTCCCCGACTCGAAAAGCACGAGGAAGAAAGATGCAAGTGCCATGATCTCCCAGCCAAGGAGGAAGAGCAGGGCGTTCCGGGCAACTGTCACAAGGAGCATTCCGCCGGTGAGGAGGTTGTAGAACGCCCAGAAGCGTGCGATATCGCTGCCGCGGGCAGCGTAGGGTTTCACGTAGCCGTAGCCGTGCACGGCGCACAGGGCGGAGATCACCAGGATGGGAAGCGTAAAAAGGGCCGTGAGCGGGTCCACCCCGACGGCCAGCGAACCGGAGGGGATGCCCCACGGTATTCCGGCTGTGGTGAACTGACCGCTGCCAAGCCCCGCAACGACGGCGGCAACGCCCGCCACCCCTCCCGCGATGTTGATCGCCGGCCCCGACAGACGCACCGCTGCGCTGTTCCTCCGGAGAAGTAAAAGCAGCATCCCTCCGAAAAGGAATGTGCACAGGGAGAGGAAAACAAGGATTGCTGCCATGAACCGCGGCCTAGGGTCTGCCCGACCCGCGGGAAAGCAGGCCGGCATCGACCATGCCTGCGCGGCGGATTATCTCGTCCGAGGGGCTTCGATCACGAACGGCTTCGGCAAAGGAGGGCTGCCTGAGTGCGAATGCAAGCCGGGAAAGCAGATTGAGGTGCATTCCGATCGTGGGGCTTATCATCATGAAAAGGGTGTGAACAGGAAGGCCGTCGACCGCTCCGAACTCGACCGCGTTCTCAAG
This sequence comes from Candidatus Fermentibacterota bacterium, assembly GCA_963845085.1. Lineage (GTDB taxonomy): Bacteria > Fermentibacterota > Fermentibacteria > Fermentibacterales > JCC-6 > UBA6080. The sequence continues at coordinate 34,032 of CAWJQI010000004.1, forward strand.
GAAGCACAGGGTGATCATTGGTTCCGGAATGTCGAGGACAATGGGGTTCCTTACGTGCGGAATCGCGATGCCGTCGCCAATGCCTGTCGAGCCCTGCGCTTCGCGCGCCTTCAGGATCTGGAGAAGGAAACGCCTGTCCACGCTGTCGGGGATCGGCATGAGGGCCAGTGCGTTCTCGAGCACCGAGTCGCGGTCGGTACCGCTGACACCGTGCCGGATCCCTCCCGCCAGAAGGGCGCTCTCAATGCCTGTCGCCGGCGCTCCGGGGGCCGATGAGGCACTGTTCTCGAACATGTCTGAGGATACCGGTATCTGCCTTTTCGTGGCCCATTCGAGAAGCTCGGTCCTGTTGAAACGGAACTGCCCGCCCACCTTTATTGCAGGCAGGGCGTCATCCCTGATCCATTTTTCGAGCGTTTTCTCGGAAACTCCGAGAAGCCCGGCAGCTTCCCTCAAACCGAAATGCATTGATAACCAGCCCTCTGTTTGAAAAGTTCCGGAAATATACACACTCGGAACGAGGACTGCCCGAAACCGGGGTTCATCCCCCGATCTTGACCGGTTCGATGTGGATGGAGACGAACGATGATTTTCCGAACCTGCCGCGAATGCGGTCTTCTATCGCGACCGTGATGTCGTGGGCTTCATTCACGCTCATCCCGCCGTCCACCCGGACGTGGAGGTCAACCGCTATGTCCTTGCCTATGCTCCGGGTGCGCAGATTGTGGGGATCGGCGACCCCCTGAACGTCAAGCGCGAGCCTCAGGATCTCTGCCTCGATCCCCTCGTCGAGCGATGACTCGACGAGTTCCCTCACGCAGCCGGAAAGGATCTCAATCGACACCTTCAGGATGAAGAGGCTCACGATCACCGCGGCAACGGGATCGAGCACGCGCCACTTTTCACCGAGCACAATGGCGCCGCCGATTCCGAACATTGTGCCCACCGATGACATGGCATCGGAGCGGTGGTGCCAAGCGTTGGCGATCACCGAGGTGCTGTTGATCCGTTCTGCCGGCGGCGACGGTGTAGCGGTAGAGGATCTCCTTGACGACGATGGACAAAACGGCGGCAACGAATGCGATGCCCCCGGGAGCCGACAGCACCTTCCCGCGAATGCACGCGAGGATGCCTGACCCGCCTGCCCAGAAGAGCCCCCCGCCCACGAGAAGAAGCGCGAAGCCTATGAAGGCCGTGGCGAGCGTTTCAAGCTTGCCGTGGCCGTAGTCGTGGCTCTTGTCTACGGGCTTTCCCGAGAACCTGAAACCCGCAAGGACGACGATGTCGGTGATGAAGTCGGAGATGGAGTGCACTGCGTCGGCGATCATGGCGCCGCTGTGGCCGATGATCCCCGCGGCGAGTTTGAATGCCGTGAGGGCAAGGTTCCACACCAGCCCTATCCACGTGACGCGCCTCGCCAACATTGTTCTCTCGTCCATGCTCCGCCTTGGTCAGTGCCGAACCGGCAAAGGGGCCGGCAACGCCAGTGATGATCGGGGGTTCAAGCATAGTCGAGAGACGGCGGGCTGTCGACTCGCATGGAACGAGGGACGCACCCGCCCAACCCGGACACTAGACGGCGGGCTTCACCGCCTCAATGGATGCCGGTGCGACATGTTTCGAGACGGTAATTCCCGTCGCCCAGCTGTCGACAACGGGCGCCATCTCCGTGCGCACCGTTATGCGTATCCCCGTGAATCCGCATTCGCGAAGCATGGCCTCGATCTCTCCGACCGGGGAGGCTCCAGAGATGCAGCCCGTGTAGAGGGACAGGTCGTTCCTGACATCTTCGGACAGCGGTCCGAGCGCAACCACGTCGGAGATCGCAAGCCGGCCACCCGGCTTCAGGACCCGGAACGCCTCGGCGAACACACGTGGCTTGTCCGGCGAGAGGTTGATCACGCAGTTGGAGATGATGACGTCGGCCGTGTTGTCCGCCGATGGGATGTTCTCGATTTCCCCCAGCCGGAAGTCTACGTTCCCGTACCCGCCTTCCGCGGCGTTCTTCCGGGCCGTCTCAACCATCTCGGGGGTCATGTCCACACCGATTACCATTCCGCGCTCCCCCACCTTTGCTGCCGCCAGGAAGCAGTCGAAACCGCCGCCGCAGCCCAGGTCGAGCACGACCTCTCCGTCCCTCAGCGCGGCTATGGCCTGGGGATTGCCGCATCCGAGCCCCATGTTGGATCCTTCCGGGGCCGAGTCGAGTTCGCCGCCCGTATATCCCAGCTGCAGGGAGGACCCGCGGGCATCCTTTTGCTTTGTTCCGCAGCAGTCAGGGCCGCAGCCGCATGATCCGCTGCTTTTTGCGATGTTTCCGTACCTGCGTCTCACTTCGCTGCGCAGCTTGTTCCTGTGTTCGTTGTTCACCGGTGCCTCCTGTTGTTTTGCAGAAACCCTATTCCGGTAAGACGGCGACCCGGGCAAAAAGACGCAGACATGTCAGGCTCCGCAGCACGGTCCCGTCCTGGGTTCGAAACCGGTGATCGAGCCGCAGCATGTCTCAACACGGCAGCACTCAAGGATCAACGCGCGCAGCATTTCCCTGCCCCTCTGCACGCGCGATTTAGCCCCGGAAAGGGAAATGCCTGCAATACGGGCAACCTCCCTGTGGGGAAGACCCCTTATCTCGGAAAGCATGAGTGCCGACCTGTATTTCTCCGGCAGGGATTCCAGCAGAGGCATGATGCAGTCGGAGAGCTCCCCGGCATGGTCGCGCTGCGGCACCGGAGCTGGAAATTCGTCCGGCAGCTCTTCATGCCTGCGACGGCGGTGATGGTCGGCCACGGCGTTTGCCGTAATGCGGAAAAGCCATGCGGTGATGCTTCCCGGCGAGCGAAGCCCCTCAAGCGCTGTGAACGCCTTCAGATAAACATCGTGAAGGATGTCATCGCAGGCGTCGCTGTCATCGATGCGCTTCCCGATGTATGCCCGGAGCCGGCTTCTGTGCTCTCCCCAGACCTCGTCAAGGCATGACGTGCCGCTCACAGCTTTTCCGTTCGTTCGATCCGGGTCAGATCGACGGATCGGCGACCCTTCCCATGAAGAGCACCGCGCCGGACATGTCGTCGACGATGAGGAAGACGAACGGCCTGTTCAGAAGGAAAAGCTCGGGGGGATCAGCCGGCATGGCGGTCATGGCCATCACCACACCCGTGGCGGCGGCGGCCTCGGTGCCCGTCTCGTCCACCCTGACGTAGGCCTTGTGAACCACCGCGCTGATGAAGAGGTCACGGTCGCCCGTGAACCCGCTGAAATCGGCCCGGGAGGCGTCGAAGGCGTCATCCATCCCCATTGCCGACAGCACGGGTGTCAGGGAGTAGTCAGTGTCGAACTCGAACGGAGGCATGACGAGAGTTATGTCACGGGGCTGGAAGCCATCGATGACCGCTTCAAGGGTTGTGCGGTCAAGGCTCTGCTCGAATTCTTCAAGATCGCCGTCGGGCAGCAGCAGTATCAAACGGAAACTGCCGTCGGAATATGGCAGGGCTGCCGCCCTGAAACCGTCACCGCGATGGAACGGGATGCTCTGTGTCTGGCTCATGAACGGAACTTCGACTTCTTCGCCGGAAAGTGTTGTGAAAGTTCCATCACGGGTGAGGTCGGGGTTGAACTGCACCCGCCAGTTCCCCTTGAAATAGACAGCGCTGGTGAGCACGACCCTGGTGGCGGTGGTCACCGAGCCGGGTCCCAGAAGGTCAAGGATCCTGTTCTCGGTCCTCTCCCCGACCCAGTCGTTTATGGAGAGTCGCTGCGTTTCGGGATCCCCCTCGAAATCAACGTTCCTCGCCTCGGCACGGTAGTACTCACTCACAAGGTCCGTATAGTCGTCGAGGAGCGGATGCGAGCCGTCAACCCAGAGGGCGTTGGCCATGTTGAGCACCACGGGATCATCCACCGGCTCGCACAGCTCTCGCCCCACAAGGCTGAAAAGGCGGCGGAACCCGTTGTGCACGGCCTGCTGATCTGCATCGAAGCCAAGAACGGCCGCCATCGCGGCTTCGGTCTCTCCTCTTGCGCCCGCCCAGGCCATTCCGAGGGCGGAGGAGATGCAGAACGGTGAGAACATGATGTTGTCATCCCCGCTCTCACTGCAGAGCTCTCCGTAAAGGGCGAATGCGAAATCCGTATTGCCGTCGCCGAGGTTGTGAAAACCCGTATCGGGAGTGGAAAGCTCGGTCGGCGTTGAAGCCCCGCAGGAACTGGTCACAAAAAGGGCAACGAGCATGGCTGCGCAATAAAGCTTTCTCATGAACATCCTTTCGCAGGGGTCGCAGGGCGGTCCCCATTCCGTTTGCCTGAAGCTAATACAACCCGCGAACGGATGCATTCCCCCGCCCCAGGATGGCTTTTCCGGAAGTGCCGCGGGGCTTATAGTCCGGGACTGATGGCTGTGAACAAAATGTCCATTCCATGACAGGGGGCGTGCGTGCTGTCGAACTTCAAACCGATCGTTTCAGTTGTTCTTCTTTCCGCAGGCGCCGCGGCTGCCGGAACAATGACCCATGTGTACAGCCCCGCGGACTGCGATCACGGCGTCAGCGAATTCGACGGCGGCCACATCCCCTGGTGCCGCTCGGGTGTGGTGGGCTTCGAGGAGGGGCTTCCGAACCTTCCCGTTGTTTCACTCTGCTATGTGATCCCGCAGGGAGCATCGGTCACGGGCGCTTCGATCGAGATCCGCTCCGAAACGCTCCTGGAAGGGTTCCACGATGTTCTGCCGGTCAGGTTCACAACCTTTTCAGAGGCGCCGGCGCCCTATTTCAGGAATCCATCGGTCTACCTGGCGGACGATCCCTTCCCCTCTAACCCGGTGATCGAAACTTCCACCGGGAGCCGGACGGGGTTTGCGCTGGGCGGCGTGTCCTTCTGCCCGTACCGATGGCACCCGCTCTCCGGGCGTCTCTACAGGATCGACGATGCGGTGGTCTCGATTCAGTACGACGAAGACCCTGATGCGGAAAGGCTCACGCTGACAAGCGGGCAGATCACGCACGCCTCACGGCTGCTCTCCCTTATCGTCCAGAACCCCGGGGAGCTATCCGCCTTCGCACCACGGGTCAGGAACGGCAACGATCCATGGCCGGTCTGGGTGGCGGTTGGACCCGCTGCCATCGAGCCGGTACTCGCACCCCTGGTGGACTTTCGGAACTCCGCGGGCATGGCCTCGGAATACGTCAGTCTGGAGTGGATCTACGACAACTACACGGGCTGGGACACTCAGGAGCAGATTCGCAACTACCTGAAGGATTCGTTCCTCAACCGCGGGCTTGTCTATGCCCTGCTCGTGGGGGACTGGGGACCCACGCAGAGGATATCGAGCCTCATGGTCGGAAGCGACAGCCTCGTGTTGAACGAAACGACCGACCTCTATTTCTCCGACCTCACCAGGATGTGGGACGGCGATGGCGACCACCTTTACGGAGAAAACAACGACTGGGTTGATTACTACGCAGACATCACCGTGGGCCGCTTCAGCTCCGACAACCCGAACCACCTTGAGACCATGGTGAACAAGACCATCGCCTATGAAACCCAGTCCAGCCCCGACCAGTGGCGCACCACCGCCCTTCTCTGCGGCGCCGGATTGTGGCCGGACGCTGAGCCTGACGGCTACTGGGGAAGTTTCGTCTGCGATTCGATCTCGAACAGGATCCCGGGCGACTGGACCCAGCACAAGCTCTACGAAACATGGGACGGCCACCCCACGAACCAGATCGATCTGCTGAACGAGGGCGCGAGCTACGTGAGCGATCAGGGGCACGGAGGTTCGGGGGGCGTCTACTGGCTCTACGAGCCCGGTAACATGATAACCAACCAGAACTACACCGGACTCGAGAACATCGACAAACTCACCATACTTCATTCGATGGCGTGCAACCCCGGCCAGCTCTCGGTGAACGGCTGCAGCGCCGAAAGGCTTCTGATGTGGCCGGACGGTGGCGCTGTGGCGGTGATGTACAACTCCAACTACGGATGGGGTACCCCGCCCTCGATGGGACCTTCCGAACACCTCGAGCTCCACTTCGCGGACATGCTGTTCGTCAACGGGGTGGAGCGGATCGGGGACATGCAGGCCGCCGCAAAGGACGCCTTCAAGGCGGCGGGCGGCATGGTGCTCCAGAACTGGGTGCTGCAGGAGAACAACATGCTGGGCGACCCCGCGACAGTGTTCGTGTCACGGCAGACCGGCATCGGGGAGGGCGGCGGCGCGACAGCGCAGGCCGCACTCGGCGTGCCCTGCCCGAACCCCTCGTCCGGAACCTTCAGCGTAACGTGGAGCATTCCGTCCCCCTCGGGGTTCCGGCTCAGCCTTTTCGACCTCTCGGGGCGAAGGGTATGGGATCAGGACCACCCGCAGGAACAGGAGACCTCCGGCCGCCTGACGGTTGCCCCGCAGGAGAACCTTCCGTCGGGATGCTACCTTCTGAGGCTCGCGGGAGAGGGGCTGGCCGCCACGACGATGGTCGTAATACTGGGTGACTGAACGGGACGGGTCGGCCTGGCACTGATGGTGAATCCGGGGATCCCACCCGGTCAGCCGCCAGGTTCTCCTGCGGGCTGATACCCGGCTGCCGACTCCCTGATCTCGCTCATCATCTCGTGCGCCCTGTACGCGTTGTTCTCGCCTTTGGCCGGGGCAAGGTACTCGAGTGCCGTCCTGGCGCTCTCCGACGCGCCCGTGAGCTTCCAGTGCCAGTACCCCGCCGTTCCCCTCACCGACCTCAGCATCGATCCGCCGGATTGGGCAAGGAGCGAATCGGGGTGCTCGCGTCCCAGCATCGCGAGGCATGCGGTTCCGCATACCCTCGCAGCTTCTGCATTCGCAGGCTGGTCGATGCTTGCGGACTGGAGCGCTGCTTCGGCCAGCGCTTCGGCAGCCTCCTCGATGCGGCCTCCGTTCATCAGGAACAGGCCCCGGTAAAGCATGTAGAGGCCGGCATTCCTTGTCCTTCCGGCCTTCGCGGCCATACCGGAGGCCTCGTCGAGCATGACGAGGGCATCATCGCAGCGCCCCTTCAGGTCGAGGACCCTTGCCCTGAGGTAGAGCGTGCTCTCCAGCAGATTGTCGGGACCCGACCTTCGCACGAGGTCGAGCATGGTTTCCACGCAGTCTTCAGCGTTGTCGGGGCGGTTCAGGTCGAGGAATATCCTGGCCATGTTGCCGTAAGTGGCTGCGAGCCTCATGGCGTCGCCGACTTCGGAAGCCATCCTGATCGCGTTCATGAAGATGTCGAGTGCTTCATCGTACTTTCCCTGCATCATCCGGGCGACCCCGAGATTGGCGGCCGCCGTCGTTGCAAGCCTGTGGTTCCCGATCCGGCCGGCCAGCCTGCCCACGTTGTCATAGCATCGGGCCGCCTCGTTGAACGAGCACATCGACGAGGCGATGCCCCCCCGGGTGTTGAGGGCGTAGATGAGGGCTTCGAGATTGCCCGTGCGGGCGGCGCTTTTCATCAGTCCGTCGCACCCTTCAGCGGCTTCCTTCAAACGCCCGGCCTTTCTCAGGCATGACACAATGAAGATGCTGCAGCTTTCGGAAAGCCATGTGAAGCCGTGTCCGAGTGCCATGTCCCTGGCCTTCCCGGCCGCCTCGAGCGCCTCGGCCAGCATGCCGTGCCGCGCCATCGCCCTCGCCTCGACAAGCTCAAGCCTGCACCTCTGCCGGTCCGACAGCCCGACCGCTTCGAGTCGATCCACCTCGAGCCTGACTTCGGAAGGCATTGCATTCCTGCGGAGAAGTACGAAGGACAGAATTGCGAGTTCCGCCGTCTGCTGCGGATCGAACAGCCCCTCCATGCGTTTACCGTCGAGCAACGCTTCCAGGGCCTTCGCCCGTGGTTCGAAGCCCATGTGGATGAGGATCTCGAGCATGAGAAGCCCGGCCGGCACTTCGAGGTTCCCTGCGGCAAGACCGGCCGCCTCAAGCGCCTGCTCCAGGAAGCCGCCCTTGAAAAGCCTCTGGCTCCTGTTGAGCTGGGCCTGCGAAAACTCCCCGGGGCAGTGGGCGGCGGCCAGCCCCCACAGCCTGGCTGCCCTCTGATGTGAAACCCCGCCGGAATGCACTGCGGCCTCGAGGTAGGAAGCTCCGGCTGAAACTGCGTCCCCGCTTCTGAGAAAGAGGTCGCCCGCAAGCCTGAGCGCATCGGGCAACCCCCCGGCCCTCTCCAGAACAAGCAGGGCCGCGCCGCTGTGAAGCCGTTGCGATTCAAAAGGGTCAAGCGAATCAAGAAACCGGTTCCTGTCCTCCCGGCTGGCGAAACGGTGCAATCCCGGCCGGACGGCGTGCCACAGGCCTGATTCGATGAGAGGCCCGGGGTTCTTCACGCATCCCGACAGGGCCGAAGCCTCGGCAGGGTCGAAAATGTAGCCCAGCACGGCTGCTGCGCGCACAAGACCGAGTAGCTCTTCGGGAACCTCGGGGGACCGTTCTTCCTCCCGGACGGAGACGTCGACAAGCTTCGCCGGAAACGGCGCGGAACCGCTTACAAGGGCGCCCAGCATCGGAGGGCAGCGAAGGTTGTCACAACCGGCAAGCGTTGTGAAAAGTTCCGACGTGAAGTCATCGAGTTCATCAACGGCGGGCGCGACAAGCACTGCCGGCATGAACCTGGCAATTGCGTCGAGCAGCCTGCACAGGGCCTCAGCAGTTTCCGCGGTCGCTTCGCCCGACGACAGATACTCCCCGATGGCGTCACGGTGTTGCTGCAACCCCGCGGCGGCCTCCATCCCGGGGGATCTGCCCCTGATGCCGACGGAGATGGTAAAAGCGATCCAGGCGTCTCGGAAACCGTCGGGTCTGTCACCTTTCCCGAACAGCCTCGACAGCCCTGACCGTATGCCCTGGTCGATCGGTATGTCGAGCATGCCGGGTCGTTTTCTCAAAACCGAGTAGAAAAGGTCCCCTGCATCCTCGCGCGAGAGCCCCCTGAACACGAACGGCAGGGGATCGCCCCTGTCGATGTGCGAAAGGGCGGCCTCTTCGATCCTGTCACGCTTCATTGAACCACGGGGGGCGCGTTGAACCCGGCTCCCTGATGCGCACCGTCTTGATGCGTGACTGCCTGCCCGTGATAATGGTTACATTGTCGGCGGTTGTTCCGAACTGGCCGGCCAGCCACCCGGAAAGGGCCAGGTTCGCCTTCCCGTCAACCGGCGGCGCGTCAATGGTGATCTTCACCGTGCCGTCGGCCATCACCCCTGCGAATCCGGTGCGTCCGCCGCGGGTGACAACCTTTACGGTAAGGACGATCCCATCACTCAGTCGCGTTCCTCCAGATCCCGGGCCTCCTCGATCAGCATAACGGGAATGTCGTCACGCACGGGGTACGCCAGTCTGCATGCATGGCAGACAAGCTCTTCGGAGGGTGCCGTGCGGTATTCAAGGTCGCCCTTGCACTTGGGGCAGGCCAGGATGGAAAGCAGCCTCTCGTCAACCATGAAGACCTCCTAGATAACGAACAGCCCGTTCCTGATCACGGGCACTTCCCCGCCGTCGCCGGTGACCCCGGATACGCTGACCTCGGGGGACCCGATCATGAAGTCGGTGTGAACAAGGCTCACGTTGCATCCCGTTTCGGAAAGAGCCCGCTCGCCGAGGCCGGTTCCCTTTTCAATGCAGTCGGTGTAGCCGTTGCCAAGTGCGATGTGGCAGGACGCGTTCTCGTCGAACAGGATGTTGTGGAACACCCTGCCGCTCGTGTAAAGGGGCGAGTCGATCCCCACCAGCGCCACTTCGCCGAGGCGTGAAGCCCCTGCGTCGGTTTCAAGGTACTTTGCGAGTATGCCGCTGTTCTTTCGCGCACCGAAATCCGTTACAACGCCCTTCTCGAACACGAACCAGGCATCCTCGACCTGGGCGCCGAGAACCGTCACGGGTCTCGTGCAGGCCACCCTGCCTTCCGTCCGGTGCATGTGCGGGGTGCTGAAAACCTCTTCAGTGGGGATGTTGGGAAAGAAGCGAGTGCCGTCCGAGGAGGCACAGCTGCCGCCGAGGAACTTCCTGTCGTGGTTCATCCCAATGAAAAGGTCGGTTCCAGGCCCGCGGAAGCGCAAGCCGTCGAACCGGTTGGCATTCATGAAGGCCGCGCGTTTCTTGAGCGCCGCGTCGTGCGTATTCCAGGCCTGTATCGGGTCGGGTCTGTCGAGGCGGAGGATCGGTGCGAGAACCTTCCATATCTCCTCCTCCCAGTTCCCGGAACTGCCCAGCACCTTCGCCGCCCAGTGCGGTGTGGGCATCAGGAACACGTTCCAGGGGATCCTGTTTGAGGAGATCGCCTTCATGAACCCCTGGTACGCCTCGGAACGTGACTTCTGCATCCTCCCAAGCCTGCCGGGATCGACCCCCTCCATCAAATCGGGGTTTTCGGGGCCGCGAAGCGCGAGGCTGCGCCAGTTCTCCTTCACGATAGTGTCGAGCATGCCGCTGGTGAACCCCGGCATGTGGTCGAGGTACTCGGGCCTTGCGGAACGGTCAACCCTCGTCCTCTCGAGCACGGGATCATCCATCGAGAGGTGTACGTACATGGCGCCGAGGTCGTAGGCCCTTTTCGCGAGCAGCCCTGCGAACTCCCTGTGGAAAGGCTCGGTGCGGATCCAGAGAACCTGCCCCTCACCGATCCCGAGTGCTCCCTTCAGGATGACGTCTGCGCACGCTTCATGAAATCTGGCGATACTGGTCATGTCAACTCCCCTAGATCAGACCGAGAAAATCAACGGCAAGGGCCCTGTAGGGCATTCCCCCCGTTTCGAGAACATCCATGAACTGAAGGCTAATCCTGACCTGGCCAAAGCTCTGCCAGTAGACCTCGAAGTTCAGGAAACCGCCGGAATTGTCGAACCTGTACTCCCGCTCGCCGTCGGTGGCAAGGTCCCAGTCCATTGCGAGGCCGAAACCTGCGGGGAGGGTCTTGTCCACCCCCGCCCAGCCGCCGAGGTGCTCGGGCGAGTCGGTGGTGATGCTGCCGCCTACGTGGAAGGCGGTCTCCCCCAGGGGATCGGCAAAGTTCTTGCTGGCGACGAGGTAAAAGCCCCTTTCGGGTCTCGAGTACTCCCCGCCTCCCCTTGGATGCTCGATCTCGTTGTCAAAACCGAGTGCGAGCGCCGGGAATGTCCTGCGTTCGTCGAGGAACCGGAACCTGGCCTTCAGGTAGACCTTGTCGAACCAGTCCGGCGAAGACATCCCCGTAACGTTGTAGCCGCCGTAGCCAATGCCGGCCATCAGCCTCGGCAGCAAACCCGCCTGGAGGGAGAATGTCAGATTGTCGGTCGGAAAGGTTCCCAGTGAAATGTACAGGGTTCTTGGGGCGACGACTCCTGCTGTGGGCTCAGCCACGGTTCGTATGAGTTCAGCCCCGGTTGCCGCCGGCGCCAGAAGAAGCAGGGCCGACAAACCTAGCAGTGCTTTCAACGCTTCCCACCTCCAAGGTACAAGGACACGACGGCGGTGTCACCGAGAAACTCCCTCAGGTCCGCAAGCAGTTTTCTGTCAGGGTTCACACGTATGCTGCGGGACTCACCAACATACAACCTTCCCGTTATTCCACAATCCATTTCAACAAATACCGGGCCGCTTCCGGGATGTTCCCTGAAAAGCTCGACCACGCGGCTGAAGACCTCTGTCGGAACGCCGTCACCTGTGATCCGAACCCTTACCCTGACCCCCGAAGCCTGCCGCAGCTCGTCGAGAAAATCGATCCTCTCCACGCAGAACCTTGCCTCGCCCCGGCCGTTCAGCACTTTCCCGTGCACAAGGAGGGGCTTGCCTGATTCCAGCCTGGATCCGCACTTTTCAAGTGATTCAGCCCAGATCGTGGCCTCGCAGGAATCCGACACCCCCGAGAGAACAACGAACGCCATTCTGCCCCGCTGGGTGTCGCGATACCTGACGGCCTCAACCGTGGCGGCCACGGAAACCATCTGTGAACCGCGGTGCTGCATGACCGTTCCGGGGGTGTGCGTGGCGTACGACCTTGCCTCCTCGGCGTACTCGTCGAGGGGGTGACCGGTGAGGTAGAAGCCCAGGAGCTCCTTCTCCCCCCGCAGCATGTCTTCCCTCGGCATCTCCTCCAATTCCGGCAGCGGTGGGGCGGCAGGCTCGGACGAAACGGCCGACCCGAAGAGCGACATCTGACCGGCTTCTTTGTGTTTCCTGAATGCTGCGGCATAGGCGAGGACCCTGTCGACCGAGGCCAGCAGAGCCGACCTCCTGCCCGGAAGGCAGTCGAGCGCGCCCGCGCTGATCAGCGATTCAAGAACCTTTTTGTTCAGGCTGTTCGAGACTCTTCCGGCAAGATCGTGCATGCCCGTGAAGGGGCCGCCCTGGCGGCGCGCCTCGACTATCTCGGAAGCGGGGCTCTCCCCCACGTTCTTGATGGCCTTCAGCGCGTAGACGATGCTGCCGGCTTCGTCAACGTCGAACTCGACAAGGCTGCCGTTGACCGAGGGGGGCAGGATCGTGAGCCCCATCCTCCCGGCTTCAGTCATTAGTGCCGCAAGCCTTTCCGTGCTCGCGATCTCGCTTGACATGGTCGCAGCGATGAACTCGGCGGGATGGTGGGCCTTCAGGTACGCTGTCCAGTAGGCGATTATGGCGTAGCACACGGAATGGGACTTGTTGAAACCGTACTCGCCGAAGCGCCTGATGTGATCGTATATCTCGCGGGCCTTCCGCTCGGAGATGCCGCGCGACCTTGCGCCCGAGATGAATGCCTCCCCGAAGGAAGCCATCTCGTCGGCGTTCTTTTTGCTGATCGCCCGCCTCAGGCTGTCGGCCTCGGCCATGCTCATGCCGGCGAAACGGTTCGCGATATCCATGACCTGTTCCTGGTAGACTATCACGCCGTGGGTTTCGCCGAGGATGTCCTGCAGCTCGGGAATCGTGTCCTTTACGGCCCTGCCGTCTGAGGACTTTCTTTTGTTTTCGGCGTAGACGTCAATCATGTGCATGGATCCCGGCCTGAAGATCGCCACGGCCGCAGTGACGTCGTCGAACCTGTCCACCCCGATCTTTCGCAGGGCATCCCGCATGCCGGGGCTTTCCAGCTGAAATACGCCGGTTGTCTCAACCCTGTTCAAAAGCCCGAGGGTGTCGGGGTCGTCGCGGGGAACCGCCTCGATGCTGAACCCGGGAAGCCTTCTTCGAATCATCTCCTGCGCGTGGTGAAGGACGGTCACGGTCCGGAGGCCGAGAACATCGAGCTTCATCAGCCCTATCTTCTCCGCCGACTTCATTTCGTACTGGGTCGTGAGCCCCTTTTCCCGGGAGAAGCAGAGCGGAACGAAATCGATGAGGTCGCCGGGCGTGATGACGACGCCCGCCGCATGAACGCCGCTGTGCCTCGCAACCCCTGACAGCTCGTCGCAGTACCTGAAAAGCCTTGCCACCTCGGGGTCGCCCCCGATCTCCTGCGCGAGCTCGGGAACCTGTTTCGCAACGGCCTCGAGGGAAAGGTCCTGGTCCTGCACGGTCGCCACCAGCTTTGAGAGCCTGTCGCCGGTTTCGTAGGGCATGCCCATCACGCGGGCCACGTCGCGGACCGCAGCCCTGTTCTTCATCCTGTTGAACGAAACGATCTGACAGACACGGTTCTGCCCGTACTTGGAAACGATGTGGGAGATGACCTCTCCCCGGCGCTCGTAGCAAACGTCCATGTCGATGTCGGGCATCTGCTTCCTGGCCGGGTTCAGGAACCGCTCGAAACTCAGTCCGTACTGAAGGGGGTTCACGTCGGTGATGCCGATCGCCCAGGAGACAAGGCTTCCTGCGGCGCTTCCCCTGCCCGGCCCGAGAGGTATCCCCTGTGACCTTGCCCAGCCGGCGAGTTCGCTCACGATAAGGAAATATCCCGGAAAGCCCATGTCGCAGATGACGTTCAGTTCGTATAGAAGCCTGTCCGTCTCCTCTTTGCCGGGTGCCCGTCCGAGCCTTGCAAAAAGCCCATCGGAAGCGATCCGCCTGAGGTGGCTGCCGAGGTTCTCTTCGCCTTCGGGAAGCGGGTAGTCCGGAAGCAGAAAGCCGCCCTTGGAGAAGCTGAAGCTGCACTGGTCGGCGATTTTGACTGAGTTGCCGACGGCTTCGGGGATCCACGAGAACAACCTTGCCATCTCGGCGGGGGTTTTGACGTAGAACTCGTTGGTACCGAATTTCATGCGGCCCGGATCGGTCAGCGTCTTCTTCGTCTGCAGGCAGAGCAGCACCTCGTGCACCTCGGCATGTTCGCTCTTCAGGTAGTGGGCATCGTTGGTGGCCACGGGGAGTGCGCCGGTCTCGCGCGCGAGATCGGCGAGCCCCTGCAGGATGTTCTTTTCCTCGGGAAGCCCGTGGTCCATGAGTTCGATGAAGAACCTGTCCGGACCGACAAGGTCCTGGTAGAAGCGGACCGCGGCAACCGCATCATTCCTCCTGCCACGGGTGAGGCTCAGCGCGACCTCTCCCTGAAGGCAGGCGGAACCGATGACAAGCCCCCGGCTGTATTTGGAGAGGATCTCCCTGTCGATCCTGGGCCGGCGGTAGAAACCTTCTATCCAGCCGAGGCTGGACAGCCTGCAAAGGTTTCTGTAACCCTCTTCATCCGCCGCGAGAAGCGTAAGGTGCCTGTAGCCCTCCCCCGGTTCGTCGCTTTTTTCGAGCCTGCTCCCGGGGGCGATGTAGGCTTCCATTCCAACAATGGGCTTTATGCCGCTGCTCTTCATCACATCGCAGAAGTGCACGGCCCCGTAAAGGCTTCCGTGGTCGGTTACGGCAACCGCATCCATGCCGTTCTCACCGACAAAGGGACCCAGCTTCTCGAACCTTATCGCACCGTCGAGAAGGCTGTACTCGGAATGAAGGTGAAGGTGGACGAATCGGGGAGAGTCACTCATCGGCCGTCCCGGGTGTCATCCCCGGCCTGGTCGGTGGAACCGAAGCGCTTCCCGAACTCCCTGGAATCCTCGTCATCGGCCCTCTGAAGAAGGTCCTCGCCGTCCTTCGCCTTTCTCACCGCAAGGTAGCAGAGCGTCCAGAAAGACGCGCAGCTCGAAAGCCAGTACGAGAAAATGATGAGCGCGATCGCAACTCCGGAGAGGGAGGCCAGCCAGCCCGCGGCCCCATGCCATGCGAAAGGATCGCCCGCGAGGCTGCCGAGCGGCGAAAGGAATGAGCCGTAGTGGGATATGAGCTGGGGCGCGGCCGTGTGCAGCCCGCCCTGGACTGAAGTGGCCAGGCCGGTATTGCCCATCCCGATGCCGACCCCGAAGGCAACTATGGCCATGGCGCCCCGTGCGAATGCCATGAACAACAAAAGGGCTGCGGCCCTCGCGATCAGACCGGTTGCCATGTAGAGAATGATCCTGAAGGGTTGCGACGTTATGGAACTGAACAGCTCGAACAGGGTCTCGAAGGTGTCGCCCCTGGTGCAGGCGGTGATGGCCGGCACCATGAAGATGGACAGCAGGAGGGCGATCAGCGCGAGGACCCCGAACAGCGAGATCCCCCAGGCAGGAACCGCAAGGATGCCTGCGATCACCGGCCCGGCACCCGGTATCCGACCGATCAGGCCCATGATGAAGAGCTTGACGAACAGGATGGAGAGCCCTGCAAGCACTGCGACGGGAACCATCAGCAGGGGCTTCCTGTTCCCGCGATGGAACTCGAGGGCGTCCCTTCCGCTGTAGAAGCCGTCGCCCCTGATCTGCTCGAACGTTATCCGGCCGACCTTCTGGAAGGCGGACATGATGATCCACAGGCATGCAAGGAGCGCGGCCGCCATGAAAATGAGCGCGACGGTGCTCTCAAGGAACAGCCCCTCGGGTATGGGGAAGAGCCTGGAAACCTGCCACCGCCCCGCCATGGAATCTCCGGCTGCGAAAAAGCCGAGGTAGACCATGCCCGACCAGACGAGCCACGAAAGGACCAGGGCCTTCCAGACAACCCAGAGGTTCCTCGCGCTCAGACCGTACTTAACTGAAAGGAGCATGTCCCTTATGTCAAAATGGAGCTTGTGGATCATTACAATCCTCCCTGCTTGCTGTTCCCGGTTCCTTCCGATGCTGCCCTATCATACTCCCGGCCCCGGTTTCACGGAAGTTCACGGCCAGGCAGACCACGTCGGAAGCGCCGGCCCGCTCGAGGGCGATGCGGGCGTTCGCAAGGGTTTCCCCGGTTGCCCGTACATCGTCGAGAAGCCATATCCTTCCGGGCGGAACCTTCTTCGTCACCCGGAACGCCCCCTTCAGGTTGTGCCTTCGCTCATCCGCCGTCAGGCCGACCTGACTCGGGCCGGGATTTCTCCCGAGCAGCACGCTGAAGCGGGCTCCGGTCAGGGCACTCACCCGGCGCGCGATGATCTCAACCTGGTTGTAGCCCCTTTTACGAAGGGTGCTTCGGGACGAGGGCACACATGTTACGGTTTCACCCCGTGACGGGATGCTGTCCCACTCCCCCGTCGCCATCTCGGCGAGAACGGAGCCGAGGTGTCTTTCCCCGTGATACTTCAGCCTGATCATCATGTCGCGCATTACACCCTGGTGAAGAAAGGCGGCGTGCCGTGGGGCCGTCGTCACGCTCCGGCACCGGTCGCACCCGGGCAAGACACCATGGGCAGAGATTAGAGCCCTTCGCCGGTGCCCTTCCTCCGCATCCCGGGCACATTGTAAGGAAGAAAAGGCTCAGGATCTTCTTCGCTGCCGATGGTAGAGCCATGTTCCCAGAACAGGCGAGGCTATGAGCATGAGCAGGCTGAACACCTGGTTGTCGGTTATGCCTGATCGTCCTGCAAAGGCGCTGTAGCCCAATAGATCGATCGGAAGGTGGTCGAAGTGCCGAAACTCCTCCAGCCCGAAGCGTGTTGCGCCGTACAGCCCGAGGAACAGGCAGAAGATGAAGCCCGGGAAATGGCGGCGTCTGTCGGCGAGCAGAAGAGCGGCGAACATGAACAGGCCCGCTGCCGACGCGTAAAGCTGGGCAGGGTGGATGGGTATCGAACCGTATGACTCCCATGGCAGCGAGCCGGGGGGGAAGCAGACTCCCAGTGCACTGTGCGTGGGCGAGCCGAAACAGCATCCATTGAGGAAACACCCGATGCGGGTGATGAATATTCCGAGCGGAAACGCCGGAATGACTGCATCGGCGAGTTCCCATGTCGGCCAGTGCCTGCGGGCGATGTAGGTGAACCCGGTAATGACTGCGAGGATCACTCCGCCAAGCATGCTGAGGCCGTAAAGACCGTTCCAGAAGGCGATGATTTGTATCGGAGAGCTTGCGAACTCCCCGAGATGGGTGACCACGTAGAGCGCCCTCGACCCGACAACGGCGGCGAGCATGATCCAGACACCCATTGATGTGATGTCATCGGAGGGTATGCCCCTTCGGGCGCTCCGCCTGGCGGCGAGTTTCACCCCGAGCAGAAACGACAGTGCCAGGGCAAGCCCGTAGGAATTCAGCGGCACGCTGCCTATCCTCAAGAGAACGGGATGCATGTTTCCCTCCTTTTCCAAGAGTGGAATCTAACAGCTGCCGGCCTCCCCCTACCAGCTTCACTGATCAGGATCAACGACACACCTTTTACTGATTAGATAAAGTTCTTAAATTTATGTTCTGATTGCGGACGGCTGCGTTCACAAAGCCATCCCCTTTGCATAAAACCCGGTTCCTATATAGGTTATCAGTCAGATATGAATTCCTTCCCATATGTGCACGGATTCGAACATAAAGCCACCCTGTGAACGGAGGTCCCGAATGAAGCTTTTCGCGATCGCAGTCGCCCTGGTCGCAGCGGTCTCGCTGGCCGCACCGAGGGTCGTACTTTTTGAAGAGTTCACATCCACTGGTTGAGGATACTGCGGAAGCAGCTGGTCAGCTGTTAAAGCCCTCGTAAACACTTATGTCGCGAATGATCAGATAGCCCCTCAGATCCTCTTCTTCAACGGTCCCGCATCAGGTGCCTACAGCTCCGCAAGAATCGCTTTCTACGGGGTCGGAGCAACACCCACATTCAAGATCGACGGCCTTCTTTCGCAGGCCGGCTGGAGCCAGGCCGTCGTCCAGAACCACATCAACAACAGGCTCAACGTCCCGGCCCATGTTTCCTTTGACATCAACTTCGTCGGCAACGCATCCGGGGGAACCGCGTACTACAGCATCACAGCGGAAGAGGATCCGGGCGTCGGCAACCTGAAGGTCTGGTCGGCCGTTGTTGAAAGCCATGACATCGCCTACAGCGCTTACGGTGTCTACAACGGTCAGGAGCTCATGTGGGAACCCAGGGCATGGCCCCTGGGAAGCACCGGCACCGTGATCAACTTCACCGGCCCCTTCCCGCAGACGGTGTACGCCATGGGTTCCTACACCCTCGATCCCTCAGTGCACAGCTTCGAAAACCTTGAAGTTGTCACATACGTTCAGGCGGGCACGGGGACCAAAGAGGTTCTCAACGCCAGCTTCATCGACCTTCCGGACACGGCCACCGGCACATACGAGGGCTCCTTCACGCCCGTTGACGGAAATGCGCTTCTCTTCGCGGGGCCTAACCCCTGCGACGGTCAGTTCACCGTAACCTCCGCCCTGCCCCAGGGGCAGACCGGAACCGTTTCGGTTTATGACCTCGGCGGAAGAATGGTTCAGAGCTTCGCCGCCGGCTGCTCGGTCAACGCGGTCATCGAGGAAACGGGTTTGTACTTCGTGCGCCTTGTGACCAGCACCGGTCTGGTCGAGAACAGGCAGATCGCTGTCGTAAGGTAGTTTCGGAAAACCTGTCGGGGGGCGCATGACTGCGCCCCCCTTCGCTTAAAGAGTTTGACGGCTTGCCGGCCCACGAGCTGTCAGGATAATCGGGGCCACTTCTGTTAGTGAATCACAGTGCCATTCCGGTCCGGAACGCGCCCCCGCTACCAGCTTCTCCAGTTGCGGGCTGCGTTCAATGCCAGCCCGACCATGA
Source organism: Candidatus Fermentibacterota bacterium (assembly GCA_963845085.1). Classification (GTDB taxonomy): domain Bacteria; phylum Fermentibacterota; class Fermentibacteria; order Fermentibacterales; family JCC-6; genus UBA6080. Next base: position 52,949 of record CAWJQI010000004.1, read on the forward strand.
ACATCTCCGTGACAATGTGGCTTCCGCCGTAAGTCATCAGCGGCAGGGGAAGGCCGGTCACGGGCATGATGCCCACGGCCATCCCGATGTTCACGAATACATGGATCAGGAAGTAGACCGCCACACCCGCCGCGAGGATGGAGTTGAACGGGTTGATGGAGCGCCTGGCGGCAAGAAGTATCCGCCATATCAGAAGGACGAACAGGCTGAGAAGGATGATCGATCCGAGGAAGCCGAACTCCTCGGCGTAAACGCTGAAAATGAAGTCGGTGTGCCGGGCGGGCAGATAGGCGAGCATTTTCTGTGTTCCGTGAAGAAATCCCTGGCCATAGAAACGCCCGGCACCCACCGCAACCTGCGACTGGATGATGTTCCATCCTGCGCCCTGGGGATCGCGGCCCGGGTCGAGGAAGGTGGTCAGCCTGGCTTTCTGGTACGGCATCAGAAGGTTCCATGCAAGGGGCGTCAGCGCGGCCACGGCCGTGTTGGAGATCGTGAGAAGGGCCCATTTCCAGCCGGGTGCCCTGTCCCGGTAGAGCACGGCGCAGAGCAGGAGGGTGAAGAGCAGCCACCACGCAAGGCCGATTGATGAGGCGGCCGCCAGGATCGGGCTCACGAAGAGGAAGATCCATCGGAAGCCGAAACCTGCCCAGTAGACCATGCCGAGCACAGTGAGCCCCATGGCGACTCCCGTTCCAAGGTCGGGCTGCAGAACGGTGAGTCCCACCAGAAGGCCGACTCCGCCGATAAAGATGGGGCCGCTCCACCTGACCGCCCCGCTTTTCAGCGTGGGCAGCCATCTCGCTGAGATGATGATGAGTGCGGTCTTGGCGAACTCGGAAGCCTGGAGGTTCATGGGGCCGATGATCAACCAGCGCCCTGCGGGACCGCGGCCGAAAAAGATTGTCAGAATGAGCAGGAGGGCCACCGGAGGGTACACGAAGGGTGACAGCTCCTCAACCGCCCTCAGGGGGAATTTGTAGGCGATCAGAAGTGCAATGACACCGACAGCAACAACAGCCAGCTGCCTGTAGAAAAGCTCGCCTCCGGAAGTGGCCGAGTACACGGAAAGAAGGCCGATGCAGAGCAATCCGGAGAGCGACCCGATGAGTATGAGGTCCGGCCTGTCACCAGCGCGCATCGGGGTACATCCTCTCGAGAGTTCTCTCGATGATTGCCAGGGCGAGGGGGCCCGCCACAGCGCCGCCGGACCCGCCGTGTTCGACGAAAACGGCGTAAGAGATGGGGGCTGGTTGTGGCAGATAACCGCATACCCAGGCATGGTCGCTTCCGGCATGGGCTTCCGCCGTGCCGCTTTTTGCCCTAATCGGAATGGGGCTTTCTCCCATCGGGCCGTGAAGTGTTCCGTTGCGCCTCGTCACCGCTGATCTCAATCCCCTGTCTATCTCATCGAAGGTCTCCGGGGCGACAAGAGGGGTGAGTTTCACTCCGCAAGGCTCATCCCCCAGGATGAGGGAAAGCCGTGGCATTTCACCCCGTGCGGCAACGAGCCCCGAAACAACGGCCATCTGGAGTGGTGAGGCAAGAAGCTCGCCCTGGCCGATCGAAAGGTTCAGAAGGTTTCCCTGCCCCCAGCCCCCGGCTCCGTACAGGTCGTTCATGTACTCCCTGTCGGGCACTACGCCCGCAGCCTCTCCGGGAAGAAGGTTGGTGAGCCGGGCGCCCAATCCCATCGAGCGGGCGATCACTGCAAGGTCGTCCATGTTCCCGTTCTCGGCCGCCCTGTAGAAGTAGCTGTCGCAGGAAACGGTCAGTGCCTCCTCCAGATTCAGCCTTCCGTGCACGCCCCAGCAGCGAAAAACGTTTCCGCCGTAGCTCACGGAACCGTAGCAGGGGTCGGGCATCGAACCGGGGGTAACGATCCCCTCTTCAAGGAGCCACGCGGTGGTTACTATCTTGAAGGTCGAGGCGGGGGGATAGGCGGTGCTCCAGGCCCTGTTCAGCAGGGGTTTCAGCGGGTTGTTCAGAATGGCGTTCCAGTCTTCGGCGGCGATGCCTCCGATAAACAGGTTCGGATCGAAGCCCGGAACCGACGAAAGGCAAAGTATCTCACCCGTGGACCAGTCCAGGATCACTGCTGCCCCGGAACTCCCAGTGGCGAAGAGAACACTGTCTGCATACACCTGAAGGGCGGCGTCTATCGTGAGCGAGATGTCCTCGCCTGGAACAGGGGTGCTCTCGGGAGAGTCACCGAACGTGTCGACAACCCTTCCGTAGGCGTCTACGACCTCACGGATGAACCCGGGCGATCCGGCGAGCCTGTCGTTGAGTATTCGCTCGAGCCCTGTGACGCCGGTCAGCTCGCCCTGATAGCGGGCGTTGCTGTCAGCCAGACTGACATACCCCATCAGGTGACAGAACGTGTTCCCAAGCCTGTACCTTCTTCTCGGGGACACCGAAACAATGACGCCGGGCAGCCTGTAGGAGTTGTCGGCCACCGGGGCGACGCTTTCAAGATCAAGGTCCTCCCTGACAACAATCGCCCGATATGGCGACTGGGCTGCGGCTTCGAGCCTTTCCGCAAGGGCTTCGTCGGTCATGGAAAGAAGGTCGGCGAGCACCTTCGTATTGGCAACGTCGAACTCGGAATGGATGACGGACACAGCGAAGGCCGGTTCATTGTCTGCAATGACCTCGCCGAACCTGTCCGTCACTATTCCCCTGGGAGCCGGAACGGCCACATTCCTTATCCTGTTGCGCGCAGCGAGCTCGCTGTAGTACTGGCCCTTCGCAAGCTGCAGATAGACCAGTCTGACCGTGAGCACGAGAAACAGCCCGAGCACGATGAAGATCATGCTCCTCATTGGCCAGTCCCTGCCCTGGTGGGGCTTGCCGCTCATGCAGCCCTGCTCCGGACGTGGAAGAATACCGTCTGGATGACCGCGAGGAGCAACAGGGGCGCGATGATCCTTGGAAACAGGTAAAGAACCCTCACTCCGAAATAGGCTCCCGGAGGCCTTGAAGCGAGGAGAACGAAAATCAGGTCGCTGAAAATCGATGAGAGGGCCGCATGCGAGTAGAAGGATATCCCTCCGGCAGCCGTGGTGGTGCTGAGCAGGCTTCGGGCGGCAAGAATTCCAAGGATGAGCGCAAGGGAGGATATGCCGGGCGGCTGGTGGGTCAGCAGATCAAGGCACAGGCCGGTGAAGAACGCGCCCTCCACACCCCAGCCACGGTCCCGGTTAAGGCTGAGGTAGACAAGAAGCGGAACCAGGATGTTCGGCGCTGCGAGCACCCGTCCAAGGGTTACTTCCAAAAGGAACTGAGCAACCACTGTCACTGTGACGGCAATGGCGTCCCAGAGAGAGACTCTCATTCCGCACCGTTGCTGTAGGGAAGAAGGATGAGAACCTCGCCCAGCCTCCTGAAATCCACTGCAGGATCGATGCCGAGTGATATGTCGAGCCCGCCGGGCTCCTCCTCGAGTGAGATCACCGTGCCGATCACTATGCCGTCGGGGTAGACGCCGCCGAACCTGCTGGTGAGCACCTGTTCGCCGACCTTCGGGGGTACTGCGAGGTCAACATGACTCATGCGAAGCCTGCCATCGGCATTGGCCGAGACAAGCCCCATGGCGCCCGATTCCGCGCAGACGGCACTCACCAGAACCCCCGGAAGTGTCACGGGCAGAACGGTGCAGGTCTCTTCATCAACAGCGTCAACCACTCCGACCAGCCCTGCGGCAGCGATGCATGCAGAGCCGGTGACCACGCTGTCACGTTCTCCGCGGTCGAGAACGAACCCACCGCCAACAAGGCCTTCCGTCCTGAAAAGCACCCTCGCTACCAGGGCCCTCGTCTCGGGCAGTCTTACGTATCCAAGCAGTTCCCTGTAAAGTGCGGTCTTCATTGCGGCTTCCCTCAGCCTGGCGTTCTCGAGCATGAGTTCAAGGACCAGGGTGCGGGTGTAGTAGCCGTCCTCCCGGCCGGGGTCCTTGAAGAACAGCCCGGCGAACATCGCTCCGAGCCTGCTTCCGATCCCGTAGATGAGGGCGGGACCCAGAATGATCAGAATGACTGAAAGAAGGATGTATGCCGGCAGTTTTCTGCGGGAGCGGTCCATATCAATCCAGAAGGAGTTTCCTGTAGCGGAACAGGTCCCCAAGAATGATGCCGGCACCGAGAACCGTGCACGCCAGTGGATTGTCGGCGATCCTTATGGGAAGGCCCGTCTCGCCCTCCAGCAGCGTATCGATGCCCCGGAGAAGCGCACCACCCCCCGTGAGAACTATCCCGCGGTCGACTATGTCGCGTGCGAGTTCTGCAGGGGTCTTTTCAAGCGCCTGGTGAACCGCTTCGACGATCTGTCCGACGGGAACCCTGAGCGCCTCGAGAATATCCTGTGATCGAACCCTGTAGGTTCTGGGAACCCCGTTGATGAGATCGAGCCCGCTCACCTCCATATCGTCGGACCTGCCTTCCGTTACCGCTCCAAGCGTGATCTTCACCGTCTCCGCGGTACGTTCGCCGACGAGCAGGCTGAAATGCTTCTTGAGATATCCCTGGATCGCCTCGTTCATCTCATCGCCGCCAACCCGGATCGAGTTCTCCGCGGCGATCGAATTGAGGCTGATCACAGCTATTTCAGTTGTTCCGCCACCAATGTCTACCACCATGTTCCCGGGCGCGCCCTCGACCGGCAACCCGACCCCGAGTGCAGAGGCCAGGGGCTCGGGCACCATCAGGACCTCCCTTGCGCCGGCCCTCTCGAGGGAGTTCCTTACGGCTGTCTTTTCCACCTCGGTTATCCCGCTCGGGACGCAGACAAGAACCCTCGGCCTCATTGAGAACCTTCGGGTCTGGCTTCTCGCAAAAAATTCTCTGAGCATGGCGAGTGTAGCGGTTGCGTTCGTGATCACGCCGTCCTTCAGTGGTCTTATCACTGTGAGGTCCCTGTTGGTCCTGCCCAGCATGATCTTGGCATCGTTCCCGACGGCAACGACAGCGCCGCTGTCGTTCTCGACAGCGATAACGCTGGGTTCCTCAAGCACGATACCCCTGTTCTCCACGAAAACGAGGGTATTGGCTGTCCCCAGGTCAATTGCCATGGAGGAGGAAAGGATGCCACCGCCCTCGCTGCCGGTAAACCGACGGAATATGCCTCTCAGATCCATGAGTTACCGCAACCCCCTTAGGAACGTTCCGATGCTTCTCCATCACGGACAGCAACATATAACACATCAGCAGAAACAAGGGTACCCTTGGCGGGTACGAACACTGTTTCCTTGTTAACCGGGGTGTGAGTTAACGGATGGGCGGCTCAGGAGTAAGACGCCATGGCGCGTGCGGTTCGAGCGTGTCAACAGGTACGGGGATGCGAAGCATCCAGATCTCTTCCCAGGGCTCGGTGGACACATCAATGGTTGACAATGTAAACTCTGTTGTGCCTGAGGCAGTTACAACACTCCAGCCACCCGGCCAGGCCTCGTATTCGTCATGCCATGATGACCGGGTCACACACGCTTCCATGTCACCGAGGGCAAGCCTTGACGGAAAAAGACCGCCCGAATACTCAATGACCGCCGTGTCGCCGGCGGCTTCGAATCGCCAGCCATTCCCGTCGAAAAGTTCCACCATTACCCAGTGCTCGGGCTGGACGGGAAAACCGGTTCTGATAAGGGACAGAATTGAAAGGACAGGGAGAACTCCCCTGCCGGCTCTCAGACCGCCCGGCTGGAAGAATGCTGAGCCATCGCCGGGGAAATAGCAGAGAAAGCCGAGCGAATCGCACAGGAAGCTGGCCACCGGTCTTCCGTCCGGACCGTACATGTCACCCCTCAGACGGGGTGGGAACCGGGTTCCCCAGACAACGAAGGGACCTTCGGCGACAAGGCTTTCACCTGCGGCTCGGGCGCGTCCCCTCAACTGAAAGTGATCGAGATTCTCCCAGCAGAACGATGCCCTCGCCGCGTATCTGGATGAGGAATCAAGGCCGGAGCCGTCACGGACGCCGCATCCTGCCGAAATGATCGCGGCCAGCAGGGCGGGGACCAAAAGCCTTCGGGCCATCAGGATCCGTACTGCTTCTCCAGTGCGGCGATCCGCTGGTCGAGTTCGATCTCGGCGACAAGCTTATGCCGTCTCTTTTCGAGAGATTCAGCCTTGTCCGGGGGTACCTTCTTTAACAGGCTGTCGATCATCCCGACCGCCCTTCTCCTGTCCCCAGCCTTGGCGGTCTCGTCGATTGTCTTCACAAGGTCACTGAGCTTCGCCATTTCGGAACACTCCCTTCACCTGTTTGCACACGCTGCGAGAAAGACGGCAACCTGTTCGGAATCGACCTTGAAACCGCCCTTCGCAGACGGAAAGACATCCCTTTTGTCAACGCCGTGGAAATCGCTGCCACCTGTGACCATCAGTCCAAATTCATCTGCGGTGCGCAGCAGAAAGTTGGTCTTTGCAGCATCATGGCTCGGATAGTAGGCTTCGAGACCCATGATGCCGGCATCGGCCAGCGACGCGACAAGTGCCCGCAACTCGGTCTCACCCCTCCCTTCGATCAGCCAGGGGTGGGCAAGAACCGGAATTCCGCCGTTCTCCCTGATAAGGTCAAGTGCCCTGTAGTCGCCAAGCCTCTCGCGGGCAACATAGGCGGGCGCACCGCTTCCGAGGTATTCGCGGAACGCCTGCTCCGTGCTGCCGACTACGCCCTTTCTCACCATTACGGTGGCAATGTGAAGCCTTCCCGTAACTCCCCCGCCGGACAGCTCCAGAACCTCGCCAATCGTGACAGGGACACCAAGGTCGTTTAGACGCCGGGTTATGCGCTCATTCCTCGAATCCCTCGAGAGGCGCACCGCTTCTAGAGCGGTTTCGACCGTTCCGCCATCCCAGGTTAGCGGGTCACGACCGGGAAAGTACCCGAGCATGTGGGCGGAACCGCCGCAGTGAAGGCCGACGCTGAGCTCGACAGCCGGAATGAGCATGAGCCCGGAACCGGCCGCCCTGCCGCCCGCCTCTGCCACACCGCCGAAAGTGTCGTGGTCGGCTATGGCGAGTGCCGAGAACCCGCTTTCGAGGGCTCTCTCCACCAGCCACGTCGGTGTCATCACCCCGTCGCTGCCGGTACTGTGGACATGAAGATCAACAGTGGCCATTTCGCCTTTCCGCAAGAATCGGAATATGCTCTGAGCCCGTTGATCGGGCAATGGAGAGCCCTCTGGTCACCTGGCTCAACAAGGGCTCGCCTTCGATGTATACTCTGCGTATCGTCGTGGATAAAGGGATCATCACGTGTGGGCCGGGAGGAGCGGAAATGCGCAAGGTCATGTACGTGCGGGATCCGGTGCACGGATCGGTGAAACTATCGCCGCTGCAGGAAGAACTGCTGAAGACCGTCGAGGTCCAGAGGCTAAGTTTCATCCACCAGCTCGGAACCACTTTTCAGTGCTATCCCGGAGCACATGGCATGAGGCTGGCCCACGCAGTGGGGGTTTCCCATCTGGCAGGTGTTATCGCAGCCCACCTGGCGAGCCGGAACCTTCCCTGCATCGACCCGCCCGGTGACGCATTCATGAACCTTCTTCAGGCAGCCGGAATGCTTCACGACATCGGTCACACACCCTGGTCGCACACTCTTGAGCCCCTGTATTCCGAAATCCACGGAACCGACCACATGGGACTGGTCGCCGAACTCGTCACCGGTGCTTCCGTAATGGGCATCCCAGGGGCCGGACGAATCCCCGGCATCCTTCGCGAGTATGGCGTGGACCCCGAGAAGGTGGCCGACCTTGTGTGCAACCGCTACAAAGGCCCGGCTTTCGTCCAGCAGATCATCTTCGGTGAGGTCGACGCCGACATGCTCGACTACCTCCAGCGAGACTTTCACTTCACCGGCGTTGCATACGGCCACATCGAGGCGGACCGGATAATCAGCACGATGACGGTGCACGACGGAATGCTGGTTTTCCAGCTGAAGGGGCTGGATGCCGTGCGAGATTTCCTTCTCGCTCGGTTTCACATGTACTCAAGCGTCTATCTTCACAGGAAGACCAGAATTGTCGATCAGATGCTGCTTGCCGCCGCCCGGAGAAGCATTCTTGAACTTGGGGAGCTTCCGGAATTCCACATCATGACGGACGACCAGCTTCTAAGCTACCTTGCGGATCAATCCAGTGATCCCTGGGTGAGGGAGATGGCATGGCGGGTAAAGTTCAGGCAGGGATTGTTCAGCCAGGTGTTCAGCATCGGCGCTCTGGCACGCTCGGCGAGGCATGCAGGCTTTCTGGCGGAGATATTCTCACACGGCCGCAATCCCGCCGAGACCACAATGATCATGGCCCGAAGGATCTCCGATGAATCGGGGGTCGACGCACGCTACATCATTGTCGATCTGCCGGTTGAGGCTGTGAAAACGAGTGAGGAACGCTTCCAGAGGCTGGACATCAGGTTCATCGGTCAGGATGGAAGCCTTCGAACCATGGAGAACGTTGATCCGGCCTTCTCACGCTACCTTGGGGAAATGAAGCCAAATAGAAGCCTCATCACGGTATGCTGTGCGCCCGAGTTCAAGGCAAAGGTGGCCGCCGCCTGCGAAAAACTCTTCATGGATTCAGTGATGCCGCTGTTCACGGCAGAAAGTCAGGAAAGCTCTCCGTCGAGGTAGGTCGGAGCCGAGACAGCTCCGCATTTGCCGCAGGTGAACCGCAGGTGCTCCCACATTCCGATCGAGTTGAACCAGTTCACCCGGGATGCGTCCGGCCTCTGAATGACAGTGCCGCAGGACGGGCACTTCCACTCCTCCCCCCTGGCGCGTCGAATGCTTCTCAGGGCTTCCTCGAGAAGGGGAATGTACTGATGGTTGCCGTTCTTTTCTGCGATGCGGATGGGCGTGAGCCCCTTCCCGTTCCTGTGATATGCCTTGGCCCCGTGCTTGAGCAGGGTTCTTATGATGGTTTTTCTGTTCTTGCCAGCAACGGCGATGTGAAGGGGGGCGTCTCCGTCAGAGTTCTCGGCACCTGCATCGGCGCCGGCTGCGAGCAGCATGCGGCAGATCTCCTCCCTGCCTTCGTGAACGGATACATGAAGGGCCGATTCGCCGGAAATTGAGGTGGCTGCAGGCGATGCGCCGGCTTCAAGAAATATTCTGACCACGTCCATGTTGCCGGCCCTGACAGCGAGGTGTATCGGTGATTCCCCGCCTTCGCCCATCGGTTTGTTGATGTCGCCGCCCCTGGACACCAGGTTTCGCAGGATCGAGAGAAGCAGGCTGGGATCGATGCTTTCACTGCAGGCTCTTTCAACGACCGCCTGGACAAGGCTTTTACCTTCACGGGAGGCCTTGCCGGACATTTCGTATCGGCCGGCGGAAAGACTTGCGATCTTTTCCCAGTCGGGAGGCTGCTTGGCAACCTCACCGAGCATCTTGCGCAGATTACTGGTAAAAAGAGCCAACTACCCCTCCAGTTGATGGCCCGCTTCTGACGGGGGACACGCCGGGATTATGCGAAATTTACTCCGGGGAGTCATCCCTGCCCCGCCTTACCTTTGCCGAGAGGGTGTTGACCAGTCTGACCAGTTCACCCGGAGGGCTCGGTTTCGGAAGGAATGCCACCCTGTCGTGCGAGAGCAATGCCTGTATTCCCTCGGGCTTCTCGTACCCGCTGGACAGAATTACCGCCATGCTGCCAAAGGCCTGAAGGCAGTGGGTTGCCACGCTGATCGAGGGAGTGCCGGGCATGTTCAGGTCGAGCACGATCACATCGAAACCCTCCCTCGACAACTCCTCCATTGCCTCGTCACCGTTGGCCACAGTGACAACCTGGAAATCCTGGGATCTGAGAAACTCTCCCAGCGTTTCCCTGACCAGATCGACGTCATCCGCAAGCAGAACCCTCAGGGTTGTGTCGCCCGCAGCTGACTCAGCCTCATGCACCTCTGTTCCGCCGTGCGAGACGATCCCCTTGAGGACAAGGCAGAGTATGGTTTCCCCCATACCCCTCTCAAAGCTTATCCAGCCTCCGAACTCAAGTGCTGCACGGTAGGCGGTGCCGTAGGCTGTGCCGAACTGCCTGTCAACATCAGCGGGTTCGTACTCGCGGCCGGAGAAAACATCCCTGAGCTCGGGAGGCATGATCAACCCGTCCGAGTACCTGACGCAGATCCTGTTCCCCCTCTCCACATCGGGTGAAAGTATCTGCCTTGGAAGCCGGTCCGAAAGGTTCAGCCTTATCCTTCCTGTCCCGCCCTTCATCTGGTCGCTCGATGCAAGGGCAAGGCTGAAGAAGAACTGCCTGAGCAACCCCCTGTCGACCATTATCTTGTACCGTGAAACGCCCCCCGCCTCAACAGCGATGTTGAAAGGCATGACGCTTCGAAGAACCTGTGATATCCTGGCCATCTCATGGCTCGGGTCGCATATCCCCGATTCGCTGCCGGCATTGAGAAGGAGCAGCTGCAGTTCGCTGCAGACATCCGAAAGTTTGCCCGCTTCGCGCAGAATGTCCCGGAACCTGCCTGCGAGTTCCCAGTCAACCGTTGCCTCACGAATTCCAAGCGACGCCGCCCCGACAATTCCCGCCACCCTGTTGTTCAAATCATGGGCAAGACCTCTTACCATGCCCGAAAGCATCTCCTGTTCCTGGCGTCCTTCGGATTCGACCCCGACCCTGCCGGCGGGCTTCACTCCCCGGCCTTCCGGGAAAATGAACAGCACACCACCGATAAAAACATCACCCGCCTGTACAGGCTGGTACAGTATCTCGACCCTCTGCACGGCACCGGACGCCTTTACAAGATCAACAGGTTCGCGAAAAGTGCTCCCGGCAGTGAGACACCGTTTCCTGAAGGCATCAGGAAGCGACACGAGGGAGGAAAGGTCCTTCGGTACGCTCTGCTGGTCGGGCTCCAGCATGGCCGCCGCACTGGTGCTTATTGCCACCACCATTCCCCGGCTGTCAACCAGCACCGCCGGAATACCCGAGTCACCTGTCACTGTCTTCATGGCGGCCTCGTAAAGCTCCCTCTCGGGCGATATGCCGCCTGAGTCATGAAAACGCTGAATCTCAAGCCGTCGCCTCAACATGGACAGGAGTAGAACGGCGATAGGGCTGAGTGCTATTATTACTATCGATAGTATGGTGACAACTATACCATATCGGATGAACTCATACTTTTTTATTGTTTCATTCCAAAGTTTATCTGTGTATCGAAAAATGCTTTTACCCTGTGGATGTGTTCTCGTATATCTTATAATAAATGTCGCACTTTCGGATATTGCTGAACCGGCTGTCTCCAGTGGATCGCTGTCTCCCGATGCTCCGCGAATTATAACCAGTTGCGTCGATTCAAGACCGGATAATTCGTCATAGGCTGATAAATCAAGAGTATCCACGGTCCCCGGCGCGGTGTCTTCAAGAAGCGCAGCGCTCTCCGCGATGGAGGCATATCGGTGCAACTGTCTTTCTCTTCGCGTTTCCGCCTCACGGAATGCGTTGCCCGAGTACAGCACCCACAGGACCGATGCGATTATTGCAAGCAGCACTCCGAACGCAATCGGAGCGAATATTTTCGCCAAGTCCCTGTTATCCCTTGAGATTCCCGAACGAATCGTCTCCAGGCTATGTGGCTGATTCATAGTGGTTTTTCCCTTCAGATGGCTTCATACACGCAACATGACTTCATTCGAGGGAAAACGCAAGGAGTAAATTGACATGCCTGAAACAATCCCTTATTATTTCATGTACCTGCGGTAATCGACCAAGCATGCGGGACCGGAAAGGAAAGTAAAAACCATGGATTACATTGAAAGAACCAAAAGGCAGCTTGCCGAAACAGGCAGAAGCCCAAAAACCGCCAACAGCTACATTTCGCACCTCAGAAGGCTCGTAGGCCATTTCGGTGATGAAACCGGAACTCTCGAACCAGAGGCGCTCAGAGGCTATCTCGAAGAGATGGTTGAGGAAGGCAAATCCCTTTCCTATCTCAACCAGGCTCAGAGTGCAATAAGGTACCTTTACACCCAGGTACTCGACAAGGCAAACCCGCTTCCCAGCCCCAGCGTCATTGCCAAAAGGATCCCCCTGCACGGGCTTTTCGCCCGCGAGGAGATTGCGGCACTCTTCCAGCATGTGCATGAACTCAAGTACCGCCTGGCTCTCATGTTCATTTATTCCAGCGGTCTCAGGGTGAGCGAAACTGCGATCCTCAAGCGTGAAAATGTTGACATGGCCAATCACATCATCCATGTCTATTCCTTCGAGGGCGATTACCAGCGCGACACCATTCTGTCACGCAAGGCCGGACGAATTCTCGGCCAGTACCTTGAACTGCGCACCGACCCCTCCCCCTACCTGTTCCCCGGCAGGGCGCACACGAGTTATGTCTCGGCCAGAACCATTCAGCGCGCATTTATTGACGCTCTGGATGAGGCCGGCATAACAAAGCGCGCCACCCTTGGCTGGCTTCGCCACAGCTTCGCTGTTCATCTTCTGGAAGACGGGGTCGACAGGCGTCTTGTTCAGAAGCTTCTTGGCATAACCACGCCATCCATGATCACACCTTACCTCAAGCTTGCCAAAGACCGCTCTGAGCTCAGGGTAATGAGCCCTCTCGACCGCTTCGACATCTAGTGCAATTGCCAGGCCGGGGGGAGCACATTCCCCCCGGCCCGCCTCTACCTTATAAAAGTCACTTTTTCCGTGAAAAGCCCTGACGCCGTCTGCATTCTCGCAATGTAGCAACCGGTGGACAGGGCTATCGAACAAGCGGAATCTCCGGAGTCCATCCTGCCGGTGAACACAAGTCTCCCCGCGAGATCGAACAGTGCGATCTCCACGGGCGATTCCAACTGCTGAGCGAATCGAAGTGATCCGCAGGCCGGATTCAGAAGCAGTGGCGCATATTCATCGTCGCCGGAAATCAGCCCCAGTTCCGTCGAACTGGCCAGGGCCCAGGCATGCACAGGTGTTGACTCCTGGTCCTGAAGACCGGCAATCACCACGGGGCTCGGGTATCCAAGCGCGGCAACGGATACGTTGTAGACACGCTCATCGAAGGGCATCTGCCAGACCAGCTCGCCAGTGAGCGCATTGATAAGGCTGACGGTCCTTCCGTTCACTGAAGCTGCAGCCACACAGGGCACTTCCTGCCCTTCGATCAGGACAGGATCAACCCAGGCGACCGACCAGGTATTCGTGCCGGCGGGAAATGTCCAGATGACTTCGCCGTCTGCACCGCTCAAGCAGGTCACTCCGGCGTTGTCGGCAGCCAGGGCGACCTCGCCGGTTCCATCTCCGTTCAGGTCTGGTCCGCCAGCGATCTCCATATACATCCCGGCGCCCTCATGACTCCATTGAAGAGTCCCTCCTGAATCGTAACAGACGGCCTTTCCGTTGAATGTGCAGAACAGCGCCAGCGGGTTGGTGTCAGCCCTGTCCGCAATGCCGGTGCACATGCAGTCGCCCCCCGGGCTGTTCTGCCACAGGGGGGCTCCGGAGGCACTGGAAACAAGCCGAGCGGTCTGGGTCGTGTAGCTGTTGCCCCCTATCGCTGCGAGGATGTCGCCATATCCGTCATTGTCAACGTCGGTGAAGAGACAGATGGATTCGACAGCATCAGGCTGCCATGCGGTCCAGAGCGAGTCACCGGTGGCCCCGTTCAGACACGCCAGAAGGCCCGTGTTTGAAGAACCCGATGTCCCGAAGCCCCCTGCCGCTTCCGGCACCCCGTCGCCGGTGATGTCGGGCAGCACCGCACAGCTGTATCCCCAGCCGGTATAAGCCGGCATTACCTCGCATGCGGCCCATTGCCACAGGGTTGTACCGTCGGCCCCCGACACGAGTCTCAGGGTTCTTCCGGGCGGTTCATATCCGCCAGGAGTGGCCATCAGGAGCTCGTTCGCGTTGTCGCCATTCAGGTCGGGGAACATCAGAAAACCTTCGTCGGAATAAATCCCGTTGTGCGCGTCGCTGGTCCAGAGAACCGAGCCGTCCGCCCCTGAGAGGGTCCAGACAGTCGGTTCATCATCCCAGAAATTCACGCCCGAGGCAACATCACTCACCCCGTCGCCGTTCAGATCCCCCATGTCCGCGGTGCAGTAGACCCCTCCGCTGGTGACGTTGGACCAGAGCACCTCGGGCAGCTGGGTGACAAGAAGCAGAACAAGCATGACATTCTCCCTCCGTCTGACATCCGCAGGAAGAATGATCAATGAAGTAACGATATGCAAGCGCGGGGACGGGAGACCGTCCCCGCTTTATGATGTTGCCGGTGCCGCTTTCAGGCTGACAAACTAACTAATCTTAGTCCGTCCCCCCTAGGTCTTTTCGCGGGGGGTGTAGGTGGTGTGAAGAAGCTTGTGGGATGTGTGGCCAAGCGGTTTTTCGAGGAACTCGGCATAGATCAGCTGGATCTCGGGGTTCTCGTGGGACTTCCTGAGAGGAAGCCTCTCGTCCTCGGCGTAGATGGCCTTCATCCTGGCAAGCCTGTGCTGCATGTCGGTGGGTATGGGCTGTCCGCCACCGCCGATGCAGCCGCCCGGGCAGGCCATGATCTCGATGAAGTGGTAGTCGGCCTCGCCGCTCTCAACCCTGCGCATGAGTTTGTCGGCGTTGGCGAGACCGTGCGCAATGGCCACCCTGAGGGTTGCCCCGGCAAGAAACTCCCAGCCCTGGGCCATTTTGGCGGGCATCGGGATGGAAGCCTCCTTGATGCCGTCCATTCCCCTCACTGCACAGATGTTAAGGCCGGGGAAGGGAACCTCGGAGCCGGTCACCACCTCGTACGCCGTACGAAGCGCTGCTTCCATCACCCCTCCGGTTGCACCGAAAATCGCCGCTGCGCCTGTCGATTCCCCCATGAACCTGTCGAACTTCTCCTCGGGCAGGGTGTCAAACCTGATCCCCGCGGCCTTGATCATCCTGGCCAGCTCGCGCGTTGTAAGAACGTAATCGACATCACGGTAGCCGCTGTCCTGCATCTCGGGCCTCTGCTTCTCGAATTTCTTCGCGGTGCAGGGCATTATGGAGACGCTGACCACGCTGGCCGGATCCACGCCCTCCTTCTTCGCCAGGTAAGTTTTGGCGAGGGCGCCGAACATCTGCTGGGGGCTCTTGCAGGTCGAGAGGTTTGGGAGAAGGTCTGAATGCTTGTGCTCGATGAACTTGATCCATCCCGGCGAACAGCTCGTGATCATGGGGAGGGCGACGGGTCCGCCGTCCACCAGGGCTTTCTTCAGCCTGAAGAGCAGCTCGTGCCCCTCTTCCATGATCGTGAGGTCGGCGCTGAAATCGGTGTCGAGCACCCTGTTGAAGCCCAGCCTCCGGAGAGCGGCCGCCATCTGGCCGGTGTTGTGGTCGGTCGGCAGACCCATGGCCTCGGCGATGCCGACCCTCACTGCGGGCGCGGTCTGAACCACCACGAACTTGTCGGGGTCCTCGATCGCCCTGAACACCTCCTCGATCTCGCTTCTTTCGAAAAGAGCGCCGGTGGGGCAGCGGTTAATGCACTGGCCGCACTGGGTGCAGGAGACCTCGGCAAGGCCGAGGTCGGCAAATGTGCCGATATGGACCTCACCGGACCTGCCCATGGGTTTGATCACGGCAACACTCTGCAGTTCCTCGCATGTGCGTACGCACCTTGTGCACATCACGCACTTCGATTCGTCCCGCACCACGCCGGGGCTCACCTCGCAGCAGCTTTCAGGCTTGTCCGTGGTCTGGTACGGGTTCCAGGTGATGTCGTACCTCTCGGCAAGATCCTGCAGTTCGCAGTTCCTGTTGCGCTCGCACTCGGGGCAGTTCGAGTTGTGTCCGGCCAGGATCAGGGAAAGCATTGTCTTTCTGGACTTTCTCACCCTGGCGCTGTCGGTGAGCACCTTCATGTTCGGTGTCACGGGGGTTATGCAGGCGGCAGTGAGGGTCTTCCAGCCCTCCACCTCGACAACGCAGAGCCTGCAGTTACCGGCCGTGGAAAGGTCGGGATGGTAGCACAGTGTCGGGATGTCTATTCCGCTCTCACGGCATGCTTCAAGCACCGTGACACCTTCCCGCACCATGATGTCCCTGCCGTTTACGTTCAGGTTAATGCTGGGCATCAGGCATCACCCCCCTCGCAGTTGCAGTTGTCGGGCAGCTTGACGAAGCCCGTCACAATGTCGCGGAAGCAGTTGCCCGCGGTCTGGCCCAGGCCGCACTTGCTTGAAACGGCCATCACGTCACAAAGGTCGAGAAAAGGCTGAAGGCACTCCCTGCAGCAGACATCGTCCCCGCGAAGCGCCGATACCGCGTGCAGAAGCCTGGTGCAGCCCTCGCGACAGGGCGTGCACTGACCGCACGACTCGTGGACGAAGAACTCCATGAAGTTCTCCAGCACGTCGAGCATGTCGCGTCTGCCGTTGAAGACAATGACCGACCCGCCCGGCGGGAGGTCGCCGAAGCAGAGCGACCTGTCCAGCTGTGAGGCTGGAACGGTCTTTCCGCTCGCGCCGCCGACCTGAACGGCCTGAACATCCGACGCGCCGGCAAGCTGCAAAAGGTCGCTCAGAGGAGAACCCATGGAAAGCTCGTAAACTCCCGGCCTCGAAACGTCGCCGGAGATGCTGAACAGCTTTGTGCCCGGGGATTTGCCAACCCCGAGGCTCGCGTACCACTCAGGGCCGTTGAGGATGATGTGCGGCACCGAGCAGAAGGTTTCCACGTTGTTAACAATGGTCGGCTTGTTCATGTAGCCGGCGTTCACCGGGTATGGCGGCTTGTTCCTCGGTTCGCCCCGCTTGCCCTCCATGCTCTCGATCAGAGCCGTCTCCTCGCCGCAGACGTAGGCCCCCGCCCCGGGGCGGATCTCGATGTCGAAATTGAACGATGTTCCCTGTATGCCTTTGCCCAGGAGCTTCCTGTCGAGCATCCGCTGCCTTGCCTTCAGGATGCCATCGACGAGATACGGGTATTCGGCCCTGAGGTAGATTATGCCGGTGTCGGAACCGATGGCGTACCCTCCGATGGCCATGCCTTCCAGAAGCCGGTCAGGGTATTTCTCGAGCAGCACCCTGTCCTTGAATGTTCCGGGTTCACCCTCATCGGCGTTGCAGATCACGAACTTCCTGTCCGAGCTTGCAGCGCCTGCAAGGTTCCACTTGACGCCCGTGGGGAACCCGGCTCCGCCAAGACCCTTCATGCCGGAGTCACGGACCATGAAGACAACATCGGCCGGCTTCATGGTGAGTGCCTTGGAAAGCCCCGCCCCGAATTCGGGCTGGTTCTCCGAAAGGAGCACCTTTTTCTCCATGATGCCCCCTCTCTATTCGAGCCCCGCGATAATCGCGCGGGCCTTGTCCGGGGTGAGCCCGGTGTGGGGAGTGTCGTTCACCAGCATCGCCGGCGCCATGTCGCACAATCCAATGCATGCAGTGGTCTCGAGGGTCACACGACCGTCGGGGGTGGTGTCGCCGACCTCGATGCCGAGTTCGCTCCTGAGCGCCTCGAGGATCTCACGCTGACCCTTCATGGCGCAGCTGATCGTGCTGCAGACCCGGACGATGTTCCTGCCCCTGGGTTCGAGAGAAATGAAGCTGTAGAAGCTTGCGACGCTGTAGATCTCAGCGGCGCTCATGTCGAGCGCGAGCGCGATCTCCTTCATTGCCTCGGGGGGAACCCAGCCCAGCTCCGAGTTCACCATCACAAGCAGCTGGACGATACGCTCGCGGCCGGCTCCGAACTCCCGAAGTCCCGCGGCCACGATCTCGACTGCATCCCGTGACACTACGCTTCCCCTTTCTTGAGTACTTCCCTTATCCTGCTGATGAGAAGGGTCGGAGGCACTGGCTTCTCAAGGTATGCCTCGACGGGAAAGAAATCGGGATGTTCGCCGGGTCTGTAATCGTAACCAGTCACCTTGCCTACGCTGGTGAGCATGATGATCGGAACCTCGCTTTGAAGCCGCTGACGGATCCGCCTGGCAACGGCGAACCCCTCGTCGGTGTTTTCCATCATCACGTCGAGCACCACAACATCGGGATTTTCCCGCATCACCATCTCAAGTCCTTCGGCACCGCTGGATGCCGCAAGCACCTCGAAGCCTGCGGCTTCCAGAACGATGCTGTTGGCTTCGATGAAATCCGGATCATCGTCGACCAGAAGCACCCTGATCCTGTCAGACATGTCGCATCCTTTCCAAAGTTGTGCCTGGAAAAAGAGGAGTTACATTTTTGCTACGCTGTAAAATGATATTAGACAACAATTACGGTGATTTGTCAAGGTTCGTTATGAAAGTGATTCATAACGTTGCAAGCCATTGTTGCGCAATGGGGACGCAGTGCGATAAAGCCGCAGATGGGCTGTGAAAATCTGTAACGTTGGTTCCCGTGCAAAGAAAACGGGCGGGCCGGGATAACCCGGTCCGCCCTCATTCACCCGTGCTGCGCCGATGCAGCGGATCGTTACGCAAACGCCTAGTAGCGGTAAGACTCCGGTTTGAAGGGTCCGTCCACGGGAACGCCGATGTACCGGGACTGCTCGCCCGTGAGCCTGGTGAGCCTGACGCCGAGCTTCGCGAGGTGAAGCCGGGCAACCTCTTCATCCAGCGCTTTGGGCAGAACGTACACTCCGACCCCGGGCTTCTCCGTCGCGAGGGCGATCTGGGCAAGGCACTGGTTCGTGAAGCTGCTGCTCATGACGAAGCTCGGGTGGCCCGTGGCGCAACCGAGGTTCACCAGCCTGCCCTCGGCCAGAAGGTAAATGCAGTGGCCGTCGGGGAATGTGAAACGGTGCACCTGCGGTTTGATCTCGTCCTTCACGATGCCCGCAACGGCCTCCAAACGTTCCACCTGGATCTCGTTGTCGAAGTGGCCGATGTTGCAGACGATCGACTGGTCCTTCATCATCCCCATGTGTTCCGCGGTTATCACGTCACGGTTGCCCGTGGCCGTGACGAAAATGTCGGCCTCGGGAAGGGCGTGCTCAACGGTGGTGACCTCGTACCCCTCCATGGCTGCCTGAAGGGCGCAGATCGGATCAATCTCGGTAACGAGGACCCTCGCGCCGAAACCTCTCATGCTCTGGCAGCAGCCCTTTCCCACATCTCCGTAGCCGCATACCAGAACCGTCTTCCCGGCGACCATCACATCAGTGGCCCTCTTGATCCCGTCGGCAAGCGATTCCCTGCAGCCGTACAGGTTGTCGAACTTGCTCTTCGTGACGGAATCGTTCACATTGTACGCCGGGAAGAGAAGCTCCCCGTCTTTCAGCATCCGGTAGAGCCGGTGGACACCGGTGGTGGTCTCCTCGCTCACGCCGATCATTTCCCGGGCGGTTCTCGTCCAGAATGTCGGATCAGCGGCCAGGCCGCCGATGATGTTCTCCCTGAGGCGGCGAAGGTCCTCGGGACCGGCGCCCGTTTCGGGAAGCTTCCCGGAGACTGAGTATTCCCGCTCGAGGGTTACGCCCAGGTGGACCATCAGTGTGGCGTCGCCGCCGTCGTCCACTATCAGGACGGGCCCGTGCCCGCCCGGGAATGTGAGCGCCATCCTGGTGCACCACCAGTACTCCTCGAGATTCTCACCCTTCCAGGCGAACACCGGAACCCCTGCTTCCGCGATCGCCGCGGCGGCATGGTCCTGCGTGCTGAAGATGTTGCAGCTGGCCCATCTCACATCGGCTCCGAGCTCCCTGAGCGTCTCTATCAGAACGGCGGTCTGGACCGTCATGTGAAGCGATCCAGAAAGGCGCAGCCCCGAAAGGGGTTTTCGCGGACCGTATTTCTCCCTGATCGCCATGAGCCCCGGCATCTCGTGCTCGGCGATCGCTATCTCCCTCCGGCCGAAACCGGCGAGGGAAAGGTCCGCCACCCTGAAACTGTCGTCAGCGCGCATCCCTGTCTCCTTTCATGAACAGAATGATCTCGATCGATTGTCCATCCGGAAAAACCTCGTCCTTTTGTGCAAGACCCGCCTCGGCGCACCATTCAGTGAGTTCTTCGGGCGAAAACCCCGGCCAGAGGTCGCCATGACGCTGGCGGAATGAATCCGACGGCTGGCGTGTGAACTCCACCACAACAAGCCTTCCACGGCTCCTGAGAACCCTGGCCGCCTCGTGCAGGGCGTCTCTGGGGCTGGCCGCATGGTGGAGCATGAAGTGCATCAGCACGGCATCGACAGAAGCATCCCCCATGGGCAGGTGCTCGGCTTCTCCAAGCCTGAACTCCACACGGTCGGAGAGGCCCTGTTCAAGTGCGGTCTTTCCGGCCGAATCGAGCATTTCCGGGGAGTTGTCAACACCCACCACCCTGCGGGAGAGCCCTGCCAGGAAGGGGATCATGTGCCCGGCGCCCACGCCGACTTCAAGAAGCGCATCCGGCCCGTCGAGCTGCCTCGCAAGGGTGTCGAGGTAGAGGGAGGGGGGGGGCAGGCTTTCCCTGACGCTGTTCCAGCGATCGCCGAGGGCGGCGAAGAATTCCCTTGATCTGTTGCTTCTCTCCCTGTAGAGGGCTGCCAGCCTGCGCATGTCGGCAGCGGAGAAGGGCAGTGCCTCCCTGCGCGCGGCAAGAACCCTTACAAGCTCCCCCACAAAGGGTTCCGCGGGATGGACGCTGTAGAAGGCCCAGCCCCGCTCGCCCCGGCGGTGAACGATACCGGCGTCGGTCAGCTGCTTCAGATGATGGCTTGCATTCGATTGGGAAAGCCCGAGCACCGACGAGATCTCCCCCACCGAAAGGGGACCCCGTTCCAGTATCAGAACCATCCGAAGCCGGTTCCTGTCCGCAAGTGCACGAAAGATCCGTTCCATGCCATGAGTATATCAACATGTATTCATATGGTCAATCCCCCACGCCCCCCTTTATTGCACATGACAAACCACATCCTATTGGCTACATTCCCCGGGTGAAGCCTTAACCGGAGGTCAGGTGTGACGAAAAGTTCGCTGACTTCTATACCTTCGATCCCGGCTGCGGGGGAGAACCCCAAGGCGGCGGTTCTGTCCTTCAGGGTCTGCGGCCTCGACGGGCTTCTAAACGTTCTCGATCCGGCGGTGCTCTCGGGCTACCGTGATTCGGTTTTTACCGAACTGCGCAGAAGTCTCGCGGAGTGCGGCGGAGTTCCCGATCCGGGCGAAGGGCCCATCCTCACCACCACGTTCGATCCCGGAATCACCCGTGTGCGCTACTGTCTGCAGGCTGTAGAGTGTGCGCTCCAACTCGCGGTGAAGTTCCGGCTCCTTACCGGAGAGCTCCGCGAAAGGGGCATCGACGTGTACTGCAGGGCCGGTATAGCCTGGGGACCTGTTTCCGATTCCACGAACAGGCTTTCATCGGCCCTCGAGGAGGCGGCGGGCAGGGACGGGCTGCTGGTTTCCCCCGAGATCGCCGGCATGACATGCGACCGCTGGAACTGGGAGCTCTTCGACACCGGCACTAAAAAAATCAGAGCCCTGCATCCGGTTGGAAGGAAGGACCCCGTCGGAGCACCGGCCTTCACCCCTGACCACCCCCTCTATAGAAGCCTGATGAACACGTGGGAGGGTTTTCTCAGGGAGGGCACGGGGGCGTCGGGCGGTGTCGCCATAATCGGGGACCCCGGTCTCGGGAAAAACACCATGGCCGAGGAGTACGCGGCTTTCATCGCAGGCAGTACCGAAAGGGTAGTCATCTGCAGCGGTTTCAACCGCGAGGGACAACCGCCGATGGGCATGTGGTTCGTCATAGGGGGCGAAAGGGCTCGCCCGGGGGGTGAACACCTTCCGCTCTGGCTGGCCGGAGCCCTGCGGGAGCTGGCCGGCACAAACCGCAGGGCGATAGTGCTGATCAGGGATGTTCACTGTGCCGATGACGTATCGCTCAAGGTCCTCTCACGGCTGCTCGTGATGCCCCCCGAGGGGTTGTCGCTGTTCTTCATCCTCGTCGGAGACCATCTGCCCGACCAGCTCCCCGCCAACAGGCTGAATGTTGTGAAACCATCGCCCATGAACAGAACCGAAATCAGGGCTTTCATAGAAAGTGCGCTGACCGGGCCGAAAGATGTCGGGCTCGGTGACGCCCTGGCGTTCACCCTGCACAAGTCGACGATGGGCTACCCCATGTTCGTTCACCACACGCTTCTGTACATGGTGTCGAGCGGCATTCTCGCAAAAGGGGCCGACGGGATCTGGAGGCTCGAAAGGGAGCTCACGGGTATCCCGCCTTCAGTCGAGGCGGTGCTTCACAGCAGGATCGACTGCCTCGCTCCTGAACTGCGCAGCGGTCTTCAACTGGCCGGCCTGCTTGGCCGCAGTTTCCAGCGCGAACTGTTTCTAAACGTGCACGATGAGTTCTTCGGACGCGACGGCGAGCCGATTCTCGAGGGACTTTCGCGAACCGGTTTCCTATCGATCCACGGCTCGTCGTGCCACTTCCTTGGAAGCCTTCTGGCAGGCGCCGCAGAAAGCCTTCTGAACGGGGAGAGTGCAGTGAGGATGCACGGTCTGGCCGCCGAGCGCCTGGCGGACGGAAGATCTCCCGGCCCCGGAGAAACGGCCGCCCTCGAGACGGCCAACCATTTCGCGGGGGCCGACCGCCATCGTGAGGCCCTCCCCTGGGCGCTCGCCGCGCTTGACCAGATGGTCGCCGCGGGGGACTGCAGGGGCGGGCTGCAGCTGCACGCCAGAATACGCGACTGGCCGCTCGGCGAACCCGATTCCGAAACCTCCCGAAGGCTCACCATGGCATCATTCGAGCTGCACGCTCTCAAGGGCTGTTTCCTTGAAGCGTTTGATGCGTTTAACATCGTGTATCCCCTCGCCCGTCCTGAAGACATTCCGAAACTGATGTCAACAAAGGCGAGGATCCTCGCTGAAAGGGGGGAAACGCTGCCGGCGGTCGCCATTCTCGAAAAACTGCTTGCTGAATCCGATCCTGACGGCGAGACAAGGGCCTCGGTGCTCTGCAGGCTGAGCAAGCTGTTCGCCCATCTCGGAAACATGGTTAAATCCCGTGAATACCAGGACAGGGCGCTTGACCTCATCGCGAAACGTCCTGAACTGATGGAGTGCATCATCGGGAACATGGCCATGACCCGCCTCATTGCAGGTGACACCGTCAAGGCGGAGGAGCTTTGCCGAATGGCGCTCGACTCGCACCGTTACGGGGGCAACCTCAAACACAAGGCGTCGCTTCTTGGCGCGCTCGCAATAATCGCCCTCCGCACGGGCAGGGAGGATGAGGGAATGGAGCTCTCCTCCGCGGCGGCGGAGATCCACCGCAGAAGCGGCAACATGCAGGGGTTGTGCGGGGTTCTGGGGAACACCGGCAGCATGCTGGCCAGGTCGGGAAGGCTGGAGCCGGCCCTCGAGGCACTGCACGAGGCCCTGGAGATGGCCAGACACATCGGCAACGCCGACATGGTGGCCAACTTCACACAGAGCATGGGAAACATATTCACGATCATGGGCAGGCTCGACGAAGCGGAAGCCCATTTCACTGAATCCCTGTCGACCGCTGAAACCATGGGCAATTCGCGGATGATGGCATCAGCGCTCACCGGACTGGGGTCGATGAAACTCGTCGAAGGTTCGCTGGATGAGGCAGAGCGTCACTTCACAAGGGCAGTGCGGATGCACCACCGGTCGGGGAACATCTCAGGCGAGGCGCACAGCATGTCCGGGCTGGCCGAGGTCCACCTGCGCAGGGGGGAACCCGAAAGGGCGCTTGCCCCCGTGAAGGAGGCGCAAACCCTGGCCGTTGCATGCGGCGACATTCAGTCCTCCATCAGTATCCGATTCCTCGAGGCGAGGATCCTGCTGGCCAGGGGCATGGTGCACGAGGCAATCGATGCCTACCGCGACTCGTGCCGGGACGCCGGGGAACACGGCATTACCGTTGGCGGCATGGAGACAAGAAGCATTCTGGAGCGGGAGCTCTCCGTGATCGGTCTTCAGATGGAGAACACCGCGGACAGGTAGAACCTTGCATCGCCCGGACCGCGGTCGAGCGGGAATCCGGCACCCGCATCGTAGCGCAGCCTGCCGGTCCCTCCCCTCAGTCCGCCTCCTGCCGAAGCCGGCCTTTCAGTGCCCTCGAGTGTTTTCAAAACGCCCAGATCCATGAATGAGTACAACCTTGTCGCAGTCTCCCCGACTGAGAGTTCGGGCGATGCGATACCCCATTCCCCGGCCCTGTAGACGTCTTCCGGGTAACCCCTGAGCGTGCCGTAACCACCGAGCCTCCAGAGGCCCGATGACAGCCATTCGCCCTGAAGGATGCCTCCAGCAGCAACTTTGAGGCCGAAGCCGAATACGCCGCGGAACATGTTGAAGCCAGCGGAACCTTCACCCGTGGCCATGAACCATGTTGAAAGGGAATCGGCAACAGGGCCGGTCGCATTGCCTCCGGTGGTCGAAACGGTCCCGGAAAAACCCTGCCTTCCCTGGGGAACCCTTTTTGTCAGGTCCCACGTGAGCCCGGCCGCGCCGTAATCGTACCGCTGCCTTTCCCCCCCGGCGGGCCACCCCGACCACGAGCCTCCGCCCCCCGAAACCTCGAGACCGCCGAGGTCGTAGAAAAGCCTTGTCTCCCACCTTCTGTTAACGCTTCCGGAATCGGGGATCTCCTGGCTTAAAAAAACACTGAACCCCGCCGGAGTGCCGAACACCCAGGGCTCCCTGTACAGGAAGGAACCGTCTACGCCCCATTCCGTTGCGTCAGCGGAAAGCTCGATCCGCCTTCCGCCGCCAAAGAGGTTGGCGAGCACAAGTTCGCCCCCTCCAAGAACACCCGAGTCATCGTTGTATGACAGCCCTCCCGGCAAACCAGCCGGGCGGAGTTTCCTCGACGGGAACGAAAAGAACAAGATCCCCCATCGGACCGAGCGCCAGCTCAGGGGCTCCAACGCTCTCGATCATGTCCAGCCTCTCCAGTTCCCCGATCCAGAGGGACACGGCTTCGGGGTCGTAAGCATCACCCGGTGCGAGCGACAGCCGCCTGAGAAGCAGCCCGGGTCTCGTGCGCATTCCCTCGGGGAACCTGACCTCCTCAAGCGAAGCCTTTCGGCCCGGCACAACGTTGACAACAAGGGTGTCGGGCGCTGAGAAGTACATCCCGGCCGAAGCGAATGGGTATCCCATGGAAAGGTACCACCGAAGAAGACCGTCGGGCAGGGCTGCGAGCGAGGAATCGGGAACGGTCCCTCCCGTCTCTGGAGGGGGAAAGGGCGGCGAACCGGTGTATGTCACCACGGTGCCCAGAAGGATGAGAAGCCTGAACGCCGCGATCAAAACGACACCGTGCCTTCAAGACCGCCTGTGCGTGTCCAGTCGCCCCCTGCGGGGCGCCTGGCGCGAACGAAAAGCGAGAGCCTCAGCCAGCGCCCGAGGTTCCTTCCGGCGTTGAGGCTGCCGTCGAGCGTGTAGCCGCGGCCGGCCCCGTCGAAGAACCATGACGGGAGGTCACCCTCTCCCGGTATCCACGCCACTCCGTAACCCGCGCTGGTGGTCCAACCCCCCGTGTTCACCGAAACATGCGGCCGGATGCCGTAGGATGTTTCGTTGAGGCCGGTTTCCAACTCCCTCCTGTTGTCGGCGGAAAGCTCCACACCCCCGGTTATACCGGGTGACGGCATGTACCGCGGGTCGGCTGAAACAAGCCTTCCCGTGATCCTGCGAGGTCCGTAGAGATCCTGCTCCCTGAGGGACAGCCTGCCCGAAAGCTCGAGCTCAACCACAGGATGAAGGCGCAGAAGCGGCGTCAGCCGTGCCGAGCGATCGATGGTCCGGCTCCGGCCGGAGCCGCTCAGGGTTTCCCTGCTGTCGGAGGAGGCAAGTCTCAGGGTGAGCCTCCTGAGAACACCATCATCCCAGGAGAGCCAGGGAGAGACTGTCGCCGACCATTCCCCGGGGCTGTTCGTGTCGAAAGCTCCGGCCAGTGTGAATGTCTTCAAACGGTCGGACGGGTTCGACGCGGAGAGAGTGACGCTTCCATCGAGTCCGGAGCCCTCGCCGTGGATCGAGCCGGTGCTTTTCAACCGCGCTTCCAGTACCTTCTCCTCCCCCTCGCCGGGCTGGAACGACCTGTTGTAGTCGCCGCCGGGGTCGGGGTAGTACTCGCCGGTATCGGGATCGTAGCTGTATTCCCCGTTTCCCTCCCCCACCCACGTGTAGATGATCTCCACCGAGCGCCCAAGGTAGCCCCCCGCAGAGTAGTCGTTGTGGGTCCACCAGCCCGCGCCGTTCAGGGAAAGCCCCAGGATCATGGCGTCGGCACGGCTCTGCCCTCCGCCCTGGAACCAGCTGGTTGAGTGGTTGTAGCTTCCGCTGAGGTTCCAGCTCGAACCGCGGCCGTTCCCGGAAAGGCCGGCCCTGGCAACCCGGTCCGGAAGACCCGTCCCTCCCCTTCGGTCAAGCGTTCCCCCGGCGAAAACCCGGAAGCTCCAGAGCCCCGGTTCCGCAACGGTCCCCGCCTCGCCGTCGTGTATCCACCCCTCCAGGCTGTCGGCCCAGGCTTCCCTGGAGGTGGACAGGTCAACAAAGGGTGTGAAGAGACCTGCAGCGTACTCAATCATCGACCCGGCAGAAATCCTGTCGCCATCCCTGAGGTCAGTGACGGCCTTTCTTCTCCCCGCGTTGGCGGCAAAGCTGACTGTAAAGGCTCCGGGGGTGAACACAACGTTTCCTTCGGCCTTCTCGACTGAACCGCCCTCGTCCATGTAGCGCCTGCCGCCGGATATGTTCAGGTTTTCCGATGCCAGTCCGGCCTCGCCGTAGGAGTCGTTCCCCGTGAAGCCGGCGGGCAGAAGCCAGCGGGAAAGGTCGTCGTCCGGGTCGGATTCGTCGGGGAAGGAAAAGCCTTCCGAGACCAGCCGCCCCTTCACGAACAGCTCGGGGCCATCCTCCCAGGGAGCGATCGATATCCTTGAGGAGGCGAATGACCCCTCCCTTGTCGTGCCCGAGGGGTTGAAAAGGTTGCCCTCCCGTCTCGACAGGTAGCCCGAGACCTCCCCGGCGAACACGCCCTGCTCGCCGCGGATCGAAACGCCGCCCGTCTCCTTCATTGAAGGGATGTCGATGTATCTCCTCGGCAGATGGGTGCCCTCGTTCCCGCCCTCCCACCTGAAGCCTCCGAGCGCGGAATCATAGACGTAGTCGCCGGGACCTTCGGGAGGCCGCTGGAAGGTGACGTCCCAGCCGCCTTCACCGGGGCCCTCGAAGGTGTAGTGACCAAGGCTGTCAAGCGAGTATGAGCCCTCCCCCTCCCCCACGAAGGCGCCTCCGGGGAGCCAGGCGTCGGCCGGGTTTTCCCCGGCATTGCGAAGCACTTCCTCCGCCTCGGGGCTCATGACGAACCCGAGGGGCGCCCCGGTGTCGTCACCCTCCCTGAAAAACTGCGATTCGACCCTGAAGCCGTCATCACCGGCCCCGAACAGACCGGTCAGTATCCCGCGGCGGAAACCGTCGCCCTCCCTGTAGCACGAAACCTCGACCCGCTGGTCCCTCCTGATCAGCCTCGACGCAGTGAAGGTAAGCCTGCCGCCGGGGTAGTCAACCGTGTAGTCGGCTCCGCTCCCCCTCTGCATGAGGACTCCGTCGAGGGTCACACGTTCGCTCCCGGGTGTCACCCCCGAGGGAGCGAAGGTGTAGGGGCCCTGCACACCCTCCTGCGTGAGGAACACCGTGTGGTGACGCCTTGCGCCGGTGATGCCGTAGCCGGCGCCTGCGGTCAGCATGTCGGCGGGAGCAACCATTCCGGAGAAACCGCTCAGGCTTCTTCTGTATCGCATCGGGGTGAGGCCGTCACCCGTCGATTCGCGCTCCATGTCACCCAGTTCGGTGCTCCAAGAGCTTCCCTCGACGAACAGGTTCACCTTGTCCAGCTCGGACAGGGCTTCCGACGATGCCGCACCGAGGGGAAGGCTTTCGTCCGTTATCGAACCCCTGACTGTAACGCCCGGGGTGATCATGCCGTCAAGCGAGATCCTTGTGCCCTGTACCAGCCCCCCGTCGGATCCCAGGGAGATCCCGAGCCTTTTGACGCCGCTGATGTACAGCCCCTCACCGGCCGGGGATGATGACTGCGCCTGCCCGGTCAGGATCTGGATCCTTGCGAGCGGTTCAAGCCTGAGTGCAGCCGTGTTCGGGAACCCCACGCTGAGCGTATCGAAGAACAGGGTGACTACGGCCCCTTCCGGGGGCGGAGGCAGCACTCGAAGACCTGCCGCGGCCCCGCTCGAGGCGTTGACCGCGCGAAGGGTGTCGCCGTCAACAATGGCGAAGGCGCCGACAGGGGAGGCCCATACTGAATCCGGCAACTCAAAGAAGCCGGTTCCATCGCTCTGCATTTCCAGTGAAAGGCCGGACAGCAGACCGAGGAGGATGAGGGTCACTCAACCACCAGGGGAGGCAGCCCGCCGCCCCAGAGAACCACTACTCCGCCTCCCGGCGAGGCGGACACCCTGGTGTGGCGGACCTGACAGAGAAGGGTGTCGCCACCGGCGAAGTAAAGCACGGAATCACTGAGGACCAGCACGCTGTCACCCACGAGACACCCGGCCCCGGTCGCGCTGACGAGGACGGGTTCCCCGCCCTCCATGATGCGATATACGCCGTCCCCCGAGAAGAGCCCCGTGCCTCTCTCAAAATGCAGCCGTCCTGAAGCGGGTGCGTCACGCTTGATCACGAGCCCTTCGGTTGTAAGGACCGCTTCCCTCTGGGTGTCGACGTACCAGACCGACATCCCGGCAAGCACCAGGTCTCCGGGAGTGCCTGAAACGCCGGTAACGGCCACCGGCTGGACGAACCTGTCGAAAAAGGTAACGGTTCCGTCGGATGCGTCTGAAACAAGCATTCCGCCCGTTCCGTCAAGGCAGAGCCCCGATGGGCGGGAGATGTCGTCGAGGAAGTAACGGGCCGATTCACCGGACGGAAAGACTGCGCACAGCTCGGGAACACCCTCGAGAAGCACCCAGACCGTGCCGTCGCGGGAAACCTCGAGATCGGTGTAGTTTCCTGACGGAAATGTGAATGGGGCGAGGGCGAGAAGGCTAACGAACAACGACGAAACGGCCGGACCGAACATTTTCACCACGCGCCAGGCGGTAGAAATAGATCCCCGATGCCAGTTCGCCAGCCCCGGGATACACGAGCACCCTTTCTCCGGCCTGCTGGTAGCCGAAGTCATGGGTGTCTACGAGAGTCCCGGTCTGATCGAAGACTGCAAGGCTCACATTGGCGCCGGCCGAGTAGAACTGGATGTAAAGGTCGCCAAGGCAAGGGTTTGGATACACGGCCAGCTCCCCGCCAACGCTTCCGGCGGATGCTGTGACAGAAAGGCCGGCAAAGGCGTTGTTCAACAGCATCAACGTTCCGGGGTTATCGAGCGGAACAGCCACTTCGCCGGTTCCGCCAACATTCACCGGAGTGAGGTCATCGTCGGTGAGAAGGAAGGCCTGCATGTTCCCGATGCCGGTTGCGCCGATGCGCAGGCTTCCCGACAGACCGTCGGCTATCCTGTAGTAAAGCCCCTGGTACGAGCCCATTTCAAAAGCGGAGCCCTGCCAGGGCAATTCATCAATGATGCCGGTCCAGTCGAGACCGGGCCTGTTGCCGGGGGAGACGGTATCGTAGGAGGCGATGGTGAAAGCCTGCCAGCCGAAGCCCCTGTCGTAGTCGTCGATGAAGCACGAGAGCATCCAGTCCCCAAGGATGTCTTCGAGCACGGGCGTCTGACCGGTGGCAAGAGCGATGGACTCCTCGATGTTCCTGACTCCGCGTGTCTCGGAGTGCATGGAGTTCCAGATGAAGTCGCGCCCTCCGTAATTCTCCATGATGTACGAGAAAAAGAGAAAGCCCGCGCCGTAGCCGGCCACGTATCGTATGTCCTGAAAGTCGTAGCTGGTCCAGTTGATCGGCGTCACGCCGCCGGTTTCGATGAAGGTCTCGACCTGGTCGGCGGGGTAGCCGCAGACGTACGGACCAGCCTGGGCCTGGTTCTCGAGCACCCAGAGGTCCTGCGAGGTGAACGGAGCTATCCCCCAGTGAATGAGGTGCACGAGTTCGTGGCTTGCCACGTATGAGGCGCCGGAGACCTCGCCGGGGTTGCAGTCTACGTAGAGCACCTCGGCCTCGTTGGAGTGCCCCCCGTAGTAGAGCCTCGCCTCCCATTCGGTGAACTGGTTGTAGGGCGAGAAGTAGCCCGCGATGTAACCCGGATTCGTTGCAGGATCCCAGCCGTCCGGGATGTCGAGCGCGAGAATGTACACCCTGGGATCGTTGTCGAGCTCGTCGGGGATCGGCCCGAAGTTGTCCTCGAGACGGGTGATTATGCCCGACTCGCCTTCGACTGCCGCAAGGAGGCTGTCAACACCCTCCTGATCGAAGCTTCTGTCCTCCCACTGTGTGTCCTCGACGAAGATGTACGTTTTGTCCCCCACGGCACGGCAGGTGGCGGAGGTGAGGTAGAACGTGGTGTACTCACCCAGAAAGCTCTGTGCCCAGAAATTGACCACGTCTCCGACCTGGTGCGCTCCCCCCAGGGCCGCTATGCCGCCGGTCGGAGCGAAGAGCGGATCGTGCCTTTGATCGATCTCCATGACCTGCGGGTAGTAAAAGGTCCCGCTGACCGGCATCGGCCGCGTGGAAAGCAGAAGGAAAAGTAATATGCCCATCAGAATCTCGCCCCGATGGTGAACATGACCGACGAGAAGTCGGCGGCTTCAGGGAAGGCCAAGCCTGTGTAGACACCCGGCCTTGCAGGGTCGAGGAGGGCGGCATCGATCGCGCTCACCACCCGGTTCACCACGGCGAACATCGCGATGTAGGTTGTTCTGCGGTACCACTCACGGCTGTCGCGAAGTGCGTCGCCGTACGCGAGTCGTTCCGCCTCGCTGCTCCAGTTCCATCCCGACCCTTCCGGGACCGAATGCTGTGCGTAGTAATCCTGCTGCGCCGCGGGGTCATCGGGATAGTAGTATCTTGCGAGCTGCCTGATGTATGTGTTGAATTCGCCGCTGCTCATGTAATCGCCAACATCATCCTGAAAGTCACGGCTGCTGCCCGACACGTCGATCCCGGCCTTCTGAAGGGCGAGCATGCGAAAATTGTCGCGCTCCCATGTGGCTTCGATGTAGGAGAGCCCCGCACCGATCCAGGTTGCGGCCTCGACCCCCATGAAGACCATCCCCCGGGTTTTGTAGCCGAGGTGATCCTGTCCCCACCCCGGAAGCAGCAGCGACCGGCCCATGGCTGCACGGTCCGCTGCAGCCGTGGAGGCAAAAAGGAGCACGATGAGAACGATGACCTTCCGGGCTCTCATGAAAACCTCAATTCACCACTGCGGCGTGGAAGATCGACTCTGTTGACACACCGGCGGAAACCACCTCAAGGCATACATAGTAGAGACCGGGTGAAAGCCTTGATGTGTCCCACTCCACCTCCCAGGGTGAACCCCCGGGGGCGTTGCCCTCGAAAATGCCGACGAGTTCCCCCGCCACATTGAAAATCCTCACCGAAAAAGTGCAATCGCTTCCGGGCGTGAACCGGATGTGCCCCGTGCCGTCGATGACCGGGTTCGGCCAGACGAAGAATCCCCCCTCCGCGAGGGGACCGGCCCCCGATATGGCCGGCAGTTCGGCGGGCCACCAGCAGCCCTCGCCGCCCCGATCCATACCGGTATGCCACCCCTGGGGCGAGAAGGGCACGAACCATGAGCCCACCCATCCGCCGCCGGCCACAGCAGCCATCCTGTAGGAATCGTCGCCCTCGAACTTCCAGAGCAGCGGTCTTCCCACCGGGAGGTCGCCGACCGACCACAACGTACCGTCCAGGCTTTCACCATCGGCATTCCAGAGCCCAGTCCGGCCGTCGCGAAGGGACAGGCCGGCGAAACCGATGCCACCCACCCCGGCGTTGAAACGGTCCGATCTCCGAAACCAGGCTGTCGGTGGGTGTGGAGACGGGCCAGTCCGCAAGGATGGTTCCGCTTGCAGTGACTGCGCAGGCTCCGGTCGAGGTCTCAACAACGACCTCGAGGTAGCCGTTTCCATCGAGGTCGGAGGGGAACACCCCCCCCAGCGCCTCTCCCGAAAGTTCTGCGGGAAAACCGGGTTCGATGTTGCCTTCGGTGTCATAGCACCAGACGTAGCCCCTGCTGGTCAGCGCGATCTCGGTAACCCCGTCACGGTCGAAGTCGGCGGATATCGGAACGGATATGTCCCCTCCGCCGGGATGTACGGAACCGTCCGCGAAAAGAGGATGCCCGTCGAGGTCGAAGGCGAAAAGGCTTCCGTCGGCCACCGTGACGGCGATGCCAGGAACTTCGACATCGGGTGTCACGCAGATGCCCTGAACGGAATACTCAAAACCGTGGGGCCATCCGGGGATTGCCTCACCATCGGATGCAAAGAGGTAAACACTGTCGCCGGCGGCCGCAGCCGCGATCTGAAGCTCTTCCGAAAACAGGACCTGAACCGGCTCTTCGGAAACCCTTGCGGGCCAGCCCGGTGCTTCAACACCCCATTCGGGCGTGAGCATGTGGACAAAGCCGTTCCTGTCGCCAGTGAGCAGGTATTCGTCATCGGCCAGCAGCGCGGCCCTGGGAGGGGTTGCGAGCATCGTGCCGAACCCCGCAAGTGTTTCGCCTTCCGGCGAAAGCAGGGCAATCCTGCCGCTCCCGCGAAGAACTGCGATGACCTCGCCGAGACCGGGTGCGTTCCATACGACCGGACCGGAAGCGGGGTTCTGAACTTCGGCGGGCCACCCTTCAACACCCTCGCGGGCAACCGTAAACGTCATGCTGTTCCCCGAATTGGATGTGACGTCGACAGTAACGCCCGTGCGGCCACCCCAGGAGGCCGATGTGGAAGGTGTTGTCGCGGGACCGAGCAACCACGCGTAGCCGTCGCGCTTCCAGGGGTCCCACTGGCTGCCGTCACTCGTGTAGAAGTAATCGTAGTAGGGCGAGTTGAAATCGGGGATGCCGTCCGCCTCGACCACGGTGACACCCTGGTGGAGGGGGTCGGCATTTACGGTGTTGTTCAGGATATGGCTTCCAAGCCTTGTCTCATCGATATGCCAGATAAGGACACCAGAGCCGGGAAGGCCGTAGTCGCGCTCGTGGGCGCCGCACTGGCCGTCTCCGTCGGGGTCGCGCTGGCGGTTTTCGATGAGAAGGTACTCGGTGCCGCTGAGCGGCACCCGATAGACGGTGTCGTTGGGAGCGACGGTGAAACTGCCGTTCCAGACCTCGACAACGTCAGCCCAGCCCAGGTTCTCACGGGTGTAGGCGCCGGGGGCCGATGGCCAGAAACCGTCCATTATCCACTGGCCGTATCCCATTATGTCCCAGCCGCCGATGGCGATGCTGCCGGTGCTTGTGTTGTAGAGGTCGGGAGCGCCCAGCCATCGCAGCAGCTTGTTGGCGCTGACCCCGAGAACACCGAGCCCGTATGTATTCTGAGTCTGGTGCTCGGGAACGATGATCCCTTCGCTCACAAGCATGCCGTCGTTCGTCGGGATACCGCCGGCCATCCAGGGATCCTCCTGGCCGATGTAGTAGGAAAAGCTTCCAGCGTCTACGAACATCGAAGGCAGGTCCCACATGGGACCCGACGGATTGGATTCACTCCCCACACCGGCATGGACCACCATCACAACGTCGTACTCCGAGAAATCCACCTCGGGGTCGGCGGCCTGAACCGCATGCACGAGAAGCCACATGACTGCGGTCGGCCAGCGGTCGCCGTCGCCGTACCAGCTCATCTGATGCGGCATTGTGTAACCGCCACCCCCGACGGCGGGAAACACGGAGAACTCGAAGTCCTGCCTGTCACGGCTGACGTCTGTGAAATACGAGTCAAGCTGTTCCGCGACATCGAGGCTGTAATCCCTGCCGTGCTCGGGCAGGAAAAGCCCGGTGCCTGTCGTGGAATCGGTGTAGTCCTCAATGAACTCCACCCTCAGCATGCAGACACGAGTCAAGGCGTCAGCCCCCGACTGCGCGGCAGCCGAAGCGACAGACGCCAGAAGAAGGACCAGGCTCGGCCTGAGGGCGGACATCACCTCTTAGAACCCGACGGTAAGGGAGAACTTCTGGTTGTACTTGCCGCTGCCCTGAAGCTCCTCGACAACCGGAATGAAGGCCATGTCAAACTGGAAGCCCTCCCACTGGATGCCGGCGCCCCAGGTAAGGCCCTGCCTCGTGCTCGCGCCCTCGGTGTCATGCGAGTAGCCGGCGCGCAGGGCGAGCAGGTCGTAGTACCAGAGCTCAGCCCCGACACCGAATGTGTTTTCGCCGATCTCCTCGCCGATCTCGTCTTCAACGTCGACGAGAAGCTTCGAGAAATCAGATGCCACGAGCAGGTTGAAAAGGTCGTTCTGTATCGGGCGGAATGCAACGCCCAGCCTGATCTCCCTGGGCAGGGGGTTGTTCTCGCTGTTGCCGCCGTAGCTCATGTTGGGGCCGAGGTTCGCAAGGCAGGCGCCGAGGGACATGTCGCCGATTCCGAATTCGGGCACATGGTAGAGAACACCGAAATCGGCCGCGAAGCTCGAGCCCTTGCCGTTGTCTTCGTAGTAGAGATGGTCGTAGATGAACTTGAGGCTCATGCCCACTCCCAGGCCGTCCGCGACCTCGGTGCCGAAGCTGCCGGTCCCGCTGATACCGTAGGAATAGAAGGAGCCCACCGGCTCGGTGTAGCCCTCGGGTATCTCCTGCTGCTCGCCCATGGACATGAATGTGATGTTTCCGCCTATGCCGCCCCAACCCTCGAGATGCTGGGCATAGCCGAGGAACTCGAAGTAAAGGTCGTCTGCAAGCTGGGGCAGCCACTTGGAGTGCTGAAGCGTGAGCTCCGCCCTCTCGGGCGACACGAAGGCAAGGCCGGCGGGGTTCCAATAGCTTGCCGTTGCATCATCGCTGATGGCCGTGAAAACCTCGCCCATACCGTTGGGTCTTGCGCCGGGGGTGATGTCTTTCCAGATGACGGCTGCCGTTGCGGCGTAGCCGGTACCGGCGAATACAGCCACCGCGGCGGCCAAGAGAAACTTACGCATTTCTTCCTCCCGTTTCGATCAATTCCTCACGACAGCCATCACTCCGGTAACGGAGGATTCACCTGCGGTGACAGTGTAAACATATGCGCCGGATGCGACGGGGTCGCCGTCGGCATCGAGCAGGTTCCAAACGGACTGGTTATAGCCGGCGGTACCCTGCAGGTTCCTGAATGCGGCCACGGGGCGCCCGGCAACGGTGCAGACCTCGATGTCGACAGGGCCGGGTCCCGACTGCTGCCAGTGGAATCCTGCCTCGGTGGACGACGGGTTGGGGTAGATCCATACTCGCTCGAGGGTTGGTCCGGCGTCGGAGACAACCTCGATCTGCATCTCCGACCAGGAGATGTTGAGAAGGCAGTCGGTCACGCGGAGGCGGAGCTGGTGCGTTCCGGGTGCCAGGGCTGCAAGGGGCGCAAGAAGCCTCCCGCTCTCTGATGAGCCCTGGTTGTACACGAAATACTCTGAGACATCGGAGGGAACGCCGTCTACGTACAGGGCAAGCTGCGCACCGGGATAGGGCAGCAGGTTGATGCCCGACTCGTCGGAAAGATCCGCGCAATACCAGATCTCGCCCGAAACACGGGGTACCACGGTGCCCCGGTAGCCCTGTATCCAGGCGTCGATCGAGGGACCGTCGGCATCGCCCGAAGGGGTGCCCGGTTCGAGGCGCCCCGGGTAGAGGCATGACAGGCTTCCCCCCCCCTCTCCCGGCGAGAAGAAACGAACCCTGGCAAGGTCTCCCGTTGTTGCCACAAGGGGAACGAACACCTCCTGCGTGAACGCCGGGGAGGCCTGAGTGAAGCCGCGGTGGAACAGGCCGGGAACCGTGAAGTAGCGTATGGGGAGGTTTGTCTGATACGTGTAGTAGGTGTCGGGCTGCATTGATTCCCAGGCGCTGACCAGCACAAGCCCCTCCCTTCCCTCGAGAGCGCCCTCGAAGGTGACGCGCTCGCCGGTCAGGAGGGTGGGGGTGTTGTGGGTTATCCCGCTGTCGGGAAGAGCAAGGGCCAGGGAACCGTCGCCGAACAGGATGTAGTACTTGCTCTGAGAGCCGCCGTCTTCGACCTTGCCGAGCCACGTGGCCTCGCCCATCGAGAGGTCGAAGCCGGTGAACAGGAAGGTGAAGATGCTTTTCAGCAATTCGCAGTTCGAAGAGCCCTGGGTTTTAACCGAGGCGCCGAGGGCTGCAATCGCCCCGCCCGAGGGGGCAAGGGTCACATCGCCTGAAATGCACTTCCTGCCGGGGTGCTGGAACAACCCGACATCGCACGAACCGAAGATGGCGTAGGGAAGCCTGCGGTCGTTTGCCAGCTGGGCGCAGTCTTCAAGGTACATGAGGCCCTCGTCGGCTATCTGGTCGAAGCTGCCGTGCCCCATGTAGAACATTACAAGCGCGCCTTCCGACCACGTGTCGATGAGCGACTGCCTCCATTCCGGCTTCTTCCCGGCATCGTTCCAGGTGTGGAAGATGCCGTACTGCCGGTCAACGAAGAACCTGTCCGGGACATCGAGGATGATGGATTCGGTCTGGTCGGTGTGATACCGGTCGGTGTAGTGGGAAACGCCGTTTCTAATGGTTCTCTCGTCGTCGGCGGATGCTATGACCGCCGATTGCCATTCACCCGAAGCTTCACATTCAAAGTAGTCCCACGCACGCTGGGCAAGGAACTGCAGTTCGGATCGGTTGGTGGCGAACACCCGGGAGACGGCGAACTGGGGAACGTCCGATCCGCGAACGACGGCGTACCTGTCATCGCTCACGCCGTCATCTCCGGGCGATACAACTATGACGTCCATCGGGCAGGGCTGTGCGTAGAGGAAGTGTCTGGGATCGAAGTGCCCCGCACCAACGAGAACGAGCTCGGATGGAAGCGGGTCCCAAGTATCGAGAACCCAGCTCATCATGGCCCTCAGGGCCTGAGGATCCCGCACGCCGCCGTTGAACTCGTCCCAGACCTCGGTGAGCGAGACAAAAACACGGCTGCGCCCGTCCGGACGGTCGAGAAGGGGCATGTCGGAAGCGAACTCGTCGGGGTACACCACGATGATGTCGCCTCCGGTGAGCGTGCCCCGGATGCGGCCGGGGGAGGCCGGCGAGACCGAGTACGGTTCCGGTATGCTGCCCGACGGGTACATGAACATCAGGGGCATCCGCCAGCCGTAGGGGATCTCGACCTCGAACGATGTGCCGGTCGGAAGGTCGAGGGCAAGGGCGAGTGTGTCGCCGTTCACGAGGAACGCCCGCGCAGAGTTGAGGTTCTGGGCCCAGTCAATCCTGCGGCGCTGGCCGATGGGTATCGTCCAGACAAGGGGAACCTCGATGGCGGTTGACGAGGAGGTGAAGCTCTTCTCCGGAAAAACGGAAACCCAGTCGAAATTCACGGTATACGACCCCGAGACCGGGGAGAACTGGATTCCAAGGCTGTTGCCGGTGTTCTTTATCCCTTTTACATCGAATGTGAGGATGTGCTTGCCGACCCCTGAGATAGTGGTGTCGCCCTGGACGGAACCGTTCAGGAGCGCCCTGACATTGGCCTGACCTGCGGTAAGGGCAAGACCCACCCTGACACTGCCGGACCCCGTGGCCCCGGGTGCGTCGAACGTGAGGTTGGCCGTCTGGGTGTGGCTGCCGGCAATCCGGGACCAGGCCCACCAGTCCCATGTCGAGATCTCGCGGATGTAGTTGTTCTCAAGGTGCAGCCTGCCCGTATAGAAGCTTCCGGCTGAGGGCTCGCCGGTCACCGAGCAATCCTGCTCTTCCATGAAAGGCCCGCCCGGGCCTCCCCAGGTGAGCCAGTAGGTGTTCAGCGAATCGTAACGGCTGTTGAAATGCAGGCCGTCGAAGCCGATGCTGTCGTCCCACCACGAAAGACCGCGGCCGAAGAACAGAACCCTGTCGGATGAGTCGAACACGCCGTCGCCGCCGTCCTCGACAAGGATCGATACGGGCAGCGGCTCGAACGCCTCGGTCCAGGGGGTTTCCTCGTCCATGTTCACACCGCGTCCGCAGAACATGCTGAAGGACGACGAGGGCATGCCCACCGCTTCCGGCAGTGCAGCGCCCGTTATCTGGAAAACCCCTGCCGTGTCGACCTGCACCCTAGCCCAGGGCATTCCCCAGAAGGGGCTTGACCCGGCCCGGGAAGCCGGTTCGAGCATGCAACCCTCATCGGTGCTGAAGAAACCGGAGTAAAGCACGCCCTGGTGGCCCGATACCACGTCGAAACCGCGAGACCCTCTTTCCCCGACGATAATTCTCATGCCCGAGGCCTGCAGAAGCTCGCCACCGGAGACAGTAACGGGGTAGAGCGCCACCTCGACGAAGCCCGCACGCCTCCAGGTGCCGTACTGCACGACACGGCTCCACTCAGTCGGCAAAACGGAGGGAGACGCCTCGCGGAAGGCCTCGACACCCTCGGATGTAAAGTATGAGGCGGCAATGCCCGCTGCGGTCCCGATGCTTTGAACGCCGGTCGCCTCGACGCGCACCTGTGGCGTCGTGCCCGGCTCTATGGGAAGCCTTACGTACCGTACAGGCAGAAGAACATCATCCATCACCGAGCATCCGTCGATCCCGACTGCTGAATAGTCGCCAAGAGCGACCCGCTCAGGCCGCGCGAACTCGACGAAAAGCCCCTCCTGCAGGGCATCGCCGACAGGAAGCGTTAGTACTGATGGGAAGGCGGTCAACATGAGCAGGAGAATTGTCATGGTTGTCCCTCTTCGAAAGTACGGTCCGTCAACTTTGTAAGGATGAAGAACGCATGTAATCTACACCTTTCGCCCCTTACCGGGAAAGGTACTTGCTTTACGCCGAACAGGCTCTGCGGTTCCACAGAATGCCTGTCCGTCCGATCAGAGGTCGGACAGTTCCAGGATCGGCCCCTCCTCGGGGTTCTCGCCGGGAAGCCTTTCCCCTTCCGGGATGAGCTCGGCCTTTACCCTGCTCTCCTCCACCTGGATCATGTTCTTCTGGCTTTCCATGAACTCCCGCATCCTTGCCAGAAGTGCGAGGCGCCTGTCCTGAAGCTCCCGGATCGTCTCGGAGAGAACCTGGACGCGGCGGTGTGCCTGGTTCAGCAGCGACTCGCTCTTCACCTGGGCATCGCGGATGATCAGCTCAGCCTCTCTTCTCGCGTCCTCCCTGGCGGTGGCAGCGCTTTTCTGCTGGGCGACCAGTACTTCCCTGACAGCGCCCTCCATCCTGTCGAAATCGCTGGCCCTGGCCCGAAGCAGTTCCAGCTCCCGTGAAGAGCTTTCACGGGTTTCAACGGTTTCCTCCCAGGCGTCCGCAAGCATCTCAAGAAATGCGTCGACCTCAGCCGAATCGTAGCCTCTCAGGGCCTTCTTGAACCTCTGTCTCCTGATGTCCAGAGGAGATATCTTCATCGGGCCGTCTCCCTTCGTTTCCCCGAAATCACCGTCGCACCCCGAAAAGCGCCCTTCCGAGCCTGACCATCGTGGCCCCCTCCCTCACGGCGTGCAGATAATCATCACTCATGCCCATGGAAAGCGTTCCAAGCGGAATTCCCATGGAGCGTTTCAATTCGTCCCTCAATTCCCTGAGGAGGGCGAAAGCCCTTCTCGAACCCTCACCGCTCCCTGTCAGCGGGCCAACGGTAAAGAGCCCCTCGACACGCAGCCCGAGCTCGACCATGCGGCCTGCCGACTCGGCAAGAAGACCGGCGATCGGGGAAAAGCCCTTCTTGGAGGCTTCGCCGGAGGTGTTCACCTCGATCAGCAGAGGGTTTTCCGCCTTGCGTCTGGCAAGTTCCTGCGCCACTTCAATCCTGTCCACCGAATCGATCCAGTGGAAGTCGCGGATGGCCTGCCTGGTCTCGCGGACATGAAAGGCGCCGATGAGGTGGAACTCGGCGAAGGCACTCCCAAGTTCACGAATTTTCCTGCCACCCTCGGAAACCCTGTTCTCGCCGATGATTCGAACGCCCGCCTCGACGGCTTCACGAACGACCGAGACGGGATGTGTCTTGGTGACAGCCATGACGCTGACCTCGGCCGGGCATCTCCCCGCGTCGAGGCATGCCCGGGCGATTCCGTCCATTATTCCCTCAAGGTTCCTTCGTATCATGCCCCAGACACCTCCCCGGGTAATATGCTCGATGGGAGGAACGGACACACCGCATCCCGGCTATAATATCGGTTGACAAAAAAACCGAAGGGATTTTCATGAAGCTTTTCCCAGTGACAGCATGTATCGCCCTTTTAAGCGCCGCAGCGGTACCCCCTCCACCCGGCCTTTTTGACGCCCCGTCCATGGAACACCTCGGCTGGCTTGAGTCCTATGCAGACGCACGCGCCCGGGGCGTCGACGCCCCGAATCCCGCGGCGAACGCCGACAGCCCGATGGCAGACGCCCTGGACGGCGATCCGATGAAGGTTCTGATCCTCCTGGTCGACTTCGATGACAACGTCGCCCTGACGGAACCCGCGTACTTCGACAGCATGGGCTTTGCATCCGACACGTTCAGCCTCCACAGGTACTACCTCGACGTCTCCTTCGGGCAGATAGACATCACAACAGTTGACTGGCCAAGCGGAACCGGCTGGCAGAGGGCTCCTGAAGACT
The DNA here is from genome assembly GCA_963845085.1 of Candidatus Fermentibacterota bacterium. Taxonomy (GTDB): domain Bacteria; phylum Fermentibacterota; class Fermentibacteria; order Fermentibacterales; family JCC-6; genus UBA6080. Next base: position 93,496 of record CAWJQI010000004.1, read on the forward strand.
ATTCCTGGTACGTCAACAACAACTACGGCTGGGGTTCGTACCCCCAGAACAGCCAGGGGCTGGTCGAGGACGTGTGCGAACTTGTCGATCCCATAGTCGACTTCAGCGAGTACGACAACGACGGGGACGGTTACGTTGACGGCGTGAACCTCATGTTCGCGGGGCAGTTCACCGGCGCTCCCTCCACCATATGGCCCCACTGCTGGAGCCTGCCGAACCCCATGGAGCTCGACGGTGTCAACGTTTACACCTTCAGTGTCCAGAACGAGTACGACGACTCCCCCGGCGACAAGTCCGCAGCCGTGTTCTGCCACGAGTTCGGGCATGTTCTTGGCCTGCCCGATCTTTACGACTACGACTACGACTCGAACGGCACGGGGGACTGGTGTCTGATGAGCTTCGGGGTGTACAACGGCGGAGGCTGGAGCCCTGCCGAACTCAACGCGTGGTGCAGGAGCAAGCTGGGGGTCACCGAACTCATAAACATCACCGAAGCAGGCACCTACGAGGTACCCGCCATCGAGGTTTCGAATGTTGCATACAGGCTTTACACGGATGGACAGGGCGGTGCAAGGTTCTTCGTCCTCGAAAACCGCCGTCCGATGAACTGGGACGAGGCACTTCCGGGCCACGGCGTGTTCATCTGGCACGTGGATGAAACAATGGGCAGCAACGACAACCAGTGGTGGCCCGGCTGCGGCTGGTACCCCCACTACCGGGTGGCGCTCGAACAGGCCGACGGCCTCTACAACCTCGAGCACAATCAGGCCAGCGATGCGGGCGATCCCTGGCCGGGCACCTCAGGCAACCAGTACTTCGGTTACTGGACAGGCCCCGACAGCAGGGACTACTACGGCGACGACACCGGGGTTTACGTGGGTCCCATCCCCGAAACCGCCGACACCGTTGATGTGTTCATGTCGGTGAACTTCACCGGCATCGAGTCAACGCCACCCGCCGGATCGGCCCCCGCGCTCTCCTGGTCAGGAAGCACCCTTCTGCTTCACCATGAAGGGGGGCAGGCTGTCCTTACGGTTTTCGACATGGCGGGACGGACTGTGGCCACCCTGCACAGCGGCGAACTTCCGGCGGGCGACCATTCGATCGCCTGGAGCACAGGCGGAATTCCCGCCGGCGTTTACCTCGCGCTTTTCGAGAGTGCCGGCGGAAGTGTTTCGGCAAGGGGTGTGGTTCTCAGATAGCCATTGATGCATTCCGGGGGTGTCTACCCCTGGAATGCGTTTTCGTACGCCTCCGCCCTGAAGGTGTCAGGGTAGCCCGTAACAAGAAGCACATCGAACCTGCAGTCGCCCCTGAACCCCGAGGATGAAAGCCATTCCGAGGCGGCGGCGGTGATTCTTCTCTTTCTCAGGAAATCCACCTTGGCGAGGGCCAGGTGTTCGCAGCCTTCGAGGGCGTGCTTCACCTCAATGAAGGCTGCCGTGCCGTCGCGCACGGCGATTATGTCAATCTCCCCGTTCCTGGTGCGCCAGTTCCGCTCCCTGATGCCATAGCCCCTCTCCACGAGCCATTCCGCGGCAAACTCCTCGGCGAGCCGTCCCGCATTCGGCGGGGTGGGATCGAACAGGTCTCCGGAACTGCCGGCGGAGTGGTCCTTGAGGGGCGCGAAGGACATCCTGTGCTCGGGACAGGGGCCATGCCGGAAAATGGCCTCGACATGGAGCCGCGACCCGTAGCCCTTGTGTCCGGCAAACCCGTACTCGGGATACCTTCCGTCAAGCTCGAGCATCATGTCGTCACGGGTCACCTTGGCGAGCACGCCGGCGGCGGCCACCGATGCGCTCTTCGAGTCCCCCTTCACGAGGAACCTGCAGGGATGGGGAAGACCCGAAACCGGGTTGCCGTCGACGAGGAAGATCAGGCCGGCCTTTGCCACAGGCTCCATTGCCCTTTTGAATGCGGTTCTGATCGCTGTGCCCATGCCGCTGCCGTCAATCTCGGCCGGGGTGACGACCCCGGTTCCGATGGACAGGGCACACCCCCGAATCAGCGGTGCAAGCACCCTTCGTTTCCTGTCGGTAAGAACCTTGCTGTCCGCGAGACCGGGCAGATCGGGGTCAGACGGCAGCACGACCGCGCATGCGACAAGGGGCCCCGCGAGGGGACCCCTTCCAGCTTCGTCCACACCGGCGAAAGGACCGATCTCGGCCCTCAGCCCAGAGTCAAAGAGGAACAGCCCGTCCACTAGGGCTGGAACGTGCGGCGTTCCTTGATCCTGGCGGCCTTGCCGGTCTTCTCCCTGAGGTAGAACAGCTTGGCCCTTCTGACCTTGCCGGCTCTCAGGACTTCAAGGCTGTCGATCTTCGGGGAATGCACGGGGAAAACCCTCTCCACGCCGATTCCGCCGGAAATCTTTCTAACGGTGAAGGTCTCGCCCGTGCCGCTTCCCCTTCTGGAGATCACGACGCCCTGGAAGACCTGAATCCTCACCTTGTCGCCTTCCTTGACCTGGAAGTTCACCTTCACGGTGTCTCCGGGCCGGAACTCGGGCAGGTGGGTCTTCAACTGGGAGCTCTCAACGCTCCGCATGAGCTGATCCATTTCTACTCCTTCGCACGGTCGGCCCGGTGCATCACTTCGCCGAACCGCTGTTCCCTTTCCTTATCACTCGAACCGTCTTCAAGCAGCTCCGGCCTGACACGCCGGGTTTTTTCCAAAGCAGCCCGGTATCTCCAGGCGATTATCTCCCTGTGGTTCCCTGAAAGAAGAACATCGGGAACCCCCATGCCGCGGAACTCAGCGGGCCTCGTGTAGCGGGGGTAGTCGAGAAGCCCCGTTGCAAAACTGTCACTCTCGGCCGACTCGTACCTTCCAAGAACACCCGGGATCCACCTGAACACAGCGTCGAGCAGGAACATTGCGGGCACTTCGCCGCCGCTGACCACGGTGTCACCGATGCATACTTCGTCGGTCACCGCCTGCCTGAACCTCTCGTCGACCCCGCCGTAACGGCCGCAGAAAACAACAAGCCTGTCCTCGCAGGCAAGCTCCCGTGTGAACCCGGTGTCCAGCCTGCGCCCCTGCGGGCTCATCAGGACCACCCTGGCACCCTGGTGCCACTCCAGGGATTCAAGCGTATCGAACAGCGGTTCCGGCCTCATTATCATGCCGGCGCCGCCGCCGAACTGGTAATCGTCAACGGAACCCCTGGCATCGACGGGATGATCGCGAATGTCCAGAAGGGATACGCTGACAATCCCGCCCTTAACCGCTCTGCCCACTACGCCGGTCTCGAGGAACGCCGTGAAAAGCTCGGGAAAAACCGTTGCCACAGCGGCTCTCACAGATCCTCCAGACCCTCCGGGAGCAGGACCAGAACCTCTCCGGCCTCAAGGTCCACTTTTCCCCTGACCAGCAGGTTCATCGGCGCCATGAAGTGCCCGTTGGGGCCGTCCAGAATCACCTGCGGGTTCACGGGGTTCCACTCCACTTCAATGACCGGGAACCTCCGTTCCCGGGAAACAACATCGAAACCCTGGAACAGGTATACGGGAAGGGGAAACCCCGGACCCGCAACCTGGGCGGGAAGCGCAAACACCTCTTCGCCCTTCAACTGCAGAGCATCCTCTGAGGTTGTTATGCCATCCAGCTCAACGGTGATGGAAACCTGGTCCTTCTCCTTCGAGGACAGAACCCTGAGCTCCCTGTCACCGCAATGCAGGATGGTTCCCGGCGAGAGCGCCACTGCGCGCCCCATCACGAACACCCTGAGAACCAGTCTGCCGGTCAGGCCCTGCGGTTTTTCAAAAAAACCGTAGCAGACCAGGCCGGTATCAGTCAATGATCTCTATGGTGGCCTTCTCGCCGTTCCTGGCCGCAGCGGAACGAACAATCATCCGCATCGCCTTGGCGATCCGCCCCTCCTTGCCGATGACCCTGCCCAGATCGGCCTCCTGGACCCTGAGCTCGTAAACGGTCACGCCTTCCTCATCGGTCTTGACCTCAACGCTCACGCCTTCAGGGTCGGCCACAAGAGTCTTGGCAATGTGCTCAACGAGATCCTTCATGTGAATCCTCCGGTTTCGGGTGTGGGTCGAATTCGCTTAAACCTGCGAGGTTCTCTTCTCTCCCTTGATAAACACCACCTCGGGAGGGGTTGCCTCCTCGCCGGCCTTTTTTCTGCTCCACTTGGCCATCGTGCCGGTGCGCTTCAGGAGAGCAAGCACGCCGTCGCTGACCTGGGCGCCATCGCCGAGCCATTTGAAAACCTTTTCCTCGTCGACCTTCAGCTCAAGGGGCTGCTTCAGGGGGTCGTAGTACCCCAGAACCTCGATGAAATTGCCCCCCTGGGCTTTTCTGGCGTCGGCCGCCACTATTCGGTAGAAGGGTTGCTTGGCGCTTCCCATTCTCCTCAGTCTAATCCTGACCAAAAGTCACCTCCGTGTAGGGTCAGCGAAACATGCCCGGGAAGCCTCCACGGACTCCGGGTTTCTTCATGGACTTCATCCTCTTCATCATCTTCTTCATATCCCTGAACTGGGAGAGAAGCCGGTTCACCTCCGAGACCCGGGTTCCGCTTCCCATGGCAATCCTCTTCCTGCGGCTTCCGCAGATCATATCGGGCCTGCGCCTCTCCTGCGGGGTCATGGAGCCGATTATTGCCTCCATTCTTGCGAAGGAGCCGGTGTCGACCTCCGCTTCCGCGGGGCGCATTCCCGCAGGCAACATGGCTAGTATATCACCCAACGAACCCATTTTGCGAATCTTCTTCATCTGCCCCGCAAAGTCCTCGAGTGTGAAATCGTTGTTCCGGAATTTCTTCTCGAGCTTGAGGGCTTCCTCCTGGTCAAATCCCTCCTGGGCCTTCTCCACAAGCCCCACGACGTCGCCCATTCCAAGGATTCGCCCGGCAAGCCGCCTGGGATCGAAGGCTTCGAGGCCTTCGACGCCTTCGCCGGTGCCCACGAACTTTATGGGGCGCCCTGTCACCGCGGTGAAGGAGAGGGCCGCACCGCCCCGTGAATCACCGTCCATCTTGGTGAGGACCGATCCGGTAAAGCCTGTTCTCTCCTGGAACTTGACCGCCACGTTCACGGCGTCCTGCCCGGTGAGGCCGTCGAGAACAAGGAGAATCTCCTCGGGTTTCACCGCGTCCCTGACCCTGACGAGCTCGTTCATCAGCTCCTCGTCGACATGAAGACGCCCTGCGGTGTCGACGATCACGGTGTCGTACTGCTGAAGCCTGGCCTGGTTCAGCGCCTCGCGGGCAACCGCTGCAGGATCCTTTGCCGACCGGTTGCAGTAGAATCCCGCTCCCGCCTTGCCGGCCATGATCTCAAGCTGGTCGATGGCCGCCGGCCGCTGGAGGTCGCACGCGACAAGAAGGCTTCTGCGGTTCTTCTTCTTAGCAAGCCACCAGGCGAGCCTTGCTGCGGTTGTGGTTTTACCTGAGCCCTGCAGACCGCAGAGCAGCACCACATGGGGAGGGCTGCCTGTAAACGATATGGATGAAGGAACGGAGCCCAGAAGCTCGACAAGTTGGTCGTGGACGATCTTGACAACCTGCTGGCCGGGGGAAAGGCTTTTCAGAACCTTTTCACCGACGGCCTTCTCACGGGCCTCGGCAACGAACCTGCCCGCGACCTTGAAGTTGACATCGGCTTCGAGGAGCGCTCTGCGGATCTCCCTCATGGCATCGGAGATGTTGCCCTCGGTGAGCACACCCCTGCCGCTCAGGGTCCTGAAGGTTTCTGAAAGTCTCTCCGCAAGCCTGTCAAACACTTGTGCGCCTTTCAACTTCCCGGGGCACACCTATACCCCTTCGAAAGTACGCAACTATACTTCACGGGGAATGCATATTCAAGTGCCTGAAAGGTCCGGAGCTACTCCTCCATCAGGAGTATGGAACCGTGTCCCGCAGGGCAGGACAGCGTTCGCTCTTCGTCGTCGATCTCGAGCACATACCTTTCTGCCGACACCGGACACACGAGAAGAGAGTCGGGAAGCGCTGTCCGTAGCAACTCATCGGTTACGACGCGCTGATCGTTGTCGTACTCCCAGCTCATGAGATCGTATGCTGCCTTGTCGAGAACGGCCCTGCAGCGGTTCGCGTCGAGACGTGCGCGGAAGTCATCGATGGTGGTGAGTTCGGTCTGCTCCCCGCAGGCGGCGAGCAGCAGAAGGGCGGCAAGAGACGCAAGAACAAGCCTCATGAAACACCCCTTAGTGATGCGATCATTTTAGCGGGGTCGGAGGCCCCCGTGATGAATGTACCACTGGCAAGCACCGATGCTCCGGCTTCGATCAGAGCCCCGGCGTTCTGATCGGTTACGCCCCCGTCGACGGAGACGTGTGCGGAACGGTTGCCGCATGCATCGAGCATCTCACGCACAGCTCTGACCTTGGAAGGCGTGGAAGGGATGAAGGACTGCCCGCCGTAACCCGGGTTGACCGCCATCACGAGAACAAGGTCGAGTCTGGGAGCCATCCACCGAATGACTTCGGGCGATGTTCCGGGGTTCAGTGCAAGCCCTGCAAGGCAGCCAAGCTCCCGGATCCTCATGAGAAGCCTGTCCGGGTGCTTCTCGGAGGATTCGGGATGAAAAGTGATGCACCTGCAGCCCGCAGAGGCGAACGCCTCAACCAGGGTGGCAGGATGCTCGACCATGAGATGGGCATCGACGGGTATGCCAACGCTGCCGCAAATGGAGCGGGCCGTTCCCGCGCCGAACGTGAGGACCGGAACGAAAACCCCGTCCATTACATCGAGGTGAATCCAGTCGGCGCCGGCCTTCTCCATCGCCAGCAGCAGCCCCGGCCAGCCGTCCGTGGTCGCAGCCGAGAAGAGACGGGGCGACTACCAGGCTCCCCATGTGGAGTCCGCCCTTCCGACAACCACCCTCACGGTGTCGCCATCCTGGTACATCGTGCCGCCTGCGGGGGTCTGCTCTATAATCCGTCCCGTCAAACCGGGATCTGCCACCATTCTGTTCTCAACAATCACCATGAAAAGCCCGCGTGCGTAAAGCAGGCTGTCAGCTTCAACCTCGGACAAGCCCGAGAGGACCGGCATTCCCGTCCATCCCGTACTCACAAGAAGCCTGACGGTGCGTCTGACCGACAGGCTGTCGGGGAACCACGGGGACGCCGAGATCACCCTTCCCTCGGGAACCGTCGGGTGTGGGACCCTTGTTCTTCCCCCGTTGTAGAGCTGCCAGTCAGCAACGAGCTCCTCGGCTTCCCCGGCGCTGAGACCCACGAGCTGCTCGGGAAAATACGGCCTGTAAAGCGGGCCGACGTTCCAGAACACATTCACGGGGGCGCCCCTGGGAACCTCGGTGCCGGGAGGCGGGTCCTGCCTTGTCACAAGCCCCATCGTCTCGAAATCTCCGTACTCGCTCCACTCCCCTGCAAGAAGGAGATTGCCTGATTCAATGACGCGCCGGGCATCCTGCCTCGAAAGGCCCACAACATCCGGAACCGCAACCGGCGCTGATGAATAGCCCATTGAGGAGATGAACACGGGCGTGCGGAACACCGCGGGCGCGGCAAGGCTTCCCGCGAGAAAACCCGTAACCATCCCGACAGTGATCAGAAGCACAATTGCGAGAGCCCTGTTCAAAACATCCCCTTCGACTGACTCATGAAATATGCGGGTTCACCGCGCTGAAACCTACCCCTTGAGAAGCCGGTCGAGCTCCACCCGGAACTCGGACACATCCTTGAACTGGCGATAGACTGATGCAAACCGCACATATGCAACCTGGTCGAGGTCGTGAAGCAGGTCCATGATGCTCTGTCCAATAAGAACGGCCGGAACCTCCTCCGGTGAATCCTCAGTAACCCTGGCGATCACCCTGTCCACAAGGTCCCTGATGTCGGAGGCGCTGATCGGCCTCTTCTCGCAGGCGCGGGAGATCCCCTTCTCAAGTTTGACCGGATCGAAGGGTTCCCTGGTCCCGTTGCGCTTCACGACCACCGGGTATGACGTTTCGATGTACTCGTAGGTTGTGAACCTGTGCCCGCACTCGTTGCACTCCCGCCGCCGACGGGTCGCCCGGCCCTCTTTGACGGACCTGGAATCGACCACCCTGTCATTGTTGCTCGCACACCTGGGGCATTTCATGGGCATTACACTGCTGCGCCGGGCGTGTTCCGTCAAGAGAAGCTTTCTTGACGGTTAGAGCGCAACCGGGTAGATTCCCGGGCACTACGGTGGGAGTAGTTCAGTTGGTAGAGCCCTTGACTGTGGATCAAGTGGTCGCCGGTTCAAGTCCGGTCTCCCACCCCACGATGCGTCCCTGGCTCAATGGTAGAGCAGCGGACTCTTAATCCGCGGGTTCCGGGTTCGAGTCCCGGGGGGCGTACCAGATGGGGCACCGGAAACGGTGCCCCAACCAATTCCGATGCGCCCGTAGCTCAGTTGGATAGAGCAACGGACTTCTAATCCGTAGGTCACAGGTTCGAATCCTGTCGGGCGTACCAGGACTGCTATCTCGGCTATATCTTCCGCAAGGCTTCAAGCAATTCCATCGGTTCCATGGAGAGCACTGTCTCAAGGGCCAGCCCTCCCTTGCCGATGAGCAGTATCCTGGCCTTCGGGTACTTTCTTTTAAACATGATCATTCCCGACCTTGCGTGCTCTCTGCCGCCTCCGTAACATTCGATTCCGACCAGCATATCGCGGCTTGAAACTACGAAGTCCACTTCACTTCCTCCGGCATTCCAGTAGCCAAGATCGAATTCAGGAGCGTGTGTGACAAAGCGGTAGAGAAATCCTCCAAGAGATGTTTCCACAATCCTCCCCATAACTCCGGGATCGAATCTCATGGCATTCTCATCAACTCCCAGAACTGCATTTGTCAGTGCAGTATTCAAAGGCAGGAGCTTTGGGCTGGAGGCCCTTTGTCGCAATGCACTGCCGGAATACTTTCCGAGACCTGCGACAAGCCCGGCGCTCTCGAGAAGGTTCAGATAGTGGGCGAGCGTCGTCGTGTTGCCGGCATCCTGAAGCTGCCCAAGCATCTTTGTGTAGGAAACGGTTTGACTCGGGTACCGGCAGGCCAGCATGAACAGGTTTCGAAGGAGAATCGGCTTTTCCACCCTGTTCATCATCAGGACGTCCCTTGAAATGGAAGTTTCGATCAGCGAGTCAAGAATGTAGCTTCTGAATCTCTGAAAATCGTTGATGAGATCAGCTGCTCCGGGGTATCCGCCAAAAACCAGGTACTGCTGAAGCGTATAGCCAAAGGCTTCTTTCATTTCGGAGTATTCCCAGTGCCCCATGCGGATAACCTCGAATCTGCCAGCAAGGCTTTCGGTCAGACCGGCCTGCATGAGCAGCGGAGAGGAACCCAGCAGTACAACAAAAAGGCGATCCGGTCTTTCCAGCTCATCATCCCAGAGACCTTTGACGGTCTCCGACCAGCCCGGAACCTTCTGAACTTCGTCCAGAACCAGAATTGTCCTGCCACCTGAGCTTCCCATCCTGGCTGCATTCCAGCAGGATTCCACCCATGTTCTGTCTCCAGGAGCAGGAAAATCCGCAGAGTTGTAGAAAACCTTCCCGCCGTCCTCCCGAAGAGTCTCCAACACCTGGCGGACCATGGTGGTTTTCCCAACCTGCCTGGGTCCCGAAACAACCTGAATTCTTGATGGCTGCCCTCTGAGCCTTGAGAGCAGTGTTCCGTAAGTGCTTCTTCTAAACACGTTACTCCTCTTTACTCATTGCACTGAGTAAATTTACTCAATGTACTGAGTAAATGTCAAATCCGCCGGGGGCTCTTTTAAGCTCATGTGTTTCAAAGAAGCCAATTACGCTGACCATCGATCAAACGCGCATGATCGATCACGGCATGGCTTTCGGCCCTGAGCGCAAGCGCCTTATCACACGATCTGCAAGTTCCCCTGCCTAATGCCTACCGCAACAGGCACACCGACTTCGATGCGGTTCCCATGGGACCCGAGACGCGAATGGCGTATATGCCAGCGGGCAGAAGGCACCCGGAATCGTCAGCCCCATCCCAGGACAGGGTCTGCGGACCAGTCGTGAACTCACCGCTTCCGATGGTTCTCACAAGCCTTCCCGCGAGGTTGAAGACCTGAACGGAATAGTGGCCGGACTGCAACGGCTCGAAGGACACCGCCGTACCTGAGGCAAAGGGGTTCGGGCTGACATCGAGGGCCAGGTTCCGGGGGTCTCGGGGATCCGTCCCGATTCCGGTCTGCGTCACAGTGAACTGGATGGTGTCGCTTGCGGCAACGGCACCCCCCGACCATGAGTCGATGATGAGTTCGTTGCTGCCGACATCGGCGAAGAGATCGTTTCGGTAGGTCCACTTCAGGCCCGTGCCGAACGCGTAGAGGCTGTCGTCCGAAGCGGCGATGTACATCACACCGTCGGTGATGGCAGGGCTGCCGGCAATCCCGCAACCGCTGGTGGCGGTTTCATAACTCCAGATCTCCTGCCCCGTCTCCTCGTCAACCGCACGGATGAACGCAGTCGGATCCGACTGCGTGAGTTCTCCCCAGAAAACCAAGCCATCTGCGATTCCGGGGGACCCATGAAGATAGTCGTTGCCCTTGGGTATCTGGAATTCCCACTCCATAACGGCGGAAAGAGCGTCCATAGAGATCACCCTGTTGGGGGGTGGTGATGAAACGATGCCGTAGAACAGCTTGCTGTCATGGTAAGCCGTGGTCGACGTGATCCCGACCGTGCCCCGGGCTTTGCCAGACAATCGAACCGTCAGAGGCATCGATGGCGAACAGAATGTCGTCGAACATGCTGCCAATGTAGATGACACCGTCAACCAGGCATGGGGACGAGTCCCAGAAACCCCCGCACTCGAAGAACCAGACGATCTCGCCGGTTTCGGTGTCAAGGGCGGTGAGTCCGCTCATCCCCGGTACGAACAGAAGGCCGTTCCAGGCAGTCATGACACCGAAGCAGTTGATGAAATCCGATGATCTCCAGATCTCCTGTCCGGTCAGGATGTCAAGTGCATGTACGTAGTAGCATGATGCGAAGACCATGTCATCGTATACGGCGGGAGGCCCTTGAAAGTAAATGTCCGGCCCGGAACCCCACCCGAATTCCCAGACCCTGGCACCTGTTTGAGCATCGAGGCAGTACACGGAATCAGCCGCAAAATATGCGAACCCGTCCTGGACATGCATGCCATCATCTACATAGGACCCTAAAACCTCGAAACGCCAGATCTCTGCGCCCGTTGCGACGTCGAGGCAGAAAGCGGTCTGCTGCTCCGTCGAAACGAAGTACACCCTTCCATCGACAATTACAGGTGTGGCGAACTCATGTTCCGATCCGGTGACGGGTGCTGTCCACATCACCGTGTTGTCGTGCGGCGCCGGAGATTCGGAGTAACCCGTACGGCAGTCGTTCGCCATGTAGGTGTACCAGTCGGTGACAAGCCGTGGAACAGGAGCGAACGGCTCCCCGTTCAGGGAGAAGACGACCGAGTCGGGCAGTTCGTTGTCGTTCTCGACAATTGCTTTCAATGTGAGCCAGCTGCCGTCGTAGATGCCCCCGTCCTGGGGTTCAACGATGCAGACATCGACGGCCGACATTGCTGCGAGCACAAAAATGCAAATACTCATTTGTCCTCCCTTCGCCGGATCGCCAGTTCGGTCTGCACTGTAAAATCCACCAACAGGAAGGCAGTCCGCGCATGGAAACAACGCAACGCTCAAACGCCTCGGAACCTGCCGTTCAGGGGTTCATCCGCTTTTGCAGGGCTCACTCCCGAGTGACAACCAGGCAGCGCCCCGTGGTTACGGAATTCCCGGTCTCGAGCCTGAGAAGGTAAACACCAGGCGGAAGGCTGGTTGCATCCACAACGGCGCTGTTGCTGCCGGCGGGAAGTTCCCGGTCAACAAGAACTTTCACAAGCCTTCCGGTCAGATCAAACAGTGAAAGCCTGACGGGACAGGGTGCGGAAAGGGTGAAGTCGACTCTGGAAGCATCGGTCACCGGGTTTGGAAACACAGTAAGACCGGCCGTGGAAGGAACCGGGGAGAACTCGGGACCGGCTGTCCCGGTAAGCGGATCGCGGAACGAGAGAATCCGCCCGTGTTGCCCACCACCCCATCCGAAGTCGATGTTCTGGAGGGACAGCCTTTGTACGACAGTCGCCCGGCGATCTGAGAGAGAGGAGAAACTGCTGCCGCCGTTTATAGTTTCCAGAACGCCTCCGGAGACCCGGGAGACGTAACCGTGGTTGGCATCGGCGAACCAGACGTCCTGCAGGTTGACTCCGCTACTATAGATCTTGTACCAGTTGTTTCCGCCGTTGTAGGTGCGAATCACATGGCCGCCCATGCCCACGGCCCAGCCGGTGTTTGCATCCAGGGCGAATACGCCGAGGAGTTCCATGGTGGTATTGCTGTACTGAACGGACCACGAGTCGCTGGAAAAATCGAACCTCACCACAGTGCCCCCTGCTCCCACCGCCCAGCCATGGTCCGTGCCTGCAAAAGCCACCCTGTTCAAGGTGCTGGTCCCGGTGCCGGAGGGGCTCACCCAGGAACTCCCCCCGTCGTGGGTGCAGTAGACGGTTCCCTGATTGCCCACCACCACCCCGTTCAAGGCGTTCTGGAAGTCTACGGAGCGCATGGCATACACAGCCATGCCGGCAGGGGTTACCACTGTCCAGGTGGAGCCGCCGTTCACGGTTTTCAGGACGATTCCCTTGCTCGATGTGTCGGTTCCACATGCGAAACCCACCTGAGAGTCAACAAAGTCGATGCCGAAGAGCTGGCTGACGACCCCGGGAGTGGTCTGCCTGGACCAGTCAAGACCGCCGTTGGCGGAATGGAGGATATCCCCGAATTCCGTGCACGCCCATACATGGGAATCACCAATGCTGCTCAATCCGGTAACGGTTTCACCGGAAAGATTTGTGGATGCCTGGGTCCATCCCCCCGGGTTGTCACGCCTGAACAGAAAGCCGTGGAGTCCGCCCGCAAACGCCCTGGCCAGGCTGGGAATGGATACGCAGTTCAGGGTTATGGCTGATGTCCCGGAAACGACTGAAGGTGTCTCCTCGAAGACCCAGTTCTGTCCGCCGTCAACGGTCACAAGCGCGCCGTTGTCACCCGGAAGGCCATCGCACGGAGCAATTCCGAAAGAAAGGCCGCAAAACTCGATGTCGTTCGCGTGATGGTTCGCGGTATACTGAAGAGACCAGGATGAACCGCCGTTCGATGTGGCCTGGATCTGCGTTGGACCGCTGCTGCTCCCGAAAACGACCCATCCCGTCTGGTCGTTTTCGAACCAGATGGCCCGTGATGTGTTTGATGATCCCGGAACAAAGATACTCTGCCAGAATGCGCCTGATGACTCGGTGAAAAGCACATTCTGGCTTGGCCCGGAAATCCATCCGATCACAGCATCAAGGAAGACTACGCCGGTAAGGGTTGCGGTAACACCGCCTGACTGAGAATTCCAGGTACTCCCGCCGTTGTTGGTTCTGCGTATTACTCCAGAGTTTCCGACCACTGTGCCATAGGAGGTGTCTGTGAACTGCACCGCATAGAGGTTCTGGCTGGTCCCGGAGGACTGGGTGGACCAGTTCTGGCCGCCGTTGCTCGTTCGGTAGATGACACCGTTGTACCCGCAGACCCATCCGTTCTCGGCGTCGACGAAACAAACATCAGTGAGTTCCTGCCCGGAAGTATACTGACGTGTCCAGGTAGCGCCGCCGTCGTCTGTTCGAAAAACCTCACCGAATTGCCAGGTCGGGTCTTCCGAGCAACCCGATACAAACCACCCGATGTCATCGGTCACGAAATGAACGCCCTCAACGCTGATGCCCGTGGGGCGGGGATGGCTCCAGTCCCACACCGGCTCGGCGCTGAATGCGCCAATGGGACTGATGACAAGAAGAAGAAGCAGAGACCTATGAAGTTTCATACACCTGCCTCCAAAGTCTTATGTATTCCGTATTATTCTGTCTGCTTACATATCCGTGTTCGCGCCCACCGTCAAGATGCGGTAAACACTATCGAGAGGGCATTCATGGCGCGCACCCGAATTGTGAGACACGCACCGCCGGTCTTGAATTGAAGAACCTGATCCCGACGCAAGGCATCATTTTAACAGAGAAGGTGTCCCCTTTCAGCTCGGCCAAAAGACAGGGATTGTCTCTGGTGTCGCGTGTTGGAAGGAATTCGACTGAGAGCATCCACAGAGAAACAGGATTTCTGTACAGGGTTCACAAGTGAAGCTCTTGCTTTTGCGAAAAGTATAACTTACAATATCACTGTTACAGTACAGTATAGTTTACGTAAAGGATACTGAGCGATGACTCGAACCCTTGATCTCAAAAGGCCGATACCCGTCCAAAGGGCCATCCGAAAGCTCGGACAGGACATCAGGGATGCCAGACGACGGAGAAGGCTTTCCACGGCACTTGTCGCCGAGAGGGCGGGTATCAGCAGAGTAACGCTGTCAAAGCTGGAAAAGGGCGATCCCGGAGTCTCCATAGGAATCATCGGTTCTGTCCTGATGGCACTCGATCTTCTTGACAGGTTAAACGATCTCGCTGATCCCCGGTACGATCTTCTGGGAAGAATGCTTGAAGAGGAACAGCTTCCGCAGAGAATTCGTGAAAGAGCAGTTAAGAAGGGGTGAGATGAACCCGGTGTTCGTCTACATCGATCTGGAAGGCAGGGCCGTACAAGTGGGCCGCATGTGGATCCATGCCCGGGGACGGAGAGAGAGCGCAACATTTGAGTACTCCGGTTCCTGGCTTGCATCCCCGGCCTGTTTCGCCCTTGAACCAGCCTTGTCAGTTGAGGAAGGATCACACAACACAAGAGAGGGGCTTCCGGTCTTCGGGGCAATCGGAGATTCCGCGCCTGACAGATGGGGTCGGGCTCTGATACGCCGGGCCACTCTGAGGGCGGACAGGGAGAAAGGCGCGACTCCCCGGACACTTAGGGAGATCGACTTCCTGCTCGGGGTGAACGATGAAGCCCGAACGGGTGCTTTGAGGTTCTCGTTTACGGAAGGTGGCCCGTTCCTGGCGCTGGGTACCGGCGCAAGCATCCCGCCAATTGTTGAACTGCCAAAACTGCTTGCAGCGTCAGACAGCCTGTTGCGTGAAGAGGAGTCGGGTGAAGAGCTCAGGCTCCTTCTCGCACCGGGCTCATCCCTGGGGGGAGCACAGCCGAAAGCATCCGTTAAAAAGGACTCTCAGCTCTTCATCGCAAAGTTTCCCAGTTCTGTTGACAGCTACAACAGAATTGTCTGGGAAGCGGTTGCCCTTGATCTTGCAGAGAGGTCGGGAATCACGGTTCCTGAAAGATGGCTTCAGCAGATCGACGGCAGGCAGGTCTTGATCCTGAAGAGGTTTGACAGAAAAGGAAATATCCGGATCCCATTCCTGTCAGGCATGAGCATGATCTCAGCAAGGGACAATGAAACGCACAGCTACCTCGAACTTGCAGACCGGATCAAAGCGCACGGAGCATTTCCCGACCGGGACCTTCACGAACTGTGGAAAAGGATCGTTTACACGGTTCTGGTATCAAATGTGGACGACCATATGAGAAATCATGGATTCCTTCTCCACAACCGAAGTGGCTGGGTTTTGTCCCCGGCATTCGACCTGAACCCTACGCCAGTGGACATTGCCCCCAGGATACTGACTTCAGCGATCGACATCGATGATCAGACTGCATCCATTGATCTGACCCTTGATGTAGCGCCATACTTCAATGTCAGTGCTGAGGACGGAAGAAGGTGCATCAGGAGCATCGCACAGGCTGTCTCAAAATGGAGGAGGGTTGCATCCAGCTACGGGATTTCCCGCTCCGAGATCGAAAGGATGTCTTCCGCCTTCGAACATGAAGATCTGCACAGAGCAACAAGCATGTAGGAAAGTTCCTTTGTTGTTGCATAGAAGAAAGGCCGCCGGTTCAGTTTCCGGCGGCCAAAACTCTTCTGTTGCCCCGTGGTGGACCATATTGAACATCAGCAAGCCTGTGGGATGTTTCCTAACCGGCTGGCAGAGCCCCCACAGCTGTCATCACTTTTCCCGCTGCCACGATCAGGTCGTTCAGAAGCTGCCGGTCAATCTCCAGGAAGCCTTCATATTCAGCTGAATTCCTCCGCCTGTGACACTCGGCAAGGGTTCTCCAGACCTCAGGCCCAAGGTTCAGGGTGAGTGGGATCACCTGAAAAACCACATACCTGTTCTCCGGACGGAAGCCATGCCAACGAAGCGCCGCAAGTGCAAGAGAAAACGCTCCATTGTAAGCCAGATCGAATCGACTCTCGAAAGCCAGGGATTCGTTGCCGGCGTCGGTGAGCCTTTTCCTGCCCGAACCCACCAGACCTTCGTATTCAGCCTGGATCACCGGCTCATGCTTCAGGCTTCCGGTGCGCACCAGGTTATCGAGCTGTTTCGATTTCATCAAGAGATCCCAGAAGTGTGAGTTTCTCGAGTGACATGACCCTTGCAACGAATGAATCGCGACTCTGAAGGCGTCTTCCAAACTCATCACTGTTCAACAGGTTAACGCTCACTGTCCTCCCGATGGCCTGTTCCACCGGAAGCAGTGCGGCAAGCACTTCGGGATAGGCCAGTTCATCGCCGATGATCATCAGGTCAACATCACTCGCCGAAGTGTCATCACCTCTCGCTGTTGAGCCGTATATGAAAGCGTACTTGATCCTGTGAGCAAAAGGTTCAAGTGCATCCCTCAGAGGCTGCGAAAGACCGACGGTTTTCATTATGAGACCATGAAGCTCCCCGAAAATGGGTGATCCCCTGTTGGCGCTGTAAATCTTCTGGCGTCCGAGCGGCGCAACAGAAACAATGCCGCTCGAAACAAGACGGGTCAGTTCCCGATGCACCGCACCTACCCCGGAACTCGCCAGTCGTATCAGCTCCGCCCCCTGAAAACCCCTTTCGGGCTGACCGAACAGAAGGGCGAGTACCCTCAGCTGTACTCTGGAAAAGAGTCCCTCGGCCAATCCGAGTGAAGGCAGTTCGTTGTGTCTTCGGACAGGCTGGCTGCTCTCGGTCTTCAATACTTCCATACAGTTGTCTCTTCCCATATTGGGAATATTTCTTCCCATTTTGGGAATTGTCAATAGGGCACTCACAAGACCGGCAATGACAAAAGGCCGCCGGTTCAGTTTCCGGCGGCCAATACTCGTTCTGGTGCCCCCTGGTGGACCTAATTTGAACAGGCTTCAGGTACGAGATTGCCCTATGAAGAAAGGGCCGCTGCCCATGCAACGGCCCTGCCCTCTATGGTAACCGACTACCTGACCAGCACCACCTTCGCGGTCGTGCAAGTCTGAACCGCTGGTCATACGAACTAGGTACACCCCCGGAGGGAGTTCCGACCCATCAAAGGCTGCAGTGTGGTTCCCGGCTGGAAGGGGCTGGTTCAGCAGGGTGCTCACATGCCTTCCTGCCAGGTCGAATACATCCAGTTGAACGGGACCCGGAGCAGGAAGGGCAATGGATATGTTGGTGGTGGCCCGGAAGGGATTGGGGGCAATGGAGCGGATCTGGATGAAACCCCCGGTGAGTCCTGCGTCTTCGATCCCGGTGCTGATTTCACGGAGCGCGAGGCTATGGTACTCTCCCCCCGCCACCGCCACGAAACCCTCGTTGGGCTCGGGTACATCACACTGGCCGTAGCAGTTCCAGCCCCACGCCACGATGGAGCCGTCTTCCTTCAATCCAAGGCTTTGCCCCCCACCTGCTGCAACCCCAACAAAGCCTTCATTAGGTTCAGGAACATCGCACTGGCCCCAATAATTGTTGACTCCCCACGCCACGATGGAGCCGTCTTCCTTCAGACCGAGGCTGTGAGCTCCTCCAGCCGCCATCGCGACGAAATAGCTGTTCGGAGGGGGAACACCGCATTGACCATAGGTGTTTCACCCCACGCCACGATGGAGCCGTCTTCCTTCAACCCGAGGCTGTGATAGCCCCCCCCGCAACCGCCACGAAACCCTCGTTCGGTTCAGGAACATCGCACTGGCGGTAATGGGCCACTTTCCTGTTGTCCTGCTCCCCACGCCACAATGGAGCCGTTTTCCTTCAGACCGAGGCTGTGATACAATCCTGCCGCAACCGCCATGTAACGCTTGCCAGGAGGAACCGCACTGGCCGTAGTCGTTCAGTCCCCACGCCACGATGGACCCGTTTTCCTTCAGACCGAGGCTGTGATGGTTTCCCGCGGCAACCGCCACGAAATCGCTGTTAGGTGAAGGAACATTGCACTGGCCATCCCCGTTGGCTCCCCACGCCACAATGGAGCCGTCTTCCTTCAGACCGAGGCTGTGATAAAATCCTGCCGCAACCGCCACGAAACCGTTGTTCGGGGGCGGAACATCGCACTGGCCGTGGTAATTGTATCCCCACCCCTCGATCTCCCCATTCCACTGTGCCAGCCCGGTTCCAGAAACAACAAGCAGAAGCAGCATTGAGAGCAACACCGAACCTGGGACGGTTTTCATAGTATCCCTCCTGCAGACAGAATCTCTATTGGAGAGATAAATAGATTGTCTTGCCGGGTCAAGCATTGGTCGATAGGTTGTTGGTGCCCCCTGGTGGACCTAATTTGAACAGGCTTCAGGTACGAGATTGCCCTATGAAGAAAGGGCCGCTGCCGAAGCAGCGGCCCTGCACTCGTTGGCAAACGACTACCTGACCAGCACCACCCTTGCCGTGGCGAATTCCGAACCGCTGGCGAGGCGAACCAGATACACCCCTCCGGGCATGGGTTCCCCTCGAAGCCCCGTACCGTTCCAGATCAAGGTTTGCTGCCCAGGAGAGACAGCGGTTACTTCCTGCTGGTGAACCCGACGGCCTGAGAGGTCGAAGATTTCCAATGTGACGGAAGCAAGACCCGGAGAAGTGAATTGCAGTGTAGCATGGGACTCGAATGGGTTGGGATAGATGGAATTGATCCCCAGGGTTGTGGGGTCTATACCTACGTGTTCTAAGTGTTCAATGGAAGTGAGTTCCTTCAGGCCGAGGCTGTGACCGTATCCCCCCGCAACCGCCATGAAACCCTCGTTCGGTTCAGGTACATCGCACTGGCCGAACTGATTGCTACCCCACGCCACGATGGAGCCGTCCTCCTTCAGCCCGAGGCTGAAAAGGCTTCCCGATGCAACCGCCACGAAACCGCTGTTCGGGTAGGGAACAGTGCACTGGCCGTAGTCGTTCAACCCCCACGCCACAATGGAGCCGTCTTCCCTCAGACCGAGGCTGTGTACGTATCCCCCCGCAACCGCCACGAAATCGCTGTTCGGGGAGGGAACATTGCACTGGCCGCACTGATTGTTACCCCACGCCACGATGGAGCCGTCTTCCTTCAGACCTAGGCTGTGGTAAAACCCCCCCGCAACCGCCACGAAACCGTTGTTCGGGGAAGGAACACTGCACTGACCTTCATCGTTCCACCCCCACGCCACGATGTAGCCGTCTTCTTTCAGACCTAGGCTGTGATACTGTCCCCCCGCAACCGCCACGAAAGGACTGGAGTCAGGAACATCGCACTGGCCGTAGTCGTTCCAGCCCCACGCCACGATGGAACCGTCTTCCTTCAGACCGAGGCTGTGATCGCCTCCCGTTGCAACCGCCACGAAACCGCTGTTCGGGGAAGGAACATCGCACTGGCCGAACTGATTGCTACCCCACGCCACGATGGAGCCGTCCTCCTTCAACCCGAGGCTGTGAGCGTCCCCCGCCGCAATCGCCACGAAATTCTCGTTGGGAGACGGAACATCGCACTGGCCGTCGTAGTTCCAGCCCCACGCCACGATCTCCCAGTTCCACTGTGCGAGCCCGGTTCCAGAAATGACAAGTAGAAGCAGCATTGAGAGCGATACCGAACTTAGGATGGTTTTCATAGTATCCCTCCTGTTTGAATTTTTCTATTGGAGAGATAAACAGATTGTCTTGCCGGGTCAAGCATTGATCGATAGGTTGTTGGTGCCCCTGACATGACTTGAACATGTGGCCTACGGTTTAGGAAACCGCCGCTCTATCCAACTGAGCTACAGGGGCACCGAGAGGTGCAATTATGACATAACGGTGCCTTTTCGTCAAACGGGCTGGCACGTTGCCCAGGAAAGCCATTGGGTTGTCTTGTCTGTGGAACAGCTTAAGACGGCGATGCGGTCTTCACTGCCAGGTGGCATTGGGGTAATCCTGCGGGGTCTGCTTACTCAGCCAGCTCAGCAGCCATGCCGTCGGCCCAGAGCATTCCCTCCGGCGTGGGAACAACCATTGTCCCTCGCCGTTCAAGCCATCCGTATCCTGCAAACTTGTCCACGACAGGCGGGGGAAGGACCGATGCCCGTGTTCCCTTCAGGGTTCTCAGGCCAAGCATTATCTCCTCCCGAAGGGCATCCGCAGCTGTGATGAACTCCCGTCCATCCCTTGGAAGCACACCCTTTTCGATTAGCTGTAGATAGCGACCGGTATCGGGCGTGTTCCAGTACCTTTCCGTTCCGGTGAAGCCGTGGGCGGAAGGGCCTGCACCGATGTATGGTCTTCTCTCCCAGTAGGACTGGTTGTGCTTCGACTCCCATCCAGGAAGGGCGTAATTCGACACCTCGTAGTGGGTGTAGCCGGCTTCGGTCAGTCTTGCATGGGCCATCATGAACATTGCCGCCCCCTGTGAGTCGGATGCCTTTCGCCCGGCGTCACCCATCGGTGTGCCCTTCTCCAGGGTTAGCTCGTAGCAGCTGATGTGCTTCGGAGACAGGGAAAGCGCGGTATCCAGGTCTCCCGCCCAGAGTCTTCGGGTCTGCCCGGGCAGCCCGTAGATAAGGTCGATGGAAATGTTCTCAAAACCACCCGTCCGTGCCAGGGCCACTGCATCCAGAGCCTGTCCGGAGGTGTGGACCCTGCCGAGCCGTCTGAGATTCCCGTCGGAGAATGACTGTGCTCCGATGCTGATACGGTCGAAACCGGCCTGCCTCAGTTCCCTGTATCCCTCCAGAGTCAGGACGGCGGGATTGGTCTCGATCGTCGCCTCGGTGCAACGGGAAAGATCGAGCCCTGCCAGCAGGGTCTGCCAGAAAGCACCCCCCATGAGCGTCGGGGTCCCTCCTCCGGCGTGGACGGTCGCCGGCTTGTTCGGAGCGGCAAGCACAAGCTCACGGAGAAGGCCGGCGGCGAACTCCGGAGGGGGCGGTTCCGGCCTGCTTGCAAATGCACAGTAGGGGCACTTTGAGAGACAGTAGGGAATGTGGATGTAGAGGCCTAATCCCTCTTCCACCGCGGGTCCTCGAAACGCTGGATCTCCACGGTGTAACCCGACGGATCCAGGACGAAACAGTGGTAGATGTTGTAGTCCGGGTTGAAGGCGGGAGGCTTGACAACATGATGGCCGGCAACCCGCAGGGCTTCGAACCAGGGGTCAACTTCATCTGTGACAAGGGTTATGATCACTGTGTCATCAGTCGGGCGTTTCTCGCCCTTGCAGAAACCCAGGAACCCGCCGGCTGAAATCCTGTAGATCCTGCAGCAGCCCTGGTCGAGAACCATCGGCAACCCCAGAAGCCCGTTGTAGAAAGCGTGTGTCGCCCCGGGATCGGGGGTGCGCAGGAATGTGATAAGGGAATCGAACCCCTTCATCACGGCTCCAGGATGGCCCGAAGCTCCGTGTCGACGAACGCCCTGATCAGGGCGCAGACTTCCCTGTAGGGTTCGATCCTGCGGTTTTCAGGAAGGCCTTCAGCAAGTGTCGGCGGGTCGGGAAAACCCTTGTGGATGTTCTTTGTGAGGGCCGGGAAGAACGGGCAGGCTTCGCGCGAGGAGTCGCAAACCGTTATGACGAGGGCGAAGTCACCCGACAACTCCCCGGTGGTCTTGCTGTGCTGCTTTGATATGTCAACGCCGGCCTCCGCCATGGCGGCGACTGCAAGGGGGTCAAGACCGGTTGCTCTCAGCCCGGCTGAGTGGAACTCATGGCCACCGTTCAGCAAATGCCTTGCCCATCCCTCGGCCATCTGGCTTCTGCAGGAGTTGGCGCCGCACAGGAATAGCACCCTCATGTCAGTCCTCCCTTTTTAGAACGGCGAGGAACGCTTTCTGGGGGATCATCACCTTGCCCACCATCTTCATCCTCTTCTTGCCCTCCTTCTGCTTGTCCAGAAGCTTTCTCTTCCTGGTGATGTCGCCGCCGTAGCACTTGGCGGTCACATCCTTCCGGAGGGCGCTGATGGTTGCCCTTGCGATGATGGTGCCGCCGATCGCCCCCTGAATGGGGATCTTGAACTGCTGCTTCGGTATCTCTTCCTTCAGGTTCTCGCAGGCGCTCTTCGCCCAGCTTCCCGCGCGGTTCCTGTGCACCAGCATGGAAAGGGCATCGACCCTGTCGTGGTTCACGAGGATGTCGACCTTGACCAGGTCGCTCTTCCTGTATTCCCCCGGCTCGTAGTCGAAAGAGCCGTAGCCCTGCGTTATGGACTTGAGCTTGTCATAGAAATCGTAAACGACCTCAGACAGCGGCAGTTCGGCCTTGATCTCGACCCTCTGACGCCCCACATAGAGGTTGGAGTATTTCTCGGCCCTGCGGTCGAGAAGAAGGTTGGTCACCGGTCCTATGTACTTGTCGGGCATTATTATGGATGCCTTGATGTAGGGTTCCTCGGTGATCACGATCTGAGAGGGATCGGGGTATAGCAGCGGATTGTCTATGAAGACAGTTGAGCCGTTTGATAGAGTGATCCTGCACAGAACAGTGGGCGCAGTGAGCACAAGGCTGAGGTCGAACTCCCGTTCGAGCCGCTCCTGCACTACCTCGAGGTGGAGAAGCCCGAGGAAGCCGCACCGAAAACCGAACCCGAGACCGGTGGAACTCACCTTCTCGAACGTCAGGCTTGCGTCGTTGAGCTTGAGCCTCTCGATGGCGGCCGCAAGGTCGTCGTAGTCCTCGCTGCTTACGGGAAAGATCGAGCTGAAGACGACCGGTTTGGCCTCCTCGTAGCCCGGAAGGGATTCCTGCGACGGGTTGCCCGTGCTCGTCACCGTGTCACCGCTTCGAACATCGCTGACGCTCTTTATTCCGGCGATAAGGTAGCCGACCTCGCCGGCTTCGAGCTTCTTGCGAGGCTCCCTCCCTATTCGAAGGTACCCGATCTCCTCAAGCCTGTAGTCGGAGCCGGGGGCCATCAGCCTGATGTCGTCGCGGGCGGTCATGGTTCCCTGAACTATCCTGCAGTAGACGACAACACCGCGGTACGGGTCGAACACCGAGTCGAACACGCGGGCCATCAACACGCCGGAAGGATCGCCGGCGGGCGGCGGGATGCGGGCGATGATTGTCTCAAGCAGGTCTTCAACACCCTGCCCGGTCTTTGCGCTGACCATCACTGCTTCGTCGGGATCAAGCCCGAGCTCGTTCTCAAGCTCCTCGAGGGTCTCCTCGATGGAAGCCGATGGCAGGTCGATCTTGTTTATCACTGGAATTATCGTGAGGTTGTGCTCCATGGCCTTGAAAAGGTTGGCAACCGTCTGGGCCTCCACGCCCTGGGCGGCGTCGATGACAAGAAGGGCGCCTTCGCAGCACGCCATGGCACGGGAGACCTCGTAGCTGAAGTCAACATGACCGGGAGTGTCGATAAGGTTCAGGATGTAGTCTTCACCGGCGGCGCTCCTGTAGTCCATGGTTACCGCAGTGCTCTTTATGGTGATGCCGCGCTCCCTCTCGATGTCCATGGAGTCGAGCATCTGGTCGTGAAATTCCCTGTCGTTCACGGTGTGGGTCATCTGGAGCAGCCTGTCCGCGAGTGTGGACTTGCCGTGATCGATATGGGCTATGATGCAGAAGTTCCGAATTCGTTCCCGCACTGTTCCTCCCGGAGTGTCCGTGTAATATGTTCCCCCCGAACATACTCTTCAAACCGCTTGCGAAAGGGGTGAGCCTATGCCGTTCTTCGGCAAGAGGAAAGAGGATTCCACCGAGAATGTCCTTCAGCTGATCAACGACTGCGAGATCGGGGAGGGAACGAAGGTCTGGAATTTTGTGAACATGTACGGCTGCACCCTGGGCCGGAACTGCATGGTCGGCTGTTTCTGCGAGATCCAGAAAGGCGTTGTGATAGGCGACCGCACAAGGGTTCAGAGCCACAGCTTCATTTGCGAGCTGGTGTCCATCGGAAGCGACTGCTTCGTGGGGCACGGCGTGATGTTCATAAACGATGTCTACCCGCCGCAGGCCGACCCTTCCAAGTGGAAGAAAACCGTGGTCGAGGACGGTGTCAGCATAGGATCCAACGCCACCATCCTGCCGGTCAGGATTGGGAAGGGCGCTGTGATAGGAGCCGGAGCCGTTGTCACCCGTGATGTTCCAGCCGGGGCAGTCGTGGCCGGAAACCCCGCTCGATTCCTGCGCACCAGGGACTAGGGACCAAGAACCGTAACCCTGGCCCTCCCGATGTAACCGCCCCTGCGGGCAACGGCCGTGTAGAGGCCGGCAGGCATCCCCGAACAATCCCAGCTGACCTGGCCTGAACTCTGGACCGCGGTGCTGTATACAAGCCTGCCCGCGATGTCGAAGATGTTGAGAGCGACCGGTCCGGCGGGGAAGTCCACGTTGAAGTACGCAGTGCCGCCGGTGGTGGGGTTTGCCCCGGCAAGGGAAACCCTAAGTGGGACCGGTGGCGGCGGTGGCGGCGGCGAAGTGACCATGAGCACCTCGAGTGCCGGGTCCATGAAAGCGGTGAATACAAGCAGCGACTGGAAAGTCCTGTCGTAGCCGCCGGACGTCAGGGGGACCTGGATGTCGCGGGCGGTGGTGAATGCCTCGCCCAGCGTGGCCGTGTGCTGCTCGAAAACAAGCCGGACCATGTCGGTGCACATGTCCTCGCTGGGACCGAGCTCGGGCCAGAAACCCTCCCACCCCCAGCTGGTGTTCATGGCAACTGCAACTGCGCCGCCGTCTTCATGATGCAGGAGCATCTTGGCAAGGCATGTTCCGGGATCGGTGAAGTCGCCGGGATGGCAGGCGATGCTGGTGTGAATCCCGGCGCGATAGCCGTTGTCGAACCTGTCCTGGTCCGCCACCTTAACCTGGCTTGCGAAGGTTCCCCAGTAAACCCCCCTGTCGTTCCCGTGGCCGGCGTGGTTGTTCCACCCCGCTCCCGCGGCTATGGGCTCGAAAAAGGTGTCGGGGTAGTCACCCACCGTGAACTCGTATGATCGGATGACCTCCCAGTCATCTGGGAAGTACCCTGCCATCTCCTCGCAGCCCTTGGCTCCGGTGTATCCGATGTCCGGAAACAGCATGCCCCCGTTGAGGACCGCAGTGGAAGACCAGTCTCCCGGGGGCGGGTCGGTCATGTAGGCCACAGTCTTGTCAACGAATGCCTGTGCACCGCTGTAACTTGAAAAAAGAGCCCTGCCGAGGATGACCTCGGGGTACAGGTCAGGATCGTCCTGAGGCTGGCCCGGCACGCCGTCGCCGTCACCATCCCAATCACCGTCGAGGCATGAATAGTAAAGGTCGACGGGGGCCATTTCCGCAAGGCCTTCACACGCCACGAGGAACTCTTCGGCGGGAACGATGGATGCATCACCGGCGAGAAGCACGTACATGGTCCCCTCGTTCTCGTAGTGCCAGCGGATGCACTCGCGCACGCCTCCGTAACCCATCGCAACCTGGCTCATCCCCACTGCCTTCGTTGTGAGCCCCATTCCGGAGTGAAGCTCAAGCAGCGGCTGGATCAGGGGAAGGAATGTATCGCCGGTTATTATGAGATATTGGGCGGCGCCGGGTGAGCCGACTGCAAGGGGAGGCGCGGCGGCTCCCGTCAAGGCTTCGATCCGTCTGCCGGCTGTCTCGGCCTGTAACGGGGAAAGTGAACGCCCCATGGATTCCGGTGTGTGGTCAACGGAGACCGTTACCTCGTGCGCCATCTCGAGAGAACCGCTCATCGGGTTGTACCGCCAGGGACTGACCAGGCAGCTCACCACGGTCACCCCCATCAGACTGCCTATGCTGACGGAAGCCAGTGGATTGCCCGGATAGTCGGACGATGATGCGTAGACCTCGGGCGCCTCGCGGACAACACGCGGGCAATCCGAACCGATCGGTCTCAGGCTGGACGCGGGTTCCACGGGCGCAGGCAGGGGAACGGGTGAGAAATCGTCCAGTTGGACAGAGACTTCCCCAGCTTCACCGCACATCGCGAAGACCACCGGAACCAGGGGAAGGAGGGGATGCCCTTGAGGGGAAGCCCTTCTTGTGTTCTCGAGCAAAACGGTGGCGTAGCCCGGTTCCGTCGAAGGAACAACGAACGGCTCGCCGAGGCTGATGGTGCGCAGCATTGCTGCACCGCACAGGATGAAGGAAATGCCCATCTGATTGTCCCTTCCGGTTACAGGAATATTCCACATTCCCGCGGCTGTTCCAAGCGAGGTTGACAGGACGCCGCCCGGGAGTACTTTTCACCTTTCAGGAGTTCAACGAGGGAGGTCGTTCTTGAGGTCAATGGTTTTCAGGGTGGTCCCACGCCTGCCGGAAAGGCTCGAGTCGCTTCGCAGCATCGCCGGGAACGCCTGGTGGACCTGGAACCGCAATGCGGTCAGCCTCTTCCGCTCAGTTGACCAGGAACTCTGGGAGTCCTGCGGCCACAACCCCATCCTTCTGCTGGGCAGGGCAAGCCAGTCCAGAATGAACGAGCTCGCGGAGGACACGGTTTTCATCTCACGGCTGGACGAGGTGAAGAACGAGCTCGAAACCTACATGTCCAAGGCCGGCTGGTTCAACCGGACACATGAAGGCATTCTCACCGGCAACGACGTTGTGGCATACTTCTCCGCCGAATTCGGCCTTCATGAGAGCCTGCCGATCTACTCGGGCGGTCTCGGCGTGCTCGCCGGCGACACGATCAAATCCGCGGGCGATCTGGGCATTCCCTTCGTCGGGATCACGCTGCTGTACAGGCTGGGCTATTTCAGCCAGTATCTGAACAGCGACGGCTGGCAGCAGGAACGCTACCCCGTCAACGATTACTCGAACATGCCCGTGGAGCGTGTGAGAACGGCCGACAACGAACCGGTGGTCATCTCTGTCAGAATGGCTGACCGCAGCGTTAAGGCAGCGGTCTGGCGTCTTCCCGTCGGAAGGGCATCGCTGCTGCTGCTCGATACCAACCTCCCGGAAAACCCCCCGGAAGATCGCATGATAACCGATCAGCTCTACGGCGGTGACAAGGAAATGAGGATCCGCCAGGAGATTCTGCTGGGGATCGGCGGCATAAAGGCTCTTAGGGCCGTCGGGCTCAACCCTGCGGTCAGGCATATAAACGAGGGTCATTCCGCGTTCCTGATACTGGAAATGCTGTCGGAGAGGATTGCGGGCGGTCTTCGGTTCGACGAAGCCTCCGAGGCGGTAAGAGCCGGGAACGTCTTCACAACGCACACCCCTGTACCGGCCGGCAACGAGGAGTTCGACCCCGGTCTGGTCATCCGCTACCTTCGCCCGTACATGGAAAGCATCGGGATCAGGGACAGTGATTTCCTCGAGCTTGGAAGGCACCCCGAGGGAACCACCTTCTCAATGACCGTGTTCGCCCTGAAGTTCTCAAGCGGTGCAAACGGTGTCAGCGAGCTCCACGGGAAGGTGTCGCGCAACATCTGGATGGGTGTGTGGCCCAACCTCCCGCAGGAAGACATCCCCATCGGCCATGTGACGAACGGAGTTCACGAGGACTCCTGGGTGAGCGGCGAGATGCGCAGGCTGCTCGACCGCTACGTGGGCGACACGACCCCGCGGAACCCTCTCGGCGAGAAGTTCTGGCGCCACATCGACAGGATTCCCGATTCCGAGCTCTGGAGAGCCCATGAGCGCCTGAGGGAAAGGCTCGTTGCCTACGCCAGACAACACTGGACGAGGCAGCTCTCCAACATGGGGCTCACCCTCCCCGCATTTGCCGAAAAGCCGGTTTTGAACCCCGAGGTTCTGACGATCGGTTTCGCACGGCGTTTCGCCACCTACAAGCGGGCAGCCCTGCTGCTCCAGGATGAACCGAGGCTTCTGAAGCTTCTCACGGATCCTGAAAGACCCATACAGATCATTTTCAGCGGCAAGGCGCACCCGCACGATCAGGGGGGCAAGGACCTCATCCGGAGGATATTCCACCTCTGCATGAAACGGGAGTTCTACGGAAGGGTTCTCTACCTCGACGACTACTCCATGAACCTCGCCCGGCTGATGGTGCAGGGCGTGGATGTATGGCTGAACACGCCGGGCATGAACATGGAAGCAAGCGGGACAAGCGGCATGAAGGCCTGCATGAACGGCGCGCTTCACTGCAGCATACCCGACGGCTGGTGGCACGAGGGGTACAGGCGCGACGCCGGCTGGTCGATCGGAAGGGGCGAGCTCTACGACGACCCGGCACAGCAGGATGCCGTCGAGGCCAAAACACTTTTCGACCTGATCGAGAACAGCGTGATCCCGGCCTTCTACAACGCGGGTGCCGACAGGATACCCAGGGCCTGGACCGCCATGATGAAAAAAACGATGAAGGGCGTTCTCGCCCGTTTCAACACGAACAGGATGCTTGCGGAATACGTGGAGGGGTATTACCTCCCCGCCCTCTCCCGGACCCGGTCCCTCGAAGCAGACGACTCGGCCGACTGCAGGGCTCTGGCAGCCTGGAAGAACAGCGTAAGGTCCGCATGGAAAGACATCCGGATCACCGATGTCACTGCCGATGCAGGGGCGGACACCTTCACTGTCGGTGACTGCATCCCCCTCACGGTCACGGTATTCACAGGAGGTCTTTCACCCTCCGACCTGGCTGTCGAGGTGCAGCATGGAAACGCCGGCGGCGATGGCTACATCACGGAGAGATCGACAACCCCGCTTTCCCCATCCGGTGCGGGGGAAGCCGGAGCAGTCTTCACGGGCAATCTGCCATGCAACGATTCGGGAAGGTTCGGCTTTACTGTGAGGGTTCTTCCCTCGCACCCCCGGTACGGACGGATCATCGAGCCTGGCCTCGTGAAGTGGTGGGAGTAGGTGCGCCGGAACCGGGAGGGATGAGGTCTTGATCTCATTCCAGGCAAGGGCCGACGGTCTCGGACGGATTCTTCCGCATATCCTTCTCGCCGTGGCGGTGGTGCTCTGTTTCCATGGCGTTGTCGGAACCGGCTTCCTTTCCGATGATTTTTACCTTGTGCAAAGGCTGTCCGATGAGGGCTTCTTCTTCTCCTGGGGCGGCGCAGGCGGAAGCGGGTTCGTATAGGCCGGTAACCGTTCTGAGCCTTGCAGTTGACAGGGCTGTTTGGGGAGGGAACCCGGCGGGCTTTCACCTGACGAACCTGTTCCTGCACTGGATCACGTGCTGCCTTCTGATGCATGCAGCCAATCGCATATTTCACTGGTTCCATGTCAGCCGTCCCGGCCTCCTCTCCTTCAATGCCGCGCTGCTTTTCTGCGTGCTTGCCTCCCATTCAGAGCCGGTGGCATGGGTCATCGGCAGAACCGACCTTCTTGCGGGCGTCTTCAGCCTCGCGTCGCTGCATTTCTTCATGAAACACTCGGAAAGGCCTTCCCCCGCCTTCGGAATCCTGGCGCTCTCATGCTTCGCCCTGGCACTTCTTTCAAAGGAGAGCGCGATCGTCATTCCGCTTGTGTGGGGGGCGCTGCTTTGTTTTGGCGGCAGGCGCAACGCCCCGTCACTGCGGCTGCTCATGACCGCAATGCTTCTCATGTTCATGGCCGCGGGTGCAAGGCTCCTTGCCGACGGCCACCTGATCCACTGGCTCGCCTCCCAGAACAGCGGCTTTTCCGTTCCCTCGAACATCGCGAGGTTCGTTCTCAGGGTGTTCACCGGCCCGTACCCTGCCGGGATTGCGGAGCTATTCACCTCGAACCCGATCCTCGCATCGGTCCCCATCATTGCGGCGCTGCTCGTTGTACTCCTGGCCGGCAGGGGACGCCCACTGCTCGTGTTCTGCGGGGTCAGTTTCCTTCTGTGCCTTGCAGCGGTTTCAAAATACCCCGTGGGTCTTACAGATACCCAGTCTGAAAGGCTTCTTTACCTTCCCGGGGCATTTGCGTGCATGTTCCTCGCCGGAGCGGCGGATTCCCTTCTCCGGGGACGGAAGGCCGTAACAGTGCTTCTCTTCATTGTCGCCGTCATTCAGGTTCCATTCCTGCTCGCGTCGAACAGGAACTGGGCGGCTGCCGGGAGAGCCACGGCAACGCTTGTCTCAGCTCTGTCTGCATACGACCCGGACAGCGTGGTGGTGCTGAATCTTCCCGACAACTACAGGGGGGCATACATGCTCAGGAACGGTGTGGACGATGCGGTCCGCATGGTTTCCGGAAGGCGGGGAGGTTACAGGGTCATCCTGAAGCATTCCCTGCCGTCTGAAACAGTCATCCTCGCCGATTCATCCGGCTTCCGGCTGACGTTCTCCGGCGGGGCGTGCTCTTTCGATGACCATGGGCTTGATGCGACACTCGAGGGGAACAGCGTTCACCTTGCCCCCGCCGGGGAACAGGTTCTCATCTATCACGATGGTTCGCTTGGGCTTTACTGACCCGCAGCGGTGCCGTTCAGCTGTTTACCGTATTCCTTGATGGCTGCGACTGAGGACCTCACGGCTTCCATGAACTCGTCGGAGATGCTCTGCTTTTTGAGGAGACCGCCGGAAACCTTCCCCATGTAGTCTTTGAGCACCTGGATGTCGTCTGTTTTCCCGTGATGGACGAGAAGGACAAGCCCCTCCTCGGCGAGTTCCGCATTGTCGAAGGGATATCCCGAAGCGTTGTTGAAGGCGGACCGGACGTGCCTGATCACCCTGTCGTCGTCGGCGGTTTTCCTGAAGAAGTTCATTATGACGGGACGAACCGATGAGTGGGTGTGCCAGAGCCTGAGTGCGGTGGGGATCAGATCCCTGTCAGGGTCGTCCATTCCCGCAATGACTTCCATCGATGCCTTGACCACGTCACGGGAGGGGTCGCCGATCATCTCACGCGCCGCTGTTGCGGCCTTGCCCTTGTCCACCCGGAACAGGGCATTGATGGCGAGCTTTCTGACCCTGTCGTCGGGATCGTCGCACAGCCGTTCCAGGAGCTCGGCGCTGTCGCGGTGGCTGAGGTCGCCCAGGAGACCGACGATGTTCCTCATGATGTAGAAGTCGGGGTTCTGAAGCCTGCCGGTTTCCTGGTCCCTGAAGTTGCCGCTGCCTGTGAGGATTTCCTCGACTCTGGCCTGCATCTGAGTCCGGAACCCCATCCCGTAAAGCTTGAGGACCGAATAGGCTCGCGCCCTGTGGTCCCTGTGCCGCTCGAGGAAGGTGTCCATCAGGCGGCCGGCAAGGTTCCTGAATGAAAACTCTGAAACGATCTTCTCCGCGGCGGCACGGGGAACGCTGTCGCCGCTCATGAGGGAATCGGCGAGA
This sequence comes from Candidatus Fermentibacterota bacterium, assembly GCA_963845085.1. GTDB lineage: Bacteria > Fermentibacterota > Fermentibacteria > Fermentibacterales > JCC-6 > UBA6080. The sequence goes on from CAWJQI010000004.1 coordinate 124,887, forward strand.
ATCTCGGCGGCATCGGGGGAGTCCATCCTTCTGTGGGCTTCAGCCAGTCCGCGCCGCATGGCGCTTGCAAGCGCCGGTGTGCCGGGCACCATGGTCCTGAGCTTCCTCAGGTTCTCCACCACACCGGCTGCCGCGGTCAGCTTGTTCATGGCCATCAGACGCTCGCAGATTGACCCGAGGAGCACCGCGGACATGTAGAGGCCGTCGGGGAAGGTCGTTCTGAGCATCCACTCCGAAACCGTCTCGGACACCTGCAGAACGGTGTTGATCTTGCCCCGTTCGGCGCCGGTTCCAACAAGGTCGGCCAGTTTTTCGAGGGCGGTGAGCCTCTTCTCCTCGTCCGGGGCCTCAAGGTCCTCGAGGCATCTGTCGATGATCTTCCTCAGTGCGCTCCAGGCGATCGATCTCTGGATCTCGCGGCTTGTGAGGATGCCGTCCTCGAGAATGGTCGGGTCGAGCGATGCCACGAAATCAGCGAGCATCGAGCGATACTTCCCCGTTCCTCCGGCCGACTCGTCGAGGATCTTCTGAAAGGCCTGCCCAAGCTTGTCGGCAGGAATGTCACGGATCGTCTCGCCCTTCTGAAGCCTGTCTATGAGCTCGCGGAAAACAATGTCCTCCAGGGCGTTGTCTATCGGGCCGGTGACGGTCTCGGCTACCATTTCACCGTCGCGGGAAACCAGGGCGTACCTGAACTCGTCCACACTGACCCGCGAGAAACCCTTCTTGCGGCAGATCTCGCCAAGCCCTCCGCGTTCCTTCAGGTATCCGGCTTTTCTGTTGAGCATCTCCATGAAGTCGAAAAGCTCGGACTGGGTAAGCCCGGTGTCGAAGGCGACGCTGTTGACCCGCCTTTCCTCGAAATGGGAGAGAAGGTTCTCGACCGCCCTGACTTTCCTGTTCGCCTTGATGTTGTTCACCATGAGCCTTCCACCGAGGAGGGTGAAGGCCACCATCCCGCCCTCATTGCCCCGCTGGGCTTCAAGCCTCGCAAGGAAGTCGACGAGGGCAGGTTCAATGGCGGGATGATCCGGAGGGTACATCCCGATGGTCCGGAGAAGCAGGCTGAACTTTACGGCAAGGTTCTGCGCGGTTCTCGCCATGGCGAGCGGGCTCTGCCTGACCTCGGAACTCCTGACGTACGCCTTGAGATTGGCACCCGAGTGCAGCCTTTCGACGGTGTCGGGATCGAAGTTGAAGTGCCAGCTGTCCTTGCCCTGCCTTGAGAAGTCAAGTTCCTCGAGCACCTCCTCGAGTTTCTTCCTGGAAGCGCCGGGCCATGCCGATGCATCGAAAACAAGTTCGGGCTCAGGGGCCGGACCCGAGGCAAAAACGAGCTCAAGAACGTTCTCGCCCATTGGAAGCCTGTCGGTACGGCCTTCCTCGCGCAGATCGTTCCAGACCAGCGTGGCCGTTTCAAGCACCAGGGAAACCTTTGCAAGGAAACTGCTTCTTCCCTCGGGGGGCAGACCGTCGAGCTGCGACCATGCCTTGACGAGCTGGGGCAATTCGGATCTCAAACCGTTTTCAAGCTGGGCCATGGACAGGTCCTTGAGCCCCTGGCTCCAGGATGGCGAGTTAACAGCGGTGTAGTAGGAAAGTGCCCAGACCGGTGCTTCGAGTGCTGATTCCGACATGGCCATGAACACCTCGCCCGGGGCGTGGTTCTCAAAGGCCTTCTCGACGAAGAGCGCACCCCTCTCCCTGGCGTCGGGAAGAGAGGCGAGAGTGGCGCACAGGTCTTTGACTTCCAAAGAACACCCCTCCCTGGTTCACAATAAATGGGACGATAATGCCCAGATCAGGTATTGACAATCTCCCGGTTCATGAGGAGTTTACCGTCACGCGGGAGCGGAAGGGGACTGGTGTCTCTCCCGGACTTCAAATCCGGCGTCGGGTGCTTAAACCATCCTGGGTGGGTTCGATTCCCACACGTTCCCGCCATCCCCCCCGACTATAGAATCAAGAACCATCTGAGCAAGGGCGTACCCGAAAACGCCCGGCATTGTCATCAGGCTCGGAAGCCTGTTCCTGACCCTCCCCCTTCGGCACGAAACATCCTCCTCGTCCGGTGGAAGGGGTTTCACGGCCGTCTCGACGGAATAGACACAACCGATACTTCCGCTCACGGACCTTCTGCGGAGGTAGCGTCTGAGCTGCCTTGCCAGCGGGCAGCCACGGGTCTCCCACAGGCTTCCCACCCTCACCATGGAGGGATCCCTCCTGCCCGAGGCGCCCATGCTGCTGAACACGGGAATGCCGTTGCCAAGGCACCAGGACAGGAGCTCCGCCTTGGGATTCAGGCTGTCGATCGCGTCGGCAACGATGCAGCCGCAGCTGCGCGGAAGCAGCCCGGGCAGCGAATCCGCATGAATGAAGACGTTTCTGTGAAGAACCCGCGTGTCGGGGCATGCCGATGACAGGATCTCGGCTGCCGCTTCCGCCTTGTTCCTTCCAACATGCGCGGGGGTGAACAGCGCACTCCGATTCAGCCCCGTCTCGGTCACGGGGTCGAAATCACACAGAGTCACCTCGCCCGCACCGGTGCGACAAAGGGCTGCAGCGCAGTGGCTTCCAACGCCACCCACCCCGGCGATCATGATCCGGGCCGACCTGATGCGCGCAAATCCCTCTTCGCCGAAGAAGTCCAGAACGCGTTCGAAGCGCCTGCTCATAGTCCGGGCAGAAGGATGCGCCCGGCGTTCTTCGAAGACGCCAGTGCGACAGTTTCAAAGGGAACTCCACGGATTGCGGCCATGGCCGACGCTACAAGGCGCAGGGAAGATGGTTCGGAAGGACCGCCCTCGATCCCGAGCCACGGGGAATCGGTCTCGAGAACGAAGCGGTCTTCGGGGACAGCTGCAGCGCTCGCCCTGGCGTTGCGTGCCCCTCCCCTGGTCACGGCCCCGCCGAAGCCGATGCAGCAGCCAAGCTCCAGAAGCAAAAACATCTGCTCAGGGCTTCTGCTGAAACCGTGGATGATCGCCCCCGGGGGCGGTGAAGCCTGCAGCAGCTCCCTCAGCTCGTCAAAGGCACCCCGGCAGTGCAGAAGCACCGGAAGGGAGAGCTTTCGTGCGATCCTCAACTGCTTTTCAAGGCAGTCGAGCTGAACACTCCGTGGAACGGGCACCTTCCAGTCCAGCCCGACCTCCCCGACAGCGACGGCGTGTCCCAGGGCTTCTTCGAGAAGGGACTCGACCACGCCCTCCTAGCCTTCCACGGGTGGATGCCGAAGGAGGTGAACACGCCGGGAAGACCGTCAAGCGTTTTCATGGCAGTCCAGTCGGCCATGGTGACCGATGGAACGATCAGGGCCGTCACACCGGACAGAAGCGCCCTGCTTCGGACCCCGTCGAGGTCTGCGAAGAGGGGCTCGTCGCAAAGGTGGCAGTGGGTGTCAATCAGCATCGGAGTAGTCTATGGTTCTCTTCCTGAACCCGTAACCCATGACGTCATAGGCATCGTGCAGGACCATGAATGCCTCGGGGTCGATGTCTTTGACCAGTTTCTGCAGGACCATGACCTGCCTTCGATGCACGCAGACGTAGATCACGTCCCTGTCGCGCCGCTCGTATCCGCCCTGTCCCTTCAGAAATGTGACCCCTCGGTCGAGGTGTTCGAAGATGGCGTCACGGATCGCCTCGGACTGGTCGCTGATGATGAAGACCGCCTTGACGAAGGGCATTCCCTCGGCGGCGAGGTCGGTCATCCTTGTGGTCAGGAAGAGGTTGAGGTATGCCCAGATAACGAGCCGGGCATCGCCGAAGACCATGCCCACGATAAGGATGATGATGCTCTCAACCATCCAGTAGCCGGTCGATATGGTCACCCCGGCGTACTTCTTCAGCATTGCAACCGGAATGTCGGTGCCCCCTGTAGACCCCCTGAACCGGAAGATGAGGCCCAGTGCGATCCCGAGAAGGGAGGAACCGGCCACCGACGCAAGCAGGATGTCCATCTCGCTGCCGCCGGTGAGAAGCACTGCAAGCCTCGGAAGCTCCCCTGCCGGGGCTATGTCGTGAACGAACCGGTCGAAACCCGGTATGAACGAGAGCCTCGCGGGGGCCAGGAGCCAGCACATCCCGTTCGAGATCATCATCCCGACAAAGCTCCGTACGCCGAACTGCTTTCCCACCATGTAATAGCCCAGAAAGAACAGCGGGATGTTGAAGCCGAACATCCACAGGCTTTCCTGTATGCCGGTGAAGTGGTAAAGGATCTGGGCGAGCCCCGCCACTCCTCCCGGCGAGATGCGGAAAGGCATGAGAAACCAGGAATAGGCTATCCCGAAAAGTATCGCTCCAAAAAGGATGCCGATGTAGTCACGATCCGGGAGAAACCGTTTCGCCCCTCGCATCATGAGTCCGGATCGAACGATGTCACTCGGGCAGCTCGAAGGAGGTGAGTCTGGAGGTGACGCTGGTGTTGTACTGCCCCGCGCCCTGCGTGTAGATGTTCCTCACCATTCCGACGTTGGGCGCGTAGTCCGTGGTGTTCACCACATTGCCGCCCTCGATCCAGGTGGTGCGCATTTCCGCACAGTCCTCGTAGCTTCCGGCGGGAACGGTCACGTCCTCGGTCATTGAAAGAATCTCCCCCGTCATGCTCGGCTCGGTGCTGAACGGCCAGATCATCCCCGCGACAAGCGGGAAGGGGACGGTCCAGCTGGAGTCGGTCGAATCGAGCTCGGGATAGCCGAAAAAGCCGTCGTCCGTGACCCTGATGTAGCTGGTGTCTGTGTTCGTGATCACCATGAGGCCCTGGATCGTATCGGCGACCATGGTTTCCTCGACGAATACCTGAAATCCGCCGCTGTGCTCTGCCGTTCCGGTGATCCTTACCGTGGAGGCGCCGGTGACGGTATAGCTCAGGGAATCAACGTTGTACGTTCCGATGCGGGAGTAGTTCCAGATGTTTCCCACTGCGAGCGGGTAGAAACGGGAATCATCACCCTGGGCGGGATCGAAGGGGTCATCGCCGCATGCAGCAACGAGAATGAGAAGTAATGCAACAAAAACACTTACAGCTACCTTCATGGAAAACCTCCGGGATGGATGAGATCCAAAATGCCGAAGACAAGTATTCAGGGTTCAGAGAGCGGCGGCAAGTGCGGACAGTGCTGGAGCGAACAGTAGCCCGGGAAGGAGGTTCGCCGCCCTCACATGCTTAAGGTCGAGGAGAAGCAGGCCCAGTCCGAGAAGAATGACCCCTCCCGTGGCAGTCATGTCCGCAGTCATCGATTCGTTCAGAAAGCCCGAGAGTGCCGAGGCGCCGAGGGTAAGCCCCCCCTGTACAACAAGCACGATGAGGGCGGCGAAAGTCACCCCCATGCCCATCCCGGCGGCGAACGCCATGCCCGCGAAGAAATCGAGAACGCTCTTGATGACAAGGAGAGAGGGGTCACCCCGAAGGCCGTCCTGCATCGAGCCCACCACCGTCATCGGTCCAACGCAGAAAACAAGCCCGGCAGTGACGAAACCCCTCGTGAACTCACCCCTGGCGAGGAACGGAATTCGGCCGCAACAGGCCTTGAGCCTCTCGCCGATGCTTTCGAGGCGGTCCTCGAGGCGCATGAGCTCACCGGTTATCCCGCCGATGATGAGGGCGCCCAGAACGACAAGAACGTTGCCCGCCCCGAGGAACATCTTCACCCCCATGGCCAGGGTGAAGACCCCGATAACCTGCATCACCGTTTTCTGGATTCCCGCGGGAAACCTGGCGCCCATGAGGCTGCCCAGAGTGCCGCCGAGAAGCACTGCGCCAGTGTTTACGAGGGTTCCTGTCATTCCCACTCTATGGTGGCAGGCGGCTTCGAAGAAATGTCGTACACCACTCTGCTGACGCCGGGAACACGGTTTACGATCTCGCTCGCAAGCCTGGCCATGTGTTCGGGATCCATCCTGTACCAGTCCGCCGTCATGCCGTCGGTGCTTGTTACGGCGCGGAGGGCAGCCACCCTGTGGTAGGTGCGCTCGTCACCCATCACCCCAACCGTCCGTATCGGAAGCAGGACAGAAAACGCCTGCCAGATCTCGTGATAGAGGTTGTTGGCCCTCAGATACCCTATGAAGACCGAGTCGACCCTGCGAAGCAGGTCAAGGTCTTCCCTGTCAACCGGTCCGAGGATCCGGACCGCAAGCCCCGGGCCGGGAAAGGGGTGGCGGTCGACCATCTCGTCGGGCAGCCCCAGCTCCCTTCCGAGTTCCCTCACTTCGTCCTTGAAGAGCTCGCGGAGCGGTTCCAGAAGGGAGAGGTGCATCCTTTCAGGAAGCCCCCCGACATTATGATGGCTTTTGATCGTTGCGGAAGGGCCCCTGAAGCTTACGCTCTCGATTACATCGGGGTAGAGTGTGCCCTGTGCAAGATGTGTTGCGCCGGGGATGCCCGCAGCGGCCTTCTCGAACAGCTCGATGAACACCCTGCCGATGATCTTCCTTTTGCGCTCCGGGTCGAACACCCCGGCGAGTTCGTCGAGGAATGCGTCGGCACCGTCTATTACGACAAGAGGCATTTTGAAATGATCACGGAAGGTGGCTTCGACCTGTTCCCTCTCGCCGGCCCTGAGCAGCCCGTTGTCAATGAAAATGGGCGTGAACCTTCCCGGCACCGCGCGGTGGAGAAGGGCTGCAACTACAGAGCTGTCCACTCCCCCGGAAAGACCGAGGATCACCCTGCCCTCCGCGCCAAGCTCCCTGCGGATGGCCTCGGAGGCTTCAACGGCGTAGGCCTTCATGTTCCATTTCGGCTCGAGCCGAGCTATCCCGAAAAGAAACCTTCGCAGAAAGTCCGTTCCGAAGACGGTGTGGTTCACCTCGGGGTGGAACTGCACACCGAACCTCTTCGCTCCGGGATTCTCCATGGCGGCTATCGGAAGGAGCGAAGTTGAAGCGGCAACCGTATAGCCCGGCGGAAGGCCTGTCACCCTGTCGCCGTGGCTCATCCATGCCTGAAGGCCAGGCTCCTGCCCCTTCAGCAGAACGCTGCCCTCACTCGGGTACAAAGCAGCCGGACCAAACTCGCGGTGATGCCCTCCCTCAACCTTTCCACCGGTATGATGGGCGAGGAGCTGCATCCCGTAGCAGATCCCGAGAACCGGAAGGTCGGAAGTGAAAACTTCAGGGGCCGGGTGCGGCGAGCCTTCCCTGTAGACGCTGAACGGGCTTCCGGAGAGGATCACAGCCCCGGGTTCCATGCGAAGCACACGGCTCCATGGGGCATCGCCGGGGAGAAGCTCGCAGTATACGCCTGCTTCCCTCACTCTCCTGGCTATCAGCTGGGAGTACTGGCTGCCAAAATCAAGGATGGCCACGCCCCCGGGAATCATCGTTCCTCCTGCCCCGGAATGCCCTCTACGGGCGGCAGCACGGGGTAGTCGCCGGTAAAGCAGGCCGTGCAGTAATCGGTCTGCCTGTGGGCGGTGATGCAGGACAGCATGCCCTCAACCGAGAGGTAGGCGAGGCTGTCGAGGCCGAGTATGGAAGCAACCTCGGAAACGCTTCGGGTGTGGGCAATAAGCTTGTCCTGTCTGGGAAAGTCGATGCCGAAGTAGCAGCCATGCCTGTGGGGAGGGCAGCTCACCCTCATGTGCACTTCCCTGGCGCCGGCCTCGCGGAGCGCCTTGATCCTCGTTCTGCTTGTAGTCCCGCGAACGATGCTGTCCTCGACAACGCAAAGCCTTCTTCCCTGGACGGCTTCCGGTATGGGCTGAAGCTTCCGCATCACCATTGCGGGTCTTGCGGCCTGGCCTGGATCGATGAAGGTGCGCCCCACGTAGTGGTTCCTTGTGAAACCCATGTCAAGGTTCACCCCAAGTTCGCGGGAGTACCCCATCGCGGCGAACATCCCGCTGTCGGGCACCGGCATGACCATGTCGCATTCGACGGGGTGCTCGCGGGCGAGCTGCCTCCCCATGTTCAGGCGCACCTGGTAAACACTGTCGCCAAAGACCATGCTGCCGGGCCGGGCAAAGTAGACGTGTTCGAAAATGCACTGGGCCATCCTGTTGCCGCCGGCCTGGAAGAGCTCGGTTTCGCCGTCGAACCACGAGGTGACCGGTGCTGAACCCCTTCCGTCGAAAAACAGCATCTCTCCGGCTTCGATCTCCCTCACGTACTCGGCTCCGGTCATCGAGAAAGCAATGGACTCGCTTGCGACGACCCATCCGCCCTCGGGTATCCGGCCCAGGCTGAGGGGCCTGAAACCAAGCGGATCGCGGACCGCGTACATTCCCTCGGGGGTGAGCAGGAGAAGGCAGAACGCGCCTTCCAGCCTGGCAAGGGCTATCTCGAAGCAGCGCCTTATGTTGTAGTTGTTGTCCTCGAGCTCGCGGCTCATGAGGTGAAGCACTATTTCGGTGTCTGTGTTGGTCTGGAGGATGTGGCCCTTGCGTTGAAGTTCACGCCTGATGCTGCCCGCGTTGCTTATGGTGCCGTTGTGTGCTATCGCCACGGGAATGCCGGCCATGTTCACGAGGATCGGCTGGGCGTTTATCACATCCACTCCGCCGAAGGTCCCGTATCGCACGTGCCCGACTGCCGCCCTTGTGTCCGCGGCGAAGAGGGTTTCGGGTGCGTCGGTCATGGCATCGGCAACAAGCCCCTTCCGCTTGTGCAGCAGTATGCGGCCGTCGCCCGTCAGCGCGGCGATTCCAGCGGCTTCCTGCCCCCTGTGCTGCTGCGCGAACAGGCCCTCGGCCACAAGCGCAGCCGGGGCGACACTGCTTCCGGCGATCCCGCAAAGTCCGCAGTACTCACCGGGTCTGCTCACGGACGGACCTCCTTTGCGGCCCCAACGAGCCCCGAAAACAGGGGATGGGGAGCCATCGGACGGGATTTGAACTCGGGGTGGTACTGGCATGCAATGAACCAGGGGTGAAGCGGCCTTTCCACGATCTCAACAAGGTGCCCGTCGGGGGAGAGCCCGGACAGGACCATCCCGGCTTCCTTCAACGCAGCCCTGTATTCATTGTTGAACTCGAACCTGTGGCGGTGCCTCTCGCTGATTTCGCTGCAGCCATAGATACGCTCGGCGAGGGTGCCGCGCCCGATCACACAGGGGCAGGCGCCGAGACGCATCGTTCCACCCTTGTCGACAACGTTCCTCTGTTCATCCATCAGGCTGATGACGGGATGCGGCGTATCGGATGCGAATTCGGTGCTGTTGGCGCCTTCCAGCCCCGCGAGGTTCCGTGCTGTCTCGATGACGGCGCACTGCATTCCGAGGCAAATCCCAAGGAACGGTATGCGGTTTTCCCTCGCGTAGCGGACCGCCTCGATCTTTCCCTCGAGGCCGCGGTAACCGAAGCCGCCCGGGACAAGGATGCCCTGAATCCCGTGAAGCAGTTTTTCGGCCGATTCGCGAGACATGTCCTCGCTTTCAATGCACCGCAGCGCAAGCCTGACATCATGCGCAATGGCGCCGTGGCTGAGCGCCTCGAAGATCGATTTGTATGCGTCTCTCAGCGCCATGTACTTGCCCACCACCGCGATCTCCACCGTGGGTCCGCCGGGGTCGACTGCGCGCCGCACCATGCCCTGCCAGGAGTCAAGATCGAGTGACCCTTCACGAAGCCCGAACTTTTCGAGGACGAGGGTGTCGAGCCCCTGCCTTGCAAGCTCGCCCGGAACCTCGTAAATGGAGTTCTTCACATCCGTTTCCTCGATCACCGCCCGTCGTTCCACGTTGCAGAAGAGGCTCAGCTTCTGGAAGTGCTCCTCCCGCATGGAAACCTCGGTCCTGCAGATGATTATGTCGGGTATAATGCCAATGCTGCGAAGAACGCCCGCAGACTGCTGCGCCGGCTTGGTCTTCAACTCCCCGCTGGCGGCGAGATACGGAACAAGCGTCAGGTGGACGAACAGGGAATTTCCGGTTCCGAGTTCATGCCGGAGCTGCCTGAGGGCTTCGAGGAACGGGCTGGATTCGATGTCGCCCGTGGTCCCGCCGATTTCGGTGATCACGATGTCCGCCCCGGTGCCTCGGCAGTCGAGAATCGCCTTTTTTATCTCGTCGGTGATGTGGGGGACAACCTGGACGGTTCCGCCAAGGTATCCGCCCTCGCGCTCCCGGCGGATGACTGCGGAGTAGATGCGCCCGGTGGTGTAGTTGCTCTGGCGCGTGCAGGTGACGCCTGCAAACCTTTCGTAATGACCAAGGTCGAGGTCGGTCTCGGCGCCGTCGTCGGTTACGAAGACCTCGCCGTGCTGGTAGGGGGACATGGTTCCGGGGTCGACGTTGATGTACGGATCGAGTTTCTGCAGGAAGACGCTGTATCCCCGCTGCTTGAGAAGCAGGGCGATGGAAGCCGCTGTGATTCCCTTGCCCAGTGAGGAAACCACTCCCCCGGTAATAAAGATATGCCTCGCGTCCCCGGTCATGGCCCTTCCCTTCCAGAACTGAAAACACTTTCCAAGATTGAAATATAGCCCAACCGGAGCCAACGGTCACCCGAGGGCACACTATATTACGATGTCAATTTACATGTTCCGTCAACCCTGAAGGGGAACAAAAACATGAAACAAGCGTTTACCGCAGTGTTGCTCATTTCAGCCTCGGCCCTCGCGGTCCCCGAGGTGAGTGTTCTGGATAACGGGCTTACCGTGATCACAGAAGATATGGATTATACCAGGTCGGTCGCGGTGGTGATCCAGTACAATGTCGGAAGCAGGAACGAGACCGATGACATCGCCGGCATAAGCCACTTCACTGAACACATGCTGTTCAACGGCACACCCGGCATGCCCGACACCCGCCTGTGGCAAATCGTAGAGAAGAACGGTGGTTATGCCAACGGCGGCACGAATGAGGATTGCACGACCTATTTTCTGCAGTTCCCGGCAGCGCGGCTTTCAGAGGCTCTTGCCATCGAGAGCGACAGGATGAGGAACTGCGGGATGGATTCGGCTGCAGTTGCGGAGGAGATCGGCGTCGTCCTCGACGAGTGGCGCCTTGGTGAGGACAACCCGGAGTGGGCGCTTTGGCGCAGGGTTGGCGAACTGATGCACCCGGTTCACCCCTACCGAAGGTCTGTTCTCGGCAGTGGGGAAACCATCACGGCATTCACCCGCGAATCCGTCAGGGACTACTACGACACATGGTATCAGCCCTCAAACGCTGTTCTGGTGATAGCGGGCGACATCGATACCGGCGAGACGCTCGCGCTTGTCGAGGAATACTTCGGAGCGATACCCGGGGCTTTCGTACCCGGACTCGAGTTGCCGGCGGACCCTCCCCTGAACGGACCGATCCTTGATTCCTTCCTCTTTCCCGTGGAGGGCGAGAGGCTCATGATTGCCTTTCAGGGTTGCGACCAGCTGCACCCCGATGCAGTGGCGCTATCGTTTCTTTCCACATACCTCTCCTCAGGGCGCACATCCTGGTTCGAGAACAACCTTGTCCTGCCCGGGCTGGCTTCCGAAGCCTACGCCTATTCCCCCGGCAGCATTGATCCCGAGGCATTCACGGTCTACGCAGCCCTCCAGGACGGGGCAGACCCCGACTCGGTTTCGCAGCTCATCCTCGGGGAGATGCACCGTCTCGCAACGGACCTTCTCGATCAGGACACTCTTGACCGCATCAAGCAGAGGTATGCCGCGAGGGATGTATTTTCATCCGACAGCCCCCTCGACATTGCCATGCGCAGGGCCTACAGCTGGGGCGCTTCAGGTGATCCCCTCCACAGGGAGAAGCTCCTCGAGGCGATCAGCGCCCTGACTGCCGAGGAGATCAGGGATGCCGCCCAGCGTTACTTCACCCCGGAACGCATGGTCCTTGTGGTCATGAGCCCTGGCGGCGAGGCACCCGCTTCGTCGGCGGACAGTGACCCTCACAGGGAGCTCGTCCCGCCGGATGACATGAACTGGGACGGGCTTGTGATAACCGAGGCCGACCTTTCCGTTCCCGATAGGTCAGTATCCTTCGGCGTAACGCGTTTCACTCTCGAAAACGGTCTCACGCTGCTCGTGAAGGATGACCATTCATTCCCCATAGTTGAGATCATGTTCAGCTTCCCCATGGGCGACGGAAGAACAACGCCGGACATGGCGGGGCTCTCCGCCCTTGCCGCCGAGACCATGCTCGGGGGCACTGAAACGCTGGACAGGCTCGCCTTTCACAGCAGGCTCGAGGAACTCGGCGCAGGAACATGGCTGAACCCAAACCCTTCGTACACACTGGGAAACACATACGGACTGAGCGGTGATGCCGGGGTGCTCTTCGCGTCGACGGCCGATCTGCTCCGAAGGCCTGCAATGCGTGAGGAAGACTTCCTGTCCGCACGGGACAGGATGGTCGGCATGCTGCGCGCGTCTCTTGAACAGCCCATGGGCCGCCTGTTCTGCGAGTCCGACCTGGTCATCGCGTCAGAGGGAACGGCATCGATCGTCACCGAGACTACCCTCGCATCGATATCCATCGACGACGTTAAAAACTTCCACGCCCTTTGCGCCAGACCTTCTGAAACGGTCATTGCGGTCGTGGGTGACATCACCCCCGAACAGGCCCTTTTCGAGGTTGAAAGGCACTTCGCGGACTGGACAGAACCCGATGGGCAGCTGCCCGCCCTCTCCGAGTACCAGTTCAGACCGGTTCCGGGGGATACAATGGTCGCATCGATACCGGGACGGATCCAGGCGGCCACAACCGTGATGTGCCCCGCACCGGGGCTCGATTCCCCGGACGAACCGGCTTTCAACATGGCTGTGCGCATCCTGGGTGCCGGAATTTCCAGCCGTCTCGGTCGTTACATCCGGGAGCAGCAGGGGCTTGCCTATTCAGTATGGGCCTACTCCGACGCAGGTTCAACCGGTTTCAGGAATACGGCCATGTTCAGAGCCGTGTATTCGACAGGCGCATCGATGAACACAAGAGCTCTGCGGTCAACGGTCAACGAGTGTGAGCGCATCGCCTCGGAAGGCGTCGAACCGATGGAGCTTCTCATCGAGCAGTCAAGGGCGGTGGGCTCCCAGGCGCTCGGCTTCGACACTTACGGCGACCTTGCGCAATACCTTGTCGAGATGGAGGCTTCGGGGCTTCCTCTGGACAGGGACATACGGCGGCTTGAACAGATAACCGCCCTGACGGCCGATCAGGTAAGGGATGCGGCGGCGAGGTACTTCACCGGCGACTGGTTCGTCTATTCGGCGGGGGGAGTGGGAGAGGAACTGGAACCGCTCGAGTAGGCAGAGCGGATCAGTGGTTTTTCGGCCTGCCGAGCGTGATGCTGATGCAGCTATCGGGATCGACGCCCCTGTAGGCGGAAAGAAGCCCGCGCAGGGCTCCCTCGAGCGCCCTTGCCGGAAAACCCGTGAGGGGAACACCGATCCCGTCGCTGCGAAGTTCAACCTCCCCCGAGCACTTGTCGGGACAGGATTCACAGCGCGATACCGCTCCGGTGAGTATCCTTACCGCTTCGAGGGCCATCATTGAAGCAACAAGGCATACCCTTGCGGAAAGCGTTCCCAGGCTGAGCTGGGATGCCCCGTCACCGATCATCACGAGGTTCCTGCGTCTGTCGATCGTGACAGATGAGGGGTCACCCATGCCTGCAAGGCCGCTGCACGCGACAACAGGCGTGTCCGGCAGCGCGGAAAGCCAGGCGTTGAGCAGCATCTCCTTCGATTCATCGAGGTCAAGGGCTTCGACAAGAAGGTCACACCCCGTGAACAGGGAGACCGCGTTGGCCGAATCGATGAGATCCTCCCGGGTTTCAACAACGGTCCCGGCCTCGATGCCGAGGATCTCCCGCCTGAGGGCTTCGACCTTGCGCATGCCGATATGCTCTGCGAAATAGCACTGACGGTTCAGGTTCCTCTCCTCGACCCTGTCGAAATCGATGAGAACGAGCCTTCCAACTCCGGCCCTCGCAAGCATGAGGGCGACATTGCTTCCAATCCCGCCGCATCCGGCGATGCCCACACTGGAGCCCGCAAGTTTTTCTCTGAGACCGGCAGGATTGTCCCTGAAAACCTCTTCACCCCTGTTCAAGGCGTCCCTCCCATTTACAGCAGAACGAGCCTCCGAGTGGCAGCCGTTCCGTCGGATCCCCTGTATAGAACGATGTAGGCGCCTCCCGGAAGCTCCCCCATCGGAATGACACTGCTTCCATCCCCGTCTGCCTGAATACGGGCAACCCTTCTGCCGGCGAGATCGTAGACTTCTATGGTACCCGGGCCTGATGGATGTGACACGGTGACTTCCTGAAAAGCGGGAACCGGAGACACATGGAGAATTATTGTTGATCCCGCTTCAGGATCCATGCCGGTGTACTGCGGATGCGGCCCGTAGTGGAACCCCATGTCCGCCTGGCCGGCATCGGTGACCTGGTCGGTCCTGGTCCAGTAAAGGCCCAGGCCCGATCCCGCCGAGGGCTCTGAACCCGCGTCGACACAGGGGCTGTCCTGGGGCTGCCCTGAGGCAGTCTGGGACAAATAGTACCCGTTGAGGAAGACAGGATTCTCGGAAATGTTGCCGTTCTGACCCGTTCCGTCCGGCAGGTTGCCCCAGTCACCGTCAGGGTTGCCCCAGATGCAGTTGTGGTTGAACTGCGGATCCCCCCCGCCGTCGATCCACAGTGCGGGTGTGATGTTTCCCGACACGATGCAGTCGTGAACAACCGCGCTTGAACCGACACGGAAGTAAATGGCGCTTCCCTCGTACAGGGTGGAGTTGCCTGAGAAGGTGCACCAGCCGACGTCAGGATCGGAATAGGCGTAGCAGTAAAGGCCGGCCCCGTTGTCCCATGCGTAGTTGTCGGCAAAAAGGCAGTTCCAGACGACCGGCGAACTGTGGAACAGGTAAACCCCGCCTCCGTCGTCATTCGAGTTGTTGTCCTCGAAAACGCAGGACTGCAGCACGGCGGCGTCGGTGGAGTAGAAGTAGATTCCCGCACCTGACGTGTTGCAGGAGTTCATGTTGAACGAGCAGGACACGAAGATTGGCGCCCCCCTCCAAAGGTATGCTGCACCACCGCTGCCCGCATGACAGCCGTTGAACTCGACAGCCGTGATGCTCGGACTTGCGTAATAGCAGAACAGGCCTCCCCCGAGCTCCGGTGCTGTTCCGCCTGTAACGGTGAATCCCGCGAGCACCGTGCTTCTGTCCAGCGTGTCCGAGGTGAAGCCGTCGAGATGGATCACCGAGGCTGAAAGCCCATCACCGTTCAGGACCACCGTTTCAGGGTCGGACATGCTGCCGAGAAGCGTAATGCCGTTGTGTGAGCCGTTCATAAACACCAGGTTTTCCCCGGAGCCCTCATGAACACCGGGCAGGAGAAGAACGGTATCACCCGCTGCGGATGCGTCCAGGGCGTCCTGAATGCTTTCCCCCGGGGATACCTGCACAAGACCTGCAAAAACCGCCAGCAGCATGATCATCTCAGCACGACCGTTCCGGCCACGGCCACACCATTCGCCCCGGTGCAGCGGATGAACAGGATCCCCGCCGGGATCCCGCCCGGTACCGTCCAGGCGGTCTCGACCTCCCCACTGCACGTTACATCACCAATATCGGCGAGCAGCCTGCCGTAGAGGTCGAAGGCGGCGAGGTGAACGGCTATGGAATCGATGGAACTGATCCGTATCGTCAGCGAGCCTGTGCTCGGGCAGGGATAAAGCCCGAGTTGAAAGGGTTCCGGCTGCGGGTCCGGTGACCACAGCAAGGCAAATGGGTTGAAGTGGTACCCCATGTCGGCGGTGTTCTGGTCCGGAATGCTGTCGGTACGGGTGGAGAACCAATCGACCGGGCTTCCCGCAGCCGGAACATGACCGGCATCGAAGCAGGGGCTGTCAAGCGGCTGGCCGGAGGACAACTGTGACAGCCTGAGCAGGCTGTCGGCGTAAAGGGGGTCTTCCGAGATGTTCCCGAACGAGCCCGTGGGATCTTCCATGTTGACGTAGTTCGCATACTCGTTGTCCCAGACGCAGCAGTGACTTACAAAAACCGATTCGTCGCTGTTCTTGCGCTGCACACCGCCCTTGCCCTGGCTGTGGGTCACCAGGCACGATTCAAGGGCAAGGCTGTCAGCCGACGATACAAGGATCCCTCCTCCGTCGTCGTTGCAGGAGTTGTCATGCAGGGTGCAGAACTGCATGAAAAGCCTTCCCCGGAGATGCATCACGCCCCCTCCGTCATCACCGGCCTGATTGCCGTGCAGAAGGACGTTCCTTGCCGTTGTGTCACCGAGGTAGGCGTAGATCCCTCCTCCATCGTCCTCGCTTGTGTTCCAGCATACCGATGAGTGCTCGAGGAGTGCGTCACTTCCATAGAAGCACACACCTCCGCCCGACACCAGGGCGAGGTTGTTCTGCACGACCATGCCCGTCAGGGAGGGAGCACCCCCCTCCGCGAAGATACCGCCCCCCATGAGGGCGCTGTTGTCTTCGACAGTGCAGTACGAAACGGTGCAGGATGCATTGGCCATGCACAGCCCGCCTCCGCCGAACCACTGGCCCGAGACGGGGTTCCCACCGGTGAGGGTAAGGTGCCTCAGCACGGTGTCATCTCCGAGAGGGCCCTGCAGTACGATAACGGGACGATTGTACCCGGCGCCGTCAAGGATCGCGGGGCTGATTGAGTCCGACATTATCACGACGCCGTCGTTTTCTGGAAGGACGTGCAGCAGCGGGAGGTCATCGGCCCTCGTGTAGGTTCCGGTATTGAAGTACAACGTGTCACCCGCGCCAAGGGCCTGAAGGCTGTCCTGGAAGGCATCGCCGGGCCACACTTCAACCCTCGAGGCGACCGCGAGGGCACTCGGAATGATAACCAGCAGGAACAGCCACCTCATGGAGCACCACCTGTCTTGATGAATCGGAGAGCCCTCTGCATGCCTGCATATGAAATCTGGAGGAAGTACACGCCTGAAGGAAGGGCTTCCACTTCGACAGCAACCGAATGAGTGCCTGCATTCAGGTCCAGTTCAAGGGGGGGCATCGCTTCCCTCCCGGCCAGGTCGAACACCCTCAGAACACATGCCCCCCCGGGATATACAAGAACCGATGCCGATGCGAAACTTGTGGCAGGGTTCGGATGGAGGGAAAAGAGATCAAGGGTGTAATCCGGTGTCCAGGGCGGATCGGAGCTGTTGGACAGCCCCGGAGTGCCTCCGTCCGGGATCGCCGTCCAGGAGGCGGGATCCGAGTTATCCCTTTCCGGGCTCGAAAGGGCGAGACTCCACCCGCCGTCCGCCGGTTCCGACGGCCAGGGATGGAAAGGAAGATAGGGAACGTAGTCGACCTGATTGCCAAGGTGGTCGTAGAGCCTGAGTATCTCGCCTTCGGCAGAGAGCCCGAACTGAAAGGGATCAGGGTCGGCATTGCAATCACGATATGTGTTGATGAACGCTTCGGGGTTCTGCCGCAGCACAAGGTATGCGCCGGGGTCAAGCACGATGTCGCTTATCACGTGGAGGTTCCTGTCCTGCGTGTCCCGAAATGCCCAGCCACCAAGATCAACGGCTTCGGCCCCGGCATTGTAAAGCTCCACCCAGTCATCGGGGGCGATCAGGTCGCCGTTCCTGTAAAACACCTCGTTTATTACGATGCTGCCGGTTCTTGCGACAACAGGTGATGGTGCGAGGCGAACCGATCTGTTGAGGGCCCTCTCCTCCCTGAACGTGTTGTACGCCCTCACCTGAAGGTAGGTTATCGAGCCGGGGCCGGCGCCGGGGTCATGGATCAGGATCGAGGTGTCGCCAGTCTCGGTCTCCCAGAATACCGCGGACTCGTCAAGGAATGTCGAATCCGTGGACAGGCTTACCCTGTACCGGGAGGATCGCTCAGCATCCGACCATGTTGCGAGGATCTCATCCGGATCGTACTGCTCGGTCGGGTGGAGGAGGAATGGAAGCGGCCAGGAAGCGAGCATCTCCTCAAGCGCTGAAAGCCTTGCTGCCGGCCAGTTCCTGATCACGTCAACAGAAGCCTCGAACTGGGCCATGGAGTAGTCCCGAAAGGGATCGACCTGTACAAGAGGTTGCGCCAGGGCTGCCAGCGAATCGATCACACCGCCTGCGGACCAGGCGAGAAACTCCGAAGACCGCTCTTCGAGCCTTTCCAGAATGAGCTCCCTCAGGTGCGGAATCGCCCACAGACGGTACAGAAGGACATTGGGTTCGCAGGAATCGTTCGTCACCCAGTAGTAGGGCAGGTCCGTTCCGTACGCCGACCCCCATGTCTTGTCCATGTCCCAGGGGACCATCCTCCATCTGCCGAAGGTTCCCGGTGCGTCCAGCACCATGTGGTAGTTGTGGTAGTACGTGCTGCCATGACCGAGGAGCGTATTCGCTGCAATGCAGTCCAGAAGGGCGTCGAAGTGCGTCCTGCCCGCCAGGTCACCGACGAACACGCTGTCGGGGCAGGTGAGCAGCCAGCGTATGAGCCATTCCAGATCATCGGTTGGAAGGTCCTCGAATGTTTTCTTGAGGTAACGGTTCAGGACGTGAGGGGAGTTGAGGGAGGATCCGTATTCCCTGCATTTGTAGATGACCGCATCGTCAGGCAGCCATGTTCTGAGCGCGAAGTCGCCGTCCACGTCCTCGACGAACAGGTAGGGGCCCTGGGTGGCGCCGTTGTACACAACCTCGGTCATGGCGACAAAAGGAACGATCTGTCCGCAGTATTCGTGAAAAAGGTAGGACAGGTTCTCCCTGATCCTGCTTCTATCAGTGTACTCGGTGTTGAGGTTCAGCTCGTCGAAGCCGTGCAGGAGAAAACCCGGTGCAAGTCTCACCTTGATCGACTTTTTGGGATAGTAACTGCTGCTCTGTCCCCTGATCTGCATCGTGCACCCGCATGACAGGGAACCGGACGAGAGGGCTGCATCGACGAGTATCTCCTGGTCAGGATGGGCGCAGGCAAATGCCCACTCCTCGGGATCGAACTCCAGGGAAATCGTCACCACGGTATCCGGCCATGCGGATACCGCTGACAGAAGAACGAGCATCATCGCAGCCATATCATTCTTCCCGCGCTTGTGTCACCTGCTGAACTCACAACAAGAAAATACACTCCCGAGGGCAGTCCGGGGGGCGGCTCGAGGGAGTACTCTTCCACACCCGGCTCAAGCATGCCAATATCGTGCACCACCCTTCCCGCCAGGTCGACAAGAAGCGCTGATACAGGGCTGTCGACGGCTGATACCGAGAAGTAGACCCGGTCATGCCCGGCTGGAACAGGATGGATGCAGCGCAATTCCAGCGGCTCGGAGACATGCAGGTCCCAGGAGGCGTTCGGTGAACCCGGAGTGCCGGGATACATGACAACCTCCCATGATTCTGCATTCTTCGGGTCCTTGTCCGGACCAATAAGGGAGAGTACCGCATCTGATGCGTCCGCCCATGGGAGTTCCGACCCGAAGGTCAACAGGTTGGAGGTAGAACCTGTACGGCTGATGAAACGAAGTGTTTCACCTTCCGCTGAAAGGTCGAAGCCAAGTGCGGTCACACCACACTGAAGCCTCGGGTGAGCGAGGAGGAACGACTGCGGGCTGGATGCAAGGATGAGGTATCCGCCGGGAGGAATCCCGGTCCCTGCGGGAAGCACCGTGAACCCTTCTCCGGAGTCGGATATCCCGGTGAGGGACAGGTCCAGCCATCTCCCGTCAGGGTTGTGGAGCTCAATCCAATCGCCCGAGCCCGCGCACTGCGGCTGTGAGTAGCACAGTTCGGTCAGAAGCGGGATGCAGTTGCCGATTCGGAGAAGTCTTTCCCCTGGCGGAACCAAGTGAGTGGTGGCCGGGGTCCATGAAGGATCGCAGATCATGACAACCGATGAAGAAACGGAAGGAGCGGCGCAGTCACCTGCTGCTTTCCTCCCTGAAAGCGTAAGCGAAAAGGCATCGAGATCGTTGGTTACGAACAGTGTTTCTCCAGGCGCGAGCAGCAGGCTGTCCGGGAAGAAAACGCTGTAAGGCGGATCGCCCAGCACAGCCTGACAGAGAGAAAGATCCATCGTTGTGCAACTCTCGTTCACCATGGGAAGAGCCCAGAGGGAAGGTCCCAGGCGTATCTGGGTTCCAGGAAGGAGCATTTCCACTTCAGGTTCCGCGTCAACACGAACAACCGAGGGAAGCGCTTCGTTTCCATAGGTATTCCCGTATATCCCGTATGAAGGATAATAAATTGTAGGGGTCGGTTCAGGCAGATTGGCCTGACGATAGTAAACAAGGAAACGCATTGACTCTTCGAATGCTGCCAGAGCTGCAATCCCGGCAGTCCACTCCCTGCCTCCTGACCCTTGAACCTGATGCATTTCAAGTTCTTCGGGATCATCATTATCAGGAACAACATAAAGCGTGCACCACGCAAGAGAATCTGAAGAAGAGAAGTTCACCGCGAGAATCCGGTCATCCGGAGTAACCCATCCCGGTTCGATGGACAGGGAAGTGAACTCGGGAGGGTTGTGATGCACCGACAGTTCGCGCACGACGGCGGAACGCTCCGTGATGAACAGCCTGAGGGAGTCGCAGGCCGATTCGAAATCCGCCGGAGTTCCCTGTCTGAGAGGATCCTGATACACATCAGCCCTGATGCTGTTTCTGATCGAATCCAGACTCATCGGCAGTTCGTTCTCAAGAATATCTGCCGCCCTTTCCAGGTCCTGACCGAATTGTTCTCTATGGCTGCACTCCGCGAGCGCTCTTGGGAATAGCGAGTTCATGTACATGGGCTGGTAGTAAACTGCTTCGACCCTTGCGAAGTCGAACAACCCCCTCCAGTCATTCCCGAAGGATGCGTCGTGGTCCCATGGATAGTACCTCCACACCCCGTCCACACCGAGAATCAGAAAGTAGTTTTTCACGCAGCAGTCCATGTCAAAGATTGCAAGGTTCGCTGCCATATTCCCAACGAAGGATTCCACTTCGAAACGGCCTTCATATTCGCCGCCACGGCATACATCCCCGATGAGCCGTACAAGCTCCGGAATACCGTACTCGTCACCGCTCCTGCATTCAAAACCATCATCGGGCGGGTGCCCGGAGAGGAACGGAACCAATCTTGCCTGACTTCCCACAGCCTTGAACACCGCACCATCGGGCAGGCCGTTCCTTGCAAGGAAGTCATCATCCACGCGTTCAGTCTCAAGGTACACACCCATGTTGGAGCCGTTGATGGAGAGCGTGACATGTCTGGTCATCGGAGCCGGGTACCCCATCCGCCTGACCAGTTCCATTGCCAGGTGGTTCCGCATCATGCTCAAATCCCTGTAATGAGCGTCGAGGAGCAGTTCGCAGCGTCCGATCATGCCTTCATCGAACAACTCCATTCGCCAGGATTTCTTCGGCAGCTCAAGCGATGTGCTCCCGCGAAAGCCCACCATGCAGTCGCACTCCCCGGAAGGACAGGATATGTGTGCCGGGTAGGTCGTTTCCGTCTCCGGATACCCGTAAAGCGCTTCAAGATCCTCGGGAGCCATCGTCACCTCGTAATGCCAGAGGTCCCCGGTCAGAATGACGGCAATCAGCAGCATCATCGCAGCCATATCATTCTTCCCGCGCTTGTGTCACCTGCTGAACGAACAACAAGATAGTACACCCCCGAGGGCAACCCCGGGGGAAGCCCGAGCGAACGCTCCTGCAGGCCGGGTTCAAGGATCACGGGGTCAAGCACCATCCTTCCGGCCAGATCGAAAACAAGCAATGAAACAGGGCCGATGCCTCCGGAAACAAAGAAGTGCACCTCACCGGCCGTGACCGGATTCGGTCGTATCGACCGGATCAGGACGTCACCGCCTTCGCACTGGAACCATGATGGATTTGCCGTGCCGGGAGTTCCCGGCTGCTCCGCCGCTTCCCAGGATGCCGGCTGAGAGAGGTCGGCTGATGGATCAATCGCGGCGATGATGCCGGATTCTGCTTCCGGCCAGGGTGGGTCTTGGGAATAGCTGACGAGATCGGTCGGGTGCCCTGCCCTGTTGATGAAACGAAGGGTTTCTCCATCGGATGAAAGGCTGAAACCCATGTCCAGCACCGGGCAGCCCGGATCGGGGAATTGTTCGAGGAAAAGATCCGTGTTGGACGCGAGTACGAGAAAGCCGAACGGAGGCATCAGTGTGCCTTCCGGGAACACCATGCGTCCGGGATCCGAACCGGCAATTCCGGCATTGGACAGATCAAGCCAGTCCCCTCCCGGGTTGTAGCACTCGATCCAGTCGCCCGGGTTGGCGTTCACCGGCTGCGCGTACGAGATCTCCGTGACAAGCGGGTGATCGTTCGTGGGACGGATTGTCCGCTCGGACAGCGGGACCATGTGACTGATGCCGAAACACCAGCCGGGATCGAAAAGCGTTGCCCAGGAGCCGGTGGCGGAGATGGCGCTGCAATCCCCCACAACCGTCCTTCCCGGGAGCTCGGTTGAGAACGCCTCGGAATTGCTGGCGACGAACAAGGTCTCACCCGGGGCCAGTATCAGGTTCTCCGGGAAAAAGACCCTGTACGGAGGATCGCCCACGGCAAGATAGCACAGCGAGAGGTCCATCGCTGAACCGCTTTCGTTGACCATTGGAAGCGCCCATAATGAAGGACCGAGCCTGATCGGTTGTGCAGGAAGAAGCAGGGAGGGGTTCGGAGCTGCCTCAACCCTTACTGCGGAGGGAAGAGCCTCCTCGTTGTAGACCCCGCTGAAAACTGAATATGGAGGAAAGAACAGGGGTGGCTCCGGCCAGGAAAGGTCGATCTGGCACATCTTGACGAAGAAATGAAGGTCATCGCCGAGCCATTCGTCGGCGCTGATCATCACGCTCCATTCCTTTCTGCCGGTCCAGGCCACGGGCTGCATTTCCTTTTCGAAAATGAGCCCCGAATCGGAATAGGCGAAGAGGCGGCACCAGAACAGGGAATCCGAGGAGTACGCAGTGATGGCAATGCTGTCGGTTCCGGGGGTTATCCAGGAAGGTGCTGCAAAAAGGGAGAGCGAGTCGGGTCTGCTGTGGTGGGAGGCGAAGCCGGGAAGCATCTCGGCGCGCTCTGTTATAAACCACCTGAGGCTGTCGCACGCTGCTTCGAAATCGTCAATGGTCCCCTGTCTCAGAGGATCGAGCATTACATCGGCGCGTATCGCACTCCTTACGGAATCAAGGCACGCTGTCAATTCCGTCGCCATGATCGACGCAGCATCATCCAGCATCTCGTGGAATGCCTGCCTGTGAACGGGATCCCTCATGATGCCTTGAAACAGCGGGGAGACAAGCATCTGATCCGTGTACGGCCATCCCGCCAGTTCCCGATGAAATTCACCCTGCCAGTCGTTTCCGAACGATGAATCATGATCCCATGGAAAGTAGCGCCATACGCCGTCTGCTCCAAGGCTCAAGTAGTAGTTCTTGCACGGACCATCCTGCTCCATCATTGCCAAATTCGCAACCATATTGCCGATAAGCGGTTCCATGTCGATCGAGTTCTCGAACCCACCGTGGCCGCACACGGATTCAATCAGTCGGAGCAGTTCCGGAAGCATCCATTCGTCACCGGTCCGCCACTCGAATCCATCCCCCCTGGGATGGCCGGAGAGGAAGGGTGAGAACCTGCCTGCACCGCTGACGGCTTTGAAAAACGCCCCGTCGGAAAGACCGTTCCTTGTCAGAAACCCCTCGTCGATCCGCTCGGTCTCAAGGTAGACGCCCATGTTCTCGCCATTTATGGACAGGGTAACATGCCTCGTGAGGGGTGCGGGGTATCCCATCCTCCTCACCAGCTCCATCGCAAGGTGGTTTCTCATCATCGAGAGATCCCTGTAGTGGGCGTCGAGATTGACCCTGGAGCGGCCTGTAAGCCCTTCATCGAACACATCGATCCGCCATGACTTCTTGGGGAGATGAACCGATGTGGTGCCACGGAAGCCAACCAGGCAGTCACTCTCCCCCGCGGGGCAAGAGATGTGTGCCGGGTACATGGCTTCCGATTCGGGATAGCTGTAAAGCTCTTCGAGATGCTGCGGATCCATGACCATCTCGTAATGCCACAGACCCTGTGCCTGAATTGCAGATACGAGCAGGAACAGGAAGGTCACAGCGTGCACCCCTCCAATTCCATGCCTCCTTTCGCGGCTTCTCAGTACTCCACGTCGTTGCAGGATGAAACCATGTTCACATTGTCCACGCCGACGAGTGCGTTAAGGCTCGTGGCAATGGCGGCGGGAGTGGTCCCGGGGGAAAGCCTGATGTCGTAGGTGAGGATCAGGTACTTGCCGCCGCCGGAGGGCTCAACATGGATCAGGGTGCTGTTTCTGGAGAGCCTGCGGATGATCTCGACGTGTTGTTCCTCGCCGCCGGCCTCGCGGTCGTACCGGAACCTCAGGATGAACTCGCTCTGCATCATGCTGCCGTAGTTGGTTTTGGCGAGCAGCCAGGCCACGATGCAGATGAACACCGTGGAGAGCACGGCAAGCCTGATGTTTGCCGTGCCGCATGCTATGCCTTCAGTGAGGGCAAAGAAGATGAACGCCGTGTCACGGGTGTCTTTGACCACTGTCCTGAATCGCACTATGGTGAGGGCGCCCACCAGCGCGAAGGCTCTGGCCAGGTTGCTTCCGATCACCATCATCACGGAACAGACGATAAGGCTCATCAGGACAAGCGTGATTACGAGTGATTGGGAGTATGAGAGCCCCCTGTGGGTCCTGCGGTACACGTACCCGATGAAGAGGCCGATCAGAAGCGATGCGAGAAGGTTCTCGAAAACATATAGAAGACTGTACCCCATGGTCTGGTCAACCTCGGTGAACCAGGAGATCAAAGCGGCCAACTGCGCCCCCTCTCAACCATCCTGTCAAGCATGGAACGGGAGTTGAGCATCCATAAACGCTCTCCTGCCGTGTGAAACTTGGAGAACGAGATGCGTGTAAGCTCAAGGCCCTGCGTCAGCCTGTGAAACCAGGCGGGGAGATGGTAACGGAACTTTATCTCAAGCACTGAGAAATCCGATGAAAGGTCTTCTTCGTTCCCTGTGGGAAGGCCGTCCCTTCCCGCCTTCCATGCGGTAACCCCCCTGTCGATGGTAGCCCGGAAATCCGGGTTGGCTGCGTTCTCAAAAGCGGTTCTTCTGTAGTCAACCACAAGGCTCGGGGAAAGCCTGTTCCTGAAACAGTCCGCCACGAAATGGCGCCCCACGCCGTTGCAGCCCTCGCTGTCCATGACAAAACCGCAGAGCTTCGAGGTACCTCCCGCCAGAGCTTCCCGGAGCCCCTCGGCCGGCATGATGTGCCTGTGCTTGTAAACAAGGCAGTCCTGCTTGCCTTTCAGCTCGAGGAACACAGGATCGGCCGAGCCCGGGTTATACGACCTGATCCGGAACTTGTACCTCGAGTGAAGACCGTCGGTTTTCTGCTGGTGATATGCGAAATTGGATGTGTCGAAATATAGGCTCCTGACGCTGTACGACCCGTCTGCTGCGGAATGAGAGTCACGCTCCATCCGGTTTTCGATGGCGCCAAGAACGGAGGTCTCCGTCTGACCGGAGACAAGGTATTTGAACTCGTACCTGTGAAAATGCAGCTTGCGCATGGATGAATCCATCAGAACCTGACCCCCAGCTCCGTGATGTAGTCGGTGCAATCATCCCGGGAATCATCCTGAAAGCTCCTGTTGATCATCGTGAACCTGAGCCTTGTTCTGGAGGTCATCCAGACCCCTATCAAAGGCGCGACGAAACTCTCCTCATCCGAGCCGTCCACCTCCGGCGCAAGCACAGACCAAGAGACTCCGGCTTCGATGGATCTTATCCCGGGAACGCTCCCGAGCCTTTGTTCCAGGACCCCTGAAGCCCAGTAGCCCCTGAAACCGGGCGGGGTTTCACCGTAGATCACATCGGCTTCATCCCAGTTGTCTCCCGCAACGTACTCGGCATCAAGCTCTAGCCTTGTGCTGAAAGTGACGGGCTGATCCAGCCTGAGGAATGCAGAGAACGCCTGCATGCTCCCGGAGGAGGCATATCCCGAGGGCAGCATCGGGTCGTATTCCCCGAGGCGCAGGCTTGACAGAGCGCCCCCCATGGTCAGGGCGGCCACGGGCTCGAACTCGATGGAAGCGGTGTACATCTTTTCCCTCTCATTCCCGGGGCCGTTAAAAACTCCGAGAGAGAGCGTAGACTGAAGCGGAACAGGCGATGAAAGCTCGACCATTGCTCCCGTTGAGCGGTCGGAGTATCCCAGGTCGCCGGCAAGATCGTGTATCAGCGGACGCTCCACTGAAAGAAGGTTCCAGTTGGACGTGGATGTTGCCATGCAGAAGGGCTTTTTAAACAGCCCCGCTGTCAGTTCCAGATAGTCGAGTGGCGACCAGGAGATGATGCAGTCCTTGAGATAGACCTCGTCGGGTCGCGTTTCCACCTCAATTTCGACGGCGAGGTTCCCCCCGAGGTCTGAGCCGGCGGTCAGGCTTGCCCGCTTGATGAGGAATTCACCGATCGGGCCGCATGTGATCTCGCCGAGCATCTCATGCCGGGCGTACACCTGCCCGGAAAGCTCTACGGCTGCAGCCGGCGCGACCAGGGCCGAGGCCATGAACAGAGCATGCAGATGGCTGAACGAAAAAAAACGCATTTTCCACACTCCGTTACTGGATTGGAAAGCTGAATATAGCGGTATGTCCGTGTTCCGTCAGAGCCAACCCTTTCTGCGGAACCAGAGCAGCATTCCGATGGCGATCAGCGCACAGAGCAGCAGAACCGCCGGATAGGCCCATGGATATGAAAGTTCCGGCATGCGTCTGAAGTTCATTCCGTAGATGCCGGCAATGAATGTGAGCGGTATGAAGATGGTCGAGATTATCGTCAGGACCTTCATTACGCTGTTCGTACGGTTGCTCACGCTGGACAGGTACACGTCGAGGAGCCCCGAGGCCATGTCCCGGAAGGACTCAACCGTGTCCATGATCTGTATGGTATGGTCGTGAAGGTCCCTGATAAAGGGCTGAGTCCCCGGTTTTACCAGTGCCAGTGCATCGCGCATCAGGATGGCAAGGCCGTCGCGCAGCGGCCATACCGCCCTTCTCAGAAGGATCAGCTCACGCTTGAGCCTGTGGATCATGTTTGCGACTTCCTGGCCCGCGTGATCCGTGACCTGATCCTCTATGGCGTCGACGTCCTCCCCCATCTTCTCCAGTGCAAGGAAGTAATTGTCGATGACCGCGTCCATCAGGGCATAGGCGAGGTAATCGGCGCCCTGTTTCCTGATCAGACCCTTGCCGGAGCGTATCCTTTCCCTCACCGGATCGAACACGTCCCCCTCTTTCTCCTGGAAGGTGATCACCACGCTGTCCGCAAGGATGATGCTGACCTGTTCGATGTCCAGTTCCCCGATTTTCTCATCATATCTTATCATTTTGACCACCATATAGATGTGGTCATCGTAAACTTCCACCTTGGGACGCTGGCTGGTATGGAGAATGTCCTCCTGGACCAGGGGATGCACCCCGTAACCACTGCACAGCTTCGCCACGAGATCGGTGTCGGACAACCCCGTGACATTCAGCCATTTCACCCTGGGTGATTCTTTGCGGAGCATGGCTGTTTCGACTGAAACCGAGCCTGTCTCGGTGACTCCGGTTCCGTCGAATTCGATCAGTTCGAGGCTGACTGCCGATGCGTGTTTCTCTCCGACATGTATGAGCGTTCCCGGTGCCTTGCCCGATTTAAGGCTGTGCCCCCTGGCGTAAAGACGGCTCATGCGATCCCCTTTCCGCAATCTTCCATATTCGCGGAAGATGGGGAAGAATCGACCCGCACGCCAGTGCGACACCCGCTTCTTGCGTGAAGCGGGCGGTTGCGGGTTCAGGGGGGGATTCAGCTACTCGGCGGGATGGGGATAATCAATGATGTACAGCTTCTGCCACTCCACGGGATTCAACGGGTATGCCACGACGGCATCGGGTCCGAAACAATAGTCCCACACGGTGCCGTCCATCGCGGGCATGTTCACTGTGAACAGCTGGTTTCCATCGTAGTCATACACGTCGAACACGGGTTCGGCCACTGTCCCCCGGCGAATCCAGAGACGCTCCATGCCGTCGGTTTCGACCTCTGCGATCGCATCACGGCATGGGTCGGGCGTGAAGCTGATAACGACTCCCGACGCTCCAACGCTTGAGAGATACCCTTCGATCCACTCCTTCTCCTCCTGGATCTCTTCGGGTGTCTTGTTCACCGGGGGGCATTCCCTCTCGATGGTGAGAAACCTCTCACCCCCGGCTCTGAAACCCTCCACAATGTAGTCGGGGGAAAGGTGCGCGAGAAAAACGTTCCCCTGCCTGTCCGCTGTGAACACAAACCCGTAGAGGCTGTTTCTGAGCATGTGGGTTATGTCCGTCGGATCAAACGGGAAAGAGTTTTCCCAGTAGATGACGGAAGGCTCTTCGTCCCCCTCTTCGTACCTGCCGATCAGAACGCGGCATTCCAATTCGTCGCCAACCTCCTGCACCGAGAATCGAATCGCAATGAAAGCGCTTCCGTCAGCGCCACGCAGCTGCATCGGGGGGTTGTTCAGAAATGGGGTCACGAGGCCCAGCCACTCACCATCCATTGAGAAGGCATGCAAACCGCCGCTCCATGGAGAGCAGACCATAACCCTGCCGTCCTCGGTCACATACATGTCCAGCGGGTTCATGAGCTCACCAGGACCGCTCCCCCTTCGACCGAATGATCCGACAAATCCGCCGTCAGCCGAGTAGCGGCTGACCCGGCATGCCGCCCTGTCCAGCACCAGGATGTCACCCTCCATGTCAAAACAGGCTGACTGGATCCAGCCGAACACATAGCAGCTGTCTCCGATCTCGATCCCGATCGAATCCCTGAGAGTGGATTCGAGAATCGTTGGGGCGTTGTTCGACGCATCCGTTCCAGGGTTGCCTGAACCGCAGGCGAGAAGCAACATGCAGGAAAGCAGCGCCATCTTTTTCAAACAGGGCCTCCTTCTCCGGTGTTCGGAAAACGGACGGCCCTGTTCTGCCGAATGTTACACCGGCCCAGGCTTCAGCCCTTCCTCCGGGAAAGGTAGTTCGCCTTCACCCATGGCCAGTTGAGGGAGAGGTGCAAAAGCCCCAGCAGCAGCAGCAACATCCCTGCGATCGGATGCATGAGTTTGAAGTGCTCGTAAAAACTGAACCGGAGAAACCCGGTCGCACCCTGGTACAGAAGGACGACGAACATGACGGGGTTCAGTGTCTTCAGCGCTTTCTGCCTGTTCATGGCATTCCCTCCGCTGGTTTTCCTTTACGGGCCGTTCTCATTATATGTTGTACCGGCCAGAAGTATAAACGAAAAGGAGAAGACATGATAAGGAGACTCGTGGGCTTTCAGGCACTGCTTCTAATGGTGCTCCTTCCCTCATGCACCAACGGTTCCCAGGGGCAGGCCGAGTCAGCCGGAGGCCCCGGCGAACCGGTCGTTTACACTGCCGACGGTGTAACTCTCACCATGCACCTGTACACCGACTCGATCCATGTCATCCTTTCAGCCCCCACGACCGGATGGGTCTCAGTCGGTTTCGAGCCGTCCCAGGTCATGAAGGACGCCGATATCTACATCGGTTATGTTGAAAACGGGACCGTTCTTCTCCGCGATGACTTCGGCACTGGAAACACCTCCCACGCTCCCGACACGAGCCTCGGCGGAGCAAGCAGTTACACAGGGCTTTCCGGAACGGAGAGCGGGGGGGTCACCGAGATATCCTTCATGATCGCCCGCAACCCGGGTGATCCGTATGACAAGGTTCTGACGGCGGGCGGCACCTACAAGGTGCTTGTCGGGTACGGACCCGACGACGCCGACGATTTTACAACATACCACAGCTGGGTCAAATCGGTCGATCTCACTCTCTGAATAGCGACGGGAGGCGGTCTTGCACAGCAACCCGGGGCTTTTGGAAGAGCTTGAAGCAGGGCTTTCGGATACGTTCGGAGCCGACCGCATTGATCTGCTGAACAGACTTGCGGCCATGGTCACGGAGATGGACCCGGGACGAGGGGAGATATTCGCTCAGGAAGCGATGGAGCTCTCCCGAGCCTGTGGAAACAACAGCGGAGAGGCTGCAGCCAATTTCAGCCTGGGCGATGCGGCAAGGGTCCGGGGAGACTACCGCCGGGCGCTTGAGCATTACTCCATAGCGCTCGACATGTTCGGCGCCCTGGGGAACATGGTTCAGAAGGGGCGCTGCCTCAGGCGCCTGGGAGACATCCACTACTTCGTCACCAACCTTGATCTTTCCATCCGCTATTACCTCAAGGCCCTGCGAGTCTTCGAGAATCTCGTCGAAAGGAACGGCCCCCCCGAGGCGCTCCTTCAGACCGGACACCTCCTCTCAACGATAGGAAATGTTCTGAAGGAGTCCGGCGATCTCAACAGCGCGCTCGAGTACTATCACAGGTCGCACGCTGTGTACCTGAAGGAAGGCTTTTCCACTGGAGTTTCCGGCGTTCTTCACAACATCGGTGACGTACTGCAGGAAAAGGGGCATCTCAGGGAGGCCGACGAGGTCTACAGGAAGGTTCTCGCAGATGCACTTGCCTCTGATGACAACTACCTGGCTTCACTTGCCCTTTGCAGCCTCGGGTCGGTGTGTGTCGCCACTTCCGAATACGAGGAGGCAGGAGCCTGCTTTCAGCAGTCGATGGCCCTTTCGGAAGCGCTGGGGCGCAAACGGGGCATTCTTACCTGCCTGGTCAAACAGGCCGAACTGAAACGTCTGCAGGGGCTCCATTCCGATGCTCTTGAAATCGCGCTTAGAGCTGAAGACCTTGCCCGGGACCTTAACGACCGTGCAGCCCAGGCCCGGATCCTTCAGGAGAAGGCGATGCTCCAGAGCCTGACCGGCGATCCTGGAGGCGCCTTCGCATCCCTCTGCTGCCAGCAGAAGCTGACCGATGAGGTGCTTGCCGAGAAAAGGGTCCGGCAGATCGATGTTCTCAGGCTGCGATATGAGACTGAGTCGAAGGAGCGGGAGATAGAGCGCCTGCGGAGAGACCGCTCCATCCAGAGACTGATGATCGCAGGAGCCGCAGCCGGACTTGTACTGGCAGGCATTTCACTTTCCTCCGTGTACCGCAGCGTCCGCCTGCGATCCAGGGTCAACCGCGAACTCAGCGCCAAGAACTGCGAGCTGGCAACTGCTTACTCAAAGGTCGAGGAGCTTTCGAGAACCGATGACCTGACAGGGCTTGCCAACCGGCGGGCCATGCTGGAGCGCCTCAGGAACGAGCAGGCAAGATTTGCCAGGACCGGACGGAGCTTCGGCCTCATTCTCGGTGACATCGATGACTTCAAATCATGGAACGACAAGTGCGGCCATGCCTGTGGAGACTATCTTCTCGCCGAGCTCTCGAGCAGGATGAAGAGCGCCGTCAGAGAGCAGGACCTGGTTGCCAGGTGGGGCGGAGAGGAATTCCTCTTCCTACTTCCGGACACCGACAGGGAAAGTGCGGTGAAGGTCGCCGAAAAGCTTCGTGCTATGCTGCTCGACAAACCGTTCTTATGGAAGGGGCACCGAATTGACATGACCATGACCTTCGGAGTCTGCGAAGGCGGCCGTGTACCGATCGATGAGGCCCTTCGAATGGCCGACACAGCGCTTTACAAGGGAAAGCGACTCGGCAGGAACAAGGTGGAGACAGTAAAGTCAGGGTAGCGCCGGAAGCGTTCGCTCGGCATATTACCAACAGGGTTGTGCATTTGCGCATGATCCAACTCCATCCGTTCAATCGGCCAGACGCCAGTGAAAGTGTGCACAATGTCAGTCGAATCAACCCTGAGCACCCCGAGGGTGTCATGGCGGTGCCGGTGTTCAACCCCTGTTTTCAGTGCTGTCTACAAGCTTCTGATGAAGGCCAGGGCACCCGTGATCAGGCGCTGGTACGACCAGATGTCACGGATCGACCGGGATGCCGACATGACGCTGATGAACTACGGCTGGGCAGCCACCGACGATTCACATGTTCCGGTTACCCTCGATACGCGGGACGAGGTTAACCGTTACAGCATACAGCTCTACAACGAGGTCGCCGGTGCGGTCGACCTTGCGGGGAGAAGTGTTCTGGAAATCGGCAGTGGAAGGGGCGGTGGTGCCTCTTTCATAGCTCGGTACCTCAGTCCTCTGTCCATGACCGGTCTCGATTTCTCCCCGAAAGCGGTCGCGTTCTGCCGCAACCATTACAACGTGCCCGGCCTCAGTTTCCAGCAGGGAGACGCTGAGAATCTGCATTTCTCCCCCGAAACTTTCGATGCGGTCGTAAATATCGAATCATCGCATTGCTACGGTTCCATTCCCGGCTTTCTGCGCGGGGTCCACCGGGTACTCAAGACGGGCGGGCATTTCCTGTACTCCGACTACTGCCCGGAAAGCCAGCTCGACATATTGAGGCACCAGATGAGTGAGACGGGCTTTTCCATTCTTGAGGAAACCGACATCAGTGAAAACGTGCTCAGGTCGCTGGAACTCGATGACAGCAGAAAGCGCGCCCTGATACGCAAAAAGGTTCCGGGGGTTCTTCGGGGCTTCTTCAACGAGTTCGCAGGGCTTCAGGGAACCCGCTCATACAACAGCGCCCTTCGCAAGGGCGAGAAGATCTACTTCAGGTTCGTGCTGGAGAAGTAGCTCGGCAAAAGTCCTTCCCGTCCCCTCATGTCCGGGATATAGTAAGCCTTGTTTTCCGGGGGGGGATTTATTTGGCCGGTTCCATTTACACGTGCGGCAGGTGTGGAAGGGTTCTTCCCGGACCATCCTCGGGTTGTCCGTTCTGCGGAGTGTCGTTCAGTGGCATACACTGCTGCAACTGCGGATACAACGGCTCGAAGTCGGATTTTGCCGGAGATGTCTGCCCCAAGTGCCGCAGGAATCCCTACACGGGGGCAGTCACACGGCGGCCGGGGCAGGGAGTTCACGGCAAGCCCGGCGAACCCCGCAACGACAAGAATGCAATCGGTTGCTCAATGGCCACAGGCGTTGCTTTTCTTGCAGTCGGGATCCTCACGAACGCTTCAGCAGGCTGTCGTTCAGTGTCAATACTTGCAGGCATTTTTCTGTTGTTCGTGCCCCTGGGCATGAAGTTTCTCGGGGGCACACGGAAAGAATCAGTGCCCGCAGGTTCTCAGTCCCGCAAGCCTGACGCCATGCCGGTTCCCTGTCCCGAACCGGTCGACCCCTGCCCGTACCCGGCCTTCCCAAGAAGCGGATGGCTGGACCCGGCAGCAGGGGGATTCTTCGTCCCCCACGGCTGGAGCTACGATGAAGGGCTAAAGAGGGCCAACTCCGGTGTGACGAAATTCATAATATCCGGCGACATGAACGGCACCATGACCTACGCGCATTTCGAGAAGTCCGGCGGCAACTGGACGACCCGCATCGATGACTATCTTCCCTGACTCAGTATTTGCAATGGGATTCAAATGCTGAATGCCCGAAAGGTTGCAGCGGTTGACAAGCTACGTATACATTTGTATACATCTCCCACTCCAACAGAAAGGCATCAATGAGCAAAATCGCTTACTGCGGTCTGGATTGCGAAGGCTGCCCGGCCTTCGTGGCCCATCTCACGAACGACCAGGCCCTGCGGGAGAGAACCGCTGCGGAATGGTCCAAAGCCTACGATGCAAACATTCTGCCTGACGGAATCGACTGCACGGGATGCATCAGCACGGGGGTCCAGTTCTCCTGGTGCAGCTCCGGCTGCCCTATCAGAAAATGTGTGACGGGCAGAGAGCTTTCCTCCTGCGGTGCGTGCGCCGACTACCCCTGCGACAGCCTGGGCTTCATCATCAACCACTGCCCGGAAGCCAGGGAACGGCTGGATGCCGTCGGTAAAAACTAAAGCAACCTTATCCGCAGTACCTCGCCCGACCCAATCAAAGCCCTGCGGGAGTACAATGTAACGCCGCCGTCCTGCTCTCTGCAGCCCGCGCAGAACAGGTACTCCCCGGGGCCGAGTTCAAGGCTGTCGAGTTTCATCGGATCGAACCCAAGCCAGTCCAGGGGAATGAAACCGCCTGTCACCGGGATGCTGACAGTTCCCATCCAGTCCCCAACCAGCGGCTCATCAGGGGGTTCGATGAATACCATCCCCGTTTCCACGATGCTTCCAGTGGTGAGCTCTCCCGTGGCCTCGCACACAGCGAGTGCAAGATCGGCGAATCCTTCCGGAACCGGCTCCCATGGAAGCGGCAAGGGTTCCCATCCTGCTCCCGCCAGCCAGACCTCAAGCCACCTTCGTCTAGCGCCGGACTCGCCCGAGAACCAGCCGTCGATCTGCCGCGATGCAATGCCAAGGGCCTTGAGGCTTGAACAAAGGATAACGGTGCATTCTGTGGGGGTGGCGATCCGCGCTCCCAGTGAGATGAGCGGCGGTTCAACGCCGCCCAGGTAACCCTGCTCCCGGATCTCGATGTTTTCCTCGAGCGAGTTTATTATGAACTGCGCTGCTTCAAGGGGATCAGTCCCTCCCCCGGGCAGCTGCGGGAGCCAGTACGAGCGCAGAGCGCTTCTGTAGGCCGTAACAGGTTCCTGGTCGATCCTGTAGGAAAGGATGCACGAGCGGAACAGGCTGTCCGGAAGCCCGCCCGCTTCGTAGAAGCTCTCCCGGGCGTCCAGCGCACCCTGAATGTGGTCAATCAGGGCTTCCTGCGTCATCTCAAGTCTGTCCAGCCTTGGAATGCTCTCGAAAAGGTATTCTGCGCACAGGAGCTGCTCGCCGGTGAACTCGCCCAGAGCCGTGTTCCACACTTCCCTGTTGCCGGGTGTATCAGCAAGCAGGCTGTCTCTCAACGCAGGCGTCAGACCCCCGGAAAGACCCATCAACAGAAGAAGAGCGCTCATCTCGCCGTCCTTGTGTTCATGTGCATCACAGCGGGAAACCCTTCCGTTGTGCATGGAGTGAACCGGGTTGTCTCGCCGGGCACCACGTCGACCAGCGATGTGTTGACCGGCCAGCCCCATGTCAGAAGGTATGTCCCCTCACCGAGATCTACGGATCTGAGGGGGGCGGCAAGGCGAACGATACGCCTCGGAGCACCGTAGTTCGCCAGACAGACCCATACCTCGGTCGAATCGTCAGCGATTTCGAGCCTGCCGACAGCGGCATACGATTGTGTCACTGGAATGAAGGAAACCCCGGGCATATATTGAAGGGCGCCGGCGACCGAGTCGGGGGCGATGGCAACGATGAGAGCCGAGCTGCGGGCTCTCTCGGTGAACCAGTTCTCCTCGGGCAGCCGGCTTTCTGTACTCACCCTCT
The DNA here is from genome assembly GCA_963845085.1 of Candidatus Fermentibacterota bacterium. Lineage (GTDB taxonomy): Bacteria > Fermentibacterota > Fermentibacteria > Fermentibacterales > JCC-6 > UBA6080. The sequence goes on from CAWJQI010000004.1 coordinate 160,091, forward strand.
CAAGACATTTCCAGCCCTCATCGGTCCAGACTTCCGGCCATGCATGGTTGCCGTCAACTGTCAGCCACCACGGCGTATACGCCTGTCTGCAGGGAATACCGACGCTGCGGAGGGCGCACATGAAGAAGACCGTAAGCTCCTCGCACCGGCCTATCCCCGAACTCCATGTAACAAGCGGCGACTGGTCGCGCAGCTGTGTGTGCCTGTAATCGGTGATCGAGTCGCTCCATGCGCTTACAAGGATGACCGCCTCCTCGATGTCGGTCACCCCCCTTACTACGGGCAGAACATGCTCCATGAACACCGGTCGCCACGCAGTGAGGGGTTCCTGGCTTACCCTCGCGGGAAGCACATACCGGAGGAAAACACTGTCGGGAATCTCGTCACCCCAGGGCAGCGAGTCCCGCGTCCAGAGAGCCAGCTCCGTGTTCTCGACAATCACGGACAGGTTGGGTTCCACTCCGTCTGCGGCCGGGGATCTCGACAGCAGGAACTCAACACATCCATCCGTTGAAAGCGCGGCGACAGCTGACAGCATCACAACGGAAACAGGCGGCAAGTTAAGCTCCATTCAGTTGTTCCACGCACATAGAGAAGGGGGAGGCCGAAGCCTCCCCCGGGAATCCACATGAATCAGCGGTCTAGAAAAGGGTCTTGATGGCGCCCCAGCTGTCGCGGGTGAGGGCGGTGCTGCCGCTGAGGATCATGAACTGCTCGTAGGGCGCGCCCCACTCGGTCTGGCTGCTGGACCAGGAGGAACCGTTGTTGGCGCTGAAGTAGGTCATGTCGGCCCAGGTCTGGTTGGTGGCAAGCCAGTAGTGAGCGCCGGCGCCGCCGGTGGTCTGCATGGCCAACCAGTACTTTGTTCCACCGGTGAAGGTGATGTTGCCAACGGTGATGTCGGAGTACCAGAGGGCGTATCCCCAGGAGCTGAACCCGGTGCTGATGTGGTTCACGGCGCTGGAGGTGTGGCTGCTGACGATGCTGCCCGGTCCGGGGGCACCCTCGGCGCGAAGCTGGATGTTGTAGCCGGTGGCGTTGCCGCTGGCGTAGATGGCCCAGATTTCGATTCTGTCAATGTAGCCACCGTAGGCGTAGGTGAAGTCGTCGGCGATCATCCAGCTGTTGGGGGAGCTGAAACCGACGCCGTTCACGAGGCCGGCGAACACGAAGGGCTGCGAGCAGATGATGTCATCACCGGCGATTTCCGGGATGATGGTTACTGCATCGCTGAGATGACCAAGGCTGGTGTCAGCTGCAAGGGCAAACCCTGCGAGCACAATGGTAAGCAGAGCAAAAATTCTCATGAGCCTCTCCTAGGTTGGGGTTACGCAAAAAAGGAACGTGGGGTAAATAGCAGACCCGGTGCATGGTGTCAAGCCCAGTCCTGTCGGTTCATTCCTCTCTCATCCACTGGCCGGGATCTGCCGGAAGATCGTCCAGAACGGATCTGTTTACGGTGACCCCGAATCGCTCCCGAATCTCCGAAAGGAATTCTTCCATTGCGGCGGCTTCAAGTCTCAGCCTCGCGGATTCCTCGAGCCTGGGCCCTATCTCCTCGATGGTCGCGGGACGGGGTGCAATGACTTCGAGAAGGCGGAAGGCGGCGAAGTAGCCGGGTTCCACCTCGAAGGGACCCTGCCATGTGACGGTATCTTCCGGGGCGATCCCGAAAAGGGCTTCCGCGATACCGCCCGGTATCTCGGCCCGCATGAGGGGGCGGGTGATTCCCGGATCGCCTCCGGGAACGGCCAGTTCCGACAGCGGGGGGAAGGCACCGGGGTCGGAACCATCCATCATCGAGCGCCTCAGGTCCGGAAGATCTTCAAGATGGGCTGATGCCGTGGCAAAGACCCGCAGTTCAGCCGTCATTACGGGTTCAGGCAGCCGGGAGTACTCCTCCTCGAGGTCCGCACTGGAAACAACCACAACACTGTCCATCCGATTTCGAACGAGCCTTTCGATCGCAAGCCCCCGTCTGAAACTCTCTGACGCCGTCTGAAGGGAATCCGCGAGCTCCGGATAGTTTTCACGGAGAACATTCGTATAGTGGCTCTGCATGATCAGGTTTTCCGCAATCATGTCCATCCAGTAGGCTGAAGCCTCGACAGGTGCAAACCTGGTCCGGATGAAGGCAACCTCCCGTTCAAGTTCCCGGCGCGTCCAGTTCCCGACGGGCGAGGAGACAACTACGGAATCTCCGGGAAGCATGTCCAGCGAAGTGAAGTCCCTGTCTATTCGTGTCGCTCCATCCCCGAGCAGGGCTGCGTAATCCCGCAGGTAGCCGAAACGCTCCCTGCCGAATCCGATCAGTTGCACAATGATGCTGTCAGGCTCACTCGAGTGCGGCTGGCCTGGATCGATTCGGGAAACAAGGTTCACCGTTCCGAAGTCCTCGACCTCCACGCTGTCACCCTGGGAAATTCCCGCAAGGGCTGTTGCCAGTTCCCGCGGAAGTTCGCCCAGAGGCAGGGGAATGGCCGGACACACGACTTCTGCGGTGAAGAGCACCTGGATTCCCTCGTTCTCCCTCCAGAATGCGATGTCGGATTCATCAACCGCCGCCATCTCGACTTCGGCTGTCAGGCGTCTCGCGAGTGTTGCACACTCCACCCGAAACCAGGAAGCTGCATCGAGGGCAAGAGAGGTGTCCTGCAGGAGCCCGGATGAGTCAGCCAGGATCTCAAGAGCCATCTTCCCGGCAAGGGCATCAACGAACTCAGCGGCAGGGTTCTCAGCTTCCAGGAATACAGCCCGCTCCTCAACCGTGAGCGACTCCCACATCTCTGCGGCAGTCCGCACCGAGACAGTATCCGTGGCCGATGTGACAAGCGGCTTGTCACCATCGTCGCCCGGGGATGAGCAACCCGACAGCAGAATGGCGGCAAAGGCCACCGATGCAAGACTCCTCATGGTACTCTCCTGTTTTGCGTGGCCGGCGGCGAAACCGGGGCATGTGCACAGCGCGACGCCGGAACCGAGTTTGATGTGTCAAACATAGTGGTCCCGGGTCGGAAAAGAACACCGGGTCGAAATGCAGCGGGAGGGGCAGGTTGCTGCCCCTCCCGTATTACTGGGTGATTTCAGTTGACCTGGAACACCACGGTCATGGTTCCCGGACCGCCGCCCGCGACGGATCTGCCGGCAAGCCATTGCACCGCTCTCTGCCCAAGCGTGCGCAATCCAGTCGTGTTCTCAGCCACTTCCACGGCAGTGACTCTGCCTTCCGGATCAAGGGTGATTTCAAGGGTCAGGGTTCCTGTGATCCCTTCCTCCGCGTCGAGCAGCGGCTGGAGCTCGCCGACGAGTTCGATCATGAGGCCTCTGACCACCGAAGGCCTGGCGCCGAGGTTGTCACCAACGGAGAACAGGCTGATGACCGGTCTAGGAGCGGCGTACACGGCCGAGTAGTCGTAGGCGTCCTCTCCTGCTTCACATTCAGTGGCGACCCGGCTCATCGATGCTCCGCTTGAACCACCGTTCATGGCGTATCCGCCGACGGGGCTGGGCGATGACGCAACCTGTCCAAACACGCCCTGGTAGCTCACCCCCACAGGCATGTTCACAGGCACATCGACTCGCAGCGGCTCCCCTCCAGCACCGATCCTTGTTTCCGAGTCGACGGCCACAAATGCGGTGTACTCACAAAGGACCCTGTAATCGAGGCTTACGCCGATCATGCTCTCGGTGATCTCCTGCCTCGCGTCTGCGTCAAGTTCGGGTGAGTAGCCCTGCCTGCGGAGGGCAGCAAGCCTTCGTGAAGCCCAGAGCCGGTCAGCCGCCTCAGTGCCTTCGCCGGGCTGCGGAAGTGTGATGCTGATGTTTCTTGTCCAAGGGCGGCCGCCCAGTGTTCCGGTCACGCGGAGTGTCCCGGTGCCCGGCCTTGTGAAGCGGCCCGAGATCACCAGGGGTTCGCCGTCGAACAGGTCCCTGGTTCCACCGAACTGGCAATCGGTCACCGAAAGGTCGCCCCAGTCCAGCTCGATGCCAACCAGATAAGGGTTGTTGATCTTCCTGTAAATCTCCCCCACGGCTTCGGCCGGCTCATCGTTGTAACCGACATAGACAGCGCTTCCCATACCCTCTTCGGCGAGACCCTCGATGAGATACCTGTTGACGCTCGACCCGACACCAATGCTGAACAGCCTGGTGTTGTCGCGCACGGTAGTCTGAAGCTCTCCCAGGATTTCAGATTCGTTGCCGATATAGCCGTCGGTCAAAAAGATGATGTAGCGTATCCTCTCGGGGTCCTCGGGGTAACCGATTGCCGCTCTGATGCCCTCTATCATCATTGTTCCGCCCATGCCGCTGAGCGAGTTTATGTACTCAACCCCTGTTCTGATGTTTTCGGGAGTGTTCGGGAGCGGGTGGCTGCTCATTGCGCTTGCCGTTTCACTGAAGCGCATGATCTGGAATGAATCCCCGGGGTTCATCCCCTGAACGAAGCGCCGCACCGTTTCCTTGGCGACCTCCATTGGCTGGCCGCTCATCGAACCCGAGCAGTCGATTACGAAGAACATCTCCTTCGGTGCAATGAGATCCCTCTCAACTGAAGCGTCCGGCTCGAGCATCAGCATGAAGTGACCGCCGAGGGCTCCGTTGTGGGCGACGAACCCCGAACCGATGCCGTCAGTGGCCGTCCTGTACCTGAGAACGAAATCCCGGTTGGGGATCGTTTCGCCCTGTGCAAGGGTGAGAAGGGGAAGTTCATCCTGTTTTTCTGCGTCGATCTCGTGGTTGACCGATTCAAGCCATCGGACAGGCATCCCCGGATCAAGCAACACGGAAAGCTCGATGTCGTATCCTGCCCTCGTGCCCTCCGGAACAACCGGTGGAGCGATTCTGGCCGCATCGGCGACATTTTCCGGTATGAACCTCGGGCCAACGACCATGGGGAATGACAGCTCCCACGTTCCCGATTCGTACTTCACCGGTGCCGTGTACTCGATTTCGATCACGATGCTGTCGCCGGGAAGGATGTTCCCGACGGTCTGGGTGAAGATGTTTGGCCTCTCCTGTTCGAGCAGGGCAGCGGTCTGTCCGCTCTGGATCGCCTCGTCATAGATCCTCTGCGCCTGGCTGCGCTCGTGTATGTCTCCGATGATGTGCCTGTCGCCAATGAACATGTCCATTCTGGAGACAGCTCCATCTTCCGGAAGAGGAAAGACGTAGACCGCTTCGATGGGCGTGTCGTACGGGTTGCCGTAGACCTGCCTGACAATGCCGATCTGGTAGATGCCGCTGACCGTGATCTCCGCGGAAGTGTGTTCGAGGGGAAGATCCGCGACTATCTCACCGTCATGCACCACACCCATCCTTGAGTACTCCGGCGTGGCTGCCGCCAACGCAAGGGCCAGAAGAACCTCTGTCATGCCAATCTCCTTTCGTGTTCATTCAGTCCACGAAAGGTCTACAGCAGGAACGGGTCGTCTATTCCAGGGCTATATTAGCGGCATGGAGGAACGCATGATAGCGGTGAACGGTGAACCCCTTCAGTGGCATGAGGGCATGACAATCAGGGACGTTCTGACCTTGAAGGGGTACGTCTTCAGAATGCTGGTAGTCAGAATCAACGGCAGGGTGATACAAAAGGGCGATTTTGACACCACCTGCATCCCCGATGGCGCCACCGTTGATGTCATCCACCTGATCTCCGGCGGCTAAAACCAGGGGACGGACTAAGATAAGTTAGATTACAGGTTTATCTAATTGTTCTGTAACTACTTATGAGACTGGATCAAAAAACACGAGTCCATACAATTGACCAGTGGTCCGATATCAGCCTCCAGCTTCTGTGTTAGGATTTCAATCCTGGTCGAACCTTCATTCAACCGGATTCGTCCTGTAATGGAATAAGCACTGATCGTACAATGAGAAGGGCAACCATACCCGGTTGCCCTCTTTCTCTTTTCGTTGGTAATCTAATCTACCTTAGTCCGTCCCCTAAGTGTCAGCGGATGACGGTCATCCTTGTGGCGGCAGAACCCGAGGGGGTTTCCGCACGAATGAAATACATGCCGCTTCCAATGCCTTCGGGCAGGCTCCAGAGAAAACTGTGGCTGCCTCCGGAAAGCTGTCCCGAGTGCACCCGCGCCACGACTCTTCCCGTCACGTCGAAGACATCGAGCGACACTGAGCCTTCCGTGGGAACAAAGAGCGAGAAGGTGGCTGAAGATGTCACCGGGTTGGGATGTACCCCGGACAGGACAGGTTCCGCGGACGGCAGCCCGGCGCTGCTTTCGCCCCCGGTTCCAACCAGCTCAAGGGCAGCCAGTGCGGCCTGGTAGGCATCGACTCGTCCAGCGCCGAATACGTTGTCCTTTCCGGCCGCTCCCAGGTCAAGCGATGTCAATTCGATGATCGAATCAAGCTGGGCCACGCTCAGCTCAGGATTTATGCTGAGAAGAAGCGCTGCAACGCCTGCAAGATGCGGAGTGGCCATGGATGTGCCGCTCATCGTGGTATACCCGCCGCCGAGCTGTGTGCTGAGAACATCGACTCCCGGGCCGCTTATGTCGGGGCTGATCAGAGGCGTTGAGCTGCCGTAGTCGTTCCACGGCGCCACGGTAAGCCACCAGGTGACAGGCCCCCTGCTCGAAAAGCCGGCGATGTTGTCACCGGAATCGGTTGCGCCAACCGTCACGACCGCGGTCTGCCCTCCATGGAAAATCTGGTCTGGATGGAACCACGGGGGAGGGCAGTCACCGCTTGCCCGGATCGTTCCGGCACCGGGCCCACTGTTGCCAGCTGCCACACTGTGGTAGATGCCGGCAAGAAGAACATTCTCCTCGGCCGCCCGCAGTGTGGCATTGCCGACGGGAGTTGTTCCCATCGACATGGAGAGAACCGATGCGCCGTGCTCGGCAGCGAATTCCATGGCCTGGATCCAGGTAGGGAACCCGCCAGTGTAGTAGTAGATGCGAAGGGCCATGATGGTGGCGGAGGGCGCCACTCCGGTCTCGGTGCCGGAAGCACCGTCACCTGCCACGGTTCCTGCACAATGGGTGCCATGCCCGTAATCATCCATGGGGTCATACGGGTCGCCCGACCCGTAGAAGCTGTACCCGTAATGGTAACCAGCAGCGGTGTCATGCCACATGTTGTTGCCGAGATCGGGATGGGTGTAGTCAACACCTGTGTCGATGACTCCGACAATCACGCCCTGACCCTCGTAGCCGAGCGCCCACACCGAAGGGGCATTGATCGTGGAAACTCCCCACGCCACGGCGCGACTCACTTCCTCGCGCGATGGATCCCTGACCTCGACCGGCTCAATCAGCCCCGCCTCAGGGTATCCGTTGTCAATGAAGCGCACGTCGGATCTGGCTGCCAGAAGCCTTATCGTTTCAGGATCGGTCTCACAATAGAACCCGTTGAGCAGCCAGAAGGGGGTCAGGCCGGAAACCGGGCGATCCTCAAGAAAGGCGAGAACGGAGGCCTGGGAGAGGGCTGCGTCGGATTTCAGCGCCTCCACAACGAACTGCCGTCTTTCGGACCGGTTCATACTTTCAGCTACGGTTTCGATCCAATCCACATCAAGCGATCCCTCGACATGCACGACAATCGGAATCGACCCCCCCGGAGGCGACAGGTTCATGCTGCAGACAAGGTCCGGATGGATTACCCCCGAACTTCCAATGATCAGGGACAACAGCAGAGTGCTCATATCTCAACCCTTCAGACCCGGCTCGCGGCCGGAAACAAGAAAAGGCGGCCCGCCCTTCATGAGAGCGGGCCGCCCTGCAGAAACTCTATCAGCGGACTACGGTCATCCTGCTGACGGACGAGCCACCGGAGGCGGCGGCCCTCACGAAATAAACACCGTTTTCAAGGTTTTCCGGAAGGCTCCAGAGGTAGCTGTGGGTGCCCGAGGACAGCTGACCGGAGTGGACCTGTGCGACGGCGCGTCCAGCCACGTCGAAAACGCTGATCGATACATCACCGCTGGAAGGAAGGTAGAGCGAGAAGGCAGCCGCACCATCGACCGGGTTGGGGCTGACGGACGAGAGTACAACTGCGTCGGCAGGAATACCGGCGCTTTCACCCTCGCTTGTTCCGACAAGCTCAAGGGCTGCAAGGACTGCGGCATATGCGTCGATTCTGCCGGCTCCGAAGTTGTTGTCCTTGCCGGTGGCGCCGAGATCGATCGAGGTTTCCTCGAGGATCTGATCCATCTCCGCAACGGTGAGTTCAGGATTGGCGCTCAGCAGAAGAGCCATGACACCAGCCACATGCGGTGTTGCCATCGAGGTGCCGTCCATGGTGGTGTATCCGCCACCCATCATGGTGCTGAGTACGGAAACGCCAGGACCGCTCACGTCGGGATCGATGAGGGGATGGGAATCGCTGTAGTCGTTCCAGGGGGCGACTCCGCCCCACCAGGTCACGGGACCACGGCTGGAAAAACCTGCGATGTTGTCGTTCGAATCGGTGGCGCCGACTGTTACCACTGCCGACTGTCCGCCGTGGTAGGTCTGGTTGGGGTGGAACCAGGGGGGCGGGCAGTCTCCGCTTCCAAGAATTGTGCCACCGCCGGGCCCGCTGTTGCCGGCTGCAACGCTGTGGATAACGCCCGCCGTGAGCAGGGCTTCTTCGGCTTCCCGGAGAAATGCCACACCGGTATAGGAACCGAGTGACATCGTGAGAACGGAAGCCCCGTGCTCCGTACCGAATTCCATGGCCTGGACCCAGGTGGCTTCTCCGCCGTAGTAGTAGTTGATGCGAAGGGCCATGATGGTGGCCGAGGGGGCGACACCGGTCTCGGTTCCACCCGTGCCGTCTCCGGCAACGGTGCCGGCGCAGTGGGTGCCATGGCCGTAGATGTCCATCGGATCGTTGTCATTGTCATAGAAGTCCCAGCCGTAGTGATATCCGGCCGGAGTGTCGTGCCACATGTTGTTGCCGAGGTCGGAGTGCGTGTAGTAAACACCGGTATCGATGACGCCGACAATGACGCCGTCACCTTCGTAACCGAGCGCCCACACCTGCGGAGCGTTGATCTTGGAAACGCCCCAGGCGATCGCCTTCTGGCCGGGCTCGGGGTCGCGCTGACCCACGGGCTCGATAAGGCCTCCGCCGATGCTTCCCCGTTCGATGTAACGAACATCACTGCGGGTGGAGAGGTTTCTGATGACCGCGGGTGTGGTGTGGCAATAGAAACCGTTCACGAGCCAGAAGGGAACGAGTTGTTCAACCTGTTCGCCTGCAATAAACTCGAGTACTGCGTGCTGGGACGCCTGTGCATTGCTCTTGAGCGCCTCGACCACGAACTGCTGCCTTTCGACGCGGCTCATGCCAGCAGTGGCCGTCTGAAGCCAGTTCTGGTCAAGACCTCCCTCCATCAACACCACGACTGGAATCAACTCGCCAGGCGTGGAATTTGCCATATCCAGCAAAAGCTCTGGTTGAATTGATCCGGCGAGGGCAAGCCCTGCGACAAGGAACAATAAAAGGTACTTCATCTTTTCCTTTCTGGTTGTGACCCCATAACTTCGTCAAATATCAGGTCTGCTCCCCCTCGGGGCAAGCTCCGTATTTCACCACAAAACTTTCGTTTGCACGTTTCAAGGCAAGCTCGGGTTCAATACCGATGGCGCACGCATACCCGGCGAGGGCCATGAGCAGGACCCCGAGGTTTTCCGCGGACGTGTTCCTTACGAAAATCTGCACCGCTTTTTCAATACCGGACTTGTCCGGCAAAGGTTCCAGCCCGGCATCCGATGCCCGCTGGGCGATCCTCCATGCGGTCTGCAGGGCAGGCATCCCCTTGGGAAGCGAGGAGAAAAAGCCCTGGCTGGCTTCCGATTTTTCACTCCGCTTGATGGACTCCCACTGTTTCTCGACATCTCCTGGTGACGGCGACGCCTTGTCCCCGAAGACGTGAGGATGCCTTCTGACAAGCTTGCCGGTGATGCCCTCGGCCACATCCCTCAGGCTGAAGAGCTTCTGCTCGCCTGCTATTTCCGACCACATGAGCACGTGCAGAAGAAGATCACCGAGCTCGTCTGAAACGGCTTCCCATTCCTTCCGCTCGGTTGCTTCAGCCACCTCGTGCGCCTCTTCGAGCAGATAGGGGCGCAGGCTTTCAAGGGTTTGCTCCCTGTCCCAGCTGCAACCCCCGGGCCCCCTCAGAACTCTAACCACATCAAGAAGCCGGTTAAGGGCGGCGACCCCCTCATCCATGGAGTGCCCCGATCCCGAGCGACTCGGCTCCCTCCATCAACACTTCGGTAAGGGTCGGATGGGGGTGTATGAACCTTGCCCAGTCCCGCGCCTTGACCCCCGTGTTCACAGCCATCACTGCGCCGGAGACCAGGCTTGATGCGTCAGCTCCCACGATCTGCACACCCACAACAGTGTCGTCATCCTCCCTCGCGATGATCTTCACGAAACCTTCGGTCCGGTTCATCCCGACTGCCTTCCCGTTGGCGATGAACCCCGCGGTTCCGATCCTGACGGGAACACCCCTCTCACGCCACTGGTCTTCTCCCGGACCGACGGTGGCCACTTCGGGGTCGGTGAAGATGCATCCGGGCATGCAGTCCGGATCAACCGGCCTTTCAGGAGCGCCAAATGCATGGTGCACCGCCGCAAGTCCCTGAGCGCTGCCCGCGTGCGCAAGCCACCAAATCCCCGTTGCATCACCGGCGGCATAGACATTGGGAAGGCTTGTAAGGCCGAAACGGTCGACCTTGATGCATCCCCTGCCGTCCAGGGCAACGCCGGCCTCGGCAAGACCCATGTCGGCCGTGCGGGGCCGTCTGCCGATGGCTGCGAGGATTCGCTCCGCCTCCACCACAGTCCCGTCCGAGAGGAACACCCTGGCTTCATCCGATGTGACTTCCACCCTCTTTGATCCGTTCCCTGCAAGGACCCTCACACCGGACCTGGAAAGCGAACGGGCGACAACAGCGGAAACATCCCCGTCCACCCCGGGAAGGAGGTTGGGCAGCATTTCAACGATGGTAACCTTCACTCCGAACGCTGAAAGTATGGAGGCGAACTCGCACCCGATCACTCCGCCGCCGACAATTACGAGTGACCCCGGAAGCGACTGCCAGTTGAGCACATCCGTGCTGGTGAGCACGCCGGGCACATCAAGAAAGGATGGGACCAGCGGTAATGACCCCGGTGCCAGAAGCACTTTCGAACCCTCGATCGAAAGCCCGCCGGCATCCACCACACCCGGTCCGGAAAGCACACCCCTGCTCCGAACCACTTCAATGCCAAGATGCGCAAGATGGGTTTCGATTCCCTTTCGCAGCCTGGTGACGGCAAGGTTCTTCCTCTTCAGGATCGAGTCCCAGTTCATCTCCAGGCTACCGGAGAGGCCGAATTTCCCGCATTCGCCGGACTGCCTCAGGAGATGGGCGGTCGCGGCCAAAGCCTTGGTCGGGATACAACCCTGATTGAGGCAGGTGCCACCAAGCTCCTCACCCTCCACGACAACGACTTTTTTACCGAGCTGGGCCGCCCTTATTGCAGGCACATATCCTGCGGGGCCCCCTCCCACGACAACCAGGTCCGCCTTCTGCATTCCTCGATCTCCCTGTGTTCTGAAACGGTGACGCCGAATGGTTACCGGGCTATGATAATCAAGCTTTATACCTCGGAGGGAACCATGCTTGCCTTGTTTCTCAGCGCCCTGGTGATGTTGTCCGAACCCGAGAGGCTCTCGGCGCGCCTTCAGGCCGAGGCCGGTTCCGCGCTCATGGGCCAGGGGCTTCTGACCCAGGCCCGGGAGGCGTTCTCCCGTGCGCTGGATATCAACCCCCTTGAAGATTATGCAATGCTTGGTCTGGCAAGGGTCTCGGCGCTCGAGGGAAGCATTCCCCTGGCTTCGGGTTGGTACAGGGCGTTCATGTCCAGATGTCCGACCGATTACAGGGCGCCGCTCGAACTGGGCAACCTTCTGCTGGCCGACCCGGACAGCTTCGAAACCGCGGGCACGCTCATCAGAATGGCACTCGGGCTGGAACCGGGAGCTGCCGATGCCCAGTTCTCCCTGGCTAAGCTGCTGGTTGCCGAGGGCGATACGACCGGAGCTTTAGAGGTTCTTCGGCCGCTTTTTTCACGGGACGGCCCCCACAGGCTGGAGACCGGCATGCTCCTTGCCTCGCTGCTTTTCAGGATGGGTGACAACCGCGGAGCAAGGGAGATCCTGCGGGAGGACCCCTTGACCGGTCACCCCGGAGCACTGTGGCTGACAGCCAGAACACATCTCTCCGAGGGCGATTATCTCAGAGCGGCAGATCTTATCGATCGATGCCTTGCCCTTTCACCGTCTCGGGAAGTGGCGGACTCCGCCTCAAGTGCGCTTGATTCCCTGGCACGGGAAGGGCTTTTCATCTCCCAGTAACCCTTTTGGAGGGCGCTTTGCAGGAAACCAGAGACAGGGCGGAAAGAGCGGTTCAAGCTTCGGAGGCCGATTTCGTCGAGATCAGGCTTGAAAGGATATCCTCACTTGAACTGGCCCAGATCGGCAGACGCGGGTTCAGCGTGGGGCCGGTGATGCGGGAGGGTTGCACCGTGCGGGCGATGGTGTCAGGAAAATGGGGGTATTCATGGGGCTCGGGTTTCAGCGGGATCGAAGCGCTTGTGGACAGGGCGGCCGGTGCAGCAGTATCGGCTGAAGGCGGCTCCGTTCACCTTGCTCTCCCCGCTCCGGAGCGTGACAGCTTCATCCCTGGAAGCACCGAACCCTTCAGCCAGGCCCCTCTGAAAGACAAGGCATTTCTCTGCCGTCATTACTGCGAGCTTCTTGGAATGACCAATCCGGGTGCCTCCGCGAAAGTCGATTACAGCGAAGTCATACGTGACAGGGTGATCGTCAACTCGGCCGGAACCAGCATACGGGAGGTCGAAGAGCTTTGCGGGCTGCGCATGCAGGCGGCCCTTCCCGGCAACGTAACATCCTCGAAAAGCATAGCCTGCAGGGGCGGACTCGAGCACCTCCGCCACAGGGAAGACCTTGCGAGGGAAATCACGGAAGACCTCTCGCAGAGAACCAGCCCGTCGGGTCCCACCCCGGGTGTAATTCCAGCCGTTCTCGGGCCGGAGCTGACTGGCATGCTCGTTCACGAGGCTTTCGGGCACCTCGCCGAATCGGATCTTCTCGGCCAGTGCCCCGCCATGGCGGCTCTTGTCAGCCCCGGCAGGATGGTCGGGGGTGAGTGCGTTAACATCACGGACGACCCCACGCACTTTAACCTTCCCGGAAGCTGCAGCTGGGATGACGAGGGTACACGCGGCACAAGCTCGATCCTTGTTTCCGCTGGTGTTGTGAAGAGCAGGCTGCACACGTTGACAACAGCCGCCGCAAGCGGAGTGAAGCCTTCGGGAAACGCAAGGGCATGGGGCACCGGAAGCATCCCCATGGCGAGAATGAGATGCACCATTCTCGAGCCTGGTGCGGGTGGCCGGGACGATCTTCTTGCCGCCCTCGGAAGCGGGATATACCTGAAGGGGTGCCTTGGCGGTGCAACCGACATGGAACGGTTCAGCCTCATTGCGGAAAGCGGCTGGACCGTAAAACGCGGGCTGCCTGACCGGCCGCTGGGACCGGTCGTGATAACCGGGAATGTTTTCGACACCCTCAGGGCGATAGAAAAGGTCGGGGATGACATGGAGCTCTTCGGAAACATCGGCGGCTGCGGCAGGGCGTTCGAAACCGCCATTCCGGTCAGCTACGGCGGACCCCACATCCTCGTCTCCGGAATAAGGATAAGCTGACAATGAAGGCAATAGATCGCGCAGGAAAAATTCTCGACACGCTTCGACAGGTTTCCACCGACGCCGAGGTCAACTGGCTCTTCCGAAGACGGAACACACTGCTCGCCGGAAACGGCACTCCTGTTTCGGGGACAGGTGCCGTCACTTCCTACAGCGTGCGCATAAAGAGGAATGGCAAGGCCGGAACCGCAGGTTCGGAAGGCGGGTTCCACCCGGCACTTCTTGCGGAGAGTGCTATCTCCTCGGCAAGATCGGGGCCTGAATTCACCTGGGAACTGCCATCGGAATCCCCTTCAACCGATGACTTCAGGAACCTCGGTGATCTTCCCGAGGCAGTTGATGTTCTTCGGTTCGTCAACGGGCTTTCCTCGGAAGCAGATGCCGCATTTCCCGGAACCCTTCTGACCACCCGGGTCTCATGGGGACGGGACGCGGTCGGCATCCTCAACACGAACGGGTGCACGGGCGAGTACGTTCGCTACAGGATAAGGGTCGATGCCACCGTGAGTTCCGCTACCGCAGACGGGCTGTACAGGCGTGCATCACATTTCGAGTGCACCAGCCTTCCCGAGCCCTCCACTGCGATCTCCTGGCTCTTCCCCGGCCTTGCCCATGCAGGAGCCGGGCTCGAGACCGCTGTTGGCAGGAAGACTGTTGTCTTTGCTCCCCCCGCCCTCGGGGTGCTTTTGCAGGCGGTGAGGACGGGAGTCAGCGGAAGGGTGCTGCTTGACGGCGCATCGTGCCTCGCGGGCAAACTCGGTGAGACAGTTCTTTCGCCCCTTCTGACCATCAGGGAGATGCCGCTGCTCGAAAGCGGGGCCAGCTCCGCCCCCTTCGATTCAGAAGGGATTCCAACATGCAACAAGGCGCTGTTCAGGAACGGGGTGTTCAAGGGCTTCGTGTTCGACCTTGCAAGCGGCTCGGAGGCCGGCATCCCTTCAACCGGGAACGCGGGAAAGAACCTGGGGGGACACCCCATGCCGATCTGCACCAACATCACCGTGGACACCGGGGATGGAGGCTCACTGGATGAGATGATCTCCCGCGTTGACAGCGGCGTACTCGTTTCGGGAATCCTCAGCGCCGAGGGCAGCAACGCAGCCGGCGGAGGGATGATACTCGACTGTGGTACCGCCTGGACGATAACCGGCGGTGAGGTCACGGGCCGGCTCGCGAACTGTCTCATTTCGGGCAGCGCCTACGAGATACTCGCCGGCGCGATCGAGGTTGGGGGATCACAGCACAGAACCGGAACTGACCTGCTTCCGCCCGTGACCGCAGAAGGGGTCAGGATCAGGTAGCGCCCGTCCGGGAAAAAAGCTTGACAAGTTTTCCGGTCGTGGTGCCATAGAGGGCGAGCGACAAACCGAATGCGACCGCTTCCCCGAGTGTGATCCAGATGCGCGCCGCAATGGCGGCAAGCTCTGCCAGACCGGGTTCCGCATCCGGTGCCGCCATCCTGATCAGCCATACAAGAACGAGTTCCCTGATGCCGAGCCCACCAGGGGCGAAAACCATCAGGTATCCGATCCCGAACGCCGTGGGGTACAGGAATATTCCCGGGAAGAAGGGGATTGAGAGCCCGAAGCTGCGGGCGAGAAGCCAGAATCCAAGCCCCACGAAGAGGAAAATGCCCACATAGACCGGAATGATCCTGAGAATGTCGGCGAACGGCGCCCTGCGCGTATCGTACTGCTTGCCGGTGACCCTTGAGACGGTTTTCATGAGAAATCCGAATACGGCGGGATGCGCTGCGGAAAGGGTCAGCAGCCCCATCGCCACGGAAAGCCATACAGCTTCTGCTCCGCCCATGCCGACAGCCCTCGCGGCATCCGCGACCAGCGGCATGGCCGTAAGAAGGCAGCCGAAGACGATGAAGACGGTTTCCAGCACGAGCGCGTGGCCCGCCTGAATCCGGGTCAGGCCCGAATCGCAGGAAAGGGCGAACTTGCCGATCGCGCTCCAAACCATGCCGGGAACGTACTTGCCGACCTGCGCCAGAAAGTGGATTGAATAAGCCTTCCAGAAACCGAGCCTGCCGCCGGTCAGGCCGGCGACCTTCTTCCAGGCAAGCCCGCACGCAACAAGATGAAGCTGGAGCAAAGCGAATGAGAGGGCGAACATCAAAGGGTTGAACCTTAGCAGGTTGTCGATTCCGCCGCTCTCACGAATACCCTTGGACAGGGAACTGCCGAGGAAGTACAGGGCGAGCACCACAAAGACAAGACCGATGAGCTTTAACAGCTTTTTGCCGGCACTTTGTGTCTGCGAAGACACTGTCAATCCAGAACGCTTACGCGGCTTGAAGGTTTGTTGATCTTTTCGCCGGGAACGCTCTTCGGGGTGATGAACCCCTTGAAGAACGGCATGCAGGCCAGTGAATTCATCTCCCTCAGTTTCTCCTCGGACGAGATGCCGGATGCCATGACGCCCTCCAGATCCCGCATGAATTCGGAAAGCCTGTCTTCGCGGCTCAGCCCCGATTTCCTGCGCCAGCCCGAGGGGTTGATCAGGCGGTAAAGTATGCGGATCGCCCTCGAATCAGGCTCGATGACCGCCTTGGCGTGCTCCCTGGCCTCGTCGGATGTCAACAGCTTGATCAGCTGCCTTCCAAGAAGCTCGCCTGTGACTATTCCCCTTGAATGAAGGTCGGCCAGTGATGAAATCCTTCGGGCAAGACTGCTCTCGAGATCCTTTATCTGGGTGCTGTCCTTCATGCCTTGTCCTCCGGAGCAGAGAGCCTTCCCATTGCGGCCTTCACCCTGCTGTGAAGTTCAGTGTCTCCCCTCAGCGGCGCGCAGTGAATCTCGATCCCCCCTGCATCGTTTCTGACCGTGCTTTCCACAAGGCAGTTCCTTCGAATCCAGTTTTCAAGCCCGCCGTTGGAAATATCCAGGGAGACCGTGTACCAGTCCAGTGTTTTTTTCCAGAATGAAGCGATCGCGTCAAGCAGATCGTTCAGGCCATCGCCGGTGAGGGCCGACACCGAAAGCCCCTGAGAGGGGGGAATTTCGGAAAGGTCGGATTTGTTCCAGACCAGAATTCTGGGTGTGTTCCCGGCGCCGATCCTCTCGAGAGTGGAGGTGACGACATAGAGACGCTCCTCCCTGTCCTGGCAGCTGCTGTCGGCAACAAGCAGAAGCAGGTCGGCTTCCCTGACAACGTCAAGCGTGCTTCTGAAGCTCGCCACAAGTGTCTCCGGGAGCCTTTCTATGAAACCCACGGTGTCGGACAGGAGAACGGTTCCGGAACCGGGCAGGGAAAGCCTTCGAGATGTCGTGTCGAGCGTAGCGAAGAGCTTGTCCTCCACCAGGGCCGAAGAGTTGCACAGGGCGTTCAGGAGCGAGCTTTTCCCTGCGTTCGTGTAGCCCACGAGGGATACCTTGAACATGCCTTCCCTGGACGATCTGCGAAGCTTTGTTCCGGTTTCCAGCGCGGCGAGCCGTGATTCGATGACGGCAATGCGCGACCGCGACCGGCGGCGATCAACCTCAAGCTGTGTCTCACCGGGGCCACGCGTGCCGATGCCTGCACCAAGCCGTGAGAAATGGTGCCACATCCCCGAAAGCCTGGGCAGTGTGTACTTGAGCTGGGCGAGCTCTATCTGCAACCTGGCCTGCACGGTACGGGCATTGAGGGCAAAGATTGCGAGAATGAGCTCGGTTCTGTCAATCACCTTGCATTCGGTGATCCGCTCGAGCCTGGCGACCTGCCCTGCGGTGAGATTGTGATCGAACACGATGGTGTTGACACCGAGCTCAACAGCTTTGGCTGCTATTTCGGCGGCCTTGCCGCTCCCGACGAACGATCCTGCATCGGGTTTCACAAGGTTCTGATGGAGCGAAGCCGCTACTGATCCGCCTGCGGTTTTAACAAGCTGGATCATCTCGACGTCACGTCCGGCGTGGTTGCCCCTGCCTATCCCGACAGTGACAAGAATGACGCTTTCCGAGGGACTTCCTGTGATTCTATCGGTGGAGATCAAGGAGGATCAGGCCTGCTTCTTCTTTTTTCGAACGCCCGTGACCCTTTTTTCGATCATAAGCCTGGCGCCCTGGAACTCGATGTTGTTCACAAGCGACAGCTCACCGGCAAGAACACCAATGGCTTCGGTGAATACCCTTTTCTCGGAGGGGTTCATCTTGCTTATCGATGATCTTGCAAGCACATCGCGTACCGCCGTGGCAATCATGCTGGGGTCGCCGGAATGAACTCTCTCGCGCAGCACCTCGATGCGCCTGCGCCAGTCGCGGGGAAGATCCTCCGCCGTATTGCCAAGAACAGTGAGGGCTTCATCCATGTCTTCGTTTGAGCAGACCCGTCTTAGACCGGATTCCTGTATGCTGTCGAAGGGAAGGAGTATGCCGGCCCTGCCCGCCACAAGACGGATCACAATGCAATCAACCATGTCGCCGGAAATGTCCTTCCGGCATATCTCGGTAACAACCCCTGCGCCGTGAAGAGGGTGAACCACTTTGTCATGCAGATCAAAATTCATAAGCAACGGATGCCTCCAAAGCTTCTGACTTGTAGCGGCAAGCATAACATGTAGATACGGGTTTGTCAACCGGCTTCAGGGGGATCCCAGAAGAACGTGGATATCCGGCACGGGAACCCCTGATGCAGGGCCCTGAACAGCTGCAGGAAGCGCCTGGAAAACACCCCTCAGGGCTTCCTCGAGTTGCGGCCCGCAGGTCGATCCCGGCCTGTAGATGAACATGGTGTTCTCAAGGTTCGCCGGTATGCCGATCTCATCGCTCTGCCTGTCCCCGTCGCGGATGTCGCTGACGCTCAGCACCCACTGCACGCCGTCAATGGTGATCGCCTTTCCGGACAGCTTTGAAGCCATCCAGGATGCCGCTCCCATTCCCTCGAGAGTGTACTGGATGCCATGATTGGCAATGTCGATGAAAAGAGTGTCGAGCGGGCCGGTCGGGGTGCTGAGACGGGATTGGTTCAAACCGGGATGATACAGGTCGGTCCCGAGCAGAATGGTCACATCGGTCGGCCTTACGGTCATGGAGGAATCGAGGGAGGCGAACCGCTGCGCAGCCGGATAGAAGACGGACCCGGTCAGGCTTGTTTCGGGGCTTTCCCTTCTCACAAGCACAAGGCTTGTCCTGCGACGCGTAACCCCTCTCGCCGGATAGACGAAAGAGTAGGCCGATGCCGGACCGGCACGGAATTCCGTCTCCCTGCCATCCGTGTCGGTCCCGTTGCTCACCCAGATGACTGCATTGTCGTCGGGTGAGGTTTCGGTGGAATCAACAGCGGGAGGAAGGGAGTCGGGCGCCGCGGAAATGGAGCTGTCGGGCGGAACGGTCTGGAATTCGGTACCGGTGTCTTCGGTTTCGGCCCGGTCCCTCCCGCTCCAGGGATGGAGGATCATCAGAAGAACAACAAGAAGGACAAGTATACAGCCGGGGATGATGAGTTTGAAGAGAGCGGGCTTCTGTCTTTTCCTTCCCTTCCGGGCAGCTCCGGCGGAATTCTCCCTCTTGAACGCAGGCTGTCTGATCACGGCCCCTGCAGCAGCCGGCTGATCCGGCACCTGAAGGGGTGCAAGAAGCTTCGCTGCCTGAATGACGCCCGACGGCCTCTGCATAGGATCCTGCTCGAGCAGGCTTGACAGGTTGCGGATCGCAGCCGAGTCGAGATGGTTCCACGCCTCGACAAGGGTTTCGCGGTCGTCATTCCCGGCAATCAGCCGCAGGTACAGGGTTCCGAGCGAGAACACATCGCTTCTGGGGTCGGATGGCCTTCTTCCGACGGTTTCCGGCGGGGTGAACGGGTTGGACGGCAACCCCCTCCGACCTGCAAGCACTATCACTCTGCCGTCGGATTCACGCAGCATGTTCTCCGGACCGACGTAACCTGCGATCAGGCCGGATGCCTGCAGCCCCGCAAGCGCGTCGGCAGCCCTTGCTATGATTTCCGAGGCTTCACCCGGGTTGAAGGGCCTGTCATGAAGGTCTTCGCACAAAAACCTTGCGGTGCCTGTCTCGAAGACAAGCAGGCGGAGTTCACCGGGAAGATTTCTGGCTTCCATGGGTGGAACGAGATGCGGAGAGGATGGCCAGGAGTGTATGTAACCAGCCCCGGCCGGGGTGATCTCGACGACTATGCGCCTCTCGCCCCTCTTTGCACGGGCGAGGAAGTAGTTCCTTTCCTCATGAAGCACCGATTCGACAACGATGCCGCAAGCCCTGAGGGTTTCAGAATGCATGGCTTTCAAGGGTGTAGTTGGGGGCTTCCTTCGTGATCATTACATCGTGGGCGTGACTTTCCTTGAGGCCTGCGCTGGTGATTCTGACGAACCTGCCCTTTGTCCGCAGCTCTGAGACCTCGGCGGCGCCAACATAGCCCATTCCGGCGCGGAGCCCGCCCATGAGCTGAAAAAGAAAGTCGCTGAGGGGGCCCTTGAAGGGGACCATACCCTCGATTCCCTCGGGAACGAGCTTTTTGTCTTCCTTCTGGAAGTAGCGGTCCGCGCTGCCAAGCTTCATGGCCCCGAGCGAACCCATGCCCCTGTAGGACTTGAACCGTCTTCCCTTGTAGGTGATCGCTTCGCCCGGGCTTTCAGCCACGCCGGCGAAGAGGCTGCCGATCATAACTGCACTGGCGCCAGCGGCCAGCGCTTTGACAATATCACCAGAGTACTTGATGCCGCCGTCGGCGATGACCATCGCATTTCGCTCGTACGCGGCCCTGGCACACTGGTGCACGGCGGTGATCTGGGGGCAGCCGACACCGGCCACAACCCTTGTCGTGCAGATGGATCCGGGGCCGACACCGATCTTGACTATGTCAGCACCGGCATCGATCAGTGCTATGGTGCCCTCGGCGGTGACCACGTTGCCGGCGCAAAGCGGTAATCCCGGGTACGCGGCCCTTATTCGCCGGGTGGTCTCGATCACGCTGAAACTGTGTCCGTGGGAGGTGTCGATGAAAAGACAGTCAACCCCGGCTTCGACGAGGGCGGCCGCCCTTTCGAGCGCAGGGTCGCCCACGCTGACAGCGGCTGCCACTCTGAGGCTTCCGCGGGCGTCTTTGTTGGCATCGGGATGGCTCTGGGCCTTGATGATATCTTTCACCGTGATGAGCCCGACCACCCTTCCCTCGCCGTCAACAAGGGGAAGCTTCTCAAGCCTGTGCTTGCGGAGGAGGAGGAGCGCCTTCTCCACTCCCGTCTTCTCGGGGGCCGTGATAAGTGATTCAAGGGGCGTCATCAGCTGGCTGACCGGCTTCGAACCGTCCTCCTCGAACTGATAGTCACGGTGTGTAAGCATTCCTGCGAGCCGCCCCTCGGACAGCACCGGAAAGCCCGACACCCCGGTTTTCTCTGCAAGGCTGACGGCGTCGGCCACCGTTGAAACGATGTCAAGCGTTATCGGATCAACGATCACACCGCTTTCGGCGCGTTTCACCTGCCGCACCTTCATGGCCTGCTCGTCAATGGAAAGGTTTTTGTGAATAACGCCCATCCCGCCCAACTGGGCGAGGGCGATCGCCATTGTGCTCTCTGTTACGGTGTCCATGGCGGCACTGAGCACGGGTATGTTCAGTGTTATCCCACGGCAGAGGCAGGTCTTCAGGCTTGTCTGCGATGGCAGGACAGAGGAGGGACCGGGGAGAAGGAGGACATCATCGAATGTCAGCGCCGTTTCCGCATCAATCGGGTTCATATCGACTCCAGGGGGGTTTCGCCTATTCCGCCCAGTACATGATTCTGCTGCATGTGGGGCATGTATTGATCCTGTCGTTTCTTTCGGGATCGGAACACATGGCGGTCGGAAGTCGGGTAAGGCATCCCGTACACCTGCACGATACCGCGGGCACAACTGCATTCCCGTAGTGCTTCGTAAGCTGGCTGTATAGCCCCAGCCATTTCTTGTTGATGTTCCTGACGTAATCCACCCTGAGGGAGAGAAGTTCCTCCCTTGCCTTGTCAGGGCTCAGACCCATCATTTTCTCCCTGTCAAGAATATCCTTTCTATCAAGGTCAGCGATCATCACGTCAAGATCGTGAAGACCGATGAGTCTTTCCAGATCAAGGTTCATCAACACCTCCAAGTATGGGTTCCATGCCCAGCAAGTCCAGCAGGGATTCGGTGCTGGAAGCGTTCATGACTGCGTCAGTGGATTTTCTGATTCGGGAGGCAACATGGCTGATGAAAGCCAGATGTTCATGGGGGCCATCGGGTTTGACCGGTGAAATGAACATTATCATTATCCTGACCCGGTCTTCGGGCCATGGAATACCGGAAGCACTTCTGCCGACAACCACGGTCAGATCATCCACAAGGATACTTCGACAATGCGGGATCGAAATACCTGGAACGATCGCCGTGGGACCGGCTTGTTCCCTCATTTCGAGGGCGCCGTGAATCAGCTTGCGGGAATTCCTGTTGATGGGAATGATATCGAGAAGCTCCTCGAGAGCATCACTGCGTGAGACGGCCTTCAGATCAAAAATGCAGTAAGCTGAATACTTCAATTTTGAACCTTCCATTTTCTCTCCCGAATCTAATAGAATTACCCATGTTAGACAGTGTACTCCCGCACCATGTTTGGATTAAGATATGAAAGGACTCCCATCTTCTGCAACTCCTTTTCTTCTCCCGGAATCTACGGCATGGTCCGTTGTTTCCAAAACAAACCAACCGATTTCCTTTTCCGTTGAATGGCAGCGACTTGCATCCCACTGCGGCGTCGACCCCGACGAGTTCTGCGCCCTTTTCAGCGCGACCGCATTTGGAAGATGGCCCTGTTCGGTCGGTGGCAGACTCCTGGAAGTCACGGTGGCTTCCCTCGATACTGAAATAAATCTCATCACCGCCCTCGAGCTGACGCCAAATGACGTCACCGCCCTTCTCTCCACGACAAGGGGCGAACGAAAGACCCTTCTCTGCTCCTCATCCGGAAGGCTTATCGCCCTCTCTGCAAACGTGTCGCTTGAAACCGGATCATCAGTTAAAACCCTTCAGTCGCTCTTCGAGCCGGGGTCACGGCCCGCCATCCAGGCGGGGCTTTCAAAGTGCGCCGCGGAGGGCAGGGTTGATGAGTTTCTGGTGAGCAGCATCGCCGATCACGGCATGAGGGAAAACTGGATACTCTCGCTGGAAAATGTTCCCGCCCCTGGAAGGCTTGTTTTCGGAAGCCTTTCCTCGCCTTCCCTTGCCATGGTGAACACCGGGGGAACCGCCGATTCGCTGTTTGACACAATCATCGAAGAGAATCCTTCCCCCACGCTGGTCCTGGACAAGACGGGAGTGATAACCAAGCTCAACGAGGCTGCCCGGAAGCTGGCACTTGGGCTCTACGGAAAGGCCGAGATCCAGGGAACCTTCTTCTGGAAGTGGGTCTCCGAGGAGTACAGGGAAGAGGCGAAGGCGAATCACGACAAGCGGGTGAGGGGATACTACGCTCCAAGCAGGTATACGCTGAGCCTCAAGCCGGACTCGCTTGACAAATCGCCTTTGATCGAGATCTGCGTCTTCCCCCTCGCCGAGGGAGGGGATTCGGTGGTCTTCCTCTCGAAAAGGCTTGACTCCCCCTCCGTATGCGTGTTCCCCGAAGCCGATGCGGCGCTGTTCGAGGGTTCAACAACCGACACAGACCGGCTGATCCGCATACTGAGGACGGGCACGGGAGCTGACTCCGTTGCGCTCCTGCTGCCTGGACAGACCATAACCTCGGGCGAGGCGGACCAACTGCTCGACAACATGCCGCTTGATCCAGAGGCAAGGGTCTGGGTCGAGCTCAAGGGGACATGGTGCCTTTTCCAGCCCGTCTCAGGCGGCGGCTGGCATGGAACGGTCGCCCTCGGCGGACTGCAGAGCAACGAGCTTCGCCCCTGCGGCGAGCTCGCACTGAGAATCGTTGCTGGGCTTTCCTGCCTCAACGCGCCCCAGGGGGACCAGGGCCGCACAAGAACCATTCTCGAAAAAATTTCACGAGTCGTCGGGCACGCTAAAAAGGCCAGGGAGGAGGGGTTCGACAGAACCCTCCGTGAACTCGCTTCCATCTGCAATGCGGACAGGGCTGTGAAGGCCGAGGTCAGCTCGGACGGCACCATGCTCATGCCCGTCGTGACAGCGGGCATCCAGGGAACCCTTCCGGGTATTTCACTCGGTTCGGACAGCATCATGGCCTGGGTGTGCGTTCACGGCAAGAGCGCGTTCCTCGCCGACCCGATCCAGGACGTGAGAATGTCCGCTGCATTCCCCGACTCCGGCAGCGAGATCGCGGTACCCATCATCACGGACGACATCGTAACGGGTGTAGTCCTCCTGGCCACATCAACACCGGAGGGGTTCGACGGGGAAGCCATGGCACTTCTCGAGACCGGTGCAGAGATTATCTCCGCCCTCGAGGCGACACCCCGCGCAGACGCTCGGGAAACCGGCCCGTTCAGGGGTCTCGACAAGCTTCCGGAAGCGCTGGTCCAGGAGATGGAGAACGAACTCACCGCCTCATCGGCCGTTGTTCTTTCGGCATCCCGTCAACTCTCCGTGCTGAAGAATGGTGACGGGGCCGACCCGAAGCTCCTTGGTTTTCTCGATGAAGCGGCCGGAAGGATCGCCTCTTCAACACCGGTCATCGTGGGGTGGCTCAAGGCCGCTGCCTTCGGAGGCAAACCGGACATGCAATGGTCGGATCCCTACGAGATCGCACTCGACCTGGTCACAGGATGGAGGACGCATTCCAAAAACCCCCTCGTCCCGTACAATCTAATGGAACCGTCCCCCAGGTTCGTTGCATGTTTTGATCCATCATGGCTTTACGTAACCATCAACAGCCTGGTGCGCGTCGCCACGGAGCATACCGGGGCGGGCGATTCGGTTGATATCTCCTTCTCCACCGGAAGCGGCTTCTGGTCGGTCCAGGTGGAGAACAGCGGCAAGGGCATTCCGGCAGCCGACCTGCCCTCACTCTTCAAAAACAGCGCCGAATCGGGAGGCACATCCGGCCACACCGGCACCGGGCTTGACCTTCCGCTCGCGAAGAAATTCACCGAAGCGATGGGTGGGACAATAACCGTCTTCTCTTCAAGGGACCGGGGAACCCGGTTCACCCTTAAATTCAGGACGACATGAAAACCGGAGGCGGGATCTGGAACTGACAAGGGACCACCTCCGCTATCACCTTCCGGAAGAGCTGATAGCGCAGGTTCCGACCCCGATCAGGGGAGCATCGCGCCTGATGGTGCTTGACCGCCTGTCGGGAACATCGGGGGACAGGGTTTTCAATGATCTCCCGGGATTTCTTCACCCCGGGGATTGTCTTGTGCTCAATGACACAAGGGTATTCCCGGCGCGTATCAGCGCTTCGAGAAACGACACGGGAGGCAGGGCTGAGCTGTTCCTGCTGAGACAGCTCTCCGATACCGACTGGAAGGTGCTTCTAAGACCGGGCAAATACTGCAGGCCCGGTATCGGGTTCAACCTCGACAAGGGATTCACTGCGAGGGTCGAATCTGGGCTGGGCAACGGACGCGCCATAGTCAGCTTCGGCCCCCGGAACAACGCTGGCGCCCTGGTCAGGGAGATCGGCAATGTGCCCCTCCCGCCATACATAAAGAGGGCGCCGGACCGGATCGATACCGAACGCTACCAGACCGTGTATGCGCGAAGCGAAGGGGCTGTGGCAGCCCCGACGGCAGGGCTGCATTTTACGATGGAAATGCTTTCAGCACTTCTGAATGCTGGTGTAGCGAGCTGCACCGTGACCCTCAACGTTGGTCCGGGCACATTCGAACCTCTCCGCGAGGAGCGCCTCCGCGACAACACGCTTGATTCGGAGGATTACGCTGTGCCCGCAGAAACGCTGGAGCGGCTGAAAAAGACAAGGGAAGGCGGCGGCAGGATCGTCGCCGTGGGCACAACGGCGGCAAGGGTCCTCGAAAGCATCGACATCGCAGGGCCGGGTCCGCTGTCGGGAGAGACTTCTCTCTTCATATTCCCCCCGTATCGGTTCAGGAACGTCGATGCTCTGATAACGAATTTCCACCTTCCCGGAAGCTCGCTCATCGCACTGGTGGCGGCCTTCGCAGGGCTTGAACAGGTGATGGCCGCATACCGGCGGGCAGTCGGGCTCGGCTACCGGTTCTACAGCTATGGCGATGCGATGCTGGTTACCTGAGAGGAATGCACCATCAAAAGCGGAAGAAACAGGCCAAAAGCTGAACGGGTGCTGGCGCTCGCAGGTCTTGAGACGCTGCTCGTACTCTCATGGACGATCCTCGGAGCCTCACTGCTCGCACTTCTCTGGTCCGGATGGTACCTGGCGCTTCCCGTGTTCTATTTCGTGGCTCTCAGCCTCACGGCGGCCGTGGAGTACAACTCCCGGCAGAGCCCGGCAACCGCCCTGGGCGTAACAATACATGGCGAGCGGACATACGGGGTCAAACTGCTCCGGATAGGTCTGACGCCTCCTCTTCTCCTTCTGGGAATGGTGGGGTATCTCCGGTGTTTCAAGGGGGGGCTCTCGCTTCCCGAGGCGATCTCAGGTGCGGACTTCCGCGAACTCGACCTGCAGCTCGACCCGCGTCCCAGGGCAATAGTCATGGCCGGAAGAAAGGTCGCCAAGCGATGGGTCACGGCCTACACGGCAAGTGCGATACTGGGATCGGCAGTGGTGTTCTTTCTGGCCAATCCGCTTGTGATCGACGTCAATACGGCTGACAACCCAAGTCAGTTCTCCAGAATGAGTGAATCGGACCGTGAACTGCTTGTCACCTACCTAGAACTGACTGCGCTTCACCCCGACGAGCTCGAGTACCACGTCAGGCTTGCCAGCCTCTACCACCGCAACAACATGAATTCCGACCTGCAGGTCCAGCTCGATGAGATAAGGCGCCTGAACCCCGAGCATGCGCTGCTTGTTCTCGGCGACACCTCGAGCGTAACCCTCGACAGCCTTCTTGTTGCACGGGAGGACAGCCTGCTTCCCGACACACTGATGCTCCCTGTCGATCCAGATTCATCCCAGGCTCTGCAGGATTCGACAGCTGGGCAGAGCCCCGGCGCTGCCGGGCAGACAGGCGCCGTCCAGATGCCTGCCGGTAGTGTTGAACCCGCGCCCGGACACGCTGAACCAGCCTCACCCATTGATGATGAACCACAATCCGTTCAGCCTGACAGCCTCTGACGGCAGGGCGAGGGCCGGGATCCTCGAGCTCCCGCACGGGTCGGTTGAGACCCCTGCATTCATGCCCGTGGGCACCCAGGCAACGGTCAAGACCGCCAGGAACAGCGACCTGTTGCTCATGGACTACGGAATGATCCTGTGCAACACCTATCACCTCTACCTCAGGCCTGGCAGGGACGTGATTGAGAAGGCGGGCGGTCTGCATCGCTTCATGGACTGGAATCGCTGCATCCTCACCGACTCGGGGGGGTTCCAGCTTTTCAGCCTCTCCTCCCTCCGCAAGGTGAGCGAGGAGGGGTACAGCTTTCAGTCGCACATCGACGGATCGAGCCACACGCTTACCCCCGAAGGCGTTCTGGACCTTCAGCGTGCTTTCGGAAGCGATGTGATGATGGTGCTGGATGAGTGTCTCGAGCAGCCGAGCGGCAGGGAGCGTACCGAGGAATCCATGAAGCTGACTCTCCGGTGGGCTGAGAGGGCGGCACGGCTTCACACCGGGGGGGGTGGAGCCCTTTTCGGCATAGTGCAGGGCGGCTCTTTTCCCGACCTTCGCGAGCGTTGCGCACGGGAACTCGTGGCGATGGGCTTCGACGGGTATGCCATAGGCGGGGTTGCGGTGGGCGAGGACCGGGCCAACATGGAAATCGCCGTGGAAAGCTGTGTCGACATTCTGCCGGTTCAAAGGCCAAGATACCTGATGGGAGTGGGAAAGCCCGAGGATCTTGTAGACTTCACCGCCATGGGAGTGGACATGTTCGACTGCGTCGTGCCCACAAGGAACGCAAGGGGCGCATGTTTCTTCGTTCCAGGCGGAAGGCTCAATCTTAGAAACGCCAGGTTCAGAACCGACTTCCGCCCCGTTCAGCCCGATTGTGACTGCTTTGTCTGTGCGAATCACACCAGGGCGTACCTCAGGCACCTCTTCACATCCAGGGAATGGCTTGCGCCGATCATGGCAACGATCCACAACCTCCACCATTTCG
Source organism: Candidatus Fermentibacterota bacterium (assembly GCA_963845085.1). Classification (GTDB taxonomy): domain Bacteria; phylum Fermentibacterota; class Fermentibacteria; order Fermentibacterales; family JCC-6; genus UBA6080. The sequence continues at coordinate 187,957 of CAWJQI010000004.1, forward strand.
CCGTTCTCATGAGGGAAATGCGGGGAAGGATAATCGACGGATCCTTCCAGCAGTGGCGGGCCGACTGGCACAGGAAACGCGGGGTGTTCAGGGCGGATGCCTACTGACCTCCCCCTCACGCTGAACGTTGTTTCCCTTGGAAACAGGGTTGGCGGTATAGCGAGGCCCGACGACGGCCCCGCGGTCTTCATTCCCGGGGCGCTGCCCGGCGAGACGGTGAAAGCCCGCATTGTCACGCGCAGAAAAAACCACTGTGAGGCAATACTGCTCGAAGTGATCGAGCCCAGTCCGGAAAGGGTCTCTCCTTTCTGTCCGCTGCATGGAAAGTGCGGGGGGTGCTCGCTTCAGCATCTTGAGTACGGGAGCCAGCTCTTCTGGAAGCGCAGATGGATACAAAAAGCGCTCAATTCTTTCCCGGAATGCACAATCGACGGGGTCACCCCCTCGCCGGAAACCAGGGGGTTTCGGAACAGGGTCACTTTCGACGTCATCGAAGGCATGCCCTGCCTTCACGCCTATCGGGGCGATCCGTTTCCAGTGCAGGACTGTCCGGCCCTCGACTCGTCGGGAAGGGTGGTGCTGGGTGAGATACTCCGCACCGGGGTTCCAGCCGGTGTGAACACGATCTCGATCAGGTGCTCGAACCACACTGGTGGCACGCTTGTCGAGGTCGATGGCAAGGCTGACGGGCTGCCGGATGCCTGGGGACCGGCCCGTTCGGAGAAGTCCGCTCCCGGAACGAACCAACTCATTGAGCGGCTTCTGAAATGGACCTTTCCCATCCCTCCGGGGGGCTTCTTCCAGGTCAACACCCCCGCGGCCGAACTGCTTCTCGGAGCTGTGCTCGAACATGCGACAGGCGGAAAAACACTCGACCTGTACGGCGGGGCAGGCACCTTCGGCATCCCACTTGCCTGCCGGGGCGCCCCGGTGGAAAGCGTCGAGACGAACATGAACGCGGCAAACGCCGCCAGGGCGGCCGCGGCCATGAACGGCGCAACCGGGTTCAAGTCCTTCTGTGAGAGCGATGCCTCGTTTCTGTCAAGGGCATGCAGGGCCGGAAGGTCATTCGACACCGTCATACTCGATCCCCCGCGAGCCGGTGCGGGCGCGGCGATCATGGAGATGCTTGCACGGGTTTCGAGGGGGATGATCATCTACATCAGCTGCAACCCGTTCACCGCTGCAAGGGATCTGGCGGTTCTCGCAGCGGTGGGTTTCGGCTTGAAAAAAGCAATGCCGGTGGACATGTTCCCCCACACCGACCATGTTGAAACAGTTCTTCTTCTCGAAAGGACAGGGGTTTGAAATATCTGCTCGCCTTGATCATCACGATTGGCACAAACCTTGAAGCCGGGGCGCTTCCGCTCGAATCGCCCTATGAAATCTGGCTCCGGCACCTCGAGGCAGCAGGCGATTCCCTGTTCCCCGGCACGCTACCCTCTCCCCTCGATGTCACAGCTGAAGGTCCATTCCGAGACCTGTGGAATGGCCTGTCCCGGCTTTCTTCAAGGCCCTCCAGGCGTTTCTTCAGCGAAAGCATTTTCTGGGGGCTCGAGGCGGCACTGCAGGGGGGGCACGATGATGAGGCCTTCACGAACGCGGCAGGCATCAAGTTCAGAACTGCGGGCACGATTGCCGGAGGGCTTACGTTCGATCACCAGGCGTCGGTCTGGACAGGCAGCGACGACCTCCCCCCGGGTGGGTTCAGCGAATACCACATCCATCCAAATCAGGAGCCGGGCAGGCACCTCTATTCGGACTGGGGCTGGCTCGACTACACATCGCGCCGCATTTCGGCAAGGCTTGGCCGCTTCGCCCAGCAATGGGGCCCCGGCAGGTTCACCCAGCTCCTCGTCAGCGACAACTCCCCTCCGCTGGATCAGCTCCAGGCTTCATTCCGTTTCTCTGACAGGGTGAGCTTCACGGGCTTCACATCCACGATCGAGCCTGACTCCGGCAGCTGGTTCTGCGCTCACAGGCTTGACATCCTTCCGACCGACAATCTGCGGATCGGGCTGTACGAAGGCGCGTTCTACACAACAACAACCCTTGACCTTGCCTACACGAATCCCATTCTCTTCTGGTACGCCGTACAATGGAACGAACAGAACGACGACAACCTGTTCATGGGCCTCGACGCAACATGGAAACCGCACCGTCACCTTGCCGTCTACATGGAATGGCTCATCGACGACATACAGTATCAAACGACATACAACCGTCCGAACAAGATGGGCGGAACGCTCGGCGTTGACTGGGTGCACCCCTCAACGGGGCTGGCGGTTGCAGCGGAGTACACCGCCATCCAGAAATACGTCTACAGCCAGAAGCTCCTGAGCAACATCTTCCTGCACAACGGGCGGATCATCGGGAGCGAACTGGGTCCCGACGCCGACAGGGCGACCCTCTCTCTGGGATACGCCGGCATGTGGCCCATGACGGCCGAGCTCCGGGGAAGCTTCTCCCGGCACGGCGTCGGAACTGTCTACGACGGATTCGGCGACACCGTAACGGCGGGCGAACCCTGGCCTTCGGGGATCATCGAATACACCAGGGATGTTGAACTGAACATGAGCTACCGGCTTTCCGGGGATTTCACGCTCCATGGTTCGGCGGGCTACAGCGACACTGACAATGCGGGCAACGTTCAGGACTCGACTGCGAGCGATGCAAGGGCATCGCTGAGGCTGGTTTACGCCATCTAGTACCTGATCGTGTAATGGAGTTCGAAGGTGGGTTCCTGGTTTCCGCTCAGGGTCGTCTTGGTGCTTCCCTGCAGGTAGATATCACGGTTGAAGTAATACTGGGCGCTCATCGTTCCGGGTTTTGCACTGAAAACGTCGTCGGTGTAGCTCACATACAGGTTGGGCAGCACGTATTTGCCGACCTCCACGGTGAGGCCGGTTGTATCCGAGAGCAGGTCCGGGCTGATCGAAAGGGCATCGAGCCCCATTCCTTCCCTGACGCTTCTTGCCAGCATGTTCCCGAGAACTCCCTGGGTTACGCTTTCCAGCTCTGTCTCAAGCGCGCCGGAATCCATCTGCTGCATCTCTCCGTAGGTCATCCCCAGTGTGAGAAGTGTCACGATGTCCTCGTTCGTGAGGTCCCCTGCATCCCCGCTTCCCGAGAGGGCTATCTCGGGTTTTTCCGGGTCTCCCGTGACATTGACCTCGATGGTGTAGACCTCGCGGCTCATCGAACTGCGTACCCTTGCCTCGGCTGTGATGTTCAGCATGAAGCTGGGCGGGGTTCCCTGAATGATCTCCACCGTGCCGCTCGTGATGCGGAAGTCCTTGTTCAACACACTCACTGTTCCCCTGACGACGCTGATGTTGCCGGTGAAGACGGGCCGGCCTTCCTGTGTGAGAATGGTGATGTCGGCTGCAAGCTCGATGTTCATGTAGCTGTTTCTCAGCCAGAGGCCACGCTCCGCCAGAACATCGATGTAAAGGTCCATCGGCAGCTCCGCAGCCTGGGCTTCACCGCCTGAGCCCGCCGTGCCCTGCTCGCTCTGAAGGGCGATCACTCCCTCGTCAAGCCTGATCTTTCCCCGGATGATGGGCCTCTGGCTCATGTCGCTGCTCGAGGTGGAAAGGCTTCCACTCAGCGAAACCCAGCCCATGCCGTTCAGTATCGTCTCCCATCCGTTGAGTTCGGCCCGGAAAGAGTACTCCTCAAGTTCAACGGGGGGCTCGCCGGTGCGAAGCGGGATGTTCTCGCTCAGTCTCGCCCTGAGTTCGGCTGAAAGGGCGGGATGGTTGCCCTGTCCGCTGGTGATCCGGAATGAGGCGTTGTAATCATCGCCGGCGCGCGGGTCAGGATATGAGATGTACAGCGACGACATGGGAAACTCCAGTCCGGCGCCCGCGATGTAGAACCTCTGGAAATGGCCTGCAAGGCCCGCGGACAGGTAGGGATCATCCCTGCTGTACTCGATCCTTGAACTGATGCTCGCCCCGCTGGTCATGATGGGAAACGGCAGAATGTAGAGAAGCCAGTCTCCCACTCCTGTCAGCTCTGCTTCGAGTGCCACAAGCCTTTCCGGGGAAAGGTCGATCGCCGTTCCGTTCCAGACGCTGTCCATTGAAAGGCTGACGCCGCTTCTGATACCATCGCTCCAGATCCAGATCCCGTCGACCGTGAGCAATCCACCAATAAGGGAGGCGTCGACAGTGATGCTGTCGCCCTGGGTCCAGGGGCCGTACGTGGGATCGTCAACGCACGCATGCAGAAGCACTTCGAGATCGCCCGGGCGGCCTTCCGCCTGTATGTCCGAGCTGAACACCCCCGAGATGGGCAGATCCAGCCCGAGAACCAGACCCAGCGATGCCAGATCAACCGATCTGGTTGCAAATGATGCGCTTATCTCTCCATCGCTTCCGACCCTGCCGCTGCCCCTCAGATAACCGGCAGGTGGGTCGATCCAGATGCTGTCTATCCCCATCGCACCGTCGGGGGAGATCACCAGTTCGGCGCCGCCGGCCCTGACAAGCCTGAGCTTGTTCATCGTCACCCTGATGGAATCAAGTGCAACCGAGACCGTGTCACCGGCCATGTCGACAGAAAGACCGGCCACCACTCTTGCTCCGCCTTCATGAAGGATCTCCAGCGAATCGACCCGGATCATTCCATTGCGCGATTCTGCGTGGATTCCCACCGACAGATTTCCGCCGGAGGTTTCCACCCGGTCCGAACTGATGCGGAGGGAACCTGATGGGAGGTCATCAGCAAGCGAGACATCGGCCAGGACTTCGCAATCCAGTGCCAGAAGCCCCCCGATTGCTGCAGTATCAACCGACGCAGTCCCCGCAAAGCCGATGTTCGGCAGCCCGCCCGAGGGAAGCCCAAGGCTGAACGCGCCATCCAGGACAACACCCGACAAGTGTGAATCCCCGGCTGATAGGCCTGCGAGACCGCTCTCGCCGTCGAAGCCAACCGTCACTCCCCGTGAGCCCGAGATGTCAACGACGGCATCCCCGATCAGGAAAAGGCCCGAGGCTTCAATGGTGTCGAGTTCTGCACCTTCGGCCCGCACATCGCAGGCGAACCTGAATCGTTCGAGGGTTCCCTGCCCGTCGAGCCGTGCAACGAACCCCGTAAGTCCGGTCAACGGGGAGGCGGGTTCGATCAAGCCGAGAATTTCGCGGGCATTGTCCACCCTGGCAACGGCGGAACCGCTCCAGGAGACGGGCTCAAAACCTTCGCCAAGGGCGACGACCCACTCCGAGCCGATCTCGGCGCCCAGGACGGAGGCGGACAATGTTCCGAAAACACTTGCGGGATCTGCTTCGGCATGGAGATGCAACCATTCGAAAGCAACCCCGGCAAGCTCCTGCCCCTGGAGGTCCAGATCGATGATACCGGACGAGAGAACCTCACCCGATCCGGAGACGCTCGCCGACATGGTTCCCGTGAGCGAACCCGGGGGAGAATCCCGGCTCCAGTCGGAAGGATCGAACAGGTCGAATTCAACTTCACACTCGCCGTTCCATACGGGGCCGGAAAAAGCCATTCGACCCGCAAGCGACCCACTGATCCCGGGGGTCGAGAAGTTGACCACGCCAGCGCTGGCGTCATCCATGCTTCCCGAAATGGAATCGGCAGTGAAACCGATGTCCCTCTCCATGAAGCGGACATTCCCCTCGCTGATCGTCACCGAGCCCTCGGGATTGGTTGTCGTTCCGGAAATGACGGCGGTCATGCGGCCCTCAGCCAGGGGCGCATCGGGTATGAAGGACGTGGTGAAGTTTCCCTCGCCGGATAGCGATAGAGAACTGTCGGACTGCAGTGTTCCCTGAATGATCATGGTTCCGGCGGGAGAGACGGCCGTAAAATCGCGAAGGGTGACAATGGATGTGTCGATCGTGAGGCTGCCGGAACCGGTAATGGCGCCGAACAACGGGATGAACACACCCCCCGAGTACACTTCGAGCTCTGCGGGAGTGTCCGAAAAAACACGGGCGCAGATGCTCATCGAGTCTACGAGCACTGTTCCATCATTGTCTACGATTCTTCCGCTTCGAATTCCGAGCGTGTCGACATCAGTGACGAATCCCGTGATAACGTTCTGAAAGAGGGGTTTCATGTCGGGATCGGGCTCGGAAGGGGGACCGGAGGCGGGTCTGGGGACCTGTATGCCGAGAGAATCGGCCCAGACGTTCTGAAGGCCGGTTCCGAGCAGGTAGCTCACCAGGCTTCCCCTTACGGTGATTCCACTGACTATTACCTTGAGGCCGAGTGAGTCGCTCACTACGACCGAGTCCGCGCGGGTGCCGAAGAAAATCCCCGATGCAAAACCGTGAACACCCACCGAAATGTTGCCGTCGTCGGCAAATGCCCCCACCGCAAGACGGACGGCCCAGGACAGGCCTCCTGTGAGCAGGAGGAGGTATGGAACGACTGCGGCGAGCAGGATGATGACGAGTATCACCCTGGTTTTGGAGCGGCGTTTGACCCCCTCAGAAGGTCTGCCCGATGGCAAAGTAGAACCTCCCCCTCTTGAAGCCGTCGCGCCATGTCGGTGCAAACCCGTAATCGAACCTGACGCGGGCTGAACGGGGTGCTGATCCTTAATCCAAGCCCTGTTCCAAGCCCTGCATCGGCTGTGGAAACTTCATCCACATCGTTCCAGATGCCCCCGGAATCGAGGAAGGCGGTGATGCCAAGGAATCTCCAAACCTTGAACCTGGCTTCGATGTTGCCAAGCAGCATGGTGTTCCCGCCCAATGGATTGCCATCATCGTCAACCGGTCCCATGGCATTGTAGGCGTAGCCCCTGACGGTGCTCGGACCGCCGAGGTAGAACCTGTCCGTGGGGGGGATCGAAACTGAACCGCTGTAGCCTTGAACTGTCCCGACCGCTCCCCTTGCTGCGAGGACCAGGTTTTCGCCGAAAGGGATGAAGAACCTGGCTTCGGTCTCCACCCTGTAAAAATCAAGACCGCCGAGAAGGCCGCCCGAAACCTTTCCGCCCACCATCAGCCAGCGGCCCCGGGCTGGATCAAGCACCGGCGCCCTGGTATCGTTCACGACCGATGCGCTGAGGCTGCCGGTTGTGGTCCAGTCCTGGATGATCACCGTGTCCTCGCTGGTTGTCATGAAGCGGATCCTGTCGATGGCGTATCCGAAAGCGAAACGGACATCCCGGGCCAGAAGCCGCGAGAAGCTGATCCCTGAACCGTAGCTTCGCTCCTCCTGGAAACTCCTCTGCAGGTACGTGTAGCTTCCGGTCAGCTTGCCGGTCCACCTCGAGGAGAGAAACCATGGCTCCTCGTAGGAAAGGGATGGCTCGACAAGGTCACCTTCCTGGCCGCTTGCAAAGTAGTGGGTCCAGGTGGATCCAATCGTCAGCCGCTGGTTGTTTCCCCAGATGTTCGGGTGCTTCCAGTATCCGCCCCAGAAAACGGCCGACGGGGATATGTAGCCGGTGCCCAGGTCGACAGTGTGATAGGGCTTTTCATGGACAACGACCTCAATGTCCATCACCGCGTCATCCTCGAGGGGGTGGTACCTGTAGCGGACATCGTTGAAAAGCCTCAGCGTGTAAATCCTTGCAAGGGATTCCCTCAGAATGTCCATGTTCAGCGAGTCTCCGGGTTGGAGGCTTATCTCCCTTGTCACGACAACCTGCCTGACCGATTCAAGACCGGAGACACTGACATTGCCAAGCACGAAACGGGGTCCTTCGGTGATCATGCACTGAAGTGTCCGGGTCGCTGGAATCGAGTCCGATCCGGAAGCGTCAAAGTCCATCAGCACAAAAGCGGCATCGGCTCTTACTCTTCCCCTGCTGCTGTAGACCGACCTGATGGACCGTCTGAATTCAAGGGTATCAAGAGGTGTGATGGGCTCGCCCGGCAGCAGGCCAAGAAGACCTCTGAGCTCGCTCTCATCAAAAAGGGTTGCGCCCGAGATCACCACGTCGCCGAGGAGGGATCTTCGCCCGGATTGGATCGATATTCCAACGGCTTGTGTGCCGGAGTCCCAGGCCGGCCAGGAGACTTCCACTAAAGCATCGAGGTAGCCGTGGTTTCTGAGGTTTGACAGCACCCCGTTGCCCACAAGAACCCTTGATAGCCCGTAGACGGATGCTCCGACCTCAAGGCCGGTGCCCGACAGGAGAGTACCCTCGTCCAGAGGCGGATTGCCCGTGAAGTACACCGAATCTATACTCGGCCCCAGGGAAGCCGACGCAACAGCCAGCAGTCCCCAGCAAAGAACAGGTGAGATCCATGAATACATACCCTAAAACTAACACCTTCCCGCGGCACTTGGCGAGTGCGGGATCAAGACCCGTAGTGCTTCTTGTCGGCGGCACCGATCCGAGCGGTGGAGCGGGTCTGTTCGCCGACGCCAGGGCGGTGGCGGCAATGGGAGGCCACGGGTGTTTTGCCCTCACTGCGGTAACGGTCCAGGATTCGGGAAGGGTCCACTCCTGGAGCCGGGTGGATCCCGGGCTGCTCAGGGCCCAGTTGAACGCCGTATGCAACGATGGTACGCCCGACGGTGTTAAAACGGGCATGTTGGGAAGCCCCGAAGCGGTCGAGATTGTTTCGGAGATCTACAGGTCAGCCGTTCAGCCCGCTCCCCTGGTCGTCGATCCTGTGCTCGCGGCCGGCAGTGGCGACAGTCTCGCAAGCGGAGACCTTTCCGAGTGCATTCTGAGAACCCTCGTCCCGATCGCCTCACTGCTGACACCTAATCTCGATGAGGCCGAAGCCCTCACTAAAAGGTCGGTGAGAACTATCCGGGAGATGGAGGAAGCAGGCAGGGCCCTTCTTGAAGCAGGTTCGGCAGCGGTGCTGGTAAAGGGCGGTCATCTCGATGGTGCACCCTCCGACGTCCTCGTGACGGAAAACGGAGTCAGGATCTTCACGGGTGAAAGAATAATCCCCGGCAAGGTTCATGGAACGGGATGCACCCTCGCGTCGGCGTGTGCTGCGCTCATGGCTTCCGGCTACACTGCCGAAACTGCCGTGGAAAAGGCTCTTTCCTACCTCCGCGGAGCGATCAGGGACGGCTTCCGAAGAAACAACGGCTTTTTGATCGGTCACTTTCCCGGGATCGGCCCGGGGCCCTGCCCAGGGAACACTACATCCTTCTATGCCCCGCCCAGGTTCTGCCACGTCTGCGGTGGTTCGCTGGTGGGCGTTTCCGGGCACATGGCGTGTTCGGGATGCGGGCTTGTCTACTACAGGAACCCGCTTCCGGCAGTCATGGTGATCGTCAGTGACAAGGAAGGCAGGCTCCTGCTGGTCAGAAGGACCTTCGCTCCGGCCAGGGGCGAATTATGCTTTCCCGGCGGATTCATGGAGATTGGAGAAACCCCGGTGGAATGCGCGCGCCGTGAGCTTTTCGAGGAAACCGGTCTTTCCGCGGAATCCATGGAACTGGCCGGATCTGACTCAGACACCACTGATTACGGTGCTGTGGCTCTCTACATCTTCCGCACGCAGGGTTATTCCGGCACACCGGTTCCCGGCGACGACGCCGCAGAGATTCTGTGGCTGCATCCGGCCGACATACCGCCGCTCGCCTTCGCCGCCCATAACCGCGCCCTCATCGGCACTCTCAGGGGGGACGGACTAAGATAAATTAGTTTATCAGTATTGCGAAAATTGCACTGCATTCTTCAATACTGATAAACTAATTTATCTTAGTCCGTCCCCCAAGCTCTTCGAGGGTGCGGGTGATGGAGGGGGCGTCGTGGGTGCCGTAGACCCTCACATCACGGACCTTGGCGAGAAGACCCTGAAGGACCGTTCCGGGGCCGACCTCGACAAAGGTGTCGAAGCCGTTCTCGATCATCAGCTGAATCGAGGCGGCCCACAGGACCGGGGATGTCACCTGCCTTGAAAGGAGCTCACGGGCCCTGTCGCCGCTGGTGATGTAACCGGCTGTGACATTGGCCACGACGGGAATGCCCGGGTCGTAAAAAGCCGCTTCCTTCAGTGCCTTCTTGAGATCCCTGGCGGCGTCCTCCATCAGGGGGCTGTGCCATGCGCCGGACACCTGCAGGGGAATGACGCGCTTCGCCCCCAGCTCGCGGCAGATCTCTCCCGCCTTCTCGAGAGGCTCACTCGCCCCCGAGATCACGACCTGTCCGGGAGAATTCATGTTGGCCACACCCACCGGTCCCATCTCGGATGCCTGTTCAACGGCCTTGCTGACACTTTCGAGATCAAGACCCAGCACTGCAAGCATGCCTCCGGGGTGGATATCGGCACAGCGCTGCATGAGCTCTCCGCGAAGCCTCGTGAGCTTGACGGCCGTATCGGGAAGCAGCACGCCGGCAGCCACCAGGGCTGAGTATTCACCCAGGCTGTGCCCGGCTGCGCCCTCGGGTCGAATCCCCGCAACCTGAAGAACCTTCAGCGTGGCGATGCTCACCATCGTGATCGCCGGCTGGGCGTAGTCGGTGCGAGTGAGGGTCTCGCCGGGACCGTCGCTCATCACCTGCAGCAGGTCGTGTACTCCGCTGAGGGTGTAGGTTCTCTCAAGAAACTCCCTTGATTCGGGAAAATCCATGAGGTGCTTCTGCATCCCCACCTGCTGTGATGCCTGACCGGGAAAGAGAAATGCCAGTCTTCCCATGGCCGTCACTCCGTTTCCTGTAATCCACTTTCCATATATGTGATCAACTGTTTGGGTCTTGGCCATCCGGGGTCGGCTTCCACCGCCATCCCCGCAAGTTGCGCCGCCTCGGCGCTTGAACCGCCATCATAAAGCACCTGAGCTGCAGATGTCAGTGCAACCGATCTCCAGCGCGCCGCCATCACACCCCGCACCCCGTCGAGCAGTGCGAAAGCCTCGGGAATAGAACCGTTCCAGTATACCATCTGCGCCTGCCGCAGGGGATCGGGGGATAATGATGAAAATGAGAACAGAAGTGCCACATTGGGCATGATCGTGGCCTGCGGATCGTCGGGCGCCCTGCGCCGGATGAACTGGCAGCCCGCCCGGTGATCGGTGTTGGGTGACGGGCCGGCCTCGAGCGCGCCGCACATCCCCTGATTGTCGAGCACTGGTTCCAGATAAACTTGCTCATTCGCGTCGAACGCCACCGAGGCGAGCTGTTCCCGGGCACCCTGATCACCGAACATGGCGCCGATCGACAGCGACAGGGAATCGGCACTCCCGATCAGGATCACGTGGCGCCCCCCTGCAAGATGGGCGGCTGAGTACGGGAATACTCCGGCCCAGGTGGCAAGTATCCTGTGGAAATCACTCGGGGGGAGCTGATGAAGAGGAACCCACTGGGCGGCGACTCCGCCGGGCGCAAGCCTGCGTAAAACAAGCGAATAGAACTCACGGGTGTAAAGCAGCCAGCTCTCACTGGAACCGGGATGCGTGGCGTCGCACACGACAAGGTCGTAACAGTCCGGTGTTCCAAGAAGGTAGTTCCTTCCGTCATCGCCCACGAGATGAAAGCGCGGATCGGAATCGGGCCGGCGGTTCTCCCCCTCGAAGAATGGAAGCGCGCCGACAACACCGGGACATATCTCGACACAGACGAGGCTTTCCAGCGGGTGCGTGAGAAGGGCTCCCGACGTGATCCCGCCGCCGAGGGCCACTGAAAGAGCGGTTTTGGCCTCCGGATTGTAGCCCCAGGGCAGATGCCCGAGAAGGTAGAACGCCTCGAGTGAGGACTGGTCAATGGGCACTTCCTCGACACCGTTGATCCGCAGGCTTCGGTGCCCGTCCCAGTCGCGGCCGAACACGGAAACGGTGGCGGTTCTGTCCTCGCTGAAATAGACAAGGCTCATGCCGTCGGGAGGCGTAGAACCCGGCGGATCAGCAGTCAGGACGAGCATGTACACAGCTGCCGCACCGGCAAGCGCCATCGGAACCCATGCGGGACGTCGGGTCCTGATGAAGCAGGCAAGCCCCACCCCGATGCTTCCGAATGCGAGCAGCAATGCGGTGTGCGTGACACCGAGCCAGGAGAAAGAAAACCCTCGTAGCGAGAACGGGCCCGAATGCCGCCCCGATGCAGTTCGCAAGGCTGAGCACCCCGACGTCCTCGCCCAGGCGGTCCTTGCGGGCGCTGGCGGCGAGCATGACAGGAAATGTCGTGCCCATGAGGAACGTGGACGGCAGCATGTAGAGGAACGAAGCCAGGAAGCCCCCCGCCGTTCGTGCTGCCCATCCGCTTCCTCCGGCAATCGCGGCGACGCCTGCGAAACTGCGCAGAGCCGAAAGGGGAAGCACCGAGGCAACAGCGAGCAGCACCTGGATTATTCCGAAGAGAAGAAGCGGTTGCCCGGTCCTCGATGCAATCCTCCTGCCGCTCAGACCGCCAAGCCCAATTCCGAGAAGAACCATCATGCCCATCGTGGTGAACGCATAGGTGCTGTTCCCAAGCACGAAAGTGAGCTGACGGCTCCATACCGTCTCATATCCTAGTGCTAAACAACCACTTGCCGAATAAACCGCGAGGTGGAACGCACCGGGTGGAAGCTGGGCAACAGGCTCGGACGACCCTGTAACCCGGTCCCGCAGGAAGAGCAGCCCGAGAATGAGGAGCAATGAACCTGCCGCCAGAGTTGCAGCAGTTCCGACCGCCTCGAGAAGGATGAAGCCCGACAAAAAGCCGCCCAGGGCCGATCCGAGGCTGTTCAGACCGTATAGCTTCGACGCAAGTGAGCACCCGTCCGGGCCCTCGACGAGCCTTGATGCCGCAGGAACGATCCCCCCGGCGCAAAATGTGGCCGGGAAAACGAGAAGAACAGCGGAAAGGAACCTGGCCGGGATCTGTAGACCCGAGGCGTAGAAATAAGGGTAGAGGCCCTCGAGGAAGGGCTCCAGCACCAGAGGAAGCAGAGAGGCGAGCGCCGTTCCGACGGCAGCCGTCTGCAGGACCCTGAGAGGTCTTGGGGAACGCTGTGCCAGCTTCCCGAACGCCCTTCCGCCCAGGCCGAGCCCAAGCATGAACGCGCTGAGGACAACTGCCGTGGAATCGACGCTTCCGCCTGCAAGCAACAACAGCATCCGATTCCAGGTCACCTGCGCGATCAGAACCCCCGCGCCGCCGAGAACCGCAAAGACCCACAATCCCTGCAAGTCCTACTCCCCCAGCCTGGGCATCCTGCCCATCAGGACCAGCAGCCTTGCTTCCTCGACCAGGGAACCAACTCTCGAACTCACCAGGGTTGCCTGCGCCTCGGTGAGCATCTGCTGGGCGTCGAGCAGGTCGAGCAGGGACAGGCCACCCATCTCGTATGTGAGACGGGAGAGGCGGTACTGCTCCTCCGCCTGCTCAAGTGCCAGCTCGCTCAATTCATAGCTTTCGTAGGCCGAAACCACATTGTCGCGGGATGCCATCAGCCTGCTCGTGAGGGATGACTCAAGGCCGGAGAGGGATGCCTCGCTTCTGAGAGCGCCGGCTCTTGCGGATTGGACCGACGCTTCCCGGGAGAAACCGTCGAAAATGGTCCAGTTCAACCTTAACCCGACCGACCAGTAATCGTCTTCGGGCAGGTCCTCGATACCGTTGAATTCGTCATCACTCCAGCCCCACGATGCATTCGCGCTCAGGCTGGGCCAGGCAGCCCTTTCCTGGGCGTCGGCGATGATGAAAGCCTGTTCGGAGCGGAGCCTGGCCGCCGCGAGTGAAGGGTTTTCGGCGAGGTCCGGTGACAACGCTGAGAGAAAGTCGGGTGGAATCGGCTGCAGAACCGCCGCCGTGTCAACGGAAAGGTTCCGCATCGACATGGATACACCGGCCGCCTGGTAAAGGGCGTTGTACCTCGATCCAAGGCTCTGCCTCGACCGGGTCAGCGCGAGCCTGTCACGGCTTTCCTGAACCTGAAGCTGAAGAAGTTCCAGGGTCGGGATGCCACCCATGTCGTAAAGCGCTTCTGCCCTTTCCAGCTGGTTCACGCTTCTCTCAAGGGCCTGCTCGGACGCGGCGAGAAGACCTTCCATCTCGACGACCGAATAGTAGGCTTCAACAACGCTCAGGACCATCTCCAGCACGGCTGCCCTGTAGTCCTCTTCAGCAGCTTCAAACCCCCGCCTCCCGGCCCTCAGTACAAGCCAGTTCCTGCCTCCGGAACCGAGAAGCTCCTGGGACAGGTTCAGAGACGCCGAATAGCTCTCGGAGCCGGTGTGTCCCTCACCCTCGGGCTGGATGGACATCCAGCTGTATCCCGAAGATGCGCTGAATGACAGCGTCGGCCAGATGAACGACCCGGCCGACTTCACATCGGCCCTCGAGCCGGCAAGGTCCGCCTCGGCCTGTGTCACCACGGGAGAGCTGGTAAGGGCGTGCGACACCCATCCCGACAGATCCATTGCCTCCCTCGGCTCCTCGGCGGACAACAGCATTAGGACAAGGACTGAAATCATAGAGTGCCAACCTCCCCGACTTCCGGACTCAAAACGACAGGAACAGCCTGAAGCAGAACGGCGAAGAGGTAGACAGCCCAGGCAAGCCTGATACCGAAGGACGGGCCGGCTCCCCACACCGCGGACAACCCTCTTCCAAAGATAAATACAGTCGCTATCGAAGGAATATCCAAATTCAAAAGAACAATGAACACAAAAGCGCCGGCCTGGCTGCCCGGAAGCCATGCAGCCAGCTCACCGAGGCTCCAGGTGAACCCCGGCGGCAGCCCCGCCGGCCTTTGCACCCACATGAGCAGCGCCACACATAAAACCCACACTGTCATCGACATGAACGCGCTGTACATTGCCGGCAGCAACCGGGCCTTTTCGCCAAGCGCCCTCGCAATTCCCCAGACGGCCGCGCCTCCCAGGGCGGCAAGAAGCATTCGCTCAACGAGCATGAAGACTGGGACCTCCCAGGAGAGGATCGAGTACTGAACACCGGCGGCGAAACCGCCCAGGAGGATTAGAAGGGCAGAGGAAACAAGCGCCTGAAGCCGGCCTTCGCCGACAAGGTACCGGTGGGCATGGACCGGCCGCACGAACTGGGTTATAGGCGCGAAGAGGGCTTTACTCAACTGCGGCCCTCCTCAGTGCCTGCCTGTAAACCTCGATGTAGGATGGAACCCTGTTGCCCCAGGAATTGTCCGCCCCCATGCAGCGCCTTCTTTTCGCTGCCCACCGGGCCGGACCCGAGTTCCACAGCTGCATGACCGAATCAAGAGCATCGGGAAACCCTGCCGGGTCGTCGAACAGGAAACCCGTCGCGTCGTCAACGGTATCACCAAGCCCGCCGGTCCTTCTGACAAGCGGAACCGATCCGTACCTCATGGCTGTCATCTGGGACAGCCCGCACGGTTCAAACGTCGACGGCATGAGGAAGAGGTCGCTGCCCGAGAAAATCCTTCTCGCAAGGCTGTCGCAGTAGTCGATCCTGACCGCGACCGATCCGGGATGCCTGGCGGCGGCCATCCTGAGGGCGAGTTCATACTTCGCCTCGCCCGCGCCAAGAACCACAAGGCTCATCCCCCGGCCGAGCAGGCCGGGCAATGAATCCAGAAGCAGGTCGACTCCCTTCTGGGGAGTGAGCCTTGTGACCATTCCGACGATCGGACCGCTGCCTGGAAGCAGCGCCATCTCCTTCACAAGTTCGGAACGGCACTTCCTTCTGCCGGAGATGCTCCCGGTGGAAAAACCGGCAGGCAGCGCGGGATCATCCCCTGGATTCCAGCAGACGGGATCGATCCCGTTGAGAATGCCGACAAGCTTTTCGCTTTCATGTTCAAGAACGGTCTCAAGCCCGAACCCGTAACGAGGGGTTCTGATCTCCCCCGCGTAGGAGGGGCTGACCGTGGTCACTGCGGACGCGCTGACAATAGCCCCCTTCATCATGTTCCAGTCGCCCCAGAACTCCAGCAGACCGGGATGGAAGTACTCATCCGGAAGCCCGGCGGAAGGCCAGCTTTCCGGCCCGAACCTTCCCTGGAACGCCATGTTGTGTATGGTGAAAACGGAAGCTCTCCCGCTTTTGCTGAGGTATACCGGCAGAAGGCCTGTCTGCCAGTCGTGGCAGTGAAAGATGTCGGGATGGAACCCTGTGACGGCTGCGGACGCCTCGACCGCCCTCGAGAAGAAGGCGAACCTGCTGAAGTTGTCGGGCCATGACGAGTCCGGGGTCGGGCCGTAGAGCCCCTTTCTCGAGAACTCCTCGTCCCTCGCGACAAGGTAGGCCCTGATGCCGTTCGGCAGCCTTGTCTCCGCGATCCCGAACTCCTCGCCCATGAATGTCCGTCCCGCGCCGGTCCAGCGAATTCCCCTCCTTCCCTCGAGGTCTCCGTAGAAGGGGATGATCACCCTGGCATCGACGCCCTCGCTCGAAAGCGCTGCGGGAAGCTCGGCGACCACTGCGGCCAGACCGCCGGTACAGGCGAGCGGGTAAACCTCGGATGCCGCAAACAGCACCTTCATCTCACCCTCCTTTTCAGGAACAGCCTGTGAACGACAAATAGGATAAGCCCGGCCGACAGGACCACAAGAACGATCCTGCCGTAGGCGGCCATGAAAGCGGTTGCGGAATCGATGTTCACGCCCAGTATGACCGACAGAACGGAAAGCAATGCGTACCAGAGAACGGCGCTGGCCAGCGAAGGCACAAGCACGGCTGCCCTTCCCATCCCGCTCCATGATGCCGCAACGACGAGAAGCGACCTTATGCCGGGGATGAACCTGCTCAGGAAGAGCGCCCACCCTCCGTACCTCGCAACAAGGGACCTGGCCCTCTCCATGCCCCTTTCCCGGGCTGCGCCCCCCGGAAGGAACCTCTCAAGCCATTTGGGGCCCGCACCCCTTCCTGCCTCGTCCAGAAGAAAAGTTGCAAGCCCGCAACCGAAAAAGCCGGGTATCCAGAGGATCCAGGGGCTGGAGCCCCCGGAAAATCCGATCCCACCGGCAACGATGTAGAGCACGTCTCCGGGGAAGGGGGGAAACACCGTTTCAATGAAGGCCGTGACGAAAAGCACCGGAGCCGATGCCCATGAGTCGAGGCCACTGAGAACAAGCCTCCATGCCCCTTCGGTCATGCTTCAAGGACCGCCAGGGCCAGACAGCCGAAGCCGCCCGCCCTGCCGATATCGCCGAGCGAGTTGGTCGTGGTGCCCTTGATCCAGATCCTTGCCGTCGGTGAGCCAAGGATCTCCGACAGCCTTTCGATCATCAGGTCCCTGTTGGGCGCGACTCTGGGCCTGTCACCGATGAGCGTAAGGTCGAGGCGGCTGAGTTCCCACCCTGCCGCGCGAACCCTCGCCATGCACCCCGTGAGGATCACTGCGCTGTCCGCATCCTTCCAGACGGGATCAGAGGGGGGGTAGAAGGTGCCGATGTCGCCAAGGGACGCAGCGGCGAGAAGGGCGTCGGCGGCGGCATGAAGCACGGCATCGCCATCGGAGTGCCCCATTGGGCCTCCGGTTTCGGAAAGACGACAGCCTGCCGCGATCATCGGCCGGTTCTCGCTGAAGGGGTGAAAATCCAGCCCCTGCCCGAAGGACAGCCTCGGCATGAAGCCGAAACAAGCCCTGTCGCCGGGTTCGGTGAGTTTCAGATTGCCCGGATCACCGGGCACGACTGCAACGGACACTCCGGCAGCCTCCATGGCCGAACTCTCGTCCGTAACATCGGGAGCGTCGGCAAGAACGCCAAGAAGCTGGTCATAGATGAAACCCTGCGGCGTCTGGACCGCCCAGAGTTTCTCCCTGTCAACCGTTGATGCGACAAACCCGCCCTGCACCGACTTGAGCGTGTCGCGGACCCTCATCCCCGGAATGGCTGCGCCATGTTCCTCGACCGCCCTCATGACCCTGAGAACCGTTTCCCTGGTCAGGCCGGGTCTGGCACCGTCGTGTACAAGCACATACCTTGGGTGATCAAGGGCCGCCAGGGCGGACATGACCGAATCCTGCCTGCGGATCCCGCCCTCGACCACGCGCACCCCCGGCGGCGGCGTCCAGTGGTCTTGCCACGGAAACCCGGGCGGAACCGAGACAGCAACGGGCATCATCCCCGCAAGCAGTTCCACCGACCACTGGAGCACCGGTTTTCCGCCAAGCAGGGAAAACTGCTTCGGCAACGGTCCGCCGTACCTGCTCCCCGCACCGGCAGCGGTGACAACAGCGCCCCAACCGTCGAAGCCGGACATCAGGCCCGGTCCTCGACATCGGCCTCCAGGACTTCCTCCTCCTGTTTCTCCACCGAGGCGAAGACCATGGTCCCGCCCGAAGCCCTGAATGTCGTGTGCGCGGTAACGACAAGGTCGCTGCCGACCTGTGTCGCCGCTTCGTCGACAACGACCATGGTGCCGTCGGACAGAAAGCCCACGCCCTGGCCGTTTCCGCGGCCTTTTTTCTGTATCTTCACGGTCAGCTTTTCGCCGGGCAGCACCACCGCCCTGCCGGCCGCGCCGACTTCATCCAGCCTTATCACATGGATGCCTTCCCGTTCAGCCGTATCGAGAAGCATCGCGTCGGAACTCAACAGAGCGGCACCGGTCTGTCTGAGCCACTCCAGCATTCTGTGCTTTTCGCGTTCACCGTCGCCGAAATCGCGGAACTCGAGCAGACCGCCGGCTTTTCCTACGGCTTCCTCAAGCCTCTGAAGGGTTTCGGTACCTCTTCTGGCCCTTCCGCGGGAAACGGTGTTCCGGCTCTTCTGAAGCGTTTCGAGGCTTGCCTTGACCGACATGGGAACGGTGAAAGGCCCGGGAAGGATCCCGGCGAGGGTCAGATCCGCCACCCTGCCGTCGATTATCGCATTCATGTCTACGAGCACGGGGAGGAAAAGCCTCGTTCCCCTTTCCTCCTCGACTTTGAGAAGGTTGATCTTCCTGCCCTTCGTCAGGGCAGCCCGTGAGAACACGTAGGCCAGTGCGAAGGGAACAAGCACCAGCAGGTCGGCCCCCCCGGCCCTGAGTTCGATGTCACCTATGTGCAGAACCAACATCAGTAAAAGGCCAATTAACAGCCCCAGGAAGGTTCCGGCCGTGATGTACACAAAACCATCGGCACGGAGCCCTGTCACAAGCCTCTCAAGGACAAGGGCAAACGCTCCGATCGCTATCCCTGCGAAACCCATCCAGAAACTCTCCACCGATGCGAAGGGGCTTTCCGTGGCAAGGGTGCCCGCCAAACCCAGAACAAGCACGAAAACGAGCCTGCTCTCCCATCCGTTCTTTCTCAGAGCCATTCCTCTCCCTTTTCGCAAAGAAGCTCGCCGATCGCGGCGGACAGACGGACAAAGCCCGGAGCCCCGTTCTTCTCAGCATCCGTGTCCTCCCTGGCACCCGCGAGGGTGGAAAACCCCAGGTTGACCGCTTCGGTGAACCTTCTGCCATAACCGGCCACAGGCCGTACCTCACCACCGAGACCGATCTCGCCACATACCGCGGTGCCCTTCCTCACTGCCCTCTCCAGACGGCTTGAGGCAACGGCAAGGCTAACGGCAAGGTCGGCCCCCGGATCTCCGAGGGTGAATCCCCCGGCAACATTGACATAAACATCCTGATTTTCAAGATCGATCCCGCATCTGCGCTCAAGCACCGCGAGCAGCATCGCAAGCCTCGCCGCGTCAAAGCCCGAGGCACGTCTCTGCGGGTAGCCGTACCGGGATGGGCTTGTGAGTGCCTGAACCTCGACAAGAAACGGCCTGGAGCCCTGCAGCACCGCCGCGGGCACCGAGCCTGGAACAGCCTCGCTCTCCCTTCGCAGGAAAAGACCCGAGGCGTTGGAAACCCCGGACAGCCCTCTGGGACCCATTTCAAACACTCCGAGTTCGTTCGTGCCTCCGAACCGATTCTTCACCGCACGAAGGAGCCTGTACTGGTGCGACGCGTCCCCCTCGAAGTAGATGACGGTATCGACAAGGTGCTCAAGAACCTTGGGGCCGGCAAGGGTTCCGTCCTTTGTCACGTGCCCCACTACGAAGGCGGTTATCTCCCTGGGTTTGCACAGGCTGATCAGGGAGGCGGCGCAGTGTCTCACCTGCGACACCGAACCGGGAGCGCTTTGAAGGTCGGGGGAGTGCAGGGTCTGGACCGAATCAACAACGAGAACCCTGTAGCCGCCTGATTCCACGACGCCGGCGACAGTGTCGAGCCTGGTTGCCGGAAGTATCGAAAGCCCAGCGGGCGATGACCCTATCCTGCCGGCCCTGCCTGCGATCTGAGCCGCCGATTCCTCCCCGGTCGCGTACAGAACCGAAATCCCGGCTGCGGCCATGTTCATCGCCGCCTGCAGTATTATCGTGCTCTTGCCTATGCCGGGCTCGCCTCCGAGGAGGATTACGCTCCCCTCGCTTGCGCCGCCTCCCAGTACCCTGTCGAATTCGGGAAGCCCGGTCGGCAGGCGGGCGCCGGTGTCGACCGTTACCTCACTGAGGTTGACGGGCCTTGCGTTCTCTGCGGGGAAATACCCCGTCGACGGCTGGGCATCGCGCCGTTCCTCGACCATGGTGTTCCAGCTGAGGCAGTGCGGGCATTTGCCGCTCCAGGCGTGGGTTTCGCCCCCGCAGGAACTGCATACGAACACCGACCTCGGTTTTGGCATCAGTAGTAGCCCTCGTCCTGATGGGCCGGATCGAACCTTGTCGTGGCCGTGGTGAAGACGAGCCTCACCTTCCCCCTCGGGCCGTTCCTCTGCTTGGCCACCAGAAGGTCGATGTTCCTGTATCTGTCGGAAGTGCCGTCGGAATCGGTCTGGCCGGTATCGGCCCTCTCGTCGTGAAGGAACATTACAAGGTCGGCGTCCTGCTCGATGGCTCCGCTGTCACGCAGATCGCTGAGCCGCGGAGGTCCCTCGCGCTTCGTGGCGTTCCGGCTGAACTGCGACAGCGTGATCACCGGAACGTGGATTTCCTTTGCAAGGGCCTTGAGCGCTCCCGAGTTCATTGCGACCTTCAACTGGTGGCTTTCGAGGTCGTCGGCCCCCTTCATGAGCTGAAGGTAGTCCACGAAGACCGCGGCAACCTTGTCCTTCCTGTGGAGCCGTCTGACCTTTGCCCGGAGTTCGGCGGATGTGAGCTCGGTCTTTTCGTTGATGGCTATCGGAAGGTCGGCAAGACGCCTCGCCGTCTGCTCGAGTTCAAGCCAGTTCTCGGGCCGAAGCGTCCCCTCGATGATGGGCTGCGTTCCAATGCCGCTCATCATGCTTATGAGCCTGCGGACCAGCATCTCGTCGGACATTTCAAGGCTGAAAAAGGCGACACATCCCTTTCCCTGCTCGGCTATGTGCCTGGCCATGTTGAGCGCGAGGCTGGTTTTCCCAACGCCGGGTCTTGCGGCGAGTATGATGAGCTCACCGGGGTGGAAGCCTGTCGTAAGCCTGTCCAACGGTTCAAGGCCTGTGGAGAGGCCCGTGACACCACCCTGTGACTCGCTCATCCGCCTCAGTGACTCAAGGGCTGCGGGGGCGATGTCGCCGGCTCGGCGGAAATCCTGCTCGGTCATGTTGCCGGCAATTCCGAAAATCCTCTGTTCAGCCTGGTCAAGCAGGTCAGTCGAGCTTCCGTCACCGGACATCACCCTGCGCACGGTTTCATTGGAAATACGCACAAGCTGCCGTAGCTGCGATTTCTCCCTGACGATGGATGCATAGGTGAGAACATTGGCCATGTAGGCCACGTCATTCGTAAGATCGGTTATGTAATCGACCCCCCCGCTGTCGGAGAAGCCTCCCCTGTTCTGAAACTCGGTTATTGCGGTGACCAGGTCAACAGGTTCGCCGCGGTCGTAAAGAGTTCTCAGGGTTGAAAATACATTCCTGTTCCTTGGATCGAGGAAATCCTCCTCCACAAGGATGCCGAAAACCTCAACCGCGATGTCGGGGTCAAGAAGGATCCCGCCCAGAACCCCCCTCTCGGCCTCGGGGCTGCTCGGCAGCCGGTTTTCAACTACCGGCGGCATCCCTGGGCAGACCTTTCTCCTTCATGAGTGCAAGCAGTTTCTTCATGTCCTCCCATACGGGTCTTTTCAGGGCCGGTGAACGCAGCAGCGCGGCCGGGTGATATGTGACCATGACAAGTGCCTCACCGAAGTGATGTACCTCTCCCCTGAGTGCTCCGATGCCCCTGCGGGTTCCGAGAAGCGCAGCGGCCGCGCTGGCTCCCAGAGCGACGATGATCCCGGGCCTCATCAGTTCGATCTGCCGCTCCAGAATCGGAAAGCATGCCTCCACCTCGTCCGGCGCCGGGGTCCTGTTTCCCGGCGGCCTGCACTTCACCACATTGGCAATGTATACCGAATTCCTGTCAAGGGAAATCGCCCCGAGTATCCGGTCCAGCAGTTCGCCCGCCCTGCCCACGAAGGGAAGGCCCTGTTCGTCTTCATTGGCTCCGGGACCTTCGCCGACAAGAAGAATTCCGGACGAAGGGTTGCCATCGCCGAACACGAGCTTGTTCCTGCCTTCCGAGAGCCTGCATCGCACGCATCCCGAAACCTCCTCCCCCAGGGCTTCAAGGGTGGCGGGAAAACCCGGTGCCGACACCGGGGCGGATGAAACGTCCGCGTTGCCACGGGACAGCGTCGGAAGCGCGACCTCATTGACGCCAAAGCTTCTGACGGCGCTGATGACCGGATCGATCAAAGCCTCCCCCCGACGATTCCAGCTATCACCATGGCAACGTACCTTTTCGAACCCGACGGCACGGAAACAGAATCTCCGTCGGCAAAAATAACCTCACCGCGATTGGTCTCGCTTTCCATTCCCTCGCCTGGAATGTCACCCCTGTTGAGGAAAACGGCGAATGACCCCTTTCGGATCATCTTCGCGAGCGCCCTTTCCCGGCTGTCAGGGCCGTACTCCAGAGAGAAGGAGAGCACGGGGCATGGTGCGTCGAGCGATTCGAGCAGATCGGGGGTGGGTTCCAGCTCGAGAAGTGTTGATCCCCCCCGCTGAATCTTGCCCGGCGCGGCGACCCTCGGGCGGAAATCGCTCACCGCCGCGGCCATTACCAAAAGGTCCGCCCCGCAGACGGCGCAACGCAGCTCGGCGAGCATCTCCTCCGCGGTCTCGACACGCCTCAATGGGACGGAGCCCGGCGGGGCATCGTACCGACAGGGGCCGCTGATAAAAGTCACCGAGGCGCCTGCGTCAAGAAAGGCATGAACCATGGAAAGACCCATCAGTCCGCTCGAGCGGTTGGATATGAAGCGGACGGAATCCATCCCCTCACGGGTGGGACCGGAACAAACCACAACCCTGCGCCCTTTCCAGGCTGAGAGCCCGGCCGCAAGCCCGGGGTGGTAGGGAAAGGCCTCGGCCGGCCAGGACGAAGCCTGGAGCCTCATCCGCTCAGCTCGGTAGATGGAACAGATCCGGTTCCGGGCCGAATCGAGGTCATCGTTGGCAATGAAGTAGTCGAACGCCCCGAGCATGGCCACCTCGGCCGCTGCTGCACAAAGCCTTTTCCTTACCGTTTCCCCGCTGTCGGTCGCCCTCTCGGAAAGCCGTCTGGAGAGCGCGTTCTGGTCCGGCGGAAGAACGAAGACAAGCACTGCTGACGGCACCGACCTTTTTATCTGGAGGGCTCCCTGAACATCGATGTCGAGTATGACCGAAGCGCCGCCTGCCAGGGTGCAGCCCACCCATCCGCCATCTGTTCCGTAGCGGTTCCCGTGCACTTCGGCCCATTCCAGAAAGCGGCCGGAGGCGATCATTTCGGAGAATTCGTCGGGCGTGACAAAGTGGTAGTCAACCCCGTCGCGCTCATTGCCGCGCGGCTGCCTGGTGGTGGCGGACACTGAAAAAACAGCCTCCGGGAACACTTCGACCAGGTGCCGGGCAAGGGTAGTCTTGCCTGCGCCCGAGGGACCCGAGATCACTACAAGAAGGCCCGCTACTGGACATTGGCGGCCTGTTCCTTCATTCCTCCGACCAGCTCCTTCATCCTGATCACGCCAAGCACTGCCTCGGGATCGGTCACCTTGGCGCCCATGGTGTTGAGCTCCCTGTGCATCTCCTGGATGAGAAAACCGAGCTTCATGCCGCAGGAGGAGTCGCCGAGTATGCCGATGGTTTCACGGACATGGTGAAGCAGCCTCTGGCATTCCTCGGAAATGTCCAGTCTGTCGGCCATGACCGCTATCTCCTGAACCAGCCTCGCCTCATCGAGCACCGCATCTCCGAGAAGCTCCTGAACCCGCTTCCTGTTCCTCTCGAACGTGGACCTGACCCTCTCGCCATGCGTCGCAGAGATTGGTTCCACCTGTTCTGCAACTGCGGCAAGGCTTTCCCTGAACACCGCTGAAAGTCCTTCGCCCTCACGGCGCCTGGAGTCCAGAAGCCCCTCGAGGGCTTTTCGGATCACTCCGTCCATCACGCCGGCAAAATCACCGCTGCGGGTCGGGTCGGGTATCCTGAGAACCCCCGGCATTGAGACAAGGTCACCCGCGGTGATGCCCGCCTCAAGACGGAATACGTCCCGAAGCTCCTCGACGGCCCTGACGTACGCGCCGGCCTTCTCGAGATCGGCCTCGGGCGCAGTCCCTGAGCCCTCTTCCGGGTCGACCGATACTGTCAGTTCGATCCGTCCCCGATGAAACATCCCGCGCGCAAGCTCGTGGGCTTCCTGCTCGAGTGAGGCCGCCTCGCGGGGAAATCTGAGGTGAATGCTCAACCCCCGGTGGTTCACCGAACGGGCCGTCGCAGTAACAAGAAAGCTGTCGAGGCGCGCCGAAGCGCTGCCGAAACCGGTCATGGATTCCATCTTCATCTCCAGACGAAAGGGCGCCTTTGAAGCGTACTTATTATTTTCGCCCTCATGGCCGTCAACCCGAAGGGAAAGAAGAGCCCATGGAAGGCATTCATCTGCACGGACTTCTGCCCGAAATCCAGGCACGGGTCACCGGCCTTGTCTGCAGGGGTGTCTTCATGGAGCATGAGCGGGTGCTGTCGCTTGACCTTGGCGGCTTCATGCTCGTTCTCGACGGCCGTCCCGAGGCACCGGGGCTTTTTGTTTCCGGCAGCCGCCTTTGCGTTCCGTCCCGCAACCCTTCCTGGGAGCACCATCTCAAGGGCGCCACGCTGGTCGGCATCCACCAGGCGGGGCTGGACAGGGTTGTCATAATCGAATTCGAAAGGCATTCCGTGTACGACGGCGGTCCATGCCTGATCCACTTCGAACTGACCGGCAGGAACGCGAACATCATTCTCTCGCGCAAACCGGACGGAAGGATCATCGCCTGCCTGAGACGCGTTGGCTCGCGGCAGAATCGCTACAGAACGATATCACCCGGAATGGTCTATGTGCCGCCGCCCCCCTCCGGACTTCCCCCTGAACAGTGGCACGAGGCTAAAATCCCGCCGGACCCGGGGCCGGCCGACCTCTGCAGGGAGCTCGAGGGCATGGGTCCTCGCGCAGCGCGGACCATCCTCGCAAGGGCATCGGAGGTCGGCATTGATGTTGCCTCGCTTCTCAGTGATCTCGCCGCCGAACTCTCAAGCGGTGCGTTCCCGGACTGGCTCAGGGAACAACAGGAGCCCCGACGGGAAGTCGAGGCCCGGATCCCCGGCGCCGCGGAGCTCGAAGCAAGGCTTTCACGGGAGCGGAGGGAGCTCCTTAAGAAGCTCTCCGCATCCGAGGCCGCGCTGGGATCGGTTGAACAGCCCCACACCTTCCGGCTCTGGGGCAACCTGATACTGACCGGCAAAACAGGGCTTGCCCGCGGCATGGAAAAAGCCGAGCTCATCGACTACGAGGGAAACAGGCTTGTCATACCCTTGAAGAAAGCGCTCAACCCGGCTGAGAACGCCGCCCGGTACTTCAGAAAGGCTTCAGGGGTCCACACGGAGAGGGAGCGAATCGAAGGCAGGATCGTCGAGATCAATAAAAGGCTCGACGAGATCGGGAAACTGCTTAACAGCATCCCGGAACTGGCGCCGGAAAGGATAGGCGAGCTCCTGCGACGGCCCGGAAAGTCCGCCGCGCCAAGAAGGCCAAGGGAGTACATCCTCGACGGGGGCTGGCGCTGCCTTGCAGGAAGGAACGCCAGGGAGAATGAGGAGCTTACTTTCAGGACCGCGGCGAGGGAGGACTACTGGCTGCACGCGAGGGGTGCGGCGGGAAGCCACGTGATCCTCAGAAGGGACGGCAGACCCGGCAACCCCCCGGAGAAGGTCGTTCAGCAGGCGGCAGACATTGCAGCGCGGCACTCGGGGCAGAAGGGCATCATCCCTGTCGACTGCACACTGGTGAAGTACGTGCGAAGGGTGAAGGGCGCAGCACAGGGCTTCGTTACGTACACAAACGAGAAGACTCTGTTCGCAACGGTCGAATGACGCGTTGTATCCTGTGAACCCCGTGCTTCGGGGCTTCACCGGCTTCCAGCCTTCGAACGATCTCCCCAACGGTCACGAAGCTGTACCCCGCCTCCCTGAGTATCCCGAATACCTGCGCAAGGAGATCGAGCCCGGCGTCACGGTTTCTCGAGTACCTCAGCCTGCTGGCGGAAGGCAGCCGGTTGTACAGGGCTGTGGGGACGAAGTCGTGCATGTGTGAATCGATGACGAGTATGCCCGGAATTCCGAAACGGCTGAGCAGGAACCGGAATGCGCTCAATCCGAAGAACTTGAGATAACCGACCGAGAACACCAGCCTGACGCCATTGAAACACCCGAGGGGAAGCTCCCAGATACCGCCGTCGCCCCTGGCGGGGTACAGCGACTTGTGAATGTTGCAGCACCGCCCGGGTCTGAACGTTGGAAACAATGACGAATCGTACCGGTAGCCCAGTCCTGCGAGGGCAGGCAGACACGAGTCGGGCATGTATCCGTAGGGGGACCGGTAACCGGCGGGCGGCCGTCCGAAGAAGCCGTTGTACGCGTCCCTGACCTTCCGGGCTTCCTGCAACACATCATGACCGGGTGCGGGATGGCCGTAGGAATGGGCCTGGACCTCGGCGCCGATCCCCGCCATCCTCTCCGCCAGTTTCCCGTGGTTGTCAAGAAGGTCGCCGGTCATGAAAAGTGTTGCGGGAACGCGCCAGTTTTCCAGGACCGTCTGGAACGCCGCCAGCCTTTCCCCATCCTGAAGGGCGTTGTACACGGGCCCGAACATTCCGCCGTAATCCGGCTCGACGTCGACGCTGAAAGCGGCAAGCCCGCCCGAAGCTATGCCCCCGGAATCACGCACCGCAGCCCCTTTTCCCCGGCAAGCTCTGCGTAGAGCTCGAGATGTTGCCTGATCACGAACCCGATGTCGAATTCCGCCGGCAGCACTGCCCGGCGGGAAGCCACCGGACCGCCGGCTTCAAGACACTCGAGTACACGCTGCGAAAGTTTAACCAGAGCGCCGGCCTTCTCAATGAACAGGCCTTCCGTCCCTGGCAGAAGCTCCGATATTCCGCCGGCATCGGAACTCACAACGGGCACCCCGGCGCACAGGGCTTCGAGGACAACCCGGGGCAGTCCCTCCCATCGTGACGTCAGCAGAAAGGTGTCGAACATCCCGAGGAAAGGCCTGACATCATCAACCAGCCCGGTCAGGTGTATCCTGTCCCCAAGCCCCGTCCGCTCTATGGCACCCTCGAAATCCCGCCTCAGTTCGCCGTCCCCGACGACAATGACGTGCGCATCCTCCCTCTTCTTCAAAACCATTCCGCACACTTCGAGGAATTCGAACGGAGCCTTTTTGGAGGTCAGCCCCATGACGGAACCCACTATGGGAGAACCTTCCGGAATGCCCATTCCGTGTCGCAGCCCGGGAACCGCAATGCTGCTGCTCCGTGAGAATCGCGCGGTGTCGATCCCCGTCCTGATGACCCGGTACTGCTCCCTGGTGCCGACCCGGTACTCGAGACCCTCGTCGACAATGCTTCGGGAAACTGCGGCGATCCTGTCAGTGTGCCTTGCTTCCATCCTCTCGAGCAATGCGTAAAGGGATCGCTTCACGCGCGGCAGATCGTCCTTGAATGCCCATCCCCTTGCGCTGTGGACCACAATGGGCACGCCGGCCCATCGGGCGGCTAACCGCCCGAGCAGACCGGCCTTGGACATGTGGGTGTGCACCACATCAGGTTTAATGCGCACAAAAAGCGCCTTCATCTTCAGCAGGGCCACCGCATCCGGAAGGGGTCGGGCATCCCTGTGCATCTCCGGAACATCGGTTGAAGGTACACCGGCCTCGCAAAGCATTGTCCGAAGGCGGGAACTCCGGATGGACTCCCGTCCCCCCCTGCCGGAAAAGACGACCCCCGCGTCGACACCCATCCTCCGCAATCCGCAGGCTATCATCGTGACGGATGTCTGGGCACCGCCCAGGTCGAGGTTTGTAAGGACATGAAGGACCTTCAGGGCACGCATCCTTTCAGTGCCTCCGCGATGTTGTGACATCGCACTCCATTCTTCCCAGCGCTATCCCGGAAACAAGGAACGCGGCCGCGACGATGAAGAGAAGTACGGGCCTCGCCCTGACGTCCACGACGGTAAGGAGCGCACCCGCCATGCAAAGCAGGGCACCGGCCGATGCGGCGACGTAAAGAACACCCCGTTTGGAGAGGCCGCGCTTCTGTAGACGGAGGGCGAAATGATCCGGGCTGCCGCGATACCAGGGAATCCCTTTCCCGGTCCTGACGATGATGAGGAAAACAAGCTCAAAAAGGGGAACCCCCACGCACATCATCGATCCGATGATGAGCGGCACACCGGGTCTGCTGCCGAGCGTTCCGAAGACCGGATCGAAGATCAGCACGGCGGCGAGGAACCCCAGAAGGTGACTGCCCGCGTCACCCAGAAAGATCGATGCATCAGGCTTGTTGAAGACCAGAAAGCCAAGAACGACGGCAGCGGCCCCGAGCGCAAGGGACCTGTCCGCCCCGAGCCATGCAAGCCCGATGCATGCAATGATCAGGATGAGCGAAACAAGGCCGTCCGATACGTCGGTGAGGTTGAATGCGTTGAAGAGCACAACGGTTCCGACTACTGCAAGAACAGCGTTGGGGAGGGCGCTGTCGAACACCTGCGGAACCACGCCGGAGAGCACCGCCGCCAGAGCTGCAGCCAGCTGCAATCCCAGCTTCAGGGAGGGCGACAAAGGACGCAGGTCATCGATCAACCCGATGAGCATCGCAAGAAAAGCGCCCGTTATTATCCGCAGGGGAACGGCGACACCGGCGGCTAAAAATGCAAGGACAAGGGCAAGAAAGATTCCCGCGCCTCCGAGGTACGCCACCGGACGGGTGTGCTGGGGAACGATGGGGTTCGGATGGTTCACTATTCCGTGCTTCAGCGCGAACCTGCGGACCATGAAGGTGCACGCGGCGCCGAAAAACACTCCAAGCGGAAGCAGCAGTGTCAAATCAGTGACCTGCCGAGCGCGAGGCCGTCACGGATGACCTGGGCCATTGACGAGTACTCCCAGCGCCCGTAGCGCCCGACGGATTCAACACGGTTCGAACGCAGGTAGTCAAAGACCTCTTCAAGAATGCCTCCTGTTTCTGGCGTGAAGATGACGTATGCAGGATCTATCACCTTCATTCCACCCTCCAGCACCGTGTGGCCGGCGGAAAGAACACCGGTTTTGCCCAGATCGTGCAAAGCCCTTTCGCGAACGGATGCAAAGGGGCGGACCGGTCTGTCCGCCCGTTCCGGGATCTCCACGAGCAGGCTCTGCCCGCCACCCGGGCACATGTGCGGGTCGAACGACTTCATGTTTATCAAACGGGTGAAGCAGAGGTTCTCATCGGGGTAGTACCGCCAGTGTCCCCCGCCCCGGAACTCCGGGCCTTTCACAGGAAGCATCAGCGAGTACACCCTGTTCCATGCCAGCCTTCCGGCGGATCGGGCTATCTCCGTCGGACAATTCCCGATCATGGAAACGAGTTGGGGAAGAGGAAGGGAGGACACCAGCCCTTTCCTGTACCTGACAACGCCACATCCGCCGCGTGCGGTTTTCACCGACACCGCCCTGCCGGCAAGGTCAACACCGGTCACGGTCGTGTCGCAGCGGATGTTTTGAACGTCTCCTGCGATCCTGCGCGACAGCCTCTCCATTCCCCTGGGAACCTCTTCAGAAGGGGGCACCGGGTACCAGCCCCTCTGGTTGTACGGCTTGAAACCCTCGCCCGGGGAAAGGGCGCCCCTGACCGCTTCCTCAAACCGAGGTACGGTCGTTGTCCAGGAAACACCGGGATCCAGGGATTCCAGAGGATGCTGCCACAGTTTCCTGTTGAAGGGGAACATGAACAAGTCGCACAGGGATTGCCCGAAGGTTCGGAGCAGCGCCTCGTGCAGGTTCTCCGGCCTCCGGGGGGCAGGTTTGTAACAGGCCTCGGCCAGGTCTCTGATGCATGCGACGGCGGCTTCCCTGTCGAGTGATCCGAGGTTCATCTGGATTGGATAGCGGGTGATCCCCGCCGATGTTTCGACCCAGGCCTCGGGAGGACAGGAGACGAACTCCCCGTCCAGAAGCGACATCAGTTCCGCTTCGGATTCACTGTCCTGAAAGTGCAGCAGGTGAAGCACATGGTCAAACCAGTGGCCTTCGATGCACTCCGATCTTGCAAGTCCGCCGGGCCTGCTCTCCCTCTCCAGCACGACGCAATTCCCGCCCAGGACCGAGGCTGTTGACAGACCTGCAAGCCCGCCGCCAAGAATTACGTAGTCGAATGTGTCAGGATCATGCGGCAGACCCGGGCAGGGCCCGCTTCCCTTGCCGCAGTACCCCCGGATTCCCGGCAGGACGGGCCGACCACCGGTCACACTGTCTCCGCGATCACGTCCCTCAGCCTTTCTGCGGCTGCATCGAGCTCCCATCGGGCGGGTCTGACAAAGTGGTAGTGCGGTCCGAACCGAAGTCTGAAACCGTCTCCGGCAAACCGGGGAAACACATGCATATGGCAGTGAAGAACCTTCTGCATGGCCAGCTCGCCGTCGGCCAGAAAGAGGTTTATCCCCTCGCACTCGAGCCCGGAGATGCGAAGAGCGGCGGCCACGGCACGTGAAACGGTGAACATCCTTTCGCCCACCCCATCGGGCAGGTCGGACAGATATGAATGGTGCAGGCTGGGGACAACGAGGACATGTCCGGTGTTGATGGGCCTCGTGTCCATGAAGGCACACACGAGGTTGTCTCTGTGGACGAACGAGGCTTCCTCGGTGCCTTCAAGAATGTCGCAGAAGATGCAGGAGCTCATTTTTCCCACCGTCCGTATAAAAAGCGAGACGGAAAAGATAATAAGCCTGCGTGGGTGAAATGCAACCCCGGCCGCCCGACGGGTTACGGGTCCGGGCGTTTTGTTTTATGAATGGCTTTGCCCGTCCGCCGAAAGGGGCTTGCGATGATTCCAAGGGCTGTGCTTCTGGTGCTTGACGGTGTCGGCGCGGGGGAACTGCCTGATGCAGCCCTGTACGGCGACGTCGGCAGCGACACGCTCGGCAACACTGCCCGCCGCTGCGGCGGTCTTCACCTTCCCGAACTCAAGAGGCTGGGGCTTGGGAACCTGCATGCAGTGCAGGGTGTTGACCCTGTTCCATGCCCGGCCGCCTCGTGGGGAAGGTCCATGATCGCATCTCCCGGCAAGGACAGCACGACAGGCCACTGGGAAATGATGGGGCTTGTTCTTGATGCCCCGTTCCCGACATTTCCAAAAGGCTTCCCGGGTGAGATGCTGAGGGAGTTCTCGAAGAGGTGCGGGAGGGGCGTTATCGGCAACGTGGCCGCCAGCGGAACCGAGATCATCGAGCGCCTGGGAACCGAGCACCTCTCATCCGGGAAACTGATCGTCTACACGTCCGCAGACAGCGTTTTCCAGATAGCTGCGCACCAGGATGAGGTGCCACTGGATGAGCTGTACGAATGCTGCAGGACCGCAAGGGAGCTTCTCGCCGGCCCTTCGCTCGGCGTCTCACGCGTCATAGCCCGGCCATTCACCGGCGGCCCTGGAAGGTTCGAGCGCACACCCCACAGAAGGGACTTTTCCCTCCCGCCGACCGGTGATACACTGCTTGACGACCTTGCCGGCGCGGGCATACCGGTCACGGGCACCGGCAAGGTCGACGACCTCTTCGCCCACAGGGGCATTGAAACGGTTCATGTCGAGTCGAACGCCGCGGGGATAGGAACGCTGCTTTCCCAGATCGAAACTCATCGCGAGGGGCTGATTTTCGCAAACCTCGTGGATTTCGACACGAAATACGGGCACCGGAACGACCCGGAGGGGTTCGGGAAGGGCCTCGAGGAAGTTGACGCAGCCATGCCCGAACTGCTTTCCGGATTACGGCAGGGCGACCTAATGATCATCACGGCCGACCACGGCAACGACCCCACGACCCCGAGCACCGATCACTCCCGCGAATTCGTGCCTCTTCTCGCGCTCTCGCCGGGATGCCCGGGGAAGGCGCTGGGAACCCGCAGATCCCTCACCGACGTCGCAAACACGCTTGCCCGGTTCTTCGATCTGCCCCCCGGTTCCCCGGCCTCGGATTCCTTCACACCGTAAAGGACTGGAATGAACAGGAATGAACTTCTCTCAAGGGCCGGGGCATTGATCGACCGTTGCCACTGCCCGTACTCCGGCTTCCGCGTGGCGGCGGTTCTGGAAGACTGCAGCGGCGGCCTGCACGATGGCGTCAACATCGAGAACGCTTCACTGGGCCTTTCCATCTGCGCTGAAAGGGTGGCGCTGGCAAGCGCCGTCGCAGCAGGTGTCAGGGAGTTTCGCAGGATGCTCGTGCACTCGCCCGACGGCTCTCCGATGCCCTGCGGTGCCTGCAGGCAGGTTTTGAGCGAGTTCTGCGGGATGGATTTCGAGGTGCTCATCTCTGACGGAAGCGGGGAGACTGCATGCCATCGGCTCGGGGACCTTCTGCCTCTGGGCTTCAACCTTCAGTCAGTTCCGCTGCAGAACCCGCCTTACGGCAGCCCTCAATGATGTGATGGTCCAGGATTTGGAGAGGTTTGCCGCCGGCCCCCTGTAGCCTGCGCCCAGAACCAGCGTTCGCTCGGGAAGCTCGGAAGGGAAATCAGCCAGCCCGGATGACAGGATCAGGGCATCGCCGGGTTCCATCGCATCAACGGCCTCCGATGCACTTGAACACACCTGGACCCTCAGGTTCATATGGCGGAGAACCGTTGCGACAGTCCTCCCCTCGATCGAATTGTCCGATGCCACCATCACCCTCCCGGACGGCTCCATCACCGCACTCGGCAGGATGACCGTGAATCTTGCGCCGTCGTCCCTGCGTTCGGCAGCCACCGTCCCCTTCATCGCCTTCACAGCCGAGTAGGCCTCGACGAGGGCCTGGTGTCCGGGGCTGAAACACGCCATGGAACCGGGAGAGACAAGGTCGATGATGATCCTGGTGCAACCGCAGACGCCCCCGCCCGAAAGCGACCATATCTTCATCGCCGCGCCTTCAGGAAGTGCGCTGCCCACGAATCCGGCCAGCCGCAGGAAGAACCTTTCGAGAAGATCCTGGCTGCCCTGCACTGCTGTCGATGATGGTATTTCAAGGGTGAGGCTGCAGCCTTCGCCGAGCAGCCCCCGCATAGTGGGATCGAGCTCCCTCAGGAAAGTATCGAGATAGACAAGCTCCTCGCGCTCCCCGGGAACGGGCGAGAGCGCTTCCAGATCCGCCGTGATGTCGGAAAGAAGCCTTCGGACAGAGTGGAGGTCGGGGGCGTCCGAGGCTTTCCTCAGCCTTGCAAGGAGCTCTCCGGAGTAACCGAGAAGGGCGTCCATTCCGGGGGAATCGCTGCCCGCGGCGGCAAGCCCCAGCAGCCTCTCCGAGGTTATGTCTTCGGCGACCGCGGAAATCGAAAGCCCGGACTTGTCCCTGGTCCTGTGCCACCTCAGTCGCACCCGGCGAACCCCGTCGCCGGCCACAAGCCTGCACGTGAAGGAACCGGATTCGTACGGGCACGAGGAGAGCTCAAGCCGAAGGCGCCGTCTGTCACCGATGTGGATCGCGGGAAAGAGGTAATCTTCGGCACTTCCCGAGAGGGGAAGGTTTCCCTGCCCGGTCAGGATCGCCCACCTTCTGTCCGAGTTGAACCTGCCGTTGAGCGGTGTCAGTGTCCAGAAACACAGCGATGCGGTGTCGAGAGCGCTTTCCATGTGGTCACGGCTGCGGCTCAGGTTGGTGAGTTCGGTGGTCTGAACCGTGGTGTCCCTCGCTATCGTGCAGATGATATCCGAGCGGTCCGTCCTGACCAGGGTGCTGTTGAGCTCGACAGGGTAGATAGTGCCGTCGCCCCTTCGATGCACCGATTCGATCTGGAAATGCCCCCTCTGCCTGATCTGGGCGATGAAATCGTTCCACCATTCCGGGGAGATCGACGGGTTGAAACTGGATATGTGGGCGTTCCGCAGGTCCTGCTTCTTCACGCCCAGCTTCTCCGAAACAGCAGTGTTTCCGTAGATGAAATATCCCTGCTCGGTCAGGAAATAGATCTCGTCGCTGCTGGCCTCAACCGCTCCCTCCACGAGCCTGAGCCGGTCTTCCACGTCCTTCTTATCGGAGAGGTCGTTGATGATGCAGGCGAACCGGCCGGGTTGAACGCAGAAAACAAAATAATGCACATAACGGTGGATCAACTTGTTGAACTCGCAGAGCTCGACCGGCTCGCCTGTCACGACAACGTTCGCGAACAGCTCGATTGCGAGATGCTCACGCATGTTCGGGAAAACCTTTGTGATCCTCTTGTTGAGCAGCTGCTCGGCAGGTATGCCGGTATGGTCCTCGAAGGCCGGGTTCGTCTCCACGACCCTGTAATCCAGGGGTTTCCCCTTGCTGTCGGAAATGATCTCGCCGATCAGTATGCCCAGGGGAATGCCGTTGACTATCCTGGAGTACTGCTTTTCTCCGGCCTCAAGCCTTGCCAGGAGGGCGACCGACTCGGTCACCTCCCTCATGCAGCAGAGCAGAATGCCGGTGGACGCGTCGGGTATCGTCTTCGCCAGGAAGCTGCGTCCATGGAACGAGAGTTTCCCGCAGACGGGGCCTCCGAGTTTCAGCGCTTCGGTTACCGGACAGCCGGGGCAGGGCTTTTCAAGGCCGAAAAGCCTCTTGTGGCATTTGCATTTCCCTTCTTCCGCACTCCACGGGCGACCCGAGAAAGCCTCAGCAGAAGCGTTCATGGCAAGAACGGTCCTGGAGCGATCCATGATGGTCACCCCGCAGTCCACTCCGTTCAGAAGCGCTTCGTGGTCGAACAGCGGAAGATCGAACCGGCTCAGAACCACCTCCTCGAAGGGTAACGCATCAATTCTACGCATCCGCCCCGCCCTTGACGAGCCGGACCGTCATGACGAAGAGTACCGGCTCACAGTCATCGGAAGGAAGGACAGTGGACAAGAATTACGCCGACATAGAAAAGGGCGAGGACCTTGTGAGGGTGAACGCAACCGAGTTCAAGGGCCGCCAGTACATCGAAGTCAGAACCTACTACATGGCCGAGGACGGCGAATGGAAACCGACAAAAAAGGGGATCACCCTTTCGCCCGACCTGATGGAGAAGGTTCACGAAGCCCTGGGAAGGGCGCTTGCAGAGGTGGCCGAAAAGGGCGCCTAGACCGCTCTATCCGCACTCGGTATACCCGCAGTCGAGTGCGCACGACACGCAACCGGACTCGTACTTGAGTCCGGCGCCGCAGTTGGGGCACGCGCCTGCATGAGTGTCGGACTGCCCGGA
Organism: Candidatus Fermentibacterota bacterium; assembly: GCA_963845085.1. Lineage (GTDB taxonomy): Bacteria > Fermentibacterota > Fermentibacteria > Fermentibacterales > JCC-6 > UBA6080. The sequence continues at coordinate 223,519 of CAWJQI010000004.1, forward strand.
CTGCTCATGGCCGGCATCGATTTTCCCCGAGATCCTGCTCTCGATGGTTTTCGCCACTGCATCGGCACAGCTGTTGATCCTTTCCCCCGACTGCCAGCCCGGCCTGTTGCAACTAATGCCCTTGAGCTCGCGAACTATCTCCTCCGGTGCCACATGGTTTCGCAGGGCAAGGCTGATGACGCGGCACAGGGCCTCGCCCTGGCTTGATGCGCACCCCCCCGCCTTGCCCAGTCTGCTGAAAACCTCGACAGGGCCGTGCTCGTCCTCGTTTATGGTGACGAACAGGTCGCCGCAACCGGTTTTCATGCGCCTGGTGACACCCGACACGAACTCCGGACGGCTCCGCGGACCCGACAGAGACGGAATCGAAGCGGCTTCCCTTCCGAGGTTGAGCACCTGCCTGTCCCGGCTGCCGTCACGGTAGACGGTCACACCCTTGCAGCCCAGCCTTTCCGCAAGGCGGAACACGGCGGCGACATCCTCCCTCGTGGCGTTGCGGGGAAGGTTCACGGTCTTGCTCACCGCATTGTCCGTGTACTTCTGAAACGCCGCCTGCATCCTTACATGCCATTCCGGGCCGATGTCGTGCGAAGTCACGAAAACACGCCGCACATCGTCAGGTATGCCTTCGATCCCGCCAAGGCTCCCCTTCTCCGCGAGGAGCGCCAGAAATTCATCTGAGCCGAAACCCCTCTCCCTTGCGACTTTCTCGAACAGGGGAACGACCTCCCTCATCTCCTCCCCTTCGTCGAGCAGATTCCTGCGGGTGTAGGCGAGTGCGAACACGGGCTCGACACCGCTGGAGCACCCCGCGATGATGCTGATCGACCCGGTCGGAGCAATGGTTGTCACCGTCGCGTTCCTCATCGCCGGCATGCCGGCCGTGTCGTACACGCTTCCCCTGAAGTTGGGGAAGGCGCCCCTGCGCTTCGCAAGTTCAACGCTCTCGCTTACAGCCTTGTCAGCGATAAAACTCATCACCTCTTCGGCAAGCTCAAGGGCCTCCTCGCTGTCGTAGGGCACGCCGATGTCAAATAGCAGTTCGGCGAAGCCCATCACGCCGAGACCGATCTTTCTGTTGCCGGCCACCATCTTCTCTATCTCGGGAAGAGGGTACCTGTTTATCTGAATTACATCGTCGAGAAAACGGATCCCGTACCTGACGGTCTTCTCAAGAAGGTTCCAGTCGACGGACCTTTTCCCGGGCACCCCCATGACTGCAAGGTTCACCGACCCGAGGTTGCACGCCTCGTACGGAAGAAGGGGTTGTTCGCCGCAGGGATTGGTGGCTTCGATATCGCCGAGAAGAGGTGTGGGGTTCGCCCTGTTCACCCTGTCGATGAAGATGATGCCGGGCTCCCCGCTGCTCCAGGCGGAATCAACGAGTGCGTCGAAGACCTCCGTCGCGGAAAGGACCCCCGTGATCTCCCCGGTCCTGGGATTGACAAGCCCGTAGTCCTCACCGGCCTCGAGCGCGGCAAGGAACGAGTCGGTGAGGGCCACCGAAAGGTTGAAGTTGTTCAGCTGCGCCATGTCGCGCTTTGCGTTGATGAAGGCCAATATGTCGGGGTGATCGACCCTGAGAACGGCCATGTTCGCGCCACGCCTGACGCCGCCCTGCTTGACCGTGTCGGTGGCCCGGTCGAAGACTGTCATGAACGAGATGGGGCCGCTGGAAACTCCCATCGTGGTCCGCACGACATCGAGCGAGGGCCGCACCCTGCTGAAGGAGAAGCCCGTGCCGCCACCGCTCTTGTGGATGAGGGCCGTGTTCTTCACGGCGTTGAAGATGCTTTCCATGCTGTCCTCGACTGGAAGCACGAAGCAGGCCGAGAGCTGGCCCATCTCACCGCCGGCATTGATGAGGGTCGGCGAGTTGGGCAGGAACTCCCTTCGGGCCATCATGCCGTAGAATTCAGCAGCCCAGGATGCCTCGTCCCCGTCCCACTGCGATTCCGCACCCGCGACGGCTTCGGCCACCCTTCTGAACATCCCGCCTGGAGTTTCGGTTATTCTGCCGTCCTCCGAGCGTCTGAGGTAGCGCCGTGCAAGGACCCGAAGGGCGTTTGCCGAGAGAATGGGCTCGGGGAAAGCACGCTCCGGTTCAGGAACCTTTACCTCCCGGCTCTGGCGGTCCTGCAGGCTGTCGAACAGATCGGGAGTGTTCATCGTCTCCTTTCCGGAACTGGTCAATGCTATTCATCCCGGGCTCCGGAATCAAGTCGGCTGCTCTTGCACAAAAATGCCGGGCTTCATAGTTTCCAGGCAGGTAAGCGGACACGGAACTGCCGGACTGGAAGAGGGTGGCTTCTGAAACGGTTGGCATATGCGGTGGCGGCGGTTTTTTGCCTTTCGCTTCCCCTTGTTTTCACGGCTCCGGCCTCCACGATTTCCACAGCCGATGAGACGGCCGCCCTGGCGGTGGTTCTGGGACCCGGCAGCCATTTTCTGGGTCCCGAAAGCCTGTTCGTGAGCGGAAGGGATACGCTTCAGGTGACAGTAACTTGCGCGCGACGCCTTCAGCCTCCCCGGAATCCGAGGGTCAGGGCCTTTGCGCCCGACCGGAACGGCGCGGCCTTCACCGTGGTGCCGGGAGCTGCCTTTTGAAGGCTTTCATTCGCCTTTCTGCGCTGCTGCTGGCCGCTGTTCCGATAGCCGGATGCGGCGGTCCGTCTGACGAACAGGTCGAGGGTGACGGACAGAACCCGGTCCTTGAGCTCCCCGGAACGATATGCCGACCCGACACCTCGGGTTTCATAGCTTTTCCGACCGACTCGCTTGAGGGGGTGCTCCTGTACCTCTGGATTCCGCTTGAGAACTGCGACCAGAGCGATGCAGACCTTGTTTTCCTCGCCACCCTCGAAGAAAGCGGCATACTGCCGGCGCCCGTTCAGTTCGATCAGACCGCGAGAAACTTTGCCCAGCGGTTCGTGAACGGGCTGGAACTTCCGCTCACGGTCTATCTGGGCGACGACGAACTTCTCTCCTTCATGAACGTCGACATCCTTCCCGCGGCTGTTCTCGTTCTGCCCGGCGGCGTCGAAATACGTGCCAGCGGAGCCGGATGCGCCAGAAGGGTTCTTCAGGACCTGCAGTGAGAAATGTATTCATAAGCGACGCCCACCTGTCCCCCGAGGGTGTTCCGCACCCCGGAAGGGAAACCCTGATCAGGTTTCTTGACCACCTCGCCACAACCGAACCCGGAGCGCTCTGGATCATTGGCGATCTGTTCGACTACTGGTTCGAGTACCGTTCGACCGTTCCCGCCGGGTACTCAAGGGTGCTGTGCAGGCTGAGGAGGCTGTCAGATTCGGGCTGGAAGACCGGTTTCATACCGGGCAACCACGACTGGTGGGTGGGCCGGCGCTTTCACCTCGAGACAGGAATGACCATCCACCGCGAAACACCCCTCAGGGTCGACATCGAAGGCGTCAGGACCGTTCTTGCACACGGCGACGGCCTTGGAAGGGGGGACTGGGGCTACAGGGCTTTCAAGCCGATCCTCCGCTCCCGTGTTTCGAGCTTTTTCTACTCCCTGCTTCACCCCACGCCGGCCACGGCGCTGGCATTCATGGCAAGCGGAACGAGCAGGAAGTACCTCAGAAAAAAGGTGAGGGTGATTCCCCCGCACCTTGACGCCTGGGCAAAGCGGCAGCTTGCCTGCGCCGACCTCGTCGTCACGGGCCACACCCACGTACCCAGGCTGACGAAGGATGGAAACGGGTATTACGCGTCGCTTGGCGATTGGATAAGCTCCTTCACATACTTGAAACTGGAAGAAGGGATACCCTCTCTTGAGCGCTTCGATGGCTGAACCGTCATTGACCGTGGTCGTGCCCGCCCTCAACGAGGCGATGAGCCTTCCCGAGCTGCTTGCAGAGATCGGAGGGGTTCTCGAGGGGCGCGACTGGAACATCGTCATCGTGGACGACGGCAGCACCGACAACACCTGGAGCACCAGTAAGGGAGCTTGCCCATCGTTATCCCCTGACGGGGCTCAGGTTCGGGCGAAACCAGGGAAAGGCGGCTGCACTTGCTGCCGGGATCGCCGAGGCCCGGGGAGACTGGATCGCAACGCTCGACGCGGACCTCCAGGACGACCCGTCCGAGATCCCCCGAATGATCGCCTATGCCCTTGAGAACGGCCTTCAGCTGGTAAGCGGGTGGAAGAAGGTCCGGCATGATCCCGCCGACAAGACTGTCCCCTCTCACCTCTTCAACACCGTCGTGAGGCGGTCAACCGGCATCAATCTTCACGATTTCAACTGCGGGCTGAAGGTCTACCGGCGCGACGCGGCTCGAAGCCTCGACCTCTACGGCGAGATGCACCGGTACACTCCGGTTCTGGCCGCGATGAACGGTTTCAACGTCGGCGAGGTCCCCGTGAACCATCGTCCAAGAAGGTACGGTCGGAGCAAGTACGGTCTGGCAAGGTATTTCAGGGGATTCAGCGACCTTCTGACGGTTCTGTTCCTCAACAGGTACTCGTTCCGCCCGCTGCATTTCTTCGGCGGCATCGGCACCATTCTTACGCTGGCCGGCTTCGCCGTAAGCGCATACCTCTCGGTCCTGTGGTTCACCGGCAGCTCGATCGGGAACAGGCCCCTTCTCCTCCTCGGCGTCTTCCTCATGCTGGCCGGGTTCCAGTTCATCTCCATGGGCCTCCTCGGAGAGATGATCCTTCGCTTCAGCAGCAGCAGGCCCGCCAACCCGGTCGAGAGAACTGAATGAAGATCTGCCTCCTGGGTCCTTTCCCTCCCCTCCGGGGTGGGATTGCCCAGTTCAACTCAAGGCTCGCAAAAGCCCTGGGCGAGGCCGGACACCGTATTGAAAAGGTGGGGTTTCGAACCCTCTATCCCCGGCTCCTCTTTCCGGGCAGGACGCAGTTCGAGGAGGCAGGCTCCGCCTCTCCCGTGGAGGGTGTTCCCCTGCTCCGCCCGACAGCACCCCTGACCTGGCCCCGGACCCGCCGCATCATCTCCTCGATGGCGTGCGACGCGGCGGTCGTGCAGTGGTGGCATCCGTTCTTCGCTCCCTGCCTCTCGGCCTGCCTTCCCCGCAACATTCCCGCAGCCGCTGTCTGCCACAACCTCCTGCCCCACGAGGGTTTTCCCTTTGCACAGGCCCTGACTGAACGCTTCATGCGGAGCATGAGAACACTGGTCGTCCATGGCGGGACCGACGTCGACAGGGCTTCCTCCTTCGGCGGAAGGGTGGTCACGCTGTTCCACCCTCTGTACGACCAATACCTTGAAGGCGCGCCGTCGCGTGCCGAGGCGAGGCGGCGGCTGGGCATCCCCGAAGGCCGGACCGTACTGCTCTTCTTCGGCCTTGTCAGACGGTACAAGGGGCTTGATATCCTCATCGAGGCGATGAAGCTTCTGCCGGATGACACGGTGCTTCTCGCCGCGGGGGAGAACTACGGGGATGAGCGGGAACTGGCCGAAGCGGCCTCCACGCTGGGAGACAGGTTCGAAAGGCACGACCGTTTCATCCCCGACCGGGAGGTGGGGGTTTTCTTCAGGGCAGCCGACATCGTCGTCCTGCCGTACCGCACGGCAACACAGAGCGGCGTGGCCCAGATCGCCCTGGCATTCGGAAAACCCATGGTGGTAACCGATGTGGGCAGCCTGGGGGAAACGGTTCAGCCCGGGGTGACGGGTGAGATCGCGGAACGGCCCGATGCCGGCCTCCTGGCCGGGGCAGTAATGAAATGCGGCAGGATTGTTTCCGATCCGGGTCATGGCGACAGGGTGGCGGTCTTCGCGGCGCGTTTCTCCTGGAAAACGTACGCCGAAGCGCTTGTCAACGGGCTCGCATGAACATATTCGTAACGGGGGCCGGCGGTTTCATCGGAAGGTCACTGGCAGCCCACCTGACGAGGGCGGGGCACATCCTCACGACCCATTCGGGAAGGGCTGACGGTCCCGTTACCGTTCCGAAAAACGCCGATGCAGTCATTAACGCTGCGGGCAGGCTCGGCGGGGGGAACATTCCCGAAACCGAGGTCAGTCAGGCGAACACCCTCCTTCCCGAGCAGATCGGGCTGCAATGCGTTTCTGCGGGAATTCCCCTGATCCATCTCAGCACACCCGGAGTCTGCGGCCTCCTCGCCGACGGAAGGGAGGACGCCCCGCTCGCTCCCGAAGGCCCGTATGAAAGATCGAAGGCAGAGGGCGAGACAAGGCTTGCTTCCCTGGGGTTTCCTCCGGGAGGGCTTACCGTGCTCCGTCCCGACTTCGTTTTCGGCGCTGGCGACAGGCACAAACTCGCTCTTTTCCGTCAGGTCGCCAGGGGCTGGTTCCCTGTGGTTGGGCGTTCCGGCCCGCTGACAAGGCCGACCCACGCAAGGGATGTCTGCAGGGCGGTGCAATACTCCCTGCCTGGCGGCATACTTGCCGGAGGCCTCTACAACATCGGGGGTCCGGAGGTGCTGACCATGGCCGAGGTGGTCCGCACCGCAGCCGCGGCGCAGGGGAGGAGAGTCTTCGTGGTCTCCACCCCGAGGCGGCTCCTGCGGGCTGTGCTTGCTCTCGGGCCGCTCTGCCCCGCCCCCCTCACCGAGAGCAGGCTTCGCCTCTTCGGAACCGACCGCTTCGTCTCTGTGGAAAAGGCCGCAGCAGCCGGTTTCACTCCGATGTTCTCATTCGCGGAAGCTGCGGGGGATGCCGTATCCTGGTACAGATCGGAGAAACTCCTTTGAAAAAGCCCGTGTTCTGGCTCAGGATGGCGTTCATCATCCTTCTTCTCATTGCGGGCAGGCAGATATGGCTGTCGGGCGGCGAGTGGCTTTCAAGCGCCCGTGCGTTTCCCTGGGACCCCGACCCGCTTCTGCTCGCGGGTTCGTCCCTCCTTCTCCTGGCCGGTCTTGCGGCCTCGCCGGAGGGCTGGGTCATGGTTTGCCGCCAGCGCGCCATAACGATGCCGCGGCGTGAACTGTACGCGGTTTGGTTCGCCAGCCAGCTCGGGCGCTTCATACCGGGAAAGATCTGGCTTTTCGCGGGTCGCATCGGCCTGTTGAAGTCACGGGGATACTCGGTCGCCAAAACGGCTTCAACACTCGTTCTCGAGCTGCTTTTCAGCACAGCTGCGGTGGGGGTCGTGGCTCTGATCGCGGGGGTGTTCCATCCCGGGATTGCCGAAAACCCCTCGATGAGGTGGGCGGTGACCTCCGCAGGGGTGGCGGTGGCCCTACTGCCATTCCTCAGCCCGCTGCAGAAGCTCGTCTTCAGGATAAAGGGCATATCGTTCCGGCCGGTACCACTCCGGCACGCGATCGAGGTTACCCTTTTCTACACCATCACCTGGGTCGTCAGGGGGGTTGCTCTCTGGATGTGGTTCCGCGGCATGGGGCTCGATGAGGCAGGCCTGCTCGACAGCATGGCGGCTGCGCCCCTGTCGTGGCTTGCGGGGTATATTGTTGTTCTCGTCCCCGGTGGCCTGGGAGTGAGAGAAGCTGCGGCAGCGCTGATTGCACTGCCCGCTTCCCTTCTTGTCCCGGGTGTCGCCGCAGCTGGAGGGCAGAGGATAATCATGACGATCTGGGAGCTCTCCCTGGCCGGATTCACGGCTGGAACCCTTCGAAGGGCGAAGACGGAGGCACATGATGAAGAAACCATGTGACGGCGCAACAGCACTCGGGCTTGCCGCCCTGCTCGCGGTTCTGGTCTACTGGCCGGTGTTCTCATCCTCGAGGCTTCCTGGTGGCGAGATGAGCGACACCGTCCATCAGGGTTATCCGTTCCTCGCGTACACCGAGGCCTCCCTGGCCCGGGGCGAGCTTCCTCTCTGGAACCCCCTGATCTTCGGGGGCGTTCCATTCTATGCCTCCTTCAGCGCTCCCGTTTTCTACCCGCTGCGTGGAATTCCCCTGCTTCTGTTCGGCGCCGAGGCTTCGGTGAGGTTCCTTTTCCCCGTTCACATGGTCCTGGCCGGCATTTTCGCGTGGCTGTTCCTTGGCGCGGCCGGGGTGTCACGCGGAGGGCGGCTGGTCGGGTCAACGGCCTACTGCCTTGGCGCATGGGCCAACACCCTCTTCTACGCCGGGCACGGCAGCAAGGTCATTTGCTGGGCCTTTCTTCCCCTGCTTCTCTATGCGGTCATCAGGTTCACAGGCACCCGGAACTGGAAATGGGTCGGGGTGGGGGCGCTCGCCGTCGGAATGCAGGGGCTTTCGAGCCATCCCCAGATGATGCTCTACTCCGGAGGCATGGCCGCAGTGGTTGCCTTCTGGCACTTCGGCCGCCCAAGGGAATGGTTGTGGAAGCTTGCGGGCCTTTCAACCATGGTAATCCTTGGCGTCCTGGTCGCAGCCGTCCAGCTCTACCCCGGCTACCTCTTCAGCCAGCACTCCGCCCGGGGTGAGGGGCTTGATCCCGCGGTCGCGGCGAGTTACTCGATGCCGCCCGAGGAAACTCTCTGCATGATTTTCCCCTCGGCTTTCGGCCTCAGGCACGGGTTCAGCGACAGCACCATTTCCGGCGTGCCCGTGTACTTCGGCAGGCTCGGGCTGAGGCTGAGCAGCGAGTTTACGGGCGTGGCCGTGTTCATCCTCGCCATGGCGTTTTTCATCGCCGGCGGGAAGGGACGGCTGAGGGGCTCCCTCATCACACTTGCCGCTCTCGGGGCGGTTGTTTCATGGGGAGGCTATACGGGGGTCTTCTCGCTCCTTTACGGGATCATTCCCCTCTTCCAGAAGATACGGGCTCCGCACATGGCTGCGTTCATTACCACCACGTCGCTCGCCCTCGCCGCCGGGCCGGGTTTTGACGCCCTTTTCACCGAAAAGGTTTCGAAAAAAGCGGTCATTGCCCTTTCCGCCACTGCCGCCCTATTCCTTCTCCTTTTGCCATTGTCGGGCGCGGGAAGCCGGATGCTGCAGGAGTCCTGGTGGACAAGAATGGGTGCGCCGGGCGCGGTGGGGTTCGAGTTCATGGTCAGGCACAGGGCTTCACTGCTGCACGCAGACATTCAAAGGGCCCTGCTCTCGTCCTGCTCCCTTCTCCTGATCCTTGTCGCGGCCTGGAAGTACAGGCTCAGAGCCGCGCATGCCGCCATCGGGGTCGTTTTGATAACGGCCTTTGAACTTGTCCCCTTCAACAGAAACTTCCAGGTGTACCTTCATCAGACATCGATCGACGAGATCTATCCCAATGACGGAAGCATCTCCGAACTGGCCGGGCAGGGCAGGGTCTTCCCCGGCGGCAACGAACTCATTCCCGCGGGCATCCGGTCAGTGACGGGTTACCACGCCGCCAAACCCGCTCTGGTTGACGATATGCTGTCCCTGCTGAACAACACATCCCCCGAGATCATCTACCAGTTCTGTGTTAGCGCCTTCAGTTTCCCCGAGGGCGCTAGCACCTGGCGGGAGCTTCACCCAGTTCTCGCGGAAGACGCTCCCATGCTTCCGCAGGATCCCATGCCCAGGGCGTTCATCCCGACCCAGCCCGTCCGCGGAACAGGCGAGAGGGGGTTCCAGGCGATGTCACAGGGCATCAACCCGATGACCATGTCCGTCATCGACGCACCTGCCGCCGACATTCCCGGGGTTTGCGACGGCACCGCCGAGATCGTTTGCGACACGCCGCACGAAGTGACAGTCAGCACGGCGTCGGCAACCCCCGCCGTCCTGGTCCTTGCCGACACCTGGTATCCAAGGTGGCGTGCAGAGGTGAACGGCTCGCCTGCGCCGGTCCGGGTGGCCAACGGCTGGATGAGGGCCGTCGCCCTTCCGGCCGGTGAGAACACCGTGCGCTTCTTCTACGACGATTCCGACGTAGTTCTGGGCATGTGGACCTCGCTGGCCGCAACACTGTGCGCCATCGCCCTCCTCCTGCTGCGGGCAAAACCCGGGAAACCGTGTTGAACCGGACCCTCAAGCGCATCGAGGCCTGGCTGGGGCCGTTCCTTCTGCTCGGAGCGCTGTTCTATTTCTTCTTCAACCTCCTCCCGATATGGAAACCAAGGCTTGTCGCCTTCTGGCAGGAAGCCGGCGGGAAGGCGGACTGGTCCTACCTCGTCCTGTCTTTCTTCTGCCTCGCCCTCGGGTACTATTTTGCCCCCCTTGCATGGCAGCGCATCCTGGCAGCGCTCCGAACCCCCGGCATCGACCGCGGCAGGCTGCGCAGGAACTGGTTCATGACCCAGATGGGAAGCTACATCCCCGGGCGTCTATGGATGGTGCTGGGCAGGGTTGCCTTTCTGAATGCGAACGGGGCCGGCTCGGTCAAGGCGGCAACAGCACTCGTTCTTGAGAACATCTATCTCCTGGCCGCCCTTGGGCTTATCACAGCCCTTGCGCTTCCCTTCGTGAGCGTCGTTTCGCTCCCGGCAGGACTCACCGTCGCCCTCTGGATCTCTGCGGTTCTTGGGGGGCTCATGCTGCTGGCGCCCGGCATCCAGCGGCTGTTCGCGAGGAAGCTCGCGCACCGGCTCGGCACGAAGGTTGACGAACTCCCGCACATCAGCCACAGACATCAGGCTCAGTTCATCGGAAGCCACATCCTTTCCTGGTCGCTCCGAGGTCTCGGGCTGTACTTCTGGTTCCGGGGATTTGGAGTGCCCCGCTCCGAGCCCGCCCATGCGCTGCTCATCCTCTGCATCATCGCCTCCCCGGCATCCTGGCTTGCATCGCTGCTGATGGTCTTCATACCGGGCGGGATAGGTGTGAGGGAGTCGGTCCAGGCGCTCATGGTTGCAAGTTTCGTGCCGGGCGGGCTTGCGGTTGCAACAGCGGTGGCCCTGGGTCAGCGGATCATGCTGGTGCTTGTCGAGGGCGGTTTTGCCCTCACTGCACTGATCCACCAGACCCTGTACAAGCATTTCCCGATCAGGATGAACCACTGCAGCCAGCTCCTCAACCTGTTTGTCAGCGTAAACCGGGCGTGGTGGGCAAGGCTCGGGCTGGTCACCCCGCCAAGGCCGATAAACGTCACGTTCTCGGTTACAAGAAGGTGCCAGTCCCGATGCCGGACCTGCTTCATCTGGAAGCACGAGAGCGGCAACGAGCTCTCACTTCAGCAGGTGGAGGCCCTGTTCCGTTCGATCGGATGGACATACTTCTTCAACATCTCCGGCGGCGAACCGTTCCTGAGGCAGGAGCTGCCCGAGATCATCGGCCTTGCCTGCAGGTACATGCGCCCGGCGGTGATCCACATTCCCACCAACGCCCTCGCCCCCGAAAGAATTGAGGCCATGACGGTGAGGATCCTCGAGATCATCGCCAGGGAGGCGCCCGGAACGGTTCTCACAATAAAGCCCAGCATGGACGGTGTGGGAACTGCTCACGATGAAACAAGGGGTGTTCCCGGGAACTTCGAGAAACTGCTGGACACGCTTGCGCGGCTGAAACGCCTCAGAGACGGCCACAAATACCTGCATGTCGGGGTCGGCACGGTCATTTCCCGCTACAACGCAGGCGAACTCGCAGGGATCATCGAGTTCGCGGGCACACTCGGTGTCGATACCTACATCAACGAGGTTGCGGAGGAACGCGAGGAGTTCTTCAACATCGGAAGCGGGATCACCCCTCCGGGGGAGGACTATGCCAGGATCATGGAGACGTTCAAACTGGCCGTAAGACGCCGCATGAAGGGAATGCGTCCGCTTTCCCGCATAACCACCGCGATGCGGCTGGTCTACTACGACATCGTAACCGAGTACCTTCGCACCGGGAAGCAGGTGATCCCCTGCTACGCGGCACTGCTGAACGTTCACATCAACTCTGACGGCGGCATCTGGCCGTGCGCCATTCTCGCCTACAGGGGGCAGATGGGATCGGTGGGCGACAACGCCGACTTCCATGACATCTGGACCTCGGACGACGCGGCCCGCATCAGGGCTTCCATCAGAAGGAAGGAATGCGGGTGCCCGCTGGCCAACCAGGCCTACTCGAACATCCTGCTCCACCCGAAGAGCCTGCTCAGGGTGATCTGGATCGCGCTTACAGCCTAGGCCCGAAGGACCTCCCGGCCTTCTACCGTGAGTTTGATCATCGTGGAGGTCTTTCTGCGCGCGAGCTTTCCGCCGTCAAGCATCAGATCGACCCCAGAAGCAAGCTTCAGGCTTACCTCGTCAAGCCCCAGCGGCTCGGCTCCTCCCCTCATGTTGGCGCTCGTTGTAAGAAGGGGCATCACGGATTCAAGGATTTTCACCGACAGGGGATCTGAGGGAACCCTGAGCGCCACGGAGCCGTCCGGGGCACAAACCCATGCGGGCGCCCTGTCCGATGAGGGCAGGACAAGGGTAACCGGGCCGGGCCAGCTTTCCTTCATCAGTTCCGCAGCTCCCGGAATGTCAGTCGACAGTGCCTTTGCCGCTTCTATCGACGGAACCAGAAGTATGAACGGCCTTTCCTCGTTGTACCCCTTCAGCCTTCCAACCCTTCTCACGGAATGCTGCATAGCCGCAGGGCAGAGAACGCCGTACACCGTGTCGGAGGGGTAGATCACGAGACCACCGCCAAGAAGGACCGATGAAGCCATGTTCACCGCCATGGAAGCGGGATTCTCAATATCGACGGCAAGAGTTCTAGCGGACATTCCCATCCATCCTTCCGGCAACGCCTTCATCGAAGAGGGCGATTATCCGCGCAGCGAGGTGAGCAGCGTTTGCCGCTCCGTGTGAGCCGATGGCCACCGTGGCCACAGGTACGCCCTTTGGCATCATGACCGTGCTGAGAAGGGCATCGAAACCGTTAAGGGGACCTCCCTGGATCGGAACCCCGATCACGGGAAGCCTTGTGTTCGCCGCAACGGCGCCCGCCAGGTGTGCTGCAAGGCCCGCGGCGGCGATGATCACCTTCAGCCCCCGGGAAGCCGCCGATCGTGAATACTCAGCCACCTGCTCCGGCGTTCTGTGAGCGCTCATGACGGAAAGCTCCCATGGGATCCCGTATTCGTCCAGAACACCGCAGGTTCTTTCCATGGTCTCCCTGTCGCTTTCGCTGCCCATCAGGATGCCCACAAGAGTGTTCATCGCGACCTCCCTATGTCTTTTCTGTACACCATTCCATCAAAACTGACCGCTCGCACGGCGGCATAACTCTTCTCCAGGGCTTCCCCGAGGTCCTTCCCCGTGGCGGCCAGCCCCAGTACCCTGCCTCCCGCGGTGACAATACGCCCGTCCTTCATTTCGGTTCCGGAATGAAAGACAATTGCCCCGTTCACTGCTTCAAGGCCATGGACCGGCAGCCCCTTCGCGAAGGAGCCGGGATAGCCGCCGGACGCAACGACCACCACGGCGGACGCCCCCGGCAGGACGACCGGTTCTGGAAGCCTTTCCCCGAGGGCGGCCGCCATGAAAAGGCCCGCCAGATCGCCCCCGAGCAGGGGCAATACAGCCTGCGCCTCAGGGTCTCCGAAGCGAACGTTGAACTCGAGCACTTTCGGCCCGCGCGGCGTGAGAATCATCCCGGCGTAGAGCAACCCTCTGAAATCCATCCCGCGACGGTTCAGCTCTCTGAGAACGGGAAGGAAGACGAGTTCTTTCATCTCCGAGGAGAACCCGCTGCCGATGCCGTCCGGCGGGCAGACAGCCCCCATGCCGCCCGTGTTGGGGCCTGTGTCACCCTCTCCTATGCGCTTGTGGTCGCGGCTCGGCGGCATCATGACCGCCTCGTTACCGCTGCAGACCGCCATAACGCTCACCTCGGGGCCGCTCAGCCTCTCCTCCAGAACCACCCTGCCGGGCGGCGCTGACAAAAAGCCTGTGAGCGCTGCTTCTGCTTCCGATACTGAAGAGGGAAGAACAACCCCCTTGCCGGCACAAAGGCCGTCAGCCTTGATCACCCAATCAAGGGGCTTCCCATCGATCAATGCAAGCGCTTCGCCGGGGCTCTGAAACATGCTGCCCGCTGCGGTGGGCACACCGGCTGCGACCATTATCTCCTTTGCGAACCACTTGCTGCTTTCCAGCCTCGCGCAGTCGGCACCCGGACCGAAGCAGGGGATCCCGGCCCTGCGCAGCCTGTCGCCAAGACCGGCTGCAAGGGGCGCTTCGGGTCCCACAACAACAAGGTCAACCCGGTGGTCCATCGCCGCCTGCAGGGGATCACACGGAAGGTTGAGGGCGAACTCGGCGGTTCCGGGGTTCCCGGGACAGACCAGCACGCTGTTTTCCCCGCCGCGATTCAGCGCCCATGCAAGGGCGTGCTCCCTGCCGCCGCTTCCGACCACGAGAATTGTCATTTTGTTCCGCCCTCTTCACGGAATGTGTTCTCCGGACCGGGAAATCCGCCTGAAATGACTTCTCTGGCGTAGTTTCCCACGGCTTCAAGGATGACGCCGTTCAAGTCGGCGTAGGTTCGCAGGAACCGGGGCCTGAACGAGGGATCCAGCCCGAGAATGTCGGTTACAACGAGAATCTGGCCGTCGACGAAGCGGCCGGCCCCGATCCCGATCACAGGTACGGGAACCCTTTCCGTGACCTCCCTTGCCAGCTCCTCCTCAACACCCTCGAGCACGAGGCTGAACACCCCGGCTGAGACCAGTGCGTCGCACTGGCGAAGCAGCTCATCACGGTTTTCACGGCGGACCACACGGTAGCCGCCATCCATTCGCACCGACTGTGGTAGAAGCCCGGCATGGCCCATCACGGGTATGCCCGATTCGGTGATGGCGCGCACTCTGCGAACCATGCGGGGGTTTCCGCCCTCGAGCTTCACTGCGTCCACCCCCGCCTCGGAGAGGAACCTCGAGGCGTTGTGGACGGCCTGGGCACAGGATTCCTGGTAGCTTCCGAAGGGCATGTCGCCCACCACGAGCACCCCCGGCGCCCCCCGGCTGACCGCGCCCGAAATTGCCAGAAGTACGTCGAGGGAGGCCCCCAGGGTGGTTTCCCCGCCAAGCAAAGCCATCTGGAAAGAGTCTCCGACCAGGATCAGATGAACCCCGGCGAGTGCTTCGATTCTTGCGGTATGGAAGTCGTAGGCGGTCAGGGCCACGATCTTCTCGCCCCTGGTCTTCATGGACCCGAGGCTCCTCACGGTGACACCGGGCATGCCGTCCTCCCATCGCTTTGGAAAACTACGGGATAATAACAGGCTATCCCTGGATTTGAAACCTTCGGGGAACGAACACCGCGAGAAAGGCCACCACAGCGAACAGGTAGCCGACCGCGACATCGGTTGCGTAGTGCTCGCCGCCGTAGAGTATCTCGAAGCTGATCCCGAGAAGGATCAGAAGCGTCCACCAGCTTCTGCGGAAGCCCAGTTCCCTCATGAGAACAAGTGTCATGAGCATCGGAACACCTGCGTGCAGCGACGGCATGGCAGCCCTCGGGCTCATGGAGAAGTTGCCCACGAGGAAGTGCGGCATGAAATCGTTCAGTGCGCGGAACATGCAGCGGTCGAGGTTCGGTACGCCCCCCTCGAGGGCCTGCATCCAGGGAGGGGTGAGCGGCCAGAGCACGTAGGTTGCATAACCGAGCGTTGTGAGGAGGGCAAATGCCGTCACCGTTCGGCGCATCGCGGTGTCGCCGCCCCGTTTCCAGGCGAGCAGGGGTGTAAGAAGTGGTATCAGAAAGAACGAGGCATGCAGCCCTGCGAACACGTAGTCGAACCAGCGGGTCTGCCCACGGCAGCCCAGTTGTTCCTGAAGCCACACCGGGGGAAGAACGCCGAAAATTCTTTCCTCGAACACCGCCACATTCAGACCGTTGAAGCTGCCGTGCCAGGTGCTCACCACGAAACGCAATGCCCAGTAGCAGCACCCGAGGAACGCGAAGCTCACCAGCATGGGGCTCCAGCGCGGCAGACGGCGTGAACCGTACAGCATGGAGAACACAAGCCAGACAGGGATCAGGATGGGAAACCTGGGAACAAGGCGCAACAGGGGTATGACTGCCATCAGAACCGCATACGAGCCGGTGATGACAAGCCAGAAAAGGTCAAGCCGGTCCGACGGGGACCTCTCTGTTCCGTTGCGGTTCATCACCCCTCCGATAAAAGCGGGAGGGGGCCAGGGACTGAAGAATGATACAGAGAGTCAGGGTTAAAGGACTTGTACGGCCGGCCGGTCTGACAGGCTTCCCCGTGGGGCGCTTGCGACACGGCGGGGCGATGCCTTCATCAGTAACCTAATCGCACTCTCAGGCGATGGCCCCCATGGGCATATATTACCCTCCAACCAGGGCGGGGTCAAACCCCCCGAAACCGTGTGAGGGAAACCCATGGCAAAGAACATCACGAGCCCTGAAAAGGACTTCGCCAGATGGTACCAGGATGTGATCAGGGAGGCGGAACTGGCCGACTCCGCGCCTGTGCGGGGCTGCATGGTGATCCGTCCCTACGGGTATGCAATCTGGGAGCTCATGCAGAGCGATCTTGACCGCAGGTTCAAGGCCACCGGCCACACCAACGCCTACTTCCCGCTCTTCATTCCGCAGAGCTTCATCAACAAGGAAGCCCAGCACGTAGAGGGTTTCTCGCCCGAACTCGCGGTGGTGACCCACGCCGGCGGCAAGCTGCTCGAAGAGCCCCTTGTTGTCCGCCCTACCAGCGAGACCATCATCAACCACATGTTCAGCAAGTGGATCGGAAGCTATCGCGACCTGCCCATGCTTCTGAATCAGTGGGCCAACGTGGTGCGCTGGGAGCTCCGCCCAAGGGCGTTCCTCAGAACCACCGAGTTCCTGTGGCAGGAGGGGCACACCGCCCACGCCACCGAGCAGGAGGCCCGCGAAGAAACAATGCGGATGCTTCAGGTCTACTCGGATTTCATGCACCAGATCGCCGCAATACCCGTGATCCCCGGCAGGAAGACCGAGCGCGAGCGCTTCGCCGGCGCTGTCGACACTTACACCATCGAAGCCATGATGGGTAACGGCTGGGCACTTCAGGGAGGAACCAGCCATTACCTGGGAACGAACTTCGCAAAGGTGTTCGAGACCACCTTCCTTGATCGCGACAACCAGAGGCGCTTCGTTCATCAGAGCAGCTGGGGCGTCAGCACCCGTCTCGTGGGGGCCGTCATAATGGCGCACGGTGATGCGAACGGCCTCAGGCTTCCGCCCCGCATCGCTCCGGTCCAGGCAGTAATCATCCCGATAGGTCTTCAGGACCCCAGGGCCCCCGAGGTGATGGAAACCGCAGATGCATTGGCAAGGGATCTTGTCGCCCGAGGCGTGAGGGCATCGGTCGACGGCCGTGACAACATGAGCCCGGGCTTCAAGTTCAACCACTGGGAGGTCAGGGGTGTCCCCCTGCGCATCGAGCTGGGTCCCAGGGACCTCGACGCCGCCCAGGCCACCCTTGCCCGGAGGAACGGGAAAGAGAAGTTCACGCTGCCCCTTGAGGGCATTGCCGACGCTGTCCCGGCCCTTCTCGACAGCATTCACACAGGAATGCTCGAAGAGGCCGGGAGATTCAGGGAGAGCCGTACATTCGATGTCGAAACCTTCGACGAGTTCAAACGGCTTCTTCCGGAACAGCCCGGTTTCTACAGGGTGTGGTGGGACGGCACGGCGGAAGAGGAAAACCGTATCCAGGAGGAGACGAGCGCAACGGTTCGCTGCATACCCCTGGACCAGCCCGGCGGGGAGGGCAGATGCTTCATCTCCGGCAGGAAAACCACTACAAGGGCGATTGTAGCCCGGGCATACTGACATGAAGGAGCGGAGGGGGATCATTCCCCTTCTCCTCCTCAGTTTTGTGGTATCGGCAGCGGTCCTGTGGCCGCTGCCCCTTTCCCCCGACCCTTACGACCACAGCGACACCCTTTTCAACACCTGGCTCACGGCCTGGAACCATCACGCGATGACCGCGTTCAGCAATCCGTTGAACACGCCGCAGTTCGCGGGCTTTCCCGACGGCAGGGGCAGAAGCGACCTGCTCCTCGCCCAGTGGCTATTCTCCCTGCCGCTGCGGGCTTTTACCGGCAACCCGATCCGCATCCACAACCTTCTCATGTGGATCAGCCTTTCGCTCACCGGCCTTGCCGCCGGGTTCCTGGCGCGGGACAGGGGAGCTTCGGGCTGGGGTGCCGCCTTTGCCTCAACCGCATTCGTATCGCTGCCCTACTTCCAGAGCCACCTCTGGCACCTGCAGCTCTCCTCCGTCGGGCTCACGCTGGCGGGGATCATGTTCGCCCTCCGCACGGTCGAGGGGAGAGGCGGCGGAAAGCTTCTTGCGCTGCTGATCCCTCTGCAGGGGCTTGCCTCCCTCTACCACTGGTATTTCCTTAACCTCGCGCTTCTCGTGATCCTTGTCCGCACGCTCTTTACCGCGGACAGGGCGAAGATCGGGGGCCTTCTTCTCTACACCGCACTGGGCAATGCGATCATGCTTCCATTCCTTCTGCCGCAGCTGGATAACGCAGCCAGATGGGATGTCGACACCATCGCAAGCACCGATGTTTCGGCCTATGCAAGCCCCTGGCACACAAGCTTCCTGACGGGCTGGCTCAGAACCCCCCACGCCCATCCCGAGGCTGCGCTCTGGCCTGGTCTTTCCGTCCTCGCGGGCGCCGGTTGGGCAGTTTATCGAAGGAACGCCGGAGGAAGCATGGTGCTTCTGATACTTGGCGTCTTCTTCGCCGCGTACAGCCTCGGTCCCACGATCACCCTCTGGGGCAGGGAAATCGCCCCCGGGCCTTTCCGATTGATCGCCGCCCTGCCGGGAGGAACGGCTGTCAGGCTTCCGGCAAGGGCAGGCTGCCTGGCCCTGCTCCCCCTGATTGTCGCGGCGGCACGGCAACTTGGGCGCAAGCCCTTCCCAGCGATCGCCGCGATGGTCGTCACACTCGCCGAGGCCGCCCACCCGCCCATCCCGACCATCCGTCTCGACATTCCGGCGCATCACGAATGGATCGCCGGCCAGCACCCGCAGAGAGTGCTTTACATCCCGGTCTCAGAGGAGCTCGGATGGCCCGAAAAAGAAACTCAGCGCCTGTACTGGTCAACGCTTCACTTCACCCCGAGCGTGAACGGCTACAGCACGAGTTTCCCGGAAGGTTATGCCAGGGCCGCTGCCATCCTCAACACATGGCCTTCCGAAGACGCGGTGACACTGGCCGTGCGGCTCGGGGTCGACCTTGTCATAATAGAGGGCGGAGTTCCGGACGATGCCGACGAAACCTGGTTCGACGGAAAAACATGGGCGGGAGCCGTATGGCTGGCCCGATGAAGGGGCGACAATGGAAACTGTTGCAAGCGTTCTGATAGGCATCGGCCTCAGCGCCACCTGCGGTTTCAGGATCTTCGTCCCCCTTCTCGTCATGAGCATCGCGGGACAGCTCAACCTTCTCGAACTCTCGCCGGCCTTTGCATGGATCGAAAGCGTTCCCGCACTCATCGCGTTCGGAGTGGCAACAGTCCTCGAGCTGCTCGCCTACCTCATCCCACTGGTTGACAACGCACTGAATGCGGTGACAATTCCCCTTACCGTCGTAGCGGGCACGGTGATCACTGCGGCCGTGATACTCGACCTGAACCCATTCCTCACTTGGACGCTGGCAGTGATAGCGGGCGGAGGTGCATCCCTCGCCGGCAGCGCGGCCAGCAATCTCCTTCACGGCGGTTCAACGGCGGCAACGGGGGGCGCGGCCAACCCGGTGCTTTCAGCCGTGGAAAGCGTGTTCTCAGCGATAATGTCGGTGCTTTCCGTGCTGGTGCCTGTTCTTGCAGTGATCCTGCTGGCACTTGCAGCGATATTTGGCTACAGGCTTCTGAAGAACATGGGCATCTTTCGGAGAAAAACGGCAGCGGCATAGGCCGACCGGGATCGGGCAACCCGCCGGCCGTTCATCCCTGCTTGCGCACGAGGCTTATGATGAGCACCAGCGCGATGACAGGAAGCGCAAGCCGGAAAACCAGTGCGACCGAGGTAAGCAGAATCAGCGGCAGAACTGCAAGACCCGCGATCCCGAAAACGAAACAGAGCAGAAAGCAGCCCATTCCCACCCTCCGCGTTGATGTATGAGCGAATATACGGCATGCGGTGAAACGTGCATGGAATCAACCCTGAACCTGCCGCCCGATCGATTGCGGGAACGACCACCTGGCTGACAGTTTCGCAGAAGCACGCAGATCCGCTTCAGAATCCTCTTGAAATTCCGTTTTTGAGCCTTTGGAAGAGGCCTGGGGCGGGCTCCCGGAGAGGGCCGTCCCAGGGTTGTCCGCGCCTCAGGTACTGTTTCGTGAAGACGCCCGCAGTCATGCCCCACTTGCGGGCGAAGACCCTGCGGCCGCTTGCGAACCGCACCCTTCGTGTGGTCCCGGAACGAAAGTGGTAAACCCTGGAGGCGCCCACCCCTTTGAAGAATCGAACCCCGGTCTGCCAGAGCTTCATGGAAAGATCGGGATCGGAGTAGAAGCCGGGAAAGAATTCGGTGCTCATCCCCCCGACAAGGTCCCAGAGATCGCGGTGAACCATGCTGGGAGGCCAGGTGCTCCCCTGCCAGTCGTCCTTCCGAAGTGAGCCCGCGTCGCGAAGCAATTCGTCCTCGCGGAACTCCTCAGGCTTCCTCCCGTAGTCCGCAACGATGACACAGGGATTGCTGCTTCTCATCGGCTCGATGAGAGTCCCCGAAAGCATGAACCGTTCGTGGCCGACGGCGTCGGCCTCGTCCATCAGGGCACTGTCCCAGCCCGGGCATGCGTACATGTCGTCGTTGAAGAAGATCATGCGTTCGGCAGCGGCAAGGGTTCTTGCAGCGTTGAGCGCATGGCATACGCCGATGTTCTCAGCGCTGGCGGTGTAGCTGAAACCGCGCTCCCTCGCCCAGTCGAGAGTTCCGTCGGCCCCCTGGTTGACATGAAGCACAATCTGGTGCGGAAGGGCGGAATTCTGCTCGATGCTTCGAATACAGAGCCTTAGCATTTCCAGGTTGTTCCATGTGGGGATCAGAATGCTGCTTGCAGGGTTGCCCGGAACGCTTCCCCGCCGTTTCTCAATGATCACTTCAGCCTCTTCCTTGTGGAGGTGGAGCATACCCGTGACGCTTTTCATGGTCAAGCGCCCGGTTGCGAATCAGCCCCGGCTTCACATAATCGGACCATGAACGGTTTGCGGGAAATACTCGCCAGCAGGAGGATCCTCGGCAGGACCCTGTCCTTCCTGCGTCCCTACCTGCGCTGGCAGCTGCTTGGGCTTTTCGTGACGGTTATTGCTGCAGGGCTGGGGCTTGTGCAGCCCTGGGTCAACCGGATACTGATAGACAACGTTCTCCTCGAGGGCAACACGGCCCTTCTTAAGACAATAATCGCGTTCTTCGCAGGTGCGGTGCTGCTCCAGACATTCACCGGCATGGGGGGGACGTACCTGTTCACGTGGATGAGCAACAGGGCTGCAAACGACCTGCGGGCAGCTCTGCACCGGAAGATTCAGCTTCTCTCCGCAGCCTTTTCGGAACGCCGGAAGACCGGAGACATGATGTCGTCGTTCACGAGTGACATACCGGTGATGCAGGGGCTCTACTCGTCGCTCTTCGTGAACCTCCTGACCGAGACGGTGAGATTCGTCATCGTGCTGGCGGTGATGCTGGGCATAAACGCCAGGCTGACTCTCATCGCACTCCCTGCTGTGCCGGCCTTCGCTTTGATCGTCGCCCTGGCCGGAGGGATCATAAAAAGGGCCTCCCGCGAGGTGCAGGAGAAGCGCGCTGATTTCAACGCTCTGCTGCAGGAACAGCTTGCCGGGCTGCGCACTTCGGCTGCATTCGGCCTTGAGGAGGTGCAGGGCGGGGGTTTCAGGGCATCGATGACATCACTGCTCTCCTCGCAGCTCAAACTCACCCTGAAGGGGTTCATCTTCAACGCCGGCAGCCTGGTCGCAATGTTCAGCATGATCCTCGTGCTCTACCTCGGCGGTCTCGAGGTCATCGGTGGACGGATGCAGCTCGGTGTGCTGATGGCGTTCTCGGGCTACTTCGGAATGCTTTTCGGCCCGGTCGGCTCGTTCGCGGGCGCCGCCGGGCAGGTGCTTCACGCGATCGGCGCAGCGGAAAGGGTTTTCGGCATTCTCGACACGCCGGAATCCGTAACCTCGCACCCGGGGGCGGTGGTACTCACCAACCCGCTTGGCCGCATCGAATTCCGCGACGTGCACTTTGCCTATCCCGACGGAAATCCGGTGCTTGCCGGCCTCGATTTCCGCATCGAGCCCGGCGAGACTGTCGCGATCGCAGGCGAGAGCGGCGTGGGAAAGACCACGGTCGTATCCCTTCTTCTCAGGTTCCATGATCCGAACCGGGGACTGGTGCTTCTCGACGGCAGGCCGCTTTCAGAGTACACCCTCGAATCTCTGCGCAGCAACATCGGGGTGGTCCTTCAGGAACCATTCCTCTTCAACACTTCCATCCTCGACAACATCCTCATGGGGAAGCCCGGCGCATCAAAGGAAGAGGTCGAACGGGCGGCCGTCGCCGCACATGCACACCGCTTCATAACCGAGCTGCCCGACGGCTACGGAACTCCCGCCGGCGAGAGGGGCTGCCTCCTTTCCGGAGGTCAGCGGCAAAGGGTGGCTCTCGCACGGGTGTTCCTGCGCAATCCCAGGATAGTCATCCTCGACGAGGCGACCAGCGCGCTGGACAGGGAGAGCGAAACGCAGGTGAAGGCTGCGGTGAGGAACCTCCTTCGTGACAGAACCTGCCTCATCATAGCGCACAGGGAATCGACGGTTGACGAGGTCGACCGTGTCATAACGATCAAACAATCGGAAGGTGCATCAGGATGAGCTGCCTCTATTCCGCGCTGCTGCTTGTCGTCGCGGGTTCCGCCACCGACAGCCTCTGGACGGAAACCGGAGAGGGCTATTCAATCTCGGTCAGCTTTCCAGGGGCCGCACTTGAGATCCCGGTGCTCGCCGACGCCCTGTCCGAATACGCTTCCGGCCAGGTCAGGGCGTTCCGAAACAACTACAAGAGCGTGACCCGGGACTATCCCGAGCCAATGGACTGGAGCCTTGACATAACTTTCACGCTTGAGCCTTCGCCGGACGGGCTTGTCTGTCTTCTGGCCTGGAGCTGGGAATACTCGGGCGGCGCTCACGGGAACAGCTGGAGCGTTTCCTTCATCTACGACATTGAGAACGAGGTGTTTGTGGAACCGACTGACCTGTTCAGGGATCCTTCGGAGTTCGCAGCTCTGGCGGAGTCGGCGGCCCGGATTCTCAGGGAGCAGCTGGGCGAGGACCATTGGATCGAAGCAGGCACCGCCCCGTCGCCCGAGAACTACCGCTGCCTGCTTCCAGTGCCGGATTCAACGGGAGCGGTCGCAGGCTACAGTGTAATCTTCGCCCCGTATCAGGTTGCGCCGTACGTCTACGGTCCCCAGGAGGTTTTCATCCCCCTGGAACGCTGATCAGAACCCGGCGCCCACCCCGAGCGTGGTGATCCAGTCATGCCCGTCGTCATCGCCTCCGACGTGGCGGAACACACCCGCGTTGAGTCCCAGGACGAACAGGGATACGGACAGCTCGGGGCCGACATAGGTTTGCCCGGGTTCCACATCGCCGAGCGGATTGCCCCAGGTCCTGAGCACAGAAGCGGACAGTCCCAAGCTGTACAGAGGCATGAAGCGCATCTCACCGAACCGGTACCCCAGGTTGATCTTCCCCCCTCCGAACCCGGGTTCGAGCTGCAGGAATGGGCCGTGGTGAAAGGTTCCGCCCGCGGGAATGTTTGCCGCAAGCCCAACCACCCATCCGAGCTTCAGGGGTGTGGAATACCGGGTCATGGCGCAGGGGAAGAGGTACATTCTGCGGGGGGATGGAGTAACGCCCGGCGGGAGTGCACCCATCGCGAGGGCACAAAT
Source organism: Candidatus Fermentibacterota bacterium (assembly GCA_963845085.1). Lineage (GTDB taxonomy): Bacteria > Fermentibacterota > Fermentibacteria > Fermentibacterales > JCC-6 > UBA6080. The sequence continues at coordinate 247,273 of CAWJQI010000004.1, forward strand.
CAACATGATCGCGGATACTGCTTTCATTGCTTTCCATCCGTTAGGTTGCCGCACGGGTGGTACCGGACGGAACTGCGAAGTATTCCGTGCGGGCATCTCCGGCAGGGGTTGCTCTTTTCCGACGAATTCTGCAGGTATGCTTTCAAATATGGTGTGATGAGACTTTTCCAATCAAGGAGCGAATATGTTTCTTCTTTCCCTTTTACTGGCTTCCCAGTTGGTTCCAACGGGTTATTCCGGCCTTCCAAGGGCGATGGTCCCAAGGTCTCTTCTTGAGGACCGGCCTGCGGCCTTCTCCTCAGTTACATCACTGAACGGCGGCAGGGCCGGGAAGGTCCTGGTCGTGGTTGCAGACTACATTGCCGAGCCGCTCTCCTTCCAGCTCGAGCGCTTTGTGAGCGACATCGCCGCAGACGGGTGGGATGTGGAGATGACTGTGATGGAGGGAGGGAATGCCGGTGACTTGAGAGCGATGCTCCAGAACGTTTCAGGGCTGGAAGGTGCAATACTCGTGGGCTTCCTCCCGTGTGCCTGGTTCGAGATGGATTACTGGGCGCCGGAGGAGTTTCCCTGCGAGCTTTACTTCATGGACCTTGACGGTGCCTGGATGGATTACGATTCGGACGGCATTTTTGATTCTCACGCCGGTTCCATTGCACCCGAGATATGGCTGGGACGCATCGACGCATCGGCAATGAGCTACGGTTCCGAAACAACGATGCTCATCGAGTATTTCGACAAGAACCACCTCTACCGTACCGGCTCCATGGCCCTTGACTCCCGGGCACTTTCGTTCATCGACGACGACTGGAGCTCGTCGTACTCTTCCTGCGGTCTTGAGGCTGTGTACGGCTCATCCGGCGTCACCGTGGTCAACTCGCCGGCCGCCACCACCGCACCGGCATATCTGTCCGGCCTGGGAGAGGGCTACGAGTTCGTGCATCTCATGAGCCACAGTTCTCCCTGGGGGCACACCTTCCTCGTTCCCGGAGGGCACGGCGGATCGGTCATGGCGCCTGAGATCAGTGTCGCCGATCCGCATACAGCGTTCTACCAGCTCTTCAGCTGTTCAAATGCGAGGTGGGTCGAATCAGGCTGCCTTGGCAACTGGTACCTGTTCGGAACCTCATACGGGCTTCTCGTGTGCGGTGCGGCAAAGACCGGTTCCATGCTCGATTTTGAAGAGTTCTACACACCGCTCGGTTCGGGGGACACCTTCGGGGAAGCTTTTCATGCCTGGTGGCTCTTCGAGGCACAGGGCGGTTTCTCCGGCATGGAAAGAGCATGGTTCTACGGAAATGCCCTCCTTGGAGACCCCACACTACGGCCCATGGGAGTCGGTCGCACGTTCGCGGGGCTGCCCGGTTCCGGTGAGGTTGGCAGCTACGACCGCATATCAACCAGCCAGTACTCCGACTGCCACCCGGCTGCGGTCGCCGGGTCCGGGGAGATCTCAACCGTAGCATGGCTCACCGGTGAGAACGGCCGGCTGGACATAGCGGCATGCATCGTCGACGGCGACAGCTGGAGCCAGGTTTACTACGTGGACAGCGACGAATACTGGGATGCGGGTGTCACGGCCTGCTTCGACGGCGACGGTGTGCCCTGGCTGGCCTGGAGCGACTTCGAATACGAAACCTACAGCTACAGGATAAAGACCGCCAACGGTGAATCGTTCGAGAATGTTGAGATCCGTGTGCCGCAGGATGGTTACCAGGTCTTTCCGCAGCTGGCCTGGGACGGATCGAGGATGTGGCTGGCATGGCTGAACTGGAAGGCGTCCGGGGGTGTCGTGATGGCCATGACACTCGATGGGTCGTTCCCGCCCCAGGCGATCAGCTCACCCGGGGCGTTCTGCGCGCCACCTTCACTCATTGCCGAAGGAGGCGAGGTTTACGCTGTCTGGGTCGAACTCGACCAGACCGGAAGCCGGGTGATGGGCAGCATCTATTCAGGTGTCTCGTTCAGCAGTCCCGTACAGATGTCTTCGGGAACGGTCTGTCACAACCCCGTCCTCGGTTCCGCCGATGGCCAGGTGCTTCTTGTCTGGCAGGACGACACCTCGGGTTCTTCAATCCGCGCCAGGGTCCTGCCCGGGGAGGAAACGGTTGTTGCATCGCCGCAGGATCACGCCTTCCGCCCTTCGATCGGGCAGCTTCCGGGCGGCGGGTTTGCCGTCTACTGGCAGGAGGGAAACGGCGCTTCCGCAGTGATAATGGCGTGTGCGGTAGCGGGTGGCGAACCTTTCCAGACTGTGTCCCCGCAGGGTCCGGCCTGGTTTCCCGCCGCTGCGGGTGAAAGGCTGTTCTGGGCGGGCAATCAGGGGGAGGGCTGGGACATCTACACAACGATCCCCGGGTGGACCGGCATCGAGCAGCCCGACGTAATCGAGTCTGTCCCCATGATCGCGGGCAATCCGGTGCGAACCGGGCTTGCACTGACAATACCGTCGGGCGGGGGGGTATTCTCCGGCCGCATTCAGGTGTTCGACCTGGCCGGAAGGCTCGTGATTGCCCGTAACACGGTCATCCGCCCCGGCGAGACAGTGACGGTGGATTGCGAAAGTCTTCGCACGGGTGTCTACATGGTCAACACTGATGACGGAAGGCTTTGCGGAAGGTTCACGGTGATACGGGACTGATGTTTCGGGGGGCGCAACTGGGTTATAATGTGCCGGCTATTTCCACCGGAGGCTGTGCATGAACGCATCTTTCTGGGTAAATCTGGCAAGCGCTGTGAGTCTGGGCCTCGGCGTTGGTTTCCTTCTCTGGTTCTCCCGGAAACGCGGCCTTGAACAGAGCATATCCCTCTGGCTCGTCCTGACCGGCGCAGTCGGCATCATTTACCTGCTCCTGAGGGTTTTCGGGATCTCACTCGGCTCCATGACAGCCCGTGTGGCGCTGGCGTTCACCATTTTGCTGGCCTTCTACACGCTTCTCCGCTTCCTGTTCGTTCTCTTCGTGGCCAACCTGGCCCGGAAGCACATGTCCATGCCCATTCCTAAGCTTGTTCTCGACGTGGTCTCGTTCATCCTGATGGCCGGGCTGGCCCTGGTCCTTCTCAACCTCCTTTTCAATGTCAAGCTCACGGCCTTCCTCGTCACATCGACTGTTGTCTCCGCGGTCATCGGTCTTTCCCTGCAGGACATTCTCGGCAACGTGTTCAGCGGGCTTGCACTGCAGTTCGAGCGGCCGTACGAGAAGGACGACTGGGTAACCATCGACGGCATCGAGGGCCAGGTGGTCGAGATGAGCTGGAGATGCCTCTCCGTCCGCGACCGGAACAACGACCTTCTGCTGTTCCCGAATTCGGTGGTTTCCAAGACGCTGGTCAAGAACCACATGAAGCCATCGAAATTCAACCTCTCGCGAGTCACTGTGGGGGTTTCGTACGCGTGTCCTCCCGAGCGTGTGAAAGCTGTTCTGCTGCAGGCCGTATCCGACACAAGGGGTGTTTCCGCAAGGCCCGCTCCTTCTGTGATACTCGACAGTTTCAGCGACAGCTCAATCACTTACGAGGTCCGCTTCTGGATAACCGACTTCACCCAGAAGCCCCTGATCAAGGATGCCGTGAGAACAAGGATATGGTACTGCCTTCAGAGGGCGGACATGAACATCCCGTTCCCCATCCGCGATGTCTTCCTGCACACTGTTGAGCCCGACAGCAGGGAGAAGCATCAGCAGAGCCTTCTGCTGGAGATAGGGAAGGAACTCAGAGCCGTTCCCATCTTTTCCCCCCTTCCGGATGAAGAGCTGGCGGAACTGTCGCGTGACAGCGCAATACTCGGCTTCGCCGGGGGTGAAGTGCTTGTGAAACAGGGCGATACGGGAGACAGCCTCTACATTCTCCGAAGCGGCTGGGTCGAGGTGTCTGTAACTGCGGGCGAAGGCCACAGGGCGATGAAGGTTGCCGAACTCGGCCCGGGGAGCTTCTTCGGCGAAATGAGCCTTCTCACCGGCGATCCCAGATCGGCCACCGTGACGGCACGCGAGGAAACCTCGGTCATAGTGGTGAAGAAGAGGGGAATGGAGCGGGTGTTCGCCATGAACCCGACCCTTGCCGAACCTTTGTCCGAGCTTCTTGAAACAAGGATCCAGGGGCTGCGAAGTGCATCCCTGGAAAGCGAGAAGTCCGTTGAGGGCAGGGAGGAAAGCAAACGCTCGGGACGCGATGACATTCTCTCCCGGATTCGGACCTTCTTCGGGCTGTAGAAATGGGTATTGACATCACTATGGTTTCGTGTTAGTCTGCCGACGGGTGGAGGGGCCCGGAAAGCGGTAAGACAATGCGTGCATTAATTGTACTTGTAATCGCTGCTTCGGTTGTTTGGGCATCGCTTGACATCCCGGGAGCAAGCTCTGCCGATTCTGCATACGGCCCGCCTTCGCTGGTCAAACCCGGAAGAGACAACCGAGTCTTCTTTGATCTCCCCAGTTCAATAACCCATCTTCGGGAATCCATTCTGAACACGAGCATCCGCATTTCAAGCGGACCAACACCCCAGAAACCCCTCAGGTGCGCCGACTCCTTCTCCAACCAGCGCTTCACCGCCTTCCCTCTCGAACCCGTCCAAGCCCCCACCGTCACCCTCTACACCTTCTAGGGGACGGACTAAGGTTACTTAGATTGTCGGCCGATTGAGCTGGCAATCTTTTACCAAACAAAGCATTTGGTTACTCTGATGATCTATCTCAATCCATTCATCGAACCTATCGCGGTCCATTAATCCAATCCATCCTATTCATCTATCCTGCTGTCCTGCATAAATCTCCGTATTGAATAAGAAAGCACCCGACAGAACGGATGATCCATGTCATCGTCCTGCCGGGTGCCTGTAACAAACAACCTAAGTAATCTTAGTCCGTCCCCTATCGCAGTTCGACGGCGGCGGTGGAGTCGGGGACGAAGAGCTCGCACTCGATGCCGGGGCCGGGAACGGAGAGATAGAGGAACTCCTCGACTCGGCCGGCGAAATCAAGCCGGTTCTCCTCGTGAACAAATCCGTGACCCTCGTTGTTGTAGAGAACGTAGACCACTGATGTCCCGATGGCCCTGAGGGCTTCAACCATCTGGTCGCTTTCAGCCTGTACGACCCTCGGGTCGTTCGCGCCCTGGGCGATGAAGATGGGCATGGTGATGTTCTCCACATGGCTGAGAGGAGAGCGGTCTTCGAGCATTTCCCTGTCATCCGCGTCTTCCGGGTTCCCCACCCTGATGTTCATGAGGGTAAGCATGGGTTTCCAGTAGGGTGGAACCGTTTCCATGAAGGTTATGAGGTTTGACGGGCCGAAGAAGTCAACCACTGCGCAGTAGAGCTCGGGTGTGAACACCGCACCTGCAAGGGCCGCATAGCCTCCGTATGACCCGCCGAGGATGACGACCCGTTCAGGGTCGGCGATGCCCTGGTCAATCGCCCAGAGGGCGCCGTCAGTGATGTCGTCCTGCATGGCGCCGCCCCATTCCTTGTTCGCGGCGTTCAGGAATGCCTTTCCAAATCCAGTGCTGCCCCGGAAATTCACCTGAAGAACGGCGAAGCCGCGGTCGGCGAACATCTGTGTGAAGGGGTCGTAACCGTAGTAATCCCTGTACCAGGGGCCTCCGTGCACCATCAGGATGGTCGGCCAGGGTCCAGCGCCATACCTGTCCGGATCAGGAGTGGTGACATAGGACGGAAGTACGAAGCCGTCGCGGGAAGGGATCTCCACACCTTCCATGGGGCGGAGCGTGTAGTCCTCGAGAGCGGGGATCGCGGTGAAAAGCTCACGGGCTTCGCCGGCCGTGCGGTCGTAAACGCAGTAGACGGCGGGGTTCTCGATCGTACTGTAGGCAACGAGCCATGTCGAATCGGCGTTGTCTCTGGAGACGATGCTGAAGTCGCCGTCACGGAACTCCTGCAGGTACGCGATGTCAGCCTCGATGGCCGGATCAAGGACCCGGAGGGTCCGCCTGAGGTAGAAAAATGCGGCCAGCCTGGGCTCTCCGGTGAACGGGTCGAAACCCACGCCCGCAATGTCGGATGAGGAATCGCTTGTGACAAGTGTTTCGGTTCCAGACGCCAGGTCGAAACGGTACAGCGCCGTCTTGTCCCTCCCGAGATTGGAGCGGATGAAAAGCCCTGTGCCGTCTTCGGTGAACCGCTCGGGGAACCACTCCTCCTCGCTGGAGAATGATTTGAGAAGTTCCCAGGGGGAGTCGACAGCCGTTCGATGGTGGATCGAGATGAAGCCTGTCTCGGGGTGTATCGTGAACTGGAGCCTGATTTCGAGCTCACGGTCGGCCATGTACCCGAGAACCATTTCACCCTCGGGGGTGGTTCCCGGGTTGTCCATCACCATGGTGAGTTCGCCTGTGTCGAGATCACAGGCGTACACGTCGAAGAACATCCTGTTGTCCTGGTTCATCTCTATCAGGACCATGCCGGGGAAGTCGGGGTTGGAATCGGAAACGTAGGCCTTTACCCCGGGAAACGGGGTCAGGTCGAGAACCTCGCCGGTCGCCACGGTGATCCTGTAAACGTGGGTATTCTCCTCGCCCGCCTCGTCCTGCATGTAGAGAATGTGAATCCCGTCTTCCGCCCACTGGAAGTCCATCACACCCCTGTCATCGTCGAACGTGAGCTGCCTTGGGTTCTCCCCTGTTACGTCCATGAGCCAGAGGTTGAGAACGCCGTCCGCCGGCGCGATGTAGGCAATGGTGCTTCCGTCCGGGGAAAGCTGGGGTCCCACGCGTTCGGGGTTTCCGAAAAGAACGTCCCTCGGGATAAGGCTTTCAGCCCCCGGACTGGCAACATGACCGGGTTCGGGAAGAGAAGCTCCCGCAGAGGGGGAAGGCTCGCTTCCGCACCCGGACACAAGCAGGGAAAGAACAGCAACGACCGAAATTCTGAACATCAATGACCTCCGGAGAATCACCTTGCCCGTGAGAACGCAATTGTATAGATGGTGTAGACAAGCCCGCCCATCACCGCCAGGGCTGCGGCGGCCCGTTCGAAGCTCAGGGATGCCAAAGAGGCGAGAAGACTTTCAAACGGCCTCATCGAGGCGAGATCGAGGATCCAGGAAAGCCTGTCCAAGTTGGATGCTGCAAAAAGGGCGACGAGTGCGGCGGCGACTATCACGACAAACACCTTGTAGTATGGGAACGCAGGTCGGCTCAGCGCCTGCGCCTTCATGGCAATCATCCTGGCCATTCCGCCCGGGACGGCCTCCGGCGATACGGATGAGGTGAGCAGAAAGTCCACGATCTGCTCAAGTCCTGCATTCCCGTTACGCGAGGAGCTCATCTTCTCTTCCTTTCAGCAGGGCGCACAATCTCTCCCTGGCCCTGTGCAGCCCGACCCTGACAGACCCGGGTGACATTCCCAGAATTATAGCCACTTCGTCGCTCGAAAGATCCCGATGGTAGGACAGCGTGAGAAGCTGACGGTCCCTCATCGAGAGCAGCGCCATTGCCTCCTCGAGAATGCGTCTTTTCTCGTCGAAGCCCGGGGGCATGGTGGGGTTTGCGTTTTCGAGAAGCATCTCCTCCCCGCCCGCTTCCATTCTCCGGTTCCGTTTTTCCATCTCGTCGAGGCAGATCCGCCTCGTAATCGAAACAAGCCAGCCCGGAAAGGCTTCCGGATCCCTCAGGCTCCGGATCTTCTGCCAGACCCTGGTGAAGGTTTCCTGACACATGTCTTCGGCCAGGTGCGCGTCGCCAGTCATCCGGAACGCCAACGAGTGCACAAGCCCGCAGTACTCCTTCACCAGGGCCTCGAAGGCCGGGGAGTCCCCGTCCCTGGCCAGAGCGACAAGCCCGAGGGTATGCTCCCGAGTCACTTGTGGTCTCCACCGTCATCCTTCTGGACAAAGAGAGCGATAACGATGTTGGCGATCCCGATGAAGCCGAGGATGAGTGCTGCGAGGATGAACCCCCTGACCTGGCCCATGACAAGGGCTCCCAGAACGAATGCAATGGCGATGCTGAGAAGAATGATACCGCTGCTGAGGCTCTTCTTGCGGGGGTTCACGGGGACGGTGCTCTCGGTACTCCCGAGGGACTGCACGAGCTTGTCAACCTGTTCGGGGGAGAGGTTTCCCTCGAGGGCCCTTTTCACTGTTTCGTACTTCGCAACCTTGGTGCGGTGCGAGTAGTAGGTCGCAAGAATAATCGCCAGCACAGGCCCGCCAACTCCGAGAACAATGCCGAAGATCGGTATCATCAATGCCAGATCATCCATGACAGCTCCTTTCAGGGTTTCTGCCCTACTGACGGAGCATCACCCGAATATGTTACACAGCAGCCTGCAGGGTCGCGGTGCCGCCGGCCGTCTTCCGGAAACGGCAGCGGCAGTACTCTTTGCAGGGATTGTGAATGCCGGCGCGTCCGATCAGGAAATAGCGCCTGAAACAGCTTCCAGCAGGGATCTCGAAGTAATGGGTTTCTGGAGCACCCCGCGGATCCCGTGACGGCGCAATTCAATGGCCGTGCCTTCGGCACTGTGGCCGGATAGTATCATCACCTTTACCAGGGGCTTGAGCTTCTTCATTTCGAGGAAGGCATCGAGACCGTTCATCCTGGGCATCGTCATGTCCATGAGGACCAGATCAATCCTTTCCGGGTCCCGTTTGAAAACCCTGAGGGCGTTCTCTCCGTCAGAGGCGGTGAGAACATGGTACCCGCCCGAGATGAGAAGGTCGGAAAGAATGCTTCTCACCATCTCCTCGTCGTCAACGACAAGGATCGTTGCCGTTGCCCCGGCATGGACAGGAGGATGCTCGTCTTCCTCGGACTTCCTGGTATCGCGTGGAGCGAGGGGGAGAACGAGCGTAACGCTCGTGCCTTTTTCGGGTTCGGAATGAATATCGACCTGACCACCGTGCGCGTTGACCGTTCCGTACACTGCGGGCAGCCCCATTCCTGTGCCGTGTCCCACCGGCTTGGTGGTGAAAAAGGGCTCGAAAGCCCGCTCGACTACCGCCGGTTCCATGCCCTTTCCGTTGTCCTCGACCAGAATTTCGATGTGACCGCTGCGGGCACCGTCGACAACCCCGGGCAGGTTCCTTGTCGACACCCTGATGTATCCTCCCGAGGGGAGGGCGTCACGGGAGTTGAGAACGAGGTTCAGGATTGCGTTGTTGAGCTGCGACTCGTCACCCGCAACGATAGACTCGTCGGCACACAGCCTTGACACTATCTCGATGCGGCGGTCGATGCTTCGCTCAACCATGGACAGCACGTCCCTGATCACCTTGTGCATGTCCACGGCGCTGACAACGCTCATCCCCTTGCGGCTGAAGGCGAGGAGCTGCCTGATCAGATCGGCGGACCGCTCCGAGGCTCTCAGAATGCCCCGGATCATGCGCTTCAGTTCCGGGTCGTCAACGCGGGCCATCAGCCCCTCCGCGTACCCCACAATGCCCATGAGCTGGTTGTTGAAGTCATGGGCCACTCCCCCCGCAAGTTCGCCGACCGACCTGAGCTTCTCGGAGTGTTGAAGTTCCTGCTCAATCTGCCTGAGCCCGGTGACATCCATGATCACGCCGGTCGTGGACATGACCGAGTCGCTTCTCTTCTCACTGGTCGCCCTGAGCCTGAAAACCCTCTTCTTCCTGCTGTCGTTCTCGGACAGCGTGAAGTCAACTTCGGCTGTCTCCCCCTCCCGGGCGGATATGCGGAGAACGTCCTGTATCTTCTCCCACTCCTCGGTTGACACGATCTCCCGCAGGTGCACCCCGCGATCGTTTCTGTGCTCTATTCCAAGAATCTCGCACGCCTCGGTGGAAAGATCGACCCTTGAGCGACCGCTGTGGGTGCTCCACTCAATACGCACACCGCCCAGCGAGGCTGCATTCTGTATCCTCTTCAGGTAGTCGTGGGCTTCCTCGACGCTTCGGCGAGCCTCCATGATCCCTGTCACATCCTGCACGGCGCCGGACACCCTGATGGGCTCACCCCTGCTGTCGTACTCGAGTTCGGCAACCAGCCTGACCTGCCGCCCCGAGTCATCCACGATGGGCGTGGTAAAGTCCATCCTGGAGCGCGCATAGGCGAGTTCATCGAATGCGGCCTGAATATCACCGGGGTTCCGGAAAAGCCGGCAGAAAACTGTGAACGGTATTGTTTCATCGCTGCCGGAGTACCCAAGGATTGCCCTGGTGTCGCCTGTGAACCAGATCAGGCCGTTCTCGGGTATGAAATCCCAGCAGCCGACCATCGCAATCGAGTGGGTTCTGCGAAGCCTTTTCTCAAGGCCGCGAAGCATGTTCTCGGCCTTCTTCAGCCCTGTAACATCGACAAAGCTGAGAATCGTGCCGGTCAGGTTGCCCTGTACATCCAGATGGGGCGAGGCCTTGGTTAGAAACCAGCCCAGTTCGCCTGCATCGAGCTCCCACTGGTCCGTGCCCCCCCTGGCCATAACCCGTTTCACCCTGTCCAGAATGTCGCTGATGATGCAGCTGGAAAGATTCGATGCAATGTCAGTCACGACCCGTCCGAGATCCTTCTCATCGAAACGGAAGAAACGGCGAGCGGTCTCGTTGAATTTCCTGATCTCGAGCTTCTTTCCAAGAAAGATCGCAGCAACGTCGATGCTCTTGAGAAGATTCCCCATGTCGCTGTGAAGCTCGGAGAGCTGGAGGTTCCTGGACTTGAGCTCCTCGTTGGCCGAAAGCAGCTCTTCGTTGATCGCCTGAAGCTCCTCGTTGGTGCTGCGGATCTCCTCGCCCCCGGTGAGCAGCTCCTCGTTGGCCGCCTGAAGCTCGCTGGTGCGGTTCGAAAGGTCATCACGGACCAGCCTGAGCTCCTGTTCAAGGGCGTCCAGCTGACTCTCCAGATCATCGATCCTTCCCCTGGCGTCGCTGGTAAGCTCGGCGTTGTCGATCACCTTCATGGCGGGAAGCACGCAGTGGGTGAAGGTAACAAGGCACACCCCCCCCATGCCGGAAGGAGAAACCCTGGTGATCCCGAGATTGACCCCTCCCTCGCGCCAGGGAAGATTCCTGATCTCAACAGGAACGCCCTCCCTGAGAACCTCCCGTACTCCTGCCCTGACCCTCCCACGGAAATCGGGTGGAAGCATCGTCAGAAGGTCAACATTGGGAAAACCCGAAGGGATTGTAAGGAACTCGTTCAGGTCTCCGTTCAGATGCAGCAGATGGAAGGACTCATCAACAAAGACACAGGATGGCACGAACGTCTGCATCAGGCATGTGTCGAAACTCGTCCGGGAAAGCCCCCTGCCGGGGTTCTCGCTGAAGGCTTCAGTTTTCGTCTGAGAGGCGGGTACGCCGTGACGCCTCGGAACATCACCGAAAAAGAAATCAATGGGTTTGCTCAACTCCGCGCATTTCCTGTAAACACGCCACGTTCCGTCCACCACTTCCAGGCATCCGCTGAACCCGGACGGGCTCTCCCCGTTGCCCATGAAAAGGAACCCGTCCTTCTTCAGACTGAACAGAAGCCTTCCCATGACCTTCCGCTGGTTCTCCTCCTTCAGGTACATCACAAGGTTCCTGCAGCTGACCAGGTCGGTTCGCGAGAACGGGGGATCCTCGAGGAGGTCATGCCTGTTGAAGACCAGCCTTCGCCTTATGTCAGGGCTGATGGTGAAGCCGAGTGAGGTTTCCGTGACCATTCCCCGATACCTCTCGGGAAGAGATTCAACGGTCTCGCGCTTGAAAACGGCCTTTGATGCGGAATGAACGGACTCTTCGGAGATGTCGGTGGCGAAGATGGTGAAGTCACCGCCGCAGCCCTTCGAGTAATCCTCGAGAAGCATCGCCAGGGAGTAGACCTCGTGGCCTCTGGAACAGCCCGCCACCCATACCCGCACGGGTTCCCCGCCCGCCCTTTCGAAGAGCTGCGGAAGAACCTTTTTCTCAATGACCTTGAAGGCCTCGGGATCCCTGAAGAAGGAGGTCACCCCGATGAGAAAATCCGCAGCAAGGGATGAAACCTCTTCAGGTTCCTTCTCGAGGATCGTGACATACTCGGAAAGGGAGGTAAGGTTTCGGGCGGCCATTCTGCGCAGATACCTGCGGCGCAGGGTGTTCATCTTGTAGGAAAAGAAGTCGACCCCTGCCCGTTCGGAGGCGGTCTGAACCAGGAGGAACTCCCAGTCCTCCCTGCGGAAAACGCCCTTGTCACCTTCCATTGCGCGACAATACCTCACAACCGGAGTAAAATGCAACACAAATAACGGCTATCACACCTGTCAGTTCATCACCGCCACGGGAGCATCGTGGGCCAGGGAGTAGTGACCGCTCGTGATCACCTGGTCACCCTCGACGATACCCTCGGTGACCGACACGGTTCCCCTGCCCCGGGCACCCACCGTCACGTAGACCCATTTTGCCCTGCCATCCTCCACCACGAAAACCATGTCGCGGTTGTCGCGGATAAGAACAGCCTCCTCCGGAATGACAAGGGAGCCGGGATTTTCCGAGACAACGATCTCCACACGCGCAGTCGCGCCGGGGCGGAGGTTCAGAACGCCCGGCAGATCGATCATGACTGTTCCGGCACGGTATGACGGATTCACGACCGGGGAAACAGAAAACACCGTTCCGACAATGGTGGTGTCGACCAGCGACGGAATCGTGACAAACGCCCTGCTGCCCTGAACGCACCGGGCGAGCTGCCTTTCATCAAGTTCCACTCTCACCTGAAGGGCAAGCGGGTCAACAAGTTCACCAAGCAGTGTTCCGGGGTAGACCGTCATGCCCTCATGAGCCGAGACCGATGCCACAACACCGTCGAAACCGGCCCTGATGGCGCTGTTCGAGTACTGCGTACCGGCCCTGGCAAGGGTGGCCTGGGCCTGCTCGAGGCCGGTGGTCTGCCGAAGCATCTGCCGTACTTCTTCGGTGAGTTCGCCCTGATAGTTGTCACATTCGAACTGGTACATCACCTGGGCGCTTCTCTGTGCGCTGGAGGCGGCGGCCAGATTTGCGGAGTACTCTCCCGATGCAACCCTGAAGATCACGTCACCTGCCGAGAAGGCGGTTCCGTCGCAGAGGGGGGCCTGCACGACCTGCCCCTGGATCTGAGCCGTAAGTGTCTGATTCCTTTGGCTTTCCACCCTGCCGGTCGCATTGATCACTTCGAAGAGGGTGTCCACCATGGCTGCGGAGGCCGTGACCGGAAGCGGGGATGGCTCGAGCGCCTCCCTTTCGGTTTCCTCAGCCTCTCCTCCACAGCCGAAAACAGCCAGCAAACACACCGCTGCCGCCAGAAGACGGCTAGACCTTTTCATTCCTCCTCCTTCGGGAAGTGACCTGAATGAGCGCGGGCAGGGCAACCAGGACCAGGGGAGTACTGACGACCATGCCACAGACCACCGTGAAGGAAAGCGTTCCCCAGAGGTCCTGACCCGAAATGGGCCACAGGACCAGGGGCAGAAGACCCACTATGGTTGTGGCGGTGGTCTGCAGAACCGGCCTCAGCCTTTCCTGTACCACCATGTCTACCGCCGTCTTCACGGGAATGCCTTCCTTCTCCTTCTTCACATAGCTGTCCACCAGGAGGATCGAGTTGTTCACCGCGATCCCCACAAGAAAAACGCTTCCCACGTATGCTTCGGGGCTGAACACCCTGCCGAAGGCCCAGAAGCCCGCAACCACTCCGACCAGGGCCATCGGCACGACCGCGAGCACCCACAGGGGTGCGGAAAGGCTTTCGAAGATAATTGCGGTCACCGCGAACACGGCAAGGATGGCAAGGACCACGAGCAGGTTCATGTCTGCGCCTTCGTCCCTTCGAAGCCACTCCGGCAGCCAGTCCGTGTCTTCGTATACCCTGTATCCCGACGGGAGTTCAAGGCTTTCCAGAAGGGTTGTTCTGAACCTTGCCGCCATGCGTTCCGCACCCATGAAGGAGTAGGCGATTGTTCGCAGATACTCGCCATTTTCCCTTGCGATCGAGCCCTGCACCGAGAGGGTGTCGATCTCAACAACGTCACCGAGCCGGATCGTGCCTCCGCTTGTTCTCACACCGCTTCCGAGAACATCAGCCAGATCGGGGTTTTCCCTGCCTTCAAGCCTGAATGAGAGATCCAGGGAGGTGTCGCCCACCCTCACCTGGCCGCCGTAACCTCCCGCAAAGTTGTATGCGAAGGCCTGGAGAAGCTGCACCGGGTTCAGACCAAGGTCAGCCAGTTCCTGTCTGTCGAATACGACAACAAGCTGGTCCCGGTTCATCTCCCTTCTTGAGAAGTTGATGTCGACGTCCTGGATTCGGGGATGCGAGGACAGGAGGGCTTCGATGCTCAACGCGATATTCTTGAGCCCCTGGTAGTCATATCCGCGGATCTCGATGGTCTGCATCATGCCAGCGCTGGTTGTTGTTCTCCAGTATCCCTCCGGGCTGATGCCGCCCGCAAAGATCGTGCTGGCGCCACCTATCGCTGTAGCAAGGGCCATCGCCTCGGCCTCGACCTGAAGGGCCAGGCCGCTTTCAAGCGCCTCGTCTTCGAATTCGCTCCAGATGGATGCGGATTCACCCCATACGTAGGTTCGGGAGGCAGTGACACCTTCCCGTCCGGCCATGATCTCCTCGAATTGTCTCGCAACGCCGTCAACGATGTCCTGCGGGGTTCCGGGAGGAAATTCGAAGGAGACGTAGACAATGTTCCTCTGCCACCCTCCGAAGTTCCACGTTTCGCCGTGCTCAACTTTCGCTATAAGCACGTAAATGGATGCGCAGACCAGGAGAATGGTCGAGTTCAGGACCAGCCACGGCCTGTGATGCAGCATGGAAACCCATCTCGCGAGCGTCCTGTCCCATAGCCTTTCCTTGTACCAGTCGCTTTTGCCGCGGTGGCCCGCGATCGACGGAACAAGCGAAAGACAGACCACATAGGAAGCCATGAGGGTCGCTGCCACGGTAAAGGCAAAGGGTTTGTAATAGAGCCTCAGAACACCTTCGCTGGCGAGCAGTGGAACAAGGGCCACGAGGGTGGTGAGAATGCCTCCCATGATGGGTACCTTGACTTCAGCAGCGCCGACCAGGGCGGCCTGCATCGGGGGCATGCCCTGTCGCCTCCTGTAGGCGATGGCTTCGATCACCACGACCGCTCCGTCGACAAGAAGGCCGAAGGCAATTGCAAGGGCACTGAGTGTGAGGACATTGATGGTGTAGCCGGCGAGGAAAACCGCAGTGACAGCCATCGCTGCGCTGAAGAGTATCGAACTGAGAACAAGGGGCGTTGTCATGGGGCTTGGGTTGAGAAGAAGCAGGACCAGCGTGATGAGGACAACCGAGAGCAAGGCGCGCCAGGACAGCGAGTTCAGATCCTTGACGATGCCCTCGGTGCCATCCTCGGTGAGGTCGATTTCCACCCCTGCCGGAAGACTTTCCTGAAGGCTTTCGACCCTGTCGAAAACCCTTCGCGCCGTGGCAACGGCGTTACTTCCGGGGCTTCTGTCGACCTGGAGGGACACCTGGTCAAGACCGTTGTAGCGGAAGACAGCGCCGGTCTGATCGGAATAGCTAACGCTGACGCCGTGCGAAATGTCGCCGATTGTCACGAACCGGCCACCCCGGTAGGCGAGCGGTATCGTCTCGATGCCTGAGGGGACCCCCGGCACGCTGCTGACCCTGAGAACGGCCTCGATGCCGGAGGAATCAGCCACGACGCCGACGTTCCTGTCCACGATGCCGCTGCGGATGGCGTACACTACCTGGGCGAGGGTGAGGTCGCAGGCTTTGAGGGCTTCAAGGTCGATGTCGATGATGATTTCCTCAGAGCCCAGCCCCTCCACTATCACGGAGCTGACCCCGTCGACCCTCTCAAGGGCGGGTACGATGACGTCTTCCGAGAGCTGCTTCAAGACCGGGCGCTCGGCTCCGATCAGGCTGTAGACAAGGAAACCCTCGCTCTCCATCTCCCGTGGGACCGACTGTGTGATCTGGCTTGGCTGCACCGTGGCGGGCAGTTCCCGGCGGATCATGCTGATCCTCTCGGTCAGTTCCATGGCCACAACGTCCATGTCAGTGCCCTTGGCGAACGAGACCGTCACGGTGCTGGCTCCGAGCATCGAAGTGGATGAAACCTCCTCCACTCCTCCCACCTGTCTGGCAGCCTCCTCGATCGGCCTGGTAACCTGTTCGCACACGGCTTCGGGATCGGCACCGGCCCACGTGGTGCTCACGCTGAGGCTTGGCAGAGTGGTGTCGGGAGTGCCCTCAACGGGAATCCTGAAGACCGAAACCACCGCGAGGCCGAGAAGGGCGATGTACGCCATGGCCGTGCCCCGGGGGCGTCTGAGAACAAGGTCGATCAACGCCGGCCTTCCCTGAACAGGCTGTAGAGGATGGGAACAACGACAAGTGTGAGCAGTGTGGCAACCATGATCCCCCCGATGACCGCCACGGCCAGGGGTTTTCTGAGGGCAGCGCCCGCACCGAGCCCGAGGGCCATGGGCAAAAGACCGAGGACGGTCGTGGCAGTGGTCATCAGAACCGGCCTGAACCTGTCGCGGCCCGCGCCGAGAATGGCGTCGTGGGTGGAATCCCCCTGCCTGCGAAGCTGGCTGATGCGCTCAACAAGAAGAATGCCGTCGTTCACCACGATCCCGGAAAGGATCACCAGCCCGATCCCGGACAGGGCGTTCCAGCTCTGGCCCGTGACGGCGAGAGCGAGAACCACGCCGATCACGCCAAGGGGTACGGTGAACATTATTATGAACGGCTCAATGAAATTCTCGAACTGCACCGCCAGAAGAACGTAAACCAGGGCGATGGCAAGCACTGCGGCAAGCAGCAGGCTGGAGACGGTCCTGTCCATCTCCTCGATCTCGGGGCCGATGCGCAGCCTGACCGGCATGCCGGAGAGCACTGTGCCCGAAAGCCTTCTGACGCGCTCGGAGGTGCCCGCCATGTTGGCGCCCCCTCCGGCCACGGCGACTGCCACAGCCCGGTTGCCCTGGTAGTGTTCAATGAAACCGGGGGTGTCGCGAACGGCAGAGGATACGAGCCTGGAAAGCTGCACCAGGCCCCCCTCCGTTGGCATTGCCCGCGCAAGCAGAGAATCGAGGCGGATGCCTTCGCCCCTGTCCCCCAGCACGACCACGTCAACCCGCTCGTCCTGACGGTAGTAGGTGGTGGCGTTGAGTCCCCGCGAAAGGCTTTCAATAAAGTCCGCAACCTCGCCGATCGACAGCCCGAGCAGGGTGAGCAGTTCCTGGTCGGGAGTGAGGACTATCTCGGGTTTGCCCGGAAGGTACTGCACATCCGCACCCACCACTCCGGGAACATCCCTGATCACAGCAGCGGACAGTTCCTCGGCTGCGGCGAGGGTTATATCCAGGTTGTCACCCTCGAGAAAGACGGTAAATCCGCTTCCACCGCCAAGTATCTGCCCAAGAAGACCTTCCCTGACTGATACCTGAAGCGGGAAACTGAAGAGGGCATTCCATGAGTCCCTGATCGGACCCACGGCCTCCAGTGCCTCCCCCGAGTTCCGGTAGTAGGACGTGAGAAGTGCGTCAACACCCTCCTCGGCCCTCACGCCGACACGACCGCTCGTCCATTCGGCCCCGGAAAGGGCGGCCACCTCCTCTGCCGTTTCGGAAAGCTGCACGAGGCGATCCATCGACGTGCCCTCATCAGCACTGAACGAAAGCTCAAGCTGGTTCTCGGGCACCTCGGGCAGAAGCTGCATGGGCAGGAGTACGGCGCCCACGAGTGCAACGGCGGTTGCAGCGATTGTGGCGGTCAGAATGGTCCGGCGCCTTTTCAGGGCCTTCTCAAGGAACCGGCAGTACCAGTCCTTCAGGGAGGCAGTCACATCCTTCGAGGGGCCGGCATTGCCGATCCTGGCGGCGAGGGCGGGGATCACGGTGACGGCAACGAGCAGGCTCGCCATGAGGGCGGAACCCACCGCAAGGGCCTGATCCCGGAAGAGCTGGCTGGTTATGCCTTCCATGTAGACAACGGGGAAGAACACGACCACCGTCGTGAGAGTGCTTGCCACAATGGCCTGTCCGACCTCGTTCGTTCCGGTGATCGCCGAGGAATGCCGCCCTTCGCCGAGCTCGCGGCGCCTGTAAATCGCCTCGAGCACAACAACGGCGTTGTCCACCAGCAGACCCGAACCCAGCGCCAGCCCGCCCAGGCTCATGATGTTGACAGTCACTCCCGCGATGTAAAGGAAGAAAAGGGAGATCGCGATGCTCAGTGGAATTGAAATCCCGAGCACCAGCGGGCTCTTCCAGTCACGCAGGAAAAGGAACAGGATTCCGAAGGCCAGGAGACCTCCGAAGATGAGCGCTTCGACGACGCCGCCTATCGACTCGCGGATGAAGCCCGCATCGTTCTGAATCACCGACAGTGACAGTTCGGGGTAGGCGAGGGAGAGGTCTTCCATGAGGCCCTCGACACTGGCTGACACATCGACGGTGTTGGCCTCGGCCATTTTTCTGACGCGGAGGATGATGGCACGCCTGCCGTTGTAGCTGGCCCACTCGGAAGGAGGCCTCTCATCGAGGTAGACCTCGGCCACATCGCCGAGCAGAAGCGGCGAAGATCCGAGCGACCCGATCACGGTGTTCTCGACATCCTCGAGTGTTTCGAACTCGCCCTGAAGGGAGAGGAAAAACTCCTTCTGGCCGTCGAGGACCTCGCCTCCGCCACCCATGATGGCATTGGCCCCGGCAAGGGCTGCACTGATCATCGAGGGGTCGAGGCCGAGCTCCTCCATCACCCCGGGACGAAGCCTTACGAAAACGGCCGGGTCGGCACCGCCGTCGACAGTAACGGATGCGACCCCGTCTGCCTGTTCGAGACGCGCAGTCACAACGCGGCGGGCAAAATCGGTTATGTCGGTCCAGGAGCCGTCCATCGTCAGGAGGATCTCCATGAAGGGGCGGGAGGAGGGGTCGTAGTCGACCATCGTGGGCCGGCCCGTACCATCGGGCAGCGACCAGCTCGCGATGTCGAGCTTCTCGCGCACCTCCAGCCTTGTGAAGTCCATGTTGGTGCCCCACTCGAACTCAAGTGTGATGCGGCTCATGTCGCCGTAGGAGCGCGATGTGTAGGACCGCAGCCCTCTTACGCCGGCCAGCGCGTCTTCGAGGGGGTCGGTCACAAGCCTTTCCACTTCGAAGGGGCTCGACGAAGGGTATGTGGTTTCAATCGTGAGCCGCGGGTACTCGACTGAGGGCAGAAGGTCCACCGGCATTCGGATCACGGCTACGGCACCCAGCACAGCGGCCACAAGGGAAAGAACGGTCACCGCCACGGGGCGGGAAACGGCGGATCCGGTCAGCTTCAAAATCCCTCCCTTCAAGGCGGAACAAGTATTTCCCGAAAGCTAATAAAAACCGGAGGAACAGCGCAAACCGGCAGATGCTTATCGGCGTATTGCCGGTTGATTATGGACCTATCCGATTATTAATACTGCCAAATACCGATGCCCTGGCGAAAACCGCCCCGCCCCGTTCTATTCCGGTCCCTCTCCGGCCGTGGTGATAAGAAAGGCGTACTGGTTTGCGAGGTCGGAAAGCCAGGAATACCTGCCCGAGGAACCTCCGTGGCCGGCCCCCATATTTGTGATAAAGAGGAGCGGCTCACTTCCGGTACCCTCGTGGCGCATAGCGGCCACCCACTTGGCCGGTTCCCAGTAACCGACCTGGGAGTCGTAAAGACCGGCGGTCACGAGCATTGCGGGGTAATCCACCGGGGCGACGTTGTCATACGGGGAGTACGAGAGCATGTAGTCGTAAAAGACCGGATCGGCGGGATTTCCCCACTCGCTGTACTCGTTGGTGGTGAGGGGGATAGTCTCATCCATCATCGTTGTGACCACATCGACGAAAGGCACCCCCGCAACCAGCCCCCGCCAGAGGTCCGGGCGCATGTTCGCGACCGCCCCGATCAGAAGCCCGCCGGCCGACTCACCCATTGCGAAAACCCTGTTCGGATCGCACCAGCCCTCGGCGACAAGATACTCGGCGCACGCAATGAAATCGGTGAACGTGTTCCTCTTCGAGAGAAGCCTTCCGTCCAGATACCACCTTCGTCCGAGTTCCTGCCCTCCCCTGACGTGTGCGATGGCCGATACGAAGCCCCGGTCGAGCAGGCTGAGCATGCTCGAACTGAACATGGGGTCGTTGCTGTATCCGTATGCTCCGTAGCCGTACAGAAGAAGGGGGTTCCCACCGGGAGTGAGCAGATCCTTCCTGTACACCAGGGAAACGGGAACCATCTCGCCGTCATCAGCGGGAGCCATCAGCCACTCCGTGCCGTAAAGGGATGGATCGTAACCGATCACCTCGTCGGTCTTCAGGAACGTGAGCTCCCCTGTGGCCAGATCACAGGAAACCGTTGACCAGGGAGTTACGAGTGATGAGAACTCGAAGCGGAAGGAAGAGGCATCGAAGACCCGGTTGGATGACGGGTAAAGCGATGCAGGCTCGTCGGGCAGTGCAACCCTCGACCACTCCCCGTCGGGCAGACCGAGGATCCTGATACCCTGCCTTCCTTCAACCCTGTCCATGAGAACGAGGTGGTTACGGAAACCGTGGATGCCCTCCAGCAGTATTTCAGGGTCGTTCGGAAGCACGGGCACCGGTTCTTCGCCCGAGAACGGAAGGGTTCGGAGCAGCCTGAAGTTCATTGCAGAGCCGTTGGTCAGTATGAAGAGCGAATCGCCCGCGAACTCGATGGAGTAGAGCACTCCGGTCTGTCTCGTAAACACCGGTTCCGGAGGAGCCTGCGGATCAGTGGCCGGGATGAGCCAGAACTCGGAGGTGTCGGTGCTCTCGGTACCTATGATTATCCATTCCCTGTCGGTTGACTCGTACATCCATGGCCAGAACGTCGAATCAGCCTCAACGAAGACCTGATCGGACGGGCAGCCCGAGCCCAGCGTGTATCTCGCAAATCCCGCGGTCCGCCGGGTATCGTCCTGAAAACCATAGAAAAAGGTTCGGCTGTCGGCGCCCCACGCCATGTCACTGCTGGTGTCGTCGAGGGTGTCGGGGAGAAAGGCGCCCGACCTCGTGTCGAGGAAAACGGTCATTCCCCTGTGATCACCGAGCGTGTCGATGCACAGGGCCACCAGCGCGCCGTCGGAGCTCACGCTCATGCCCTCGAGCGAGAAGTACTCCCTTTCCCCCGCAAGCTCATTCATGTCAAAGAGCACACTTTCCGCGCCGTCAGGCGCCCCCTGGCGCCGGAAATAAACGGGATACTCGGCTCCGGCCTCGTATCGGGTGCCGTACCACCAGCCGTCGAGCTCCCAGGGCACCGAGGCATCCTCGTTGGGCAGCCTGGCGGCCATCTCCTCGTAGAGCGCCTCCCTCATGTCGCCGGATGCCGCGAAGAAGGCTTCCGCATATTCATTCTCGGCCTCGAGGTATTCGATTATTCCGGTTTCGCTGCCGTCGCGGAGCCAGTAATAGTGGTCGGTTCTGACACCGAACGGTGATACGACATCGTGCGCGATGCGGGGGGCGACAGGGGGAGTCGGCATTGTGTAAAGAAAGACAAGGGCGGTGAACAGGAACATCGTTTCCTCCTAATAAAGCAAAAGAACGGTACGCTGTTTTGCAGGGAATATATGGGGCGCGGCATGGCGCCATCCCCCGCGTCGGGGTTTGCGTGGAACGCGTTTTGCCGGTATACTTTTGCGATACATCAAGGCTATTTGAGCTTTCAACCGCACCCGGGCCTGCCCGGGCACGGATTGCGCTGTGCAAAAAAAGCGCGATATGAACAGGAGGTTCACAACAGTGATCAAGTACCTGAAACTGCACGATGAAAAGTGCGTTGGCTGCCTGAACTGCGTCGCCACTTGCTCGCGCCTGTACTTCAAGCAGGAGGACCCAGCCAAGTCAAGGATACAGGTCCTTCCCATGGGACCCGGCACGCACCACATCGTGGCATGCGACCAGGAGTGCCGCAGGTGCGTAATGGAGTGCCCGACGCAGGCCATAACCGTCAACGCACAGGGTGTTGTGATGATCAACGGCAAACTGTGCGTGGGCTGCCTCGCGTGCGTGGCGGTCTGCCCCATCGGCGCGATGCGCTACTTCCCGGGCGATCCCACCCCCTTCAAGTGCATAGCGTGCGGAGCATGCGTCAAGACCTGTCCTTCGGATGCGCTCGAGATCGCCGAGAAGGACGAAAGCCCGGCCTCCCGACTTCCCTTCGAGCTGGCCGAAGCGGCGAGAAGGAAGGAGGTCACGAAATGAGCACATGGAACAGGAAGGACTTCAGGCTTCTCGGCGAGTACAGGTTCGAGACCAGGGCGGTCGTTCGCGGCTATGCGATGCGCACCCTCCATGTTGACGTTGGTTCGAGGAAGGTGACCGAGAAGCCGGTTTCCGAGGACATGAAAAAGCGCTTCACGGGAGGAAAGGGATTCGGTCTCAAGCTTCTCTGGGACGCGACCGGCCCCCAAACCAGGTGGAACGACCCCGAGAACGAAATAGTGATCGGCGTCGGCCCCATCGGTGGAAACACCAACTACCCGGGCTCGGGCAAGAGCCTCGTTGTAAGCCTTTCACCCATGACCGGCGTGCCCATCGACTCGAATGTAGGCGGCTTCTTCGGCCCCTATCTCAAGTTCGGCGGCTGGGACGCCATGGAGATCCAGGGCAAGGCCGACCTCGAAACTATCGTCTTCATCGATTCAAATGAAGGCACCGTGCAGTTCTACGAAGCCCCGGCGGGGCTCCAGTACGATACCCACCTCATGGCCGAGGAACTCACCCACGCATTTGCACGGGATGAGAAGGACCTGCAGTCGGTCTCCGTGGTGAGCGCGGGACGCGGTGCCGACCACTCCCCGATGGGCATCCTCAACTTCAGCCTTTACGACAAGAGACGCCAGGGCATCCGCGTGAAGCAGGCCGGGCGTGGCGGAATAGGAACCGTTCTGCGCGACAAGAAGATCCGGGCCCTGATCTGCCGTTTCAGCGGCGTCGGGCCGAACCTCAACAACGCGGCCGACCCTGCCGAGATCCAGCGCATCGGCCTCAAGCTGCACCGCGAGATAGTCGTGAACGACGACGCCCAGTGCAAGATGAGGAAGCAGGGAACCGCGCATCTCATGGAGATCATGAACGCGTACGACCTCCTTCCGACCAAGAACCACAAATACGGCCAGGACTCCCAGTGCGACGGCATAGCGAGCTGGGTCTGGGAAAAGCTGTTCAGCCAGAACCTGCCCGACGGCTGCTGGTACGGCTGCACCATGGCATGCGCTCACGCGGTCGATCATTTCGAGCTCCAAACCGGCCCCTACAAGGGTTCAAAGGTCTGTGTCGACGGCCCCGAGTATGAAACCGCGGCAGGCGTTGGCAGCAATCTCTACGTCTACGATCCGCACGGCATTCTTGAACTGAACTTCTACTGCGACACCTACGGAATCGACACCATCAGCTTCGGAACCATGACGGGCTTCCTCATGGAATGCTGGGAGCTCGGAGTGCTGAACGCCGAGAGAACCGACGGCATCGACCTCTCGTGGGGCAACTGGAAGGGCGCCGCCCAGATCCTGCACGACATGGCGGACGGCAAGCGTTTCGGAGTGCTCGCCGGCAGGGGAGTGAAGGTTCTTGCCGAGCATTTCGCCAGGGAGTACGGCGCCGACGCCCAGCTCATGAAGGACATCGCCCTTCACGGCAAGGGCCTCGAGCAGTCCGAGTACATCTCGAAGGAATCGCTCGCGCAGCAGGGCGGCTACTACCTCACCAACAAGGGCCCCCAGCACGATGAAGCCTGGCTCATCTTCATGGACATGGTGAACAACCACATCCCTACATTCGAAAAGAAGGCGGAAGCTCTCCACTACTTCCCGATGTTCCGGACCTGGTTCGGTCTGCAGGGGCTGTGCAAGCTCCCCTGGAACGACGTCGAGCCGGCCGACAACTCGAAGCACCCCGAGCCCAACAAGGTGCCCGAACATGTCGGGAACTACATGAAGCTCTACACCGCCGTCACGGGTGAACCGCTCACCTGGGATGACCTCATCAGGCAGAGCGAGCGGGTCTACAACTTCCAGCGCACCTTCAACGTGCGCCAGGGGTACGGCCACAGGAAGGACGATTACCCTGCGTACAGGGCAATGGGACCCGTATTCGAGGACGAGTACCTGGCCCGCGAGGAACGCTACGACAAGCAGATGAAGGAGAAGATCGGCATCGATCCCGAGGGGAAGAGCCTGACCGAGAAGGTCAGGATCACAAGGGAATACAGGATGGGACAGTACAACTCCCTCATCGACGCTGTTTTCAAGAGGCGCGGCTGGACGTCCGACGGCTGCCCCACCCCGGAGCACATGAAGGAAATAGGCATGGACCTCCCCGAAGTGCTCGAGGTAATAAACGCAAGGATCGCCGGCAGGGCGTGACAGATACGTGACGGCGGCTCCCTGTCGGGGCCGCCGTCACGCTCGCTCTTCCATGGCGCAAGGATCAGAGTTTCACTGTGTGGGAAACTCATGCCCCCGGGGGGGGAAGCACAGCCCCGCCCTGTCAAGTTCCGCGAGAAAACCGGAAATCTCACCGCGCCCCACGATGCTGTTTCGCGCCGACGCGGATCGGATCCTTCCAAGCTCGTCAGCCAGGCGCACGCTTCCCTCGACAAGTGCTTCCCGGGCCTCTGAATCGCTCCCGGTGCGCGCGAGAAGCTCGGAAAGAACAGAATACCTTCGGGCAACCTCGGGAGTTGACTGGCTGTCGGAAACGGCGGGGATCGAAGCGCGCAGCAACCCTGCGGCTTCCTCCAGCGAAGCGGGGCCTGCCTGGGGATCGTGCATGACAACAAGTCCCCGAATGAAAAGCACAAGGGCCTCGGTCGAGGGCGAATGCTTCATTCCTTCAAGCTTTTCCAGCTGCGTGACGGCTTCACCCGACCTGCCCGATTCGACAAGCAGCTCGGCAAGGCTTAGTCTGCAGCCGGCCAGCGGTTCGGCGCACTCGAGGCTCTCGAACACCTGAATCGACCGTCTGAAACAGCTCTCGGCTTCGTCATTGCCGCCTTCCAGCCGGTTGAGCATACCGAGGCCATAGTGACCGAAGCCCAGCCCGAGCATGTTGCCGATCTCCCTGCTCAGGTCCATGTACTTTTCGAAGTACGCCCTGGCGGCCGACAGCCGGTTCAGTTGAAGGTTGTGCTCGGCGATGTTGTAGTAGGCGATGGCAAGCCCGAGCCTGTCGTCCAGCCTTCGGGTGAGGTCCACCACCCTCTCGAGCGTGTCGATCGCCCTGTCATAGTCGCCCGTTCCCGAATAACTTCCGTGCATGTTGTTCAGCACAAGGGCTTCCTCGGTCTGGTCGCCCATCTTCCGGCAGAGCTCGAGAGCCCGGTTGTAAAGGCTGAGTGCCTCGGCCGCTTCCCCCTGCTCGGCAAGCACATCGGCCCTCCGGGTGTAGTAATGGGCCCAGAGATCGTCCCTGATTCCGCTTCCAATGTCTTGAAGCAGGGTCAGGGCGCCGTCAAGCCACTGAAACGCCGCGTCGTAGTCACCGCGAAGCCTGCAGATGAACGAAATGGCCAGCCTGGCCTCGACTGCAGTACCCATGACCCCCGGATCGCCCGGATCGCACTCGTCGCAAAGGTTCACAGTCTTCCTGAAGTGCTCCATCGCCTCGGGGAACCTGCTTCTCTGGTGGCAACTCCTGCCCAGCCGGAACTCAACCGCAGCGTGTTCCTCCGGACCCTCCGCCAGGGCAAGGGCCTTCCCAAGAAATGCCTCGGCCCTTTCGGCTTCGGCCGTGATCACCAGAAGCATGCCCAGGTTCATGTTTGCCATGAACATGGTTCTGCGGTCGGCCTGAGCTTTTTCAGCCCTTGCGAGGAACTCACCGTACCAGACAATGGCGTCACGGTTCGCCCCCATGGAAAAGGCCTGGCGGGCCGCCTTCAGGGAGTACTCCGCGGCTTTCGCGGCATCACGGCTGCGCGTGTAGTGGTAGGCAACGGTACTGAGCAGATCGTCGCGCCCGGGAAGGAGTTCCTTTTCAAGATGGCGGGCGATCCGCTGATGAAGGACCTGCTTCAGGGATTCAGATATTTCCCGGCAAAGGTATTCCCGAACCGCTCCGTTCGAGAAGCTGAAACCGACCTCGCCCCCGGTCTCGACGGTTTCTGCCAGAAGCCCCGTCTGGACACAGTGGTCGAGGCTAACCGCAAGACCCGACGGATCCTCGCCGACAACGTTCTCAAGAAGGTCAAGCGTGAGGTAGTCGGGAGAAAGCGAGGCGATGCGAAGGATGCCCCGTGCCCGGTCGTCAAGGCGGTCGAGCCTGGCGGCGATGATCTGCCCCATGCTCTCCGGAATGTCGGTACGGTCAGGAATGTTGTAAAGCTTTTCACCCGATGTGCCCGTTGTGACGGCCCCTGAATTGACGAGGGACAGGATCAGCTCGCGGAGGAACATGGGATTGCCCCCGCTCTGACGGATCAGGAAGCCCTGCAGTTCCTCGGGAACATTCGGATCCTTGAGGGCGAACAGGATCATGTTCCGTGACTCCTGCTGCGTCAGGTTGCCGAGTTCGATGTGCAGCAGGGGTATCGACGAACGGATGGACAAAAGCTTCTGGAAAACCCCCGGCTCCTCGTCGTTCCTTCGCAGCAGGCACACGAAGAGGATCCTTGAGGTGGCGGTGTTCCTGGCGACGTAGGAGAGCATGTCCAGATCCTGCTCGGACGCCCACTGAAGATTGTCGGTGATCACAGCCAGGGGGCGCATGGACGAAACCGCGGCATAAATGGCTGCAACATCCTGGAAGATGCGGAACCTGAGCCTTTCCTCCCGGAAATACACCGTGTCATCCAGCGCTGCCGCCCCGAGCCCGGGGAACAGCTCAAGGGTCGCAGGGTGTACTGAACCCATCTTCAGGCGAAGTTCCCGGGATTCGTCTTCCGCAAGAAGCGCAAGGGCCTGCTGCAGTGGCTGGATCACAAGGTCGTAGGGCTGATGTCTCACATGCTCGGAAGCGTCGCTTCGAACCGTTGTCACCTTCCTGAAACGGCAGTAGTTCAGCAGCTCCTCGACGAGCCTGTTCTTCCCGACCCCGGCCTCTCCGGTCACAAGTGCCATTCTGGCGGTATCTGCCAGTGTCTCATCCAGCAGCTGCCTCAGCTTGGTGAGTTCGGGGCGCCTTCCGACCATGTGGGAGAAGCTTGTTTCCGAGCCCCCGTCCTCCCTGTTGTCATCGGAGAACATGCAGAACCTTCCCCGCCCCGTTTCCTTCGCGCGGTAGAGAGCTTTGTCCGCCCTGTCTATGAGGCATGTGATTGCGGTGTCGGAAGGGCGGCACTGGCTCACCCCCATCGAAAGGCTTACAAGGGGACCGGATGGGTGTCCCCTGCGCCGCACTTCGTGCATCAGCCGTTCAGCGAGACTCATGGCGCCCTCGCCGGTCGTGTCGGGCAGGACAAGGATGAATTCGTCACCGCCGAAGCGAATAGGAACGTCCGTGCCCTTGAGACCGACGCGGATCGTGTGGGCGACCTGCCTGAGAACGTCGTCGCCCGCGAGGTGACCGTATATGTCGTTGATCAGTTTGAAATGGTCAACGTCGAGGATGATCAGTGACCATGTTTTTTCACGGTTGGCGAATGCAACCTCAAGGAAATCAAGGTACGACCTGTTCCGTAGACCGGTCAGGGGATCGACGCCTGCTGGTTCCCTTTTGCTTTCCATACGAACGGTTACTAACAGGCAGAACCGCCGGTGTCCAGTGGAAACCACACCGGTCCGAATGCCCCGGCAGAAACGATAAACGCTTCAGCCAACTACCTTCCGGCGGCGTCCCATCTGAGAAGCGATGCCCCCGTGACCGGCAGGAGAACAGCAGCGCTCTCGCCGGCCGGAACCCAGAAAAGCCTTCCGTCACTGCTTTCGATGAGCAGGCCGTTGCCGGTTCGGGACCAGAGCGCCTCGCTGAGGGTGTAGCTGTCTATCCTGATGATTGCTGCGCCCTCGCCCCCGGCGTTCACACGGTACAGGGTGAACGAGCCGTCGGAGGCCATGGGATCTGCTCCGGACGCGATGAGTACCTGCACGCTTCCATCGGGTGCCACATTGGGGTAGCCGTAGAAGTAGTAGGACCTTGAGGGCACTTCCTCGCCTATCTGTGTGCAGCTCCATTCGGGGGCGTCGAGCCTGCAGAATGACTGCCGCCCGCCCGACCGCGGGTAGGCGATGTAAAGGACCTGGCCGTCGGATTTCCACCCGGGGGTTCCGATACCCTCCTGCAGGATGGTGAGGCTTCCGCCCATCTCCTTGAGCGCCATGGATACCCCGTATATGCTTTCGAGAGGGTAGTCGTAGCAGGTGACGAGAAGCCGCACGCCGTCGGGAGACCATGAATCGACACCGATTATGATACGGCACCCGCCTGACCCGCCGGATGCAAGGGGATCGCCGTTGGGGTGCAGAACGGTCACCGAGCTGTCGGATGGATTGACCATCATGAGCCCGTTGTGGACGAAAGCTATCGAGGAGCCGTCGGGAGACCACCTGGGCGAGGCGATCCTTCCGGTGATTCGCGCGGTGTCGTTGTGGGGGGCCACACCGCTTCCGGCGGGGGGCAGCACTGCTCCCTCGACAAGAACCCTTCTCACGCCGTCCCCGTCAAGCAGGACGAGGGCGTTGCCGGAAACGAACGCGATGTCGCCGTTCACGGGGGAAACATCGAAGTCCTCGATGGGCAGCGTCTCCCCGGTCAACCGTTCAAGCGATTCCCCGTTCCGGGAGAGCCTGTGGATCTGCCCATCCATCACGAAGCAGACCGATGAGGGCAGAATGTTCCTCTGGCCGGCCGGCGCCGGGAACGTGAAAGCCTGGAAAGCATTCAAGGCGGACACAGCCATGAGCACAACTCCCAATGGTTTTATCATCGCCACCCTCCCCTCGAAAAACCGCCTGTCAACGCAAAACAGAGAAGTCCGCAGACTGCCTCCAGCCCGCGCCCGAGACAAGCAGATGATAAGCACCGGATGGCAGCCCATCAACGACCACGGTACAACCGCCGGCTTCGAACACGCCGTCCTGCATGAACACGGTTCGGCCAGCGGTGTCGAACACCTCGACCGCCACCCGTTCTTCACCACCGAGCGTGAACATGACATCGACAGCACCCATGGAGGGGTTGGGAGTCACTCTCAATTCGGAACGCAGCGGGATTAGCGTGCCTTCCTCGATTGCTCCCATGTCCATGCAGTATCGGTTGATGACCCCGAGGACGGGATCGCTGAAGTAGAACCGGTTGTTCTCGGCTTGCCGCCCCAACCCCCACTGCGCCAGCGAATTCGACCATTATAAAGCACCTCGTAGGCATCGGGTTCGTAGTACATCCTCACCGGCGAGACCGGATCGTTGCACGCCACGGGGTAGAACATGTCTCCGTATCTCGGAGCGGAGATGTCGTGCACCTCGGGGCAGTTCAATAACGCGATCCGCTCGACCGGGTCACTGGTACCCAGTGGCAAATCAATGCTGTAGATGACGTTGGCAGCGGAGTCGATGAAGTACAGACGCCAAGTTCCGCCCCAGTAATACTCGTCCAGCCCCGTAATGCTTGCGATGCCAAAGCCGGAATAGTCCCATGTGCCGGCCGGCTGGCCGCCCGTCGTCATCGCATGCACAACGGCCGTGCCGCTCTCGGCGAAGTACAGGGTGTCATCCGAGAGTGCGAGCCCGACAGCCTTCTTTTCCATCGTCGGCAGCTGAACCGTGCCCAGAAGAGCTCCGGTATGGTAGTTAACGGCGTAGACCATGCAATCAAGCGAATCAACGGCATAGACTGTTTGGCCTTCGCACGCAAGGCCGGTGATGTGATCAGAGGGCGCGGGGAAGCTCCATTCGATCGCCTGGCTGAATGCGGTACAGGCAAGAAGGATGATGAGCAAAGCTGAAAGTCTCATTATCATACCTCCTGACATATATTAAGACACCTGTTAGAATATATTAAGTGAGCTGACGGAACGCAATCGGGGGCTTTACATTCCCTACCTTTCATGTATGTATTGCGGGAAAGGAGGTTCCCATGAAATCACTCGCGGGAACGTTGCTGCTCTGTACCGGTCTATGCTGGGCAGCGGTGATAGTCGGATCACCCGAGACCCCCTCGATGGACCCTTTCTGCGCGTCTTGAGGAAGCCAGATGCGCTATCAGGTGATGGCGCTCTCTTCCGAGATGGACGGAGCCATGACGATCGGTTCGATAGCATGGCAGAGGGGCGGATCAGCCGGTTCAACCACCGGCTACTACAACAGCTTCAAGCTCTATGTGGGCGTCGCCTCGACTGACGAGCTCACAACAACCTTCGAGGACAACTACGTCCCCGGCACCAGGACCCTGGTTTACGAAACAGCATCGCAGACCATGACCGCCGGACCCGATGAGTGGATGACGATCAACCTCGACACCCCCTTCTGGTACAACGGCACGGATAACCTTGTGGTTGAGCTTGTGTGGATCGGCGGCTCCAACATGTTCTACACGTACAAGTGGAATGCCGGTTCGAATCGCGCGCTCGAGAACGGCGACGACATCACCTCCCCCACGGGCACGCTCAGCCAGAGCATGTCCGAACTCGCTTTCGACGGTCCCCTGAGCCTGACCAGGTACAGTTTCGGAGCCATCAAGGCGTTCTGGGCGGAGTAGGACAAGACCGAGCCGTGCATCGGTTACGGCCCCGATCAGACAGAAGGGGTGGGGAAAAATCCCACCCCTTCTTTGATCCATCCCTGACGGGAACTTTCAGTCAAAGTGGAAAACTGATTGGACGGAAGTTCCTAAAACGAGGGAGAAGCGCTCCGATCAGGCTTTCATCGGTGAGCCGACGATGCTTTCCTTCGCCCTGTCCAGCTTGCGGGCAAACGGGCTTCGCCTGAAGTTCGACGCCCACTGTCTCGATATCATCCAGCCGCCGAACCGGAGGAGGTCGTTCCTCCATATCCTGTGCCACCTGGACCAGCTCATCCGCACGTTCCAGAGCGGGAGCAGCATCGCAGGGAAGATCAGGATGTTCCTTCCGATGGAGAAAAGGCGGCTGAACCGGTAGAAACGGCTGGTTATGGTTCTGATGGCCCACTGCATGTCCTCGGGCGCCATCGGGGCATCGGGCATGAAGAGGGGGAAGTTGCCGTCGTAGTATTCCCAGCCCACATGGTCCAGCGAGAACACCCGGTTCTCGAGTGACAGACGCCTTGTGAGCCCGGTACCCGGAAGCGTGACAGGAAGAAGGATCTGAACAGTGTCTATCCTGCTGCGGCGGATGAACTTCTCGAAACAGCGAACCCTCTCCGCCGTGGGCACCTGCACTTCGACGCCTGCCGGCAGCGGGTAGCCAAAAATGAACATGCCGTGTACGCGAAAGCCCGCCCTGTGGTAGAGGTCGGTCAGTTTGACCATCTCGTCGGGGCGGATCCTTTTGTCCATGGCTTCGAGCTCTTCCGGAATGGGCGACTCGTAGCCGATGCAGACAGTGTTCACCCCCGCGCTTCTCATGGCCTCGAGCATCCCCCTGTCGCCCGCATGGTCAAGCCTGATCTGAACCGTGATGTCCAGCCGGATGCCCACGGCCTTCTGGAAGTCGGCAAGGATGCTGCAGAGGCGCATGGTCTCCCTGCGGAACTGCCCGAAGAGGTCGTCGACTATGAAAAACCTGCGGGCTCCGTGAACTTCCGTCAGAACGGCTATCTGCTCTACTACACGTTCGACCGAGGATGCCCTCGGCTTTCCCTTGACCGTGCAGAACTCGCAGTTCATGCCGCAGCCGCGTATCCAGGATACAGGAAACAGCCTGACCCGGGCGTAACGCAGAAGGCTGAAATCGGGAAGCGGCAGGGCGTCGAACTCGGTTATGGGAGGCCGCTCGCGGGTACTGACCAGGTTTCCGTCACGGATGAAGGAAATCCCGTCAACCCCCGCAGGGTCACCCCCCTCTGCGATAACGGTAAGAAGCTCCCGGATGGCGAAGTCGCCCTCCCCTCGAACTATGTAGTCGATGCCCGCTTCAAGGGCTGCGGGGATGGTCTCTTCCGTGAAGTGCTGACCGCCCGCCACGGTTACGGCGCCCGTCTTCCTGTAGAACTGCGCGAGCTTCACAAGCCTCGGTATCGTGCTGCTGAGACCGCCGTACAACCCAACAACATCGGCACGCCTTATGTTCTGAAGGGTGCTGTGATCGGGAAGGCCACCGGCGTCCCTCGGCCCCATGCCGCGGTAGTTGTTCTCGTCGATAACCTCGGCGTGCCAACCCGGGGTGCGGTCCGCTACGGTGGCGATGCTGAGCGGCCCGAGGGCCGTGGTCTGCCTGGCCACCCTCGAGTAGATGTTGAACGCCGGATAAGCCGGCGCGATCATTCTGAACCTGCGGTCGTGCGTGAATGGTTCCAAGAAATGCTGCCTTTCGATGGGCCTGCCGGTGCGCTGTTGAAGCTGCCGGTGTGATGTTTAGCATATAACCCATGAGTTCCGGTATGTCAATAATGAATGGATGTAAATATTATATTACAGGATATTCATATGCTTATTAAAATAATCAATGTTTTTACTTGTCAGTGATGGTATGTCTGAAATGAAGTTGCTTTCGCCCGTTTTCCATGTTGTTCTCATCGATTATCGCTTCATTTCGTGGCATGCCGTGTACCCGGGCTTAGCCGACCGGCAGTGCCATCAGGAATGCAGGAAGTGTTGAGCGGAACGGGCCGGTCCGCTACCGGGAGCGAATGGTCACAGGCCGGTTGAAACGGCTGCAGCCGCTGCGATCACACTGAGAATCAGTGCGAGAAGGGCCGGTATCAGGCTCCCCTTCCCGAGGAAGGCTTCGTCCGGTTTTGCGGGGTTGTAGATGACCGTCACCGGGGCGCCCAGGGGGTATTTTTCAATAAGCCTGTTCCATGTTCCCTCGAACGATGAGGAACGGTGCTCGAAGCCGGGACGAATAGAACCGCTTGCATACTCCCGCCCGTCCACCAGGTATGTGAACAGAACGGCGGGTTTGTAGATGATGCTCTCACCGTCGTCAATCCTTGCAACCTCGGAACGGGTAACTGCACCCTGTGTCTGCGGCCACCTGCCCATTCTCAGCCTGAGCAGAAGCTCCCTTATGAAAAGGGCCGCGCCCACTGTCGTCACACCGAGCAGCGCATGAGGAACCACATCCCTCTGAAGCACCGGCAGCCTGTCGCTCAGGCGGCCGAAAAGCACCGCCGCGACGACCATGCCCATGATCACGAGGATGTTCCATGGTTTCACAACTGCCCGCCTGCGCTGCTCCATCATATTGTCCCTTCTGGGCTTCCCCTCTGCAGAACATTCAAGGGAGCATCCCGGTCCGCCAAAAGCATTACCTCACCACAACTACCCGGGCATCGGCAGCGAAACCCGCACCCGAGGCACGCACGAGATATACACCCGATGGAGTTTCGAAGGCGTTCCACCGGAGCAGATTCTCTCCGGAATCAAGAACACCCCGGTGCAACTCTTCCACCAGACGGCCGTCCAGTCCGTATACCGAGACGATGCAGTCAACGGGTTCCGGAAGGCTCAGGTGAACGACTGCTGTTGTGGTTGCAGGGCTGGGGCTGACACTGAGCCGGAGTGCAGGCTCCTCCTCTATCCCCAGTGGATCGTAGGTCACAGTGACCGAGTTGAGCTGGGGGGAGACTGAGGGATTGTCGCTGAGCATCGTCACCCGGTACTGCAGGTAGCTCTCGCCGTCGGCAAGGTATGTGGACAGGTCAGCAGGGGCGTAGAGCAATGCACTCCACTCCCCGAGGTTCCCGGGATCATCGGAACCCCTCACCTGGAAGCAGAGCTGGGTCTCGGCGGGAACAGAAGCATCCCAGGAAAGCTCTCCCCACGAAGCGTCGTTCACGTACAGAATGTCGCTGTTGAGCCAGCCCGAAGAACAGAAGTCCTCACCAAGACGCCACCAGTAGAGGTCGGGATGCTTGTCACCGTAGAAGCTGCACACAAAGTCTTCCACCCCGTTGCCGTCGAAGTCGCCAGGGGCGACAAGACCACCGGCGCTTTCGGAATCGAGACCGTTTGAGAACGGGTACTCCATGAGAACCCTCTGGACGAACCTCTCCTGTGGGCTCCGGGTATTCTCGAACATCCCCACGCTGTTCTCTCCCCGGTAGATGATGTCCATGTCGCCGTCGCTGTCGTAGTCGATGGATGCCAGGCCGTAGACGTTGTCATTGGTCTCCAGGTTGTAGTAGGGGTAGAACTCGGGTCCCTTGTACCAGCGGATGCGGCCGTAGTCGTAGCTCTGTCCCCCAGCCATCAAATCAGCAGTTCCGTCGGTATCAAGATCAACGAAGCTGGGAAACACTCTGAAGTATTTATGCAGGGTGGAGATACTACTTTATAGGCGTACCAGCCGGAAGGACCATCTCTCAAGAATGTAGACCATGCTCGCTGGTTCCTGCGACAAGCATGACAGCGACAGAAAGATACCCGTCGCCTGTGATGTAGGCTGCAGCCATTTCTGGACCACTGTAGCCTCCAGCTACTTCATGGATATACAGAACAGACTTAGTCCAGGTAAGTCCGCCTCCAAGGTTCCTGTAGAAAAGAAGTCTCGCACTGTCATTTACATAATCATTTAGCATGCTAATAATATCATTTTTGCCATCTCCATCCAAGTCCACAACAACACCCGAAACAGGATCGATCTGTCTCCACCAGTCTTCTCTGCCATTCCTGGTTGGGGTCGTTCGGGTTCTCCCACCAGAAGAGAGAGTCTGCTCCTCCGACTGCATCATCAAGACCATCACCATTCAAGATCGCCTGCGAAGATCGTCACGATGCTGTCGGCGGAACCAACGAACTGGCTTGGCCACAGGTACGGATTACCATTGAGATGGATACGCCCAAATGGACTGTCCGAAGGCACATGAGCAGATCTGTGTAAGTCATCGCCATTGATGTGTGCGTGCTCTGAGAAGGAACGTCGCCATTATCAGACACCTTTGCCGATTCCAGCGCCGCACCCAGAGTCAAAGCTCCCTGAGCCTGCCATCCCATGCCGGAGCAGGAGCCGAAGTCCGATCCCCAGTCTGTTGTTGTGACTTCTCCCGAGGGGCCGCCGCTCCAGTCGGTCTGAACCATCGATGCCGCAAGAACCATGCCGGTTGTCAGAAGAACAAGCGCTGCGCTTTTCATGCCGCTACCTCCCCCCGTCCAGAAGGACGAGCTTCTCTATGAACAATGGTGTGTTTTCATCCGAAAGAACAGTGAAGTGAATTCCTGCGGGATGAGCGAAGGAGGAGAGTTAAGGACAATTATCGCAGGAACCTGCTCAGCACGCCAAATATCCGGCAATACAGGGGAGGTTCACCGGCTTACCTGCCTGGAAGTCCGGGCGTGCAACATTCCGTTACATGTGGTTCACATCCCGTGCAAATCGCTCCGGCAGAGTACCAACGGGTCATCAACCAAAGGAGTGTATGAAATGACCACCATTTTTACGCTGTTCATGGTGCTCGCCTCGGAACAGGCCGGAACCTCCGGGATCGTCAGGGTTACGGTGGAGGGTTTCAACTCGAGGGAGGGTCGGCTTGTTGCTTTTCTCTTTCAGGAGGAGGCGGGATTGCCCCCTTCCGTGGATGAGATATTCGCCGGCAGTTCGGCCGTCATCGCCGACAGTGCTTTGACCGTATCGTTCATGGGCGTTCCTGACGGAGAGTATGCACTGTTGGCCTTCCAGGACCTGAACGGCAACGGGATGCCCGACATCGGGGCATCCTCAGGTCTCTCGGAACCTTTTTGCTACTCGCGCTCCGGATGCACGGAGACACCGCCCTTCGGACCCGGCGAGGGCGCCGGGCCGATCCCGGGAGAACGTCCCGGAAACCGTTCGGGCGAGATTGTCTTCGACATGATCTCGTTCCGGCATGAGGGGGATGAAACCCTTGTGGAATTGACCCTGTCGGAGGGAAGACGGCCGGCGGACAGGCCCGATGGCGCTCCTGAAGGTGCACCCGGGGGAGGCCCCGGCGGAATGCCGGGAGGGGGCTTTCGTTAGGAGTGGGCAAGAGCGGTAACAGGTTCCATGGCGGAAGCCCTGGCGGCGGGAAACAGGCCCGCCGCCACACCAACGACCGCGCTGGTGAGGAAGGCGATGATAATGCTCAGCGGCTCGATCCCGGCCGGAACCCCGGTGAATGCTGAAATGATGCGCGCCAGCCAGATCCCCGCGAAAATGCCTCCAAACCCGCCGACAATTGAGAGGACCGCCGATTCGGTTATGAACTGGCCCAGGATCTGGGGTTTTCCGGCGCCAAGGGCCTTTCTCAAGCCGATCTCCCTTGTCCTCTGGGTCACACTCACCAGCATGATGTTCGCAATTCCGACCGAGCCGATCAGAAGCGAGAGGCCGGACAGCCCCAGAAGCCCGATGAAAAGCCACTTCGAAACATCAGAGAATCCCTCCTGGAGCTGGCTCGGCGTCATGATGTCGAAATTGTTGTCATCCTCAACGCCGAGGCCCCGAAGCTGCCTCATGCATGTTTCCACAACGGTGGTCATGCTGTCGAGCGCTGCGGGGTCACTTATCTCAACCATGAGGGAGAGGTTTTGTCCAAGGTTTCCCCACCTGCGGAACACGGTCCAGGGGATGACCACCACGTTGTCCTGCTCTGCTCCCATCATCTGACCCTCGTCGGTCAGGGTACCGATCACCATGAGGCTTACACCCTGGGCTTCAATCCTGCGCCCCACTGCCGATTCCCCTTCGAACAGCCTTTCCGAAACCCCCGTTCCCAGAATGCACACATCCTGCCCCACGGCGATCTCGTACTCCGTGAGGAACCTTCCTTCGGAGAGGTTTCGATGGCCTGCATCAAGCCACCCCTCCGAGGTGCCGAGAAGGCTGACGCTCATCTCCACGCCGTCGGTTGTCTTCACGGTGGAAACGGTCCGGGCCAGAGGAACCACTGCGCTCACGCCCTGAATCGCCTCCAGTGCGTCTGCGTAGCCGGTCTCCAACTCGGGCCGGCTTTCCTGCAACCTGCCCATACCGCCCCCCATTGCCGGTCCGGCTGTCCGCTGGATGTAGATCGTGCCGGTTCCCATGCTCTCGAACGAATCCTCGACCTCGGCGCTGAAGCCCTGCAAAAGGCTTGTGACGGCCGTCATGGCGGCAATCCCTATCGCCACTCCGAGCATCGTCAGAAAGCTTCTCATCCTGTTCGCGCCGAGTGCTCCGAAGGCGGTCGTGATGTGCTGCAGCAGCAGGCGGCTATTCATATCTGAGAGCCTCAATGGGAACGAGCTCCGCGGCTTTCCACGCAGGGAATACTCCGAAGAGAAGACCCACCAGCACTGAAAAACCCATTGCCACCGCCACCGACCAGCCTGATACAACTGCTGGCAGAGGGGTAAGCCGGTTCACAGCGGTTATCACGGCGACCCCCAGCAGGAGTCCGGCGATTCCGCCGTTGACCGACACGATCACCGCTTCGGCAAGGAACTGAAGCACGATGTCGGATTTCCTTGCACCTATGGCCCTTCTCGTACCGATCTCCCTTGTCCTCTCGGTCACGCTCACCAGGGTTATGTTCATTATTCCTATTCCGCCCACCAGCAGCGAGATGGCTGCTATGCCGATCGTCACTGCGGCAACCGTCGACAGCAGCTCATCGATCGAGCTCAGCGCGCTTTCCTGGGTGATGATGTAGAAGTTGTCTTCATCGTCCGCCGACAGCCCCCTGACCCTGCGCAGAATGCTCGCGGCCTCCTCCCCGCAGGCTTCCATTGTCACTTCAGTTCTGGGAAGCACTGTGATTCGAACATCGCCGTCCGGTCTTGAGAACAGGCTCTGGAAAGTCTTGAAGGGCACGGTTATCTCATTGTCCAGCCCCATGCCGAACATGCTCCCGGATTCCTCGCCGATCCCCGTCACCGTGAACCTGTGCCCGTCCACCGTCACAGCTGACCCGATGTCGGCGCTGGTGAAGGAAAGCACCTCTGCCAGACCGGCTCCGAGAATGCACACCCTTGAGCGGGCTTCGTCCTCGGCCCAGGTGAAAAACCTCCCGGAAGCGACATCGGAGCCCGACACCACTTCGGTCGAGGGCGACACTCCCTGGATCATGACGTCCGATGCGCTGCTGCCGCCATACACAACCGATCCTGAGCCACTGCTGCTCCACGCGACCGCCTCGGCCGAGCCCATGTACTCCTCCAGCGATTCCGCATCATCCGATGTGAGTGCGGGCCACGAGCGAGACCTTGTCATCGATTCGAAATCGTGGAAGCCTGGGTTGTGCCTCGATACCTCGAACACCCTTGCGCTCAGCATGCTCTCGAACTGCTGCTCCACGAATCCTCCAACACCTGCGACGACCCCGACGAGAACCACAACTGCCGTCACGCCGACAAGCACGCCGAAGGATGTGAGGAAGCTCCGGACAGGGTTCGAGCGGAGGGAATGCAGCGCCGACAGGCAGATCTCCCACCACCTCATGCTCCGGTGTCCTCAACGATCGAGCCGTCCCTGAGTTTGATCGCCCTCGTTCCCATGGACGCAACCTGCTGGTCGTGTGTCACAAGGAGGATCGTGTTGCCCTCGTCGTGAACCTGCATGATGAGTTCCATGATGGAAAGGCCGGTGTGGCTGTCGAGATTTCCCGTCGGCTCGTCTGCGAGAAGCAGTGACGGCCCTGTTACGAGCGCCCTTGCAATCGCAACCCGCTGCCTCTCCCCCCCGGAAAGCTGGTTGGATCTGTGATGCGCGCGGGAGGCCAGCCCGGTCTTCGAAAGCATTGCGAGTGACCGGCTCCTTCTCTCCTCGCGGGAAACCCCCGCGTACATCAGCGGCAGCTCTACGTTCTGAATGGCTGTCATGCGGGGCAGCAGGTTGAACGTCTGGAAGATGAAGCCGATGTGACGGTTCCTTATGCCGGCAAGCGTGCTGTCGTTCATCCCCCCCACCTGTCGGCCCATGAGCAGGTAGCTCCCGGAAGTCGGCTTGTCCAGGCACCCGATGATGCTCAGCAGTGTGCTCTTCCCCGATCCCGACGCCCCCATGATCGTGGTGAAAGCCCCCCGGTCGAGCCTGAGGTCGACACCGGCAAGCGCCTCCACAAGAACCTCTCCCATCAGGTAGGATTTCCTGAGGCCCGATGCGTCAACTACCGGCGTGCGGGAAGCCGGGGCCTGCACTTCCGTCATCTCCTCCACCCCCCTCCGGCGCTCCGGGGACGTCGCCGTCGCCCAGGGTGCGCAGCAGTGCGGTGGGGCCGCTCACTATGCTGTCCCCGGGGGTCACCCCGGTTACCTCGATCTCCATTACGCTGTTCACTCCGGTCTCCACCGGGACCACATGAACCCTGCCGTTCTCAACCCTGAGCACCGCCGACACTTCCCCTGCGTCGCCAACCTGCCTCCGTACAATGCTCTGGATGGGCACTATCACGCAGGAATCGCTTCTTGCTGTGAGGATCCCAACCGAGGCTGACATTCCCGAGCGCATCCTCGGGTCAACGGCATCCAGCTTCACCAGCACCTCGTACTCGGCTGCGGTCTCGCCGCCCGCGTCGTTGGACGAAGCCAGCCCGACGCTCTCGACAACCCCCGGGAACGTCATGTCGGGCAGGGCGTCAAGCGTGGCCTCGGCTGCCATGCCCTCCCGAACGTTCACCACCTCGCTCTCGACCATGGTCACGCGCACAAGGAAAGCGGACATGTCCTCGATGGTGAGAAGCACCGTCCCGGCGTTGTTCATGGTACCCACCACGGCCATCTCACCCTCCTCCACGTTCACCGCGGTAACTGTGCCGTCAACCGGCGCGGTGTAGGAAGTCTCCCCCATGTCGTCCTCGGCACGGGTTTCACCGGCGAGCGCCATGGTCAGCTCCGCCCTCGCCGTGGCCACGTCCTCATCCGCCGCCGTGAGTTCCTCCCGGTTGGACAGACCGGCATCCCACAGGGCATGGATGCGCGTCTGCTGTCTTATGGCCCTCTCGACGGCGACCGTTGCCATCCCCACCTGGGCGCGGGCTTCGGAAAGCCCCGCCCGGGCGTCACTCGTTTCGAGCGTCAGAAGGAGCTGGCCGGCCGCAACCGTATCGCCCTCCTGTACCGTTATTGATTCGATGAGCCCAGCCCTTGCGGCACTGATCGAAACCTTGCGCACGCCCTCGAGTGTGCCTGACCCGTCCGCACGCTCCGAAAGGCTGCCCAGCCTGGCCAAAGTTATCTGCACCCCGGTTTCCACAGGAGCCGGTTTTCCTGCAAGGCCGGCTACCAGAACGGCGACCGGAATCACAAGAAGAAGCAGGAATCCATTCCGCCTTTTCATTTCATTCTCCAACTCTCGGGCTGATGCCGCACAGGACAAGGTAGTCGACCTCGGCGATCAGGCAGTCTGCAACGGCAGTCACCCGGGCAGCTTCGGCTTCTGCGAGTTCCGCCTGCGCCTCGAGCAGCCCTGCCAGTTCAAGCGCCCCCATCCGGTGACGCAGTAGAGCCAGTTCGGCCTTCTCAGAGGCATATTCAACCCGCAGCTTCGACAGCTCAAGGCCCCTGATCGATGAGAGCAGGGCTTCCCTCAACTGCACGGCCGCCGCCGCATTTTCATCGCCGGCTTCGGAAAGCTCCGCCCCGGCCCTGAGAAGTGAGGCGCGCGCGCTCATGAGCTGCCCGTTTCGGAGCCAGCCGTCGTAAAGCGGCCAGTCGAGGCTCAGCTTCACATTCCATGAGGTGTTTTCATCCAGGTCTCCGAAATCGGGTTCGTCGTTGTTCCACCCCACCGACCCACCGACGGACAGGGAGGGAAGAAATGAGGCCGACGCTGCGGCTGCCTCGAGTTCCGCCCTTTCGAGGCCGATGCGGGAAGCATCGAGCGATGGGCTATTGCCCGTGTATTCCGGCAGCGACGAAAATGCTGCCTCGTCCATGGGTTCGGGCACACCCGAGGTATCGACCGACAGCGACCGGTCGCCTGCGACCCCGGCCGCAACCCTCAGGTCCGCCAGCGCGTTTTCATAGTCGGAAAGCCTCTCCATAACAGCGAGGCGGTCCCCGGTCTCCTGCACCCTTGCGCTGCTGAGATCGAGAGCATTTGCGGCACCGAGTTCAAAGAGCATCCCGGCCCTTGAAAGAACAGCAGTGCTCCTCGTGTGGGCGGCCTCCGCCGAGCGTGCGAGCCCGCCCGCCTCGACCACCCTGTAGAAGGCCCTGGCCACGGTCTGCTCTAGGGCGAGGATCGCAGCCTCCCGCTCAAGTTCCGTCTCCCTTCTCCCCAGCGATGCAGCCTGCGTTGTCCGCACACCGGCCAGACCGGCAAGAACGGGAAGCTCCTGGGAAAGAGAAAAGCCTGCGGAATAGGAAGCTGATTCCCGGTCGGCCCATGAATAGCCGCCTGCGGCGGAGAAGTTGATTTTCGGAAGCAGCGCAGCCCTCGTGGTTATGAACGATGCCTCGGCCTGCATCCGCGATGCGGAAAGCTGTTCGACCACCGGCGAATTCTCATGGGCAAGCCGCATCCACCCTTCAAGATCGAGCCCGGCCGGTGTTTCCGCCACCAGCGCCATCATCAGTAGAGAAACGAGCATGACGGCTCCTGGTTCAAGGGCACAGCGGAGTGCAGGACAGTTGGTGTCCCGCCTGTCTCACAACCCTCCGCCGGCGCGGCTGCCACCGGCTCCTCCTGTACGCTCAGGCACAGGCTGGTTTCAAGGGCCTTGTTCATCACGGCGAGTTCTTCGAAGGAAGGGCCCGTCCCGCCGGTTGCGAACGGGCTCCCGGAGAGCACGGCTTCCTCGCCGGGTCCGGGCCTCCCGTTCATGTCTGCGTCATGGAAAACAAGGATCACGTAGCTGCCGTGAGGCAGCCCTTCGATCTCGGCGTACGCCCTGTGGCCGAGGATCGGGCAGGCAACGGTGCATAAAGCGTTTTCGGGATCGGGGGGAACCCCCCAGCCGTCCCTGTCGAAGAAGGCCACCAGGGCAATTCCATCCGAGGATGCAAACCCCGTGGCCTCGACGCTGAACGTTGTCACTGTCGGCGCGGCGACCTGAAGGATCACCGCAGCGGTTAAAGAAAGCATGTCCGCCATCCCTTCGCTGGTTGCGAAGGGATGATACCGAAGCGTTGTTGCTCTTCTTTTTCAGCCCTGTAACAGAATGTAACGCCCCGGGGCGGCTACTCCCCCGCCACCCTGAAGACCCGTTCCGTCATAAGGCCGGCTTCGCGAAGCACCTGCTGACGCCTGATCTTTTTGGTCGTCGTCTTGGGGAACTCGAGGTCACGAAGGATGAAGTTGGTTATCCTCTTGAACAGGGGGTTCTGGGAGTTCACCCTGCCTATCTCGCCGCGTATCACCCCGAGGCCGAACTCCTCGGTCAGCTTCTCGCCGCGGCTTTCAGCAAGGCTTATCAGGGCGTCATAGTCGGGAAAGATGATGCACCAGATCTCCTCGCCCTTTGTCTCCGACACCCGGCCGAACACAAGGCTCTCGGAAATGTAGCCGCTCCGGTTGAGTATGTGCTCGAGTTCCTCGGGGTAGACGTTCTTCCCGTTCTTTGCCACGATGACGTTCTTCTTCCGGCCGGTCACACGGAGAATGCCGTTGCGGTAGATCCCGAAGTCACCGGTGCGGAACCAGCCGTCGGGCGAGAGGACCTCGGCGGTGGCCCTGGGGTCGTTGTGGTAGCCTATCATCACGTTGGGTCCCCTGACGAGTATCTCTCCGGCCCCCTCGGGGTCGGGGTCGACGATCTTCACCTCGACGTCGGGCAGGGGTGGGCCGACCGTGCCGGGTTCCCGAACATCGTACCGGCAGACTGCAACGATCGGTGAGCATTCCGTAAGCCCGTAACCCTGCAGCATCCTGATGCCCAGGTCGCCGAAGCCCTTCATCACCTGGGCGTCGAGCGCAGCGCCGCCCGAAACGAGGGTGCGGAGTTTGCCGCCGAAACGGTTATGGACCTGCGAGAAAACCTTCTTCCTTATGCCATGGCTTCCCAGCAGTTCACCGGCGCTGCAGAAAGCCTTCCCCAGGGCGAACTTGAAGCGGCCGCCCTTCATGCTTCTGATCTGCCCGATTATCCTCCGGTACATCCCCTCCCAGAGGAGAGGGACGCCCAGCATCAGTGTAATGCCGTTCTCGGCGAGATCTTCCAGGATGTATCTGAGCCCCCGCGCAACGACCACGGTGCAGCCGTGCTGAAGCGGGCAGAGGAAGCCGCACACGCACTCGTACATGTGATGGAAGGGAAGGACGGAAAGGAAAACCTCGTCGTTCTCGATGTAGGCCGACGAGAGCATCATCTGGATGTCGCTCGTGATGTTGCGGTGAGAGAGCACCAC
This sequence comes from Candidatus Fermentibacterota bacterium, assembly GCA_963845085.1. Lineage (GTDB taxonomy): Bacteria > Fermentibacterota > Fermentibacteria > Fermentibacterales > JCC-6 > UBA6080. The sequence goes on from CAWJQI010000004.1 coordinate 290,544, forward strand.
GCCCTTGGCAGCACCCATCGTTCCGGAGGTGTACGAGATTACCGCCACATCGTTGGAGTCGATGTCGGAAGGCAGCAGGTTGCCCGCCCTGCCTCCGCCCGAAAGCACCTGTCCGAAGGTCTGGAAGTGCTGCGATTCGCTGCAGTTCATCACTATGTACCGGCTGCAGCCGGTTTTACCGTCGTGTGCACCACCCAGCACGGCCTCCTGGAAGCTGCTGTCGAACACGAAGATGCCGGCGCCCGAGTAGTGGATGATCGCGCTTATGTCGGAAGGGGGGAGTTCCTTGTCTATCGGCACGACCACCCCGCCCGCCTTCAGGGTTCCAAGGAAAGCCACCGCCCATTGGATGCAGTTCCTGCCGCAGATGGCGACAACCGGCTTGCCTCCCGTTTCCAGGAGTCCGCGGGCGAAGTCTTCGGCCATCTCATGAATGCGCCGGAAGGAAACCTCTGCGGTCTTCCCGTCCGGGGAGGGCTCCCGCATGAACACCCTGTCCCCCCACCTGGCCGCCGAAGCGTCAAGCATCCCGGGAATGGTATCGAACCGCTCTATATCCCTAAGAGGACCGCCTGGAAACGAAGACCTGCTCATGGAACCCTTTCCGTTCGAAAAACCCCTTGAGAGTTAAAGAATACAGTGACGCAGCACCGAAAACAACGGGGAACTGCGCGCGAAGTGTCACCTCATGAGCTCGGACAGGTTGAAGTCGACCCAGAAGAGGCCGCACTCCTGCTGTGTCTGCCCGGCGAGTGCCGCGCCTATGGCAGTCGGCGGGGAGTCGAGCGTTTCCCACCACACCCTGTCGCTCTCGTACCCGTACTGGAAGAACACGCGGTTCGGATGGAATGCCCCTGCCCACTCCCCTGCCGCCGCAAGGAATGTGTTCATATCGGCAAACCCCTGCCCGTCGTCGACGAAGATGATGTCACCCCGGAAGGAGGGCGGCATGAATCCTGAATCCCAGTGCTTAAGGAAAAGGTCATAACCTGCATCATGCGAGGCGACAAGGCTGTCCCACAGCATCGCTGCGGAGTCGCTGACGGGAACTCCCGTCCCGCCCTCCGTCACGTTCCCGTACCACTCCACGTCCACGCCGAACCCGGCAACACAGGGGTGGCTGCCGTACCTGTCAAGCACGAGGTCGACAAGGGTCGGAACATCAGCGAAGCCCGGTTCCACCTGAAGGAACACCCTGACGCCGTGGCTGTCGAACCAGGTCAGGTATTCCTCGTGCATGTCCTCTTCCGAAAAACTGATGTGCGGATAGGATGTTCCGCCCGAGGGGAACTCGAGGTTCACCCCGCCCACACCCTCGTCAATCGTGCCGACTATCCAGAGCGCTGCGGGAGCGGAGCCCTGAAATGCATCCGACATGACCCTGATGCAGGCCTCCCAGGTGGCGGGGTCGGGGAACGGATCGACGCCGTAGCTCGATGAGCGCACCCCCGCAAAACCCACGCCGTCTTCAGTGCCGGGACCGCTCGGTGACTGCGGACCGCAGCCCGCGGCAAGCATGATGGCAAGCGCTGCGGCTGCGAGGAGTGCCCTTGCGGGGGCCGTCATCCCGATGGAAATTGCTGCAACTGCCATGAATGTCCCCCTTTTCTGCTTCCGCTGCGAACAGCCCGTTCCGCCACCGGCATCAGACAAACGCAGCCCTTCCTCACCTCCGGGAATCATTCGGAGAACCCGGCAACTGAGCCCCGTGCATGTGCACGTCGCTCTGGGGGAAGGGGATGGTTATGCCCTCGGCGTCGAAGCGCTTCTTGATCTCCTCATGAAGGTGGAAATAAACATCCCAGTAGTCCTGCGTTTTTACCCACGGACGTACCGCGAAATTGACGCTGCTCTCGGCCAGATCAAGCACGCCGATGACCGGGGCGGGGTCCTTCAGTATCCTGCCGTCGGCCTGGAGGATGCCCTCGAGAACCTTGCGAACCCTGTCCAGGTTGTCGGCATAGCTGACCCCGACGACGATGTCAACGCGGCGTTCCTCCTTGGCCGAGTAGTTCGTGATGTTGTCTGTCACGAGCTTGCCGTTCGGCACGATTACCTTCTTGTTGTCGGGAGTTCGCAGGTCGGTCGTGAAGATGCCTATGGCCTCGACGATGCCGGCCGTGCCTCCCCCTTCGATGAAGTCGCCCACCTTGAACGGTTTGAAGATCACCATGAGCACGCCTGCCGCGAAGTTGGACAGCGACCCCTGGAGGGCAAGGCCAATGGCAAGGCCCACGGCTCCCAGGATGGCCACGAACGAAGCGGTCTGGACCCCGAGCTGGCTCAGGGCGGCAATGATGACCAGCGCCAGCACGGCCACGTAGGACAGGCTGCATGCGAACGACACCAGCGTCTCGTCGACGCTGTGCTTTCTGAGAAGTCTTCTGAGCACCTTCCTTGTGCCCCTGGCCGCCAGTCGGCCCAGGAACAGAATGACCGCTGCGCCGATGACCTTGAGCCCGTAAAGCGCGACCCACTCCCTGAGGGTGTTGAGAACCAGCTCCACCTATGACCTCCCGAGTTCAGCCATTCAGGGGGCGGGGCCCTGCATCTACCGGCCCTTCAGCACCCCGGCGACCTTTTCCAAAAGGCCGGTCACCGAGAACGGCTTTCTTATGAAATTGATCGAGTCGGGCGAGAAGCCCTGGCTCGTGATGACACCGCTTGCGTAACCCGACATGAAGAGCACCTTCGCTTCAGAGTGGGTTTCGAGGATCGCCCGGTACACTTCGGGGCCTTTCATCCCCGGCATGACCATGTCGGTCAGAACCAGCGTGACGGGCTCGCTCTGTTCCTTCGCCATCCGCACCGCCTCGTCGGTGGAGTCCGGAACAAGGACCCTGTAGCCGGCGCTCTCAAGGATTCCGGCGGCGAGGTTCCTCACGATGGGCTCATCCTCGATGACCATCACCGTGGCCGAGCCGGCGGCAGGTTTCTCCTCCGGGGCGCGTTCATCCCTTCCTTCAAGCTCTTCGACCGGTGCCGCCGGGAGGAGGATGGTGAACGTCGAACCCTGGCCGGGCTGGCTTTCCACCTGAATGCTGCCGCCATGCTGCTTCACGATTCCGTAGACGGTGGAAAGCCCGAGCCCCGTTCCCTTCTCCTGCGGCTTGGTGGTGAAGAAGGGCTCGAAGATGTTCCGAAGGAGCTCCGGGCTCATTCCGATACCCTGGTCGCTGACCCTGATGAACGCCTGCCCGACTGTCCCCGCCCCTGTCTCCGGGCCGCCGGCATCAGCATCCGGATCGCAACGGCCGGACTCGATGGTGAGGATGCCCCCGTCGGGCATGGCGTCACGTGCGTTGATGGCCAGATTCATGATGACCTGTTCCAGCTGGGACTTGTCGGCCTTCACGGGGAGGGGATCGGCCGGGAGAAGCATCTCGAGCACGATGTCATCGCCGAGTGTGCGTCTGAGAAGGTTCGTCAGGCCGGTGAGCACGGAATTGACGTCGAGTGTTCTGATCTCGAGAACCTGCCTTCTGCTGAAGGCCACGAGCTGCCTTGTGAGGTCCCTTGCCTTGCACCCGGCATCGAGTATGGCTTCAAGGCCGCTTCTGACCCTGTCCGACGATCCCTCCTCCAGAAGCAGCAGCTCGCAGTAACCGAGAACGACCGACAACAGGTTGTTGAAATCGTGCGCAACGCCGCCCGCAAGCCTCCCCACAGCCTCCATCTTGCGGGCCTGCAAAAGCTGCTCGAGAAGCCCGGCCCTCTCCGTGGTGTCGCGGATGAAGCCGCCAACGCCCGTCCTTCCGTCCCCGAGGTGTACCGGGAACTTGCGGACCTCGAATGTGCTTGCGCCTATCGTTTCGGATGAGATGACGAGGCTGTTCCCCCTGATCGCCGCGAGGTCGCTCTCACGGCATGCAGCCGCGGCCTCCTCCGGGAGAAGTTCGGAATCGGAAAGGCCGACCACCTCTTCCGGCGTTCTTCCCAGGTACTTCGCATTGGCGTTGTTGACGAACAGGTAGCGCAGGTGTTCGTCCTTCAGAAACGCCATGTCGTCTATGGCGTTCAGCAGGGCTGCGCTCAGCCTGTCATCGTACCCCAAGGGCGCCTACGGTTTCAGCGGTCTGATGGTCCGAAGCACCGTATAGAGAAGTGCGGTCCCCCCGAATGCGGCTGCGGCGTACATTGCCCAGCCGGCTTCAGGCGAGCTTCCGATGAGCGCGAGAACCAGCGGCGATGATAACGAAGAGAATGTCGAAGTTGATTATACGGGCGAGCTTTCCCACAGGGTATTCGGCTGCCATCACTTCGCCGTTCGCGGCGCTGAGAAGCGCCCGGTACTGCTTTCCGCCGTAGCTGTAGGAGAGGAGCCAGAGCGGAAGGTATACGAGGTCGACCTTTGAGACCTCGACCGTGGTGTCGCAGTCGGAGATGGTCGTGGCACAGCTCTCCGCCCTCTTTGCGTGGCGGTCGATTATGCGGCTCCGCGCGTTGGCCTCGGCCCTTTCCTGGGTGATCTGGCCGTTTACCAGGTTCTTCTCCATCCCCGATTCCTTCACCTTGTCGATCGAGAAGGGAACGGTTCCCTCGAGAAGGTTCCTGTTGGGGGCCGCCGCGCTGCCGCCGAGTTTGAGGAAGAACTTGCCCCAGTCGGCGTGGACGTTCAGCTTCCCTGGCTCAAGCATGTCTATGCCCCAGAACTCGGTAGTTTTCTCCCTGGCGTAGACGGGCCATGTGAAGTCCTCGGTGAACCGGCCGCTCGCGGGCTCCCAGTAGGTTTCCGTCTTCTTGCTGTCGCCGGTGCCGACCGTTCTGGTCTTCCTGTTCTGCCCCCGCCAGGAGGTGGAGGCATGCGAAGTGACAATCCAGTAGGGGAGCACCAGAGGCTGGTCGTCTTTGATTGAGGCCGCTGCGGGAAGGTCTTTCGGCTTCCGGAAGCCCTTCTGCATCCACTTGCGGAGGGCTGTGCCGGCCATGCCGGCGTTGAGTTCGGGGCTGAGCATGTAGTGCGAATCAACCCTGATAATGTTGTCGAGCCCTGCGAGCATGGTCGTTGTTCCGCAGTAGGAACAGGTTATGACCGCCTCGCCCTCCATGTAGGACAGCGGCGCCCCGCAGTTGGAGCAGCTGATCTCCTTCCCGTTGAGGGCCGATTTCTTAGGCTGCTGGGAAGTATCCTGCTGAACGTTTTCCTGGACGGTTCCCTCTTCCACGACTCCACCCCTTTTCACATGCATTTCATGGCTGGTTTTCCGAATTATGACGCGGAAAGACGAAAAGGAAAAGGGGAAGGGCTCTGAGGGCAAAGGAAAGGGGGCGCCGGATGGCGCCCCCGAAGGTTCGGAAATGGCTAGAAGTTCATCCGCCAGTTGGCGTAGATGTCGGTGTAGCCTTCGAGCATTCTCATCCTCGAAGCCGTAGTTGCGGCCGCCGAGCTGAAGCGTGTTCTTCTCGCTGAAGAGGTCGAGGTTCACGCAGAAGTCGATGGCGGTGGAGTTGTCTTCAGTTTCCTCGCCATATGCCATCGGGCTGAACGTCTCGTAGCGAAGGGCCGGGCGGACCGCCTGGATGGCGTCGGAACCGGTTTCGAAGTTGACGTCGAGCGCGAAGATCATGGCGCTGCCGTCGATCTGGTCGACGCCTTCAACTTCGGCGCCAACCTGGCCGAGGCTGAGGTACTCGCCCGAGAACTGGAGGCCGACGGTTTCGGCCACGGGGTACTTGGCAACGGCGTAGGCGTCGATGCCCATGCTGCTCCAGCTGTCAACGGTGATTGTTGTCAAGAATCAATAACAACCTCATGCTCAGGCGCGCCGACCATGGCAACGCTGGCGCCGACATTCAGCCACTCCATGGGGCTTGCAACAGCCCTGGCGGTGAACTGGTTGTTTACGTTGTTCTCGGCAGTGTTGTTGTCGCCGGTGCCGTTGGTGAGTGCGAGGTCGAAATCGACGGCGTCGAGGTCGACGACGAGGCAGGCGCCTATGTCACGGCCGCCGTAAACATTGAAGTTGGGGTGGCCGGCGGTTGCGGCCCTGCTGCCGAACGGCATGGTGCTGCTGGGAAGGGTGTAGGCGTAGCCGAAGGGCACCTTGAACTGGCCGCCCCTGAGGGCCACGTTCTCGGTGAGGTGGAGGTTGAGGAAAAGGTCGGTGAGCTTGAAGTTGCCGCTGTTGCTGTAGAGCTCGATGGAGAACTGGCCGTCGACGTACTCGTTGAGGGTGGGAAGCCAGTCGATGATGGCGCATGAGCTCATGTTGTTGTCGGGATCAATGTTCTCGGTTCCGTAAAAATCCCACCTGAAGCTGCCCGTTCCCTTGAACTTGAGAAGCTCGGACCCCCCGGTGGAGAACTCACCGGCTGCGAATGCCAGCGCGCTGAGAATCATGACGAATGCAAGTGCCTTCATTCTATTCAGCCCCTTCTGTTCGATGATTGCCGGTCTTCCGGCGAACACTCGGCGGGATTATATATGCTTTGAATGCAACCCTGCAAGTCAACACGCTTCATATCGTTGGGAGACAACCTGATGACCGGAATGCCCCCTGCCGTCTTTCTTCTGTTCGCGGGCCTTTTCGGCCTTGCCGTGGGAAGTTTCCTCAATGTGGTCGCATGGAGGGTGCCGCTCGGCCGGTCGATAGTGCGCCCCGGCAGCGCCTGCCCGTCCTGCGGAACGCCCATCGCGCCGCATGACAACATTCCGGTTCTCAGCTGGCTTCTTCTCAGGGGAAAATGCCGTTCCTGCGGGGCTTCGATATCGATCCTGTACCCGCTTGTCGAACTCGCCACCGGGCTCATATTCTTGGCGGCCGCCCTCAAAACGGGCATGACGCCCCTCTTCCTTCACCACGCAGTCTTCCTCGCGCTGATGGTTCTCGCCCTGAGAACCGACCTCGAACACTTCATCATCCTTGATTCGGTTTCGGTCGGGGGAACAGCCGCAGGGCTCTGTCTTTCACTCGTTCCGGGCGCACCCGGCATAATCCCGGCCCTTCTCTCAGCGGGCGGGGCCTTTCTGTTCTTCCTTCTCATAAGGGCCTTCTCGGTCGCGTACCTGAGGTCGCGGAAGGTAAGGGTCGAGGCGCCCGAGGGGTTCGAGGACGAGGAGGAGGATTTCCAGTCAGGGCTGGGCTGGGGTGACGTGAAGCTTGCCGCCTGCCTGGGCGCTTTCCTCGGCCCCGGACCGGGAACGGCCGGGCTCTTCATCTCGTTCCTTTTCGGGGCCTTGACCGGCGTTGTCATACTTCTCAGGGGGGGCCGCCGGACGAGGCCGATACCGTTCGGCCCCTTCATGGCGGTCGGGGGGGCGGCAGCGCTCTTCTTCGGCGAAACCCTCTGGAATGCCTACAGCGGCTTCGGGTTCTACCGCTGAAGCATGAACAGCCTTCCCATCCCGGGGCTTGTCACCACCGCACGGGTGGAGTTGTCGTTCACGGCCATGTCGGCCGGAGCGCCGTAGGTTGAGGCCTGAGCCTCGATGGTGTTGTCAAGCGAGTTCACAACGACTATCCCGTAACCCGGCACCGAGGCGTAGATGTAGTTGCCGTCGCCGGTCGTGCACACCGCCTCCCCTGCGGCGGGAATGTCGAAACCCCCGGAATGAAGGCCGGTGTTCACGTCGACCGCCCACACCTGTGATACGCCCTCGACTGTCATGAACATCTCCTGACCCGGGCCGGCGCATATGTCGGTGACGGTTCCGGGCGCCTGGAACATCGATTCGGCGGAAAGATCGACCATGGAAACCCTGTACACATTGCCCTGGGCATCGGCTGCGAAGAAGTAACGGCCGTCGGAGCACACTGCGGCGGCTGTCGGCCCCTGCACTCCGGTCTGCCCCTCGATGGTGATCTGCCAGTCGAGCGTGCTTACCTCGACCGCCGTACCATTGCTGCAGAGCACTGCGATCGTGCCCGATTCGGGCTTTGGAAGGATGAAGGCGCCTCCGGACGGAAGTGCTACCGAAGGCCGCTGTATGTACGTTTCGTTGCTCACGACATGAAGTTCCGGGCCGGACAGCGCAAGGCCGTACCCGCCGTCGGGACTCGATGCCGCATGGCCAATGGTCACCCCGAGATCGACCTCGGCCTTCACATACCCGGCCTCGCGGTCGATGAAGAGGAGCTTCTCGCCGGCCGCCGCAAGGGCGTCGCCCTGTTGGCCGAGAAAGCAGCAACTCCCGACCGACTCGCCAGTTTCCACGTCCATCAGATAGTTGAGCGGGAAATCGATTGTGAAGGAGGGTGACGAAGTGCCGCAACCAAGCCCCATTGCAAGAGCGGCAAGTGCAAACGAAAGCCTTTTCATGACTGCTCCTCGAGTATTCTTCCCATGGCCGCGGCATCGAGCGCGGCGCGGCCCATGTGACAGTTGTTGAAGAAAACATAAGCGCCCCCGCTGCTTCGGGCCATCGCCCCTGCTCTCCCCGCCCATTCGCGGAGTTCAAAGGGGGTGTAGCCGTAGTCGTACCGCTTCGCTCCGCCGCCCCACCAGTCCGCCTTGTTGCGCCCGTGCAGTCTGGCGTATTCGAAGCCTCCCGTCACGGGAAGGTCGGGCCCCGGAAGCCCCGGAAGGGCCGGAAGATCGACCGCCACGGGTGAGAAGCCGGCCTCGACGACCTGTTCCAGCACATCGCGCGAGTACCAGCGTTCGTGTCTGAACTCGGCGGCGGCTGGAAGATCGCCGAGTTTTTCCCTCATTATCGAAAGCATCGCGAAGCTTTCCCGGGAAAGAGGCAGCGACCACGGAAACTGGGCAAGCACCGGCCCGAGGCAGCCCGCTTCGCGGAGCGGCCCGAGCATTGCGTGGAACGCCTTCCAATCGGCGTCGCCGGCGTTCCTTTCGTGCGTCATCCCGGAATGGAGTTTCACGCAGAAGATGAACCCCGGCGGCACGGCGCCGACCATCCCGGCCGTGGACGAGGGGGGGAGGATGCGGTAATAGCTTGCGTTTATCTCGAGCGAGTTGAAGCGCGAGGCGTAGAAGGCGAGCTGGTTCTTCTTCGGCAGCCCTGCGGGATAGAACACCCCGGCCCAGTCCGGGAAGGAGAAGCCCGAGGTTCCAAGCCTGACCCCGGACGGGTTCACGGCGCTCCGGCTGAAAAGGTCCATCGAATGCCCCCTCTACAGTGGTGAATATAGGGCCCTTGCACTTGATATGACCCTTTCGCCGTACATGCCCCGCACCTGGTCGGCGGCGCGGTTCAACGCTTCGGTGCCTTCGGGGAAAAGGCTGAGCTGGGCCTGGCCCGAAGGTTCAAGGTCGGATATGGAAACACCGATAAGGCGGATCGGGGTTTTCACCGCTGCAAGCGCCATGTCCATCGCCACGCGGAAAAGTGTCTGGTCCTGGTCGCTTGGAGCGGAGAGGGGTCTTCTCACGGAGAGGCGCTTCAGGTTTCGAAGGCGGTACTTCAGGGTGAGGGTGCGCCCTCGGAAGCCGGAATCGCGCGCGCGCCTGGCCGTTTTCTGGCAGACCCTGGAAAGGGCCGGAAGGTACTCGGAAGGGGTGAGCACGTCTCGCGAGAACGTGTGCTCGTGCCCTATGGACTTCGGGGGCTCGCTTTGGCCGAAGGGCTGCACCGGCCTGTCATCGTGGCCGCGGGCCTGCAGGTAAAGCTCTTCGCCGTGGATTCCCAGAACGGCCCGAAGCTGCCCCCGGGAAAGGTTTCTCAGCTTCCCGATCGTGTCAACACCGAGCGAGCAGAGCTTGACCGAGGTTTCCGGGCCGACGCCCCATATGGCCGAGACTGAAAGCGGCGGCATGCCGTCCGGCTCGAGGAGGGCGACGCCCCTGGGTTTGGCCAGTTTGGAAGCCATCTTGGCGAGAAGCCTGTTGGGGCCGCATCCCACGCTGGCCCAAAGCCCCACCTCGCGGTAGACTGCCTCCTGTACGGCCCCGCCCTTCAACTTTATGCCGCCCGGAAGCGCCGTAACATCCATGAAGGCTTCGTCGATGCTGGCGGCATGCACAAGCGGTGTGAACCTGAGAAGCACCCTGAGAATTCTCTCGGTGTACGTCTGGTAGCGCCCGAAACTTCCCTGGAGCACCGCTGCGCCCGGAGCGAGACGAAGGGCCCTTGCCATGGGCATTCCGGCATGAACCCCGAGGGCCCGGGCCTCGTAGGTGCAGGAGGTGACCACGGAGCGGAAGCCGGGGTCGCCCCCGACTATCACGGGCCTGCCCTTCAGCTCCTCGCGGCCCAGCAGCTCGATGGAGGCGAAGTAGGCGTCCATGTCGACATGAAGGATGTGCCTCTCAGGCGCCGGGCGAGTAGGCATAGTCAACCGTCCAGCCCAGGGTGTGGGTGTTGAAACTGATCTCGTACACGTCCCCGGCGGATGTGCGCACCACGAAATGGTAGTTCATTATTCCGCCCCGGCGGCTTTCCCAGGAGGATGAAACCCTTGCAACCCTGTATACCTGCCCCTTCCACCGGAAGCGGCATGGAACGACCCTTCCGCTCTGGAAGTGGCCTATCATCTCTATGGGTTCGCCAAGTTCCTGCACCGCCTTCACCATCCTTCCGACCGAAGAATGGTGAACTTATGTTTACATGTCAAGCTCCCGGGCGGGAAGAATTCCTGCGGGTCAAAACGATGAAAACCCCGGAAGAAGCGGCAGAACGACTACCATGGCACACAGGGCTGCAGTGACGGCGCTGTCCCGGGGCATCGGTTTCCTTTCCGCTTCCCGGTGTGCACGGATTTCATCAGTATGCATTGCAGGGAAATATGCAGCGGGTTGCGCTTTACGGCAGCTTTCGGCATTGCTTGCGCGGAGCCTGCTTTAATGCTCTTGAAGAGGGGGTCCGAAACCGCTCGGGCATCAGACGGAACTGCCCCGCCTTCCTCCCAGTGCCCGGCGCAGCCGCACGATGTCCCTTACGGCCCTTGGAACCCTTTTTACGAGCGGAAGGGGCGTTGTTCTTATCTCCCTGAGGTGAATGGGGATCTCCCTTATCCTGATCCCCCTTCTCTGGGCTCTTATCACAAGCTCCGTCGGAAAAAGGTCCAGCTCGAAGGTGCACTCGGGCAGGACCGGTGTCATTGCGCTCCGGAACATCACTTTGGGCCCGTGTGTGTCGGTTCCCCTGTAACCGAGCAAAGCCCTGAGAAGGAAGGTCAGCGTGAGTGTGGCCGCCCTTCGAAGCAGGGGGCGCGCATCGCCCCTGCCCGCAAGCACCTTGGAGCCTTGGACAAGGTCCACACCGCCGCCCGAAAGAATTGAGAGCCCCCTGCCCCAGAAGTCCATGTCCAGAACATCAAGGTCATCAATGATTATCACATCACCGGTGGCTGCGGTCAGGCCGTGCTTCATGGCAAGGCCGTAGTTCGGCCTGGGAAGGGAGTCATGGCTGATGAGAGAGCCGAAGCGGGCCTCGATTTCTTTTAGGATGACCGTCGTGCGATCGGTGGAGCCGTTCTCCACGATAAATACCGAGAAGCCTGCGGGCAGGGCTTCGAGCACCGGCACGAGCTGTTCCTCAAGGATGCCCTCCTCGTTGAACACCGGGATGATTATCTGCACTGTGGCGCCGTTTGGGCGCAGCCGTTCAAGGTCCGGCATACCGGGGGCTGGCTGGGTCGTTTTCATAGAAAACTAAAATACACCCGGAAGGGGCTTTTTCAAAACGGAACGGCTCACTGCACGCACCGGTCCCTCTTGCCTTCCCGGGCGACAAGTCTCGCGATCAGAAGGCTCATCTCGAACAGCAGGTACAGCGGAACCGCAAGGATGATCTGTGTCACCGGGTCGGGGGGGGTGAGAATGGCTGCGATTATGAGAACCCCCACGATGACATGCCTTCTGGCCTTGCCCAGTGTCTGCGGTGACACAATTCCAAGCTTCGTGAGGATCAGGATCGCCAGGGGGAGCTGAAAGGCAATGCCGAATACCATTATGAAATTGCCCAGGAAGCTGATGTAACCCGAAATGCTCCAGGTCCCCTCGATCACCCCGGTCTCGAAGCTTCGGAACAACAACAGCGTGGGTTCGAGCATGACGAACCATCCGAAGGCAGCGCCGGCGGCGAAAAGGATCAGGCATGAGAGGACTGCGGTGAGAAAACCTCTTTTCTCGTTCCTGTAGAGCCCGGGGGCTATGAACGCCCAGATCTGGACAAAGGCCACGGGAACAGCTGCCAGAAGCCCGGCCACGAGGGAAACCTTGAGGCTGGCCGTAACCGCTTCCTCCGGTGACAACGCAAGCAGGGTTCCGCCCGCAGGCGCCGTTGCAATTCTCATGATGCGGCCGCTGAAGAAGAACGAGGCTCCCGTCGTGACAACCAGGGCAATCAGGATGATGAACAGCCTTTTTCTGAGTTCCTCGAGGTGTTCCCAAAAGGAAACCTCCTGCTTCCCCTTCACGCCCGGATCACCCCCAGGGCTTCTTCAAGCAGCTTTTCCTCGGTATCCCGGGGAACGGCAACGAGCTCGCAGTGTTCCCATCCCCTCGGTATGACCCAGGTTCTCCCGGAACCGCCTGTCTTTTTGTCCCTGTCAATAAGGGGCAGCACCTGGCTGGCCGATACGGGCTTCGGCAGCCGCACAGGGAGCCCCAGGGAGGCGAGCTCGCGCTCGAGTTCGCGCGCAAAGCCTTCCCCACCGCCGATTCTGGCTGCCGCGGGGATGCCGAGCGCCACCGCCTCACCATGGGAAATGTGCAGAAGCGCCTCAAGTGCGTGACCCAGGGTGTGACCCAGGTTCAGAAGCCTCCTGTCACCCCTCTCGTGAAGGTCCTGCTCTGCGATTCGGCCCTTCACGCGCAGGCACCCGAGGACGGCACCGGTGCAATCGCCGCTCCGGAGGGCATCGAGTATGCCCCTGTCACCGATCACTGCGGTCTTGAGAACTTCGGCCCGGCCGGAACGCAGTTCATGTTCGGGAAGGGTTCCAAGGAAACTGCCGCATATGGTGACGCGTTCCGCGGGATGGAACGTGCCGGCCTGGTTCTTGACGCCGTGAAGGTTCAGGGCCGTCTTCCCCCCAAGGCATGCATCGGCCATGCAGAGCAGCGTTGTCGGGATCAGTTCGAGGCGCACCCCCCGAAGCCATGTTGAGGCTGCCATCGCGCCGAGATCGCAGAGAGAACCCCCGCCTGCAGCGCAGATCGTGCCTTCCCTGTTCACGCCGGCCCCGGCAAATGCCTTCCAGAGCTTTTCGAGGTTGCCCGGGGTCTTGCAGGCCTCGCCGCCCTCGACCACGACCCTGGGAATGTTCCGGAGAAGCCTGCCCCCCCACAGGGAATCCACCATCGAGTCGATCACGAGCAGGTCGGCACGGGAAACGATCTCCTCGGGGCTCGCCGCAGTCGAAACGGCAGTGGTGAGCGTTTCAACGCGCCAGTTGAACGTCAGGGGTGCCAGAATATCCATATGAAGAGCCCTCCGGCTGCTGTTGCCGCAAGTGTGAAGGGAAGCCCTATCTTCGTGAAATCCCAGAACGAGACCCTGTGTCCCTGCTTCCGAAGCATCGACACTGCAACGATGTTCGCACTCGCCCCCACCGGGGAGATATTCCCCCCAAGGCAGCTTCCGATGAGAAGGCCGAACACCAGGTAGTAATGGCTTCCATCGGGGCCCGCCATGTTCATGGCAAGCGCCTTTGTGACCGGGATCATGGCTGTCACGAACGGCACGTTGTCAACGAAGGCGCTGATGATCATCGAGCCGGCAACTATCATCAGGTACGCCGTGAGCGGGCTCGAACCGGCGACCCCGGCGAGATAGGATCCGGTGGCCTGCATCACGCCGTACTCCTCGAGTGCGGCCACCATGAAGAAGATGCCTCCGAGCAGGAAAAGGGTGTCGAGGTCGAAGGCCTTCACAAGTTGCCAGGGGGTTCTCTCCATCGAGCCCGGGGACGGCCTTCTCTTCCGATGGAGCCCGTACCAGATGACCGATGCGGCTCCGCCGCCTGCGCACAGAATGCCTGCCGCAGTGCCCACCCCGCTCTCGTGAAAGCTCAGCAGCACGAGTCCCGCTATGACTGCCCCGAGGATGTACACCGGCGTCCAGCTGGCCACGGGCGTCACCCTGACCTGCGAGACAGCATCCCGGTTCCTTCCGATGTGCTTCCAGAGGATGGCGAACGATGCAAGCGCCCCTGCCTGGACCGCGAAGAATATGCCCGGCCTGCCGAACATGAAGAAGAAATCGTTGAAGCCCATGTTCTCGCTGGCGGCGAGGATCATGCTGGGAGGGTCGCCGACCAGGGTCGCGGTTCCCTGAAGGTTGCTCGATATCGCGATGCCCACGAGAAGCGGCACCGGGTTCGCCCCGTGTTTTCTGCAGACCTCGAAGGCGATCGGGGCAACGATCATCACGGTGGCTACGTTTTCTACGAAGATGCTCAGAAAGCCCGAAAGGGCGCAGATCAAAAGGGCCGCCCAACCGTAGTTCCTGCTGCCGTTGATTATGCGGCTCGCGAGGTTCGCGGGAATGCCTACGTCTATCATTACTTCGGCGATGAACAGGATTCCCCCGAATATCAGAAGCACGTTCCAGTTGACGCCAGCCAGCAGCCCGGGCACGTCGATGAAGTACCCGAGGCCGCCCCCCGCAAACACTGCGAGGGCTGCGCCGATCCACACCACAACTCCGCGGTGCCTGTGGGCCATGGCGATGTAGATGTAGATGAGGCCGAAGACTATGGAGAACAGGGCTCCCAGGCTCAAGTTACAGCCCCGGGGTGTAGCTCGTGAGGTACAGGGTGCTGTCCGGCGTGATCTTGGCCACCATTCCCACATCGGGCGCAAGCCAGATGTCTCGTACGGACATGATGGTGTCGGGATCGTAACCGGCTGTCTGAACCCAGTTTATGACCGTTTCTTCCTGGTGTACCCTGTAGCAGTTGTCCCACATGCCGTCAGGCGATTCCTCAGGTCCCGTAACAAGGGTGTTCCTTGTCCAGACGTGGCTGAGGGTGATGCCCTGGCTCACGGCCTGGGCTGAGGCCGAGTCCCTTCTCGTCATTCCGTCGGCAAGCGGCCATTCAAGGTAGGTCACCCATGCCTGGTAGACCGGCACCTCGTAGCCGTTGAAAAGCACCCGCCGGTCCTCATAATGCTCGAGACGGCCCTTCTCGTTGATCCAGTAATCGTAGCCCGCACCGGACTGAAGCCTGTAGCAGGGTCTCTGACCCACTATCACCTGGTCGACCACTGAGACGATCCTGGTGCCGCCGCCCTCGACGGAGTACTCCCAGACGCTGCCGGTGATATCCACGGGGTAGTAGTCCGAACTGATACGGAAATACACGGGGTTGCTTTCGCATCCCGACGCCATGACGGCGAGGCACACCCCTGCAGCGATGATGCGTTTCACAGTCCGACCTCCCTGGATACCGCGAGAACGAGCTTGAATGTGTCGCCTGATTTCTGCGAAGCCATGACGCTTTCAAGGTCGATGCCAAGCCCTGCGCGCCATGGATGGCCGAGGCTCATGTCCCATCTGATCCCGGCCCTCCAGAAGGGATCCCAGCTTGGAGTGTCGGCCCCGCCCCCTGATTCGAGGGATGTTCTGCACATGCCGAACGTGGCAACGATCCCGGGGTTGAAGGACGGGCTGCCCGGGTTCAGGTAGAAGGCTGTCCTCACTGCCGGCCTCAGCATGAACAGGGTTGCGTCGCCGCTGTGGCTGTGGGAGAAGGAGGATACGTCTACCGTGCCCCCGGCTCTGAGTTTGGAGGTAACCCTCCACTCCGCTCCAAGGCCGAGGTTGAAACCGGGGCCGAAGCTTTCGCCCCATCCACCCATGGCGAACCCGGTGCCGATTTCGGCCAGGAGATCCACGGTTCCCGCAGAGGCCGCCGCTGAGATCAGCAGGGCGGCAAGGATTGCCCTTTTCAAAAGCACCTCCTACACTACCTGTATCATTGGCAGGGCATGATGCCTGCTGCCCGCGACCAGAGTAAACCTGTCCTCAGATACCCGGCTGGCGCTCGAGAGCGCGAGTTCGGGAGTGTTGTTCTCCTGGCTGAGGTGTGCCAGAACGCATACCTCAAGCCCGGTGTGGGCCAGTCTTCCGAGAAGTGCAGCCGCATCCTCGTTGCTCAGGTGCCCCAACCCCGAAGAGATCCTCTGTTTGAGGGGCCAGGGATAGGGTCCGTCCCAGAGCATTTCAAGATCGTGGTTGAATTCAAGCACCAGTCCGTTGCATCCCGAGAGCATCCGCAGAACGAGAGGCCCCGCTTCTCCCATGTCCGTCGCTATCCCCAGTCTTGCGCCTCCGGCTTCCACCACGAAACCCGACGGATCCGATGCATCGTGCGAGATGCGGAAGGATGTGACGGTAAAGGGACCGACATTCACGGTATCGCCGTTCTCGAACCTTTCCGCTCCGGCCGGCAGCTTCTGCCGGTTGAAGCCCGAGCTGAAAAAAGTGCCCTTCGTCGAGAAGAGAGGCACATTCCACTTCCTGGCGAGAACCCCCGCCCCGCGGGAATGATCGCAGTGCTCGTGGCTGACGAACAACCCAAGGGGGGTCATCGCCCCGAAGCCGGCCTGTTGAAGCCTTTTCAGGTGTTCGCAGCCGCTGAGACCGGCGTCGAAGAAGATGCACCGTCCTTCATGCTCAACGATCAGCGCATTCCCGCTGGAGCCCGATGAGAGAATACCCAGGTTCATGGCGCGACCACCATGTGGAAGAGATGAGGGCCGTACTCGTGAGCCTGTGAACCGGTGCCCCAGAATTCCCTGAGTGCAGCCTCGCCGCCGGATGGCAGCGTGTTGAGGCTGTAAACGCATATTCCGCCGGCGCCCCTTGCGACGGCTTCATTGGCCGCGGCAAGAGCCGCCTGAACGCTCTGGTTGAAAACAGCGATGCCGTAGACCACGTCGGAGGGGTGTTCAGCTGTTGTCAAACGGGCCAGCTCGAGGGCACGCCCGCGATCAGTGGAGTAGGCCATTGGGCAAACGAAATCTACGAGTCCGTCCGACAGCCAGTCCTGCCAGGGGCTTCCGTACTCGCCCGCGGCGGTGCCGGGATCAGCCATCACCGCACAGGAGAGAAGGGTGGAAGGAGCCGCGGAATTAAGGCGGAACCTCACCGTTTCGATGGTCATCGTCACCTGGTCGGCCTTCCAGCTCTCCCAGCGGTCGGGGGCTTCAGAGGGCATGAAACCGGTTTCATTGAAGAACATCGAGACTGCAACCGGCTCGTAGCCGAACGATGAGTTCGGGTACCGAACGTAGTCGAGGTGAATACCCTCTACCTGGTAGTTCATCGCTATTTCCAGCGCGATCGATGCGATGAAAGCCCTCACCTCGGGAAGTGCGGGTGAAAGGGTTGCCCCAACTATCCCGGCCGCCTCTGCTTCGCTTCGCGAATACTCACGGGTGGACCTTCCAGATGCGTCGGCCATGAACCACTCGGGATGGGTGTGCCAGACGTGGCTTGAGTCGGAGGGCGCCTGCGGGGCTGACCAGACCAGAAAAGCGTTCACCCATGCATGAACCTCCATGCCCCTGGGCTTTGCCCTGGCGATCAGATAGGCAAGCGGGTCATCAAATCCGGAAAACTCGGCGCGGGGAAGGATGTCGGAGTTGTAGTAGGCCTCGCCCCTGCCCATCACCTGAACGACAAGGCCGTTGGCTCCGGCAGCCTCGGCCATCAGGATCAGCCTGTCCAGTGAGTCGGGGTGCACCATTGCATCCCGGGATACCCAGAAGTAACGGCAATCCTCCTCGCCGTAGGAAATCCCGGCAAGAAGGACGACAAAGAACAGGCAGAGAATTCTTCCCATAAGTGGTAAGATACTTTCGGGGAAGACGGTTTCAAAACGGCCCGGCAATCACCTCAGGCAATCCGGGAACTCCTCTTTTCTGGGCCTCCCGAAAAGCATTTCGATGGCCTCTCCAAAACTTATGCTCCCCCTGATCATGCCTGCAACGGCAGCCGTTATCGGCAGTTCAACGCCGAGGTCGCATGCGAGTCTGAGAAGGGCTTCACTGGTGGCAACCCCTTCTGCGAGGCCTTTTGAACTTTCGCCCCTGGCAAATGCTTCACCCCACGCCCGGTTACGGCTCCAGGGGGAGAAGAGCGTTGCCTCGTAGTCACCGAGATGGCTCAGCCCGTAGACGCTCCGCCAATCCCCGCCCGCCGCCGAAACAAGCCGTGCAACCTCCTGGGGTCCCCTTGCCATCAGCGCGCCCTTCAGCCCCGTCATCCCTTTGCCGTCAAGCATTCCTGCGGCGATCCCGATCACATTCTTTGCTGCGGCGCCTATCTCGCAGCCGGGGAGGTCACGACTGTGGTATATCCTTACCAGTTGGGAAGATGCACTCTCCGAGACCCGCAGGGCGCAGGCTTCGTCCTCCGACGCCACGATCATGCACCCGGGAACTCCCTTCACGAATTCCTGTGGATGGCCGGGACCAACCCAGGCGCATATGGACCGCGGGGCGACGCCCTCTTCCAGCGCCACAATTGAAAGCCGTTTCCCGGTGTCCTCCTCGAGGCCCTTCATGCAAAGAACCAGGTCGGACTGCGACAGATCCTGTCCGGAGAGAATCCGGGCAAGGTTCCTGAAACTCTGGGCGGGGCAGGACACGACCACCTGGTCGGCATCCAGAAGGGCTTCACCGAGGTCGGATGTGAGAATGACACTCTCGGGAAGGGCAAGGTAGTCGTTCCTGCGGGCAGCTCTCAACCGGTCGAACGGTCCGCTGTCCGCAGGCTCCCAGCCGACAACGGAATGGCCGAGCCTCGCCCCGTACCACAGGTGAAAGCTTCCCCACCTTCCGCACCCGAGAACCGCTGACTTCATCTTTCCTGCCTTCTGAGGAACTGCACGTCCCCCCAGTCCCAGACACGGCCCGGATCTTCATCCACGCTTGCCGGGATGTAATTCCATTCAACGGTCCCGAAGCACACCGAGCAACGGAACTGCACAAGAAAACTCCACGCGCACAGGAGCAGGATGACGAAGGCCTGCAAAAGCCGCCTGCGTCCTTCAAGAAGCCTGACCTCATTCACAACGGGGACCAGAAAGTATACCATGAACGGAACCGCATCGGTGAAAAACCTCGGGCCGGTGCAATGGCCGCCCCACCAGTGGGGAAACATCGAGATAAGGATCCAGTGGAGGAATACGGCGGACGCGAGTGACCATTCGATCAGCCCGAATTTTCCGTTCCGAACAAGTCGCCAGGCCCCGAAGAACGCCAGGCAAAGCACCGGGGAGAACACGAACAGGCCGCGGTTGGGGCTGAAAAGGTTCGCAGCGAGCGCCTCGGCGAAAAATGGACCGAACGTTATCCGCGCGGCCTGAAAGTAGGGGGGCAGGAGCGATCCGTACACTCCGAGGTTGTATGCAACGAACAGCCCCGCCATGGGCAGCATGAAAAGAAGCCCTGCAAATGACCGGCGCGGGTGTTTCACAAATGCAACCAGGGCAAGGCAGAAGGATGTTACGAGCGTTGTCGGCCTGACAATGTAGGCCAGGAACAAGACCGGGAACAGGAGCGGAATGAAGCGGTCGTTCTCCCTGCCGCGCATCAGCAGGTAGAGCGCCGAGGAAAGAAGAAGGAGCACCGGACCGTGCTGCCAGAGCGCCCGGCTGGCGGTTGACCATGCCGGCGTGCAGAATGCGTAGATGAAGGTGATGAAAAGCGCTTCCGGTATTCGTGCCGCGCATCCTCTCGAGATGAGGAACACGAACACCGCCGACATGGCGACGAAGACCGAGGCGATGAGACGCTCCACCCACTCGGCCCGGTCGTGCTGCAGGTACTGCTCGAACGACTCTCCGGTGAACACCCGCATTGCCGTGTCCACCCCCCAGACCATCGGCAGCGAAAGCAGTGCGGTGCCTATGGGAAAGTGGTTGTAAAGCCCTCCGTCGAGCCCCTCCACGGGTGCGTAGCCGTCCCCGCGGATCCTTTCCCCGTACTCGTTTATATCTGCATCACCGTGCCTGATGATGCTCTCCGCCACCGGCAGGAACCAGCGTGAGTCGCTGGCCGTGATGACCGGGCAGCTCACATGCGCTGCAAACACGAACAGGAATACCGCCAGTGGTGCGGACCGAACGAACAGGTTGCTTTTCAATGCTTCCTCTTCAAGGGGAACCGGCACCCGGGGACTGCGGTGTCAATCGGGCTCCGATTTCATTTATAATCGTCTTCACAGGTCAAGAAAAGCGTACACCTGATCACAGGGAGGTTCGAGATGAATCGGAAACGTGTTGCTCTGATTCTTGTTCTTCTGGCTGCCGCATGCGGCGACCAGCCTTCACAGACCGGGCAGGCTGCAGGGCTTCCTGTCGATACGCTTTCAGCAGCCCTTTCAATAGGGGTCGAGCTCGGTGATTCCACGAACACCTTCGGGGTCATCCAGGATGCATTGGTACTTCCCGACAGCCGACTGCTTGTTCTCGACAGGCAATCCGCCTGCATGAAGCTCTTCGATTCGGATGGAGAATATGTCAGGCAACTTTCGCGAAGGGGCGGCGGTCCGGGCGAGCTCAACATGCCCTGGGAATTGTTCCTCATGCCGGATGGCAGGCTTCTCGTCCTTGAGATGATGAAACAGGGCTATGTGGTCTTTGACGAGGATCTTCAGTTCACCGAGGAGATCAGTCACTGGGCGCAGAACCCCCCGATGCTGGCCTCGCCCCTTTCCGACAGCACCTTTTCCGCCTACAAGATCGACACTGACATGGTGGACGAAAGAATCGTCATGAACCGCCGCATCGTCGTCTACAGGGTGGGAGAGCAGGATTATGACACCGTCCTCTGGGAGGACTCCCTCACCGCGACACCCGACGACATCATGGAAAACCCATCGATGTTCGTGACCGACCTTCTGGATGCGTTCTGTCTTGCCGGCGACGAAAACGGTACGGTCTACTTCGCCGAGAAGAGCGGCGAGGTCTACGAGATACTGGGATGGAACTCCTCCGGCGCGGAGGTCTTCAGGGCAACCATGGCCCTTGAGCCTGTTCCGAAGACCCCCGAGGAGATCGAGGAGGAGAAGGCCTACATGAACCGCTTCTTCGCGGGGATGGGAGGCGGAATGTCCTTCGACTTCGAACCCGAGCCCAACCGGAACATGATCGTGGCCCTCGGGATCGGGCCGGGGGGTAACGTATGGGCACAGAGAGGCACCACTGATACTCCCTTTTTCGACATCTTCGACACTTCAGGCAATCTACTGGGTCACGCCGTTTTCCCCGAACCGGGCTGGAGCTGGACCTTCAGCATCTCGCCCCGGGGAATCCTTGCATGGGAGGCCGACCCGCCCGAGGGGTACCAGGTGTTGCACCTGCTGCAGTGAAACCTGAAAACAATTCTGATGCATGCAGTTAGCGCAGCAATCTAAGTTATCTTAGTCCGTCCCCAAAAAATCGACGAGGATGGCGCGGAAAAGGTCGCCGTCGAAGCGGTGATCGCCCTGGAATGTGCTGAGCTCAACATCGCACCCGTGCGAGGCAAGCACCGAGACCGCCTGCAGCGCGGCGTCGAAGTCGACGGCATCATCCTGCTCGCCGTGCACTATCCGTACCGGCAGGCTCCGGGCGGCCTCGATCTCCGCGTCGGTGACCCCGTCCGGCAGCCAGCCGCTGAACGGGGCGATGCCGGCGAACCTTGCGGGCTCGCGAAAGCCGACGAGGTACGTGAGACCGGCGCCCTGCGAGTACCCGAACAGGTAGACTTCGCCGACGTTGTACTCGCCCTCGAGATAGTCGAGAACGGAGAGGACGTAATCCGTTGCCTGTGCTTCGGAGTACCCCTCCTCGAACCAGCTGTAGCCCGGCCCGTCGCCCGTGTCGAAGGCGAACGGAGCCTGCGGGGCCGCCAGAATGCACCGGAACTCACCGGCAATGTTCCAGAGCCTGATGAAACGTTCGGGAGTGCCGCCGTAGCCGTGAAGCCCCAGCAGAAGAGGCAGGGGTTCGCTTCCATCGTAGTCCTCCGGTGTTTTTACAACGCACCGGAACGGCCCCGTCGTGCTTACGATGTGTGTAACGCCCACGAGGTCGGTCTCAAGGGAACGAAGCTGAACCAGGCTGTCGACGAGCGAGCTGAAGGCGGCGTCGTTCCTTACCGCGTCGAAGTCGGTGTCTCGCCCGAGCAGCTCCATGTCGCGGAAGCCTGCCCGCCAGGCCCTCCGGAGGTAGGTTGTCGCCAGGTCGGCCCGTTCGAGCAGGCCGTAGCAGCAGGCGAGGTTGTAGATGTAGATCTCATCCCAGGGCTGGGCTCTCAGACCCTCGATGTAGTATCCGACCGCGCCCTCGTAATCCTGCACCCTGTAGCACGAATCGCCGCTGGCAAATGCCTGGTCGTAGAACCCGGCTTCATCGAGGAACGAACCCGCAGCGGGATCGTACAGGTCTCCGGACGCCGCGATGGAAAGAAGCATGAAGATCACTCTACGCCCTCCGTTTCTTTACCAATGGAGCACAAAAACACGAGCGGCACGGGCAGCCGTCATGACAGCCCGCCCCTCACGAGAACGAAATAGAGCACCAGTACAAGAGCCATGAAGTACGAGAGCCAACCGACGCGCCTGCCTTTTCCGGCCAGCAGCTTCACGACCGGGTAGCTGATGAACCCCACGGCGAGGCCGTCACCGATCGAGTAGGTGAAGGGGATGGCTATCATCGTGAAAAACGCCGGCAGTGCCTCTGAGAAGTCCTTCCAGTCAATCCCTGCAATTCCCTGTATCATCAGGGCGCCGACCACCACAAGGGCCGGGGCGGTTATAACCGCGTACCCGCCGACCATGGAAAAGAGCGGCGCGAAGAACAGCGCAACAAGGAAGAGAAGCCCCGCTGTCACGGCCGTAAGGCCGGTTCGCCCCCCCTGCTCGACCCCTGCGGCGCTCTCGATGAAGCTGGTCACCGTGCTGGTGCCGGCGACTGCCCCCACGACCGTTCCGACGGCATCCGACACCAGTACCTTCTCCACGTTCGGCAGCCGCCCGTTCCTCATGAACCCGGCCATCGATGCAACTCCGACGAGGGTTCCCATGGTGTCGAAAACGTCCATGAACAGCAGGACGATGATGAAGGGAAGCATGGTCAGGTTCAGGGCGCCCGCGATATCCATCTTCATGAAGGTTGGCGCCATCGAGGGCGGGGCGGAAATGATCCTGGCGCCGGGGGTGAACCCGGCGAGCATCGTTCCGGACATGGACTGCTCGGGAAGGGTCAAACGCAGTACGACGGCCATGGCGGTCACGATGATGATGCCCCAGAAGATGCTTCCCCGTACCTTTCTCGCAGCCAGGGCTCCGGTGATGAAGAGTCCGGCCAGGAAGAGCCAGATATCGGGGTTTGAGAAATCGGTGTTGAGCCTGACCGCCGTTCCCGGGTCGGCAAGCACGAAGCCCGAGTTGCGAAGGCCGATGAATGCGATGAAGAGCCCGATACCACCTGCTATGCCGGCCTTCATGCCGGGGCTCAGCGCGGTGATCAGCCTGCTTCTCACTCCGAAAACCGAAATGGCGAGGAAAAGCACACCGCTCACGAACACCGCACCGAGTGCAACCTGCCAGGCTGTCGTTGCCCCCGCCCTGACGGCTGTCAGGGTTGCGGCCGCGGGGATGACGCTGAAAACCATGAAGAAATTCTCGCCCATTCCCGGGGCCTGGGCGATGGGGTAGCGGGCGTACAGCCCCATGATGATCGATGCGACGGCGGCCGAGATACAGGTGGCGGTCATCACGGCGCCCGCGTCGAGGCCGGTCTCGATCCCGAACAACTGCCCCGACAGTATCGCGGGTTGTAGAAAGATGATGTAGGACATCGTGAGAAATACGGTCAAGCCGGCGCCAAGCTCGGTTCCCGCCGTGGTGCCCCGCGCGGTCAGCCCGAAGATGCGATCAAGCATTCCCCACTCTCCTGTAAAGCCCGGTGGACTTCCAGCGGCGGTGCGCCCACCAGTAGTGATCCGGGTTCTCCCTCACCGCTTCCTCAAGAACCCTGGTGTACCTGGCCGTGATCTCGAGTTCTGCCTCTTCCTTCGATAGATCGGTCCGCGGGTAAAGCACCGCCCGCAATACATACCTCTGATACGGGCCACGGGTTCTCACCATGAAACTGCAGGAGATAGGAACTCCGAGTTTCACGCTGAACGCGGCGGCGCCCCTTGGGGTCGAAGCGGGGAATCCGAAGAACGGCACCACCAGGCCGCTCTTTCCGGCGTCCTGGTCACTGAGCCATGAAGCTGCGCCCCCGTTCTTCGCAATTTCAATTATGCCGCGCATCGCTGCGTCACGGGTGAGCAGCCTGTTCCCGTGCGAGCCTCTCAGACGGTTTATATGGCCGTCGACAAGGGCGTTCCTCTGCTCGCCCACGAGAAAGGCCGTTCCGGGCTTCAGGAACCCCGTCATTATCCCGCCGTACTCCCAGTTGCCGTAGTGAAAGCTTATCGCAAGCAGACCGGTTCCGCAGGCGAGGAATTGCTCGAGTGCCGGGGTCTGTTCCACCGAGACGTACTTCCCGGCGTATTCCCTGTTCATGCGGGGCTGCCTTGCAAACTCCACCATGAACCTTCCGGCGTTCCGGTAGGAGTCGCGTCCGATCCTGTCGATGCCCCGAGGGTCAAGGTCGGGGAACGCCTGGCGGATGTTGATGCGGCAGACGCCCTTCCTCAAGCCGAAAACGCTCCAGCAGATCCGTCCGAGAAGGGACCCCATGGCCAGGGCCGCCCTGAGGGGCAACGCGTTGACAAACGCCGACACCGCCATCAGTGCACAGTATTGCACGCCGTGACTGAACCCGCGTTTGCTCATTGCTTCGCCGTCCTGACAAACAGGGACTTTATCCCGACGGCGTTCTCGGGGCAGAGCTCATGGCAGCACAGGCACATAATGCATTTTCCCCGCTTCATGTAGGCGCGCCCCTTTCTTATCTCGATGGCGTCGACGGGGCAGCTTCTGGCACAGAACCCGCAACCCGTGCATCTTTCGTTCGACCTGGGAGCAACCCTGAAAAGACCCCTTGCCACGGTGCCCAGGAACGGAGGCACGCTGTTCAGCCATGACCTTCCGGGTATCCGAAAATCCTCGAACCTGTGGGAACCGTGGATGGAAATATCCTTCAGGTCCTTCCCGAGCCCCCTCTTTCTGGCTTCCCGGGTGGTGTCGAGTTCCTGCGGTGGAAGGCCTGCCATCGCGCACATCGCAGAATCGAGGCACACGCCGTCCCTGGCGACGGCCAAAACCCCGTCGAGCCTCGGCCTTCCGTCGGTGCTCGGTCCCCTGCCATCCATCGCGAGGATGCAGTCGGAAATGTGAAGGTCGAAACGGGCGGCCTCGTAGAGGTCCACGATGTTCACGGCCAGATCCCTGGGTCGGGGCGAGCGTGTGTGAAGCATGGCTTTGCCCAGCCCCGGCACGATCCCGAAGCAGTTCTTCACCGCGTTCGTCATGCGGGTGTACGAGTGAGTCTTGAACTTGCAGAGGTTGATCCTGAGATCGAAGCCTTCAAGAATGGGGATTGCGATGTCGTACTCCCTGCCCCGTACAACGACCTTCCTGGAGCCTGAGCTCTCGAAGTTGACAAGACCGATGCCGGTCTCCCTGCACATTTCGAGGTAGCCGCAGTTCTTCCAGTACCTTTCCACGCCCCTCACCGCGCCGCCCGGGCTGTCGCCGAGAAAAACGGTGCAGCCCCTGGCCATGAGACAGAGCCCCACTGCGGCTGCAACCTCGGGATGCGTTGTGATTCCCCTCTCGGGGCTCTTGGCGGCGAGCATGTTCACCTTGAGAAGGACCCTTGCGCCGGGAACGGCCGACCCGGGCCATCCCCCCGCAAGGGGCACCATCTCCTCAAGCGCTGCGATGATCGTTTCACGCCGGTACCCGTCGAAACCGTCCCGCAGCACCACGTCAAAGGTGTTCGTACTACCGGGCGCAGACACGGTTCTTGCCGGCTCTCTTTGCGCAGTACATCCGTTGATCGGCCATCTCGAAAAGCTCGTCCCGCTCGCGGCTGTCGGCGGGGAAACTTGCGACCCCGAGGCTCACGCTTACACACCCGCCGGGCTGCGTATCGGCGTGGGGAATGTCGGAGTTGGCGTCGAGCACCCGCTGGCGTATGCGTTCCGCGACCTCCTCGGCGACCCTTATGTCGGTGAGGGGGAGGATGCAAACGAATTCCTCGCCCCCGTACCGCACAGGGATGTCAACCTCGCGAAGGGCGTTCCGCACTGCGACGGTGAGCCGCTTGAGAAGAAGGTTTCCCATGGGATGGCCGAAGGCGTCGTTGTACACCTTGAAATCGTCGATGTCCAGAACGATGAGGGAGAAGGGGTACCCGTATCTGCTTGCCCTGTCGAACTCCTCGGCGTACTTCTCCTCGAAGTATCTCAGGTTGTGAAGGCCGGTCAGCCTGTCCCGGCGGGCCATGTCGAAGAGCTCGTCCTGCATGAGGGCGCTCTCCACGGCGCCTGCGGCCTGCTCGGCTATCTTCTGTATCCTTCTCACGTCACCGGATTCGTAGCGGTATGCGACCGGGCTCTGAAGGTCGATGGCGCCGACGACCCTGCCCTGGCTGACCATGGGCACGACCAGCTCGCTCGCGGTGCCCTCCTGGTTGGCCACGTAGTCAATGGTCTGGCTGGTGTCGCGGATGTTCACGGGCCTCGCGGAGTAGACGGCCCGAAGAACCGCCCCCCTGCCGCCAGGCGTCATCTTGAGGACCTGCCCGACGGGCGACCATTCCTCCCTGTAGCCCCTCTCGGCCTTCACCACCATCACTTCGGGAACAGCCCCCTCGTCGAGGTTTCCGGCCAGCAGGACGGATATGCTCTCCCGCGGGTAAAGCCTTTGCAGAGTCTTCAGGAGTGTGCTGCAGACCGAGTCGATGTCGGACACGGCCTGAAGCTCGCGGGATATGCCGGAGATGGTCTCGAGCTCCTGGGTCCTGTCCTGCAGCTCGAGACCCAGCTGGTACTCCCTCGTCATGTCGCTGAATACGATCTTCACCTTCTCCACGACCCTCGTCCTGCCTGAAACGGGAAGGTACCGCACCTCGAGAACCCTCTCGTTCGCATTGTCCGCTATCACGCCCGACGCTGATTCCGGGTTGCCCTCGAATGCGGAAGCTGCAAGGTCCTCCTGATCAACGCCCCGCAGAGTGATGGAAGCGTTGAATGCCTCTCCGACAAGCTGGTGCGGTTCGCGGCCGAGGAGGGAGGCCGTGTTCCCCCTTGCCTCGGTGATCAGGCCTTCGGAGTTCACGCAGATGACGGCGCTGCCGAGGATGTCGAGCAGTTCGGCCGATTCATCGTTGAACCTGTTCACCTTTTCCTGAGTGATCAGACCCAGAAGGTTTCCGGCAGCCATGTCGGCGAGCATTTTCACGCCTTCGGCGGCCCAGGGCCTGAACGGTCTTCCGGTTACGCCCCGGTCGGCCCGGATAAGTCCCAGCACTTCCCCCCCCGCCACAATGGGCGTGTCGAGGTAGTCGTGGGTTCCGGACCATTCGATTATCCCGGCCGGAGTGTCGAGGGTCACGGAGTGAACCTGCCTTCTGTCCCTGACTGCGATGACGGCAGGAGCCTCGGACTTTCTCAGCTCGATGGGCTTGTTCGAGATGCCTGTACCCATCGCCACCTGAACGTCGAACCGGGAACCCTCCGATTGCCGGCAGCCGCCCCAGACACGTTCAAATCCCATCCCGACAAGCACCGCCACGGCAATCCTTCTGAAAAGGTCCTGCACCGTGACGGAATTCCTGATCCCCTCGGCGAGACCCGTAACCGTTTCGAGCCGTTCCAGCTGTTCAAGAAGGCTTTCGGACAGGGCGTGGAGAACCTGCTCACCGTCGAGGCGCGTGACGGACTGGCTGCCGCGGCCGCCGTCCATGAGGGCATTGAGTTTTCTCGCAAGGCTTTCCGGGGGGTGGGAATAGGGAAGCACCGCATCGGCCCGTGCGAGTTCGGATCTTGAACGGAGATGCCTGTTGCCGTCGGGGATGGAGAGGATCACCGGAATGCCGGAGGTGCACGGGTGTGATTTGAGGAAGCGGCAAAGACGGATTCCGTCGAGGAAGGGCAGAAGCGCCGATGCAACCACTGCTCCGGGCTGGCTTTCGCAGGCGCGCCCCGCGGCCTCCATGCCGTTCTCGGCGGTAAGCACCGCAAGACCCTCCTTCTGGAGGGCCTTGACGGTGGTTTCCCTGAGCGTGGAACCGCCCATGGCCAGAAGCACTTCAGGCCTGTTCAGGGCGTGTCCCTCCTAACCGTTGGCCTCGATCACCGCCTGCGCCGCAGCAAGCCTGGCCACGGGAACCCGGTAGGGTGAGCAGGAAACGTAGTTCAACCCCACCTTGTGGAAGAACCTGATGGAGGTCGAATCACCGCCGTGCTCGCCGCATACCCCGAGCTTCAGCCCCGGCTTCGCCCTGCGCCCGCCTTCCGAGGCGATTGAGACAAGGGATCCGACACCGTCCTCATCGATGGACTGGAAAGGATCCTTCTCATAAATTCCCATTCGAACATAATCCCCAAGGAACTTGCCCGCATCGTCACGGCTGAAGCCGCACCCCATCTGTGTGAGGTCGTTCGTGCCGAAACTGAAGAAGTCCGCCTCGGACGCTATCTCGAAGGCGGTCACGCACGCCCTGGGAACCTCGATCATGGTGCCGATCTGGTATGCGATGTAGTCGGCGGGCTTGCCGCGTTCGGCCAGAACTTTGTCGATGGTGTTCTGTGTGAGGCGCCGCATGATGCGCAGCTCCTCGATATGGCCCACCAGGGGGATCATGATCTCGGGAAGCGCCTTGACCCCGTCTTCGGTGACATCGATCGCCGCCTCGATAATCGCCCTAACCTGCATCTCGGTGACCTCGGGGTAGGTCAGCCCCAGCCTGCAGCCCCTGTGACCCATCATGGGGTTGAACTCGTGGAGGCTCTTCACGGTCTCGATGATGCGCTCAACGGGAACGCCCATTTCAACGGACATCTCGACCTGTCCGTCCAGGTCGTGGGGAAGGAACTCGTGAAGCGGGGGATCGAGGAGACGGATGTTGCAGGGACGGCCGTCGAGCGCTCTGAAAATGCCGTCGAAGTCCTGCCTCTGAAGGGGATGGAGTTCTTTCAGGGCCTGGAAATACGTTCTCTCGGGAACCTCGAGCTGCCTGATGAACCCGGCGGTGTCGCCCGCCCCCGACTGAACCCTTTCGCGAAGCCTCTTAACCCGGTCCGCGACGAGGATCATCTTCCTGAAGCTTTTGATCCGGTCACCCTCGAAGAACATGTGCTCGGTGCGGCAGAGCCCGACACCCTCGGCCCCGAAAAGAACGGCCATCTCGGTGTCCTTCGGGGTATCGGCGTTCGTTCTGACCTTGAGGGTGCGGATCTCGTCGGCCCAGCCGACAAGTGTGCTGTACTTGCGGAAAAGAATTGACGCTTCGGCATCCATCTCGCCCCGGAGCACCTGTACGATCTCCGACGGCTTGACGGCAACGGCGCCCGCGAAGACCTCGCCGGTAAAACCGTCGATCGCGATCATGTCGCCTTCGGAAAGCGAAGTATCGCCCATGGTCACGGTCTTTGTCGAGCTGTTTATCACGAGCTCGCCGGCGCCGGCGACACAGGGGGCTCCCATCCCGCGGGCGACGACTGCGGCGTGGCTCGTCATGCCGCCCCTGGCGGTGAGAATGCCCTTTGCGGCGGCCATGCCGCCGATGTCTTCAGGGCTGGTCTCCTGGCGGCAGAGGACGACGGCCTCTCCCCTTTCGGCCCAATCCTCGGCATCGTGGGCCGTGAAGACTATCCTTCCGCACGCCCCTCCCGGTGAGGCGTTCAGCCCCTTTGTCAGAAGCTTCGCCTGCTTCTTGCTCTTCTGGTCGAGAACCGGGGCGAAGAGCTGGTTGAAGCTCTGGGCCGGCACCCTCATGAGGGCCGTCTTCCTGTCGATAAGCCCTTCGGAGGCCATGTCCACGGCCATGTTCAGGGCGGCGAAGACCGTCCTCTTGCCGCTGCGGGTCTGAAGGATGAAAAGCCTGCCGTTCTGAATCGTGAATTCAATGTCCTGCATGTCTTTGTAATGGTGCTCGAGCTTGTCGCGGATGTCGAGGAGCTCGCGGTAGGCCCTGGGATTGTCACGGTCGAGGTCGGTTATGGGGTGCGGCGTGCGTATGCCGGCCACGACGTCCTCGCCCTGGGCATTCATCAGGTATTCGCCGTAAAAGACGTTCTCGCCGGTGGACGGGTCGCGCGTGAAGCACACGCCCGTTCCGCTGTCTTCGCCCATGTTTCCGAAAACCATGCTCTGGACGTTGACGGCCGTTCCGCGAAGCCCGCGTATCTCGTTCAGCTCGCGGTACCTGACCGCCCTGGGGTTGTTCCAGCTGCTGAAGACGGCATTCACGCTGTGACGAAGCTGCTCCCAGGGGTCGGATGGGAACGGCTTGCCTATCCTCTCGACATAGATGGCCTGGTAAAGGCTCACGACCTTTTTCAGGTCGTCGGTGTCGAGGTCGGTGTCGAGCCTGGCCCCTTTTTCCGCCTTGACGGACTCGAGGGCATGCTCGAAATCGTGATGGGGGATCCCCATCACCACGTCGCCGAACATCTGGAGGAACCTTCTGTAGCTGTCCCATGCGAATCGCGGGTTGCCGCTCATGGCTTCGAGTGCGCCGAGCGTGTCGGAGTTTATTCCAAGGTTGAGGACCGTGTCCATCATGCCCGGCATGGATACGGCTGCACCGCTTCTGACGGAGAGAAGAAGGGGGTTGCGGGCGTCGCCGAAGCCGCGGCCCAGCTCCTTCTCGAGCATGGCGATGTTCGCCCTCACCTGTTCAAGAAGCCCCTCGGGCCACTGCCCCTCGAGGGCGTTGAAACGGTCACAGGCCTCGGTCGTGATGGTGAATCCCGGAGGTACCGGAAGGCCGATGCTTGTCATTTCGGCGAGGTTCGCCCCCTTGCCTCCGAGAAGGGACTTCATCTCCCTGCTGCCGTCGGTAAGGGTCTTGCCGAAATAGTATACGAATTTCTCGTTCATCTTCTTGTTTCCTCTTTGAGGTTGATTTGGGGGATCGGATCTGGCGCCTGAGCCGAAAATATAGCGCCCCGATCGGGATGCTGCAACGATGACAGGGGCTAAATTACTGTATGACCGTGCTTTCGCCAGATATATGCCACAAAATCCTCGACCTCGCGGCGCTGCGGCTCGTCGAGCGGAGGGATCTGCTTCAGCACCCACTCAACCGCATCGCCCGGTTCCGAGAACGACCCCAGCCGCCCCGAAAGGCCGGCGAGCACATCGGCAAGCTCTTCCCTGCGGGCTTCGAGGCTGAGGCTCTCACCCTCGCGCGCGGCTTCCTCGAGGGGGTCGGAAGTTTCGTCGAGATCGACTGTGGCAGCCAGAAGCCTGTAGTGCTCACCCATCTGGGTCGCTGACACCCCGTACTCCTCGGCGAGCTGCTCCTGTGTGAAGTGCGGGCCGTTCCGTGTGACCGCGTACTCGAGCGCGGCGGCCCAGATCTCAGGCTTTCTTCCGGCGGGCTTCTTCATCTCGCAGAAGTGGTTCCATATGGATGCCGCCCGGCGGGCCTTCTCCCTGGTGTACCCGTGAAGACCGAGCATGCCGGCGGTCATCCCGGAAACCGCGTTCTCGAGAGGAATGTCATCGTGCTCCATGACGGAGCGGCGGAGCCTGACCCTGAGGGCCTCGATGCGGAGGAGCGTATGCTCGATCCTCTCATCGAAGGGGGCGAGGTCCCTCGCCTGCAGAAGCAGGTGAAGGCTTTCCTCGAGGTTGCCCCTCTTCGCCTCGAGCATGGCCAGGTAGGAAAGCGTGGAGGGAACGCGGAACTTTTCCCTCCGGGCAACGGAGTTGAGGATCTTCTCGGCTTCGGTGTCGCGGTTCAGCATGAGCAGCAGGAGCCCCCTCTTTCGAAGGGCGTCGACATCCTGCGGATAGTGTTCGAGGTAGCTTCCCATGGCTTCGAGGGAGTTTTCGTACCAGTCGAGCCGGAGGAAGAGATCGGACGCAAGGAGAAGGGCAGCCGGGCCCGGAATGCCGTGCCACTGAAAGCCCTGGAGGCGCCTGGCAACATCGGAGACCCTGCCCTCCTCCATCTCGAGCTGGGACAGGTACAACAGTGCGAGGTCCTGATCAGGGGTGGCGCGTATCTCCTGAGACGCCAGCAGCCGGCCGAGCCCCTCCCTCGCCCGCTCCGGATCCCTGTCCCGGCGGGCGTCCTCCACCTGTTTCCAGAGCCAGGATACCTTTCCTGATGTTTCTTCAGCAGTCATCGGGAATCCCCCTGCCCAGCTACAACGAACATCCCGGTATGCACGGCCTCCCTGATGAAGCCGCCGCCGGCCGAGGCCTCGGCGCTCATGTGAAAGATGTAGGCGCCCGTTGCAGGAAGGTCGCCGTCGGCATCGAGGCCGTTCCACATGATCTGGTTGTACCCGGCGGGACACTGGGAGGAAAGCCTTGCGATCTCACGGCCGGCGACAGTGTAGATAGCGACCTCGACCCACGCGTCGCCGGAAATCGAGAAGCTGAAACACCTCTCGCCGTCGCCCGGGTTCGGGTACACCGCTATCTCGCTGAACACGGTCTCACCGGCAGGGGCCGCCGTCACTTCGAGGCTGTCGCTCGAAGGGTTGCCCACCCCGTCCACGGCATGGAGGATGAGAAGGTGCTGCCCCGTCGGCAGCAGGGGCAGGTCAAAGGAAACCCTGCCCCGGGTGGTGCTTCCCGTATGGTAGCTGAAGTAGGGGCCGATGTCGTTTTCGGTGCCGTCGATGAACAGGCGCAGCCGTGTGCCCTCGCCGCCGAGGAAGCAGATCCCGCTTGAATCGGAAAGGTCCGCCTGGAATACCGCCTCGCCAGTAATGACAGGGTTCGAAACCCCCCTGTGACCCTGTATCCACATCTCGATCTCGGGACCGGAATAGTCACCCCCGGGGGGTGTGCCGGTCACGAGAATGGCCGGATCAACAGCGTCCGCTGTCACCGTGGCAAATGAAACGGCGGTTCCCTCGGCCCTGGCCGTGGCACCCGTTCTTGCCTGCGACGGGATGATGCAGTCCGCGGTGAACATGCCGTCGGAAAGGGCTGCAGCGCCCCGCCAGGCGGTCCCGCCGTCGGCAACGTACTCAATCGTTCCGCCGCCGAGCATGCCGTAAACCATGGGCAGCCCGGATTCAAGTATTTCAACGAGAGCAAGCCCCATGGCAACGCCCGCCTCGCCGGAGACGGTGTTCCGTTCCCCGGTGCGAAGGGTGTCGGGATCGATCGAAATGAAGGGCATGCCCCCGGGCCTGGGAACCGGGAGGCCGGGAATGCCGAAAAGCACGTAGTAACGGTTGTTGCTGGCGTATCCCGTGGAATTGGCCAGTTTGGAGTACCAGACGGCCAATCCCGACGGTGTTCCCGAATTGTAGAGGCTGTCGAGAAGGACCCGTGTGAAACCGTAGTTGGTCGAGGAGCCGGGAAATGTCTTCCTGGTTGCGGCAACCGTGGACAGCGCCCCCCCGCCGGCGGCGTAAACAAGGGCTTCCCCGATGGATTCGGCGCCGGGGGTGTCGAAGGCTGAAAGGTCGCAGCTGGCCAGAATTACGATCGGAAGCCTTCCATCGTTCTCGAGCGAGGAAACATCCTGCAGCCGGAGCACCTTCTCATGCGTGATCTGGTTCGCCGAGCCGTGTCCCATGAACACGAGACAGCCCATGCCCTGGTTCCAGAGTTCGATGAAATCCTCCCTTGCATCGGGCTTCTCGGGGTGCACGCCGTCGGGTGAGGTGCCCTGGGGCCAGGGGTATTCGATGAGGTAGAACTTGATCCGTCTCAAACTCCTGGGAAGGGTTGACGCCCCGAGGGTTTCGAAATCCTCGGTGTGGTAGCTCTCGCGGGCGTAGCTGTCGTTTCCCCATTCGTCGTCCGCCAGAAGGACGCACCGGTTCATCCAGCTTCCCGCCGTGGCGCCGGATTGAATGGTCGAAGCCTTCTCAACCATTGTCTCGAGAGCAAGGGGAGAATCGACAGGAAGCCTTGCGACAGGTATCTCAGGAAGGTATGCGCCCTGATGGACCATGACGTACCAGTCATCCACGCACGGGGGATCGTTCGAACCGTTCAAACGTATCCAGGGGGGGATCATAACGGGCTGGCTTGAAGTGCGGTTGAAGAAGTCGTAGTGGCCGTCGCCAACGAGAAGCAGCTCCCGGCAGCCCTGATCCCACGAGTCCATTGCCCACCTCACGGCGGAACGGATGGCTCCGGGATCCGCAACGCCCTGGCCGAACTCGTCGTAGATCTCCCTCGTGGTGGCAACCACGGTGCGCCACCCGAGCCTTTCCTCGACTGCGGCAACCGCCCATGCGCCATCGAGGAGACTCTCGGGCACCACGATCAGCTTGTCTCCCTCGGTCACCGTGCCCACCAGCCTGCCGGGGGATGCGGGCGAGATCGAGTCGGGCTGAAGGAACGCATCGGGATTGGCGGCTGCAAGGATGGTTGAATCCGAAACATCGGCGCCCAGATACAGGGTGCCCGACTGGGGGTCGACGCCGGTGAGCAGCACCGGTGCATCGGGTTCCGTGAGTTCGAAGGCGAGAACACCCTCGTCGACGCCGTTGAAAGCTATTCCGTACGCGGCAGTTCCGCCGCTGCTCTCGAAGAAGACGGGCGCGCCGTCCGCCTCGGGGCTTCTGTCGTACCGGATGTCCAGCCTGTCAAAATACACCGCGCCCGAAGCGGTTGTGAAGGAAAGCCTCACACTGCCGGTTTCGGGCATCTCAATGCCGCCGAACTCGACGATCCTGGGACCGGTCCCGATCACCTCGCGGCTGCCCGCAGGCGCTCCGTTCACGAAAAGGCCGACCGTGCACTGGCTTGTTTCATCAAGCGCGATGCGGACCGTACAGGTGGTCAGGGTTCCTTCCCGAAGCCCGGGGAGGGAGTAGGGCTCGGTCACCGACCCGCCGCCGTCGAGCATTTCCCAGAGCCAGCCCGTATCGGTGCTGAATGCCGGCTCCCATATGACGTCCTCCTCGAGAGTGGTGACGTTTGGATTGGCGCCCTCCCACGAAGGCCCGCCGGGAGAGGCGTTCTTCTCCTCCATGCGAAGCCCGGCTGCGCCGCCCCAGGAAAGCCAGTAGGTTCTGTGGGATGCGTACCGGTGCACGAGGCGGACCAGCACCCCGCTCTCAGGCATCCACCTCGTAAGGCCGAACGCGTAGAACAGCACACGGTCCTGAGGGTCGAAGACACCGTCCGCGTTCACGTCATCAACGAGAACTGGGATTTCCTGCAGATAGTGTTCGTCATCGGGCAGGTCGCCGAAAGCGGTTCCCGGGCCGGAATAGAGCGCCAGGCCGAACGTGGAATTCCCGACCGCACCGCACCCCGCCGCCTCGAGCATGGCGCCGGTGACAGCCACCGGTCCCGTTCCACCAACGGCGAGCCTTGCCCAGGGTCTGCCGTGGAAGGGGCTTTCCGCCCTGACTCCGTGAAGGGGCCAGTAGTGGGTGCTTCCCGGCGATACGCCCGAAACGGGGCTTCCGGCAGGTATGGCAACCGGAAAAGACGTGCCCCTGGGATCAGCCCAGGAGAGCCCGATGTCAACGCTTGAAGAGTACCTGTCGCCCCCCGTGTAAGGGTAGACGTCTATCACGGCGAAGAAACCGCCCGCCAGGGGGGCCGTTCCCCTCAGGACCGCAGTCTGCGGCGGGTTGTCAGCAGGTTCCATCAGGGAACGTTCGAGAACACCAATGCCGGAAACCCCGACGCGCAGCTCGGGGACAGAGCCCTGCGGCAGGGGCACATAGACCGTTCTGACGGGGTAGGAGGGAACGCCCTCCCCGATGATGTTGACGCAGTCGGCTATACGGGCGGAGCCTTCGGGTGCGGGTACGGGCGGCGCGAACAGCTCGGTGCCGTGCCATGAACCCGCCGCAAGGATCAACAGGAGTGCTGCTGTCAAAATTCCTCCACCAGTCCGGGTAGAAGCTCGGCTGCCCTGCCCGGTACCCAGATGACGCCCGGAGCCTTGGAAAGACTTGTCGGTTCGGGGTTGAGCTCGATCACCTCGACCCCCGCCTGCAGGGCTTCCCACGGAATGCCCGCCGCAGGCCATACCAGCATGCTCGTGCCGACAACGAGGAGAAGGTCGGCCCATTTCCCTGCAAGGCGGAACGCTTCCCTAACCACTGTCTCGGGAAGCGGTTCGCCGAAAAGGACCACATCGGGCCTGACCAGCCCGCCGCAGACCGGACACCTGGGAGGAAGGCTGTTCAGCATCCCCGCCTCGAAATCCGCCCTGTAACCGCATGCATCAAGGCACGAAACCGTGCGCATCGATCCGTGGAGCTCATAGACCTCCGACAGCCCCGCGGACTGGTGCAGCCCGTCAACGTTCTGTGTCACTACGGGAAGCCTCCCCTTTCGGTTCTGAAGGGTGAGAAGGGCTTCGTAGCCGGCATGGGGTTTGACACCCCCGCTTGCCACGAAACGCTTGCCGTACCATTCCCAGACGATCCCGGGGCGGTCCCGCAGCCCCTCGATCGACGAAAGCTCCTGTGCGGACCGGTCGTTCCAGAGGCCGTCCTTTCCCCGAAAGGTCGCCATGCCGCTCTCGCTCGACATGCCTGCCCCTGTGAACACCAGGGTACGCTTCGAGCCGTCCAGAAGTATCCTTGCCTCTTCGTAGCCGTTCATTCCGTCATCACTCCGGAGAAACTCCGAGAAGCCCTCTCCTGGAGGCGTTCCTCCCCTCGGCAGTCTCAAGGTTGACAATGTAGATGTAAGCCCCCGCTGCGATGGGGTCACCGTCTGCGTCAAGCCCGCTCCATACGAGCTGCCCGACTCCGCCCGCGTGCGACATGCGTCCTTCCCAGATGGGTCGGCCGGCCACAGTGAACACCCTCACACCGACCTCGCCGGGTGCCGAGGTCTCGAAGATGAAAGCCCTCGTACCGGAACAGGGGTTGGGGTACACCGCGACCCGGTCGATCAGCCCGCTCAGGTCGTCCGCGATGACAATTTCAAGCGTGTCGCGGGAACCGTTTCCCATTCCGTCCCAGGCGGCGAGTATGAGGGTGTGCTCCCCTGAACCGATGTCGGGAAGGGTGTAGTTGAGCTGTCCGCGCGTGTGGCTGTCGGGAAGGTACTGGAAGAACGAGCTCACATCGAACCCCTGGGAGTCGATCGAGAGAAGGATGGCCCGCCCGGCTTCGGAACCGAAGAAGCAGATCCCGCTCTCGTCCTCGAGCTCGGCGGAAAGAACATTCGAAAGCCCCGCCCTGCGGTATGTCATGGAGATGGCGGGTCCAATGGAGTCGGACGAGTAGCCTCCGGCGTCGGCAACCGTGCACCACTGGTTCCAGGCGACATTGTGAATCGAACCATTGTCTCCGAGGGCCTGCGCCCTCGCCAGTGATCCCGTGTCAGCCTGGACAGGCATGAAGAACTGCAGCGTGGCCCTTCCGTCGGGCTCGGTCTGCACGACCCCCCTGTAGGCGGCAAGACCGAGCCTGATCCAGGGTATCGACACTCCGGACAGGGGGCTCACATAGACCACGCTGTCGCCGCTTTCCCCGATCGCCACCTGAAGGGTTCTGTCGGCGGGGAAGGTCATGTCGACGGAATTCAGCCGGCCCCGCATCAGCCCGGTTTCGGGCACATGGAAGGTCGTGCCGTTGTCGTCGGCCATAGGAGCGGTGACGCCTCCGTCGCCCATGATGTTGTAGAAGAAGTTGTACCTTTCGAAGGGCATGGAGATCTTGGCCATCCAGAGAGCCCTGGCCGCGCTCATACGCTGGGGCCCGTACATCGACCCCAGGAAGACGGAAAGAAGATGTTCGTTCTGGGACTGTGTAGCTTCCGTCGGTCGAGCCGACGGCCACGATGCCGCCGCCCTGTGAATGCTTGACAAGAACCTCGCTGAAGCAATCGGCCCCGAGCATGTCGAACTGCCCCGTGTTGCAGCTGCCGAAAAACACAACGGGAAGCCTGGGAAGGTTTACGAGACCGGGAACATCAAGAGTTGAAAGAAGGTTTTCCTGAGCGATCCGGTCGTAGGAGCCGTGCCCGAAGAAGACAAGCGCCGAGCAGCCCTGGTTGATGGCGGCCACAAGATCAGACCGGGCCTCGGGTTTCTCGGGATGGGCGCCGTCAGGCGAGGTGCCGGGCGGCCAAGGGTAGTCAACGAGATACAGTTTGAAAAGCTCGAGCGAAAACGATATCACCGAGTCTGCAAGGTACTCGGCTGCAAGGGTTGCGCCGACCTCCGAGGTCGATGTTGCCGTTCCACTCGTCATCGGCGGCAAGCACAACCCTGTTGGCCCATGTGCCGCTGTTCAGGGCCGATTCGTACGCTGCCAGCTTGTCGAGGTAGGCCTGCATTTCCAGAGCGTTCGAAACGGGGATCCGGGAGACGGGGATCTCGGGAAAGACAGCACCCTCGTGCACCGTGACGAACCCGTCGTCACCTGCCCCGAGTTTGTACTGGCTGGGCCCGACCGTGCGGAACAACGGGGCGATCGGCCTTTCACCGGTCGTGTACCCGAGGGGATCGTGGTTGCTGTCACCGATCAAAAGGAGAGACTGCGGCGGGTTCACCCAGTTGTCCAGCGCGTGCCTGACCATGGAACGCACCGCACCCGGCGACTCCACGCCCTGGTTGAATTCGTCGTAGACTTCCCTGTAGCTCGCTGCTGCTATGGTCAGCCCCCTTGCAGCGTAGAACGCACCGATCGGCGCGCTGAACTCCATGAAGGATTCGGGAAGCAGTACGATCACATCGCCCTGGAGCCCGGTGCCCACGATCCTTCCGGGTTGGGCGTACTCGATCGAGGCGGGTGTGAGGATTTCCCCCGGGTTCACTATCCACATCGAGCCTGACTGCCCGGTGGTTATGGAGATGCGCGCGGTTCCCCCCGATGCCTCCCAGCCGGTCAGCTCGGTCGGAACGAAGGGTGAGCCGGTCAGGAAAGCCCTTGCACCGGGTTCCACACCCGGGACCTCAATGGTGTAAGTGCCCGCAGGCCTGTTGAGAAAGAAAAGCTGCCTTCCGGTCGTAACGGGTGATTCCAGCTCAAGTTCCAGGTAGTTGAAGGCGGATACCCAGTTGTCGTTCCACGACCAGATCCGCAGGGTGTTCATGTCGGGGTTCAGAGGGGGGTTGCTCACGGTCCACAAGCGTATGAACGTGTTGTTTATGAAGGTGCTGTCGATGATGGTCTCATCGTTGAGAACGATGCTGTCGCCGCCGTAGCCCGTATTCCCGTGAAGAATGCTCAGGCGCAGCGACCTTGCCGTGCTGCCGGCGGGGGCGGTGAAATGAATGTAGGAGGGGCTGCCCTCAGGAATGGGAGCCCAGCACCAGCCCGTTCTGTCCTCGTTGGCCGACCAGCTGTACTCCTGCTCGAGCCAGACAAGATCGCCTGCGGTGGGTCCCCATGACGGGTAACCCTGGTAGGGGGCTTCGGATGTTTCCATCCTTTCGCCCGGCGGTCCGCCCCACGTGAGCCAGTATGTATTGGCATCGTCGTACCTGTGCCATGTGTGGAACAGGGTGTCTTCCTGGAATTCGGCCCTCACGAGGGCACGGCCGTAGAAGAAGAGGGTGTCTGCAGAGTCAAACACGCCGTCCCCGCCGTCTCTTACGGAGAGGGCGACAGGAAGCGGCAGATGCTCGTCGGACGGGTCATCGAGATCGAACGGAACGGCAGGGCCGGAAAGCATCGAAAGCGATGCGCTGGCCATTCCGACCGCCGGGCATCCCGCAGCCGAGAGCTGTGCCCCCGTGATTGCATGGAACCCGGTTTCATTCACCTTTATCCTGGCCCACGGCATTCCCCAGAATGGGCTTTCAGATGACCGGCCCCTGTCGCGCCACCAAACGGTTCCGGCGGGGGCGACCCCATCGAGAAGGGAACCCCTTAGGGGTCTGGAACCGGCCCTCGAAGGCCAGGTGAGTTCGAAGGAAATGGTTGATGCGTATCTCGATAGGTCGCCGTAGCAGAACGGGTCGACAATGACCATGGCGACCGTAGTTCCCGCGAGGGGGATTACGGACATTGCAACGGGTTCGGACGGCTCTACCGAACGGGCAGAGGCGTTGACTTCAGTTGTTTCGATGCCGGTGCCGGTCAGGGAGGGGACAAAAGCCCACGGTATGCCGTCCCAGCCAGTCGAACTGACAGCCTCGACACGGTAATCCAGAACAGGCTCGGTACCCGGAGGCACAGGTATGAAGAACACTTCGATCGGGCGCAGCACCCGCCCTGTCGTCGACATGCCAGCCATTCCCTGAACAACGGGATAAAACGCGTCTCCCAGGGGGCTCAAGGTCGCGGGCCCCACCCGGACCGTGGTGCTGAATCCGCCGACAAGGGCCGCTAGAACGAACTGAAGCCCCGTCATACAAGA
Source organism: Candidatus Fermentibacterota bacterium (assembly GCA_963845085.1). Classification (GTDB taxonomy): domain Bacteria; phylum Fermentibacterota; class Fermentibacteria; order Fermentibacterales; family JCC-6; genus UBA6080. The sequence continues at coordinate 330,841 of CAWJQI010000004.1, forward strand.
AACCTCCCGGGAAAAACGTGGGTCAACCGGCAATCCATATATAATAGCAGTTCACTTTGCCCGTGGAGGTTCCCGTTGGGGTTGAGATCCGGTTTCGACTCGGTTTCCTGGAGGATCGCATGGCGCTGCCTTCGCCGCCATCCCGCGAGGAAAAAGGTGGCCTTCAGCACGATCGTCAGCATCGCGGGCGTTGCCCTGGGCGTTGCAGCCCTTGTCGTTGTCATGGGGGTTCTCGACGGCCTTGAGCATTTCATCACCGAAAGCGTCACCAGCGTCGACGCGTCGCTCGCCGTCCTTCCGGCTGGCTCTGGTGTGGTCCCCGACGACCCGGGGTTCATGGAGAACCTTCTCGAGCTTCCCGAGGTCGAATCGGCAGTGCCCTACATCCAGGGAGAGGCGATTGCACGGCTTCCGGCAAGGAACCTCGAGTCGGGCTGCATCGTCAGGGGGGTTCCCGTTGACGTTCCCCTCTTTCCCGGCATAGACACACTTGTCTCGTGGGGTTCCCCTTCGCTGGTCGGCCCGGACGGCGGACCGGCCGTTGTCATGGGGCTCTACCTGGCCGAGGAGTTCATGCACAGCTCCGGCGACACGATCGTTTTCTTCCCGCCCAAAAGCCTGTTTTCGGGCAGCGTCGGAAGCGCCAGGGCTGTTCTTCTCGGGGCGGTTGAAACCGGCCTTCCCGCCAACGACAGAAACCTTGCCTGGGTCCCCCTGCCGGTGGCGGCCCGAATGTTCCTGCCCTCGGGCGGCCTCAGCGGCATTCAGGTCACCCCTTCGAGCGCATACGGCGAGGAGGCCGCAAGACGGGCCCTTGAGGCGTTCCTTCCCGACTCTCTCCAGGTGCTCACCTGGAAGCAGAGAAACCCCGCCCTGGCAGCCAGCATGAAGCTGGAGCGGCTGGGCTCGATGGCGGCGCTTCTTCTCATCACACTCGTTGCCACCTTCAACATCATGGGAACGGTCGCGAGAAGCGTTGTGGAGCGAAGGCGCGACATCGCCATCCTCAGGGCAATGGGCGGAAGCGACTCCCTCGTGGCCAGGATATTCCTCTGGGAGGGGGTCTTCGTCGGGGTTACCGGAGCAGCCATCGGCGTGGCCCTCGGGCTGCTGCTCTGCCACATCCTCTCTTCGACCGGGCTTGTCAGCCTTCCCGACGTCTACTCATTCCACGACAACCTTCCCGTGAGGGTCTCTCCGCTCAACACGCTTGTCGCGGCCCTTTCCGCGGTTGCCATGAGCATCCTTTCAGCAATGGTTCCTGCGGGCAGGGCGGCATCGCTCGACCCCGTCGCGGTGCTAAGGAAATGAGCCTTCTGCTCTGCATGGTTCTTCTTGTTCCGTACAGCCCCGCTGACAGCGCCAGGGCTCTCGTCACGATGAGGGAGGTCCCGCTTCGAGCGCTTCTCTTCGCCGAGCAGGCTTCGAGGATCGATGGCGCCGGTGTGCTCGAGCTGGGAAGGCTGCTTGAACTCGCCGGCAGGTTCGACGATGCCGGAAGGGTTTACGCACTGGCGGCCGGCGGCGCCGTTGCATCGACTTCCGGATGGCTTGCGGACAGGTTGAGGGGCGTCTCGGTGCTCGACACGACGCTCGTGCTCGAGGCCAGCCTGACCAACCTCGGCGACACCATCGTCAGAAACGTCGTCCTCATGGTCCCGAGGCCTTTCGCGCACGAACCCTACCAGACCATGAGGATCCTCTCGAACGATTTTTCAGGGGGGGGGCCGGTTCTGACCTGCCTTGTCGCATCCCTCGCCCCGGGTGAGACCGCGGTCATGAACATCAGGATGGAGCTGCGCCAAAGGCCCCACACGTTCCGCCCGATCCGGGAGGCGCTGAGCGACAGCATCCTGAACGAAATCCTCGGGATGGCAAGACGGGTGGAGGGAACAAGGTCGGCCCCGGGTCCGTGCCTTGAGATGTCCCTTGCGCTCGCCAGGCAGGTCGCCGGAAACGGAATTCCCATTCACGTTGCGGGGGGCCTCGTTCAGAGGGGCGACAGCCTTGTGTTTCACGCCTGGACGGTTCTGGACTCAATTGTTCCCGGCCTCCCGGTGGATCCTCTATTGCTCAGGACCGACTCCCTGATGGCCGTCGGGCACTGCCCCTCCGACATGATCCCCCTCTGGAACCTCGACTACACTGACGGCTGCGAGCTGAGCGCCCTCTACACAGGGCTCGATTCCAACCTTGAGATGAGCATGAGAGCGTACTTTACGGAAAGATGAGGCCCGATGTGCAGGGAACGGCAGTGCTCACGACCGTTATCGCCCTGACCGCCTGCGCTGACCAGGGCGGGGACAGGTTGACCGGCGCGGTGCAGTCCTACATCGACGCAATGGGCGGAAGGGAAGCCCTTGAAGGCATCCGCTCCGTGCATACGGTGGACAGCATCACGATGGCGGGCCTTTCAGGCTGCAGCGAGGCCTGGTGGGTCAGGGATCCCTTCATGGGAAGGGTGAGGATTGCCCTCGGACCGGTCGAACAGCACATGATCTTCCAGGGCGACAGCGCCTGGAGCCTTGACCGCAACGGCAACCTTGCCCCGGCAGGGCTGGAGGGACTCACGCAGCTCGAAAGCGCCAGGGCCACGGTGTTCAATACGGCCTTCCTCGAGTGTTCGGGGCTCGAATACGCGGGCGACACTCTGATTGCCGGACAGAGGGCTGTTCTGATAAGGCTCGATCTCGACTCGCCCGTCACCTACTGCCTCTCCGCGAATACCGGCCTTCCCGTCGCCCTTGTCACTACGGCCATGGGCATGACGGTGGTTCAGTACCCGGGCGACTACACTGAGATCGACGGGGTGACCGTTCCGCTGACCACGGTTGACTCGCTTCCCGGGATGGGCATGGAAACAGTGAGCAGGAACATCCTTACCGAGTTCAACACCTCTGAGTCCTTCGACGACAGCCTGTTCTCACCCATCCGGGGCGCGCCGGACCGGCAGCTCACCACCTCCGACACACCCAGCCCCTTTCGGCTGCACCAGGGCCACATCTACCTCGAGGCCCTGGTGAACGGCAGGGAGGCCCTCGCCATCCTCGACAGCGGCGCCGGCGCCACACTTCTCGACAGCATCTTCGCGTGCGAGCTCGGTCTCATCCCGGAAGGGGAGTTCCAGGCCCAGGGCATCAGCGGCTCGCAGGAGTTCGCCTTCGTGCCGGTTGACAGCTACGAGGTGGCGGGCGCAGTGCTGAGGGGGCAGCTGCCCGCAGTGCTGCCCATCCGGGAAGCCTTCCTTCCCGCAACCGGTATGAGCATAGACATGATCGTGGGGTACGACTTCCTCTGCAGGTTCGTGACCGAGATAGACTATCCGGGCAGGACGATCACCCTGCACAGGCGGGGGGAGTACAACGCCCCGCCCGGTGCGCTGCGTGTTCCGGGAAGGCTCTCGATGAGTCTGATCTCCTTCGATGCCCTGATAGAAGACAGCATTCCGGCCACCCTGCTGCTTGACACCGGCGCGGGAGGTTCGCTCCACCTGTCCCGGAGCTTCCTTGCGGGCAGGGGCGCCGCACTCGATGGAAGACCGTCCCGCACCGTTCCGGTCGAGGCTGTCGGAGGCCGGGGAACCGTCAGCGTGATCCCGGTTGAAACCGTGACAATCGGTGGAAGGATCATCCCCTGCGGCGAGGCGACCGTCTTCGATGACACGGGGCCCCTCTCCCGCTACGATGGAATCCTGGGAAGCGACATCCTCTCAAAGTTCACACTGGTCATCGACTACGACATGCCCGGTTTCCACCTGGTTCAGGCGGAATAGAGCCCCTGAAGTGGTCGTAGCCGTCTCCGGGCGGGGCGATCATGCCCCCGGGTCCGACAAGGAACACCCCTGTCCCGGCTTCCAGCCAGCCGATGGGGTGGCATCCTTCGAAGCTCATCCCTGAAGGGGCAGTGAAAAGAAGTTCGTAGTCCTCCCCGGCCCGGAAGGCCTCGAGGGGGCGGGAGCGGGCGTACTCCACAAGAGGTACGGCATCGGTCTCGATGCAGACCCTGACCCCGCTCGCCCTGGAAATGTGTCCGGCCTCGCTCACCAGCCCGTCCGAGATGTCGATGGCGCACCGGCAGCCGGCCCCGCGTATCAGGGCTGCCGCGTCGAACCTCGCCTTTGGCTCGAGGAACAGCCCTGTCTGCGCGTGTTCCAGGGGTGAAAGGGTGCATTCCCGGGATTTTTCCAGAAGCGCGGGGGAATCAAGAGTGCGGCCGAGCGGCCCAGTCACCCATAGCCTTTCACCGGGTACAGCCGCGGATCGCAGGAGCGGGGGGCCGTCAAGCTCGCCCACTGCGGTGAGGGTCAGACCAAATGTTCCGCTCCGAATAGTTTCACCGCCCGCAAGCCGGCAGTCGGGACGGCGAACGAGCCCCCTGCAGAACTCGAGAAACCACTTCACCTCGACATCGGGCGGGAGGCTGACAGCGCTGAAAAGCCAGAGTGGACGGGCGCCCATGGCGGCCAGGTCGGAGAGGGTGGCCTCGAGAAGCCTTCCGCCCAGCTGCTCCGCCGGGCACCACCAGCGGTGGAAGTGAACCCCCTCGAAGTACGAGTCTACGGTAACCACCGGAGAGGCGATGGCCGGGAGAACCGCTGAATCGTCGCCGGCCAGTTCGAGCCCCAGCTCACTTATCAGCAGGCTGATGAGCCCCCTCTCGCCGAGTTCCCCCACGGTAGCCATCAGCGCCTCAAAACCACTTCCAGCTTTTCCATGAGGGCATGGTCCCTGTTTTCCGGGCCGGTCACCACGCCAAGGGGTTCCCTGCACCTGCAGCCGCCGGGGATGGCCGACGGGTCTCCGAGAAGTGAAAGGGCCTCTCCGAGCACCTTCATCGCCATCGCAGCGTTGTCCTGCATGACCTCGAAAACCATGTCACCGGTGACATGCTCGCCCGATTCCCTCCAGCAGTCATAGTCCGTGCTCATGGCAAGCGTTGCGTAGCACATCCCGGCCTCGCGGGCGAGTTTGGCCTCGGGAAGGGCGGTCATTCCGATGACCGACGCACCAATCGACCTGTAGAAAAGGCTCTCCGCACGCGTGCTGAACGCAGGACCCTCCATGACGACGAGGGTGCCTCCGTCATGCACGGTGGCGCCGGCCGCCGCTGCAGCCCTTGCGAGGATCGCCCTCAGGGAGGGACAGAACGGTTCGCCGAAGGATGCGTGGGCAACCGCGCCATGGCCGAAGAACGATGTGACCCGGGCTCCGAGCGTCCTGTCGAACAGCTGGTCGGGCACAACGAAATGGCGGGGTGCGATCTCCTCCCTCAGGCTTCCCACGGCGCTGAAGCTCACAAGCGTTTCCACCCCGAGTGATTTGAGTGCGTAGATGTTTGCGGCGTAGGGAACCTCTGAAGGGGTGAACCTGTGGCCTTCGCCATGCCTTGCCATGAACGCCGTCCCGACACCGTGAAGCTCGCCCAGCACCACGGGCGAGGAAGGTTTTCCGAAGGGTGTCTCCACGGCATCGACACCGAGGACCTTTATGCCCGGAATGGAGTAGAGACCGCTTCCTCCTATGATGCCGACCCTCTTAGCCATTATCTTCCCTTCATCATGAGTGACAAACCGAAATATAGCCCCACCCCGGACCTCACCGGCATGCCGTGGGAGAGCCTCCTCGGCTGGGTGACCGATGACCTCGGGGAAAAACCCTTCCGGGCGAAACAGCTCTTCTCCTGGATACATCTGCGGGGTGCCGGATCGTTCGAAGAGATGACGGACATTCCGAAGGCGCTCAGGGAAAAGCTTTCGGAGAGGGCAACCCTCACCGTGCCGGAAACCGTGGAGATCGCAAGGGGCCGGGACGGCACGGAACGGCACCTTCTGAAGCTGCATGACGGCCTCGTCGCTGAATCGGTTCTCATTCCCGACCCTCCGAGGCTAACCGCATGCCTTTCCACACAGGTCGGGTGCAGGATGGGCTGCGCCTTCTGCATGACCGGCCAGGTCGGTTTCAGAAGGAACCTCATGGCGGGCGAGATCGTGGCGCAGCTCTACGCCCTCAGAAGGACGGCCCCTGAACGGATCTCGAACCTGGTCCTTATGGGAATGGGGGAACCGCTCGACAACCTCGACCAGGTAATCCCTGCGCTTGCGGTGATAAGCCACGACTCGGGAATCAGCATCGGGCAGAGAAAGATCACGATCTCAACCATCGGCATCATCAGGGGCATCTCCGCCCTGACCGCCCTGGGCAGGCAGTACGGGCTTGCCCTCTCCCTGCACAGCGCGGTTCGAACCACCCGCGAAAAGCTTGTTCCGGCAGCGGCTGGAACAGGGCTGGACAGGCTGAGGCAGAGCCTTCTCGAATGGACGAATGCTTCGGGAAGGCGGGTCACACTCGAGTACTGCCTCATAGCAGGGGTCAATGACTCCATCCGTGAGGCGCAGGCGCTTGTGGATTTCGCACGGGGTCTCCCGTGCAAGATCAACCTGCTTTTGTACAACCCTGTAAGCGGCCTTCCATGGCAGAGGCCCGACGAAACTGCAGTGAGCGCCTTCATGGACCACCTCTACCCCCGGTGCCCGTCCGTCACCCTGAGAAGATCGCGTGGCGACGACGTGAACGGGGCGTGCGGCCAGCTCGGGGCTTCGGTTCTCGGTACCCTGCAGTAGGCGGTTCAAAGAACAGGCTTTGTGCGGTTCAAACCGCGGGCAGTTCACAACCGGACATACCAGGGAACCCCGCAGGACGGATAGGCATGCACTGCCCTTCCGCATACGGGCGGCGCGCCTGAAATGCATGACGAGCAAAGTGTTCGAAGCTCTGTAAATCGCTTCCCAAAAGGTCAGCCCGTGCTCATCTCAGCAGGCAGACCGACTTCGATGCGGTTCCCTCCGCGGCAATGACGCGGCAGATGTAAACACCAGATGGAAGCACGCCGTCCGAGTCATCCCTTCCGTCCCAGCCTATGGAATGCTCCCCTGCGGCCATCTCCGCTCCGGCCAGCGAACGCACCAGGCGGCCCGACAGATCGAACACCTGCACCGAGACATGGCCCGAAAGCCCTGTCCGGAACGATAAGCGCTGCGCTTTCTGTGAAGGGGTTGGGAAGGACCATCAGTTCAAACCCGGATACCGGGCCCGGTTCAATCCCGTTCTCGGTGACCGTGAAGCTGACCGTGTCGCTCGCAACGACGGCGCCGCCGGACCAGGAATCCGCCACAAGCTGATTCTCACCGACTTCAGCGTTAATGTCGTCGGTGTAGGTCCACTTCAACCCCGTACCGAATGCATACAGCAGCCCGTCTATGGCCGGTATGTACATGACGCCGTCGGTTATGGAGGGTGAACCCATGAACATCTCGGCTTCTACGCTGTACGTCCAGACGGTTTCCCCCGTGGCACAGTCCAGGGCGATTATCCTCGCGTCGGTACCGAAATACATTTCTCCGAAGAACACGAGACCGTCGGCCACACCGGGAGAGCCATGGATACTCAAGGCCCTGTTCCAGAGGATCTGACCGGTTGCCGCATCCAGCCGCACAAAGTTGCCGTCCGGACCGATTCCCTCGATTCCGATGAAAAGGCTTCCATCATGGTACGAGGGCGTTGCGGTGATGTTGTCTCCGATTGGGGAATCCCAGATGATGGCTCCGGTCAGGCAGTCGAATGCCAGAACGGAACCATTAAATGAGCCTATGTAAATGGTGCTGTCGACAACAACGGGCGAGCTGTCCCAGTAACCGTCTTCACTGTACTCGTTCGACCAGACGGTTTCACCGGTCTCTGCGTCGAGGGCAATGAGAGGCCCCATATAGTTGCCGATGATGAACATACCGTTCCAGCCGGCCATGCAGTTCATGACCCGGCCGCTCAGCTGGCGCACCCAGACCTCCGATCCGTCTTCGACGGAAAGACAGTGGATGTATGTTTCGTTGAGCGCCCAGATATTCCCTGCGCAGGCCACCATGCCATCCATGACACAGGGTGTGCTGCCTGCGTCGAACTCCTCTTCCCCGCTGCAGAAGGTCCATAAACGAGTGCCGGTCAGTGCGTCGATGCAGTATACCGAGTCGGAGGACAGGAAAACCCTGCCGTCAACGACCGAGGGCGGGTCATCGGATCCCATCGTCTGGTAGCTCCAAATCTCTTCACCTGTCGCCGCGTCGAGTGCGTGCAGTTTCAAGTCCCCGCTGTTGGACGAGTAATAGACAATACCGTTCACGACGATGGGAGTCGGGAACTCGTGGATAAGCCCCGTGACAGGAGCTGTCCACAGAATCGTGGGCTCGTGGGGCGCGGGCGCCGCTGAATACCCTTGATGGAGGTTGCTCTGCATGTATGTGGGCCAGTCCGTGCTGAGCCTGGGTACTGGAAGGAACGGTTCCCCGTTCAGGGAGCAGGTGACCGAGTCGGGAAGGATGTTTTCGTTCTGGACAATGGCGCTGAGAGTGAGTACAGCGCTTGAATACACCCCTCCGTCCTCCGGCTGCGTGATGGACACGTCGGTTGCCGACACGACCGCCATGATGAGCGCTGCAACATTCATGCCGTTCCTCCAGAAAATGGGTGCCAGTGTGATCTTCGATGCTGTTCTCTTCGGATCAGACCTGTCAGCGTCTCGCCGTGAACTGAACCGTCCACTCCCCGACCTCGGGGCCGCCCGACAGAGGCCGGGATATCACTATGTCCTGGCCCTCAGCCAGCTTGTAGAGCGGTACCGAGAAGACCAGCCCGCTGCTTTCAACCTCCATGACGGCAAAATCCTCGTACTCCCAGCACAGCTCGGGATCGGTGACCGAGTAGCCCTCCCAGTACCTGAACCAGAGCGTGGGCACCAGCGGCACCGGAGCCATGTCCTCAGGGTCGGCGGGCTGCTCGAAGTCACCCGAATTCGCCATCTCCCAGGTGAGCAGCATCAGGACGGGAGTGAACTCCCGCGGACCCGAAGTCACCCTGCCCGGGATCGCCTCTTCTGGGTCTTCCCAGGCGGGCGACAACTCGAACCCGATTATCTCGCCCGTGCCGTTTATCTGTGTCATCGGCAGAACACCGCCGATGCCCGCATCTCCGATCGGAACCTCGAACCACGCTGCAAACTCGGGTGATATCGAAGGCCCGAACTTGACGTTCTCAAAGCGGCCGACGGCTGTGTAGCTGTCGAATCCGCCCTGCTCGCCGTACGCACTGGACTGCTGCGTGTAGCTCAGGCCTATCGTGATGTCGTAGACCGCGGATCCGATGAATTCAGCCGCTTCGGATCGAAGCCCCGTGGAAAGTAGAGCAGCCGGCACAAGAAATAAAACTCTGCTTCGCATCATTGCCTCCTTCGTTCTCCTTGAACAATGGGTTATGCCATCATGCATGGTTTGAAAGAAGAGGTTCGTCGTGCCGGTCTGATTATTACCACGTATTGGCCGAAAGACAAGGATAGCAAAGCGCAGCTGTCCACTGTGGATAATGGACTGCAGAATCGCGCACTCAGCCTTCGGGACGATTTGTCCGGAAAAGCGATGGGATGTTCGGAAACGCCTCAGTTCCTCAGAAAATCACCGAAGCCATGATTCCGAGGGAACTGCACTCCTTCTCCTCCCCCGCGAGGGAGGCGCCGAGGGGCATGTAGTCCGCCGTCACGGTGAGCTCAAAGTAGTTGGTCCAGCCGAAGGGGATCCTCGCGCCAAGCTCTGCGCCGATTATCCCGCCGCCGGTGGTCGTGCCTTCATTGTCGCCCTCGGGGCTGTCCCACGCGAGAACACCGCCCGCATGCACGCCAAGAAGCGGCTCGATGCCCCTGGGACCGGCGTAGCGCCTGTAAAACGGGTACATCCTGTAGGTGAGGGTAAGAGGGACGAATCCCACGGAGCTGTACGCCTCGTTGTCGGTTCCAGCGGTGAAGAAACCAGCCTTCAGTGCGAACTGGTTGCCCTGCGTCATGGGGGTTTCCACCCCGAACATCCCGCCGAACCCCACACCTGCGTCTGTCTCGTCACCAAAGATCCAGGGCGTCAGCACGCCCGCGCCGACCGAGTAGGCCAGAGAAGCCCTGTCGCCGTGCCCTCCGGCAAGCAGCGCGCTGCTCGCCAGCAGAACCACCGTAATCCACTTCATGATCCCTCCTTCGCTAAGGGGACGGACTAAGAAAGGTTAGTTTGTTGTTGTATTTCCCTGCAATGCAAAAATATACGAATCAGTTTCATGCAACACCTACCTGAGTACAACAAGCCTGGCCGGCGGACACTCCCCGTCGGAAACCAGGTACACCCCTGCACTGAAGCCCGATACGTCGAGCTGGAGATTCCCGGCATCTGTGGCGCCCTCCCAGACAAGTCTTCCCGAGAGATCGAATACCTGCACCTGCGAGGTCCCGGCCGATGAGATCAGTTCGACAACCGTCCGGACCGGGTTGGGACGCAGGGTGAGCCGGATGGGTTCTTCGTCCCCCTCGATGCCGAGAGGCGGGCAGCTTCCCTGGGAGTCAAGCTCCTTCACCATGATGTCTTCTCCGGAAAACAGGCCCGAACCTCCGACAAGGAAGCCTCCCCCGGGCAGGCTGGTGAATTGCCTGACCATGCCGGGATCGTAGACCCATTCATCGAGAACATGACCGTCGTTCTCGTCGAAGACGACGGCCGTTTGAAGAAACACGCCGGTTTCCGGCTCGGAGCATCCCGCGGCGACCGCCCTTCCATTGCTTACGGCAAGCGCCATGCTGCTGTCGGTGCCCCGTGTACCCCAGACGTTCTCCCACAGCAGTTGCCCCTGGTCGTCGAGTTTCATGATCCACCAGTCGTAGCTCCCCTGACCGAAGGAAAGCGTTGAGCCTGCAACATAGAAGCAGTCGCCGTACTGCTGGGCCCTCCAGGGGTAGTCGAACTGGGACCCTCCGTACGTTACGGTCCAGAGGGTATCGCCCGCGGAATCGGTTCTTATCATCCAGTAGTCGCCGAAACCCGCACCCCATCCCATGGCCAGACCCGAGATCATGTAACCGCCGTCGGAGCATGACGTGACGTGATGTGCGGTCTCCTCGTCTGAGGTTCCCAGGGTTTTCTTCCAGAGCAGAACGCCTTCGGGATCCATGGCAACCATCAACACATCGAACCCTCCGGCACCCTCGCTTGTGGTTCCACCGACACAAAGCACAGTACCGTCGGTGCCCTGGCAGGCTGCAGTGAAGTGCTCGTTGCTGACCGCGTTGCGGTACTCCCACTGAACCTGCCCGTATTCGTCGAGCAGCAGGGCCATGGCACAGACACCGACTTCCTGCTCGGTGAATGATCCGGTGACCATTACACCGCCCTCAACGGCTGTCATCGCAATCAGGTTGCAGCTCTGCCCCCTGATGAGGGAGTCGACCCAGAGAAGGGTGCCGGAGTGGTCGAAACCGGCGAGCAAAAGCTGAGAGTCCCCGCTTGCTCCGAGATCGGTGTTCCCAGCTACAATGCATCCGTACGACGTGGGAACGGCCGCCTTGCCCTCCTGGTTCCCCGGATAGGGCAGAACGATGTTGAACGCACCCATCAGAGTCAGAGCGGCCAGCGCAAGTACCGGCATGCGGTCACCATCCCGTCAGTTCAGACCCGGGCACTCCCTGACGATGCCCTCGTCAAGGTTGCTGCTTCCATAAGCCTTCCTGAAGTGTGCAGCGAACTCGTCCGCAAGCCTGGCAGCCCTTTCTGCGTAAGCGCCCTTCTCGGCCCACGTATTGCCGGGGTTGAGAATTGCCATATCCGGAAGGCCGGGGCAGCTTTCGGGCACATTCACCCTGAAGTACGGATCGGGCTTGCAGGCAACATCATTGAGCGCACCGCAAAGGGCTGCGTTAAGCATGATCCTTGTGAGGGGAAGACTGATACGCTTCCCCACGCCGTACGGGCCTCCGCTCCAGCCCGTGTTGAGAAGGAAGGCTTCGGTACCGTGCTCTTCAAGCTTCTCGCCCAGCATCCTTGCGTATACATCGGGTTTAAGGGGCATGAAAGGGCCGCCGAAGAAGCGGCTGAACGTGCTGACCGGTTCCACGATGCCTGTTTCGGTCCCGGCAAGCTTGCTGGTGTAACCCATGAGGAACCAGAACATGGCCTGGTTCCTGGTGAGCCTTGCGATGGGGGGAAGCACTCCGTTCGCATCCGCAGTGAGGAAGACAATGGAAGAGGGATGCCCTGCGACGCTCGATTCCTTGATGTTCGGAAGGAAGCTGAGGGGATAGCTCCCGCGGGAGTTCTCGGTAAGCCGTGTGTCGAACAGGTCGAAGCTGCCGTCAGGATAGACCATTACGTTTTCGATGATCGCGCCGTGCTTCGTTGCGGAGTCCTTGTGGAAACAGGCGTTGTAGATGTCTGGTTCCCTCTCGGCGGAAAGGTCGATCAGTTTCGCATAACAGCCGTACTCGAAATTTGCCGTTCCGTGCTCGCTCCAGCCATGTTCGTCATCGCCAAGAAGAGCCCTGGAAGGGTCTGCGGATAGCGTGGTCTTCCCGGTTCCGGAAAGACCCAGCATGAGGGCGCAGCTGCCGTCAGGGCCTTCGTTGGCACTGCAGTGGAGAGGAAGCACGCCAGCGGAGGGCAGAAGGAAATTCATTACCGTGAAGATCAGTTTCTTGACGCTGCCGCAGTATGAACTGCCGTAGACTATCCCCAGCATCCTGTCCATGTCCATGGCTACCACCATCGTGGAAGCACCGTTCAACGCGGGGTCGTTCCGGAGCTTTCCACTGTAGCGCAACTGGTCAAGCTTGTGTTCAGGAAGCACCACCAGCGTGTAGGGTTTCCTGTGGAACACCGACCGATGAATATCGTCCGGCACGGGTCTGAACATGTTGTCGGTGAAAAGAACCGAAAGGGGCTTGTCGGTCACCACCCGTACAGGCAGGGCATACCTGGAATCGGCGCCGACCACCCTGTCCGTGATATAGATGCCCTTCACCCTGCCGAGAACTTCGAGCCCGTCCTCCCAGACCATGTCGAACGTGTCCGGGGAGAGGGGAAGGTTGTTGGGGCTTGTCCAGTCGACCAGATCGCTGCTCTCGGGTCTTTTGACTATCACGGTGTCCTTCGGGCTTCGACCGGACGACTCGGGCCGGGTCCAGGTGGCCAGGGCGCCGCATTCCATCACCAGCACGTCCCTGTTGTCAATCGATGCCTGAATCATGGCCTCCCTGGAGAGATTCCTCTTCACCGCACCGGCGCGCTGTTCAAGCAGAGCATCAAGTCTGTCAAGCAGTTGCATTCCGCAACCCCCTTCAAATGGTTTCCAATGACCCTGAACCTCAAGGTTTGAAGAATAGCAAATTAGACCCGTTCAGGAAAGGCATCACACCGTGAAGGCCGGACAGGCCGGCTGATTTCCTTTAACGCGGCGGATGCCCGGTCAGGGATGAGGATAAAGGGCGCTTGTCTCGGGAGACCCCGGCGTGTAGAGCACCCAGGCTTTTCTTCCCGGGGCGTACCTCTGCGACGGATCCTGCAGGGTGCTCACTGTTCCGGTGCAGCGCCGCCCCTCGGCAGAGTACTCGTATGTGATGACAAAGGGGTTCCGCCCATTGATCCTGACCATCATGTTCTGCTCGACGCCGGTCACGACACCTTCCGCTTCGATTCCGTTGCGCAGGACTTCGACAGTGGTTCTGGCGGCCTCGTACTGCCTGCTTAGCATTACCACGCCGAACACCGCAAAGATCGCACCCATTCCAAGGAACGGGATCCCTACGAATGCGGTTACAATGAATGCGGTCAGGATGAGCCCGACGATGCCGAAAGTGATCCCGAGGATGGCAAGGACGAAGGCTGTAACAGCCCATCCGCTTCTCATCATGAGCTTTCTGACGTAGGCGTTGGATATGTCACGGGGAGGCGACGGAGGCCTTGCCGGTAACTCGTCCATCAATGAATCCCCATCGGTCCGCCTTGGGGGAAGCGGTCCGCCGCAGTTCCTGCAGTTGGAGCGGATCTCGTACTCGATCGTCCCGCACCACGGACAGGTGACTGGATTGCCTACGGATGTAAAAGTGCCCGATGCAGCAGAGTTGCTTTCGAAGGAACGGTTCAGCTTCATGTTCTGCGTATCCTTATTCTGAAGGAAACATCAAAACGGGTTTAGAGATCAGGGAACTCCGCCCCCTCCGCCTCCGGACCACTGCGCGGGGCAGGCTTCAGTTATATGTCTGTTGCGCGGCTTTTGCGCCAGATGGGAAAGGGTCGCCCGAAAACGCTCCAACCGCCCCGTGGCAACATTTCCAGCTCCTGTGGTTTCATTATGTTTGCACAGGAATCAGGGAGGTTGATTTGCCTGACATCATCACTGGAATTGTCGCGCTGATGCTCCTCGCACTGGAGGAAATACTATTTCAGTCAATGATAAAAAGGGGCGTCATCCGCCGCACTTTTTCCAGTGAGGAGGCTCGCAGCCCGGGCGAGATCAGGGGATCGAAGACCCTTGAGAGGGTCAGGCTCTTTCAGCTGATCACCCTGACCGTCATGCTCGTGTTCCTCGACACGACAACACCAAGGCTTCTTCTTCAGGTCCCCGGGCAGCTGGCCATGACTGCAACGGCGCTTCAGCTCATACGAATGCTGGGAAGGCAGGTCCTTCGCCACTGGTCCGTGCTTGGCGAGATCCAAATCTTTCAGGCATTCTTCCTGATGCTGAGCCTTTTCAGGCTCCGGATGGCGGTATCAGCATCCCCCGCAAGCAACTGGTTCACGCTGCTTTCCCTCAGCATGGTTTTTTTCAGGGCTCTGAACGCCACAGCACTGGCTTTTTCCGTGACTTACGCCGTCAGAGCTCTTCTTCCCGAAGGCAGCCCTCTCTTCAGAAGCAACCCGCCGATGGCTTTCTCTGATTACTGGGCGGGAAGAACCTGCTCGGCTTCGATACCTTTCGCCCTTGCAGCACTCGCAACGATGTTTCTCGGAGGCATTGGTGAAAACGCATTCCGGTTGCATCTGGCGGTTTCCGTTTTCCTCGTGATCATCACCTGGGCGGTGTTCAAGACCCGAAAGCCCCACCATCCCGCCGCCCACGTTTTAACAGCCGTCTCGGCCCTGTCACTTCTCTACTCGACCCTTTCCGGCTTCCCAATTGACTGATCACGGTGTACTCCTTCTCCAGCTTCCCCTTCATCCCGGCTGTGCCTTCGAGCCGACCGGCAACGTTCCGCTCGCCCCGGGACGCATAGCCGCAGCGGGCGGCCTTCCGACTGATTCAGTCGTTCCGGTGAATGTCTGTGACACGCTTTCAGACACCGGCATCATCTCGTGGATCGCCCGGCGAAAACCTGATGTGGTGGGCTTTACTCTGTACATGTGGAATGCCGAGAGGAGCGCATGGCTTTCCCGTGAGATCAGGAATCTGCTTCCAAATGTTCTCACGATCGCCGGGGGTCCCGAGGTCACGCGTGACAACGGCTGGTTGAGGGAGTCCGGAGCGTTCCACCTTCTCGTCGAGGGAGAGGGGGAACCATTCGCAGCACGGCTGTGCGACCCTGTGTCACTGGCACGGGAAGGCATCGAGAATGGCGGGTTCCTTACAACGGGCATTTGCACCTTCCCGCCCGATCACTGGCCCGATCCCTATTTCACCGGCCACCTGGAGTGCACTGACGGGATGCCGGCGCATGTCGAGACAGTCCGCGGGTGCCCGCACGGGTGCGTCTACTGCTCGTACAGACGGATAAGCCCCGAGCCCCGCATCATTCCGGCAACCGATGTTCTTGTTTCACTCAGGCGTCACAGGGA
The DNA here is from genome assembly GCA_963845085.1 of Candidatus Fermentibacterota bacterium. GTDB lineage: Bacteria > Fermentibacterota > Fermentibacteria > Fermentibacterales > JCC-6 > UBA6080. Next base: position 346,520 of record CAWJQI010000004.1, read on the forward strand.
TGCCGGAAGGTCGGAACTTGTCTTTCTCGACCCCACGTTCAACGGCAGGGCCGACCTGCCCGTGCTTCTCGATGGGATGCGGAACATGGGGTTTTCCTGCTTTGCCGAGGTGAGGGCGGGCCTTCGGAACCTTGACCCGGGTGCACTTTCCCGTGCCGGTTTCGGCTCAGTAGAGGTCGGCCTCCAAACCATGAACCGCAGTGTGTTGAAAGCCATGGGGCGTTTGGACGATCCGGAGAGGACGGTGAGAGGCGCCCTGAAACTGAAGGCTGCCGGGGTTGAACCTGTCCTCGATCTGATTCTCGGCCTGCCCGGCGACTACCCGGCAAACATACTCAAGGCCGGCGAGCGGCTCGTTTCGGAGGGGCTTGGTGAAAATGTCCAGGCCTTCTATCTGTCCGTTCTCCCGGGTACCCGGCTCCGGGCGGATGCGGCAGGGCTCGGCCTTGAATGCCTCGACCGTCCCCCCTACTGGGTCGATGGGCTTCCGGGGCTCACGATGGCGGAGTTGTCGGAGTGCAGGTACGAACTGGGGTCGATTCTCGGATACGACCTCGACATGGAGCCCAGACCCGTGTTATGCGACACCTGGCCCGATACCGTGATCCTCGACACCCGACATCCTGTTGAACCCGTCTTTTCCGGCCGGCACGCTGTGCTCAGGGTAAGGGGCGGGCGGCTCTGGGAGAACAGGGAGATGATCCTGTCCGCTGCAGCAAAGCGCTTCAGGGTTGACCCGTACTGCATGCTCGACGTGGTACTCGAGGCAGACGAGCATTTCCCCGTCGATCTGCTGCGATCGCTCGCGGAAGTCGAGCGCCCATCTGACTACCACGAGAGAAGCGCCTCTGTGCTCGGACGTCAGGGCAGACTGAGAACGGCCGTGTTGGCCCGGGCCGACGCAAACACGGACTGGCTGACAGCATGTGCGACAGAGTCGGTCGTTGTCATTCCCTGGGACCGTCCGGACCAGCTGCCGGTCGAATTGCTCGAGCGAAACATCGGGCTTCTTTTCAAGGGTTTTCCCGAACTTTCAGCCATTTCGGAAACCTTCTCCTACTACAAGGAACAGGTGTTTTTCAGCGAACTGGAGCTGGAACGCCTCTGGTGTCTGGACATCCTCGAACTGGGATGAAAAAGCAGAGGGGCGGGCCGAAGCCCGCCCCCCGCTGAACCAGTGATGACTATCGACCGAGTATCTCGAACTCGATGCGGCGGTTCTGAGCCTTGTTTGCTGCGCTGGTGTTGGGGACAGCGGGTCTTTCCTCGCCGGCTCCGGCACTGCTGAGGTGGGCGGCGGGAACACCCTTGTTGACAAGGTAGTCGAACACGGACTGAGCCCTGCGCTCGCTGAGGCCCTGGTTGTAGCTGCTGCTGCCGTCGCTGTCGGTGTGACCGACGATGCGAACCCTGACGCCCTCGTTGGCGAGAAGGGTCTGGGCAACGGTGTCAAGGATCGGGAAGCTCTCGGCCTTGATGTTGGCGCTGTCGTAATCGAAGTAGATGTTGTTGAAGCTGAGAACCTGGCCCTCGACGAGCTCGGGGCGCATCTGGATGTCCTGGATGACCGTTTCGTCGGCAACCACGGTTACGCGGCGGGTGACGGTGACGTAGCCTGCGGCCTCGGACCTGAGCGTCCAGGTGCCTTCGGGAAGCTCAAGGCTGTAGACACCGTTTGCATCGCAGACAGTGTTGCCGTTGTAGCCTTCGGGAAGGTCGGGGACACTGATGTTGGCAACAAGGATCTCCTGGGTTTCGCCATCGGTGACGGTACCCGTGAGCATGCCGTTGCCGGGGACCGGCATCAGTGCGAAGTCGCGGGTGATGCTTTCGCCGGCTGTGATAACGACGGTTTCGTTGGCTGTGGTGTAACCTTCGGCGGCCACGCGGACAGGTGTTGAGCCTGCGAGAAGCTTCACTGTGTAGAAGCCGTCGGTGGTGTTGATGGGCATGACGGTGGTGGCGGGGAAGCTGACCTCGGCGGCAAGTACCTCACCGGTCATGGCATCGGTGACGACACCGCTGAGGGTGCCCTGGGTGGGGCTCTCAAGAAGGTCGGAGGAGAACATGAGGTTGACACCGAAGCCGTAGTCGGCGGGGTAGCCCAGAGGGAACGGAGCCCTGGCGGCGCGTTCTTCCTCGGTGGGGTTCATGCCAGCCTGGTAAAGGTCGTGGCCAAGGTCGGACCATTCGGGGTCAAACTCGGTCATGCTCATGGAGCCGACGATGTCGAGTGCCATGCCGAAGTTGCTTGTGAAGCGGAAACCGCCGGCAACAATACCGGTTTCGTCGTAACGTTCGCCGTCTCCGGCTTCTTCTTCACGGTCGAGGTACAAGCGCCATTCGCCCTCGACGAACGGAGTGACGTACCTGGTTTTGTACTCGAGGCCCGCGCCCATTACGAGCACGTTGTCATCGACGTCCATTTCGATCTCTTCAGAGTCGATGACTCCGCCGTTCGCATCGAACTGGCGGTCGGTAAACTCGAACTTCTGGCTGTAGATGTGGTATCCGGCATTGGCATGGATGCCAAGACCGAAATTGGCGTTGTAGCTGAGAAGTGCGTTTGCGCCGTAATACATCTCGGCTTCAGGGATCATTGCGCGGCGCATCTCGAACATGGGCTCTTCGAAATTCCAGATGCCGTCGAAGCCGTCGTAGGCCTGGACGTACGGGCTGTCGCCGCCGCTGTAGACCTTGAAGCCGACCAGCGGCATGAGGCCGATCCAGAACTGGCCGTCGTTCGTGGGGTTGAAGCCGGCCTTGAGGCTTGCGACAACGTTGGTCACGCCGTCGTCCTCTTCCCACTCACCTGTGTTGGCGGCACGGATCTCGCTGTCGAGGTCGCGCTGAAGGCCGTTGTAGACGTAGCCCACACGGCCGGCGATCTCGATCATGTCGTTGATGCCGTACGCCATGGTGAAGTAACCCGTGACATCCTGCTCCATGTCTTCGGCTTCGAACGTTGTGTCAGCAAAGACAACGGTTCTTTCATCATTGGAGATACCGTTGTGCAGGAATATTCCCATCGCGAACTGGTTGATGCCTATCGGCTGGGCATCGACCACCCTGTTGAGGCCGCGAAGACCCCAATAGGACGGAAGCGCGGAAGCGGTTCCGGTAAGGACCAGAATCAACACCGCACACAAAGCTACTGATAATTTCATTAATCCCTCCTTCTTATAAAACGCGCGATTGAAAACGCAACTGCGCAAATGGATTATACAACAGAGCCTTATCAAAAGCAAACAAGCCCCTGTCACAAACCCCCCCTCTATCGCGTGAACTTGTCTCGGATCGCCTTGGGCACGGGCATCTTTCTGTCCCATGCCATTGGTATCCTGCCCTCCTCCATGTGAAGCACTTCCCTGCCCACTTTATGGCCGAACTCGAAGGTCTGCAGGTTCAGATCGATGAAGCGCGCCGGGACGGTGCATCTGATGGCGCTTATCCAGGTGTCGATGGAAAAGAACCTGGTGAGCCCCGCAAGCATGCCGAGGGCCATCAGGTTCGCCGCAATGGCCTTTCCTGTGAGTTCGACGCATCTCGAGGTAAAGGGGAACTCGTACACCCTTCCCTCGGGAAGCTGGTCCACGAATGTCGAGTCGACAATTATCATGCCGCCCGCTTTTACATTGCAGGCGAACCTGTCGGTGCTGGCCTGGTTCATTGCAAGCAGGACGTCGAGCTCACGGCATTCAGGATAGAGTATCTCCCGGCTGGAGATGATCACATCGGTCCGGCTCGCGCCTCCCCGGGCCTCGGGTCCGTAGCTCTGGGTCTGGCAGACGAACAATCCCTCAATAATTGCGGCCTGTGAGAGTATTCGCCCGGCAAGCCCGAGCCCCTGACCACCAGAGCCGGAAAGCCTTGTCTCGGTGTACTTCACTCCCCGCTCACCTCCCCCGCGGCCCGTCTGCAAAGCCGCTCGTAACGGGAAGTGTAACCTTCATGATCGTCGCGGTCAACGAACACCCCTCTCACGGTCTTGCCCTCCCTCTGCTCGGGGGGAAGCTTCTCCGCCTGGGCGATTGTGATCGTGCCGTCCCGGAGGTTCTCCATCATCTTCACGGCGTCGCCGAGCCGGTTGGCCCTGCCGAAGTTCGTGGGGCAGGGAGCAAGCACTTCCACCACGCTGAAGCCGGGCTTTTCAAGTGCACCGGCTATCATCTTGTCGAGCTCCATGACGTGGTAGACCGTTCCCCTGGCGACGTAGACCGCGCCGGAACCCTGGGCGAGGGAGCAGATGTCAAAACCGGGCTCCATCATTCCGTACGGAGTGGTGGCCGTGAGCGACCCGGCCGGCGTGGTGGGGGAGAACTGCCCTCCGGTCATGCCGTAGTTGCTGTTGTTCACGATGATAGTCGTGATCTCGATGTTGCGCCTTGCGGAGTGGATGAGGTGGTTGCCGCCTATGGCAAGGGCGTCGCCGTCACCCATGACCGCGATGACCTTCAGCGAGGGGTTCGCAAGTTTGGCGCCGGTTCCGAAAGCGAGGGCCCTGCCGTGGGTGGTGTGCAGTGTGTTGAAATCGAGGTAGACCGGCATCCTGCTGGTGCACCCGATCCCGGAAACCAGAAGGATGTCGTTCATATCCCACTTCATGGTGTCGACGGCTCTGATGATCGACCCCATGACGATCCCTATCCCGCACCCCGGGCACCATACATGGGGAAACTTCTTCTTGTACCTGAGATAGATGTATTCGTACGGAAGATGCGCCGCCATCACGACACCTCCATGACCTTCGAGACGATCTGCTCGGGGGTGATCCCGTACCCGTCGTACCGCTGAAGCGGAACGACCCTGACGCTGTCGGAGGTGAGCCTTTCGACTTCGTGTATGAGCTGTCCCTGGTTGAGCTCACAGACCACGATCACGTCCTTGTTGTCAAGCTTCTCCTTCACGGTCCTGTCCGGGAAGGGCCAGATGGTGACGGGTCTGAACACACCGACCTTCTTCTTCTTGCGGGAGAGTATCTCCCTTGCGGCAAGCGCACTGCGGTAGACCGAACCGTACGCGAAGATCACGACCCTGCTGTCGTCGACGCCTATGGATTCGTTCTGCTCAAGATCGTCGAGCCTTCTTGTTATCTTCTGCTTGAGGCGGTTCATTTTGGGGACGACCTCATCGACCCGCCTTGTGGGGAACCCGTGGACGTCGTGGGTCAGCCCCGTCACATGAAACCTGTAACCCTTACCGAACCTTGCCATCGGGCTGACACCCGAGGCTGTCTGGTGATAGTGCTCGTACCACTCGACGGGCACGTTGGGTTCAGAGAGGGGAACGACCTCGACCTCATCCTTCTTCGGGAATGTGAACCTTTCCCTCATGTGACCGATGATCTCATCCGGCAGAAGAATCACTGGGGTGCGGAAACTCTCCGCAAGGTTGAACGCCCGGATGGTGAGGCCGAAGCACTCGGCAATGGAGGATGGCGCAAGGGCGATCACGGGATGGTCGCCATGCGTGCCCCATCGGGCCTGCATGATGTCTCCCTGGCTGACCTGAGTCGGAAGACCCGTGGAAGGGCCTGCCCTCATCACGTTCACGATGACAATGGGCACTTCCGTCATGCAGGCGTAACCAAGCCCCTCCTGCATGAGGCTGAACCCGGGACCGCTGGTGGCAGTCATTACCCTCGCACCGGCAAGGCTTCCGCCGATGATCGCGCTGACGCTTGCGATCTCGTCCTCCATCTGGATCCATCTTCCGCCGACCAGGGGCATTTCCCTGGCGAGGATCTCCGCCACTTCAGTGGAAGGGGTTATGGGATAGCCGGCGAAAAAATCGATCCCCGCGGCAAGGGCTCCGAGCGCCACCGCTTCATTGCCCTGCACAAGGCGTGTTTCGCCCCAGGGAACCCCGCTCATTCTTCACCTTCCTTCTCCTCGTTGCGGGTGTTCTCAGCCTTGCGGGTGTGACCGTAGACTGACACGGCGAAATCGGGGCACCTGCGGGCGCACAGATAACACCGAATGCACCTTTCGGGATGCGCCACATGGGCTTTCTGGTCCTTGCCCATCTCGAGAACCTGTTTCGGGCAGAAAGCCACACAGATCCCGCAACCCTTGCACCATTCGGGAAAGATGTGCACCGATGTCACATCGGGTTCCGGAAACTGAGCCTTCTCCATCTTGGCGTTCCGCCCGTCTTCGGGCTTGTCGGACATGGGTCCGCACCTCCGGTTCATGCAGGTCGAGGCAGGGCGAACCCTGCCTCACCGTTATTCGTTCCCGCGTTGCGCGGTTTACTCTGTAAAGGGCTTGAGAACTGTTGGAATATTCGGCAGCCCGATTTCCTGAAGGTCATACCCCACCCTGACCGACGGCTTGCTTATCCTGATCACCCTGCCAAGGTCGATGGGTGTCGCGATGACCACGGAATCGCAATCGGCGCTGTTGATGGTTTTCTCCAGATCCCGCATCTGGGCGTCGCCGTAGCCCATCGCAGGCAGAACCGAAGCTTCCTCTTCGCCGGGATAGTACTTGTCGAAGGTGTCGCGGATGGAACCCACGGCGATGGGGATCGGGTTGACCATGTCGGCGGCGCCGTACTTCTCGGCGGCGACGTAGCCTGCGCCGAATTCCATTTCACCGTGCGTGAGGGTGGGACCGTCCTCGACGATGAGAACCCTTTTCCCGGTGATGAGCTCGGGTTTGTCAACGCTGACCGGGCTGGCGGCCTCGATGATCCTGGCCGAGGGGTTCACGCGGCGGACATTGCTGCGGACCTCGTCGACATCTTCCGGGTATGCGCTGTCGATCTTGTTTATGACGACCACATCGGCAAGCCTGAGGTTCGTCTGACCGGGGTAGTAGCTGATCTCGTGACCGGGCCGGTGAGGGTCGACGACGGTGATCGTCAGATCAGGCTTGTAGAAGGATGTGTCGTTGTTCCCACCATCCCAGAGGATGATGTCGGCCTCCTTCTCGGCCTCGCGGAGGATGGCTTCGTAGTCAACCCCGGCATAGACGATGGTTCCGCGGTGAATGTGGGGTTCGTACTCTTCCATCTCCTCGATGGTGCACTGATGCATCTTGAGATCCTCGATGGTCTGGAAGCGCTGAACCCTCTGCTTCACGAGGTCGCCGTAGGGCATGGGATGCCTGATCGCAACAACCCTCTTGCCGGCGGCCTGAAGCACTTCGATGACCCGTCGTGTGGTCTGGCTCTTGCCGCAGCCGGTCCGGACCGCACAAACCGCGATGACAGGCTTGCTGCTCTTCACCATGGTTCGTTCGGCCCCGATAAGAGTGAAATCCGCCCCTGCGGCGTTCACCCTGCTTACGAGCGCCATCACGGTGCTGTCGCTGAGGTCGCTGTAGGAGAGAACGCACAGCTCGATGCCCTGGTTCCTGATGATGTTCTCAAGGCCTGACTCGTCCAGGATGGGGATGCCCTGGGGGTACAGATCCCCGGCAAGCTCGGCGGGGTATTTCCTGCCGTCGATGTCGGGTATCTGGGTTGCGGTGAAAGCCACTATTTCGTGGGTTTCATCGTGCCTGAAAAGCGTGTTGAAGTTGTGGAAGTCTCTCCCGGCGGCGCCGAGAATAAGGGTCCTCTTCCTGTTCATGGTCGTCCTTTCCGCAAGCGGTGAGTGTTCTTGCGGAAGAGCAACAGCGAGCCGAAGGCTCGGCCTCTCCCGGAAATTGAAGAAAACCAGCCACACGGGCTGGTTGACAAATCTTGGCATATCGGGCGCTTTTGTCAAGCCGCGAAAGGGTTTGAGCTCTATCGGTCATCGACCGCCCTTCCCATGAGCATGGCAAGGCCGATTCCAGCCGCGGCGCCGGTGATCACCCTGACAGGGTTGGTGCTCTCGTGGAGGCCAATGTACTGAAGCCCACCGTCAGCGAGCATCGGAGCAAGGAGGATGAGCCCTGCAACCGGCGATCCCGGCATCCTGCGAAAGAACATCAGCATGGCGGAGAGAAAGCAGCCTGACCAGAAACCTGTGCAGCGGGCGCACTGTCCCGCGGTTCCCCAGGGAAAGTGCAGGCTTCTGTGGGGAAGGCGATGGCATGAAACCTTCATGAGGGGCATCAGGAACGGGGGGTCGAAGAACGCACCGACAAGATAGACGAGTGAGAGAAGTGCAAGGACGGCTGCCGCCCATCTTCGAAAGGAATTTGCCGCCGGCGGGCTATCCATCCGCCCAGGTGCCTTCACCCCAATGGAACCGCTCCTCGACGCTTCCCTCGCCAAGCACCTCGAGGGCGGCACACTGGCCCATTTCGATGGAATGGTCCATGTTGTTGTATCGGAACAGCCCCTGCCTCCCGCAACTGACAATCCCTCCCAGCGCCTTGATCCCGTCAAGCACCGTGGCCGCCTGCTGCCTGTAGCCCAGCCTGTAAAGGGGGTAGGCGTGCTCCTGTCTTACAGCAACGCTGGCCAGAACCGTGTCGGGTTTGAAAAGGCACAGATGCGACGCCCCCGAAACAGCGTTCTCGAGGAGGGTGCTCTTGTCAAGGTTCCAGATGTCGTCGCCCTTGTTGCAGCTGAACTCGAATACAGCCTGGGGAGGCATTTCCGGATCAAAGCTGCCGGTCAGCGACAATCTGTTGAACATGTATCTGTCTTCGGAGGTGTATATCCAATGGTCCCGGGCTTCGGTACGCTCCTTCAGCAGCACCGTCAGAAAAACAAGCGACCTGAAGGACAGCTTTTGTGCGGCCTCATGAACCGCCACAGGCAGAAGCGGCCCGAGCAGGCCGGCGAAGTCGTTCAGGGGGATCGTGTTTATGACCCGGTCGACACGCAGCCTGTCCCCCCCGGCAACGATCTCCCAGCGGTTCCCGTCCCTCGCGACAAGCTCGGGCGCGGATGCAAAACGGATCTGTCCGCCCGAGGCCCTTATCCTTGATTCCAGCGCTCCCGCGATACGGCCGATGCCCCCCCTTGGATAGTGGAATTCACCGGCAAGGCTGCGAACGGTGCCCGAGGGTGCAAATGTCTCCCTGACAAGCCCTGCAAGACTCGGAACGGTGATTCTCTGGCTTGCCCAGTCCGCGCTGAGCTCACGGGGAGGGAGCCCCCACAGCTTCTGGTTGTACGGAGAGAAATACATGTCGTACAAGGGTTTGCCGAATCGGCTCAACACCCAGCCCTCGAAGCTCTTCTGCTCCCTGGGGCTGACCAGCCCCCTTATCTTCTCTGCGACGAAGCCTGCCATCATTGAGGTGCCGCTCGTGAGTGGCATCGAGGAAAGAACGCTTCCGAGTGAAAGCGGATAGTCGAAGTAGCGGTCGAGCAGCCTGATCCTGCTGTGCCGCTGAAGGGTGAGAAGGTCTTCTCCCAGAAGATCCCGTACGAACTCCAGCAGGGCATCGTTCCTGGTGTGAAAACGGTGAGGGCCGAAATCGAAGCTGAACGCTCCCCGAGTGAACGTGGCAGCCAGCCCACCCGAATGACGATGCTTCTCAAAGACCGTCACGGGCACACCGCGCCGCGTCAGGGCGTCAGCCGCGCTGAGCCCCGCAAGTCCCGCACCGAGAACCGCGACTCGATCCATGAAGGTCGCCTTCCTACTGAACCCAGATCACCCTGTCCCGGAAATCCGCTTCTATCGGCGAATGGGTGCGAATATAATCCATGACCGTATCCATGAGATTGTACCCGGTATGCCAGGGCTCGAGATGCGTGAGTATCCCGTAACCGACGCTTCCGTATGCCAGATAGCCAGTTGTTGCGAACGTGTAGGTCGAGCAGGCGGAAAGGGGCTCGCCCTGCACCAGCGGGTTCTCAATCTTGCCGCCGTCAGGGTTCGACTGGTTTCGCAGGCAGGTGAAGCCCGAGACCTGCATGTCCCTGCGGCGCCCCTGCATGCCTGTCTCAAGTATTTCGAGCAGCTCAGCGCCCGTCACGCTGAACGCAAGGATGTCCTCCTCAAAAGGCAGTGCAGCGTAAACCGTCCTGGCCGTGACATCCCCGCGCGGAATCGAAGCCCTTATGCCCCCCCTGTTCACGAGGGCGACATCTGCCCCGGCCCTCCAGCGTATCGCGTCGGCAACAAGCCTTCCCAGAGGATGCTCGGCGCCACCCCTGGGTATCTCGGTGAGGGCCTGCCCCAGCACTTCGTCCATGCCCTCTTCCGCAACGAGCCGGAATGACTCCACAAGACCCTCGGTCACCGTATCCGGCCAGAACTGCTCATGGAGAAGGCTCACGTACTCTCCGCCAAGAGGGCAGTCGTACCCAGTAACTGAACCGGTCCCGGTATCCAGCCGCAACCTTATCCAGCCGATGCCCGTCCCGTTGCCGTAACCCTGAACGACGATGGAATGCGTGACGGGATTCACCCATGGCTCCTCGAGACCGGCGTGGATGTGGCCGCTCACCACGACGTCGATCCCGGGAACGAGACATGTGAGCTCCGCATTGTTGAGGGCAAAGTTCTTCGAATAGTCCACCCCGGCATCCCAGGCGGCGAAGACCCGCTCGAGGTAGACCCCGGGGTCCGGGGGCTGGCCAAGGTGCGAGACGAGGATGATGGTTTCCGCTCCCCCGTTCCGGGCTTCCCTCATGCTTCGCTCAAGAGCCTCGCGCTCGTTGATGAATTCGTAACCCTCAAGGCCGGCCTCATCGACAAGCGTACGTGTGTCGGGCGTCGCAAGACCGATAAAGGCGGTTCTCACACCGCCGAAATCCATGATCACACTTGGTGTTATCTCCCCTGGAACGGAATGGTCCGTGGTTTCGAAGTTCGCGCAGATCACTGGAAAATCAGCCAGATCAGCATTCCTCAGCGCTGTTTCCGCCCCCCGGTCAAAGTCATGGTTCCCGAGGGTCATCATGTCATATCCCACGGAATTCATCCACTCCACGACAAACGCGCCGGAATCATGGCTGCCGACGGGAGTGCCCTGCCAGATGTCACCGGCATCGATGAGAACCACATACTCGCCGGCTTCCGTGCAGCTTCTGCGCACTTCCCCGACGAACGAGGAAATCCATGCCCCCCCTCCGATCTCCGGAGGGAAGTCGGGGTTCAGGAAGGTGGCGTCAGAATCGACGATTCCACCATGCATATCATTGGTATGCAATATGTTGAGGTATACGGTGCCTCCGTGGGAGATCGCCGCCGGAAGCAATACCGGCAACCAGGCCCTGATCAACGCCACGGGGGGACCTCCCCGAAGCTTCTTGAAAGACCCAGCACCAGGGCTGCTGAGAGCGTGTTCATGGAAAGGCTGTCGCCGGATTCGAAGCTCGGAAGCCCGGCCACCTCGGCCTGTCTCCAGCCCGAGGGAGTGAGCAGGAGACCCGCGTCGAACCTGTAGCTGTCGAACGCAAATCCTGCACCCGCGGTAAAGCTGAACGTGTCGAGCGCCCTGTGGAGGGGGGAGGTTCGGTAGTCGAAACCGAAGCGGGCGACCGGACCTCCGGGTAGGTGGTTCTCAACACCGCCCCTGATCCCCCAGGTGTTCCCCGCACCGGGTTCGCCTTCATCCCTCCAGTCAGCCTCTGCGACGAAAAGGCTTCTGAGCCTGTTTCCCGGAAGGTAGCCGACACCGCACCGAACCTCCAGGGCGTCATCGATTCCGTCATCGACCCCCCCGGACCTCACGTTCCATCCCATCGGTGCAGCCACCCCCGCCGCCAGACGAACCCTTTCAAGAACGATCTCCCCCGAAGCCCTCAGAACCGCCCCGGAAATACTCTCGTCAAGCTCCCATGACTCGTCCGGTTCGGACGGGTCGGAATACGCCTTCGTCCAAGCCACATTGCGGCTGCCCGTTACGATACCCCCGCCGGCCCCGACGGACAGACCCGGGGTTGGGCTCCACCCCGCGGACGCTCCGAACTCCCAGAGCAGTCCGGTGCATTCGAGCGTTTCGAGTGCGGTCCGCACGTACGCCTCATCCCTTGTGGTTCGAGCGAAGTCATACGAGAAGCTTCCGACAGCCCTCGCCCCGGCGGCCACCCCCCAGTTTCGCAGGCGGAACACGCCGGCGAAGCCGCCCGGAGAAAGCACGGCACTCTGGTTGAAGGCATTTTCGGATTCGCCTACAACCCCCCCGAAAGAATCGTAGACCGTGCGGGTCCTTGATTCCCTGAAGTAGACGAGGGAGCCCGTGAAATCGGCGCGGTTCCCGGAAACGCACGCATAGGCGGGGTTCTCAAGGGCACCGAAGGCGGAGCGGTCCATGAAGGTGCCGCCTCCCATTCCGGCGGAGCCTGCGCAGGTTGCCGGGTTCCGGCCACCGAGCCACATCACCTCGGGAAGCCCGCAAAGAAGTGCAATAAGCGCGATCATCAGTTCTCCCGCCTACCAGCGATAGTCAAGCTGGAAACGCAAGCCATACTCAACCAGGCGGTCGGTAAAATCGCCCGGTACCGTCTCATCGCCTCCCCCGAAGTGATACGAATCGTCGGGGTCGGGACGGTAGAAACCGTTGTGCGGATAGCAGGTTTCCTTTCTCAGAAACCTCATCCTGAGCTGAATGCTGTCGGAGAGGACGTTTTTCAGCGTGAGGTAGAACTTCGTGCCCCTGCCGTCGAGAAAGTCGATGCCCGCATCCTCGAACTCCCACTGGCTCATCCCGTTCGTCGTCCAGAGAGTCGCGCCTCCAAGGAGGGACATGTCCCCGCTGAAGTCGTGCTCCCACTGCAGGCTGACAAAGCCCCCGTCCATGAGCCTGTCATCCCCGTAAAGGGGGTTCGGCGCGAGTTCGACCATTCCGTACCGCAGGGACACGCTCACGTAGTCCCCGCCGGTGGGAAGGATGAACGTTCTGAATGTGTACTCGGAGGTCCGGGAGTCAGTGTCGAGAGCTTCCTTCGGTTTGTACTTGTCCTGAAACTTGTATTTGAGCCTGAAGCGAACCGGCCACACCGGCCGGTACTCAACCTCGCCCTGGAACCTGAGGTTTCCGGTGTCATGCGGGAGGGTCCTCCACAGATCGAGGTAAACCTTGGTGAATGTGATCCGGCCGCTCAGCTGGTACCTGGTCTCAAGGTAAACGCCCTCCTCGGGCTTTGGGACGGGCAGGCCGGCAAGCTGGCCGTAGAGGGGGTCGTTAAATCTGTAGGGGCTCTCGAACACGGTGTCATCAAACCTCAGTTGCTCCGTGAAACCGCGGTTGTACGGATTTGTGAAGCCGGGTTCGTAACGGCGGTAGATGCAGGTAACGTAATGCCAGTCATTCCTCCAGTCCGCCCTTGCCAGCCCTGCCGCAGCTCCGTTGTCCTGAAGCGCAAGCTCGCCCTCCAGACTCAACCTGTCCAGAACGGTCTGGCCGCAGAAGCCCGTGAAGTCCATCCGGTCGCCCGAGGGCATGAGCGAATACTCCGGACAATCCCAGACGTAGCCGTCATTCGGAATATCCAGGGTTTCCTCGTCGGGGTTGAGGGAATCGCCGTATGCAACGCTCATGAAACCTGCTCCAAGCGCCGTCCCGACAGGAAGGCGACCGCCGAGGTCGATGAACCCGTAGGCGCCCGCTGTTGTTTCGTCAATCATGCCTGAAGTGGCTTCCGTTCTGAAACGGCTCTGAATCAGAACATTGGGGGTCCCGTCGGGGTTCATCACCGCGTCCCGCCTGTTCCACGAGCCGAACCCGTAAAGTATGAAGTCGCCGGTCCTGACCTCGACGGCGCCGCCCGAGAGGGCATGCTGCCGTGTGGCGGTCAGGTCCGGCATCAGACCCCAGCTCCTCTGGGTGTTCCTGTATCGGAGTTCATCGGTGTTGTCCATAAAAAGCCCCTGCCCGAGGCTCAGGCGGTAATTGCCCACCAGTATTCTTCTTACCGCACCCTCCGGACGCCACTCGGCGAACACCTTTGCCGTTTCGAAGCCGCCTTCCGTCTCAAGTTCGTTGGTGAATGTGAAGAGGGGGCCTTCGACGGCGGTCGCGGATCGATCCCTTGAAAACCTTATGCCCGCCTGAAAGCTCCCGCCGGTGCTGAAGCGGAGTTTGTGGCTGAAGCCCGGCCTGTCGCGCGAGGCCAGAAGGGTCTCCCTTTCGGCAAGCAGCTGTCCGGCGAGGGCAGCGCTGTCAACCGGGCTTCCGGAATAGTCCCTGGAACCATCCGAAAGGGCTGTGATGGCGGATTCGACCTCGGAGATCATTCCCTCAAGGTTCTCGTCGATCCCGTCCCTTCCCGAGCCACCCGAGAAGACGAATCTGTAGTTTCCTCCGAAACCGGAACGGACAGAGGGCCCGGCCGACACGAAGTCCCTCATGTTCCGCCAGGCGAAGTGGGTCAGATTGTCCGTGTCCCTCAGGGAGGTGATGCTGCCGGGAGCGCCGGTGCTTCTGAGCCTGGCATCCACCGCCGCGGCATCGATCAGGCTGACACCGTCAAGACCGCGAAGGTCCCAGTGCGTGGCCCGCTCGAGCGGCAACGGTCTTTCGAGAAGGTCCTCCCAGTACTCGACCTCGGAGGCGCCCGGGCCGTCTTCCTGGGAGAGTTTGTCCATAACGTCCATGATCTGCGGGCTGATCCTTCCTGCTTCGGGCGGAAGCACCACTGTGTTGCCGATCAGCCATTCCAGCGTTTCCGGGTCGAACCCGGGTATGGACAGCACTTCGTAGATGTTCTCGAGCCCCCCGGTCTCAAGGATGTATGCATGAAGGGCGAGAGCCTGAGAATCCGTCAGACCCGGCAGATCCAGAAGCTCCTGAAGGCGGGCGGAGTTAAGGTCGGGCCCGGTCATCCCGAAGGCCGAGAGGACGAGAAGAATGGCGGGAAGGCTAGAACGCATACCTGACCCCCGCCTGATGGGTGGGGCTCAGCCGGGAATGGGTTTCGACGGCGTAGGAGAAAACAACACCGGACACCTCGGCACTGAAGCCTCCGGAAACCGCTGCGGGCCCGCTTCTGGCTCCGGCGAACAGAGTGAGCGGACCAAGCGGCAGGGCCTGCCCCACACGAAGCACGGTGCTTTCGAAATCGCGCGACAGCGCGAGGGCGCTTGCCATGCCGGGCAGGGGTTCGTACCTCACACCCAGGTCCATCCGGTTCCCGAGGTGCTCGCCGCCCTGCCCGATCCTCGCCTCGAAAGGGTTCCGCAGACATGCGCCAACGCTCCACCTGTCGAATACCCTTGCCTGAAGGCCCGCCGTCATGTCCATTGTCCATGCGCTTCCATAACTGCCGACGCCGTCGGAGATCGACACCCTTCCCAGAACAGGCTGAAACCCGACGGCAAAGTCCTCCGACAACAGAAACGAGGCCGTGACGTGTACAAGCTGTTCCGAATAAAGCTCTCCCCCGAACCATCTCATCCCGCCGCCAAGGGTCCAGCCCCCGGGGAGTGGATGGGCAAGATCAGCGCCGGCCGTTGCGAAATCGGTCAAACTGTATGGCAGCCTTGCTGCTGCTGACGCCGAAGCCCTCGTTTCGAAGGATATCGAGGCAGGGTTCCAGCAGATCCCGGAAAGCCCGGGCATCACAACTCCGGTTCCTCCCATTGCCCTGCACTCGGTTCCCAGTTCAAGTTCTTCAAAGGCTGCCGCGGCCACCCCTGCCAAAAGCAGAACGATGATCGAATGAAACACAAACGCTCTCATGTCGTCCCCTTACCGAAGCGGGGAGGCCACTACGACTGTCTCCGTCGTTGTGAGCCTTTCCCCGGCGGGGGTGGTTCCTTCAAGGAGCAGAACGTACTGCCCCATCGGCAGAATTTCGTACGAGTCGCCCCGGCCGTCCCAGACTGTCACGTCACCGGCTGGCATGTTCTCGGCGAGTCGTGCGACCGCCCTGCCGCACCTGTCAAAAACGGTCAGGTCGAGAAGGGTGCCGGAAGGCCCTCCGTACGTGATCGAAACAACCTCGCCGAGTGAAGGTGCGAACGGATTGCCCTGCACATCGAGGTGAAACGTTGCCGGGATCGAGGGGTCGTACACCTCAAGGTCCTGCTGGTAGCGCGGAAGCAGCTGGTAACCGGTCGAATACGGGGGCTCGGACGAGTACTGGCCCGAGATCCCGGTCATGACCAGCCTTGTTCCGGGGGAGATGCCCGAAACGTCGATCCCCGTGGTCTCATTCACCCTGACAGCGATGAGCGCGTTTCCGTTCCAGGCGCTGAAATTCCAGCCGCCGCCCGACATGGAGGGGGTGTCGATCACCGTCGCCCAGTGTTCACCTGCAATGTCGCCGACGACGACAAGCATCCCCTCCAACGCCTCACCGATGTTCCTGTGCCTTGATAGGTACAGTGGTTCGGGCGCACCGGGGCTTCCGATCAGCTCGAAGTCGGACGGGTCTCCCGGCGAGATCTCGGTCAGGCCGTTATAGAACATTATCTCGCCGGTGATCCGGTACTCGTCACCCGCGTTGATCTCACCAGGCGAGGCCTGGCTGTAGGCGTACACGTTTATGCCTGCCGTGTCATCCTGAACGAAAAAGCTGAGCCCCGTTGTCGAGAAAAGCATGCCCTCGCAAGTGGCAACGGCCTGGATCGTGACGGTCTGTCCCAGAAGGTCGGGTATTCCGTTCCCGTCCGAATCCGCCCTGGCGTCGGCCACGGTCAAAACCTGTGCCCACAACCGGCAGGCCACCACCGCGGGAACCAGGAATCGTTTCATTCAAACCCCCTCAGCGTTCATTTTCGAGCCGGATCTCGGCATCGGTGAGGGACGCAGCCCTGTCCAACGCCTCCTCCGGCTCCATCCTTCCGTAAAGCACGATCTCGAGAGCTTCCGACAGGAACTCCCTGCCATCGTACCAGGCGATGGTCTGGGGTTCGTACAGCGCTGTCTCCACCTGTGCTACCACAGCGTAAAGGCCCGGGTACTCGATGAACTTCTCCTGCATGAGGGGATGATCGAGGCTTGACCTCCTTGCGGGAAGATAGCCGCTTCCGGCTGACCACCGTGCCTGCTGCACGGGCTCGGTAAACCATCGGATGAATTCCCAGCCGGCCTCCACGACGCGCGGGTCCTCATTGCGGAAAAGCACCACATTGGTTCCCGCGATGTAGACCCTTCGATAATCATCACCCGGCAGGGGCGCAACGCCCACCGTGAATACGGGTTCTCCGGCCGCCCTTCTCCGCTCCATCTCCTGCTCCATGAAGGCCAGGCTTGTGACCGATCCCTGGACCTGCCCGAGCCCGCCTTCGAGAAAGTTCCTCTGGTGGTCGAAGCCCGACGAAAGGTAAGCGGTTCCATCGACATGAATGAGGCATGCCAGGTACTCGAGCGCCTCAACGCCCTCGGGTCCGTTGAATGCAGCCCTTGTGCCGGAATCGCCAAGCAGGGCGCCTCCGGCCTGGGCGAGGAGGCATTCGAAGGTCCAGACGCTCGGGCTGAAGGCCGTACCCCATCTGTCGCCGGCGTCAAGCAGGTCGCCGTCGCCGTTGGCATCAAGGCAGAGCGCCCTCAGAAGCTGTCTCTGTTCATCCCATGTGGCCGCCGGAACAAGCCCGAGCCTGCGGTACAGGTCTGCATCGTAGTAGACCAGCGGAACGCTCTTGTTGAATGGAAAGCTGTAGATGCGCCCGTCATAGGTGTTGTTGTCCCTGAAGACCGGGAAGAAATCGTTCCAGTCATCCCGGCTGTAGAGGGTGTCGGCTTCCATCAATGAGTCAAGCGGGACCACAACTCCTCCGCGGATGAGCTGCGCTGTCCAGGTTTCGTAGGCCTGTGCGATGACGGGAGGTGAGCCTGCCATGACCGAAGCCATGATCTTCTGGCTGAGGGCGCGGTAGTTGCCCATGTTGACGGGGATCACCCGGATCTCCGGATGAGTGCTGTTGAAATCGGCGATCAGGGAATCCTCAAGCACATCGCCGAGCGGCCCGCCCATGGCGTGCCAGAAAACAACTTCGACCGGCCCGTCCGCGCCGCCACGACCACCGCAGCCGCACAGCAGGCAGGCGAAGGCCATATAAAGCGTCCTGGCTCTCAGCGGAACCTCCATCTCCGGGAAAAGCGATGCGGTAAGATGCAGCACCGCCGGATTCGGGACAAGAAGCGGCATGCCCTTTTCAAGGTGATTGGACGCGGTTATAATAAAAACTCATTTTTGTATGGGTTTGATGGCCGAGCGCCTTTGGGGGGGATTGCGTGAAACCGGCTTATGCCTTGTCCTGCCTTCTCCTTGCTGCCTGTAACGGCCCAGGCGACCCGGCCGATGCACTTGACGCCTTCTTCGACGCGGCGAAGGAAGGGAAGGGTGAACTCGCTGTTTCGTACCTTTCGGGCGAGGCAATCGACTCCCTTGGTGCGGGATTGAACCTTGCGGAGATGAGGGGCAACCCTGAACGCGCCTCCTCAATGCTGGCGTCGTATGGAATTGCCATTTCTGAGGCCGAGTTGGACACGATCACGACGGGGCCTCTGCTGGAACGGCTTGTTGAATCGCCTCTTTTCGAAGGCTTGATGGAGGATGCGTTACTTGAGACCGAAGGTGTTTCCATTGAAGGCCGGAGGGCAATTGTGAACGCCACCGTTGTCTTTCTTGGAGATACCACGACGGGTGCTGTGGAAATGGTGCTTGAGAACAACCAGTGGAAGATCGGCAGCGAAGGTTTGCGCTTCGCGCTTTTGTGAACCCCAAAACGAACAGGAGAAAGACGATGAAGAAGCTTCTCATTATCACGGCCATCGTGGCCATGATCGCTGGCTGCGGAGCCGCCATGGGTCCCAAGGCCACCGTTGAGAAGGCGTTCAATGCCCTTAAGACCGGCGACGGAAAGGCCCTCATCGAGTGCATGTCCGCAGAGCAGATCGCCGAACTGAACACCTCTATCGAGGAAATGAAGGCCAACCCCGAGGAATCCGCCCAGATGATGGCTTTCATCGGTGTCGAGGTTACCGCCGAAGAGATCACCGCCCTTGATGCAGCCGGCTTCGTCACCCTCCTTCTTCAGTCGGAGATGTTCGGCGCCGAGTTCGCCGAGATGGAGATCACCTTCGGTGCCGAGAGGATCGAAGGCGAGCAGGCCTGGGTCGAGGTTACGACCGATGGCGAGACCGAGGAAGTAATGCTTGTGAAGGAAGACGGCCGCTGGGTCATCTCCGAAGGCTTCGACATGATGTAGAACCGACTTTGTCGGTTCCTGGGGGCGGGTTCACCCGCCCCCTTTTTTTGTGATCACCGGATTGTACTGCCCCCGGGGGGGGCAGGATCAGTCGCTCTTCTTGTGGCAGCCTTCGCAGCAGCCTGAGGACTTTCCAGTTTCAATGGGACAGGAGGACTTTTTCTTGTAATCGGTCTCGTAGAAACCGCTACCCTTGAATATCAGTCCGGCGCCCGTTCCAATGAGCCTTCTGACAGGCCCTCCGCAGACCGGGCACTCACTGTCTGCAGTGTCGCTCATCTGCTGGAACTTCTCGTACCGGTGATGACACTTCTCACACACGTAATCGTAATGAGGCATGTCTTCGCTCCGCTCCTACAGTTACTCCTGGTTTTTGAGGCACCGGTAATATACGAAACCGGAGGAAGGAATCCCCTGTCACACCCGGAAAGCGCGCATGGGCGGGCGTCAGCTCGAGGTGATGTCCTTCTTGAGACCGCCGCCCCCCGCGATGAGGCCGGCGACGATCACGGGAAGGAACTGGGTCGCGTGGAAGAGAATGGCCATCGCCTTGGCGCTGGCCTCGGGAATGCCTGTGACCACGGGAAAGACAACCCCGAGCAGATAATGGATGGTTCCCGTTCCGGCAGGTGTGGGAATGAGCATGCCAAGACCGGAAAGGATCAGCACCAGGGGCGCGGTGTTCCACTGAAAAGCCATTCCAAGGCTCCAGAAAACCGGAATTACCGAGATGGTCAGGCAGCCCCACACACCGGCGGAACACGCCACGGCCTTCAGCAGGTCCCGCGGGCTTTTCAAAACATCCAGGCCGGCCGCAAAACTCAGGAGCAACCGTTCCACCTTGTCCGCCGCTCCTGAAAAGCCGAGGAAACGAACAGGTTTGACGAGGATCGCTGCGGTTTTGTCATGCCAGGCCCTCAAAGCTGCGAGAACGAGGAGCACGGCCAGGTAACCGACCCCGGCCATGATGAGGCCCGACCTGATCGGCCCTGTGAGGTTCCCCCACATGGAAAGCATGACAAGCAGCGTCATGAAGGTCAGGGAAAGACCGTCAAAAAGCCTTGCCACAACAACCGTTGCAAATGCCGAGGAAAACGGGACGGTGGTCTTTCGTGAGAGGAGGACCGCCCTGATCACCTCTCCCACCCTTCCGGGAAGGATGGCATTCAGCATGAAGGCCACCAGAACGGGGGGGGTGAGAATCCTGTAAGGGATCTTTTCCATGTGCCCCAGCAGCACTCTCCAACGAAGTATCCGGAACATGTAGCTGGCGGCAAGAAGGGGAAGCACAAGGAGAAGGGGGGCGAGCGATGCCGCTGAGACAACTTCGGCGAGCTCGGTCCAGGCGGTTTTCCTGAAGGCAAGCCAGAGGGTGGCCAGAGCAATGACAAGCCCGACTGCGGTCCTCAGGATTACGTCACTCCTCCGCAAGTGCCGACTCCAGTGCCTCGCAGAGCGCATGAAAGGCCACGAGCATGGCCTCCTGGGCATGACTGGTGACAGCGGACGGAGCCCGCCAGTGAAGGTCGGCCCAGGGAGCCTCCCTTCCGCCGGCCGTGAAGGCAACAACCTTCACTCCCCTGCGCCCGGCCTCCTCCGCGGCTGCCACCACGTTGGGGGAACAACCGCTTGTCGTTATGGCCACAAGCACGTCCCCCTCCCTCGCGAGGGCTTCCACCTGTCTGGAGAAAACCATTCCGAACCCGAAGTCGTTGGCCACCGCAGTGATCACCGCAGGGTCAACGGTCAGGGCGATGGCAGGAAGCGCCCGTCTGTCGCGGCGGAACCTTCCGATAAGCTCGCCTGCGAAATGGGATGCATCAGCCGCGCTTCCCCCGTTGCCGCAGACAAGTATCCGCCCGCCGCCCGCAATGGAAGCGGACATGCAGCAGCAGATCTTCTCAAGGGTTTCCAGATCGAACATCTCAAGATTCCTTGAGGCTTCCTCGATGTACCTTCTCATTTGATTCGCATCCATTCCTCGAATGCTTCCTCGAGGGGAGGAAGGTGAACCGAACGCTCCGTGCCCAGAGCGGAATAACGGGGCCGGGGGGCCGGCACACCGAGTTCCTTCCACGTAACCCCGAGGATCGCACCCTTGTTCAGCCGCGCCCTGATCATTCCCGCAAGTTCATACGGCGTGACGCTTCCGGAATTCACGCAGTGGAACACTCCGTTTCCGTCCGAATCAATTATCTCAACAACAGCGCGGACCAGGTGATCCGAAAGGGTCACGCAGGCGGTCTGATCCTTCACCGCGCGCAACGGAGATCCACTGAGAAGGCCCTTTCTGATCCAGGGAAGTATGCCCCTGTCACCGCTGCAAAGCCATGACGTTCTTATGACAGCGTTGCCCTCGAATGCAAGTGCGAAGGCTTCGCCACTGAGCTTGCTCTCCCCGTAGGCATTCGCCGGGAACGGCTTCGCGCCTTCCGTAATGGGGTCGGTTCCCTCTGTGAAGACATGGTCCGTGGAGAAGGTCAGAAGCCTGATCCCGGTTTCCGCCAGGTTCCTGACACCATCGGCATGGACCTGAAAGGCCCGGTCAGGGTGGGTCTGGCAGTAATCCACATCAGTGAGGGCCGCCGTGTTGATGATCAGCCCCGGCTTCGTCCTGCGAACGGCCTCGGTCACAGAGAACCTGTCCGTTATATCGATCTCGGGAAGGTCCATTCCGCAAGCTCTTGCCCCAAAGTGCGCCATGAGGGCGGAGCCCAGCAATCCGCGGCAGCCCGTGACGAGTATCTCAGGCACGGCCCGCCTCCCGCAGGGGCGGAAGCGCCCCGTCATCCAGTATCACGCGGGGATTGGAAACCGCAAGCACTTCCCAGCCTCCCGGGTGCAGATTCTCAACGAGAGCTCTCGCGCGCTCACCCAGCACCATGTCATTCTCGCAGTGGCAGTCGCTGGTCACGAGATGGCACATGCCCGACTCGAGGATCCACTCCGCCTTCCGTCTGAAACGGGAGAACGACAGGGAACGAAGGCTCATGCTGACGCCGGAGCCAAGTCCTGCAAGGAACCTGATCCTTGCCGGAGTCGCCCATCTGTACCGCTCGGCATGGGCCAGAAGCGGTTTGTAGCCCTCCTTCAGGAGCCTGATGCACCTCTTCAGAACGCCGAACCAGAGCATGCCCTGAGAAAATTCCACCAGGACCCATCTGGTTCCCGGGTAGGCAACAACTTCGTGAATCCTTGAGCGCCTCATCCCCATTTTGAGTTCGCCGGCGCAGATAACGGTCAACCTGTCGTCGGAAGCCCTTTCGGCAAAACTGCACGCTCTCGCGGACCTGGACCAGGCGGCAAATTCCGGCATGGCTGACGAGTAGTGTGGTGTAGCAGCGACAATGGAACCTTCAGGCATGTTCTGCCTCAGCTTCTCAAGAAGCCTGAGGGCGTCGGCCGGGGTCACGGGTCCGTCGTCGACACCCGGCACGATGTGGGTGTGAAGATCGCAGCAGGAGGCAGTCACGCCGGCCTGCCTAAGGCGGACAGAAGACCCGTCCTGCCCTGGAAGCGCATCCCGCGGAGCTTCATGCCCGAGGCGGTGACGGCGGTCAGCGCCTCGCCTTCCATACCCTTGCGGAATGTAAGGACAAAAACGCCATCCGGCTTCAGCAGATGGGCGGCTGCGAAAACGAAGCTGTAAAGAAGAAGGGGATCGCCCCGCCTGGATGCCTCCCTGCGCGGGTCGGGGCTCGGTCTGCCCGTTCCTCTGGTAAAGTAGGGCGGATTTGCAGTGACGAGGTCTGCTATCCCGGAATGAAACAGCGACGGAACCCGCTCCACTTCTGCAAGCACTGGAAGCACGGCGTCCCTGGAGCGGCCAAGGGAGGAGTGGCAGGTATCCAGGCCGATCCAGAGATATGCCCCGTTGACTTCCGCCACCAGCCTTGCCACCTCACCCTCCCCGGTACCGAGGTCAAAAGCCAGCCCTCCGCTTCCGGAGGCGGCCTCTCCGGCCAGAAGCACAGAGTCGTGGGTGATCACCGGTAAAGGGCCTTGGCAACGCCCCAGGTGTAGTTTTCGCCGGTGTAGTAGGGAACCCTGTTGTCCTCCCATCGGCGGATGCTCCAAAGACCGAACTCATCGGCAACCATGGTGATGACCGCCTGCCCCTTCGAGGGCCGGTCCCACCCGCAGCCAAGCGTTCCGGCAGCCACGATGTAGTAGTCGCGGTAAATGGTTACGCTGTCGACGGGCACCGGCGGATCGGGGTGCTCGGGGTCCACCATGAGATACGCCAGTGAAAGGCTGTCCTCCGGGGCGCCGGAAGCCTCAGCCTGGTAAAGGATCGATGCAACGGTCTGTTCCTCAACGCTCTTCGACCAGTCCGAGAAATCGAGGTCCTGGAAGTCGGGGTCGGAGACATCGAGCGGATCTGCAAGGAACTCGAAATCCTCGTGGAAGCAGGCATTGTAGTAATTTATGGAAAGCCCGTTGAGAGAGTTCTGAAGGTTCGCAATGACGACGGTCGGATGGACGGGGTCCTCCCACTGCACGTCGGGATCGGGATCGGGGTCTTCGGGATCCCTGGGCTCGAACACGCTGCACGAGACGAGGAGCAATGCGCAGAACTGAAGAAATGGTCTCATCATACGCTCCTAGAGCAGGTAGTTGAAGTTCATGGAGGCGCTCCAGTAACTTGGCACGTCCGTGGTGCGGATGGACCTTGTCATGTTTGCGGACAGCACTCCGCCCAGAATCCTTATCGAGTTTCTGATGCCGATGTGATGGATGTGCTCGTCGGTGCTGGTGCCCTGGTCAAGCCTGTTGCTCCACGAATACTCCCAGCCGTAGCTGGGCGTTATGCCGACGTTGTCCGACACATGGAAACCCATGTTGAACGTGAGGCGGGAGTTCACGGTCTCGGTGGTTCTGGCGAAAAGCCTGTTCTCGTATCGGCCCTGGTCACGGAACATGAAGGTGTGGCTGATGCCGAGAACCGTGCTGTCGCTGCTCACCCTGTTGAAGGTGAAAAACGATTCCAGCCTGCGGCTCAGACGGTTGCCCTGGCTTGAATACTGCGGGAAGAAGTATGTGGTGTAGTCTGCGCTGAGCTTCACGGAGTGGTCGACATTCCATCCCCGTCCAACGTTGCATTCGTACCCGGGACGGACGCTGTAAGTGGAGCTGCGCCTGTTTTCGCCGGACATGGACGCCATGAGGAAGATCGTCTCGCGACGCTGCCCCTGCATCTCGCCCTTCAGGGTGAACCAGTCGGAGAGCGGGATCCTCGCCGAAATGCCAAGAAGCTCCCGGAGCTCATCATTGTCGGTATCGTCTTCGTAAGTGTTTCCGAAGCTGTCCTCCCAGGTCCCGGAGGTGTCGGTCCGGTAAAGGTCGACCAGCCTGTGGAAGGTGATGCTGCTCTCCCCCGGTGTGTAGATGAGCCTGAAGGAGAGAAGCCTGTCGTCAGTTGTTTTCGAAATGTCGAACAGATCGGGCATGCCCGCAATCTGGCGCTTGGAGTCTTCTAGGTTGAGCGTGCGGGAGATATTGATGTCGAGGTCGATCTCTTCCAGCATCTCCCATACGATCGTGCAGCCTATCTGACGCCCGTTGGTCGAATTGTCGCCGGGATTGCCTTCGATCGTGGTGTCGGGGTCGAATTCGGTGTTGATCCTGTCCTCAAAGGACCAGGCACCGCTCATCTCCATGAAGATTCCGGGGATTATCTCGGGCAGGACGAGGCTTTCAGAATGCCTCCAGCTCTCCCCCCGTCTCGAAAGCTCGGTCTCGTAGTTCGTGTTGAAATTCCTGTCGGCGCCCACCTCTGCGTTGAAGCTGCCGCCCATCCAGGAATCGGGGAAATTGTAGCCCATCCTTGCGGAGATGTTGTCACGCCCGGTGTCCACCAGGCTGCCGTACGCCCTGCCCTCGGTAACGCTCAGGCTTGCGCTCAGGATGTTGAACAACCGCCTCGTGAGGGTTGCACTGACATCCTGGAGCGAACCGTCGTTCACCTTGGGAGCAAGTGAATCGCGGTACATCGTACTCGATGAGAAAAGTCCCGCCTGCATGTCAAGAGAGAGCCATTCCGCAGGGCTGAACCTGATCTGGCCCGTACTGCTGTCGTTTATCTGGTCCTGCTCCATCGATCCCGCTTTGTCCCACAGGTCGATCGACCGGGCGAAACTGGTGGATATCTCCATCCCCGGCCTGGGCTTCCAGCTCAGCCACGCCCTGCCGCTCCTGCCGTCGGTGAACCTTTGAAGGGCGAGGCTTCTCGATGCGATGAAGGTTGCGCTTCCGTTGATGCTCAGGTTGCGGGAAAAATCCTGGGAAAAGGTGAGGGAATTCGTCAGGTTGCTGGTGTTCTTGTACTGGTCGAGCCCGACGTTGTAGTTGGCGTTCCAGGCCGGAAGCATGCCGGCGCACAGGAACAGCAAGGGAAGGCTTCTTTTCACGGACCCACCTCTTCCGCCATCGCAGCGAAGCTTTCCGGCGGAACCCTCTCCGCCCGAAGGTCGGGGCTCACCCCGGCGCTTTCAAGTATAGCCAATGCCCGCGTCTTTCCATAGGCCCGGGTCAGGTTATTTACGATCTTCTTCCGCCGGGAGGAGAAGGCGGCTTTTACAATCTCGACGAAGCGGGGGTAAAGCTCCGGGGCGAGGGGAGGGATCGGTTTCCTCTCAAGCAGAACCACGTGCGACTCCACCTCGGGACGCGGAAAGAACTCCCACGGGTCCGCAGCGAACAGCATTGAAACCGTGAAGTGCGGCCAGACCGCGAGGGCCAGCCTTCCGTATTCCCTGCCTCCCGTAAGGCACTCAAGCCTTATGGCGACCTCCCGCTGAAGCATCAGGACAGCCCTTGAAACCGAAAGGAAGCCCGGCTCGCAAAGGCGGATCACTGCCGGAGTGGAAATGCTGTACGGAAGGTTCGAGGCGACCGCAGCAAAAGGATGGCCGGGGAGCTCTTCCGGAACAGCCTTTAAAAAGTCATTCTGCACCACGTGCAATGCCGGATGCATCTCCCGCAGCCTTACGCTCATGGCCTGGGATATCTCCAGCGCGGTCACCCGAAGCCCCCTGTCCAGAAGAGCTTCGGTGAGGGCGCCGAGGCCCGGGCCGATCTCGAGGACGGGTCCCGCCGGGTCGCCCAGCGCCATGGCGATCCTTGCTGCCAGAAGGGGATTGACGAGGAAGTTCTGCCCGAGCCCCCTGTCCGGCACCACGCCAAGCTGTTTCAGTGTGTTCCTGGTCTCCGCGGTGTTCATTCGGCGCCCCTGACATGGAGTGGGATTGAAAGCCGGGAGGCCATCGCCTTCACCCTGGGCATGTCGGCCCCGGAACCGGCAACCGCAGTGAGCACCGCTTCGATCGAGAGCCTTCTGACAAGCCTGATGAACCCCATGAGGCTTTCCCAGCCGTCACGGCATGTGCCGGGGCAGATCCTCTCGTATTCGGTCGGCGCCGGAAGCGTTTAGGCTGATGCTCACTCGGTCGAACTTCGATAGAAGGGTTTCAACGGCCTCGACCGTCATGTGATCGAGGCACAGCCCGTTGGTGTTGAGCCGGGTCACGGCACCCGACGCCTTTCGCCAGCCCGGAAGCCTCGAGGAGCAGGTCGGGCCTCATCGTGGGTTCTCCGTAACCACAGAAAACCACTTCGGAGAAACGCGAAGGGCCGGCTGCGGCAAGAGCTGTGAGAACCGCCTGCCTTGAAGGCTCCGAACGGTGTCTGAGATTGTAGCCGCCGATCCCGTCCACCTGCCGCCGAATGCAGAACACGCACGAGGCGTTGCACTTCCCGGTGATGTTCACGTAAAGGTTGCCCCCCATGGGGTAAACGAGGTGGGTCCTCCTGTTGGCGGGTGAAAGGAGAAATGCGTCGAGGGCGTTGTTCCACAGAATGTGAAGGGTTTCTCCGACCGACAGGTTCCATTCCCTGGCAATCCTCACCGCGGTGACCTGCGACAGCCCCGGTTCGTTCCTTTTTCCCCGGTGAGGTTCGGGGGGAAGGAAAGGGGCATCGGTTTCCACCAGCACCAGATCCCTTGGAATAAGACCAAGCGTGTGCGCGATGGCGCTTTTTTTGTATGTGAGTGCGCCGGTGATGCCGAAGCGGAACCCCCGCTTCACGGCCTCCCTCGTGGCAGTTTCGTCGCCGCACCAGCTGTGGAGGATCACCGGAACGGGGGGGGCATCGGGAAGGGCATCGAGAACGGCCTTCTCGGCGCCCCTGGAGTGAACCACAAGGGGAAGGCCGAGGTCGGACGAGAGCTTTACATGCTTTTGAAACCAGAGCATCTGGGTTTCCCTGGGGAACCGGTCCCTGTAATGATCAAGTCCGGTCTCGCCCACCGCTGCAGCCTGTGGAAGCAGGCAGAGACCGGAAATCTCTTCAAAGGCTTCCATGGTGGCTTCTTCGAGATGGTTGGGATGAAAGCCGGCTGCCGACCAGAGCCCGTACTCATGCGCGACTGCGCTTGACCGGGCGCTTGACCGCAAATCGATGGATGGGATCAGTATGCCCCTTACACCGGCCAGGAAGGCCCGTTCCACAACCGCCCCGAGGTCTTCATCGAACTCGGGGAAATGAAGGTGGCAGTGGGTGTCGAAAAGCTCCCCCGGCCAATGGGAACGGTTCACCCTCAGATTTCCCGCCGGATCAGATGGCTGCGGTCAGGGCCTGTGGATATGGCCCTTATGGGCACGCCGGCAAGCTTTTCAAGGGTCTGCACGTAGTTTCTGGCGTTCCGGGGAAGGGACTCCCATCGGGTTTCCCCCCTGATGTCTTCCTTCCAGCCGGGCAGGGTCTCGTACACGGGGATGTGACAGCCAAGCCTTGCCCCGGTCTCGAAAAGCGCAAGTTCCTGTTCGGGGTCAAGCTCGTAACGGGTGCAGACCGAAAGCTCGTCAAAACCCGAGAGAACGTCGAGAAGCGTAAGGGTTATCCAGTCGCAACCGTTGAGACGGCTCGAGTACCTGGCCAGAACGCCGTCAAGCCAGCCGCACCTTCTCGGACGACCCGTCGTGGTGCCGTATTCGTTGCCGGCCTTCCTGATCCGCTCTCCGATCTCGTTCTCCTGCTCGGTCGGGAAGGGGCCTTCACCGACCCTGCTGGAGTAGGCCTTCAGAATGCCCACCACCTCGCCGACCCGGTTCGGGCCGAAGCCGAGGCTGGTGCATGCAGCACCGCTTACGCACTGACCGCATGTGACGAACGGGTATGTGCCGTGGTCAGGGTCGAGAAGGGTTCCCTGCGCACCCTCGGCGATCACGGTGCCGTTCTGGTCGAGTATCCGGGAGATGGCGTAGGAAACATCGCCTGCATGCCGTGAGAGGGATAGCGCCGCCCTGATGAAGGATTCGGTTTCAACCTTCAGGGCTTCGGCGCCGGCGCCGTCGAGCCCGAACTCCCTGATGCACTCTTCTGCCTTTTCCCGAGACCTTGCCGTAAAGAGGTCAGGCAGGGAAATGTCTTCGAGGCGGATGCCCCGTCGACGGAATTTTTCAACGTAGGTCGGGCCGATGCCCCGGCCCGTAGTTCCGATCCTGCAGGCTCCGCCCCCCTCCGAGCGCGTTTCGGAGACCCTGGCGGCGGGATGCACAAGGTGAACCTTGCCGCTTATGAGAAGCCTGTCTCCGACGGATATGCCCGTTTCCTCGAGGTCGCCTATCTCCTTCAGGAGAGCCACGGGATCAACAACGCACCCTGCACCTATCATGCCGGCCATTCCCTGCCGCAGAACACCGGAAGGCAACAGATGAAGTGCGTACCTTCCCGTTGGAGTTTCCACGGTGTGGCCTGCGTTCGCCCCGCCGGAGAACCTGGCGACAGCCGCCGCATCCACGGCAAGATGATCGACCATCTTGCCCTTCCCCTCGTCACCCCATTGGAGCCCAACAACTATTCTGACCGGCATTTCTCCCCCTAATCCGCCGTGACCTGGACAAGCCAGCGAAGCAGTTCCTTAATTCCCGAACCGCGGACCGACGATACCGGAATTACCGGCCCCAGCTCCTCGGCCTTCCTTCGGGATTCGGAAAGCTTCGAGGCTCCGAGTTTGTCGCTTTTAGTCAAAGCCACGATGTATGGTTTGCCGCTGCCCCTGAGGAATTCGGCCATGCCCTGGTCGCTCTCCATCTCCGGGTGCCGGCTGTCCACGAGAAGGACGGTTCCTCTCAGAGGGCGTCTGCGCCCGAGATAATCCTCCATCCATTCAAGCCACTTTGACCTCTCGCCGCCGGGCGCTTTTGCATATCCGTATCCTGGAAGGTCTGCGACATAGTAGCCGCGGTTGGTGGTATAAATGTTGATGAAGCGGGTGCAGCCCGGTGAGGAGCTTGTGCGTGCAACCTGGACGCCCCCGGCAAGGCAGTTTATGAGGGACGACTTCCCCACATTCGAGCGGCCTGTGAACGCGACTTCGGGAAGGCCGTCCTCCGGAAGACCGATCCCTCCCGGGCAGCTTTTTAAAAAGCCAAGTTCCAAACCGGGCAAATCAGACCGCTTTTCTTCCCCTCCGGGACATGATGCGGGGCTTCTTGGACCCGGTGACGCAGTCTTCGGTCACCAGAAGAGTCCCTGTTTTTTCCTTCGCATCGGGAATGGTGTACATGGGTTCGAGAAGTACCCGTTCGAGAATGGTGCGAAGCCCCCTGGCGCCGCTCTTTGTCTTCCTGGCCTCGAACGCGATCGCCCGGAGGGCGTCGGGGGTGACCTCGAGCGACAGCCCCTCGAGATTGAAGAGGTACGAATACTGCTTCATGAGGGCGTTCTTCGGCTCGGTCAGCACCCTGACGAGGGCATCCTCGTCGAGATCCTCGAGGGTGACCACCACCGGAAGCCTTCCCACGAGCTCGGGGATGATCCCGTAGCGGACCAGATCGTGAGCCTCCACCTGTTCGAGCATGGAGGTTTCCTGCTCCCCGCCCTTGATGTCGGCGCCGAATCCCATCACACCGCGGCTGAGCCTCGACTCGATGATCCTGTCAAGTCCGTGGAAGGCGCCGCCGCATATGAACAGAATGCCCGAAGTATCGATGTAGATGTTTTCCTGGTAGGGGTGTTTCCTTCCCCCCTGGGGCGGAACTCCCGCAACGGTCCCCTCGACGATCTTCAGGAGCGCCTGCTGAACGCCCTCGCCGGATACGTCCCGCGTGATGGAAGGGTTCTCGGACTTGCGTGAGATCTTGTCCAGCTCGTCGATGTATATGATCCCGTGCTGGGCTTCCTCGACGTTCATGTCGGTGACCTGAAGCAGCCTCAGGAGGATGTTCTCCACATCCTCGCCGACATACCCGGCTTCTGTCAGGGTCGTTGCGTCGGCAATTGCGAACGGAACCTCGAGTATGCGGGCAAGGGTGCGGGCGAGCAGGGTCTTGCCCACGCCGGTGGGTCCCAGAAGAAGGATGTTGCTCTTCTCGAGTTCAATTTCGGTTTCGCCCTGCTGTTTGGCCAGAAGCTTCTTGTAGTGGTTGTAGACTGCCACGGAGAGTACCTTCTTCGCCTTCTCCTGGCCTACAACGTACTGGTCGAGCTGCTCCTTGATCTCTCTCGGAGAGGGAAGCCCCTTGTGGAACAGACCGGTCGCGGATTTGTCATCCGGCTTCCCCGGTGTCTCGGTGATGATCTCGCTGCAGTACCTTACGCAGTCATCGCAGATGAAGACTCCCGGCCCCTGGATGAGCTGGTTCACTTCCCCCGATGCCCTGTTGCAGAAGGAACAGCGATTCTCTTTGGGCATGCTACATCCTCTTGTTCAAAATGTTGTCTACTATGCCATATTCAACGGACTCGGCAGCATTCATCCAGAAGTTCCTGTCGGAGTCACGGGCGATCCTGTCGATTGGCTGTCCCGTGCATTCGGCGAGTATGCCGTTCATCTCCTCCCTGATCTTCAGGATCTCGCGGGCCTCGATCTCGATGTCGCTGGCCTGGCCGCTCACACCGCCGCTGGGCTGGTGGATCATTATGCGGGCATGGGGGAGGATGTTCCTCTTGCCCTTCGCACCGGCCGCAAGAAGCACCGAAGCCATGCTGGCCGCACTCCCCATGCAGAAGGTCGCGATGTCGGGGCGGATGAAGCGCATCGTGTCGTATATCGCAAGCCCCGCGGAAACAGAGCCTCCGGGGCTGTGGATGTACATGTTGATGTCTTTCTTGGGGTCCTGACCCTCGAGGAACAACAGCTGCGCCACAACGAGCCCTGCGGCCTGGTGGCGTGATCACGTCGCCGATGAAAACGATGCGGTCCTTCAGCAAGCGCGAGTAGATGTCGTACGAGCGCTCGTAGTTACCGTCCCTCTCCACAACGAAGGGAATGACGGAAGACATCATGAATCCTCCCTGCCGGCCTGTTCTTCAACCGCAACCCATCTCCATGAGGGCTCATCCTGTTTATCCGATGATTCCGTACGAGGTTCCGCGACGGTCTCGACCGCCTTTTCAAGAACCAGCTCAAGCGCCTTCTCGTTGCGAAGCCGGTCAAGGGCGGCGGACATCGAACCACCCTTTGCGGCGGCGGCGAGTTCCTCCTGCGGAATCTCGATTCCCTCATGGATGGCGATCTGCCTGAGTATCAGGAATTCCCTTACCTTCCGCTCCGCCAGCTCTCTGAGCGTCTTTTCGGTTTCAGGTGTCGACTCCTCGTCCTCCAGCCGCTTCATGTAGTCCTTCGCAAGGTTCTCGACCATGAATGACGGGACCTGGAAAACGTTGGATGACAGAAGGCTGTCTATCGCGGACGACTCGATGAACGAACGCCGCTCGGCGCCGTGCTTCTCCGCGATGTTCTCGCGAAGCTTGTCGCGAAGCTGCTGCATGCTCTCAAAGCCCCCCGCCGACCTTGCGAACTCGTCGTTGAGCTCGGGACGCCTGGGCTCCCGCACTTCGAGAACCTTGAAGGTTGTGGGTGCAGGAAGCTCTTCGATCCCCGGAAACTCCATCCTGGCCGTCAGCGAATCTCCGACGGACAGACCCGGGAGAAGCTCGTCAAAGCCGGGGCCCATGTTCTCGCGTCCGATGACGACCGCAGCCCGCCTGGATTCACCCGAATCGCGCGATGGGTATTCGAGCATCAGAAGGTCGCCGTCCTGGGCCGAACGCTCGACCGGCTCGAATGAGACGAAGCGGTCACGGATCTCTTCAAGGGCTTCCCCGAGGGCTTTTTCCTCGTCGAACCCCGGAACGGCGATCTGGATGCCGGTGTAACCTGCGGGTTCGGGGGTTTCAAAAAGGGTGTAGGTGACAGAGTATTCGTAGTCCCTGCCCTCTGCGGGGAGGATCGGTTTGAACTCGGGTTCGGTGTCGGACAGGACCCAGTCGTTCTCTTCGAAGAGCACGTCGGACATCTCGTGGTGCGCCTTCTCGGCGACCTCGGAAAGTATCAGGTTCCCGAACTTCTGGCGGAGGATGGAGGATGGTATCTTGCCTTTCCTGAAGCCCGGAACGGTGATGTCCTTCTGGATCTCACGCCTGACCTCGCGAAAGATCCTGTCCACCCCTTCGGCATCCATGTGAAAGAAGACAGTTTTCCTGCCGGACTCATCCGTTGTGATTTTGTACGCCATTTGATTTCCACTCTTGGGTGTTGCGTTCAATGACCGCAGCTGCCCGGGCAAACCCGGGCAGCTCATGTTCAGACCGTAAAATATGTCAGATTCGGGCGACCGCCGCTACCTGCCGGTCCGCTGGCGGATCAGCTCGGCTTCATCGCTCCGGGGGTATTCCTCGAGAATCACCGCTTCAAGCCTGTCCCGCTCTGCGGAGGCGGTATGCAGGGCGTAGATGGCTGCCGCCCTCGAGAGCGCGGAGGCGGCCCTGTCTCCCGCCGGGTACATGTAGTAGACGGCGACAAGCTCCTCGATGGCCCTGTGCGGCTGGCCGAGCGCCTGGTTGCACAATGCGGCGTAGTAAAGCGCATCGTCGGCCAGCGAGCTTCCGGGGTGTTCCAGAAAGACCTGTCTGAAGCCTGCGGCCGCCAGGGCGTAGCTTCCCTGCTGGTACTGCCTGAAGGCATCATCGTATACAGGCTGTGCATCCCCCGCATCGCCCTGCTGCCCGACGCCTGGCTGGGAGGCCCTCGCCAGGAGCGTCTCGAGTTCCCTGACAAGCTCGGTCAGCTGTTCCGTCGTACCATCGGCGCGCATCCCGGACTGGGCCTGAATGCTCCTGAGAAGGTGCTGGTTGGCCTCGACAAGGGTTGCGATCGAGTCGACATCGGTCCTGAGTTCCTCCTGCGAAACAGAAAGCGTTTCGATCCGCCCGGAGCCTTGGACCATGTGGCAAGCCAGCACCCGCAGAACAACGGAACGAGAAAGGCCGCGTAGAGCGCCCCCTTCCTCATGGCGTTCACTCCGGAAGAACCCGCAGATGAACCCTGCGGTTCTGGGAGAAGGCGAATTCGTCAGTGCCGGTCACAAAGGGTCTTTCCTTGCCGTAGCTGACCGTTGAAAGCCTTGAGGCCGGAATGCCGTAGTTGACAAGGTAATCGTAGACGGACTGTGCCCTTCTCTCGCCGAGGGCGAGGTTGTAGTCAACGGTTCCGCGTTCGTCGCAATGGCCTTCGAGAAGGACCCTGAACCCTGTGTTGCTCATGAGGTAGCCGGCGTCGAACATGAGGGCTTCGAGGGCTGCGCTGCTGAGTTCATTCGAGTCGTACTCGAAGAACACATCGCGGACTGACTCCTGGTGGCGGGCAAGTGCGGCGTTGAGCACGGCAATGGGATCTTCCTCCCACACGCCGACCTCAAGGGTGTCGGTATCGATGACGTCTTCCTCGATGACCGTCGTCCTTCCGCAGCCCGCGGCCAGGATCGCGAGGATGGCAACCGCAAAAAGCATTGCCTGTTTTTTCATGTTCCATTTCCTTTCACTGAAGCACCGGCGACCAGGCCGGGCAGTAGCTCTCTCCACCCGTGGAGAGGCGGTGAACCGTCAAACCGTTCAATTCCATGATGTAGATGCTGCGCACACCGTCCATGTCGCTCGAGAAGGCGAGATGGCGTCCTGTCGGGGACCAGACAGGGTCCTCGTTCATCGAACCGCGGGAAGTAACCTGCCTGATCTCCGTCCCGTCGGAGTTCATGACGAAGATGTGAAAACCGCTGCCCGAGCTGGCGCAGTACGCTATCCTGTCGCCCTGCGGCGACCATGCCGGGCTGTCGCAGTAACCGTGGGAAAAACCCGCCCGCTCTGCGCTGCCACCCGATGAACTCATCCAGTAGAGCTGAGGGTAGCCGACCCTGTCGCTCGTGAAGATCAGTTGAAGACCGTTTGGGGAAAAGCTCGCCGAGGTCTCGATGCTCGACCTTGCCGTGAGGCGGACCGGGCTTCCCCCGGAAATGCTCTGGAGCCAGATATCGCTCGACCCCTCTTCCGACCGAGTATATGCGAGGCGGCTGCCGTCGGGGCTCCAGGCGGGCGCCGTGTTCACACCCCCGGAAATGATGCGGGATGCCGAGCCGGAGGCGAAGGAATAGGTGTAGATGTCACCCGTGCCGGCCCTGTAGGAAGTGAAGGCAATGCGGTCGCCCAGGGGGCTCCAGGCGGGTGTCGTGATAACCTGGGTGTCGCGCATGAGAGAGGTGGATGAACGGGGATCGATGGTTTTGACGACCAGCTTCCACTCCTCGGCGTTGCGTACGATGTAGGCTATGCGCGTCGAGGCTATGCCCTGTTCGCCAGTGAGGACGAAGACCAGGTCATCGGACAGGTTGTGCACCATGTCGTAAAGCGATGCGCCCTGGTATTCCTTGACAAGTACCCCCTCGCCGTCGGCCTCGGCCCGTGCCGAGATATTCCAGCTTCCATCCCTGCCCGAGACCCTGACCGACAGCTTTGCGAATGCCTCGTTTTCGGGAGCGGTTATCAGAAGCCCCGAAAAGTCGATGTCGAACACAAGCTGATCATGGACTGTTGCGGCCTCGCTGCCGGAACCTTCGACGCGGATGCTCACGGGAAGGCACTGGGCGCCTATCGGGGTCATGGGAAGGAAATCGCCTGCCAGAAGGCAGACCGGCAACGCCAAAACCAGGGATAAAAGTCTCAAAGGTTTCTCCCCTCAGGGTTCCGTTCTATTCGGGACCCAGAAACTCTATGCTCAATCTTACCGGAGTGGTCCGGCCCGGGGGCATGGGCGGAATGTTTGCCGTTTCAAGGGCGTTCTCCACTGCGCGGTCAAAAGCGGCGTTGCCGCTTCGGCGGACCACCTCGTACCTGTGCGTGCCGTCGGTGTTCACCGTGAAATGAATCTGGTATGTCTCGACGGGCTCCATCGATGTTACGAAATTCCTGCGGATCGCCGCGAACACCCTTCCCTCGTAGCTGGCGGGTCCGGGCGCCCCCGCACCTGCCTCGCCCGAACCACCGACCCCGATGAACCCGCCTGCGGCCTGGGATTCGGCCTGCTGCTGGGTCTCGGTGGGAGTAACCTCGGAAGGCTCGACCTCCGAGGGCTGGACCTCGGCGGGCTGGACCTCTTCCTGAAGCTCTTCCTGAAGCTCTTCCTGGCTCTCTTCCGCCTCCACGGTCTCCTCGAAAACTTCGAGTATCTCGAGGGTTTCCTCGACCCTGACCTCTTCGACTGCAACCTGGGCGGTGGTGCCTTCGGCGCCGGGCGCCGGATCCAGCAGGATCATTTCAACAGAAACCATGGAGCCGCCCCCCGTAATCACGGGGGTGGAACCGGCATTCATCACAACCCCGAGCAGTATTACAAAGACCAGTATGCCTGCATGAAGGCCGAATGCCATCACCATGGACTGCCGGTCGATCGCAGGCGCCCTGCTGACAGGTCTGCGGAATGCTTCAGAGCTGTTCACGCGCCGACTCCTGCACAAGACCGACATTCTCGTATCCGCCCCGTCGAAGCTCTGTGAGTGCAAGGGCCAGAACCGAGTATTTTGCCTCACCGTCCGCCCTGACATAGGCTTCCGTTCTGCCGGAGGCCACGGCTTCCTCGGCAAGCCCGGCGATGTCGGCGGGGGCGACCGGTTCTCCCGCAACAGTGATGTTCCCGAGCGAGTCGATCTCAACGAGAAGCGCGGTTCCGGGATCGAGCCGGTTGATTATGCGCCCGATGTCGGTGCTTGGAGGATGAACGTCCGCGCTTCGGTGGATCACCGGGGCACTGAGCATGAAAATGACGAGCAGGACGAACGTTACATCAATGAGATTGGTGAGGTTGATGGACGAGAACTGCTTGTACCTGGGGCGTATCATGTAATGCTGCCCCTTCTGCACACGTCGACGAGCTCGGAAAGGAACCTGTCGATCTCCCCCGCCAGGTCGTCGACCTTTCCAACGGAATAATTATGGAACACGTTGGCCGGGATCGCTGCCAGAAGCCCGGCAACCGTGGTTGTCAGGGCGGCGGCGATGCCCGATCCGACTGCGCTGATGTCGGCGGAGCCCATTTCACGCATGCCGATGAAACTTGCCAGAACCCCCCAGACGGTTCCGAGAAGGCCGAGCAGCGGGCTGATGCTCGTGACCGTGGCAAGGAAACCGATGTTGCGGCTTCTCTGGGCAAGGTCCTCACTGGCTTCCCGCTCAAGAGCGCCGTGAAGGATCGTCACTTCTTCCGCGGTCAGCGGCCCGGTAAGGCCAAGGTCGATCCTGCGGCGGAGGAAACGGCCGGCTTCCGTGTACATCCTGGCCAGCGGACCCATGTCCGAGCTGTTCTTGAGGAAATCGCCGCTGGGGGGACGGCCCGTCGTTCTGAGGGCTTCCATGAACATTCTGGAGGCCCCGCTTATCCTCGAAAGCTCCCGAAGCTTGGAGATTGCGACGGTCCAGGCGCCCAGTGAAAGCACGAGGATGAGCAGGAGAATGAACTTGGTGAATCCGTCGGAGGCTGTCACCGTTGACCAGACAAGTCCCAGCATGTCAGTCCCTTCCGGAAAGGGCGATGGCCTCTATTTCCACAAGACCGCCGAGAGGCAGCCCGGCTGCCTGATATGCGGCACGGGCAGGGAACGGCTCGTTGAAATACCTGGCATATATGGCGTTGACCCTCGAAAAATCCTTCATGTCGGCGAGCAGCACCGTCGTTTTCACCACCCGGTCGAGTGATGATCCGCCGGCTTCGAGCACTGCCCGGAGATTTCCGAGCGCAAGCTCGGCCTGGGCTTCCACCGAAGGCGGCATCACGCCCGTAGCGGGATCAATCCCGAGCTGACCGCTTGCGAACACAAACCCAGCCGCAAGAACGGCCTGGCTGTATGGACCCACCGGCGCAGGCGCGTCGCTGGAACGGACCTGTGTTTTAGTCATTACGACCTCCTTGCATTACTGGGCAATATACAACGAAAAATGGCATCATGTTCCATCTCAACGGCTTTGTCATACAGGGCAGGGATTTGTGGCCCGGGTTCGGGGATCAGGTGTCCATCACCCGGCGAATCACACCGGACAGTTCGGACAGAGTGTACGGTTTGCCCAGCACTCCGCTGAACCCGAAATCGCGGTAACGGGCCATGATGCTGTTTCCCGCGTATCCGCTTGAAACAATGACCCTCGCACCGGGATCGATCGTAAGAACCTCTCGGACAGCCTGCTCTCCGCCCATACCGCCCGGGATGGTCAGGTCCATGATAACGGCGTCGTACGGCCGGCCGGATTCAAAAGCGCTGCGGTACATCGACACTGCCGTCTCCCCGTCCGAGGCTTCGTGGACCGTGCAACCAAGGGCGGTGAGCAGGTTTCTTGCAGCCGTCCTGACCATTTCCTCATCGTCGAGCACCAGGATCCTTTCACTGTGGGCGACGGGAAGAACATCAACCCTGGCGGCGGATGGCTGCAAAACTCCGGCGGCGGGCATCAGAACCTCGAAAAGCGCCCCCCTTGCCGAAGGCAGAAGCCTGATCAGACCGCCATGTCTTGCAACGATGGAATGGCTTGTGGTGAGCCCGAGCCCGTGACCATGCGAACGTGTCGTGAAATAGGGGTCGAACACCCTGTCGGAGATCTCGTCCGGAATCCCCGGGCCCGAGTCATGGAAGAGAAGCCTGACGTACCTGCCCGAAGGCAACCCGTTCTCGCTCGTGGCCTTCAATACCGTGTTTCCTGCGGTGATGCTCAGGCTTCCCGATTCGTTCATGGCCTGTTTTGCATTTAGAACGAGGTTGCTCACCACCTGGGCGAACTGCTCGGGATCGGCCTCGAGGTTCCAGAGATCCTGGTCGGCATGAATGGAGAATGAGACTCCCGAACCCCTCAGCAGGAAACGGGTGGACTGCTCAAGAAGCTCGGCTGTCCGCACAGCCCTTTTTACGGGCGCACCACCCTGTGCGAAGGTCAGGAGTTGATTCGTCAGGTGCCTGGCGCTCAGGGCGGCCTTCTCTGCATCGGCGGCCAGGCTCCTGTACCCCTGCGATCCCGGTTTCTCCCGCTCCAGCAGGCTGAGGTTGGCCAGTATCCCTGTCAGTATGTTGTTGAAATCGTGCGCTATGCCGCCAGCCAGAACGCCCACCGACTCCAGCCGCTCGTTCCGGGCCGCCTCGGCTTCGAGCGCAAGTTTTCTTGTTGCATCCTGTATGCCCACGAAGAAAAGCCTCGCTCCCGATTCCTCGAACACCGACCCCCTCGCTTCAAACGGGAAACTCGATCCGTCGGGTCTGGTAAGCTGCCCCATGAACCCGAAACTGTCATCCTCAGATCCGGGGTCGAGGAAACACCTCAGCCTGTCCGCTCCCGTGCTCAGAAAGTCGAACAGGTCGGTTCCTATCAATTCGGTATTCGCGTACCCGAGGATTTCCCGGGCCTGGGGGTTGCAGTCCTGCACCCTGCCTGTGGAATCGATGAGAAGGATGGCCGAGGGATCGGCATGCATGAGCCTTGAAAGGCGTCTTCTTGATGCGGTGAGATCCTCGATGGCCCTCATCCTGAGGACCGCGCTGCCGAGCTGCGCCCCCACGCTCTCAAGGAGCTCCTGGTCAGCCTGTGAAAACTGGTCGGGTTTCTCGTAGCTCTGAACCGCCACGACCCCGACGGGCACCCTGCCGGCTCTGAGGGGAACACCCATCCACTGCTCGGCAGGTGTGCCCACCTCCTTCCCGCCCCTCTCCCTGTAGTAAGCTGAAATGTCGGCGCGGGTCCATCTGATGGCATGGTCGGAATGGAATACCAGATGGGTCAATGATTCGGGATTGTCGATCTTTGTGTCCCTGTCGAACCTGTCGAGGAACTTGGGAATGCGGAACTCGTCCCTCTCGGCGACGTGTACCGCAATGTAGAGGTCGGATGTATCCATGACATCGGCAAGGGCTTCGATAACGCGGGAGCACAGCTCATCGAGGGTGTCGACCTCGTTGACCGCCCCTGCGATCACCGCAAGGGTGGAGTTCACCCGGAGCGCCCGGTTCTTCTTCGTGACCTCCCTGCTCAGGCGAACATTGCTGACGATGATGAACACAACGCCCGAAAACGCCAGAAAGCCGAAAACGAACGCCAGAACGCGATGGGGGGAAGCGGTTTCGGGGAACACCCACTTCCTCCTGAGCGTGTAGTAGACGGATGAGTCATCGGCCTTCAGGGCGGCCAGTTGCCGGTCTATGGCGCCGATGAGCAGCCGGGCCGAGTCAATGTTGCCCGCGATGCCGGTTTGGATGGGGTTCCATATGATCGGGGAGCCCTCGAGCCTCAGGTCTGAACCGTAATAGGAAAGGGTGTGCCAGGGAACCGCCGCTGCATCGGCCTCGCCCTGCGCCACTGACTGCATCGCAGCCTGAAATGTCGGCACCCACAGCGGAGAAATGGTGATCCCCAGCCTGTCCACAAGTTCCAGGAATGTCATGGAATGTATATCGCTGTGGATCATTGCGATCCTTGCCCCCTCGAGGTCAGCCACCGACGCGAACCGGCCGGACCGCCTGACGGCGAGAGTGGACCATCCGGAGTAGACGTTGTTCTCGGGAAACAGGAACATCTCCTGTCTCGCCGGGGTGTAGCCCGTGCTCAGCAGAAGATCGATCCCGCCGCTCTCGAGCTTGGAGAGGAGCTCCGGCCATTCACCGGGAACAAAGGTGAGCTGCCAGTCTTCCTCGCCCGCAATGTAGGTTATGAGTTCAACATAGAAACCGTCGGGCTGCCCGGTTGAATTGGTGAATGCCATCGGGGGGTTTTCTTCGTAACCTACCCTCACCGGGAGTGACACAAGCACCCAGAGAAGAACACACATGATGTTCATGGGGCAAAGATAGCCGCACAGCCCCCCGTCAGGAAGGGATCAGGGCGCCACGATCAATACCAGCATGCCGGCAAGCGAAAGCAGCAGCGACAGCACGAGCCATGCCGTGAAAACCGTCCGGAACACCACTCTCCTTCTGCGCTGCCCGCAGACGCACTCAATGACAAGACCCCGTTCGCCCGGCCTGTGGTAGCCGGCCCTGGTCGTCACGATGCACAGTTTTTCCCCGGGACGGCAGACCAGGCGCGAAACGAGCCTGAAAACATTCGGGTCGATCGATGCGGCGGCGGCCGTGATCATCAGTGCGATGAACATGCCGCCGCCCGTAACTAAAAGCAGCAGGACAAGCCCGCTCATCACTTCTGCTTCAGAAGGTCCCTGATCTCGGAGAGAAGAACTTCCTCCCTCGTCGGGGCGGGGGGCGCGGCGGGAGCCTGCTCCTGCTTCCTCTTCAGGGAGTTCATTCCCTTTATGACCATGAAGATGGCGAAGGCGATTATTACAAAGTCCACAAGCGTCTGGATGAAGAGGCCGTAGTTGATTGTTACGGCAGCCGTCTCTCCGGCGGCTTCCCTGATGACAATGGCGAGACCCGAGAAATCAACCCCGCCAAGGAGTACACCGAGCGGAGGCATTATGACGTCGGCCACAAACGATGAAACGATCTTCCCGAAAGCCGCGCCGATAATGATGCCCACCGCCATGTCCATAACGTTGCCCCGCATGGCGAATGCCTTGAACTCCTTCATCATGCCCATGCTCTTCTCCCTTCGGTTCCGTCTGTGTGAGTTCCGATCCAATTACCATTATTGTCGTTCAGCCACTGTATGGCAAGCATCCACAGCCCGGCGGCATGAACACGTCCGGTGAAAACGCCGGAGCAGTTTTTAGCGTGTTGCACGAGGGGGACGTTTGATATCCACAGCAGGTCATGCCGGGGCAGTCATTGACCGCTGCATGAAACCGGAGCTATCATTGTGTGCGGCATGTGCCGGAACAGATTACGGAAGTTATGCGGCGCAACGGGTTGGAAACGGAGGGAAGCATGTCCGGTGATGACAGGAGAAGACACGGCTGCCTTGCCATCTGGCTTCTGGTGCTTGCACTGTGGAACCTCGCGCTCATCCTCACATACACTGGATGCAACATCGCGCAGTGGGTTGGAGATACGGGTGAACCGTTCGGCTGGTACTATCCGATAATGATCGGTCTGGCAGTTCTCAGCCTTATCTTCGTTATGGCCCTCTTCGGCTGGAGGAAGTGGGGCTTCTGGGGGCTGATCGTCGTCAACGCGGTGAAGCTCATTCTCGAGGTCTCGGTGGGAAGCGGCGATTTCATGGTTCTCGCAGGCATTGTTGCAACGATGCTGATCCTTTTCGCCGTGCTGAACATGGGGCGCGAAAACAAGGGCTGGCCACAGCTCCGGTAATCCGGCTGTACCAGGACGGAAGGTGGCGCGATGAACAACATTGTGCAGCAGGTGCTTCAGTCCCTTGCAGGAGAGGGGCTTGCCAGTGTTTCGAAGCGGATCGGGGCCGACGAGCAGAAAACAGGCTCGGCGCTGTCCCTGGTCGTGCCGCTCCTCGTCTCCGCCCTCGCAAAAAACTCCTCGAACCCGGAGGGTGCACGATCGCTTCAGGAAGCCGTCAGCAAGGATCATGACGGTTCAATACTCGATAACCTGGGCGGATTTCTCAACGATCCTCATGCTGCCAACGGCGACGGAATTCTCCGGCACGTTCTCGGAGCCAGGCAGAACACTGTCACAAGCGCTCTGGCCCGCGGAACCGATCTGGAGCAGAATCAGATCGGGGAGCTTCTGCGGATAGCCGCACCCCTGATCATGGGTCTGCTGGGCAGCAGGAACCGTACGGAAAGCCTCGATGCAGGCTCGATCGGAACCCTTCTGGGTTCAGAGACCAGGGCT
This sequence comes from Candidatus Fermentibacterota bacterium, assembly GCA_963845085.1. Lineage (GTDB taxonomy): Bacteria > Fermentibacterota > Fermentibacteria > Fermentibacterales > JCC-6 > UBA6080. Next base: position 388,586 of record CAWJQI010000004.1, read on the forward strand.
GTGAAGAGGAAAGACCCCGGTCTCATGGGCGTGCTGAACACACTTCTCGATTCCGACCAGGACGGCTCGGCGATCGATGACGTGATGGGGATGATCGCCAGAAAACTGAAGGGCCGCTGAGGAGGGGGCGCTCAGAGGGTCGGTATGGCCGAGGGGACCACGAGCCCCTCGCTGTTCACAGCGCCGAGATCCACCCAGCCTGTGCAACCGCCTGCGTCACCGGATGACATGTAATCCGGTATGACCGTGTCCACAAGCACCCAGTCACCCCGACGCTCCCTCACTTCCAGTACTACTCCGACCGGAATTACCGCGATCTCGTCGGCTGCTGCGGACGGCCCGGTCCGAAGGGAAATGCCGAGGGCTTCGATCACCGTGATGCTCTGCGGAAACTCGTCAGCCAGCTGAACGTAGATGAACGAGCCGGTCCAGCCCGAGGGTCTGATACTGATCTCGCCCTCACGCCAGCGCCTCACGCTGTCGGCAACGGCTGCGTACATGTCGCCAAGCCCCGGGTACATACCCATCCAGCCCGTGTTCGCAAGCCGTGGCTCAAAATCGCTGAAGCTCCAGACCAGTGCATCAGGAAAGTCACGGCCTGCCATCGCGCTGAGGTCACTGAGAGCAAATGCCCGATGCGAGGCAATTTCCTGCAGAGGCTGGAAGCCCGTGGAAGTCATGCCGGACGGCGGCGGCATCATCAGCCCTGCCGCGAACGCGATCCGCTCCTTCACCGGGTGCCGTGGAACCACGGTCACCCTCCCCCTGCCGATGCTTCCGGCCCAACTGCTCCCGGTCTGGAGCGGATAGCACAGGATGGCCATGGTCCTGTCGTAGTCAGCCGTCATTGACCCGGAGACGGTGTACTCGACGAGAACCGTGTCGCCGGCTTCGAACTCCACGATCCAGGCGGCGTTCATCGCCTGGCCGTCAAATGCCGGGTACAGGCTGTCCAGCGAATCGTGTGAGCCGGTCAGCTCGGCATAGCTTGGTATGCGGGTCAGGTACATGGGAGAGCCCGGTGCGGGTTCGCCGGTAAAAAGCGGGTTCATCAGCTGTAGAACGGTCTCCCATGTCACCGGCTTGTCGGGATCCGAGTTCCACCAGGACGATCCCGACGCTGGATCGGGATCCCACTCTGCGATGAACAACGGGAACACTTCGGCCGCCCGTCCGTTGACCGATACGCCGACCCTTTCCAGAAAGCGGCCCGGCTCGGTAGCGCTGTACAACAGACCGACGAAGGGCGTTATCACGTCCACCGGAAAATACATGCAGACCCCGCCTTCGTCCGAAGGCGAGAGGAAGAGGAAGTCACCGGTTATGTCGAACGTTTTGCGGTCGACCCTGATCACCACATCCTGGGCCAGCATTCTTACCCGGGTTCCGATGCCGTCGAGCGGAACAGGCCCCTGCGCGACAGATCCAAGGTAGCCCGCATCTCCCAGGGCCAGGAACGGCAGCAGCATCGGGATAAAAAGCAATGAGCGCATCGAATCCCCCCCCATCCCATGCAACGGCGCCGAATCTCCATGACAACGCAAAGATAACCATTGCATTCCAGGCATGTGTTTATATGTTCTTTCAAAACCCCGGCAAAACGGCGGAGGGATGCTTCAGCCATGGAATGCTCGAACTGCTCTGCCCTCTCGGACAGGGAGTACGCATCTCAGAAGTACGGATCCGATGAGAACACATTCCTGCCGGCTGCGGCGTCAGCCCTTGCAGATGTTTTTGACTTCGATCCCCTGAGCAGCAGGAAGCGGATTCTCAAAAGGTGCACCGAATGTGGAACCTACTACCTGTATGTGTCTGACTACGTGTACCTTGTCAACGGGTCGGAAGACGAGGAACTGCTTACCAGACTTGATGAAGAAGAGACAGCAAGCCTTCTCGGAGAGGTTTCGGAACGGCGCGGCATTTGAGGTGGCCGGCCATGCAGCATGGAGAGGAAGGAAAGTGAAGATCACTCTGGCCCCGATGACGGGAGACGACCGCGTGCCGGTGATGGACATTTTCAACCATTACGTGGAGAACAGCTTTGCGGCATACCCCGAACACAGGCTTCCATACGAGTTCTTCGACAATTTCCTTGCGATGTGCAGGGGGTACCCGACCGCGGTGGCCCGCGACGAGAGCGGAATGGTTGCGGGATTCGGGATGCTTCGCCCCTACAGCCCCTTCCCCGCCTTCAGCGGCGCAGCCGAGATATCCTACTTTCTCACGCAGGGGTGCACCGGGCACGGCATCGGCAGGCTGATGCTCGACCACCTTGTCAGTGAGGCCAGGGCGAAGGGGCTCAGAACAATTCTTGCCAACGTGTCTTCACTGAACGAAGGAAGCATGAGGTTTCACCTCAAGCACGGCTTCGTCAGATGCGGAACGCTTCAGGCCATCGGCTGCAAGAACGGCCGGGAATTCGATGTGGTCTATTTCCAGCTGATGCTTTAGGGGCCGCTTCCGCGCGGCACGCATCGGGAATCCACGCCCGCAATCATCCCGGTCACACTGGATTGTGCGAACATTTCCGTTGCGTAGAGCTATATTCCTATTGCTCTGATAGGAATTCAGTTTCGGAAGGAGGACGGAAACTATGAGAAGTGGAAGATGGCTGCTGCTCGGGGCACTGATGCTCGCCCTTGACTGCTCCGGCCATGGCCCAGGGCTGTTGTGGAATGGGCGGCATGGAGAACATGGGCGGTGCCGGCGGACGGATGGGCATGCGTGGAATGTCATGCGGAATGTGCGGCGGCATGATGGGCATGGGAGCATGCTCCATGATGCAGGGCTCTCCGATGATGGTCATGCCCTACCTTGAGTACCTTGATCTCTCCGAGGAACAGCGGGGCGAAATTGATGCCCTTATGACGGGAATGGAAGAGAGAATCTCCGAGGCTCGTGAAGAGGCCGGGATGGCCAATCCTGCCAGGGCGTTCCTCGATCTTTTCTCGGAGAGCGACTTTTCGGCTGCTTCCCTTGATGACTTCAATGAAAGGGCGGCTGCTCTCGCGGAGGAGATCCGGCAGATCCATGAGGCAACTCTTGTGGGCATTCACGGGGTCCTTACGGCCGATCAGCTCGAGCAGCTCGAGACCATCGACGTTGACGACGCGGACGGTGGCATGCGCCGGGGCTGCGGAAGCGGCGGAATGAACGGCATGGGCCGCAATGGCGGCGGTTGCAGAGGCATGCGTTAGAACTTGACCAGAGCTGCTGAAGGCCCATTTTTCGCCCTCTCCGCAGCGATTCTCTTCGGCGGGGCTACGGCAGCTGCGAAAGCGCTTCTGTCCGGCGTCTCGCCCTGGATGCTCGCTGGGCTTCTGTACCTGGGTTCGGGGCTCGGACTGGGTGTCATTGTCCTCGTCCGGAGACCCCGCGGATCATCGTTTGCTGCTATGACAGGGCTCTCCCGCAGAGAACTGCCATGGCTCGCAGGAGCGGTGATCAGCGGCGGGGTCATTGCCCCCCTTCTTCTCATGTGGGGTCTTGACCGGACGCCAGCCTCAACGACATCGCTTCTTCTCAACCTGGAGGGCGTGCTGACGGCCGTCATTGCGTGGGCGATCTTCCGGGAAAACATCGGACCGAGGGTTATGGCTGGCCTGGCTGCCATCGTTGCCGGAGCGGTCCTCATCTCCATCACTCCCGGAGGGGGCGGCTACGACGGCCTTGCCGGAAGGGTCGCGATCATCGCAGCCTGTCTGGGGTGGGCGGTGGACAACAACCTGACCCGCCACATATCGGCTGGAGATCCTGCAGTCATAGCCGGCACGAAAGGGCTGGTGGCGGGGGGGGTCAACGTGCTCATCGCCCTTTCGATGGGGCAGAGCTTCCCGTCATTCGACAGGACTGCCCTTTCATGCGCAGCAGGCTTTCTCGGGTATGGGGCGAGCCTCGTATTGTTCGTGATGGCTCTCAGAACCCTTGGCGCCGCCAGAACGGGAGCGTTCTTCTCGACAGCGCCTTTCATCGGTGCGTTCGCATCGCTATTCATCCTTGGCGAACAGCTCGTTCCCATGCTGATTCCCGGCGCCGTGCTCATGATCATCGGGCTGTTCCTTCAGCTCGGAGAACGGCACATCCACGAACACACACATGACCGGCTTGCACACAGTCACACCCATCGCCATGACGAGCATCACCGGCACAGCCACGATGACGGGTCGTCCGACACGGGCAGCCACAGCCATCCCCATTTTCATGACCAAATCAAACACTCGCACAGGCACTTTCCTGACATCCACCACAGGCACGGCCACTGATCGCTCAAATCAGCACACTATTTCGCCAATCTTGCGCTTACCAGTCTATTGATGCTTACGCCTTCCTCTGCCGCAAGCTCAGCAAGTCTTTTATGCAATTCCGGCGGAATTCGAACCATGAATTTGCCACTGTACTTCCTGACGGAAAATGGAGCTGGTATTGGTCTCCTCGTTTGCTTCCATGTCTTTGATGGTGTCTGAGACCAGTTCGCGGATGCCTTTAAGCGCAAGTTCCTGGCTTTCAGCAAGCCAACTGAGGCTGGGGAATTCACTGCAAAGTGCAAGATACTCCTGGTCCTCTTCAGACCATGTTACCCTGTATGTGTAAAGATCATTCTTCAGTGACATCTGTCTCGCTCAACCTCTCTATGGCGCGGAGGACCTGCCTGACCTGGTAGGGTTTTGCATTGCCGTTGCTGTTCTGGATGTTGACCCTCGGATCACCCTGCCATGGCATTCTGAAAACAACATGGCTTGATTTCGATTGTCTTGGTTCCCCGAAGTAGTGCCTGCAAACCCTGAGCACATCCAAGAAGGAAACATCCCTGGGATTCCTCCGCATCGCTTCTACAAGATCCTCAACCTTAGCCATAGAATATAGTACCAATATTGATACTGTTCGTCAACCCTTTCTGGCGTATCAACAAGGAATGATAGGGTGCAGGGCGCACGGCTTCTTCCCTGCGCCTTCACTTGACTGAACGAATATTTATTCTCACCCGTGGAAGATTACCGAATGGCTCTTCAGCCCATTGGGGCCGTATGTGAATTTCGCACTGAAGAATTTTTCTGAATCAAGCCACTTCATGAAGATGTGATCACCCTCCCAAAGCGGAAGCGTTGACAGCTCTTCGTCCGCGACCCAGTGAACGGATCCCTCGGGGCACTGGTCGATGAGCGTTCCGGTGAATTCCGTGCATGTGAAGACGAAAACCAGCCAGTCCTGTTCTCCGTCGAACTCAGGAAAGGTGATGACACCCCTCATCCTCGGATTGATGACGGTGAGGCCGCTTTCCTCTTCAACTTCCCTTGCCGCGCAGGCGTCGGGAGTTTCGCCGGGCTCCATCTTTCCGCCCAGTGTGTTCCACCTGCCGGGGTGGTCGTCGCCGGGTTTCCGGTTGCGGCGTATCATGAGGGTTCTGCCGTCGTGTTTCAGATAGCAGAGAACCCCGAGCAAGGCTACAGGTCCCGGATGATTCGAAGCAGAAGCTGATCGAGCTGCTTTTTGTTGTTCCAGGTGTCAGGAAGGGCATGATGGGAGACGGCCCCGTTCTCAACCCCTACCATGCAGGGCGCCCTGCCCTCGACAAGGGCTTCGACCGCCGCCCAGCCGAGTTTTGTGGCAAGAACCCTGTCGCTGGTGGTCGGGCTGCCGCCCCTTTGAACATGGCCCAGCACTGTGACCCGGCTTTTCAGACCGGAGTGTTCATCGATGCGCCTTGCTATCTCATAGGCGTTCCCCTCCTCGTCGCCCTCGGCGACAACGAGGATGTTCGATGTTCTTCCCCGGGAAACCCTGTCCTTCACCATTTCGCACACCGCCGGTATATCGCTCGGTGTCTCGGGAAGGAAAACCGCCTCGGCGCCTCCGCCGATGGCGACTTCAAGGGCGATGAACCCGGCGTGCCTTCCCATGACCTCGACAATGAAAAGCCTGTCGTGCGCCGCCGCGGTGTCCCTCACCTTGTCCAGTGCGGAGAGAGCCGTGTTCACCGCGGTGTCGTAGCCTATCGTGAAGTCGGTTCCCCATATGTCGTTGTCTATGGTGGCGGGCACACCGACGACCATTGTTCCGTGGGCTTCATGAAGGTCATGCGCTCCGCGGAAGCTGCCGTCGCCCCCGAACACAACAAGGCCGTCGATGCCTGCGTTCGCAAGGTTCGCTGCTGCGGCCGCCCTCCCCTCCGGGGTCATGAATCGGTCGCTTCTCGCGGTATGAAGGATTGTGCCGCCGTGCTGAAGAATGTTCGATACATCACCGGAAACCAGGGGGCTCATCCTGTTGTCGATCAGCCCTTCGTAACCCCGGTGAACGCCGTGTACGGCAAGGCCACGGTGCAGGGCAGCCCTGACCGTGGCCCGAATGCCCGCGTTCATTCCCGGGGCGTCACCGCCCGAGGAAAGAACGGCGATTCTCTTCACTTCTTTTCCACTGCGGGAGCATCAACCAGTTCGAGAATGACCGCTTCCGCCGCGTCGCCCGCCCTGCAGCCGAGCCGGAGTATGCGCGTGTACCCTCCGGGGCGTGTGGCGAACCTGGGGCCGAGTTCGTTGAACACCTTCTTCACGGCAACACTGCCGTAAACCATCCCGGCAACCTGCCTGCGGGAGTGGACGGTGTCGTTCCTGCCCTTGGTTATGATCCTCTCCGCCAGGGACCGGGCAACCTTTGCCCTGGCCAGACTGGTGGTTACTCTCTCCTCGGTGATGAGCGAGGTGACCAGGTTTCTGAGCATGCGGGCCCTGGCTTCCCTGGTGCGGCCAAGCTTGGGTGTTGTTTTTCTGTGACGCATGGGTTTCCTATTCCGTTCTCAGCTTCAGGCCCTTCAGAGCAAGCTTCTCGTTGATCACCTGAAGGGTTTTGTCGCCCACGCCGTTGAAGGCCTTCAACTGGTCGGCGGTCATGGCGGTGAGTCCGCCAACGGTCTCAATCCCAGCGGACTTCAGTATGTTCACATACTTCCTGTCCATCTGGAAATCCTCGTCATCGATGGGCACCGAGTCCCATGCGCTGCTCTTGGCCTTGGCGGAAGCCTTTCTGGCCGGAGCCGCCTTTTCCGCCGGGGCTTCCTCGGGAACTTCGTTGTTCGTGCCTTCCATGATCATCCTGAAGTGCTGGACGAGGATCGCGCAGGTCTTCTCCACCGCTTCGACAGGGGAGAGGCTTCCATCGGTGGTGATGTCGATGTAAAGGCAGTCGTAGTCAGTTCTGTCACCGACCCGGGCGCTTTCGACGGTGTAGTTGACCGTCTTCACGGGGCAGAACCAGGAATCGACAAGGATCGTTCCGATGTCGTGGCCCCGTCCGGTGTTGAACCACTCGTCAACCGTGACAAAGCCCTTGCCCTTTTCGACAAGTATCGAAAGGTCAAGCACTCCCTTGCCGGTGATCTCGGCGATCTCCTGTTCGGGATTTGTCACCTTCAGCATGGGGTCACCCGTGAGGGAAGCCGCGGTGTAAACGCCGGGCTTCTCAGCCTTGAGCACAAGCGTGCAGGGCTCGTCGCCGGAATGGCGGATGCTCAGGGACTTCACGTTCAAAACGATGTCGGATGCATCCTGTCTGACACCGGGAAGAGCGCTGAATTCGTGGCTTGCGCCCTTGATGGAGACGGACACCGGTGCCGCTCCCTCCAGCGAGGAGAGCATCACCCTTCTGATTGCGTTGCCCAAGGTGCGGCCGAAACCTCTTTCCAGAGGTGTTATCACAAGCCTGCCATTGGTTTCCGTGAGTGTTTCCTGATCCCACTGAATACGATCCGGCAGGTAAAGCTTCATGAATTCCATTCATCTCCCCCTGAAGGCTTGAGAAACCCTCCTACGACTTGCCCCTGCGTCTCTTTGTAGGTCTGCAGCCGTTGTGAGGCAGACGGGTGATGTCCTTTATGGCCAGGACTTCGAGATCGGTCGACTGGAGAGCCCTTACTGCGGCTTCCCTTCCCGATCCCGGTCCCATCACCCAGATCTCGACCTTCTTCAGGCCCGCCTCTATGGCTCTCTCGGCAGCCTGCACCGCTGCCTGGCTTGCCGCGTAGGCAGTGCTCTTTCTCGTTCCCTTTACACCTGTGGTACCGCCGCTGGCCCAGGTGATGACATTTCCCTGCCGGTCCGATATGGATACCAAGGTATTGTTGAATGATGATTTAATGTGCGCTACGCCATTAATGTCAGAAACCCTGGTGATCTTCTTGACAGTTCGCTTTCCCTTAGCTTTGGGCAAGGTCTACCTCCCTACCGCTTCCTGGTGTGGCCCTGCTTGGGACCCTTTCGGGTGCGGGCATTGGTGTGGGTTCTCTGTCCCCGGACTGGAAGACCCCTGCGATGCCTGAGACCCCTGTAGCAACCGATATCCATCAGCCTCTTGCGATTCATGCTGACCTCGGCCCTCAGGGCGCCCTCAACCTTGAACTCTTCTTCGATGACTTTGCGAAGAGCAGCCACATCGCTTTCCGAAAGGGCATCGGTATTTCTGTCCAAGGGAATCCCAACCTTGTCCAGAATGAACCTGGAACTCGTGAGCCCAATGCCGTGGATGTATGGAAGAGCGTAGAGCACATGCTTGTTCCTGGGCAGGTCAACTCCTGCGATTCTCGCCAATCTTACACCTCCGTCGCCGTTTTATGCGGCTATCCCTGCCGTTGTTTGTGTCGCGGATTCCTGGGACAGATGATCATCACCTTCCCGTTGCGGCGAACAACCCGGCAGTACTCGCAGATTTTCTTCACTGAGCTGCGTACCTTCATTTTTCAACCTCACTTGTACCTGTAGGTGATCCTGCCGCGGGAAAGATCGTAGGGGGAGATCTCAACCGTGACCCTGTCGCCCACCAGTATTCTTATGTAGTGCATTCTCATCTTGCCGGAAACATGGCAAAGGACCACATGACCCTCGGGCTTGTCCAGCTGAACGCGACACATGTTGTTGGGAAGTGTTTCGAGAACGGTCCCGTCAACCACTACGCCCTGTTCTTTCGCCAAGTGCCTTCACTCCTTCCCGGTGGTAAGAGAACCCCAATTATTCGCATAAATGTCTACGCCGTCAATATTTCCGGTTCATTCCGGTGAACCATCACGGTGTGCTCCGCGTGAGCCGAGAGAGAGCCGTCGGCTGTGGTAACCGTCCAGCCGTCTGAAAGCGTTCTGACCAGGGCCTGCCCGGAGTTCACCATCGGTTCGATGGCAAGCAGCAACCCGTCGGAAAGCTTCATCCCCCTGCCTTTCACGCCGTAGTTGGGCACCTGCGGGTTCTCGTGAAGCCGCCTGCCGATCCCGTGCCCCACCAGCTGTCTCACCACGCTGAACCCGTTTCTTTCGACCTCTTCCTGGATCGCAGCGCCGATGTCCCCCACATGGCCGCCGCTCACTGCTGCCGAGATGCCGATATCCCTGGCGCGGCGGGTCACCTCGACCAGCCTGGCCGCCAGCGGTATCACGTCGCCGATCGGAAACGTCTCTGCGGCGTCGCCGTGAAAGCCGCCCTTGAAAGCGCCAACGTCAACGCTCACAAGGTCGCCTTCCTTTATCATGCGCTGCGGCGAGGGAATGCCGTGGACGACTTCGGAGTTCACCGACACGCAGATCGCGGCGGGGTATCCGTTGTAGCCCAGGAATGACGGCACGGCGCCCTCGGCCGCGATAATTTTCCTTCCAAAACTGTCGATGTCGGCCGTTGTGATGCCGGAAGTCACGTACCCCCGGAGTTCGTGCAGAACCTTGCCGACGATCCTGCATGCCTCCCTCATGGCGGCAACATCGTTCTTCGAGCTTATCACAGCCATTGACTCATCGCCTTGAGCAGTCTTTCGTGAACCTGCTGAACAGTCCCGAGCCCGTCGACCCTCACAAGCCTGCCTTCGTAGTACGACTCGAGGGGGAGTGTCTCGCGGCGGTACTTCTTGAAGCGGTTCCTTATCACTTCGGGGTCGTCATCGCTGCGCCGCACCAAGCCCGCGCCGCAGGCGCCGCATGTTACGTCCGCCTGTGATGACTGCACACCGCACGCCGTGCAATGCTGTCTGCGGGAGAGGCGCGAAACGGCTTCCTCTTCAGGAATATCGAGGAACACCGCCACGTCGAGCTTCCTTCCCCGATTCCTGAGAAAGGTGTCGAGATCGCCCGCTTGAAGGGCGTTCCTGGGGTACCCATCGAGGAGTACCCCTGGAAGCTCTTCAAGAAGCCCGAACACAAGCCGGTTCACTATGTCATCGGTCACCAGATCACCCGCTTCGATAACTCCCCGAATCTCTTTTCCAAGGGGGGTTCCCTGCTGAACCTCGAGGCGAAGCTGCGTACCGGTCGAGACATGGGTAAGGCCCATAGCCTCGGCCGCCAGTTCAGCCTGCGTGCCCTTTCCCGAGCCGGGAGAACCGAAGAAGGTTGCGATCATCGGCGGCCGCGGATCCTTCCCTTGGAAAGGAAACCGTCGTAATGACGCATCAGCAGATGAGTCTCGATCTGCCTCAGCGTTTCAAGGGCAACGCCAACCACGATCAGAAGGCTTGTGCCTCCGAACATGAAGTTCACGCCGACCTGCCTGATGAGAACCATCGGGAGCACCGCGATCAGGGCGAGGAAGATGGCGCCCGGCAGAGTCACCCTGACCAGAACCCTCTCGATGTACTTGGCGGTGGACTTGCCCGGCTTTCTGCCGGGGATGAAACCGCCGTACTTCTTCATGTTGTCGGCGAGGTCCTGAGGATTGAAGGTGATTGCGGTGTAAACGTAGGCAAACACGATGATGAGCACTGCGTAAACGATGTTGTAGATCGCGCCCCCCGGGGAGAGCCAGCTGCTGACCCAGTTGTCGATGCCCGAGTTGGGGAAGAACATGGCTATGGACGAGGGGAACATCATGAACGACTGGGCGAAGATCACCGGGATGACCCCGGCGGTGTTGAGCCTGATCGGGATGAACGTGCTCTGGCCGCCGTAGACCTTTCTCCCGCGCACCTGCTTCGCGTAGGTGACGGGGATCTTCCTCTGGGCCTCGGTCATCAGTACGACGAACGCTATGGTGGCGAACATGAACACCAGCAGGAACACCATGCTTATGAAGCTGGTCTGCTGAAGGATGAACACGTCGCGGTAGAGGGAGATGACCGCCTGGGGAATGTCGCCCACTATGCCGGCGAAAATGATCAGGCTTATGCCGTTTCCAACTCCGCGCTCGCTTATGCGCTCACCCAGCCACATCACGAAGATGGTTCCCGTGATCAGCGTGAGAACCGTCTGCAGGGTGAACCCGATGCCCGGGTTGGGCACGACTCCCGGAACCTGCTGGTTCATACCGACGATGAACTGAGAGATTCCCAGCCCCTGTATCAGACCGAGAAGAACGGTTCCGTAACGGGTGATCTCGGTCATCTTCTGCCTGCCGGCCTCGCCTTCCTTCTTGAGCTTCTCGAAGTAGGGCACCACCGACGTAAGGAGCTGAATGATGATCGAGGCGGAAATGTAGGGCATGATGCCGAGTGCGAAAATACTGGCTCTGCTGAGAGCGCCGCCCACGAAGAGGTCGTACATGCCCATCATTCCCCCGGCGGTGCTGAACGCCTCCTGGAGGGCTGTTCCGTCAATGCCGGGAACGGGAATGTGCCCGCCGATGCGGTAGACCGCCAGGAGCAGGAAGGTGTAGATGATCTTCTTCCTGAGCTCCTGGATCTTCATGATGCTTTCGAAACCGCGCATCAGCCGATCACCTCTGCGGAGCCCCCGGCGGACTTAATGGTTTCAAGGGCGCTCTGGGTGAACGCATGGGCGCACACCGTGAGCTCCTTCTCAAGCGCTCCGTCACCGAGGATCTTGACCGGCTTGTTGCGGGAGGAGATGAGACCGGCGCACTTGAGGATGTCGGGGGTTATCACCGTGGCGTTCTCGAACCTGTTCAGCATGCCGACATTGACCACCTGGTAATCGATGGCGAACCTGACATTGCTGAAGCCCTTGTGGGTCATCCGGCGGTGTATGGGAAGCTGACCGCCCTCGAACCACGGGTGGATCTTTCCCCTTGCCTTCTGACCCTTGTGACCCTTGCCTGCCGTCCCGCCGTTGCCGGTTCCACGGCCGCAGCCCCTTCGATGGCGGTCCTTGGTGGCGCCATCTGCGGGCCGGAGGTGTTGCAGCCTTCTCATGCCTTCACCTCTTCCACTTTGACGAGGTGGCGAACCCTGAACACCATTCCGCGGGTCTGCGGGTTATCGGGCTGCTCCACCACCTGGTTGATCCGTCGGAGCCCCAGGGCGGCAAGCGTGCGTTTCTGCACTTCCTGCCTGCCGATGCAGCTCTTCACCTTGGTGATCCGGAGTCTGGTCTCAGCCATTGGTCTCCGTCCTTCCGGCAACGATCCTGGACCGGATGGCACTCACCCTCGTGATCGTGATCAGGTCGCTCAACCCGCTCATGGTTGCCTTGACCACGTTGTGGGGGTTGCTCGTGCCCTGTGCCTTGGTGAGCACGTCCTTGACGCCGGCGCATTCCATGATGGCCCTGACCGCGCTTCCGGCAATGACGCCGGTTCCCGGGCTGGCAGGCCGGAGCAGGACCTGGCCTGCGCCGTACTTGCCGATAATCACGTGGGGGAGCGTTCTGTTGTCCACCATGGGGATCTCGATCATGCTTTTCTTCGCCGCTTCCGTAGCCTTCCGGATCGACTCGGGAAGCTCGGTTGCCTTTCCAAGGCCGACTCCGACCTTGCCGTTCTGGTCGCCGACGGCAACAATGGCGTTGAACCCGAAGGTTCTTCCGCCCTTGGTGACCTTGGCGCACCTGTTGACCGCAATGAGCCTGTCGACAAGACCGTCATCCTCGACGACCTCGGGCTTCCGCTGCCTGCCCTTGGCTTCCTTGCGATCCCTGGGATTCCTGTTGCCTCTGGCGCCCGGTCCGCCACCCGCGGCGCCTGCGCCCCGGGGAGACCTGCCGCCCTGTTTTTCTTCAGCCATTGAAAGCCCCCTAGAAAACCAGTCCGCCTTCGCGGGCCTTTTCAGCCAGAGCCTTCACCCTACCGTGGAAGGGATGACCGCCCCGGTCAAATACTACCATTGTAACGCCTATCGCCCTGGCTTTCTCCGCCAGCTTCGCCCCGAGGAACGCGGCCTTGTCGCTCTTGCTCCCGGTGGCGGTATCCGCAATCTCATGCGAATCGGTGGTCATTGAGAGAAGGGTCCTGCCGGCCTGGTCATCGATGATTGAAGCAAGCATGTGCCGGTTCGTTCTTCTCACAAACAGCCTGGGCCGTTCCGCCGTTCCGGAGATCTTCTTCCTGATGCTCCGATGGCGGCGAAGGAGGCGCTGAATTCTGTCAGGTTTGGACATTTTGCCTCCGTTTTCTAGGTTGTAGCAGATTTGGCGGCTTTGCGCTTTATCTGCTGGTCGCTGTACCGGAATCCGATCAGGTTGTAGGGCTCGACCGGCCGGATCTTGTAAAGAGCGGCCGCGAAGTTTCCTACAAGCTGTCTGTCGTTTCCGTTGATGATCAGGCTGAACGTGTTCTGGCCCAGCTTGAGTTCGACTGAAAGCCCGTCGGGAATGGTCGCGACGACCTTGTGTGAGAAGCCGATCTGCATTTCGATCGATTTCCCGATCATCTCGGCCTGATAACCCTTGCCCTGAACGACAAGTTCACGCGAATGACCCCTGGTCACACCCATGATGCGGTTGTTGAGCTGCGCCCTTGTAACGCCGTGAAGACGCCTCTGGTCGGGGCTGTCGTCCCGGCGGTTCACATGCACCGCCTCGCCGGTCACTTCGATGGTGATGCCGTCCGGAAGAACGAAGGTGTCCTCTCCCCGGGAACCCGCTGCTGTAACAGTATTCCCGGAAACCGTAACCCTTGAACCGTTCAGCGGGATCGGCAGTTTTCCGATTCTTGACATCGCCTACCCCCGCTACCAGACGTGGAGCAGCACTTCGCCGCCCACGTTGTGTTTCCTGGCCTCAAAATCGGTGATGATCCCGCGAGGAGTGGTCAGCACTGCCACGCCTCTTCCTCCCATTACCCTGGGAAGAGTTCCAACACCGGAATACACCCTGCACCCAGGTTTGGAAATCCTCTTGATCCCAACGATAAGGGGAGTTCCGTTCCTGTAGGCCAGGTAGACCCTGAGCACTCCCTGTTTCCCGTCTTCAATCCTGCGGAAGCCGAGAATGAAGCCGTGATTGTAGAGCACCCTCGCAATACTGGCCTTCAGTTTCGATGCGGGGATATCAACCATTTTGTGGCCCGCCGAGGAAGCATTCCTGATCCGGGTCAGCATGTCGGCTATCGGGTCAGTCATTGACATGTTTCACCCCTTCCTACCAGCTAGCCTTGCGGATGCCAGGAATAAGACCCCTGTTGGCCATATCCCTGAAGCAGATCCGGCAAATTCCGAACATGCGCAGAAAACCTCTCGGCCTTCCACACAGCGTGCACCTGTTGTAGTTCCTCACCTGGAACTTGGCGGGTCTTTTCTGTTTGGCGATCAGGCTCTTCTTCGCCATTCTACGCCCCCCTTCTGCCACTGCGACGGAATGGCATTCCCAGGAGGCTGAGAAGTTCAAGGCCTTCCTCATCGGTCCTGGCTGTGGTGACGATGGTGATGTTCATCCCCCTGAACTTGTCAATTTTGTCAACGTCTATTTCGGGGAAGATCGCCTGTTCCTCGACTCCGAAATTGTAGTTTCCTCTGCCGTCGAAGCCCTTTGCAGGAAGGCCCCGGAAATCACGCACCTGGGGAAGTGCGAAATTTATGAGCCGGTCGAGGTATTCCCACATCCTGTCACCCCGGAGGGTTGTGAAAACGCCGATGGGCATGCCTTCCCTGAGCCTGAAAGCGGCGACGGACTTCTTTGCCTTCGCAACGACGCTTTTCTGGCCGGTGATGGCCTCCATCTGGGATTGTGCGCTGGTAACGTTGTTGGCGTTGTCCATCGCTTCCTTGCCGAGCCCCATGTTGACCACGATCTTCGAAAGACGCGGGGTCTGCATGGCATTTCGGTAGTTGAACTTCTCAAGCATCTTGCCGCGGACTTCCTGCCGGTAGATCTGCTTGAGCCTGGGCATGGTATTCTCGCTCATTCAGTCTCCTATCCCGCGGTGATGATCTCGCCGCAGGCCTTGCACTTGCGGCTGAGATGTCCTTCTTCGTCCCTGACACGGCTCATGCCCGAAGCCTTGCCGCAGTCAGGACAGATTACCTGAAGATTCGAAGCGTCAATGGGGGCTTCCTTCTCCACGATTCCGCCCTGCTGATTCTTCTGGGATGGCCGTGTGTGGCGCTTGATGATCCTGATGCCCTCAACCACGGCCTTGTTCTTGTCCCGGAATACCTTCAGCACCTTGCCGCTCTTGCCCTTGTCGTTCCCGGTGATGACAAGAACCTTGTCGCCCTTGCGCACATGCATCCTAAATCACCTCCGGCGCCAGCGAAACGATCTTCATGAACCGCTGGCGAAGCTCACGACCAACGGGACCGAAGATCCTGGTTGCTACCGGCTGCCCGGCATCGTCCAGTATCACGGCGGCATTGTCGTCGAACCTTACGCTCGAGCCGTCGGCACGGTTGAGTTCCTTGCGGGTGCGGACCACAACCGCCCTTCTGACTTCACTCTTCTTCACTGTCCCACCGGGAGACGATTCCTTCACGGTGACCACGATGAGGTCACCGATGCCGGCGTACCGGCGCCCGGTACCACCCAGTACCTTGATGCACATGACCTCGCGGGCGCCGGAATTGTCGGCTACCTTGAGCCTTGATAACACCTGAATCATATCCGGCCTCCCTACTTGGCCTTCTCGACGATCTCAATCAGGCGCCATCTCTTGAGTCTCGAGAGGGGGCGGGTTTCCGCGATGGTCACCACATCCCCCACGGCGCACTGGTTGTTCTCGTCGTGGGCGTAATACCTGCTGCTGGAGCGAACGCGCTTCTTGTACGCCGGATGGGCCTTGACCGCCGTGACTTCCACAACTGCGGTCTTGTCCATGGCGTTCGAAACCACTGTTCCCCGAAGCACTCTTCTGTTTCCGACTCTTGTTTCGGCCATGGTCAGTTCCCTTCCCCGGCTTTGATTTCAATGCCCATGTCTATCTCTTGAAGAATGGACAAGGCCCGGGCCAGATCTTTCCGGACCATTCGCACCTTCACCGGGTTGTCGAGCTGCTGGGCCGCCTTGCGGAACCGGAGGTTGAAGATCTCCCGACGGAGTTCCCTCACCTGTTCCTCAAGCTCTTCCCTGCTCATGGCCCGGAATTCATGAGGTTTCACTGGTGAGCCTCCTTATCCCTAATCACGAACCGGGTGGCGACCGGAAGCTTGTGCCCGGCGAGACGCATGGCCTCCCTGGCGGTTTCCGGAGCAACCCCCTCGATCTCAAACATCACCCTGCCGGGCCTGACCGTGGCCACCCAGCCTTCAACAGGGCCTTTCCCCTTGCCCATTCTTGTTTCCAGGGGAGTTGCCGTGATGGGCTTGTCGGGGAATATCCTGATCCAGACCTTTCCGCCCCTCTTGATGTGCCTGGTCATCGCGATTCGGGCGGCTTCGATCTGCGCGCTGGTTATCCATCCCGGTGCAAGTGCCTGAAGGCCGAACTCGCCGAAGGAAACCTCGGCGCCGCCCTTGGCCATGCCGCGCATTCTTCCCCGGTGCTGCTTCCGGTACTTAGTTCTTTTTGGCATCAACATGCTGCATCACCGCTCTTTCAGGATCCGGCCACGGGGGCTTCGTGAACGTCGCCCACATAGATCCAGACCTTCACGCCAATCACGCCGTAGGTTGTCCGGGAAACGGCCCTTGCGAAATCGATGTCCGCCCTGAGCGTGTGCAGGGGCACCCGGCCCTCATGGTATGTGTTGACCCTGGACATCTCGGCTCCACCAAGCCTTCCGGAGCAGGATACCTTGATCCCGAGGGCGCCGGCCCTCATGGTGTCGGAGATGGTCCTCTTGATCGCCCTCCTGACGGAAACCCTGTTCTCAAGCTGACGGGCGACATTCTCCGCAACCAGCGTCGCGCTCACTTCAGGGTTGTCGATCTGGTCAACCTTGACCTTGACCGTCTTGTCAGTGAGTGCCGTGAGTTCGCTTGTCAGCCTGTCTATCGTCTTGCCGCGGGTGCCGATAACCATGCCCGGCCTGGCCGTGCTGATGGCTATATGCACTTCCTGGGGCTTGCGCAGGATGGAGACCTTGCTGATCTGAGCCTTGTCAAGAAGAGGGTTCAGAAGGATGTATTTCCTGATCCTTGCGTCCTCCTCGACGAGCTTTGCGAAATTCCTGCCCTTGGCGAACCAGACCGAGTCCCAGCTTCTGGTGATGCCCAGCCTGAGGCCTATAGGATTTGTTTTTTGTCCCATGTTTACCTCTTCTCCAGTCCGGCTGTGTCACCCTGACTGACCCTGACGGTGATGTGGCTGGTCCGGTGGACAATGCGTGTGGCCCTTCCCCTGGCCCTGGGGCGCCAACGTGCGACCATGGGGCCTTCGTCCACGGTGATGACGGATACCTTCATCTTGTCTGCCTCGAGCCGGGCGCCGTCGGAAAGGTGCACGGCATTGGCCACGGCCGAGTCCAGCGTCTTGGCGATGATCTTCGAGGCGTTCTTGGGCACTGTCATGAGGATCGAGAGTGCCTGTCCGACTGATTTGCCTCTGATGAGATCCGCCACGGCGCGCGCCTTGCGGGGAGGAACCCTCACAAACCTTGCTTTGGCAACGGCTTCCATTTCCCCTCCCCCTACTTCTTCTTCTCGCGGTGACCGCGGAAGGTTCGGGTTGGGGCGAACTCGCCGAGCTTGTGCCCCACCATGTTCTCAACAACGAATACCGGTACGAACTTGCGGCCGTTGTGCACGGCAAACGTCTGGCCTACGAAGTCCGGCGGAATGGTCGAACGTCGGGCCCACGTCTTAATAACCTTGCTCTCGCCGGACTGGCCCATGAGCTCCACCTTCCGGAGAAGCCCGGCATCGATGAACGGGCCTTTCTTCAGGGAACGCGCCATCGCTACTTCCTCCTCTTTCCGGTGGGTCTGCGCCTTGTGATGAGTTTGCTGGATTCCTTCTTGGGCTTCCTGGTGCGAAGACCCTTGGCAAGCTGACCCCAGGGTGAGCACGGATGACGGCCACCGCTTGTCTTGCCTTCGCCGCCGCCCATGGGGTGATCAACCGGGTTCATGGCAACACCCCTGACATGGGGTCTTCTGCCTATCCATCGGCTGCTTCCGGCCTTGCCGGGAACCACGAGGTTGTGCTCGTTGTTGCCGACCTGGCCGATCGTGGCCATGCAGTTGGCGGGAACCTGCCTCATCTCGCGGGAGGGCATGCGCAGTGTTGCGTAGCCGCCTTCCCTTGCCATGAGCTGCACCGATGCGCCGGCGCTGCGTGCGATCTGCCCGCCCTTGCCCGGCTTCATCTCGACGTTGTGAACCATCGTTCCGAGGGGAACCCTGTTCAGCGGAAGATGGTTGCCGATCTCGGGAGGCGCTTCTGCGCCGCTGAGAACGGTCTGGCCTACAACAAGGCCCTCGGGAGCTATGATGTACCGCTTCTCGCCGTCGCAGTAGATCACGAGGGCGATCCTGGCGCTGCGGTTGGGATCGTACTCAATGGAATCGACCCTTCCGGGTATGCCCGGCTTGTTCCTGCGGAAGTCGATGATCCGGTACATCTTCTTGTGGCCGCCGCCCCGGTGCCTTGCGGTTATCCGCCCCTTGTTGTTCCGGCCCGCCTTGCTGGGCATCGGGATCATCAGGGACTTTTCGCCTTCCGTTCTCGTGATCTCGGAAAAATCGGGCGATACTTTGAACCTGGTACCGGGGGTGGTAGGCTTCCATCGCTTCATTCCCATGGTTACACCCCCTCAAAAATGTCGACGGTGTCGCCCTTTTTAAGGGTGACCACAGCTTTTTTCCAGGCGGAGCGGCGGCCGGCGAAACGGCCCATTCGCTTCAGTTTCCCCTCCATCCTGATGGTATGAACGGCAAGCACTGTAACGTTGAAGATCTCCTCGACCGCCTTGGCGATCTGATCCTTCGTTGCCGCGGGTTTCACCTTGAAGGAGTAGGCGTTGATGGTCTCACGCGCCACGGTGGATTTCTCGGTGACGATGGGCTCGATGATTATCTGTCGGGCATCCATTACAAAAGCCTCGCTTTCAGCTCATCAATGGCCCGTTCGTCCATGAGAACCACTTCGGAATTCACCAGTGTGGTCACCGGAACGCTTCGGGCGCTGGCGGCGTATACACCGGGGATGTTGCGGGATGCCCTGGTTGCGTTCTCGTCACCTTCAAGAGTGAGGATGAGAGTCTTTCTTCCGGAGCAGCCGTTTCCTGCCAGCATTCCCGCCACCTGGCGGGTTTTGCCCTCGAGAAGGAAATCCCTGATCAGCCTGAGGTTGCCCTCGTCCAGCCTTTCGCTCAGAATGCCTGCAAGGGCCTTGCGGCGTATCTTGCGGTTGAGCTTGATTCCCCAGGGACGGGGATGGGGACCGAAGGCGACTCCACCGCCACGCCAGATCGGCGACTTCCTGGAGCCGCTTCGGGCATGCCCGGTGTGCTTCTGACGCCATGGCTTCTTGCCGCTGCCCGTTACCATGGCCCTTGTCTTTGAACTGGCCGTACCCCTGCGGCGGTTGGTCTGCTCTACCCTGACGACCTCCCACAGCACGTGGGTGGATACCCCCGTGGAGAACACCTCGTCAGGGAGCTGAACGGTATCGACCTCTTCGCCGCTCATAGTGTAGACTCTTGCGAGTGCCATCAGCTGTTACCTCCGCTCTTGCGGTGCTTCCGTATCAGAAGGTACCCGTTCCTTGAGCCGGGAACAGCGCCCTTGAGCACGACGATGTTCTTCTCGCCGTCAACTTCCACAACCTCGAGGTTTTTTACCGTAACCTTGGCGTTACCGGTCTGCCCGGGCATCTTCTTGTTCTTCCAGACACGGCCGGGAGTGGCGCACTGTCCGATCGAGCCGGGAACCCTGTGAGATTTGCAGCCGTGTGTCTGGTCGCCGCCGCTGAAACCGTGCCTCTTGACAACGCCCTGGAAACCTTTGCCCTTGGAGAGTCCGGTTACGTCGACCTTCTCACCCGGGCTGAAGATGCTGACCGTGATGGTGTCGCCGGGCTTGACGTCGCCCTCCGGCTTTCCCACTTCAGCAAGCCTGGACACGGGGGGAACCCCCGCCTTTTCCAGATGCCCCTTCTGGGGCTTGTTGAGCCGGCTCTCCTTCTGTGGATAGAAGCCCACCTGTACGGCGGCATAGCCGTCGCGCTCGGGGGTCTTCACCTGAACCACATGGTTCGGCGCCGCCTCGAGAACAGTGACCGGGACGACCCTTCCGTCTTCATTGAAGACACGGGTCATGCCCAGTTTACGAGCCATCAATCCGCTCATATACCACTTCCCGTCGCTGAAGTCCCCTGAAGGCGGGGGGACGAGCGTTGCTGTTCTTTCTACCGCCGCCTGCCGGAGCATCCGCCCAGGCTCCGCAGTGCGACATTTCCTCTTAATCCGGCTGAGCCGGATCAGTCAGGAGAACTACACCGATTACTTGATCTCGACGTCCACACCAGCGGGAACATCAAGCTGACGAAGCGCCTCGGTTGTCTGCTCGTTGGGATCCCTGATCTCAATGAGCCTTGAGTGCACCCTCAACTCGAACTGCTCCCTGGATTTCTTGTCAACATGGGGGCTACGAAGAACCGTAAGCATCGTGCGCCTTGTGGGCAGCGGGATCGGACCCGCAACCTTGGCACCGGTATTGAGCACGCCGCGCACAATGGATGCGGCGGACTTGTCCAGCAGCCTGTGATCATAGGCCCTGAGCCTTATTCTAAGCCGTATCTCGTTCAACCCATCTCCTCGTTCAGTACAACCATAAATAAACGCGCAATACACCCGTTCGGGAGAATCCCGCGCCGCCACTGGTCAAAAAATGCCCTTTGGCTCATCGGAGCCTCGGGGGACGTAATATGGTGGAAGCTTTCGGAAACTGCAACCACCCCTCCCCTTTCAGGGAAGTGCAAGACTACCACTCAAAACCCGTTTTGTCAAGACGGGTCATTGACACGGCGGGGTTTCCCCGCTTATGCAAATACCTCGGAGAAAGGGGGCCTGCATGGAATGCAAAAAGGACGGCAACCTTCTGCGGTGCAACTGCAGTTACGACCCCTGTTCCAGAAAGGGGCTCTGCTGTGAATGCATAGCTAGTCACCTCAGGGATCGCGAACTGCCCGGCTGCTGCTTCCCTGAATCAGCGGAGAAGACCTGGAACAGGTCGTTCGAACACTTCGCAAAGCTCGTTACGGAGGGAAAGGTCTGACCGTCAGGGAATTCAGAATGGCGCTCCACAGGGCGGCCGAGGTGTCCGGCAGGGAGGCTGCCACGGCAGAGCTCGTGGCGGGCTTTCTTGCCGCCACACGCCCTGAGAGGCTTCTTCGGGGAATCGCCGGACACGGTGTTGCAGCGCTGTACCAGGGGCCACTCCCCGGCCCCCGGGTGATAGTCCGCTGCGAGCTCGACGGACTTCCATTGCCGGATGGACCCGGAGCCCGTCACGGGTGCGGGCACGATGGACACATGGCCATGACTGCCGGTGTTGCGGCGCACCTTGCGAAAGCCCCGCTCGACATGGGCTCGGTCCTGCTGCTTTTCCAGCCCTCGGAAGAGACCGGCGCAGGAGCTTCCGCCGTACTGAAGGACGACGGTTTCAGATCCCTGATGCCCGACTTTGCCGTAGCGCTCCACAACCTTCCCGGGTTCAGGCTGGGGGACGTTGTGCTGAAACGGGATTTGTTTTCCCTGGCATCTGCCGGGATCACGGTCAATTTCACCGGCGTGAGTTCCCATGCAGGGGAACCCCACAAGGGAAGAAGCCCGGCAATTGCCCTCGCCCGGATGATCCAGTCTCTGAACGCCCTCTCACGGAGCCGGGCCGATCAATTCCAGCCGACCATGGTCACTGTCGTTCACGCAACAATGGGCGCTGCGGCATTCGGTACTTCACCGGGCGATGCGGTCGTGATGGCAACGATCAGGGCTTCCGAAAAGGAGGTTCTCGATGCTTTGTTTCAGGAGTGCCGCGGGATGGCGGAAGGTATTGCGGGAACGTGCGGGCTCGGGGTTTCAGTAGAAGCAAGCGAGGAGTTCCCGCCGGTTTCAAACGACAACCGTCTTGTTGGACCTGGTCGCAGAGACCGCCAAAAGGCTTGATATGAACGTTTTCTTCAGGAATGAGCCCTTCCCATGGTCGGAGGACTTCGGTCACTTCACCAGCGCCATGCCGGGGGTTCTTTTCGGGCTTGGCGCAGGGGAGGAAACGCCCCCGCTGCACCACCCCGATTACGAATTTCCCGACGAACTTCTGCCGCTGGGTTCGAAGCTGCTTCTGGAAACGGCAAGATCGATGATCAGGCAGGGCTGGTCATCACAGAAAAAGAACCAGCAACATCATCAATGATCGGTGTCAGCAGATGTGCCCCTGAAGTAAACATGTGCTTCATCAGAAACAATGGGGTTCAAGTCGCTGATGAGGCGCCAAGCAATTTCGAGCGTGTCTCCCAGTAAACTTTCGGTTGCAGTTGCCCTTTACGGGCGTTCCATATTTTTGTTTGACAATCATTTCTGACAAGCAGCCCATTTTCATAATCCTGGCAAACTCTCGTCGGAGTTAGCTCCGAGACACTGGTTCACATCCCAGCTGATGGCCCAAACCAGCAATTTGTCAACTTTTCGGCAGAAAAGTAATGCTCCGTCGGGATGAGGCAAGATCAGTAAAAACTCATGGCTTTCAATGGGAACCGGGTTCGTACACAAGGGTGCCGGGATATGCAATCGAACGGTTGTATACAGGGAACAAGGGCACATCTTGCTGATATCCAGATACTTGAGTGCCCTATGAAGAAAGGGCCGCTGCCTATGCAACGGCCCTACCTTCGATGGTTTCCGACTATCTCACTAGCACCACCCGCGTGGAAGCCTCGAGTTCATCGCTGGAGAGCCTCAGGAAGTACACCCCCTGGGCCAGGGCGTGCCCGTTCCCGTCGAGGCCGTCCCAGTAGTGGGTTTGCGAACCCATGGGCAGGATTCCCAGATCCTGCGTCCTCACCAGACGCCCTGCGGCATCGAAGATCTCGAGTGTCAGGGGGGAGAGCCCGATGCCCTGGAAGGAGAGTTCGATTCCAGCAGCCGTGGGGTTGGGCGAGGCATGAAGCAAACTCGATTCCATCCCCGGAGATGGTTCGATCCCTGTGTAAGGTTCCCATCGAGCTATGCCATTGGCACGTTCACCACCGGCCTCGGTGAAGTATCCTCCCACATACAAGCCTGAACCACTCACTACGATGTCGGCACTACCATTCTGCACACCGCTTCCAAGAGAATGCCAGGAACTGCCGTCCCACATGGCAATGCCATCTAGGTCGTCATAGGGAGACCAGCTGGGATACCAGAATAATCCTCCAACATAAACGTCCGAGCCACTCAAGACGATGTCGTAGACTTCGTCGTTCAATACGCCTCCCATTGCTGACCAGCAGCTGCCATCCCATCGGGCAACGTAATTGGCAGGGTTCCCTCCGGCCTGGGTGAAGCCTCCTCCCACATACACGTCCGAACCGCTCACAGCGACGGCCCAGACCCAGTTGTTCACACCGGTTCCGAGCGCTGACCAGCTGCTGCCATCCCATCGGGCAATACGGTTGGCTGGGTTCCCACCGGCTTGGGAGAACTCTCCTCCCACATACACGTCCGAGCCACTCACGGTGATAGCGTAGACATAGTCGTTAACACCGCTTCCCATTGCTGACCAGCTGCTGCCGTTCCATCGGGCGATGTAGTTGGCAGGATTCCCCCCTGCCTGGGTGAAGTTGCCTCCCACATACACGTCCGAGCCGCTCACAGCGATAGCCCAGACACGTTTGTTCACACCGCTTCCCAGTTCTGACCAGCTGCTGCCATCCCATCGGGCGATGTAGCTGGCGGGGTTGCCACCGGCCTGGGTGAACCACCCCCCCGCATATACATCCGAGCCGCTGACAGCGATGGCCCAGACCATGTCGTTCACACCGCCACCCAGTTCTGACCAAGAACTGCCATTCCAACTGGCTATGTGGTTGACAGTGCTCCCCCCGGCCTGGTTGAACCACCCCCCCGCATACAAAACGCCTGTATCGCTGTAGTCGATGGCATAGACCGGCGCGTCAACACCTCTTCCCAGCGGGTACCAGGTCCCTTCCATGTCCTGCCCGGCAGGAGGGAAAAGGGGTTCCCAGGGTGAAGAGTCCTCTTCCACGAACAGAGGTTCCCCACCTGGACCGTATTCCATGTGGAAACCGGTGGGGTCGAAACTCCCCGTAGCCCCCTCCATTATCTCTCCGCCTGAAGTCAGTGCTGTCCCCAAGGAGGGTAGCGTCTCGGAAAATGCCACAGAGGCGCTCAGAAGTAGAGCAGCTAAAA
This sequence comes from Candidatus Fermentibacterota bacterium, assembly GCA_963845085.1. GTDB lineage: Bacteria > Fermentibacterota > Fermentibacteria > Fermentibacterales > JCC-6 > UBA6080. The sequence continues at coordinate 413,004 of CAWJQI010000004.1, forward strand.
GGTTCCATGCTCTCATAGTAATCCTCCTAAACTGGGACATGGAAGCATATACATGAGTGATACTCTGGAACAACATGCAGGTCAATGGACGGTCAGACAACACTGAAAATCGCGCCCGAATCTGTCTGAACAGTTCTGTTCATGAGTCTATCCAGGTCAAGAGATGTAAGGAAGGCCGCGGCGTCAACGGCGGCTCGTTTCACCAGTTGGTTACTTGGTCTTGACTGCCTCGCGGATCCTCCACCCGGATGCAGGCCACGATCTCTCCGAATGCCTCGCAGGTCGTCGCATCGGTTTCCTAGCATCAAGTGGATTGCTGAAGTTCTTTACAATTATGAGAGCTGTCTTCTTAAGCTTCTCTCCGTCACCAGCCTCCTCTCCCAGTTATCCCCCATCGCCAGAACCCTTTCGATCTCGATACTGGGCATCTCCAACAACGATAACCACTGAGTTACACTGGCCCTGGACATCCCATGCCTTCTTGCCAGTTCAGCTCTGGAGATACCGTCTCGCTTCAGTTCCTCAGCGAGTTCGAGGGCGACAACCATGGGATTGCGGAATGTCTTCCGAGGTTATGGTTCCGATTCGCTCGTCGGAAGTTTTCTGATGATGGTGAAATCTGGGCTTGAGAATTTCGAGCGGGTAGCGGAACGAGGCGCCAGGATTCATATGCGTGTCTCCAAACAACCTTTCAGTTCCCGATGTGCTCTTCAGACTCTCCAAGTGATTGTTTCAACTGCCATTCAGATGCACAGCCCATTCTTCATCCCGGATGACTCTCATCAGAGCTGATTTCGGCCAATCGGCATACATCCGGGTTGGACTCCCAACAAGCCTGAATTTGATCAACTTTCGTGAGAAGGGTCTTGTGTTGCCCGGTTCAGCAGGGATCTGCACAAACTCCTTGACTTCTTTCATACTTTCACCATTGTCCGGAAGTATCCAAACGACCCTTCAACCAGTTGGGAGCAAAAATGAAACAGCTGTTGCTTCTTATCATTGCTGCATGCGCGGCACTTGCCGGCCAGACGCCCACGGACGACTCGGAGGACATCACGCTCCCGTCGGATAGGAACATGGACGAGGTCAGAGAGATCCTGGATGTGTTGAAACCGTCAGTTCAAGAAGCCTACGCAGAACTTCTGGTCACCGCACCTGAAGCTTCGGGAGAAATGACTGTGGGATTCGCCATCACGCCTGCCGGTGATGTAACCGATCTTGAGGTCACATGCACCGAAGGGCTTGAAACCCTGATTGATCCTGTGACCGAAACGATGACGTCACTTGACTTCGGCAGCTGTCCCGAACAGGTGGAGAACATTCCCGTCTTCATTCCCGTTTCCCTTGTTCCACCTCTGCAGGAATAGGAAACTGCCTGACCTGGTGAACCAGCACTATCTCAAAAACACGCAACGTCTCGTGATGGTTTCGCCGGCCGACTCCAGCCGTATCAAATAGCACCCCGGCTGTTCCCGTTCGGGAAGCAACCGCGTTACGCCAGGCTTCCCGAAAACATCCCGGGGCAGTTACGGTCTGAGCAATTCAGGATGCGGTTCAGGTAATGATGCCCATCTTCTCAAGAAGATCGCGCTGTACGTTCGGCGGAGTGTTCTCATACCTCAGGAACTGCATTGAAAAGCCGGCGCGTCCCTGAGTGATGCTTCTGACATTACTGGAGTAGCCGAACAATTCGGCAAGGGGCACCCTTGCGCGCACGTCCCGTGCCTCACCCCTCTGGTCGATGGCGTCGACCTGGCCCCGGCGCGAGTTGATGTCTCCGAGAACGTCTCCGAGATAGTCGATGGGTGTTATCACATCCAGTGACATGATGGGCTCCCGGATCACGGGCGTTCCGTCCTTCAGGGCGTCGCGAAGGGCCGATGCGGCCGCAGAGGAGTACCCGAGCTCTGTGGAATCAGTCTCGTGCACCCTGGCTTCGACCACTGTGATCCTCACACCGTCGACTGGAAAACCGGCAAGTGCGCCGGCCCCGATGCTGCCCCTGATGCCGGCCTTGGCAGCTTCAACGAACGAGGCGGCAGAGACCGGGAACCGTACACTCAACCTCGACTCCCGCAGGCGTCGGCTCGACAAGAACAACGGCATGGCCGAAGTTGCCCCTGCCGGCGATCAGCCTTTCGAAAACGCCCTCCCCTCTCCCTGTCCGGGAGACCCCTTCGCGATATGAAACCTGCGGGTTCCCGGTGTGGACCTGGAGCTTCCGCTCACGCTTGAGCCGGTCCACGACTATCTCGAGGTGAAGCTCGCCCATGCCCATGATAAGGTTCTGCCCGGTGTCGCGGTCGACCCCGACCTTCAGGCTGGGATCTTCGCTGGTCATCTCGGAAAGGGCATCCTCGAGCGCCTTGTCGTCCCTGGCGCCCACCGGCTCGATCGCCATCTGCATGACGGGTTCGGCGAACTCGATGGACTCGAGGGTGATGGGCTGGTCGGGTATTGTCAGCGTGTCTCCCGTGGCGGCGTCCTTCATGCCTGCAGCTGCGATATCGCCGGCCTGGACGGCGTCGAGATGATCGCGTTTGTCCGCGTGCATGCGGACAAGGCGCATCATTCTCTCCTTCTTGCCGGTTCGGTTGTTGTAAACGGCCTGCCCGTCTTTGGCGGTGCCCGAATAGACCCTCATGTAGGCAAGCCTTCCAAGGTGGGAGTCGGTCTGGATCTTGAAAACAAGCGCCGTGAACGGCGCGTCGACAGACCTTTCTCTTTGGGCCGGTACCCCCGATGGCGTCCTTCCCGTCACGGGAGGAAGCTCCTCGGGAGCTGGGAGCCAGTTCACGATCGCGTCAAGAAGCCGCTGCACGCCGACATTGCGCAGGGCGGCACCGCAGAGAACCGGCACGAAGCGTCTTTCGAGAGTGCCGGTGCGCATGAACGCGATGATCTCGGCGGGGCCGAGACCTCCCGAAAAGTAGAGCTCCATGGCTTCCTCGCCGAGGTCGGCCACGGCTTCCTGGATCGCTTCAAGGGCTGCAGCCGTTCTTTCCTGCATGTCATCGGGAATAACATCCTCCCTGATGCTCTCCCCGAGCGAATCCGGATCGAAGTAAACGGCTTTCCCGTGGATGACGTCAACGATTCCCCGGAACGCCTGACCACTGCCGATTGGCAGGGTAACGGGAAGCGGCCTGGCGCCGAGTATGTCATGCATCATCCGGAGAACCCGCGGGAAGTCGGCTCCCTGGCGGTCCATCTTGTTCACGAAAGCAATCGAAGGGACATTGTACTTCCGGGCCTGGCGCCAGACGGTCTCGGTCTGCGGCTCCACGCCGCCCACCGCGCAGAAGACCGCTACTCCGCCGTCGAGGACGCGCAGCGACCTTTCCACCTCCGCCGTGAAGTCAACATGCCCGGGTGTGTCTATGATGTTGATGGTGGTGTTCTTCCATGAGCAGGTGGTGGCGGCGGACACGATCGTGATGCCCCGCTCCCTCTCCTGGGGCATCCAATCCATCACGGCGGTGCCGTGATCGACATCGCCCATGCGATGGGTTCGACCCGTATAAAAAAGGATCCTCTCGGTGACCGTCGTCTTGCCCGCGTCGATATGGGCGAAGATGCCGATGTTCCGTAAGGCGCTGGGACTATTCATGGGCAGACCTGTTCCCCCCTGCTTGTGCGGTACAGGAGGGCAACCTTACAACGGGGACCCGTTTTGTCAAGTTCAGCGGTAGATCGAGAGTTCCCTGGCGGCCCTTTCAGAATCGGGGTCGGGAATCGTCCCGACAGCCCTGATGCCCCGGATGTACTGCTCGGGAAGGTTGTTCTCGATGGCGCCCCTGATGACATGTTCCCGGTACCAGTCGTACGGTTTCAACGACGGATCGATCACTGTTGCGCAGTAAACCCCTGCTCTCACGACGCTGTTCTGGCAAAGAACAACATCGACCTGCCGGTTTTCGTAGCCCGATCCCGCCCCCTCGATCGCATCCAGCCTGTCCATGCCTTCGGGATCGATCTCGTACACCACTCCGAGCACCTCGTGCGTCGGATCCCCCGTGAAGAAGGCATCGCACTTCGCTGAACCGTCCCTCTCGCCGGCCTTGTGGAAAACGAGCCGGTATCCGCGGAGGGTTCCGACACCCAGCCTGCGTACGGAAGGGATCCTTGCCGCAAGCCGTGCCAGCGACATGTTCGAGCCGTAAGCGAAGTATTTCAACTGTTCTCCTGACCTGTCAGAAACCTGCATCCGCCCTCACACTCCGAACGAACTGCACAGCCGCGGCAGGAATCATAAGGGAATCTGCCTCTGAACAGCTGCACCTCGCTTCGACGGCTGAGAGTGGAGAAGTCATCGACAAGCAGGTTGCCGATGTCGACACCGCTCTGTTCACAGGTGCGCAGCCCGCCGACCGACCCAATCGCCCACTTGCCGTCACCGCACCGGCACGCGGTTGGAACCACCCCCCATTCCGACATTCGGGGAAAGGCGCATGGTTCCATGGGAATTCCCGCATAGACCGGCAGCGAGCAGAGTGAGGCTGCCCGCCCTGCCGAAATGAATGCAGCATCCAGCTGGTCTTTTGAAGGCGCAAGCCATTCATCCGAGGGTCTGCCGGTTCGAACGAAGCGGTTCAGGCAGACCGCATCGGCACCGAGCGCGGCTGCGAGCCCCACGACCCTTCCGGCCATGCCGTGGCTTTCCGATGTGATGCAGAGCGATACGGTTACACTCGCGCCTGAGGCAGCGGCCGCAGCGATCCCCCCGGCCACTTCCTGGAAGGTGCTCTCCACCCCGATGTCAAAGTGGCCAACCCCTGCCCTCAGAAGCTCCCGGACAAGTTCCGGAGTGAGCAGAAGCCCGTTCGTTGCAACGGCCGCGGTGAAACCGCAGGTTTTTGCATGCGTGGCAATTTCAACGATGTCATCGCGCAGAAGCGGCTCGCCCCCTGTAAGGGTCACTCCGGCCGCCTTAACATCGTGCGACAGACGGCCGAACAGTGACCCCACTTCGGAAAGGGGAAGCTCACCCTGAACAGAGACTCCGGGAGTTCGCCAGGCGTTGTAGCAGAAGCTGCAGGACAGGTTGCAGCGGGGTGTGACCTCGAAGGCGAACCAGGGGCGCCTCAGTGAAGTCCGTCCATCAGGTCGGAGAGGAGCGGGGCCAGATAGGGGCGCATTTCCCTGAATCCCTGAAGCCTTTCTTCCCCGAACTCCTCCGCGAGGGACCGGTATAAAAGCTCGATCTCCATAAGGCGTTCCTCCTGGGGGTACGCCATGTAGCCGCGCTGATCTCCAACAGTCTGCAGAAGAGCCCAGCATTCGAACTGCCTGTAAAGGGTGTCCGACGCGGCGGCGATAACCTCCTCGGAGATGCCACCATCCGTGCGGAGCTTCTCAAGCTCGCGCAGCCTCGCATCGAGGTCGTAAAGCAGGTTATCGCTCATGGTCAGCGTCCAGGCGGGCATCATGCGCGTGAGGAGCATCGGGTTCACTCTGCTCAACCTGAGGGCGCGAGTCTCGACAAGCAGGCCGGCCGTCTCGACCGCCCGCCACATGCCGCCGGTTTCCCCCGACGGGTTGAGCGCCTCGAGACTTTGCCTGACCCCCGCGGCTATGCTGTCAGCCTTGCCGGGATCAAGCTCACCGGCGGGTTCGAACTGCCCTCCAGTGCCCGGCACCCTGTTGAGTAACTCCCAGTATTCCCTGATGATCGCCCACTCCCCGGAGCCAAGCACCCGCTGAAGGGCCAGCCTCTGAAGCAGGCCGGACGGCTCGGTGCTCACTGCGGGAAGCGATGGAGGAGGCGCCTGCTGAAGCATCAGAGCCTGCCTGCCTTGAGTGCGGCAGCAACGGCAACCAATTCTGCCACCACCCTTCTCACTGATGAGACATTTCTTTTGTCAGTGAGTTCTCCCCTCTCCCCGAACGCCTCCCGGGCTCCGGACACGGCGTGCTGAGACGGAATGACCATCACACCGAGATTTGTCAGAAGAACCCTCAGTGCCGAGAGACTCCGCAACCCCCCGAGGCTTCCGGGAGAGGCGGCCAGAATCGCCGCCGTCTTTCCCTGGAAAGCCGAGAGAGGTTTTTCGTCATTCGTCTCCGAGCGGGACGCCCAGTCCAGAACATTCTTCAGCAGGGGCGTCACAAACCCGTTGTACTCGGGCGACGCGATAAGGAATCCGTCGTGATCGGCCAGCAGCCTCTTGAACTCCAGCCCTTCCCCGGGAATGCCGTTCGATGCCTCGAGGTCTTCGTTCATGAGCGGCATGGGGTAGTCGGCAAGCTCGACCAGCGTGACCTCTGCACCCGCCTCCTCCGCGAAGCCGGCAGCCTGTGCTGCGAGCATGCGGTTGAAGGATCCCCTGCGCGAACTGCCGGCGAAGGCGAGAACACGCGGTCTGCGGGTGATCACGTCAGTCAAGGATCATCTTCATACCGGCCCAGCTTGTTTCCTGAAGTTCGAAGCCCTGAATGGTTATCTCCGCCGTGGTCATGAACTCGTGCTGCGTGGTGAAATCGTCGGCACCGGCGGGACCCCTTGCAAGAATGATGGGGTAGGTGGTGCCCGGCACCAGAGGCTTGTCGTACTGGTCCCCCGAATCGAGGGGGATGGTGAAACGGATCTGGGTTTCACCCCCGGCTTCGGAACCTCCGTCGATGACCACATCATGGGTGCCCCCCATCAACGTGTCGGCCCTGTGGGAGGTGGCCTGCCAGCCGAAGTCGTCGCGGATGAATGTATCGCCGCCGGACACGTAGCCGATGATGATGTTGGCGTCGAGCATCATCGTTGAGGGATCGAAGCCGACTGCCACCCAGCCGGTGGTGGGTCCGGTGAGCTCAACGGAGAGGTCTCCTCCGGCCTGGGTCTCCCAGCGGAGAGTAAACCCCGAGACCTCGATCTCCTGCCAGGCGATAGATGTGCCAGCGAGAAACACGCACAGTATCAAATACTTCGCCACAGCGCACCTTCCTTTCAAACCGTTGCACATGCATAATAATACAAAGGTCTGGCTGGAAAACCATTAGCGTGTTGGAGGAAGCATGAGACCCTGGCAGGCAGCACTGGTCGCCCTGATTCTTGCCGCAGGCTGCGGTGACGACCCCGCCGGCCCTTCGGGCGAGGATTGGCAGTCGTACACCACAGGCGACGTCGTGTTCGAATGGAGAATCGAGGAGGATGGAACGGTTCTTCACGTACGGCTTGAGGCACCCACCACCGGCTGGGTGGCGGTGGGGTTCGAACCGACCGTTCTGATGAAGGACGCCAACCTGATCATCGGCTATTCCGAAAACGACAGCGAGTACATCCGTGACGACTTCGGAACCAATGTAACCAGCCACGAGGCGGACCTTTCGCTCGGCGGAACGAGCGATGTGACCCTTCTCGGAGGCGGCCAGGTGGGCAACCGGACCAACATGGAGTTCTCGATACCAATGGCTTCAGGCGACGCCTACGATGTCGTTCTGACTCAGGGAACCACGCACACCATCATTCTGGCTTACGGTCCCAGCGGAGGCGATGATTTCACAAGCGCACACCAGTTCGCAGAAGCGGTTTCCCTCGAACTGTAGGAGGCAGTGATGAGAACAATTGTCGTTCTGCTCGCATTGGCCGTTCCCCTTGCCGCCTACGGGCCCGGCATGCTGAACATCGAAACGCCGTCCGCAGGCGTGGAGGCACGAAGCATTGAATTCAGGCTCAACCACCGTTTTTACGGCACAGCCCTGAAGAATGAACCTCTCGAGACCTTCTTCGGAATGGACAACGGCGCCAACATCGGCGTCGAGCTTGGCTGGTTTCCTGTCAACGCGCTGGAAATAAGGGCGGGACACGTCCGTTCCGGGAGGGAATACACGCTGGGCGGCTACTGGAGCGCATTCGTCGACAGATTCGAAGCAGCTTTCTCGATGGGCTATTCATCCGTCAAGCAGTCAGCCAACCAGGACCGGGAGGGCGGACTGACTCTCATCGGGGCATTCTCGGCCCCCTTCGCCGACGGCAGGGTGATCCCGACGGTCAACTACTGCTATGACGGAAGAACCGAGCGGCACGGCCCGGGCTTCGGGCTGTCGCTGGGTCTTTCCGACAACACGGCGCTTGTCGGCGAGTTCTTTCCTGTGGTCGACAGGGACGATGATGACCCCCAGATACTTCCGGAAGACGTCTTCAGCTTCGGTGTCCGCCGCACGACATGGGGACACCAGTTCATCGTCTGCATGGGCAACGCCCCGGGAACAGGGCCGAGGGGCCAGCTCAACGGGGCGGCGACGAACGACCTGTCCATCGGATTCACGGTTCGAAGGATGTTCTAGAAAGGGGCCTTCATGGGGAAGTTCACACCCGACCCCGATGAGAGGGTTTTTACCGAGAAGCGCAGGTACACGTTGCAGGGCGGCAGGATAAAGTTCCCTGTTGACTGTCGGTGCATTCTCACGGACAGAAGGTTCGTCTTCCATGATCTGGGAAAACTGGCGCCCCTTTACATGCAGCTTGGCATACTTCTCAAGCTTCTCATCAGGGGCAGGCCGGTCAGCCTTCCGTACGGAAGCATCAAACTGAGCAGGGGCACCTACGGCAGAAACTCGAAGATGCTCCTGGTTGCATCCGATGACGGCAACAGTGTCCTGCTTGACGGCTTCGACAAGTCGCTGGAGTGGATTCGCACCACCCTCGAGGAGAACGGGATGGGCCTCGTCCAGACCGGCGGGGAGGAGTGGAGGCTGTAACAGGCCCTGTGATGCCAGACAGACTCGGCACAATAGTCATCGGGGCGGGTCCTGCGGGGCTTTTTTGCGCACTCCACGCATGCCGCGGGAATAACAGAGTGCTTCTGCTCGAAAAAAACGGTTCAGCCGGCAGGAAGCTTCTTCTCTCGGGATCGGGGCAGTGCAACTTCACCCATTCCGGAGACATGGGCGAGTTCACCAACCACTACGGCGAAGCGGCCAACTTCGTGAAACCCGCCCTTTTTGCATTCACCAACATGGACCTGTGCAGCTTCCTCGCGGAAAACGGAGTGCGGACGATCGCCCGTGATGACGGCAAGATGTTCCCGGCCAGCATGAATGCCCGTGATGTACTTCTGGCCCTTCTGCGTTCCTGCGAGATCTCCGGTGCGGGGGTCCGCTATGAATCGGCCGTCACATCCGTCACGATCGATGGCGCGGGGTTCAGGGTGGAAACACGGGATGATGCTTTTCGTTCCGATTCCCTCGTGATTGCGGCGGGGGGAATGTCGTACCCCGACACGGGCTCGAACGGTGATGGTTTCACAATTGCAGGGTCACTGGGGCACACCGTCACCGGGATCACCCCCGCCCTGGCTCCGATCATCGCCGGGGCACCCTTTCCCGGTGAGCTCGCGGGTGTGTCGCTGAAGGATGCCGGGATCATCGTGAACCGTTCAGGAAGAAGGGCCGCTTCGGGCAGAGGCGACGTTCTTTTCACGGGCAACGGGCTCTCGGGGCCTGGAATTCTCGATCTGAGCCGCTCCATAAGGGATGCCGATGTGCTTTCCCTGTCCCTCACCGGCATGAGCTCAGGCGATGTGGAAACCCGCCTGATCGCTGCACTTCAGGAGGGGGGAAAGAAAACGGTGCGCAACATCCTGAAAACCCTTGGAATCCCCGAAAGGCTTGCGGATACGGTTCTTGAACTGGCCGGGACCGACCCTGCCCGAAAGGGTGGAGAGGTGAGCAGAACCGAGCGCATGAGAATTCTGGGCTTCATCACGGGTTTCCCCGTCACGGTTGAAAAAAAGGGCGGGTTCCCTGTTGCCATGGCCACCGCAGGCGGCGTTCACAGGGATGAGATCGACCGGCATTCCATGCGGTCAAGGCTGGTGGCGAACCTCTACTTCGCGGGTGAGGTGATCGACGTCGACGGCGACACCGGCGGCTACAACCTTCAGTGGGCCTTCTCGTCGGGTCGGGCCGCCGCGAAGGCGATCCTCGGCACTTCGCAGAAATGATGCTGTAAATCATTGTTCATCAATGTTTTCGTAAATTGATGGCCGCGATGCTATAATCCGGAAACATTTTCCGGGGAAGGCATCGCAGATAATGAAAAGAAACACTCGCGCATGGACCATCGTCCTCTCGGGCATGGGCATAAACCTGTCCTTCGGTGTCCTCTACGCCTGGAGCATCTTTGCAGCCAACCTCAGGGAATCCTACGGCTGGAGCAGCACCCAGGCCTCGCTGCCCTACACAATGGCCGTGGCCATGTTCGCAGTCATGATGATTGCCGGCGGCCGCCTCCAGGACAAATACGGCCCGAGGTTCGCCGTAACGCTTGCAGGTATCCTGGTCGGCGCCGGAATGGTCCTCTCCAGCTTTTTTCAGAGCGTTCCGGGGCTTGTGCTGTGCTTTGGCATACTGGCCGGCTCCGGGATCGGTCTGGGGTATTCCGCCACGACCCCTGTGGCCATCAAATGGTTCCCGCCGGCCAGGAAGGGGCTCATTTCCGGCATGGTTGTCGGAGGCTTCGGTGCGGCAACGATCTACATCGCACCCCTTACCAACTACCTCATCCAGGATCACGGGCTGTTCAATTCCCTCAGAATCCTTGGCATTGCCTTCTTCGTAGTTGTAGTGGGGCTCGCCCAGACACTGAGGAACCCCGGAACGGAAGAGCAGGCGGCTGCCGCTCCCGCAAACGCCGTTTCGACGGCACGCAACTGCACCTGGAAGGAAATGATCCGGACAAGGCAGTTCTACCAGCTCTGGGTAATGTTCGTGGCCGGCGCCCTGGCCGGTCTGATGATAATCGGGCACCTTTCGACCATCGCCAGGGTGCAGACCGGACAGAACTTCGGCTTCCTTCTCGTGGCATTCATGGCTGTCAGCAACGCCCTTGGCCGCCCCATAGCGGGAACGATCTCCGACCGCCTTGGTCGTGCAAGAACCATGATGATCCTTTACATAGCCCAGGGAACGGTTCTCTTGTTTTTCCCGAACTTCGGCAGTTTTGCCTCGATCCTCTTCGGCGCAGCCGTGGTCACCTTCGCTTACGGCGCGATGCTTTCCGTGTACCCTTCCGCAGTCGGTGACTTCTACGGCACAAAGAACCTCGGGCTCAACTACGGAGTGCTCTTCACCGCCTGGGGCGTCGGCGGACAGATCGGTCCGATGATGGCGGGAAGGATCCTCGACGCAACGGGGGGTTACACGGCTGCCTACTACACCGCTGCGGCGCTCTGTTTCGTGGCGGCCATCATCGGCTTTACGCTCAGGCCGGTTGCGAACAGGAAAGACTGACGGCGGGGTTCAGATGTAGCCCAGGTTTCTGAGCGCATCGAGGAATGTGTTCTCGACAAGCACTGCTGCAGGGTTGTATACCGGTGGGGTGGACAGGTAGTACCTTGCCGCTTCCGCCAGCGAGCTGTCGACAGATTCCAGGGGACTGTGTTCACCGCTGTCGGCCGCAAGGTCGAACATGAACCCGGAACTCCCGCCGTTCACCAGGTGGACCTTCATGAAAGCCCTTCTCGCAGTGACGGCGTACCTTCCCTCGATGCTCATTCCCGCGGGTACCACCCTGTTTTCCGGGAGCACCCCGGAGAGAAGGCTTGCTCCAAAAATGCCCGGAGGCGCCGGCACCCCGGCCCATGCAAGAACGGTTGGCATCAGGTCGGCCTGGCTCACGTTGTCGTCGTTCACTTCGCCGACGCCGAACCCTGCACCGGAGATAATGAGCGGTACGTTCAGAAGCTCCTGGTAAAGGGTGTGGGAATGCCCCAGCTTTTCATGGTCGAGAAACTCCTCACCATGATCGGCGACAACGATCACGATGGCGTCACGCGTCATGCCGCGCTGCCGGAGACCGGACAGGAGCCTTCCGATCTGGCTGTCGGTGTAGGAAAGCTCCCCGTCGTAAAGGGCTTCGAGGTTGAAAAGGTCATCCGGCGAGATGCCTGTGGTTCCGTTGTTCACGTTCACAACAGCCTCCCGCTGCCCCCAGGATGCATCGAATCCGCCGGAATACGCCGGGTCCCTCCAGAGGTCCGCAAATGAGTCGGGTGGAGAATATGTGAGGTGGGGGTCGTAGAAATGGACCGCGAGGAACAGCCCTCCGTTGCCGAAACTGCCCCCGTCGACCCACTCCAGAACCGCATCGACAGTCTGCGAGGCATTCCTGTCGCTGCCGCTGCCCAGCGAGGGCGCACAGTCGAAATGGTTAAACCCCTGATGAAAGCCGAAGTCAGCGTTCATGAAGATGACGTTGAAAAAGGCGGCCGTGGTGTATCCCGTGCTGTTGAGGCATTCGGCAAGCGTTGTTGCCGCCGGGTCAATGCCGAAGTAGGAATCGCCCCTTCTCCTGGCGTTGTGCTCGAGTGGAAGAAGGCCTGTGAAGATCGTGGCCATCGAAGGGAGCGTCCAGGGTTCGCCCGCGGTGACGCTCGTGTAACGCACGCCCGCGGCCGCCAGACTGTCGATGCAGGGCGTTGTGTCGCGGAAATACCCGTAGCAGCCGAGATGGTCCGCCCTCATGGTGTCAACGATCACAAGGATGATGTTGCCCCTGGGTGAACTGCCGCACCCGAGGAACACCATGGCGCATGTGAGCAGGGCAAGTCGCCGCATACCCCCCCGTTCAAGGGAAATGGCGCTGGAACGCACTTTTTCAACCGATTCGATGATATGGGTGCACCACAGCCCTGTCAACGCTTGCGGGCATGCCTTCGGCGAAGGCTGGTCAGGTAGTCGTGGTTATCCCAACCGTTCTGGCGAGGAACCTTGCCTCGATCGTGCTGTCCACCCCGCAGTCATTCGACAGGAACTCGTTGTAGGTCTCTATCCCCACCCCGACGAGTATATACGTGTCCGCAGGCACCGGTGTGGCAAGGACGAAAGTTCTGGAGAGATCTGCACCCGCAGCCATCAGGGTGCTTGACCAGCTGTCGCTTCTCCCGGAACGCCTCACATTGATGAGGTCGGTCGGGCAGTAGGTCCGGCGCGGCGCGCCCCCGTCGAGATAGACCTGGCCGTAGAGCCGTGCACGCTGCCGCACCGATGCGTCGGAGTGACCGCACTCGTTGCTGATGCTGCCCTGGCAGTACAGACTCACGGCTTCAAGGTCGAGGTTCAGCACGGGCTGTCCGGTCCGCTCGTTGTGGTAGATCATGAGAAACCCCGTTCGACAGGTGGCGCTGACGAGATCCCACTCATCCGCGCCCGAGACGTAAATGCGGGTCCTGCTTCCCATGTCGCCCGTCCTGTCGTTGAAGTACAGCGACAGTGACGGTTCGGGAAGCGAGCTCTCGGACTCGTAGTGGTCATACCAGCGCGCATCGAGAAAGTACGGCGGATCGTAGTCGGTGTTTTTCGGCCGCGGGATGGATCTTCCCGTCGTGCCCTTGCCGACGGTACGGCCGGCGAGCAGTGCGGCCTTCCTGCCGTAGAGTGCCCTGAGGGCATCAACGGCGGAAAGATCGACACCGGAGCGTTCGATTGATTTGCCCGAATCCCTCACGAGCCGCGACCTCAATGCGTCGATGTCACGTTCGCCGCCCGACGGGCCGGGAAGGTTGCGCATGCCAGCCCGAATTTTCTCCAATCGTGCGGCATGGAGCCTGTCGTAGAGCCTCAGGTTCCCGTTGCCGATAATCTCCCGCAGCTTGCTCATGTACTCGGATCGAAGCCTGTCCATCCCCTCGTGGAAAGCCCTGGTGGTGCGCAGGTCGTGAAGCCCCTGCTTTGCGAGACTCTCCATCGCCTTCCAGTAGAACTCCTTCGGAACATCCTTCGGCCAGACCAGGTTTTCAAGCATGATTCCGGTCTCCTTTCACAGACTGTGCTGCTGCGGTCAGGATGTTAACCGGCGCTTGACTGGGCACAGCACCAACAATCTCTCATACAGCAGCCTTTCCGGTAATGCATACTGTAATATCCTGACCTTATTTCAACGATAATGCATGGAATCCGCCTCCGTCAATCAGCAACCGAGTGCGGACCGGATGGCGCCCTGTCCAATGGAATGCAGCATGTCGTGAAAAATACTGGTGCGATGTCGTTCAGGATCTGCGGCTCTTCAGTTCCTTGTGAAGTGCGGCATGTCGGCAGGAAGGACAAGAGAAAGCTCGACGAGCCCTGCAACCTCGCCTGACTCATCCCGCCATGCGCTCTGATAGATCAGCTTTCTGACGGCACCCTTTTCGATGGTGTAGACATTCGTGCCGCCCGAGGAGAACAGCTTCGCAATGATCTCCCTCGAGCGTTCATTGTGGCATGAGAGAAGGTCGGTGCCGATCAGCGCGCGGCCCCCCTTCGATGCCCAGGTAGCGGCTGCGGCATCGTTCATGTATACGACCCTGTGATCCCTGTCCGTAACGGTCACCGCTCCGGGAAGGCTGGTGACCCAGTCGGGCATACTGCTCACGGCAATCCCCTTTCGGTCGCAGGCTGTCAGACAGCCTGATTCTGCGGGCACAAGCACAACTGCCTGTCAGTTCTTATCATACTGTGAAAAGGCATTTTGGGTTGCCATGGAATGTTGAGGGAAAGACAGCCACGAAAAGCGTGCCCATGCAGAGATACGAGAACACTGTTTTCCAGTCTTAACGTTTTACCGGTTGCCCACCAGCACGAAGCTTCCCCGAAGAACCTGGTCCCCAGCTGTCATGCGGACGAAGTATGCGCCGGAGGGAAGGGAAGATACCGAAACAGCATGCTCCCCTGATGACAGCATGCCATCCACGGGAACGGCAACCTCCCGCCCGCACATGTCGTACACCGCAAGGGCAACCGGAACAGGTTCGGGAAGACTGAACCTGATCTCGGCAGTTCCGAAACTCGGGTTCGCAACGGGATGAAGAACAGGCCCGCCCGCCGAGCCCTCCACTCCCAGCCACTCCCAGTAGAACAGCACCTGGTAGAGAGTAGGGGTAACGAACCGGCCCGGCAGCCGCTTCCATGTGAACCCGGTACTGGAGGTAACGGTGGGTGCTGTCAACATACCCCGACAGACTCCCCGGCTCCTCAATGTAGCCCGACCACTCTCCCATGTCTTCGGGATCGTTGGAACTCCGAACGCGGAACCTCAGGGAAGAACCGGCAGGAACGCTGTCCTGCCACTGAACCTCCTGCCAGTGGGGGTAATTGTTCACGTCCAGTATCGAGGAGGTCAGTGTTCCAGTGGAGGGGTAGCCAAGAGCGAACCAGAATATCCGGCTTCCGTCCTCAAAGGTGACAACGTCAAGAGTGTCGTCCTCGTCAATATCCCCAACTGCCAGACCATAGTACAAGTAGCCATGCTCCAGGATGTGCCTTCTCCAGGTCAGACCCGCTTCGTCCGTCCTCTCCCAGAGAACAAAACGAATGGGGGTGCCACTGGAACCATGAGGCGAGTATCACCGGCCTGCCGTTCCGAAAACGAATCAACCCGCAATAGCGCTTGCACAGAACAATAGGATCAGGAAGTTGATGATTCGTCCATGAAGTACCCAGTCCATCGGCATTCTCGAACCAGAAGTACAAGTCATATGACCCTGCAGCAATCACATCAAAGTCGCCGTCACCGTCCATGTCCTCGACATCGAGCGCATGACCAGAGCTGATATTGTTGGCGATGGTGCGTTCAGCCCAGTTCTCCCCGGTTCCGTCAAGGTTCTCCCACCAGGAAACCTGTTTGTTTGAACTTTCGGCAACATTGACCACATCCAGCCAGCCATCGCCGTTGACATCAGCGGACTCAGATCTCGTTTACAGGAATCCTTTTCCGCAACCAGGTGATAGCCCCAGACGGCGGGTCCGACGGATCTCGAGATATGGGGATTCTCATACCAGAGCTACCTCACTCCTGCCATTTTCCATATAATATCAAGGTCGCCGTCACCATCCATGTCAGCGGAAATCACCTGCCACGGAGCATAGCCCAGGGTGCCGCGAACGAGAGTCGTCTCCCAGTTCAATCCGCTCCCATCGGTATTGGTCCAGAGATATATTCGGTCCCAGGTAGTGGATCCCTCGCCTCCGACTACATCCTGGTCACCGTCGTTGTCAGCATCCATGGCGCAGACGGACATGTGGGTTGAATACCTCGCCCGCCTTGCTCACGATATGCAAATATCGCTGCCAGTTCTCGCCCGTACCGTCGTTCTCGAACCAGTAAACCCTGTTCTTGCTGTAGCCGTTGGATCCGCTCAGTATGTCGGAATGACCGTCGCCGTTTATGTCGGCCACCACTCCCGGAATCGAGTACTCCATGTAGTCAGTGACAAGATGCTTCTCGCCCCTCAGATTCAGGTACAGCTCTCCCGTCGTGCCCTCGTATTCCATGTACTGGTGGAGGTCGAAGGCGCTGACCCCAATCGGTGACGGGACCGGTTACTCCAGGACCTGAAGACCAGTCGGTCTGGGAATGGACTCCCCGAGTAGAGAAACGCCGGCAACAGAAAGCAGGGCAGCAGGACAAGAGCCTTCACAACGCCCCCCTCTCCAACCGTATCCAGCCCAGCCGTATGGACAGGGGACCGGGTACGACGCCCTGGCCCGGCGGATCCATCTGGAACCTTATCCCCACATCGTGAACCTCGCCGTTCCAGCCGGAGACTCCGCTCAGGTCCAATGGACCAAACTCTCTCCACATCTCACGGCCATTGCCAAGGCCACGACCGAAGCCGTTGCTCCCGTGAAGCTCAAGTATGTGCCCCGTTTCCGTGGAATCCTTCCAGAACAGGAACATGCCGCAGCCGAAGCTGCTGCCGGTAATGTTGGGATTCATGCACACCCCGGCAAGGCCCAGCAATGGAGTTTATTAAGCTGATATACAGCCTGTCAAGGGCCTCGATCTGCTTTTGAAAGCCACGGGAAGGTCGGGACGCTCAGATTGAGAGTCGTTCCTGTAATAAGAGCCCGAAACGTCCGGCAAGGCGGCTCTGCCTTATCCGCTCGTTGCCGGCAGGAGCTTCCAAACCTTAGTGAGCGGGTTTCTGACGGTCTTGTGTTTCCTTCTTACGCAGATCGTATGTAATCTTTGTTGTACAAGAGAATACCTTGGTGGCCGAAACTATAGAGGCGCCGGAAGACGTGTTCGCCTTCCGGCGCCTGCATGTGCATCAGCAGCCGCAGAACTCGTGAAGGGCCTTGAGCAGGGCCTTCAAGCTTTCAGTCTTCGATGCATCCTTCGCTGTGATGTTGACCTGAATGCCCCCCGGAGTCTCCTTCATCGTGCATTCAAGCTGATCACAAAGGCTTCTTGCATCCTTACCGCAGCAACTAATCATTGTTCACCTCCTTTCGTTTCAATGTTCGAAAACAATCGTACTGTGAGCCCAAAAAAATCACTTCAAAAAATCCTTGATGGCTCTTACTGCACTCTCATCAACCCTGCAACGAAACATTTGACCATCTCTCTCGCAGATGATGAGACCTGCATTCTGAAGTTCCTTGAAGTGATGTGACACCGTGGATCTTGAAATATCAAGCAAAGCACACATTTTGGAAAACGCCCTTTCCATGGGGCAGCAACAGGGAGCATTGGCCGCTAAAACCACCCCTGCATCAGAGTGTTTTAACGACTGCTCGTAGATGGCCATGAAAATCATGAGCCTTTGCTCGTTGGCGAGCGCTTTGAAAATCCGTGAATAGTTCGAATATTTCATAACAATAGAATACTACTGTTTTCCCCGACAGATGTCAACACCGTGTATCGAAACATGGCCGACAGCCAATCACTTCTGTTTCATGAGTTTCAGTTTTGCAGCGGTTACGGCTTCTTCCGGGGCACGCTCCAGGAGCGTGAGCTCTCCGTCCACCTGAACGCGTGCGTCCTCCTCGACTGAAAGCCCCCCTCTGATGACCACTTTTGCATTCCTGCCGATTACGACATCGGCACCTTTTCGAATCACAACCGTCGGGCCTTTGAGTTCATAGCTGTAAAGGCTGCCGCAGTAGGGACAGCGCAGCTTCCCTTCTCCGGACCTTTCCAGGTCGGGAGCGCCGCACTGGCTGCAGGTGAACGCTTTTACCGCTGGCATTACGATCTCCCCGCGCAGCTCACTCCGGCCGCTGTACAAGTGAATCCGGCGGCGCAGGAGCCCCGCCCGTCACCACGTGATCGCTTCCGCAGCCCCAAAGCGTCTTTCTCCATTCAGTTCCAGCTGCTTCCCAGAACCACACCCTGCCGTCATCACTGTTGTAGAGCCAGACGCGATCCTCTTCATCCCAGCACCAGTAGACATTCAGTCCGGCGACGAACTCCGACGATCCGTCCGAATACAGAATGTTTCCTTCCGGGTCCTCTATCGTGACTGCCCAGACTTCCGCCCCTCCGTATTCCGGGTTGACCCGTATTGGAACGGAGAGAACGTATGAGCCGCCCGGTGATTCCAGAAACTGCTCCTGCAGCGGGCTGCCCGGCTGTCTCCCGCAGCTGCCCCCTGCCAGAATGGCTGACAGGATCGAACAGCCCATGAGCTTCATACCCACTCCGGGAGCATTGCCATGGGCGGGCGCGTTATCCCGGCAGTTACGGGTTCCATTCCCTTCCCCCCATCCGCTGTCGTTTTCCACCCGCGTTCAGTTTTTGGCGGGTCGATCGATCACCCTGGAATATCGCCCTGTCTTCGGCAGGCACCAACACTGGCATTGTTCGCGGGGTAAAAAAAGGGCGCCGGCATTAAACCGGCGCCCGTCACTTCTTCGGGATTACCAGCGGTAGTGGGCGAAAGCCTTGTTGGCTTCGGCCATCTTGTGGGTGTCTTCCCTTTTCTTGACGCTGTTGCCCTCGCCCTGTGAAGCCTCGATGAACTCCTGGGCGAGCCTCTGGGCCATGCTGCGTCCCTTGCGGCCCCTCGAGTAGCTGATGATCCAGCGCATTGCAAGCGCGTCGCGCTCGCTCTGTTTCACTTCGACGGGGACCTGGTAGGTCGAGCCGCCGACACGCCTCGATTTCACCTTGAGGGTGGGGCGCACGTTGTTCATGGCCTTGTTGAACACCGCAACCGGATCCTGTCCGGTCTTCTCGGCGATCATCTCAAAGGCGTCGTAGACAACACCCTCGGCGACAGAGCGTTTGCCCTCGTGCATAATGTTGTTGATGAACTTGGCGATGACCAGGTTCCCGTACTTCCTGTCTGGAAGTATTTCCCGTCGTTTCGGCCTGTTTCTTCTCATGACGCCTACGCTTCCTTCTTCGTCCCGTACTTGGACCTGCTCTGCTTGCGCCCGCTCACGCCGCTGGCGTCCTCGACACCGCGGATGATGTGATAGCGCACGCCGGGAAGATCCTTGACCCTGCCCCCACGGACGAGAACCACTGAGTGTTCGTTGAGGTTGTGTCCCTCGCCGGGAATGTAGGCGGTTACTTCATATCCGTTGCGAAGCCTGACCCTGGCCACTTTCCTGAGGGCTGAATTGGGCTTCTTGGGCGTTGATGTATACACACGGGTGCAGATGCCCTTCTTCTGAGGGCAGGAAGTGAGGGCAGGGGCCTTTGTCTTGGCGTCCTGCTTGCTTCTCCCCATCCGCACCAGTTGATTGATGGTGGGCAAATTCTCTCCTTTCAGAACTTTACAGCGCTCGTTCCCTTATTCGCGGAACAGCAAGTTTACGAATCAAAATGGATAATGTCAAGCGTATCTTCTTCCGGCTCAAGCCTGACCGGCTCCGGCAGCTCTCCGCCGTCGGGCAGGAACAACCTCACGTTCCTGTACATCGGAAGGCCTGTACCGGCCGGGATCAGGTGACCCACGATGACATTTTCCTTCAGCCCCAGCAGGGGGTCAACCTTGGCCTGCACCGCAGCATCGGCCAGAACCGTGTTCGTCTCCTGGAAGGACGCGGCTGAAAGGAAACTGTCCGTCGCAAGGGACGCCTTGGTGATCCCGAGCAGCAGCACATCACTGGTGGCAGGCCTCTTGCCCTGGCGCATCACTTCCATGTTGTGCCGGTTTAGGTCGAGCCTGTCCACTTGTGAACCTTCGAGGAACCTGGTGTCGCCCGGGTCCTCGATCTTTGCCTTCGAGAGCATCTGGCGAACCACGATGCCCACGTGCTTGTCGTTTATCTTCACGCCCTGAAGCCTGTAGACTTCCTGGATCTCGTTCAGCAGGTACTCTTCGACCGATTCCGTTCCCCTGACCCTGAGGATGTCGTGCGGGTCAAGCGGACCTTCGGTGAGTTTGTCACCGGCCTCGACGTGATCGGCTTCCCTGACCCTGATATGCTTGGACGCCGGTATCTTCAGGGAAGATTCCTGGCCCTGGTCGCCGCGGATCGTGATGGTCCGCATGGCGGCCTTGATGGAGCTGAGGCTTACCACGCCGCTGATCTCGGCGATCGCAGCAGCATCGATGGGGCATCTGGCCTCGACGAGTTCTTCAACCCTTGGCAGACCGCCGGTGATGTCCCGCTGCTGACCAAGCCTTCTCTCGATCCTGGCGAGGTGAACACCCATCTTGATGAGGGCGCCGTCATCGACTCGAAGATGCGCACCGCTCGGAATGGGGTAGACGCCGAGCACGTTGTCTTTGATGAACTCCTCAACGGGGTCCTGATCCTGCTGGCGCTGGCGGCCCCTGGCAACCGTGTGGCTGCGAAGCCCCCTGCGGGAGAAACTGGCTATGAACAGGATCTTCCCGTGGCTGATCGATTCGCAAAGCATGGAAACAAGCTTGCGGGTGCCGGTGTGTCCCCTGTTGAGGTCGGCGACCGACAGGATTATGGGCACATTGCGACTGAATTCGAGCAGGGCGTCGATGAACGCGGTCTCGAGTTCGTCGTTGTTCCTCGCAGCTGAATCGGCAAGGCTGTCGCTGGCGTCCTTCAGCTTCTTCCAGAACTCGCCCCCGCTCTTCTTGCCTATGGGCTCCATGGCGTTCACGGCATCCACGAATGCCGCATAGCTGCCGGTATGAACCTTCCTGCAGTCAACGCCCACGTGGGGAATGACAGTGCTCTCATCGGCCACGAAGTCTTCGAGAAGCGAAGTGTTCCTCACCGATCCGAGGTCTCTGTAGGTGAACACTATGCGGCCCGTCCCGGTGTCGGCCTCCTTGAGAAGGTCGTGCATCGTGCGAAGCTCTCTGTCCCTTCTCTGGGGTCTTCCGCTGAGAACAACGATGTGCTCGGGAAGGATGAAAAGGTGAGGATGGAGCGTGCGGCTGCGGTCCTCGACGATGACCATCTGCCTCCGCTGCTCGCTGTCGATCTCCTCACGGAGGGTGATTTCCTCCTCGATGTCGACGTAGTGGACCGAACCGTTGTGTTCGCTCACGATGGGGATGATGAACGGATCGCTCCTGCAGATAAGGTCGTCACGTTCGACCTGCTGGTCCTCGATGACGTTCAGCAGTGATCCGGGCACGATGTCATACGTGGAAACGGCGTCGCCGCGCTCGTCCAGAATGACTATCTGGCCGTTCCGGGTGGCAATCCTGTTGATCTTGCCGGATTCGTCGGCGCCCTCAACGATATGGATGTTCCTGAAACTGACCTTGCCCGCGCGCCTGGCCCTTACTTCCGTCTCCTTGGCTTCACGGCCGGCCACACCGCCGGTATGGAAGGTTCGGAGGGTGAGCTGGGTGCCCGGCTCGCCGATGGACTGGGCCGCGATGACACCGACGGCTTCGCCCTTGGTGACCATGCGGTTGCGGCTGAGATCCCAGCCGTAGCACTTGGCGCAAAGACCGTGCTCGGCTTCGCAGGTGAGAACGCTTCGGATCCTTACGGTCTCGATGCCCTTCTCCTCGATCCTGGCGGCCTGATCGGATGTGATCTCCTGGCCCGCCTCGAGGATGATCTCGTCACCAACGGGGTCGAACACGTCTTCAGCCGTAACCCTGCCGACGATTCTGTCGCGAAGGGGCTCGAGCACCTCCTCGCCCTCCTTGAGGGCGCTGATGTTCCTTCCCCTGATGGTTCCGCAGTCGGCGATCGTGATGACAACATCCTGACAGACATCGACAAGACGCCTTGTGAGGTAACCTGCATCGGCAGTCTTGAGGGCCGTGTCGGCAAGACCCTTTCTGGATCCGTGGGTGCTGATCGAGTACTCAATGACCGACAGGCCTTCCTTAAGGGAGCTGAGGATCGGGGTTTCGATGGTCTCGCCCAGCTCGCCTGAAAGCTTCTTCTTCGGCTTGGACATGAGACCCCTCATGCCGGCGAGCTGCCTGACCTGGTCAACGCTGCCCCTTGCGCCGGAATGGGCCATCATGAAGATGGGGTTGAAACCGGACTTGTCCCTCTCGAGAACGTCCATCATGGATTTCTTCACGTCCTCGGTGGCCTTGCTCCAGATGTCGATGATCCTGTTGTACCTTTCGGCCTCGGTGAGCTCGCCCTTGGCGGCCCTGTCCTCGACCTCGGCGACCAGCCTCCGGCCTTCGCTGACGATCTCTGCCTTCATGTCGGGGATTATCATGTCCTGCATGCCGACGGTGAGACCGCTTATCGTGCTGTAGTGGAAGCCGAGGCTCTTGAGGTTGTCGAGGAAGACGGCGCACGCGACGGCGCCCTCGTTGTGATGACACCTCGAGACCATCGCGGAAAGGCCTTTCTTGCCGAATATCTTCTCATGGGGGATCTGGCCGTTCGCCATGATGAACCCCATGCCCTCGGGAACTATTCCGTTGAAGACCACCTGTCCGGGGGTCGTGTAGTCCTTCCAGTAGGTGGGCTTCCGCATCTCACCGTCGTTGCCGGTTTCGACTATCCTGTTGATGCCCCTGATCTTGATCTTGGCGTGGAAGTCGACCTTGCCTGCATCGAGGGCGCCGATGACCTCTTCCCTTCCGGTGAAGATCATGCCTTCGCCCCTGACCCCGGCCATCGGCTTGGTGAGGTAGTAGACACCTATGACCATGTCATGGCTCGGCGTAACAACAGGCTCGCCGCTGGCAGGCTTGAGGATGTTCCTGCTTCCCAGCATGAGCATCCTGGCCTCAACCTGGGCCTCTGCGGACAGAGGGACATGAACGGCCATCTGGTCACCGTCGAAGTCGGCGTTGAAGGCGGCGCACGCAAGGGGATGAAGCCTGATGGCAAGCCCCTCGACGAGTACCGGCTCGAACGCCTGTATGCCAAGCCTGTGAAGTGTGGGCGCCCTGTTTATCAGGACGGGGTGATTCCTGATGACCCGTTCAAGGATGGCCCAGACTTCCTCAGGGCGTTCCTCAACCTTCTTCTGCGCCATCTTCACACCGCAGCCGTACTTTTTCTCCCACCGGGCCACGACGAACGGTTTGAACAGCTCGAGGGCCATGGTCTTCGGAAGGCCGCACTGGTGAAGCTTCAGCTCGGGTCCGACCACGATGACGCTTCGGCCCGAGTAATCAACCCTCTTGCCCAGAAGGTTCTGTCTGAAACGGCCCCTCTTGCCCTTGAGCAGGTCGGAGAGACTTCTGAGCGGCCTCATGCCGGCGCCCTTTACGGGCTTGCGGCGGCTTGAGTTGTCGAGCACCGCGTCAACGGCCTCCTGCAGCATCCGCTTCTCGTTGCGAAGGATGACGTCGGGTGCCTGAAGGTCAAGCAGCCTCTTCAGACGGTTGTTCCTGTTGATCACCCTCCTGTAGAGGTCGTTGAGATCGCTGCTGGCGAACCGGCCGCCGTCGAGGGGGACGAGCGGGCGAAGTCCGGGGGGCAGTACGGGAAGTATTCGAAGGATCATCCACTCCGGACGGTTCTCGGCCCTCGAGTTCGTGAAGGCCACTACTTCCTTCAGACGCTTGACGTTCTTCTGGCGTCTGGAAAGCGTTGTCTCGTTAGCGATCGAGGTTCTGAGCATCGCGGCCAGTTCCTCGAGATCAAGGCCGGCAAGAAGGGTGGCGATGGCTTCGGCGCCCATCCCGACCTTGAACGTGTCCTTGCCGTAGGTTTCCTTGGCGGCGTAGAACTCCTCATCACCCAGCACGGTGCCGGGGCGGAGCTGCGGGTGGTCGCTCGTGACAACGATGTAGGATTCGTAGTAGAGAACCCTTTCAAGGTCGATGTTCGTTATGTCGAGGAGCTTGGAGATCTGGCGGTTCTTGTAGTACCAGATGTGGCACACCGGCACTGCAAGGTCGATGTGACCCATGCGGCTGCGGCGGACCTTCGACATCGTTACCTCGACACCGCATCGGTCGCATTTCACGCCTCGATAACGGATCCTCTTGTACCTTCCGCAGGCGCACTCCCAGTCCTTCTCGGGACCGAAGATGCGCTCGCAGAAAAGGCCGTCAGGTTCGGGCTTGTAGCTTCTGTAGTTGATGGTTTCAGCCTTGGTGACCTCGCCGTGCGACCAGTTCCTTATGGTTTCCGGAGAGGCGAGGCTGATGCGTATTCCCCGGAAATCGGTGGGAAAAGCATTCACATCTCTTGGAGAGGGATTGCTGTGCATTCTAGTTCTCCTCCTCGGTAACCAGTTCCACATCCAGGGCCAGGCTTCTCATCTCGTTGAGAAGAACGCTGAAGGCCTCGGGTGTGCTGGAGGGGGGGATGGCCTTGCCCTGGACGATGCTGCTGTAGGCCCGGTTCCTTCCCTCTACGTCGTCGGATTTTATCGTGAGCATTTCCTGGAGGCAGTGTGCCGCGCCGTATGCCTCAAGCGCCCAGACCTCCATCTCGCCCAGCCTCTGTCCGCCGTTCTGCGCCTTTCCGCCCAGCGGCTGCTGGGTCACCATGGCGTACGGACCGGTGGAGCGGGCATGTATCTTGTCCTCGACCTGGTGGGCAAGCTTCATCACGTACATCAGGCCGACCGTGACGTTCTCGGCCATGGGTTCGCCGGTCCGGCCGTCGTAAAGGACAGTTTTGCCGTCCCTGGGAAGGCCGGCCTCTTCGAGCGTGTTCTCGATTACGGAGTTGTGGGCCGAATCGAAAACGGGGGTCACTGCGTCGAAGCCCAGAACGCTCGCCGCCCAGCCCAGGTTGGTCTCCATGATCTGGCCAACGTTCATTCGGGATGGAACGCCCAGGGGGTTCAGGCAGATGTCGACAGGTGTGCCGTCGGGCAGGTAGGGCATGTCCTCCTCGGCAACGATGATGCTTACAACACCCTTGTTGCCGTGCCGGCCTGCGACCTTGTCGCCCACGCGCAGCTTGCGCCTCTTTGCAACGTAAACCTTCACCAGCTTGATGACGCCGGGTTTGAGCTCGTCGCCCACGCTGATGCGGTTTTCGGCCTGGATGAACTCCTGCTGGATCTTCTCGAGTTCCCTGTTGGTGCTTCGGAGTATCCTCCTGGCCCTGTCATCGGCCTTGAGATCTTCGCAGAGCTGCCGCCCGTAGTCGATGTCGGTGAAGTTCACCTTGCGGAGCGAGGCGTTCGTCAGCTTGCGGCCCGTGGGGATGTACTGCTCGCCGGTGACCGAGTCGATGAGGTTGACAGCCTTCTGTCCTGCGAGAACCTCGCAGAGCATGTCATCCCTCTCCTTGCAGAGGCGCTGTTCGCGATTCTGCTTCTGTTCCCTGAGGGCATCGATCCGCTCTTCGAGAACCCTGCGCCCCCTGTCGGTGTCATCCCTGCGGGAATAGACCTTCACGTCGACTACGATGCCGTCCATGCCGTTGGGGGCCCTGAGGGAGGTGTCCTTCACGTCGCCGGCCTTCTGGCCGAAGATGGCCCTGATGAGCCTCTCCGCGGGGGAAAGATCCTGCTCGCCCTTGGGGCTGACCTTGCCGACAAGGATGTCGTCGGACCTGACCCTGGCGCCGATCTTGATGATGCCGTTCTCGTCGAGGTTGCGCTTGCGGTCCTCGCCCACGTTGGGGATGTCGCGAAGCAGCTCTTCGGGACCGAGCTTGGTCTCCCTGAAGTTCACTTCGTATTCCTCGATGTGGACGCTCGTGAAAAGGTCATTCTTGACCAGGCGTTCGCTCATGACTATGGCGTCTTCGTAGTTGTAGCCGTTCCAGGGGGTGAAGGCCACGAGGGCGTTGACCCCGAGGGCAAGCCTTCCATCGCAGGTGGCCATGCCGTCGGCAAGGTTCGTGCCCTCTTCAACCCTCTGGCCGGGGCTGACGATGGGCTTCTGGTTGATGCATGTGTCCTGGTTGCTGCGCTGGAACTTTTTCAGTTCATAGACGTCGTCGCGGTCAAAGTCGTATTCGTCTCCGTCGGCCCTCACAACGATCCTTCGAGAGTCGACCTCGACCACCGTGCCGCCCCGTTTCGCAGTCACCAGGGCGCCGCTGTCCCTCGCGGCAACAGCTTCCATGCCGGTGCCCACAACGGGAGGCTGGGTGTAGAGAAGCGGAACGGCCTGCCTCTGCATGTTGGAGCCCATCAGGGCCCTGTTGGCGTCGTCATGCTCGAGGAAGGGGATGAGACCGGCTGAAAGACCCACCAGCTGCATGGGGCTGACGTCGATGTACTCGATGTCTTCGGGGCGGACCATCGGGAAGTTCCCGGCTTTCCTTGCACGGACCAGGGGTCCGGTGAGGTAGCCCCTTGCATCGACCGGGGAGTCGGCCTCGGCTATTGTGGTGCGGTCTTCCCGGTCAGCGGAGAGGTAGACGACCTCATCAGTGACCTTCCCCTTGATGACGCGGCGGTAAGGTGTTTCAAGGAAGCCGAACCGGTTGATCGAGGCGTATACCGAAAGGGTTGTGATGAGACCGATGTTCGGCCCTTCCGGTGTCTCGACCGGGCAAACCCTTCCGTAATGAGTATGGTGAACGTCGCGCACGTCGAATCCGGCCCTCTCCCTTGTAAGACCGCCCTCGCCCAGTGCGCTCGTACGGCGCTTGTGGGTGAGTTCCGCAAGGGGGTTGGTCTGCTCCATGAACTGGGAGAGCTGGCTTGAGCCGAAGAACGTGTTGATGACGCTTGAAAGGGTTCTCGAGTTGACAAGATCCTGCGGACGAAGCTTGTCCTTGTCCTGGTGACCCATCTTGTCCCGGATCGTGCGGGCCATCCGGCTCAGTCCCTTGCTGAACTCCTGGCTGAGAAGCTCGCCCACGGTCTTGACTCGACGGTTGCCGAGGTGGTCGATGTCGTCAGCCGTGTTGGTGCCCTCTCTGAGCATTATCAGATTGTCGACGATGGCGACCAGGTCTTCAACGACGAGAGTCAGCCTGTCCATCGAGGTGTTTATGTTCAGTCTCTCGTTCAGCTTGTAGCGCCCCACCTCGCTGAGGCTGTAGCGCTTGCTGTCGAAGAACATGCTTCTGAGGTAGCTTCTGGCGTGGTCAAGGGAGGGGGCTTCCGTGCCGCGGAGAGCCTCGTATATCCACATTGTGGCGGAATCCTCGCTCTTGTCGATGCCGGCTCCGAGGCTTGATTCCTCTTTGGCAAGGGTCTTCCTGATGCCGTCGAAGTTGTCCCGTTCCGAACGCGATTCGAGGAACTTGGCCTTTGTGATGCCCCGGGCCACGAGGTTCTCAAGTTTCTCAACGGTTTCCACGGGCTCGTCGCAGCGGATAAGGACCTCGCCTGTCGCCGGATCGATTATGTCCTCGGCGAATGTCCTGTGAATGAAGTCGCTGCTTCTGGACTGCCGCTTGAGCATGGCCTCGAGGTCTTTTTCCACCACGGGATAGAATGCGGCAAGAATCTGCGCGTCGGTGGTGAGACCGAGGGCCCTGAGAAGCATGGTGACCGGAATGCGCTTGTTTCGCCTGTCGATGATGGCGAATATCTGATCGTTCGGGTCGAGGTTGATCTCAAGCCACGATCCCCTCTGGGGGATCACCCTGGCGCTGTGAACCCTGCGGTTCCTCTGCTGGACCTTTTCCTCGAAAAACACGCCCGGACTGCGGTGCAGCTGGCTTACAATAACCCTCTCGGCTCCGTTGATGATGAATGAGCCGCTCTCGGTCATTATCGGAAGGCTGCCGAGAAACACCTTCTGGTCGACACCCATCTTGAAACTCTTCGATTCGGGGTCGCGAGTGACAAGGCGCATGACGGCGTTGAGGTTGGCGCAGTAGGTCACGCCTCTCTCAAGGGCTTCCTTGACGGTGTGCTTCGGGGGGGATACCTCATAGCTTACATATTCAAGGGAAAATTCCTTACTGGCGCTCTCGATTGGAAATGTATCGAGGAATATCTTGTGTAAACCTTGGGGAAGTCTCTCATCGGAAGGCACATCCGCCTGTAGAAAATTCTCGAAGGAATCCCGCTGTACCTTCAACAGGTCGGGTACTTCCAGGGCAGGGGTAACCCGCGAATAGTTCCTGACAGGTCTATCCTTATTCACTGCCGCTCCTCACAACTGAAAGGAAACACGAATGCCCGGACAAGGGGATTGAAGGGACGGGAACATGTCCCGCCCCTTCCACACACACAGCCTTCAGAAAACTACTTGAGGAGGACAGTTGCGCCGGCTTCCTCAAGCTGCTTCTTCATATCTTCGGCTTCGGCCTTCTCCGCGGCTTCCTTTATCTTGGAAGGTGCGCCGTCAACGAGGTCTTTGGCTTCCTTGAGACCAAGGTTGGTAAGCTCTCTGACCACCTTGATGACGGCGATCTTCTTCGAGCCGAAACTCTCGAGGATGACGTCAAACTCGGTCTGCTCCTCGACTTCGGCCGCTGCTGCCGGTCCGGCGGCTGCAACTGCCACTGCAGGGGCGGCAGCCGAGACCCCGAACTTCTGCTCCATTTCCTTGACAAGCTCGGCAAGTTCGAGAACGGTCATATTGGAAATGGCCTCGATGATGGCGGCCTTCTTGTCGTCACTCATGGTTCTTCCTCCGTTTTGGAAAATCGGACCCTTGGGTCGCGTTAATGGTATCGACTCAGTTCTCTTTGCTTTCCCTTACCGCGTTCAGCGCGTAGAGAAGCTTTCTCACCACACCGCCCGTGACGGTGACGAATCCGCGTATCGGGGCGGTTGCAGAACCCATGACCCGGGCAAGGAGCTCGTCACGGCCCGGCATGTCCGCAAGGCTTGCGACCTGTGCAGCCGAGTAGCTCCGGCCTGCGACAAAACCGCCCTTGATAACGGGCCGTCCTTCGTGGGAAGCGGCAAACTCCTTGAGAACCCTGGCTGGCAGCACCTCATCCCTGCTTGCGGCCAGAGCCGTAGGTCCCTCAAGGTATTTGAAGACCTCTTCCTCACCGGTCAGCTCATTGCTCTTCAGCACTATGTCGAGCAGGGTGTTCTTCACGACCGTGAAACTCACCCCGCGCTCACGCATGATCTTTCTCAACTCGGTCATGTCGGCCACGGTGATGCCTGTGAAGTCGGCCAGCACGAACGAACCGTTGACTGCGAGATCGTCGGTGAGGGAAGCGACGGTGGTTTCCTTGCGCTGTCTGGTGATGCTCATTCCACCCTCCTCACTTGAGAACCACTCGGAGATCGGAAGTGTCAACCCGAACTCCTGGGCCCATGGTGGATGAGACCGACATGCTGATGATGTACTTTCCCTTGGCGGTGGCGGGTTTGAGTTGCATCACCTTCTCCATGAAGGCCACAATGTTCTCCCTGAGGGCGGCCGCTTCAAAGCTGGCCTTGCCGACAGGCACATGAAGTACTCCGGTCTTGTCAACCCTGAAGTTGATCTTGCCGGCTTTTGCCTCCCGAACGGCCTGGGCGACATCAAGGGTCACCGTTCCCGTCTTGGGGTTGGGCATGAGGCCCCTCGGGCCCAGAATCCTTGCGACTCCGCCGAGCACCTTCATCATGTCGGGCGTGGCGATGACCACATCGAAATCCATCCATCCGCCCTTGATCTTCTCGATGGTTTCCTCGTCGCCGATCATGTCGGCTCCGGTCGCCCTTGCCTCCTCGGCCTTCTCACCCCTTGCGAAAACGAGCACGCGCTGCGTGCGTCCGGTGCCGAAGGGAAGAATGCAGGTCCCTCGAACGACCTGATCCGAGTACTTCGGATTCACGCCGAGGTTCACCGCAACTTCGACGGTCTCGTCAAATTTGGCGGTGGCTGCACCCTTGACCAGGGCGACCGTTTCGTCGAGGGAATAGATCCTGGTGCGATCCACGGTTTCCCGGGCCTTGGCGAACCTTTTGCTGACCTTAGCCATCCACCACCTCCAGGCCCATGCTCCGGGCCGTGCCGCGGATCATCTCCACCGCTGCTTCTTCGGATGCCGCGTTAAGATCCTTCATCTTGGTGCGGGCGATTTCACGGCACTGGGCGAGGGTGACGGTACCAACCTTGTTGCGGTTGGATTCCGACGACCCCTTGGCCAGGCCGGCGGCCCGCTTCAGAAGAATCGCAGCCGGAGGCGACTTGAGCTCGAAGGTAAAGCTTCTGTCCTTGTAGACCGTGACCACCGCTGGGATGATCAGGCCTTCCTGCCCCTGGGTACGGGCATTGAACTCCTTGCAGAAACCGGCCAGGTTGATTCCGTACTGGCCCAGAGAGGGTCCCACCGGAGGAGCGGGAGTGGCCTGTCCTGCAGGAAGCTGAAGCTTTACCATGCCCAAGATCTTCTTGGCCATGGGAACTCCTTTCATCCGCTCCGTTCCTCCCCTTGATGGAACGGCCACGGATCGATTGCGGGGTTCTGAGACCCCTTTGTAAAGGTCCGGGCGCTTTTGCCCTAGACCAGTCTCACCTGGGAATGGTCGATCTCCACGGGAGCCTTGCGGCCGAAGATGGTGAAGATGACCCTAACCTTTCCCCTTTCGGGGTTCAACGATTCCACAACTCCCGTGAAGTTCCTGAAGGGACCCTCAACGACCCGCACGGTCTGGCCCACCTTGAAGGAAATCCTTACGACCTTCTTCTCCTCGACGCCGTCGGACTGGCCGAGGATGCGCTTCATATCAGCGTCGGAGAGGGGAGCCGGACGGCCTTTGTTCATCGGAGGGAAGCCGCTGACATTAATCATTCCACGAATGTCGAGTATCATCTCGTCGTCGAGTTCGAGCTGCACGAAGACATAGCCGGGATACAGCTTTTTCTCCCTTGTCACGTCCTTGCCGTTCCTCCGGTTCGTTATCTCCTCGGTGGGGATCACGATCCTGCCCACACGGCCCGGGAACTTCCTCGAAAGGGGTCCCTCGAGAAACTTCCTCACCCTGAGCTCGTAGCCGGAGTAGGAATGCACCACGTACCACCTGAGGTTCCCGCCCTCGACGGTGGTGTTCTCCTCAAAAGCCGCCTGCGGGGTGGCGACCATCAGTGCAACGACCTTATGAGGAATGTCATGGTCTGCGAGGACACCGTGTCCGCCAGGAAGATCCAGACGGCTACGACGGCGACCGCCGCGAGAATGACCCAGGTGGAGGCCACGGTTTCCTCCTTGGTCGGCCAGGCGACCTTGACCAGTTCCGCCTTGACTTCGCCCAGGAATTCAACGGCTAGTCCGGCCCACCTGGACAGGAAGCTGAGTTTTCCACCATCGGCCGCTTTTGCCGTCATCTTGCAGTACTCCATCCCGTTGTAGTTCTGGAAGGGAACCTGGCAGGGCAGGAAGGACTTGAACCCTCAACCCCCGGATTTGGAGTCCGGTGCACTGCCAATTGTGCTACTGCCCTGCGTTCCCCTCAAAATCACCCGGCTCTACTTGCCTTCCCGATGCTTCGTGTGCTTGCGGCAGAACCGGCAATACTTGTTCAACTCTATCCGGTCCGGATGAGTTCTCTTGTTCTTCGTGGTGCTGTAGTTGCGGCGCTTGCACTCGGAACAGGCCAACGTGATTATGACTCGCACCTTTAACCTACTTCAGTATCTTTGTGACCACTCCGGCGCCGACGGTGCGGCCGCCTTCGCGGATGGCAAAACGAAGACCCTCTTCCATGGCGATGTTCGTGATGAGTTCCACGGTCATCTTGGTGTTGTCGCCGGGCATGACCATCTCAACGCCCTCGGGAAGCTCGATGGCTCCGGTGACATCGGTCGTGCGGAAATAGAACTGAGGCCTGTAGCCGTTCTTGAAGGGCTTGTGGCGTCCGCCGTCCTTGGCGCTGAGAACCAGCACCTCGGCTTCGAACCTGGTGTGAGGCGTGATGCTGCCGGGCTTGCAGATGACCATGCCGCGCTCGAGGTCTTCCTTGGCGATGCCGCGGAGAAGGAGACCGACGTTGTCACCGGCCTGCCCCTCGTCAAGAAGCTTGCGGAACATTTCCACACCGGTGCAGACGGAACTGCGGGTCTCCCGCATGCCTACGATCTCGACCTTGTCGTTGGTGTGGATGGCGCCGCGCTCGATACGACCCGTGCCCACGGTTCCACGGCCGGGAATGGAGAACACGTCCTCCACGGGCATGAGGAAAGGCTTCTCGGTGTCGCGCTCGGGAGTGGGTATCCAGGAGTCGACGGCGTCCATCAGAGCGTAAATGCACTTGGCGTCGTCGTCGGTGGGAAGACCCGAGGAGTTGAGGGCCTTGAGGGCGCTTCCCCTGACAATGGGGCTGTCCTCCTCGAAGTTGTACTTCGCCATCAGTTCCTGGACTTCCATCTCGACGAGGTCTATGAGTTCCTCGTCGTCAACCATGTCGCACTTGTTCAGGAAGACGACCATCTTGGGAACGTTGACCTGGCGGGCGAGAAGCACGTGCTCGCGTGTCTGGGCCATGACACCGTCGTTGGCGCCGATGACGAGGATGGCGCCGTCCATCTGTGCCGCACCCGTGATCATGTTCTTGATGTAGTCGGCGTGACCCGGGCAGTCGACGTGGGCATAGTGCCTGCTGGTGGTTTCGTACTCCTGATGCGAGGTGGCGATGGTAATACCGCGCGCCTTCTCCTCGGGTGCATTGTCGATCTGATCGAAAGTCACGAACTTTGTGTTCTTGTTCTGGGTGGCAAGGCACTTGGTGATGGCAGCGGTGAGTGTCGTCTTGCCGTGATCGATGTGACCTATCGTACCCACATTCACGTGGGGCTTGGTCCTCTCAAACTTCTCCTTGGCCATGTGTCTGGCTCCCTCTCATGAGTGGGTTTCCCGGTTGACCCGGATGGTCCGCCCTTTTTTTACAACCCCCGGTCTGGAGCCCACGAGCAGGATCGAACTGCTGACCTCGTCCTTACCAAGGACGCGCTCTACCGACTGAGCTACGTGGGCCTTTCAGACCTGACGAAAAAACTTCCTGGAGCGGGAGACGGGATTTGAACCCGCGACCCTCAGCTTGGAAGGCTGATGCTCTGCCAACTGAGCTACTCCCGCTCAGACACACAAAAACCGTGGTGGCGAGGGGTGGATTCGAACCACCGTAGGCGTCCGCCAACAGATTTACAGTCTGCCCCCTTTGGCCGCTCGGGAACCTCGCCACCGCCTATGTAAACGCTGCATCTAGCGCATTTTCAGCCTGGAGCTGGCGATGGGAATTGAACCCGCAACCTGCTGATTACAAATCAGCTGCTCTGCCAATTGAGCTACGCCAGCACAGGGACACGAACATACAACGGAGAAACACAATCCGTCAAGCTTTTCCCGGCGTTCCGGCCGCAAGTTGACGAAGCGTCTCTTCCAACATACTCTACCGGGTGGGGAAGATACCCCTTGGAGGTAAAATGTCAACGACTCGAAATCGATTGCTTCTGTTTGCGCCGCTTTTGCTTGCCATCGGGTGCGGCGGCGGTGTCCGGGACGAGCTCGCCATGGTGCCGGGTACATGCCTGTTCCACCTGCATCTTGAGGAGGGTCTGTCCCCCTCGATGCTCTCAGAGCTCGTTTCCCTTGATCCAAGCCTTGTCCTTGCCGAATCGCTCCTGACCCGGGGACCGGTCGGGGTGACACTGATGGGGGTGGACATCACATCCCTCTCTCCACAGCTGCTTTTCCTTTCCAGCAGGGTCTCGCGCGCAGAGGCTTCCGAGCTGGCCTCGAACATGATGCATCTTGAGGAGAGCGAGGGGGAAAACCGTCTTGATCTCTCCGACGACACGGGATTGATCCGTGCCTCGGTCGCCGAGCGGAGGGGATGGACCGCGCTCTATCTGGGGCCTGCGGCCGACGTGACGATCGATGCCTGGATGCGGATGGAGGAGGTTGGCTCGCTCGCCAGCGATGAGGCGCTCATGCAGGCGCTTCCGGGCAGGCACCACCTCACGCTGATGCTGCCCGGCAACCTGTTCACTTTCGTATCCCTTCTTCCGGTGGAGAGGTACGTCTCATGGTGGGGCGAGTATACGGCCGTCGCCAGGGTCATCAGACCCTCGGCCCTCACCCTCTCCCTCTCATGGCCGTCAACCGGCGGCATATCGCTTGAAGCAAGGCTCGCACGCGAGGACGGCGGCATGACGGCAGCCGAGTTGTCGATAACCGACACCTCGATAACGCCCGACAGTGTGTTCGTCATCCTGACGAACCTTGCAGAGGGCCTCCAGTGAGCGCCGTCATCCAGGCCGAGGGTGTCACACGGTCATTCGGCGACATGCCGGTGCTCCGGGGGCTCGATATTTCGATAGACTCCGGTGAATTCACGGCGATAACGGGAAGGAGCGGCTCAGGCAAGAGCACGCTTCTCGGCATCCTCGGCACGCTTGACAGGGACTACGCCGGAACCCTCCGCATCGGCGGGGTCGACACCGCAACCCTTGACGGAAACGCGCTCGCGGCCCTCAGAAGGGATGAGCTGGGGTTCATATTCCAGGACTTCCACCTCCTTCCGAACCTCACCGCACTTGAGAACGTTCTTCTGCCCGCCGTGTTCTCCGGAAGGGAGATGGAACCCGTAGAAAAGGAAGCCAGGGAGCTTCTTGACAGGCTTGGCGTTCGAATGGATGCCACCTTCAGCCGCTTCCTCTCGAGGGGCGAGAGGCAGAGGGTGGCCGCAGCAAGAGCCCTGGCAGGAAGACCGAGTGTCCTTCTTGCCGATGAACCGACTGCAAGCCTCGATGAAACAAGCGAAGACGTCCTTTTCGACCTGCTGGACACCATGCGCAGGGAGAAGGGGTTTGCTCTGGTTGCAGTTGTTCACACCAGAAGTGTTCTGGAAAGGGCCGACCACGTTCTCGACCTCAGCGGGGGGGTGCTTCACGATGCGCGCATCAATGCGTAGGGCAATGCACCTCTGGAACAAGGGCCACTGGAGGGATTACCTTTTCAGCCAGGCCATGCTTCTTGTAGCGTCCCTTCTCCTCGTGTTCTTCATATCCATAGGCCTCGGAGTGGGACGGATCCTCGACCGTTTCCTCTCGAGCGACCTTCCCGAGGAACAGGTGAGGGTCACACCGCAGGTCATCTCGGCAGGCTTCTTCCAGACCGAAAGGGGGGGCATCGAGATCACCGACGCCCTGCTCGATTCGCTTGAGAAAATGCCGGAGGTGGAACGGATCGACAGACAGGTCTACGCCCATGTTCCGGCCTACCTCAGGGGGCTCCTCGGCGGCAGGAACTACTACACAGACATAACCATGGAGGGCGTGACAACGGCATTCGTGCCGGACAGCCTGGTGGAGCGCTTCGGATGGAGCTACACGCTTGCCGACAGCGCCCAGAGACGGCTTCCCATCATCCTGTCCGAAAACCTCCTTCTTCTCTACAACGCCGGCTTCGCCGAGGCGCACGGTCTTGTGGGCCTGAACCAGCAGGGCGTGGTCGGCCTTGAGTGCCAGATCACCATCGGCACCAGTTCAATAGCCAGCATGCAGCAGAGACCCGTCACCGTGAATGCCCAGATCATCGGCACCAGCAGGAACATGGCGCTGTTCGCGCTTGCGGTTCCGATCGAGTTCGTCGAGGAGGTCAACCAGTCGTACATCCCCGACAGGCCTCACAGCTACAGTGCGCTCATGGTAACGGCAACCTCGGCCGAAGAGGTTCCCGAGATCGTTCGCAAGGCCGAATCCCTCGGTCTCAGCGCCGAGACTCACCGCGGGATAGCCCAGAAGGCCGAGATACTGGTCGGGGTTGTCACCGCCGCCCTCGGCGCGCTGGCCATTGCCATTCTCGGCGCCGCGCTGGCAAGCGCAGTCCACACTCTGGTTGCCGATCTGAAGAACCGTTCCTACGCCCTCGGCGTACTGGTGGCACTCGGCACGACAAGTGAAAGGCTCGCGCAGGTTTTCGCCTTCCAGATCTTTCTCATGTCGGCGCTCACAACGGTACTTGGCGGTCTGCTCGGATGCGGGCTCGCCGCCCTGGTGAGTTACGGCCTTCTAACCCTTCTTCCGGTGCTCAGCATGGCTGTTCCCTCGCTTGCCGTATTCCCGGTTCTTCCAATGATCGCTGGCCTCGGGACCGTTCTTCTGGCCTCAACGGCCTGGGCATGGTTCTTCTTCAGAAAAATACTCAGCACCCCCGTGACTGAGCTTTTGAGGAGATGATGAAAAAGGCTGCACTGTTCTGCGCAATCATTGCCGGAATTCTCAGGGCACAGTGGCCCGACACGGTTCTGGCGATGATCTCCACCGGCCAGTATCCCAACGATGCCTGCTTTTCACCTGACGGGCAGTACGTTTTTGTGGCGGTGGGCTACGGCCATCTATCAAGGATCAGCACACAGACGTGGTCGACGAACGGCGTGCTGCCGCTCGACGGAACACCGGAATGCGTGACCTGCCTTCCCGACAACACTGTTCTCGTCGCCGACGAGGAGATGAACAAGCTCTACTTCATCGACGGGGAGACACTGACTGTCATCGGTGAGACGACGGTCAATTCCGAACCGATGGAATTCGCCAGCTCCGCCGACGGTTCGTACGCCTTCCTCTCCCACGGCGACGGCTTTCTCAGCGTGATAGACCCGGCAGCGATGGAGGTCGTGGAAACCGTATGGGTGGGCAACCAGCCCGGGGGATGCCATCTCACTTCAGACGGGCAGACCCTTTTCGTGGCCGACACCCAGAGTCCGAGCGAAACGGCCTTCACCGTCCCCTCCGGACCGGTGCAGAGGTTCGTTTCAGGGATGGACAGTTTCGACTGCGCCGTCTCGGAAGGTTCACTCTACCTTTCCAACCCGGCCTGGGAGATGGTTCAGAGAATGGACGCAGCGACACTGCAGGTCACGGGAAGCCTCGAAATCCCCGGAGCGGATCCCCGCTGGATGGCTCCCATCCCGGGGCTGCCCTACATGTACGTCGGATCGACGGCTGACAACACCCTGAGGATCGTTGATACCGGAAGCTTCCAGCAGGCGGGCGCGATCCAGGTCGGAGCCTCGCCCCAGCGGCTTCAGGTGTCATCCAACGGCGCATACCTGCTGGTTCCGTGCCGCGGCACGGGCAAGCTGTACGTGATCGGGTACGATCCCGAGGGAGTGGGGGAAGCGGCGAACGGCTTTTCGATCCATGCCGCAGGACCCGTTGGAACCCCCGCCGTCGTTCTTGAAATCCCTTCGGCCGCGGACAGTCGGGGTAACCCTTCACGACCTTACCGGGCGGACAGTTGCCTCTCTGCACAGTGGTCCGCTTCCGCAGGGCAGTCATGTGTTCTCACGTTCCGGTCTTCCATCGGGGGTTTACCACGCGGTGGTCAGGGGCGACTGGGAGGGAAGCTGCCGGCTGACAGTCATCCAATGAGGGAAGACCCGGGTACAACGGAAATGAACACCGCCCCCCGGAGACCACGGGTTCTGCATGTCATCAACAACCTCCGAATCGGCGGGGCCGAAACCCTTCTTCGCGATTCCCTTCCCCTGATGCATGAAGCGGGCATCGATGCTTCCCTTCTGGTCCTCTCGGATCCGTGTTGCCCCTCCGCGCGTGAGCTCGGGCTCAAAGGCACCGAGGTGATGCACACCGGCCTCTCCTCGATCCGGTCTCCCCGTCAGATCGTCCGGATCAGGCGCATCCTGCGGGAAAGGAGGCCCGACATCATCCATGCCCACCTCTTTCCCTCCCTCTACTGGGTTGCACTTGCCGCACCGAAATCCAGGCTGGTCTTCACGGAACACAGCACCTGGAACCGCAGGAGGAAACTGCCCTTCCTGCGCCCGATCGAGGGTTTTGCCTACGGACGGTACAAGCGCATCATCTGCATCAGCGAAGGTGTTCGGAAGGCCCTGGTGGAATGGCAGCCGTCCCTTTCCGGAAGAACGGTCGTGATCCACAACGGTGTGGACCTGGAAAGGTTCAGAAACCCTGAACCTCTTGCCCGGCATGACATCCATCCGGCTGTCGGAGAGGACGGCAGGCTGCTCGCCATGACAGCCTCATTCACCTACAAGAAAGACCACGCCACTGTTATCAGGGCCCTTTCCCTCCTCCCGGCGAATTACTTCCTGATCCTTCCGGGAGAGGGTCCGGCAAGGGAAGGGATCATCCGGCTTGCCTGCGAACTGGGCCTGGACAGGAGGGTGATCTTCCCCGGCAACCGCACTGACATCCCTTCGATTCTCAAGGCCTGCGACTTCGCGATCCAGGCATCCCACTGGGAGGGTTTCGGCCTCGCTGCGGTCGAGGCGATGGCATCGGGGGTCCCCCTCGTGGCATCGAGGGTGGATGGACTGGCGGAAATAGTCGATGGGGCAGGCATTCTGTTCAAACCGGGCGACCCCGTGGCACTTGCCCAGGCCATAATGACACTTGACGGGGACCCTGGACTCAGGGGCAGGCTGGTGGCGGCAGCGCTAAAAAAAGCCGAAGGCTTCGACATCCGTCTGATGGTTCGCAAACAGGCCGGAGTCTACTTGGACCTTCTCGGAGGGACCCGCTCGTCAAGCTTTTTTGAAAACCCGGGTGAGCGCCTTCTCGACAACCAGGAAGAGCGCAACAAGAAGGGGAAGAAGGGGCAGGAACCTGACATCGATGAGCACCAGCCCGGCAAGCCCCCCAAGAACGGCTCCGAACAGCTCGATGGCGGCAAGGTTCTCCCCCGAAACTGAAAGAACCAGTTCCTCGAGCTCGTTCAGGTCGAACCGGTCGATCTTGCTCCGTACGATTCCCTTGACATCGATACCGGAAACAGCCCTTCCGGCAAACTCGCGAGCGGAATGCCTGAACTCCGGAGAGCGGATCTTCCTTCTCGCCGCTTCGGCGAGGGTTTCGACCTGATCGTCGATCCGGCCGGAAACCCAGTTCCACAACTCATCGGAGGAGAGCAGCTCACGCACCTTTCCCATGCCCAGCTCCATTCCCTCCGTCCTGATCCAGAACGAAACCTTTTCCCTGAGATCGTCCAACCTTGCCCGGAACCAGACCCTCACTCCCGGAGAATCGAGCCATGCTTCGATTTCCGGTGTGTTCTCGTCGAGAAGCGCCAGTATGGCATCGAAGAAACCGGGTGAGCCGACATGCCGCCTGATCTCTGCCCTTATCTGTTCGCCGTCCACTTTGAAAACCTTTTTGCCCAGCCCGAGGAACATCTTCTCCAAAAGTTTTCTGGACCTGATGTACTCCTCGAGTGCATCGTTGACAAAGGCAGCAATCTCGGCGTCGTACCTGTCCGCGAGCGAGATCACTGCATGGGCAAGCGATTCCCTCGTCTCGGGGTTCGACAGCTCGCCCTGCAGCCACTGCCTTGCCGCGGGCCACACCCTGCCCGCCGAGGTGCGTTCGGTCACAAGCCCTGTGACGAACTTCTGAACGCGGAGCACTGCGGATTCGGAATGCCTGTCCAGCAGACCCGATATGATCCTCTGAAGGTACGCGGACGTTGCAGACCGGGCAGCGGCCCCCGTGATGAGCTTGTGGACACGGTCCACGGCCATCTGGGCGCCCTTCTCGAGCAGCCCGTTGTCATCCAGGTAGGCAAGCACGGAATCGGTGTCAAGAAGCCGTTCTGCAACAGCCTCTCCTGTCGCGCGGGCAAGTTCCGACCGCTTGGCGGGAATGAGCCCCTGACGGCCAAAAACAGTTCTTTCGTGTGGTCTGAAGAGCATCCGGATCGCGAAATGGTTCGTCCATATCCCCACCGTGGCGGAAAGCGACACCTTGAACACCCAGTCGATCAGCACGAACGACGGGAAGAAATAGCCCAGCCCTCCGGCGGCGGCAGTCAACACGGGACATGCAATCATTGCGATCCGGCGCAGAAGGCTGACGCTCAATTGCCGATTCTCAGTCTCAGGTAGTAGTCGAGATCTATCTTCTCCCAGGTTTCCACCGCAGGCGTTCGGGTGTAGTCAAGGTTCAGGCCGATAACCAGTGAAAGGGGACCCGGCAGTTCGAAATCCATCTCGCTGTTGGCGTAGGAAACAAGGTGCCTGGCGTCTCCAGGGGGGATGTAGACGCTTCCGGCGAGCCAGAGGTTTGGAAGCCAGTCGAGAGGACGGCGCATCCAGGCTCCGAAGGATGCATACGAGGTCACCCTGTCGGTCCTGTCCTCCCCGACGGACCAGCGGGTGTCGACAAGACCGACCCCGATCTCCGGTGCAAGCCACATCCATTCAGCGGGCCAGCTCTTCCACCCTGCAGCGATGTATGAACTCACCTGCCAGGGCCTGACGGTCATGGGCTGCCTGTCCCAGCTGCTGCTGAGCCCGACATAGATCCGCTCGGTGAAGAAGTGTTCGACGGTGAGTGAGGCGAATGCCGACTCCCTTTCCTTCCTTCCGCTTCTCTCCTCGAAGCGGGTGTTGCCCGAAAGCTTTACCGAGCTGCCCCGAGTGTAGTTCAGGATCAGTGAAGCGCCTCCGCTGACGGATGACTCCTGCTGGTTGCCCCGCGAAAATGCAAGGTCTGTCCAGAGGCTCCAGCTGAGGGGGTTGTACCGCTCGCTGTGCCAGGCACGGTCGTAATCGCCTCCCGTGATGTAAAGTATCCTCGATTCCGCATAAGGATAGCCGGGCATCAGCCTGAGGGCGTCGAGGTACTTCTTCGTGGCTTCTTCGGGGTTGCCGAGGCGTTCCTGAAGCAGGCCGAGGTAGCAGATCGAAAAAACGGATGAAGGATCCCTTTCAAGCGCGGCGAGGAGAGCCTCCTCGGCTTCGTCGAGCCTGCCCTCGAACAGCCTCGCCTCCCCGAGCTCCGCCAGAACGACAGCCGTCGAGTCGATCCCGAGCGCGAGGGCAAGGCGGTCGCCGGCGTTCGAATAATCGCCGTTCCGGTAAAGAAAGGCCGCTATCTCGCGGTGGGCATCGACGTCATCACAGGCCAGGTCGGCTGCTTCCAGAAAGCACTCAAGGGCTTCCTCATCCTGTTCCAGGCTCTCGAACAGCCCGCCAAGGTCAATCCAGTCCCAGGAGTTGTTGCTTCCCTCATGGATTGCGAGAAGGGCAGCCCTCTCCGCCTCTTCGGGATACCCCTGTCCCGCTGCGTTCCAGCCGTAGCGAGTATAGGCCCAGCCGCCGGGAAGGAGCAGCCGGACCGAATCAGCGGCAGCCGCCGCCCCTGAATCCACGAGTATGAATAGCTTCTCGACAAGCCCCACTTCATCTTCGGAGGCACTGGTTTCAAGATAGTCATCGACATTCCGGAGAGCCCTTCCGAAGTCGGCCGTGCGCCTGTTCAGCCTTGCGAGGTTGAGCAGGCCGTAGCTGTAGCCGGGATCAAGCGCAACGGCCCTGTCGAAGTACACAAGCGCGGCGGGAACGTCACCCGCCTCGAGGCTTATGCTTCCCATCTCACCAAGTATCCAGGGTTCATCACCGAGATGGGTGAGAGCGTCGCCGAACCACGCCATCGCCGTTTCATCGTCGCCGGCATCACGGTAGAGAGCGCCCCTGCGCTGCCAGCCGTAGGTGTACGTGCTGTCGAGAGCGATCCCGCTCTCGTATGCGAGTGCAGCCTCTTCAGTCCTCCCAAGGGATTCCAGCGACCAGCCCAGTTCGCCCCATGTCCAGCTTGATTGTTCGTACATCGAGGCTTTTCCTGAAGGCATCAACAGCCTTCTGCAGATCTCCCGAGTCTTCATAGGCAAGCCCCAGGTCCGTCCAGGCCGCTTCGAACGTGCTGTCAGCCTCGACGGCATCCTCAAGGTAGGAAATACTTTCTGAAGGATCCTGCGCGATGGAGGCAAGCCGGTAGTAGGCCCATGCGTATGAAGGGTTCACCGCGATGCCCTCCTGATAGTACTCGCGGGCCGTGTCCATCCTGCCGAGGCGCTCCATCAGCAGCCCCAGCTGCCCCCAGGTCCAGTGGTCTTCGGGCCTGTCGGCGAGGATCCGGCGGAATGTCTTGACCGCATGACCCAGCCGGCCCTGCTCCTCGTGCAGGGTTCCGAGAAGCCTTAGCGCGCTCGGGCGGGAAGGGCTTCTCTCAAGCAGGTCTTCGAGGACGGTCTGTGCCGAATCCGGCATCCCCAGGGACTGAAACAGAGTGGCCTTTTCCTCCATCAGCGAGTAGGCGGATGGATTGAGCTCGATTCCGAGGCTCAGCATCATGATCGCTTCATCCTGCCGGCCGAGGTCTTCGAGTGCCCAGGCTGCGGTAAGGCTTGCTGGCGTGAAGCCGGGGTCGGCCAAAAGTGCATCTGAGGCAAGCCGGTAGGCCTCATCGGGATCCGAGCCCGCAAGGTGAAGGTACGCCATTGATTCGAGCAGGACCGGGTCGGTGCCCGGAGCAAGTGAGAGGGCCCTTTCAAAGGCGGCCTCGGCCTGTTCAGCATCAGTTTCCGTGAGAATGGCTCCAAGCGCCGTCCAGTTCCGGAAGTCGGACGAGTCGGCCGAAAGGGCGCTCCGCGCCACCTCAAGTGCCCCGATCTCACCGGTGAGGTGCATTGACAGGGCAAGTGCGGGTTCCCGTCCCGACACCGAGTCGGGAAGGGCGACAGCCGTTTCATACGCCTCGACCTGTTCGATGACCCTGTAGCTTTCGTACCAGTCCTCGGGCCAGAACGTGTTGACCAGAATGAGAAGAAAGAGCAAGCTACGCTCCCCTGTTGAAAAGGAACCACGCTGTTCCCGCGGCGCCTACGGCCCAGCAGTACCAGCAGAATCTGTGAAGAGCTCCGGATCCCACGAATCGAAGAAGGACCCTGAGGGCTCCGTACCCCACAAGGGCCGAAACGGCAAAACCGGCGGCAAGAACTCCGATTGAGGTATTCCAATCCGCGCCCGGCAGTTCCAGTATCGATGCACCGAAAATGGCCGGTATCGACAGGAAAAAGGAGAATTTTGCGGCCTCGCGGCGGTCAACCCCCCGGATCAGTCCGGCAGAGATGGTGAGGCCCGACCTCGAAACCCCCGGGAGAACGGCGATCGCCTGGAAGAAACCGATAAATAGACCCCTCTTCAAACCGGGGGACCCCTGCCCCCGCGGAGCGAACCTTGTGAGGAAGAGCACGGTTCCGGTCAGGATCATGAGCAGGCTGACCACCAGAGGCTCCCCGAATACGCCTTCAATGCGGTCCGACAGGAGAACGCCGACAATCCCGGCAGGAACCGATGCCGCCATGAGGGAAAGAAACTCAGTTCTGCTGTTCCTGTTGCCCTTCAGCAAGCCCCCCGCGAGGGCTGCAAGGTCGCTCCAATAGACGATGAAAACCGCAGTCAGCGTGCCGAGATGCAGCATTATCTCAAAGGCCATGCTGCCGGGGTCGATCCTCATAAAGGCCGAGGCCAGGGCAAGGTGCCCGGAGCTGGATACGGGAAGAAACTCGGTCAGGCCCTGAACGGCCGCAAGTGCAATGCTCTCCGGTAGTGTCAACTCTCCACGAACTCCCTGTGCAGGGCCCTGAGTGCGGTTTCCCGCTGCCCTGCGGCCACCAGGGCGCTGATGGTGGCATGCGAGTCAACGGTCTGAAGCATTTCAACGCCCGCACCGCTGAGGGCTGAACTGAACCTTGCCATCACGCCCCGCATTCCATGCATGCCCGCACCCACGATCGAAACCTTGGCGCAGGGGGCAAGGCACAGACATGAATGCCCGTTTTCCGACATGATACCCATGACGCGAAGCCTGTCTTCCATCGGCACCGTAAAAACTACCGTCCCGCCCGACACGCTGAACATGTCCATGGAGACCCCCGCACCTGCCACAAGCCCGAACACGGCGGCATGGAAGAGGTGAAAAGGTTCGGAGCCCCCCGAAACAGTCATCCTCGCGACATCGGGACCCGAGGCGACGCCGACGATGTAATTCTCGCAGTTCACGAGGTCAGGCTCAACGCTCGTCACGATCGCTCCGCTCTCGAAAGACCGGACCCGTATCGGGATCCCCGAGGCGATGCATGCTTCGGCCGCCCTGGGGTTAACGATCTTCGCCCCCTGCCAGGCCATCTGTCTGAGATCCTCGGCGCAAATCCTGTCCAGCTTCCTTGCCTCCGGGACCTTGTCGGGGTCGGCCGTATAAACCGATTCAACAGTCTTATAGAACACAACCTCGTCAGCCTTCAGCGCCGCAGCGAGAACAACCGCAGTGGTGTCGCTGCCTCCCCTGCCGAGCGTTGTGACGCAGCCTTCAGGGGACAGCCCCTGGAAGCCGGCGACAACGGCAACCTCACCGCGGGCGATGATCCTTCTGACAGCGGAAACGTCAACACTGACCACCCTGGCATCGCCTGATGAATCGTCGGTGGATATTCCCGCCTCCCATCCCGTGAGTGCCTCTGCTCCAATCCCGCTTCGGCGCAGGAGGGAGGCGGTAACAAGGGCGCTTATTATTTCTCCACAAGCCATTAGTCTGTCGCGTTCTGCGGGAGACGCCCCTTCGCAGAGAAGGCCGAGCAATGTGTCGGTGGCGTAGGGATCACCGCTCCTGCCCATCGCTGACACAACGACAACAAGGTTCTCGCACTCGGAAAGCAGCTTTCCGCAGAGCTCAGCGGTCCGCTGCTGTGACTCCCGGTCCGCAAGGCATGTTCCGCCGAACTTTGCCACAAGCAGTTTCTTCAACAAGGCCTGCAAACTCCTCGCATGTTTTTTCCCATGTGTAAAAACTCTCCGCCCTTTTACGGGCGGCCGACCCCAGGCGCAATCTCATCTGCTCGTCGTCGAGAAGGCTTGCCATGTGCCCGGAGAGGGAAACCGCATCACCCGGTTCGTAAAGAAGCCCCTCGACGCCTGAATTTACCAGTTCGGTTACGGCCCCGCCCATTGAGGCGATCACGGGAAGACCCGCCCGCATCGCCTCGGCAATCGCCATGCCGAATGCTTCCCATGGGGCGGCGTGAACCAGAATGTCCGCCTCCTCAAGAAGCTTGCACAGCTCGGTCCTGCCAAGGTACCCCCTGATCGAGACCACACCGGAAAGGCTTTCTGAGGATGCCATCCCGACTACCCTTGCAGCGTACTCCGGTTCCTCTTCCGCGGACCC
This sequence comes from Candidatus Fermentibacterota bacterium, assembly GCA_963845085.1. Lineage (GTDB taxonomy): Bacteria > Fermentibacterota > Fermentibacteria > Fermentibacterales > JCC-6 > UBA6080. The sequence goes on from CAWJQI010000004.1 coordinate 457,886, forward strand.
CGCCAGCACCAGACGGAAGTCCTTTCTTCCAAGAAGGGAACAGGCCTTGAGGATGGTTTCCTGCCCCTTTCTCTCGGTCAGGGCGCCGACACAAAGGAGCATCGGTCTGTGGCCCGGTTCCCTTGCGGTCCTGGTCACTTCGAAGGGTTCAAACCCCGGAGGGATCACACGGAGTTTCTCCGGCTTGATGCCCATTTCCGAAAGCCCTTTCCGGGTTGCATGGCTGTTGCACCAGATCAGGTCGCCTCTGCGGATCAGCCACTTCACGACTGAACGACGCCATCCGCCGGCTCTCCCTGCCCGGTCCATCCACTCGAGGTGATGGACGAGGTAAAGCACAGGGACCTTCCATATGCACAGGAGCAGCCTGAGGGGAATCATGAAGGCGTAGCTTCTGCTCACGATGATCACATCGGGGTTGAACTTCACAACCCTTCGCAGAACTTCCCATGATCCGGCAGCCCTTTTCCCCTGAAGGCGTTTCGGAATAGCGTTGTGGTGCACCCTGTCCACGACGTGCCCCCGCGCATCAAGCGCGTCGGCCACTTTCATGTTGAAATCGTACCCGCCGGTGCGGTGGTCTCTGAGACCGAGCATGACGAAGGACACCCTCATAAAAACCATTTCCAGGATTGCGTCTCTATTTCGACGGATTATAGCCCCGTGGCCGGTGTAAGTCATTTCCTCATCGCCGGCGGAAGGTTTTGCCCGGTGGCAGGGAAGGTTTTATACTAAGGTATCAAAGCGGGAAGGGACGCGAAAGACCCCATGAAAAAGCTGCTTTTGCTCACCTCGGCCTTTCCTCCATCGGTGACGGCCGAAACACAACCGCTCCTTCTGGCGTGCAGGTATCTGCCTGCAAACGGGTGGGAACCAGTCGTGCTTTCGCTGCCCTCCGGAAGCCCTGCTCCGTGCGACGCAACCCTGGCGGAAGAGATCCCGCGCTCCACGAAGGTGTTCCGCGTCCAGGGAAGCCCGGATGGGAAAAACCTTCCACATGTTCTCGCGGGCATTCTGCGGGTGCCGGACGAACTGTCGGCATGGAGACGTGTTGTCGTTCAACAGGCGCTCGAGATCGTTCGAAAGGAGAGCCCTGCGTTCGTGGTGCCCATGGTTCCATCCCATTCGCTCAACATCATGGCGATGGAGATCTCCCGCAAGGCGGGCATCCCGATGGTACCTTTCTTCGCCGGTCTGTGGGTCGCCGATTCACACGCCGAGTGGTCGGGCGGCCTTCAAAAGTTCGTACACCGCCTGCTGGAACGGCGCACGGTCAAGGCCGCATCCGCACTCGTCGTTGCAAGCGAGGGCGCGGCAGGCTACTTTCTTGAGAAGTACCCCGGGTTCTGCCCCCCCGCGCATGTCGTGGAGTGTTCCTTCGATCCTGACAGGTCCGTCCCGGCGGCCCCCATCGAAAAGGGCGACACTCTGAGAATCGGCTGGGTGGACAGCTTCAGGGGTGTTCATACCCCGGACAGGGTGCTTTCGGGCATAAGGGAATACATTCTGCGAAATCCTTCCGACAGCATTCGTATCGAGCATGCCGGGTTCATGCCCGGTAACCCCGCAAAGCCCGACAAAGTGCACTTTCTCGGCATGCTTCCGTGGAGGCGCTACCCTTCCTTCATGGCGTCGTGCCATGTGCTGCTGCTTTCGCTTCCCCCGGGGCCTGACAGCCACCGCGACTGCCCTGCGATAACGGCGGACTGCCTCAGGTCCGGACGATCCATTATGGCCGCAGTCCCCGAGGGCGACATGAGCCAGAAGCTTCGCTCGCTCGGCAGCGCGTACATCTGCCAGCCCGATCCGATGGCCGTCGCCTCGACAATTGAGAACGTATACGATCATTGGCGGAAGGGGATGCTCAAGCTTCCCCGGGATCCGCTCAGGATATCCGAGCAGCTCGACGGGACGACCGCCATGACCCATCTGGCGGCCTTCCTGAACAAGGTATCGGGCTGACCGGCGAAAGGAAGACAATGGCCGATGTGATCCTTCACGATTTACCGATGGACTTCGAGCAGTTCATCGCGAAGCTTTCCACTCTCGGGCAGAGCCCCGAGGGCGCAGCCTCCGCAGTGGTGATCGGGCTTGGTCTGATGGTCCGGGACAGGGAACTTGGGAGGAAGTGCATCTCCGCCGCAGACCCCTCTCTCCCGCCCGCGAGGTTTCGTTTCGTTGCGGAAAGGCTTGAGGGGAAGGAATACCTGCCGAACAGCTACATCCTTGGAACCTCACCCGAAAACCGTTACCAACCCCTGCATCCCCCCCTGGTGATCCGCTTCTCCACAAATCCGCACAGCGGCGATCCTTCCGAGGGCAGGGTCAAGCTCTTCATCGAGTGTTCCGGCGCGGACAGCCCAAGGCCGATCACCGTGGAAAAGAACAAGGACGGCATGTGGACCGCCGTGGAATGGAGTTCCCTCCTGACCGGTATCAGGCCGCCCGTTCAGCCCTGAGGAAAGTCCACCGCCATCCTCATCACAAGGGCCCTTTGATCCGATGACCTGTTGAACGGATCGCAGGAGACCCCCACGAAGTCCTCGCCGAACATGCTCCAGACGGTTGAAGAGATCGAGCACTCGGGAAGCCTGCCTGTCGGGTTGCCGGCTCCGTCCAGAAGGTAGGCCAGCTGAACAGGGGCGCCGAAGCCTCCGCTCGGCGTGAAGTCCCCGCCCGACGTGACCGAGACAAGCACCGCAGGTTCGCCATTCAAAAGCTCAGCAAGAGACCTGTCGGAAGCCCTTATCCTGAGGTCCGGCACACCGAGCGAGGGAACCCCGTCATACGAAGCGCTTGCAGCCCCCGTGAGGGGAAGGTCGTAGGTGCGCGCAGTCCTGATGTCGGTGAAAGGCAGCCTGAAAACGCCGTTCTCGATGAGGGGGATCCCGCCTTCGGGCGTGACCGTGCCCTCGGCATCGAAGAACGCCGATCCCTGAAACTCGTCGGGATTCTGCATCAGAGTGAAGTCGGGTGAGAAAACGGCCTGGCCGAGCCTGTTCTTGAGAAGTGACGACCCGGTTGCATACCGGAGGCCGTGTAGGTCTGAGACTGTCTGGGAAAGCACTGTGTCGGTTTCGATGAACACGACGGTGAGTTTCCCCGAGGACGGCGGTGTGACGGGGTTCAGAAATGCCCCGAACTCGCGCCCCAGCTCTCCCAGCAGCTCTTCCCGGTTCCAGACCGGGCCGGCCCTGTGCAGAAAGCCGTCGGCGATGGCGTTGCTGCTTCTGTTCTTGAAGGCGAGGCCGAGGGAAAAACCATTGTAGCGGAACAGAAGGTCCATGCTCCCGCTGGAAAGGCTTCTCGTTTCCCTCAGGAAGGTGAGCTTGCCCGAAACAAGGATATCGGGGAACCTGGCGGAAAGAGCGGAAAAGAAAGCTTCCGCCTCTTCAAGCACGTTCCCCCCGATGTCGCCAGCCCTCTCCCGGCGGCCCGTGATACCCCTGTTGGGTTCCCAGGGAAAGGCCACACCTCCCATGGCATCGAGGGCGCGCTTCTCAAGATCGGCCATGTCGGGCTCGCCAAGGCAGCCGGCAACACCGACCGTCGATCCGTCATACAGCCGAAGACCCGTCTGAAGAATGCTTCGTTTCCTCACGGACTCAACGATGCCTGCCGTAATGCCCGCTGTTGAATCCTCTATGGCCACCTGGCTGATCTGTCTGTCCATGGTCATGCCCCCTTACCGCACCTGCATTTTACGAACCCTTACGAAGGGCCCCCCGAAGCCGACCGGAAGCGGATACTGCTCCATCTTTCCGCAACCGCCGCCGATGAAGCCGAGGACCTCCCACTCCCGGGAAAGGCCGTCGATCTCGCCCAGTGTCTCCATCACGTTGCCTGTGATCACAGACACCTTGAGGGGCCTTTCGATGGCTCCGTCCCTGATCCTCCACGCCAGATTCGGGGCGATGGTGAAGGTCGACATGCCCGAGCCGTGCTTCACGGTCTCCACGAATACCCCCTCCTTGATCCCTGCGAAGAGCTCCTGTTTGGAAAGCTCACCCGGTTCGATGCAGGTCGAAGTCATTCGGGGGATGGGTTCGAACTGGAAGCTCACTGAGCGGGCGTTGCCAGTGGGCTCCTCCCCAAGCTCGGCTGCCGTGAGGGCGCTGTGAAGCCTTCCCGACAGAACCCCGTTTTTCACGAGGAATGTTCTGCCGCCCCGGGTGCCCTCGTCGTCGAATGGAGTATGGCCAACGCCCGGAAGCGTTCCGTCGTCCCAGATCGAGAGGTCGGAAGGGCCGACGGGTGCGCCCAGGGGCCACTCCCTGAGCATCGTTTCGTCGCCAGTCATGAAGTCGGCCTCACTTTTGTGGCCGAAGCTCTCGTGGGCGAAGATCCCTGCAGCAAGCGGTGAAAGGACGACGGTGTGCTCACCCGCATCAACATCCCCGGCTTCCCTGAGGTAGAGGAGCGACTTGTCCAGATGAGCCCTGAGTTCACCGTGCAGCCCCTCGAGATCCCTTGGGAGCAGCGCTGTCTTCATGTACTGCTCGGATGCGCGGGAGTCGCCCTCGGACATGGTGAAACCCACCGCCAGTCCGCAGTGGAAACGGTCGAACGAGACATCGGCCCCCAGGCTGGAAACTATCCTCTTTCGTGAATAGCCGTCCCCCAGGAAGCCCTGCCACGATGTGATGAGGGGAAAGGCGGAAAGCTCCCCGAAGTACGATTCCAGAAGCGCTTTTTTCGCCTCGAGCTCCATCTCGGGGCGCCCGGTGAGCTTTTCCTCCCTGTGGCGGGAAAGCTTCGAGAGTATCGGATGCCCCTCGACCCTTCCCCTGTGCGCCATCGCCGCCAGACCGTCAAGCTCCTGCTGAACCCTTCCGGAATCGGTAAGCGAGGAGTAGTACCACCTGACTCCGTCAAAAACCCTTATGAAGGCAGTTTTCTCGGATCTGACCTTTTTCTGCTCCAGTCTGCCCATGACGAAAGCTATCACCGTGGTGACGCTCTCCTCGAGGCGCACATCCGAAAAAACACCTGCGGGAAACCTGTACATAAGGAACCGTCCTTCCCATATATGGCAATCGGTTCAAACTATATCGATTGAGGGGCGGGCCATACAATTATGGCTGATTACTATGCTGGTTTCGCAGAATATTACGATGCACAGGTTGAAGCTGTTGGCGGAAGAGATGATATAAATTTCTACTCATCCCTCGCATCCTCCTCCCAGGGCCCTGTTCTGGAGATCGGATGCGGCACCGGGAGAGTGTTCATCCCCATGCTGGAAACCGGTGCGCAGGTGACAGGCATGGACCTCTGCCCGGACATGCTCCGGATCGCACAGGGAAAACTGTCGGCGCTTCCGGCGCCGACAAGGGAACGCGGCGAGCTGGTTGCGGGCGACATGAGCAGGTTCGATCTTGGGCGCAGGTTCTCGCTGATCGTAACCCCCTTCAGACCCTTCCAGCACCTGGCCACGCCCGGACAGCAGCTGGCCTGTCTTGACTGTGTGAGAAGACACCTGGCACCCGGCGGCACGTTCGTTCTCGACATCTTCGACCCCGACCTCGACATCCTCACTGACAGGGGAAGGGTCAACGAGTTCGGCGACGAGCAACCGGTGGTGCTTCCCGACGGCAGGACGGTTACCGTTCGGTATCGCACCCCCCTGATCGACAGAAACTCGCAGGTCTGCCATTGCGAAATGATCCACCACGTGGAGCATCCCGACGGGCGACGGGAGAGACTGGTTCAGCCCTTCATCATGCGCTGGACGTACCGCTTCGAGGCGGAACATCTTCTTGGCCTCGCCGGTTTCAGGATCAGGGAGGTCTTCGGCGGCTACAGGGGCGAGCCCGTGGGTGCCGGAGAGCTCGTGTTCATCACTGAGGCCTGACGTCTCGTCTTCCATCCCGGCCTGCGAAAAGTGCACCTTACAAGGCCGTGATGCATCCCCCGAAAAGCATGCCTTCGAAAATGCCGGGATTGGCGGAAAGTGTTGAAGTTACCGGGTTATCCACATTCTGCGTCAACACTTGAAGGCCCTTTGCATCGGCATTCCCCCCACCCTCCACCTTATTTCAACAGTGTTTTCCACAGAGTGGTTGCGCGGGCTTACACAAATCCAAGAAGCTCTTGGATTTGGTGCGTTGAGAGGGTGGGTCTGCCCGGTATAGAAACGCGTGGAGCGGCACCATCCCCGATCAGTTCCCGAAGCCCCGACAACAATGCGGCAAGCAGTTTCAGTTCACCTTCGGGTGAGTGCCAGGCAAGGGGTTCGGGTAGTTCATGGCAGCCCCATTCCACGGTACAACCCCGAAGCAGCCGCAGAACAGCTCCCCTTCTTGCGAGAAACGCACCCTGAACGATCCCCTGAACCAGCCTGTCCATTTCGGTCGGCTCTTCCGGCGCTTCCAGCTCCCCGCTCCTCTCCGCGAGGAAACGCTCAAGCCCGAAGCGGAACAGGCTTCGTCCGCCGCACAGCTCCCGGAGGACCGGCGCAGGACCGGAAAGGTCGCTGCCGGAAGCTCCGGCCAGCACTTCGTGTGCAAGCAGCAACCCCTGAAGCGAAGCCCCGGAGGGGAAGGGGCCGCGGAACACCACCCCGCAGGGCGGTTCCCGGTAGACCTTCCAGTCTGCGCCCAGGTAACAGCATGAAGAGCCTTCGATCCTCCCGGCCCTGTTGCAGGGAGGGTCGAGCTCGAGGATCATCCTGGCTTCCAGCATCGTGGCTGTGAAGGGGCACGAGCATACCGTCCAGCGCAGCGAGTGCGCCCGGGCCGCCAGTTCGCCCGCGCCTCCCCCCTCCCTCCCGTGAACCACGAGGCAAGACGCTTCCGAATGCTTCTGGATTTGCCCACGTACAGCACGGTGCCGAGGGATGACATCATTTCGTAGACTCCGGGCGAGTCCGGGGCTCCGAGCCTCTCACTGCGGGGCACCCTGCTTGATGACGGCTCGGGGGTTCGCGGCATCCTCTCCCAGATGAAGCGTGTAGCCTCAACGTGCTCCCGTGCTCTTCTGAGCTCGGGAAGGACGCACCCGAGGTATCCTGCAACAGCGCGGAGCCCGTAGGCCCGAAGCCCGGGAAGCATTTCCCTGGCGATCTCCCTCGTGCACACATGGTCAGGAAGCTCCATGCCCGTCAGCCACCTCAGCCACTTCATCTCGTACATCGCATGGTGCGCAACCGGGCAGGTTTCCGCCAGCGCGGCCCGAAGCAGGTGGCAGGCCTCGGTGAGTTCAATTCCCCGGGAGGAGTCTTCTTCCGTGATGCCTGTAATGGCCCTTACCCTGCGGGGGATTACTGCTCCGGGCTGCGGCCGCACCAGGAAGCAGTGTACCGGGCCCGAACCCGAGGCCCAGGCCACTTCCAGAAGCGATCCCGAACCGGGGGAGCCCGCGGCCTGAACGTCAACGAAGAGCGGTGTTTTCCGTGCCGTTTTCATACCCCTGCATTATATCTCGAACGTGAAAAACGCGCTGAACCACCTCTACAGGCTTGCAGGCAGCACTCTTTCGACGGGGTGGGTTCTGTTCCGCGTAATGATCCCGGCCCTTCTTCTTGTTCGAGCCATTTCGTATCTGGGCGTGCTGGGTCCCCTGGGGAAGCTTATGGCGCCCCTGATGCGTGCGGCGGGGCTCCCCGGTGAAACGGGCATCGTGTGGATAACCGGAATGCTCACCAACATGTACGGTGGCCTGGCCCTTCTTGCCGGGATGGCCGGTTCGCTCGACCTCACAGTCGGCCAGGTCACAAGCCTGGGCATGATGCTGCTTCTGGCTCACTCCATGCCCGTCGAGGTCACGGTTGCCGCAAGATCAGGCGTCAGCCCGCTTCTGGTGATCCCTCTCAGGGTGGGCTCTGCGCTTGCGGCGGGAACGGTCCTTCATCTGACGGGTTTTGTCCGGGCATTCGACGGCAGACCCGTCATCCTGTGGAGGGGGGTGCCGCAATCGGGGGGCATTGCGGAGTGGCTTCTCGGACTGGCAAAGACGATGGGTACGATTCTTGCGGTGATCTTCCTGGTGCTTCTGGCCCTGTCCGTGCTTGAGCGGCTCGGATTCACGGCTTTCCTTCAGAGATTGCTCAGGCCTGCCTTCAGCCTCGCAGGCATTGGACGGGAGGCAACCACCATCACCGTGGTGGGACTTGTTCTCGGTATCTCCTACGGGGGCGGGCTAGTGATAAAGGCGGCATCGCGCGGCGACATACCGAGAAGGCAGGTCGTGGCCGCAGTCTGCTTCATGAGCCTGTGCCACGCAGTGGTGGAAGACACGGCACTTGTGGCAACCCTTGGAGCATGGACGCCGATGATCTCTGCGGGACGAATTCTGTTCTCATGGGGGATCATGGCTCTGATCTCGGCGTTTCAGCTGAGGAAGACTCAAGAAACCTGATGCATTCACCCGGTTCTGGCTCGGGTGGCAGCTCCCCGTCAAGCACGGCCTCCTCAAGCCTGCGGACCATTGTGCCAAGCCGCCTTCCCGATACCCCAAGGGCATCCTGGATGGCCCTTCCCGTGCCTTTTGCAAGCAGCCTCTTCCCGGTGGCGACAGTCGCAAGCCTTGCCTCGAGATCGCCAAGCCTCTGAAGCCCGTAGCGCACAGTGTCAGGCGCCTTCGCCTTCGTGTCCGCCGTTGCCAGGGCCAGAAGCCCTTCAAGGTTGCCCTCCGCAGCCATGGCGAGCCTCCTCACCGCGCCGTCGCTCCAGTCGCTTTTGTAGAGAACCGGCCGCATGTGATTCTGAACGAGGAACACAGCCGACCTTCGCAGGGAACGGGGAAAGCGCATCGATTCCGCAGCGGCAGAGAGAAGTGCCGCACCGATCCGCTCATGACCATGGTAATGGGGCTCTCCGTCTGCGCCGACCGTCATGGCCGCCGCCTTGCCGGCATCGTGGAAAAGGGCCGCCCAGCGGACAGCCAGATCGGGAGGGGTGTTGCGAACGACTTCCAGTGTGTGGCCCCATGCATCAAGACTGTGGTGCCGTCCCGCCGGAAGCCCGCGCAGACCGGCCAGCCCCGAGAGCCCGGGCAGCAGCTGAAGCAAAACCCCGGCCTCGAGCATGGCATCGAGGGTACCCGGAAGGTTCCCTCCAGGAGCCGCCATCAGAAGGTTCATCTCCTTCAACTTGCGCTCCGCGGCCACGTGAACGAGACCGCCGGCCTGCTCCTTCAAGGCCGCGGCAGTTCTCAATTCAATTCCGAACCCGAGGCTCGCCATGAACCGAAACGCCCGAAGAATCCGAAGCGGGTCTTCGCGGAAGGAGACGCCGGGGTCGCCCGGAGTTCTCAGAAGCCCTGATCCCAAATCCTTCACGCCATCGAAGGGATCGATGAGCACGCCCTTTTCATCGAGGGCCATTGCATTCACGGTGAAGTCCCTGCGGGAGAGGTCGTCCATGATATCGGATCCGAAGGTCACCTTGGGGTGACGGGAACCGGGGAAATACCTTTCACCCGTTCTGAGCGTTGTTATCTCACACATCCCGCCCGTGACCCTGTCAAGCGCGGTGAGAGTCCCGAACTCGATGCCGATGTCTAGCACCGTGTAGCCGGCTTCCTCGAGCAGTGCCCGGACGCGCTCTGGAACAGCATCCGTCGAAAGGTCCATGTCTCCGGAGGCAGCTCTCCCCAGAAGCCCGTCACGGACAAAGCCGCCAACGATGTAGAGCCTGCATCCGGCCCGTGAGAACAGGTTTCTCAGGTTTTCATACATGTCCATGAACTGCTAACCTCCGGCGAATACATGACACTGGAACATCGCGGAGGCAAGCGGTCCGCGGGGCCTGGCGGCCGGGGTTATCGCCGGAACGGCATCTTGACGAGATCCAGCGCCCTGCGCAGGGGGCGCGTGGCCCTCCAGCAGAAGGAGCCCCTGATGTCGTTGTACCTTTTTTCGAATTCCCGGCTCCGCTCCAGGGCAATCTCCATGTTCCGTCTGTACATGCGGTTTTCACTGAGAAGCAGTTCGATGCTTCTGTCGGAAACCGTTGCCCCGTCCCCGGGATCAATACCGGCCGACCAGCAGGCAGGCGGTACCCTCCTTCTGCAAAGGTCGGCGCCGGTGATCTTTCTGGCGGGATCGTCATGGTTGTAATGGGCCACGAGCCTTCGGTTGAAACCGGGTTCGCCGAGCGGTTCCTCGACGATGTAGAATGCGTTCGGCTTTCTTCCCATCCAGGAATCCAGCTTCTCGGGCGTTACCGGGTCCTGCAGGTGGCCTGACTCCCCCCCGGCGGGCCACATGTAGGGCACCGAAACTATGATTTGAGAACCGAGTTCGAGAAGCTTGCCGGCAAACGCTTTCACATCTTCATCGGAAAGGTGTTCAAGCACCTGGAGGCAGAGCACGAGGTCGTATGACCTGTCGGGTTTCCATTCAAGGAAATCCGCCCTGACCGGTACAACTCCGGGAGCGGTGTAGGGGTTGTCGATGTCCAGAGATGTTTTCGAGCCGACCCAGTGGAACCAGTCAAGATAGCCGCAACTCCTGGAGCCGACATCGATGAGTGAGCCGGCATCAGCCGCGACCACGCTTGCAAGCTGAAACACGCACCTGTAATAGAGCATGTCCTGCCTGTCGGCCCAGTAGCCTGTTCCTGCTGTTTCGCTCATGCTTCCACCATACCGGGACCCCGATTCAAGTGAATACCGCTCATTCAAACAGGTTATTGAATCATATCGGGATGCAACGAAAAAACAACCTCCGATAAACGCCCGACATGAAGCGGAGACGACTGGCATGCAATGAGTTTCCTGAGCCTGCGCGATGGGGCGGGCACGGGCCGGGAATCAGTTGAAGTCCACGACGTCGCCGGTGACCGTGAAGATCACTCTCTCACAGATGTTGATGACCCGGTCGCCGACCCTTTCGAGATTGTGGGCAACCCAGTCAAGAAGCATGCACTGCTCGATGTTCGAGGGACGCTCCATCACGAATGTCAACAACTCGCGGTGCACCTGCCTGAACAGAATGTCTATCTGCATGTCCCGTGTCGGGATCTCCCGGGCCGCCTGCTGATCACCTTCGGTGAACGCCCTCAGGGCGTCCTCAAGCATTGCCGTGGCGATGTCGCCCATCCTGGGGATGTCCACCAGGGGTTTGATGAGGGGTGTGTTTCCGATGTTAACGCTGATCCTGGCGATTCCCTTGGCGTAGTCACCGATGCGCTCAACCTCGTTCGTTATCTCCAGAACGCTGAAGATGAAGCGCAGATCACCTGCGACCGGCTGCTGGGTGGCAACAAGCCTGAGGCAGTGCTCTTCAATGTCCCAGCACTTGTGGTTCACCTGCTCGTCTGATTCGATTATGAGTGCCGCGCCCTTCATGTCCCTGTCGCCCAGATACTTGATGGAATCGCGGATGTTCCTTTTCACGAGTTCCACCACCGAAGTCATCTGGTTCTTCAGATCCGCGAGCTCAAGCTGATACTGCTCCCTGCCCATCGTGCTTCTCCTTTATCCGAACCGGCCCGTGATGTAGTCTTCCGTCCTCCGGTCCGAGGGGGAGGTGAAGATCTTTTTCGTAGGCCCGAATTCCACCATGTTCCCTGCCCTTTTCTCATCAGTGAGAAGAAATGCCGTGAAATCGGATACCCGGGCCGCCTGCTGCATGTTGTGGGTCACGATCACGATCGTGTAGTTCTCCTTCAGGGAGTTCATCAACTCCTCGATCTTGATTGTAGCAACGGGATCAAGTGCCGACGCAGGCTCATCCATGAGAATGACCTCGGGGGACACCGCAATGGCGCGGGCTATGCACAGCCTCTGCTGCTGTCCGCCGGACAGCGACATGGCGGACTTGTGCAGCTGGTCCTTCACCTCGTCCCAAAGGGCGGCCCTGGTCAGGCTTTCTTCTGCAATCTCCGCGAGTTTCGAGCGGTTCTTCGTTCCGTGGACTCTCGGACCGTAGGTCACATTGTCGAAAACCGACTTGGGAAATGGGTTGGGGCGCTGAAAGACCATCCCGACCCTTCTTCTCAGGTCAACCACATCCTCCCTGAATATGTCGCTTCCATCGAGCAGTACGGTTCCCTCCGTCCGGACGCCGGGGATCAGCTCGTTCATCCTGTTGAAGCTTCGAAGCAGTGTGCTCTTGCCGCACCCCGAGGGACCTATGAATGCGGTGATCCTGTTGGCAGGTATTGCAATGCTAATGTTGTTCAAAGCCCTGAATTCGCCGTAGAAGAGCGAGTAGTCACGGGTCGTTAGCCTGACCTGTTCCATGGGCTACCTCGCATCCCGGGTGATTCGCCGGGAGATCATGTTGATGGAAAGGTTCATCAGTATCACAAGAACCACGAGCACGGCGGCTGTGGCCATGGCCTTGTCGAAAGCCCTGGTTTCCATGGCGAGGTAGTAGACATGAAGAGCCATGGAACGGCCGCTTGCCATGATCGAGGTCGGTGTTCGGTAGCTTCCGCCCAGGGTCACGAAGAAGATGGCGGTTTCACTCACGATCCTTCCGGCTCCCAGGACGATTCCCGTCGTTATCCCTGGAAATGCCGATGGAAGGATCACCTTCCGGATGGTTTCCCATCGAGTGGCGCCAAGAGCAAGGGATCCATCGCGGTAGGAACCGGGAACAGCCTTCAGTGCTTCCTCGGTGGTTCTGATGATAACCGGAATGATGAGACAGGATCCGGCAAGGGCGGCGGACGCGAGGGAGAAACCAAGTTTCATCGCCGTGACGAACAGCGCGTAGCCGAAAAGCCCGAAGATCACCGAGGGCACTCCTGCAAGAGTTTCCACACCAAAACGTGCGGCGGAAGTGATCCTTTTCATCAACCGTGATCTGGTCTGGTCGGCATATTCGACAAGGTAGATGCCCGCCCCGACCCCCAGAGGAGTTGCCACCAGAAGAGTGAGTAAAACCAGGTAGACCGTGGTGATGATCGTGGACTGGATGCCCCCCTCGCCGGAGAGGCCACCCCTCGGAGAGGTCGTGAAGAACTCCGGAGTGATGTCCGCGAATCCCTTGAAGACCACGTACCCCACGACGGAAATCATTATTAGAACCGCCCCGAGCCCTGCCATCCAGAAGATGGTGAAAGCGGCGTTCTGAGCCAGTTTTCTCATCCGTTCCTCCCGCCCGCAACGCCTGCCTTCAAAAGCCCCCTGGCGCTGGCATTCACAATCATGATCAGAACGAAGAGAACGACGCCGGTCGCGAAGAGGGCGCTCTCATGAATTCCGGTGGCATACGAGATCTCAACGGCGATGTTTCCGGTCAGGGTTCGAGCGCGGCTGAGGAAGATCGATGCGGGGTTGCCGTTGACCGGGGCAGGCATGATCACGGAGTTGCCGATCACCATTATCATGGCGATGGTTTCCCCCAGCGCCCGCCCGAGCCCGAGAACCACTGCGCTGAGTATTCCCGAACGGGCCGCTGGAATGTTGACCCTCCGGATGGTTTCCCATCTCGTTGCGCCGAGAGCCAGGGATCCGTCGACGTAGCTTCTCGGAACGCTCCTGAGTGCGCATTCCGCAACGGTGGCGATGGTCGGCAGTATCATCACGGCGAGAACCATCGATGCCGCGAGCAGGCCGAATCCTGCGTTCCCGGGCACATCGATCCCTCTGATCAGGGGAACGATGACAACCATCCCGAACAGCCCGAAAACAACCGAAGGAATGCCCGCAAGCAGTTCAACCGAAGGCCTGACGATCCCCGCCATCCACTTCGGCGCCACTTCGGCGAGGAACACGGCGCACCCCAGTGCAAGGGGTACGCCGATCAGTACCGAGCCAAGGGTCACGAGGCCGGAACCAGCAATCATCGCAAGCATGCCGTAGGATTCCTGGCCGGGGCGCCAGACCTTCCCTGTGAGCATGTTGATCGGACCCATGCCCCGAAGGGCTGGCATCGCTTCCTTCAGGGTGAAGAGCGCGATGAGGAACACGATGACCACTGATGACACGGCCGAGACGAACAGGACTATCCTCATGGCCCTCTCGACTCTGTGCCTGCCCGCCGACCCTTCGTGAGACACTTCGATATCCTGTTCTCAGTTGATTGGAAGGTAGCCCTCGGCCACCACAATGGCCTGGCCGTCCTCGCTGACTATGAAATCGAGCCATTCGGCCACTGCGCCCAGGGGCTCACCGTCGGTGACCATGTTGAGGGGTCTTGAAACCGGGTAGCTGCCGTTTGCAACGTTTTCGGGAGTGGGTTCGGCGCCGTCGATCGAGATGGTCTTCACCGATGCATCGATATAGCCGAAGGAAAGATAGGCCACGGCTCCGGGCGTTGTGCTGCAGGTGGTCCTCACGGCACCGTTGGAGGGCTGGAGAATGGCACTTTCCGCCATGAGCACTTCCTCACCGAGAACGAGCTCTTCGAAGGCGCCGCGGGTGCCTGAGCCTTCCTCGCGCGATACCACGATGACCGGCATGTCAGGGCCGCCGACCTGGTTCCAGTTCGTAACGACACCGGAAAAGACATCGCGGCACTGGTCCATCGTAAGCGCATCAACAGCAACACCGGGTTCCACAACAATTGCAATTCCATCGTTCGCTATGGTGTGGACCACCATGCCCGGGAACTCCTCGAACTCCGAGGCCTTGATGTTCCTTGAAGCCATGCCTATCTGGGCGCTGCCGTCACAGGCGCTCTTGACTCCGACGCTGCTCCCGCCGCCGCTGACCGTGATCGTGACTTCCGGGTGAAGAACCTCGAAGGCCTCTCCAAGAACCTCTGCCAGAGGCTGAACCGTGGTGGAACCCACCACGCTTATCTCACCGCTGAGTGCCGCGGTGGAGTCGGGGCTGGCTCCTTCGGTCACCGGTTGGGGCTGTTCTCCGCATGCTGCCGCAAGGCCAGAAGCAGTGTCGAAAGTATTGCTGCTGCCGTTTTCATTTTTGTTCCGTTCCGTTATTTCCGTTTGGCGGACTAGAAGTTCATCCGCCAGTTGAGGTACATGTTCGTGTAGCCATCGATTTCCTCGTTTTCGAAGCCGTAGTTGCGGGCTCCGAGCATCAGGGTGTTCCTGCTGCCGGTGAGGTCCATGGCCACACAGAAGTCGATCGCGTTCACATTATTCTCGGGCTCTTCGGCACCCTCGGCAAGGGTGGTGGAGGGGTTCACCATGTCGTACCTGACGGCTGGACGAACCGCTCTGACGAAGCCCTCGCCAACGGCGAACTCAGCGGCGGCGGCCATGGTCATGCAGGATCCGTCGGTCATCTCCATGCCCTCTTCTTCAGCACCGGTGCGGCCCAGCATGGCGTACTCGCCCTCGAAGAAGAGCTTTGCGGTCTCGCCCATCGGGTAGTTGACGACTGCGAATAAGTCGATGCCGCTGCTGCTCCAGCTCTCAGTGGTGCCGGTGCTGTCCTCGATCTCGGGCTGGCCGATGGTGGTGTAGGCGCCGCCGAAGGTGATCCACTCCGCCGCCTCGACGCTGGCCCTGGCCGCGAACTGGTTGTTCTCGTCGTTGTCGGAGATGGTGTTGTTGCCTGTGCCGTTGAACAGCGCCAGGTCGACGGTGACGGGTTCGAATGAGGCCACCAGGCAGATGCCGTTGTCACGTGCCGCGTAGTTCTTGTAGTCGCCGACGCTGGTGATGTGGGCCCTGTCCGCGAAGTACATGCTGCTGCTGGAGCGGGTGTTGGCGTAGCCGAAGGGAACCTTGAACTGCCCGCCCATCAGGGACAGGTTCCCGGTGAAGTTGAGGTTGATGAACAAATCCGCGAGCTTGACGTTACCGTTGCTGCTGGAAAGCTCCAGGTTGATCTTGCCGTTAACGAAGTCGTTCAGTTTGGGAAGCCAGTCGATGGTGAAGAACGAGGACATGTTGTTCTCAGGATTTATCTCTTCCTGACCAAGGAAATCCCATCGAAAATAGCCTGTTCCCTTGAACGTGAGCAGCTCGGCACCACCGGTGCTGAATTCGCCCGAGGCGAAGGATGCTGCTGCAGAAAGAACAGCAAGAGTAGCCATAATGCCGGACTTCATGTTGTTTTCACCTTTCGATTGTTCCTGTTCGGCACCCGCCGTGCCGGAGGTAAGATCAGGTCGAAAAGTTAAGGGGGTATTCAGCCTTTGTTGTGAAAACGTTAAGAAACGGCTTCCGGAGTTTGGGGTGCAGCAGGCAGTGACACCGTGAAGATCGTGCCGGCGCCTGGCGTGCTGTCCACCCTTACCGAGCCCCCGGTGCCCTCAACGATGTGTTTCACGATTGCGAGCCCGAGGCCGGTGCCGCCGACCCTGCGGGAACGGGAGCGGTCCACGACGTAGAATCGTTCGAACAACCGGGGCAGGTGTTCCGGGGCGATTCCCGGCCCTGTGTCGGAAACGGCAATGGCGACAGTGTCTGCATAACGCTGCGCACTGACAAGAATCCGGCCGGAGTCCGTGTATCTCAGGGCATTTTCCAGAAGGTTCACCAGCACCTGTTCAAGCCTGTACCTGTCAACAGCCACCGCAAGCGCCGGGTCGTCCTGCTCGACTTCGAGCAGAAGCCCTTTCTGCGCGATGCCTGCCCTGAAGAGGGGAAGCACTGTATCGAGGGCATCCTTCACGAGAACCCGTGAGGGTTCATCTACCACGGCAGCATCCTCAAGCTCGGAGAGTGTCTGGATGTCCCTCACGAGGTTTATCATCCGGTCGGCATTCCTCGCGATCACCCGCAGGAGTGGTTCCGGGTCGTCTTCGGAATGTTCCAGCAGTGTCTCGGTGTACCCTTTGATGGCCGTCAGGGGTGTTCTCAGTTCGTGCGCAGCATTGATGGTGAAATCACGCTTCATCTTCCCCAGCAGCTCTTCTCCGGTGATGTCACGAAAAGAGAAAACCCTGCCGGAGGCGCCCTCGATGGGCGCGGACTCGAAGGCGATGACGGATCCGGAGCTTTCCATCCTTCCGCTCTTTTCGCAGGTGGACATTGCTTCGGTCACCGCCGGGGGAACCCCCCTTCCATCGGGGCTTGCGCCGAACATCCTTTGAAAGGAGTCGTTCATCATCACGACCCGCCCCCTGCCATCGGTCACCGCAAGTCCTTCAACGATGGAACGAAGAACAGCCCGGTTCGTCCTGTCGCTTTCCTTTATCTCCTGAACCAGCTGCTGGGTTCTGGCAAGGGTTTCGTTCAGTGCAGCTGCAAGCTGCATGTGTTCGCGGGTGGTGCCGGGTGAAACCCTTGCGCCGAGATCGCCGGCCTTCACCCTGTCGGCCACCTCCGCAAGCTCCCTCAACGGCCGTGCGATCCCCCCCGCGATAAGCCAGCCGGCTGCCAGCGCAAGAAGAAGAAGAACCAGCAGCAGCACGAGGATCTTCCTTGCAAGCACTATCAGGGCGCTGTGCCAGCGATCCGTTTCGAGGCTCACGCGCATGACGGCGATGACGCTGTCGACGAAGAACACGGGGATTGAGGCGTTGAGCATGTAAGGATCGCCGGGACCGCCCGGCGATTCGAATGTGCCTTCCCTCCCGTTGAATGCCGATATGACGTCAGGTCTCGTCCTGATGCTTTCCGGAACGGGAAGTGATGGATCACTGTCGGCAATGACCGTTCCGCTTCGATCGACCACCAGTATCCTTGCACCCATTGCTGTTCCGGCGCTTCTGACATGGCTTCTAAGCCTGGAAAAAACAGAATCGGCAACAAGGGGGGTGACGGAAGGTTCAAGGGCTCTCCCCGCCCTCGTGAGTTCGCTCAGGGAGGTGCGCCGTGCCGAGGCGTTGAACTCGCCGAGGATGACCAGCGACAGCAAAACGCACATGGCGAACACCACGACAAGGTATCCGCGGAAGATCCTGATGAAGACCGAAGGGAGGCGTTTCATGTAACCAGCCTGTATCCCACGCCCCTGACGCTGTGAAGACACTTCCCCGCAGCGCCGAGTTTTTCCCGCAAGTGCGCGATGTGAACGTCTATCGTGCGTTCAAAGACGTACTTTTCGCCATCCCAGAGAAGTTCGAGCAGGCCTGCCCGTGTAAGGACCCTCCCGCCCCCCTCGACAAGTGCACCGAGGATACGGAACTCCGTCGGGGTCAGGTCTACTTGAACCCCGTCAACCGTGGCTTCGAAGGAATCAGGTCTCAGAACGATGGGACCCCACCGGCATTCCCTGGACGAATCGACATCAGGCCGCAGCCGCCTCAACACGGCCCTTGCCCTTGCCACAAGTTCTCTGGGCGAGAAGGGCTTCACCACATAATCGTCGGCTCCCAGCTCCAGACCCAGAACCTTCTCCGTCTCGTGGCCAAGAGCCGTAAGCATGATCACCGGAACCGATGCGAGTCTCGGGGTGGAGCGGATCAACCTGCAGAGGTCGGTGCCCCTGACGTCCGGCAGCATGATGTCGAGTATGACGAGTGCAGGAACATGGTCATGAAGCCAGGACAGAAACCCTGTGCCGTCGGAAAACGTAACCACCCTGAAGCCGGCTTTCACGAGGTGCATGGCAACGAGCCCCGAGATGTCGTCTTCGTCATCGACGACCGCCACCGGGGCTTCCGGGGCTGCGACTCCGGTCAGGCCTTCCGCCGGGGTCCGGTCTTCATGCCGAGCCGACTGGTGAGGGTATGCCATGTCTCCATCCAGAAGGGGCCCGATTCGCCTCTGCCAATGGAACGGAACCATTCGAGGGTGATGATCCAGCCTATCGAGAGCAGGAAGGTGATGGCCGTGATCAGAAGGACCTTCGTTGTCCTCCTCGGGAAAACGCGTTCATGAGCGGGGGTCGGGGGGACAAGCACTTCGATCGTGGGGCTTTCCCTGGCCTCTTCGATTCTCAGGTTCTCAAGCTCCTGCCTGAGGAGCAGATAGACCATCCGTCTGGTCTCAACCTCAAGGTACAGTTCCTCGTAACGCCGTATCATCGACGGAAGGCTGTCAAGCGGTGGAAAGGCCGAGAGGCCGGTGCCCCCGCCTGTTATCCTCTCGTTGACCGCCTCGAGAAGGTACTCGTATTTGGCCGACGCGCGGGCCCATGATGATGAGCGCGCGGAAAGACCGGCCGACACCGATGAGAGCTCGGACCCGGCAAGGACAAGTTCCTGCTGCATTTCCGAGATCATGGCCACCATCAGACCGCCCTGCTCCGGAAGGAGAAAACCGGACTCGGAGCGGAAGGCCTCAAGCCTGGCGTTGGCGCTGGACAGTGAATCGCCGGCGACGGAAAGGGAACGCTCCGCTTCTATCCGTGCCCTTCTGGCCCTGCTTGTGACCATCATGGACAGCTGGTCGTTGGCAAAATCGATGAGGTCCTGAACCATGGCAGCCGATTCCTGGCGGCTGTCGGCCCTGATGGACACGATGAGGAGGTTCTCCGGAGACAGAGCAATGGAAAGGCGCTTCTCGAACTTCTCGATCGTCCTCTCCATGTTGGGGGCGCGAAGCCTGTCGATGAGATCGTATTTCAGTATCAGCCGTTCGAGCACCGGCCTCGAGCCGAGAACCTGCTGAACGATCGTGACGTCGGTGCCGCCCGCCTGTGTCGGCAGGAGGTTTTCCAGCATGCCTCCCCCGAAACCGCTGAGGTCCATACCCATCAGGCTGCCCATCCCGAGGGAGGAGGACTGCTGACCGGGAACCATGAGAACAGCCCATGAAGCCCACTGCTTCTTCACCATCAGGGTATAGACCGATGTTGCGACGGCGACTGCGAAGCAGACCACCGCAATCTTCCTGATGTTCAGTGCCACCGACCTGATCACCGTGGCTGTGAAGGTCTCGCTGAATACCCTTTTGTTCTCCGGCATCAGTTCCTCGTAAGGTTTATTATCGTTGCGGTCATTGTCACAAGGCTTGCAAGGATCACGATCGTGGTCTGGTAACGGGATTCAAGGCTGTAGGGCAGTTCGATCACATCCCCGGGTCTGGCTTCGAGGGAGAGGGCGTCGGAACCACGTGCAACCACGCCGCCCATCCTGGACAGTATGGTCTGGTGGATCCTGCCGTTCTGGATAACGCCCCCGGCCATGTCAATACAGTCCCTCACCGTCATCCCGCTGCGGTACAGCACGTATCCGGGGTCGGCAACGGCCCCGGCAACGTGTACCTGGTTGCCCATGATGGCCAGTCTGAGAGTGTCTCCGGGAAGAACCGGGGTCTGTATCAATCCCTCCGTGCCGTTCCAGACCGGGTACTCAACGCCTCCCGATACAAGAACGCATCCGGAGAGGTCAATCCTGCCCTCGGGGCCTCCGGTGCGGGCCAGAAAACCTGCGACCGTCTCCCCTTCGACCGAATCCCATGCCTCCACCTGGTGCCTTGCGGTGGACAGGATCGTTCCGTCGGAGGACATGAGAAGTTCTCCGGGTCTGGCAAGGAATACCGGGTTCTGTGCCACCGGGATTACCACAGAGGCGCCGTTGACAAGATACGGGTCGCTTATCGGCTGCCCGTCCGGCCCGAAGGAAAGGTCAACGCCTGTCTCGGTTCCGTCGGGCAGGTGCATGACGCCGCGCCTGGAACCGTAGGGGGTCACACCGCCCGCCGCAAGCACAAGATCGGACACCCTCTGAATGGACTTGAGCGTATACTGGCCGGTCCTTTCGACCATGCCGGAGATCCAGACGCTCAAAGCCCTCGGCTCCGTCAGGGAAAGACCGATCCTGAGCCCCGGATAGTACCTTCTCGCAAGTGCAACAAGCTGCCGCTGTGCTTCTTCCAGCGACATGCCGTCGACCTGTATCTGGCCAACGCCCGGCATCTGGAGATGCCCGTCGCCCGAAACCTGGCACACCGCTACGGGAAGAAGGCCGGACAGGATCATCAGATCGTTGCAGCCCCCCTCTATCACAACGGTGAGAACATCTCCGGGGCCGAGCAGGTACGCGTCCCGTGACAGGGTTTCAGAGTAGCCGGCCACCGGGCTTACCGTATCAACAGGCGCAGTTGTGACGGGCAGCTGCAGAACAATGGTCAGACCGAGGAAGAACATGGTGAAGCTCATTTACGTACGGCCATCCTGAAGTGCTCGATCGTGGGTTTCAAACCCTCTTCAAGGCTGACGACCGGCTCCCAGCCCAGCACCTCCTTCGCACGAGAGATGTCAGGTCTTCTGATCTTGGGATCGTCGAGAGGGAGCGGCTCGAAACGAATGCCTCCACCCGCGCCCACAGCCTTCTGGATGAGTCTGGCGAACGAGACGATGGTCATCTCGTCGGGATTGCCGATGTTCACCGGCTCGTGGAAACCGCTTTCCATGAGCCTGATCAGGCCGCTCACGGTGTCGGAAACGAAACAGAAGCTGCGCGTCTGAGTTCCGTCGCCGAACACGGTAAGGTCATCGCCGCGGAGAGCCTGGCAAATGAAGGAGGGAACGACCCGTCCGTCGTCAGCCCTCATTCTCGGGCCGTAGGTGTTGAATATCCGTGCCACCCTTGTATCAACTCCGTGGTAGCGGTGATAGGCAAAAACAAGGGCTTCAGCGAAACGCTTCGCCTCGTCGTAGACTCCGCGGGGTCCCACAGGGTTCACGTTTCCCCAGTAGGATTCAGGCTGTGGATGGACCAACGGATCGCCGTACACCTCGCTTGTGGATGCGAGAAGAATCCGGGCCTTTTTTTCACGGGCCAGCCCGAGGGCCTTGTGGGTTCCCAGCGCACCGACTTTCAGGGTCTGGATCGGGTATGCAAGGTAGTCGACCGGGCTTGCAGGCGACGCAAGGTGGAAGATGTAGTCGAACCCGCCTTGAAGATAGATGTACTCGGTCACATCGTGCCTGATGAAACTGAAATCGCCCCTGCCCGACAGATGGGCGATGTTGTCAGTGTTTCCGGTAATGAGGTTGTCAAGGGCGACAACAGAATGACCGCTCTCAAGAAGCCTCTCGCATAGATGGCTTCCAATGAAGCCAGCCCCGCCGGTGACAAGAATTCTCATTCCGAGACCGCCCCCCTCGATTTTCCAAGCCTGTCATGATACATGCGTCTGTAATACTCCCGGAACTCACCGGACTTGATCGCCTCCCACCATGCTCGATGGGTGCGGTACCAGTCCGCCGTGGCTTTGATCCCCTCCTCGAAACTCATCAAAGGCTTCCAGCCGGTCTCCCGAAGTATCTTGCCAATGTCGAGCGCATAGCGCCGGTCATGGCCGGGCCTGTCCTCGATGAATCTAATCAGATCGGCACCCGCACCAAGCGAATCAAGTACGGCGTGCGTAACTTCAAGGTTGGACTTCTCGAATCCCCCCCCGATATTGTAGACCGAACCAGCCGGGCATTGCTCCAGAATCGTCAGAAGAGCCCTGCAGTGGTCTTCCACGAAGAGCCAGTCCCTCCGGTTCAGCCCGTCACCATAAATGGGCAGCTGCATGCCGTCAAGCGCGTTGGTTATGAAAAGAGGGATGAGCTTCTCGGGGTACTGGTACGGGCCGTAGTTGTTCGAGGCCCTTGTCACGGCAACCGGAGTTCCGTAGGTGTGGTGGTAGCTCATGGCAAGCAGCTCGCCGCCAGCCTTGGAGGCTGAATAGGGGCTTCTGGGGCACAGGGAGTCGGTCTCGAGAGAAAAGCCCGTTTCCACGCTTCCGTAAACCTCGTCGGTGGAAACCTGCAGAAAGAGCGATCTGCTTTCCCGTCTGAACTCCTCGAGAAGAACCCTGACCCCCTCGATGTCTGTTCTGACGAACGACGAAGCTTCCTCGATCGATCTGTCAACATGCGTTTCCGCGGCGAAGTTCACCACGGCATCGCACCCCTTCATGGCGTCGGCCACCGCCGTCGGATCGCAGATGTCGCCCTTGGCGAAGCAGAAACGCGGGTTCGACGCCACGTCCTCGAGATTCTCCATCCGGCCCGCATAGGTGAGCTTGTCCAGCACGACCACGTTCCATGAAGGTCTCGAGGAGACCAGAAGCCTGGCAAAATTGCATCCTATGAATCCGGCTCCACCCGTCACAAGAACCTTCATTGCGCAACCTTCCCGGGTAAGTTCACTGACATGATGCCCGCCTGAATCATCTCACAACGGCGAACTTGAACAAATCCGTCACGCCCTGCTGCTCCAGGATGAGAACATACACGCCGGACGGCACAGGCGAACCATCCGTTCCGCGTCCGTCCCATGCGAAATCGTCACGGCCTGTCGTTGAACAGCGGTACAACAGCGCACCCGAAAGATCAAATATGCTCAAATCCATGGGCTCATCGGGCAACCCTGCCATCCCCAGAACTTCCCCGGCTCCGGGTCGGAAAGGATTCGGGTAAAGCACAGGGCTGTAAGGGCCTTCATAGAGCCCCTGCCCCAGGCTGACCTCCCAGACACCGTGGGAAGTGGCAAGCCAGAGAAGCCCCTCCCCCCAGTCGCATGCCATTGCCCTAATGTCGACTTCAGGCAGGGGTGTGTTATAGCTGTTGAACGCCTGCAGCTCGTCTTCGGAACTCAGCCTGTAGAGTGTGCCGGGCACCGCGGCCCACACACCTCCCAGGTTATCCGCGCAGAGGCTTCCCACCGGACCGGGCACGCCGTCGATCACCTGAAGGGCGCCGTTCCTCACCCTTGCCAGACCTGTTGAGGTGCCGGCATACACGTCTCCGGAGCGGGTAATGGCAAGGCTCAGAACATCATCTGAAGGAAGGCCGTCGGAAGTTCTAAAAACCCTTTCGACGCCGGTGCCGACAGACAACTCCGCAAGACCGGCGCTCGTCGCAGCCCAGGCGGAAGTGGCAGAAACCGCCTCAACATCGCGCACGAATTTGCCGGGGAGGCTGCCGGAACTTGAGATTGTGCTGATGACGGCGGTTTCGGGAAGACCGGGCTGCCAGCTCAACCTGCAGACACCGGAGGCTTCGTCAGGTGTAGCCCAGTAGGGTTCCTGCGCGAACCAGGCGATCTGATCGTCCCATACCGATATCGCTGTCACCTGGTCGTTGAGCAACCCATCCGATGCGGTGAAGGTGATGCCGTCATGCACTTCCTGACCATCCCAGTCGAGCCAGGTTACGCCGCTGTGGTACGAAGCTGCAAAAACCGTGTAGTCGCGCACACCCAGCGCAAATATCTGGTTGTTGTTCGGCATGAAGCCCTGAACCCGGTGCCATTCGTTTCCATAATAGTACCCCACCCCTGAACGGTGCGACCCGACCCAGCAATAGCCTAATGTGTTGACACCGATTGAATAAATGTCATTGGAGATACCTCCCGGCGGCGTGTGCCTTGTAACCGTTGAGCCGGATACCAGTGCAAGGCCGGAACCTTCCAGCCTTTCCTCGGAGATGGCGTTTGTCATCCCCGCAACCGTTCCGACACCTTCGATTTCCGCCAGGGCGGTCAGGAGGTTGCCACCGAAATTGCCCGCCACAGATGTCCATGTGCCGCCCGAAAACGTGTACAGGGTATCCTGGTCACCGATGGAGATGCCTGACGGGCCGCTCAGAATCGAGGATGGACGGGCCCCGGGGTACGATGAGAGGAGCGTCCAGGAGGCGCCGGGAGGACAGATGTAGACATTGTCGCTTGCTATGACCCAGAGCGAGTCGTTCCGTTCCGCGATGGCGCTTACCGCCTTGCCTGCCAGGAGGTCGACGGCACGCCAGGAGGATGGTTCCGCGGGCGGCAGATCGGGCTGAAGGAGCACCAGCCCTGAATATGTTCCAACGAAAAGACCGGAATCCACCGGTGCGATGCAGTTCACCACCGAACTCGGCAACCCTCCACCCGTGCCGCTTTCATTGTATGTCACGAAGAATCCGAGGCTGTTGATCGATAGACCCTGTGTGGTGGCAGCGTATATCACTGTATCGGGGTAGACCTGGTTGACCATCAGGTTCAAAGGAAGTCCCTCGAGCTGGCCGTAGCGGGTGACCGAACCGTCCGGGTGGAAGACCTCTATCCCGCCGCCGAGGTAGGCAATCCACATGCTTCCGTCGGAATCGGGATAAAGGCTTGCGACACGGTCCCAACCCAGGCGCTGACCGTATGTCCAGGTGGAATCGAACGCAATCCCGTCATCGGAAACAGTACAGAACAGAACGCCTCCCCCTGTGGCGACGGTGAGTTGGTTCCCCTCCGAGATCATTCCGTTGAAACCGCCGAAATGGGGATGGTGCAACCAAAAAGACACTTCAATGGCTGCTGAGAGAATGAGTGGGATCATGTTCATGGAATCCTCCGGCTCCACCAGGAATATAGATCGGAAAGTCCTTCTTCGTGACCAATCTCGGGAATGAAACCGCCCAGTGCAAGAAGTTTGCCGGGATCCCCGATCTGCCGGTCGTGATCCACTTCACGGGCGAGCAGGGGGTCCGTGACCACGGCAAGAGAGGCTCCTGAAACCCTTATCAGCACATCGAGCAGCTCTCCCATCGAAACACCGATGCCGCTGCACACGTTGTACACCTCTCCCGGGTAGCCCCTTGCGAGCAGCACTGCGTAAGCTCTCACAACATCCCTGACATGAAGGTAGTCCCGCACCGGAAACAGATTTCCCGTCTTCAGCACAGTTGTACCGCTTCTCTCCGCCTCGACTATCCGCCGGCAGAATGAGGCAAGTGCAAATCGGTCGGCCTGACCCGGGCCGTAATGGGGAAAGGATCGGGCCGTTACGATCGCAAGCCCCTTCTCCTTCACAAAATGGGTCGCTGCCTGCTCCATCGCGGCCTTGCTGGCAGCGTAGGGGCTGCCAGGGCACATCGGCGAAGTTTCTAGAAGGCGCTGACCTGACCGCGCGTACACCTCGGATGAGCTTGCGAGCAATATCCTTGCCCCGGGGCACCTTTCCTGGGCGAGACAGAGCAGCTCAATAGTTCCCATAAGGTTGACGGCGTACACATCCCTAAGGTCAAGACGGGATCCCTGAACGGACGAACGGGCTGCAAGGTGAACTATCGTCCTGAAGCCGCCCAGATCAGGTGCAGCCGGCTCGGGCAGCCTCCAGGAAACCGTTTTCACCCCCGGAGGGGCGGGGAATGTCGCCGTGACATCGGCCGCAGCATCTCCTTCACGCATGTTCAGTTCATCCATCAGGTGGGCACCGACGAAACCTGCGGCCCCGGTTACAAGAATCGGGCCATCCTCAAGCATCACGCCGCTTCTGGTCTCCCTCACGGTTCCTCTCCAAGGATACGGATCTCTTCCTGAAGCAGAAAACCCGTCAGTTCCATCACCCTCTGCCTGGCCATCCGGATGAGGGTCAATATATCTTCCGAACACGCGTTGCCGGTATTCTCGATGAAGTTGGCATGAACCGGGGAAAAACGGGCTCCACCAATGGCATGACCCTTAAGACCGCAATCTTCAAGAAGCTTTCCGGGCGGGGGGCCGTTTTCCGGTCTGCGGAAAACGCTTCCGGCGTTCGGAACCGTAATGGGAAAGCTGTTCCTCCGTTTTTCGAGAACTTCCCGAGCCCTGCCCCTCAGTTCATCCCTGTCACCCGGAACAAGTTTCATGGTCACCTCTACAACAGCACCGGGGACCTTCTGAAAACCGCTCGTCCTGTATGCGAATCCGCATTCCTCGCGTGAGAGCTCGCGGCAGTCGCCCCCGGGGTAGACGACCCGGACCGAGCTTGTGATTTCAGCCATTGAATCGCCATAAGCTCCGGCATTCATGAAAACGGCTCCCCCCACCGTGCCCGGAATGCCGACCGAGAAAACCATGCCGGAAAGACCAGCCGAACACGCCGATCCGGAAACGGACGGCAGGGTCGCGCCCGCGCCGGAAATGATGGTGTCACCGTGGATCCCGAATGTCCTGAAGCTCCCCTGAAGGTTTATGGCAACGCCATCCCAGCCCCTGGACGGAGCGAGCAGGTTCGATCCCCTGCCGATCATCGACCATTCCACACCTTCGCGGGCTATCCATTTCATCATCCCGCAGAGTTCCGCTGTGTTTTCCGGGAACAGCACGGTGCAGGGGCCGCCGATACGCCATGTCGTCAGCCGGGAAAGCGGCACCACCTTGCTGCGGTCAGGGAATGCCCTCAGAGCGTCAGTGTTGTTCATCTCCTGAAGTCCCTTCCGGAAAGCCCCATCAGGCAGGCGCCGACGGAAAGGTACGTGAAACCGGCCAGTGGGCGTCCGTGTCGCTCCATGTACCCGAGTACCATCCGGTAGACGGCAGGTTTCAAGGCGAATCGGCATGCAGTACGCATGAAAATGGTTCCAGGGGTGACCGGGGGGGTGAAGAGCGGCTGTACCCAGCGGCTTCCCAGCAGACCAGAGGCCTCGGGATGTTTTTCGAGCATGTATTTCAGCCCCGTGGCGCCGTATTCGAGCATCTTCTCGGAATGCTTCCGGGGGCTGACAACATCCATGTGGAGCACTTCGATCTCAGGATTCCAGTGAAATGAAGCCCCCTGCTTCCAAAGCCTGAGCCCTGCCTCCACATCCTCCCCGCCGTACCGTTCGATGGCGGTGTCGAAGCCGCCCACCGCCAGGAGCATCTCCGGATCAACACTCAGGTTGCCCGTGATGAAGTACTTCCAGGGGAACGTCCCGGCGGGTCTGCATCCCATTGCCCTTGTGTCGAACCACTTCTGCCAGCGTGTTGCATCCGCGGAATGAGCATTGATGCGGGCACCCATCAGAAACCGGGCTCCCATGGCCCTCCGTATCTCAAGATGCCGGAGCAGAAGGTCCGGATCGAACTCAAGATCGGCATCCATGAGGAGTGCAACGGGAGCGCTGCCGGCTTTCAAGGCCTCGTTCCGCGCTGCCGACCTGTTGCCCGGACCGTCGATGCGTAAGACCCTCACCCGGGCATTTTCAGGCAGCTCGGCCAGAATGGAGCCGAACTCCCTGTCAACGGGCACCCGGCTGCCGTCGTCGGAAATGACGAGCTCCCAGGGAATGCCGTGCGTATCCTGCCGTGCCAGGCAGACCAGGGTCGCCCTGAACATGGAGCCGCCATTCCTTACCGGGATCTGAACCGATACTTCAGGTTTTGGCATTGTCCGCCCCTGCCGCCCTCAATCCGACGAGCACCACCGCGGTGAGGAAGGTGACAACCAGCACCAGCACCGATCTGACGCCGGAACCCAGCCCCGCAGCCGCCCCTGCCGCCACGGGAATTGCCATCAGCGGAATGATTGCGCCGAAGCTCACCGGAAAGACCCGTCTTCCCAGCCAGAACAGGCTCATCCCCATGAACATGTTCGCTGCAAGGGTGGCAAAAGCCGCACCGACAGCACCCGCAACGGGGATGAGCCTGAGATTGAAGCCTATGTTCAACAGAGCACCGAAGAATGTCATCCCTCCGATGTACCGGGTCTGGCCCGTCAGCAGGGGACCGGTCTGGCTCACCGTGAACAGGGCGTACAGAGCCCCGGAAGCGGCGATCCACGGAAGCACCGAAGCTGCCGGCAGCCACTCCTCCCCCCCGAAGAGGAGGGTGACCTCCCGGGAGGCCAGGGCAAGCACCGTCGATGCCCAGACAACGCCGGCCATGAATGCAAGAGCCGTCCTCCCCAGCTCACCAAGCGAGCCGCCTTCCCTTTTCTTTCGGAAGATGTACCTCTGCCAGGCCATGCCGAAACCCAGGGTCAGCGGGGAAAGCACCATGGCGGCACGGGTTGCCCACTCGTAGTAGCCGCTCTGGTCAAGATCGGTCGACATCGTTCTGAGCATGACGATGTCCGCGCCTGAAAGCACGATCATGGCCAGCCCGGCAGGGATGAGCGGCAGACCGAAGGCAAGGAGCCTTCGCGAAAGGCCGGGGTCGACTTTCCCGGCTGAATCGGCGGTGCGTCTGAGCATTACAAGAAGCACCGTTCCGAACGCCGCCAGCGTGGGTATCCATCTCGCGCCCAGGAAGGCCGCGAGCATCGGGATTCCCCTGATACCGGCCACGAACAGCAGCAAAAGCCCAAGGCTGGCAAGACCCCTGCACAACTGGAGCAGGAAGAAGAAGACAGCCATCCCCCTTGCCCTTGCAGTGGCCGATGCAGCCTGGAAAAGGGCCACGCCGCCACCGAGTGCAAGAGCATGAAGCAAAAGCCCCGAGTCGGAAAGGTGAAGCCCGGCAAGAAGCCCCGGCATCAGAACGACCGCCAGCAAGGCACAGACCATGATCGGAAGAAGGGGCAGAAGGGAGGAAAGGACGAGTATCCTTCTTTTGGCCATGCTCTCATGCCAGGCACGCATGACCGCGGTGGGAAGGCCGAGGATCGATATGGCCGCTACGACCTCGCTGATCGTGGTAAGAACACCCAGCTCCCCGGCTTCGGCCGGAGTGAGCCACGTGCTCATGAACGGCAGGAATGCAAGCTGCACCATGCCGTTCACAACCATTGCCCCCGCGTAAAGAAGCGTTTCCCGGCCGAGTTCCCTGCCGACTGTGTCAGTGCCCAACGGTCCACCCCAGTTCCCGGTAGCGCCTGTGGAGATGCTCGGCGACCGTTCTCCAATGATGATGCTTCCTGATCCATGCGGGACCGGCCTGTGCATAACGGTTCCTGAGATCCGGATCGATCACCAGTTCCCTCAGCCGGTTCTCCAGGTTTTCAGGGGTCACGGTGAAGAACGGGTGGTCGGGAATGAACTCCTCGTAGGCACCGGAGAGGTTCGTCACCGTGCAAATTCCCATGGAAAGGCTCTCGAGGGAATTGACCCCGTAGCCCATGTCGCCGCTTGCCACCTGGTCAACAGCGATCTGGCAGCCCGATTTCATCTCCATTGCTCTGGCATGCGACACGTTCTCGATCAATACAAGCTCCACAGGAAGCGACTCCGAGAGATTCCGGACCGCCTTTACTATGGCTTCGGTCCCCTTCACGGCGCGAATTCTCGGAGCATGGCAGATCCTCACCCTGTCTGATGCCGGCCTTGCCGAAGGCACCTGGTCGGGGTCGAAGGGAAGGAAAAGGTACTCGATCTCGGGGTACCTTTGAAAGAGGTCGAATTCACACGTTGTGTGCAGATCCGTCGCCTCCCAGACCGGTCTGATCGCCCCCCGCATCCGGAGGTCGAGGCCGTGGTAATTGCTTACTATCTTCTTGCCCATGGCCTTCAGCCTTTTAATGTCCCTTCCGTCCCGGAAGAAACTCATCCCACCCTCGAGATGATAGATGTCGAACTCGTCGAGATGGTGTTTCCTTCGCGCCCCTGCAAGGATGGGAGTCCAGAGGAGATCACGGAATGCCATAAGGACACGTTCCGCCCTGGACGGCGACCAGAACATCCTCTGCGAAGTTCCGGTGAAGGGGACGCGAAGGCTGCCGCTTCTCACAAGCCGTTTGAGCGCCCAAAGCCATTCCATGGGGCCAACGAAGGGGAGGTTAAGGCAGATGTCCTCGCTGTAGAGGTTCCTGGCCCTGTAAAAGGTGACAAGATTGCTTTCATGGCCCAGGCTTCTATGCCCGCGGACGAAAAGGGTCAGCACGCCAGTGTAGTTCTGCGGGGAAAGATGAAGGATCCTCATTGCGCCCGCCGTTTCAAAAAAGCCATGCCGACGGCGACAAGCCCAAGCCCGAACACGGACTGGATAACCGCCCCGGGAACGCCCGCGGCCCTGTAACCGGCCGTGTCGGGTCCGGAATGGGCCGGTGAAACAAGGGTGTTCACGAGGGGGGAGCGCTCCGCCGACCAGATCACTGCCTGCCGGCCTGCCGTGTGGAATGAATCGGGTCCAAGGCTCCGCTCAAGGGCGTTCGTATCGGTAAGCCCTGCCGCAAGAGAAACAAGCAGAGCAAGAACGGCAAGAAAAGCAAATGACTTGCCGCCCGCCCCGGCCCTCAGCAGGGGAAGGAAGAGCAGGGGAAGGGATGGGAACAGAAACCTTGGACCCCAGCCCGTTCCACCCGTCCAGTCGTAAAGAAAGCCGTGAAGCAGCAGTGAAAAAACGAATGGAAGCCAGAGCCTGGGGTCGCGACAGGAGAGCACGGCAGCCACCCACATCGGCGCGTACCACAGCAGCCCTTTCCCGGGGCTGAACAGCAGCCCGACGATACCCGTTGATGCAGGATCGAACGAGATCGCAGGATCCTGACCGTGGCCGTCGTCGAGTATGCTTCCGAACCGGTACTGGTTGTAGGCCATGATGATGAGGACAAACGGGATCAATCCTGAAAAGAAGGACAGGTAACCCTTCCTCTCCCCGGCGCCAAGCCAGTACACCGGCAGAAGGATTGCGGAATCGGCCCTTACAAGGATCGCCATGCCCAGGAATGCCCCTGCGGCGGCGAAGCTCCTGCGGTGCATCAGAACGGCGCCCCACAGGGCGAATGCTGCTGCAGCAGTTACATCGTACGGCATCCTTCCGTACATGAGGCCCATGCAGCCGAGCATGACCGGCACGAGGCGCCTTCTGTCTATTCTTCCGAAGAAGCCCCTTCCAAGAGCATCGAGCGACAGAAGAAGCGCAAGGCTCAGAAGGGCTCCGGTCGCCGCCCCCGCCGCCTTGCCCGCATCCTGTCCGACCAGCAGTCCAAAGGCTGCTGACGGCAGGAGCACGAGCGAGTAGCCTGGACCGTGGGGAACGTACGATTCAGAGCGCACCCCGCTTACCAGCCAGCCGCACTCGGCGGTAAAGAGCGGTCTTGCCCCGAGCATTGACTCGGCCACCTGGTACTGGGAGACGATGTCGGTCGTGAAAAGCCTTCCGCCGAACACAAGCGCAAGCAGCCCGGCCCAGATGATCATCGGGCCAATGGCGCCGGAGCTTGTCAGGGGCCGGTCAGACCTTTCCAACGAAGGTGTTCCTGAACATTCCCCTGGCAGTGAAGCTTTCCTTGAACCTGCAAAGACCATGGTTCACTTCCCCGTTCAGGGTGAAGGTGCCCAGGTCAAGATGGCTGTAGCCCATCTGTCGGGCCCATTCAATGACTTCCCGATAGACGAGGTTGACGGGTCTAAGGGACTGGTGTTTCTCATTATGGCTTATGTAGAAGGCAAGCGTCACTCTTGGGTTGGCGTGGAACATCACCATGCCGGCGAAAACCTCTCCCGCGTCATCAACCGTTATGAACTGCCTGATCTTCTCCGGTCCGAGAAGTGCCTCAAGCCTCACCAACTCCTCAAGGGTATGCGTCGGACTGACCCCGTGGCGGTCGTTGAGGTTTCCGGCGAGAACGGGATAAAACCTCGAGAAGTCCCTGTCCTCAATAACCCTGAGCCCCGATTTCCTGGCCTTCCGCACCCCCCGCCTCGCGGACTCGCGAAAGGCGAGGTCGATCTCCTCGCCAAGCCTTCTGAGGTCTATCAGTGCGGTAAGCTCGCTCTTGGAACGGGTGAAGCCGTGGTTCTGAAGGACAAAGTCGATGTAGTTGTGGGGCCTGCGGAAGTAGACCGTGGGGGGAATTGTCATCTCCAGCATGCCGTAGCCCGCCCTGCGGCAGTATTCAAGAAGATCATCGATAAGGTTTTCCACCGTGGAGAGGGATGCGTCATCCTCGAGCACCGGGCCACCGTAAGAAGCCCCGGGATAGCTGCGGAACCAGGTTGTGCCGTCCCTGTCCGCGAGGGCTCCCGGTATGATGGCTGCAATCCTGCCGTCCGAATCCTCGGCGATCAGGTGTTCGTTCCGGAAACGACCTTCGGGGTGGTAGTCGAGAAACGCGGGAAGGTGAAAGACCGTCCCGTTGTTCGAGCGGTGTACGAAGTCGGTCCAGGGTTTCCTGTCGTCTGAAGTCGCGGGTCTGATCCTGAACATCATCGCACCACCGCTATCCTGGAGGGAAAGACAACATCGCCGTACTTAACCAGTACCATGTACACGCCGGACGCTGCCCGAGCGCTGTCCAGTTCACCGTCCCAGGTCCACTGAGCAGGCGAGGGCGCCTCTTCCGCGCCGAGAAAGGCGCCGTCTACAGAATAGAACTCAACCCTGATCGGCAGCTGGTCGGCAACTCCCATGATGAGCATCCCCCCCTCTGAAGGAATGTAGGGCTGTGGATAGAAGACAGGGGATTCAGCCGTTCCTCCACCGCCGGTGGCAATGCTCCAGATCCCGTTCTCGGATGAAAACATTACCTCCCCCGAAGCAGGGTCTGTGATCGAGTACTCCTGGTCGGGGCGCGAGGATGGGATGTAACTGGAGTTCGAGGAGTCGTAGAAGTAGGTCTGGCTCCCCTCGACGCAGGTGACACCCGTGGTGCCGACGCACCAGATCCTGCCGGCCTGATCGGCGGCCATGGTCTTCACGGCGCCGTTGACCCCTGCGATGGAGGTGAACTCGCCCGCGTTGAACCTGGCCAGCCCTGATGCCGTGCCAACGTAAACGCCGGCCCCCGGAACCGGCAAAACGCAGTAGACCTCGTTGGAGGGAAGGCCGCTCGCAACGGTGTACGCCTGATTGGGCGCCGGATACCAGGTGTCCGACGATGCATCCGACGGATCCCCGGAGTGAACGAGAAGCTGGCATCCCTGCCCGAGGGTGAAGGTGATCCACAGGCTGTCCGATCCCTGCGGGAAAACACCCCTCACGTCTTTTGCGGCAAGACCGTCAGAAGTTGTTCTGACCGCCCACTCCATCTCCCGGGCTTCGGGATCTCCCCGGAAACCGGTTATGCCGCTCGGTTCGTCCGGAAACTGCCAGTAGGACTCGTGCGCTGACCAGACGCCCTGCCCCTGGCTGGCGAGCATGTTCACCTGGTTGTTCACAAGGTCCGACGGGACAACGATAGTCGCCGGGGGCACCGGGTTCTGCAGTGTGTCGCTGCAGAAGGTCAGCAGCATGTCGTCTCCGTCGTCCAGCGTTCCGTTGTCATCGACCCAGGTGAGACCGTAATGGTAGCTTGCGGCCCATACCCCGGGACCTGCCCAGTCGGTGGCGGCGAAAATCTGAAGGTTGTTCGGGAAACCGGAATTCTCTGCCGTGAAAACCCGCCAGCCCTCGCCAGGGTAGAAGGCCTGAAGCCCTCTGATGTAGGTGCCGGTGTAGGTCCTTCCGTCCGGTTCAACAACCAGCTGGAAAACGCTCATGCAGGGCATGCCCGGCAGTGTGCTGTTGAGCCATGCACCGTCCTGGCGGAGCAGGATACCCCTTCCCGCGACCTCCATCTGAGGGTTGACCACTCCGTAGCCCATCCAGAGGTTCCCATCAACGCTTCGAAGGAAACTCGGTGTGATGTCGCTTGGAATAGCAGGCGCGAGCAGTCCCCACCTTCCGTTCCTGTACTCGAGCACACCGCCGTTACGGGAGGCCACCAGCATTCCATCGAGCTCGGCGACGCCGGTCACGGTGGTGTCGTTCAGTGTGTAGTCAAGGGTGAGCTCGAAGTCATCCGCACCGGGTGCGAGGATCGCAACGCCCGAGCTTCCGTAGGCGCACACGCCTTGTGAGGGAACCTCTATCCCGCGCAGGGAATAGCTCTGGGTGGCCTTCCAGTCCTTCCAGGCGGCAGGGTCGAACGGCGACATTCCGGTGTCCAACGAGAAAACACCGCGATCCGTGACAAGCCAGAGGGAGTCGGAGCGCACAGCCATTCCGTAGACCCTGTCCGCGTTGAAAACCGTTCCCTCCTCGATCGGAATGAAGCCCTGGGAGTCCCCGCGGGCAAGACCGCCGTCGCTGCCAACCCAGATGTAACCGCCCGCCTCTGCAACCGAGTAGACGTTGCCGCTGCCCGGGATCCCTTCAAACGATGTGAAGAACGTGGTCTGACCGTCGGCGTAAAGAACCAGCCCGCCCTCGGTGGCCACCCACAGAAACCCCTGGGAGTCCTGGAAGACTGAGCGCGTTCTGGGATGAGGAAGCTGATCCGGGTAGGAAAGGCTCTCGATCACCCCTTCCCCGTAGCGAAATCTGATAACTCCTCCCGTGGTGGCGCACCACAGGCCGCCCTGGCCGTCCGAGCAGACCGAGCGCACGAATGTGGTCGAGGACATGAGGTCCCACTCGGGAAGGAGCGACATGACAAGCATCAGCAATGGAATCATCTCGGACCTTTCAGAACAGCCAGGGAAACCGCAGATGCCAGACCATCCACACAGCTTCCCAGACGATGGACTTGGACATCTTGCTCGTGCCGGAATGGCGGTCCACGAACACAATGGGCACCTCGGTGACAGTACACCCCTTCTTGACAAGCTTGTAGGTCACCTCGATCTGGAAGGAGTAACCGTCGGACTTTATGCCGTCAAGATCGAGCTGCGCCAGGGCACTTCTTCGGAAAGCCTTGAACCCCCCTGTGGCATCCTTGACCGGGAGACCTGTCACTATTTTGGTGTACATGTTTGCGGTGTAGGAAAGGATCAGCCTTGAAAGGGGCCAGTTAACAACGTTGACGCCGTTCGAATACCTTGACCCGATCGCAAAGTCCACCCCGTCGAGAGCCTTCACAAGCAGCGGAACCTTTGACGGATCGTGCGAGAAGTCAGCGTCCATCTGGACGACAGGGTCATAGATCCCCTGCGCGAGCGCCCACCTGAACCCGGCAACGTAGGCCTGCCCGAGACCGCTCTTGACAGGGCGGGAAAGGAGGTGGACCCTGCCGGTGCCCGAATAGCCCTCTACCACCGCGCCGGTTCCGTCCGGGCTTGAATCATCCACCACAAGAACATCCGGGGAAAGGGGAAGATCAAGCAGCACAGGCAGAAGTTCAGCTATATTCCTGACTTCATTGTAGGTGGGTACGATTATCAGGGTTCTGCCCACGAGCCTGCCTTTCGATGATTGTTTTGACCAATATAACCCCGCGGAGGGGGAGAGGAAATTCTTGAAGACACTCCGCTGCCTTTTCTTCCTTTTGATCCTCGTGACCGCGAATACTCAGGCCCTTTCCCTATTCCCGACGGCGGGCTACAGTTCCGAAACCGGTCTTCTGCTGGGAGGAACCCTGATGGCCCCCATCCTCTCCCCCGACAGCCTTCAGACAGGCCTTTACACGATCGGAGCCTATTATGGCACATCCGGTGTGGTTTCGGTGAAGGCCGACGCGGTGCGCGCCATGTCCATGGGAGGCGTGAGGTTTTCGGGCCGATATCAGCGACTTCTGGAGGCCGACTGGTTCGGGTGGGGCAACCGGACCGACCCCGACACTTCCGCGGTTATGGACTTCGAAAAACAGAACCTGTCAATTCTTTTCAGCAGGGTGCTGGCCCCCGGGCTCATGTTCCAGGCAGGCATCTCCGCCCGGCACACCACCGTCTACGACAGGGAGGAGAGCGAACTCTGGGAGAGGGCGCCTTCGACGAGGTTCGGTTCGACCTGGACACTCGGACCCGATGCGGGGATCAGCCTCGGCGGGGGAGGCATCGAGGGGTTTCGCTGGAGCGCAGGGCTCTCGGGCTCCTGCCAGACCGGAGACGTCACATACGGGTGCATCACATCGCAGTTCTCGGCCTGGGTGCCGGCACCCGGAAGGCTTGAACTTGGAGTGTCAGCGACAGCTGCGCGCCACTACGGAACAGCCGACACCCCGATACCCTTCATGCCATCGCTCGGCCAGTCACAGGGGTTCCGGGGCTACAGCGATTTCAGGTTCACGGGTCCCGTATTGTTGCTCTGTTCTGCCGAGATCAGGAAAATGCTCCTGACAATCAGTGTTCCTGTCTTCAACCAGCCCTGGCAGGCGGGCGTTGCGGTTTTCGCCGACGCGGGTCAGGTTGCGGATTCGATCTCAGGCCTTGCATTTGGAAGATTTCATGGTGATGCAGGCGCAGGGCTCAGGCTGCTCACACAGGACCGCCTCATGTTGAAGTTTGACGGTGCCTGGGGTGATGAGGGCCTCTGCATCAGCGCCGGCGTCGAGAATCCTTTCTAACCGATTGGGAGACTGTATGAAAAGGCTCTGTTTCCTTGTTCTCCTCTTGTCATGGTCAGCAACGGCCCTGCCCCTCGACCCTCTTCCGGGCAATCCGGTCCCGTTCAGGTTCAGCGCATACCCCGAGGCTTCAGGCGCGCTTTTCACAAATCCGGCTGGTTTCCCCTGGTTGAAGTTTCAGGACATGACAGTCTCCTGGTCATTCACCGACTCAACCTGGGAAGGGTTGGACGGCGTCAGCCTGCAGGGAGAGCAGGGCGGTCTGGGAGGCTGGTGGGAGGACAGGTTGAGCCTGAGGCGATTCGACACCGGCGCCGGAATAAGGGCAAGCGAGAGCTTAACATTTGGTACCGGGTTCTCCTGGTACGACCCGACCGTGAGCGGCCATCCACTCGACGGCGCCACTTTCTTCACCCTCGGTGCCTGCCTCAGGCCTTCGAACCAGCTGGGCGCAGGCCTTGTCTTTCGAAGCGCTGTGAAGGACTACGACCAGCACATGGCTGCCGGCCTCGCCCTGCGTCCGATGGGCAATCTTTTCACTGTTACCGGAGACTGGGCGTGGAGTGAATGGAATCCGGACGAAGGTGACTGGCAGGCCGGGCTCGAGGTCGTTCCGGTTCCCGGCTTCACCTTCAGGGGAAGCTTCTCCGAGGACCTGGTGACTGCCGGGCTTCAGATCGACTTCCAGCAGGTGAGCAACAGGAACGCAGTATCTTTCAGCGACGGATCGTATCAGGGTGGAACCGGCAGCCTCAGCATTCTCAGCAGGCAGGCTGACTGCGCTCTCAACCCGTCGGGAAGCTTCATGGAATTCCATGCCGAACACACCTCGGAAGAACCGTCGCGAAGTTTTTTGGGTCCCAGGACCCCTTCCTTCTCGGAACAGATGGTTCTTCTTCGCAGGGCATCAGCAGACCCGGAGGTTCCGGGCCTGTTGGTCGACTACTCCAACTGCTCCTTGAACGCTTCACAGAATGAGGAACTCCGGGAGATCATGGTTCGCTTCCGGCAGGCAGGGAAACCGGTTTTTGCATTTCTTGAGTACGCCGGCACGTCTACCTACTACAGTGCGGCGGCCGCACGCAGGATATGCATGCACCCTGCCGGTCAGATCAGCGTCAGCGGCTTCACTTCATACACTCCGTTCCTCAGGGGTTTTCTCGACAAGCTGGGTGTGTACCCCGATCTGATGCACATTGGTGACTTTAAAAGTGCCAGTGACATGCTGACCCGTACCGACATGACCGATGCCCAGCGGGAAGCCACCCGCGCCCTTCTTCTCAGCGCACGGAACGAGATTGTGAGAGGGCTCGGCGATGGCAGGGGCTACGAACCGGCCCAGGTGCTCTCGCTCTTCACATCATCGCCCTACTGGGGCATAAGGGCCAGGCAGATGAGCCTTGTCGACACGCTCATACATCCCGACCAGTTCCATGAATTCGTCGAGGGCGAGATCGGCGAGAGCATGTCCGTTGTTTCGCCGCAGGAGTACGGCTCGACCATCCCGCCTTCCGGCGACTGGCTCCCCGATCCGCGGGTTGCCGTTGTCGTTGCGACCGGCAACATCGTAAACGGTGAGAGCGGGGGGTCCATACTCGGGGCAAACATGGGCAGCGACACCATTGTCAGGCTCCTTGAAGAAGCGGCTGAGGCCAGCGGTGTGAAGGCTCTGGTCCTGCGAATCGATTCCGGAGGCGGCGACGCCATGGCCAGCGACGACATGAACAGGGCCGTCCAGCGCATCCGCGAGCGCATGCCTGTTGTGGTCAGCATGGGGTCGGTAGCAGCAAGCGGAGGCTACTACATGGCGTGCGGTGCTGACGCGATTTTCGCTGACAGGCTGACCGTGACAGGTTCGATAGGTATCATCACGGGAAAGTTCGTCTACGGTGACCTGCTGGAACGGCTTGGCATTAATGTTGAAAGCGTTTCCATCGATCCCTCGGGAGACCCGGGCAACCCGTTTGAACCCTACACCGAAGATGAATGGACGAGGGAATTCGACGCCATGCGCGGCGGTTATGAACTTTTCGTAAACACCGTAGCCCGGGGCAGGGGCATGTCGTTCGAGCAGGTTGATTCCATTGGCCAGGGCAGGGTCTGGTCGGGATCCGACGCCCTCGAGCTCGGGCTGGTCGACTACAATGGGGGCGTCGCTGATGCCGTGATGCACGCAGCAGGTCTTGCCGGAATTGAAGACCGTTTCCCGGAAATAGTCGTTTTCCCCGAACCGTCGCCGTTCGGCTCCTTCTCCACCGGTCTTCCGTCTCTCTCAACCCTCGCCTCCCACCCGCTTTTCACCGGTGGCGGCTACATCTACCTGGGGGACGGACTTAGATAGATTAGTTTGTTGCAGTAACTACAACTCCATCACCAGGATACAGAAGAAGCAGCGTACTTTCACAAAACATTAGTACGCTGCTTCTTACTGCAACAAACTAATCTATCTAAGTCCGTCCCCCTCCCATCAAAATGCGGGCGACTTCGGGACGGGTGAATTCGACCGGGGGGAGCTCGCCGGCGGCGAGCATCGTCCTGACCTTTGTTCCCGAAAGGAACACGTGATGGCTCGGATCGTGGGGGCAGGTACGGGATGTTGCCATGCTGCCGCATGTCCTGCAGAAGAAGGAGTGCTCGAACCGGAGGGGAATGATGCCGATCTCGGATGGGTCGAACTCATCGAAGATCAATTGGGCATCGTAAGTGCCGTAGTAGTTCCCCACCCCGGCATGATCACGGCCGACAATGAAATGCGTGCAGCCGTAATTCTTTCTGGCTATCGCATGGAACACGGCCTCGCGCGGACCGGCGTATCTCATCGCTGCGGGAAAGACGGACAGTGCGGTCCGGTTTTCAGGGAAGTACCCCGACAGGAGTTCGGTATAGCACCTCATCCTGACTTCAGCCGGAATATCACCCTCTTTTGTATCCCCTACGAGTGGATGGACAAGAAGGCCGTCGACCACCTCCATGGCACACTTCTGAATGTACTCGTGAGCCCTGTGGATCGGGTTGCGGGTCTGAAAGGCGACGATCGTCTTCCACCCCTTTTTCTCGAAAAGCAGGCGGGTCTCACCGGGGTTCAGCCGGTACTCGCGGAAGGGCTCGGAGTCACGGCTGTCGACCGCCAGCACCTCGCCCCCGATGCACCTGTCCGACAGGCCGCCAAGGTATTCGACTCCGGGATGGGCGGGATCGGTCGTGAGAAGAGTGGTCTGCGCTTCATGGAGGAGGTTGCGCCTGAAAACCTCGGTGACAGTGATGACGCCCTTCACGTTTCCGTTACGGCACAGGACGGCCCTGTCTCCGGGAACCACATCCGGGTCGCCGGCTTTTGCTGAAAACGTTACGGGCAGGCTGAAAACCGTGCCATCGGACAAACGCATCCTCTCAAGAACGCTTTCGTAGTCCGGCGCCGTCATGAAGCCCGAGAGTGGGCTGAGAGCCCCGCAACCGATCATTTCGAGATCGCTCGTTTCACGGGAGTCGAGGTGAAGTACGGGAAGGTCTTTGGGAACCGCTTCTAGAGCGATTGATCTGTCGATCAGCTTACCGCCGTGGGGCTCAATCATTGCTGTGCAATCCTTAGTGTTTTACGGTTTCAGGGAGTGTATCTCTCCGGAGCAATTGTTCGCGTAGCGCAGGCTTGATTCAGAAGGTCCCGGATCATCCCCTCGAGGGGGATCCGTTCCCACTCCTCATAGTAGCGGGCGGCAACAGCGCCGTTGGAATCGATTATCAGAACTGCAGGCAGGGCACTCACCCCGAACAGCCTGGTCACGGATGAGTCCGGATCAAGAATGATCGGGCAGAGGAGCGGCCAGTGTGCCGCATCCTCCGCCGAGCCCATGCCTGTGGCAACCACGATGCATGCAACAGGGGATTCGTTGAACTGCAAGGCTATCTCTTCCATGCGGTTCACGTCCCGAAGATCGGCCAGCCTGGTCAGGCTGTTGAACAGAACCACTACCACATGACCCTTCAGCTCCTGGAACAGGCTGATGTGGCCGGGAACGTTCACCCACGTGCACCCGATGGGGAAGTCCGGCGCAAGGTTGTGCCGGAGCACCTGTGTCGCTTCGGGCTGCATGCGGAAAAGAAACCCCGCCAGCACGGCAAACGCCGCAACCGCCAAGGCGAAGAAAAACGCGTTCCGTGCTTTTTCCCTTGAGTATTCACTCTCCGGAAGATCACTCTTCCGAGGACGGAAAAGAGCCAAAAGCTACCTACCGATCATCCTTCCAAGAAGAAAGGCAAGGGGGGTCCAGATGATTGAGGTTCCGAAGAAGAAAAGCCACCCGTTCTTCACGAATTCGATCTCGCCGTGATGAAGGGAAAGCACTGCAAGAGAGCTCCACCCGATCAGCATAAGGCCGAGGATCGTGCTCTCGACCCTGCCGGGATTGGCCGCGATCACAGCAATGCCGGAAGCGGCGAATATCACGGGCCACCAGCGGCCGAGGTTGAACCCCATCCCCATCAGAAGGAAAACTATTCCCAGACCGAACGCGATGATGGTGAAGACAACCAGTCCCCTGGTAATCGCCTTCATTGCAGCCTACCTTTCGGACTCGGCGGGCGGGGTGAGCCTGGTGAGATCGACCAGCCACCTTTCCCCGCACAGTTCAACACCCACCTCCTGCGTCCCCGAGGCTGTCGAGAGCACAACCACGCTCTGCGAGTCGGAGACGTGCTCTACCGATTTAACGGTTCCGGAGAGGTTTCCGCACTCGGGACTCTCCGCCACCATTCGCATGAACAGACCACGGCCATCGATCCCGGCGAACTCTTCGGGGGTCAACCCCCCGACAAGTGAGTCGAGCGCGCTCCGGGATTCCTCGTACCCGAACCTCTGAAGCACCACAACCGTTGAATCATAAACCGCCTGGGTCGACGGAGTGAGAAGGTCCCAGGCTTCCCCGTACGAACCGTTCTCAAGATCGAGGACAAAGGCCTTGACCACCTGGGCCGCAGGATCCTGGCCACACCCGAGAACGAGCGCGATGAAAACGAAAGCAATCCTTTTCATCATAGACTGTGTACAACCAGGCCGCTTCGCAGCTTGGGCTCAAACCACGTGGACTTGGGGGGCATGACCTTCCCGGTGTCGGCAACGGACAGCAGCTGGTCAAGTGAAGTGGGATGCATGCTGAATGCCGCTGCGAACCTGCCGGAATCCACGAGCCTGACAAGCTCGCCCGTGCCCCTTATCCCGCCTATGAAGTCGATCCTCTCGGATGTTCTGGGATCGTCAATGCCGAGAATCGGTGCAAGAAGGTTGTTCTGGAGAATGCTTACGTCGAGCCCTTCAACAGGATCAACCTTCTCGAAGGTGCCTTCGATCGGCACGAGCGTGAACCACTGGCCCTTCATGTACATGGAGAATTCCCTCGGGACCGTCGGGCTTGCCTTGCCCGACCTGGTCACGGAGAATGACTTGGAAAGCTTCTCGAGGAACTGCTCGGGGGTCATGCCGTTCAGATCCTTGACCGCCCTGTTGTAGGGCAGGATCCGCAACTGGCTCTTCGGGAAGAGCACGGCAAGGATGAAGTTGTACTCCTCAAGCCCCGAGTGGTTGGGATTCGCTTCCCTCCGTCTGCGGGCAACGATCGCCGCGGAAGCGCTTCTGTGATGACCGTCGGCCACATAGGTAAAGGGCACGTCATTCCTGAAGTACGCCTCGAGGGTGGTAATGTCTTCCTGGTTTTCCACGAGCCACAGTGTGTGGCGGATACCATCGGATGCGGTAAAATCGTATTCAGGTTCGCCCTGCACCACCCGTTTCTGGATGGCGTCGATTCCTTCAACGTCCCTGTAGGTGAGAAAAACCGGTCCGGCCTGGGCGTTCTGGGACATGATGTGACGGATCCTGTCCTCCTCCTTGGCCTTCCTGGTGTATTCATGCTTGCGGATGACATCCCTGTCGTACTCGTCTGCGGACACGCACGCCATGAGCCCCACCTGGGAATGACCGCCCATGATCTGCCTGTAGAAATAGAGCATGGGCTGCTTGTCCTGGACCATGAGACCCTCTTCAACAAGCCTTCTGAGGTTCACTGCTCCCTGACGGTAGACCTCGTCGCTGTAGAGATTGACGCTCGGGTCAAGGTCTACCTCAGGTTTGACGACCCTGAGGAAGCTCAGCGGATTGTCCTTTACGATGTCACGGGCTTCATCCGAATCAAGGACATCGTAGGGAAGGGAAGCTA
This sequence comes from Candidatus Fermentibacterota bacterium, assembly GCA_963845085.1. GTDB lineage: Bacteria > Fermentibacterota > Fermentibacteria > Fermentibacterales > JCC-6 > UBA6080. The sequence goes on from CAWJQI010000004.1 coordinate 500,643, forward strand.
TTCTGTGAGCGAACTCCTTCCGGGGTCTCAATCCCCGGAACGGCCTGATCATGGACATGTTCAAATCCTCCGCTTGGTGATGGAAAGAAGAGCCATATCGGCGTCAACCATTTCCCTGACAAGCCCGGTAAAACAAGTTTCCGGGCGCCAGCCGAGAAGCCGCCCCGCCTTTGTTGCATCCCCCATCAGGGCTTCAACTTCAGTCGGCCTCAAGTACCTGTTGTCGGTTTTAACGAAGCTGTGCCAGTCGAGGTCAAGGTATTTGAAGACCTCGTCAAGAAACTCCCTTACTGTATGCATCTCGCCTGTCGCCACAACGTAGTCACCCGGTTCGGGCTGCTGCAGCATCGCATGCATGGCTTTAACGTAGTCCCGGGCATGGCCCCAGTCCCTTGCCGAGTCAAGATTCCCCAGCACCAGTGAAGCCGACAGCCCCATCTTTATCGCTGCTGCACCAAGTGTGATCTTTCTTGTTACAAAGTTTTCGCCGCGCCGGGGAGACTCATGGTTGAACAGGATGCCGTTTGAGGCGTGCATTCCGTATGCTTCCCTGTAATTGACAACCATCCAGTGGGCGCAGAGCTTTGCTGCGGCATAAGGGCTTCGCGGGTGGAAGGGTGTTCCCTCGTTCTGCGGGGTCGGGCTTGAACCGAACATTTCGCTGGTTCCAGCCTGGTAGAACCTGCACTTCCCGGCAAGACCCGTGTCCCTCATGGCATCAAGCAGCCTCGCAACACCTGTCGCGTTGACATCAGTGGTGTACTCGGGCATTTGAAAGGAGATGCCCACATGGCTCTGGGCCGCGAGGTTGTAGACCTCGTCGGGGGCAACTTTCTCAAGAATGCGGTTGAGTGCACTGGAATCGGTTAGGTCCCCGTAATGCAGAAAAAGGGTTTGTCCGTAGATCGACTCATCACCGATCAACCGTTCTATCCGTTCGCGGTTGAAACTGCTGGCGCGTCTGACGATCCCGTGCACCGTGTATCCCTTTTCAAGCAGGTACTCGGTCAGATATGACCCGTCCTGCCCCGTGATACCAGTGATCAAAGCCTTTTTCAAACAGATACCTCCCCGAGGATAGTCTGGGGGTAAGATACTACCTTTGTTTCCCTGTGCCCAAAATGGTTTTCAGGGTCTTCCTCTCTCCGGGCCAGCGGGGATCGAGAACAATGCCTTCAATGGATCTGTAGAGTTTTCTCCAGGGTTGAAGGGAAAGCCCAGCCCCGTCGAAGAGGATGACGCCCTCAAAAAGAACCCTCCACTTCCACTCCCGTTCGGCCATTCCCCAGGTCTGCACGGCAAGCGGCAACGCTTCGGGCGAGCCTCCTGCATGGCAGGCTTCCAGCATGGCAACAGCCTCCCATGGAAAACCTGAGGTTTCGAAGGGAACGGGTTGCCCCCCCGAAAGCCTTGCAACCCTTGAAGCAAGTACGGGAAGATCGGCAAGCTCCCGGCACCTCGCCCAGTCACGTCTTGCCTCGGACAACAGGAAAAGCGGACCCCTGGCAAGTGCGAGCGCCCTGGTTTCAAATCCTTCACCCATCCTGGCCTGCCTGGCGGACTCGAAAACCTCTTCCGCCTCTTTCCATCGACTTGTTCGGCAAAGAACATCACCAAGAATGGAAAGGCCGGTTCCGTCCTGCGGCAAGGCCCTGGCGGCGGCGATGGCTTGTGCTGTCTGCCCAAGTTCAAGCAGAATTCTTACTTCCCTCTGTCTCAGCTTCTGGATCAGATCGGGGTCGGTTTCCCCGCGAAGCCGGTTCTTCAGAGCCAGGAGTTGACAGCCGCCTACTCTTTGATTACGCATGACCTACCAATACGGATGGAGCTGCAATGGACGAACTCTTGAACGACATCGTTTCGAACACCACTTCGGGCGCTTCGGAAACATACATGAAAATTCTCAATCACATAATTCTTGGCAATTTAAAGGATCCCGACCTGCCCGAAGCCCTCCTGAAATCAGCCGGAGACATGGTTCCTCTCTGCTACGTCGCAAGACGACTCGCCCAGGAGCCGTTGTTCAAGTGGAAGGACGCGGCCGGTGATCTTCAGAGAGAGATCAGACAGCAGGCAATAGAGTCCGGAATTCAGCTCTACAAACAGCTCGAGGAAACAGGGAACATCCTCCTGTGTCACAGCAGGAGCGGCTCGGTGATCAAGGCGCTTGAACACCGCAAGAACCGGCTTGAAATGGTTTACCAAACCATCTCATCTCCCGGCGAGGAGGGAAGAAGCGCCGCGGACACGTTGATACAGAACGGCTTGAAGGTCGAGCTGATCGAAGACTCCGACTTCACTGCCGCCATCGCGAAGGGAGCTGTGCCCGTGCTTGGCGCCGATGCAGTCACCGAGGACTTCGTGGTGAACAAGATCGGCACCCTTGCCATCGTGAACGCCGCCATCGATGCCCAGATATGCCCGATCGTCATTGCCGGACGTGAAAAACTCATCCAGGGATCCTTCTACGGCGACCGTCCCGTAAACAGCATATTCGAGAGGATACCCCTCGCGGGTTTGAAGGTGATCGTCGGCCCCCAGACCTTCGCCATGCAAAAGCACGCATCCAGGCTCGCAGCCTTGATCGGCAGCCAGGAAACCTGCTGACATGAGTTCCGAGGCCCTCTTCGAGGGTCACTGGCGCTCCCTCGAAAAAGCGTTTGTCGATAGGCTGGCATCATCCGATGCGCGGCCTCATGCTGTTGTAACAGCCGGATTCCCGCTGCTCGAGCGGCTTCTCACAGTCCTCCGTGACGCGGGCTTCGCAAACCTTGCCGGCGTGCAGTTCTTTCCAGGCATACCGAAACTTGCGGAAAAGCTGGCCCCCCTTCCTTCCCCGATACCGCCGTCCGCTGCTGAAATGGCCGGATGCGCCCTTCTGGCATACGGTTCTTCCGAACGGGCGCTGACAGGCGCAGCCTTTCTTGCCGGCATGCTTGAACAGGGAATAGGTTCGACCGAGCTGGAAACGGTCCTGCTGTCCCTTCAGGATGACCCCGGACCCTCCGCGTGGGAAACGCTCAGAGCCCTCCGGTCCTTTGAGACGGAGCTATCGGTTGAGCACCCGCTGAGGGGTGACACGATAATGCGGGGCGTTCCCGGTTCCGGGTACGCATGCGTTTCAATGTACGGCTTCTACGACCTGAACCCCGCCCAGCGAAGGTTCGTGAGGGCACTTTCAGCGACCACTTCGGTATCATGGTTCAGCCCGGTGCACCCCTCCTCTCCCTGGAGAGATGTCTATGCAAAAACCGGCGACTTTCTGGGAACCCTTTATGGAAACCGCAGGCACAGGGTGGATGCGGGAACGCCGATGGCGAAAATGGCCCTGCTTGGTGAAAGCCTGCTGAACGAGAAGGCGTTTTCGACTCCCGAAGGGGTGGAAATCGTTTCCTGCGGCAGCGGCCTCGGTTTTAAAAGGGGGGTGGTCGAGACCGTGAGGCGGATGCAGGGAACAAGGCCCGGATTCAGTATTGCGGTCGCTGCCCGCGGTCGCGACAGGGAACAGGTCGCCCTCGCTCTCAACCTTGCGGGCGTCCCTACCAACCCTGGGTTTTCGACACCTCTCAGTTCGACACCCGCAGGACGTTTTCTGCTCGGGGTGTGCGCCCTCCCGACGTGGAACTGGCACAATTTACTGATCCAAAGGCTGCTCTCATTGGGGATCGTATTCGGAGAAAGCCCTTCGGAGTACATGGAGCAGGTTTGCAAAAAGGGTGCCAGGTTTGGGGTCGAAGCGCTCTCCAGGTTGGACATGCCATTTGCCGAAAGGCTTCTTGCATTCCAGAGACTGCTTCCCGACACCGCCTTGCCGGGCGTTTACCTTCATGCCCTGGAGCGTCTTGTCGAAAAACCGAAAGGCATTCCGCTTCCCGGGGGGCTGCACGATGCCGTTTTCAGCGGAATGGCGTGGAGGCTGCGCAGCGAGGTCTCCCTCGATGGGTTCAGGGCGATGCTGCAAGCCCTGCTTGACAATGCGGAACAGGAGATCTTCCCCGCGGATAAATCCGGCGTGTCGGTTCTTTCTCCGGAGCAGCTCCGGGGAACCCGGTTCGACGCAGTCGTGGTCACGGGTCTTGAAGAATCGGTTTTCCCGTCGCGCTCGACCGAGGACCCTCGGTTCCCGTCAGCCCTGAGACATGCCCTCGAGATGACCACCGGGGATACCCGGGAACAGGAGGAGGCGTTTGTTCTCAGACAGGTCTTCGAAGCTGCCGGGGAGCGGCTTGCACTGATAATCAGAACATCCGACGAAGGTGGGCGAAGCCAGAGGCCGTCCCCGCTGATAGACAGGCTTCTCGCTTCAAAGGAGGCGGAAAGAACCGTCATATCAGACTCCGCCATGGTTCTGATCACCCCGCCGGCCACGGCGCCCTTTCTCGAACGCGCTCTTTCTGCGGAACGCGAACGGCTGTTCAGCAACTCTTTCGGCCCCCACGACGGGATCATAGGCCCGGGGGTCGCGACCCCGCCCGAGAGCGTCAACGCATCAATGCTCGAAGCCTATGCGCGCTGTCCTTTCAGGTACATGGTTGAACGGATATGGATGCTGCCCGAACCCTCGGCAGCCCCCGTACTCTCGTCTCCGGACAGGCCTGCAAACGGCATTTTCGTCCACAAGGCCCTTGAACTGGCACTCTCGGGAATTACGGCCGGGGAGGCGGTGACGCGTGCGACCGAAAGACATGATCTCGGAGCTATGCTGGGATCAGACGCTTTTGCAGAGAATTACCGGGAAACGCTTGCAGGAACGGTTGAGCGCACGCTCGAGTTCTTCCGGAGGGCAGGATATCACCCCCTGGAGAGCGAGAGGAACGTTTCAGGAATCGTCGCCGGACTGCCCGGAACCGGCAGGCTCGACCTTCTGGCCGAAACGGCTGACGGTCTTGTGGCACTTGATCTCAAGACCGGCGATCCGAAAAGGTACAGGAAACCACTTGAGAACATGAATCTGTTTCAGCTGCCGGTGTACTACGCCCTGTGTTCAGCAAAGCCGGTGCAAATGGGCTATCTTCATGTTCGCAGCGATGATGTGCCGGTCCTGACCAGCGTAACGAAAGGGGAGATCGAAGAGGTGCTTCCAGCCTTCGAAGAGCGTATCCGGGATATTTTCCGGTGCATCTCATCGGGCATCTTCCCTCCCTCCGGGGATGAGAACGTCTGCGGCAGCTGCGGATGCGGCCATCTCTGCAGGATATCTCCAAGAACACGCCTTGCGAGAAAGGGGATCGGTGGAAACGCACATTCCTCCTGATCAGCCCTCGCGGGACAGGATCACCTTCGAGCATGCAAGAAACGTCGTCGTCGAGGCAAGCGCAGGAACAGGCAAGACGACCCTTCTCACCAAACGTGTGGCGAACCTGGTGCTGCGTGAAGGTGTCCCCCTCGAAAACCTGGCAGTTGTCACATTCACGGAGGCGGCGGCAGCCGAGCTCAGGGTGAGGATCAGGGCGGAGCTTTCGGGATCGCCCTCCAGGATCGGTTCGGCATGGATTACCACCATTCACGGTTTCGCCGCAAGGGTTCTGAGGGAGTACCCTCACATGACCGGGGGTTACCCTGATTTTTCCGTCGAAACCAGCCATTTCAGCAAAGACGAGCAGAGAATGCTTTGGGATGCGCATCTCGCAGGCCTATCCCGGGAGGATGCGCGGGAATGTGCCGCAGGCCTTTCAAACCCGGGTTCGGAATCGCTCATGGAGTTTTCGGGAAAACTTGAGTCAATTCGATGGATCGAAGGGATCGGGCCGTTTGGAAACCCCCGTGAAGAGCTTCAACATGGTAGGACAGAACTTACGGGGCTCCTGGATTCGCTTCTCGAGAATTGCACGGACCCCCGGGACCGGCTGGCGACGCAGATGGTTTTGCTAAGGGAACGCCTGGCACGGGGAGACGGTCTGTCGACTGTTCAGGTGGTGAACCGCAGCTCCGGGGTCAAGAGCGCGTGGGTGGACAAAGACACACTTGATCGGGTGAAGGCCGGGGTTTTCGATGTGAACGACCGCCTCAGGGAGCTGCAGGGAATCGAAGTCTTCCTCGCAGCAGCCCCGGCCATTGAGAGAATCGTGTTGCCTTGTGCGCTGAATGCAAGGCGGCTGTGGGACAGCGACCGAACCAGGCTGTCATACGACGACCTTCTTTTCCTGGCGCACCGCTCCGTATCGGTGAACCCCGCCCTCAGGGCTGCTCTTGCGGCCCGTTTCAAACACATTCTAATCGACGAATTCCAGGACACGAGCCTGCTGCAGGCGAACCTCTTCCTCGGTTTTCTCTCTGCAGGCGGCCTCGAAGGCCGTCTGACGATTGTGGGGGATCCCAAGCAGTCCATTTACGGCTGGCGAAGCGCTGATGTGGAGACCTACAACGAAACCGTCGAGCTAGTCACCCGGAGCGGTGCACTCAGGGAGACGATTTCAACCAATTTCCGCTCCTGCCGGGCGGTGATAGCTTTTGTGAATGCATTCGGGCGAAGCCTCTTCTCGAATGTCCCCGATGATGAGATACCTTTCCTGTCCGACTACGCCCCCCTTGTTCCGTCCCCCGGCGCCGAGGAAGGGCCGATGCCTCTCGTGATAAGGCTTCCGCAGCCACCCGATGGCGGATCCGCCGCCGTCTACAAGGGCAGGGCGCAGGCCGAGGCGGTGGCCGAAATGCTGACCGGAGAAAACCCCGGGGACTGGGCCATCCTCTTCAAGACAGCCACCCGGCTGGAGGAACTGGTTGAAGCCCTCGACCGCAGGAACATACCCTACATCGTAGAGGCTTCGAGGGACTTCAAGGAAAGGCTCGAGGTGCAGGACACCGCCATGCTGATCCGGGCCGTCCTGGATCCACATGACAGAAGGGCCCGTGTGCATACCCTCCGTTCACTCTATTTCGGCATCGATGACTCAAGCATCACCCGCTGGCTCTCGGGCACGCCTGTGCGGGAGGTGCACGAAGCCGAATCAGTCATCGATGCCTTGCGGGCCGCGGCAACCAACCTTTCCCCGCTGCTCTTCCTCGAGAGGGTCTTCCGCACGACCTGCATCACCGAGTCTGTACGGGGAACCGGACATGAGGTGAACCGAAGGCTCGGAAACCTCAGGAGCATTCTGGAAAGGGCTGGGAAATGTGAGGGAATGAACCAGCTGCTGGATGAGTTGTCAGGTGTTTCCATCCAGGCATCCGAAGAGCCTTCAGCCTCGCCCGACAGCAGCGATGCAGTTACCCTGAGCACGATCCACAGAGCCAAGGGACTCGACTGGAAGAACGTCATCCTGCTGAATCCGGGGGCCGGGTCAAGATCGGACAGGAACCCTGTCCTGTCCGACCAGCGAACAGGCAGGGCAGCCCTGGGGCTGCGAGACGGACACAGCCCATATTTCCTTAAGCTGAAGGAACGCGAGAAGGCCAGGACGAATGCGGAGTTCAGACGTCTGCTCTATGTAGCCGTAACCCGTCCAAGGGAACGGCTCGTCATTTTTTCTGACACCGGAGAAAAAGTGTCGGGACCCGCCGAAGTCATGTACACAGCCATCGCGGCAGCGGAGGGGCATTATCGAGAGATGACCCTTGAACCCCTCGATTTGGAATCGCTGCATCCGAGGCCGATTCCCGCTGTCAGCCACCCCGCCCCTCCCGTGATTGTTCCGCCCCCGGAACCCCCTGCACCCGATCCGGCTGCGAGTGCCAAACGGCTTGGTACAGAGGTTCACGCCCTGCTCGAGAAGATAGATCTCAACAACCCGCAGGGCTGGCTTGACCTGAACATCCCCATCCTGAGAAGCTGCATGGAGTTCGCTGACGACGCGGCAAAACTTGCATTGGCCTTTTTTGGAACGCCGCTGCCTTTTGATTTGTCGAAGGCCCGCATTCTTGGCAGGGAGTATCCCCTTCTCGCCGACGGGATGATCCTTTACGTCGACCTCCTCCTCGATATGGGCTCACATTTGGAGGTCATCGATTTTAAGACCGACAGCCCCTCCTCGCTGGACAGTCTGTTCGAGCAGTACAGGGCCAAGCTGGAAAGATATGCGGCCGTCCTCGAAAGGCTGAAGAACAAACCGGCAGCGTGCAGGCTTGTTCTTCTTCAGCAGAGGGAAGTCATCACTCTGAGGGAGCCCTCCGCCCCGGCAAACCGGGGAGGAGGACCGCAGACTCAGTCGTAGAGGGAGAAAGACTCGGATTCGCTGAGCCTGTTCAGACGCTCGAACGAAACCGTAATCAGCCCTCCTTCGCCTTCAGCCAGGCTTTCCACCCTCAGGGTTGCGGCGCCGAGCTGACCAGCCGTCGGAACAAATTCGATGTAGGAGTTCAACCCATCGCCACCATCATCGTCAAAAAGCTCACTGCCGTCTGCGAATGTGATGGTGATGACGGCATCCAGTTCCTGGCTCTCGGCCGAAATGGCGTAGTTGTACCCTCCAACCATGTCCAGGGTGAACAGGCCGTAGGGAACGCCACGCTCAAGCCTCAGCTCGTGAACACCGCCAACCGGCAGTAGAACCGGTTCGGTGACGAAAACGGTCCCCGGCTCAACCGTGAATGCAACATCGCTCTGGCCGACCCCGTCGTACGGCGCAACAAGGGCCAGGTAGGTACCCGGTTCCAGCTCGAGCGTCAAACGTGGATTCCAGTCGTCGAAATCATCGTTGAAATCCAGGCAGTACGCTTCCTCCGGACTTTCATAGCCGAGGAGCGTCAGCGTGCAGTCGAGTTCCGAGGCTGCAGAGAGGCTGTAAAACCCCTGCTGCTCGATCACGAAGCCGAAGGCGGAAACCGGGGTAGTGGATGTGATGCTCGAGAAGTGCCACTCGTTGTCGATGCCGGGCCAGAAAACCATTGCCAATTCCTCGCCGCTGATGACACCTTCGCCCGATCCCGGAACATCAACCCAGTTTATCTCGCCTTCGTCGATCTCCACAGGTTCTACTGCAAGAGTGAACCTGCCTTCCTCCCCGCTTGCGTAGCTGTTCAGGATCGCGCCATAAAGGCCGGGCTCGAGTTCGAGAAGAAGCCTTGAGTTCCAGTCCGTGCCGCCGTCGTCGTTCATGGCTACATACTCCGCCCGGCCGCGTTCGATTGAGACAACCACAAGGTATGAGTCGAAATCCTCGGATTCCACTGTGATGGAGTGGTAACCCTCGGAGGTGACTGTGAACGGGACGAACAGGGCGTTCTCCCAGTCCGTGATGTAGATTTCGTCCTCGTCAAGATCGTCGACAAGGTCTTCGATGCATTCGTTTTCCTTGTTGTCGAGAAGCCGGGATTCCATTGTCCCGGTGGCAATGGTTGCACTGGCGGTCCACTCCTCAAGATCCTGGGAGGTGCCTTCGCTCACCGAGACTGCAGCCGTACCCTGTTCGCCGTTCACACCCCAGACCAGCAACCGGGCACCGGATGGAACCTCGGCCATGACTATCCGGCTGTCAACGCTGTTCCCCCAGTCATCATTCACCGCCAGAACGATGCCCTCCTTGTCGACCAAAGCCATCACCGGGTCAAAACTGCCTGATGCCGCAGCTTCGAATACCACCATTCCGGATGATTTGACCTTCAGTTCAACGCACGGGAAGTTGCCTTCGACTGGAATACCGGCTTCGAGCAATTTAACTTCAGCGTCGGCAAGGGCTTCATCAAGCCCTGGAGAAGATGATGTAACGTCCGCCTGTGCGGACCCGCCATACCCGAGCCCGCCCTCAAGAAAGCATCCCGAAAAGAGCAGCAGAGCGGAAAGACAAGAAAGCGCCATCAGCCTCATGACCCCCTCCATTCGATAACAACAATGAACTCGATACCACACGGACCATTGCAACAGCCTATCAATAACCCTGACGCGATGCCGTGAAAAGCCGGGATCGAGTCTGATGGTGGCTCCGTGAACAAAAAGAACCGGGGCGCCGAAGCGCCCCGGAGCAATCCGAAAACGTGGTCTTCTAGTGGATCAGGGTGACCTTCGCAGTGGCGATCTGGCCGCCCTGCGTGAGTCTCAGGAAGTACACGCCCGTACCAAGACTCTGGTTGTCCCAGGTAACGGAAACCTGGCCGTTGAGGTTGCCCTGGAAGGGTCTGGAGACGAGGCGCCCCGAGATGTCATAGACTTCAAGGGAGGCCTGGCCGCCGATACCGGAAATATTGATCGGGACAATTCCCGACACAGGGTTGGAGACGGTGACCGTTACGGGTGAGAACCCAGCGCCTTCGGTTTCGTCCTCAATGCCTGTCATGGGCCATGTCTTGGTGATCACGCTGGGATCGCCGAAGAGATGGTATGCTTCGTAGTAGTACTTGGTACTTCCGCCGCCAGAGTAGTAGCTGTATACGGCAAGAAGACCGCCGTTCATGTAACCCATCGGCCAGTAGACATCGTCACCGAGGAAGAAGTCGTACTCTCCCCTTTCGAGGATGTCGTCCTCATCCCAGTAGGTGCTCGGCCAGCTTCCCCAGAAGTACAGGCCGCCCCTCTCGGGGGTGCGGGTCCAGGTTTCGGCCCAGCAGGTGCTCGTGCTGTACTGACCCGTGTTGCAGGCGTGGGAGAGAACGCCGGGGAACATGCCGTCGTTGGTGAGCTGGTTGAAGTTGGACGAGCCGAAGCTCATGTCGCCCCAGCTTGTGCTGCTGCCGTGACCGCTGAAGGTAAGCATGGAGATGCCGGCGTTGATCGCGGTGACAGCCTGGGCTGCGGTTCCGCCGGAGTGAGGGTAGACCTTGGTGGACATGTAGCCGCGGGGGGTGGCATAAGTGTCGATGCAGTAGTTGTGAGTGCCTTCGGTGATTGAGTAGTTGTCGCTTGAGGCGATCCAGAGAAGCCTCTGGACCCAGTCCTGCACACCCACGGTGTTCTCGTAGTCGATCACCCTCTGGGCCATCAGAACAGCCTGCCCCGTGTTCTGAACGCTGAACCGGCCTATGAATGCGTCGGGGATGAACCCGCCGTCATCGAGGGCGACGTAGTAAAGGTCTGTGCTTCCGCCGGTTGCCGTGGCGGGGAAACCGGGAACGTACTCGATGTCACCAACGAGAAGAACGTACACTGGCGGGGTGGCCCAGTTTTCAAGGGCGTTGTGGATGTAGCTCTGGATCTCGTTCGCTGATGTGCCGGTAACGGAAAGGTCAACCATGGTCACTTCGAAGCCGCGCGCTTCCTTGTGTGCCACGAATGCGTCCATCCCGGTGGTGACGAAGTCTGAATGACCGATGATCAGATAAGGGGCGGGAGGAGTGTCGAACCCGGACTCGAAAACACCGTAGTTCGAGGTGAAGCCCGAAAGCATGGTCTCGAAATCAGCGCTGGCGAAATGGCGGGCCCTGTCGTAACTTCTGGCAACATCGCCGCCGACGAAGTCAAGCCTGATGTCGGCTGCTGCGAGGAGCGTGAAGCCACCATTGGGATCCCATCTGAGCGGCATGACTTCAACAAGGGCAAGGTTGCGGCCGCGCATCTCGCCGGCGTAGACAACGCGGACCCATTCGGATGGGTAGGGCGTGCCCTGGGTGTAGACAGCCGGGTCGTGCACGACGGTGAAACTGTCGCGGGGACGGCTCTTCTCGGCGCTGATGATGCCGGGCTCGACAGGAAACCCTGTGCCATCGACGGATTCAAGCCTCTGCTCGTTTACGCTGACCGAAACGGTGGCACCCACCGGAATCTCGATCCAGCTGCGATAAACCGGAAGCCTCGGAAAGCCGGCCTCGGCAAGGTTCTCGGCCTCGGCCATCGAAACGGTTGTGTATGTAACACCACGGAGCAGAACGGTTCCAAACTCCGGAACAGCGGCCCGAAGTGTCATGTCAAGGCCGTCAACAGTGCTCTCAGTGATGGAGACACCTGCGGAAAACCCGCTTGCGGCCACCACAAGGGCAAGAACAAGAACGATTTTCAAAACATCTCCTTTGGCTTAAGAACCGCTTTTTACTGCGGTGGTTGATAATCCCACAACGAATGTAGAATTCTATAATAGGGAAAGTTCCAGCCCGGGTAAAGGAGCGTGATGAAAACCCTGATCACCGCAGCACTCATCTTTCTGCTATCGGCACAGGCGTTCGCGGCGGACGGCATAACCCTTGTGTTGTCCGGCGGTGGGGCCAGGGGGCTTGCTCACATTGGCGTACTGATGGCGCTGGAAGAGGAGGGTGTTCCGATCCGGGCACTCGCCGGCACCAGCATGGGTGCGCTGCTGGCCGGTCTTTACGCCTGCGGTTACAACGCTGCCCAACTCGACAGCATAGCTGAAAGCCTGGACTGGAATCACCTCTTCAGCGCGGTTCCGGAGACACGCATGGCGCTGCTGCCGGAACGGATCCGGGGAAGGCAGGACCTGATTACACTGAGCCTGAGGGGACTCGTTCCAGTGATCCCGACAGGTGCGGTCTCCAACATGAGGGTGGGCCTTCTTCTTTCCTCCCTGACCGGTCCTGCCCAGGTACAGCGGGGCAACTCCTTCGATTCGCTCCCAATCCCACTCAGGGTGGTCGCGGTGGACATTCCCACGTGCAGGCGCGTGATGTTCAGTTCAGGCGACCTTTCAAGGGCGTTGCTGGCGAGCATGGCCATCCCGGCCGTCTTCCCGGCGATAAGGGAGGGGGACATGCTGCTGGTCGACGGCGGTGTGTTCGATAATCTCCCGGTCGACGCGGCCGTGAAGGCCTGGCCGGAAAGCCCTGTTCTGGCCGTCGATGTCGGCACCAGTTACCCCGACTCCTTCCCTGAATACCCGTCCATCCTCGAAGTGGGCAACTACACGTTCGACGCAATGTCCAAACGGGTGAACAGCGAGCACATGGCTGTTCCGGACTGGTATTTTGCCCCGGATCTCGACGATGCGAAGCTCTGGAGTTTCGGCGAACTTGACAGCCTTGTGGCCTGGGGTTACCAGCAGGCTCAGAGCTGGCTTGCGGCTCACCAAGAGGTTCCCAGGGGTGCACCACCGAGAGCTCCCCTCAGCATTCCCGTTTTCAGGATGAGAAACCTGCTGATCTCCGGGAACCAGAGGGTTTCCTTCTCTGCAATAAATGCATGGCTGACCATCTCCAGGGGTGACTCCGTGACTCCGGAGGTCATGCGGGACGTTTCCGAGGAACTGTACGCATCAAGCCTTTTTGAAAGCGTAAGGCTCAGGTTGTACCCGGGAGCCTCCGTGAACGAGGTTGATGTCGCCTTCACCCTGAGGGAGAGCAATCCTGCATCCCTGGGGATCGGGCTGACCTACCACAGCGATTACGGGCTGGACGGACGGATCACCATCGATCACAGGAACACCTTCAACAGGGGAATGAACGGCCTGATAAACGCGGGCGGGGGTGGAAACTACGCCTTCCTGGAAGGATCGATCAACACCGGCGCAGGCCGTGGATACGTCAGGCTCGAGGGCGGACTGCATCAGATAAAGGCTGAGGAGCCTGACGCCGAAGGCAATACCCCGACAAGGGTATGGACAGATCATCACATTTCAGTCTCGTCGGGACGCACCGTATCCTGGTTCGGCCTTATGGAGACCGGCGTCGGCTGGTTCGGCAGGCGGTACAGCGGCTTCACAAGGGAAGGCTTCCCGGCTCTGTTCCTCCGTGCAACCGCCGACACCCGGGACAATCCGACAGCCACTACACCCGGCACGCGGCTCTCCCTGGAATTCTCGGTCTGCCCGCAACCCGGCCACAGCCACAACCTGTTCAACTGGAGCTTTGACGGCATCGCAGGGAGCAGGAGGGGCTTTACCTCCGGCGTGAACACCTGGGGGCAGATCCTCACAGGAAGGAACTACCCCTGGCAGCTTTCCCGGTGTACCGCTGAAAGCAGCATTCCGGGCTACAAGTGGAACTCGCTCCCATCAAGGCAAAGGCTGGGAGCGGGCATCTTTCTTCAGCACAAGCTTGTGGGTCCCATAAATGCCGGCCTGAACGGCGGTGCATCCTGGGACTACGAATCCATAAGCTCTCCGGGCACCGGCGAACTGCGATACGGTTACGGTGCCTACCTGCAGATGAACGTACCGGGCGGTTCGGCAAGGCTCGCAATGGGAGTCCCCGAGGATGGTCCCATTCGCTGGACCGTATCGATGGGCAGTGATTACTCCTTCGGACCGGGAAGGTAGGGCATGAAAATACAAAGACGGCCGGCGACGAGGCCCGTAAGGGTGGTCGAGAACGGGGCTTCGGGTGTAAGCGAAGCCCTCATCGCTGATCAGGCTTCCGGGTGCGGGAAGTTCAGGGCGAAGAAAGTCTTCATCGCACCGGGAGGCAGGACAGCCCGTTTTGGCTCCGCCGCAGGTACACTGATCGTACTGCTCGAAGGCACCGCCGGTGCGGCTTCATCCGAGGGCGGCCTCGAGATCATTTCCCAGGGCGATGCGTTGGTACTCGCTCCCGGAGAGGAATGCCGGCTCATCAACCACGGCGATGACAGGGCCGTCGTCCTGAAGGTGGAGGGCAACACCTGATCAGCTGCCATGCAGCTCCTGCCCCACCGATCATGAGGCGCCAGAGCTGCTGAGACGGCTAAATACCTTTCCTGCATGGTTTTCCTGAGTATTCGGCAGGCAGGTTCCCGCGCATCCTGCATCTCCCATCGCGCAGAGCGGGAAACATACCCGCCGCACCCACGTTCGAACCCGGCACTTGGCATTGGAATTGTTCTTGGTTACTATTCAGAGGGAGGGGGTGGTGGCAGTCATGTCCACAAAACTGGCAACCGGGCTTGCCGGGGCAAAAAACTGTGCCGCTGCAACCGACACCGCGCTGAAGGAAGCCCTTGGCAAACTTGGAGGCGCTTCTCCCGCGCTTGCGCTGGTTCATGCCTCATCAAGCTGTGACTATCGTCAGGTTCTCGACACGGTCAGAGCCGGGCTTGGAAGCATCCCCGTCATTGGCTGCTCAACCGCAGGGCACTTCACTGAAAGCAGGGTCGGACCCGGCGGTGTCGCCATCGGCATTTTCTCATCCGACACGATGCACTTCTCAACCGCCATGGCCCAGGGGCTTAGAAACGATCCCGAAGCCGTTGCGAGAAACCTTGCACAATGCATTCCACCAGTGGAATCGGGAAGGCACCTCACCGCACTCCTTTTCGCCGACGGCCTCTCCGGAACTGGTGAGGAGTTGTCCCTCAACTGCTCACGGCTCTTCGAGAGGTACGCGGGATGCCCGGTAACCCTGATCGGCGGCTTCGCGGGCGACGACCTCCTCTTCAATGAAACCCGGGTCTTTCATGGTGTTGAACATGCCTCCGATTCAGCGGCAGTCTGTTTCATCACATCCGTGCAGCCCTTTCACACCGGGGTGAAGCACGGGCACACCCCGCTGAGCCGCAGCCATACCATTACAAAGGCCCAGGGCAACCGTGTCTACGAAGTCGACGGATTGCCCGCCTGGAATGTCTGGTCGAGGGAAACCGCGTTCGCAGTGGAACAGCTCAAGGCAAGGTACCGGATACAGAAACCCGAGGATTTCACCAAGCTCGTCCTGGGCAACTTTGAACTGGGGCTGTGCACCGACGGCGATGAATACAAGATCAGGTTTCCTCTTGCGGTCAACCCTGACGGTTCAATGGTGTTCACCTGTTCAATCCCGAACGGTTCGGTCTTCCGCATAATGGACGGCGGCAACATCGAAGCCCAGATCGAGGCTTCAGAACTGGCGGCCCGGGCCGCTGTCGATTCGGCCGGTCTTGCAGGGCAGAGCGGCTACGCCGGAATGCTTGTCTTCGAATGCGGTATCAGGCTTGCGCTGCTCGAGGACAGTTTCACGAGAGCGATTGAATCCTACAGAAGGATCCTGCCGGGCGCTCCGATCCTTGGCTGGGAAACCTACGGAGAGATCAGGATGACCACGGGAAGCTACAGTGGCTTTCACAACACCACAACCGTTGTTGCACTGGTACCGGAAAGCTGAGGCAATGGATCCCGATGGAAGGCTTGCCAGCCCGTTCGACACCCCGATAACGGTGTCCGTCCGGGAGATCGAGCTCGCGCTGGCCGAAAGCTCGGGAATCGAGGCAGCCAGGGTAAAGGTCTCCGAAGCCATGGCGGCATGCGGCTTTCACAACCTGGAAACACTCAACCCGCAGCAGGCCGGCAGGGTGTGTTCCATGCTCATGCGGCTGGGCGGGCTTTATGCCATGGTGGCGGAAAGCTTCCTTAACGGCCTTGAGAAACGGCTGCTTAGAACCGTCGAACAGACGCTCTGGCGTTCCGAGGAGATGCTGGGAACGCTGATCGACACCATCCCGTCGGCGATCTACATGAAGGATACACAGGGACGCCTCATTCTCGTGAACGAGGCTTATGAAAAAATCTCCGGGAAATCCCGAGACCGGATCATTGGTGAGCTTGAGAGGAATGTCCTTCCCGAACCGGCAGCCATTGAGAATGGGAAGGTTGACCGTTGGGTGTTGTCGGGTGGAAAGCAGTTCCGCCACGAACTCTCGATGGAGACCGGAAACATGCTCAGGGTCTATGAGGCCGTTAAAACCCCGGTCAGGAACAGCGACGGCGAGGTGCTCGGACTGCTTGGCGTTCTTAACGATGTCACGGACAGGAAACTGATACAGGAAGAGCTCCTGAAAGCCGTGAGGCTTGAATCGGTGGGGCAGCTCGCAGGTGGGATCGCTCACGATTTCAACAACCTCCTCACCGTGATAATCGGCGCGGCATCCCTCGCGCAGCGGAAGGTCGAGCAGGGGCAGGATCCCGGAAATACATTCGACAGGCTGCAGGATGCGGCATTGAAGGCGAAGGCGCTTACCCACCGGCTTCTGACGTTCAGTTCGGGCGGCGCCCCCGTGAAGAACCTCGTCGATTTCCGGGAACTGCTCGAAGAGGCTGTCGAGCTTTCACTCTCCGGAACCAGGATCCGCTGCGTGTTCGAGTTCCCCAGGGAACTGCATGTGGTCCAGTGCGACAGGAGCCAGCTGATTCAGGTCATCCACAGCATAGTGAACAACGCTGTCCAGGCAATGCCGGCCGGAGGAACCATAACTGTTTCTGCAGAAAACGTGATGGTTCGGGATTCACGTGACAAGGAGACGGAGGGCGGGATGGAAGGTGAAAGCCTTCCGCTGAAATCGGGCGATTATCTGCGATTCTGCATAAGGGACCACGGAGGCGGGATACCAAAGGATATCAGAACCCGGATTTTCGACCCGTATTTCACCACCCGGGACAAGTCGACCGGTCTCGGGCTCCCGACGGCCTACAACGTTCTCAGGCGGCATGGCGGCTTCCTGCGGTTCGAACCCCCGCCGGGCGGCGGAGCCGCTTTTTTCGGCTACCTGCCCTCTGCGGGAGATGTCCCGGATCGGCCTGATTCCACACCCGTCCCGCGCGCGAACCTGAAGGTTCTGGTCATGGATGATGAGCCGATGGTTCTGGAAACAGTGGGTGAGATGCTCGAAGCCCTCGGCCATTCAGCCGATCTGGCCAGCGACGGCGCCGCAGTTGTTGATATGTACGGAACAGCAATCGAAACGGGCGAACCCTACGATCTATTGATTCTCGACCTTACGGTCCCCGGGGGGATTGGTGGCGACGAAACGCTGGGGATTCTCAGAAACCGGTATCCTGATGTAAAGGCTTTTGTATCGAGCGGTTACTCGAACAATCCCATAATGGCCAACTTTGAGAAGCACGGCTTTGTAGGGGTCATTGCAAAACCGTATCGCCTTGACCAACTGGGCGACACTATTCTGAACTACCTGTCCGCCTCCGGCAGCCACGTCTGAACCTTGCGAGTGCTGAAGGCCGGCAGCGCTCCGGTCACTTCAGACAGTAAACCTGGAAACGGTTGACGCCTTCATCATCGCGGACCTTGTGGACGCCGTGGATCTCGCCCTCGAATCCGGGGAACATCGCCTCAAGCTCTTCGACCGCACCGAGATAATCCATGATGTGCCCGGTTTCTGCGGTTATCATCTCACCCGGCATAATAATGGGAATGCCCGGAGGGTAGGGCACAACCTGAACAGCCACGACCCTGTTCTCCAGATTCCTGATGCTCACCCTCTCAACTTCACCCCTAACCATTTCCCGGTAAGCCTGGCCGGGGGTCATCACCTGGCGGGGAAGGGTGCGGAAACAGGAAAGCATGCCCTCCACCAGCTTGAATTCCCTCAGGAAGGTGTGCATCCTCATGCAGAGCTGCTGAATGGTCATGTCTCCGTACTCATCGGGATGGCTCTTCACAAGATCGGGCAGGATCTCCTCCAGCTCGACGTCCTCATCGTAGAGCTCCTTGAACCGGAACAGCTCGGCGAGCAGGGTTCCCGATTTGCCCTTTGTGATCCCGATGCTGAACAGGAGAAGCCACGAGTAGTGACCTGTCTTTTCGACCATGATGCCCCTGGAACGAAGCCATTTCGTGACGATGGCCGCCGGAATGCCCCACTGGTCGAGAACACCTTCCCGTGTGATCCCGGGGGTGGCAAGCGTGACCTTGAAGGGGTCAAGCATTATCCCGCCTTCGTCCATTCCGTTGAACATGTGCCAGGTGTCGGAGGCCTTGAGCATCCACCACTCCTGTTCGGCGAGCAGCATCTTGTCCTCAACGTCGAGAAGGTTGTCGGGCTGCCATGCCGTGAACCACCACTTACGGGCGGGATCCGACTCCGAGTGCATGATCTCGCTGTTGATCGAGGCCATCGTCTTCCTGAAAACAACGGGCTCGCGAAGTGCTTCCTGCATCATCCTGACCCCGGCCTTGCCCTCCATCATCTGCGTCGAGACGTCGAGGGTGGCGATCATGCCGTACTGGGGGGATGTCGAGCTGTGCATCAGATAGGCTTCATTGAACACATCGGGGTCGATCTTGCGATCGGAACCGTCCCGGTAGTGGACCATCGACGCCTGTGACATCGCAGCCAGGGTCTTGTGGGTCGACTGGGTGGCAAAGACCGGCATCCTTGCTTCTTCGTCGCCCGGTCTGGGGGTCATGGCGTAATGCCCCCGGTAAAGCGGATGGAAATGGGCGTAAGCGAACCAGGCTTCGTCGAAGTGAATGCCGTCAACCGTATCGGAGAGCGCTTCGGTGATCCGGAGCGTGTTGTAGCACAGGCCGTCGTAGGTGCTGTTGGTGATCGCTGCAAGACGAACCCTGGCATTCTTGTCGGCAATAAGGGGGCAGTCCTCTATCTTCGCCCTGATGGCCTTGCTGTCGAATTCCTTGACTGAAATCGGGCCTATCGTGCCGTACGGGTTCCTGGTGGGCATGAAATAGATCGGAATCGCGTCGGCGAGAATGATGGCATGGTTGATGCTCTTGTGGCAGTTCCGGTCCACCACGACAACATCGCCAGTGGTGACCATGGCACTCCAGACCATGAGGTTTGCGGCACTTGAGCCGTTGGTGACAAAGAATGTCTGGCTGGCGTTGAACACCCTTGCCGCATGCCTCTCCGCGGCACCGATGGGACCCTGGTGGTCGGGAAGGGACCCCAGTTCGGGAACCGATACGGACAGGTCAGCCCTGAACATGTTCTCACCGAAGAAGTCAAAGCACACCTTGCCGGCGGGCGTCTTCATGAATGCCACCCCGCCCATGTGCCCGGGAGTATGCCAGGAGTAACGGTACTCTTCGGCGTACTTCACCAGTTCGCGAAAGAATACGGGTAGGATGCCCTCGATGTACGACAGCGCTGCCTTTTCTATCCTGCCCGCAATGAAGTCGGGAGTGTCTTCCGCCAGCCAAATGTAGCCGTCGATCTCCCTCAGGATGCCAATAGGAAGCTTCTCCACGCTGAACCTGTCAGTCATGAGAAGCACGGGCAGCACATCGCTGAAGCGCCTTATACCCCTGAGGAAATCCTGGGGCATGTCGGTTTCGGTGTTCCAGTCCACCACGGCGCAACCAAGGTTCGGGTGGGTGTGGAAGTCGCTGAGGCCATCAGTGCAATTCTCAGCCTTGAGCACTGTGAAACCCGAGGTTTCAAGCTTTTCAGCGATCGCCCGCACCCTTCTTCCCTCAAGGGTGTGGGATCCGATCTCTCCGCTTACGATGAGAATGGGGAACGATCCCCTGTTTACTGCCTTCATTATTCCCTCTCCTGAAAACGGTGGGAAACAGAACCGGGTTCACTCCGGAATATACAATTGCGCGCCCAGGTCACTCCGGTGCCGGGATCATACGAAACACCACCGTTAGACAATTCACATCAACAGGTTGCGCAGACAATCTAATCTATCTTAGTCCGTCCCCGAACCACGAGACGGTGCGGGCGAGGCCGTCGGCAAAGGAGACGACGGGGGAGTAACCCAGAACCCTCTCGGCCAGGGAGATGGAGGCGCACGAGTGAAGGACGTCACCGGGACGGGCCTCGCGATGCGCCGGGGTGATCTCGGGGCGGCCCACGAGGCGGGCGATCTCACAGGCGAGATGGTTCACGGTGACCGAACCGTGACAGGCGACGTTGATCACGCGGCCCGGTGCATCAGGTGCGTCCGCGGCAAGAAGGTTTCCGTGAACGACGTTCGCAACGTATGTAAAGTCACGGCTCTGCTCACCGGAACCGTTGATGAACGGCGCCCTGCCCTCCCTGAACGCCCTTATGAAAAGGGGGATGACCGCCGAGTAGGGGCTGTCGGGGTCCTGGAACGGCCCGAAAACGTTGAAATAGCGAAGCGCAACCGTTTCGAGGCCGTAAATCCTGTGGAATACCTGGAAGTAGGCCTCTCCGGCAAGCTTGCTCACCGCATAGGGGGAGAGAGGCATCGGGGGGAGGCTCTCGTCCTTGACTTCGCACGGAGCGTTGCCGTAGATCGAAGAGGACGAGGCGAAAACCACCCTGCGCACGCCTGCATCAACGGCGGCATGCAGCACGTTAAGGGTGCCCCCGACATTCACTTCATTCGAGGTGATCGGATCGGCTATCGAACGGGGAACGGACGGGAGGGCTCCCTCGTGGAACACGACCTCCACCCCCTTCATCGCCTGCTGGACAATATGGAAGCTGCGGATGTCACCCTCGAGAACCTCGACATCGGAGGCCACATCCTCAAGGTTTTTCCTGTGCCCCGTGGAAAAGTTGTCGAGCACCCGAACGCTCAGACCCCTGGACAGGAGCTCTCTGACTATGTTGCACCCGATGAAGCCGGCACCGCCGGTAACGAGATGAATGCCCATTCACTGCCTTTCCATAACCGTTCAGGGTGTCACCGCACAGGGTGGCCCGGAACGGATACCGTCCCCGGTTCCCTCCAGTGGGGAAAACTACGCTCACGGCATTGCAGGTGCAATAGTGCGCGGAGTGTCCTGCAGCGGGCTGTCAGCGAAACGGGGGACGGATGCGACCGCTCCGGAGCTCAGGGGGGCCCGGACGACCCGGAGTCGGAACGCGAAGAAGGGTCGCCCGAAGAACAGGGCACAGCCTCCCTCAGGGAGACAAGTTTCGCCTCGGTGTCCCAGTGGGGGTGGCGGCGCTGAAGCTCCTCGCCCTCCCTAAGGCACTCCCGCAGAACAGCAGGATCGCCTGAGGCGTTGTACAACTGCCGAAGGAGATCGAACCGCTCCAGTTCGTCAGTCGCGTCGGCAAGGGCGGCCTGCAGTACGGAAACGGCCTCCCTGCACTTTCCCCGGGCGGCAAGAAGCCTTCCGCAGCAGCAGGAGTAATACGCCCTGTAATCATCGGGGAACCCCCAGCGCCGGACCTGTTCTATCCCGGCCTCGGCCTCGTCGAGCCTGCCCATGTCCATGAGGACGTTGCTCATCTCAAGGGCGTAGTCCACGCGGTGCAGTCCGAGACCATGTTCCCTGCAGACCTCGAGCGCCTCTGCAAAAAGCGTGCAGGCCTCCATGTGCCGCCCCACCCGGCCGTATGCGCTGGCAAGGTTTCCCAGGGCAATGGAAGCTGTATCGCCCCCGCCGTACTTCCTTGCAAGCTCAACGGCCTTTTCCAGAAGGCTGAAGGCCTCCGGGGAGGGGTCGTCCTTCTCCATGAGAGAACCGAGGTTGCCGGTGGCCTGAAGCTCGACAAGCCTGCTTCCCGTCAATCTGGCGAGTTCCATGTGCTCCCTGGTCAAGGCCATCGCATCCTTCATCCTGCCCGGAAGGTACTTGTAGGCCAGTGCCAGATTGCCGACACAAAGCGTTTCCATGAGAAGGTTGCCCGTCTCCCTGGCGTAGCTTCGAAGCCTTTTCAGATTCCGCTCGGTGTCTTCAAGGCGGTCCCGCAGCCGCAGCATGCAGCCGCAGGCATTGCCAAGCGCCTTGAAGGCAAGCAGTCTCTCTTCGGGAGAACCTGTTCTGAATTCCTCGTAGACGGCAAGCAGGTGGTCCCTGGCTTCGTCGTTCCTCCCCTCGAGCACAAGGATGCGGCCCCTCAGGTGAAGAACGTCAGGCCTGAGCCCGGGGCTCATCCCCTCAAGCCCGTCAAGGTGCTCCATAGCCTCCCGGGGCTTGCCCTCGTTTATGGCCAGGTTCGCACGCATCAGGCGGATCACCGCCCGCCGCCGCAGGTCGTCACCGGGCTCGAGTGATGCCCTTTCGATGCACTCCCGGGCCTTTTCGATGTCGCCGGAGGATGCATGCAGATCGTAGAGCAGCCTGTGGGCGGAAAGCCTGAGAAGAGGATCCGCAGAGAGCTCGAGCACCTTTTCCATCTGCACAAGACACGAGGCGTTCATTCTCCTTGAAAGCGAATGCTCCCCTGCCTTGATGTACCAGTCCGCAGCCTCCGGACCCTGGTCGGCCAGTTCCAGGTGGTGGGCGATCACAGCGTACTTCTCCGGTCTGCTTCCCCAAAGGCGCGCCATGCCATCGGCGGCCCTTGCGTGGAGTGGAACCCTTTCGCCATGGAGCTGAAGCCTGTAGGCGGCCTCCCTCAGAAGGATATGGACAAAGCTGCAGCTTCCGTCAGGTTCAAGCCTCCAGACCCTCTCCCTCACGCCCCTTTCGATCAGCTCGTCGGCCTGCGCTGAATGGCAGAGAAAACCGAGTATCTCGCGGTCGAACTCCCTGCCAAGAATGCTGGCCGATAGCACAGACCTGCGAAGCTCCGGCTCAAGCCGGTCCAGACGGGCCACGAGAAGTGCATGAAGGCTTCCCGGAAAACTGTGCTCGTCCGGGGGGGATTCAGCTGACACAAGCATTCCCGCGTAGTGCTCCATGAAGAAAGGAATCCCTTCGGTACGCAGATGAAACCACTCCAGGAGGGCATCGGACGGCGCCTGCCCGAGGCTCCATTGGAGGAATGCGCGGCTTCCCTCCCGGGACAGCGGGGGAAGCTCCAGAATCTCAGGCTCGAGGCCGAGTGCGATGGCGGTGTTTGCCGAATCGGGTCTGGACAGCAGAAGCACCGGCGGGCGGTTCTCATCCAACTCGCGGAGTACGGAAGCCAGCACCTTCCTTGAATCGGGGGAGATCCACTGCAGGTCGTCAACGGTGATAACGGTGCGCCCCAGAAGCGTGTGCCCCCTGATGAAGGCAGCGAGGGCTGCCACGGTGTTTGCAAACCTTCCCTGAGGATCGAGCACCTGATAAAGGGACTTTTCCCACCCGAGCCCGACGAGCGCCGCAAGGAATGACTCCGCCCTGAGAAGTTCGTCCGCCACCTGCATTGCGGATGGATCTTCAAGCTCCTCGAGACTGCTGATGAACCCGTACAGCTTCTCCTTGAAGGCCGGAAGCCCCTCGCGACGGTCCCTGCCGCCCAGCCATTCGCCGAACCATGATGAGAATACATCGGAGCCGGAAACGGGAAGGCTCCGGCAGCGAAGGTTCATGAAGAACGTGTCGCTCAGGCGCTGTTGCAGCTCTTCCACCAGACGGGTCTTCCCCATGCCGGTGTCGCCGAGAAGAAGCATCGCCGCGCCAGGCTTCTCCAATGCATTTTCCATCCCGGCAAGGATGCCGTCCCTCTCGATAAGTGGAGGGGTCGAGCCGCGGCTTTCCCTTCTCTGCTTCCATGGTGAGAGCACCAGTGCGCTGACCACGCTCGAAAAACCCTTGAGCCGGAGCCCGAGTTCCCTTCTCACGCCCATGCGGGAGGAGCCGTTGAAAACAGGGTCTCCGTAAACGCTGTTCCAGCCGGCCGTGTCGTGCAGCCTCGCGGCAAGGTTCACGGAAGGGCCAAGGACTGTGTACGACTCGAGCATCGGCGTTCGTATCGTGCCGCTGAAGACCAGCCCGGTGGCTGCCCCGGCCCTTACCCTGCCGGATGCCGAGGCGAACACCCTTCCAAGGAATGCATCCGCCCGGCCCGGATCATCCTCGCGTGTGACCGGTGCGCCGAAGACAACAAGCATCCGCTGGCCCGAGCCTCCCGCCTGAAGACCGGATACGAAGCCGCCCATCTCTCCCGCCGCTGCGAGCACCAGTGACTGGAACTCCCGCGGGCACCATTGTCCGCCCCGGTTCTCCATCGACAGGAAAATGCTTGTCACCTGCCTGAACTCGTTGACTGCGCCGTCAAGGAAGAGCGTGGGCGGGAGGAACTCGGTACTTGGGATCGGGCCCGACACAATGGGGAACATTTCGGGCATGAAGGGGGCGGATGGGTTCGCCCCGTCTCCCGCCGCGAGGCTCAGGGCCGATCCCTGAAAGCTGTAGAATGTCCAGGAATCAAGAGGTATCACGTCCCAGACGACCTGTCCAACGCCGAGGGTCGTCTTCAACGGAAGCGCCGCACAAGGTGACCCGGTCTCTACAAGCAAGCGGGCTTTCGAGGCGTCTGCGCAACCACCGGGGAACACTATGGTCACTGCATCGCCCGCGAATGAGACGGGGTACCCGCCACTGAGGGAGCACAGGTCAACCACCCCGGACAGGGTTTCGCTCACTTCCCTCGCGAGCTGTTCCGCCCCCTCTACACCCAGCCCCGCCATCCCCTGAAATCTGTTGGTAAAACCGCAGATATCGGCGGTCAGGGCGGCGCCCGGAAAACTGCCGGTGAGCTCCCCTCGCGAAATCGCTTCACGGATGATTTCGGGTGCCTGCTTCAACGAATCCCTTTCCGGATGAGCCTGCAGGAGGGAAAGTATAAAAGCCCCGAGGGAAAAGCAATCGCAGCCGTTGAAGCGGGAGCGGGCCGGAGAAACCCGGCCCGCTGCAAAGAACTACCTGGTCACCACCATCCGGGCGACGGAGGTGGAACCCTCATGCGCAAGACGGGCGAAGTAGACACCCGGAGCGAGTGCTTCCGTGGAGAAGGACAGGGTGTGGCTGCCCTCGGAGAGAACCTGCTCCGCAACTTGTATAACCAGCCTGCCCGCAATGTCGAACACCGAAAGACGGGTCATCCCCGTCGAGGGAATTTCGAAACTCACTGACGCCGCGCCACCGGAAACGGGATTCGGATGTACCGCGAGCGAGAAACCGGACAGGGCCGCCGAGGAAGCGCCCTCGGTGCCCGTGCCGTAGTAGCTCCTCCATACCGAACCGGCGGGTGTGCCCGCATAAAGGTACAGGCTGGGCGAATCGAGAACGTTCGTGATGGATGCGGGGGTGGCGGAGATCTGGACAGGTGTGCCCGACCAGTTCTCCCACTTCCATGTGCCCTGTGCAGAAGTGCCCACCACAAGGCTCGCGCCATCGCTCGATACCGCGGCATCAACTGACGAGCCGAAGGCGGTCGTTACCCTGGTCCAGGTGGAGCCGCCGTTGGTCGATGAGTACAGGCCGGAAGAGGAGGCCGCGGCGAGGTGAGATCCGTTGTCAGGGTTCACAAGAAGCCTGAACGGCGTTCCCGACCATCCCGATGCGGCAACGCTCTGCCAGGTGGCGCCGCCGTCTTCGGTGGAGTAGACCTTCCAGGCGCTGCTTTCGTACGCGATGACGAACACCCTGTCACTGTCGGTCGGATCGACCGCGATCGCCCTGGCGTACCGGTAGTCGGTACCCGAGGAGAGGATGTGGCGGGTCCATGATGCCCCGTTGTTGTCCGTCAGGGAGACCGTCACCTCGTAGTTCGGAGCGGTGTACTTGTAGCCGGTGTACCAGTAGGTGCCGCCACCTCCGAAGACGAGGTCGTAACCGCTGCCATAGTAATTGTCGACCGTTGTCCAGACGGAACCTCCGTCTGTGCTCGCATAGAGCTCCACTCCGCCTCAACCACTTCCTTCAAGGCCCAGGATCACGTTCGAACCATCGGTTGCCAGCCGAACGAAATCACCGCAAGTGGACGGCCTGCTCATGAACTGCCAGCTGCCGGCGGCGCTGTCTTCCATCCTGTAAAGCCCCTGGCTCGCCATGTTCACCCAGATGTACCCGTTGCTGCGGGCCATCGAGATCACGTTGCCTATGACGAGCCCCGAGTTGCTGGCCGTCCAGGAGGCCCCGCCGGTGGTGCTGCGGAAAAAACCTGCGGTTGTGCCGGTATAGGCCAGGGAGACGTCCTCATGGTCGGGCACTATCCACTTGCAGTTGGTTCCGGTTATCCCTGTTGACACCGTGCTCCAGGAAGCTCCCGCGTTCGTGCTTCGATACGTGTAGCCAAGGCCCGCTCCGAGGGCGAGGTTGTTGTCGACCGGGCTGAAAGTGAGCCCGTAGTTGTAATACTGGGTGATGCTCGTCCAGCTGGAGCCGCCGTTGGTGCTCCGGTAAAGGGCAAGGTAGGCCCCGGCGAGAATGATGGCGGGGTTGGCCGGGTGAAAGGCGAGCCCCTCAAAATAATAGTCGTCCGAAGCCCCAGCGGGAGTAACATCGGAAAATGTCGCCCCGCCGTCGGTCGAACTGAAGAGCTGGGCCACCGTCGTGGTCGTGGACTTGTATCCCCCGATCAGGATGCGGTCAGGCTCCGAGTGTGACACTGCGATGCTTCTGCCGTAGGAGTGCAGCCCGGCCTCACCAACGTAGGTGCCTGTCCAGTTGGCCCCTCCGTCGGTGCTCCTGAAAAAGGTCATTCTCCAGTAGCTTCCGTCGTACTTGTAACCGGCAGCGTAAACCGTGGCGCCGTTGGTGGGGTGAACCGCTCCGAGCATGAACACAGTGTTCGAGAACGATCCCGAAACCCAGGTGAGGCCGCCGTCTGAAGACCTCCAGATCCGGCTGCTGCCCAGGGCCACCAGTGTGCCGTCGGCGGTTATCACCATGTCGTTGGGAGTTGAGCCGGTAAATGTCGAGATGGCCTCCCATGACAGTCCCCTGTCCTGGGAGCGGACCACCACGGTCGGGTTGTAGCCGCTCATCCCGTAAATGATGTCGGCGTCAAGCGGAGACTGTACGATGGCCTTGATCTCTCCCCCTCGGGACCGAGGCTTTCGAAGGGGCCGTAGCTTGCAAACACGAGCAGAATCAGTGGCAGAACCATCTTTTCTCCCTTCGGAAACTTTTCTTCAAATCGATGTATACAATCCATTGAAGCAGGGGCGAAAACAAGTCCCTAAAATGGTGCTCGCAAAGCGGAAGAGGCCTTGACACTTGACATTCAGTGAAACGAAAGTATCGTTTCGCGCCCGGAGGAGCCGATGGTCAGGATAAACTGGAAACATGCCGTCATCGGTCTGGTTCTGGGCGTTCTCATAGCCCTTTTCGTCGCGGGCGAGTTAAACGGAGGGGTGATTTCCAATGCTCAGGGTTCGCAGGCGGGAATTGACCGCTAAGCTCTTTTCATTGTTGGGGGGCCTCACAACAGGCCTTCTAGTCACAATGGCCGTGGTCATCCCCATGCCTTCGCAGTCCGTCCAGACCCTTGCGGAAAGGGTCGAGGCCATCCCGAGCTACAAGTTTGAGAACGACAAGTCCGCCTTTGAATCGGAGCCGACCCAAATCGTCGCCGCACCCGAAACCGGGGCGACCGTTCGGTCCGAGGAGCCTCTACCGGTCACAGCGACACCTCTCACCCCCCTTGCGATCGAAAACCCGTTGCCGGACCAGTACGAGAGAAACCTTCTTCTTCAGCAGGAGATCCGTTCACCTGAACCCAGCCCTGCCACCCACCAGCTTGCACAGGCATGGGAACCCACATCCACTCAGTTTCACCGTTACCTGCCCGCCGCCCAGTCGGGAAACATCCCCAGAAGGACCGACCCCGGCCAGCCTGGCATTGCCGGCAGAGGCACAAGGCACCCGGGGCACCCGGGGCTCCCCGGCAGCCCCTCTCCCGCTGGTTTCGGAAAAGACCTTCGCTGAGGCTCCCCCGGCATCGTCGACCTGACCCTGTTCTCACCTTTCCGCCATCTGCTCACGGTTCTTTACGACCGGGTGCCGCGCTGCTATCATCCTCGGTAAAATCCATTACCAACCCGGAACGGAGAGGATCACGGTGAAACCGGCATTATTGCTGACTGCAATGTTGTGCTCTTCGGGCTTGTCGGCACGGGTTCTGGTGTCCGAAAACGCCCCGGCTTCCGATTCAACATTCGAGTTCATCAGGGACAACCTGAGGATCGGTCAGGAGGCAGGCGAGGTTATTGAACTTCTCGGCGATGACTACGCCGAGGTGATGTCGATAATGATCGGTGCCGAAATGTGGCGCTACGACTTTCCGGCTGAACCGGAGTACACTTTCGTGTGCCCTTCGGGAGAGGACTGCGTTGATATTGAAGGGCTGGAGAGCGGACGCATGGCCGTGCAGCTGTTCATAACATGGACCGGATCGGGGCTGCTCGACGACTTCACGGTCTACACGGGCGCGGGCAACGGAACCGTGAACGAGTACAGGGTCTTTCCCGACGGCTCAGTGAGAAAGACGAAGATCTGAGACCGGCCTCGAAAGCAATGGCTTTCGGAAAGGCACATCTGCATATTCCAAAACTGGAGGTTGCATGAAAGGGATCATCCTTGCCGGGGGGAGCGGATCAAGGCTTCACCCCATGACAATCGCCATCAGCAAACAGCTCCTTCCCGTCTATGACAAGCCGATGATCTATTACCCGCTCAGCATTCTGATGCTCGCAGGCATAAGGGAAATACTCGTGATCTCGACCCCTCATGATCTTCCACTTTTCAGAACGCTTCTGGGGTCCGGGGAGGATTTCGGGATCACACTCGAGTACGCCGAACAGCCGAAACCGGAAGGGCTCGCCCAGGCTTTTCACATCGGGGAGGATTTCCTCGGGGGCGGAAGCGCATGCCTCATTCTCGGCGACAACATCTTCTACGGGCAGGGGCTTCCCGCGCTCCTGCAAAACGCGCGGGATGAGGCTGGAAACGGCGGAGCCATCATTTTCGGCTATCGTGTGGCCGATCCCGAACGCTACGGAGTCGTCGAGTTTGACAGGGACCTTTCCGTCAAGAGCATTGACGAAAAGCCGGCCCATCCGAAAAGCAACTTTGCCATCACAGGGCTCTATTTCTATGACAATCAGGTATGCAGGCTGGCCAGGACCATCAAGCCTTCCGCGAGGGGGGAGCTTGAGATAACCGCGCTGAACAGCCTGTACCTTGAGCAGCGGCAGCTTTCCTGCAGACTCCTCGGGAGGGGGGTCGCCTGGCTCGACACCGGAACGCCGGACAGCCTTGCAGAGGCCAGCAACTATTTCATGACGATCGAGAAAAGGCAGGGACTGAAGGTTTCCTGTCTGGAGGAAATAGCCGTCCACATGGGTTATGTGGACAGGATTGACATGCTGGCCCGCGTAAGGACAAAGCCGGGAAGCTACTATGGATACGTCGAAACGAGATTGAAGGAGGGCGATGCGTAAGCTTGCCGTTCTCGGAGGTCGGCAGGCCTTCGACGAGCCTCTGCACGTCGGCAGGCCGAACCTTCCCGACCGCGGCACGTTCAACAGCCTTCTCGACGAGATGTTCGACAGGCGCTGGTTCACGAACTACGGCCCCCTTGTGAAACGCTTCCAGGACGAGTTGCAGACTCTGCTCGGCGTTAAGCACTGCATCCCACTTTGCAATGGAACCATAGCGCTCGAGCTTGCCTGCAGGGCGATCGGTCTCTCCGGCGAGGTCATCATCCCCTCGTTTACCTTCATCGCAACGGCGCACGCCCTCAAGTGGCAGCAGATAACCCCTGTCTTCTGCGACATGAGGGAAAGCGATTTCACCATGGACCCTGACAAGATTGAAGATCTGGTCACGGAAAACACCACCGGAATAATCGGCGTGCACGTCTACGGCAATCCCTGCGACGACCGGGCCATTCGTAGGATCGCCGGCAAACACCGATTGAAGGTCGTCTACGATGCCGCCCATGCATTCACGAACGAGGTGAACGGCATTCCGATCTGCCGGATGGGCGACATATCCGTGCTGAGCTTCCACGCCACCAAGTTCTTCAGCACATTCGAGGGCGGAGCAGTGGCCACCGACAACGATGAACTCGCGCACAGGGTCCGCCTCATGATGAACTTCGGCTTCGGCGGCAAGGACAGGGACCGGGTCGATTACATCGGCACCAACGGCAAGATGACCGAGGTCTGCTCGGCCATGGGGCTGGCCATGCTGGACCGGGTGGAGGCCATCCGCACAATCAACGAGCGGAACTTCCACGGATACGGGAACCGCCTTTCCGGCATACCTGGGATCACCCTGCGTGAACCTTCGGGCGATCTGACAAAACAGAACTGGCAGTACGTGATCATTACCGTCGACAGCAGCGCCTTCGGCCTCTCCCGGGATGACCTGATCGCGGTTCTCGACGCCGAGAATGTACTGGCGAGGCGCTATTTCTACCCCGGCTGCCACAGGATGGAGCCCTACCTGAACTGCTTCCCGAACAAGGGCAGGCTTCTTCCTGTCACCGACAGGATCTCCGAGACCGTGATCTCTCTCCCGACGGGCGAACCTGTGGACGAGTGCGTGATCGATACCGTCGCCGACATCATCCGGACCGCAGGAATGAATGCTCGGCCCGTTCTGAAAGCCCTGCATGGCTGACAGGAAGACTTATGGGGGCTTTTTTGCGCTTGAGCGGTGCCACGGCGCCCGGGGGAAAACTCCCGGATCTGTCATCTCGGTGGCGCCATCAGTTTCTACAACGCAAGAAGTGCAATAGCAGCGCTTATCCGGGAAAATGCCTTCAGGGATGTGGTGCTTCCGCACTACATCTGCCCCGTTGTTCATCGCGCGGTTGAAGAAACCGGTGCTCCGGCAAGGTTCTACCCTGTCACCCCGGACTTCTCCCCCGATTATTCCACCCTCTCGGCCATGGTCCGGGAAGACACTCTTCTCATCGTCCCGGCCTACTTCGGTGTCTGCCTGCCGGATATGGAAGCCCTTTCCCTTCTCTCACGGGGAACCGGGTGCAGAGTCCTCCTCGATTACGCCCAGGCTCTGTATGAACCCTGCCCTGCGGAGTTTTCCGCGGTCTACTCCCCCAGGAAGTTCCTCGGGGTTCCGGATGGCGGATTTCTGCTGGTCGGCGCGGGATCAAGGCTGAAGGCACCGGCGCAGCCCGTGCACAAGGTTGATCAATCCGTTTTCGGAGAACGCCTTGCATGCCACGGCACGAGGGGGGAATACCCTTCGGGTGACCTGCTTGATGTTTTCAGAGCCCTCGAGCAGAACATGCCCAGCGGAGCGATCCGCATGTCCGGGCTTGCCATGAGCATCTTCACGGCATTCGACCACGATGCGGCCTGTGCTCAGCGAACGGCGAACCATGATGCGCTTGCTTCCGCGCTTGGGTCCGAACCTGTGGGGGGTGGCTCGGTACCCCTTTGCTACCCTTTCAGGGTGGATCCCTCCCGTTTTGAACCGATGAGAAAGGCCCTGATCAAGGCGGGCGTATTTGTACCCTTCTACTGGCCGGGTCCTCCCGACCTGATGAGGCCGGGTACGGGCGTACTCCCTCTTCCCGTCGATCACAGGTATAACTTCAAGGACATGGCCGCCGTTGCCGGAGCGGTCATCGAAATCCTTCACGGGAGGTCATCTTGAGTTCCTTCTATTCCGACACAGAGCTCATGGAAATCGGCTTCGAAACCATGGGGCACGACATCAGGATCAGCCGCAGGGCAAGCATCTACCACCCCGAGCGGATCTCTCTCGGAAGCCACGTGCGGATCGATGATTTCTGCGTTCTTTCCGCATGCAGCGACGGCTTCATAAAGATCGGCAGTTTTGTTCATATTGCGGCGCTCTGTCTCATCGAGGCCCCCGCGGGGTTCGAAATGGAGGACTTTTCCGGGCTTGCCGGAAGATGCACCGTATACGGCGGAACCGATGACTACTCGGGCGAACATCTGACCAATCCCTGCGTTCCATGGGAGTTCAGGAGCTGCGTCTGGAAAACGATACGAATGAGGAGGCACGCCCTTGCCGGAGCGGGTGCGGTCATCCTGCCAGGAGTGACCATGGGTGAGTGCAGCGTGGCTGGTGCGATGTCACTCGTTACGAGATCGATACCGGACGGGCAGATCCACGCGGGCGTACCGGCGCGTTTCATCAAGGAGAGAAGCATGAAGCTTCTCGAACTCGAGGAAGAGTTCAGATCCAGGCTGACCCTGGGCACCGACTGGTGCCGGGTCTGTGCCCCGAAAAAGGGGTGAAATGGCACAGGAAACACTTGTCAGGCGTGTTCGGATAATCGGCACGGGCAGCCATGTCCCTGAGAGGGTCGTGACGAACACCGAGCTTGCAGGCAGGGTCTCGACGTCGGATGAATGGATCCGGGAAAAGCTCGGCATCCGTGAGAGAAGGGTGGCCGACCCCTCGGTCTGCACATCTGTGCTCGCCGCCGAGGCAGGGAAAAAGGCCCTCGAGAAGGCCGGTGTCGAGGCAGACGAACTCGACATGATCATACTCGCCACCGCCACACCTGACCGAATCGCACCGGCCACGGCTCCGAAGGTGCAGGCGCTCCTCGGCGCCTGGAATGCGGCTGCGTTCGACATGAACGCAGTATGTGCGGGCTTCATATACGCTCTGACCATGGGGGCGCAGTTCGTCGGGACCGGCATGTCCAGAAAGGTGCTCGTCATTGGCGCCGACACATTCTCCCGCATCACTGACTGGACCAGGCGTGACTGCGTTTTCTTCGGGGACGGTGCTGGGGCGGTTGTGCTCTCGCATTCCGAGGATGACACGGGGTTCCTGTGTTCCAGGCTGTATGCGGACGGCAGGGGATACGAGGCTTTCACGGTTCCTGCGGGGGGAACCGAGACACCGGCAACCCCCGACACGGTGGCGGCTGGGCTGCATTTCTACAGAATGGACGGCCAGGCTGTTTTCAACACGGCGGTTAAGGTGATTCCCGACGCTCTTATGCAGGTCATAGAAAAATCAGGGTTCAAGGTGTCCGATGTCGATCACGTGATCCCCCATCAGCCAAGCGTGAGGATCCTCGAGGAAAGCGCCAGACGGATCGGAATCCCTTTTGAAAAGTTCCACACGAACATGGACAGATTCGCCAACACATCAAGCTCCACCATCCCCCTCCTTCTCGACGAGGTGAACCGCAGTGGCCTCATCAGGCCGGGCGAACTGGTCGCCTTTGTCGCAGTCGGTGCGGGATGGGCATGGGGGGCATCCCTTCTGAGATGGTAGACAACAGCCCGCTGTACGTTGTTGTGGGAGGGTCGTCTTCACTGGGTGCGGCTGTGGTCTCGGGCCTGACCGCCAGGAACCGCAGGGTGATAAGCACATTCATGAGGGACAGACCCGCACCCGGCCCCGGGGAAATGCACTGCGACGTAACAAGCCTTGACGACTGCCGGGCGGTTGCCGACCGCGCCTTCAGCCAGAGCAGAAAGGTGTTCGTTGTCTGCCTTTCGGGCATTTCCGTCAGCTCGATGATCCACAAAACGAACCCCGATGACTGGAACAGAGTCCTGAATGTCAATCTTGGCGGTGCATTCCAGGTGGCCCGTGCCTTCCTTCCCGGAATGAGGGAGGCGGGCTATGGCAGGCTGGCATTCGCCGGGTCCGTGGCCGGCAGGCTTGGTGCGGTCGGCACTGGTTCCTACAGCGCTTCGAAGGAGGGGCTCAGGGGCCTTGTCCGGGTGATTGCCTGTGAAAACGCCTCAAAGGGAATTTCGGCCAACACCATCGAGATCGGTTACATGGACTCCGGGCTGACGAACACCATCCCGGAAGCGATCAGGGAGAGTATTCGCGGGCAGATCCCGGCCGGACGATTCGGCGCCCCGGGTGAACTCACACCGGTTCTTCTGATGCTTGAGGAAGCATCCTACGTGAACGGTTCCGTCATCACCATATCGGGCGGTCTCTGATCCGTGGGGCCGAGCTGTCCGGCTGCTTCCGTCAGCCGCTCCCGTACATCCATCTGAGAGGGTAGGCCGATGCGGCTTCCGACGATTGGGGAGGATGAGACAGGCATTTATTTATAAGATCATTATATATTTTGCGATCATGTATCCGCGTGGCTATCGTGAATCCAACCACCCCTTCGGGTGAGAACGACCTTTTGTATTCAAATATGCCGTCGGACCCCCCCGGTCCTCCTCCGAGCAGATAGTTCTCATATCCCTTCTCCCTGGCCCACCTGATGATCTCATGCTTCAAAAGGTTGTTCGGCCGCAACTCGTAGAACTCCTCCATCGTGCCGCCGAGAAATGAGTAGACTGCGGTTTCAGAGCAGAGTACCAGTTCGACCGAGAGAGTCCTGCCATTTTGAACCGCGTAGAAGACTCTGCAGTTTCCGCCCAGCCCGGCCGCCAGCCGGTCATAAAAGCCGGCAGGGAAAAGAAACTCCTGTTTTGCCTCCCGGCGCTTCATCGTGTGCGCATAGATTTCCAGGTAGTCCCCGAACCTTGCGCCTCCGATCCCCTCGTGAACGATCTCCACTCCGGATCGAAGGGCCTTGCTTATGTTTTTCCTGTTGTTGTGCCTGTATCCCTTCCAGATCTCCTCGTCGGAGCGCTGCAGTGCGACAACGATCTGGTCATTGGCCTTTTGAAGGCTGTAGTGCCCGCGCCAGACGGTCATCGATCCCCAGAAGAGGGTTAAGACGGATCAGCTCCGCAACCACGCCCGACCCACGACAGTGGCAACCGAAGGATGCAAGGAAAGCCGCCAGAAGTCGTGCGTTGTCAGTGGCGCCGTAGATGCCTCCGTAGCCGTAGGCAGTGATGATGTCACATGAATCCCGCGGGGCATCGAGCCATGGGTATCTGGAAAGGGGGCATCTGAAATACGGGTAAACGAGCGTTCCTTCTTCTTCCTCGGCGATGGCGCACTCAGGGATCCTGTTCGTGTCGAGAAGCGCATGCGCCTCATAATACGGCCTGAGCGCGTAGACATCCCGCCGGGAAGCCGGCAGGGAACCGAGGGCTTCGTCCCACCTTGCGCTGCCTGAAGAAACGATCTCCATGCCGTTCATTCCTCCCCTGGTCCATCGAGCCCTATCATTAAGCTTTCATCGCAATGCCGCCACATTGCCAAGACTCAGTCGAGCCATTAGCTTTCAGACGCCTTCAGGCGTGTTCTTCACTTCGACTCGTCTTCGAACGGACTTTGATGAGCCATCGCACGCGGATACTGGGTTACTTCCTGCCCCTTGCCGTTTCGGTCGGGTTGCTGTTCCTGATGTACCGCCATGTCCAGGCCGGACAGCTCGTGGATGAAGTAAGGCATGCCGGTCTTCCCTGGACACTTCTCTACATCGTTCTGTCCTCCGTCGAACCTCTTGTAAGGGGGCTGAGATGGAGTTTTCTCGTCGGCGCGAAATCACGATCAGCTGCGATCAAAGGCCTTTACATTGCTAAAGCAGGAAACAATCTGCTGCCACTTCGTATGGGCGATGCCGTGAGAACACAGTATCTGAGGGACTGCGAAGGAATCCCCTATTCAACAACAGCCGCATCGATACTCGCCGAAACCGCTCTTGATCTCGTGATGCTCGGGCTGCTCGTGCTGTTCTTCGCCCTGTTTGCAGCCTCGGCAACCGGGGTGATGATGTCGGTGGCACTCCTCGCGGGAATCCCCCTCGCAGTTTTCCTTTTCACAAGGGGAGCCAGGTTCGTTCCCCGCCTTCTGCGAAGGTCTTTTGTCTTCAACGTGATAGGCCTGTTGACTGCGAGGCTCAGACTCATACTTTCGAGCGGGAACAGGATCGCAGTCATCGCGCTGACAGCCCTTCTATGGATCGTAACCCTCTCAGCCTCCTACTCCGGTCTGAGAATGTTCCTTCCACATGTGGGGTTCATGGGCGTTATTTCCTCCATCGTATTCGTCTATTTCTCGGTGCTGGTACCCTCCGCGCCCGGTTTCATCGGAACGTATCATGCAGCGCTTGCGGGCAGTCTTGCCGTGATGGGGTACTCGCTTGCCGAATACCCTGCCGTCCCCATTGTGCTGCATCTTCTCCAGTTCATCCCCCAGACGATCATCGGACTGATCTTCGGGATCCGATACCTTTTCTCCAATGACTGGCGCAATGCCCTGGACGGGTTGAACAGCGCGAGAAGAAAACTCTTTCAGGGACGAGCGGAAGCATGAAAATAGCCGTGATCGGTGGCGGGATTTCCGGAGTGGCGGCTTCATACTTCCTTCTGCAGGGGAAGCGGTCCGACGACATCGAGGTGCGCCTGTACGAAAAGAGGCCCTTGATCGGAGGTCTGTGCCAGACGGTGGACATCGACGGGTTCAGGTTCGATTTCGGTCCCCACAACATCCATTCCATCGATCCCTGGTTCAACCTTTTCATGGAAAACCTGCTGGGCAGCGAGTACCGAACACGAATCTACCAGCCCAAGGTCGTCTTCCGCGACAGTTTCATACCCTACCCCATGAAGGGGCTGGACATCCTCAAGGGTGTCTCCGCCTGGACGTCGGCAGCATGTGCGGCAAGCTTCGTCTGGAGCAGGATTGAATCGCTGTTCAGGGCATGGGAGGACGACAGTTTCGAGGACTTCATAAGGAACAGGTTTGGCAGAAAGCTTTACGACATCTATTTCGGCCCCTTCACCGAAAAGACCTGGGGAGTGCCGGGCAGCATGATCTCGGCGGATTTCGGCAGGCAGCGCATAGGGGTCTTTACCCTCTGGGACCTGTTCAAAAGAACATTTCTCGGCATCAAACCGAAAGCCATGGAATCCGAGGAGGACCCGTTCCTCAACTCGCGCTGCGTCTACCCGGATCAGGGCAGCGGCACCATAATCGACGCCCTGATCGGCCCCTGCCTTGCCGACCCGCGGTTCAGGCTGAGTGCGCCCCATGCCGTCGACCGGATCACTCCCGACGCAGGCGGCTACCTCGTCTCATCGAACGGTTCCGATTTCAGGGCTGACATGGTGTTTTCGAGCATTTCGCTCACAGATCTTTTCGAAGCGCTCGGGTTGCCCGATCCGGGCCTCGTTTACGTCTCAACCCGTTTTCTCCTTCTTGCCATCGACCAGGAAACGGTTTTCGGAACCACGCCATGGGTATACTTCGCCGACGACAGGACAGCGTTCAACCGCGTCAGCGAACCCAGAAACATGAGCCCGATGATGGCGCCCGGGGGGAAAACCTCCCTGTGCATTGAGTTCACGACCACGGGAGACGATGCGATCGCAGGGGCTTCAGGCGAAGCCCTTCTTGAAATGGCCGTGACCGGTCTTTCACAGTACGGCCTGCTGAAGCCGGGTGCGGTCCGGAACTGGAAAGTCGTTGACTGGGAGAACACATATCCCCTGAGGACACTGAACTACAGGGAAGTGACATCCGCCGCCATGTCGGCCCTCGACGGCTTCGACAACCTGGTTTCGCACGGAAGGCTCGGGCGGTTCGAGTACTTCAACATGGACCATTGTGTAGCCGACGCATTCAATACCGTCAACCGGCTTCTGCCGGAGGCCTGACTTCGGAGGGACTGACCTGACGGCATCACGGAAGAGTGCCATCATGCCTGCAGCCGCGCTTGCGCTGATCGCCTGCCTCCGGATCGCAGGCCTCTTCCTTGTCGGCGACCCATGGAGCACGGAGTGGGAGCACAGGATATTCTACTCCGATACCTACTCCTACCTGCATGCCGCGGATGAGCTTGCTGACGGCAGCCAGAACATGCCGCTCTTCAGGGTGCCGGGCTATCCGCTTCTCCTTCTCGGTACGAGGGACCTTTGCGGGCCTGCCTGGACCGCGACAATGATCATCCACCAGATTGCTGACTTACTTACCGCCCTTGTCGTTGTGGCAGTTTCCACCCCCCTGCTCGGAAAGGTTCGAGGCATCTGGTCGGGGGCCTTCTACCTGGCTCTGCCCTCGGGCATCCTCTACTCTTCCTTCATGATACCGGATATTCTGGTTGCCTGCCTGATCGCTCTGTCCGGCCTTCTCTGGCTCAGAACCCCTCCCGGGGCATCTCCTGCGAGGGGAGCGCTCAACGGCCTTCTCGGGGGTCTTTGCTTCTCTTCCGCACTGCTTCTCAAACCGGTGGTTCTTTATGCACCCCTCATATACCTTGCACTCGTATTCATCCCCAAAAACCGGGGCCGGCTTGCAAGAGCGCTGTTCGCGGTGATGCTTGCGCTTCCCAGCACCGGCACCTACCTGATCCTCCGGAACCACAACGAAAGGTCCTTCGGCCTCCCGGGCATCAGCACGCAGGATGCGCTCGAACCGATGGGAAGAATGGTTCAGATCGCGGATTACAGGGGGACGGGTGTCGGAGGGGAAACGTTCTGGACTTTCGAGGACAGCCTTTCGAATGAGGCCCTTCGCGACGGTGTTGTGGACTGGGGTCGACGTGACAGCCTTTTCAGGGCCGTCACAAGGGAGGCTGTTCTCTCCAATCCGCTGCGTGTGGCCTACTTCGAGCTGACGAGATGGCCGAAATTCTTCGTGAACCTCGACGGCCACCAGCCATACCTCGGCATCACCCCGAGGAATGCAAAACCGCTCTGGTACGTCGCACTGACCTCGATGATCCAGTTCCCGCTCGGAATCGCCCTGCTTGCGGCGCTTGCCGTCCCGGGGATCCGCAGGCGGCTTGGCAGGGTTTTCTGGCTGGGCCTGGCCTGGTTCCTCTACTGCGTCCCCGTGATCGGACCCATCGCCTCTTTCCGCTACGGTCTGATGTTCTACTGGGCCCTTGTGCCGTTTCTGTTCGTCGCCTGCGATGAACTCACCCGGGGGAAGGGAAGCCGTCAGGGCGCGACGGAACCCGGTCGGGATCTTCGTGCGAGCAGCACTGCCGCCATGCAGAGCGATGAAATGGCTGCGGCGGCCAAGACGGGGAAAAAGGTGAGGCCGTAGCGCGGTCCTGCAAGGGGGCCGTGCACCGGAACCATCACCGCGAACCAGACGGATGCCAGGCATAGAAGCGGGCCTGTCCTCCTTCTTATCGAGGGCACAGCCAGACCGGTAACGAAACCGGCCGGCATGAGAAGGACGAGGATCGCGCTCAGTATCTTGAGCGGACCGGCAAACCATCCGTCCCGGGGAAGACCGAGGTATCTCAGCGTGTTTCCCACACCCGTCGAGAAGAAGCGCGGCCAGCTCGCGATATGGGGAAGGATCACCGCCCAGGGATCGCTCCGGAAGCCTTCCAGCGCCATTTCCCGGTAAATCGCGCTCCTGACGCCGTAATCCACGCGCCCGTTCCTCATTGAGAGGGCGTTGACGCTGTCCTTCACTTCGGTCACGAACTCCAGCTGCGTGGCTCTTCCACTGAGCACCCATATCCTCCCGGCCTGTTCGTACCCGTCCTGAGCGGAGATCGAGTCAAGCCCGAAGGCTTCACGGTTGTGATGGAGGAGGAACTGCGGACCCGCCGAGTGAACTGCAAGGAGCACCAGAATGGACAGGATCCTGTCAATGAGGGGCCTTTTTCCGGTAGCGAAAACAAGAACGGTGTAGACCAGGGGGGCAAACATGTAGACCGGCTTGATGAGGGTGCCCACTGCACAGGTTACACCGATCAGAGCGTACAGCCCGATCAGTTTCCGTGGATCGCGCACCGCCGCGGCCCGCAGCCAGAGAAAGCCGCCTGCTGCTGTCATCAGTGCAAGAAGGGTGTCTGGAAGGATCCTGACGGACGTGATGAGAGATGCGGGAAGAAGGAGGTAGTAGGCCGACGCCAGCCACGGCTTCCCGCACGCGGAGGCAGGGACCATCAAGCCGATCAGCAGCGCGGTGGCAAGATCGGAAAGCTGCTGGAGGAGCACCGGGGCAAGCGCGCTCTCCCCGGGCTCGGGGGAGGTCAGTGCAAGAAAAACCGGATAGGCTGGGGTTCGGGTTGATACGCTGTCCTGCGTCCCGTCGGAAACATCCCGGGAGAAGGCAAGGTACCCGTGCGAATCGGGATCAAGCGTCCATGAGGTCCATTCCTGCAGGTCGCCGAAACCCCAGACCATCAGCACGGCTGAGACTTTGAACAGGGCTGCCACGGCCAGAACCGTCAACCAGGAGGCATTTCTGATGGGAGTGGTCACTTCGGATCCCCGATCACCGGCGCATCGCCCTGACCGGGCTCGACAGAACCGGTCTGAGCCCTTCCGGGCATCAGGCTTCTGAACTTGTAACACCTGCAGAATGCGCCGAGGCTGAAAAAGGTGAACGACCCCCGTCGGAGCAGTGTGTCGCCGCCGATGCTCACAATGAGTATGGCAATAGTGCCGAGAACGGCCACATAGCCGATGTCCTCGACAAGGGAACCGGTGAACTTGAGCCTTATGCCCCTGAGGCAGCGGAACACGAAAACGAAGTAGATGATTACGCCGACCAGACCGGTTTCCATGAGAAGCAGTGCGAAACCGCTGTGCGCGGCGAGCGAGTATCCCATGGTTCCGGTATGCTCCTGACGGTAGGTTGACCATGATTCGATCCCCCAGCCGAAAAGCGGCCTTTCACTGAAGCCGTCGAGTGCGATCCGGATGTTTTCGAGCCGCATGCCGGCATCGGGATTCTCCTGAAGGGTTCCGGTCTGAGCTGCGGATGAAAGCTGCTGTATGCGGGAAACCATTCTCTCGGTCTGCGTATTCTCGGGCAGCAGCGAGAATGCAAGCACTCCGAGTGCAGCCATCAGGGCGGTCCACCAGACCTTTCTTCTGTAGAAGGCAAGGATGAATACGTAGGCGGCTGTCGGCGTTCTTGCACCCGTCAGGAAGGTGGCCAGTGTGAGGAAGGCAAGGCCGGCAAGTGTGAACAGCTTCGAGCGGATCTTCTTCAGCGCATGGAAGAGCATCAGCACCATGGGCAGCATGAGAAGCCCGCTGCTGGCGGGAAGCTGGTAGTGAGGCACAGGGCCGAAAAAGCTCATCCCGGAGAAGAACGGAACCCAGGCCGGCATGTACGTGAAGATGTTGAACAGAAGCCCCGCCCCCATTGAGACGAGAAACCAGATTATCTGCCGGCGCGTGCCGTTCAGAAGCGATGCGACGCAGAGAAGGAAGAAACCGAAATTGCCGACGTGCTCGAAAACGATCTTGAAGCTCAGGACCCCGCTCAGTATTACGTGCGAGAAAACGATGTACAGGGCCAGCGTGAGCGTCGATGCCAGGATGCGCGTTGCTTTCAGAAGGGCGAGGGCATGCAGCACCGCCTTGTCTGACACAATGAGCAGAAGGAAGGCAAGATACGAGCGCATCCCCGAGCCGAGGATGGGAACCTCGAACTGGATCCCGCCCATTGTCATGAAGACGAGGATGTTGAACAGGATGAGCCTGGATCTGGACGACCCCTTTGAGGAAAGGGTCAGGAGGAGGATCGCAGCGATAAAGAAGTTGAAAAGAATGCCTGACACCGGTTCACGCCGCTCAATTCCCGGGGAAGCAGTTCAGCCGGGACATCATTATGGAGGCCACGACTTCCGACACATCCTTCCTCAGGTACTCGGCGGGAGGGGTCCAGGTTCGCGGCGAGTTCATGGCTTTCCGGACACACCTCGCCACATGTCCGGGCTCGACGCCTGAAAGGATGTTGCTGCCGCACTCGATGGTTTCAGGCCTTTCAGTCACATCCCTCAGTGTAACGTTTGCGGTCCTGAAGATGCAGCACTCCTCCTGGACGGTACCGCTGTCGGTCAGCACGCACGCGGCGTTCTTCTCGAGCCTTACGAAATCAAAGAAGCCGAACGGTTCATGGAACCTTATCAGGGGATTCCCGGGAAGCACGCCCAGAGAGGCAATTCTTGCCTTTGTGCGGGGGTGAACGCTCACGATCACCGGAAGCCCGTACTCGGCCTGGACCTGCGACAGGGATGCCAGTATGCCGAGGAGCCTTGATTCGACGTCGACATTCTCAGCCCGGTGAGCGGTCACGAGGAAGTAGCCCCCGGTTTCCAGCCCGAGCTCCTCGATGATGCGGGACGAATCAATGGCCTCCGCATGCCGGGTTATCACCTCGAGTATGGGGTTCCCCGTGACGATGACCCTCTCCCCCGGAAATCCCTCCCGCAGAAGGTTCTCCCGGCTTCTTGCGGTGTAGGGCATAAGAACATCGCTGCAGGCATCCACGATCCGCCGGTTGACCTCTTCTGGAACCCTGTCGTCGAAGCACCTGTTCCCGGCTTCCATGTGGAAAACCGGGATGCCCATACGCTTCGCCATGTACACCGACAGAGCGCTGTTGGTGTCGCCCAGGACAAGGACGCGGTCGGGCCTCTCTTCACTGAAGACCTTCTCGCACCCCTCGAGAATGCCGCCGACCTGGCGCCCGGGGCTCGATGTGTCCACCCCGAGGAACACGTCGGGCTTTCTGACACCCAGATCCCGGAAGAACACGTCGGAAAGACCGGGATCGGAGTTCTGCCCCGTGTGCACAAGCAGTTGCGTGCACAACCCGTCAAGCCTACCGATCAGCACGGAGAGCCTGATTATCTCAGGCCTTGTGCCGAGCACCGTCGCTATCTTCACCTCAGAAGCTCCCCGTCCCCGGACCCGGCCTGGTCGGGCATGAGCCCGTGCCTGCGCAGGAGGCCACCCAGCTGCTCCCGGCTCACGAGCGAATCCGCGGAGCTGTACTCCCTGCCGATGTACGGGCCTTCGGCCTCAGCTGCCCTTATTTCGGGCAGGATCGATCCAATCGCGTAGAAGTTCTTCCCCTTTTCGACGGTCCGGCCGGCTTCCTCCTCAGAAACAAGTATCTCGTGAATCTTCTCTCCGGGACGTATGCCGGTCGTAACGATGGAGATCGGCCTGCCTTCGATAAGCACTTCGGCGAGGTCGATCATCCTTGCCGAC
Source organism: Candidatus Fermentibacterota bacterium (assembly GCA_963845085.1). Taxonomy (GTDB): domain Bacteria; phylum Fermentibacterota; class Fermentibacteria; order Fermentibacterales; family JCC-6; genus UBA6080. Next base: position 543,557 of record CAWJQI010000004.1, read on the forward strand.
GGAACCCTGGGAATCCAGGTCTCGCCCGGAACGCCATCCCGTATCGCGGCGAAAACAGTGTCGACAGCATCATCGAGGCTCAAAAGGAACCTCGTCATGTCCCTCGTCGTTATCGTGACGGGACCGCCGGAACGGATCTGGCTGAGAAAAAGAGGGATGACCGAGCCCCTCGAAGCGAGCACATTCCCATAGCGCACACAGATGAACCTGGTGGACGGATTCCTCATGTTGCCCTGAAGGAAGAGCCTTTCCTGTATGGCTTTGGTCATGCCCATAACGTTTACGGGCTTGCAGGCCTTGTCGGTGGATATCCCGACTACGGTTTCAACGGGAAGCCTGTGCTCCCGTATGGCCCTTATGATGTTCTCGGGACCGGCGATGTTCGTCTGCACGGCCTCGAACGGAAAATACTCGCAGGTCGGGACCTGTTTCAGGGCGGCGGCGCTGAACACCACGTCGGCATCACCCAGAACCGAGGAGACGGAGTGAAAATCCCTCACGTCGCCAATTCGGAACTCGAGAAGCCTTCTGAAGTTTTCAAAGATTATCTCATCGGTCGCCGCGAAGCGGTTGGCGTACGAGACGCGCATCTCGTGCTGTTTTGCCTCGTCGCGGGAGAAGACGATGACTTTTGAGGGCATGCCCATCTCGCCGGAGAGCAGCCTTCTGACAAGAACCTTTCCGAGAGAACCGGTGCCTCCCGTGACAAGCAGCCGTTTACCTTCGAACGGGGACATTCCATCCTCTCCATTCATCGTAGCGGTTCATATCGTCACCAAGTGACGCAATCATATCATCAAGCGAAGGAATTTCCATCCCGAGTACCGATCGGAACCTGTCGGAGCACAGGCTCCTGTTTTCGGCCGGTTCCGGAACGGGAACGACCTCGATACCCAGGCCGAGGGCAAGGCTGATCCGTTTCAGCAGGTCGCACTTGGATATCGGTTCGGACGCGACATGGTAAAGCCCCTCGGTCCAGGGGCGCTGCGATATGATCCAACCCGTGAGTTCAGACAGGGCACCTGTTGTCAGCCCGCTCCAGATGGCGTTGCTGAACCCCCGGACCGAACCGTGCCGGTTGGAGAGGAACCACTCCAGAAGCCCGGTGGTCCGTTGCAGTTCCCTTCCTATTATCGATGTCCGGAGTGTCAGGCATCCCCGCGAAACGGGTTCTCCGAGTGCCTTTGACCTTCCGTACAAGTCTGTGGCGTCAGGTCTGTCCTTCTCCGTGTAACCGCCTGTTCCGCCTGAGAAAACGCAGTCCGTCCCTATGTGGATGAGCCAGATGTTCCGCTGTCTGCAGGCCTCGGCGAGCCTGTGCGGAAAGAGCGAATTCAGTTCGATGGCCGCAACCGGATCCGACCCTTCCGGACGCTGCCTGATGACACCGATGCAGTTGATAACAGCCTCGGGGCCAACGCTATCCAGAGTGTCCGTCACGGTTTCAAACCTGCGGGCGTCCACACCGACCCGCAGCCTCCCTTCGACGAACCCTGAATAGAATGCCTGCGGAGCCGGCAGACCGCCTTCCCCGCCCCGGACCGACGCGAATGTCTCGAAGCGTCCTGAAAGGACCTCCAGCATCCTGTGTCCAAGCATTCCGCTTCCGCCCAGAACAAGCAATCTCTTCAATGAGCCTCCCGGAGCCGCATGCGTTCGCGTGCAACGGCGCACCCTCGAATCAGAAGAGATTATATTGCAGCCCATGGGCATTGCATACCCCGCTCTTCCCCGGGAGGTTGTTTCCGCAAATGAATCGAAGGCTCATTGCGATATCCTTCGCCTACCCTCCGGAAATGTCTGCAATGGCCATCCTCGTCTGGCGCCTGCTGCGCCACTCCGGCAGCAGGTTCAGCGTGGTTTGCGGCTCGAGGGGGGTGGCATCCGACCATGGCCTTGCGGGAATGGCGGGGGACGGGGCTGAAGAGGTCATCTACGTTCCGTTCCGGGAAAACCCCCTGCACCTGCTTGCCAGACGGGTTCTCAGCCGGACTCCCCTTGTCCGGATGCTTGAGATCCCTGACATATACAGGCCTTGGGTTCCCCGGGCCACAGCGGCGGCCCTGGCTTTAAAACCTGACAGATCCGACGTCCTTGTGACGTTCGCTTCTCCGATGAGCGATCACCTCGCCGGCCTCTCAATTCGACGGAACAACCCCGGCATCCCGTGGGTGGCCTACTTCGGAGACCCCTGGACCCGGAACCCGATGATAAAATCCGATACTGTCGCGCGTGCGGCGAACCGGCGCATGGAAAGGGCCGTCGTTCACGGCGCCGATCTTCTGGTGTTTCCATGCGAGGAGATGAGCATCCTCACACTGAGGGGTTACAACAGCTCGATCCACGATAAATCAAGGGTTGTCTCTCATGGCTTCGAGGAGACCCTCTACCCCCCGGACAGGCATGCAGCATCCCCGAATGTTTTCACCATCAGGCACCTGGGCAGCCTCTACGGCTCTCGGACTCCCTCAGACCTCGGCGCTGCAATGCGGCTTCTTCAGAGTACGGCTCCGGGCGTCGCAGGCAGGATTCGCTTCGAGTTTTACGGATACCACTCGTCCGCACCCGATGCCGCCGAGTATCCCCCTGACACCTTCAGCTTCCATCCCGCAGTGGGGTATCTCGAGAGCCTTGATCTTATGCGGACGGCGGATGCCCTTCTTGTGATCACCCCAACCGAGGCCGATTCCGGTGCGTTCCTCCCGTCAAAGCTTATAGACTACACCGGCGCCCGAAGGCCGATCATCGGGATCTGTCGTCCGGGGGTCTGCACGACTCTCATAAAAAATCTTGGCGGCTGGGTTTCCGGGGCAGGCGATCCAGCTAAACTGGCCGGGAATCTTGGAGAGCTCGTCGCCTTTCTTTCAACGGAGGAGGGCAACCGGCCGTGGGGGGACGAATCCGTCAGAGCCGGGTACACCGCTGAAAAGGCTGGCCGGGTCTTTGCCGGGTTCATCGAGGAGCTTCTCTGAAAGCGAACAGACCGGCAGGCGCCGTTGCGCCGGGCCACACATCCCCGCACCGAAGCATTGCGGTCACGTTCACGGGGAACGTGCTCGCGTTTCTTGCCGCGCTCGCGGGAGGCATGATCACCGCAAGGGCACTGGGCCCCGCCGGACGGGGAGCTTTCGCTCTTCTGCACACCACGCCCGATCTCATAACGAGCTTCGTGCTTCTTGGAATAGTGCAGACAAACGTCTGCTTCGTGTCGCAGGGAATACTGCCTGTCCGCAGGATGCTGGGCGTTTCCACTGCGGCCGCACTTTTTCAGTCAGCCGCCGGATTCCTGCTCTTTGCGGTCGCCGCTCTTTTCTGGAAAGAGCAGTTCTTCGGGAATTCGGGGCTTCCTCTCGTTGCCATGTCGGCGGCGCTGATACCACTGGGAATTTTCCAGGCACACTGGTCGTCCCTCCTGGGCGCCCTGAAGCAGTTCACCCGGCTGGCATTCCTTCGTGCAATGGCTCCGTTCCTTCTGGTCCTGGGATACATCCTTCTTCTTGTGGTATTCAGGCTGGGCGTGAGCGGAGGCCTTATGGCCGTACTGCTTTCCTCGGCGGTCGTTGTTTCACTGATGCTCACAAGTCTGGGCCGCTATGCCGGGCGCAGGCGGAACACCCCTGACACCCCTGCGGAAGGCTTGTGCGACGGGTTCTGGAAGAGGTACCTGACCTACGGGATCAAGCTTCATGCATCTGCGCTCATGTGGTTTCTGATCATCAAGGTCGACATCTACATGATCAAGTACTTCCTCGACATCGAATCCGTAGGCTACTTCGCCCTTGCGTCGAGCCTCGCGGAGAAGCTGTGGCTGGTCACCACGTCGGCCAACACGGTGCTCCTTCCCTCGCTCGCCTCCATAGCCGATCCGCGGGAGAGGGCCATAATGGCAGCGAAGGCTTCGCGCCAGATCACGATCGTACTGCTTCCGTTCTTCCTTCTCGGAATCTTTCTGGGCAGGCCGCTGATCATGATCCTCTACGGGGCGGAGTTCGAACCGTCAGCCGTCCCCTTCGTGATACTCCTGGGATCAACCCTTGTCCAGGCTCACAGATCGATCACTGCGAGCTTTTTCGAAAGCTCGGATCTGGCCCTTCTGAACGTCGCGACAAGGGCTGCGGCATTTCTGCTGAAGGTCATTCTGAACGTGCTTCTGATCCCGGCGCTTCTCATGCAGGGAGCGGCCCTTTCGAGCCTCGTGGCATACTCGTTCGAATGGTATCTGGGAACCAGGGTGTTCCTCCGGCGAAACGGTCTGGGATGGAGGGATTCGATACCGGCCGCCCCCGATGCGGTGACGGTTTTCAGGAAGCTTTCTGACCTGCTGCACAACCCTCTCCGAACTGACGCCGTCACCCCCTTCGACAAGGATGGGCTTCCGTGAAAGGTTCGGTCTGCTTCGTGGGCGGAGGGGTCAGAACACTGCTCGGGCTTCCCGACGGCGGTTCGGAACGGCAGATCGCACTGCTTGCGACCGAGCTTTCCAGAAGGGGCAGCAGGGTGAGCCTCGTGGTACCCGGTCTTCGTGAGGAATGCCGGATCGGCGGCATTGATGTGCGTTCCGGCTGGAACGGGGAGAAAGGCTGGCCGAAGGGGCTGCGTTTCTGGACGCACAGGCTGCCGGAACTGAAACGCACCATCGGGGGCATTGAGCCCGATCTGCTCTACACAAGGGGTTTCTCGCTGTTCGCACCCGCTGTGGCTTCGGTTTCCGGAAGAACAGGGGCGACCTATCTTGCGGCGCTTGCCTGCGATGACGACCTTCGGACAAGGGCCCTGAGCCGGACCAGAGGGTTTGTTCAGAGCGCGGGCTACGGCTTCATGGCGAGAGCCCTGTTCAAGCGGTTCGCCCTCGGAAGGGCTGACCTTGTCCTTTCGCAGCATGGTGGCCAGGCCAGCGAATGCCGGAGGATGAAACTCCCTTCGCGCATCGTACGAAATGTTTTCGCACCTCCTGCGGTCATCCCTCCGGACCGTACGGTGTTCGACGCCGCCTGGGTCGGCCACATCTCCGAATTCAAGGGATTCGACAGGCTGCTCGACATTGCTGGCCGGGCGCGGGGATTGAAGATCGCCGTGGCCGGCGCGGTACAGGGCGGGCGCAACAACCGGCTCGTGGAACTCGCGCGCACGATTCCCGGCATTTCATACCTCGGCGAGATGCCTCACGACGGGGTGCTTGCGCTCATGGCCGGCTCGTCCGTTCTTCTCAACACATCTCCAACCGAGGGTTTTCCAAACACATTCCTCGAAGCCTGGTATCTTGGAAAACCCGTCGTGAGCCTCTCGGCTGATCCGGACGGGGTTCTTTCGAGCGACGCGCCCCCGGGTCTCTGTGGAGGGGGCGATACAGGGGCGACTGCGGATGCCCTTGTCCGGCTGTGCGGCGATCGTGAAAAAAGGATGGAAATGGGCGGGAGGGGCAGGTCCATTGTCGAGAGGGATCACCTCGTCGCAGCGGTCGTCGACTCTCTCGAAGAGGCCTTTCTATCATCATCCGGTTCCACATAGGAGCCGGCAAGGCACTCCCAGCCTGAAGCCGGGCAGGCCGTCGGCCTCATCGCCGAACCAATCACGGAATGGATCTTCCCGCCGATCTGACCGGCCGACATGTACGCCGGGAGAGGCCAGCGAAACCCCGACGATGCCTGATGCAACACCGGAATCAGCCCCGGATCAAACCCGAGAAGCGCGCTGTGAAGCCGGTCGGCATCAACAGAGCTGTCGGAATAGGTAACGCAGCCAAGGGCAAAGGGCCACGGCTGCAGGGGGCCGTCCTTCTCTCCGCAGATCAGCGCATCGGTGAGGCTGACGATCCTTCTCTGCGGGGAGCCGTTCATCGTTCCATCAGCCCTTCCGTAAAGGGCGATCCTGTTCACGTCGAGAACAGTGCGCCAGACCGTGTCGTTTCCGGACCACCCGCCTTCGATCTCGACATCACCGAACAGCACCTTCCTGATGTTCAGAAGAACGTCGGCTGCGAAAAGCCAGCGCGGGAAGGAGGCCCGGCCGATCCTCCGGTTCGCCCCGTCTATCATCGTCTCCGCCAGCCGCTTGAGAACACTCCTGCCGGGGTAGCAGTCGCCCCCCGCTTTAAAGCCGCCGACCCTGTGGTGCGGAAGGAATTCCTTGTTGCCGTTGATACCGACAAGGTTCTTGAGCGCGCCCGTCATGCCGGCCTTGCGGTGAGTCTTCAACTTGGGCAGGTTGACTATGACATCGGCCTCCAGGGCTTCGCGGGCGATCAGGTACTGGTGTGTTCCGGGCGAATGCCTTCTTGCAAGAAGGTCGGGATCGTACATGGTCACCCTGAACCTTCCCGAAGGTCTTGAAACCGGCTCAAGCATGCTGTCCGCCCCCAGGTCGAAGAGCACGAACATCTCATCCGGTCTGGCGTCGGGGCTCGTTCCTGCACGCAGGGATTCGCCGTGCATTATCGTCCGGCGGAAATCAGCAAGATGCAGAACGCCGTCCGGCATGATCCCTGCCATGGCCGCGGCAAATGATGGCGGAACAACGTCGGTCCAGTGGCAGCCCTGAATGGGTGCATCCCCGACGATGATCCTGGAAGGTCTGCACTTCACGATCTCGCGAAGGGCTGCAAGAACGAACTCCCGCTGCGTGTAAAGGCATTCCGTCCCGCCCCTGTCATTTCTGTGGTAAACCCAGTTCGGCTTCACCAGAACACTGTCTCCCGGCATTATCGGCAGGCGGGCGTCAGCCGTTCCGCATGCATCCTCAAGGGCCTCCCGTATCAGGGCATCGAGGTGACCCGGGGTGTACCACTCCGATTCCGGAACACCGTGCCTGAAAGCGTACGAAAGACCAATCACGCATGCCTCCCTGCGGCTTTTCTTTTGCCTGGACTGTGCCCGGCTTGTATAATCCTGAGCGAGGGTTGCGACAAGGACTCGAGTGCCCCACTCTGGAGACGATCGCTTGAACGAACCAGTCCTGAAGGTTGCCGTGGGCCGCGATCGCGGGAAATGGCACGAAAAGTTCATGGATTCATTGGAGAAGAAGGCGGTGGAGATGCCCTGCCTTCGCATTTCCCTTGTGAACATGGACCGCAGCGACTGGCTCTCGCAGATCGGCGACGCAACGCTCGTGCTGTGGAAACCACCCTACATGGGGCACGAGTTTGCCGGCTACGTGAAGGAAAAGGTCTTCCTGCTCGAGCGGTACCACGGAAAGGTAGTCCTGCCGAACTTTTCGACAGTGTGGCACTTCGAAAGCAAGATCGCCCAGAGTTATCTCTTCGACCTCTTGAACGTCAGCACACCGCGAACCGTTGTCAGTTTCGACTATGACGAGGCTTTGGAACTCGCCCGGCGGGAGTGCTTTCCGGTCGTGCAGAAGAAACCGGCAGGCGCCGGCAGCACCAATGTAAGGGCCCTGTACAGCCTCGGTGCCCTCAGGCGCCATCTCGAACACACTTTCAGCCTTTCCCTGTGGGACCGGAGCCAGAACGAGCCGGGCCGGGCGAAAAGGGTCGCGAAGGGAATCGCTCATCGCTGGTTCTGGGATTTTGCACGGCGAAGGCTCCTTCATTCCGATCTCTTCGGGGTCGCGTACTGGCAGGAATTCATTCCAGGCAACAACTCCGACCTTCGCATCACTGCAATAGGAGACAGGTTCGCAACGGGTTTCTGGAGACGCAACAGACCGGGAGACTTCCGGGCCAGCGGCAGCGGGAACATCGATTTCGAAACGCCCCTTCCCGAAGAGGCACTGAGATGCTGCCTCGACATCAACAGAAGGCTTGATTTCGACTCGATGGCGTACGACATCCTTTTCCGCGACGGCAAAATGGTCATCTCGGAGATGTCTTACGGTTATTCCGACGCTGCAGTTCACAGGGTGAAAGGCTATTCCGTTCTTGAACCGGATGGAAGCCTTTCATTCGTACAGGGAAACACCTGGCCGCAGGAGCTGTGGGTCGAGTGGGCCCTGATCCGGGCGGGAAGGCGATGCAACCCCAGGTGAGGAATCCCGTGCACTATCCCTTCGATTCCGGTGATGTGCGGTGACGGCAGCCCGGCCCTGCAGGGTTGTAGTCGTTGCCGGGGCTTCACCTCATGACCCGGCGGCGGTCGGCGGGGTCAGCGGCTTTCTGAGAGCCCTGGAGAGGGTCGCTCCTCCCGAATGGGTCCTTCTTGCACCTTCCGCCGACGGAACCGACAGCCCGGAAACGCTTGGCCCCTCTCTCTACGGCAGCCGCCTCCCTCACAGGCTGCTTTTCCCGCTGCGGCTGCTGCGCCGTCTTGGCAGGCTTGTGCACCTTGAACCGGATGTGGTTTATACCCACAGCAACGAGGCCGCGATGCTCCTGTGCATTCTTCGACGGCTCGGGCTGTTCAGGGCAGCCCTGGTCCATCACCAGCACGGTTCGGAGAACCCGCTCAGGTTTGCCACCTTTCGCCTCGGGAGGCTGCTGTTCCTTCCGGGGCTGTACGATGCAGTGCTCAGGCGGACTCACCGCGCGGTCGACCACATCATCGTAATCGACAAAATGTGCCTTGAGATGAACACGAAATGGGGTGTGCCCGGCAGCAGGATGACACTGTTGTCGAATGCGGTCGACACCGAGGTCTACCGCCCCTCGGCACAGCTGCGTGAAACCTTCCGCGAGGCGGAGCGCATCCCGAAGGATGCCTTTCTCTTCGCGTTTGCGGGAAGGCTCGAGGAGGTGAAGCGGATCCACCTGATCCTCGGGGCCCTGCGTCTATTGGAAGGAGGGGCGTGGCTGGTGGTCGCGGGCGATGGCTCGCTTCGATCCGGACTTGTGCGCCTTGCCGGATCGGAAGGCGTGGCGGATCGGACCATCTTCACCGGACCGCTCGACTCGGCAGCCATGCCAGCGCTCTACGCTGCTGCAGACTGCCTCGTGCTCCCATCAGCCGCCGAGGGGGTTCCCCTTGTAATACTCGAGGCGATGGCTGCGGGTATCCCGGTCGTGGCAACAGCGGTGGGGGGCGTCACAGAGCTTCTCGATCCCGGGAGCGGGATCATCCTGAGTCCGGACATAACGGCACGGGAACTGGCGGATGCCATGGAGGCCGCACGCAGGGCAACCTGGGACCCTGCTGCGATCAGGTCGGGGGCCGGCTCCCATTCAGGCCTGGCGGCCGTTTCGATCCTGTCCCGGGTATTTGCTTCGGTCGCGGCCCGGGGACGGCAGCGGAAGCGGAAGCCGCTCTGAGTCAACCCCTGATACCGGCCCAGCGAAGAATCCCTCCAAGGCCTTCCGAGTACTCCGTGAATGAGTACTTCCTGGAAGCCTCGATGCCCCCGAGCGCAAGTGTCACCCTGAGGGAGGGGTCATCGAGAAGCCTTTTGATCGAGTCGGCGAGCAGGCCGGGGTTGCACGGTTCAGTGAGAAGGCCGGCAGTTCCGTTCAGCAGCACCTCCGGTATGGCTCCGATGTTTGTGGCCACCACCGGAACCCCCTTGCTCATCGCTTCCGCCAGTACAAGCCCGAACGCCTCTTCCCTCCTTGTGGGAAAAACGAGGATCGGCAAGCCCTCGGAAAGACGTGCCTCTATCTCGCGGTGCCCCATCTCGCCCACGACATGCACCCTGTCCTCCAGCCGGTTCCTCGCCGCCCAGTCCCTGATCTCTCCGAAGATTCCGATGTCGGTTTCGGGTCCGATGATCTCGAGATCGGGCAGATCCCTGCCCTGACTCGACAGGATTCCATAGGCTTCGGTAAGGTCCCATATCCCTTTGCGGGCCCTCACTGTCGACAGGAAGAGGATCGCCGAGGGGCTGCCCGCAGCTCTGGCTGCCGCAGCATCAGGATCGGCGAACGCCCAGCCGGGAGGAAGGCAGTTCAAGAGAACCCTTGTTTTTTCCGGCGGAACCCCCACCGACACAAGGTCGTCGGCCACCACTTCGCTTGGGCCGATGCACCAGTCGAAGGATTGCCAGAACTTCTGAGTGTGCATTGACTGGAACCGGCTGGGCCCCTCCTTCAGCTGCCTGTAGCGGACCATGTGGGAGTAGCCGATCCAGACCCTGGACAGATTTTTAACGAATGGAAAGAAATAATAATCAAATGTCAAAGCGGGAGGCAGGGAGGCGGGAAGATAGAAGGCGGCGTCAAACCGGCGCAGCAGTGCCAGGCGGATCACCCGAAGCACCATGAAGGCAGCCCTGAACAGCTTGTAGGGTTTGACCTTGCCGATCTCGGTGTTCCTCCGTGAGAACGCCCTGTCAAGAACGGTGACTTCGCAGCCGTTAAGGGCCAGTGCCCTGACAAGATACCTTGTCATGACCAGGGAACCGTGCATGGCTCCGGAATTGTTTCCAACGACCAGGACTCGAAGCGGTTTTTCGCTCATCGGCTTGCTCGGCCCTTCAGTGCAAGCGCCTCACGGTAGACATCGACCGTTGCGCCCACCATCTTCTCAACTGTAAACCCGGCAAGGATCCGCTCCCTGCCGGAACCGCCCATTCTCTCGCACATGCCGGGATCATTCGCCAGAAGGAGAAGCCGGTCTGCGATGAGCCCCGGATCGGCCTTGGGGAGGATGAAACCATCAACGGAATCCCTCACCAGTTCGGGATTTCCCCCGCCGGCCGTGCAGAGCACCGGAAGCCCGGAAGCCATGCACTCCATCAAAAAGTTCGACATTCCCTCACCCAGCGGGGAGAGTAGGATGCCGGCATGAGATTCATACAGCCATGGAATAATACTACCGGTTCTGCCGGGGAAAAATACGGAGTCCCCGCACCCGCTCTCCTGCGCCAGTTTCCGAAGCTTCGGCCGATCCCGGCCATCGCCGAGAAGGTTGAAGACGAACCTGCCGGGCACCCTGACTCGAAGGATGGCGGCAGCCCGCACCAGTGATGCGAAATCCTTGTGGGAGGCCATCGAACCGGCCATGATCACTGTGAACGGCTTTTCAACTCCAGACGGGCGCGACAGGCCGGAAAGCCTTGCCGGATCGAAACCGTTCGCCACCAGTCTTGCCCTTCTGCACGGAATTCCCCATGCCCGGAGCCCGGCAGCGCTGTTCCCTACGGAAAGACATCCCAGCCTCGATGCTAGAAAGAGCCTCAACCTCTTCCTGGAGGGCAGCGTACCCATCCTCACAAGACCCGTGACATGGGCAGAAGAGCCCTGCCGCCTCGATGCGGCCTCCATGAGGAAAGAGCTTATCCAGCCCCAGGAATGAACTATGTCGGGTTTGAAACCGGATGAAAGGGAGATCGCCGTACCCATTGCCTGGCAACGATTTCTTCCTTCGGCCCTTCCGATCAGGCGTGGGATGCCCATGGCCTCAAGTTCAGCCGCCATCACCCCTCCGTGAAAAGCCCATACAGACACATCCGCGATCTCTTTCAGCCCCCGGCAAAGAAGGCAGAACTGCCTCTCCGCCCCCCCCGGTCCGAGGCCGTCGATTGCGAGGAGAACCCTCAGCCGCCTCCCGCCGTCGTCTGAATTGCCTTCCGGAAGCTTCATTTCCCCACCTCGGAGCCGGCCCACGCGAAATGCCTTCTGAAGGCTTCCAGGGTCGGTATCGAGGAGAGCCCCATGTACGCAAGTCCGTCCGGGTCAACGACTGCGGATACTTCCTCCACCGGGCACGGTGCAAAGCCCCACGTGCTTCGGAACCCGTTGCCAACGATCCTGAGCCCGAGCGGGCTGATCCCGACGACCGCTGCGGACACCGCATCCACAAGCAGGGGGGAGGCGCCCGCTATTATCAGCCGTGACGGCCTCGGATCGGCATCGAGCGGTCCGTTACCCTCGCCGCCGACGATCCCGTCGACCACGTTGAAGAACCTCCGGACCGGGCGGTCATGAACGACGCCATCGCTGTCGCAGTATGTGAGGATGGCGGCGAGGTCAAGAACCGTTCTCCAGATCGTGTCGTTGCCGGGCCAGTTCCCGCTTCGAACCACGTTTTTCGTTGAGCCGAACAGCTTGTATCCCAACGGTTTGACGATACCGATCAAAGCGCTGGTCATTCGACCCCCGCGGACTAGCATCTTCTTTGCGCCCGAAACGGTCAGGTTTTCAAGATGCCCTGCACGCCTGCCGTCAGGGTACTGGTCCCCCCCCTTCGACGGGGGACCGAACCTGTAGTGCGGCAGAAGGTTCTTGTTGCCGGTCAAACCAACCATGCCCTTCAGGCAGCCGGTCAGTCCGCACTTCTTGTGGGTTTTAAGCTTGGGTATGTTGATGATCACGTCGGCCGCGAGCGCAGTACCGCATACCTCATAGACGTGCCTGCCCCCCGAGTGGTTCAGGTTCGTTTCCGCTGTGTCATACCCCGCCCCGTAGAACTGGGGCGATTCCGGTGTGCCGTGAAAATGGCTCCGTTCGGCAAGGTCGATCCTGCGAACGCCCATCGGATCGCCGGCGAGTGCCACTTTGCCGCTGCACACGCCTTTTGTGACCATCCAGCGCTCGCTGCGAAGGTCACTAAGCGAGAGGGGTATGCCGGATCTGCGGGCGATCTCATCGGTCATCTCTTTGAGACCGGTGCGCCGGGCGATGAGGTCGAAGTCGGAATCAGTCTGGGGGGAATCGGCAATGACTATCCGCCCCGCCCCGGAAAGCGCGATGCATACATAGTCAAGCACAGCCCTTACGACAGCCGCCGAGGTTACGATCTGCTCCCACTGGTCCGGTCTTCCCTCGCGGTTCTCGCAAACCAGATTGGGTTTCACAAGAACCGTGTCGAAAGGCCTCACGATCCCGCCAAGCGGATTCCATGAAGCCGTACCCGCGTTGCCGCCGTCCAGACCGAGTGCGGCGAAAGACCTTCTCACAGCATCATAGGCATGGTTGATCCGGCGACCGGCTGGTTCGTTCCACGGGTACTCCGGCGGGGCGATCCCCGGATCGAATGGAGATTCAAGCGGATAGACAGCCTCACCGGTTCTCACGATGGCCGTCGTCCGATAGTCGAGCATGCCTGTCATCCTGTTCCGTAACGGCCACTGGCGCCCATTGAGTGCGTGAACGATGACATTACTATATTCAGGCGTTCACACAAAGGTGATATCAATCGGAACAGGGGTTGCTGTGTACTCCGGCTTGAAATACAGTGTGTACAGCTCTCTACCGGTCTGGCTGCAGAACCTTGCGGTGTCATCAATTGCGTCGATCAGGCTTTTCCATGAAACACGAGCCCCCTTTCGAAGGCTGGTCGCCAGCCTCAACGACATGCAGCAATGGCCTGCGCACCAGGTCAGAAGCTTTCAGGAACAGCGTCTTGCAGAGGTTCTTATCGCAGCGGGATGCGCGCCCTACTACGCGGGGATGATCCCGGACGCGGCCACTGTCAGGGTCGACCCCATAGGTGTCTTGAAAACCCTCCCAGTTCTGGACAAGAAAACGGTCGCAGGGAACACCGAGGCGTTCATCAGCAGCAAGGCGGACAGGTCAAGGCTTGTGAGGTACGGTACCAGCGGCACCACCGGCTTCCCGCTTCATGTTTTCTGGAACAGGTCCGCAATCGACTGGGAGCGCGCCCTGATCTGGAGGCACAGGCTTGGCGCGGGGTGCCGGATGGGGCGGGACTGGGTGGGCATGCTCGGCGGTCACCGGATCGTCCCGACGGGGCAGAATTCCCCTCCGTTCTGGAGGGAGTGCCCTCCGGCAAAGCTTTCCTACCTCTCCACCTACCACATTTCCCCGGACAACGTCAGCCACTACGTCAGGTATTTTGAACAGCGCGGGATCGTGTTTTTGTCCGGCTACCCGTCCGCACTGTATGCACTTGCCCTTTCGATGCGAAGGGACGGCCTCTGTTGTCCCATGAAGGGTGTTTTCTACGGCGCCGAGCCCCTTCACGACTTCCAGCGCAGGGCTGTCGAGGAAGCTTTCAGCTGCCATCTCTGGGACTTCTACGGGCTGACGGAGAGGGTCGTTTCCGCAAGCGAGTTCGAGTGCAGGAACGGGCTTCACATAAACTGGGAGAACTCGTTCTTCGAGCTCCTTGATTCTTCTGGAAACGATGTTCCTGCGGGGCAGCCCGGGGAGCTGGTCGGAACCTCGCTGAGCAATACCGCCTTCACTCTGCTCAGGTACCGCACCGGGGACATGACCAGGCTGCTCTCCGGTGATTGCCCGTGCGGAAGGGCTTCCCCGCGCATTGCCGCAGTCGACACAAAGGTCGAGGACCTGCTGGTGATGCCTGGGGGCAAGCTGCTTTCAGCATCGAACCTCACCATTCCGTTCAAAAGTGTTTCATGCATCCGTCATGCTCAGATCTACCAGCGGGAGCCACGCGAGCTGATAGTCAGGATAGTTCCCGACGACGGATTCAGCAGTGCACTGGCCGACAGGCTGGTCAGGGGCCTTCAGGACGCCCTGCCCCCGGATGTGTCGGTAAGGATCGACATTGTCGAATCGATCCCGTTGAACAAGTCGGGAAAGTACTCCTTCGCCGTTTCAGATGTGAAGGGCGACCAGAGAAGCATCACCAGGCAGGAACAGGTCTGATCCCGTCCGGCGGGAATCAGCAGACCCCTTCTGTCAGCAGGCTGCAGATCCTTCCGACCATGCCGGGAGGCGGAGGGATCGGGCATCTCCTGCCGCTTCCGGGTGAAGGCAGCGAAGGCAGATCGTGAATGTTTGAGAGCGTTTTGAGGGCTCCCATTTCTACAAGACGCTCGTCAACTTTCCCGGGTCTTCCCCTGAAAAAGCTGCAGGATGGAACACCCAGTATGGCCGCCTCCCTCGTCATTGTTCCCCCTCCGCCAACAACCATGCTCATGGCGAGGATCAACTGCGGCCCGGGATAGACACGCCTGGGAACAATGACCCTGGCCGCGTGCCTGCCTTCAACAAGAGCGTTCAGTTCGGGCGTTCTCGGAACCCACACGAGCTCCACATCCTTATTCTCCAGAAGCATAGCAAGGAGGGCTTTCAGGATCTCCTCCGACTCGGGGTTGTGGTAATGGGCAGTTGTGGCGGGAGGCCGCAGAAGGACCCGTATCTTCCCGTCGGTCAGCCCCAGTTCGGCTGCGATCGCGGGATCGGGTTCAATGTCGCTCAGATAGAGGTTCTCCTTGAACCCCGGATAGAACGCGACTTTGCCCGAATCGATACCGGCCTCGGCGCACCTTTCCACGGTTATTGCCTCCGGAAGGAGTATCCTGGTGCAGAACCCGTTGAAGATGGCGGGATTGACCCACTCGTAATCGTACATCGTGATGCTCGGGATGCCGAGCAGCCGCGATGCGATTGGCAGCGACCTCGACCCGTGGCCGAACGAAATGTCGGCACGCCACTTCCTCATCCTCTTCGCAAGCTGCAAAGCCCTTCCAACGGTACCCATGGCCTTGGCAAGCGATGATCTTCCGTACGCTCCGCCGACCCTTGTGCAGCTCAGGCCGTACATGTCAAGCAGCTGGCAGGTATCGGCCCTGTCCCTCGCCGTGAAGGCGACGATGTGGCCCCGCCGGGTCAGCTCTTCCGCAAGTGGTTTCATCACAAGAACATGCGGTGCATTGTCCGCATCAAACCAGATCTTCACGGCCACCCCCGGACGGATTATGGAGATAATCGCACAATGCCTTGAACATCCATCCCTGGCTCCAGCGCATGTGGATCTGTTCCTTCAGCATTCCTACCCGATTCTTCCGGAATCCGAAGCCATCGAGCCCTTCGATCCAGAGAAGCGTGACCGCCCTTTCAAGCACTCTCTTCGCATCCTCCCTGAAGCCCGCCCTGTTCAGCGTGATTGCTCCCTGTGCAAAGCAGTGCGGATCGATCGGCCGGATCCTGTCACTGTAGTATTTCGCGGTGCCGTCTTCCGTGAACATGCTTGTTCTGTAGAAGTCCATGCCTCTTGCAACGGCTTGCCCGCATTCATGGCTGCCGACAAGGTCTGAAATGTCCTTCATGGCCTCCAGCACGAAGCCGGTGTGAAGGCCGTCGACCCATTGCCAGTGCTCTGCCTCTCCGTAAACCCAGCTTCCGTCCCCCCTCTGCCTTTTCAGAACGTATCTGCATGCTTCCCTGGCCGTGCGAACATAGTCCGCCGCTTTCTCCCCCCCCACGATCCCCGGAAAACTCGAGGCGCATGCAAGTATGCGCGCGGCGAAAAGCGAGGCATTGAACACCCTCGAATCGTCTTTCGGGGAATAGCTGAAGATCAGACCGCTCCCGTCGGTGTGCCTGTTAAGCGAACCCATGACAAAAGCTGCAAGGCCCGCTGCAACAGGCGGGAAAAAAGAGCTTCCCGAATCACGCAGGGCATCGAGCACAAAGGCCGAGCAAACAGCGGTGGGAAACCAGGCCGGCTGCAGGAACGCCCTGCTCTGCCAGGGAAAATCGTAACCCCACCCTATCGGACCGGCCCCTGCCACTTCGGAAGGCGTGATGTCGTTCCGGAACTCCCTGTCCGCAGAAAAGACGGGAGAACCATCCGGCCTGGAGGCAAGGCTCAAGAGCATTTGCGTAAGGTGCATCATGATGTTGCGTTCCGGGTCGCCTTCCCCCGGCGGACGGTGACCGGAGCGGAGGCCCAGCCCGGACAGGAACAGCGCAAGCCCCTTCGGGTTGCGGCCCTGCGGCACCAGTAGCACACGTCTGGGGTCAAACGGTGAATTCTTGACGATCTGGATTACGGCCAGGCGAAGCAGCCGGGACGAGCCAAGAACAGGCCGGAGAAGCCTGCTGTTCAGTCCGTCGTAGGGATCGGTTCCCCTGAAATCCCTCGATACGGCCCAGGAGAGGACGGTGTCGGCAATACGCCGAAATTCATCATTCTCCATGGATCAGATCTTCCCGGTGTCGACCTGTACCGCACGGCCGGTCCCAATGCTTTCAAGAACCGCAAAACTTGCGAGGGTGACCGCTGTCTGGGAATCCATGGAAATGGCCGGAATACCGGTTCGCACGGCGGAGACGAACGCCGCGATCTCCTCGGAATGCCCCTTGCCGCTGAACCTCTTCACGGTTCTTCCCGATCCTGCGTAAAGCTCCAGCCGGCTGAAGTTGTCGATCACGGCGCTCCGGCTGCCGCAAAAAACCTCGAACCTTTCCTTCGGCATCGATTTGCCGCCCTCTGCAAAATACCCGATCGAACCCACCGAGCCATCCCCGAACCTGATGCTTATCACGGTGTTGTCCTCACGGACGACCGATTCGTCACGGGTATCGATGCAGAAGGCGTGAACGGCCACCGGGACTGAATCGGCGAAATAGTGCATGAGGTCGATGAAATGGCATGCTTCTCCGAGTATCCTTCCACCGCCCTGCGAAGTCTGGGTCCAGTGTGTCCGGGGGATGTGGCCTGCACTTATCCTGTAGAACATCGTAAGCGGTGCGTGGTCAATGCCGATGAACCTCTTCGCGGCCCCAGCAGCCGGTGAAAACCTTCTGTTGAAACCGACCTGAACCAGAGTGCCGGTCCCCCGCTGCAAGTCGCTGATCCGTCTCAACTCATCCCTCGAAAGGCACAGTGGTTTTTCCACGAAGACGGGCTTCTCCGCCCGGATGCACGCAAGAACTGATTCAGCGTGTGTGTCGTGTCTTGTGGCGACCACTATGGCATGGGTTTCAGGATCGGCAAGGATCGCGTCGAGGCTGTCGACCGCTCGTCTGAATCCCAGCCTCTCGCCCGTATCAGCGGCGGTCAGCCCGCTGCGGGTGCACACCGCTGAAAAGTACACCTTGGGGTCCTTTGAGAGGGGTGGAAGCAGGAATGTCTGTGCAAACGAGCCGGGGCCTGCAACCGCCAGCCCTATCCTGTCAGCCGGAACCGGCTTTGCCGATGCAGAAAGTGCGACAGTGCCGGTCCGCCCCCTGACGGCGTCAGGATATTCTATCAGCATTCCACAGAAGGGTTCGCTCTTCCCGGAGATGATCTCGTAAGCCCCGGGCGAGTCATCAAAGCCGAAAACGTGGGTGGTGACGCTGACGGGATCGACCGCGCCCGAGGCCATGCAGTCAAGAACGGCTTCGAGGTTCCTGCCCTCCGTCCATCTGACGAAAGGGAAGGGGTAGTCGATTCCCTCTTCTTCGTATGTCGGATCGTACCTGCCGGGCCCGTACGAGCAGGACACGGTGAAACGGATTTCCTTGGTGTAGTAGTTCTCCCTCGGAATGTCCATTCCAACCGCGCCGACAACAACAACCCTGCCGCGCTTCCTTGCAAGATCCCCTGCAAGTTCCACGGGCTGATTGCCGGATGTTCCCGCGCAGATGATCACCATGTCGGCGCCCCTGCCGCGGGTGAAATCGCTTACCATCCCCTCGATGCCATCCCTGCCGGTCACCCCTCCGGCATGTATGGAACCCGTCCCGATGCCGAGTCTGACCTGGTTTTCATCGGTATCTGTCCCAAAAACACGGCATCCGTTCGATTTCAGCAGTTGGGCAGCAAGCTGCCCGACGATCCCCAGCCCGATGACCACAACCGATTCTCCAAGCGTCGGTTCCAAAAGCCGAACCCCCTGCAGGGAGATCGAGGCAATGGTAGCGTATGCGGCGGCCCTCGGATCAACAGCATGCGGGAGCCTTACGACAAGGTTCCTGGGAACGACAACCTCATCCGCATGATTCGCGTACCCGCCTCCTGCGCAGGCGACCAGATCGCCGACCTCGAGGCCGGCAATTCCCGGCGGAAGTTCTGTCACGACTCCGCAGAGGCTGTAACCAAGAGGCTGTGCTCCCTCGAGCTTGCTCCGGACTTTCAGATATGTGGCCTTAAGCCCCATCGACCTTGCCATTCCGACGACCTGCATGGCCTGGGCCGGTTTCGCCCTGGCCTTGCCGAGCAGGGACATCCTGCCGGTGATCACCTTTGCGCCCTCGGTACCGGCGCTGATGGCGGAGTAAAGAGTTCTCACCCGCACAAATCCCTGAATCAGAACGGGATCGGGAGCCTCAAACACGCGGACGGAACCGTCGCTGAGTTTCTGCCCAAGGATCTTCAAGCGTCTCGCCTCCAATTATGGTGTTCAACACTGCAAGAATAACTCAGGGCCGGGCATTTCGAAAGACCCGCCGTCGCCTGCCCGCGGAAAGGCAGGGGCGGCGGTATTCAGAACTGCGCGTAGATGAAGCCGTTGCTTCCAAACGCCCCGAACACCGCAACGAGAATGATGGCAGCCTCGTAGATCACCCACCGGACGAAAACGGGAAAACCTTCGACCGCAAGAAAATGTTCCTTGTCACGCTGGAACCACTCGATGACAAGAAGAAGGAAACAGGCGAGCAGCATCGGAAGGAATGACCCGTACTCGAGCGACAGGAAGGGATGGCTGACCGCCCGTGCAAGAAACCCGACCGCCTGGCTGAAGGAATCAGCCATGAAAAAAACCCATGCGAACGAGGTCATGAGGAATGTGAAAGCCATTGCCCGGCCCTCCCTGAATGTGGGTGTGACCCGGCCGGCTGCCGGCAGGCCGATGTACCTGGGGTGCATTTTCCTGAGGGTCAGGGGCAGGAAGTAAAGGCCGTGCAGAAAGCCCCAGAAGACAAAGGTCCATGCGGGTTCATGCCACAGGCCGCACAGCGCAAAGGTGAAAACGATGCATGCCGCCTTCCTGCGGCGTGAAGGCCGTATCCCGCACATCGGCACATAAAGGTAATCCCGTAGCCAGGATGATAGCGAGATGTGCCACCGCCTCCAGAACTCGGCGATGTCCCTTGAGAAGAATGGTACAGAGAAGTTCCGCATCGACCTGAACCCAAGGAGCTTTCCGATCCCGATCGCGAGATCGGAATAGCCTGCAAAATCGCAGTAAAGCTGCATTGCCGCAAAGAACACGCCGATTACGAGGCTTAGGCCGTCGTAGTTTCCGTAGTTCGAGAACAGCTCGCCAACAACAGGCACCAGGTTGTCGGCTATGATCAGCTTTTTCATCAAGCCGGACAGGATCTGCCTGAGACCGTCGCGCGCCTGTGCGTTGCTGAACTCCCGTCTTTCCAGAAACTGTGGAAGCAGCGTGCCGGCCCTGTCTATGGGGCCCGCCAGAAGTTGCGGAAAGAATGCCACAAAGGAGAAAAAGGCCACCGGGTCGCGAGTGGGCTCAATGGTTTCACGGTAGATGTCGATCGTGTACGACAGCCTTTTGAAGGTAAAATAGCTTATGCCTACCGGCATTATTATGCCAAGACTTACCGGATTTGATTCAAGACCGAAAAGGCCGAGGAATCCGGCAGCGGATTCGAGAAAGAAGCCGAGGTACTTGAAATAACCCAGAAGGGCGAGATTCACGAACAGGCTTGACCGGATCAGGGCTTTTCTTCGCGCGGCTCTGCGCTCCGTGCCGAGACGTGACCCGATGAAGAAATCGATGGCTGTACCGCCGAAAAGAAGGGCTGCAAACCGCAGGTCAAGGGTCGCGTAGAAAAAATAGCTCGAAACGAGAAGAAGCAGGTTCTGAGCGCGGCTGCCTGCCTTCCCCATGCTCCAGTACAGTGCGAACACTATCGGGAAGAAAACAATGAACCAGGTCGAGGTGAACTGCATCAGCAGCCCGGCTCTTTCAGTTGGCGCAAGGGCAAACGGTTACCTCCGAAACGCACACAGGCATATCAGAACAGGTCACGCAGACTGGGATAAACAGCTTCGGCGATCACACGGTTGGCGTAGGCGTCCCAGTGCGGATTGTCCTTCAGGGAAAACCACCGGCCGTCCCGGGCGAATGCCTCGGAATAGTACCCGGACAGCTCCAACAGACGGATGCCCGGATACCCTTCAACAGCTTCCCTGAGGGCGATCACATCATCGAAGACCTCTTCATCGCCATATTCGTAAATCCACGACCTCGGGCAGTCCGCAACGATCAGCACGGGACGGCCGAATGAACTCAGTTCGTCAAGCAGGAATTCCGTCTCGGCAGCGATGCGTGGCGAAGGCTGGTCTTCGGGGACCGGCCCGTTCCCGGGTCGCTCCAGCTCGGCATTCGCGTCGGCCAGCCCTCCCCCGAAAATCGGAACAAGGGCATTAACACGCAGGTACCTGACGAATGCACTCCTCAAAAGCAGATCCTTCAGGAAGTTCCTCGTCCGGGCGTCGGGTCGCTCCTCGACAAAGCACCCCGGCGCGGTTTCAGAGTACTGGAAGAAGTAGGGATGCTTTCCGCCGGATTCCCTGAAACTCGATGCGATGTCTGATGCGTTCACGAAGATTATGTAGGCGTCGGGCGAGTACTGCTCCACCTCGTATCTCATGAGAGCGACGTACTGGGAAAGCATGCCGCCCGACATCGCAAATGTGTAGAAGCAAACGGAATCGTCGAACATCTCCGTCAGGTGAACATCGATGTGCTCATCGACATCCGAGTAGAAACCCTCCAGGTATGAATCCCCGAGTATCGCTGCCATGGGCGCGTCCCTCTCTTCAGCGGTTTCGTACTCGTAAACGCTGTTCCATCCCTGGCCGTTGATCGACCATTCAAACCCGCCCCGGCAATACCTCCCGTATGTGAACCTTCCGCGGGTGAAACTCCCGCTGTCGAACCTTCTAATGCCCGACCCTAGAATGACTCCCTTCGGCCAGTCACATGCAGGCAGCACGAATCTGAAGAACAATTCGAGCACGACAGCCGTGCCCAGAACGAAAAGAAGCCCGTGTGCAAGAAATCTTTTCACTGATCTCCGGTGTTCATACCCGACACCCGGCGGGAAAGCAGACCGCAGTGTGGAAGGCGTGGCCACCATAAGAAAATGATCCCGGTGGCACAACCTGCCGCGCCGGCGGACAAGGTCCTGCGGGCAGCACGCCGTGCATCCCTTCTTAAGGCTCTTGGAGGAGACGAGCCGCTTGGGCCACCCCGCTTCTTTATGTATTGTTGCACGGGAGGTTCGGTGAAAAAGCTGTTTTTCGACATCGTGGACAGTCTCCTGACGGGTCTTACGCTTCAAGCGCTGCTACTTTTCATCTGGTTCTCGCTGGTTGCGGGACTCGTGGCTGCGATAGTCGACCTGGTTCAGTTCTTCCGGTACAGCGCCGCATTCCCGGACGGCGACTTCTCCCCGGTGGCAACTGCCGGTGCGGCGGCAGTGCTCATGTTCGGATTCTCCCTGTGGGGCGCCATTGCGATCCACAGGAAAAAGCGCCGCCTTACAGCGCTTCGTCTCGGGGTTTCCACTGCCATGGCGTTTCTGCTCGCCTTTCTTCCCCGCCCTGCCATCGGGACCGGTGTAAGGACTGACCTTTTCGCTTTTCTGGGAGGGCTCGGTGCCCTGGGCGTAGTGCTTCTCATAGTGACTGACCCCGGTTCCCGGCAGGATGGATCGGATGCCGATGAAAGGGTTTGAACCGCCCGATGGGATAACCCGGGCCGCATGCAGATGGCTCGGCGCAGGCGCGAAAAGGGGCGGTTACGAAGGCCCGGAGCCCGGTGGAGGGCATAACCTGTTCCCGCTTCTTTCCATGGAATTTGGAAAAAGGGAGGCGTTCCTTCTCTCCTCCGCCCAATGGTTCCGCCAGGAACAGATACTTGGGCCTTTGTTGAAAATGCTTTCCGACGAAGGGGAAGCGCTCTGGGCTTTCAAGGGCTTCGATCTGGCGAGAAGCGTCTACCCCTTTCCCGAGGGAAGACCCATGGGTGATGCGGATCTTTACGTCGAGGCGGGCAACCTTCGGGGGGTGCTGAATGCCTTCCGAAGATGCGGATGGTCAATGCGGTCTCCGGGCGACGGCATTTTCTTCTCCGGGATTATTTCCGAGATGAAGATGGAGAAACACGGAATCATCGCGGAACTGCATACGCACATATTCTATTTTCCGGCAACATTTCCCGGAAGGCTTCCGGCCGACATGTTCGAGAACGGCCGCCCCCTCGGCCCGGGGCTCAAGGGGTTTTCCTGGCACAACGCCCTGCTGATGGTGCTGATCCACATGCTGGTCAACGCCGACATCAGGCCGTACTGGTGGGTCGATGCATTCCTGCTCTGCGGCAGGACCACCAGTGAGGAGGGCTGGGGAAAATTCGCGAGGAACGCCGCCGGAACAAGGCTCGGACACTCGATCTCCTCCATTCTTGCAGTTGCGGCAGAGACTCTCGACGCCCCAGTGCCGGAAGCCGTCATCCGGGAGCTCGGAAGGTGCGACGCATCCCGGGAGCTCATACTCGAGCGACTGAAAACGCGGAGGAAGGCGCCCTCCCTCCTCAACATGGTGCACCTCCAGGGCTGGAAAAGGCTGTCATGGATTCCTGCCGTATTGTGGAACGCCTTCACGCAGCGGGAGGATCAGAGGGGGAATTGACGCATTGCCGCCCTGCTGTATTGTCATCCCCGAACAACCTGGAGGGAAAAATGCTGCACAACGAAGTGATCGATTCGCTCATGAACCGGAAATCAATTCGAAGGTACAAAGCAGATTCTCCGTCCGACGAGGTCGTGGAGTCGGTGGTGCGCGCAGGACAGCAGGCTCCGTTCGCCATGCAGCTAGGAAGCGTTCTCCTCTCGCGCAGGCCCGAATCGAATCCGTTCAGGGCGCCGCTTTGTTTCACGATCTGCGTGGACGTCCACAGAATGGAAAAGGTCATGGAGAAAAGAGGCTGGAAGAGGAACGCCTCGGACCTCTACACTCTCCTGTTCGGCATGCAGGACGCCTGCTACATGGCCCAGAACATGGTTGTCGCCGCCGAAAGCCTCGGACTCGGAAGCTGCTACATCGGTGGCGCCCCGTTCATGGCCGGCAAGATCCGCACGCAGTTCGGGCTTCCGGAAGGCGTTTTCCCCCTCGTCATGCTCTCCATGGGTTACCCGGATGAAGAGCCGCCTGTGCGTCCCCGATATCCCATGTCCTTCCACCTGTTCGAGGGTTCGTACCCCGAGCTCAGCGATGAGAGGGTGACCGAGGCCATGGAGGCAATGGACCAGGGCTACCTCGAGCAGGAGTACTACAGAAGGGCCGATTTCATGATCCCGCTTCCGGAGGGGATGGATGAAAGTTTCACCTTCGACGACTACAGCTGGACCGAGCACATCTCGCGGAAGCTCGGCCTCTGGGGCGCCGACCCCTCTCATATCATCGGCATTCTTGCCGAGTGCGGCTTTGACATTACATGAATCCGTCGAACGGAGGCAGCATGAAAAAGCTTGTGGTTTTCTACTCGCTCGAGGGCAATACACGGCTTGTGGCGAAAACGATAGCCGAGGCCTCGGGTGCCGACCTGCTCGAGTTGAAGCCCGCCCTTGCCCCGCCCTCCAGGGGTTTCAAAAAGTACTTCTGGGGAGGGCGTGCCGCGTTGATGCACGCGAAACCCGGGCTTGCACCCTTCGAAGTGGACCCTTCATCATACGACATGCTTTTCATAGGAACGCCGGTATGGGCATGGACCTTCGCCCCCCCGATGAACACCTTCCTCTCCGGTCAGGACCTGTCCGGAAAAAAGATTGCCCTCTTCTGCTGCCATGGCGGAGGTCCGGGCCGGATATTCCAGAAGATGCGTGCAGCAATGCCGGGAGGGGTTTTTCTTGGCGAAATGGACTTTCAGGAACCGCTTGCGCATGAAACCGAGGCGGAGATGAAAAAAGCACGGGAATGGGCGCTATCGATTCTGGGCAGCCCCGGTTTGTGAGCAATCAAAGGCCTGAGGACTGTCAGGCCTTGAATACCACTTCACCTTGGTTATCACTGGGTTCGTGCCTTTCCTCAGGTGCCTGTCGTAAAAGTCCGCTGCAAACCTGTACACGGTCATATCGCTCTTCAGTGTGAACTTCCTTGTGAGCACGGATCGTACATTAAGAAGCACCTTGATGGGATGAAAAAAAAGCTTCAGGAGGGCAAAATTGGCGTATATCCATAACCGCGAAAGGGTGATAAGCCTGTAGTTTTCCCTCCAGGTCGGCGAGAAATTGATGTCCTCGAACTCGATATCGTCCGGCTTGAGACCCGCGACAGCGGTGTTTGGAAGAGGTGTCAGCATGAATGCTGTGATTTCATCCATGCCCTGAATGGTCAGCTGCCTGATGAACCTGTATGTAAGCCTTCTATCCCTGCGTTCCTCCCCCGGGAAGCCAAGTACAAAATTGCAGTTCACCCTGATCCCGAGTTCATGGCACCAGCGTACGACCTTCCTGACAAACTCGAGATCGACAGGCTTGTTCATCAGCCCCAGAACCTTTTTGGACGCAGACTCAGGAGAGAGGGAAATGTACCGGCATCCCGACCTGTGGAGTAGCACCAGTTCATCCCGGCTTACCGTCTCTACCTTGATGCCCGAAGGAAAACAGTAGGTGTATTCTCTGTTCCGCTTCAGAAGCTCCTGGGCAAACTCCCTCGTCCGCTCCCTGGAAAGGGAGAAGTTCTCGTCCTGGATGTGAAAGTCGGTTACTCCGTGCCTCTCATTGTAGTGGTCCATCTCGTCAACGATCCGACGGGGCGACTTGGCCATCCAGTGACCTCCCCACATTTTGGGAGTCTGGCAAAAGGCGCAGGCGAAGGGACACCCTCTGCTGGTGAACATCGGGATGTACCTGCCATCCCTTACGGGCCCGTGTGCATACCTGAGCTTCCAGTAGGCCTCGAGCGGGATCGGATCGAAGAAGGCAAAAGGCAGGTCTTCGATGGGGCACACGATCGGAGTGCGCTCCTCGGCCTGGTTACTGCTGAAAATGCCGTCCATCGTAAAAGGCACACCCGACTCCAGCGATCGCAGAAGCATGGGAAGGCGCTTCTCCCCCTCTCCCTGAAGTACGTAGTCCGCACCGGCAGCAAGAAACGGTTCAACACAGAATGTCGTGTGATAACCCCCGACGATAACGGGAATATCGGGAAACTTTTTCTTTGAGTGCTTTATTATCGAAATCGCCATTCCGTGTTCGAGAGTACAGTGAACCGATAACCCTATTGCATCGGCGTCATCGGGGATTGAGTCAACAATCTCGCCCGGCAGCAAACCCCTGGCTTCAAATTTGCCGAGATATGGTGTAAATCTGTGCGGAGCAAGCCCGTAGGAGTCAACGACAGTCACGGTATGGCCGTCATTCAGAAGCACACTGCAAAGGTAGGGAAGATTGGCAGGGATTCCTGGGGTAGACCCGAACGGGCTGTTCCTGAGGTTGACCACCGGGGTACGAAGAAGGGCGATCTTCATACGGCCACCCCTCGTGAAGTGAACATCTGCTTCACGGTCTCCACAAAAAGCGCAGGCGCGAACCTGGGATCGCACACGATGTTGCAGGAAACCGCACACTCCCATGTGCATGCACATTTGCCTGAATTAACATGTTTTATGAAGCTGTCGGACCGTGCAAGAATGCTCTTGAGATCGTACCGGTTCGCCCGAAGATCACCGAGTACATCCTCCCTGCACTCGCACAGTCTGACCTGGCCTGTTTCGCTTATCACCGTGAACATCCTGCCGGCAGTACATTCTGATAGCACTTTGCCCGCCATGACCTTCTCAAGCCCTTTAATGTAAAGGCTGTTGAGTCCCCTGAAGAAGGAGCTGAATGCCCTGCTCTCTCTTGAGCTGCTGCCTTTTCTGTATCTGGCCAGCTCTTCAAGAAAGACAGAGTTGTCACACCCGGGGTGGGATACCGCCGGCCACTCCGGTCTTAGGAAATGCAGCTCGTGGTTGTCAGGGGATATTCTGTCCCTCACCAGTTTTCGCAATGCATCGTGATCCTGCCCGGGCGAGTTCAGATAGATTGAAACGATGTCAAGCGTGAGGTTCTTTCTGGTCTTTTTAAGCTCGTTTATGGCGGCGGCCGACTCGAGTACGCTGTCCAGACAGCCTGCAACCCTTCTTGAAATGTCGTGCTTCACATCCCCGTGGTCGATGCTGAAAGCTGCCCTGAAATGGCACCGGGGATACTTCTCGGTAAGAGTGCTGAAGAGCTCACGGCTTCTGGCCGGGGCGAGTCCGTTTGAGGGAACCGTTATGAACTGGCAATGGGCGTTTTCAATGAAAGAGCTGATTATCTCCGCCAGATCATCCCGAAGAACCGGCTCTCCGCCTGAGATCAATAGATACGGTATGTTGCCGCATTTTTTCGATATGAGTCGGAATTCGTCAGTTGTCAGCTCCAGCCTTTTCCTTGTCCTGCACGCCACCTCCTCGCCATAAAAGCAGAAGTCACACCCGGCATTGCACTGGGATGTGACGAAAAGAATAAGATAGGAAGGCTGTCGCTTGTTCAGGTAGCTGCGGGCCATTCTTACGATGTCCATGAGAGGTTCTGCTCCAAGAGGTTGCCGGCGGAACGGCGCAGTGACGAAAATGCGGGGTACAGCCGGGAAGGTGATAAGTATCGGCCGTCCGGAATTCCGTCAGGCCCTGCGATTTTTCATTAGCATTCGGCTGTACGGAATGTTCCCGCGCACCTGCAGCACGGGCGTTTCAGCGGGATCCGGGTCGTACGCATAACTGAACGGGGGAATAGAATGACATTCGAGGACGTTGCCGCGTTTCACGGCCACGAATGCCCGGGGCTTGCCATGGGTTACAGGATGGCGCTGGCGGGTCTCTCGGCCCTTGCCGGCGAAAGGGCGGCCGACGAGGAACTCGTTGCTGTCGTCGAGAACGACGCATGCGGCGTTGACGCCCTGCAATGCCTTTCGGGCTGCACGTTCGGAAAGGGCAACCTGTTGTTTCGGGACTACGGAAAAAGCGTGTACACGATCTATTCCCGCCTGACCCGCCGCGGCGTCAGGGTCCTGTTCCACGGCAGCGGTGCACCGGACGGGCTGCGCGGGGACAGGAAGGCCTACATGGAATGGATCCTTGCGGCCCCCGAGAAGGACATGATCACAGTTGCACCGGCGGTTGCCGATGAGCCCGAGCCGGCAAGGATAATGGCTTCGGTGCCCTGTGCGATCTGCGGCGAACGTGTCATGGAGACAAGAACACGCCAGGCGGGTGAGGGACTCGTCTGTATCCCGTGCTTCGCGATGTTCTCAAGCCAGACCGGTCAGTTGCCCAGAAGCTGAACCACGGTGAAGACAAGCCCTGCAAGGGTCGCCACGAGGCTCACATAGTCGGTGTTCTTCGAGATCCAGGTGTAGTCCACTTCGACCGTGCTGTTGGGCGGAACGATGTAGAGGGCAGGATCCTCCACGTTGAACGATGTTCCGCTGGTGCTGACAACGATGTCATCGGTATCGGCCTCGACGAGATAACCCCCCGCAGCCTGAATGTACCAGTCAATGGTGGCTCCGGGACGAAAATCGATGATCCCGGGTGCGACGACCGCACCTCCTATGAACACGGTGCTCTCGTGGGGAACCAGATTCAACGTGTCGCCGGGCATGAGCGTCAGTTCGGCATAGCCCGCGCCTTCGCTCCAGATCGGCAGAACCCGGTTGTCCCGCGTTGACAGGTAAGAGACGGGCAGGTCAAGATTGCCGGTGAAAAGCGGTGTTTCCGCAAGCAGCGCTTCAAGGGGGATGCCATTGGAGGGTATGTCGTACGTGGAAACTGCCCCGTGAGCGTTTATGAAGAGCGGATTTACGCAGGGGTGCATTTCGATCGATGCAACCTGGCTCAGCATGGGGTCGGAACGGGGCCTTCCGGTTTCGGGGTCGATGGAGAGATCAACAGGCTCGGTACTTCCCTCAGGAGTGATTACATGCCCATACTGGGAGCCGTACATTCGAAGCCCGTCGCTCTCCCGGATCGCATCGGATACCGACTGCGTGGCGAACATGGCCAGCCTTCCGGGGTTCACGACGGTGCCCCTTACATCGATGTTCACCACCCTCGGGAAACTGAGTGAAAGGCGCGCGCGCAGTGAGGGGAAGAACGTTCTGACAAGCGCGTCGAGGCTCTGCTGGGCCTCGGTGATGCTTCTTCCCTCAACCAGGACCGAACCGATGCCCGAAACGTTGAGATATCCGTCGAGCGAGACCTCGCACTTGTCCAGCGGAAGAACACCGACGGAGAGAAGGTACTCCGATACGCCGCCCTCGATTGTAACCAGCAGCAGGTCACCGGCAGCCAGACGGTAAAGGTCGCGGTCCACCGGAACAACTGCGATGCCCGATGGAACAGCCTCTGAATATGTGGTCATCTGAGGAGACGAAAGGCCTGCGCCCGGGGTTGCGGCTGGCAGTGACAGCTGCGCGACGATCATCATAAGTATGAGAACCATTGAGCCCCTTTTACGGTCCGGGTGTAGTTCACCGTTGCCCTCCGGCAACCTCTGACAAGAGTGAAACTATAACCCCGGCAGTTGTTTCGGGTCAATCGCGGGGGCTTTTCCGACCTGCCGGCCCGACAGCATTGTCTGGCCTGGGTTGCCCGGTCATCCCAGCTTATTTTAACATGTATGAGTTTGCGACATCGAATCGGGGGGGTGCATAATGGATTCTGAAACTGCCAGCCGCGCCGAAAAAGCGTTTCTTGAGGATACGGACAGGATTGCCGGGGAAGATGTTGACAGAGTTCTTGTGAATCGCGAACCTATCATCAGGAAAGTTCTTGGAAGCAAACATCTCGCCTCGTTCGTCGGCGACGTGGAACTGCTTTTCGGAATGATCCGCGACTACATGACAAAAAGGTACAGGGAAATCCCCTGGAAAACCATCGCGGCGGCGGCGGCCACCCTGCTTTACATTCTCAACCCCTTCGACATCATTCCCGACTTCATCCCGGGGATCGGTTACATCGACGACGGCATGGTGCTCATGCTGGCGTTGAAGATGGTCGGGAAGGACCTGGAGAAGTACAGGAACTGGCGGAACGCCAGCCGTTGACCCGCTTCCCCCGCGAACAGCACAATGCTATGATCCCGGTATGTTGAAGCACAGGCTGGTGCTGGTATTCGCAATCGCTGTCGCAGCGGCGGTGTTTCTGGTTCTGGCCCACGAGTTTGACAAGCTCCGGAACTTCACGCGCATGGGCGACATGTGGAGTCTTGTCGACCTGAGGGAAGACAGACCCGCGGTTTTCGCTGAGATCGACTCTCTTGATTTCACGGAATCAGCGGTTCCCGAAAGGTCCGACACGCTGCTTTCAGTCGACGGCCTGCCTGCGACCACAACCAACTACTTCCTCATCTTCAACACGCACAGGGCTGCAGGCGATACAATTTCCATCACCTTTCTGCACGGGGGAGAGATCCGGACCACTTCCGTTGTCACACGGTCCATTCCGGCAAACATCCGCTGGCTGACCATGGGTCTTTTCACTCTGCGGCTGCTCATCGTTTTCGGTTTCTTCTCGATCGCCTACATCGGCCTTCTCAAGCGAAAACCTTCATCAACAGTGAGGGCGCTGGTTCTCTTCAGCCTGGCGATGGCTGCAGCGCTATCCATCACATGGGGCTCGATCTCCGACGAATACGCATCGTTCACCCTGCCGAGGGAACTGCGCGTTTTTCTGGCGGTATTCTCGCAATTCTCCTGGGCGTTCCTTCTCAAGCTTGCACTGGTCTTTCCCAGAGCCCAGTGGTCGGTCCGGATGAGGATAGTCACATGGCTCGTTTTCGTGGCACCGCTTGTCCTGTCCGTGCCGGGCTTCTTCAGAGCGATGCAGGGCGATCAGGACGGCCTTGATGTCCCCTCGGCGGTTTACACTACCGTTTACTGTCTTCTGTCGATCGGTTTCCTTTTCCGATCGTCGCACCGGCTGATCGACCCGCTTGAAAGGCGGCAGGTTCGAATCGTCCTGATGGGTGCCCTTCCCGGAATGGCTGGGCAGATCGGCATAATCTGGTATTTCCTTCTCTTCTTCGGGATGAAATACCTTCCTTTTTCCACGCGGCTCATGATAGGCAACGGGCTCTTTCTCCTCCTCTCCCTTCTCCCCGCATCCTTCCTTTACGCCATCCGCCGGTACGGGCTGATGGCCCTTGAAGCAAGGATCCGGCGCAGCACCCGCTTCATCGGTGTAAACCTGCTTTTGCTGCTCGCACTGATCGGCGTGTTGTGGGCCTTCGCCGAAATTGTTCTTTCCAGCATCAACGTCACCAGCCACACCCCGACGCTGGTCCTCGGGCTGTTGCTGGCAATGGGGTTCGGCCCCACCCAGCGCCGCATCAGGATGAGACTGGAAGAACGCTTCTTCCCGGAGAGGGTGAAGCTCAGGGTTCTGCTTCGCGACTTCCTTGCATCGGGAATGGCACGTTCAGGGGCAAAAGTGTTCTGGTCGGAACTCGGTTTCCGCCTCGGGGAGGGGCTTGGAGCCCGGCAGGTCGTTCCTGTCCTGCTTCGCAACGGAGAATGCGTTGAGCCGGTTTCCGGAGAGCCGGCTCCCTTCAGCGCAAACGATCCCTTTCTCAGGGACCTTTCGGACACGGGTCAGCCGCTGCCTCTCGATGAGATAGTCGCAAGCGGCAGGTTCGACCTGACACGCGAGCAGACGCAGTGGTTCCGCGAACGCTCAGCATCGATGCTGCTTCCGCTGGCGACGGGCGAGGGGTTGCTCGGTTTCGTCGTCGTGGGCGGGAAGACCGGAGGCGAGGACTACACCGCAAGCGAGCTGGAGATCCTCTCGGCACTCTCCGGCCAGATGAGCCTTGTTGTCGAAAATCTCGAGCTGCTCGAGGAACGGGTTCGAAAGGAAGCGCTTGAGCGCCAGATGGACCTTGCAAGAACGGTTCAGAAGAGGCTTCTCCCGATAAGCCTGCCGAAGGTTCCCGGGTGCACCCTTGCCGCCATGATCAAACCCTGTCTGGACGTGGCGGGCGACTACTACGATGCATTCCTCTTTCAGGACGGGAAGCTTCTTGTCGCGGTTGGAGATGTATCGGGCAAGGGCATGGGCCCGGCCCTGATCATGGCCAACTTCCAGGCGTCCATGAGAACAGCCATGGAGGCAGGGTTGTCTCTTGATGCCGCTCTGTTCAAGATCAACAGGATGGTCTACGAGAACACCCCGGAAGATATGTTCATCACTCTCTTCGCCGCATGCCACACCCCGGATGACAACTGTCTTGTCTACGTGAACGCCGGGCACAACCCCCCATTGCTTCTGAAGAAGTCCGGCGAGGCGCGTTTTCTGTCCGAGGGCGGCCTGTTGCTCGGAATACGGGCTTCATCGGAATATGCCATCGGTCGTGTCGAGTGTTCCCCGGGGGACCTTCTTCTTCTTTACACCGACGGCGTGACCGAGGTCATGAATGCAGCGGGGGAGGAGTTCGGGGAGAAGAGGCTGCAGGCGCTTGTGGCAGCGAACTCCGAGATGGCCCTTGATGAATTGTTGCACCTCATCGAGAGTGAGGCCGCCGCATGGATGGGGAGCGATGAATTCACGGATGACTTCACCCTGCTGGCAATGAGAAAAACCTGACAGGGTCAGAAAGGCCAGAACCTGAGAATGGCGGGAATCGAGGCCGCGAGGACGACCAGTGTCAGGGGGAGGCCCGGTTTCCAGTAATCACCGAAACGGTAACCCCCCGGACCCATCACCAGAGTGTTGGACTGGTGCCCTATCGGCGACATGAACGCGGAGGATGCGCTTATTGATACCGCCATGAGAAAGGGATCGACCGACAGGCCGAGCCCCCGGGCCATACCGATCGCTACCGGAGCCATAAGTACTGCCGCCGCCGCGTTGTTGATGATGTTCGTGAGAAGCATCGTGATCACCATCAGGGCGGCAAGCGAAAAAGCCGGAGGGATTTGGCCGCCGATGTGCAGCAGAAGGGCGGCGATGCTTCCGGCACCGCCCGTGCTCTCTAGCGCTTCGCCCACGGGAATCAGCGCACCGAGCATCACGATGACGGGCCACTCAATGCTCTCATAAAGCTTTCTCAGGGTCACAAGACCGGTGAGTACCATTGCCACAGCGGCAATCACGAGGGCGATCTGCACCTTCAGCAACCCCAGCACGACGGCCAGGATCGCTGCCACGAAGATGATCACTGCGGGTGCAATCCTCGGTTTGTCACCGAGTCGAAGCTCCCGCTCCGCCAGCGGCAGGCACCCGAGTGACGTGAACGTATCCTGGATGCCGTCAGCCCCTGCCTGGAGCAGAAGAATGTCGCCGCCACGGAAGCGGATGTCGCCAAGCCTGTGCGTGAGCCTTTTGCCCTGCCGCGCCACGCCAAGCAGGTTTGCGCCGAACCTGCTTCTCATGTCAATGGTTCTCGCGGTCCTCCCCACGATGAACGAATCAGGCATCACAACGGCTTCGTAAAGACCGGTTTTTACCGCGCCAAGAAGATCGTCTCCCCCTTCCGCCCATCTTCAGCCCGCCGTGCTTGGCGAAATCGCCGAGAAGCTCGGGATCCGCTTCAACAACGAGAATGTCTCCCTCCTTTATTATCTCATGTGCCCTGGGGGCGGGTATCCTGCCACCTTCCCTGACCATGGCGAGGACCAGGATGTCCCACCTTCCGAGGGAGGTGAGTTCATTGAGATGCCTGCCGATGAATCGGGATCCCGGAAGCACCTTCAGTTCGCTGATGTACTCCTCGATGTGGAACAGCTCCCTCTCATTCCTTCCGACCGTCCGTTTCGGCATGAGCCTCCAGCCGAACAACCCGAGCAGGATTACTCCTGCGAGGGCCGCGGAAAGCCCGACGGGAGTGAAGTCAAACATCTGGAAGGGGCTTCCCACGGCCTCTTCCCTGTACAGGGAGATGATGATGTTCGGGGGGGTGCCGATCAGTGTTGTCATGCCGCCGAGAAGCGAACCGAAGGCAAGCGGCATAAGGTAGAGGGAAGGGCTTCTGTTGCTTCGCTGGGCGATCCTGAGAGCCACGGGCAGGAAAATGGCCAGCGCACCGACATTGTTCATGAAGCTCGAAAACAGCGTCACGAGAAAGGTGAGTATGAGAACCTGAAGGGTAAGGCTCTGCCCCATCCGCATCAGGTTTCTGGCAAACACATCGACCACGCCTGAATAGAGCAGACCACGGCTGATGATCAGCACCGCCGCCACCGTTATCACAGCCGGGTGGCCGAAGCCCGAAAAAGCCTCGTCAGGATCGACCACCCCGGTCGCCACCAGCACCAGGAGTGCCATGACGGACACAACATCGTAACGGATGCTGCTCCTCACGAACATAAAGAGCGCAGCGACGATTACTCCGAACACCACGAACTGCCCTGTCACGATGAACCTCCCATGCGGGCCGGTGCAAACCTACCCCGCTGTCATGGCTCGTGCAAGCGATGGCTTGAGGGGCACGGCGAATGCCTGCCCTTGTAGGGCGGGCCGCCCGGGCATATGCTTCATGGGGCCAGCCCGGGAGGTGAGTTTCTTTGGATGCAGCGCGGCGTGATGAGATCTGTTCCGGCAGGAAGGCGGGGGTGCTCCTTCACCCGACCAGCCTCTCCGGCAGGTGGGGGATAGGAACTCTCGGCAGGGAAACGAGCAGCTTCCTGCAATGGGCCGGGGATGCAGGATTCTCATGGTGGCAGATCCTGCCCGCAAACCCCACGGGATACGGGAACAGCCCGTACCAGCCCCTGTCCTCGTTCGCTGGCAACCCTCTTCTTGTTTCACCGGAGATCCTTCACAGAAACGGGCTTCTCACTGACAGGGAACTGGCGGGCGCCGAATACCCGCCCTCACCTGCCGTTGACTGGAAAAACCTTCTGCCGGCGAGGCAGGACCTTCTCCTGAAGGCTTCAGAAAGAGCACTCAAGCTGAATCCTGCGGGCTATGACGAATTCTGCAGGAGGAACGCCGTGTGGCTTGATCCCTGGTCATCCTACGCTTCGCTGAAGAGGAGGAACAACGGCGCTCCCTGGAGGGAATGGACGGCTGATGAACTGACTCCCGGCGAATCGGATGCACACCGAATGGTGCAGTTCCTCTTCCAGCAGCAATGGGACGACATGCTCGCTGAATGTGAGCGGTCCGGCATCGTTCTTCTTGGAGATCTGCCCATCTACACCTCGCTGGACAGCGCGGATCTGTGGTCCCGTCCGGACCTGTTCGAGCTGGATGCCTCGGGGGCACCCCTGGCGGTCGCCGGTGTTCCGCCGGACTATTTCTCACTCACAGGGCAGCTCTGGGGCAACCCGCTTTACAGGTGGGATGCGCACAGGCAGGAAGGTTACGCCTGGTGGTCGCTTCGCCTGGGCCGGGCTTTGGAGTTGTGCAACACCGTAAGGATCGACCACTTCAGGGGGTTCTGCGACTATTGGGAGATTCCGGCCGGGGCTGCCACGGCTGGCGACGGCATATGGCGAAACGGCCCCGGAAAGCCGTTTTTTGAGCAGGTATCCCGCAATCTGGGAGTGGCGAGACTTCCCATCGTGGCCGAAGACCTCGGGCTCATTACCCCTGCAGTCCGAGAACTGAGAAAATCCCTCGGCTTTCCGGGAATGCTTGTCCTGCAGTTCACTCTGGCGGATCCCGCCTTCAGCCCCTCGCTTATCCCCGCGAACACCGTTCTCTACACGGGAACGCATGACAATGACACCACGGCCGGATGGATCGAGGCTTCAGGTTCGGGGCTGACCCTCGACGAAGTTGTGGAAACGGCGCTTGGCTCTTCGGCCGGGTTGTGCGTATTCCCGATCCAGGACATTCTCGGTCTTGGCAGCGAGGCAAGGATGAACACACCGGGCACTTCGGAGGGCAACTGGAGCTTCAGGCTTGGACCGGTATCTTTGGGCGGCTTTGCCGCCGCAAAATGGAGAGGGCTGATAGGCTCATCCGCGAGGGCTTGACCTGACCCGCCCCTTCCCTGTATTTACATGCTGTAATGGACGGGAGGTATCGGATGCATGCTTTGATGTATTTATTTGCTTTAACGGCACAAATTGCTGCCCCTGTTGATGGCGACATCACCAGCGGTGCCACGCCGCTGATAATAAACGAGTTCATGGCACTGCCCACAGCTTCGTCCACCCAGCTCAAGGGGCAGTGGGTTGAGATCTACAACAAAAGCAGCGAATGGGTGAACCTTGCGGGATGGTCCATCGAGAACCACCTCGGCGATGTTCATCTCTTCGCTTCATTCATGCTGCCTCCGGACGGGTACTACGTCGTGGGAGCAAGCAGCCTCCATGACGAGAACGGCGGCTACTCACCAAACGGCCTGTGGGCCGACTTTTCGCTCTCCCGGTATGGTGAGGTGACGCTCTACTCCCCTTCGCATGACTACTCCGACAGGGTCGACTGGGACGTCACCTGGCCTGTCCATGACGGCGCCTCCTGCGAGCGCATCAACCCGGGCTGGGAATCTGGTCTGCCCTCGAGCTGGGGGGTCTCCATCAGCGTGTTCGGCCTTGGCGACATGGGAACTCCCGGCTGCCAGAACAGCGTCTATTCGAATTCGTTCGTACAGAACAGCTGGGCTTTCATCAAGGCGTTCATCAACTAGAACCCGCTCAATCCGGCTTGTTCACGCAGAACTTTCTTGCGGACGGATAACTGTCGAGATCGTACCTTATCAATGTCTCGGGCATGTCTATCCTGTCGAGCCTGACATCGGCTTCTCCAAGGAACTGCTCGGCCTGTCCGGCATGGTAGTCGCTGAATATCACGACCCTTCGAATGCCCGTTGAGACCAGTGCCTTGGCGCATGTAGTGCAGGGCATGTTGGTGACATATGCAGTGGCGCCGTTGAGTGAAACGCCGTTGCGGGCGGCGTGGCAGATGGCGTTCATCTCCGCGTGATTGGTTCTGATGCAGTGGCCGTCAACGATCAGGCATCCCACCTCGTCGCAGTGGGGAAGACCGGGAAGTGAACCGTTGTACCCCGTCGCCAGGACGTGCTTGTCACGCACGATAACGCATCCGCAATGCATTCGGGGGCAGGTGGCCCTTTCGCTCGCAAGCATGGCAAGCTTGAGGAAATACTGGTCCCAGGATGGTCGCATGAATTCTCCTGTTCACGGGTTCCAGTCCAGCTGAAGACCTGCTTCTGTTCTGGATGGACCCTCTGTCTGTTCGTAGCCCGACCCGATACTGTCCCTGTCGTACCCGTGAAACCTGCTTATTCTGCCCCTCAGCCGCCAGTCCTCCCCGAGGGAAACCGAGATCGACGCCTGAAGCATCGCACATTTCCCATAGATCGCGCTTGAA
The DNA here is from genome assembly GCA_963845085.1 of Candidatus Fermentibacterota bacterium. Classification (GTDB taxonomy): domain Bacteria; phylum Fermentibacterota; class Fermentibacteria; order Fermentibacterales; family JCC-6; genus UBA6080. The sequence goes on from CAWJQI010000004.1 coordinate 580,421, forward strand.
CCGAATTCGCCGGGAAAGGAAACCTTGTAGATGTAAACCCGTGCACCAAAGCCTTCGGTATCGGCAGCTGCCGCGGAGAGAGTGGCGTCCATCCCGTTCGATATTGCATGCCTCAGTCTGAATTCCGCCCCCGCGCCGGACGCCGTTGAATCACCGCCAACCCAAAGCGTCGCGGGGAGCCTGAGGGTGACAGTTGTGTTTCGGCCGGAACTCCAGGTGGCCCCAAGGCATCCCCTATAGGTTGTTTCCCCTTCAGAGGAGGCAACAGTGAGTTTCTGACTGAGGCTTGTACGATCGAACGGCGTTTCCTCCGCCTCTGCTGCGGCCTCGACGGATGTTCCGTCGTCACTGTCGATCAACTGGAGTCCGCTCGTTATTGTCAACCCGTTGCGGGGCTTCCAGCGGATGCCGTATCCTCCCGCAAGGTTGCAGGCCTCACCGAACGGAGTTGATGACCGGATCGACGGGAAGGATGCCGGGCAGCGCCCGGCACTTACGGAATGCCTGAAAGTGCCGCTTTCACCGAACATCCCGACGAAGAAGGCGATCGGAACACCGCCGTCTTCGAAACCCAGGGATGCCTCGCCTGAGATCTCCCTGGCGCCGCTGGAAAGGTTGAAGTCGAACCCGGCTCTGCCGAGCAGTTGCGAAGAGTCGGCATTCAATCCGACAAGCACGCCGGAGACCCCCGCCGAAGGTGTTGAAATGCGGGCATAGCTCAATGTCTCCCTGATGCTTCCGCGGTCAGAGATCTCGGTAATGGATCGGTGAAGCCCGGTTGAGGACCTGTCGAGGGATGAAACTGCCTGGAAAAGGCATACATCAAATCCTCCCGTGCCGATGAGCACACCCGCGCCACACAGAGGGCGGGCATCGCAGTCGCCTGGGCTTGTTGCGGGCTCGAGCTCCTCCCTCAGAACAGGAGGCTTTACAAGAGAAAGAGGATCGGCGCCGGATGCCATCCCGCCGTGTGAGACCGTTATGCCAAGCGCCATCCTCAGCCTCAGGAATCCGGCGGAGACGCTTCGGATGGTTCCCCCTTCCTCCCATCGGAGACCGCCTGCGGCCAGGTCGCCCCACTTCTCGCCGGGATCTTTCTCAAGAAGGATGACCCCGCTGAGTTTCCCCGCTTCGAATGCAGTGCGGTGGAAGAAGGCCCATGCATCGCCTGCCCAATGGTGCTCGATGATGCCCCTGGGGGATGGAAAACGGCGTTCGAGGCGGAACCTGGCATCGGTTCCGAAAACGAGCCATGCGATCATGACAACGGGAAGAACTGCTCTGATCATTCCACGGTCAGGTAGCGGCTGAGTGTTTCGAGAGTGGAGGGGCCGATCCCGGGAACGGCTATCAGATCGTTCACGCTTCCCACCGGGCCGTTCCGGGAAAGCCACGCGAGTATGGCGGATGCCTTCGACGGCCCTATGCCCGGAATGGCTTCCAGCTCCCTCGCCGTAGCTGTGTTGACATTGACGGGAAACACCACCGGAGGTTCTTCCGACTGCACCACGGAGGGCTGCAGAGGAAGGGGTGAAAAAGCCTGTCTTCCCCATCCGACCTCTCCGGAATGGCTTCCCTGAAGATCGGGATGGGTGGAATAGCCGTAACTCACTGATACGGAGCCTGCATCGATGCCGATTGAAAAGGAAAGCCTCGGCGGACCGGACAGGCAGCCGATCCCGAGGACCAGCCCGTCATGCGGGGAAAATGACGAGAACAACGCGTATTCAACACCGGTATACCTGTGATGAGCGGCTGCAGCCGAAACCTGCAGCCCTTGAACGGGAACGACCCCCGCCGACACATACACTGTTCTCGGGACAGATGGATCTCCGCCGATTTCACTGGAGCAGAGCCCCCTGCAGCCTCCGGCGAGATAGAGCCCCTCTGCGGGGCGCACCACCACAGCGGCATCGGTGCCTATCGCACAGCGGCTGCCAAAGCCCTCTATCGACAGCCGTCTTCCCGACAGGGCCACGCCTGCCAGAACACCCCTGGCGAGCCTGAATGCGAAGGCCCCGGCAATGGTGTGCTCGGAGTAGCCCCCGGATGATGTTCCGGAGATAAAACCGCCGGCGGCAGCACCGAACACCGGTGCGCTGCCCGCCACCGAAACGCGGTGCAGTTCATTGAGGCCGAAGGGGCGGGATGCGCTAATCGAGACGCCCCAGCGTTCAAGCATTCCGGGGGCGGCAGGGTTCAGTGAGACAGCCGCGGCTGAACGGGGAAACAGGGCCGCTGCAAAACCGCCCAGCCAGGGGGATTCCTGACAGGGCTCAAAGGCGCCGGGAACATTCCGGGCAAACAACAATAAAAATGGAAGACATCTCAGTTTCATATGCATAAGTACGGCCCGCCGCGCTTGTTTTTCAAGAAGGATTGACCTCGAGCGCCCACGGCATAATGATTTGATGTTGGCAAAGGGAGGGTGTGGAGGTGTTTGAGTGAGATACGGTTTCGCTTTTATTGTGCTTGTTTTCTGCTGTTCCGCATTTGCGGGCGGAGTGCCCTGGTCGCATTTCAGCCTCATCGACACACCCAGCGCCCAGCTTCTGCAGCACACCCAGCTCTCCTTCGGCGCAGTTTTTGCTCCATACTCCCTCGAGGACACATCAGGCGCGTCCTCAACTGAGTTTGCCTACGCTGCCTGTCTTGAGGTCGGCATTTTCAACCGCGGACAGGTGGGCGTCACATATCTGGGCGAAGGTGGTATCAGCGGGACCGCCCGTGCGCTGCTTCTTCTCGAAACGATCAAAACACCCGGCATCGCAATAGGCTGCGAGAACATCACGGGTGAGGAGAACTACGAGGCATACTCCTCGGGCGACAGTCTGTACGATTACGGTGAAAGCCAGAACTTCTCCGCCTACGGCGTGATCACCAAAGACTTCAGCTACTACCTGAGCGTTCCGATCTGTGCGAGCCTGGGATACGGGATCGGCAGGTTCATCCAGAGAACGGGCTCAGACGACGGCTTCAGCAACCCTGTCCCCGGTCTTTTCGCAAGCATCATGGTGCACCCCTCCAGAGCTTCCGAGGTTATGCTGGAATGGGATGGCCGCGACCTGAACATCGGCGGCGAGTATGACGTTACTTCCAACGTCACCGTGAAGCTCGCATTCGCCGAGATTGAACAGAACTTCCGCTCAGAAGAGCTTCGCAACCCTTCCGACCCTGCCCAGTCCCCCAAGATATCCATCGGGGTCGAGGTCATTCTGGGTCCCCTCTTAAACCGAACCGAGCTGGACCCTTACGAAAGGCTTCGCTTCACCGAGAACGACGAAGCCCTCGAGGCGATACGCCGCGAGCGCGAGGATGCACGGCGCAGGATCGAAGAGCTCGAACGCTCCATTCACTGATCCTCCAGAACGCACCGTCTTGACAAACGGGATTTGCGGCGCAATGCTATTGCGTTGAATAGTTTATTAACAATTAATTAATTTTCGCTCTATCGGAGGCATGGCACTACCAGGCACATTAGAGTTCGAGCGCGTAATTAAACGCACGAAACTTACGCCCCAGGCTCTTGAAGTTCTGAAGCATCGTTTTGCGGAAACATCCGATCCGGTCAAGAAGTGGCTTCCGTCAAAACCTCGATGGGAAAGGGCATTACCCGATCTCGATGTTCTTTCGACAGAACTTCAGACACTCAAAAAACGCCGGGGAAAGATCGTTCTTTACGGGCACGATGACATGGACGGGATCACCGGGCTTTTCATAGGCCTGAAGATCCTGCGTAACGAGGGCTACACCGTGGTGCCGATCATCCCGAGACGGGAGATCGAAACCTACGGGATACGTCCCGGCAGGCTTCAGGGCGTACTTGAGCCGGGCGATCTGCTGCTAACTGTGGATTACGGATGCAGCGCGGTCGAGGGCGTTGCATGGGCCAGGCGGAACGGGTCGAGGGTTGTCATCACCGACCACCACATGCTCAACCCCCCCCTTCCGGAGGCACACGGAATCATTGACCCCCAGCTGGCCGGGCCGCCTTCAGCGGACCTTGCAGGCTGCGGGGTTTTGTATGCAGCGCTGACCTCCATCTTCCCGAGGTACGAGAACGACCCCCAGCTTCTCGCAGCTACCGCACTGGGCACCATCAGTGACAGGGTCGCACTCTCCGAATGGAACAGGTACCTTCTCCACTGCTTCTCCCTGATAAAAATGGAACACCTGACAGAGGGGTTGAAACTCCTCATGGAGGAATGGCCATGCAGGGAGGGCAACTGGACCGGATCGATGGTTCGCTCCCACATAACCAGTACGATTGGAAAGGGTTTCAACTCGGGCATTTCGAACATGCTCGACTTCCTTTTCAGTTACGACCGCCACTGGTGCAAGACCCTCTGGAAGCAGATGGTGAAAAGCAGCGAGGAAAGGGGCCAGCTTCTCAGCGAACTGGTGGGCAGGGCCGTTAATCTCAAAGACCCTGAAGCCGACGCCTTCGGGATGATTTTGGTTTTCATGGACGACATCCCCCCAGGGATGGGGGGCACGCTCGCAAGCAGGCTGTGCAGGATCCACCGGAGGGGAACCATCGTGGTAACCCGCCGGGAGGACGGAATGCTTGTCGGCGACACCCGCTCGGTCGGAGATTGGAACATGGCGGGTTTCCTGGTGAGCATGAGGGATGTGTTCTCGAGCGCGGGGGGCCATTACCGGGCTGCCGGATTCAGCTACGAAAGCCCCGACTGGTATGCCCTTCGCGAGCTTCTTCTCAGCAACATGGCGGAATACCCGACCTGTCCGGTCCCCCATCCGCACATCGACCTTCTTCTTGATGAACTGCCCGACCCGAGGGTCTTCACCTGTCTCGCCCCCTTCGGGCCGGGTTTCCTGCCCGTCGCCCTGAAAATCTCGAACATGCGCTATCTTCTCCAGCTTCATCCGAACGGCCAGGTCACCTGGTGCATCACCGAGGACAGCGGGGAATGACGAACCTTGTAACGGGCGCAGCCGGCTTCATCGGAAGCCGCCTCTGCGACACGCTTCTCGCCAGGGGTGAGGCGGTGATCGGTGTTGACTGCCTTCGGGACAACTCCGACATCGACTTGAAGCGCAAAAACCTTCTTCGGCTTTCCGCCCTGCCCGGGTTTTGCTTTTCCGACGGAGACCTTTCCCGGGGCACCGCCTTTCTTGACGGGCTTCTGCCCGCAGGGGAGCAGGTCGTGGTGCATCACCTTGCCGCCAGGGCCGGCGTCAGGAATTCATGGGGGGCCGACTTCGCTGCGTACACAAGAGACAATATCACCGCCACCCAGCTTCTTCTGGAATGGGCGGTGAGGAGGGGCTCGATCAAGCACTTCGTTTTCGCCTCCTCATCATCGGTATACGGTTCGCCAACTGAAATGCCGATGCTTGAGGACGCAACCGTTCCCGTTCCCCACTCCCCCTACGGCGTCACCAAGCTTGCGGCGGAGAACCTCGTCAGGCTCTACGGAAGCAACCACGGACTGGTCTGGACCGCCCTTCGCTTCTTCACGGTCTACGGGCCCGGCCAGAGACCGGACATGGCATTTCACCGGTTCATCAGGAACGCCCTTGCACACCGACCCGTTGAGATTCACGGGGACGGGGGGCAGACCCGTGACTTCACATATGTCGACGACGTGACACGTGCCATGATACTCGCCGGAGAGACGTCCGGCGGGTACGTGATGAACCTGGGAGGCGGTCAGCGGGTGTCAGTGAACCAGGTGGTGGGCATCCTGGAAACCATCCTTGATACCCGCATCGCCGTCGAAAGGCTTCCATTCCCCCCAGGCGATGTCCCTGACACCTGGGCGAGCACGGCGCGGGCCCGCACCCTTCTGGGATGGATCCCGGAGCATACGCTTGCCGAAGGCCTTGCAAGCGAGGTGGAGTGGCTCAGGTCACTTTGACCGGGCAGTCACCTGAAGATGGACCTCGTTGCTCCAACTGGTAAGATGGTCGTTGTCTTCGGTCTGCACGGCATAATACCAGTGCCCCGCTTGCAGTTCCTGATCCACGAAGCTTCTGTTGTTGACGTTCTCGGTTGAGAGAAGGATCGTGGCTTCATCGGAATGCTGCTGAACGCCGGCTTCATTGGACCGGTAGAGCCGGTACCTCAAAAAATCCGTGTCGGGGCACGGAGTCCAGCTCAGCTGGGCCGAATTCCCCCCGACGATCCTGCCCGTAAGCGCTGACGGCCCGGGCGGCACGGGGGGTTCGGCGGGGTTGCCCTGCTGGCATGCGACCAGAAGCATCGCAAGAGCAACCAAAACAGGAAGCTTCTTCACGGCAACCCCTTTCATTGTCAGGTAAGACTATTCCGCAATGTCGTCAAGGTTCCTGGGCTCAAGCTTGAAGCTGCTGTAGGAGTACCACACAACCCCCGTCATCGACGCGAACTGCTGCCCCTGCGAAACCGCGAAGCCGTATATGCCCATATCGTCGACTATGCAATCGCCTGAGCCGTCGGTGACGCTGAACTCGCCGTTCCCCATGTCCGGGTTCACTACGGTGAGGTTCGCGATCCCGGCCAGAACGCCCTCCCACTGCTCCTGTGAAAGCGAGGCTGTGGTAATGGCATTCGGCTCGGGCACGGCATGCCCCGGTTCGTCGAAGTCAATGGATGGGTTCGTTATCTCGGTAAGGCCGTAGTACTCGGTTACCGTGCCGGATATGACAACGCTGTCGCCCCTGCCGAGGTTGTCGAGCACACCGTCATAGCCGAACACCACAAGACCGCTCCACTCGGCGCCTCCATGGTCCTGAATAACGGCATACTGGGCATCGCCGGAAGCGTAGTACTCCGCTCCGCCCACGGTGACTATCCCGGTGACGCTGACAGCCTGCCCCTCGTACGGGGAGCTCTCCGACTGCCCCTGGACCTGATAGCATGAGAGGACATCGGAACCGCCGCCACCGCTTCCCGAAACATCCTGTGCATCACGGGGCTGGATCCGCCATTCGTCGAACTCATAGAACAGCGGACCTGCGGCGGAGATCGTGTCGCCCACGGCAGGCTCGGTGTAGTCACCCCGGTTGCCCAGGTGGCAGGGACCGCTGCCGTCGTCAATCATGTAGCTGTACTGCGCCGCTTCCTCGACAACGGCATCGGTGACCGAAACTACAACCCCTTCCCACTGCTCGTCATTGACTTCGGCTGTCGAAAGGTCTTCGGGGTCGGGAAGGTTCACTCCCGACTTGTGCACGGTCACATCCTCAAGGTAGCCGAGCTCGGTCATGCCGTAGTACTCGCTGACCTCTCCGCTGACGCTTATGCTGTCGCCTCTGACAAGTGATGATGCCTGGTCGCCGTAGAGCACAAGACCGCTCCAGGGGCCGCCCCCGGCGTCACACAGCACTGCGAAGCCGCCATAAAGCTCGCCGCCTCCGGCTGTAACGATACCCGTAACCCTGACTTCCTGCCCTTCGTAGGGGGAACTGCCCGACTGGCCCTGCACCTGGTAACAGGAGAGCGCATCGCTTCCCCCCCCGCTTCCGGAGTCCGGGACGACAACAGGCAACTCGTTGCTCCATGATACAAGGGATTCGCTGTCGGTGGTTCTGACAGCGTAGAACCAGCTTGAATCCCAGGGCAGCCCCTGGTCACTCGCGGTCACGGTGCCGGACTGGCTTATCACTGCCACGATCGTGGCGGAGGAGGGGTTCTGCGCGATGCCCGCCGTGGCTGAACGAAAGACAGTGTAGTCTGAAAAATCGCTGTCTTCGCAGGGTGTCCAGCTGAGATTCACCGTGTTCCCCGTGAGCGATGCGGAGAGGGTTGAAGGTGACGGAGGGTTGCCGGTTTCAGCCGGGTTGTCCTCGTCATCCCCGCACGAGAGGAACAGTGCGATGACTACCAAAGGCAGAACGAGCTTCAAGCTTCTTTTCATGTATCATTGCCTCCAAGCTAATGGAAAATCGACAGCAAGAACCCGGTACCGAAGGTTGGGCCCCTCGAATCCGGGCTCCATCACATTGAAAACTACAAGCAGTGTGTTTCCGCTGAGTCTTATAACTTTGGCAATCCTGTAGGCGAAGCAGAGTCTGTACTCGTCCGGCGCCTGGCTCTCACGGTAGACAAGCGCCCGGGATCTTCCGTCGGTCATGGTGAGCTTGGGCAGAACAGGCTCGGGGAACCAGTCGGCGTCGCGCTCGGTGATTCCGGAAGGGAGCTGTTCAAGGACCATCGTGTAGGTGATTCCCGGGTACCATGTGTAGAACGACTCCATCGCAAATTCAACCGTGTCGGGAGATACGCCGGCATCGGTGAGCTTGTGGTCGAGAAGGACCTGTCCGCCGTATTCGGACATGATGCCGTAGCGTTGAAGGCTGGCTGCGGCAAGCACCATGGCGCTGTCAACAGCCACCACACCCGAGGAAGATTCCTCAGAGATGAGCACACGATGAAGCTCGAGAACCCGGTAAGGCGAGGTTGTCATTATCTCCAGCACGGCCCATGGAAACCCGCTGCCGTCCTGAACGCCGAACGAAAGCCAAGCGGCATGGGAGCGGCTTCGAGAAGCTCCGAGGTATCTGAACGAAGCCGAATCGACGGCAAGCAGGGAAGCCGCCAAAAACACTGCTAAAACCAGAGCCCTCATCAATCCCTCCCGGGTTGTCCGAACAAAGCAATATGCTATGATAATGCAACTTGGTGGAAGCATGGAAAGGGGTGCAAGTGAACATTATCCCGGCTGTGAGAGAACCCGCCAGCATCGCACCATTCTTCAAGGCGCTCGCCCAGACAACCGTTCCGGGCAAGGTTGACGCCAATTTCATGGCTGGCATCGGTTTCAGAAGGCAGACAGATGTCAAGCTTCTTGAACTCCTTCACCATCTCGGTTTCATGGACAACTTGTTCCAGCCGACAACGGTATGGAAGAGCTACTTCGCCGCACCCGACGAAGAGGGCAAGATGGCCGTTCTCGGCGCCGCCGTGGCTGAAAAGTATTCGGGCGCTCTCAGGATAGGGGGAGGCGACGACCCTTCCCGACTGAGCGGCAAGGCGGTGATGGCGTACTTCAAGACCGAGACCGGGGCCAGCGACACCGAAACCGCATACATGGCCCTCACCCTTCAGATCCTTATGGACCTTGTAAAAATGCCTGCAGCTGCGCCATCAAAAACGCCCTCAGGGCATCCGGCGCTTCCCGATGCCGCTGAAACCGTTTCGATTCCGGAAATGAAAGCTGCTGAAGGGCCGATCACGCTCACCCTGAACATCACCCTTGATCCCGCAGCCGACCCTGAACTTCACACCCTGATCAAACTGGTGCTCGAGAAAACCCTCGGAAAATGAACTTCGCCCAGGCCGCACCCATCTTCGGCATAGCCTTCGTATGCGAATTCATCGACAGCACGCTCGGAATGGGCTACGGTACAACACTCACCCCCATTCTTCTTCTCATGGGTTTCACCCCTGTGCAGATTGTGCCCGCGGTGCTGCTCTCCGAGCTTGTCACGGGCGGATTCGCCGCCTTCATGCACCATCGGGCCGGAAACGCATTTTTTGATTTCAGGAACACACCCGAACACCGGGTCGTGAAGGCCATGGGGAAGCTTGGTTACATCCCCAGGTCCATGGATGCCCGCATCGCATGGGTTCTCGGGCTGTGCAGCCTGGCGGGCGCAGTCGGAGCGGCGTTCCTCGCCCTCTCCATCTCCGCCTTCCACCTCAAGCTGGCGATCGGAGTCATCGTTACCGGAATGGGAGTGCTCATCCTGGCCCGGCGTCACGCTGTTCCCGCTTTCAGCTGGAAGCGGATCACCGGGCTCGGGGTGGTGGCGGCGTTCAACAAGGGTCTTTCGGGTGGCGGTTACGGCCCGCTGGTCACAAGCGGTCAGATCCTCAGCGGTGTTGCCACAAAGAGCGCGATAGCGATAACAAGCATGGCGGAGAGCTTCACCTGTCTTGTGGGGGTGCTTGCCTACCTGTTCACGGGTGCTGAGATAGACTGGGTCGCAGCGCCTGTCCTCACACTCGGAGCGGTGTGCAGCGTTCCGTTCAGCGCAATGGCCGTCAGGCGCATGAAGCTCGGGGGGTTCACCCTGCTCGTCGGTGCGGGCACTCTCGTGCTCGGGCTGTTCACCCTCTACAAGCTATTGTAGACACAAACCACCAGATCTGCCCATTTCTGGAAAAACATCTCTGATTGTTATCGTGAAGGACACCCTGTATATTTTTTACCACGCTTGCGAGAGGACGTAGTATGGGGCTTTTCACAATAGGATACGAAGGAAAAAGCCTGGATGCGTTTATCAATGTCCTCAAGGGAAACGAGATAGAATTGCTTGTTGATGTCAGGCGCAATCCTGTCTCGAGAAAACCTGGGTTTTCCAAGAACTGCATGAAGGCTCGTCTGGAGTCCGAAGGTATTGAATATGTTCATATGCCTGCACTTGGCATTGAAACAGCTCGAAGGCAGAGTCTCAAAACCAATCTGGATTATGAATCGCTTTTCGAATGGTATGAAGATGAGATTTTGGCCAGAGAGGGCACCACGATTGAAAGGCTCGTCAGCTTTTTATCCATCTATCAGAATGTGGCTCTCACATGCTATGAATCAGATCCGGCCATGTGCCACAGATCGCGGGTATCCAAACGGATCGAACATCTAAAGCAGGGGGTTATCCCTGTCCATCTCTGATGGCTTTTCGAGATCGCCAAACCGCATTCCAGATGCGGAAGTCATCATAACAGTAAAAACATACCCACAGCCAAACACCTCTCACGGTGAAATAGTCTGCATGGCTGGCGTCATGCCTGATGGATCATGGGTCAGGATCCATCCAATTCCCTACAGGGCTTCGGAGTACAGAAATCTTAGGAAGTACAGCAGGATTCGTATCAGTTTGAAACGGAAGACCACCGATTTCCGTCCTGAGACATTCAAGCCTGATAGTGCACCGACCCTCTTGGGTTGGATAAGTACGGCTAATGGATGGAAAAAACGACGTGATATTGTATTAAATCACGTATACACTTCATTCGCCAGATTGCTTGAGGATTCAAGCAGTGATAGACGGGTATCTCTTGCCGTAATAAAACCAACACAGGTGACAGGATTCGAATATGAGGCTGATGAGAGGGAATGGCCCGAGGCTTGGCTTCATAGGAACAGGCAGTTGGACCTGTTTCGGACCGAGGAAGATATCAAAACAATCAGAAAAGTTCCTTACAATTTCTATTACAGGTTTACGACAGAGTCAGACCCAAACCCTCACCGCATAATGGTTACTGACTGGGAAATAGGAGCACTGTACTGGAACTGCATGAAAACTACCAATGATGATGAAAAACAGGCTTTGCAGATGGTCAGACAGAAATACTTCTGTGAATTCACGGAAAGCAAAGACCTGTATTTCATAATGGGTTCACACTTCGTTCACCATGCAAAAGGATATCCCAACCCGTTCATGATTGTCGGTGTATTTTATCCTCCCCGGGATCGTTTGGATGTTTCCCAACTCAATCTTGGATTATGATCTACCAAAGCATGGATAATCATTGCTCAATCTGAAGACATAGCCGATCCAGTACTACTCCTCCTTCGACAGAACCAACTGCTCGCCTTCAACACTTACCGACCATTCGCCGCCTTCGACCCAGAGGATGCGCTCTGCCCTGGTGACGGCCAGAAGATCGGCTTCAAACGGCTCAAGGGCCTTCAGGTCTTCCGCGGAGGCAGTGACCGTAATGATGCCCAGGGCCGTGGCCATCGAAAGGTTGTTCGAGCTCTTGAAACGCCTGGCTTCCTCGATTATCGAAAGGGCCGTCTCCCCGTATGAAAGCGCGTCACGGTCGGGTTCACCCGGTTCGGGCCACGGTGCGATGTGTATGCTTACGTGTTTTTCATGCTGCCTGAAGACCAGGTTGAAAAGCTCGTCGGTGATATGGACCATTACCGGTGCAAAAAGCCTTAGGACGCCGTAAAGCGCTTGGTAGAGGGCGTGCTGGGCAGCCCTTCTCGCGAGGGGTTCTTCCCCGTAGAGCCTGTGCTTGACAATCTCGAGGTAGTTGTCGCAAAGGGCTTTCCAGAAGAAGGTCTCGGCCTCGGCGGTGCACGACGAGTACTCGTACTCCTCCATGCCAGCCGTTGCCCTGGATACCGTCTCGCTGAGCCTTGCCAGAATCCATCTGTCAAAGGGATGCAGCTCGGGTGCGGGGCCGGGCACGAAGTCCTCGAGGTGCCCTGCGGCAAAACGTGCCGCGTTCCAGAGCTTCGTTACAAGCCTTCTTCCCTCGCCGAGGACGTCCTCACTGAACACCACATCGGTGCCGAGCCTGCTTGAACAAGCCCAGTAGCGAAGCTCATCGGCACTGTAGACTTCAAGGGCCGCAAGCGGATCGCCCGCAACATTGCCCTTGCTCTTCGACATCTTCTCCCGGTTGGGATTGAGGGCGTGGCCGGAGATCATCACGGTCTTCCAGGGGATCTCCCCGTTGTGAAGATGCGCCTTGACTATCGAGTAGAACGCCCATGTTCTGATGATGTCGTGCGCCTGGGGGCGAAGGCTCATTGGAAGCCCGATCTCCCTCTGGTCATCCTCACGCCATTTCATGTTGATCTGCGGGGTGAGGCTGCTGGTGGCCCACGTATCCATCACATCCGTTTCCGGAAGGAAGTTCGTGCAGCCGCACTCGGGGCACGGGTCCTCGGGTGAATCGGCAAGCGGATCTACGGGAAGCTGCTCGGGTCTCGCAAAAACGGGTTTCCCGCACCCCGCGCAATACCAGACCGGGAAGGGCACGCCGAAATACCGCTGCCTCGAGATGCACCAGTCCCACTTCAGGTTCGTGACCCAGTGGTCGTACCTCACGCGGAAGTGAGAGGGGTGCCAACTGACCTCCCTGCCCCTTTCCAGAAGCCTGTCCTTTATGTCGAGAATCCTGATGAACCACTGCTCGTTCACCAGATACTCGAGGGGCGTCCCGCACCTTTCGTGAACATTCACGGGGTGGGAAATGTCATGCCCGCCCTTCGCGTAGCCTTCCTCACGGAGCCTCTCAACCAGGGCCTGTCTTGCCTTTTTCCAGAACATCCCCTGAAGAAAGCCGGATTTCTCGTTCATGTGGCCCCGCTTGTCCAGAACGATGCGGAGCTCGAGGCCGTAATCCTGCCACCACTGGATGTCGGTGGTGTCCCCAAAGGTGCAGCACATGACGGCTCCCGAGCCCTTGTCCATGTTGACGGCAGGATCGGAGAGGATCGTCACCTCACGGCCGAACAGCGGAACAACGGCCTTTTTGCCCTTCAGATGCTTCCAGCGCACATCGCCGGGATTGACGAACACGGCAACGCACGCCGGCAGGAGCTCCGGCCTGGTGGTGGCGATGGGAACAACTCCCGAACCGTCTGCCAGGCGGAACTCAATGTCGTGAAAGAAGCCCGGAAGCTCCTTGTCTTCGGTTTCTGCCTGGGCCACAGCCGTGCCGCATTCAGGGCACCATAGCGTGGGGGATTCCCTGCGGTAGACCCTGTTCTTCTCCACAAGCTCGAGGAAGGAGCGCTGGCTGAGCCTCTGCACCCAGGGGTCGATCGTCGTATAAAGAAGGTTCCAGTCACAGCTGAAGCCGAACCGGGTCCAGAGGTCCTTGAACTGCGCCTCGGCGTCGGCGGTGACCTCAAGGCAAAGCTTCACGAAGTCCGCCCGGGACATTTCCGTGGCCTTCACGCCCTTCGTCTTCTCTGTGAACCGTTCACTGGGAAGCCCGTTGTCATCGAAGCAGAAGGGGTAGAAAACCTGATCCCCCCTCATCCTGCGGTAGCGTGCGATCACCTCGGCCTGCACGTAGCTGAACACATGACCCATGTGGATCATGCCGCTCACGGTCGGCGGAGGTGTGTCTATCGAAAAAACACTTCGCCCGTCGCCCGGAGTGAACTTGAAAATACCGGCCTCAGACCACGACTTCTGAAGCCTGGTCTCGACCTCGCGGGGATCGTACCTTTTCGGCAGGGACATGCCGGGGTTCCTCCTATTCCTCCCAGCCGCTTGTCATCAGCCGGGCAATAACCGGAACGATGTTCTCGATGTCAACCCTGATCTGGCCCAGGGAATCCCGGTCCCTCACGGTGACCTTTCCGTCCTCGAGGCTGTCGAAATCGTACGTGACACAGAATGGGGTGCCGATCTCGTCGTTCCTTCTGTACCGTTTTCCGATCGAGCCGGTGACATCAAACAACACCGGCCAGTGGGGTCTCAACGCTTCCTCGATCCTTTCAGCGCCTTCGGAGAGTTTCTTCGAAAGGGGAAGCACGGCGACCTTCACGGGGGAAAGCTTTCTGTCCAGCGACAGAACCACCCGTTCCCTGCCTTCGACCTCCTCGGACCGGTAGGCATCAAGAAGCACGGCGAGGAATGTTCTTCCGACTCCGCCGGATGTCTCGACCACGTGGGGAATGAACTTCTCGCCCGTGATCGTGTCATGGAAGCGAAGGTCCTTTCCCGAAGATGTCATGTGGGCGTTGAGATCGTAGTCGGAGCGGTTGGCTATCCCCTCAAGCTCGCCGAAGCCGTCGCCCCCTGAGAAGGGGAAGCGGTACTCGATGTCGGTGCAGCCCGCAGCGTAGTGGGCAAGCTCGCCCGCTTCATGGGGCCTCAGCCTTAGGTTGCCGCTTTTTACACCGAGTACGCCGGTGTACCACTTCATCCTTTTGTCGATCCAGTATTCGTACCACTTGCCGGCGTCTTCGGGACGGCAGAAGAACTCCATCTCCATCTGCTCGAATTCACGGCTGCGGAATATGAAGTTTCGCACGGTGATCTCGTTCCTGAAAGCCTTGCCCGTCTGGGCGACGCCGAAGGGAACAACCATTCGCGTGGAGGTGACTATGTTCTGGAAATGCGTGAAAATGGACTGACAGGTTTCGGGGCGGAGGTAGGCAACGGCTGTGTCCTCCTCGACGGGTCCCATGAATGTTTTGAACATCAACCCGAAATCCCTCGGCTCGGTGAGTTCGCCGCCGCATTCGGGGCAGGTGTCGCCCTCAAGCTGGTCGGCGCGGAATCGGCCGCGGCACTTCCTGCAGTCAACAAGGGGGTCGTGGAAGTTCCTGAGGTGCCCCGATGCCTCCCACACACCCGGGTGGGTGATGATTGCGGTATCCACACCGACCACGTCGTTGCGGGTGCGAACCATCTCGTTCCACCAGAGGTCCGTTATGTTCCTTTTGAGCTCGACACCGAGCGGTCCGTAATCCCAGGCGGACTGAAGGCCGCCGTATATCTCCCCTGACGGGTAAACGAAGCCCAGCCTTTTGCAAAGACTGATCACATCGCGCATCAGGTCCCGGCCGACCTCGGTCGATCCGGTGTCGGGTGATTCCTGTTCAGGTAGCATCGGCCATGTCCTCCATTATTCGAAGGGCTTTCAGGGGCAGCCTCTTCTCAAGGTGCGTTTCAGTGTATTCCTTCAAAAGGCTCAGGCACTGCCTGTAACCGCCGGGCCAGAGCCTGACCTTAACCGCTTTCTCAAGGGGTGCTCCGGCGGACTTCGCCAGAAAACCCAGCAGACCGGGGGCGATGGTTTCACCTCCGGCACCGCACTCACCGCAGACAGCGCCCCCCGCCTGCGGGTTCCATCTGGGGGCGCTCAACTCCGTTCTTCCGCAAAGGGCGCAGGCCTCCACCTGCATTCCATGCCCTGATAGCGCCAGAAGCCTCTGTACGCCTCCGCAAAGAACCGGCAAAGGGGAAGCCCCCTGTGAAAGCAGGCTGAACACAAGGTCCAGCAGATGGTAAACCGGTTCGGAGGGCTCATTCCCATAACTGACAACCGACAGAAGCCACTCGGAAAAAACCCCGGCAGCTGCAAATGCTGCAGGGTTCTCCCTCAGCCCCTCCCTGTATCCCAGTACGGAGGCATCTATAACCGTATCAAGCTCACGTCCCTCCCTGCGGGAGAGAGTGAACTCCCCTTCGGAGAAGAGTTCGACCTTTCCAAGAAAAGCGCCCTTCGGACGAAGGGAACCCTTGGCAATGGCGCTAGCCCTTCCCAGATCGAGGGAGTAGAGGGTAAGTATAAGCGATGACTCGCTCCAGCG
Organism: Candidatus Fermentibacterota bacterium; assembly: GCA_963845085.1. Classification (GTDB taxonomy): domain Bacteria; phylum Fermentibacterota; class Fermentibacteria; order Fermentibacterales; family JCC-6; genus UBA6080. The sequence goes on from CAWJQI010000004.1 coordinate 596,440, forward strand.
TACCCTCCTCAGGACAAACGCGGGGGTTGTGAGCCTCAATCGGCCCTTTCGGCGGGAGCTACCTTCAACAGAAGTATCCGCTGGGCACGCACCTTCTCAACGGTGAACAAATGCCCCTCGACCTTCACCGTTTCCCCGGGACGGGGAATGTGCCCAAGGCGCCGGTAGACAAGGCCTGCCACGGTCTCGTAATCGTCGTCCTCTTCGAAGGAGCTGTCCAGAAGATCGTTCAGATCGTCCACCGGCAGCCTTCCGTCCACCCGGAAGGCCCCCCTGCCCAGCGAGAACGACAGCGGGGATTCGGTGTCGTACTCGTCCCTTATCTCACCGAAAACCTCCTCGACGAGGTCCTCCATCGTTACTATCCCGGCGGTGCCTCCGTATTCATCCACAACGATGGCCATATGGATCCGGTGGGCCTGGAACTCGCGGAACAGCTCATCGATCCTTTTGTATTCGGGAACGAAATAGGCTTCCCGGAGAATATCCTTCATCCGGAAGCCATCGCCTCCGCCCGCGAGCACGTCGAGAAGGTCTTTGGTGTAGAGAACCCCCTCGATGTCGTCAATCTTCTCACGGTAGACCGGAATACGGGAGTGCCCCGCCTTCCTGACCCTCGCGACAAGGTCGGACAGGTCGTCGGACAGCGGAAGACAGACCATGTCAATTCTTGGGACCATCACCTCCCGGACTATCCTGTCGGAGAAGGAAAGCACCGAATCCACCATCTCCTGTTCCTTCTCCAGATCACCCGCATCGCCCTTTTCCCGTCTCATCTCCAGCCACATTATGTCGGGAGGTGTGAACGCCCATTCCTCGGGCATCGATTCGCCGGCGCGATTCCTTCCCAGGAACAGCCCGGCGGGCAGGGTGAATACCACCCGAAGCAACAGCATGGGAAGCCTGAGAACCCTGGCGGCGTTGTCGGGATGATTGTGGGCGAGCCACGCCGGCAGAACTTCCGAAACGATCACCGATGCGGTGAGAAAAAGCAGCCAGTTCACAACGGAGAAGCCACCCCCGGGCGCACCCGACAGAAGAGCACAGCCGGAGCCCACAAGGACGTGGCCGGAAACCCTCGCAAGCCACAGGATCCTCAACCTGGCACCGGCCTCCCTGCGCCTTTGGGCGGGGTCTCGCCCCTGCTGCTCGACAAGGCCGGGCAGGGCCGCTCTTGCTGCAGAGGATGATGCCGTAACAAGCAGACCCGCAATAAGCACTACAGCACCTGCAGGGTTCATTTCACCACCCCTGCGACAAATTCCGCAGTCAGTCTTTCCATGAGTTCAGTATTCTCAGGGGTGTGATGACTGAAGCCGCGGAGATGGAGCCAGCCGTGGATGATGCGTTCCACAAGCTCAGAGAGGGGGGGGCAAGCCTTCCGTCGACAAAGATGGTTCCCTCGGGGGGGTCTCCCGAGTCGGAAAGGTCGAAAGTTAGAACATCGGTCGGCTTGTCAAGCATTCTGAACCTTCGGTTCAGCATGCGCATCATGCCGGGATCGCAGATCACCACTTCTATCCTGCCCTCGCCCTCCATGATGGGCGCAAGCTTCTCATGAAGGTTCTGAAGAACCGGGGAGGGTTTCTCCAGAACCACTTCTATGATAAGCGATGAATGCTGTTCACGCTCCATGTGGATAGTTCTTCACCCTTTCATAATCCGATTTCAGAAGTATGTCCAGAAATACGTGCCAGACATCCTCCTGCATGGATCTTGTAAAGCCGCACATGTCGAACTGCCCCTCGGCTTCCTTGTCCTGGATGGACCGTTTCACCGTCTCGGCGATCTCGTTCTTGTCCTTCAGCATCCGGGAAGCGCTCGAGGCTGAGTCAGCCGTCATGACCAGCGCCGCCTCGATGCTTCTCGGTTTCGGCCCGGGATAGCGGAAAGCCTCTTCGTCAATTGTCCCTCCGGGCGGGGCGCTCTTCCGGGCCTTGACAAGAAAACTCATGGTCCTGCCAGTGCCATGGTGTTCACGGATGATGTCGATGACCTCGGACGGCAGGTGGAACTTCCTGGCGAGCTTCACGCCCTGCTGAACATGGTCGATGACGAGAGCGGCGCTCTCCCTGGGCTCCATGTAGTCGTGGGGATTGTAGTAGGACTGGTTGGTCATATTCTCAATGAACATTCCGGGCTGCTTCAGCTTGCCGATGTCGTGGTAGAAGCCGCCCATTCTGGCAAGCACGGGGTCGGCTCCGAGCTTCGAAGCCGCCGCCGAGGCAAGCTCAGCGACCTGCAGCGAATGGGTGTAGGTGCCCATGGCCTCGCTTCTCATTCTCACCCTCAGGGGATGGTCATCCTGCAGAAGGCGGGAATGGGTGAGCCGGGTGGTCACCCTGAAGGTCATCTCGACCGGGTGGATGAGCACCCTGCTGATGGCGATGGAACCGAGGGGAATCAGCACCAGCCTGAGAATGACGGGGACATCGAATGCGTAACCCGGCCCTATCCAGGCCGTATGAAGGGCCCAGTAGACAAGCAGGCTTCCAGCCGCCGAGATCAGCAGGGAAAGGGAAATGTCGCGCTCTGAAAGCTGCCTGAAAACCGCCGACGTGAACACGGCCGGAACGGCCGACACAAGGAACGCGGTGAACGGGCTGCCGCTTCCAAGCGCAACGAGTGAGCTGAAGATCATCGTAAGGTACCATGAATGGTACAGGCCGGAAGCGTCAAAGAACACCGCTGTCATGCAGGCTCCGAACACACTGAAGGATATCACCTGAAGGCGTGCGGAACCCGTCTGCCACAGCAGGCCGGTGCATACCAGCGCCAGCATCCAGATGCTTCCGAGCAGGAGGACCCTTGTTGGGGAGTTGACAACCCTGCCCATGGCAAGGGCGCCGTACATTACGGCCAGAAGCACAAGCAGCATGGCGGGAAGGAACCTGGCCACGGCCCGGAGCGGCCCGGGGTACGACAGGGAGCTGTTCATTGCATCGAACACCCTGAAGAATTCGTCATCAGGTATCCCGCCTGCGGCAAGAAGGGTGTCGCCGGACGAGAAAACACGCTCAACGGTTGCCACCCGTTTCTCCGCTTCATCCATGGCGTTGTCGCGATAGTCAAGCGCGGGTACGAGGTCGGGCAGAAGCAGGGATGAAATGCTCTCGGCAGCTGCAGAGGAGAACACCGCCAGAAGGTCCCTTCGCAGAAACTCCCTCGCCTCGGCCACATCAGTGAAACTTTCATATGTGCCGAACACCCTGCCCTCGTCGCCCTCGACAAGAACGACCGAATCGCTTGTGCTCTCCCCGCGGAGCAGCGCCTCGTCGATGATGCCGTTTCCGTAATAATCGTTCCTGGCGATTCCCGCAGCGAAAATGGAATCACCCGCTGAAGCCTCAAGGGCGTTGTGGAGGTTTTCAAGGGATGCCCGGCGCACTTCGGGATCGTGAATGATGAACACAGGTGCGGCGTCCCTCGCCATTTCCCTGAGCGAGTCAAGGACCTCGGACCTGTAGTGAAGCTCAAAGCTGATGGGGGTAATGACGTCTGTCGTCACCGGTTTGCCAAGAACAGGATTGAGGTCGGACAGAACCGCCTTGCCACCGAACAACAGCATCCAGATCGCGAGGAATCCTCCCGCGACCACCACGGTCATTCCGCGTCTGCCCCAGTTACCCGTCATCATCCTCGGCGCTCCCGAATGCCTCGATTATCCGCTGGACCAGAGGATGCCTGACCACGTCTTCCTTCTCAAGGTGGATGAACGCCACCTCACGAATGTTCCTGAGTATCTTCTGAATTTTGACGAGCCCGGATTCGGATGCCGGCTTAATGTCAATCTGTGTAACGTCGCCAGTAACGACAAGCCTTGATCCGTGTCCCATGCGTGTTAAAAACATCTTCAACTGTGTCAGAGTGGTGTTCTGGGCTTCATCGAGTATCACAAAGGAATTGTTGAGCGTTCTGCCCCGCATGTAGGCAAGCGGAGCAACTTCAATGATGCCTGATTCCATGTTCCTGGCAACGCCTGCCGGCGTGAGGGTATCATCGAGGGAATCGTATATGGGCCTGAGGTACGGGTCGATCTTCTGCTGCAGGTCCCCGGGGAGGAACCCGAGGTTTTCCCCGGCCTCGACCGCGGGTCTTGTCAGGATGATCCGCTCGACCCTTCCGTCACGCAGGGCGCTGACTGCTGCCGCAACCGCGAGGAACGTCTTTCCCGTGCCTGCGGGCCCTATGCTGAACACAAGCTCGTGGGCAAGCATTGCCCTCAGATAGCTTTCCTGGCCCGGAGTTCTCGGAATGATGCGGCCCGATCTGCCCGGAACGTCGAGAACAACCCCGGACGCCTTCATTTCGGGGAACTCAAGAGCCTTCGCAACCGCAGCAGGGCTGACCGTCCCGCAGGAATCAAGCTCGGAAATCAGTCTTTCAACCGCTGCCTGCGCCCTGTCGAGCGATCTCGGGCTGCCGCTCAGCAGCAGGGTGGAATCGCGGTAGACAGCGCTTACGCCGAGTTCACGGCAGATGTCCCTCAGATACGCGTCCCCGGGACCGAGAATGCGCCTTGCATCCTCCGGGGGCAGGGGAATCCGCCTTCCAGAAGCAGTCTTCATGCTCTCCGCAAGTGAACAGGCTCCCCGCCCGCAAGGGACAGGGAGCCTGAAACATGGTTCACTATCGCTGGTTAGCGGGTCGTACCGCGGGTCGTACCGCGGGGGATAGTGAGAACCTGGCCCGGGAAGATCAGGTTGGGGTCGCTGATCTTGTCCCGGTTGGCTTCGTAAAGCTGGGGCCACAGGCCGCGGTCGCCGTAGACGATGCCGTAGCCCGAGATCTTGCCCAGGAAGTCGCCCTCGATGACCGTGTAGCTGCTGGCGTAGGGAACCGGGACGATGAGGGTGTGACCGGCGTAGATAAGGTTGGGGTCGCTGATGGTGTCACGGTTGCGGTCGTAGATCTTGGGCCACTGGCTGCCGTCGTTGAAGTAGTAGTGGTAGCTGGCGATCTGCCACAGGCATTCGCCGTCAACGATGAGGTGGGTGACGCCGGAGCCGCGAAGGCGGGTGATCTCACCGCGAAGCCAGGAGATGTCCTGGTTGAGCTGGTTGACGACGCCCTGAAGCTCGTCACGCTGTGCGCGGAGAGGGAGAACCTTGGCTTCCCATTCGGCTACCTGCGCATCGGCCTCAGCCTTGCGCCACTCCCAGTAGGCGATCTGCTGGTCGATGTGCTTGTTTCCCCAGGATTCGACTTCTTCCTGGGTGAGAACGGACAACTCCTCTGCGGTCCAGGTGCGGGCGAAGCCCACGGCCGCCACGAGGATCAGAGCGAACACGAAAAGATTACGCATTTTCTCTCTCCCTTCCTAGCGGCCAGTCCCGCCGAGACTTTCGTACTCGGCCTGGAGTTCTGCCTTTTCCTGCTCAAGCTGCGGGATCTGCTGCTCAAGCTGAGGAATTTCCTGGTTCAGCTGCTCGTACTCGTTCTGCAGGCTGACAACTCTTGCTTCGGCGGCAAGTGCCGCAGAGCGGGCGTTGTCCCGAGCGCGAATCTGTTCCTGGCTCGGTCCGCAGGCAATGAGCAGCAGGGATACGGCAAGGATCACAAGGCAAATGCTGCGAGTCCTGACCATCCCCGATACCTCCTTCCGGTTGCGTCTGTTGGTGTGCACTTTTCTTCCCCTGAATCCATGAGAGTGGATTCAACCCCTTGGTCAAAGAAACATGAAAACTCACTGCAAACTGTACCCTATAGCGGACAGAATCAACTGTCAAGCGTCGGGTAAACCACTCTTCAATCCAAATCGGCTTGAACCCCTTCCAAGACAATAACGAAACAACACGAGCGCGGTCAACAGCCCTGCAGCGTCCGCCGCGAGGTCTGCAATGTCGCAGTACCTGCCGGGCACGAACCGCTGGTGCAGCTCGTCAAGGAATGCCCAGGCGAATCCCGTTGCGAATGATGACAACAGGACCCTTCTACGCCAGATGTCCCTGTTCAGGTGAATGGCGAATCCGAGAGAGGCGAACTCCATGAAATGGAAGACCTTGTCCTGGTGCGGAAACAGCTGGAACGGCGGCCTGAGGGAGGGCTGGTGGCTCATCCAGGCTATTGCTGCGGCCACTGCCAGAAGAAGGAGGCGTCGTGCGATCAACACTGGGTTTTCCCGAACTGGTCCACTGAAAGCACCACGGGACCGGCCCCCTTGTTCAGAACAGCCTTGAGGGCGTCCTCGGCGAAAGACGGCAGCCTGGGTATCATCCTGTCCACTCTTGATGCGGCTCCCCCGACCGCCACAGAGACAGCGATCTCCCTCTCGCCCGAAATGAAGGGTCTTGCGCTGAAAGCCTCCATTATCCGAACGGCGTACGATTGAGCCGCAGCCCTGTCTGCACCCGGTATCGAGACGAGGAACCTGCCGGGGGCGAAACGGGTTATCATGAAAGATCCGCCCAGTGCGTTCGCCATCCTCTCCGCGGATTCCCCGAGCACCTCGTCGCAAGCCCTCACACCGAACTCGCGGTTGAGCCCTCCGAACCCGGAGATGTCGACGGCGAGAACAGCTGCCGACATTCCCTTCCTTACCTCGGCCACGAGCCCGTGCAGTTCATCGTGGAAGGCGGCGTACCGGGGCAGCCCGGTGAGCCTGTCCAGCTCGGAGAGGGAATCGAGCCTCTCCAGTGCGACCATTCGGGCGGAGAATACCCCGAACACCGCCCCTACTGCCTCGAGCTGCTTCGAATGCTCGGGGGTCAGCTCCGTCTCGCTTGCACTTTCGACAAGAAGAACCCCGAATACGGACCTGTCCGAAAACAGCGGTACGGCGCAGCAGGAGCCCACCTGCCTCTGCGGGTCTTCTTCGGTGGCGAAGGATCGGATGCTCGAATCCCCCCGCCCCATGCCTTTGCGGAGAACGACTCTCCGGTTCGAGACAGCCCACCCCGCAACACCCTTGTCAGCCGGAAAGAGCCTGCCCCTTCTTCCGGAGCTCAGTGCGCCAAGCGTTTCATAGACCTGAAGCCCCCTTCCGTCCTCGGTCAGGACTGCGACGGTCACGGTGGCCCTGTGAATGTGTCTGGCCAGATTCACGACCATGGCATGGACTGCGGCCTTGAGGTCGACCGCCGAACCCAGTTCAAGACACATCTCGGCAAGCATGCCTGCAGCCGGTCCGGAGTTGTCCTCCCAGGCCGCCGACAACACGCCGGCAGCGTCAAGAAGCATCTCTCCGGCCTCGACCGGCGCAGGCCTGCTGAAGAAATCACAGAGGTAGAAGCCTCCGGTCACGCCGCCCCTGTTCAGCGGCACCATCACCGTGCTTGCCGTACCGGGATCTTCGGTGTACCAGGGCAGCCTTCTTTCCGCAGTTATGTCGACAGAGACTATGCCCCCGGCAGAAAGTGCAGCTGCTGAGAAGGGGTCGGCAGTGCCCGGGCGGAACGATGTGGCGACCGTCCCGGAGGAGGCAAGGTAATCGGAGATCCTCAGCCCTTCCTCCCCATCCCGGACAACGAGGAAGACGCCGTTTGCACCTGTCGCCCGGTGAAGGAGCGGCAGCATGCTTCTCGCCACATCCTCGGGAAACACCTCGGGCCGGGCGAAACGGGAGGGACCCGCGGACTGTGCTCCGGGACGGGTGCGGCGCTCAAGTAGAAGGTCGGCGAACAGCATGCTGAAAAACGGCGCCGCAAAGGCTGCAAGCCCTCCCGGCAGAAGGTTGAGAAGGACCACCGCGCTTCCCCAGCCGGGGGAGAGATAACCGAGCAGCTCGGTGACTGAGACCGCAATTCCGGCGTGGTAAAGCGGGCCGGCTATCGTTGGCATGCGCATCCATGCGAAAAGCATCGGAAATGCCACCACTGCCGGTGTGAACGGACCGCCCAGAAGCCTGACGGCAAGCGTCACGGCGGCTGAAACGGACAGGACGACCCCCGGTTTCGGAGTGCTGTCCTTCATGTAGAGGTGCCCTGCATAGAAAACAGCTGCTCCCAGAATGACTGCACCTGCCGCGTATCCGGCAATCGTGCCCGGCCTGGGGCAGCCGAGTGCCAGAACGGCGAAGCTCAAATAGGATATGATGTAGAGCAGATTCTCCATGAAGCGAATGTAACGAAAACCCGGGTGAAGATGGAGGGGTTGACTTGGCTCTGCGCAGCTGAGATTATTACGTTGTCAGTTTGGCGCAGGCCAGTTCCAGGAACAATCCATTCAAGCCTTCAGCCTCAACCTTGTTGGCCAACCTGTTTTCCGCCTGAGTCGCGGTAGAATCTCATGAGAATTGTATAGAAACACCCGACAGCAGAAGAAGAAGGATCCCGCCCTTCCCCGGGAACCCCGGGAATACAGGGAACCTGAAGCTCCGCAAGCACAGTCCAGATCAAGGGGCGCTCATCCAGCCTTCACCGGACCCACTTCCAGCGAATTCGAAAGCAAGACCATGGCAGAACTCCAGACCCTCGCCCGCGAAAGCGGCATCAAGAGGGTTTCGGGCGTGCGAAAAAGCGAGCTCATTCAAAGCCTCCTCGAGGCCTCCGCGGAAAAGAACGGGTTCGACTACGCCAGGGGAGTTCTCGAGGTTCTCGGCGAAGGTTACGGCTTTCTAAGGTCACCGGAGTGCAACTATCTTCCGGGAGTCGAGGATGTGTACGTCTCCCCGTCGCAGATAAAGAAGTTCTCACTTCTCACGGGCGACACCATTACCGGCCAGGCCAGGCGTCCAAGGGAGGGCGAGAAGTACTTCGCCCTTGTCAGGGTCGAAAACATCAACGGGCTCAACCCCGAAGCCAGCAGAAGCCGCAGGAAGTTCGACGACCTTACACCCTTCTACCCTGAAGAGAAGTTCTCCCTCGAAACATCTCCCGATGAATACTGCGGCCGCATAATGGATCTCCTCGCCCCCATCGGAAAAGGTCAGAGAGCCCTGATCGTCTCACCCCCGAGGGCCGGAAAGACCATTCTGCTGCAGCACATTGCCAATGCGATCACCGCCACCAGCCCCGAGTCTCACCTGATCATCCTCCTTATTGATGAACGACCCGAGGAAGTGACGGACATGAAGAGAAACGTCAAGGGCGAGGTGATCAGCTCCACCTTCGACGAGGCCCCGAAACGCCATGTCCACATTGCCGACCTGGTCCTCGAAAAGGCGAAGCGGATGGTCGAATGCGGAAGGGACGTTGTCATTCTGCTTGACAGCATCACACGTCTCGCAAGGGCAAACAACCAGGTCGTCCCCCACTCGGGCAAGATTCTGTCCGGCGGTGTTGACTCGAACGCCCTTCAGCGCCCGAAACGGTTTTTCGGAGCCGCACGGAACATCGTTGAGGGAGGCAGCCTGACGATCGTGGGCACCGCGCTCGTCGATACCGGCAGCCGGATGGATGAAGTGATATTCGAGGAATTCAAGGGCACGGGCAACTGCGAGATAGTGCTGGACAGACGGCTGGCCGACCGCAGAATATTCCCCGCCATTGACATAACCCGATCCGGAACCCGCAGGGAGGATCTGCTCTTCTCCGAAGACACCCTCAGCCGGGTCTGGGTCATTCGCAAGATTCTTGTCGAGATGAACCCGGTGGAAGCCATGGAAACCCTGAAGAAGCAGCTTTCCAAACACAGTTCCAACAAGCGCTTCCTTGACAACCTGGTCACATCGGAATAGATTCTGGCGGTTTTTTCCATGGAGGATTTGAAGTGAAAAAGGGCATTCATCCCAATTACAAACCGGCCGTGTTTTCCTGCGCGTGCGGCAACACGGTGCACACCCATTCCACAGTGGGTGACGTGAAGTATGACATCTGCTCGGCCTGCCATCCCTTCTATACCGGCAAGCAGAAGCTGATCGATTCCGCCGGCCGTGTGGACAAGTACATGCGCAAATACGGCTTGAACAAGGAAGACAAAACCGGCGGGAACTAACCCTGCACGGAAGAGTTGTGGCGGGGGGCGTGCGCGCCCCCCGCTTTCGCTCATGGACGGGAGGCCCAGTTGCCTGCTTCGAGTTCCCTTGGCGGACAAGCCCTGGTCGAGGGGGTTTTCATGCGTTCCCCCGCGGGCTCCGCAGCGGCGGTGAGAATGGCGGACGGCAGGATCCTGGCAAGGCGTTTCAGCATCCCTCTCCTCTCGGCAAAAGGTGCGATATGGAAGAAGCCGGTATTCCGTGGAGCCGCCTCCCTGATCGATTCGATGAGGCTGGGATTCACCGCCCTGAACTGGTCGGCCGAAGCCGCTGAAGGCAGGCAGGGCAAGGGTGGAAGCAGCTGGCTGACAACCGCAGTTGCTGTTGTTTTCGCTGTCGCGCTCTTTTCATGGCTTCCCCTCAGGCTCTCCCAGTGGGTTGTCCCCGGCGCCGGATCCGGCGGTCAGTTCGCTGTTCATCTGATCGCGGGCTTTCTGAGGATGCTTTTCTTTCTCCTCTACATCATCGGGATATCCCTGATGCCCGATGTGAAACGCCTTTTCGCGTACCACGGCGCCGAGCACCAGGTGATCCACGCCTGGGAGGACGGCGAGGAGGACCTTGCGACAGCGGCTGACGGCAGGAACCCCGTTCACCCCCGATGCGGAACCAGTTTCCTTCTCTACGCAATGATCATCACGATCCTGTTCTACACGGTCGTGGACTCCGCAGTGGTGGCCTTTCTGAAGGTATCCCCCGGACCGCTGATCCGGGTTCTCTACCATCTTCCGCTCATCCCCCTGGTCATGGGGCTTTCATACGAGGTGCTCAAAGTGGCTGACCGCAACATCGAAACGTCGGCTGTTGCCAGAGCGTTCGCAGCACCGGGGCTTCTTATGCAGAGGCTCACAACGAGAAAGGCCGACCCGAAAATGCTCGAGGTCGCCGCAGTTGCTGCAGCGCTCGCCCTCGGGCGGACCCTCGGGGAAAACCCGATCGTGGAGATGGCGGAGTGCTGAACAACGTAAGGATCGATGCCATCCGCGAGCGGATCTCCCAGATTGACGACAAACTCTGCGAATCCGACACTCAAAGGAATCCAAGGCTTCTCAGGGAGCTGAACACCGAACGCACCTCCCTTGCCCGGATCCTTGAAGCTCTGGTCGCGATCCAGGATTCACGCAACCTGATGGAGGAGATGCGTGAAGCAGCGAGCGGCGATGACGAGGAACTCAGGGAGCTCGCGAGGGAGGAGATCCCCCAGATCGAGGAAAGGCTCAGGACGCTTGAGTCGCGCCTGAGAATTCTTCTCATTCCACCCGATCCCAACGATGCCCGCAACGTTGTGATGGAGATCCGTGCCGGAACCGGCGGCGAAGAGGCAGCCCTGTTCGCCGGCAGCATCTACGGGATGTACATGGCATACGCCCTGGGAAAGGGCTGGAGGATCGAAACTCTCAGCTCAAGGGAGAGCGAGAAGGGCGGCTTCAGGGAAATCGTGTTCGGCCTTGCAGGCGAATGCGCATACAGCCGGATGAAGTACGAGGCTGGGGTCCACAGGGTGCAGAGAGTACCCGAAACTGAGAGCTCGGGCAGGATCCACACATCCGCATGCACTGTTGCCGTTCTTCCTGAGGCTGAGGATGTAGAAGTCGAGATAGATCAGGAAGACCTCAGGATAGACGTTTTCCGCTCTTCCGGCCCGGGGGGGCAGAGCGTCAACACCACCGACAGCGCTGTGCGCATCACCCACATCCCTTCGGGTATCGTTGTGAGCTGTCAGGATGAGAAAAGCCAGCACAAGAACCGTGCACAGGCCATGAAGGTGCTTCGATCAAGGCTTCTTGCCGCCAGGCAGGAGGAGGAGATGGCAAAAAGGTCTGAAACCCGGAAAAGCATGATCGGCTCGGGTGACCGGAGCGCCAAGATCCGCACCTACAATTTCCCGCAGGGAAGGGTGACGGATCACCGGATCCACCTCACGCTTCACAACCTGCAGGGAATCCTTCAGGGGGACCTTGATCAGCTCATCGACGCCCTGGTCGCAGCCGACCAGGAGAAAATGCTCTCGGATCGATCTACAAAATGAACCTTCACGAGCTGGTGAAGGAACTTTCCGCCATCCTCTCCGGCACCGGGGAATCCCGGATGGAAGCAAAACTGATCGCTGCCAGCCTTTTCGACGGTGACCAGGCAAAAATGTACAGCAGGTACCGGACCGAGGTGTCCCCGGAAGACGAAGCCCGCCTTCGGCATGCCGCTGCAAGACGGGCGCGGGGGGAACCCCTGCAGCACATACTGGGCGAGTCCTGGTTCTATGGAAGAAGGTTCAGGTCGGACTCGCGCGCACTTGTGCCGCGGCCTGAAACAGAGGTGCTTGTCGCGGCGGTGCTCGCTGAATCCCTTCCTCCCGCACCTTACATCCTCGACGTCGGCACCGGCAGCGGAGTGATCGGCATAACACTGGCCCTCGAACTCCCGGGCAGCACGGTCACCGGAACGGAGAACTCTTCCGCGGCCGCATCACTCGCACGGGAGAACGCACTTCTGCACAACGCCCGAAACTACAGTGTTGTCGAGACGGATTTGACCCGCGGTATCGACCGGCGTTTTCATGCAGTGGTCGCGAACCTTCCCTACATCCCCACCGCCGACATCGCAGGCCTGATGAGGGAGGTCTCGTTCGACCCGGTGACGGCACTTGACGGCGGACCTTCGGGGCTCGACTGTATAGGCAGGCTGACAAGGAGTGCGGGAGATGTTCTGCTACCCGCCGGCCTCATGGCGCTGGAGATCGGGTACGACCAGGCGGAGGGGGTTTGTGCGCTTCTCGGCGGATGGAACCGGACCGTGGTTCACAGGGATCTGACGGGAAAACCGAGGGTCGTCACCGCAAGGATTGGGGGTTGATCTGGCCAGCTCAATGCAGGTAACCGCAGGCGGGCTTCTCCTGGGCGGAGGGGCTCCTGTCGCGGTGCAGTCCATGACCAACACCCCGACTACCGATGTCAAAGCAACACGCGGGCAGATCCGGGCCCTTGCGTCGGCCGGGGCTTCCCTTGTAAGGGTGTCCGTTCCCGACGAGGCCTCTGCCAGGGCCCTCCCGGAGATACTCGCCGATTCGCCCGTTCCGCTCGTGGCTGACATTCACTTCCAGGCCCGCCTGGCCCTGCTGTCCCTTGATGCGGGCATTCACAAACTGAGGCTGAATCCGGGCAACATCCGCCGAAAGGCCGATGTGCGGCGCATAGCAGAAAAAGCGGGCGAACTCGGGGTCCCCATCAGGGTGGGGGTCAATTCGGGAAGCATTCCCGGCGACATCAGGGAAAGGTACGGCACTGGGGCCGACGCCCTGTGGGCTGCCGCAGAGAGGCATCTCGAGCTTTTGAGGGAAGTCGGGTTCACACAGGTAGTGGTTTCCATCAAGGCATCCGACCCGATGCTGACCGTCGAGGCCAACCTGAAGGCGGCGGCGCTGTGCGACAACCCCTTTCACCTCGGGGTCACCGAGGCCGGTCCGCCATCCACGGCAGGTGTGAGAAGCGCCGTGGCCATGGCTCTTCTTCTCTCGAAGGGCGTCGGCGACACCATCAGGGTGTCGGCGTCGGGTTCGCCCCTCGTGGAACCCCCGTTGGGTCTTGAAATATTATCTTCTCTTGGTTTGCTTCGCAGGGCGAGGGTGGTGAGCTGTCCCACCTGCGCCAGGACAAGGCTTGACGTGGCGGCGCTTGCCGAGGAGGTGGGGCTTGCCCTTCGCACCTGCGAAAAGCCCATAACCGTTGCGGTCATGGGCTGCGAGGTGAATGGCCCCGGAGAGGCCCGGGAAGCCGATATTGCACTGATTGGAACCCCCACGGGAATACTTCTCTGGCTTGGAGGCAAGGCTGCGGGAGAGGTTGCACCGGAACTGGCACTTCAAACCCTGATGAGGGAGATCGCGAGGATTTCCGCGACGGGAGGATGCAGTGAACGAGAACACGGTTGAGGCCGTAAGAAAAAGACTTGCAGATCGGAACATCGAGGAAATTGATATCCGCTTCTGTGATCTGCTGGGTTTCTGGAGGCATGTCACTCTGCCGGTGGCTCTCGGTGACACCGACCTTTTCAAGCGGGGCGTTGGGTTCGACGGCTCAACGCTTGACGGAATGACGGCCACCGAGGCCGGCGACCTCTGCCTGGTGCCCGATCCCAGAAGGATCTTCTTCGATCCGTTCATGAAAAAGCCAACGGCTGCATTCATCGGCGACATCATCCATCCCGATTCCGGAAGACCGTTCTCACGCGACCCGAGGGGGGTTGCGAAGAAGGCTGCTGAGCTTGCCAGATTCGAGGGTGCCGCCACCGAAACGTACTGGGCGCCCGAGTTCGAGTTCTACCTGTTCGACAAGGCTGCGTTCTGGGCAAGAACGGGCACCGCGGGATATTCATTCGAGCACATTGAGATGCCGTCGGCCGCCGAGCATTCGCAGAACATGGGGCTGGTGCACTCAACCCATTCCGCCTACCACATGATGACCCCGCTCGACAGCATGCACGACCTCCGCTCCGAGATGGCCTCGCATATGACTGCGGCAGGCATCCCGGTGAAATACCATCACCACGAGGTGGGAAGGTTCGGCCAGTGTGAGATCGAGACCAGGTTCATGCCGATGCTCAACGCCGCCGACACGATAATGATCACCAAGCACATCGTTCGGAACGTCGCCATGCGGGGCAACATGGCCTCGACATTCATGGCGAAGCCGCTCCCCGGCCAGCCCGGCAGCGGCATGCACTTCCACATCTACTTCGAGAAAAACGGCGAGAGAACCTTCTTCGACAGGGATGGGTACTGCTGCCTCAGCTCCACTGCCAGGAGCGCCATCGCCGGCATACTGCATCATGCTCCGGCGCTCTGCGCCTTCACGAACCCCAGCGTGAACAGCTACCACCGGCTTGTTCCGGCCCAGGAGGCGCCTGTCTACAGGTTCTTCAGCGGACCCAACCGCAGCAGCGCCATCAGGGTGCCCGCCTACGCGAGAACACCGCAGAAGATGAGGTTCGAGTACCGCGTTCCCGACGGAACGTCAAATCCGTACCTTTGCACTGCGGCAATTCTCATGGCGGCACTTGACGGAATCCGCAACAACATGGAGCCGGAGAAGATGGGTTTCGGCCCCATCGACGCCAACGTGTTTGCACCGGGGTACGACACCTCCCTCCTTTCCAGGCTTCCTGAAAACCTCGGGCAGGCTCTTGACGCCCTCACGAAGGACAGGTCCTTCCTCGAGGAGAACGGTGTCTTCGAGGCCGACCTGATAGACAGTCTGCTCGAGGTAAAGCGCGAGGAACTCAGGGGATTCAGCGGAAACCCACACCCCATGGAACACATGCTCTATTTCTCACTGTAGGGGAGAACGAATCATGAAATATGTCATTCTACCGATGATGGCGCTGATGCTGCTCTTCTCGTGCGGCACCCAGGAGGAACCAGTGGAAGCCGCGGAAGAAGAGACCGTTGAAGGCTTCCCCGAAGTTGATGAGTGGCTCTCCATCACCGATTCCATAGGTGTGGAGCTGGGCGACAGCAACCTTGTTCTCGGCATGCCGGCGGTGGCCGCCTGGATGCCGGGTAACCGCATAGCCGTAATGGATATGCAAAAGTTCAGGGTATCCGTTTTCACACCCGACGGCGAGTTCATTTCCTCCGTCGGACGAATGGGCAGCGGTCCCGGCGAGTTCCTTCTTCCCTCATGGCTCTCCGTGACACCGTCGGGAGGTCTTGCCGTGTGCGATGCCATGGCGGGCGAGCTCGACTTCTTCAGCCCGGAACTGGAATACACGGGCAGCCTCAGCGGGTTTTTCCCCTCCCCGCCGGTGATCACCGTTTTCCTCACTGATTCCGTATTCGTTGGAATGAAGCCGGAATTCGAGCAGAACGACCAGGGGATGTTCATGGGCTACTCCGTATCCCGCTATCACATCGCATCTCCCGAACCAGAAGTTGTCTACTACAACGAACTCTCACCCTTCGACCCTTCGGACATGTCGGGCATCACCGGCAACATGGTTGTCTTTGCGGCATCCCCCGAAGGAAATGTCTACACGACCGTCTTCTCAACCGAGGAATACTCCTTCGATGCCTGGAATCCCGACGGAACACCTCTCTTCTCGGTGAGCGAACCCTTCACGAGTGTGGAGAAAAGCCAGGAGGACATCGATCTGGAGAGGCAGTTCGTAAGGGACCGCATGCGCCAGGGCGGCGCGCCCGACTTCATGGTGGAATCCTACGAACCCGATCCCTTCAGGTACGCCATCGGTTCTCTCGGCATAGCACCGGACGGCAATCTCTGGGTGGGCTCCGGCCTCTACAACCACCCCGTTTTCAGGGTGTACGACCCCCTGAACGGCGAATACCTCTTCACCGCCGCTCTCGAATCTCCCGCAGAGAGCCTTGACTACACTGTGCAGATGAACAGCTGGGGATTCACGGCCATTGACCAGATGTCGGGTGACTGGCCCCGGGTATACGTGCTGGAGGAGGGGAACTGAACCTTCTGATCGTGCTGCTGTTGTCCTTCGAATCGGGTTATGCCGCCTCCGGGGACAGCAGCAGCGTGATCATCGACCTTTTGCCGGATTTCATCTCACAGCCCGTCGGGGATATTGTCGAACGGGTTTCCGAGATCGTATCTGCATGGGAAAGCCTCGGTTTTGAAAATTCGAACTGGGAGGTGCGGATCAACCCCTACGATCCGCTGTCCGGAATATCGACGGTCAAGATCAGGTTGAACTTCTGAGCAGAATCGCCCTCACGGGGGAACCGTCGCCCCCGACTATTCGAAGCGGAAGGCAGACGAGGGTGTAGTGCCCGGGCTGCACGCCGTCGAGAAGAAGGTTCTCCACAATCGGCACCCCGGCTCCGAGCAGCGCGACATGAGCGTCCTCACATCCCTCCGCGTCAATGGACATTTCCGAAGTGCCCACCAGTTCGGCATCCTTCCGCCACAAGCCTGGAAGCCTCGTCGCCGGTAATGCTGCGCTGAAGCAGTACGGCGCATCCCCTCACCTTCCCGGGGGGATCCGCGCATACAAGCGCCGGAAGAACCATTTTGTCCAGCGGGATCATGTCGATCGGCATGCCGCCGGGTATCCTGTGAAGCGGGGCGTCCATGTGCGTGCCCGAATGGGCGCTCATCCTCAGCCTGGAAACCGTGAACCCGCCCTGAACGACTTCCGTTCTCCTGAAGGGGGCATCCCCGGGCCAGGGAACTGTATCTGAGGAAAGGGGCTTGGTGATGTCTATCGCATCACAGCCTGTCATGGGCTTCACTGCAATCTCCCTTCAGAGGGCACGCCGGGCAGCGGGGTCCGACGGGACGGCAGACAGTCTGGCCGAACCGGACGAAAACGTGGTTCAGCCCGGTCCAGAAAGCCTCTGGAAATAACCTCATCAGCTCATTTTCGGTGGCCTCGGGGGATCTCGTGGCGACAAGCCCGATTCGGTTCGAGACCCTGTGAACATGAACGTCCACACAGACAGCCGGAATGCCGAAAGCGATGCCAAGAACGAAGGCAGCCGTCTTCCCCCCGACCCCGGGAAGAGCTGTCAGTTCCTCCCTGTTCGCAGGAACAACTCCATCATGCCTTTCGCAGAGCGCCTGTGCGGTCTGTGAGAGCTGGCGGGCCTTCACACGGTAGAAACCTGCGGGATGGAGCAAAGCCTCAAGTTCACCCGGGGGCAGTGCGGCGAGGGCGGCCGGTGTTGATGCCCTCTTCAGAACCCTTTCCGTCACCATGGCTGTGACGGCGTCCCTCGTTCGAAGGCTTATCACTGTTCCCACGAGCACGCTGAAGGGGTCGTTGCCGGCCGCCAGCGGGGCAGGGATGCCGGTATCTCCGAGATGATCACGCATCCGGAGGAATACCGCCACTGCATCCTTCACCGGATCCGCACCAGTCTGATTCCCCTTGTTCTGCTGAGTATCAGACCCAGCCTGCCGTTGAAGAGGTCGACAAGCTCCTCGCCGAGGGCATCCTTTCGCCAGCCGGGGATGCCGGTTCTTGCCTGAAGATCCTCGAGCGACTGGGGGGGATTGTCAAGCAGCTCTTCAAAGGCTTCTTTCGGGAGTAGCACCGTGGGGGATATTTTAAGCTCGGCCGACTTCTTCTTCAGGAAAATCCTGAGAATGTCCTTTCGGGCGGAACGGCCCCAGTCCTGATCGGGAGGCTCGACCGGCGGAGTGTCGCCTGGCGGATTCGCCGAGCACTCCGCACTTATCCTGACGATTTCCGCGCCGTATTTCTCCGTGAATCCGCCGGGCAGGCCGCGGAGTACCGCAAGGTCCTCGGGCGATGAAGGCGAGAGGATCGCTATCCTGCAGAGAAGGGAATCCTGGGCGATGAACTGCCTGGGCCTGTTCATCGAGCGTGCGAGTTCCTCGCGCCAGTTCACCAGCCTCCAGAGAAGCGGGTGATGCTGGGGTTTCACCTTGTCAGCGGATCGTGTTCTTCTGAACTGGTCCTGCGGGGACATGCTGTAGGTCTCGGAATCGGTAAGCGATGCGGATTCGTCAAGGAACCACTGCATCCTGCCCTTGCGCTCGAGCTGCGCCTTCAGCTTCCCGTACATCTCCGGCAGGTAACGTACGTCATCGAGCGCGTAAAGCACCTGATCGGGTGAGAGGGGGCGGGCGGACCAGTCGCTCATGGAGTACTGCTTCGGCGGTTTTGCCTTGCAAACGGTCTTTACAAGGTTGGCAAGGCTCATCTGCTCGCCGTACCCCAGAAAGGCTGCCGCTATCTGCGTGTCAAAAACGTTGTTAATGGAAATACCGGGGATGTGGTGAAGGAGGACCCCGATGTCGTTCCTTGCGGAATGAATGATCTTGACCACGTTCCGGTTCTCGAGCAGCGCCCCGAGGGGTGAGAGGTCGGGAACCGCGAGGGGATCGATGGCTGCGGGGCTGACTCCTGCGCCGGAAATCTGCACGAGATACAGATCGGGCCAGTACCTTTTCTCGCCATGGAATTCTGTGTCTATCGCCACCGCTTCCTCGCGGCCGCACCTTTCCATGAGCTCGGCAAGGCTCTCCGGCGTGTCGATGAGAGGAGGCTGCGGGGGGGTCACGGGTTCACCGGAGTCGACGCCGCGTGATGCAGGCAAAGCACGCTGTCGCCCTGAAGGACGTAGTATGAGTAGCCGTTGTCGGGGCAGCGCCAGCCTCCGCGCTGGCCAATTTCCCCTCCGGACACCGTGTGGATGCTCTCAAGATCGGTTGGCATTGAATACCCACGGCTCAGGAAGTCCCTCACAACACCGGCAACCTCCCCGCGCCGGATCGCGCACGCCTCAGATGTAAGCCTGAGGCCGCTCCCAAGGTGCCCCGACGGGCAGATCAGGAGGTTCTGCCCGACCGAGTATTCACGGCCTGAAACAGGACAGACGCCCGAGCCTGACGCAGCCGCGGCCCTGCAGAGAAGAACCGCCCCTCCCAGCAGGCCGTCCAGCATCGCATCACCCCTGACGCGGTACCCGGCTTCGGTCTCTGCAAGCCAGACCACCCTGACGTTTCCGCCGGAAACTGCCGCCATGCGGATTCCGCGGCTGTCAGTGCCGTCCATCAAAACCCGTTCAGGCGAGGACAGCCCTTCAAGACCATCGAGAAATGCAGGCGATACAAGCAGGGCAAGGCTGTCGGAAAGCATCCCCCATGCTTCGTCCGGGGGTGTCTCATCGAGGGCGGCAAGGTACTCCGTCACGAAACCGGACCTGATCATTCCAGGGCTTTGGGATCGGGCGACAAAAGCAATCAGAACAAGCAGAGGAATGAGCATGAAGGGCAGGGCTTTTCTCATCACCTGTCCCCGCGTCCCTCGGATGACCTTCCACCCGTGCTCACACCGAAGATGTCGCCAAGGTCCAACCCAATGCCGCTCACTATTATGCCCCACTCCTTGTCGATGTTTTCACCGGCAAGCCGGATGTACACATCGGCGTTGAACTTCATCTGGGGGTTGGTCAGCATGAAACCGCCCCTGAGGTCGAAGTAGCTTCGACCGCTTCCGTTCACTTCCACACTGCCGGCCTCGGTGTCATAGCTGGTCTGCCCCCGGGTGGCGAACTCACCGCCCACACGCACCGAGAGCTCGGGGTTTATGGGGGCGACAAGAAACCCGCACCCGCGCAATTCAACCCCCGGCGAGGTTTCGCTGCTGTCGTTCTGGGTTCCGGGGATCTTGTCCCAGGCGGTGAAGTAATATCTCAGCCCGCCCGTCACGTCGAACCGGGAACCGCTGCGCGGTCCGAGGGGAAGCTCGAAGCTCGCTGCTATCTCGGCCGCCATGTGCGGGTCGCTTCTCGGAGGGTCCGCGCTTTCAAGGTACCCTTTGAAGGCCGGCCTGAAAGCGCCCCGGAGGAGATAATGGGGGGAGCGGCTCATCCAGCCGTCAAGGCTGATCCACGGATCGGTGATCCCGATGTTCGATTCCTCGGAGCCGGAGAGCTGAAGGTACATCGGCAGCACCAGGCTGATGGTATGGCTGGACGTCAGGCCGTACCTTCCGGTCCATGCGGCCTGCAGAAGACTCTGCGTTTCCCGGTGCTCATACAGGCTGTCGAATCCGAGCGTGTCGGTCTCCCAGTAGGAGCCGGCCGAAAAGTAGCCGATGGCGAAATCCCCGGTGGATTCGGTAGACCTTAGAACCCTCGTAAGACCGTTGTAGTAGAGGGGGTCCCAACCCTGGGCGGCTCCCAGAATGCAAAGCGCCGCCAGCGGAAATAGGAGTATGCGAATGCTCATGCTTCCTCCCGGTCGAATGTTATCTCAAAGGAACGGGAATTGTCTATGCAGGGAACGATCCTTGTTTCAACGGAATGCACCGAGGCGTTGCGGGGACCGCGGGACAGAAGGTTCACGAAGCTGTTCACCGCTTCCACGTCTCCCTGGGCGCAGGCTCCGACGGAGCCGTCCCGCCTGTTCCACACCATTCCGGTAACGCCGAGGGAATCGGCAAGCCGTTTCGTCCACCATCTGAAACCCACGCCCTGGACAAATCCCCTCACCGTGACAGCCATGCGGACCTGTTCCCTGTTCTTCATCACAAGCCCCTTCCATAAACACGCCGCGAGCAGGGGTCAAGCTCATTGACTTGTATCACCGTTACCAAACATGTTTGACTGGAAAATAATGGCTGATCCGGTCTGAAAGGAGACCTCTCTTGAAAAGGGTTCTATTTGTACTGCTTCTACTGATTCCTGCGATGGCCCTGGCCGTGCCCGGAACGTGGGGTGTACGGGGCATCAACAGGATCAACAGCGCCATACCAATGGGTTTCAACCAGATATGCTTCAATTTCATGGCAAGCTACATGACGGCTGAAAACACCTACACGAACTTCCTCTACCACCACCATGACAACGGCCAGGACCTTCTCTTCCCGGAACTGACAGATACCGAACACCTGTTCCGCGGGCTTTTCACAATAGGCTATGGTGCGTGGGACTACATCGATGTGGGTTTCCGTCTCACCTATTTTTCGAACATGTACCAGCGCGGGCTGTATGAAGAGCGCTCAACCGGTCAGTGGGAAGAGGTCAACGCTCTGGGCGATTACGGCGCGATGATCAAGGGCGGTTACAACCCCCTTCAGGGTGAGCTGTCCGATGTCCTTTGGGCCGGCGGCTCGGTCTGGGCGGAAATGTCCCCCTCCGACAGCAACTTCCTTGAATGCAGCGACGACCAGGACGGCAACTGGTTCACCGGCCAGATGATGAGCCGGACCCGCTACCCCTATGCCTCCAACGGCAGTTCTTTCGGCGCCGACCTGATCGCCACCGGCGACTTCGGCTACTGGGTGCCCATGGTGCCGATCCGCGCACACCTCAACGTCGGTTACGCCAGCTACAGCCAGAAGTTCGACTTCTGGGACTTCAGGGTGGAAGAGACCGAAGAAGGCTTCACGTTCTCCGATTCCACGCTTCTGAATCTTTCCGTGAAGGACAATGTGCTTTCGTACGGCTTGGGCATCGAGATCCCCACGCCAAGCGCCGATGTCCTTTTTGAGTACAAGGCTTATTCCTTCCTTGACCGCACCGGGGAATCACTTTCCTACCTCTCTCCCGGAATTCGTTTCAAGACCTCTTCCGGCATGTTCCTCGACATCACGTACGACATGATCGGCGGAAGCTTCGACCCCCTCTATCACGACCTCGGCCACGGCCTTTACCAGGATACCACTGCGGCCGTCACCGAAGCCGACAGGGCTTCCAGATCTCCGCTTCCGATCCCCGGAGCATACGACTGGGGTCTCAGCCTGAACCTTGGCTTCTCCGGTGATCTTGTTCAGACTGTCGACCAGGGTCCCAGGCTCGGAACCTTGAACGGAACGGTCACGGATTCACTCACGGGCCTTCCGGTCTTCGCCACGATCACATTCCCGGGTGTTCCGGTGTCGAATGTCACAAGCGACGGCCAGACAGGGTTCTTCGTTGTTCACGTACCCGCGGGCGATCTGCCAGTCACCGTTGTGGCGCCGGGTTACCGTCATGCATCCGCACAGATCTCAATGCAGCGGAACACAACTCAGAGCCTCGACTTCCGTTTGTCGCCGAACCTCGGAACAGTCTCGGGCGCAGTGCGTGACGGCCAGGGACGGGCTGTCCCCGGTGCCTCCGTGACCGTAGGCAGCACCAGCCCCGTAACGGTAACCACCAACGCCGCAGGTGTCTATTCGGCCAACGTCGAGGCCGGAACCTGGCCGATCACCGTCCAGGTGACAGGGTTCCTCGGCGACAACCAGAACGTGACCCTTTCACCGAACGCCACCACCACGGTGAACTTCACCCTCCGCAATGCACTGCAGGAGGGACAGGTCATGAGTTTCGACAACATCTACTTCGATTCCGGCAGCGCCAACATCAAGCCTGAAAGTTATCCGGTGCTCGACAGCGTGGCCATACTGCTTCGCGACAACCCCACCGCAAGGATTCAGATCGCCGGCCACACCGACAGCGACGGAAGCACCAGCTCGAATCAGACTCTCAGCGAGAGAAGGGCGCAGTCCGTCCATCAGTACCTTGTCAGCAAGGGCATTTCGGGAACCAGCATGACCACAGTCGGTTACGGCGAGGATCGGCCGCTTGTCGCAAACGACACTGCGGCGAACAAGGCGCGCAACCGGCGCATCGAATTCACAGTTCTCAGCATTTAGGGGACATGCCGGACCGTATCTGAAATCCCCGCAGAAAGTGAAGAGCCAACCCGATGGGTTGGCTCTTCCGCTGCATTCGCGGTGTTTCGTCGGCTCTGTTCAGTCAGTTCCAAGCCCGGCAAGAACGCCGAGGAACTCTTCGGGGGAGCCGGTGATTCCGACGACCCTGTCAAGCTCGTTGCCCTGGGGATCGGTCAGGATCAGTGTGGGAATGCTGCTGACTCCATACCGATCGGCAAGATCGGGCATGCTGTCGACGTTCACCTTGAGGGGAACCACCCCCGAAAGGAATTCCTGGTAGTCGGCCCTCGGGAAGTACTCATCCGAGAGGGTGCGGCACGGAGGACACCAGTCGGCATAGAAGTCTATGAACACCAGCTTGTCTTCGGAAAGCGCCCGGGCTGCCGCGGCATCGAAGTCATCGTGGATCCAGCTGACCGGGGTGACCTCGACCCCATCCGCCCGTTCTGTCGGAGTCAGAGCGGCGGCTTCATCCTGGCGTCCGCAGGCGGCAAAAAAGGCCGCAAGGCACAAAAGTATGGCGGGGTTCCTCATCAGCGTCTCCTTTCGTTAGGTTCATGAAACATACCCGTGTCATGATCAATGGTGCCATAAGGAGGAACATGCGACCAAGGACACCCGAAGTCACAGTCGATGCGATCATTGAATCAGGCGGCGGAGAGATCGTCCTCGTGGAGAGACGGTTCCCGCCCGAAGGCTGGGCTCTTCCAGGAGGCTTCGTCGATCCCGGAGAAAGCCTTTACCAGGCCGTGGTGCGGGAGGTGCTTGAGGAAACGGGCCTCGCGATAGAGGTGCTCTCCCTGTTCCATGTCTATTCAAGGCCGTGGCGGGATCCCAGGGGCGACACTGTAAGCGCGGTCTATCACTGCAGGACCGATGGCACACCCGTGGGAGGGGATGACGCGGCCAGCGCTCGGTTCTTCCCTCCCGACAGGCTGCCGCTGCGCATTGCGTTCGACCACCGGAAGATCATCGCGGACTTCCTCAGATGGAAAGAGCTGGGCACGCATCCCTCCCTGGAGGACTGACGGCTAACGGAGGACCATGCACTTCCTCGTTTCGACGCCCCCCGGAGCGGCAAGCACCTGGAAATAGACGCCTGCAGCCATTTCGGATGTATCCCAGACAACCGTATGCTGACCTGCAGAAAGTTCGCCCTGCTGCAGCCGCTCAACAACCCTTCCCGCAAGATCGAGCACAGCGAGCTCAACGATTCCGGCCGTCGGAACGGAAAAACCGATGTCGACCACCCCGGACACGGGATTTGACAGGCCCGGAAGAAACACCGGGGCATCGGGAACCCCTTCGGTTTCCATACCGGTCGTGTTCCAGATGACATGGGTCTGCGCCGGAGCGGAGAACCCGAATTCCGTGCTCACAGCCTCGACAAGGATCGTCGTGGTATCCCGGCCTGCCGGCCTCGTCACCAGGGGCACGAAGCAGGCATTGCCGGGCGTCGCCCAGAGAAAGGTCCTGCTGTCATCGTCATTCAACCCGTAGACATTGTAGCTGTATATGGAACCCGGGCTTGCGTTCCATCTCAGCCTGACCGTTCCGGAAAGGTCATCGATCTGGTTGAACTGCTCGACAAGAAGGCCGCCCGGAGCCGACGGCACGTCCTGTGCACCGCGCACCACCCCGAGCCTCCCGATGCGAACCTCGTAATCATTGATGACCGTGGGGCTGTCGAAGCGGAGCGCGATTATGGAAAGGGTGTCTCCCGCGAGGGACGAAAGCGGGAACTGCCACGAGTTCCAACCCTCCCCGGTCCCGTCCGGCACTGAAAAGTACTCGAACTCCATCGGATCCTGCGATGTGGAAAGGGCAACTTCGATCCCGGAGGGAAGCCCCGAGGTGCCGCGGTTCCACACGATGACAAAGCTGTCATCTCCCTGAACCGGCGCATCGGTCTTGTACAGGTAGAGCATTGTGGTGTTCGAGGGCGACAGCTCGCCGCTCACCTTCAGGCAGCTTCCGCCATAGTACGGCACGTCCCAGTCAAGCTCGGGGTAGAGGGGCTCACCGTTGCTGCGGGCCATGTACCTCCAGGTGGGGAGCACATCCATCTGGCTGCGGTTGTGCCACTGGTTTTCGGAAAGAACAAGCCCCTCGACGGCGCAGCGGTACCCCTGCCCGGTGTTGAAATTCGTCATGAAGGGCAGGGCGGTCACGGGGGTCATGGCTGGTATGTAGTGCGCCATGCCCTTCCAGGGATGTGTTGTCACGGTGTTGCCGGGGTCACGGTTGGCCCCCACCCAGAACCGGTTGTCGCGTGTGTAGAAGTCGGCATGACTCGAGGAGTTCGTATAGGTCCAGTTGGGGCAGTAGAACCCAAGGCTCACCCTGTGGTCGGCCCCTTCAGGAAACGGGCCCTCCCAGTTGACACCGGTGTTGTAACCGTTCGCCTGCACATCAACGCCGGCATAAAGCTCGTATGGACTCCTTCCGAGCGAGGTTGCAAGGCCCGCCGAGTTGGTGAGCCCGGCGGGGGTCCACCAGAAGTTCAGGAACATCTCATCGCTCACAACCTGCCCCTCGTGCTGGAAGAACCAGTCGTTGCTTGCGTTCAGGGCGTTCTGCCAGGAGATGGCGCCTGATTCGGTCATGGCGTCGTACCACTGAATGCCGAGGTCGGAGTTCTGCTGGATGTACAGCATCATGTCCCTCATATCCATGGCCAGCTGGACGTTTCCCCCCCCTGTTTCCTGATTGATGAACCACCCGTCGAAACCGTAATACTCGGCAGCCTCGATGAGCTTGTCAGCCACGGGAAACCCGTCGCCATCCTTCTGCACGAAGTCCCATACCCACTGGATCTGGCCTCCGTACTGTGCAGGCGGGAAGAAAACAGTTCCGTAGACGGGCACTCCGTTTCTGTGCGCGGCGTCTGTGACTTCGGGGCTCGGGGCAAGAATAAGCCCCTCGCCGGCGCTTCCGCCCCAGAAGGTAAGGTTCTCGATGTACTGCCAGTATCCGAACGCATAGGTGTCGATTCCCAACCCGCCCTGGGAAGGATTGAAACTCGTTGAAGGGTACATGATGCCGATGGATGTGATGCCGGCCTGACCCGGAATGGCATGGGCGTTGCACTGAGTGTCGCCCGCACTTCTGGTGGCAAGGGGGATCATGCTTCTGTTGTAGGGGGCATCAGGATCGGTAAATGGGCTCCAGGTGAGCAGATCGGCCGGAAACCAGTACGAGGCGCAGGGCTGGCCCGGAAGTGTTTGAGCAACAAGGAGCGCTGCCAGAATGATCAATGCATTCTCCCTTCATGCGTCACCGGTGGTTCCTGAAAAACTCCTTCAGAAGCCTTGAGGATTCGTCGGCCAGCACCCCGCCCACGACCCTCGGATAATGGTTGAGGTTCGGCATCGCCTGCAGGTCCGTGACGGACCCGAAGGCACCGAAACGCTTGTCCCAGGCGCCGTAGACAACAAGGGATATCCTCGAAAGCAGAATGAGCCCCGCACACATGACGCATGGTTCCAGTGTGGCGAACAGCGATGCCCCGGAAAGCCTCCAGTCACCAGTTGCCCTGCATGCCTCATCAATCGCGAGCTGCTCGGCATGAGCCCAGGGCCTTCCCGTTTCCCGCGTGCGGTTGGACTGCGCGAAGACCCTGCCGCAGGATGTCACGAGCACTGCGCCCACCGGGACCTCGCCCCTGTCGAAGGCCTTTCGGGCTTCCTCAAGGGCCAGCCCCATGTACGGGAGGTGATTAGGGTCGGTCACTTCGCCATCAGGCTCTCAATCTCATCAGGAGTTTTGGGGATGCCCGCGGAGAGAACCGTGTTCCCGTTCTCTCCAACAAGAACGTCGTCCTCGATGCGGATGCCGATCCCCTCCTCCTGGGAGTAGAAACCCGGTTCAACGGTGAACACCATTCCAGGTGCTATTGCTATCTGCGGCACGCTTTCATCGTGGGTGTCCAGCCCGATGTGGTGACCGGCGCCATGGTAGTAGTATTTCTCGAATTCCCCGGGGGTCCGGATGATGCCCCGGGCAAGCATCAGTTCGCGGTAGAAGCAGTTCACCTCTTCGTTCCATTCCCGGTGGAGCTTGCCGGGACGCAGCAGCTCTATCGCCCTGCTCTGGACGTCGAGAACCATCTGCATCAGCTCCCTTTGCCTCGGGCTGTACTTCCCGTTCACCGGAACAGTTCTTGTGATGTCCGCGCAGTAAAGGTTCTTCATGGCGCCGTGATCGACGAGGAGCAGTTCTCCGTCGGCAAGCACGGCGTTGTTCTCAACGTAGTGGAGGCAGGTCGCGCGTGAACCTCCGGCGCAGATCGCCGGAAACGCAGGGGTCTTCTCACCCTCGAGGGCCCACCTGTAAAGAAGCTCTGCTTCAAAGGCGTACTCGGTCATCCCGGGTGCGAGCTTCCGCACGGCCTGCTCGAAGCCAAGGCGTGTGAGCTCCACTGCCGCACTGATCTGCTCAACCTCTGCCGCATCCTTGATCATGCGCAGCTCGAAAATCCTGTCGGCCGCGCTGTGTACTGAAACCTCGGGAAATGACTGCCTGAACCTGTTCACAAGGGAGAGCCCCCTTCCGGGAAGCTCGACCAGACCGGTCCTGTGCCAGTCGAAGTGGAAATCCCTCAAGCCTTCCTTGCATACCAGCCTTGAGATGAATTTCTCCTGCCCTCCGGTGAGGCGAATCTCCTCGACGCCGCTGGTTTCCGAAGCCTGTTCCTTCGTGAGGACAGTGCCGTACCACTTTGCATGCTCTTCATCATATGGGGAGATGAAGAGGCACTCTTTGACTTCGTCCCTTCCTGAGAGACGCCACATGAAGAGCCAGGAATCTTCCTGCACGATCCCGGTGAGGTAGTAGAGGTTCCTCGACGGCACAAGCGCGTGGACCGCATCGGCGCTTGACGGCTGTGACGACGATGATGGCACAACGACGCAGAACTCTCCCTGAAGGAGTGCCGCGAGCCTGGCCCGCCTTTCCCTGTACAACGCAGCGCTGCTCAAAGTATCTCCTTAACTGTCAGCTCCTCACGAGTCAATTTCGGAACATGGTGGTCACCCATGGAATCACGGAAGTACGTAAGCGAACCGGAGTGTTTTTCGAGAACGACGACTTCGGCGGGATAGCCCAGTGCCAGTACCAGTTCCGGCATAAGGCCATCCCCGCAGGCGACTGAAGCAACATCCTCGCGGCAGAAGGAGAGAAGCATGCAGCACCCGATGCCCCTGTCCCTTGCAGCAAGAGTGATGTACGCGGCAGCTATCCCGACGTCGATCCCCGTGAACGCACGCTGATCTGCCGAGGGGGAGGAGATGACGATGTAGGCCGAAGGACGCTCTCCCTCTGCAGGACCGTTCCAGTCGGAGAGATGGGCTGCCCAGCGGAGCCCGCGGAAGATTCTCTGCCTTTCCTGCCGGCCCGCAATGATGGAATACCTTAGCCGCTGGAGGTTCCCGGCGCAGGGGGCCAGCGCGGCGGCCTCGATGATGCCGTGAAGGTCGTCAACTGAAAGCGCGCGGCCCTCATCAAAACGTCGGATCGAGCGGGCCGTTGCGGCGAGATCAGGAAAACCCACTTTCAAAGCCTCCGTCCCGGTTGGCACAAACATACACAACGAAGAGGGGGCGCGGCCTGTTGACCGCGCCCCCGACAGCTGTGCAGTGAGCTTTTCTCAGCCCTTGATGGCGATCTTCCGGTGGAGGGCCTTCTCCTCCTTGGGGATTGTGATGGTGAGCACGCCGTCTGCAAAGTCTGCTTCGGCCTTGTCGTGCTTCACATCGGGGGGGAGGCTGAAACTGCGCACGAACGAGCCGTAGCGCATCTCCCTGCGGTGCCAGGTGTCACCGGACTTTTCCTCCTCGACTTTCTTCTCCCCGCGGATCGTGAGTATCCCGTTGGCGACCTCTATCTCGATGTTTTCCCTCGGAATTCCGGGAAGTTCCACCTTCACGGTTATCGAGTCGCCCTTTTCGCAGATGTCAACGGGCGGCGCCCACTGGTATTCCTGCGTGCTGTCAAGCTCGGGCCACAGGCCTTCGAACACCCTGTTCATGTTTCGTACCATGTCGTAGGGAGTGAGGCCCGTTTCACGGTTCTGCCTTACAAGTCTCATGATCTTTCTCCTTTCCGCTTTTCCCCTTTTCAGGGTATTCCGCACTCAGTCAAATGCAAGAACGATGCCAGTTCGGACGGAATGGAGGTTATTTTGTATCGTGTCAATGTTTTACGCATGCAGTGAGAAAGCCGGCACGGGGGCAGGGAAAGCCCGGTGCGTCACTTCGACACACCGGGCTGGCAATTACCTCCCCGAGATGCTCACGCCTTCAAGAAGCACGGCAGGGTCACGTCTTGTGGAAAGGGGGTTGAACGGGCTGTCCTGAACTGCAACCACCCTGTTCAGGACATCGTAGACGTTGCCGGCCATCATGCCGTCCATGACCCTTCCGACTATCCTTCCCTTTTCGACGAGAAGACCCGGATTGAACCCGACCGTGAAATCACCGTTGATGATGTTCCCGGAGTGCGCTCCGAGGAGGCCGAAGGCGATCACCCCTCTGTCCATCATGCCGAGCATCTCATCAAACGAAGCATCCCCGGTCTGGAAAGCTCCGTTGCGGAGATATGGATCAGGGGAGAGGGCGACAGTCTCCCCTCCCCACATGCCTGCCCGGAAGCCTGTTCCGGTTGGCTCGATACCCAGCTTGTCCGCATAGAAAAGGTTGGTGAAGGGTCCGGTGAAGACCCCGCGGTCAAACAGGGGCAAACGCTTCACGGGGACGCCCTCGTCGTCGAAGGCTCTTCGGGCGACAGGCGGGTCGAGGTCGGGATCAACGGCAAGAGTCAGTTTGTCGGAAAGAACCTTTTCGCCTGTTCTATCTTTGAGGGGTGTGGCGCCTGCATGGAATGCCTTTGCGCTTGCTGCGGCGGTCAGCCTCCACAGGATCCCGTAAAGGCTTCCGGGCACCAGCATGACCTGCATCCTGCCCTCCCCGGCCCTCACTTCCGGCAGGGAGTCGGTGTACATGCGACACAGGTTTCCGATCGCGGACTGGTCGACCGGAGTCGAAGAAACCCCAGCAAAGCCAATGGAAAGGCCAGTTTCCGTGCCGGGATACCGTGCGGAGAGATAGCCGAAGGCTCCGGTGCTCTTGTGAAGAATGTCGGTCCCGGTGGAGTTGATGATCCGAACAGTCTCAACTCCGCTTCCCGCGCTGCTGTCAATGCAGCCGGGCGGCAGGGATTTGGCCTGCTCCTCCATTGCAAGGCATGTTTCAAGCGCTTCGGGGAATCCCGATGCCCCGATCCTTTCGTCGAACGATCCGGTGTCGGGCTTCATCACGGTTTCTGCGAATTGAAAGCCCGCCTCCGAACCATTTTTTAGGGAAAGAAGTGCGCAGTCGAGCAGAGCATTCCGGTCCAGCATGTTCTTCGTCCAGGCAGTGCCCATCCTGCCGTCCCTGATGACACGGATCGCATAGCCGGACTGAATGGAGGCCGTCGTGTCGACAACGCGGCCTTCCCGCCTCGCAAGCTCGACGCTCCGGGTGCGCTGCTCGTAGATCTCGGCACTGCAGCCGGCCTTCATGGCAATCTCAAGAAGTTTCTCCATCACACACCCCCTACAACCATGCCGCGAATCAGCACGGAAGGACCGCCGTGACCGCTCTTTATGTTAATCTGGCCCTTGCCGCAACCTCCACGCTCATTGAGGTGGAAGTCATCAGCCGCGGCCTCGATGCTTTTCAGAGTGGTGAAAAGGTTTCCCATTATGTTGATGTCCTTTATCATCGGACCGATTTCGCCGTTGCGGACGAGGTAGCCGTACTGGGCTCCGAAGGTGAAGTTCTCCCCGGCTGTCTGCCCGCCCTTTGCGTCACAAAGGTACAGGCCGTCTCCCAGTTTTCGCACCAGATCCCTGAAGGCCAGACTGCCGGCTTCGAAGAAAATCGTTCCCATCCTCACGATCGGTTCGTAACGAAAGTCTTCCGCCACGCAATGGCCTGTTGTCGGTTCATGAAACTCGCCTGCAGTTCTGAGGGAGTGGAGCCTTCCTGTAAGAACGCCCTTTTTCATGAGCTGTACCCTTCTTACCGGAACGCCTTCGTCGTCGTAGCGGTAGAAACCCACCTGCCCCGGAAGCGTGGAGTCCGCCACGATGTTCACGGCATCACTGCCCAGCCTGGCGCCCAGAGCCATCTTCGCCCTCATTGAGGAGTTGTCCTCGATGATGTCGGCCTCGCTGAAGTGGCCGAAGGCCTCATGCACGAAAACGCCTGTCATCGACGGGTTGAGAACCACATCGAAGGTGCCCGCCTTGAGGGGCTCAGCGTCAAGAAGTGCAGCCGCGAGTTCACCCCTGCTGATGAACTCGGCCTCGCGGCCGACAAGAGAGTGGTATCCGTCGGCACCCCCCACGGAAACGCGGATGTTCTGAAGCTGACCGTCGCGCCCGGCAACGGCTTCCCCGCCGATGGCCACCGTGACGATCCTCTCCCTGATGGCGGTTCCGCGTGTGCTCGCGAAGAACTTCTCACGGTCAACCTCGGAGTAGTTGACAGTGGTCGAAACGATGCCTGGCATTCCAAGCATGATGCGGCTGTACTTTCCGGCAAGATCAACCTTGTCCTGAAGAGGGACGTCGGCAGGGTCGCCGTTCAGCGCCGGTTCAACATGGTCGGTAACGGCGGGCACATCCGCAAGCACAACCGTCTTTCCACTGCGCCCCATGACCTCCGCCCCTTCGGCCGCAAGCCTTAGGGCCTCAGGAACATCCTCCCTGCGGGTGACGGTGGCCGAGGCAAAACCCTTTTCCCGGTACACCCTGACCACAAATCCGTCGGTTGATACGGAATCGACACCTTTCAATCGGTCCTTGATGAACTCCGCGCTTGCGGAACGCATCCGTTCATAGCGTATATCTGCGTAATCGGCCTCAGCCCCGGCCAGTATCCTCTTCAGTTCGTCAAGCATCAACCCACCTCCCGGTAGCTTCGAGAACCCTGCTTCATGGGTGTAACATGGCGAATCCCGGACAATAGTGCTAATAGTACCAGCCAAAGGTTCCGAAGGACCGGAACTGCTTGCATGATGCCGGCAACACGATGATTACAGCGGTCAGTGAGCTGTTCGGACCCGACCCGAAGCGGGCGCCGGAAAGGGGGGTGAACCAGCGCCCGCCGGGGTGGGGGGGGGAATCTATCGCTATGGAACCATCACAATGAACCGGGTGCTTCCATCGCGCCAAATCAGGAGAAGTGCGTTTTCAGTCATTCCATTCAAAAGTAACTCAACATCTTCAGGTGTTCCGACCCTTGTTCTGTTCACCTCGAGGATCACATCGCCTTCAATCAGTCCGGATCTGCCGGCGCTTCCGGCCTGGGTCACCTCAACCACCAGAACACCTTCTGACTGTGGTACCCCGAGTTGCTCCGCCCGGTTCCCGTCAAGAGCCTGAAGCCTCCAGCCGCGGTCGACAGAGAGGGATGGCGGGGTGCCTGCAGCGGTGTCGGAAGAAGGCTGGGTGCCCAGGGTCACCCTGAAATCCATTTCTCTCCCGCCACGAACGATCCCCAGGGTCATCTCCGTCCCCGGGTCAGTAGATGCAATGAGGTTTCGCAGCAGGGCCACGCTTTGTACCGCAGCGCCATCGGTTGAGGTTATCACATCGCCGCGCTCGATGCCCGAAGCGGATGCCGGGGTGCCGGGCATGACATCTGCGACGACAATCCCCGTGACACCGGGTTGAACGCCGAACTGCTCCCGAAGTTCCGGAGAGAGCTCCTGCAGGATCACTCCGAGCCATCCCCGTCGAACCTCGCCGAACCTGATCAGGTCGTTCATCACGTCCTGCACCATCTCCACGGGAATCGCGAACCCGATGCCCTGATTCCCTCCGGTGCGGCTTGCGATGGCCGTGTTGATGCCTATCAGCTCACCCCTCATGTTCACAAGGGCTCCGCCGCTGTTGCCCGGGTTGATCGCGGCGTCGGTCTGGATGTAGGACTCGTAATCGGCGAGGCCCACACCTTCCCTGCCAAGGAAGCTGATTATGCCCTGTGTCACGGTCTGGCTCAGGGCAAAGGGTGTTCCGATCGCCAGCACCCACTCCCCGACCCTCGCGTTCCTGCTCTGCCCCATCGTGATGGCGGGAAGGCCTTCGGAATCGATGTGGATCACAGCAAGATCCGTTCTGGGATCAGATGCAACAAGCTTCGCCGGGAATCTCTCGCCCGTTGCGAGCACGACCTCGAGCTCGTCCGCCTCGCCCGCGACATGATGGTTTGTGACAATGTAGCCGTCCGGGGTGACAATGACCCCGCTTCCAAGCCCGCTCTGCGTGAACTCCCTCTCCTCCCGGGGGCCAAATCCGTAGAACCCCCAGGGGGTCATTCCGAATCCCGGTACGGAAGCGGTGACCGTTGTCCGCGAGTTGATCGTCACCACACTCGGACCCACAGCTTCCGCTATGTCCGCGAAGTG
The DNA here is from genome assembly GCA_963845085.1 of Candidatus Fermentibacterota bacterium. GTDB lineage: Bacteria > Fermentibacterota > Fermentibacteria > Fermentibacterales > JCC-6 > UBA6080. The sequence goes on from CAWJQI010000004.1 coordinate 629,960, forward strand.
CTCGCTCACAAGCATTGGATCGCTTATGACCACCGTTACCGTGTCCGGTTCAGCCGTTGCGCCTGCATCCGCCGTATCGCTGGATGGCAGGAATGGCAGAGCAACGGCGGCGATGTAAAATAGCGCCGGGAACATTCCTCTCCTTTCCTGTCAGTCGAACAGTTTGCATGGTTTTACCCGGCCGGAAAATGGCGGTTCCAGTGGAGGGGTTGTTGACGGCGGCCCGTGCAGGGGTTATTTGAAAATGCAGATGCGAAAGGCAGGGTGTGACATGACCCTTTTTCTTGCAGCCCTTTGCGGTTTCAGCCTTCTTTCCGGATCCATCCGATTGCCCGATCCCGCCATCGAGGGAGGCATGACCCTCTGTCAGGCACTGGCCACACGAAGGTCCGTACGCGGTTTCAATGCCACGGACAGCCTCACTCTCACTCAGTTGTCTCAGCTCCTGTGGGCCGCCCAGGGCAAAACGGGCACCCGGGGCAGGCGCACAGCCCCATCCGCAGGAGCCACCTACCCCCTCGGACTGCTCTGCGCAATTGAAAGGGTCGAGGGGACCTCACCCGGACTCTACCGTTACGACCCCGTTGACCACACCCTGTCATTCATCGCCCCCGTGCAGCAGCTGTGCAGTGATGTGGCTGAGGCATGTTACGGCCAGACGTGGATCGGGAGCGCTCCCGCGTTTCTCTTCATAGTGGCGGACTACTCCAGAACAACCGACCACTACGGCGAGAGGGGAATAAGGTATGTCGACATGGAAGCAGGTCACGCCGGACAGAACATCTACCTCCAGGCAACCGCACTTGGTCTTGGCACCTGCGCCGTCGGAGCATTCGGCGAGGAAGCGGTGGCGGAACTGCTTCACCTGGATAACGAAACCCCGCTGTACATCTTCCCGGTCGGCGTCGGGGAGTGAAGGCTAGAACCCGATCGTTACGCCCAGAACAGCGTAGTGCAGCCAGGCGAAGGTGTAAACCGACTCAACGTCAGCTCCGCCTTCGATCGTTCTGTATCCGGCGTTGACGCTCACTCCGTCGCTCAGTTCGCGGCAAAGCTTCAGAGAGATGTCGAACGCCCTTCCCGGCCCTCCCGCCAGGCCGTTGAAATCGAGCACCATCCTGGTGGAGGGGCAGAACGAGTATTCGCCTCTGAGGTAAAGCAGGGGCACGAATCCCAGGTCGGTCTTCTCCGCAAACAGATCACCCTGCCTGAGGCTTATCTTCGCATCGCGAATCTTTGCCGTGAAACCCACCCTCCAGTCCCAGTCCCCGCCTTCGTGGAACAGGTATCCATAGCCGACCCGCCAGGAGTTGAAGCGAAACACCGCATCGGTGGTTCCCGCCGGAAAAGTCACACCGTTGAACACAGCTTCTTCCGATAGCTCCACCGTCTCGGAAATCTCAAGCGGGGCAAGGGTGAGCTGCAGTCTGTGGCGGGGGTTCACATCCCAGTTTACGTACATCCTTCCCGCAGCCAGCGGGCCGGAACCTGCGAGTTCTACCAGGTCGATCTCGGTCGCCCCGGGGTCGTTGGGGATACGGAAATCGTTCCGTGTCTGCCAGACAGCCCCCCCCTCCAGCTCGATTGAGAGGCTTCCGGCTGATGCCAGGGCAGCGCACGCAATAAAGGCAACAAGTGACAGCCTCATTCCGGACCTTCCCTTCGGGTCACCCACGCCGGACCAGCCCGGCGGAGACAGCTTTGCAAAAATATAGCACGCGATGCGCGAAAGGCTTGATTTTTTATATTTGCATTCGGGCTCGATCCGGGTGGGGAACCGCATGCCGATGTACCCGGGAGAACCCGGTCGACTGCCGAACATTTATATAATCTCCATATTTTGGTGACCGACGAAAGAACGGGAGGGGATACATGAGGTCAGCTTCAATCGTTCTTGCAGCTCTTGCGGCGGCGGCATATTCCGGCACGGCAACCTGCGGCTGGGAGGGAACCGAAACCGTTCTCGCCCTCTATGGAACAGGCGATCCTCCCATCATTGCCAGCCTCGTCACAACACCCGTTCACGGCGGGGCTCAGGCACTGAGCCTCGAAGACAACTCCCCCACGGGCACCCCGCAGGCCTACGTCGCATGGGTGACCGGCCTGTCGGACGGTGATGAGGTCACTGCAGGCTTCTGGAGGTACGATGTCACTCCGGGAACCACCCCTCCCTCCTCAAGAATCTGGGGTCACTGGAACGACAACCCCGACGACCTGCTTGCATACAATGGAAGCGCCGGGGGCAACAACGATTATGGCCCCGGTACCGGGTGGGACCTTGTCGAGTACACCTGGACGGTTGCCGAGGGTCACACCGGGCTTGTCGTGGAGATTCGCACCTACTCAGAACCCGGCGATACCGTATTCATTGATGATCTTACCGTGACCGCACCCGACGGAACCTCGATCTGGACGCCTGAGAACTACCTGTCCCTTGAGGGATGCAGCTGGGGGGCAATAAAAAGCCTTTCCTGGTAGGACTCAGCGGCCAGTAAGTATCCGTCTGACCTTGTCGAGCAGCAGGCCAACGGAGAAAGGCTTCTGAAGGAAGTTCACCCCTTCGTTCAGAACACCCTGGTGCGCGATGGTATCGGCTGTATAGCCCGAGATGTAAAGGGTTTTCATGTCCGGCCGAGCCTTCGACAGGGTTTCACTCAATTCACGGCCGTTCATCCCGGGCATCATCATGTCCGTTATCAGAAGGTGGATGTCGCCGGCATGCCCGGCCGACACAGCGGCAGCCTCCTCCGGCAGCCTGGCGGTCAGTACGATGTAGCCGCTGCTTCTTAGCACCTCGGAGGCCATGTTGAGGATCATCTCCTCATCCTCCACGAACAGGATCGTCTCCGTGCCGCCAACCGGCTTTCCGCCTTCTTTCCTGTCCGCGGGAGAAACCGGTTCGGTCACCTCGGGAAGGTATATCCTGAACACCGACCCGCGGCCGGGCTCGCTCGAGACCTTTATGAATCCACCGTTCTGGCTGACGATGCCGAATACCGTGGCAAGCCCGAGACCTGTTCCCTGCCCAACCTCCTTCGTCGTGAAGAAAGGTTCGAAAAGGTGGTCGAACACATTCTCATCCATCCCGCACCCCGAATCACTGACTTCGAGCATCACGAATCCACCCGGCGTGTAGCCGGGATTCGAGCTGCAGAATTCCCTGTCGAAATCGGCATTGGCCGTTCTGATCAGCAGGATGCCGTTTCCGCTCATCGCATCCCTGGCGTTTACGACAAGGTTCGCAAGCACCTGGTTCAACTGGTTGGGATCGATCCTGACCCTTCTGAGGGTTCCGCCCGGGCTCCAGTCAAGATGGATGTTCTCACCGATGAGCCGTCGCAGCATGCTCAGCATTCCGGACAGCGTGGCGTTCAGGTCAAGGACCCGGGGCTCGGCGGTCTGCCTCCGGGCAAAACCGAGAAGCTGCCTGGTCAACTCCGCGGAACGCTCGGCCGCGGTGCGGATTTCCGAGATGTTCTCCCTGAGCGGGGAACGATGCGACAGTTTTCTGTCGATTATATCGGCATGCCCGAGTATGACTTCGAGCATGTTGTTGAAATCATGGGCGACCCCGCCGGCGAGCCTTCCGATCGACTCAAGCTTCTGGGCATGAAGCAGCTGGAGCTGCATGTCGCGCTTTCTCTCATCCTCCCGGACCTTTTCCGTTATGTCGGTGGAGATGCCGCACAGACTCATGGGTTTTCTGTCCTGGTCAAAAATGACCTGGGTGCGGACGTCGAAGAGGATCTCTTCCCCGCTGCGTTTTCGGTTCACCACGGTTCCGTGCCATCTTCCCCTTTCCAGGGTGTTGCGAAGAATGTCAGCCTGTGTGGCCCCCCTGGAGGGATCTTCGCCGAAATCGTGGATCGTCATGCTCTGCAGCTCTTCCCTCGAGTAGCCGAGGGACTCGACTTCAGCCTGGTTCGCATAGGTGATCCTTCCGGAGAGGTCAGTAACGGTCACCCTGTCGCTGATCTGGTCCAGAACCGTCGCCTGGAGGCGAAGCTTTTTCTCGGCTTCCTTCCTCTCCGTGATGTCAAGGACAGTGAAAACCTCGCCCTTCGAAGGGTCGGATGAATCAAGGAGCGTAACGCCGACAATGACGCTGATGGGCTTCCCGTCTTTCCTGGCCATCGGTACCTCGAGGCTGCAGATTCCGGTTTCCCCGATCTGCCTGTGCTTCTCTATCCCGACGAACTCATAATCCTCTTCGGATGTGTACAGGATCCTCGCGGGGCTCCCCGCAAGCTCGTCAAACGACCGGCCAAGCATGTCGCAGAAGGCCTGGTTGGCCTCGAGTATCATTCTATCCCTGACAATACCAATACCCACCGGTGCCGAAGAATAAATGGCCTTGAGTTTGGCTTCGCTGGCTCGAAGGGATTCTTCCGCCTTCTTCCTCTGCGTGATCTCCTCGTAGGTTCCAAGTACTCCGATGACGGAGCCTTCCGATGATCGAAGGGGAGCCTTGCTGGTCCGAAGCCAGATCGTATCCCCCGCGGGCGTTGTCTGAGGCTCCTCGTAACCGATTTTCTGCGTTCCCGACTTGATCACCTCAAGGTCATCCCGGCGATACAGCTCGGCCTGGTCGCGCCAACCCATCTGATGGTCGTTCTTTCCTATTATTTCGTCGGGATTCGACAGGCCTGCATCCTGAGCAAATGACTTGTTGCATCCCAGGAAGTTCAGGTCCAGGTCCTTCCAGAACACCCTCACCGGTATGGTGTCAAGCACGCTCCTCAGAAGCTGCCGGGCCTGCAGGAGCTCGGATCGAAGGGCTTCTCCCGCGCCCTGTTCCCGGAAGACAAGAACAACGCCGGTGCTCTGTCCTGAAACGTCGCTGACCCTTCGCGCGCTGACCTGCACGGCCATTCTGCCACAGGATGGAAGCATGAATTCCACATCGCGGACCTGGGTTGAATCGCACTCGAGAGCCCTCTGTACAAGACAATCCGAAGACTCGCATAAGATGTGCAGCCAGAGTTTTCGGCAGTCGCGGCCCGGCACCCCGACGGCATCTGCTCCGAAAAGGTCGAGAAAGCCTTTGTTCACCCTCTTCAATGAAAGGTCGGAGCCGATTATGCACAGCGGGATGACGGCCTCGAATACCTGTTCAAGATCGAAGTGCTCTTCCCTCATATCCCTGTCCTGCGAAGGTCAGCGTCTGACATACAGAACCGAGATATACACAGGATGCTGCCACAAAGTCACGCGCCGGGTATCAGAACTCGTACTCCAGCCCAACCACGGGCATTATGCCCCACTGGTATATCCTGTCCTCCCTGTGCTCGACACCGTTCCAGTAGACGGCGGCCACATTTCTTCTGTTGTAGGCGTTCCAGATTGAGGCATAGGTGACAAGGGCGGTATCCGAAAAGTTGAACCTCCGGTCCACCCTGACGTTCAGTGTGTGAAACGCGGGCAGTCTCTCCGCGTTGATCCTGCTTTCATCGAGAATGCTGCGGTTGAACTCCGCGCTGGCCTCGACATCGAGGGGTGTGAACGGTCTGCCTCCCGCGAAGTCCCACCTGAGCGAGGCTTCCCATCTTTCGTCAAACCGGTAGCCGCCCTCTATTCCCACGATCACCCTGTTGTCGAAGATCCGGTTTCGAAAGGGTTCTCCGGGGCTTCGGTACGAAGACCTGGAATAGGAACCTGAAACAATGCCGTAAAGCCCCATCGCAAGACGTTTCTGCAGCGTTACCTCAATGCCGCGCGACCGGGCAAGCGCGCCCGACTGCAGCGAGATGAAGGAATACAGGTCCTGTTCGCTTCCCAGCCCGTCGAGAATGAAGTAGCCGGGCTGTCCGGGATCGAATGGAAAACGGGAGTATTCCTTCAGGTACGCTTCCACGACCAGCCGGGTGTCCTCGCTGAACAACCGCTGGAAGCCGAGAACGTAATGCGTGGCGACCGGATCGCAAAGCGATTCGAATTCAGTGCTCCTTGCGATGAGTTCGGCCGGAAGTGCCTGCCTGTAGATTCCCGCGGAAGCAGTGATCGTACAGTCTTCGCCCGTCTGCAGGCTCAGCGCACCCCGGGGCGAGACAGTCATCGAGCGGTTTCGGTCGCTGTAGTCCCCGCGAAGGCCGAATGTGGCCACCACGCGTTGGGAAATGTCCAGTGTCGTCTCGCAGAAGATGCCACCCTGAAAGCTCTGAACATCCCTGTCGATCGTCAGGGGAGGAAGCGGTTCCCCGCTCCAGCTCGTATCGGCTCCGAAATAGCTGTCGTACCTGTTGAAGCCAAGCCGCAGGTCAAGCCCGAAGTTCATTTCCAGTCCGGGTGAGGCGCTCCAGGTGTTTGTATTCCTGAGGCTTGCCGACCTCTCATCCGAATCCTGAACAGCTTCGATCTCCTGGTTCGATGTTTTCCTGTAGTCGCCCCCGTAGCTGAGATCACTGAACGAAAGGGATGTTCTGGAGAAGCCGTCACCATGCCAAAGCCACCTCCAGTCCACTCCGGTGAGCAGGCTTTTCGTATCCGTTATTCCGTAGTTGGGGTTTCCGTCATCCCCGGCCTGTTCGAATGTGTAGTCGACGTAGTCAATCGCACCCATGCCGAGGAACGTGAGCCTGTGGCTCGGGGAAAGATCGAGTTCGACCTTCGCAAGATAGTCCGAGTAGGTGGGAACCGCGTCTATGTCGGCTATCGAAGTGAGAAGGTCAACCCAGGAATGGCGGGCTGTGACCAGCCATGCGCCATCCCCTCCAGCCAGCGGGCCTTCAAGCACCGTCCCTGCTCCGGCCATGCCGAAGTCGAGCTGGCCGTCGAATTCCTGTCTGTTCCCGCCCCTGAGCTTCAACTCCATCACGGAAGAAAGCCTGTCGCCGTATGCCGCCGAAAACCCCCCGGCGGAGAAGCGGACATCGGAGAGAACATCCACATTCACCATTGAGAGTCCGCCGCCGGATGTGCCCTGCCTTGGGAAATGGTTGATATTGCCGAATTCCATGTTTTCGATGTAGATGCCGTTTTCAAAAGGGTTGCCGCCCCGGACGGCCAGGCCGTTGTACTGGTTGTCGACCTTGGATACGGACGGCAGCCCGGCGATTATCCTGACCACATCCCCCGCTGAACCCGGAGCGCGCCGGATCTCCTCGCCGGAAAATTCCTGCGAGCTTCCGGCCTGGGCTTCATCCCGGGAAAAGTACGAGGGTCGGACCGTTATGGTGCCTCCGGCGAGCGGCGCAGGTTCGAGCAGGAACTCCACCATCGTGAGCCGCTCGGAGCGCACTATCACGTCGGTCTTCATGCCGGGGTGGTGTCCGACCGACGAAACCCTGAGGTTGTAGCTTCCCACCGGAACCCCGGTTATCGAAAATTCACCGTTCCCGTCCGTGAGCCCGCCAAGACTGGTTCCATCCAGTATGACAAAGGCGCCGGCGACCGGTTCAAGGGTTCCGCTCGTGGCGACACTGCCTGATATCCTTCCCTCCGGATCGGCCCCGTACAGCGCTGCTGCCGGGATCAAAACATACAGAAGCTTCAAAATGCGTCCCCCGATCTGTCCAACTGCACAGCTGTTCAAACGTTTGTTTCAAACATATGTTTGATTGATCGAAGGCGCAACCCCATGATGACAGCTTGCGAAGTCGCCGTGGAATTCGTACGCTATAGCGATACGCCGGGAGGCACCTTGAACGAAGTATCCAGCACCAGGGAACGCATTGTTTTTGCGGCGATTGAACTCATGGAGCGCGAGGGGCTCCAGGCCCTCACGATGCGCCGCATCGCGAGGGAGGCCGGTGTGAACACGGCGGCCGTCAACTACCACTTCGGGACGAAGGCGAACCTCATCGACTTCGTCATGAAGAACACCATGGGGCACGCCATCGACGACTGGACCGAGGTGATTTGCTCAAGCGAGCTCAGCCCGACGGCAAGGCTTTACTGCATGCTGAACCACCTCATGGAAGGAATTGCCCGTTACCCCGGGATCGTTCGAACGCATCTTTTCGATCCGGCCGTGCAGGGCGATGCAAGGGAAGCCTTTGCATCGGAATTCTCCTGCTTTCTCGACCATGCGGCAAAAACCCTCGAGGGCCGCTTTCCCCATTCACCCGGTGACCTTCGTCTATCCATTGCGCAGATGGTTACCGCGGCAGTCACGGTTTCACTGATACCCGAGCTTCTGGGCGCCGCCACGGGGAAAAGCCCGGAAGATCCGGACCGCTGTTGAAGCCTACATATCCAACCTTCTAAAGCGGTTCGCCGGCGCGGAGCCGGATTTCTCACCGGAGGAAAGGCGGAAGATGGACAGGGTCCTTTCCGCTGCATTCTCCGGGTCGGGTGTGCGAAAAATCCCATGAACATAGAACTGGTGGGAACCTTTGCCGTTCTTGGCATCGCCGTCATCCTTTTTCTTACGGAAAGGTTAAGGCCCGATGTTGTCGCGCTGGCAACTGTCGCTGCTCTGGCGGGGATCGGCGTGCTCACCGCACCCGAATCCTTCTCGGGGTTCAGCAGCCAGGCCGTCATAACTCTCATATCGGTGTTCATCCTTGCAGAGGGACTCACCCGGACAGGCGTCTCGGACCAGGCTGCCAGGATCCTGCTCCGCTGGGGCGGAAGGCGGGAGGGCAGGCTCGTCGGACTGGTAATGGCGGCAGGGGCTTCGTTGTCACTTTTCCTCAACAACATCGCTGCTGCCGCCGTTCTCCTGCCGGCTGCGGGAGGGGCTGCGAGAAAGGCCGGCATCTCTCCGGCCAGGGTCCTCATGCCTCTTGCCTTCGCCACCATCCTTGGAGGAATGGCAACGCTTCTCACCACGATGAATATCGTTGTGAGCAGCGTTCTGGTTGACAACGGTCACCCGGGGTTCGGTCTGCTCGACTTCTTCCCCGTGGGTTTCCCGATGCTGGCTTCGGGGATCCTTTACATGATCTTCTGGGGGAGGCACAGGCTGCCTTCCGGCGAGGACCGGGACGAGGTTCTTCGCGCGATGAAGGGCGAGACCGACCTTCTCGACGTCTACGGCATGGGCGAGTTCTTCTTCAGGGTCAGGATACCGGACGGATCCTACCTTGTGGGCAAAACGCTTGCGAGAAGCACATTCAGGGAAACCTTCGGCCTCAATGTTGTCGCGGTGGAAAAGCAGGACGGCGTGCTCAGCACCCTTCAACCCGACACCCTCTTCGAGAAGGGCGACATTCTCATACTCGAGGGCAACGCCGGGGAGTTCAGGAAGAGGGATCGTGAACCCTACCTCGAAATACTTCCCTGTCCGCCCCTGTGTGAGAAAGACCTCCGAACCATTTCAACGGTATTCGCGGAGGCAATGCTCTCGCCGCGCTCGAGCCTGATAGGCCGCACGTTGAAGGAGGTGCTGTTCCGCCAGAAGTACGGCATGGCGGTGCTCGCCATCTGGCGCAAGGGAAGCCCGATAAGGGAGAAGGTGGGCGACGAGAAACTCGCGTTCGGGGATGCGCTGCTCCTTCAGGGCCCCCGGGACAGGCTGAAACTCGTCGATCTTGATCCAGATCTCATCCTGCTTTCGATGGAACGGGAAACCCTTCCCGTGAAAAAAATGGGCAGGATAGCATTGCTCATCCTCGCATCCACACTGGCTGCGGTTGTTTTCACACCGGTGCCGATGGCGCAGCTGCTTCTCACCGGCGCGGTTCTCATGCTCATCGCGGGGGCTGTCACGATGGAACAGGCCTATCGCGCCGTGGACTGGAGAGGGATCTTCCTTGTCGCCGGAATGCTGCCCCTGGCTCTTGCCCTCACCAAGTCGGGTGCAGCAGCCATCGCCTCGACACTCTTCGTATCCGTGTTCGGTCAGTTCAGCCCCATCGTGATAGTCTCGGCCCTGTTCCTTGCGTCCGCACTGCTCACTCAGGCAGTCAGCGGCGCGGCGGTGGCGGCCATCATGGCTCCGATAGCGATATCAGCCTCTTCAGGCTCGGGCGCCCCGCCCCACGCACTGGGCATGGCTGTCGCCCTGGGCTCGTCGATGGCGTTCCTCACGCCGCTCGGGCACCCCGTCAACACACTGGTGATGGGTGCCGGAGGCTACCGCTTCAGTGATTACAGAAGGGTCGGCTGGCCGATGTTCGTGATTCTGACCATTGTGGCCATCACCGGCATGACTGTTCGGTGGGGGCTGCTGAACTAAAATGGCCTTTCCAAAAGGCTTACCAGTCCAGTGGACATTTGTCTGAGCGGGGCTTCCTGCCAACCCAGCCAGGAGGTCGAGATGAAACAATCCAGGTTCACGGAGACGCAGATCGCAGCGATCCAGCGGGAAGCAGATGCTGGAATTTCATAGCCCCAACCATAAGAAGAAGGCCGCTGCCCTGAGACAACGGCCTTCAAATTCAGAGCAGGTCTACCTGGCTATAACAAGCCTTTCGGAATAGTTCACTCCAGATCCTGCAACCCGGACGAAGTACAGTCCAGAGGGAACCGAAGACACATCCAACTGGAATGAACTCTCCCCGGCTGAAAGCGAACCGTCGTGAATCCTCTCCACCAGACGGCCATCCAGTCCGTATACCGAGACGGTGCAGTCAACTGGTTCCGGAAGGCTCAGCCAAATGCTCGCTGTAGTCGTTGCAGGGCTGGGGCTGACACTGAGCCGGAGTGTAGGCTCCTCCTCTATCCCCAGCGGATCGTAGGTCACAGTAACCGAGTTGAGCTGGGGAGATACCCCGGGATTGTCACTGAGCATCGTCACCCGGTACTGCAGGTAGCTCTCATTGTCGGCAAGGTAAGCTGACAGGTCAGCAGGGGCGTAGAGCAATACACTCCACTCCCCGAGGTTCCACGGATCATCCGAACCCCTCACCTGGAAACAGAGCTGGGTCTCTGCGGGAACCGAAGCATCCCAGGAAAGTTCACCCCACGAAGCGTCGTTCACGTACAGAATGTCGCTGTTGAGCCAGCCCGAAGAGCAGTAGTCCTCTCCAAGACGCCACCAGTAAAGGTCGGGCGTGCTTGTTCCCGTAGAAGCTGCACACGAAGTCTTCCACCCCGTTGCCGTCGAAGTCGCCAGGGGCGACAAGACCACCGGCGCTTTCGGAATTCGAGTCCGTTCTCGAACGGGTACTCCATGAGAACCCTTTGAACGAACCTCTCCTGCGGGTTTCTGGTATTCTCGAACATCCCCACGCTGTTCTCTCCCCGGTAGATGATGTCCATGTCGCCGTCGCTGTCGTAGTCGATGGATGCGAGGCCGTAGACGTTGTCATTGGTCTCCAGGTTGTAGTAGGGGTAGAACTCGGGTCCCTTGTACCAGCGGATGCGGCCGTAGTCGTAGCTCTGACCTCCGGCCATCAAATCAGCAGTTCCGTCGGTATCAAGATCAACGAAGTCTTCTCTGCCATTCCTGGTTGGGGTCGTTCGGGTTCTCCCACCAGAAGAGAGAGTCTGCGCCTCCAACCGCATCATCAAGACCATCACCATTCAGATCGCCTGAGAAGATCGTCACTATGCTGTCAGCGAAACCAACGGTCTGAATGCGACCACTGGTTCTGGTTGCCTGTTGAGAGGATTGCCCCTATAGAAGATGAAGACGCACTTGAAAAGATCTGTGTAAGCATCGCTGTTAATAGTGGCAGGGCTTCAGGAGGAAGGCACTTCGCATTATCATACACTCTTGCCCACTTCATAGCTGTGCCAAGAGTCAGCGATCCTGAAACCTGCCATCCCATGCCGGAGCATGAGCCGAAGTCCGATCCCCAGTCTGTTGTTGTGACTTCTCCCGAGGGGCCGCCACTCCAGTCGGTCTGAACCATTGATGCCGCAAGAACAATGCCGGTTGTCACGAGAACGAGTGCCGTGCTTTTCATGCCGCTACCTCCCCCCGTCCAGAAGGACGAGCTTCTCTATGAACAATGGTGTGTTTTCATCCGAAAGTACAGCGAAGTAAACTCCGGCAGGATGTGTATAGGAAGAAAGCTCAAGGCACTCGCCTGCGGCTATCCTTTCAACCACCCTCCCAGTCAGGTCGTACACCATGGCTTCTGTTCCTGCGGCCTCCACCAGAATTGAGGATCCGGTGTTCCTGCTGACGGTAAGTGACCTGGTCTGTTCAATGACGGAAGAGGTGTTCTGGGTTCTTCGATCGGCAGCAGGAGCGGGAATCCGTATCAAGGCGAACCCGAGTCCGTACGAAACAGGGTGAAGGTAATAGCCTTGAGGGATGTTACTATGTCCATAGAAGCCTGTGGCTTCCTCGAAACCGTCTCCAATGAGAATCTTCGGGAGGGCCATAACCAGAGTACTCTGATCCAATATCAGGAAGGACAATTGGTTCGCTTCCTTCCCATATTCCACCATCGTTGGAAACAAGGACGAGAATGTCATTGTCAGGTTCCCTTATGGCAAGAAAATTGCAGTATGGTTCACTCAGATCTTGCTGTGCGCTCATCTGGCTTATCATTGTAGCATTGAATGCCTCATGTTCACCCATAACTTCGTAAGCCGGGTTTACCAGAACATCGAGCAGGTTGATGACTTCATTGTTGCCTGCATCGATGTGGGTGAAAGTCTGTATTGCCTGGTGGGTTCGAGTTACCATGTCAATATCATTCGGCCCGTCCACGCTTGCTCCCCAGTAAAGCAGCTCGGGAGGAAAACGGTAAGAGGAGAAGGGGTTGGAAGGGCCTCCAGCCAGTGCATAAATACAGCCCGTACAAATCGAATCCTCTGATCCCGTGCACAAGCGCAGCACCCATCATGTACATCAACTCATTGTAGCCCATCACGCCATCGCCGGGGAAGAACGTCCCGTTGAAAAAGCTTCCCCGACCATGACATTGAACTGTAAGGAAGAGGCATTCGGCAGGAGGTAGGTTGACTCCGTACTCGAGCATGATGTCTAATGCGCCCAGCTCCTGAGCTGAGGGTGATGTCGGTTGCGAGTACATGTTTCCGAACAGGATTTCCGGAATGCTCGTATTCGTTTGTCCCGACCACATTGAGATCCCGGGAGTCATGTCCGTGAGAACATCGGATTCGCTGAACCTTGTGTGTCGGCTGCGGATTTCACAGAGAGTAATCCAGTCATTCAGGTAAACCCCTTCATCATCAGTGGGGAATTGGACATTTTCAGTGAACGGAAATGCCACGGCATCTGTGTATCTTGTTACCCCACTATTGTTCGGTGAGTCATCATTTACGTAGAGCTTGATTTTGTGACTATACCCGTAGTTCTGAATGCTGAGCGAAGAGAGATGCTCGGCACGTGGCAGTGGGGGAGTTTCCTGCGAAATGTCTTCTGACTCAACCGGAATTGTCGGTGGTTGGCCGTCGGCAATACTGCTCCATGCAATCTGTGTGACATCCTGAGACGGAGTCACCGGGCTGACCATCGCAATGAACCTGTCGTGGGTACGGACAAAACGGGAGAAGTACTGAAGGTTGTTGATATCGCGTGTTACAGTTACCGGCCCCACCATCATATCTTCCCCCCATAGGTCATTATAAACTTGGGAGCACTGCCATGATTCTGCAGCCATCGGTGGAGTTCTGATCAGTACATACTGACCCTCGGTTGTGTACAGAATGAAACCGCTTCGTAAATAGGGATAATCACCCTGCTGACGCCAGAAGTAACCCCAGATCGCGCCGTCCGGGTAGAACCCTTCAGGAAGTGTGATGTTGCGCTGGCCCTCCTGAGTTGGACAGGCATCGAGCTCCCCGGAAGAATCCCTGCCAAAGATTCTTGCTCTCCATTGCGCATCAGTGGGCTGGATCTGCTGGGGGCTTCCCACCCACAGAATACGCATCTCATCGCTTCCAATTGCACCTGCGCAGTGAGTGGTTGAGTTCCACCCGGATCGGTAATCAAGTTCTCCAACGCAGAAGACTTCAGAATCATAGCCCGTGTTGCTGGGGAATTGTTTCGAGACAATTCCATTGGAGTGCCAGTACACCGCTCTGGCGTAGTCTGAAGACTCGCCTTTCCGCCAGAGAACCAGTCCTCCATTCAGCACAGATACTGGACCTGACCTTGGACCAATGTCAGCCGAACGATTGTCGCTGGCCGCCAATGAGTAGTTCTGTCCAGCGAGAGAAATCCCGATATCGGTCGTGCTGTGGAATTGGAAGTATGGCTCTCCGAGCTCATCCGATCCTTCGATTGTGTACACCGAAAGGTCGCCGTTGCTTTTCAAAGCGAAGTATTCATCCCTGTCGCAGTATGCTGTCCTGAAGGCGCCTTCGCTTGGCACGAGGTCTGCAGCTCCTCTGAAAAGCACAATGACATCGTCAAGAGGGCTATTCTCGGGGTATGTGCTCTGAGAGAACTGGACCCCTGTAATACCCGCAGGATAATAGTCCAGTGCAATGTAATCGAGTGGATGACCGAAAACGAAGGGGGTGGATTTCCAGTTCCATGATTGTCGAACCATTAAAGTATCAGTTCGTACATTGCCAACCGTTAAATGAAGATCTCCTACGTTTGCAAGTGCAGCGCCCAGTGGCAGACCCATACCGGCGGAGCCGGGCACACCGCCCGTGGAAAGGCGAAGTGCGATAGAAGCTATCTGATCGTAGTGATCGTAGTTTTGATTGTCCGGTTCGTCATGGGCGAACACACCGCAAAAGTCTCCTGGAAAAGGCGCACTGGCGTATGTGTTGTAATAGTCTTGCCAGATGCCGAACACGGTGGCATTATGACCGGTTTCACCGGGCCCCACCTCCCCTCCATCACTTTTCATGCCCCCAAGAATGACATTAAGGCCGATGATTCTCGCCTGGTTTGCTCTTGCTATCGCATTCTAAGCTTGTCCCATCATGAGTTCGTTTCTGATAAGCAGAGTATTCACCCCGGCCAGCTTTGCCTCATTGAGCACTCCACCGATTAATGACGCAGCATTTCTGACTGCCACATCTTCAGTGAAGCCTTGGTAACGCTGATAGTAGTTTCTGAGTTCGTAGAAAGTCCCCTGGAGATCCCACACCACGGGGAAGAAAGTTACCTCTTCGTTTGAAGGGTCTGTATAGGTGTAGTTGTGGCCGTGGGTATAGGCCATGTTCCTGGCGAGAAGGGGTTGAACGAGAATCCCCCCCCCCATAATTATCAGCAATAGACAGTTTTTCATAGAGCACTCCAAGCAGATCAATGGTTGTTGTGACAGACTGCTTGAAGTTAGTGCTCTGCAGTTTTTATGTCAAGAGTAAGAATAAAGCGGACCTGTGTAAAAACACAACAACCTCAAGCGAGGTAGTTGTTTGCATGAACTTGGAATAATGCGGATAGAGATTCAATGCACTTTGTGCTTAGGATCGGGGGGTGCCCCCCTTAATGGTGATGAACCGATGAACCAGCCCCGATTTAAAGGTGGCGCTCCCAAGGGGGCTCGAACCCCTGTTTCCGGCGTGAGAGGCCAGCGTCCTAGACCACTAGACGATGGGAGCGCGGAGCGGGAATATCGGCCGGAGAGGGGAAACCGTCAACCCCTTCCGTACTTCTTCTCAAGCGCTTTCTGTCTTTTTCCGGAAATGCCGCCCAGAACGTCGATCGCAGCATGTATCCTCCGCCTGGACAGGTCGGGGCCCAGAACTTCCATGCCCGAGTAGAGGGGCGGCCCAACGCTTGCGCCTGTCAGGGCTCCGTAGAAGGGGGCGTTAAGTTCCCTGGCCTTGATCCCGAACTCGACGGAAAGGCGCTCGAACACCTCCCTGATGGCGGTTTCATTCCAGTCGCTCACACCCTCGAGATACCAGAGAGAAACCTGCAGAAGCTCCTTGACCCCCTCGGCATCCAGACCCTTCACCGCAAGAGCATCCGGGGCCGGATTGACAAGATCGCTGAAGAACATTGATGTGAGACGGCCCCAGTCGCCAAGAGTTTCCATCCTGTCGGCAACCACGCGCAGCACACTCTCAAGGTAGCCATCGTTGAGGGCCCAGTCCGAAAGCACGGGAAGCAGAGTGCCGGGTGTGTAGTCCTCCCTCAGGTACCTCGCGTTGAGCCACCTCAGTTTGTCCAGATCGAAAACCGGGCCGCCGAGGCGGATGTCGTTCAGGTTGAAGTGCGGGATCATCTCATCGAATGTGAACTTTTCCGTGCCGTCGGGCATGCTCCACCCCATCATGCCCAGGTAGTTCAGAAGGGCTTCGGGAAGATAGCCGGCCCTGCGGTAGTACTGGATCGAGGTCGGGTTCTTCCTTTTGCTGAGCTTGCTCTTGTCAGGGTTGCGCAGCAGGGGAAGGTGACAAAAAACGGGAGGAGTCCAGCCGAACATGTCGTACAGTTCCACGTGTTTCGGAACGGAGTTGATCCACTCCTCGCCCCTGATTATGTGGGTGATCTCCATGAGGTGGTCGTCGACCACAACGGCGAGGTGGTATGTGGGGAAACCGTCGGTCTTCAGGATGACCTGGTCATCGATCGAAGCCCAGTCCTTCCTGATCTCGCCCCTCAGAAGATCGTTGAAAACGCATTCACCCTCGAGGGGGGTCTTCATCCTCACCACGTGCGCCTCGCCCGATGCAATCCTGTCAAACGCTTCACCCGGAGGAATATCACGGCAGAGCCTGTCGTATCCCCGGCTGGAGTCGCCGCGGAGGACCTGCTCCTGACGCGCTGCCTCGAGCCGCTCCTTCGTGCAGAAGCACGGATAGGCGTGGCCCTGTTCAAGCAGCCTGTCAACATGACTTCTATAAATGTGAAGCCGCTCGCTCTGCCTGTATGGTCCGGCCGGTCCGCCGATGTCGGGCCCCTCGTCCCATGTGAGCCCCATCCATCTCAGGCAGTCCATGATGGCCTTTTCATGCCTTGTATCGGAACGTTCGCGGTCGGTGTCCTCGATGCGCAGGATGAACCGCCCGCCGTTCTTCACGGCCCAGAGCTTTCCGAAGAGAGCCTGGTAGGCCGTTCCCACGTGTGGATCACCGGTGGGCGATGGTGCAAGCCTGGTTCTTATTTCCATGGTTCATCCGCCTTTCACAAGCGCTCGGAATATAGCCTTTTCGATTGCCTTCCGGAGCCTGATATTCACCCCGTGCGGTTCACCGGAAGGAGATGGCATGAAGATCACCGTCAGAAAACCCTCGCAGGCTGAGCTTGACTCGCTTGGAGTCCGCTCGTGGCCGATATGGAAAAAGGAGGCATCCTCATTTCCATGGGTGTACGACATGAGCGAGACCTGCTTCCTGCTCGAGGGCAGGGTGACCGTCACCACGGCTGACGGGGCTTCGGTGAGCTTCGGCGAGGGTGACCTTGTGGTATTTCCCGAGGGGCTCAGCTGCACCTGGAACATCCATTCACCGGTGCGCAAGCATTACTCCTTCAGTTAGGAAGTCTCAATTGGACGACTTTTCCGCTGCGCCACTCGATACCGCAAGCAGGGTGATGACCGCCATCGTTTTTCTCATGATGGTTTTCCCGGTGTACATGTATTTCCAGCAAGGGGATTTCCCGCTGGTCGCCCTTGCGGTCCTGCCGGTCATAACCGTGATCAGCTGGGGTTTCTCTGTGCGCGGCTACTCGCTGGAACCGGGAAGGCTTGTCATCCAGCGCCCCTTCTTCAGCAAGTCGATCCCGCTCGAAACGAACGTTTCAGCGCGGCCGGATCCGGAGGCAAACAAGGGCACGGTAAGGGTTGCAGGGAACGGCGGGCTTTTCGGGTACTACGGAACGTTCAGGAGCAGGAAACTGGGGCTATTCACGGCCTACGCCACGAACTGGCGGAGCAGCATCGTGATCGAGACGGGCGGCAGAACCCTTGTGGTGACGCCGGAGGAAACGGAAATGTTCCTGTCGCGGCTTTCGGAATCGGTTGAAGAGGTCATGAAGGGATGATTCCGTTTGAAAAAGGTTCGGGAGTGTGTTCGCCGTGGGGACCGGAGATATGAAGTGGCGGAGAGGGAGGGATTCGAACCCTCGGTGGGATTCAACACCCCACACACGCTTAGCAGGCGTGCGCCTTCAACCGGCTCGGCCACCTCTCCGCATCAGGGGCGAACTATCTTAAAACACGGCCTTCGGGTCAAGGCTCAACTGCCTTTCAGCGGAAGGACCAGGAATTGAACCCATATTCCCTCATCCTTGTACTGGCCCTGGCAGGCACCCCGGAAAGCCCGGCGTTCGATGCCTGCGTGATCATGCTTCCCGGTGTGCCACTTCAACCCTGGAACGGGCTATCCGACCGGATACTTGAGGAACTCTGGACAAGGGATGTAACAGGTTACCAGGTCACCTTTTCCGGATGGAGCGGCTACATGATGATGGGTCCTCCGGGTTCCGGGGAAACCATCGGTGCGGCAGCCGAGCTTCTGGTTCAGGGTGCGGTCATGCCGGACACTTCGGGATGGGCCAGGCTGCTCGAGCTCTCATGGAGGGAGAACGCCCTTCCCTGCGTCCTGACCTATCCGTTCTCCCCGGGGGACACTCCCGTCCCCATGAGACACAGTGCCCTGCTCTCGGGAACACCTGATACCGTTGTGGTGTCGGCTCCCGTGGCCAACAATGTGCTGCTGATCACAGGCGTTCATGATCCGCAGCTGGGCGGTTCCGCATGGAGGGGGCTCGGGCTCGAGGTTGTGCCCTCCGACTGGGGCGGTGTGCCGCTGCTTCTTGCGTTCTCGTTTGCCGGGTCGCCGGGAGACCTTGACCGGATGGTGTACGAAGCGCACCCTTACGACTCCGTCTGGGCTGCGGGGTTCGGCACCATCATGGCTGCGGTGGACAGCCTTGCAGCCCCGCTTGCACCGGTCACCGAGCCTACGCTTGTCTGGGTGAGGGGTGCGGGGGGCGCCGAGTTCCACCCCTGGACCTTTGTTCCGTCGCCGGGTCCCCCCCTGCGATGCCCGGGAGCGGTCACTCTCCCGGTGGCGGGAACCATGGCCCCACGCCCCTGGACACCTCCGCCAACAGCCATGAGGGTGGACATGCCAGGCCTTCTGTCCAACAGGGACGACGCCGAGCAGACCGCAGCCATCATTGAACGGCTGGTTGCCCGCATGGTGCTTGTGGAAAGCGAAGAGCTTGTCGGCTTGAACGGCTTCTCAGAAGAGGGCGGCAGGGTGGCGCTGTTCCTTGAAAACCCGCCATGGGCGAGCCCGGAAGAAGCGTTGGAGGAGATTACAGCGGTTCTAACCCCGCTTGCCTTTACGTCACCCGAGGCACCGCTGCTTTCGAACTGCGCAGTGAGGGCTTCGCTGCGGTTGGGCAGGGAAGTTGCCCCGCTGTCGCCTCAGAGAGCGGCAGAATGTGTTGCACGCGCTCTGGGGCTCCTTCAGGACTGAGCCTCTCCCTCCACCGCATCCATCCACTGCTCCTCGAGCTGGAGCATCTCCCTCGTCACGAAGGCGTGTTCCTTCTGAAGTTCAACGATTCTCGCCGAATTCCCTGTGAGGTCGGGTGCCGCCAGGAGGGATTCGATCTCGGCCTTCCTCTTTTCAAGTGGCTGCATGGCCTTCTCGATCCTCTTCACCCGCTGATCGACCTTGTTGCGCTTCTCAAACAGCTTGTTCCTCTCCTGGGCTTCCTTCCGCTTCCTCTCCTTGTCGAGCACCCGGGACTGTGAAGATGCCTTCGCCCTGTTGGTGGCAAGGCTTTCCGATGCGCAGCTGCGGCGCTTCTCGACAAAGTCGTCAAAGCCGCCGGTGAACGGCCTGACCCTTCCCGCCTCGACGATCAGTATTCTCTGAACCAGCGCTCTCAGAAGGTTCTCATCGTGGCTTATCAAAACGAGGGTTCCGGTGTAGCCGTCAAGCACCTCGGCAAGCACCTTTCTGCTGAAGATGTCGAGGTGGTTCGTGGGTTCGTCGAGGATGAGCAGGTTCGTGGGAAGCAGCATCACCCTCGCAAGCGCCACTCGGCTTTTTTCCCCCCCGAAAGAACACCGGTCGGCTTCTCAACGTCGTCCCCCGTGAAGAGGAAGCCTCCGAGAAAGCTTCGAAGCTCCTTCTCGCTCCGCTCGGGCGAGATGTCGGAAAGCTGCTGCAGTACCGTTCGGGCGGGATCGAGGGCAAGATCGACCTCCTGCGAGTAGTAGCCGATGCGTACATTGGCCCCGACTTTCACGATGCCATCGGTGGGTGCTTCCACTCCGGCCATGATCCTGGAAAGAGTTGATTTCCCGCCGCCGTTCCTCCCGACCACCCCGACCCTCTGCTGTGCTTCAAGCTCAAGGTCGACACCTTCGAAAACCGTGTGGGCGTACCTCTTCGTGATGCCTGACAGTGACAGGACCTTGTGGCCGCTGCGCGGTGTTTCGGGAAGCCTGATGCGCATCCTGCCGGGGCTTCGGTATATCTCAATGGTCTCGAGCTTTTCAAGCATCTTGATCCTGCTTCTGACCTGGAACCTCTTGCTCTCCGTGGCCTGGAACTTCTTGATGAAGCGCTCCATGCGGTCACGCTGGTCGGCCACTTTCCTGGCCTCGTGCTCGCGGTGCTGGATGTCTTCCATTTTCTTCTTCTCGTAGAAGCTCCAGTTTCCGCCCCAGACCGTCAGGGAGCCGTACTCGAGTTCGTACACGGCGCGAACCGTTCGGTCGAGGAAACCCGGGTCGTGCGATATGAGCCAAACGGCCCCCCTGAACCGGTTCAGAAACTCTTCGAGCCAAATCCTGGCATCAAGGTCGAGATGGTTGGTGGGCTCGTCGAGAAGAAGAAGGTCGGGGTCTTCAAGTATCAGCGCCCCGAGCATTGCCCTCATCTTCCAGCCTCCGCTGAAGTCGGCCATGGGCTTGACGAGGTCTTCCAGTGAAAAGCCGAGCCCCGTGAGGACCACCTCGGCACGGGTGTGCAAATTGTAGGCCCCGGTCGAGTCGATGAAGTCCTGCACGCGGGCCAGCTCGTTCAGAAGCGAATCGTCGTCGTCCCCACCCTTTGAAAGGTGATGGAGTATTTCCTTCTGCCTCGTCAGGGCATTCACGGCCTCGCCGGCACAACTGCATACGGCCTCGAGAAGGGGGCCTTCCGGAAACTCGCCGAGTTGCTGGGGAAGGTATCCGACGCGGACACCCCCCGCCCTGGTTACCGTTCCGCGGGAGGGTTCGATCTCGCCCGTCATGACTCGGAGCAGCGAGGTTTTTCCGGCACCATTGACCCCGACCAGGGCGATTCGGTCGCCCCGGTCGACGGTGAAGCTCACACCCTCGAAGATAAGGTCAGCGCCGAACTCCAGCGCAAGACCGGAAGCATTCAGCAGCAAACCAGCACCTCTTCCGTGATGTCCAGCGGCGTGAACCCGAGAAAGTCCGAACTCACGAGCCGGAAGATGGTACCGCCATAAGCGGTGTTCACATGGGGGTTCCACCTGCCCTCGAAGTGCAGGTGACCATAAACGCAGATCCTCACACCTGACGCCGAGAGTTTCTCCGCGAAGGCCGTTGGCCGGCCGTCCACGACGGGTGGATAATGCATCATGTATGCAACAGGCTTGCCGGGGAAACGGGCTGCCGCCGCGAGCGCGGCATCCATCCGCTGAAGCTCCCTTAGATACACCTTGGAATCGTTTTCGGGGCTGAAGCCTTCCCACTGCGGCGTGGACCATCCCCTCGAAGTGGCGAGAACAAAGGCGCCAAGGTCAACAGCCGTGTTTGCAAGGGGTGTCACCCCTTCCCCAAGAAGCCCCCTGACCTTTGACGGTGACTGCCACCAGTAGTCGTGGTTGCCCTTGCAGATGAACTTCGTGCCGGGCAGCCTCTGAAGGAAGGCCAGATCGGCAGCTGCCTGTTCGAGATTCATGCCCCAGGATATGTCGCCCGGAACAAGCACCACATCACAGGGCGAAACGAGTTTCTCCCATGAAGCCCTGATTCTGGAAGGGTGGTCGACCCACTCCCCGCCGAACATGTCCATGGATTTCCCCACGGAGAAACCGAGGTGCAGATCGCTCAAGGCGAATATCCTCATCTGTTCATTTCCATCCAGATCCTGGCTGCGTGCCTGACCGCATTTTGATCAGGGCATGGAACAACGGTTGCACCGGGTGCCAGCCCCGGGGGCGAACCTGATACCTTGAAAGCCGTACCGGCACACTCGAGCAGCAGCCTGTCGTTCCAGTCATTCCCCAGAGCCGCAGTGCGGCTTCCGGGGATACCGAGGCGTTCGGCCAGCGCGAGCATGGCGGCACCCTTGTGCACCCCCCGCGGGAATATCTCCAACCACACCGTGCTGTGGTCAAGTGGGGATGTGGTTCGGATCACCTGGAACGACGGGCGCAGGGCTTCGCCGATCTTTGCCGCGTCGTCCTCGGCACTCGCAGGGTCGAGGTAGATCACGAACTGGGTGGCAGTTCCAGTCAGCCGGTCGACCGGAAGGACGAACCCGTTGTAGTACTCCCGCCTCCGGCTGTGGTCGGAGTGGGGTATGCCGGGCCCGTGGTAGAGGTGATGGCTGTCGGGAAAGGGGCCCTGTACTGAGTAGTCGTAGCGATGATTCTCAAGAAAGGCCCGAATATACGTTATGTCGCCAACGGACAGGCCGGCATATGTGACGACCTCGCCTGATTCGCTGATCATGCCGGCTCCCGATGACAGGATGAGCCAGTCGAATGGGAGGGGCAGACCCTGCGTGGCCTTGCTGAGGGAATACGGGCTTCTTCCCGTGGCGAGCACCGTGACAACTTCCGAAGCCCTCAGATCGCGAAGGGCTTCAAGATCATCGATGCCGATGGTGCGGTCGGAACGGAAAAGAGTTCCGTCGAAATCGGTTGCAAAGAGGGTTTTCAAGATCAGAGGGGTCAGTGACCCTCGAACTCCCGGTGCAGCGCCACCACCCTGCCCACCACGGAAACCTCGCCGTCTTCGCGGCGGAACTCCATAACAGGGAAGTCGGGGTTTCCGGGGATGAGTTTGACCACGTCACCCTCGCGGCGGAACCTCTTAACCGTGGCTTCGCAGTTCACCATGACCACGGAAATCTGGTTCTGCTCGACGAACGGCTGAGGTAAAACGAGGACCAGGTCGCCGTCGAGGATGCCGTCGCCGGTCATGCTTTCGCCCCGCACCCGAAGCCAGAACAGACCCTGTCTGTCGGCGTACCGTTCGGGAAGGGGAAGGCTGCCCTGGATGTTTTCTTCGGCCAGTATGGGAAGCCCTGCAGCCACGCTGCCAACGATGGGAGCCCTGGTGTCGGCGATGCGCCTGCCGTCGCCCAGCCTCGAAACAAGGCGCAGGGCCCGCGCGGAACCGTTCTCACGCTGCAGGTACCCTTTCTCGACCAGCCTGTCCACGTGGTCTTTCACACCCTTGGTGCTCTTCAGGGCGAAATGCTGCTGCATCTGTCGGATCGAAGGCGGGTAGCCAACCTCCTTCAGAAAACCTGTTATGAACTCGAGGAACTGCCTCTGGCGACTGGTAAGATCGTTCATGTACACCCCCATGAAACATTTGTTCAGTATATGCCCTGAAAAGGGCCCACTGTCAATGCTTGCGTGAAGGCTATTCCAGAAGGTCGCTGAAGAACACCAGATAGGCCATGAGACGGAGGCGAAGGTCGTCATGCGCGCCGTCGGTGTAGATGATGATACGGAAGTCGCTTCCCTCGACCGTTCCGTCATCGCGGATGGAACCCACGTTGCGCAGCCTTCCGTCCCTTATCCTGCCGTCGTCGGTGATGTCGAAGAGTTTTCTTGACTCGGGGTTCTGAACCTCGTTGTCGCGGATGTACCCAAGCACCCTGAAATCGCTGGCTTCGATTCTCAGCCCGGCATCCTCCTCGTCCTCGGACTCGCTTCTGATGTAACCGAGAAGAGTGAAAGACGCATCTTCAATCCTGCCATCCTCGCGGATGTAGGCAACGGTTTCGTACCTGTTGTTCTCAAGGCGCAGATCCCCTGCGGAAAGGGCCGCACAGAGTACGGATGTAAGAATGAAAAGGCTTCTCATGGAAACCTCCCTTCAGCTGCAGTATTGTATCTTCACTGAAACCCGGAAAGGTGTCAAGGGCTTTGATCGAAGTATTCGCCCTTTTCATTGTTACAACGCTGTTCGATCCTCCCGCAGTCGATCTGAATTCGGCCGACCTCCAAACCCTCATGACCATTCCGGGGCTGGGACATGCACGGGCAACTGCGATCCTCGACTACAGGGAAACCGTTTCGACTTTTCGAGACCTTTCCGAACTGGCGTACGTTCCGGGAATAGGCCCGGGGATAATCGAGGAGATCGCTCCTTTCGTCTCGGTCGGTGCGATCGACCTTCCCTCTGCTGTGACAGGCCTTGTAACAGGGCTGCCCTCCGACACCGCTCTCACCGTAGGGTTCCTTGATGTAGGGAACGGCGATGCCGTTCTTCTTGCATCCGGTGAAGAGCGCATTCTGATCGACGGCGGCCCGCCCGGCGATCCGGGTATTCGCGCTCCCGTGATACACAGGCTGATCCAATCTGGCGTCGACTCGCTCAGTGCGGTCATGTTCACCCACCCCCACGCGGATCACATCGGTGGGCTTTCGGATGTCATCGAGCTCTACGGACCCGTTCTGCTCTGTGATCCCGCGATAGACCATCCTTCCCCGGTTTACGAGGATCTGCTGCAATTGGCAGAGAGTGCCGGCTGCCGGTACAGGGTTCTTTCTGAAGGTGACACGCTGCATCTGGGCGCTGAAGTGCTGATTACGGTGTTTCACCTCGAGGGCGGCCACTCCGTGAACGAGGCATCGGCGGTATTCCTGGTTGAGACGGGGGAATTCTCAATGCTCGTGACAGGCGACATCGAGGTGGAAACCATCATGAGTCTGACATCATCCGCCTCGCCTGTATCGGTTGTAAAAATACCCCACCATGGAAGCATTTCCTCCCTTTTCCCGCCATGGTCAAGGAGAACGGCGCCCCTGATCGCGGTTCTCTGCGTGGGCAGGGACAACCCTTTCGGGCACCCGCACCCGGCCGTGGTTGAGGACTGGGAGTCAACCGGGGCAACAGTGTTGCGCACCGACAGCCTCGGGAATATCTTTCTGCACACAGACGGCCGGAGGCTGTCAATAAACCACTCCAGGGAGACGCTTTGAAGGCCCGGAACCGGCTTTCGCCTATACTTTACATCCTGCCAGCCCTTCTGGTGATACTTCTTTTCCGTTTGATACCAATTCTCGGGAGTTTCACCGCTTCATTCGCAGACTACGACATCGGCGGCTTTCACGGCTTCGTGGGCACCTCCCACTACGGGCGGATGCTTTCGGACAACCGGTTCTGGATGAGCCTCGGGAACACGGTTCACTACGTTCTGGGCGTCCTGCCGGCGGGGATCATCATTCCCCTCGCCCTTGCTGTTCTCCTCAGGAACGGGCTCAGGGGAGCGTCGTTCTACCGGACCGTGTACTTTCTGCCGGTCGTGACCAGCACCGTCGCGGTTTCAGTGGTCTGGACATGGGTGTTCAACCCCGAGGCCGGCCCTCTCAACAAGCTCATAGCCCTCTTCGGCGGGGAACCGCTTTCCTGGTTGAGAGAGCCAAGGGGCGTCTTTGAAATGCTTCTGGAACCCGCGGGGATAACACCGACGGGTTTTCTGGCGGGTCCAAGCCTTGCCCTCGTTGCCATCATGATCGTCGGGGTCTGGAAGAGCATCGGATACAACACAGTGCTGTTCCTCGCCGGGCTCGAGAACATCCCCAAAAGCTGTTACGAGGCGGCAAGGCTCGACGGGGCCGGCAGGTGGGCCTGCTTCCGGCACATCACGTGGCCGCTGCTCTCCCCCACCACGTTCTACGTTCTCATTATGAGCACGATAACCAGCTTCCAGACCTTTGCTCTGGTGTACGTGATGACCCCGCCGCCGGGAGGGGGACCCCTCGGCACCACGAATGTGATAGTCTTCTACCTGTACCAGAAGGCCTTCGACCGTTTTGACATCGGCTATGCCAGTGCCATCAGCGTGTTCCTGTTCATGCTCCTTCTCATCCTCACAATGCTTCAGAGAAGGTTCGGCGAGAGAAGGGTGCACTACTCGTGAACCTTGCCAGACATGCCCTTCTGTCCCTGGGCGCGGTTGTGATGATGCTGCCGTTTCTCTGGATGCTGTCGACATCCCTCGATGACGGCGGGTTTTCGAATTTCAGGGAAGCGTGGAACATGGTCCCCTTCGGGCTGTTCTTCGTGAACACCATCATCATTACAGGGCTGACCGTGCTCGGGGTTCTCGTAACGAGTTCGCTTGCAGCCTACGCTTTCGCAACAATGGAGTTTCCAGGCAGGGGAATCCTGTTCATGCTTTTCCTGAGCACCATGATGGTGCCGCAGCCGGTGTACCTTGCCCCCTCCTATGTTCTCCTCGCCAAAATGGGATGGATCGACACATATGCTGCGCTGATCGTTCCATGGGTCGCCAACGTCTTCAGCGTTTTTCTGCTGAGGCAGCACTTCAAGACGATTCCCCTCTCGTTGTACGACGCGGCCGTTCTGGACGGCTGCAACAGGTTCCAATACCTCTGGAGGGTTGTCGTTCCGCTTTCCAGACCCGTGCTGGCCACCGTTGTGCTCTTCAACACAATAAGTTCATGGAACAGTTTTATGTGGCCTCTCGTGATGACCCATTCGGAAAACCTCCGGGTCATTCAGGTCGGTCTTTCCTACTTCAACCAGGAAATGTCGGGCAACTACAGCCTTCTCATGGCTGCAAGCACCTTCTGCACCCTTCCCCTGCTGGTTCTGTTCCTCCTGTTTCAGAAGCAGCTGGTATCAAGCTATACAGGCTCAGGAATGAAGGACTGAAATGATCGCATTGCTCGCCTCACTTCTTGTCGCACAGTTTCCCACCTGGTCGCTTGCGGGGGAGACCGCTGACTGGCTGGGCGTTCTCGCCAACCGGGGGTACACGGTGTTTCAGTACCACGGGGTTATTCTTCGCATCGGCGAGTCCCGCACGCTCCCGATAACCCTTCAGGCGACCGGAGAGGGAATCTATGGCGCCCTCGGCGGACCGAACGCACTGATGATCGACCTGGAACTACTGAACGGCGACGAGCTATTATGCAGTTGCGGAACCGATGATATGCCGCTTGTTTACATGCCGGTTGACTCCTCCGGGCTGGTGAGCCACCTGAGGTTTACCATCACCGACATGACACACGGAGCAACCGCTGAAAGCATCTTCGTATACGCGGTGATCAAACCGGTTGACCCGGACTCGTTGTAGGGTATTTTACGGTGGCGTGAAAACATCCACAGGGAGCATTCGATGAGGCGCATAAATACTCTTTTTATTCTGCTGGCAGTGACCTCCGCCGCCATGGCAGCCCAGACATCGGGCTTCGCGTTTCTCAGAATACCCGCCGGGGCGCGTGCCGTTGCCATGAGCGGGGCCTTCACCGCGGTGACGGGTGACCCGATGGCCCTGCATTACAACCCTGCAGCCCTCTCAACCACTGAGGGCAGCAATCTCACTTCCACGTATACAAGCTACATGATGGACATGCACGCCGCCTTCATCGGCTGGTCGAACCACAGAAGCAACGATGCCATCGGTGCCGCCATCAATTACTTCTACGGGGGATCGTTCCTCAGAACCTCCATGGAGAACCCGACAGGCACGGGCGAGGAGTTCAGCAGCAACAGCATGGCCGTGTCCGGATCATGGTCACGCCCCATCACCGACAGGTTCAGGGTGGGAGCAACCGGACGCCTCATCTACTCCGAGATCGACACCTACAACGCCCACGCTGTTTCGCTCGACCTTGGCGCCCTTTGGCTTCCGGGTCCCGAGGGAATGACCGCGGGCGCTGCGATCAGAAACGCAGGCGTTCAGACCAAAGCCTTCTACCAGGAAAACGACCCCATGCCAACCGAACTCGCTGTTGGCATCAGCCAGCGTCTTCTCAGCGGAAACCTTCTCATAGCGGCTGACGCAACCGCTCCAATGAGCGGCAAGTTCAATGCGGCTCTCGGGTTGGAATACTCGCCGGTTGCAATGTTCGCACTCCGAACGGGCGCCAGCCTCAACGCCCTTGAAACCGCCGACGAAGCGGGTGGAACAATCCTCGATGCATTCTCGTTCGGAATGGGTTTGACTCGCGGCACCCTCGGGGCCGATTACGCCTGGAAACCCGCTGCAGACCTCGGCGACGCCCACAGGATATCGCTTCAATACCACTTCTAAGCATTGACAGAAGCGGGCATTAAACTATAATAGCCCGGCAGTCGCGGGGTGGAGCAGCTCGGTAGCTCGTTGGGCTCATAACCCAAAGGTCGCAGGTTCGAATCCTGCCCCCGCTACCATTAGATATGAACACCTGCTTTTTCGGAAGCGGGTGTTCTTTTTTATTCCGTCATGACATGTGGCGGTCTGAACATGTGCATACTGTCACACCGGTCTGGTCTGGTGTTGATTCATCGTTCCTGTCCAGTTGCCCAACACCTCATCAGTGGATGACGGCTCATCGCATGGGATTTCAACCTTACTTGGGATACACTGGGATGGTCGGATCCTGTCAGTTAAAGACCCAGGAACTTGATTGTTCCGCCGCAGAGCAGCACCGTGAACCCGGCGATCGCGTGGGAGTATCGCTGCAATCCCTTCAGGGGCAGCACCTTGAGGCCAAGGGAAGCGCTCAGAACCAGCGACATCATCGTTCCTATGGTCACAACTGAGAACACTCCCGCTATAAGGACTGTGTAACCCAGGCCGGCGCTGGTTGCCGCAGGGTACATGAGTATTGGAATGAGGGGCTCGCAGGGGCCAAAAACGAAGATGGTGAAGAGGACCCATGGGGTTAGTTTCCTGCCGTGGTCGTGCCGGTGACCGTCCTCATCCGCATGCAAGTGGGTGTGGGGTCTGTTCCTTATTGCCCTGTGAACCCCCCAGACCATGTAGGTGAAACCAAAAGCCAGAAGCAGCCAGGCGGCCAGGTCTCCCCTTGCTGCCTCAATGGACTCCAGCTTGATAACCTCGATACCTAGCAGGACACCCGCGAAGCCAAGGACCACAGAGCTCAATACATGGCCCAGACCACACAGGAAAGTCACCCGTGCAGTCTTTCCCGTAGTCCACTCCCGCGCTTTGGCCATTACAATGAAGGGCAGGTAATGATCGGGACCGAGTATGGTGTGAAGAAAGCCGATTGAGGCAGCAGTGACAAGCAGAATCCTGATCTCGTTAGGCATGCTTCCCTTTCATGGAGTTCAGTCTTCCGTCGCTTAGGGATCTAGGAAAGACATAAGAACAAACGAAGGTGGAAACACACGATCAAGCATCTCAGTCAGCCCGCTTTCGAGGATTCGTGAACTCATGGGCGTTCCGCTGCGGCACCGTCACAACAGCAGGGGGTTCCCCCGCCAGAGGGCATAGGTGAGTGCCGTGGCGAAACCGACCCAGAGAAGGTAGGGAACGAGAAGCCAGGCCGCAGCATGGGAGACCTTCCGGAACTCCAGAATGGTTCGGAGTATTAGAATCCAGAGGATCAAGATCTCTCCCAGCGCCAGCGCTCCGAGGCGCCAGACGAAGAAGAGCCATGTCCAGAGGGCATTGAGTGCAAGCTGGACCAGGAACAGCTTCAGAGCTGGGTTTGTGCTCCGCAAACCCACCTTCCGCCAGACCAGCCAGGCTGCTATTCCCATAAGAAGGTAGAGGATGGTCCAGACAGGGCCGAAGAGCCACGATGGGGGCGCCCATGCAGGACGGGTCAGCTCGAGGTAGAACCCTCCCGCATTTACTGATGCAAGACCTCCCAGGGCGGCCGCGATAAAACTGACCAGAATCCACAAAACAAGAGACGCCATCTGGCGGAAAAGACTTCCCTGTGGCATTCGATACTCCCTTGTGGTTGAACCGGCCCACACTGCCATCAGTAGATATTTAATAGAATACACTTCCCTGGAAGCATGGTTGTCGATACTTCTCCGGCGGCAAGCCTTTAACGGAGTCATGGGGTCGCTGCTCGTTATACTCAGTGATCAACCTCTCCGATATTCTCCTAAAATGATCCAGGCTCTCGCAGGTATGCGTCAAGAACCTCGTCCCTGTAGGTCCTGTTGAATCTCTCGATGAAGGCGTTATGAAGCGCCTGCCGTTTTCGAGAGTGTCATGCATGAAGTTCTGTGACCGAACACGTTGGGCTCTGCCGGCGCTTCCAAGGGCAACGGGTCCCTTACCCTTTATTTACAACAGACATTTGGATATTGTTTTCTCTGCGTGCATGCATGATGCGTGAGCCTGAACTGCAAGTACTCCGGCAGCCGGGATCACTGAGGGGATGGAGGCCGTAATGACATTGTCGAGGATCCTTATCTGCGCCACCTTCTATTCGGCAGTCAATTCACTCTTTGCAGACACCACCCATGGTTTGCCTTCCAGTGATATGGCGATTGTTTTTGCCGATTCGGCCCGCTTCTACTCCGAACCCTCGAATGATTCCGGGCTTCTTTGCAGCCTGTCGCCCGGCACTCCGGTTCATGAGCTTGTCAGTACCGGAATCAGCGCCAGACAGAACGGGATTCTCTCACCATGGATGAGCGGAGTCTGCGAGATCGATGGCGTAAGACGGAACGGCTTCATTCTGATGGCCGACCTCGCACTTACGGAACTCAACCTGGGCAATGACACCCTCTTCCTTTTCGGGCTCGATTCACTTCGAACGGCCGGCTTCAGCTTCTGGGGTCATGCAGAGACGGTTGTCGGGGGCAATGTGCTGCAGCGCATACAATTATCCACACCCATCGGTTTTCAGAATGACGGAGGGTTTTACTATTCGGTTTCATCCCGCCTGCTTGATCATGAGCAGTTTCCGGATATGGATTGCTTGCTGGTCCTTGGATTCGATTATCCGGCATGCGGCTATGTGAACAGTCAGGTTCTGTTCGCGTGGTCGGACCGGTCACTTGTAATGGGTCCTTCTGCAGACTGGGTGGCTGAAGCGGGGCTTTTTCACACAATAGAGGAGTTCCTGTTCCCGGGAGATGGCGGAACGACTCCAGGCATACTGGGGGTGTCTTTCTATCATGAGAGATACAATGACGGGGCTTACAATGAGATGATTGTCGAGAGCGATACTACATGGTATGAGTGGACGGGCGCTTCCTTCAGTGAGTTGTGATTGGAAATGCAATTACACTGCAATAATGGTGAACTTCTGTAGTTTCCTGCACGATCGGCGTAATGATTGCCTGTGCATGATGAAATGTCAGGCTGGCGATTAACGCTTCGGCTTCGGTTCAGACCGGTCGCCGTTGTTTCCATCAAGGGTTTCCCTGATCCTGGTTCCCAGATCTGACATTCCGTAGGGTTTGCCAATGAATCCCCCGGCGCCTGAAGCCAGGGCCAGACAGGAATGGTCTTCCTCCATGTATCCGCTCGAGACCAGGATTCTGGTGGACCGGTTCCGCTCCAGTATCCTGTGAAGGCACTGCATACCTCCCATCCCTGGCATGTTGAGGTCAAGAAGGACCAGATCGGGGACTCTCTCCAGGTTGTCTATGATCCCCAGCGCCGATTCGCCATCTCCGGCAAGAAGCACTACGTAACCAAGTGATTCAAGGTACTCACGGGTTAGTTCAAGTATGTCCGGTTCATCATCCACAACAATAATCACCTCGCTGCGGCCCCTGGGTGAATCGGTTCAGCCACTGTTCTCGGCTGAGTGTGAACCTTCCAGTGCAGGCCATAAAATGTGAAGGTGGTTCCCTTCCCGGGTTCGCTCCTGCATTGGATGTATCCTCCATGGGCTTTCACTATGCCGTAGGCTGTAGACAGTCCCAGACCCGTTCCCCTCCCTGCCTCCTTGGTTGTGAAGAAGGGATCGAACACATGGCTCAGGACTTCCGCGCTCATGCCGCATCCCGTGTCGGTCACAGCAAGAACCACAAAGCGCCCCGGGGGCATTTCATCAAACCCGCCGGCTGTATCAGGGGAGCAAAGAAGGTTCCTGGTTTCCACCAACAGCTTTCCGTCACCGGCCATGGCATCCACTGCGTTTGCGCCCAGATTCAGAAGCATGCTCAATCTGAACAGGATCGGCAGCCACAGGCACAGGTTGTTTTCCAGACGGCTCTCGATCCGGATCATTTTCGGAATTGTACTATCAAGGATCCGAAGGGATTCCCGCACCTCGCTGTTCAGATCGAGGGGGGTCCTCTGAGCAATTGCCTTACGTCCGAAAAGAAGGAGTTGCTGAACCAGTTTCCCCGCCCGTGTGATCGATCTGGATGCTGCTCTTAGCCTTGCCGCATCCGGATGTTTTGGTCGCTTCCTGGCAAGCAGGACCTCGATGTTTCCACCGACTATCTGCAGAAGGTTGTTGAAGTCATGAGCGACTCCGCCGGCCAGTATCCCCAGAGACTCCATCTTCTGTGCCTGGAAAAGGCTCTTCTGAAGCCTGTCCCTTTCCTCCTCGGACTTCTTCCGCTCCGTTATGTCCCGGTCGAATGCGATTCCCAGAAAGCGCCCCTTGTACTCGATGTAGTTGGTTGTAACCTCCACGGGAAAAAGCCCGCCATCCCTGGTCCTGTGGCGTCCTTCGAATGTCATCTTGCCAAGCCGTTTCATATCCTTTTTGTGCTGTTCCCAGGCGGACTCGTGGAAGTCGGGGTCCACATCGAACACCCTCATGCAGAGCAACTCCTCACGGGTGAATCCCATCGATGAGCATGCGGCCTCGTTTGCGTAGATCAGTTTTCCCTGGTCATCCACCCACAGGATGCTGTCCGCGGCCTTGTCCATGGCAAACTGTGTCAGGCGCAGGGATTCATTCGAAAGCCTGTTGGTGGCAACATCCCGAATTACCAGCATGAAGTGGGGTTCGCCCTCCAACAGAAGTGAACGGGCAGAGAGGACACCCTCCCGCAGTTCTCCCAGGCTGTTCCTGAAAGTGAACTCCCTGTCGAGAACATCGTGTCCGCTCCCGAGATTGGACACCAGATCAGTGAAATCCTCGGGGTCGGGCCAAAGACCCAGTTTCAGAGAGCTTGCTCCCACAACGGTTTCACGGCTCCAACCGGTGGCCTCGTGGAACCCTTCGTTGACATCGATTACCACCGAATCCGACATGCGCACGATGGCAAAGCAGTCAGGCACCGTCATGAATACCCGGGAAAATTTTTCTTCGGCCTGCCTTCTTTCGGTTATGTCGGAAACGAATCCATGCAGCAGACGCCGCCCTGTTTCGTCGGGCTCCATGAATGTTTTAATGGACACCCAGATAACGGAACCGTTCCTTCTTATCATTCTGCACTCATGACCGGACACCGCCTGGCTGAACTCCAGGAGTTGAAGCAGAGTTTTTCTGTCTTCAGGATCGCTGTAGAGCTGTCTGCCCAGATCGGTGATGGATTCTACCATCCGCTGCGGATTCTCGTAGCCGAAAAGACTTGCCAAGTATTCGTTTGCGTACAGCAGGTTTCCATCGGAAGTGGAGGTAAAAACTACCAACGGGAACCTTCATCAGCAGGTCGCTGCACGTGTTCGGATGGTAAACCGGCGGCTTGGGCAGGCAATCTTTCCTTATGCGTCCATCCGTCATCTGGACTCCTCCGCGCCGGAGAACAGACCTGGCATCTTATCCGGAACAACTGCCAGATGTCTGCCATCATTCGCAGGCAGACCAAGGACGTTGCCAGGCAGGATTCCACATGTGCTTCTCAAGCCAAAATAAACCTAAAGCCCAGCATGGTCAACCATATTGTGCACCGTTCAGCATTGACGGAAGGGTCCGGGGGCTGGTCTTAATCCAGCCCTCCGAGAATGCTCTGACCAAGCTGTCTTGGTGCTATGGTGCAGATGGCAAATTGGTGTGACAACGACAATTCATTTTTACCCACTTGCTGGCTTCCCCGTTTGGTAATCACTTCTTAGAGTGACACTTACCGCCATCTGCGCCTTTCCTATAAATCGACTCTGCAGGTTTGGGGACCTTTGTTGCAGAGTTCATACTCCTGCCAGCGGCAACCCAATTATCCCCAGTTGTGGAATTTGAATTCTCCCCACCTCGGTTGTTGACTCCCGATTCTTCCGCATGGTGAAGTTTGCAAAACTGTCCCGTGGCACGGATGGCCTTACAGACAGCTTTTACACGTGTTGTCCTTTTTAGTTATTTTGACTATATTTGTGTGAGTTAATAATGACTCATTGCCCGAGATGGCAAATTCGAAAAGGGGGTTGACATGAAATTGGTAATTCTGATGGTGGCATTACTTGTAACTGCTGCCTCCGCTCAGATGAGCGGAACGGGTATCGGAATCATCGTGGGGGAGCCAACGGGGCTCAGCCTGAAAAGCTGGCTTTCAGCCAAATCCGCAATAACAGTAGGTGCCGCATGGTCGTTCCGGAATGATGGAAGCCTTCTGGTCTGGGCGGACTACACACTTCACTCATTCAACATCACAGGGTCCTCCGACCCAACCAGTCTTGCATTCTACTACGGCATCGGCGGTAAAGTCGGCTTCGTCGACAAGGATGAGAACGACAACGAAACAGTTATCGGTGCCCGTGTCCCTCTCGGCCTCATGCTTCCCATTGGGGACGCTCCTGTCGAGGTCTTCCTCGAAGTGGTGCCCACGGTCGACTTGTCCCCCGACACTGATTTTGGATTGAATGGCGGCATTGGAGTTCACTTCTTCTTCTGACACCCCGGCAGCCAAGTGAACTGACTCCCGGTTGTGTTTCCCTGCATTCTGGAAAGGAAGTGACTGAGATGCTCGAGACAATTCTGATCATACTGGTGATAGCGTGGGCATTGGGGTTCTTTGCCTTCCACATTGGTGGCGGGCTTATCCACACGCTTCTTGTGATCGCCCTTGTGGTCTTCATCTTCCGCATGATCCGCCGTCGATGAACCACGCCGAGCTCGAATAGCAGCAAGCTCTTCGGCCCATCGGGACAACCTCCGTTCGCCTGGCAACCGTAATGGAGGCTCCCGAAGGAAGTGTTCCTCTTATCCTTGCTGACGACCAGATCGCCAATGTTGAACTGCTTGCGAGATTTTCACCAAACTGAACCATCCGTTATGTCATCCTGGAAATGTCACAAAAGGTGTCTGCCTGATGAGTAAGCCTGGGAATGCCCTCCCACGCAGTGTCAGTTGTGTTTATTCTACACATGCTTGATGATTCAGCCTGCATGATTGTAGCAGTATGTTGAACGGAGGGCTGCTGTGGGAACAGGTCAGATCCTGATGATGGTGGTCATTCTCGGGGGGCTCGGCGCTTACTGGTGGTTCAAGTTCGGGCGCCATGGCGCCGAAGGGTATTACCAGAAGATGTTCGGGCTTCGCGAGGGCGAGCAGGTAACGTCCATGTGGGTTTGCTACTATGACATAGACCGTACGACGGGTGAGAAGGTCGGGGAATTACTCGGAATGCACACCCGAGGAATAAACGTGATGATGGCCCTGACCAGCCTAAACCGCATGGTGATCGGCGACAACGAGAAGAACAATCCTCCAATGGGCTTCGAGCGGGGACAGGTGGCGGTCAGCGAGTACCCGAAAAAGGCGGAGATGAATACGCTAGCCGGCCCGACCGGCAAACTGGAACATGCCGTGGTCATGCTGCTGGAACCCAGGGAAGGAAGCCCCTTCCGTCTTCAGATAGCACAGTCGGGGTTCGAGGCCGTAAGGGATTGGGCGCTGGTGTAGTCCCACTTCCTTTTTCGGAAGCATGAAGACCCGGAGTTTCGGTTTGGATTCCAGCCCTGGAAACGATGAATTCAAAGGAAAAGCCGGGCTCTTGCCCGGCTTTCCTTATCGCTTCGGCTACCTGACGACCGCAACGCTCCTGACAGCGTCGACGCCATTACCGCTAAACCTCACGAAGTAGAGGCCACTTGCGAGGGTCGATGCATCAAGGGAGAGATCATGGCTGCCCTGCTCGATGAAACCGTTGTGAAGGGTTCGGATCAGCCTGCCCTGCAGATCGAAGAGCTGTACGGTGGCCATTCCGGGGGCAACGGTGGCGAACTGCACCGACGCGGGACCGGAGCAGGGGTTGGGGGAGATGAAGGCCGCTGACCCGTTGAGCCCACCTTCCGCGATCCCGGTTCCATTGTGCCTCCAGAGGGTGATCTCTGCGTTGGCAAAAGTGAGGAAGCCCTGGTGCCTGTCACCGCTGAATACGATGTACCATTCGTCGGTGTGCGGCGCGTAGAACCATACCTGCCCCGAGCTCTCACCCTCGATCAGTTCGTAGCAGTCGAACTCCTCTCCCGCCTGGTACAGCTCCCAGTTTTCGGAGTCGACTATGAAAAAGTCGGCCGTGCCGCCTTCAATGGGTTCGGCGTACTCTGATCTGGGGTTGGCGTAGTAGTCCCTGCCGTTCATAAGGTCGGCAGGCAGGTTGAAGTCGACCTGGATCAGGTATTTGGTCCAGCTTCCCCCGGTCTGCTCGGTGCAGGGCAGAACCGGCATGGAGTCGGGAGGGCTCCAATCGAAGAAGTACTCCTGGTTGGGGATGCTGTTCTCTATAACCTGCTCGTAACCGCCACCGCCAAAAACGCCAAGGGTTGTTGCGATGTTGAGGTAGTAGTTCTGGCTGTCGCCGAGCTCGAATGTTATCTGGCCGTTTTCGTCGGTCTGCCCCCAGGTGCCCCTGTAGAGATCGCTCGTCATCCAGCCTTCACTGGCCACCTGCACGGCTGCGTTGTCTACAGGAACTCCCGTTGAATCGGTGACTGTGACAGTCAGGTGGCAGAAGTTGGAGTAGTAGGCCACGTAGTCATACGTGAAGCCGTCGTTCCTCCAGTACCAGATGCAGCTGCAGTCCTTGCCGCCGGCCATCCTGTCCTTGTCGTAGGCACAGTAGTCATTGCTGAAGGTATCGACGTACCAGCCGTGCCACGTGCCGTTCCACCATGCCTGGCACCAGACGTGGTCTTCGTTGATGTCCATCACACAGGCCGTGGGTATCAGGGCGAGGCGCCCCGCAGCACAGAGAAGGTCCTGGTTCTCGCCGCAGTTCCCGTTGTGCTCGTGCGCAATGACATTGGGCTGTATCGGCCTGTTGCCGGTGGCTCCAGTATCGATGGTCGCCCTGACCCACCCCGTGACTATGTCGACTGCGTGGAGGCTGTCGGAGAACACAACATCGGGAGACCAGCCGTAGCTTTTTGTCTGCTGGTCCCAGAAGACGAGAACGTTCTCGTTGAGAACCTCGTCGAAGACGGGGTAACCCGCGTCGTCCATGTCCCAGAGGTACTGCCTCCAGAATTCGTTGTAGACGCTGGCATCGTTGATCGGAGGCTCGTCGGAAACTTTTGGCATCACAACGTAGTGATAGTAGATCTCCTTCGGTATCTCCACCCAGACAGTGTCGCCATCGACGATTGTGTTGTACTCGGTCGTGCTGTAGTAGTCGTCTCCCGGGTAGTCAACCACGTTCACATAGCTGAGCAGCTCGTCGTGGTCATAAATGCCCTGGGCGTTCTGCACCAGCACTTCCTCGTCCCAGTTCGGGTTGGCAAGAATGGTCCAGGAAAGGTTCGCCAGGGTGAAGGCAAGCTCATCGAAATAGGGCTGCCCCTGATGGGCGAGAAGCAGGGTTCCGTATCGGTCCTGGTTCTCGGCGGACAGAATGGAGTACTTCCAGATGAGGTGTTCCTGCAACCAGGCCGGGGCAAGATCGACCGTCTGCTGAGCAAGATCGGTCAACTGGATGGCCGGGTTTATATCGAGCGCCTCTCCCCAAAGGTCGGCGAGAACAGGGAAGACCCCGCCATTGGCCGGAACTACGAAGCGGCAGTCAACGGTCTCAATCGCTTCGTACTCGGCCGGAGGCTCGAATACGGGTGCCGGGCTGCCGGTTTCCACCGGCAGGGAGAGGAACGAGGGGAGGGACCTGACAAGGTGTACCGCACTCCCCGTGCACACTACCGGCTCCATCGGAATGGTTATCCCGGGAAGCCGGGCAAGGCAGACAGCCGCAGTAATCAGGAAAACCACTGAAAACAGTTTCATCTCGAACTCCCCTTTCAGGAGGAACGACACCATCATTCGTCAATAAGATACTTTTCAGGAAACACAAAGGAAAGACTTGCCGAAGTGCTCTGGCACCTTTGTCACTGCCGGGGGGGAAGGCTCTCCTTCCTCGCGGCGGAAACGCTGACGCTCCGCCGGGCAAGGTGTTCTCGCCACTCTTCATCATTAGTATATCTGCAACAATTATTGGGCTTCCTACAGGATCCCCGGGAGGGAATGTCATGAGGAGTAACGCTGTTCCATTGTTCGCGGCATTGTTGCTGCCGTCGGTTTTGTCAGGCGCGGAGGTTTACTACTGCGCCTCCGACTTCGTCAACCCAGTCCAGGTGATTTCCGAGGGCGGCGGGTCAACCGTCATCAGGTTCACGGCCGGTGAACTCACGGGCGGTCAGATACTGCTCGACGGCTTCGGCCCGGGGACAATCTTCAGCATGCAGGGGGGAGGGGTGTCTGGAGAGATCGGCTACCCCGAGCTCCCGGTCGTCAGGAGGATGGTCAGGGTTCCTTCCGACGGCGAAGTCACCATCGAAATCCTTGATCACGACCATGCGGAGCTTGGCACGTTCACAATTCCTCCCATGCAGCCTCTCCCCCTGCGCGAAGGCGGCGATGCACCGCTCCGGATAGCGCAATCCTTCTATGACGGATGCGACGCTTATCCAGCGGCACCTGTCGTGCTTGAATCCACATGCATACTGAGGGACATAAGGGTAGCCTGGATAAGCTTTTACCCCGTATGCTGGAACCCGTCCGACGGCAGGGCCGTAGTCAACACCAGCGTTACCGCAAGGGTCACCGCCGGCAGCGGGCATGGTGAAAACGAGCTTGCAAGGCCGTTCACCGGCATCACCCGCAGTTTTGTACCGTCCTACGACGGTGTTCTCGGCTTTCCGGAGAGGGATGGGGTCGACATCATCGACGGCAGCTACCTTGTGATCTCCTCCGAGGAGGGTCTCGGGCTGGCCCAGGAGCTCATCGACTGGAAGTTCAGAAAGGGTCTTGAAGTCGTCACAGCAGCAGTTCCCGAAATCGGCGACACCGCCTCCGAGATCGACGCCTGGATCGAGAACGCCTACAACACGTGGACCAATCCGCCCGAGTACATCCTGATTGTCGGAGATTCCTACGTGGTTCCCTCCCCTGTCTACAACAACCACTCGGCCGACAACATCTACGGTGTGATAGGGTCGGGATGTGTTCCGTCCATCCATGTGGGAAGAATCACGGGAAGCGACTCGGAGGACCTTGCGTACGAGTCCTGGAAGATCGTTCGGCACGAGATGGACCCGTACGAACCATCCATGAGCTGGTTCGAGAGGGGGATAAGCGTTGGTCATACCCAGTTCGCAGCCAACTCCCACGAGTACGTCGAGTTCATGGAGTACGCGGGGATGACGGTGACGTGGTTCTGCAGCACCGGCGGGATAACCCCCACCATCGACAACCTCACGGAAAGCCTGAACGGCGGGTGCTCAATGTTTGGCATCTGCGGCCACGGTGACCTGACGCACATCATTCCCCCCGGTTTCAGCAACGACAATGTGGCCGCCCTCCAGAACGGGCGGCGGCTGGGATGGTGGGTTCTTGTCGCATGCGACACGGGCAGGTTCCACAATGCGTACTGCTTCAGCGAAGCCCTCATGAGCGAGGGCGACACTACCGACGTCAAGGGCGCCATCGGTGTGATGAGCCCCACGACCAACAGCCCCATCGGCGCTGCCGATTCCCTCGGGAAATGGATCTTCGAGGGATATTTCGTGTCGGGCATGCGCCATCTGGGCGCGGTAACGGACTGGGCCAAGGGCGAGGTGTTCGCCTACTTCGGTTCCAGCGGCGTTGACAACGACCACATGCACATGGTCTACGGGTGCCCCGAGCTTGACATCTTCTACGTTCCCTCACCCCTCACCCCGATAGTCTGCAACCACCCCGACCCCGTTGTGCCCGGCATTCACACCTTCACCGTGACTGCGGCAGGCCAGCCCGCCGGGGACATACTGGTGGCGGTGATGATTGAGGACACGGTGTCAGGGGTCTGGATGGAGTCGGGGTACACCGATGCCTCGGGCACAATAACCTTCGACATCCCCGAGTTCACCGAGGGAAGCGCATCCTGCGTCACTGCAACAGGTATGAACCTCTACCCGTACCTTTCCGATGCACTGACAGGAACAGCCGAAGACCCTGTGGCCCAGGCAGGCGCACCTCTCTTCAGGATCTCGCCGGTGCCGAGCGACGGGCCTCTTCTGATCGAGTACGACCTTGCTGAAGGCGGCCTTGTTGACATTGCCGTCTACGACATATCGGGGCGTGTTGTGGCAAGGCCGGCAAGCGGCGTTTTCGAGGCCGGAAGGCATTCCTGCCTGTGGGGCGGGGCGTCGGACGACGGAAGTCCCCTTGCCCCGGGTGTGTACTTCTGCAGGCTTTCCGCCGGGCAGGAAGTGCTGTCGCGACGAATGGTCCTTGTCAGGTAGTCCCTGGAGCCCCTCCGGGGAGATGAACCCCCCGGAGAAAGGTCAGTCCAGAGCCTTCAGAACAAGCGTTTTGAGATACCTTCCTTCGGGGAAGGAAAGCGAGTCGGTGTGATCCGGCGCATGTGACAGTTCGTGAAGGATGTGCATGGTGCGCCTGGCTTGGTACGCAGCCACCCTGACCGCATGCCTGAAGTCCTCCATCGTGATGCGCCCCGAGCAGGACGATGTGAGCAGCACGCCGTGCTCACGAAGCCTGCCGATGCACTGCGCATTTACCGACGTGTAGGCTTTCAGCGCCTTTTCCGACGCGCTGCGGGTCTTTGCAAAGGCCGGCGGGTCGCAGACAACAACATCGAACTTCTCCGGCGTCGTGTACAGGTACTCGAATGCATCGGCGGAGAGGATCTCAACACCGCTGCCGGAAAGACCGTTGGCGCTGAAGTTGTCGAATGCGATTCTGTTCGCCTTCTCCGATATGTCAACGTTGGTGACATGCGCTGCACCGCTTTTCGCGGCATACACACCGAATGCCCCGGTGTAGGAGAACAGGTTCAAAACGGTTTTTCCGGGGGTGTATGTGCTTACCGTGCTCCGGGCCGTGCGCTGGTCGAGGAAGAATCCCGTTTTCTGACCCTCCATGACGTCCGCACGGAAAAGCAGACCGTTCTCGAGAAATTCTGGCAGGCCGGCGAGGGAGCCCTTGAGGATCCGCGCAGGGATGGGCGGCAGCCCTTCGCGCTTCCTCACCTCAAGGTCTGAACGCTCCACAATGACCGAAGGGTTCAACACAGCCTCAAGCGCGTCCATTATGGGAGCTCGAAATGCCTCCGCGCTCATGGCGTGGAACTGCACGACAAGGCAGGAACCGTACACATCCGCAACAAGGCCAGGGACCATGTCTGCATCGGCATTGACCAGCCTGAAACCGGTGGTGTTCGCCGGAAGCAACGATTTTTTGTAACCGATCAGGCGGGAGAAGCGTTTTTGAAAGTAGGCTTGGTCGAGAACCACCTCTTCGCGATCGATCATCCGCACACGAATGTCACAGCGGGGATTGATTATGCCTGTACCGAGAAAAACCTTGTCGTATGAGTAGACGTTCACCTGCTCACCGGCTGCAGGGGAATCCCCTCCGGCGATGCCCTGTGAGAAAACCCAGGGGTGCCCGGCTTTGACGGGCGTTTCCCTTCCTTTTGCGAGAATTATCGTTTTCGGCATGGT
Organism: Candidatus Fermentibacterota bacterium; assembly: GCA_963845085.1. Lineage (GTDB taxonomy): Bacteria > Fermentibacterota > Fermentibacteria > Fermentibacterales > JCC-6 > UBA6080. The sequence goes on from CAWJQI010000004.1 coordinate 671,456, forward strand.
TCCGATCCTGCATCCGTTCACTTCAGGATGGTGTCAAAACACTCCCTGCACTCAGGCGGCTATCCTATGAACGCCATCGCCTGGTCGAGATCGGCAATCAGGTCGTTCACATCTTCGATGCCCACGGAGTAGCGCACAAGGTCATCGGTGATGCCGGCCCTGAGTTTCGCATCCGCACTGACTTTCGCATGCGTCATTGAGGCAGGGTGCTGTATGAGCGTCTCGACCCCGCCCAGCGAAACCGCGAGCGTCGCGAGTTCTACCCTGTCCATCAGGATCCTGCCTGCCTCGAACCCGCCCTTCATTCCGAATGAGATCATCGCCCCGGCGCCCTTCTGCTGCCTCAGCGCCAGCTCGTGCTGGGGATGCGAGGGAAGCCCGGGATACCTCACCCACGCCACCGCGGGGTGTGCTTCAAGATGTTGCGCGATCTTCTCTGCATTGGCCTGGGCGCGTTCAATCCTGACCGAGAGCGTCTTGAGCCCCCGGATCACGAGGAACGCCTGGTGGGGGTCCATGTTGGGGCCCATGCTCGTCATGACGTTGTACATGTGCCTGTAGTCGGCCTCGGTCTTCGCCACCACCACGCCGCCGACCACATCAGCGTGCCCGTTGATGAACTTGGTCACGGAGTGAAGTACAACGTCCGCTCCAAGTTCAAGGGGCCTTTGCAGATAGGGCGAACAGAAGGTGTTGTCGACAACAAGCCTGATGCCGTGCCTGTGGGCAAGCCCGGCGCATGCGGCGATGTCGGTGATCGAGATGGTCGGATTTGCCGGTGTCTCCACGAAAAGAAGCTTCGTGTTCGGACGGATCGCTTCTTCGACAAGCTCTATCCGGCTGGTGTCGACGAAACGTGGCCTCTACTCCGAATCTCGAAAAGTGTTTCTCGAGAACGCCTCGCGATGCGCCGTATACCGCGTCGGTGGAAACGATGTGACTGCCGGCGCCGAGGAATGACATGTAGACGGTTGTGACTGCAGCCATGCCGCTCGCGACGGCTATTCCCCCGAACCCGCCCTCGAGGGCCGACACGGCGTCTTCCAGCACCCGGATCGTGGGATTTCCCAACCGTGTGTAGATGAAGCCGTCACTTTCCCCGGCAAAACAATCCGCTCCATCCTGGGCATTCCTGAAGGCAAAGGTCGAGGTTTGATATATGGGTGGGTTTACGGACATCAGGGAATCAGGCTTCTGCCCGCCGTGAACGAGTATGGTGTCGAATGCGGAGTGCTTATTCATCTCATCCTTCTCCTTGGTCGCGGATCCATCATGAAGTAAAATGTTCTGCGAAATGCGGCGTCCGGTATTCACGGACCCCGCCGGTCAGCAAGCGGTTATCACACGTGCGGAGCAGTGGGCCTTGAGACAGTGCCATCCAGACCCACAGGCAGCAGTGCCGAAAGCAGCCGCACTGCACGCGGTAACATAACACCTGCGGGCCCGGTGCCTTGAACCGCGCCGGATCCTGTCCCGTGGTTCAGGTGGCCGTCGTCAGCCGATTGAGCGATCCCAGGAGACGGGGATCTCGGCGGGGTAGTGCCAGAGGCCGATCCTGCCCTGATCGGCGACGTACAGGCCGCATTTCCTTCCCTGGCCGTACCCGAGCCATGTATGGAACGGCACCTCGTTCATGCAGTCGCCCGAGAAAATGGTCTTGGTTTTCTTGTCGGGCTGTGACTCGAGTTCCTGCCGTGCATCGCTGAACCGGCTTTGCGCAGCGAGCTGCAGCTGTTCGGTGTGCAGCTCGGTGAAGACCACCTGGCGGAAGACCTTTCCAGGGCGGTGCGTGGCGTACCATGCATATTCGATCGGGGTCAGGTTGGACAGCAGAAGGAGCTGGATCGGACACATGACGAGATAGAGCCTTCGATCCCGCACGGCAGGCTCAGGGCTGCCGGCTGCGGAAGCAACCTCGGCGGGCGACATCTCCTCGCCGCAACTGCTTGACTTGAACGCATGGATCTGGCCGCCATTCTCAAGCTCCATCACCTCGCCGCCGGTCTTGACCAGGAATACCCGGCGGTAAGCCTTGATCGGTGTGCAGGAGAAAGCGTTGTTGGACAGCGCCGTCTTGGTCCGCTTGCCGGTGGAAGCTGCGGCAAGCGCGCTTGCCGTGTCACCGCCTGCATCGCGCCAGCCCCCTTCGTCAAGATACTCGAAGTCGGGCCGGCCATCTTTTATGGCAAGGTCCACGAACAGTTTGCGACCCTTGAAGTGCTTGCCTGAACCTGGGCTTGTATGCCTGGCAAGACCAGAGATTCCGATCGAGGTCGCTGTGATCGCACCCTGTGGGATGGACAGAACGAGGTTGATTTCAGGCATCGGACACTCCTTTGCGTTCGCCGTGTCAGACGGAAGGAACCCTCACTTAAAACCTCTCCGGCGGCACATTCCGGATTCTTTCGCCGCCGGGGCGTTCTGCTGCTCTTCTATCCGAAAATGAGCATACCGCGTGAGCTTCCACCCGTCAAGGAAACCATGAGTTCAGCAGGAATCCCCGCCCGGTGATCGCCGGAAGAGCCGGATGGTTGCAGCCGGTCTCGGGCCTCAGTCCGCCTGGTCCCCTTCGCCGGCATCGCCGGGAAAAACCTTGTCGAGCACCACGAGAAGGATGAAGAACAGGAACATGAAGAGAAAGAGCGCCGCCATGCCCTTGCCGGTCACCGCGAGCGCCTCGCTGAAGATTGTCTGCATCGCCGTGGACAAAAGAGCCCTCCCTTACTTGACCAGCGTCAGGATCAGGCCGCCGGCCAGAACGGAACCGATCTGCCCTGAAACGTTCGCACTGACGGCATACATCAGGAGGAAGTTGGAGGAGTCTTCCTTCCTGCCCATGGTGTGCACCACACGCGCCGACATGGGGAAGGCCGAGATGCCTGCCGCCCCGATCATGGGGTTTACCTTCCGCTTTATGAAAAGGTTCATGAACTTGGCGAAGAGTACGCCTCCCGCGGTATCGAAGATAAAGGCGCCAGAGGCCCAGCGCGATGATGAACAGGGTGGATACCTGAAGAAAACGGTCCGCGGTCATCGTCGACGCGATTGTGATGCCGAGCAGAAGGGTGACAAGGCTTGCCAGCTCGTTCTGGGCCGCAAGCGATAGCTTTTTGAGCACACCGCATTCCCGCACCAGATTGCCGAACATCAAAAACCCGATCAGCGCAACTGCAGTGGGTGCGAACATGCCGATCAGGATCGTTACAAGTATCGGAAACAGGATGAGGGTGGTCCGCGAGATCTTCTTCTGGCTGCCGTCCATTCTGATCAGGCGCTCGCGTCTTGTTGTGAGCATCCTGATCACCGGCGGCTGGATGATGGGAACCAGCGCCATATAGGAGTATGCTGCAACCGAGATCGGTCCGATCAGGTTCATGGCGAAGCGGCTGGCGACATAGATGGATGTGGGGCCGTCGGCCGAGCCTATTATGCCGATCGCCGCAGCCTCCCTCAGGTCAAAACCGAGAAGCGTGGCGGCGGTCATGGTGAAAAAGATGCCGAACTGAGCGGCGGCACCGAAAAGCAACAGGAGCGGCCTGCGGAACAGCGGGCTGAAATCTATCATGGCGCCGATGGCCACGAAAATCAGAAGCGGGAATATCTCGGTGAGGATGCCGGCCCTGAAGAAGATCGACAGCGCCCCGGCGATCTGCCTTCCTCCCTCAACCTGGTCGAGAACCGAAGAAAAGGGAATGTTGACCAGGATGGTGCCGAAGCCAATAGGAAGAAGAAGAGCAGGCTCATATTCCTTCTTTATTGCAAGATAAATAAGCACACCGCCGATGGCCATCATAAGCAGGTTCTGCCAGGTGATCGCCGTGAATCCTATGAAAAGGCCTTCCATCTGCATCCCTCACGAGTGTTTCGGTCGTTCCACCTCTGCGGCCGCACGGCTACATTATGCTCCACATCACGGTAAGGCCGGCAAGCACCACTGATACCATTGACATGAGTTTGATCAGGATGTTCAGCGCCGGGCCCGAAGTATCCTTGAAGGGGTCCCCTACCGTATCCCCGACGATGCCCGCCTTGTGGGCGTCGCTCCCCTTGCCGCCGAAATTGCCCTTCTCGATGAACTTCTTGGCATTGTCCCACGCGCCGCCGGCGTTGTTGAGCATGCTTGCCAGGGTGAACCCGGCTGTCATCCCGCCAACGAGAAGACCCACCACGCCGGGAACCCCGAGCACGAGCCCCACGGCCAGCGGTACTGCGATGGCGAGCAGGGAGGGCAGCAGCATCTCGCGCTGCGCGCCTTTGGTCGATATTGCGACGCACTTCGCATACTCGGGTTTTCCAGTGCCCTCCATGATCCCCGGGATCTCACGGAACTGGCGCCTGACCTCGTCAACCATGCTTCCGGCAGCCCGGCCGACAGCCTTCATGGAGAGGGCGCTGAAGAGGAACGCCATCATCGCGCCGATGAAAAGGCCGCCAAGGAGCAGCGGGTTGAAAACCGAAAGATCATATGCGTTGATGAAATCCTTGATGTGGGCGACATCAACGCTGACGGCGGACATGCCGTCGGGAACCGACAGGGGTACGGTGCCCCTGTAGAAGAGGACATCTCCGATCTGCTTGAACCCTTCGGCGGAGTTGTCGGCGATTCGACCCAGCCACAGCTTAACCTCTTCGATGTAGGCCGCCACAAGGGCCATCGCCGTAAGTGCTGCCGAGCCGATAGCGAAACCCTTGCCGGTCGCGGCCGTGGTGTTTCCCAGGCAGTCGAGCGCGTCGGTTCTCTCCCTGACCTCCTTGGGAAGGTGCGACATCTCGGCATTGCCGCCTGCGTTGTCTGCGATCGGGCCGAACGCATCTGTTGCAAGGGTGATGCCCAGGGTGGACAGCATGCCCACCGCGGCAAAACCGATGCCGTAGACGCCTGAGGCAAAGCTCTCGAAACCGCCCGCAAAAGCGTACGCTGCTATGATCGCCGCCGATATCGTGAGCACGGGCACCCATGACGAAAGCATGCCGACCGCCATCCCCTCGATAATCGTCGTTGCGGGCCCCTGGTTGGTCTGCCGTGCAATTCCCCTGGTCGGAGAGTACTCATCCGACGTGAAGTATTCGGTCGACTGCCCGATGATCACGCCGGCTGCCAGGCCGGCGACGACTGCGCCGAAGACCCCCCATGTTATCCAACCGGAAGAGGCCATCACGGCAAGCGCGACAAGAATCAGCGCCGAACTGCCCCCGGTGCCGAGCAGAAGCGCCCGGAGCAGGTTTTTCTGCGTTGCGGACTCCTTGGTGCGCACCATGTACACACCCGCGATCGAAAGAAGTATCCCTATCGCGGCCACTATCATCGGGGCGATGACGGCCTTCATCTGATCCGCGGCAGAGATGGCGGGCAGGGCGGCGCCGAGCGCGGCTGTGGCGAGTATAGACCCCGCGTAGGATTCGTACAGGTCAGCGCCCATCCCTGCAACGTCACCGACGTTGTCACCGACGTTGTCGGCGATCGTCGCCGGATTCCGGGGATCATCCTCGGGGATGCCCGCCTCGACCTTGCCCACGAGGTCCGCGCCCACATCGGCGGCCTTCGTGAATATGCCGCCGCCCACTCTGGCAAAAAGCGCCTGCGTGGAGGCGCCCATGCCGAACGTGAGCATCGTGGCCGTTATTTCGATCATCTTCTGATGGTCGTCGGTACCCGCCTGGACAAAGGTGAGACCAAGCCACTTGAGCCCGCCGGCCATGTGCTCGGGCGTGAAGATCACGTTGTTGAGAAGGAGGAACCAGATCGCGATGTCGAGCAGCCCGAATCCCACCACAACGAGCCCCATGACGGCCCCGCTGCGGAATGCGATCTGCAGCCCCCTGTTGAGTGAGACCGATGCGCCCTGGGCGGTTCTCGAAGAGGCGTTCGTGGCCGTCTTCATCCCCAGGTACCCGCAAAGGCCCGAGAAAAAGCCTCCGGTGAGGAACGCTATCGGGACGAACGGGTTTTGAACCCCAATGTAGGCCAGTATCGCAAGCAGTACAACAAGGATTATGAAGACCCTTCCGACGACCCTGAACTGGCTTCCGAGGTAGGCCATCGCTCCTTCCCGCACGTATTGCGCTATCTCCTGCATCCTGGCGTTGCCGGCAGGTGCTTTCATCATGCCCCGGTAGAAGATCCATGCGAAAACCAGGGCGAGCAATGCCGATATGGGAGCGATCCAGAACAAAGTGCTGATCATAGTACTGCTTTCATTCGTTGGATGACCATCATCGATGCATAGATCCAACAGGAAACCGGTTTTTCACCGTTCCGTCAACGGCTCAAACTGAGCAGCGCGTGCAGAGAAAAAATGCAACCCTGAGATGGATGCAACAATACCCACCCGTGTCCGTTCGCGTCAATGAAAAAAAGGGGTCGAACACCCGGAGAACTGGCTGATCCCGGCGAGTGCTACCCGTTCCCCGGTTCTTTCCCGGAACGATCCTCGACTATCACGAACCTTCGGCCGCCGATGCTGAAAAAGGGCGGTGGAAAGGGAGGAAACGACAACGCCCTCACGCTGTTACGGAGCGAGTCGGGAGCCTCCACTTCGTGGGAGATCTCCCTCCTGAAATGAGTTTCGGCGTTACTGCCGTCCTGGGGACGGGTTTTTGAAAGGGCTGCACCGCTTGCAAGCATGCCGAAGCAGCTCTTGAACAGCTCGAAGCCTTCAGCCACCATCCGATCGTACAGGTCGCGCCCCGTGTATTCCGGGCACAGTGGAAATGATGTCCGGGCGAGAAGGGGACCCGAATCGATCCCCGCGTCCACCCTGTGGATGGCCACGGAGTATGAGGCGTCACCGTTCCGAAGCGCCCAGATGTTCGGATAGGCGCCCCTGTATCTTTCCGGATCTCCCAGGTGCACGTTCCAGCACCCAAGGCCTGGCGGTCCGAAGATGGCTGCAGGAAGAATGCGGTCGTAAAAAGCAACGAGAACGAGATCGGGTGAGAGCCCGACAACGTCCTCCTCTTTTATCTCCCGGATCCGGAGTTCTCGGGGAGAGCGGTACCATGAGCCTGTGTGTTCACCCGGATTGACTACGAACAGGGCGTTCGGCGCTTTTTCAAGAAGGAATCCGGCGATCAGATACCCGAGATCGCGGCCGCAGAAACACACGATCACAGGTTCATCCCGCCCTGCGGAGGAAAGCGGAAGGTTCATCCCGTCACGCTTTCCCGTAGAATTTGCGGATGCAGTCAACGACCCGCCAGACATCGGGATCGGTCAGATCGGGGTAAAGGGGGAGCGTGAGGATGCTCTCGAACGCCCTTTCCGCAACCGGAAGAGGTTCCTGACTTCCGTAGCACCTGTAGAGATGCAGCGGTTTGTAGTGAACGCTCGTCGAAATTCCCCTATCGCCGAGGTAAACGTTCAGATCGTCACGCCTTTCCGCACGGATTGAGAAGATGTGCCAGGAGGACAGGCAATCCGGGGTGTCCACGGGCGGCATCACCACCTCATCGAGGTCGGCCAGGCCTTCCCTGTACATCCCGGTGATCAAGCGCCTTCTTGCATTCGCCCCTTCAAGCTTTTCAAGCTGAACAAGGCCGATGGCTGCGTGAATGTCGTCGAGAGAGGTCTTGAACGCCACCTCATCGATGCTGTACTCCCACCAGTAGGCGCGGTCAAGCTTCGAGCGGTCCCAGGTGGACCTGTCCATCCCGAGGCTTCTCTTCCGCCTGGCCCTTTCGGCCATTTCACCGTCGTTCAGCGTCAGAGCCCCTCCCTCGCCCATTGCAAGGTTTTTAACGGCGTGGAAACTGAAACATCCCATGGTGCAAAGACCGCCCACCGGCCGCCCGCAGTATCGGGCTCCCGCTGCATGCGCGCAGTCCTCGACAACGGGGATGCCGCCGGCGGCCTCCCTCACAAGGTCGAGATGTGCCGGACGGCCGGCGAAATGAACAGGGATGACGGCTTTCGTCCTGTTCGTGATCCTCTTCCTCATGTCATCGATATCGATGTTCAGCGTTCCGGGATCAACATCGGCGAACACCGGCCTGGCCTTGTTGAAAGCCACACAGTGCGCCGTCGACACGTAAGTCATCGTGGGGACGATTACCTCGTCGCCCTCTTTGATTTCGAGAAGCTTCACGGCCATGTCGAGGGCTGCAGTTCCGGAATTGAGCCCAATGCAGTGTTCGACCATGCAGTACCGTGCGAAGGCTTCCTCGAATTCGGCCACCCGCGGGCCGAGCCCGACCCAGCCCGATCCGATGACCGCGGCGACCGCATCGATCTCCCTCTGGTCGAACGACGGTTTGAAGACCTGTATCGCTGCTTCCTCCCGAAGGTTCACAATGCCTCCCCGCATTCGCCTGAATGTCTCTTTACAGGCTTCGCCACGCCGGAGAAGCCTTCGAGGCAACCCCCGGGGAACCCCTCGCCGGGACGCGGTTCCCGCCACAGGGCTGAGAACGCGCTGCGAATTGAGCGCGGCCCATCATCGCCCCCCCGCTCTCCGGGGGTCAGCTTTGTTCCAAGCAGGCGAATGGCAAGCAGGCCCGACATCAGAACGCGAAAAGCCGGCACAGAAAGAAAGCCGCCGTATTTTCGCAAAAAAAGCAGTTTGGCGGGGATGTACCTCACCTGTATCGAACCCTCGTAAACCCTGCGGGAGGTTTTGCCGCAGAAGTGCACCACTTCCGCGGAGGGTTCGAACCATACCTTCCAGCCAAGGCGGGCCATCCTGAACATCAGGTCGGTCTCCTCGTGAAAAAAACCGAAATCCCTCGAGAACCCTCCGGACTCCTTGAAGGCTTCAACCCTAACGACCATAACGGCCCCCACAAGCCAGTCCGCGTATGTTCCCCGGTCGTGGCGGGAGCATATTGCGCTGCTGCGCCTGAGCAGGGGAATGCGTTCGGCAAGGAGCTTTCCGGGGAATGGGAAGTCCCTCTGAGAGGGCTGAAGGCGGCCGTCGGGCCAGAGCAGCCTGGGGCCTGCGATACCGACGTCGGGTTTCGATTCTATGCTCGCGAGAAGGCACTCGAGCGCTCCGGGTCGAAACACTGTATCGGTGTTGACGAGCACGACGAACGGTTCCACCGCCGAACCGATTATGATGTCGGCCGCAGCTCCGAAACCCGCGTTCGCACCGTTCCTGACAAGGGAAATGTCTTTCGTTCGCGCCGCATACTTCTCAACGTACTCGGCTGATCCGTCGTGCGAGTCGTTGTCGAACACGATCATTCGGCAGGAGGTCTCAGTTACCTGGGGCGCGAGTGAGTCGAGCATGCCCGGGATGACTTCCATCCCGTTCCAGTTGATCGCGGCAACCAGCGCACGGTGGGTCATCTTGCAGCGCCGCCGGCTCGAATGATGTCAGTCACTCCGACCCCGCAGCCCCCGGAGGACCCTGCCTGCATTCCTCAACGCCCGGCCGGGGTGGGAAACCAGGTCGCCCGCCCAGCTGCCGATGTTGGCGGGGCTTGTAAGCTTCCTGTAACTCCTGTAGCGCTCCATTTTTTTCTTCCAGCGTATCACATCTTCGACCGACAGGTACGGAAGGCGCATGTTCAACACCTCGCGCGCCCGGTTCCTGGCCGGGTCGAGAACATCAGGGTCTGTGTCGTCGATGAGGTATCCGTTCTCCCTGGCCCAGTCGTGTATGTCCCTGCCTGGTATTGCAGTTGAGAAGTACACTACAATGTCGTCGGGCTTGAGCCGCCTGAGAAGGGAAAACGTTGCGGCAAGGTCCTCCTCCTTCTCCATGGGGCACCCGATCATCACCATGGCGGTGGCCTCAATTCCGGCGCTGTGGCAGAACCTGAAGGCCGCCTCCGCCTGCTCCGTCGTCGTCGTTTTCCTGTAGAAATCAAGGATCCTTCTGCTCCCGCTCTCCACACCGAATGAAACGCAGTGGCAACCGCTCTCGGCCATCACTTCGGCCTTCCTCGCGGTTATGGAGTCAACACGGCTGGCGCAGTGCCATTTCAGTTTCAGACCCTCGGCCTTCAGCAGATCACGGAACTCTTCGAACCAGCCTGTGGGGTGGAGGGTGAGCGAGTCATCCTTGAAGAACACAGGCAGCATGTCGGTGTTTCTGAGCACAGCCAGCCCCTTCAGTTCAGCCACGATGCCCGACGCGCTCCTGAAGCGGATGCCTCCGCCGAATATCCTGTCGGTGCTTGGCTTGCAGTACATGCAGTTGTATGGGCAGCCGCGGGAGGTAACCGCGCCGAACTCGCTCATGCCATTGGACAGATATGCATCGTAGTCAACCAGATCCCGCGCCGGGTGCGGAAGCGAGTCGAGGTCCTGCGGTACCGGCCTGCGCGGGTTCACGCGGATCCCGCCCGAACCGTCCCGGAAGACGAGGTTCTGGATGCCTGATGTGTCCCGGCCGGCTTCGAGCGAGTCTGCCAGCTCGACTATTGACGATTCGGCCTCGCCGGTCAGGACGAGGTCGAAGTTGATGAGGTCCATTGTCTTCTCCGGGAAGATGCTGGGATAGGCACCCCCGGCGAGGAACACAGCGCCGGGATTGACCGTGCGGAGATGGTCTGTCACAAGGGCGGAGCGACCCAGCTTTGCGGCGGATGAGATTGCCACGCCGATGAGATCGGCACTCCTTGCCTGTGAATCCAGCTGGTCGATTGAACTGCAGAAGGAATAGTCGAGGTAGGCAACCTCATGACCGGCGTTGCGCAGGCAGGCTGCGAGCTGCAGCAGTCCGAGCGGCTCGGCCAGCCCGTTGTACTCGACCCAGTCCCACCTGGGGTAAACCAGCGCAACCCTCAAGAACACCCCCCACGATAAGATGAATGTGACACCGCCCGCGGATACAAAGCACGATTGGAACGACCCTGGCGAATGATAACAGGATCATGGTTCCTCTATGCGACAATACCCGCCGGTTGTCTCATCCGTCAATGAGAATGGTATTCCGACGCGCACACTATTGTTTCATTGCGCAGAAGTTTTGCCGAATGCAAACAGAGCCCTCAGGGCCGCAACACCCTGATGGGTATGAACACGGACTGCGGCCCGTCGACGTACGAAGCAACACTGTACGACTGGAAATCGATCCCGAAACCGGCAATGCCCCCCAGGGGATCGGGAATTGGCATGAGGTCCGCGTAGTTGGCCCATTCAGGTCTGGCGGCTGACCTGATCCTATCCATGTCAGCCCCGGGACCGAGCACTTTCGCAAGGCTGTCGACTACCAGCGCCGACAGGCGGACAAGCTCTGTCGAATCCGCCAGCAGATCCCTTGCGCTGAGCGCCCTGTAGCACACAGTTCCGTCCGGACCCATCTCCTCGCCGAACAGATGGTATTCGCTGCCTTCGTTGCAGTGCGCACCGCCGGTATAGTCCGACCAGAGGCATTCATAAGCCGCAAATCCGGAAGGCGAGGGGAGAGCATACATTCTGCCTTCCAGCTCCCAGTCGCTGTATCCGGTTTCCATTCCGTACAGGCGGTAACTTTCCAGGGCGCTTGATGCAAAATGGGCCTTCCACTCCGTGAATCGCTCGACAACAGCGTCCCTGAAGAAGTCCAGGCCGGGAGGCACATGCGGGCATACGAAGCAGAAGCGCCATCCGTGGCCCCAGCCCGCAATGAGTGTGTCGCTGTATTCGGTTGAACCGCCGGCCTGAAGGTAGTACCTGGGAAAAAGATGCATGGGCGGTTCGGGAGCGTTCGGATCCTGCCTTTGGTGCTCTGTGTTGTAGCGGTACCAGGAGCGCCTTTCCCGCTGGAAATACATTGTGGTCATGTTGTCACTGCAGTAAAGCCAGGCACGGTTGTCGTCATCCCAAGCCCAGTACAGAGTATTCCCGCAGCTGAACTCAGGTTCATGCTCATGGTAAACCAGTGCACCTGTGGAATCGTAAATCATCACTGCCTGCATGTTTCCGAAGTCGTATACGTATTCCTCTGCGATCGTGAAGATGAACGCTCCGTCGGGGGAGGGCATTGGCATGACCTGATTCGGCATGATGGTGCCAAGAAATACCATAGACAAGAATGAATACATGATCATCTCACCACAACCTCCGGCACTGGCGGTGTTTACCAACGGGAAGGGGCGGCCCCGAAGGCCGCCCCCGAGAACTCCGTCGGCGCTATCTGATCAGAACGACCGGACGGCACTGGCTTACCCCCTGGGGGGATTCATGCCTGAGGATGTAAAGACCCGGAACTTCCGGCATGAAGACTCCGCTGCCGGACCTGACGATCCGCATCGAATCGACAAGCCGGCCGTCCAGTGAGAACAGGCTGACCGTACCGTCGGCCGCTGTAAAGCTTATTGCGCCCTCGGCGGGCGAGTTGACGATGAAGGCGGAATTCGGGACCGGAGAGCCTTCCTCTTCGATGCCTGTAGTGATGATCTCGGAAAGCTTCACCATGCGCGAGTTGAGGATTTCATCGGTGGCGTTGCTCTGTACGAAAGTGGTGAGGTAGAGCTCTTCCCAGTCCCAGGAAGGGTTGATCGTGTAATCCGCGCTGAGTTCAATGGTTTCACCTGAAGACCCGAAATCCACAGCGGTGCCGTTGGCGCCGAACATGTTCCAGCGGAGGGCGTAGTTGAACTCGCTGCCGGTGTAGGTTCCCGTGCCGGGTATGCCGCACTCGTTGATTATGGCATGGATCGTGGCGTCGGTATCGATCCCGGTGTCGGTGGTCAGAGTGAAGGTGATGGTTCCCTCGGTTGGATCTGACTCGACCGAAGGGGTAAGAGTGATGTCGAGATGGCACGGAACCGCCATTCTCGTTTCGTAGTAACCGAGCATGGTGGACAGCGGCCATGCGTCGTAAAGGCCATCCACCATCACGGTCGGGTATGCGGTGATTCCGTAATAGCTCTTCCGTGCCGTGTTGTGGGTGGGATTGGCCTGGTAGACGGGATCCGTTGCGCTCGAGTTGTGGATCGCCACCAGTGACACGGTTCCTGGATGGCTGTCGAGAAACTGGGTGACAGTGACCTCACTGCCAGGACATGTCCCTCAGCCGTCCCATGTAAAAAACTCGAGCATTACTGCACGGTCAGCCGCAATGGCAAAAAGCGGCAATGCCAACAGCACGGCAAGGCAGAACTTCATATTCGTCCTCTTTTCATGAAACTTGCACACTTTTTAGTATTGTTTTGGCGCCGACGGCTGTCAAGCCGCCGGCTCATGAATCTTGACGTTCGCCTGCACTCCCTCATATTTCCTTACCGAACGGTCAGTCAGGGGGAGTATGAACAACAGGGAGCGAATACTGAAGGTGGCGGAGGACCTTTTCTGCGAGAAGGGCTTCAGCGGCACCTCGATGAGCGAAATTGCCGAAAAGGCAGGTGTGGCCAAAAGCCTCATATATCATCACTTCGCTTCCAAGCAGGCCCTTTGGTCGGGAATCGTGCAGCGTTTTCATGAAGAGTCGGGCATCCTTGTGAAACTGAAGGACGCCCTCGCGGGAACCGATCCGGCGCAGATAATCGAAATGGTCAGCGGCCCCGGCGGATTCTTCGATTTTCTTCGGAACAACCCCCGCCTGGTCAGGCTGTTCTCATGGGTGAACCTGGACCGGGAGTTCGAGCCGGAGTACCCCGATGACATACTCAGGTGCGAAGTCGTTGAAAGCCTTCGACAGCATCAGGAGGCGGGGTGGATCCGGAAGGACATCGATGCAAGGATCATTCCCGTCGTCCTCCTTTCCGTCATGGTGAACTGGTTCAGCTCGAAGTGGACCCTTTCAAAATGGTTCGACTCCGGCCTTTCCGACACTGAGATGGACAAGGCATACCTCAGCGGAGCCATGGAAATCCTTCTGAAGGGAATCGGCCCCGGTGCGCAACCCAGCTGACCGCGGTCTGGCTGTTGCAGCCCTCATGCTCCTTCTCGCGTGCGGCAGTGGGGCGGACCGCGCTGAAAGAATCGTCACGGTTCGCACCGCCGTTCTCGAACACGGGCCGATCTCGTCCACCGTCATGCTGCCGTGCCGTCTGGAGGGCGCTGACGAGGCGGTCATTTCCGTGCCGGAACCGGTCATGGTTTCGCGGGTGCTGGTTTCGGAGGGTGATCCCGTGATCGCCGGTGCGGTCATGGTCGAGCTTGAGACAGACATGGCCCGTTTCTCGGCAGTTTCCGCTGCGGCAGCGCGTGTTGCTGCTGCAACTGCGCTTCATGATTACTCGCTGGCCGGCCTTGAAAGGGCGTCTTCACTCCTCGATGCCGGAGCGATGTCGGAAAGTGGGCACGAGGCTGCACAGCAGCAGGAGGCTGCATCGGAAGCCGCCCTTCTGGCTGCGCGCTCGGGTTACGAACGGGCCGCTGCTGACGCCTCCACAGGAATTGTCCGGGCGCCGTTCAGCGGCACCGTCACACGTGTCTGGGCCAGACAGGGCAACCCGGCCTCAGGTGGTCTTGTGGCGATCTCGGGCGGTCGGACCGTCCAGGCGGAACTGCTTTTCCCGCCCGGAAGGCTGCCCTTTCTGAAAGCAGGCCTGCCGGTCTTTCTGCATGCGTCGATATACCCCGGTGAGATCTTCCCCGGTGTCATAACCGAGGTCTCGCCATCGGTCGATCCGCTCTCGGGGCTTGTGGCGGCAAGGGCACAATTCCAGAACGAAGACCGCAGGCTTGCAGCAGGCCTTTCCGGCATTGCCGAAACAGCGCTCGAAACCTGCGACTCTGCACTGGTCCTTCCCCGGTCTTGCCTTGAGAGGAATCCCGACGGAGGCTGGCGGGCGGCTGTCGTTGAAGGCGGGCGGGCTGTTTTCAGGAGCGTTGAGACTGGGCTGCAGAACGGTTTTCGCATGCAGATAACATCGGGTTTGTCGGCCGGCGACAGCGTAATCGTCTTCGGCATAAACACGGTGCGCGAGGGCGACAGGGTGAGGGAGGCAGCCCGATGAGTCTTCCCGGTCTGGCGGCAAGGCGCAGGATAACATTTCTGATGATCTTTCTGCTCATGGCCGGGGCCGGTCTGTTCGGCCTCTCGCAGATGGGAATCGACTACACGCCGGAGGTCGACCTTGGCGAGGTAATGGTCGTCACGGTCCTTCCCGGATCAGGCCCGGAGGAGGTTGAGAGCCTCGTCTCGAGGGTGATCGAGGATGCAATTTCAGGAGTCGAGGGTGTCGAGACGATCGAGTCTGACAGCAGGGCATCCATCAGCACGGTGACCGCGAAACTGACCCTTGGCGCCGACATTGACAGGGTTGAGCAGGACATCACCGATGCGGTGAACAGGGCCGGTTCACTGCTTCCAACAAGTTCCGTCGATCCGCGGGTGTTCGCCCTGGAGAGCAGCATGAAGCCCCTTGTGATAGCAAACTTCTCGAGCGAAGTTTTGAGCTCCCCGGAGCTCAGGCGCCTGCTCGAGGACGAAGTACAGCCTGTGCTCGCAAGGGTGGAGGGCATCTCGAGCGCGGAGATCTCGGGCGGCGAGCAGAGGCAGATCAACGTCGAGGCCGATCCCGTTCAACTCTGGGAGAGAGGAATCACACTTTCGCAGGTATACGGGGCCCTGTCCGCGGTGCAGGCCGACCAGCCAGGCGGCGAGATCGACAGCGACGGACTTGTTGTGCCCCTGAGCGTTAGAAGCAGTTTCAACAGCCTCGACCAGATCAGGAGGCTGGTCGTGGGGCGGCACGGCGGGGTTCCGGTCCTGCTTGGTGATGTTGCCACAGTCCAGGACGGATTCCTCGAGCAGACCGACATCACAACCCTCAACGGCGTCAGTACGGTCCTGCTCGTCTTCAGGAAAAGCTCCGACGCAAACACCGTGAACACCTGCCAGGCATTGAAAGAATCCCTTGACAGGGTTGCACTTGCCTACGCCGGGCAATTCACCGTCGATGTTGTTTACAGCCAGGACGGGTACATCACTTCGTCGATGAACTCACTGGTGGAAACGGGCATCCAGGCGATCGCCCTGGCGGCCTTCGTACTCCTGTTGTTCCTTGGTTCTCCGGTGAATGCCGGCATCGTCAGCATCTCGATGCCGCTCAGCTTCATAACCACGTTCGCGCTGATGCGCCTGTTCGGGGTGAACCTGAACATCATGTCGCTCGCGGGGCTTTCCATCTCCATTGGCATGATCGTGGACAACTCGGTCGTGGTCCTCGAAAACATCCACAGGCTGCGCCGTGAAGGGGTTGGGACCCTTGAAGCGGCGGAAAAGGGAGCGTCACAGGTTGGAATGGCGGTTACGGCATCTACTCTCACCACGGTGGCCGTCTTCATCCCGATGCTTTTCGTCAAGGGCACCACGGGCCAGGTCTTCAGGGACCTGTCCATAACCATCGCAAGTGCATTGTTCATAAGCCTTTTCGTCAGCATGACGCTGATCCCACTGCTCGCAGGAATGTCGCCCCGACTGGTAAAGGTACACCGTAAGGGGTCCCTGCTGCTCTCGGTTCAGAACCGGATCGACGGCCTTGAGGGATTCTATGGAAAAGCTGCCGAATGGTGTCTCGGGCACAGGTTCAAAACCGTTGGTTCGCTTGTCCTTCTCTTCGCGGTCTCGGTGGTTCTCTCCAGGTCCATACCCGCATCATTCCTTCCCGACATCAGGGAAGGCACGATGAGCATCCTCGCATCGACACCTCCCGGCACGAACCTGCACACGACTGACAGCATAGCAGGCGCGCTCGAGAACTCCATTCTGGCCTCAATAGCGGAAGGCGATCTTCGGTACTCAAGAATGACTGTAGGAAGGAGCGGCGGGCTTGCCGCGGCCTTTGGCTCCGATGCCCCGGGAAGGATAGACCTGAACCTGTACTTCGCCGATGAATCGTCCCTGCAAACCTCAATGGAAGGATATGCCGAGACCGTGAGGGGCATACTCGAGGGCTTCCCGGGGCTTTCGTACAGCATCACTTCGGGCCAGCCGATAGGGAACGAGTTCCCGATACAAGTGGCCGTTTACGGCACCGACCTTGTCGAACTCGCGGAAAAGGGGGCGATCCTCAAGGAAGCGATGGAGGGCATCGGGGGAACCGTCGACCACACCTCTTCGCTGGACGGGTGGGTCGACCGTATCGAGTTCGTGCCCGACCCGGCCGTACTGTCACAGCGCGGAACCAGCCCTGCACTTCTGGCCGCAGAGATCACCCTTGGGCTTCAGGGACTCGATGCATCCACCTACACCGAGGGCGGGACCCGGTACGACATCCATCTCAGCTACCCCTTGCGTGTCACGTCGAACCGCGAGCAGGTCATGGGGCTTCCCGCAGCAGGCGCTCCCCTTGAAAGCTGGGGCGAGTTCCGCACAAGCCAGGTCCCACAGAGGATCTGGCGAAGGGACAGAAGCAGAAGTGTGCTCGTTTCATGCAAGATCGACGGGCGGGCGCTTGGGGACGTGGGCGCCGACCTTGCCTCCCTGATGGACACCCTCGATCTGGGCGGAAGTCGTTGGGAGCTTCTGGGCGATATCCCCGACCAGCGGGAGGCGGCATCGAGCATGTCACTCGCCATCCTGGTGGCCGTAATCCTGGTCTTCATGGTCATGGCAAGCCAGTTCGAGTCGCTGCTTGAACCCTTCCTTCTGGTCTTCGAGATCCCGATGGCTTTCATCGGGGTGATCCTGATCCACCTGGCGACAGGAACCACCATGGGTCTTACATCGCTGGTGGGCATCCTGATGCTGTCGGGCATCGTGGTGAACAACGGCATTCTGCTCGTCGATTTTGCGAACCAGATAAGACGGGAAACAGGGCTTTCCCCCGAACAGGCCGTGCTTGAGGCGGGTAAAAAGCGTCTCAGACCCATCCTGATGACCGCCGGAACGACGATACTCGCCCTGGTCCCCCTCTCGATCGGCACCGGCAGCAGTTCCGCGATGTGGTCGCCCATGGCGCTCTCCGTGATAGGAGGAATGATTGTTGCCACACCGCTCACCCTTCTCGTACTTCCGGTTCTCTATGTGGCCCTTGACGGATGGCACTCGGGACGAAGGGCGGGCGGTCGTGCATAGAAGCAGAATCCTTTTGATCCTTCTCGCCCTGACTGCATGCGACAGGGCTGAGCCTGAGCAGGCCATTCCCGACCATGCAGAAAACTCCTCACCCGGTTTCGGCCCCGAGGTTTCAACAAGCGGTTGCACACGCCTCGAGGCCTCGAACGAGGCGCTTCTCTTCGCAAGCGGACGGATCCTTTCAGTACTCGTCTCCGAAGGCGATACGGTTGCGGCAAACCAGACCCTTGTGGTTCTTTCAGGTGATCGGACCATGCAGACAACGGCGTCGGCGACGTCCCGCGCAGTTGAGGCGGCCACGCTCGCCCTCGGCAATGCCGAGGCCGAGTACGGAAGGTGTCTTGAGCTGTACGAGGCGGGAGCCATCAGCCTTCAGGCCCTGGAAGGCGCCGAGGCCGTACTGCGTTCGGCGGAGGCTGCAGGAAGCGAGGCAAGGGCCGCCGATGCGGGCGCCCGTGCAGGCGCAGTGGCCACGAGGGTCGAGGCTCCATTCGACGGGGTCGTGGGCAGGGTTTGGGCGCGGGTGGGGGATTCGGCAGGATCGGAACCCGTTCTGATGATCACCGGGGGCTCCGGCTACAGGGCGCTTCTGCTTCTTCCGGAGCGCGAGATGGGTCGAATCGGGACCGGTGACAGGGCTGTATTCGCAACATCCGCACTGCCGGGGATGGTCTTTGAGGGGATCGTGGTCGCGGTTGCTGCGGCTCTTGACCCGGTGACCTGCCTGCTTCCCGTCACTGTTCGTTTCGAGGACCCCGAGGGTCTGATGGCTCCGGGTCTTTACGGAACGGTCACCGTTTTCCCGGGACCTGTCCCGCAGGGGGAGCGTTAGCGCAACGGCCGCTTCATGCCCCGCGAAGCCGCAGAGTCATGGTTTGGCCCCGCTGGCGACCTCCCTGCAAACCTCCATGACAGCATCGTCCGGAACATCGGCCAGAAGCCCGGCCTCGAGAAGGGCACGGTGGGAATCCCTCACCGCCGTGATGTCTTTGAGGGCGGAATGGAAAACAGCGTCAGGGTCGACCGGACCGGAGGCGATACCTTCAGCATGCGCCCGCGCAGCCACTGCTGAGGCCACGGCAGCGTGAACCGCGGGATCATCAACCCCGGGCATGATCCTCATCGGGTCGAGGCCGTTCCTCCTTCCCTCCCGGGCGAGTGCATTCGCTGCGGCGATCGCCATCCCATCGCTTATCGCGGATGCCCCGGAAAGCAGAACACCTTTCAGGATGCCCGGAAAACCAAGGCAGTTGTTGACCTGGTTCGGAAGGTCGCTCCTGCCCGTTGCAACAACTACAGCACCGGCTTCCAGGGCGGCTCGGGGATAAATCTCGGGCACAGGGTTGGCGCATGCGAAAACTATCGCTCTCCCGGCCATTGAGGCGACGTGTTCTCCGCTGACCAGACCCGGAGCCGAGGCAGCGATCAGAACGTCGGCACCCCTTACCGCCTCACTGAATCCGCGGAAGCCTTCAGGGTTTGTGCTCGAGCACAATTCCCGATGCCAGGCGAAGCCGTCACCCTCGAAGTCCGTCCGGGTGGGCGAGAGGCTTCCCTTGTCATCGTGGAGCGAGATCATCGCGGGTTCAACCCCTGCGGCGACAAGCAGCCTTGCCGCCGAGGAACAGGCTGCGCCGGCGCCGAGGAAAACTATCCTTACGGACTCAAGCTTTTTTCCGGCGCACTCCAGCGCGTTCATCAGGCCGGCCAGGATAACACAGGCCGTCCCCTGGGCGTCATCGTGCCAGACCGGGATCCCGCACCGTTTCTTCAGTTCATCCAGAACGATGTAGCAGTTGGGCTGGGAAATGTCCTCCAGGTTCACGGCACCGAACGACGGTGATGCCGCCATCACAAAATCCACAAGCCTGCGGGGATCGCTGCGGCCGGCTTCGTCACGGGTGTCAACGCAGAGCGGAACGGCGTTCAGCCCCCCGAGCCAGCTCATCAGAAGCGCCTTTCCCTCCATCACACCCATCCCCCCCGGGGGGGTGCAGTCTCCGTCTCCCAGCACCCGTGTGGAATCGCTGACCACGGCCACCGTTGCGCCCCTGGAAGTAAGTGTGCGGCTGGCTCCCGCGTCGGAACGGATGGCCGTGGAAACGGCGGAAACTCCGGGAGTGTACCAGACGCCCAGCCACTCCTGTTCCATTCGTGCGACCGAGGGAAGCACCATTGTCTTGCCGTGTGTGATGCGATGGGCCCTGAGGGCAAGGGCCTTCAGAAACCTCGTCCTCGCAGCCTCGGGATCCGGCAGGTCATCAATGAGGGCAAGGGCTCTAAGCAAAACGGCCTTCTTCACGACGAACCTGCCATTTTGAAGAGGTTTGCTCCCAAAGTGTCCAGCGCCACGAAAACCGGGTAGTCGCGAAGGATCATTTCATAGAGTGCTTCGGTGCCGAGATCGCTCCAGTCGAGAATCCTGCATGAAACAACGCATGCTCCGCCCAAGGCGGCGGTCCCCCCCGCCGCAGCCAGGTATACGGCGCCCGCTTCCACCATGGCCTTCCCAATTTCGGGGCTTCTCGGCCCTTTGCCTATGAACAGCCTCGCCCCGGCATGCAAAAGCGGAAGGGTGAACGGATCCATCCGAAGGGAAGTGGTCGGTCCGACCGAGCCGCAAACCATGCCGGGGGGGGCGGGTGTTGGAGCCGCATAGAACAGTGCCGTGGCAGAAGGTTCAAAGGGAAGAGGCATGCCGCCTGCAATCATCTCAGCGATCCTTCTGTGCGCCCTGTCCCTGCAGGCGATGACAGGGCCGGAAAGAAGAATCGACTCGCCGGCTCTCAGCGACTCAAGTTCTCCCGGGGCGAATTTCGTTTGAAGGCGTTTCAAAGCGTTCTCTCGGCAGTACGGTGGACATGACACTCGATGCTCAACGCCACTGGAAGCGACGCCATGTGACAGGGACGGGATTCCACCCTTGCCTCCAGGGCGGTCACAGGCCCTCCGAACCCCTGGGGACCGATGCCCGTCGAGTTCACGGCGGCAAGGATGCGTTCCTCGAGCTGTCTGATGCGGACCGTTCTGCCCGGTGTGCCGAAAGGGCGGAGAAGAGCCTTCTTGGACAGAATGCCGCACACCTCGAGGTCACCGCCGAGGCCTATCCCCAGGAACAGGGGAGGACACGCCCCCGCAGCCCTCTTCGTGACGGTTTCAAGAACGAAGCTCACTATCCCGTCCTCCCCGGCCAGTGGTGGCAGCATCGCTACGGCGGACACGTTCTCGGACCCCGCTCCCTT
Organism: Candidatus Fermentibacterota bacterium; assembly: GCA_963845085.1. Lineage (GTDB taxonomy): Bacteria > Fermentibacterota > Fermentibacteria > Fermentibacterales > JCC-6 > UBA6080. Next base: position 692,595 of record CAWJQI010000004.1, read on the forward strand.
GACAAGGAGCCTGAGCTTCAGGGTATGCCCCTCCACCTCTTCGATGTGCAGCACGGCCGGGGAGTTGGACCTGAGCGGTCTTCTCTCCATCGGGTCGGCCACAAGCGAGTTTCGAAGAAGCCCCTCGCGATACCCCCTTTCCACGCCACGGTCGACCGCTCTTCCGAGGGAGCTTCCCTCGATCACCAGACGGTTCCCCTTTTCCGCGAAAACAACCGCTATTCCGGTGTCCTGGCATATGGGAAGACCCGAAACGTCTGCGGCATCGATGTTCCGGATGCACAGGTCCAGCGCGGTTCCGCCTGGTCCGTCCGGGGAAAGGTTCCGGGCTGCCACGAGAAGTTCCCGGAGACATGGCGACGGCCTGGTGCAGGCCTCGATACACATGGCGGCAACAGCGTCCTCAACCTCGGCGGCGCAAAGAAACCTTGCCTTAGACACCCGTTTCACTGCGCACCCAATCCATGTAATCCGCGGAGCCCCCCGTGATCGGAGTGACTATTATCTCGGGGTTCTCGTATGTGTGGCTCTTCCTCAGGAACTCAATGAGCTTAGGAGCGGCGGTCGCGGTGGTCTTGAACACCATCACGTACTCCACCTCTCTGTTCAGGTTGTCCTTCCACCAGTAGGTGCTTGTAACGGGTCCCGAAACACTGCCGCAGGCGGCAAGCCGATCCCTGACAGCCCGCTTCACAAGCAGGGCCGCGATGTCCTCCCGGTCGACTGTACTGGTCACTTGAACAAGTTCAGTTTCCAAAGGCTCTTCATCCTTCCTGAAAGCCATGCCAGCATTGCAGCCGTAACAAGCAGCACCACCCCGCCCGCTGCCGGAACCGATGGTGACTCCCATCCCAGGGAAAACACGGATTCAACAAAACCCTTCAACCCCGGGAAAAGCCTGTCCGCAAAGAGTTTCAACAAAGCCCCCGCGCCGACGAAGAAAACGGCAATGAACGCGGCAAACCATTGCTGCGCCGAGCGGGAGGATCTGGCTCGCAGGGAGACGTGCATTCCGGCAACGGCACCGAATGCGCTGACAACGACGCAGATGAAAAGCACTGCCATTACGGCTGTGAATGAGGCCATCGCCATTCCCCTCGCTGCCCTGAATGCCACTGATGCCAGGAGGCTCAGTATAAGAAAGGCCGTGCCCGACGTCGTGCTGAAAAGGAACTTGCCCCAGAGAAGCGGCTTCTTCCCGGCAGGGGATGCGAGTAGTGTCTCAAGGGTTCCCCTCTCGCGCTCCCCGGCAATCGAGTCGATTCCCATCAGGCCTGCCATGTAGAGGGGAAGGAATGCAAAGGGCAGGAGTGCGAGGTTCGGGCTTTCGATCGACGACGGCAGGTAAAGCCCGAAGATGCCGACGTAGATCACCATGAGCCGGATAAAGCCGCCGCGGCCCATTGCGCCGATGAATGCAAGCAGTTCCCTGCGGAAGATGGAACCGGTCATTCCGCCCCCTCCCCGGCCAGGCTCATGAATATCCCCTCGAGATCCCTTCCGGCGGGACGGAACTCGGCCACCCTGTTGCCCGCCATGATGAGGTCATTGAGCAGCTGCGCCGGTGGAAGACAGCTTTCAACAAGTACATAGCCGTCGGACCCGGGGGTGTGGCTTACCCCTCCGTGAATCACGGTCCCGCCTTCGGTTCTTACAAGAAAGCCGGATGAGCGCATCAGTACCGGGAGCTCACCGGAGAGAACCGCTCTCCCCCTGTGAACGATCGTGACCGAGTCGCAGACTGACTGGGCCTCGGAGAGGTTGTGGGTTGACAGCAGCACAGGCCTTTTGCCTGCGGCGGCCTCGATCATGCCCCTTACATCCAGTGCCCTGACCGGGTCCAGTGATGCCGTGGGCTCATCAAGAACCACCAGTTCGGAGGGAACCGCAAATACCCTTGCCATGGCCACGGCCCTGCGGTTCCCGGTGGAAAGCTCCTTTACGCGCTTTCCCATGCAGTCGGACATGCCGAAGGCTTCGAGCGACCTCCTGGCAAGAGTGTTGGAATCGTTTCGGGAGCACCCGTACAGCCCGCACCAGATCGACAGGTTTTCCAGCACCGTGAGGGAGGGAAGCAGGCCGTCCTCGCTGAACAGCACCGAGAGCCTTCGCCTCGTACCGGGGCCAACGCAAGGGTCGTCACCCAAAACCCTGACCGAGCCGCCTCCCAGTTGAAGAAGGCCGACCATGGCCCTTATCGCGGTGGTCTTGCCAGCGCCATTTCTGCCGAGAAGGCCGTGCACACCTTTTGAAGGAACTTCCATGCTGAAGCCATCGAGTGCTTTGACCGGTCCGTAGCTGACAGTCACGGTTTCAAGGGAGGCGGCAGTCATCAGGGGCTGCCGATCATCGAGCAGAGCGCCTGCACGAGATGCGCGTAAAGCAGGGCGCCTTTCTCCACGGAAACCAGTGACATGTCGCCGCCGACCCCGCCGTCGGGGTATGCGCGCCTGAATTCCACCGGATCGCCAAAGACATCAAGCCAGGGAGGATAGATCCCCTTGAAGACACCCGGGGGCTCCTTCCCCAGAAGGAACCAGACCATCGAAACCTCGGCAGCGGTTACATGATGCCCGCTTTTCGGAAACAGCTTCCTCTCCAGGTCATCGGCTCCCGGCAACTGCCACCATCCGAGATACAGGGCCTCGGGCAGGCCGTGCGCGCCCTTGCACGCATTCTCGGCTGCGCTTCTGTTGCCGCCGTGACCGCTTATAATCAGGCAGCGACGGAACCCGTTGACAGCGGCCGACCGGAGGATGTCGGAATAGAGCGCGGCAAGCGTTGAGGGAGAGAGCGAAAAAGTTCCGGGAAAGCCTTCGTGCGAGCGGGAATCGCCGTAGGGCAGGCAGGGCAGAACGGGAGTTCCGGTTTTTTCCCCTGCATCCCGGCACACGCAGCGGGCAATGATGGCATCGCAACCAAGAGGGGCTTCGGTTCCGTGTTGCTCAAGGCTGCCGGAGGGCAGAAGCACAGTGCCCGTTTTGATGCCGTCAGCCTGTGAAGAGAGCAGAAGTTCGTATTCCATGGGGGTGAATATATGCAAACAGGGATCAACGCCGGGGGAAAATTGTGGATGAGGATCCCCGTCAGGACGAAGCTCATCCTCCGGGGCGACAGCCTTGAAGAAGCCATTTCAGAGGGTCTTGAGCTTGCGGGAGTGACACCGGGCAAAAGCGATATCCTGTTCGTGAGCGAGAAGGCCGTCGGTGCAAGCCAGGGGAGGTACTATCTTCTCGACGAGGGAGAGGTGAGACCCGGCAGGCTGGCCGTATTCCTCTCAAGGCACGTCACCAAAACCCCTGCAGGCATCGGTTTGGGCATGCCCGAAACAATGCAGTGCGCCATCGATGAATGCGGCTCGATGCGGATACTTTTCGCAGCGCTGGTCGGTGCGGCAGGAAAGCTGCTGGGGCGGAGGGGAGATTTCTACAGGGTTGCGGGAGCGAGGGCCCGGTCAATCGACGGCCCGACGCCGGGAACCATCCCTCCCTTCAACCGGGCGGTCAGCCTGGCTCCGAAGGATCCTGTGGGGGTGGCCCGTGCGCTGTCCGCGAGGTTCGGCTGCGGCGCCGCTGTTGTGGATATCAACGATCTCGGAGGGAACATCCTGGGGGCCTGGCCGAAGGATACGGACAAAAAGCTTCTTGTCGAAGTTCTCTCCGACAACCCTCTCGGGCAGGGAACCGAGCAGACCCCCGCAGGCATCCTGCGACCTACCCCCGCCTGATCCCGAACATCCTCTCGAGTGCCCCGTTGAGAACCGCGACGATCACGGCTGCCAGCACCGCCCACCAGAAGTTCGCAAGGTGAAAACCGGGCATCCACCACGAAGCCATCATGAGGATCAGGCCGCTCACGAGGAAACGCGCCAGGCCAAGCGTGAGGATAATCAGCGGGCACGTCACCAGGGTGAGCAGGGGACCAAGGATGAAGTTCAGCAGCCCGACCGCCAATGCTGTCAGGGCAATGCTCCAGAAACCGTCGAAATTCATTTCTGAACCGAGGATCAGGCTGGTCAGATAGAGGCTCAATCCGGAAACTGCCCAGGCAAGTATCAGACCGCCGCTTCTCTCACCCCTCTGTGCTGTCACTCGCCCCCCTTCCTTTGCATGCTTGACAGGAATATACCGCTTGACGATAATCCCGACTCCATTGGCGGGTCGTCCAATGGTAGGACTGCGGACTCTGGATCCGCCTATCGGGGTTCGAATCCCTGCCCGCCAGCCATCTTTTCTTACAATCCCGGGGCATTGCCTTTCTGTGTGATGCCCCGGGAATTTCTTTGCCGCAGCAGCCACCCCCGGCCGTCGCCGCTCCGCCATGACCCGCGCGGCTCGGGGGGCTTTCATGAAGGCCTGCGGGTTGTATCTTCAATGCCAAATGAGAACGATCCAACTGCCCCTTCTGTTTGTGAAGCCCTACTGGAGGCGCTCGATCGCGGCGCTTCTGCTCCTCGCAGCCCTTGTTGCAATGGACCTTGCCATTCCAAGGCTGATCCAGCGGCTCATCGACCTTGGAATAGCGCGGGGCGACCAGGGGGAGGTGGTGCGCACCGGGCTTCTGATGCTTTCGCTTTCAATAACAGGAACCATCTTCGCTGTTGGCAACAACATACTTTCAGTGCGGGTGGGCGAGAGCGTGGCACGGGACCTGCGCCGGGCGCTGTTCCGCAAAATCCAAACCTTTTCCTTCGGAGAGCTTGACCGTACGGGAACGGGCCAGCTGATGGTGCGCCTGACGAGCGATACTGCCGCCCTTCAAAGGCTGACCCAGATCTCTCTCAGAATAGGCACGCGCGCGCCACTGATGATGATCGGCAGCCTTTTCCTGATGATAAGGACGAATTCCGGCCTTGCGCTTTCAATGCTTCCCCTTCTGATAGTCACCTCCGCAATAATCCTTTACTTCGTCCCGAGAATGGAGCCGTTGTTCCGGACGGTGCAGGCCAGGCTCGACAGACTCAACACCGTGCTTCACGAAAACATCGCGGGCGTGCGGCTGGTCCGTGCATTCGTGAGGAACGAACTCGAGGACGGACGATTCGACACCGCCAACAGGGCCTTCACGGATGGCTCCGCGAATGTCATGAAATTCATGGCGGTCATGTCGCCAATGCTCACCATGTGTGTCAACATCGGCGTCGTGGTCGTGATCTGGGCGGGAGGGCTTGATGCTGTTCGGGGGGGAATGTCCGCCGGGCAGCTCGTGGCCTTCGGCAACTACCTTCTGAGCACGATGACTCCGCTGATCATGATGACCAACCTGTCCAACGTCTGGGCAGGCGGGCTTGCTTCAAGCCGGCGAATACTCGATGTGCTCGATTCGCGTCCGACCATGATGGAGAAGGCAGGGGCGGTTCCGGTGCCTTCCGTTTCTCAGGGTGGTGTTGTTTTCGAGGGCGTCTCCTTCAGGTACGAAGGAAGTGATTCAAACGTCCTCGAAGGAATAGATCTGGAGATCGAAGCCGGCCGGGTGACCGCCTTCCTCGGCGCGACAGGGGCCGGAAAAACCTCACTCATCAATCTGGTGCCACGCTTCTACGACCCTTCCCGGGGGAGGGTTCTGCTTGACGGAACCGATCTCAGGGAAATAAGCCTTCAATCCCTCCGCAGATTCGTAGGGGTGGTTCCGCAGGAGTCGGTGCTGTTCTCGGGCACTGTGCGGGAAAACGTCGTCTACGGCAGGCCCGGAGCCACCAATGCCGAAGCCGAGGAGGCGGCTCAGGTCGCGGATGCCCTCGGCTTCATCCTGAAGCTGCCCAACGGGTGGGATACACGGATCGAGGAGAGGGGCGTGAACCTCTCCGGAGGCCAGAAGCAGAGGATTGCGATAGCCCGGGCAGTCCTTGCACGTCCGGGGATTCTCATTCTCGACGACAGCACAAGCTCGGTAGACGTTGAAACAGAGACCAGGATCCACGGCGCCCTTTCATCGACTCTGCGGGGCTGCACTCTCATCCTGGTTGCACAGAGGGTCAGCACGGTTCTTTCCGCTGACAGGATCGTCGTGCTTGAAGAGGGGCGCATAGCAGCGTCAGGAAGCCATTCGGCTCTTCTGAAGGGAAGCCCTGTCTACAGAGAGATCTTCGACTCCCAGCTGGGGGATCCGGGGTTATCGGGAGAAGGGCCATGAGCGGCGGCACAAGAAATTACGGGTCGAGTTTCGGGGCACCCGACGCCGGGACCATGATGAAACCCCGCCGTCCGGCAGCCATTGGGAGGGTGGAGGAAGCGCGGGATGCCAGGAACGCACTGCGCAGGCTTGCGGGGTATCTTTTACCGTTCAGGGGCGGTCTTCTGGTTGTTCTTTCCCTGGTCATCGGGTATACGGTGCTCGGTCTCGCAGGCCCGTGGCTCATGGGTGTCGCCATCGACAGGCATGTGATGCCCCGCCATCCGGAGGGCTTGCCGCTTCTCGCCATGCTCATGCTGGCCTCGTTTCTGTTTTCAAACCTGCTTCACGCGGTTGCCGGACGCAAGATGGCGTCGATTTCCCAGAATGCCCTCATGCTTCTCAGGAGGGACCTGTTCAGAAAGCTGCAGAGCCTTCCGATAGGCTTTTTCGACAGCACTCCCGCCGGTGATCTCATGAGCAGGCTAACAAACGACATCGACGCGATCAACCAGGCCGTCTCACAAAACGTGACTGCTCTCTTCGCAAGCGTCCTCTCACTCGCCGGGATACTCACAGCCATGCTGATCCTGGACGTACCGCTGACACTTGCAGCAATGGCCGTTATCCCTTTCATGCTCTTCTTCACCGGATTCGTCGCCAGGTACACAAGGCGGGGGTTCAGGGACCTTCAGAAACAGCTCGGCGGGATGAACGGCTTGATGGAGGAAGCGATCGGCGGACAGAAGGTGATCACCGCCTTCGGACGGAACAGCGACGTGCAGGAGGAATTCGATGTCAGGAACGACAGCGTATTCCGCTCCGGAGTGAAAGCCAACAGCTACGCCCTTCTTCTGATGCCGGTGAGCAATGCACTGGGCAACGTGTTCATAGTCGTGATGGCCGCCTTCGGAAGCTGGCTGGCCCTGAGGGACCTTGTGACGGTCGGAGTGATAGCCACATTCGTTACATACGGACGCAACTTCGTTCAGCCGCTGAGGCAGCTCGCCAACATGTACAACTCGATCCAGGCGGCGCTTGCCGGGGCCGAAAGGATTTTCGAAGTGATCGACCGGCCGCCGGAACCAGGCATGACCGGCACGGGCTGGAGCGGCAGCGTGGCGGGGGATGTTGATTTCGACGGGGTTGGTTTCTCCTACGTTCCGGGAACCCCTGTGATTTCGGGTGTTTCGTTCCAGGCGGAACGCGGGCGAACCATAGCGCTCGTCGGCCCCACGGGGGCGGGCAAGACAACCATCATCAACCTTCTGGAACGGTTCTACGAGGCTGACGAAGGGCGCATATCCCTTGACGGGCATGACATCCAGGAGGTCGACAAGACCTGTTTGAGGAACAGCCTGGGACTTGTCCTCCAGGATACATTCCTCTTCGCCGACAGCGTGATGGAGAATATCCGCTTCGGTCGGCTCGACGCGACCGATGAGGAGTGCATCGAGGCGGCAAGGCTCGCCGAGGCCGATCACTTCATCCGTCAGCTGCCCCAGGGGTATGCGACCGACCTTTCCGAACGCGCCGGCAACCTGAGCCAGGGCCAGAGGCAGCTGCTATCGATCTCAAGGGCGATCCTTGCCGAGCCTGCCGTACTCATCCTTGACGAGGCGACCAGCAGCGTTGACACGAGAACCGAGATGAGGATACAGAACGCCCTTTCACGGCTGCGGGCCGGCCGTACCAGCATCGTCATCGCCCACCGTCTCAGCACGATCCGCGATGCCGACCTTGTTCTCGTTCTCGACGGAGGGTGCATTGTCGAAAGGGGCAGCCATCGCGAGCTTCTGGAGGAAAAGGGTCTCTATTACTCTCTCTACATGTCCCAGTTCAAGGGCATGCAGATCTGACGATCCCCGCACCGCGGAATACTCCGGTCGCTGGTTTGTAGAACAGCAGTGAGCAAGCAGCCCGTTACGGAAGGAGCAGAGATGTTTTCAGGAAATCAGTGGTTGCAGGCGGTATGCGCCTGCACGTTTCTGATCTGCGGATGCGGTCAGGAGCCCCCCGCCGTCGTCAGGCAGATCTCGGTGACAGGCACCGGGCTCGCCAAGGCCGATCCTGACATCGCCACGATCGTTTTCGGGGTCGATATCAGTTCCGAAGATCCCGCCGAAGCGGTCTCCGATGCCGCAGCCCTTGTAAACTCCGCTGAAGCGGCGGTTTTCGAGGCCGGGGTGGCAGAGGATGACATCAGTACTCAGAGCTACAGCCTCTGGATTGAGAACGTCTACGATCCGATCACCTACCAGTATACCGGCGAGCGCGTCTTCCATGTATCCCACTACGAGACGCTCGAGGTGCGCGATCTCGAAACAGTGGGGGATCTGCTTGCAACCCTCGTCGAGTCCGGGATCAACACGATCAGCAGCGTAACCTTCCATGTCGAGGACCAGACGGCCCTCTACGACCAGGCCCGCCAGGCAGCCCTTGCGGATGCCGTAAGACGTGCCGAGGCGATCGCTGAAGGTCTCGGTGCAACTCTTGGCGAACCGGTGTACGTTTCCGAGTACGGTGGCGGATACACTGAGTTCGACCAGACGACCCTTGTCGCCGGATCAACCGGTTTGAACCGGATGGAGAACGCTCCGGTGTTCTCGCCGGGTTCCTTCTCAGCTTCGGCCAGCATGACTGTAACTTTCGAAATAGAGTAGGCGCAACCCCCACGAACAGCTGAGCGGGGGCTTGGTAAACATCGGAAAACCTCCGCCTCGTCTGCGGGCCCCCGGGATCAACCGGGGGCCCGCTGTGCATAACAAGGCGTTCGTCATATACTTACATTGGTTTTCTAATATAACTTAGTCCGTCCCCGGAGGTGGTAATCATGCTGTTTGTCGTGATGATGGCGCTTGGGATGATGGATGCGGAAACCGGCTCACCGGTCGCCGCGAACATGTTCGGGTACGGAATGGCTGCCACACCAGCGCCTTTCGTGATGGGTGAGGGTGAGTGGACAGGCAACGGTCCATGGGGAGGAAACCTCAAGGCACTGGTTGCATCCCCCGAGGACAACAGCATCGTCATTGCGGCCTGCGGTTTTTCCATGGCGGCGGATGCCGGCGGCGTGTGGAGGAGCACGGACGGGGGCGTAACCTGGTCAGCCACAAGCCTGTCCGGCATACAGGTGAACGATGCGTGCGCCGTTCCTCCTTCAACCTTCTACGCGGCAACCCGAACGGGTCTCTATGTCTCGACGGACAACGGCGAGAACTGGGAAGTCGTCTCCGGGATGCCGACTCAGTACGTTATCAAGATCGGTGCATCCCCGTCCGACCCCGACCTTCTCATAGCCGGCCTCTCCTCGAACACTGGAATCAGGCGCTCGACCGACGGGGGCGAAACCTGGCATGAGGTCGGTCTGAGCACCGGTTTCATGAAGGGCTTCGGCTGTGATCCGGACCATCCCGACACTCTGTATGTTGCCATGTCAGGCCTGTCCCAACCGCTTTACCGGAGCACCGACGGCGGTGCGAACTGGAGCCCTGCGGGGCCTTCCGGCTCCGGCTGGGGGCTGCTCGTGGCACCGTTCGGTTCCGGTGAAACGATCATTCTCACCCATGGCGACGGTTTCTACATGAGCGGGGATTACGGTTCCACGTGGGATCTTGCGGTCACGGGCACGAGCTACGCGCCGGCGGTCTGCGACGGCGTCAACCTGTTCGCACCGGTCATTACGGCGGGCGGCGTTTATGAAAGCACCGACGGCGGTGCCACATGGAACCTGAACACTTCCGGAATAGTCGCTTCGTACTGGCAGGCCGGGTGTGCATCATCCGCAGGCTACCTTGCCGGTCATTACGGCGGCATCTACAGGTCCGGGACGCCGGGTGGCGAGTACACAGTGTCCCAGCACGGCATCGGGAACGCATTCATCCACAGCGTCTCGTACCTGTCAGCGACCGGTACGCTCTACGCCGGCGGCGAGTATCACGGCCTGTGGAAAAGCACCGATTCCGGGGAGAACTGGAACATCATCACACCCGGTCCCGCCAACTGGGTCATCTACGACATTCAGCCCAGGTCGGACCTCCATTACCAGGGGCCGGTGATGTACCTTGCAACTGCGGGCGGCGTGTACAGGTCCGATGACTACGGTGACAGCTGGGCTCAGGCGGGTTTCCCGGGAACCCAGATATCGAGCGTTGCCTTCGATCCCGAAGATCCGCTCACCGCATGGGCAGGGGCAGCGACCACAGGGGTTTACTACACCTCGGACGGCGGCCAGAGCTGGACGGCGGGTTCGGGTCTTCCGTTCGCGCTCTATCCGATGATCGAACTTGTCGATCGGGAGGGCGGCGGGCTGAGGGTGCTCGTCTCGTTCCAGCAGAACGGGACGGGAGTGTTCTGGTCCGATGACGGGGGTATGAACTTCAGCCCCGCCCCGGTTCCGGGGTCGTATCACACGGGAATTTCAGCCCGATGGGGGGACGATGCCGTTGCGTACCTTTCCACCGACGGCGGGGTCTACCGCTCCTGGGACAGGGGCACTTCCTGGGAACCATGCCCCGGTTCATCGGGCCTCTCCTGGGCTGTTCTCGGGGATGTCGATGAAAACGTGTTCAGCGCATCCAATGCCACCGGGGTGTGGTGGAGCCCCGACGAGGGCGGCACATGGCAGCCGCTGAACACCGGTATCGGGAACCGGTGCGTGTGGGACGTGGCCTACGGGGAGACACCCGGGCAGCTGTTCGCCGGTCTGAGGGGTTTTGGAGTGGTTGAACTCACGGATGACCAGCTCGGGATCCGGGAGCTGCCGTCGGCGCTTTCCGTCGCCGTCCGTCCAAATCCTTCCCGTGGAAGCGTGACATTCACGGTCGGCGGAGCACGCTCAGGCCCTGTCACTCTCGGTGTCTACGACACGGCGGGGCGGCTTGCCGCCACCCTTGATGCCTCCGACGGATCAACGACATGGGTCCCCGGCGCCGGGATACCTTCGGGCCTGTACCTGGTCAGGGTTTTCGACGACGGCGGGGCAGGGGTTGCACGGGTGGTGCTGCTTCAGTAGTAGCGGCTTCGGAAGTACTGGGTTATGTCGCGGGCGTACTCCCCGACAGTCATCCTGTAGGGGAATTCGCGCCGTTTGATGCAGTAGCCCTTCCAGAGCTTGTCCGCAAAGTCGTACAACCGGTCGAGGGGAAGCTTCATAAGCAGGGGCAGCATCCATCGCACCACTGGAAACTCTACAGCCAGGGCGAACAGCTTGCGCAGCCTTCCCACCCGGTTACCGTGGGGAAGCCTGAGAACTGAACGGTCGAAAAACGAGTCGGGGATCGTGTTTCCGGGCTCGAGAAAACCCTTCTCCACGCAGTAGTCATGAATGACGGTCCCCGGATAGGGCTGCAGAAGCGTGGCAAAACAGAAGGAGGGGCGGATCCGTCTGTTGAGGTCGAGCGTATCGATATCGTTGGCCATGTTCGAGCCCGGTATTCCCAGGATGTTCTGGGTCACAAGAACGATTCCCGCATCCTTCACCGCCCTGCAGGCGTCGGTCATGGTCTCGACCGACATGCTCCTCCGCAGAACATCGTTACGAAGGTGGTCGTCACGCGTCTCGATAGCCATTTTCACGCTGATGCACCCTGCGTCCGCGAGTGCCCTGGTGATCGCGGGGGTGACCAGGTTCGCCCTGAGATGACAATGGAAGGGCAGCCCGATCTCCCCGGGGTACCGTTCGCAGAACTCGCTGACCCATTCCGGTTCCATGATGAAGATGTCGTCCTGGAAGACGATCATCTGCAGTCTGTCCATGGACGCCCTGAGTTCGGCCAGCTCGCCCAGAACGTTGCCCACGGAACGCCTGCGCCTCATTTTCCCGAGATTCCTGTAGAGACCCCTGTAGCTTTCGTTGAAGCAGTATGAGCACCCGTACGGGCATCCCCTCCCTGTTATCACGAAAACGGCATTTCTGTTGGCGCCGGGCAGAAGAAAACGGTCCGGAAAGGGAATTGAGTCAAGTTCCGCAACGAGCGGGAGCATGGGGGTCTCACGGCATGTTCCGTTGTCCCGGTACATGAGGTTGCCGACCTCATGAAAACCTCTGCGCCCTTCAAGTGCATCAAGGAACTGGAGAAGCGACTCCTCGGCCTCACCCCTCATGGCGAAATCGAGTTCCGGGTGCTCCTGCATGACACCGGGGAAGAAGGTGGGATGCGATCCCCCCATGATGGTGGGAGCGTCCACCGACTCCCTGAGCCGGGCCGCAGCCTTCATGTACATTCCGTGGAAACCGGTCGTGCATCCGAACGCGATCAGGTCGGGCGACGCCGCACAGGCTTTCTCAACAAGCTCCCCGTCGCCTGTCACGAGGGCGGTGACCTCATGACCGTGCGCCTTGAGAATGGATGACAGGTAGCTTATTCCCAGGGGGAGCGTAATGTTGTCGTGGACAAGAAACAGCACACGCATTCTTCCTCCCTCGCCTTGCACTTCGGCGTACAATAATCGCCGGGCGTGACGATGGCTATCGTTCTTCGGGAGGATGTGAAAACGGGAATAATGCCTTCCGCGCTGTCAGCGTGGAGGTTTCGGAACCCTGGGTTCCGATGTGCCTTCCGGGGGAGTGTCTCCGCCTGCCTGCTCGATGGCGATCATCCCGAGAAGCCTGCCCGGCGCATCGCGCAGGGGCTGGGCGCTCACGGTGCACGTGCCTGCGAGGATCCGGAGAAGGACAGCCCGTGCTCCGCCCCGCTTCCAGCTTTCAACCGCTTCCGCGAGGGGAATGTGGTCTTCCGGATGGAGTATCACCGAGAGCTCCCTTCCCCTGACATCCTCGGGGGGGATCTCCATCTCCCTTGAAAGCACAGGGTTGATGTAGACGACCGTTCCGTCGGAGTCAGTCACGATGATCCCGCGGTTCTCGGCTTCAAGCACAGCCCTGAAGAGGGCGCCGTTCCGCCTCAGTTCCTGCTCGGTCCTGTGTCTGCTGATCGCCAGGGCTACGTGTTCGGCGATCCGTGCGAACAGGTTGAGGTCGCCCGGAGTGTAGGCGTTAATGATGTCGTAGCTCTGCGTGGCGAGCACTCCCCACACCCCGGAGGAGTCCCTCAGCGGAACGCCCATCCACTGCTCGGAGGGGGAACCGACATCCCGCACCTGACCCTTGGAGATCATTTCCCTGTGAGCATTCTGATCCACAAGCCTTGGCTCGCCGCCGGTCCGGATCAGGTCGGTGAGGGTTCCGTCCATGTAGCCCGGAATCGTGAAGCCGACTGCTCCGTCATGCTGGTCGACAGCATACGGGAAGGAATAGGAGTTGTCCGCAGGATCGTAGAAGGCGAAATACAGGTTCGGCGTGTAGAAAAGCCGTGACAGCTGGGCGTGAATCTCCTCGAGAAGCCCGAACAGCGACTGGGCTGTGACTGCGGCATCGGTGATGGCGTGAAGAACGGCCTGGATGGTCTCCGCCTTCTGTCTCTCCGCCACCTCCATGAGAAGCAGGTCATTGGCACGGGTGAGTTCCACGGTCTTCTCTTCCACCATCTCCTGAAGACGGTTCCGGTAGCGTCTGAGTTCCTCCTCGGCTTCCCTGCGCTGCGTGATGTTCAGCACCACGGCGTCGAACAGAATGGTTTCACCCGAGTCGCCCGACACGCCGTAGGCGCTGATCGACACCCAGATCCTGCTCTTGTCACGACGCATCCAGCATGCCTCCATGCCCGAAACCGTGTCGTTGTCCATCAGGGCCTGGAGCATGCGCTCCCGGTCCGACGGATCGACCCATGTATCGGGAATGGATGCGTTGAAAAGCTCGTACTCGTTCTCGTATCCGAGCATGTCGACGAGAGGTCTGTTCACCGAGATGATGTTGCCGGAACGGGCGGCCCTGAAAAAACCCACCGGGATGCCTGGCGAAATGGTCACAAGGGACAGGTTCCTGTCGCGCAGGGTCTGCTCCATGAAACCCTTTTCGGTTTCATCCCTGAAGCTTGCGAGAACCATGCTTTCGCCCGCTTCATCAACCCTGAACAGCGACACCCTGTAGAGAAAGCGGAACTTGTCGGTATTGAGGGCAAGGCTGACCGGGGAGGTCCGGCCCTGAAGCTCAAGTTCGTAGAGCAGAGAGGGCAGAACCCCCTCGGACTGCTCCATGACGGCGAGAACCCTGTCGAGGGACAGGTCGGGCTCCCTGCCGAAGGCGGCTGCGAATGCCTGGTTTGAATCAACGAGCTTCAGACGCCGGTCGAACACCGCCAGGGCGGTGTCGTCCATGGTTCTGGCGTAGTGTTCGAGCGGATTCACCCCGGTCCCCCTTAAGCTCGAATCCAAGTTCGGCGGGTCAAGGAGTCACACCTAGATATAGCCAAGATCCTGAAGGATCTCATCCACCCTTGCCCTGTCGACGGGCAACGGGTCGTAGAGCGCAGGCGCAGACCAGTAGAGAAGTGCGGTATTGATCGCAGTCGAATCCGGCTGGACCGGATAAAACCCCTCTGGGCCGGCATCGAGGTCACAGGCCTCCCAGGTGTCGGTTACGGTTTCCCAGACTGTTTTCCTGCCGTCGTACAGAACCGCCACCGGCCAGAACGGACCTGAGTTGAGGTTGGATGCGATTACCGGCACGGGCGGGTTGCCCGCAAGAAGATCGACCCCTTCGACGGGACCGGGCCAGGAAAGCCCGACAAGCGCGGCGAGGGTCGGAACGATGTCCACCTGGCTGACCGGATCGGAATGACGGCCCGGCGCGACCCCGGGACCGGAGATGACAAGGGGGACCCTGAGCACGGTCTGGTTCAGTGATTTGCCGTGCCAGATGCAGCCTCTCTCCAAGAATTCCTCGCCGTGATCAGCAACAACAATCACGATGGTGCCTTCCGCAAGACCGATCTCCCTCAGACCCGACAGGAGGCGCCCGAGCTGGTGGTCGACGTTCGCTATATCGCCGTCATACAGGTCGATCAAATGGGACCTGAGATCGGGATCAGGCGCTTCCCCGCCTTCTCGGGTGTTCCAGTTGAAGGGAGGCCCCCCGGAACCGAACAGCGTGTCGAACGGCGCGGGCGGGTCGTAAGGGTCGTGGGCGTCGAAGAGGTGGACCATGACGAAGAACTCTTCGCCCTCCCCGAGTCCCGAAAGCCACGAAAGGCACGAATCTACCGTGGGGCCGGCATTGCTGAGCCCCAGGTGAGTGCTCTCGAAGCTTTCGTAACCCACATGCCAGCCGAACTCCTCTCCCAGCAGATAGTTGTTCACGAAGCCCGCCGTCCTGTAACCGGCGCTTTTCAGAACGACAGGAATGGTGGGCATGAGGGGATCAGCCCCCATTACCCTGCCGTCGGAGTAACGTCTTGCCCCGTGGCTCCTGGGGAGAAGGCCGGTCAGCACGCTTGCGCCTGCCGGGAGGGTCCAGGGAGCCGCAGCCTGGCACGCCGTAAAAGCGGCGCCCGTTCCCGCAAGACTGTCGAGGAACGGGGTGGTGTTCCTCTCGTACCCGCAGTATCCCACGTGGTCCGCTGCCACCGTATCAAGGATGACGAGGAGCACCGAAGGCCTGTCCCCGCCGGCGCAGGAAGCCAGCGCCGCCAGAAGAAGCAGGGCGAACGGACTACTCCTGTGCATCACACTCCAGCTTCGCCTTCTTCGCAAGCTTCGTGCCGAACACCACGTAAATGCAGGGTTCCACGAGCAGAGTGAGGACGGTTGCTGCGACCATGCCGAAGATCACGGTGACGGCCATGGGTGCCCAAGACTCGGCGCCCTCGCCAATCCCCAGCGCAAGGGGCACCATGGCGAGGATCGTGGTGAGTGCCGTCATGAGTATGGGGCGCATCCTTATGCGGGCGGCGTCGGTCACGGCTTCCTCAATGCTGCGCGCCCCCTTTCGGAGGAGCTGGTTTGCGTAGTCAACGAGAACAATGCCGTTGTTCACAACGATGCCGGCCAGCATGAGCACTCCGATCAGCGACATGACCGACAGCGGGGTTCCCGTGATAAGCAGACCGAGGACGACGCCGATGATCGACATGGGAACCGTGAAGATGATGATGAACGGCTCCAGAAGAGACTCGAACTGGCTCGCCATGACCATGTAGACAAGAAGGGCCGCAACCACGATCGCGATGCCCAGGTAGAGGAAGGTTTCCTGCTGGTCCTTCATGTCGCCGCCGAACTCAACTCTGAGGTTGTTTACGTTGGCCTCTTCAACAACGCTCCGCACATCGGCGGCCACCTGTCCAAGGCTCCGCCCCGCAACGTCGCAGTTGATGGTGATCGAGCGCTGCTGGTTGGTGCGCTGGATGCTGGTCGACACCATCCTCTCCATGAAGTTTCCCAGGTTTGAGGCGGGCACTCCTGCGACCGACAGGTATTCGAGGTCTTCCCGTGAATCCCTGAGGTACTCGGGGTAGTTGACGAGAATGTTGTACTCGTCGCCCTCCTCCCTCAGAACCCCGGCATTGCTTCCGCGCAGGGCCGTGCTCATCTCGGAGGCAACGAACGACGGGCTGAGCCCGTAAAGGGCAAGGGAGTTCACGTCCGGCCTGAAGGAGAGTTCGGGCATCATGTCCTCCATTGAGGTACTCACGTCCCTGACACCATCTATCTCGGCGATGGCGTCACGGATCCGTTCCCCTTCCGCGGCGAGCTGATCCAGATCATCGGAGAACACCTTCACCTCGATCGGGCTGCCGCCCATGAAGTTGCCTCCCGAAATATCGTATGTGAGCCCCGGAACCTCGTCGAGGACGGCCCTGATCCTCTCCTCGTATTCCTCCTGGGTGAGGCTTCTCTCGTTCACGGGGATCATCCGGAACATCATTTCGCCGGACCAGCTTCCCGATGAACCCCCGAAGACAGCCCCGATCCCATCCTCCTGGCCCACCTGCGCGTACCAGGTGATGAGGTCGCCCTCCGCGAACAGTTTTGGAAGGGTGTCTTCAAGCGCCCTTATCATCGCATCGGTTTCATCGAGGCCCGTTCCGATGGGAGCAGTGAGGTCGATGCTGATGAATCCGTTGTCGTTCTCGGGGATGAACTCGGTCTTGAGCAGGGGGGACAGGGCAAGGCATACCACAAGCAGCCCCAGTGTCGAAAGGATGACGACCTTCCTCTTCTGGACCATCTTTACAGCCAGCCTGTGGTAGGCTTCCTCGCGGTCGTTGTACCACTTTTCAACACGCTCCCCGAGGCTGCCCTCCTTGTGCTTGGGCACAAGCCGGGCGGCAAAGGAGCTGAGCAGGGGGACCAGACTGAGGGCGACGAAGAGGGAAACGATCAGGCTGAAGACGATGGTGAGCACCATCTCCTTGAACATCTGGCCGGCGAGCCCCGGAACGAAAAGAATGGGCACGAAAACGGCCAGGGTGGTCAGGGTAGATGCCGTGATGGCCATCCCGACCTCCTGGGAACCGAGCACCGAGGCCGCACATGCGCTCTCCCCGAAGGTCCTGTGACGGTAGATGCTCTCGAACACGACGATCGAGTTGTCGACCAGCATCCCCACCGCCAGTGCGAGCCCCGCGAGGGAGATCATGTTCAGGTCGACGTTGGAAAAATGCATGACCGCGAAGGTTGCAATTATTGACACGGGGATGGCCGCCCCGGTGATCAGCGAACCCCTGGCCGACCGAAGAAAGAACAGGAGCACAAGAAAGGTCAGGATGGACGCCTGAACCGCCGTGTTGGCGAGGTTCGAGATGGACTGCTGTATGAAGTCGGACTGGTCCCACATTATGTAGGGAACCACCTGCCCCGCATACTCGGCTTCGATCAGTTCGAGTTCCGCCCGTATCCCGTTGCAGACGTTTACCGTGTTGGCGTCGCTTCTTCTCTGAACGATTCCGAAAAGGGACGGCTGGCCGTCCATTCTGATGTGCTGGGAAATCTCGGCCTCACCATCGATGATGTCCGCCACGTCGCGGAGGAGCACCGGCCCGTGCATGCCTCCACCGACAACGAGCTGTTCGAGTTCCGGGACCCCGGAAATACTTGACTCAACGCGGATGCTCATGCTGAGCCCGCCCGTTTCAAGATCCCCGGCCGGCATGTCGTTCCTGACCTGGGCAATTGCGCCGGTCACCTGTGCAAGGGTGACTCCCGCGGCTGCAAGCCGTGCGGGATCGACTTCGACCTTGATCTCCCTGACCAGTCCGCCAAGCGTGCTCACCGAACCAACCCCGGGCTGCCTTGTCAGCCTGGGCTCGACCTCGTTCTCCAAAAGCTGCCTGAGGGCGAAATCATCGAGCAGGGGGCTGGAAAAACCAATGAACATGATGGGCTGAAGGCTGGGATCGAGGGCCAGCACAAGCGGATCGGAAGCATCCTCGGGAAGAAGGTCCTCGTACATGTCGAGCTGCCTTCGGATGTCGGTTTCCGCCTGGTCGAGGTCGTGCCCCCACTCGAATTCAGCCATGACCACGCTGATGCCGTTCGATGACGAGGATGTGATCTTTTTTACGCTCGCCACCCTGGATGCCGCTTCCTCGAGGGTGCTCGTAACCAGGTTCTCCATTTCCTCGGGGCCTGCCCCGGTCATGGAGCTCATTATGACGATCATCGGGAACTGGACCTTCGGGTAAAGGTCGATGCCAAGCTGCGTCAGCCCGAAAAATCCGATTCCGAGCACGAAGATGAACACCATCAGAAAGGTTATGCGCCGGCGGACCGATACACCTGAAAGGCTCATTATTCCACCACTTCCACGGGGCTTCCGTCAATGATGCTGTTCTGGCCCATCACGATGACGCTGTCGCCCGCGGCGATCCCCGACACTATTTCAACCATCCCGTGGCTTCTGATCCCGAGTGTCACTTCCCTGAGTTCCGCCCTTCCATCCTTCACCACGGCGAGTTGAAACCCCGTCCGGGTGCGGCGGAGCACGTTTTCAGAGTAGATGATGGCGTTCTCGGAAGTGCGCGTGACGATCGCCACCCTGCCGCTGAGCCCCGGTCTGAGCACACCCTCGGCGTCGTCGAACCTCACTTCGACAGATACAAGGCCGCTGAGCGGGTCCACGGAGGATGACACGGCGGTGACCACGCCCGGTACGGACATGTTGTCGAGCGCACCGACCGTCACATATGCGGGTTGACCCTCGGCAAGGTTGAAGATGTCACGCTCCGGAAGGAGAACCCTCGCGAGAACGCCTCCGTTCCCCGTGATGGAAAGAAGCGGAGTGGCTCCTGTGGCACTGTTTCCGGCCCTGGCCCAGACCCTTCCGATCCTGCCGGAAAAAGGTGCGGCTATCCAGGCGTTGTCCCTGGCACTCCTGGCCTGCGTGTAGCCGGCCTGCGCCTGGGTCATCTGGGCTCTTGCCGCCTCGAGCCCTGTCCTTGCTGCGTCGATGTCCTGCGCACTCACCGCTCCGGCGTCGTACAGCGCCTCCAGCCTCTCGAAATTGGACTGGGCGTTTTCGTGGTTCGCCCTGGCGGCGCTGAGGGCCGCAAGTGCTGCGGAAGAGCCGGCTCCCGCCTGCTGGTCGGTGTCCATCTTCACAAGCCGCTGGCCGGCCTCGACATAGTCGCCTTCGGAGATTAAAAGCTCTTCCACACGCCCCGGCATGGAGGGGTAGATCAACGCCTCCTCGGCTCCTTCGAGCCTCGCACTTGCATACGATTCGGTGGAAATGCTTCCGGCCGTTGCGGTCTCGACCCTGATCCTCACAACCCGTTCAGCCGTCTCGTCGCCCTGGGGACCGCAGGCGGCCAGAAGCGTCAACATGGAGATGCAGCCCAAAGCAAGTGTCTTTTTCATTCCTACTCTTCTCCGCCAATGGCAAGAATGCCCATGGCAGCCGCAAGCCCGGCCTCGGCGGATTTCATTCCGTACAGGGCCGATGCGTAGTTCGTTCTGGCCTGTGTGTGTGCCAGGAATGCCTGGTCCATTTCCAGCCGGGTAATCAGCCCGGCTTCATATGAGACAACCGCAATATCCAGGGCTTCGCCGGCCAGTTCCACGGTTGCCGAGGCCGCGCCGACCGTCTCCCTTGCCTCGGCAAGCCCGTTCCAGGCCTGCACCAGCGCCAGCTCGGAGTATCTTTCAAGGTCTGCGGCCTGTGAATGCATGGCCATGCGATCCGATCTGGCTCCCCTGTAGCTCGCGTAGTCGGATATCCCCCGCACCACGGGGATCGAAACAGAGATGGAATGGGTGAGGTTTCTGCTGTAGATGGTGCGGTCGATGTCTTCGATCTCGTCAGCGCCGCCCTGGTACATCAGGGAAGTCTGGAAGGCGACCGTCGGACCGAACGCCGCAGTCGCATGCCTGACTCCCGCGTCACCGAGTTCGCGCAGGGTGCCGGCGGTTGCCAGCTCGGGGCTGTTCGCAAGCATGACGGTCCGTGCCTCTTCAAGGGAAGCGGGGAGGGTGACCGGAAACGGGTCGGTCAGCTCGCCCTCAACAACGATCGCTGCATCACAGCCGGTTCCGATGGATGCGGAAAGGTATGCACAGGCGTTCTCCAGACCGGAGGCCGCAGCTATCGAGTCGGGCTTCCTGTTTTCGTAGGCCACCTGGTTCTGGAGCAGCTCGAACCTGCTTATCGTGCCGGCGTTATACCT
Source organism: Candidatus Fermentibacterota bacterium (assembly GCA_963845085.1). Classification (GTDB taxonomy): domain Bacteria; phylum Fermentibacterota; class Fermentibacteria; order Fermentibacterales; family JCC-6; genus UBA6080. The sequence goes on from CAWJQI010000004.1 coordinate 713,207, forward strand.
TTCCTCGGCAAGCCTGTAGCCTTCCCTGGCGACTTCAAGGGCTTCGGTGGAAACGTCCAGCAGCATCTCGGAGAGAAGGACCCCGTAAAAGGCCGAAACAACCTGCCGGACCGCCCCGATTTCCGTCGAGGCAAGCGTGCTCTCCGACAGGTCCCGGTTGATGCCCGAAAGCGATGATCCCGAGATGGCCTGCGGTACGAACAGCGGCACGGAAGCGGTGATCCCGTACTGGCTCTGGTATGTAGTGCCGGTGCTGATCTCGCCGACTCCGGGGATGGTGATTCCGGCAACATCCTCATTCTTCTGGTACACGAGCATCGCGCTCACCTGGGGAAGGAACCACGTTGAGGCGGCCCTGCTGCTCCATCGTGAGCTTTCCAGGGTTTCCCTGGCGGCGGAGACGTCTCCACGGTTTGCAAGCGCGATTTCCACCGCTTCGGGCAGTGTGAGGGCCAGGACCGGGCCGGACAGGCCCAGAAGGATCAAGGCTGTTCTAATCATTCTCTCTGTCACCCTTTTCGCATTTTATGCCATTGAAGACCATGTCCGTAACTTCTTCAACAAGCCGTTCCATCAGCCTGTCGTTCGAGGTGTCGACATGCTGTTTCTCAAGGGCGCCCTCGATCACCGAGGCCAGCACAGCAAGCACCAGGCCGGGCTTGATGTCGGGCCTTATCTCACCCTTTTGCACAGCCCTGTCGAAAACCGGCTGAAAGACTTCCTGGAAAAACCTCTTGCCCGACACCTCCATGTCCGACAGCCTCCAGCTCTCCTGCAGGAGGTTGTCCCATGCCTCGGCATACCTTGTGTTCTCGCGCTGGAGCCTCAGGCGGGTCAGCATGAACTTTCTCAGCGCCTCACGAACGGTGATGTCGGGCGGGAACACCCCCCTGAAGGTTTCCCTTGCGATGTCGAACATGTGGTCAACGAGAGCGGTATAGAACCCGCTCTTGCTGCCGAAGTAATAGTATACCATTGGTTTGGTGACACCGCCGAGGGCGGCCACCTCTTCCATTTTGATATCGGTGAACCTTTTTCTGGAGAGGAGCTCGACTCCGGAGTCAAGAAGCTTCTCGCGGTTCCCCAATGGATCTGCCATCGAACCTCCACGCTTTCTTACTTACCCGTAAGTAACATACGCCGGGGTTACCGACTGTCAAGAAAGGGGAACGCTTTTGGCGGGCATGTGCTATATTAACAGTTAATGCCTCTTGAACCGTTTCATGAAATGCCCGTGTGACGGGCGCTACCTGATTGGGGACCAAACCGATGAAGTTCTTTCTCCTGGCCCTCGCGGCTGCAACAACGTATGCCGCTTCGTATCAAATCCAGTTCTCCCTGGATCCCTCCGTGGTTGAAACAATGGATTTCAGGGGAGAGACGGTCCTGTTCATCCCGGGAGGGGCCATCGCATTCGAAAACGGTCTCCCTTCCCTTCCTGCCGTTTCCCACAGTTTTGTAATACCCCAGGGCGAGACCCTGGAAAGCGTTACCGTCGAGGTGGTCTCCTCCGAAAACCTTGGCACGTTCCAGATCGCTCCGGCATTCACCGGCCCACTGTCCGCCCCGATCCCCTCAATGATCGAGCGCTCATCAGTCTACAGCGGCTTTGAGCCTTTCCCGGCCGATCGGATCCTGGGTTTCCAGACCGGAAACAAATCCGGCTTCAGGGTGGCATCGTTCGATTTTTCGCCATTCTCCTGGAACCCGTCCAACGGCTCACTCACCCTTGTCACCAGCGCTGTCGTCACCATGACAACCATTGCCGATCCCTCGGTTGAACGCCTTGCCCTGTCCCCCCGCCAGGTGGAAACGGCTGCTTCAGGGCTTTCCGGGATAGTCGACAACCCTGAAATGCTCGCTTCCTGCGCACCGGAAACCCGCGGCACCGACGGCCCGGTGTGGGTTGTTATCGCCGACGAGGAACATGAGAGCATTCTGGCTCCCCTTGTGAACCACAGGCTTGCCACTCACGGTTCGGCCACGCTTCGAACCCTTCAGTGGATCTACGCCAACTACACCGGTGCCGACACGCAGGAACAGATCAGGAACTACCTGATCGACGCCTTTGAGAACCAGGGCCTTGTGTACGCCCTCATCGTCGGTGATTTCGGCGAGACTAACCGGGTGAGCAGCCTCAACATCAGCGGCAACGTGCTCAACTCCACGTCCGACCTTTACTACAGCGATCTTGACGGCACCTGGGACGGAAACGGCAACAGCCTCTACGGCGAGCTCTCCGACGGGCTCGACTATCTCTCGGACATCTATGTGGGGCGTTTCAGCACCGACGTTCCCTCCAGAATAACCACCATGGTTGACAAGACCATCGCCTATGAAACAACCGCCCCTCAGGGCGCATGGCGCACCACCGCGCTTCTCGCCGGCGCGGGCCTCTGGCCCGAATCAAGCTACTGGGGAAGCTTCATCTGCGACACCATCGCCGCAAGGATCCCCTCCAGCTGGACCATTCACAAGCTCTACGAAACCTACGCAAGCCATCCCAACAACCAGATCGACCTCGTCAACCTTGGAGTCTCCTTCGCAGCCCCGCAGGGCCACGGCTTCAACAACGGCGTTTTCTGGTACTACAATGAACCCACCGACATATTCAGCTCGGCCAACTACACCGGCATGACCAACATTGACATGCTCCCAGTCTTCCACAGCATCGCCTGCCTTGCAGGCAAGCTCTCCTCGCCGGCATGCATCGCCGAAAGGCTCATGTTCCTCACCACCGGCGGAGCGGTTGCCGTGATGTTCAACAGTGACAACGGGTGGGGCAGCCCTCCGAACATGGGTGCGAGCGAGTGGCTTGAGCTCTTCTTCGCCGACGAGCTCTTCGTGAACAGCCAGAACGAGATCGGCGTGGCCCAGGCCCTCGCGAAGGATGCCTTCAAGGTGGGTCCCGGCGTTCCGATGAAGTTCTGGGTTATCCAGGAGAACAACCTTCTCGGCGATCCGGCTCTTCTCTTCGCCCCGGCCCAGCTGGGTGTCGAGGAAGGTGAGGGATGGGTACAGGATTCCAGCCCGATGCTTGGAAGCCCCTACCCCAACCCCGCCAGGAACGGTGCATCGCTCACCCTTACAATGCCGGTTCAGGGCGTCGCCGAACTCACGTTGTTCGACATCTCGGGGCGTGCTGTCAGAAGCCTTGGCAGGGAATCCCTCACACCTGGTGCCCATACATTCCAGGTGAACACCGCCGGCCTTCCCGCCGGGCTTTACAAGGTCGTTGTCGAGACGGTTTCGGGAATGGACGCTGCTTCCCTCGTTCTGCTTCCCTGATCAGAACAGCCCGGTAACCTCGCCTGCGGCGGAGATCTCCATGGTCTCCGCCGCCGGTGTTTTCGGCAACCCCGGCATCCTCATGATGTCGCCCGTGATGGGCACCAGGAAGCCCGCTCCTGCGCTGATCACTATCTCCCTGACCGTAACGATGAAATCCTTGGGCCTTCCCAAAAGGTCGGGGTTGTCCGACAGGGAGTTCTGGGTCTTTGCGATGCAGACCGGAAGACCGGCATACCCGAACTTCGTGAGAAGGGCGAGGTCATCCCTTGCATCGGGCGTGAAATGAATGTGGGAGGCCCCGTATATCTCCCTGGCAATGATACCGATCTTGTCCTCCACCGGAAGTTTCCAATCATAGAGAGGCTTGAAGCTCTTTCCGGGGCATCGGGCTGAATCCATGACCTTGGACGCAAGGTCGGTCATGCCTTCGCCGCCCCTCAGGTAGCCTTCGCCGAGGGCAACGGGAATCCCGAGTGCAGCACATCGTTCAGTGACTACCTGAAGCTCCTCCGGCGTGTCGCCGGGAAAACGGTTGAGGCAGACCACTGCAGGCACATGGAATTTGCCGATGTTCTCAATGTGTTTCTCGAGGTTCGCAAGACCCCTGTGGACGGATTCGGGATCGGTGATCGACAGGTCTTTCTTCTTCACACCGCCATGCATCTTCAGGGCCCGGCAGGTGGCGACAAGAACAACTGCGCAGGGCGCGAATTCCCCGTAGGGGCAGGTGATGTCGAAGAACTTTTCCGCCCCGAGGTCGAAGCCGAACCCTGCCTCGGTGACAGTCCAGTCCGCATGCGCCATGGCCATGCGGGTGGCAATTATGGAGCTGCATCCGTGAGCGATGTTCGCAAAGGGGCCGCCATGCACGAAGGCCGGCGATCCTTCGATGGTCTGGACCAGGTTCGGCCTGATCGCATCCTTCAAAAGGAGGGTCATTGCGCCGGCGACACCAATGTCCTTCGCCATCACGGGCTGGCCTGAACTGGTATACCCGACCAGCATCCGGTCGAGCCTTTCATGAAGGTCTTCCAGGCTGCGGGAAAGGCAGAGGATTGCCATGACCTCGCTGGCTGCCGTGATGTCGAACCCTGTCTCCCGCGGAACTCCCTGCCTTCTCCCCCCAAGACCTATCACGGCGGAGCGCAGTGATCTGTCGTTCATGTCCATGACCCTGCGGAGGTTCACCGTGCGCGAATCGAGCCCCGAAGGACTTCCCCAGTAGAGATGGTTGTCCAGCGCCGCCGCCAGCAGGTTGTGCGCGGCACCGACGGCGTGGATGTCACCAGTGAAGTGAAGGTTTATGTCCTCCGCCGGGACGACCTGCGAATACCCGCCTCCGGCTGCTCCTCCCTTCATGCCGAAAACCGGTCCCAGTGATGGTTCCCGGATGGCGCAACACGCGGATTGCCCCAGTTTTTTCAGCCCGTCGGTCAGACCGATCGTGGTCGTTGTCTTCCCTTCGCCGGCCGGAGTCGGCGTGATGGCGGACACCAGGATGAGGGTGCCCGGCGTACCCGATCCCGTTGCATCGAGGTCGACCTTGGCCTTGTACCTGCCGTAGTTCACCAGGTGTTCCGGGGATATGCCGAGAACCCCTGCGATCTCTTCTATCGGCCGCATTTTTACACCCGCTGCGATCTGTGAATCGGTTGGAAAAGCCATGGTTTCCTTTCTGCCTAGAAGCCGTTCGTACTGGTCTTCTCCGGCGGTTCGACAGGGATCCGCTCGCGCGAGGGGTACACCACTTCCTCCAGCGTGGCCCCGGCGGGCAGACCGAACGCGGCCAGGGGAATCACGGCAAATGCTGGAACCCCCCCGATCCTGCCGGATACCACACATTGAGGCGTACCGGACGATTCGGCACGCTGTCTTGCTTTCTCCAGGGCAGATGTTCTTTCGTAAAGGATCATGCCGCCTCCCTGATCATATCATGGGCATGAACAGGCAAACGGGCAAGAAAGGGTTGCATGAAGAAGACCGCGGTTCTGCTTCTGGTCCTTCTGCTTCTTTCCGCAGGATGCATTCCGGGGGATGGCGGGGGTTGAGGCGCGCTTCGGGCTTCAAGGGTTCTTGAGCCGGAAACGACGGAAACCACGGAGTAGGTTTGTGGGAGGGAGGGTGAGCCCCTCCCTCCGCAGGCCTTTCTCAGCGCATCCCCGGGCAGGGTGGTGCCATGTCCCCCCCCGGGGGAACCATGAAATGGTCCCGCTCTCCAGGCCTTCGTCCATGTTCCTCGACCATTTGCGTAAGCTCGTCGAGCTGGTCTGCTGTGAGCAGCGAATGGACCTCATCGAGCGCTGTCGACACGACTGAGTGCACCCTGCCCATCCTCTCAAGCCGCCCGTCCAGAAGCTCCATAAGCCCCGTCCCGCTGAATTCCGCAGAGCAGAAGTACTCCATGAACCCCATTTGCTCATCGTCAGCGCTTTCGATCTCGAGCAGCCTGACCCCGGCATCCTCCATTATTCGGTGGATCCCGCTTCTCTGGGCATCGGACAGTTCGAGCCTCATCACTGCATGAATAAGCCCGTCCATTACCGGATGCCCGTGACCCTGCCCGAAACCGGGGGGCTGTGCCGATGCCCCGGAGGCAGCCAGCAGTACCGCTGCCGATGCCATCCACAGTGTTCCTTTCACAAAATCTCCTTTCATTCGACTGGCGCACTGGGAACATGGGGTCATGGTCATGCCGTCATGTTGCATCGATGTAACGGAATGTAACAGCCCGACTTTCCCCGAATTGCCGCATTCAGGGCCTTTTCTTATGGTACGGGGCGCAGCCGCTGAACAGGAGCAACCCCGGCGGGAAGGTTCGGATTGAGCACCGGAATCTTGTGGAAGGCATTCGCCGGGCTGTTCCCGCTTGAGGATTGCCTGTTCCCTGGTACTGGAGTTGTCTCAGGCACCCCGTTCGAAAGCGAAATTGATTGATGACGGACGAACGGAGCTGGAAACCCAGGGTGTTCATCGACGCGGATGCATGCCCGGTGAAACAGGAGATCTACCGGGTTTCGGCCAGGTACGATCTGATGGTGATCGTGGTATCCAACTCCTGGATGCGCATACCCGACTCGGGCAGGATCGAGCTTACGGTCGTGGACAAGGGCGAGGGGGTCGCGGACGACTGGATCGCAGAGCGTTCAGGGCCGGGGGACATAGTCGTTACGGGTGACATACCCCTCGCATCGAGATGTTTGAAGAACGGCTCGTCGGTGCTCGGCAATACGGGAAGACCCTTCACCGAGGACAACATAGGTGATGTGCTCGCCACACGGAACCTTTTCGCCGACCTCAGGGAGCAGGGGATGTTGATAAGGGGTCCCTCCCCGATGAGCGGTCCCGACCGTTCGAGGTTTCTTCAGGCGCTCGATGTGCTTGTCAACAGGCTGATCCGGGAGGCTTCCCGGAGGGGCGGGGCGCCCATTGACAGGGGCGCCCCGTAGGAAACCGGGTCAGAACGAGGCGGTCACCCCGAGCGCCACGAACGAAACGTTCTTTTCGTACTCATGACCGGTGAAGTTGCCGGCGCCCTCGCCGTCCTCGAGGAAGGCGTGCGCTGCGGACAGCACGATCCCGGTGCTCTCTGTCGCCGACCAGCGGACACCGCCGCCGATCATGCCTGAATTAAGCATGTACTCGAAATCAGTGAAGGTCTCTGTGCTTCCGCCGTTATCGGCGTAGATGTAACCCATGCCGAGCTCCACACGGGGGCTCACCTTCCATTCTGCGCTGCAGCCGGCCTCCCAGCCGTCTTCGTACTCGTCGGAAAGGCCGTCATCAGAGCCCTGGTCGGCATCGCCGGTAAAGTAGACGTTGCCTGTGACACCGAGCGTCACGCCTGAACTGACGTCGAACTGCATGCCCAACCCCAGGACCGAAGGAAGGTCCCTGCGCTGAAGGGCACCGTCGGCGAGTTCGGGAAGCAGGGGGGCCCAGGTGTTCTGTTCGGTCTCGGCCTCCCATTCAAGCGGAGTGGCTGTCTCGTAACGCACTGCAACGTTCACCCTGTTCGACGGCATGTAGCTGAGGCCGATGATCCCGGCAAAGCCCGAAGCTTTCCGGGTGCAGTCAAGAACCGCCTCCGTTGAACCAACGACCGCTCCGGTGGAAAGGTCGACAATGGCGAAGTCTGCATTGGCCTCGTAATCCCTGACGCCGCTGGTGAGCCTGCCCGCCAGGGAGGCTGAAAGTGCGGGGGTGATTGCGTACGATGCTCCCATCGTTCCGGCGTAGTATGCGGCGCCCGCTTTGATGTACCCGTCGGTCATGATCGCGGCAAAGCCTGTCCCGTACTGGGCCTGGACAAGGCCTGTCTGAAGCACCGGCATGATGGGAAGCCCGTCCTCGTACTCGAGCGTACCGCCGCCAGCAGGAACGGTAAAGGCGCCGAATGCCGCGAAATCGCCGGTCCGGTACACCGCGTATACGTTGGGCAGGAATGATGTCGGTTTGGTCGTCTCGAATTCTGCGGCCTCCTCGGAACCCAGCGGCACTGCGGTGACGACGTAGTCCTTGGCTATGTACTGGGTGCTCGCGTTCACATGGAAGCCCTCGGTCAGGTGAACAAGCCCTGCGGGGTTGTAAGAGACCAGGTCGGCACCGTCTATCGCGGCGTTCCTCGCCACCGCCATGAAGTAATCGGCGCTCCGTCCGCCAAGGTAGTCGATATGCCCGGCAAAGGCTGCGGAAGCGAGCAACAGGACAAGTACGGTAACCCTTTTCATTCGATCCTCCCCTTTTGTTGGAACATCAGAAATTCAGCAACACGATCCTCGGGTAGTCCAGCGGGTCCTCCTCGTAGGCGGCGATGCCGTACCGGGTGACGACAAACGTCCAGGAATTCATTTCGGAAGGCCCTTCCGCCAGGCAGAGCCACTCCCCGGTTTCGGGATTGAAAAGGTCGAAAAGGGGTCTGTCAGCGTGCCCCCTCCTGGCCCACAGCCTCCCCTCCCTGTCGAGACCGAGCGATGCCACGGCATAGTGGTACTCGGACGGCGAATACTCCTGGCCCGCCATGGCCCGTCCGCCCCTTCCCATTGCCAGCATCTGCGCGCGTCGCTGCTCGAAAAGTTCGGTTTCTCCGGCCAGTTCCTCGGGTGTTTTTCGCACCGGCGAGTAGCCGGGTCTTTCGAGCGTGGTCCGGCTGTTTCCTTCCGCGTCGTAGACCATTATCCCGTAACGCTCCCATTCGAGGGGAGCATAGAAAACAAGCGAGCCGGAAATCTCCATCGGGGGATCCGGCTCCATGAACCTGGCGGCCATGTCGTCGGGGTCGAAACGGCTCCACTCCTCGATGAAAACCACTGCGGGCCGGGCACTTTCGGGACTCCACGCGGCCAGTGACTCCCCCGTTCTTCCCTGTTCGCGGTCGAAGAGACCCTGGTGGCCAACGATCATTCCATCGCCGCCGTCGATTATGAAAGGAGCACGGGGGCTGAATCCCGCCAGGGTTCGCACGAACCCGGTATCGGCATCGAAAAAGTCGAACTCGGATGCACGCGGGTCGGTGACAACAACGAGGCCTTCATCCAGAACGGCAATGTCACCCGGGCTTAAAAACTCGCCGGGAGCTTCACCGGGCCCGCCGTATTCAGACATGTATTCACCCCCCGGTGAATACACCCGAAGCGTCTGGCTGTTTGCATCGAGGACAAGAAGGCGCCCGTCCGGCAGAAACTCGACCGATGCGATCACCCCGAAAACGTATCTCGCATCTCCAAGTTCAATGCCCACCGAATCGACCGGGACAAGGGAGACCGAGGCAATCTCACCGGAGTCGGGGCCTGCTCCGCCGCAGCCCGCTGCAAGAACAAGAAGGGTCATGACTAAAGCCCGTTCAAGCGGCTGCACGGGCAGTCGCACGAAAGACCGGGAGGCCGGTATGAATCGTGTCAATTCCGCCCAGCCGGAATTCTGTTGAGAAGCTCTGCCACGAGGCTGTCTGCAACGATTTCGTCTGCTGCCGGCGTCATGTGGGCTCCGGAGTAGTCGCTGTAGACTGTCTCGGAAACACCGTCGAAAATGCCGGAAAAGGTCAGGAACTGCGCGGAGTCGGCCACGCTCAGCTCAAAAAGGTCGTATGTGGCGGTGTACAGCTCCTTGAAGGCGGGGTCGCCCCCTGCGAGAAAGAACTCGAAACCCCCCTCGAAAATTTCCTGTTCAGACTCGGTCAGAACCTTGTTTCCAGTCCAGATACTCGGCTGCAGCACGAAAAGGCAGGTGAAATCAAGCTGTTCCGCAAGCGCTGTAACGATCCTGCTGTTTCCCAGATAGGTGTCGACTATGTCGGAGGCCAGAACTTCCGCAGGCACACCCATCGTACGGAAGGTCTGCAGGTCGGCCACCCTCGATGAACGACGGTCCAGGTTCCCCCGCAGAGCCGAGATGAGAATGTATGTGTTTGTTCTTTGAAAAAGCGCCTGAAGCGGCGGAGTGGTCGTGAACGCTTCGGGACGGCCTTCGACCCGGGCTGCTATCTGCATCTGCGAGTGGTGCCCGCCGGCCCTTCCCGATTCATACCCTCCCCAGATGTCGTTGAAGCCGTCAAAGTAAACGACCGCATCGGGAACGTTGCCGCTCCTTATCTGGATGATGAGCTCGATCACTTCCTGGGTGGAGGAGTGGGCGATCTGACCGAAGTTGTACACCGCGACCGGAACCCCGAGCCTTTCTGTGAGTTTCTGCTGGACAAAACTGGCAATGGTGTTGCTGTCGGAAAGATTCACTCCCCACATGGCCGATCCTCCGAAGAGGAACACCTTGAAAGCCCCGGGATCGGCGGAAGCTCCGGGAGTAACCCTGTACCCCTCTTCCGAAACCGTAACGGTATCGCTGTTGAGAAGAGGATTTGACCGCCATACCACGAACGGCGCGTAGACACCCTGCACCACTGCTGCTTCGACTGTTTCCAGGTGGCCTTCCCTCAATTTTCTAAGATGGGTCTGCAGGATGCCGGGCGGCGCTATCTTCATGAAGGCGATTGAGAAAAGCTCGAGAAGCACCAGTGCCACTGCTGCATTCAGCAGGATCAGGGCCACGCCTTTGTAGAAACCGGGGAACCGTCTGCCGAGAATGGCGGCGAAGATAAGAAACCCCCCCGCTGCGCAGAATCCGATCTGGTTTCTGCTGAATCCCGATCCAACACTCATGCCGGTCCGATCGGCAAAAACCGCGAGGATTACAAGAACCACTCCGAAAACTGCCGCGGTCAGCCTGAGAAGGCCCACCGCATTGTCGCTCATTTCCGTTCTGCCCATGTGAATCCCTCTCATGAATGAGCCGGGAGGCGTGCATGACATGAGCGGAAACCTATCCCGAAAGCGCCGGGCGGACAAGTGGGCGGAGGGACGGAAATCTGCTGACAGAAGCGCAATACAGCCTTGCACGAGCCGTTCATGTTTGGTATAGCTTCACCGTTCGGCCGCTTCCCGACCCCGGCTTCCTGTAGCACAGTGCCATGGAGCCCGGGGCGACAGGGTTGTACGGGAAACTGTACAGCCTCCCGTGTTTGGAAAGGGAAAGGACGCCGCATTTGCATCACCCCGTACCGGGGGTGGCGTGTATTCCCCTCCAATTAGTGAGCCTGCGGTCGGGTTCATAACCAGAAGGAGGGATATGTTTTCGAAGCTGAGGTTGATCAGCCTGGCGCTGAGTCTGGCATTTCTTCTCACGGGGTGCGGAGAACAACCCGCACCGGTCACCACCCCTGCAGATTCCACTGCGGTTACGGAAGAGCCTGTTGGGTATCCCCCGCGCGAACGGGTTGAAAGGCTTCTCATCGCAACCACGACAAGCCTGTACGACACCGGGCTCTGGGCCTACATGGAGCCGATGTTCGAAGAGATGTACAACGTCGAGCTCGACATTCTCTATGCCGGAACGGGCAAAGCCCTGGAGTGGGGCATGAGGGGCGACGTTGATGTGATAGTCGTGCACGACCGCGCCCGCGAGGACCAGTTCATCGCAGACGGTTACGGTGTTTCCCGCACACCGTTCGCGTACAACTTCTTCGTCATCGTCGGTCCCCCGGATGATCCCGCCGGCATCCGTGACATGGCGCCCGAGGCCGCCCTTGCCCTGCTCAGCACGAACATGACCACCCCCTTCATCTCGAGGGGCGACGAATCGGGCACGCACGCACAGGAACAGCGCCTCTGGGCTGCCGCCGGTCTTGATTATGAAACCGTGCGCACTTCCGGCGAGTGGTATGTCGAGGCTGCCGCGGGCATGGGCCCCACACTCAACATGGCCAACGAGATGAGGGCTTACGCCCTTGCCGACATCGCCACATTCCTCGCCTACCAGGGTGACGTCGACCTCGAGATACTCATCGGCGAAGGCGACGTCATGCGCAATGTCTACGCGGTCATCCCTCTCAATACCGCAAGAAACCCGGAGATGGCCCAGAACATGGTCACCTTCCTGACATCCCCGGAGACCCAGGAACTCATCGGCACCTACGGCGTTGAGGCCTGGGGCAGGCAGCTCTTCACCCCCTGCGCGGGCGAAGACCTGTAGTCCGATGGACAAGCTGGCGGAAGCATTTGTCATCGCCCTGAAGATGATCGCGACCGGAGACCCTCTGGTCATGGAGATCACCTTCCGGACCCTGGCGATCTCCGCCAGCGCCACCATCATCGCCTGCATCCTCTTCACCCCGCTGGGATGCTTCCTCCACTTTGCTCGCTTTCCCGGCAGGGGGTTCCTGATCGGTTTCATACAGGCCCTCTACAGCATGCCGACCGTCTTTGCAGGCCTGATAATTTTCCTGTTCCTTTCGAGAACCGGCCCTCTCGGAGGGCTCAGGCTTCTGTTCACACCGCGTGCCATAGTAATCGCCGAGGTCTTTCTCGTCGCGCCCGTAATTCTCGGTCTTGTCATATCGGCGTTGAAGGGCGTCGCGGGTGAGGCGGCCGACACCGTGCGGGCTCTGGGCGCGAGCCCGATCCAGACCGCCCGGGTGGTTCTTGTCGAAGCGAGGTTCGCAATCCTCTCCGCTTTTCTCATGGGCTTCGGAAGGGCCATTTCGGAGGTCGGAGCCGCCATGATGGTGGGCGGAAACATAGCGGGCAGGACCCGGACCCTCACCACCGCCATCTCACTGGGCATCGGGAAAGGCGAAGTGGCCGAATCGATAGCTCTCGGAATCATTCTGATGACCCTGGCTCTTCTTGTAAGCCTGCTCGTCCACCTGGCCGGAATGAGAAAGACATGAGGATCGACCTGCAGGGCATCACGAAGACGGTTGGATCGAAGCGCATCCTTTCCGATCTTTCGTTCCGGGTCGATCAGGGGGATTTCTGCACCCTGATCGGACCTACCGGATGCGGCAAGACAACACTTCTTCGAATTGCGGAGCTGTTGGACAGACCCACGTCCGGAAGGGTTCTCATTGACGGTGAGGACTGCACCCGCTGTCATGGCCGTTCCCGGACGATGATGAGACGAAGGATGTCCATGGTCATGCAGCGCCCCTTCATGCTCACGGGAACGCTCGAACGGAACATTCGGTTCGGCCCTGGCGTAAGGGGAATTCCGGTAAGTGCTGCCGAGATCGGTGAGGTCCTCGATGCCACAGGACTTTCGGGAATGGGGCACCGGAATGCCCGAACCCTCTCCGGAGGGGAAATGCAGAAGGCGGCCATTGCCAGGGCCGTGATAACGAAGCCCGAACTCCTTCTGCTCGATGAACCCCTCAATTCCGTGGATCAGGGATTCAAGCCGGAGCTCAGGGCGCTTATCAGAAGGCTTCACAGGGAGATGGGAATGACGGTGCTCATGGCAACCCACGATCTTGCCGATGCGCTTGCCCTTTCAAACCGCACAGTGGTTCTTTCGGAAGGCGCGCTCATGCAGGAGGGGGAGACCTCCGCAGTCTTCGGAAACCCTGCAAGCCTTTTTGTCGCCTCGTTCATCGGAATGAAGAACATCATCCCGGTGGAGTTCAACGGCGACAGCGCAAAGGCCGGCGAACTGGTGATCTTCCTTGCGGAGAGGGGCTCAGGCACAGGGTATGTCTGCATTCCCCCCGAGGTCATCACCCTGTCCCCTGAAAAACCTGACTCAAGCCAGAGGAATACTTTCACGGCTTCCGTGACCGACATTGAGAGAAGCTCAATGTACGACACGATCCATCTTCTGGCTGGCGGCATACCCCTTCAATCCACGATCACGCGCCAGTCAACCGGGCACCTCGGGCTGCACGCAGGCTCTGCAGTCTGGGTTTCCTTCAAGGCCACCTCGGTCAAAATACTGGCCTGACCGGAAACCGGGCGCCCTGAAAGATCAGCTCACGAGCATCGCCCGGGCCATCCTTCCATGAAGCCTTCCCACAAGACGTGCCAGGTGCAGCACTCCCATGAACATGACCGCGCCCGCAGCAACCACCGCCGGATACAGCCAGACGGGAATCCAGATTGCCCGGGGGTAGTCTATCACCGGTTCATGGAAGAGCAGCTCGATAACGGGCGAGACGATCATGCTGAGCGAAACGGCCGAAAGCGTCAGGAAGACCGAAAAGTACAGAGCTCCAAGGGGAAGCATCAACAGCATGTAGAGCACTGCGGACCAGGTGCTTCTCGTGGTGAAGACACCCCTGATGCTCCCCCACCAGCCATCGCCCTTTCTGATGAACACCGCTCTGCGCGGCATGCGGACCCCGAGCAGTGCCTCGACGATCCTTCCCTCAACGAGAGCAAGCCCGCGGAAGGAAAGGAAAAAAAGCCATGCCACGGGAACACCGATGATAAGTACGAGAAGGCTCAGGGAAAGCGACAGGCCGTTCGCCGTCCAGGTGAAGTAAAGAATGCCCGTCACCATGGAAATTATCATGTAAAGGAAAGCTGCCCAAGCGGAAGGTTCTGTTACAACCCCCGCGAACCTGTGCAGGCCGGATCTCCCCATCCTTCTTTTCGAGCCTGAGAGCGAGGGAATGGTGTACGCCTCGACCTTCCTGTAGTTCTCAGCCACCTCTGCCGGGCTGCCGTAGCTTTCGATTACCTTCCTGAGCGCTTCCTCCGCAGTCATCGAGGGCTGCCCGGCCTTCATCTCCTCAAGCCCGCTGACAAGGTGGTCTTCGGCGTCGGCAAGGGCGTCCTGAACCAGCGCCTTGTCTATTCCTGCAAGCCTGCTGCGGAAGTCATCAAGATATTGCTCTATACCCTTAACCATTCCTCGGACCTCCCAGCAACCCGTCGACAAAGACGGTTGTTTCATTCCAGATGCCCGCCCATCGGGCAAGCGTTTCACGACCGCGGTCGGTTATGGCGTAATACCTTCTTGGAGGACCGGCAACGGAGGGCGTAACGGTGCTCGAAAGAAGCCCGGCATCCTCGAGCGACCTGAGCACGGGATAAAGGGCTCCATGCTTCACGATCCTCGAACCTTCACCCCGCTCCTCCATCAGCTTGGCGATGCTGTAACCGTAGAGGGGCTCCGATGCCCCGTCCATTATCCCGAGGAGGGCAAGCGCAGTTATACCCGCACTGAGCTCTTTCCTGAACTTCCTGTCCTCGGATGGAATTTCATCCTCCCCCGCCAACGCGAAGGCAATCCCTGCATCCATCATTCGACCCGTCCTTTCAGTATGGTCGTCGCAGGTGGATACTACTGCTCACTTAATACTATGTCAAGGTTAGTACGTCCGCTCTGCGGGGCTCCCCGCCCTGATCCGGCCGACCGCACCGAAACCATTGACCGACTGACAATTCAGTGGTACACTATTCGCTGTGGGATCGAGTTCCTGTTTTTCCGGAGAGAATAAATCCTGAGTTCGCACTCGGGGAACGGGGGTTGATCACAATGAGGACATGCATTCTGTTCATCTCGGCATCAACCGTTCTTTTTTCCGCACAAGTCCGGGCTTCCGACGGCGAGATCATCGGCTGGGGCGCAAACGGGTTCGGCCAGTGCACGGTTCCACTTCCCAATTCCGGTTTTGTCGCCATCTCGGCCGGCGAGAACTTCAGCCTTGCTCTCGATGCCGACGGATCGATCACCGCATGGGGCAACGACGATGAAGGCCGCTGCAACGTTCCTCTGCCAAACCAGGATTTCGTGGCCATCTCGGCGGGTTATGCCCATGGCCTCGCGCTCAAGTCCAATGGCTCCATCGTTGCCTGGGGGCTGAACACCTACGGGCAGTGCGACGTTCCCGAGCCAAACACCGGTTTCATTGCCGTGGCCGCAGGCGAACATCACAGCATGGGGCTGCGGGAGGACGGTTCGGTCGTTGTATGGGGGAGGAATCAGTTCGGGCAGTGCAATGTTCCTGAGCCAAACGATGACTTCATTGCCATCACTGCGGGTGTCTACCACTGCATCGGCCTCAGGGCCGACGGTTCGCTCACGGCATGGGGAGGCAACTACTGGGGCGAGTGCAACGTTCCGGAGCCAAACGATGACTTCACTGCCGTTTCAGGAGGGTGGGGCCACAACCTCGGTCTGAAGAGCGACGGAGAGATCGTTGCCTGGGGGATGAACCATCTTGGACAGTGCAACGTGCCCGACAGCGGGCCCTTCGTTGCGATCTCGGCATCCAACAGCCACAGCCTCGGACTGACCGCGGACGGTGTGATCGCTGCGTGGGGAGCGGGCGGTCCGGGCCAGTCCGGCTATCCCCATTACGGACAGAGCATCGTGCCCGAACCGAACGAAGGCTTCAAGGCGATCGCAGCGGGCTGGTTCCACAGCCTCGGCCTTGTGGGTGAGTTCACGAACACTGATTCAGAGGCCATTCTGGTGACACCTCCCGACGGAATCACCATCATGGCGGTTGCTCCCAACCCCGCGAGTCCCACGACCACGATCGGTTTCATGTCACCCGGCATCGCCGACATCGAGCTCGAAGTGTTCGACATCTCGGGCCGAATCGTCAGAACCGTCGAAGCGGGTGATGCTGCGCAGGGGCAGCATTCAGTCATGTGGGATGGCACTGGCAACCACGGGGAAGCACTTCCCGCCGGAGTCTACATGGTCAGGTTGACCGGAGGGGGGCAGCACTCGGATGCTTCACGGGTGATACTGGTCAGGTAGCCCCCGATCATCCGACCGCCCTTCGACATGTGCGCCTTCGGCAGAACAGTCAGTTGATGATCACGAAACGCCCGGTATCCTCGAATCCGTCCGTGAACATCCTGCAAATGTACACACCGGGTGCCAGCACGGTCGTGAGAAGCTGGTGGTATCCCGCGGTCACCGCATCCTGCTCATGATCCCAGACGAGCCTGCCCGTGATGTCGAAGACCGCCATTCTCACCCGGGAGGCCGAGTCGAGATAGAAGTCAATCACGGGAGCGGACAGGGCGGGGTTCGGTGTGATGCCGAGCAGGGCGGACCGCTCCGGAACGGGTATGTAGCCCTCTGAAAGCCCGGTCGACACCCATGAAATCTCCACCCGCTCAAGGATGGGAGTATCACCCGGCCTGTCCGAATTGAGGAGCACCCTGTACTGCACGTATGATGAACTGTCCGCCAGGTGATCGCTCAGCCTGCAGGGTCCGGTCAGAACGACCGACCAATCGCCCATCGCCGTGTAGTCGTCAGAGGCCCTGACCTGGAATGCAACCATGGTGCCGGCAGGAGTCTCCGCCGTCCAGTCGATCGTGCCCCACATCGGGTCGCAACCGGTGTAAAGAATGCTTGATTCCAGTGCTCCGATGCCCGGTGAACGATCCCACCATGCAACGGCGTCTCCCGTCATGGCAGCACCCACGGGATCGAGGTCGCCGTCGGAATCCATGTCGCCGGCACTCACTGCGAATGCACCGCCGAATGTGGTGCTCAGCAGGTTCTTGGTCCAGGTGCCTGCGTCGTTCAAATAAAGTATTACGGCATTTGTCGAGTTGGATGTGGCCAGAACATCACCGTCGCCATCGTTGTCGATGTCGCACCCGTGAACGCACACCGCTCCATCGAGCGCTTCGTCAACGAAGTGTTTCTCGAACACGCCTGACCGGTTCTCCCACCAGACCACGGCGTCAGCCACCGCAGCCGCCCCGAAAAGGTCTAGGTCACCGTCGGCGTCGATGTCGAGCGAGTGAATGAAGTAAACTCCATCGAAATCAGTGTCTATGTCATGCCTGACCCAGCTGGCGCCCTGGGCGTCCGCATTTTCGAACCAGGCGACATCGTCGGCATAGAATGCGCCTGCGGCGATATCGAGGTCACCGTCGCCGTCGTAATCGCCCGGGCTTAACGTCCATGAGCCGTCGAAGGAGGAGCCTGCGACATGCTGTTCCCACTCCTGGCCGAGCCCGTCAGTGTTTTCCCAGCAGACCACCTCGTCGCGCGACATGGATGCTCCGAAAATATCGATATCTCCGTCTCCATCAACATCACCGACGGCTGCCGCATGTGCGCCCGCGAAACCGCCGCTCACAAGATGGTACTCCCATCTGTCCCCGGCACCTTCCGTGTTTTCCCACCATGCAATGTCGTTGCCGCCGTACAGTGTCTTGCCCGCTCCGACGAGATCGGTGTCTCCGTCACCGTCGATGTCAGCGGCAACGATGCTGCACGCACCGGGAAAACCGTCGTCAACGAGGTGTTTCTCCCATGTCAAACCCAGGCTGTCACTGTTTTCCCACCAGGAGATCTCACCCGCCGTCAGCGCCGAGCCTGCAACGTCAATATCACCGTCTCCGTCGATATCGCACGGGAATACCGATGTGGCGCCGTCGAAATCGTCCTCGACGGAAAAAAAGGCAATTCCCGATGTCAGACTGATCCTGTCCGGGGTCGACCATTCGATATTCACGGAAGCGGAGAATGCCTGGCCGAAATCCCCAACCGGACCGAATACCCTGGGACCGGCTGTCCAGTCATCCTGCTCGGCGGTCACAGCCCCTGCAACAGACACAATGCACAGCATGAACACAATCTTGATCCCTGACATACCGCACCTCCATTTTGCCTGATGCTCATTCATTCATGGAGTTGTGTCAATGGCACTTCCGTGATGCCGCCATGCAGTGGCGGCATCTGCCGGGGCAGTTTCTTGACGCGTGCCGGCACGGGCGGTATGGTCAATTTTATGTTGCCATGAATGGTATTCGCCCGGCGTTCAAACCGGATCGGTTCAGGAAGGACAACTCAATGAGAGCCCTGCCGGTTTCACTTCTGCTTGCCATCCTCACATCGGCCGTACCGGGTTATTCTGATGATTTACCGGGCGTCCCGGTCGAACTGCATGCCGCACCCCCCGAACTGATCATGGGAAGGGGGCTGATGAGCAGGGAGCGTCTCGTTGAATTCTTCATGGAGAACAACCCCGATGCCGATGAGGAAAGAGTCGCACTGCTCGCTTCCCTGTACATTGAGGAAGGCAATGCGGAGGGCGTAAACCCTGACGTTGCCTTCATCCAGATGTGCCTTGAGACAGGCTTTCTGCGCTTTGGCGGCCTCGTCACCCGTGACATGAACAATTTCTGCGGCCTCGGGGCGATCAGTGTTCAGCAGCCCGGCCTTTTCTTCCCGGACGAGCGAACCGGTGTGAGGGCCCACGTGCAGCATTTGAAGGCGTACGGCTCAACTGAACCGCTGGTGGGTGAGCTTGTCGACCCCCGGTACCAGTATGTGAATCCGAAGGGAAAATCTCCGGACATACTGGGGCTATCGGGAACCTGGGCTGCCGACAGGCAGTACGGGGCAAAACTCGTTGAACTTCTGGAGCGGCTCTATCTCTGACAGTACTGTCAGCCAATTCCATCGCCAGCCCTTTGCAGAAGTCACGGCGGGAACACAACAGCTTCCGGCCGGGTAGGAAGAATCATACCTCTCTTCACCAGCAGATTACATGTTGTGAAGGCTTCTTTCATTATGTGCTTTTCATTGACGTGCGCCATGAGCGCGATTAGAGTCCTGCAAATCATACCATTCGCTCCAACTGCTTGAATAGAAGGACGGACGGGGTTGAAAAAGGCAGGCATTCATGGAGTTTTCCGTTTTGGTCTTTTCATGCTCTTTTCAGCATGCGGGGGTCCTGCAGACAGGAGTTCAGGGCAGCCCGCCGATTCATTGATCACCATAGCTCCGTCATTCATCATCGGGGAAGACTCATTCGAAGGCGACTACGCATTCGGAGCTATTTCGGATGCGGAATATTTCCGTGACGGCAGAATCGCCGTTCTGGATCGAATACAATGCAGGGCATCGGTGTTCTCGGGAACCGGCAGTTTCCTCTACTCAATGGGTTGCAGGGGGGACGGTCCGGGCGAGTTCAACAACCCCGACTGCATGGTCTGCATGGGAGACAGCCTGGTGATCTTCGACAGGCGTGCCGGCAGGGTTTCGGTATTCGGCCCGTCCGGTGAATACCTTGGAGAGCTGACCACAGCGGCAAATACTACTGCCATACCCACATACTGCCGGTACACGGGCAATGGAATCATCGGGGGCACCACCTCGGTTGATCCAGGTGACGGGAGCGTCCAGAATCTCGTCTACCTCGTTTCCATATACGACATGGAGCTGAACCCCGTTGACACTCTGCACGCCAACCATTTCGCCTCCACGCCTGATGACATCTCACAAACAATACAGAACACATATTTTTCATGTTCCTTTGCAGCTGATCCCTTCGGCAATACCTTTGTTGCGCCCGTTTCCACCGATGATTACCTGGTGATCGGCATCGATGCCGACCGTGACACGCTGCTCACCATCCGGAGGAACTTCCCCCGCATTGAAAAGACCCGGGAAGAGCTTGCCGAAGAGGCGAGACGTTTCAGCAGCGTCCTGATGGCGCGCAATCCCGGCCTCATCGTCGAGTACGAACCGGTGGAGTTCAGGTACATGATCCCCCCGAACGGGCTTCATGTCGATTCAAGCCGGAGGATATGGGTGCTCAGGGGTGCAGGCGGCGAGCCGGTGTTCGATGTTTACGGCTACGACGGAGAAAAGCTTTTCTCAACAAGGATCACCGGCATCGATCCGGAGGAAACCGGCGGCCTGCTCTGGTGGATGGTTAGCGATCACGGCCTTATGGCCTTTTCCCTTGATCCCGTTGATTTCCCGAAAGTTTACGTGTTCGACCTGCCGGATCTCACTCCTGCCGGCAATTGCGAGAACCCGACCGAATGAAACGGAGGTGAACGAGATGACAAGACTGGAAGCACTGGAAGCGGAGATGGTGAAACTCATCGAAAAGGAAGTTCCGGTGGAACCCGAAGTCGACGATGGCGGCCCGAAGTGCGGGGCTGTCGCCACCGCCGTCAATGTCGTCGGCATTCCCTGAGTTTGCACGACTGATGAGGCTCGTCGGCCTGGCCGGAATGAGGTTCCGACCAGGCCGACCAATGACGATCCGGAGTGAACCATGGCAAAGGGGCCTGTTTCGGTGACTGGAATGCCGAAGGTTCTGCAGCTGGACATCACGCACCGCTGCAATCTTCGCTGCATCTACTGCTTCAAGAAGTTCCTTCCTTCGGTGTTGCAGAACGACACGACTGACGGTCCGGGTGCCGAAATGTCTCTCGAACTGCTTGAAAGGGTGGTAAGGGAGATAGCACCGCACGGTACGATACTCGACATAACCGGCGGAGAGCCCTTCCTGAATGAGAGGATCTGGGACCTCATTCCGCTCTGTGTTGACTCCGGCGTCAGGTTCGAGATCGTCACGAAACACTGCTTTTCGGAAGCGGAGGCGGCACGGCTGAAGGATGCCGGGCTGGAAGGCATCACGGTCAGCCTTGATTCTCCTGTTTCAGAAAAGGCGGACAGGCTCGTAGGCAAAGCCGGCTTTTTTATTGAAATGACCTCAGGAATCGGGTTTCTTCGAAAACACGGGATAGCAGTCAAGGTCAAGGCTGTCGTCTGCGACTATACCGCAGATGACGTCGGAGATTTGCTCACGCTTCTCAAAGACCTGGGAGCATCGAAGGTGATGCTTCAGGAATTCAGCCACAGCAGCTTCTCCCTTGCGAACAGAAAGCATGACGGTGAAGTCCTC
The DNA here is from genome assembly GCA_963845085.1 of Candidatus Fermentibacterota bacterium. GTDB lineage: Bacteria > Fermentibacterota > Fermentibacteria > Fermentibacterales > JCC-6 > UBA6080. The sequence goes on from CAWJQI010000004.1 coordinate 734,448, forward strand.
AGGAACAACGCCCTGTTGTCCCTTGGTGATCAGAACCGTTCGTCGATCAAGAGCCTGGTGAAAAGCACATCTTTCGGCGGGATGGAAGTGATCGATCACCTGAACCCCGACGGCATGCCCACGAAACCATCGCCCTGTCCCGTCCTTCTCGGACGCATGTTTCTAAGGCCGGATGGCAGGGTGCTGTTTTGCGGCCAGATACAGGAACTTGTCGTTGGCGACGCCAGAGACAATTCCATCTTCGAGATATGGAATTCTGAGGAGATGGGGACTCTGATGAACCCCGAAAAGAAGCTGTTCGAGGGCACTGATTGCACGGCCTGCGACAAGTTTCAAAAGTGCAGCAGCCTGGGGCGTTGTCCGGGCTACGCTCTGCTCAGGTACAAGCGCCTGTTCGCGCCGGACGAAAACCGCCTCTGCCGTTACTTCGGCAGGAAGGCTGCGGCTGACGGAGGATAGCCCACCGAAGTGTTTTCCGATCCTTGAAGGGTGAAAGGGAACGCGCGCCTTCAGGCAGGAATGCTCCGCGATGCATGAGTGAAGCCGGGAATCAGCGAACGGTCCTGACCAGCCGGAAGCCCAGGAACGAATATGTATTGCCCGAACTGATGTATTCCCGGTGGGCTGAGCGGCAGTAACGGCCGCTGATGATCCACCCGCCGCCGCGCACCAGGTGGTTTGCCGACCCCTCGATCCAGGGGCTGCCGTCGGTCGGGGCTCCGACGTAGCTGTTGTGCCAGGTATCGAGACACCACTCCCAGCCATTGCCGCTCATATCAGAAAGACCCAGGGGGTTGGGCATCTTCTCTCCAACGGGATGGGTTTCACCGCCCGAGTTTTCACTGAACCAGGCGTACTGCCAGATCTGGCTGTAATCCGGATCGTCACCCCAGTAGAACCTTGTCGCTGTTCCCGCCCTGCAGGCGTACTCCCACTCCGCCTCGCTGGGAAGGCGGTATGCATGCACGGGGTCCAGTTCGTTCATCTCATCCACAAACAGCTGGCACTTATCCCAGAGGATGCTGTCAACGGGGCGGTCAGGCCCCAGGAACCATGACGGATCGGAGCTGATGCCCTTCATCAGCTCTTCCCACATCGCCTGCGTGACTTCGGTGGTCATTATTTCGTAGGAGTAATCAAAGGTCACGGTATGAACCGGGCGCTCCGTTTCGAATGAGCCCGGATCAGCTGCAGGCGAACCCATCTCGAAGGAGCCTGCGGGAACCGCCACGAACTCCATGCCTTCGGGAAGCGGGACTTCCGGGGTTGCCACTTCCACTTCGCTGCTCCAGGATGCAAGCCCCTGCGTGTTTCTTGTGAGCAGTGCGTAGTGATAAACAGAGCCCCAGAGCACCCCGTCATCGATGAACTGGGTAATGAAGGCACTGGGCTGGGAACCCAGGTTGCAGGCGCCTGCGGTATCGAGAGCAATGCCTGGGTCGGGTGAGCGGAACAGCGTATAGCTTTCAAAATCGCTGTCAGGGCAGGTCGTCCAGTCCACGGTGACCTGGCACACCATGGGAGGGTCCTCGGTTTCCCCGGTGAATACCGCGGAAATGTCCGATGGGGTGGGGTTCCCTGATTCTGATGGGTTGTCGCTGCACCCAACAAGCAGAAAGACCGCTGGAAATACCGGATACAGATACTGATGAATTCTCATATCCCCACCTTCCATGGCGCTTAAATCTGAGATAATAGATACATCGCTCAAGCGCTGTAGACAACTCCCGGCAATGGTCCGGCCGGTCAGCTGAGGGAAGTCTTCAACCCCTGCCTGAACCCCCAGTAGTGAAAGACATCCATATCCGGAGGAATATCCTCTCCGTGGTCTCCGCGGCCGGTCGCCAAATCCGTATGGGCTCCGTGGTCGGGGGCAAAGAGAATCGCGCGGTTGAAGCCTCCCCAGTACCGGTCAATCGCACCGGAAAGCTTCATGAAGCCTTCAGTGTGATTCCCGGCCGCCCTGAGGGCTTCATTCGAGAAAGGCGTTGAGCGGTGCAATGCATCGTCGTACTCCTGGTGGTAGGCGAGCACGAAGTCATGCTTCCCGTCCGCAATCAGCGAAATGGCGCGGTCTGTCACCTGCGGATCGTACTGCTCTGAAAAGAAGTCCACAGCCCTGTTCCTGAAAATGACATCAATGCTGCAGTTCCGCACCGAGACTACTGCAGTGCGCTTCCCGTTCCGAGCCAGTGCATCGAACAATGTGTCGCAGGTCAGAACGGGTTTTTCATACTTCCGTATGCCGTGCTGTTCAGGCGCCATCCCCGAGAACATTGAAGCGAAGCAGACCGGCGTTTTGGGAGGAACCACGGATCGCAGGGAAAGCCTGAGCGGAGCCACCGAGCCCACCGTATTGAAGAGATCGGGGCGTACATCCGCCAGGTGACAACCCATGGCATCGGGCGCGAACACAAGGCACTTCTCGGCGCTCCCTCCCCCGAACACCCTTTCCGCCTCAAGAACAACTTCGCGCTGAACTCCCGCGGTTGATCCGCGGGGGGCGGGTATTCCCATGAGGGCGCAGAGCGTGGGTGCAACGGAAGCAATGGTTTCCCGGGCGCTATTCATGGGCAGTCTCCTTCTTTACAGCGATCACATGATTCATCAGGCTTTACAGCCACCAGTGCGAGCTGGTCTTTTCCCTTTTCGTATGGTCTTCCGCTGAAACCGCCGAAGGTCTGGAAGCCGCCAAACCCCTTGGATCCAAGAAGGGCAAGATACTCTTCGAGGGAGTAGATCCGCATTCCGTACCTGTACTCCCGGCGCGAAGCGCCGCACAGCACGATCCAGCGGGTCGTGTTCCAGGTCCAGTCCTCATTCGCCTCGGTTTCCTCAAGCCTGAACCTGCCTTCGCCCTCTTCATGCCAGTACCTGGAATACCTTTCAGGTCGCAGCGCCATCAGCGTTTCACGGGTAACACCCTGGAGAAGAAGCTTTCCGCCTGGTTTCAGGGAATGAAAGCAGTTCTCAATGACACTCTCATCATCCGCCGGATCCTGAAAATACCCGAAGGAATTGTACACCATCGTTATGCTGTCGAAACTCTCGCGCTCCCTGAACTCCCTCATGTCCGCGCACAGAAACCTGGCATCCAGGTTTTCATCCCGTGCCTTCTGCGACGCTTCGGCGATGAATGCGGGGTTGAGGTCGACGCCCGTGACCCTGTAGCCAAGTGCGGACAATGCCAGGGCGTGCCTGCCGAACCCGCACGCCAGGTCAAGCACGGAAGCCCCGGGCTTCATCTCCAGCAGCCCTGCAATGCTTTCGGCCGCGACGGACGACATCTCAATGCGTTTCTCACTCCAGATGAACCCGCGATTGGCTTCCCAGTATTCCTGATCGGCAAACCAATCACCAGAAGGTTGTTGCATCGCTTCCTCCAAAGCTCATGTATTCCGTCTTGTTGGAATATGTGTCATGTGGCCGAAAGCGTTTCATACGAGCACTGTGAGACGGGAGTTCTGTTCCCCGCCGCCGCTCTGCAGTCCTCCGGGCTTGGAATTGATGGAAGGATCACCGGGTGCATTGATGCGAACATCTGTCGGTGCTTGACGAAAGCCGACGTCGTAAATTCAATTATCTTATCCTTATCGATTTTGTACCATTTGTGCAATGTGTTGAAAGGAGGGAACCGCTCTTGAACCTGAAGAGAAAGATCCTTGCTGGATACGGCATTGCAGTGGTTTTGATGGGAATGGTCATCACATGGTCGGTTGTGAACCTGGTTGTACTGGGCAGTGCAACGCGATCAATTCTCGAGGAGAACTACAGGAGCATCCTGGCGGCGGAGAACATGGTCGATGCTCTGGAGAGACAGGACAGCGCCGTCCTGCTGCTGTTTCTCACGGAGAAGGAAGAAGGCCTGACCCTCTACAGAGAACACGAGGCAGCATTTCTTCAGTGGCTTGCCCGGGCAAAGGACAATGTAACCATCGATGGGGAAGCGGCTCTCGTCCAGAGCATTGAAAACGGTTACCTTGATTACCGCAATGTCTTCTTCAGCCTCACCGATGCCTCGGAGGATGGCACTGCAGCCGCACCTGCAGACATCGAGGACTACTGGGAGTCGGTATACCCCGTATTCACTGCGGTAAGGGATTCGTGTATCCAGCTCAGAAACCTCAACGAAACTACAATGTACGATACCAGCCTGAGAGCCGGTCGGAGTGCAAACCGTGCCATCTGGTCAACGGTCGGGGTGTCCACGACCGCTCTGCTGCTTGCTTTGGCTTTCAGCCTGGTCCTTGCCGGCCGGATCACGAAACCCATCGAGGGCTTCATGAATGCCTCACGGAAGATATCTGCTGGTGACTATTCCGTATGCGTCCCTGTCGAAACCGATGATGAGCTGGGGAGTCTTGCAAAAGAGTTCAACAGCATGGCCTCCAAGCTGTCGGACTACAATGCCATAAACATTGAGCAACTCATTGCAGAGAAGCAAAAAGGGGAAGCGATACTTTCAAGCATTGAAGACGGCATGCTGGTGTTTGACCCCGGCATGAAAGTGGCCGCGATCAATCCCGCCGCTGCGGAGATCCTGGGGCTGGGCTATCCCCGCTGTTCCGGGATGACATGCAGCGAGCTGTTTTCCAGCAGGAATCTGTGCGACCTGATCAGAACAACGGTTGATACCGGCCTTCATCAGGAGGTTCCCGATGAGAACCGGCTTGTTTCTTTCCCGGGCAGGAATGGAGAGCGGCACTACCTGTTCTCGGTAACCCCGATTCGTGGCCATGATTCGCATCTGACCGGGATTGTTCTGCTGCTGCGGGATGTGACCAGGCTCACGGAAGTCGAACGAACGAAAAGCGAATTCGTTTCCGCAGCTGCGCACGAGCTGCGAACCCCCCTGACGGGCATTGAGATGAGTATAGACCTGCTGATGGAGCAGGCCTCAAGGTTTGAAGACAGGGACGTTGAGCTTCTGAGAGTTGCCCAGGCCGAAACCCTGCGAATGAAGGCGCTTGTGAATGACCTGCTTGACCTGTCCAGGCTGGAGTCGGGTGTCATCGAGATGAATATTCGAGGAGGTGGGAGTTCCCTCACTCTTCCAGAAAACGGATGAGATCTTCTCGCTGCAGATGGAAAAGGCGGGAGTGAGCCTGGTCGTAGATCAGGTCGGACAGCTGCCGCCCGTCAGGGCGGATTCCAACAAGATCATGTGGGTGATATCCAATCTTGTGGCCAACGCCCTCCGCTTCGTTTCCAGGGGCGGGCGCATCACTCTTTCAGCAAAACAGGTCCGATCACAGGTTCACATCTCCGTAACGGATGACGGTGCGGGGATCCCTTTGGAGTACCAATCGAGGATATTCCAGAGGTTCGTGCAGGTCAGGGGAAAAGACACGGGAGGCACAGGCCTTGGGCTCGCCATCTGCAGAGAGATGGTCAGGGCTCACGGCGGAACGATCTGGGTTGAATCGACTCCCGGACTCGGCAGCACGTTCACATTTACACTGCCTGCTGTAGAAAAGGTGACATAATGCAGAAAAAACCCATTCTTGTCGTTGACGATGAAGCCAACATCCGGCTGACAATGAGCAGGGCGCTGGAGCAGCTGCATACCGAAATACACACCGCGGTGAACGGTGAGGAAGCGCTGGACAAAATCGAAAAGAACGACTACAGCCTTGTTTTTCTCGATCTGAAACTGCCGGGCATGGACGGGCTTTCCGTTCTGAAGAGAATATCCGAATCAAAGCCTTCCACACGTGTCATCATGATCACCGCGCACGGATCCATCGACTCGGCGGTGGAAGCCATGAAGCTCGGATCGGTTGACTTCATTCAAAAACCGTTCAGCCCGTCGGAGATACGGGATGTTGCAAGGTCGGTGATTCAAAGGGACATGGCTGGCGAAACGAATGCCGGAAGCTATCCCCAGCTTCTTGAACGCGCGAAAAAGAACATCACCGACAGGGACTTCGGTGCTGCAATGAATGTGCTGCTGAAAGCCATCGTTGCCAAACCCGGCCAGCCCGAAGCCTACAACCTTCTGGGAGCGGTGCACGAGATCAAGGGCGAGCTCGCTGAGGCTCAGAAGTACTACAGGGCATCTCTCGATTTCAACTCGGGGTTCAGGCCGGCCCAGGTGAATCTCATGAGGGTTACCTCATTCGACAAAGAAGGAACGATAGACATGGACACAAAGGTCTGATCAGTGAGCAAGTTCATCGTGATTGTCGGGTGCGGGCGACTCGGGGCTTCACTCGCAGGTGATCTCAGCCGGCAAGGCCATTCCGTGGTGGTAATCGACAGGAAGGAAAACGCCTTCTCCGGACTGCCCACCGACTACAGCGGTTTCAAGGTTCAGGGTGACGCTTCTCAGCACCTTGTGATGAAGAGTGCGGGGGCTGACAAGGCGGATATTTTCATAGCTGCCACCAATGAAGACAACCTCAACCTGATGGCCGCTCAGGTCGCTTCCGAGGTCTTTGGTGTTTCCATCGTGATGGCTCGGGTATTCGACCCGGAGAAGCAGAAAGCGTACGAAGATCTCCGAATTCGCACGATCTGCCCTAATGCTGTTGCAGTGAATCTGTTCCTTGAAGCTCTTCAGTTCCTTGAAGCCCTTGAAGAAGCTGGAGCAAAACAATGAAGGTGATCCTCGCGGGAAGCGGCAAAACCCTCTTCTTCCTTTGCAGAAGCTTCGCGTCCAAGGGCTTCGATGTTGTGGTGATAAACAACGACAGGGAGGAGTGCGGCAGGCTTTCCAGGCAGCTCAGGGCAAGGATTGTGTACGGCGACTGCAGCGACCCGTGCATTCTGAAGGATGCCGGCGCGATGGAAGCCGATGCGGTGCTTGCAATAACCGAGAGCGATCAGGCAAACCTCGTCACCTGCCAGCTCGCCTCCAGGATGTTCGGTGTGAAAAGAATCGTCGCATTGGCGAACGACCCCGACAACGAGGCGGTCTTCGTCAGGCTGGGCGTACCCTCATTCTCTACAGCAAACATCATTGGAAGCCTGGTTGTCCAGATAGCATCCACCGAACTTGTCACCAACCTGTTGCCGGTGTGCAGCGGCAGGGTTTTGATGACTGAAGTCGTCCTCAGCGCAGGCTCGCCAATCCTCGGGAAAACCCTGAAGGACTTGTCCCTGCCCGATGATTCCCTTGTGGCGGTGATCATCAGGAACGGCGAACCAATAGTCCCGAGCGGCTTGAGCAGAATGCTCGAAGGGGATACCGTGGTTCTCATGACCCTTCCCGAAAACCATGGCCAGGTTTTGCGCACGTTCACCGGTGAAAAGGATTCATCACGCCGGTGAGACACCGCGAATACCTCCGACAGCGGTACGCCGCCATGCTGACATCGGTTGGCAGCATACTCGCTCTGGCGGGATCGATCATGCTCACCCCGCTTTTCATACTTCCGTTTTATCCCCGTGAATCAGGTCTTTCACTGGCTTTTCTCGCACCGGCGCTGTTCATGCTTCTTGTTGGCCTGATTCTGAAAAAGGCGTTTGGCAAGTCATCCACATCCGACCTGACCATATCGGAGGGCGGTGTTATCGTTCTTCTCAGCTGGGTCTCGGTAACCGTCGTATCCGCGGTCCCGTTCCAGATCGTGTCAGGTTTGTCGTTCTCCCAGGCGGTTTTTGAATCGGTAAGCGGCTGGACCACCACCGGGCTCTCCCTTGTTGATGTAAACTCGGCGGGGCCCATGATACTCCTCTGGCGAAGCATCATGCAGTTCTTCGGTGGTGCGGGGCTCGCCATTCTGATTCTCTCGTCCGTTGTCGGGAACACGGGCATCGGGATAACGAGCGCCGAAGGCCGCGGGGACCAGCTTGAACCGAATGTGAGGCGGTCTGCAAGGCTTGTCATGATTATCTACTGCATCTATGCAGTTCTTGGGATCGTCGCATATGTGCTGGCCGGAATGTCGTTGTTTGATGCTGTGAACCACAGTTTCGCCGCCATATCAACCGGCGGGTTTTCCACAAGACAGGCAAGCATCGGCTATTGGAATTCCCCGGTGATAGAGGGGATTACCATTGTCCTGATGCTGCTTGGAAACCTGAGCTTCGTGACGGCCTGGTTCCTGTGGCGGGGCAGCCTGAAAACAGCTCTGGGGAGCGGTGAGGTCCGCCTTCAGACCATTCTTCTGGTCTCCACCGTCACCGGATTGATTTTTCTTACCTGCGGAGGTTTCTTCGCATTGTCGGAACAGGGCGTCAGATCAGCGGTCTTCGAAGCGGTCAGTGCCTCAACAACAACCGGGTTCACGATATCGAACTATTCAACCTGGAATCCCTTCGGCATTTTTGTGCTCATCGTTCTCATGCTCATCGGAGGGGGGACATGCTCGACCGCAGGCGGCATAAAGCAGTTCAGGGTCTATCTTCTCCTCAAAACCCTTCTCTGGGAGATGAAGTGTTTCCTTCTGCCGAAGTCCGTGGTGCTTGACCTGTCCGTGAAGGAGGGAGGCGGACTTGTGTTCCCTGACGCGGACAAGGTAAGGCAGGCTGGAACCTTTGCATTCATGTACATGGTGGTCTTTCTCTTGGGCTCCCTTGCGCTCATGGCCTTCGGGTATTCAACACAGGATTCTCTGTTTGAATTCGGTTCCGCTCTTGGTACAACCGGGCTTTCCATAGGAGTAACCTCCCAAAGCATGCCGACACCTGTGGTATGGATACTGACGGTTGCAATGTTTCTCGGAAGGCTTGAGTTCCTTGTCGTTTTCGTCAGCATTGCCAAGATAGGCAGAGACCTCCGGGCAATGACAGGCAAACACTGACCCTGCACTCATTGCCGTGTGCAGACAGGGGAATAACCATGGGATGCTCGAGCAGCCACGGTTCCGGGATGTTGCCGGGAACGACACCCTTCACTTCCTTGTGCCGTATGAATCGAATTGCTGGTGGTTTACGACGAAACCCATGTCAGCGGAGACTTCCCCATGATACAGACAATGGGGGAACATTCTGAATACCGCAGGGCATCATTCACGGAGTCGGCAGGATAGCTGGCTGCTCTTTGTCGAACGGGGGGATCAACGCGCCCTGTGCCAACTTCAGGGCACTTGAACGATCAGGCACTATCGGTACGCATCCTTCCTGTGCCTGGCCCTCACAACAAAGACAACAAGCTCGAAGTCCCTGATCTCATACAGAACCCTGTATACACCACACCTCAATCTGTACTTCTCTTCGCCGGACAGCTTCCGGGACTGCGGTGGACGGGGATCTTCGGCCAGACCCTCAATCGCCGAGACGATTCGTCTCATGTCACTCTTCGGGATTCCGTCGAGGTCTTTGTAAACCGACTGCGCTACAAGGATTCTATATCCTGCCATCACGCTTGAGCCTGTTGACGAATTCCTCAAAACCAACGACGGGTTCAGCTTGGCGATCGCGGAATGCTGCCAGATCATCGGCATCGGAGGCAAGCTCGTTGCGGATGGCATCGTTGACCATGTCGGATATGGAGTAGGAGGTTTCTGCCGATTTTATTCGCAATGCCTTGTGAAGTTCAGGCTCAAGGTAGACTGTGGCGCGTTTGGTCAGTTCAGTCATGATTCGCCTCCTTTCCAGATCGTAAATAACGCTGTAACGTCATAACGTCAAGATGACCGATGGACACAGGCGAGCATCGTGATTTGTTTCGTGATCGCAATGTGCGCAGAAGTAAGAAAGAACGGGCAAAGTCAAAATGGGACTGAAATCCATGGCACCGGCTTTCGCCCTCTCGATATCCCTCTGCTGCGTTCTTTTATCTCCACCGCACAGAAGCACCACCAGGATCGAACCATGCAGGAAGTAGTAGACACGATACCCGGGGCCGCAGTCGATCCTCATCTCGAGAAGGCCTTCGCCGACCGGCTGAACATCACCGGGATTGCCGAGGCTCAATCTTCTGATCCTTATCAATATCCGAACTTTTGCCTCGGAGTCCCGCAACCTTTTCAACCAGCGGTCAAACGTCTCGCTCCTGATGATCTCGACCATGTGTCAACTCTAGTTTACATCATGCAATGTGTCAACTGGAGTATGCACTGCGGGAATCATGAACAGAAGCCGCCGGGGAACTTCCCGGCGGCCTCTATCCCATCTGGCGGTTTGTGTTGAATGCTTGTCGGCGGTACAACCTCCGATGCCTTCACCTCTGCCCGAATCAGAACCTGTGTTCCTGAACCTGAAGGGTGTGCAGGGGACATCAAGGTGACATATGCATATTGACTTCCTATAAAGCATCACAAATGCTTTGCATGATAGTTTTTCAACCACAGGGGATCTGAATTGAGCAGACATTGTCGGGTTATCCTTTATGTAATTGCATCCCATTGTTTTGCCCTGGGCGTTGGGGATGAGGTAACGTTGCTTGTTCCGGACATTTCCTATTTCCCCAATGATCCACAAGCCAGGCAATTCACATGCAGACTTGTGTCCGAACACGCTTATTGGCTTGTTCAGGATACAACATGGTTTGATCTTCCATCCGCTGAAGACGAGTTTCAGCTGATCTGGGGAAACATCGTCACCCAGGAGAGCATCGACAGCATTTCTTCCCGGTTTGAAGGTGCCGGAGTCAGTGTGTATGACACGGTGACGGATGAACTCGGAGAGATCCAGGAGACTGGCAATGGCGATGACAGGCTCTGGATGGTGTTTTCTGATATACCCGACTACTATTTTGTTCCGGGCACAGGGTACATCAGGTTGAGGAACTGGGTTTACACCTGGCCGGATGACTTCGACGGGGATTCGCAGACGGGAAACAACCACGACATAGTGTATGTGAATCTCAGCCCATATAAGAACCAAACCGGCGGCCAATGGAGCGAGGTGCGAGAAGACATTCATTCGTGGTCAACGGCCTCCGGCCTGGGTCAACTGATCAGGATGGCGGCGAATCCGAATGAAGAAAAGTGGGTGGTTCGCGGCCTGGGTGCATACGCACAATATCTGTGCTTCGGGCTTACCTCAGCCCTGAACGGAGCGATAGGAATTGAAGGATACCTTGAGGACTTCGCGATGGCGGGAGGCGTTGAACTCACCTCCTGGTGGTCAGGGAAACCCGCGAAGGATTTCTCGGCGAACCTCGGCGGGGAACTGCTCTGGTTCCAGTACGTTCGGCAGAGATCCGGTCCCGACGCGGTTCGATGCATAGCCCAGTCGGAGCTGACTGGAATGGAGGCGGTCGCACACGCAGTGGATCCCACGGTTCCCCTTGATGAAGCTGTCGAGACGGTTGCCTACCCGCTCTATGAAGAGTGGATAATCACCAACCTGATCTCCCCCTTTGCAGAAGACTATGCCCAGGGCATCTATCATTACAGCTTTCTCGATGGGACAGGGTATGATTTTTCGATCATCGATCGTCCGGCGTCTTTCATCGGGGAGTTCGATGAGTACCCGATACCAACCTGGATAGCTCCCTGGAGCTACGGCATGAGCGCACAGGAATTTGCTTCACAGTACATTGATTTCAGCGGGAGTTTCTCGGAACACCCAACGGTCCATTTCAACGGGATGTACAACCAGAACAACGGATCGGGAAGCAACATCGACGGCGTATGGAGCGTTTGGAAAGTCGTACTTGCTTCGGATTCAACAGTTCTTTCCATCGACTCGCTGCAGTTCGATGAGCTTTACAACGGCACCTTCCAACTCGAAGGCGCACGCACATTCCTGACGCTCACATGCAACAACCCGGGCGGCACAGCCAATATCCGCTACACTTTCAGCCAGGACACGGCCCAGAAGAGCGTTTGGACCTCGTTCCAGCAGAACCCCATGCACCCCCTCATGTTCAGTGTTTACACCTCCCTTCTCCGGGAAGAAACAGGCATGCCCTACGGCTATGACTGGGTTGGTCCCAGAGTTGAGCTTTCACTTGTCAATCAGCAGGGCATTCCTGACAGCACTGCCACGGTTCAGATGGAGCCCCATGCGGGAACACTCTGGTTCGGCAGAACAGAAGCGTGGAGCGCAGGCGAATACAGTCTTGTTTCAAGCGGTTTCGACAGTCTTGGAAGATTTCTGAGCGATACGCTTGCTTGCGCTGTTGCCTATTCGGTAACCGGCAATACAGTTCTCGAAGCGGGTTCTGCAGATTTTACGATTGCCGACGGTTCACTGCCTCCGGGATCGGTCGTCTCCCTTGCAGAAACATCATACCCGGCTTTCAGCTGCGAGCTTGACCTCCTCTGCAGGCCGGTTTCCGTGAGTGCGGGCGAGGGTCTGCTTTCCTTTGAATCCGGGCATGGATGTGGAACAGTTTACAGGTACAACGAAGGCACCATTCTGGAAATGGCCTCCTTTCGTGTGTCAAACTCGATCAGGGCTTTCATTGAGGAACCGGGGGTTTACCTGCTTGCCGATGGAAGCACACCTTCGGTTCCGGAGGTTCCCCCGACCCCACGATTGAACGCACCCTTTCCAAACCCATCGGAATCATCATTCACCATAGGCTTTTCCACTCCCGGCACCGAAATCGTAACTGTTGCAGTCTTCGACCTGTGTGGCAGGAGAGTGGCAACTCCTTTTCACGGCCGGGTTCAGGGAGGGGCATACTCAGTGAACTGCGGTGATGAGTTCCCATCGGGGATCTATTTTGCCGTGCTCTCCGCCGGAAAACATTCGGAAATTCAACGAATGGTGAAGCTGTGAGAACACGTTCTGCCATTCCTGTACTTCTCGTATCCTTGATATCCTGTATGAAACATCCCGCAGGGCTGCCTGATCCTATCGGTTACGATGGACTCATCGAAGCGGGATGGATGTCGTTGAAAGCCGCGGAGCATTCGAACGCCCTTGATTACTTCAGGCAGGCGATGGAAGTTGATATTTCCCGGGCAGAGGGTTTTTTGGGCGCCGGCATAAGCACCATTTACATCGGGAGCTGGAGGGAAACGGGCAGGGGTTTCCTGCAGCAGGCGATTCAGATCGATCATGGAAGCTCTGCGGTCAACATTCACACCGGCAATGTCCTTTACCAGGACACTCTCTGGACTGTGATAGAGTGTATAGATCCCGACCTGCCTCTGGATTCCCTCAACACATGGCTTGCTTTCACTGCTGATTCAGGGCTTGTGTGGGTTGGCCAAACAATCAGGAGCTATTTGTTGAACAATGGTTGTTCAACCGATATCAGTTACAGGCTTCTACCGAAGGCAAACGCCTTTACAGCCTGCCTTGATCTCTACAATATGCAGAGCGGTGATTTCTATGCCGCTGACAGCATACGGGATGGCTGGATTCACTTCACCGTGCCCATGCACTCCACTTCACAGGGTTCTCAAACCACATACTACCAGTGGGTGATGGCTGACGATGGAGTTCTTTACGACTTCGCCGAGATCGATCTGGAAGGGAATTACGATCAGACCAGTCTGGATGCCCTTGCGGGGAGGGTATGTCTGGAAGACGCCTTTGGAGACGAGGGAAGCCTGCTTCAGGCAACTGCGTGCGCACAGTGCCTGATTGAAGAAGCCCCGGATTACAGGTTCGGAAAGGGAGACGAGTTGCTGGAGTCCGTCTTCAACCTGCAGCTTAGGCACGTGGTGGGATGCGCCGCATCCTTCGCTTTCAGCAACGGGAAGTTCTCCTACTGCTGGTTTCTCTGCAGACAGGTCGGGTATGGGGAAAACCTGGACCCGGAGTCGGAAACCTTTCTGATGGATCTGCTTCTTGTCCTTGCCGAGATGGTGCAGTAATGACTTCGGGTGCAATCGCGCTGTCTGCCGTCGCCTTCCTTGGAACCTTTGAGCAAACATACAAGTACATGCCTGCCAATCTTTTCATGGACTCCTTTGACGGAAGGCCGTTGATTACTTCTACCGTTCACAATTTGTCCAACCTCTGGGTACGCTTTTCAAACATAGGCCTTGTGGGAACGATGACCTCAGACCTGACAATGGAATGGCCCGGAGGATCAGGATCCGATTACCTCTGGTACGGTGCACTCTGGGCAAGTGCCTTCGGAGAGATAACCCCTGCAATGCTGCCCATGCCCTGCGTAAGCAGAGTCGATCTGGGAAGCTCGGAGGATGACCTTCGACCTTCCGAGAATCACCCCATGGTTAAAACGATCAATGGCGCTGTTGCCCACGAGCAGACGGCGTGGGCTCAGGATGACTGGGCTGCTGTCAATCCCAATCCCATGGGAGTTATGATTCTGGAGGAAGGCTACAGTTGGCGAACACCGGGCTATAACAACTTCTACGCAAACCATATCAGAGTGGTTCACCAAAGCCAGTACGGCAACCCCGGAATACCACTGACCGGATTCTGCTTGTCGGTGCTGGCAGACTGCGACATCGCCACTGCTGATCCGTACGACCAGTTCTACAGCGACGACATGATCTTTTACGATGGTCACGCTATCTGGTGCAACGACCCTGATGCTTCCTTCGATTACATTTTTGACGACGGTGACAAGGCAAGTGAGTCCGACGAGTACATCTGGCAAAGAAACCCTGATGCATTCTGGGCTGACCCTGAAGACGACATCTACTACCATTACAATTACCCGGGAAGCGACGGCATCGTTGACGCCGATGTGAATTCCGACGGAGTATCGGATCACTTCACTGTTCTCTTCAAGGTATGCGGGGCCGATACCGTCTTCAGAACCGAACAGAACACCGGAATGGTTCTGTTCGCGAACGGCATGCCGGAGTTATTCTGGAAGCACACTGTAGGTGATACGGTTTACGCGGTTGTTCCAAGGAACATGAGCTACATGTGGGACGGTGACAGGCCACAATCCTACACCGACGACACGGGAGAACCAACCTGTCTGCCTCCCTGCAACGGTTTCATCGGATGGCGATTCATCGATCTGTGGGTGGTTAAGGCAGACGGAACCGTTGAGAGACCAGTTGACGTTATGGGATGCCCGGTCCCCCTTTCTCACAGCTGGTGGAACTTGATGAACGATGCCTGCTCAAGCGACACCCTGGGGTATGAAGTTGTCTGGGGGCTCAACATGGACTACAGCGGAAGAACAAGCGGCCCCGCATATCTGGCGGAATGGATCGGAGATCCCTGCACGCCGCAGGCATTTCAGCCTCAGAACCCGGGCCCTTTTCCTGTCGTGCATGACAATCCTCTCGCTTTGGGCTACCTTCCATTTGATTACGGGTTTCTGATTTCAATGGGTCCGGTTGACCTTGCCGACGGCGACACACTGCATGTGGTGGGTGGCTGGGTGATGGGCAGGGGGCTGGATGAGTTGAGACTGAACGCCGACATCCTTCTGGATGCCTACTACAGGGATGGCGGCTGGGGAGTACCGGATGTTCCGCCGGTGCCGTCGCTGTACTATGACGGGGCATCTGGCGTCGTGGAACTGCAGTGGAGTGACGAAACAGAGTGGTACGAACCCTTTGGAGGATACCGGCTTTATCGCTCTGTTTTCAACACCGGGGACTGGACCCTTCTCGAGGACTTTGAACGCGGGGAGTATTCGTATACAGACAGCACAGTAGTCAGAGGTTTTCCCTATTTCTACAGCCTCTGCGTTTACGATGAACTGACCGGGATAGAGAGCAGCAGAACCAACTTCAAGCAGGAACTCGATGGCACTCCCATCCCCGTGGTCCCCGGCTGGGCGGCGGACCCCCTGTGGAAGGAAAACACAAGGGTCGTTCCCAACCCCTATCAAATCAGCGCAGCATGGGAAGAGGAATACCAGAACAAGATCGCTTTCACCAACCTCCCGCCGATGTGCGACATTCGGATCTACACGCTGGCGGGAGCTCATGTGAGAACCCTTGAGCACAGGAGCTACGGAAGCGAGTGTGGGGTCGAGTACTGGGACCTTACGAATGACAGTGGGCGGTCGATCTCAACCGGGTTGTACGTATATGCCGTTCAGACGGAGAACGACCATTTCATCGGCAAGTTCGCGGTGGTGAGGTAAATGAAAAGGGTGTACCTCCTTGCCTTAATTGTCCAGGCAACCGGATGCATTGATGATCCCGTGACCAATACAATCCCTGGCGAATACGAGCAGGAGTACCAGTTGATCTGGAACCTCTTTGACGGTAACTATGTGGGATTCGCGGTCAGTGGGTTCAACTGGAACGCGGTGTACGATACATACCTTCAGCAAAGCAGGCAGGTACAATCCAGGGAGGAGATGACGGAGCTTACCCTTTCGCTGCTCGCCGGCCTTCAGGACCGTCATGTCTGTCTTGTCGATCCGGGTGGAAACACAATGCCTTCCTGGCAACCCGATCTCTTCATCAACTGCAGTGAAGAGGTTCTGATGAACTACCTCGAACCCTGGGGATTTCAATGGACGCAGGAGGATGTGTGGGGATACTGCCAGGCGGGAACCGATTCAGTACCTTACTTCGTTCTGAAATCTCTGCATCCGGAATTGAATCTGAGCCTTTTTGACAACATTCTTCTTCCGCTGATCGATGAACCCGTTCTCATCTTTGATGCAAGGCTTTGCAGTGAAGGAGCTGACGGAACCGCCTCAAACCTTGTCAGAAGGTTTGCCGACATTGAAAGAACGGTACACATGACCAGGCACAGGGTCAGCGGGTCTTCCTGGGAACTCGCCGAGCCGCAGCCGGTCTATGTGATCCCCAGGGGATGGCATTACCAGGGGCAGGTGATTCTTCTCACCGGGGAAGGCAATACAGGCTCCTCTGAGGTCTTCATCTGCGACATGGCAGAGTTTCCACATGTGACAACAGTTGGAGACACCACCGGAGGTTCCGGAAACTGGCAGACCGAAGCATGGCTGCTTCCCGACGGGTGGCATATCGTTTGTCCGGTCGTTACACTCGCAAGAGCGGATTCATCTCTTGTCGAGGGAACCGGGGTGTTCCCGGATCACCTCGTTGAAGCAACTGAAGCCGATTTCCAGTCCGGATACGATCCGGTTCTGGAGTACGCTCTCGACATTGCTAAAGCTCCGAGGTGAGCGCCAGTAAAAACTCACCATTCGCATGGGTAGTGATGTCCCATGGAAAACCCTGAACAGTAACCAGATATTCTACATCTCCGGTCAGGTAATTCACGGAAACCAGCCTGCTCTCACCGCCGCCAAGGTAACTCAGTACATAGAACTTTGTTGTGCCGGGCACGCTGCAAATCTTCATGGGGTGCCCGTCCAGCTCGAAGCGATCGACCTCGGGAGGGATGAAATTCCTGCACACGGACACCAGACCGTTTTCAGCCTCCCACTCGGGATGGGTTACGGCCCATATGGATTCTGCAGGAAAGGCTGCAATGTCCATGCACGGATAACCCAGGCTGGTTGTGCTGAAATGAAAAGTAGCAAGCGAGATCATGGCAACCGATCCCGCTTCGTCCTGAAACGCAGCGAGCAGGTATTCATTCAGATACGTTTCAGCAGCAAGCGCCGAGGGACAGCCGCTCATGGCCTGGGTAGTCCGAAGAACCGTGTTGGTGGCTGTGCTGATCTCCCTTACCCTGCAATCGCTTCCGTCGGCCAGGAAGAAGGTTTCCTGTGACGATGGATTGGGGTAGAGAATTGAGGGCGCTGCTCCGGCTTCAAAGTCATCGGCAACCGTGTTCTCTTCAAGGTCTATTTCCAGCAGGT
The DNA here is from genome assembly GCA_963845085.1 of Candidatus Fermentibacterota bacterium. Classification (GTDB taxonomy): domain Bacteria; phylum Fermentibacterota; class Fermentibacteria; order Fermentibacterales; family JCC-6; genus UBA6080. Next base: position 751,984 of record CAWJQI010000004.1, read on the forward strand.
TGCCGGTTGCTCCGGTCAGGTAGATCGAACCGGCAACGGGATGTATCATGGAGCGGTAACCGGCACCACCGGCGAACCCCACGGTAAAGGAAGTATCCACGGTCATCTCCACTGAGTTTATTCTGAAAACATCGCCTGTGCCAGTGGATACAAGGAATTCAGTGCTTCCGATGGAACAGATGGCCCGTCCGTCGGGGATGCCTTCAAGAACTCCCACCACGGAGTTGTCGGATACTCTCAACTTGATGACCCCAGAGTCCGTCATTGAAGAAAACTCTTCCGGATTGTAACACGAAAGGGCAAGCAGGCAGGCACAATACAGCGGGTACTTCTTCAAACTACCACTCCACTCCAACACCAGCGTAGATGTGTCGGGCTGATGACCATGCCGCCGGATTCTGCGATAGCCCCCCGGGCTCCCCGGTGGTTTCATAGATGAACGGGTCATAAATGCGCTCGACATTCAATCTGTCGAACAGGTTGAACACGGTCATCCTGCACTCCAACATCACCTCACCGAGGGGAATGCTTCGTGTCAGCATGAGGTCGGTCGACATGGTCCAGGGTTGCCGCGCTGTGTTTATTTCGGGGAAATCTCCCTCCGACGAGGGGCTGTAGGGATAACCGCTTCCGTACTGCCATCTCACGCCGATCCCGGCTCTCTCCAAAAAATGCCGGCCGGCAATCTCGGGGCCCTCGCCCTCCTCGAAGCTTGTGTTGGCCAGCGCGCTGATCAGATGCCTCTGATCCCAGTCGAGGTAGTTGTCATCTTCGGGTATCGTGGAGTAACCGGCCGAAGAGTATACGTACTGCTCAGTGGCCGAAGAGTACCGCCCCTCTGCAATCGAGTAGGTGTAGCTGATATTGCCGGACACGATTTCTCCCGGAAGCCTCATGAATGTAGCCTCGACTCCCTGCACGGTGGCATAACTGTCATCGTTTTCGTACATGAAGAAGGTTCCCTGCCCCTCTCCCGAAAGCGGGGACGACTGCACAAGTCCCGTGATCTCCTTGTAGAACGCCGAAAGTGAAAAGTTTGACAGCTCGCCTGTTCTGTGCCTTATGCCGGCCTCGTATGAAAGCGTTCTGACAGCGTCCAGATCCGGGTTACCCACAATGGTGTAGTCTCCGCCCAGGTTGTAACTGGTTCCACTGAACAGCTTGTCCAGGGAAGGCATCTGGAAGTACCTGCCGTAAGTCACAAAAAACACATCCCTTTCCGATATGGGATGGTTCATCCCGAAACGCGGACTGATCTGAACCTTGACGGGCACTTCCTGCGCACCGGCCTCGCCTGGAATCGTCATCGTTGTGTTCGGGTCGAAGAGATCGGCACGAATTCCCGTTGTAAGGACCATTGCACCCGAGAAGTTTGCCGATGACTGCACGAAGGCGGAAGCCGCTCTTGGTTCGGCCTGCCAGATGTTCACCCAAATCTGAGAAGGCGAGTTAACCGCTACATTATAGTTGTAAATATCGTAGTACTTGCCCTCAACACCGGACACAAGTTTGAACACATCGTTCAACTGGTTGGTCATCTCCAGCCTGCCGGCAAAAACCGAGCTTCTGGAATCCATCCATACGGAGGAGTGGATCCCGTTGTGAAAAAAGCCCATCGAATCTGCTACCCTGTCCTCGAAGAACTCACCGTACCAGGCCGAAGGAGTCAGGTTCTCGCCCAGGTATCCGCCGCTCCCGTCCCTGATCCGGCTCCACGCGGAGAACTCGCTTCTCTCAAATGCCCCTTCAACAACTGTGTTCTGGCCAATCATCCTGTTCAGCCCAAGTGTTACACCCCAACTCTCGTCAAAACTCACGGGAAGAACGTTGTCAGTGTTTCCACCCAGGTATGGAACACCCTCCACATACACGGGCTGATCGTACTTTGACCAGACCCACTCGTCCCATCCGCGCTGCCTGAAGGAGTACCTGCCAAGTATGCTGAAGCCCAGAAGGGGGTTGGGTCTGCCCGTGATGTTCAACACACCGGACAGGTTGTTCTGCCAGTTGTTGTCCCAGTTGCCCCTGCTGTCCTTCAGGTCGTATCCGCTTCTGGAATACTCCGCTGCCCCGAAGAAGAAAACTTCACCGGGGATCCGAATTCCGAAAGAGGGAAGAAGCAGCGAAGTGACCGGCTCAGGCCCGCCAAAAGAAGCGGCCCCCTGAATACCGTTACTCAGAAAACTGCCGTTTTCTGCACCGGAGGATAAACCGTCTTCGGAGGATTCGGTACCAAATGCAGTAACATCACCGCCATTTATGGCAAGATCCCCCGAATACTCGTCCCCTCCCTCCCGGGTAACCATTTTGACAACACCGGACAGGGCATTGCCATATTCGGCTCCGAATCCTCCCGTAATGGTCGATGCCTCGGCTACAGCCGACAGAGGGATTGTAGCGGAGTATCTGCCCGTAACAGGAGATCGCATGGAGGAACCGTCCAGAAGGAATTCCACCTCTCCGGACCTTCCTCCCCTGACATGAATTTCTCCATTTTGCGTACTGACCCCCGCCTGCCCCTGGATTACATCGATCATTCCGGTGACGGGCATGGTTTCAATCTGGTGCCTGTCGACCACGTAAATTGTTGAGGGAACAGTCTCAAGAATGTCACTTCTTTGTCCGGTAACAGTGATCACGGTGTTTCCTGCGGCTTCCGCCCCCAGTGTGATGTCGAGCACCGTATTCTGATCCGAAACAACAACGACGCCTTCAACTGTAACGGAGGCCATCCCGACCATTCTGGCAACAACGGAGTATTGCCCGGGAGACAGCCTGGGTATGTAGTAGTAACCATCCGCATCGGACATTGAGCCTGATTGTGTCCCGACGATCAGGACAGACGCTCCAACGACCGGAGCACCCGATGAATCAGTGATTTCCCCGGTAAGCGCACCTGTTCCAAAACCGAATGCAACGAATGGAAACGCGAGCAGAACTGCAATGCAAAGCAGACTGCATCTGCAGGAAGCAATTCCTTTCATCCGAACAGTCCCGGCATGTTTTTCCACCTGCCTGAAAGCTACGAATGGATTTCGATCATGCGTAATTTACTCTTACAATCATCCACCGCAATACCTGCGAATTCCCGCTTTCGACGCGATTAAACCAGCAACCCGGGCACGCATCGATCGTGTCTTCTTGCTGCTGATCACTCTTCATAGCAGAATGAGTTTTGCTCAAGCAGGAATGAAAAAGCCGCCGGGGACTCTCCCGGCGGCCTCTATCCCATCTGGCGGTCCGCAGTGGACACGTTTCGAACTCAAGCTTACTGAGATGTTTCCGACATCACAATTCGTAAAGTGTGTTCATGGTATGGCGCCGAAGTATACTCTAAATGCAGAAACAACCAGGAAGTCAGATGTCAATCTGTCAGATGACATCCTGTTTTGCCCCTGGTCCGCTAATCCAGATCCGACTACCTTACCAGAACCACCCTTGCTGATGCATCAATTCCATCACAGCAGAACCGAAAGAAGTAGACTCCCGAAGCAAGCTGCGAGCCCTGGGAATTGCAGCCATCCCAAAGCCAGGTAAACTGGCCTGCGGGATTGGATCCAAGTTCCTGTGATCTTACAAGGTGGCCGAAGATATCGTAAACCTCAAGAGTCACCTGTGACAGACCGGGGGATTGAAAGGAAATGGTTGCGCTGGATGTCATGGGATTAGGCAGAATGCTGAGTTCTTGGAAACCGTTCGGCAGTGGCGCCTCGTCAGGTGCGTCGACCTCCAGCTCATCGACCCACTTGGCGAAGTAAAGCGACACAATCCCATCTGCCAGAAAGAAGTGGTTTCCAACAGTGGTGAATACACCGCCCACATAGACATCTGGACCATCTGCCACAATTGCCCGTACAAACTGGCTCACGCCGCAGTCAAGATCCGACCAGGAGTCGCCATCCCAACGGGCGATGCGGTATGCTGGAACTCCCCCTGCAGTGGTGAAGAAGCCCCCCGCATACACATCGGTGCCGCTCACTTCAATGGAAAAGACTTTGTTGTTCACGCCATCTCCCAGTGCCGACCAGGAGTTGCCATCCCACCTGGCGATGTGGTTTGCGGAAACTCCGCCAGCTTGATGAAATTCCCCACCGGCGTAAATGTCCGATCCGTTCACCGCGATGGCAAGGACCCTCATGTCTACACCACTTCCCAGTGCTGACCAGGAGCTGCCATCCCACCTGGCGATGTGGTTTGCGGAAACTCCGCCAGCTTGATGAAATTCCCCACCGGCGTAAATGTCCGATCCGTTCACCGCGATGGCATGGACCCAATCGTCTACACCACTGCCCAAGGCCGACCAGGAAGTACCGTCCCAAAGGGCAATACAGTGCACAACAACGCCGCCCGCTTGCTCGAAGGATCCTCCCGCATACACATCCGAACCATTCACTGCAATGGTGGTCACAACGTAGCTGGTGCCACCACCAACACTCGACCAGGAGCTGCCATCCCACCTGGCGATGTGGTTCGCGCTAACCCCACCAGCTTGGTGGAACCAGCCTCCCGCATATACATTCGAACCGCACACCGCGATGGCTGTGACATAATTGTCAATGCCACTTCCCAGTGCCGACCAGGAGATGCCATCCCACTTGGCGATGTTGCTTGCAGGCATTCCACCCGCTTGTGTGAAGTATCCTCCCACAAACACATCCGAACCACTCACAGCTATCGCAAACAATTCGCCGTTCATACCCTGCCCCCCCGGAGGGTAACCAAACCCGTCATACCAGTAACCCGTCGCGCTCTCTTGAAGTAATGGAATAGCATCAATTGTTTCTGATTCATCACCCACGAATACGGGTTCCCCTTCGGGTCCATAAGTCATGCGAAAACCAAAAGGACTGACACTGCCCGACAAACCGTCAATGAGAGTACCGTCAGGGGCAAGTACAGCAGCAAGTGAAGGATTCGAGTCGGCCGACGCCAAGGAAACAAGTATCAGAAGCGCGATCCAGAAAAAGAATGCCTTCATGATCCCTCCTGATCCGACTAAAACGATTCAGATACCAGTACCTGCTACTGCCAGAGACTAATCATCACAATAGCAAATCTAAACGGATAGTCAAGGAACGTCGTGGTTCTGACAGAATCACTACTAGCATTGGCAGATAGCAGTTAATTGCCTATGAGTACCTTTGAGTGGGTCTTGCCATATTTCTTGCATCGAATACAAAAAAGCCGCCGGGGACTCTCCCGGCGGCCTCTATCCCATCTGGCGGTCCGTGTTGGACGCTTTTCGAACGTATTCACAGCAACCATGTGACTTAGACGGCTTCATCGACGTACAGGTTTGTGTCACAGAGAACGAGCATGACTCATCAGCACCCGTTTGTGTCATGCCATCTCTTGACAACTGAATCGCAAAGTATGTAACTTTACTTAGCAGGTTTATTCTCTCAAAGCATTGCCCTGAAGGGAGTGTTGTCGTGTCGAATCCTTCCCCTCACAGACTTGGTATTATCATCCTTAACGTGCTGATCCTGCTCACTCAGTCCCTTTTTGCAGCGGAACCAGGGGAGAACACAATTCCCATCATCGGCATGCGGACATCCAACAACGAGTTCTTTTCGGGAATTGGGCTTCGCCTTCTCTGCGAGCTATCCTGGAAGCACTTCGACGGCGTTGAGGTGGAGGGGCCGGTGGTTCCTTGGCCTATTGGTGAAAACTGGCAGATGAACCGCGATTTCATAGATCTCTGCGGTGACGCAGGCATGCTTCTTGTTCTGGCCCCCTGGGAGGTTTGCCAGTTCTACAACTCTTGGAGCGACAGCACTGCTTACTGGTGCAGGTGGACCGAGGGTTCCACCCCAATAACATCAGACAGTTGCTTCGTCAGAATTGCACCGAGATTTTAATTCAATGAACGGGATCAGGTCTGCAATGGTCATGGCAGATACCAGCGAAGTTTATTCCATTGCCGGTGTGAACAACCAGTTGGCGAGCACTGTGGATACTCTGTCCGCCCTGTGGTGCTACAACGTATACGACGAGGCTCCAGCGCGGCAGCGTACCAGAATGATAGAAGGTTCCACGACGTGGGACGATTGGATCCCGAACCTCTTCACACAGGACACACTGAGCAACGGTGATCCTACCCTGACCGAGATAGAACCCGCGGGCATCTACTCATGGCAGAAGCATCTTGCCGAGAACAACACCTACCGGGATGTTCCACTCACCATCAACTTCTCACTGCTGCACACCATCAATCCAGGCGAGTACACAGGCTTCAGCGGCATCAGCGGCGGCACCATGCACCAACAGGCCAATTCGGTCAGAGCGTTGTGCGGAGCATTGTTTCAGGGGCCTCCGTCCGGCGGAATTACACCGGCCCCTGTCGACAACTCCCCCGGGTTCATCTGCTTCGACTACTACCCGTTCCGTTACGTGGACATGGATTCCGTTGGAACAACCCTCTGCGACGACGGCTGGCTCTTCCTTGTTGACCACTGCGAGGAGGGGATGGACTCAACGGTGTTCGCTGCGAGGGAGAGCGGGACCCCTGTGTTCTTCTACCCCCAGGCCTTCGGAGCTTCCGGAGGACCGCAGCTCCTGGACAGTCAGGGCAATCTGGACTACCATTCCTACAACTACCGCACTCCCGCTCCGCAGGAGTTCAGGATGCTGTGTCACCTGGCACTGCTACACCAGGCCAAAGGGCTGTTCCCGTACTCGCTGGCAAGCTACATATCGGACCCCGGTGATCCAGCCGATTCGGACAACTTCATCTGCAACTCGCTTCTCGATCTTCACGGCATACCCTTCGATGCCCCCTACGAGGAGTGGGTGTACACCGGAAGATGGCCGGATACGGGTGGCTGGGAAGACGGGTACGAGTACGCCGACCCCGGGGAGCTTCCCCCTTCAGCGCGGGATTCGACCCTCTCTACGAGGTATCGGCAGCACCGGTTCCAGTGCAGGATGACCCGAAGAACACCGAGAGGTTTCTGACATGGTTCTTCGAGCCCTACTCGAGGCTTTACGACGGCGTTGAGGTTCCCCTTGCAGAAGCTGCCGTGATTGCACCCGAGATGTCGAACCTCTGGTGGTGGGACGGTTCCCAGGACGTTGCAGTGATGGTCCCCGTACATGACCCCGCGATTTACGACAACTACGTTCCCCCCGTGATAAAGGTGTTCCTGGGGCCTGACAGCAGCCACGTCTACATCTACTGCGTGAACCGTTACCTCCGGGATGCCGAGACGGATTACACCGTCTCGATCGTTAAATCCCTGAGTCCCGGCTTTGTATCCGCGACGGTTCTTGACCACAGCAGGCGTTTTCTGATACCGGCTCCGCCGGGGGGCGGGGCCAACAATGTGTTCTATGCATTCACCGACACTCTGGAAGCCGGTGAGGGCAGGCTGCTGGAGTTTGTCGACTCAAGCATTCCGGCAGACCTCCGGGTGACATCACCGGACGTGTACGCAATCAGGGAAGGCTCTCTGGAGAGGACGAACCGGCTGGTCTGCACAGCGGGTGAAACACTGACCCTCGGAGCCGTGTACTACAACATGGGTACTGCAGCCACCGGTAACATCGCAGTTGATCTTCTAAAAGGAGGGTACGCCGTTATATACTGGGCACCGACACAATACGTCTTGGCGGGCTGTCGGGGTGCTACAGCCCCGACAGCGTGTCTGCGGAGATAGATTGGGAGACCGACATAGACGATGTGGGCGTTCACAGGATAGAGATAAGCGCTGGAAGCGTGTCAGGTGAGAACACTTCCGACAACTCCGTCACCGTAGCCGTTCTGGTGGAGCCTGCGGACTACTCGTCAGAGGTTCTCGGGAACGCCTGGGACATGACGGAGGCGTTGAGCAGCCCGCCGGTCTGGTACACGTCGGACATCGAATCGGTCTCTTCGGGCTGGGACTCCACGGCCTGGACCGATTCCATCAGCGGCATGTTCGAGGGGGAACTGAGTGTTCCCGCCCCCGGGCAGCTCTTTGCGGGCGACATCCTTCTCAGTGAAGACAGCGATGAGCCCTTAGACGCGGACGAGTACACGATGCTGAGCCTTGCCGGGGTGTGCATGAATCCCAACATGACTGGCAGCAGTTTCGGTTGCGGCATGTTCCTGTTCTGGAGGGATTCCACGGAAACGGGGCACATACTTGAGCTTCACGGGAGCAACGGCTTCGGTCGTGGGCTTGGCAACGGCCGTGAGATGTGGAGAGAGTTCGGACCTTTGGACCTGAGCGGAGTCTCCGGCTGGAACGGCGAGGTTCACGATGTGGGGATAAGGTTCCAGATGGATCCGCCGGGCCAGGGCGTCGTACCCGCTCCCCTGTCCATACGGCTGGGCTGGATACAGCTGGAGAGGGGGGCGTTGTGAAGGCTCTTGTTCTGCTGCCCTGCTTTCTGTTGCCGGCGTTTCTCTACTCGGGTGAGTCCATTCAGACCAACTGGTCTTCAGGTCCTGGAGTAACCGGTCCCGTCACCGATTGGAGCGACTCCTTCGACCTCCACCAGTACATGGACTACGAGGGCACGACGGGAGAGCTGTACCTGAATCTGAGGGGCGATAAGTATCAGGTTGCCGACCTGGGGGGATATATATGTCCGGGAGTGGTGGCTGACATCAACGGTGATGGTCATCTGGACATAGTCTGTGGAACCCAGGGGCTCGGTTACAATTTCAACAAGGCCTACTGGTTCGAGAACGATGGTGCAGGCGGAGGCTGGGAAAGGCATGCGATAAGCAATTCAGGGGAGACTTTTATACTTCGATCCGTCTGCGCCGTGGATGTTGACAATGATGGTGACCTGGACGTGGTCGGAGGCGAGGGATCCACTAACTACGACAGAAAAATCTATCTCTGGACCAATACCGACGGAACGGGGTTGAACTGGGAGACGAGCATCATCGATGACAATCTTCTCACGGCTCCGATTCGAGTCATACCCACGGACATTGATGGAGACGGGAACCAGGACATTCTTGTTCAGAGAGCTGGACCGGATGGGCATCTCGTATGGTATGAGAATCCTGAATCTGTCAGGTTGGAACCCTTTGATGGATGGACAGAGCACTTCATCGGCTACAAGAGCCCTCAGGACCTTTGTGCCGCAGACATCAACGGCGATGGTTGGATGGATGTGGTCAGTGCAGCGAACAACAGTCAACCCGGGTACAAGAAGATTTCTTTCTGGGAGAACTTGGACGGAACCGGAGACAATTGGGTGGAGAACTCCATATGCAGCAGCACTCTTTGGGAGCCATACGCAGTCTGCGCGGCCGATGTCGACAATGATGGAGATCTGGATGTAACTGCCGCTGATTGGACCGAGTGGGTTTCTTGGTTCGAAAACACTGACGGAACCGGTCACTCATGGGTTGAGAGGCAGGTTGACAATCCTGTTGTATCCGGAACTTCGATAGTGGTGTTCGATGTGGACCTTGATGGAGATGCCGACATAGTCGGGGCCTTTCCAACCCAATGTATGGCAGTATGGGAAAACATTGATGGCGCAGGCGGCAACTGGAGAAGGCATTTCGTTGAGTATGGTCCCAATTACGTCGGGCTTTCAGTCGGGGACATTGATGGAGACGATACGCTGGATGTGGTGGGGTACGTTGATTCGGGAAGCAACATATCCTGGTATCGTCTTGGCTACCCCTCCACTGGAACACTGACCTCCTCGATACTGGACGTGAACAATTACCCCCACTGGCAGGAAGTTCAGTGGCAGGACAGCGTTCCTGCCGGTTCTTCCCTGAGGTTCCGCGTTCGGAGTTCCAACGATCCCGAAGACATGGGGAGCTGGTCGGGTTACATTGAGGAGCCAGGGAGCCTGTCGGGGTATGTTGACAGCACCCACCGTTACCTCCAGTACCGGGTTCACATGGAACCGGCCGGCCGGTTCGTTACCCCCACTCTCTATCAGGTGCTGTTCTACTGGGAGTGGCTTGGAGTGGAGGGGGCTGAAGGAGTGACACGTCTTCACCCCGTCACCCCCAATCCAAGTTCAGGTCCTGTGGAGATACGGTTCAATCTTGCGGAGCCGGGTCCCGTTGCGCTTCAGGTGTTCGACCTATGCGGCCGTTTGGTCGCCTTGCCGGTGGACGGCGAGGTGTCGGGCGGTGAACACTCGGTTCAGCTTGCTTCCATTCCTCCGGGAGCATACTTCGTCAGGATGACGACGGGAGAAGAAGTACTAAGGGAGCGCTTTGTTCTGGTGAGTAACTGATCCTGTTTGTCCGCTGTCGAACCGCATGAAAAAGCCGCCGGGGACTCTCCCGGCGGCCTCTATCCCATCTGGCGGTCCGGACGAGACTCGAACTCGCAACTTCCGGCGTGACAGGCCGGTGCTCTAACCGATTGAACTACCGGACCGCGCAAATGGGAGTGGGAATATCTTCAAAAACCAGCTTCTGTCAAGTGCTAAGGCCCCCTGCGGGGTATTGCCTTGGAACATGCTGTCGAATAGAATACTATTGGTTTCAGGAAAAGAAATTCTCTGTTTACTGACGGGAGTTAAAATGAGAACATCGCTTATACTGCTCGCAATGCTTGGTCTTTCAGCCTTTGGTGCCGATGTGGAGATAGGATCGAGCCAGTTTCAGTACAACGCACCACTCTGCGCGAATTGAACTGAATCCTTGCGCTACCAGGTGGTAGTGCTGGGCAGCGAGATCGGTGATGCCATGACCATCAACTCCATTGCTTTCTACTGCATGTCAGGCGAAACCGTGACATTCAACCAGTTCATCGTATACATGGGCGAGGCCTCGGGCAGCGTTCTTGGAAACAACTTCGAAGACAACTACTCCGGCAACAAGGTGACAGTTTACAACCACAACAACGTCACCTTTACCCCGAGCGGCGAATGGGTCAACATCCCCCTCGACACTCCGTATTTTTACGACGGAACGGGCAACCTCATCATCGAGATCGGCTGGCCGGACGGGGTTGATGAGATTTACGCCGGCTGCTGGAGCACATCGGGCAACAGGATGTTGACCTCGTTTTTCGGAAGCCCCACGGGCGACCTTTTCGAGTTCTGCCCGAACCTTCTTTTTTCGGGAAGCATGAGCCTTGCACCCATGACCTTCGGCTCAATCAAGGCGAGTTTCCAGTAAGGGTTTTGTTCCGTTCGTTCTGACGATGGGAGGGGCATTGGGCAAATGGACTCTGGCGGTAATGGCTGTTGGTTTTTCAGCCATGGCTGCGGACATCGTCATAGGTTCAAGTGTTTATCCCATGGACATTCCACTGTGCGGGCCTTGAAGACCCGCATTGCGCTACCAGGTGGTAGTGCTTGGAAGCGAAATCGCTGACGCAATGACGATAGAATCACTGACATTCAACGCTTCGGAGAGCACGGGAGATTACTCGAGTTTCCAGCAGTACTACGTTTACATGGGCCCCACTACCCTCAGCAGCCTGGGAACAGATTTCGATGACAACTATTCCGGGCCGAGGATCAAGGTATTCGACCACTCCAACGTTACCCACTACAACATAGGCGGAGTTGTCACCATACCCCTCGATACACCGTACTTCTACAATGGCCAGGATAACTTCATCATCGAGATCAACTACTTCGGCGGCGACATCGAACCAAACTCAAGCGTGTACTCAATGTACTGCTCCGTGGATACTGACCGGATGCTTCATGCCTACTCCTTCGATGCGACAACGGGAACGACCGAGCGAGCACTTCCACATCTGATGATGACCGGCACCATGGATCTTGATGCCTGCACATTTGGTGGAATCAAGGCAAGCTTTCAGTAGCTCTGTGTAACCGGTGCGGGCAGCGTTCCTCTGATTCTCAGTGAGACCCAAAGGAATGCTGCCCTTTCTGTTTCTGTTTGGAGGAGACGCGGAATGGAATAGCTCTTCCTCGGATATGATAGTATCGTTGCACAGATGTTCGAAAACCTGACAGGCGATGTTTTGCATCACATCAAGGGGGTCGAGGCCTGATGAGGGCAATTCTTGCAGTACTTGTCATAGCGGCGGCGGCGGTCGCTCAGTGTCCCTTGCGGTTAACCCCTGCCGAAGCCTGTCATGAAGGCGCCGCAAGGTGCGCACTCTACGTCGACGCCAACGGAGACCAGCGCTGCGACAACCCGGGTCCCCAGCCAGTGATCGACCCCGAGCCGGAGCCTGAGCCTGAGCCGGAAACTGAACCCGAGAACCCTGTTGTCGAGGAGGGTCCAGATGACCCCGAGCCCGAGCCGGAGCCCGTTCAGCAAACTGTAACAGAAACCACCGAACCACGCCCCGAGGATGTTGAAGAAAGCGCGCCGGCCGACTCTGTCAGGGTTGAACCTGAAGATATCGAGGTTACTGACAGTCTGGCCGTAGCTCCCGAGACGTCCGGCTTTACAGGATGCCCTCTTGGCTACATTCCGGAAGAGGCTTGCACCATTACGGCGCCGGGGTGCGCGTTGTTCACCGATACAGATGGTGACGGCAGGTGCGACAACCCCGCAGCGCCTGCGGAAACGCTTCCGGACAGCACCGAGGCTGTAACGGTGATCGGTTGCCCCCTGGGTCTTCCCCCCGAGGCTGCATGCCCGGGCGAACTTGCGTTATGCCCCCACTGGCTGGGGCAATCCACTGCAGTTCAATGCTCAAACCCTTCGGCCGGGAGCAGGCGGGTCTACATCGCCTTGATCGCCCTGGCAGTCTTGATGAGCCTTTCCACAGTTCTCAGCAGGCGTCTGAGAGGGAGAAAACTTGCAGAGCGGCTTCGTCGCAGCATAGCCCACAAGACCGTGCACGGGCTGAGCCTGATCGTTCTGGGTTTCGGCATTCAGGGCTGCTTCTGCCCGCTCGGAACATTCCAGTATGCTTTCATGAAGGATGGGCTGGTGTTTCTGGGATGGGCAGGGGTCGCGCTCCTCGCAATTCCCTTCCTGTTTGCGGCATTCTTCGGCAGGATCTTCTGCTGCTGGGTCTGCCCCATGGGCGCAATGCAGGAGCTCGCATATCACATTCCATCCCCCGGAAAGCTCAACCCCAGGGGAAGGGTGAGCAGGGCTTTCGGCCGTTTCAGGTTCGTTGTTCTGGGCGCACTTCTAACGGTGCTCCTGCTCAACCGGTTTGAAATGATGCACTCCCAGTGGCCGGCGGTTTTCTGCAGGATCGATCCCTTCCACACCATTTTCACGCTCTTTCTCACGGGGAGCATGATGGCTGCGGGTGTTACCCTGCTTCTGTCCGTGTTCGTGAGAAGGTTCTTCTGCAGGTACCTGTGCTTCCTCGGCGCCGCGCTCAGTTTGTTGACCCCGCTGAGGCTCTACAGCCGCATCACCGGGAAGAAACCCCTCAAGACCAACTGCGAGATCTGATCAGGGAACGCAGACAAGTCTGACCGGGGTGATGTTCTCGTCTCCGACGAAACGCGCCAGGTAGACACTGGGAGTATCCGCCGTGAATACGGCAAACCCTGGGGAAAGGTCAAGGCGTTCTACAAGCCTGCCGGAGATATCGAAGACCTCAATGCCTGACCCCGGCCCCGCTCCTTCAACTGAAAGTACTACGCTTCCCGAGAACGGGTTGCGATCTGTCAGGATGGCAGGCGGACCCGGAATCCCCCGGGTTTCCTCTTCAATGCCGGTCTCTTCATACTGAAGCTCGACCCAGTCCCAATGGGCATTGGTTTCTCCTGCAGCGATGCCCCACTCCCCGGTCTGCACCGCCGCTTCGCTGGATGCGTACAGAAGCCATGTCTGGGATGACTGAACGTGTTCAATGCTCAGTGACATTTCCGGACCAATGCATGTGAAGGTCAGAAGGTAGTCTCCCTCGGGAAAATCAACGTTCAGTGAGTTGTAGATGGTTGAGATTGAGCCGTTGCTCACCTGTCTGATCCGAGCCACGTTGTAATCGACTGAAACGTACGCGTACACGCCGGTGTTGAGATTGTCGAGACGGGCGATAACGCCAAAGGTGTGATCGCCTGATCCGAAAACACTGATGGAACCATCCTGTGTCTGGATCTGACCGGGAAATACCATTGCGCTGCAGGTGTTGTACGTCTGGCAGTTGACCATGCCGCCGGATAAATACCAGTAAGCCGTTCCGCAACGGGCTGTCCAGCCGGAAATGTCGCTGAAATCTTCATACACCGTCACTGCGTATGAAAGCGAGATGCAAAGGATGGCAACCATCAAATACTTCATGACCGAACTCCCTTCGGTTATCTTTATATGCATATGTATAAATCATTTCATCACTCTTCTGTATTGAATAGCATTTGGTAACACGCCGGTCAAGTGCATTTCCAGCACTGCTTTTCCTTGCTTTACCTTTGAACCGTATATTCCATGGAACAGCTTAGGAGGAATCTTGTCCGACCCAAGAATCAAGGGAGAGAAGGGACGAAGCCCTTTTCAGGAAGTATTCGGAAATATGCCTTTGGTGACCGATTCTGCAGCTGCAAACATCGACTATGACAGCTACTGGCAGAACCGGATCAGGGAAGGTGTTGTTACCGAGCCCTCAATACGGCGCGCCAGCGGAATCCTCGATCTGATTTCACAGGGAGATTCGGTGCTGGATGTAGGCTGTGGAACCGGCGAGACCCTTGAATACCTTCGAGCTGAAAGGTTGATCCATGGAACCGGTGTTGACATCTCCGAAGTGGCACTCGATTCAGTCAAACGGAAAGGGTTCGATACCCTCTGTTCCGATTTTACACAGAGTGACACGATCATCGAAGGCGAGTGGGATCACATAATCCTGTTCGAACTTGTCGAACATGTACAGGATGCCGAAATCCTGATCTCAAAACTGAAGGGTCATTACCGAAAAGGTCTTTATGTAACAACACCGAACCTTGGTTACATGGCTCACAGGCTCAGGCTGTTGTTCGGACGCTTTCCCGTCACTTACATTCGCGACCCGAGAGAGCATGTACGATTCTGGAGTGTTAAGGACTTCATCTGGTGGTCCGGTGCTTTGGGTTTTCCCGCCCCTGTGGTGAGGGGATTGAGAGGCAGACCGAACGTGTTTGCCCTTCCCCGGAGATGGCCCTCAATGTGGGCCAGCGAAGTGGTTTACTGCTTCGGAAAATAGTGCTTTCCTGCCCCCTCTTGACCCCCGACCGGGGATTCGCTAATTCATGGGCCTGATAATGCCTTTCAAAGGGGGGGAAGATATGAGGGAGACCTGGGGAAGCAAACGGGCCTTCATTCTGGCGGCGATCGGAAGCGCCATCGGGCTCGGAAACATCTGGAGATTTCCATACATCGCCTACGCCAACGGTGGCGGCGCCTTTCTTGTGGCCTACTTCGCATGCCTGTTCGTGGCGGGAATTCCTGTGCTGATGCTTGAGTTCGGCCTGGGTCACAGGTACAGGCAGGCTGCTCCCGGTGCCTTTCGTAGCATCAAACCTTCGCTTGAGTGGTTCGGCTGGATGGCGGCACTGTTGTCCTTCGCAATAGTTGTTTACTACGCCATCATCATGGCCTGGTGTGTGAACTACACTTACGAGGCCGCCACACTCGGCTGGAAGCAGGAACCCGGGCTTTATGCCGATCCGGCTGCAGCCGTCTCAACCACTGATCTTGCTGATATGCAGGTTCTCACCCCAGTTCCTCCCGAGATGGGTGGTACGCCATTTGTTTCTTCAGTAAGCGGGGCAACTGGGGTGGTTGTACCGGAACCCACAACTCTTGTTTCCAGCGACGGGGCCATCTACGGGTTCGCAAACCGGTCGCAGGCGGAGGCATTCGCGGCGGATCCCTTCCGGAATGAGCTGTGCGCGCTGGCGTCAGCGGAAGGCGCCGGAACGCGCATCCTCACGGATATCCCTGCGGAACTCCTCGGCAGACCCTATGTGTCGCCTGTTGACGGATCGGCAGGCGTGGTCAGGAACATCTCCACGATTCTTGTTGCCTTCGACGGCAAGCTCTATGCTTTTGACAGCGTTGATGAGGCCAGCACCTTCATGGGCTCGCCCGGAGATTTCTTCTACAACAGGTTCCTCGGGCTCACCTCGAAGCCGTGGGATTTCGGAACATTCCGCTGGCCGCTTCTCGTTGGTTTCATCGTGTCATGGGTATGGATAATCGCAAGCATATGGAAAGGAACCAAGACGGTGGGGCGTGTTGTCTACTACACCGTCATCATCCCGTGGGTGCTGCTGCTGGTGTTCATAATAAGGGGCGTTACACTGCCGGGGGCGGGTGTCGGGCTTGCCTATTACCTCACACCCGATTGGGCGCGGCTTCTCAGCGGTGATATCTGGCTTGCGGCGCTGACCCAGGTTTTCTTCAGCCTGAGCGTCGGGTTCGGTGTGATGATAGCCTACGGCAGCTTCCTTCCGAAGAAGACAGACATAGCGGGGAGCGCGTTCATAATCGGAATTGCCGACTCGCTCACCGCCTTCTGCTGCGGAATAGCGGTGTTCAGCGCTCTCGGATTCCAGGCGGCACGGCTCGGTGTTCCTGTAAGCGAGGTTGTCAAATCCGGTCCGGGGCTTGCTTTCGTGGCCTATCCGCACATCATCACAAGCCTGCCCGCTGCTCCCGTATTCGGGGTGCTGTTTTTCCTCATGCTCCTCACCCTGGCAATTGATTCTGCATTCAGCCTTGTCGAGGGGGTGACATCATCCCTGAAGGACAAGTGGGGGCTGTCGCACAGGAAGGTCAACCTCATGGTGGGAACGGCGGCGTTCATCTTCGGGTTGCCGATGCTCTCAGGTGCGGGGTTGTACATCCTGGACATAGTTGACCACTTCATGAACAGCGTTGCGCTGGTTCTTGTTGTTCTGGGGCAGCTCATAATCGTCGGCTGGGCCCTGTCCGCCGAGAAGATGCGCACCTACATCAACGCAAACTCGTCGATAAGGACAGGCTGGTGGTGGAACACAAGCATCAGGTGGATCATCCCGATGGGAATGATCTGGATGCTTGCAAGCGAGCTTCAGGCCAGGGGGGCATCCGCATACGGGAATTTCGGCCTTCGTAGCCAGGAATTCATCCTGGGGTGGCTTGTGGTGATGCTGCTTCCCGTGCTGGGCGACGTTTTTGCGTCACGAAAGGGAACCTGGAAGGACTAGTACCCCCCCAGCGCAGGACAGGTCGAGCAGTCCGACGAGACGCATTCGAGATCGGCCCGGATGAGATAGCTGAAACCGGAATCGGGTTCGCACCGGTATCCGAAACCGGTCACGTACTGGAAAACGATGCCTGACCTTTCGGTATCGTACGGTTCGTACTCCACCGCGAACAATCGGAATCTGCGCGCCTCGGCCTCCAGCACCGCCTGCTGCTGCCAGTCTGAAAGAACAGCTTCCGACCTGTGATCGAACCACCAGGGGCCGATGACACCGGACAGCTCCGGGATCCTGCCGAGCGCTTCCAGCCAATCCGTGGTGTCGGCTGAAACCACGACCATCGGGGGCATTTCAGCTCCGGAAAGGTCTTCCGCGAGTTCGAGCCCCCTGTCGCCCGCCATGCCGGTGAAGGTCAGAAGGTAAAGGGTATCCTGGTCCGTGGCGCTCCAGACGCCGGACCGGTCGTTCTGCGGTTCGACAAGCAGGGGGTCGGCAGGCTGCGAATAGTACGCCGCAAGCCCCCTGATGCCGATGACCATGAAGTACACGGCCACGAATACGGCGAGTACCCTGGCGGCCGCCGTGAACCATTTTCTGGCCGTGAAAAGACCGGCGATGGAAAGCGGCAGCATGTAGACCGTTGTTCCAAAGAAGAATCCCGCAAACAGAAGCGCGCCGCTCAGCGCGCCTCCCGCATCGAACGCGCTTGTGAGGGCAATAAGGAATGCCGGGCATAACGAGAAGCCTGTGAGAATGCCAAGAAGGAAGGGGCTGCCCGTAAACTTCGTCCAGCGGGATACACCGCAGCCCCCGCACTTTTTATTAACCCTCAGGGTGCTGATCAGAAGAAAGATGCTGAACAGGATGTAGCCCGCGAAGGAGAGGGGTATCCTGATACCGGATGGGATGCTCCCCCCGAGCATGCCGATGACTGCTCCGAAACAGACGTAGGCTGCGAACCTTCCCAGGTTCAGGGTGAGCAGGACCAAGAGCGATTGTCTGCCGCTCCTCTTCTCGCTGAAGAGGTAAGCCGCGTAGACCGGACCGCACGAGGCCAGACAGGACACTCCCGTTGCGAGTCCGAGGCTCAGCCCCTCAGCAAGCGCCACCGACTCCCCTTTCCGGGTTGAGGCCTAAATGTGCGCCGCAGGGTAGAAGGCCAACCCGCCCTGAAAGGAGTTCCAGACTTCAGTGTACTCCAGTTCGGAGGCCTGGCGGCGAAGAAGGAACCATGCGGACAGACCGTTCTTCATCCTGTATTCCAGCCCCCCGCCGAAGGTTTCACGCCTGCGGGTGCCGCCTGTGCCGGGAATGCTGCTGGGACCCTCCCAAATTCTTCCGTTCACGAGAACCGAAAGACCCCTGTAGACACCAACCCTGGCTTCCATCTCCCCGAAGCGGGTGCGGATGAAGCTGTCGGTGTTCTGGCCGTAAAAACTGATGCTGGAAGGTTGTTCTCCCCATCCGGCGAATGCGTACCTGAGCCTCGCGCCAACCTGGTAAGCCGCGAGCCTTGTAACATCGTCATCGAAATCGATGGTCTGGCACACCGTGAAGTTGAAGGTGAGGTTCCTGGCAAGCGTTTGAACCGCCCGCATCCTTGCGGTAGCCCTGTCGGGGAGCGGGGTTCCGTTGTGGTCGTCGCCGCTCTGAACCGACCATGCCAGGTCGGCCATGACCTGGGTCTGTGTGGGAAGGGTGCGGGGAGCGAGTGATGCGGCGAAGTTCAGCCTGCCGTAGGACTCGTCAAAGGCAGTTTCATCGATTACAGTGCTGTGCGACAAACCGCTCACGCCCAGATCGACGCCCAGCGGAGTGAACCAGGTGACCCCGCCACCAGCCCTTGTTTCGGCCCAGGAAAGGTCCTGCCCGTCCTGGTCCAACACGCTTCTGTCCCAGTAGCGTCCGAAGGCATTGAGCTTCACAGTTCCAGGAATCTCCCAGCCCAGGTTCAGTCCGGGCCTTACAGAGCTCGAACGCTCCCCGATCCCCTCGGAGCGGGGAAGGACGACACCGGAACTGTCGAAATCGGTTGTGAAACGGAAATCCGGCCGAACCGTGAAACCACCTGCACTGTAACGTACCGAAAGTGTTGTCTCGGAGCGGTTCCGGGAAAAGCGGGGAAGCGCCGCATTGTCTTCGGATGCTTTCCGGTATGTCTGGTCAAGCTGGAAATGCCACGGCCCCTGGAACACCCGGACACCGGCGGAAGCGTCAAGGTAGGATCCGCCCCCGTAATTCACGCTGTCGCCCGCAACGGCAATGCGGGCGTACTCTTCCACACCGAGAGCCATGCAGCTCGCGAGGAATCCCGACAGGAGTATGATGAGGGTTTTCATCAGTACACCGCTCCCTTCGGGCATATCTCAACGCAACGGTAGCAGAGACGGCAGAGGTTGGGATTGATCACGGCATCGCCATCCACAACCTCGATGGCGTTGTAGGGGCATACCTTTTCGCACTCGCCGCAACCTATGCAGAGATCGTTGTCCACCACCAGACCGGTGTTTTCCGTTGGAGGTCTGCAGGCGGCCATGACGAGCAGGACACCGATGATGAGCAGCTCAGTGAATCGCATCATATGTGCACACCCCCTGACACAGCCCGCAGCCGATGCATGTTTCGGGATCAATGCTGGACTTGCCGCCTTCAACCTCTATGGCGTTCACGGGACAGACCCGCGAGCAATCCCCACAGCCCGAGCAGTTGTCGGGCTCGACCCAGTACCGAACCGCTCCCACGGCGATTGCAGCCGTGAGGCAGAGAACAAGAAGCATCCCCCCCCGAAAACGCATCAGTTCACCTCGAATTCGACATCTATCGGGGTTTCCTCTTCGTTCACCCCGTAAAGCTCAAGGTTTTCCTCACCAACGGTCACAATGGCGCCCACCGGGCACGATGCAACACAGGCGCCACAAAGAATGCACTTCTCGGGATCGATCCAGGCCTTGTTGTCTTCGGTTATGCTGATGGCGCCGACGGGGCAGGTGTTCACGCAGATTCGGCAGCCAATGCAGGTGTCGGGGTTGATTATGTAATCCTCGTTGAGCTCGACCGAGCTAACCCCGGGGGCAACCTCGGCCATGACGCGGCCGAATGACTTGACCCGGATTGTATCGAATTCGCCCTCAACCGGTCCCCAGCTCAGGGTGAAAAGCCCGGCAGCCGCCACAGCCGCCACGACAGGAATGATCATAAGGTGTTTTTTCATTGTAAATCCTTTCGCTACGAAGGGTTACCTGTCGGGAGGGGGCGGAGGAACATCGGGCAGGGTTCCGGCAGGTATCGCAAGCCTTCTCACGGCCTGATTGTGGGGATAACTCTCGTCGGGATTAATGACTTCATTGTAGTTCCAGCACTCAAGGAAGCACTGACCGCAGTTCACGCAGAGGTCGTAGTTGATATAGACCATGTACTTGTCGCCGTAGACGCCTTCAAGATCCTGCCAGATCGCGTCGTACGGGCAGGAGGGACCGGTGTAGACCCCGCTCTTGGTGTATTCATTCAGAAGGGAGCAACCGGATACACAGGTGCCGGTCGAGTCCGGGGCTGAAGGCGAACAGTGGAGACAGCCACCGGTGGGAATATGGTCGTAAATGTAGGTTACGATCTGCATGGGGACTGAGGAAACCTGCAGGTCTTCGGAGGCCTCGGCCTCGCCGAAGTAAGCCCTGATGCCCACATAATAACCCTCTCCAAGGCGGCCGTCGGTTATGGCATCGACCGGGCAGGCATCGACACACAGCCCGCAGCTTCCGCAGAGCGCTTCGTCGATCACGGCAACACCGTTCTGAATGGTGATGGCTCCGACTGGGCAGGCTGCCTCACAAAGCCCGCAGCCTATGCAGGTCTCGGGTATCACCTTGGGTTGCAGAAACACGAGAGCCGAGTCGGCAGGTGCGGATATCTCTGCGGCGATGATGGCGCTTTCCCAGTTGTCGAGCGTGATGGGTGCGGTGGAAATGCGCGCCTGATACCAGGAGGCTCCCTCGACAGGGGTGAAGTGGACAGTGAAGGCCCTGTACTCCCCCCCGCTGATCCATGTGTAGAACGAGCCGAGTTCCGGTGACATGGCGGTGAAGCCCGAATCCACCAGGACCGCTCCAGACTGGAGCACGGTGGGCGCCATGGGCCGGGGCGTCTCGGTGAGACAGGCCACCATCACGGCAAGAACCACGGCAAGGGCAACGAAAGATCCCTTGAGCATTGCAGGCCCTCCATTTCAAAAACATGTTCCATCACATGTCGTAGTGTTCATCTACAGGTTCCGGTTCCCGGAGGGGACCTCGGAACCGCTATACTATCTTCACTGATTCGAACGGACGCAATGTTTCTGGAAACAATACGGATCAGCGCAAGGGAGCCGCATGATGAGAATTGCTCTGGAACCGGAGTTGTCCCGCAAGAAGCTTTTCAACGGCGAGGGTGAGGCGCTGATCGAGAGCCTTTTTGCACCGGCCGACTTCAGCACGAAGGTCAGGCTGTGCGCACGCATAACCCTGCCCGCCGGTGCCTCGATCGGCCATCACGTTCACCAGGGGGAGGATGAGGTTTACTACATCCTTTCCGGAAAAGGTCGCGTGTTCGACGGGCAGGAAAGTTATGACGTCGAGCCCGGGTCGGCTGTTCTAACCCGCAGCGGCGAGGGACACGGGCTTTCGAACACCGGGCGCGACGACCTGGTGCTGCTGGCTGTGATCCCCTTGCAGCAGTAGTTATAGTACCCATCCCGGCGGAGGGGTGCCAGAGTGGTTGAACGGGACGGTCTCGAAAACCGTTGACTCCCTTTGGGGGTCCGTGGGTTCGAATCCCACCCCCTCCGCCAGGACACGAAAGCGGGGAGCTTCCGCCCCCCGCTTCATGCATTCAATCCCCTGAGTTTACCTCAGCAGACACACTGTTTCTGTAACGTCTCCAAGGGGGGACGACAGTACCAGCGTGTAGATGCCGGAAGGCAGCCTGCCGCCGGAATCGTCTGTTCCTCCCCAACTGAGACTATGGATCCTGCCTGGTACTCGCCGCTGTGGATAGTTCCCACAAGCCTGCCGGAGATGTCGAAGACCCGGAGTGACGACCAGCAGGGCGAATCCAGTTCGAAGGAAACCATTGTGTTCGAGGCGAACGGATTGGGACGGACCGACAGCACCGGACGGTAAGAGCTTCCGGGATCGGTGACTATACCTGTCTGGGTCACCGTGAACTGGATGGTATCGCTCGCGGCAACGACACCTCCGGACCAGGAGTCGATGATCAGCTCGTTGGATCCCACCTGGGCGTAGAGGTCGTCACGATAGGTCCACTTCAGGCCCGTGCCGAAGGCGTAGAGATTGTAGTCCGTGGAGCGGCGAAGTACATCACACCGTCGGTGATGGCAGGGCTGCCTGCAAGACCCATCTGACTGGTTCCGTTTCGTAGCTCCAGATCATCCCGCCCGTTCGGCGTCGGCGGCGTTGATCAGGCCGTCGAATCAGCGCAGAAGCCTCCCCAGAAGACAAGCCCGTCCGCGACACCGGCAGACCGTGGAGCCGCTTCTGCGATGGAGGTTCGGGTTAAGGAACCAGACTCAATGGATCCGTCGGATGAATCGAGAGCGGCCAAACACCGGATTGGATGGTGGAAGTACTTCTGAGCCGCAAAAACACGGTGCCGTCATGAATACGGCGGGGTCGGCTCGACTGGGTATATCCCCCACGTTGAGACGGTGTCTCCCAGACCAGCGCATCCGTAAAGGGCGTCGAACCTGTGGATACAGGCGCTTTTCGGAAATGCTGCCGATGTAAATGATACCGTCCACGAGGCATGGAGAAGAGTCCCAGAAGCCATCCTCGCACTCGAAGTTCAACCAGAGCATGTCTACCGGTTTCGGCATGAAGGGCGGTGAGACCGTACTGCCCGCGGTCCGAAAAGAACGGTCGTTCCATGCTGTCAGGGTGCAGACGCTGACCGAGGGGTTCCTGCGTCCTCCAGATCTCCTGGCCGGTAAGAATGTCGAGTGCGTATACATAAGCGCATGATGCGAAGACGCGATGTCATCGTAGACAGCATGGAGGCCCGGCAAAGAATATATCAGGCCCGGAACCCCACCCGAAATCCCAGACTCTTTCGACCCGTCTGATGGCATCGAGACAGTAGAGCTGAATCAGATGCGAGGTAAATGCGTACCCGTTCTGGACATGCAGTCCCGATCGTCAGAATCCAGGGTCTGATAGGCCCTCAAAATGCCAGATCTCTTCTCCTGTCGCGGCATCGAGGGCATGTAGATCCTATCCCTATATTCCGACGAATAGAAGTACCACGCCGTCGACTACGATACGGATGTGGCAAATTCGTGATGCGCTCCGGTGACGGGCGCTGTCCAGAGCATCACCGTTTGTCAGTGCGGCGCGGAGATTCGGAGAACCCGGTACGAGCATTGTTCTGCCATGTAGGTGTGACCAGTCGGTGACGAGCCGTGGAACCGGCAGCGAACGGTTCTCCGTTCAGGGAGAAGACCACCGAATCCGGCAGAGCATTCTCGTTCTCGACGATTGCCCTGAGGGTCAGCCAGTCGCCGTCGTAAACGCCTCCGTCGGCCGGCTCGATGATGGAAACGCTTACCGCCGATAGAATGCCGAGCAGAAGACAAACCGCCATGAATGCCTCCTTAGTGCTACAATGTGTCCGTGAGAATAAAGTGGAGGCAGCCGCGAGTCAACGCCTCGGAAAACTCAATGAAAGCGGGAGGCTTCCGCCCCCCGCTTCATGCATTCAATCCCCTGCGTTTACCTCAGCAGACACACTGTTTCTGTAACGTCTCCCAGGGGGGACGACAGTACCAGCGTGTAGATGCCGGAAGGCAGCCTGCCGCCGGAATCGTCTGTTCCTCCCCAACTGAGACTATGGGATCCCGCCTGGTACTCGCCGCTTTGGATAGTTCCCACAAGCCTGCCGGAGATGTCGAAGACCCGGAGTGACGACCAGCAGGGCGAATCCAGTTCGAAGGAAACCATTGTGTTCGAGGCGAACGGATTGGGACGGACCGACAGCACCGGACGGTAAGAGCTTCCGGGATCGGTGACTATTCCGGTCTGGGTCACCGTGAACTGGATGGTGTCGCTTGCGGCCACGACACCGCCGGACCAGGAGTCGATGATCAGCTCGTTGCTCGCCGACCTGGGCATAGAGATCGTCACGATAGGTCCACTTCAGGCCCGTGCCGAAGGCGTAGAGGTTGCCGTCGGTGGAGCCGAAGTACATGACGCCGTCGGTGACAGAAGGTGTGCCCTGAAGACCCCACTCTCCAGGATTCGGGTGATACTCCCAGATTATGTTGCCTGTTGCTGCATCCGCTGCGCAGATGTTGTCGTAGGGAGCGTGGCACCCTCCCCAGAATGCCACACCGTCGGCTATCGCCACCGAACCATGAAGACTGCCGGGAATGGACCATTGGATCGACCCGTCCGAGCAGGCAAGCGCAGCGACACAGCCGTCCGACGATCCGAAGCCGATGTTCCCGCACAGCACCATATCACCAAAGACGGCGGGGGTGGGTTCAGTGGAAACGGTACCCAGCTGGGTCTCCCACTCCAGATCTCCCGTCAGTGCATCGAACCTGTGAACCGCGCCGTCATACCCTCCGATGTAGATCTTCCCGTCAAGCAGCGTTGGAGAGGTGTCCCAGTAGCCACCCTCGGTTGCGGAGTTTGCCCAGAGGACCTCACCGGTGAGTGCGTCAAGAGCGCACAGGGGACCCATGTATGTTCCGACGAAGAACATCCCGTTCCAGCCCGCAATGCAGTTCCCGATGGCACCCTCGATCTCGCTGCTCCATGCAACAGCGCCGCTTTCCCTTATCAGGCCGAACACAGTCGTCTTGTTGGTCTGGTAGCTTCCGGTGGCGCAGGCCACGATCCCATTCATGACACATGGTGTTCCACCTTCAAGGTCAGCGCCGTAAAAAGCCCACTGCCTCTCTCCGGTCAGCGCATCGATGCAGTAGATGGAGTCAGACGCAACGTACAGCATGCCTTCATGGCAGGCGGGAGCATCATCATGCTCTCCAATTTCGAAGCTCCAGTTCTCGGCGCCGGTCGCCGCATCGAGTGAGAAGACCTTTTCGATGCCCACGTGGTAAACGTTGCCGTCAACCACGACCGGGTTCTCGAACACATGAAGACTGTCGCATACGGGGGCGGTCCAGAGTATCTCACTGGTCATCGGGGCGGGAGATAGTGAGAAGCCCTGATGCAGATTGTTCTGCATGTAGGTTGGCCAGTCCGTACTGAGCCTTGGCACCGGCAGGAACGGTTCTCCGTTCAGGGAGAAGACCACTGAATCCGGCAGAGAGTTCTCGTTCTCGACAATTGTTTTCAACGTGAGCCAGTCGCCGTCGTAAACGCCTCCGTCGGCGGGCTCGACGATGGAAACGCTTACCGCCGATAGTATGCCGAGCAGAAGACAAACCTCCATGAATGCCTCCATAGCGCTACAATGTGTCCGTGAGAATAAAGTGGAGGCAGCCGCGAGTCAACGCCTCGGAAAACTCAGTGAAAGCGGGGGGCTTCAGCAGGCCTGCCGGCCTCCACTCCGGTGGTCAGGCTTTAACCGAATGGCTTTTGCCTCCGGAACCTGCCGTACGAGACGGACATCTTCCTCCCGAAATCCGGAGTAGTTAGATTCAAATGCAGGTTATCACGCACGGCCATCATCATTCGCCTGCCCGTGTCTCGCTGCAGGATTCGGGGGTTTCGACGTTTTGAAGGAAACCGGCTCCGCAACATTTCGGGCTGACCACCGGCTTTCCGGCGCTTCCTGGTTCGCGCTGTTTGCCTGCGCTGTTCTTCTTGTAACGGCCGTTCTATTCTCCGGCATCAAGTTGAACAACGACGCAGCCCTGCTCCTTCAGTGCGGAAGGCTCATTGTCGGGGGAAGCGTTCCATACATCGACCATGTTGAAACGAACCTTCACATGGCCCAGTACATCCATGTTCCTCCGGTGGTTCTCGCGAACCTCCTGGGAGTGAACGCATACTGGACATTCATCCCCGGCGTTCTTGCGATCGTTCTTGCTGTCACCTGGATGGCAGCCCTCCTGCTGCGCGGCTGGAGCCGGCATTTCGATCCTCCGGGAGCTGTTTTCGTGGCAACCGCGGTCCTTCTGATATCGCTCAAGACCTTCATGAACGGTGACTTTGGCCAGCGGGAGCACCTTTTCCTTCTTGCGCTCACGCCCTACCTGCTTGTACGTCTCGGAAGGCTTCAGGGTGTGCGGATCCGTCTCTTTTCCGCCCTCGCGGCCGGTGTGTTCATGGGTGTGCTTTCGATGTGCAAACCTGTTTTTCTATACCAGGCAGCCCTGATCGAGGGCTGGCTCTGGCTCCGGTTCAGAAGGGCCGGGTATGGGAAGGCCCCCGAACTGCTTGCGCTCGTTTTGGTCGTGTTTCTCTCTGCAGCCCACCTTCTGCTGCTTCCCGGATCCCTTGGTTCGCCTTTCTTCACGCGCTGGATACCCTTTATCACCGGGGGTTACAGCGCATACAATGCCCCCCTCCCCGCCATGATCCGGGGAAACCTGCGGCAATGGCCGTTCATTCTTGGCGGGCTGGGCCTTGGAGTGCTGGCTGTACGCCGGGCTGACGGCACCTTCCGCAAAGTCATTGAAACGATGATCTTCGGGGTTCTTTCCGCGCTCGCACTGTTCTTCCTGCAGCACAAGGGATGGCTGTACCAGCTGCTGCCCGCTTACGGGCTTTCCATCCTTCTCGGGTGCATGTCGCTTTCGCACCTTCAGAGAATCAGGGGCAATCGGTTTACGGCCTGGGCCTTGCCGGCATCATGCGTTCTTGTTTCTGTTGTTTTTGCAGTCAATTCCTTTTTGCGCGCTCCGGAACGCTACGGAAGCATGGATGGTTTTCTTTCGATAATTGAAAACCGGTCGCAACCGGGCGACCGGATAGCCTTCATTTCCACCTGCGTTTACCCCGCGTATCCCACCCTCGTCTATGCGGACAGGCTGCCCGGCACGCGCTATCTGTCAGCCTTTCCCGTGGCTCTTCTTTACGGGCGCGCCGTTCCCGATGATTTGTCACCGTATCATTACAGCCTGCCTGAGGCGCTGAAACCCCTGGACACGCTCTTCCTCAGCGAGATAGGCCACGACATAAGGCTGTACAGGCCGGCTCTTGTATTCATCGAGGCATCGGACAGCTGCCAGGGGTGTCCCCCGGGGTTCAGGATGGATGAATACCTTGACGGGTCGGGTTGGACTCGGGAGTACCTGGCGGATTACCGCTTTCTCCGCATCACACACGATTTCAGGGTGTATCAGCTGGATTGATCCGCTGAAAGCGTTGGAAGGGTTTCGGGGGGACTTTCATCCCCCCGATCATGAAGCTACCGGGCTACCACCATCCGTGTGCTGCGGGATGCTCCGCCTGAAGCCACCCTGACGGTATAGAGACCTGATGGAAGGGTGGAAACATCCACCACAGCGGTATTCTCACCGGATGCAAGCTCAATCGTCTCACTGCGCACTGTTCTTCCCGAGATGTCGAACACCTGGAGTCGCGCCTGCGCAGGCGACTGGGTTTGAATCCTGACGGAGGCGGCAGTTGACACTGGGTTGGGGAAGACGAGGAGCCCGGTCTGCGAGAACACGGGAGAGCTTTCATCCCCGTTGATGCCGGTTTCAATCGGGCCGGCAAGGTAGGCCACTGCAGCTATGCATGCCTGGGCCATCCGGGTTCCGAAGGGGAAGTACTGCATGTAGTTGGCCATCAGGTCAGTTGTCTGGTGGTAGTAGGGGTTCTCGTAGACGCCCCGTTCGATGTTCAACATGGCGGCATAACCGTTGTACCAGAAACTGGCGTGATCACTGGCGCTGACCGGGGTTGGATCAACCTCGAGTACCAGTGCCGGCACGTAGGTGTCGCTTATGGCCTGGAAGGCAACACCAAGAGCGGTTGATGCCGTGTTGTAGTGAAGCCATCCGATGTCGTTCCCCACGGGGCCGTAGAAGATCATGTCCATGTTGACAACACCGACGATGTCGTCGCCGGCTGCGGCCGCATTGGAAGCGTAGTACTCGCTTCCGTAGAGCCCCTGCTCCTCGCCGCCGAACAGGATGTACTTGACCGTGTACTCGAACTGGTACTGGCTCATGAGCCTTGCGGCCTCGATCACTGCTGCTGAACCGCTTGCGTTGTCGTCAGCCCCGGGAGCGTTGTAGGAGGGGTTGGGAGACGTGCTGTCGAGATGGCCGCAGATCACCCAGTAGCTTTCGGGGTAGAGCGTGCCGGTCTGGGTGGCAACGACGTTCTGGCAGTTGTAGCCGCTCATGGGGAAGGACTGGATCTCGACATCGAGCCCCATGCCCTCGAACCTGTCCTGGCTCCAGGAGCAGGCCGTGTCGAAGCCGTCGGAGTTCGAATGTCTGGTGAGGTAGTTCTGGTAATTCGTTGTGTAGGAAATGAGAGAATCCTGGTTGACCGCGGCGACGATGTCTGCCACGATGGCGTCATATCCTTCCCTCATCGGGATGGGGATCGGGTGGGCGGGAGACCTGTTCTCCCGGAGGGGCTGGACATGATGGATTCCGGGGCGGACGAACGGATCGGGCACAGGCCTGCCAAGGCGCACGATCAGGCTCCGGCCGTCGCGGTACACCGTCTCGCCGATTTCGGCGACATCTTCAAGGCCGCCATCGTTCCGTATCGTTACAAGTGCGTAGTCATCAAGACCCGGTGCGCCGGTATCGAGCATTCTTGCGTTCGATGTAGCTGAACCGAAAGCCACAACGTGGTCTGAGGCCCGGTAGACGATCATGAACCCGTCGGCGGCTTCCGCCTCAGGGTCGGGAATGATGAAGAGCCCTGCGCCGGCCGCCTGGGCAGCGAACAGGAGAACTGTGAGAACCGCAATCTTTTTCATGGATCACCTTTCGGAAGTGCTCAAAAAATCTCTGACTGAATATGCTCTACTCCACCGCGGGGATACAGTTCCCCGAGAGGTGATGAAGGATGATCGATGCACAGACGCCGGCGTTGAGGGAATCAACCCCGCCGGCCATTGGTATCGCCACGAGCCCGGAAAGGCAGGACCGCACACGGGGTGACAGGCCGTGGGCTTCAGATCCCACAACCATGCATACAGGCCTCCCGGGTGCGAAGCGCTCAAGCGGTGTACCGCCGGAATCGGCTCCCGCGAACAGGTAGCCGGGGAACCTCTGCACCAGATCCTCAAGTGAGTCTTCGGTTATCACGGGCAGAGTCATGTTGGTTCCGGCTGCGGCCCTCGTGGTCTTGGGGCTGTAGGGAAAGGCGCTGCCCGGAAGGAAGACCGCTCCGGAGCAGCCAAAAGCCAGAGCGGAGCGGATGATCGTGCCCGCGTTGCCGGGATCGGAAACTCCGTCCAGGGCGACCACCGTGCTTCCCTTGAAAACATCGTCCCCACTCCAGGAGGGCAGGGGAAAAACGGCCGCGATACCCTGGGGCGTACTTGTGGATGATACCCGCGCGAAGACACGGGGCGCGAGCTCGATCACCTCAAAACCGGCAGCGCGGGCCTTTCCGGCTGCTGAAACGGCTTCATCGGTCGCATCCGTGCTGATCAGCACGAACATGGGTCTAATCCTGCCGGCGCAGTCCAGAAAACGGGGTCCTTCGACAAGAAAGGCCCCGTGTTCAAGACAACCGGACGGTCGGTGAAGGGAGGCCGCCAGTTTGACTCTTCTGTTGGCGGTGCTTGTCACTGCAGGGGTCAATCGGCCCCTTCCGGTACCCCGTGCTCGAGAATCGAACGGATGATGTCCTCGATCGAGGCACAGGGAGAGAAACCCACAAGGCTTTGAAGAAGTGTCACGTCGGGAACACGGCGCTGCATGTCCTCGAAATCGCCGGGGTATGCCTCGTCGTAGGGGGTCAGTTCGATCGGGGAATCGGATCCCGTGATCTCGAGCACCCTTCGTGCGAGTTCAAGGATGGTGATCTCCTGCACCGAGCCGATGTTGATCACCCTTCCCACGGCTTCGGGCTTGTCCATGAGGGCAAGAATGCAGTTGATGACCTCCTGGACCGAGCTGAAACACCGTGTCTGCGTGCCGTTGCCGAATACGGTCAGGGGTCTGCCCGTGAGGGCCTGGTTGATGAAGCGCGGAAGAACCATGCCGTACCTGCCGGACTGTCTTGGGCCCACGGTGTTGAACAGCCTTCCGACAACCACCGGCAACCCCCTTGCCTTGTGGTGCGCCAGTGCGAGGAACTCGTCGAGAGCCTTGCTGCATGCGTAGCTCCAGCGGCTGCGGCTTGTGGCTCCGAGCACTATGTCGCCGTCCTCCTTGAAGGGGGTCTCCCAGCTCTTGCCGTAGACTTCGCTGGTCGAGGCAACGAAGACCTTGAGCCCGTGCAGGGCGGATGCCGTGAGCACGTTCTCGGTTCCTCCGATGTTGATCTCTATGGTTTCAACCGGGCGGCGGATGATGTTCTCAACCCCCACGGCGGCAGCGAGATGGATTACGGCGTTGCAGCAGCCGGCAAGCCTTCTGACCGCTTCGATGTCGAGCACTGAACCGCGCTCGAAGCCGAAGAGCCCGCTGCCGTCGAACTGGGCGATGTTCGACATCCGACCCGTTGAAAGGTCGTCGAGGACCATGACGCTCTGTCCACGGGAGATCAGCGCGGAGCACATGTGCGATCCGATGAAGCCTGCGCCCCCGGTCACCAGGAAGTCGTAATGCGGCGGCACTACTTGGCCACCACGCTGAGAAGAACACCCGCTGCAATGGCGCTTCCGATAACTCCGGCAACGTTTGGCGCCATCGCATGCATGAGAAGATGGTTCTTGGGATCGCTCTTCCTGCCCTCAATCTCCGCAACCCTCGCGGAGTCGGGCACGGCTGAAACGCCCGCAGCGCCGATGAGCGGGTTGATCTTGTTGTCGCCCTTAAGAAAGAGGTTCATGAACTTCGCAAAGAGCACGCCCCCGGCTGTGGCAATGGCAAAACTGAAAGCTCCAAGAGCAAATATCTTGATGCTGTCGAACGTGAGGAAATACCGTGCCTGCGTGCTCGTGCCCACGCTGAAGCCGAGGATGATCACCACGATGTTGTTGAGGGCGCCCTGCGCGCTGTCGGCGAGGCGTCTTGTGACCCCGCTCTCCTTGAGAAGGTTGCCGAAGAACAGCATGCCCAGGAGGGTGATGGCGCCCGGCGCGATGAACGCAGTGACGATGAAGGCAACTATGGGGAAGAGGATCTTCTCGGTCTGGCTGACCACCCTGGCGGGCTTCATCCTGATAAGGCGCTCTTCGCGAGTCGTAAGGAGGCGCATGATGGGCGGCTGGATTACCGGAACAAGGCCCATGTACGAGTAGGCAGCGATGGCAATCGCCCCGAGAAGGCCCGGTGCAAGCTGGCTGGCCAGGAAGATCGCCGTCGGGCCGTCGGCTCCGCCGATGATGCCTATCGAGGCGGCCTGCCGGAGGTCGAATCCCAGGAACAACGATCCGATGAGCGTGACAAAAATTCCGAGCTGGGCGGCTGCGCCGAGAAGGAGCAGCTTCGGGTTTGACAAAAGGGCGCTGAAATCGGTCATGGCGCCTATGCCGAGAAAGATCAGAGGGGGGAAGAGACCGCTGCTCACGCCGAAGTAGAACATCCTGAAAACGGACTGCTGACTGCCGAGAACATCGAGGTAGCCGATGGGCATGAGGTCGGGATTGTAGGGCATGTTCCCCGCCAGTATCCCGAAGCCGATCGGGACGAGAAGAAGGGGTTCATAATCCTTTTTTATGGCAACGTAGATCATTGCAAGCCCGATGATGATCATTACGATGTTTCCCGGCTCAAGGAGAAGAAAGCCCGTATTCTCGAGGTAACTGAGCAGATCGAGGTCGCCGACGCCAGCCTGCGCACCCGTCAGATAAAGGAGCAGCCTGGAGAGAGAGGACATTGCTCAGCCCCCAATGCTCATGATGATGGCGTTCTCAAGAACCGTGTCACCCTCGTGAACCGTGATCCTTGTTACCACGCCCGCATGAGGTGATTCGATCTCGTTCTCCATCTTCATGGCTTCCATGATGGCCACGATCTGGCCTTTTTCAACCTTGTCCCCCTGTTTGACCATTATCTTGAGCATGTTGCCCGGCAGCGGGGAGAGGATGTCACCCTTGCTCTGGTGTTCACCCGGAGCAAAGGTTCTGTCGGGTGAGGCGGAAGCGTCGTGAACCCTCTTCTCCCTGACGATGGTGGGGGTTTTGGCGGGTTTTCTGGCGGACGATTCGACTGTGGCGGTGAACGTTCTGTCCCCGAGCCTGACCTCGATCTGGTCGTCCTCAAGCCGCCCGATACCCACGGTATAGGTATTCCCTCCAATGGTAACGGTGTATTCTGGCATCACGATCTCCTGTCCCTGAGCCTGATGCCGGTTCTGGCGAGCAACATCTTCGCCCTACCGGCAAGCCTCCAGGGTGAGTAAGGTTTTTCATGGTCCTGCCACGTCATCTTTCTTTCATGCTCCCTGTCCAGGTGCACGAAATGGGCATGAACGGCGGAAGTGATCGCCGCGACCTCTTCAGGGGTAAGGCAGGAAGCGGCGGGGGCCTCACCCTTCCTGACAACGGGCGCCGTTTTCTTTGGCTCCACAAGGCGTCGAAGCACGGGGAGCAGGAGGGCCAGAACCAGCAGCCCCGCGAAAACCGCTGCGAGCCCGAGCCAGGTGATCTGCACTCCGATGCTGATCAGGTTTGAATCCACCGGTGCGGAAACCAGGGTGTCTGCCATCGTCGAAGAGATCATAACGGGATGTTCCCATGCTTCTTGGCGGGAATCTCCTGCCTCTTGCCCTGAAGCATCTCAAGGCTCTTGATGACCCGGAAGCGGGTTTCCCCAGGCATGATCACGGCATCGATATAGCCACGGGAGGCGGCATCGTACGGGTTTGCGAACTTGTCGCGGTACTCCTTGACCAGTTCGGCCCTCCGGGCCTCGACGTCAGTGGATGAGGCAAGCTCGTTGCGGAAGATGATGTTGACTGCGCCTTCGGGACCCATCACGGCGATCTCCGCGGAAGGCCAGGCGAAGTTGACATCGCTTCTCAGGTGCTTGGAACTCATGACGTCGTATGCGCCGCCGTAAGCCTTTCTCGTGATCACGGTGATCTTCGGTACAGTGGCTTCGGCATATGCGTAAAGAAGCTTTGCGCCGTTGCGGATTATGCCGCCGTACTCCTGCTTCGTCCCGGGCATGAACCCCGGAACATCCACGAAGGTGAGAAGCGGCACGTTGAATGCATCACAAAACCTCACAAAGCGGGCTGCCTTTACGCTGGCATCGATGTCAAGCACACCGGCAAGGAAGCTGGGCTGGTTGGCAACGATCCCGACCGGCTTTCCGTTCATCCTGCCGAACCCGATTATGATGTTCTGAGCGTACGCCCTTTGTATCTCGAGGAATTCGCCGTGGTCGATCACTGCGGAGATGACCTTCCGCATGTCGTAGGGTTTGTTCGGGTTCTCCGGAACGAAATCGTCCAGCCATTCCTCGGATCTGTCCGGGGAGTCGCTGCATGGAATCGTCACGGGATCCTCCATGTTGTTCTGCGGTATGTAGCTGAAAAGCTTTCTGACAAGGAGCAGGGCTTCCCTTTCATCCTTGCAGACGATGTGGGAGACGCCGCTTCTCTGGCTGTGGACGAACGGGCCGCCCAGTTCGTCCTTCGTTACATCCTCGCCCGTAACGGCCCGAACCACGTCGGGTCCGGTGACGAACATGTAGCTGGTGTTCTCGACCATTATGGTGAAGTCGGTTATGGCCGGGCTGTAGACCGCCCCGCCGGCACAGGGGCCGAGGATGACACTGATCTGGGGCACGACGCCGGAGTACAAAACGTTCTTCAGGAAGATGTCACCGTAACCTGCAAGGCTCTCTATCCCTTCCTGGATGCGGGCGCCGCCGGAGTCGTTGAGGCCTATCAGAGGAGCGCCGTTCTGGGCCGCCATGTCCATGACCTTCTTGATCTTTTCCGCGAAGGTCTCGGAAAGCGACCCGCCGAAAACGGTAAAATCCTGGCTGAACACGTAGACAAGCCTGCCGTCTATCGTTCCGTAGCCGGTGACCACTCCGTCGCCCAGGTACTTCTGTTTGTCCAGCCCGAAATTGGTTGAACGATGGGTCTTGAGCATGTCGAATTCTTCAAAGCTGCCGTCATCCAGGAGGATTTCAAGCCTTTCCCGGGCGGTAAGGCTTCCCTGAGAGTGCTGCTTCTCGATCCGCTTCTCCCCGCCGCCCTGCAGGGCCAGTTCCCTGAGCTGCTGCAGTTTTACATTCCTGTCAATTGAGTCCATCTATGAAGAACCCTTCCTTCAGTGCTGGCAGAGTTCAGTGAGAACCTTGCCGCTGGCCCTGGGGTGAATGAATGCAATTCTGGTACCGCCGGCTCCCGGTCTCGGTGTGGTGTCAATCATATTCACACCGGCTTCAACAAGCTCGTTTACCGAACCTGCGGCATCGGATACCGAGTAGGCGATATGATGCACGCCCTGCCCTTTTGCCTCAAGGAATGCCGCTATCGGGCTGTCAGGCGCGGTCGGCTCGAGCAGCTCGATCCGGGATCCGCCCACGGCGAACATGGCGACCTTCACTTTCTGGGAAGGCACCTCCTCGATGCCAAGGAACTCGAGCCCCAGCACGTCACGGTAGAAGACGGCCGCCTCCTCGAGGTTCGGAACGGCTATGCCGATGTGGTCAATTCTGTTGATCTTCATTGCAGCCAATCATCCTTTCAGCGATGAGGGCAAGCTTTCGACCGATCTCGTACGGAGTGGCCGCCCCGCCGGATATTTCGTCGAGAATGCTCTCCACCGGGCCAAACTCTTTTTCAAGCAGCATCTCCGCAAATCGGGCGCCGTTCTCCGCAACCACCCCGTGAAGTATCCTTCTTGTGTTCTCAAGCCGCCGCGTACCCGGGTCGATCGCGGAGAGAAGGCTGTCCATGATTTCCCACAGCCCTTCCAGCCCCTCTCCTGAAACCGAGGATACCCTCACCACCTTCGGGCGGGGTCTGCCCCGTGGCACAAGCTCAAGAGAAGCGGAAACAGCGCTTTCAAGCTGATCCATCCCAGGCCGGTCCGCCTTGTTGAGAACAATGAGGTCGCCAATCTCCATGATGCCCGCCTTCATGGCCTGAACCTCGTCACCGGCCCCCGGTACCAGAACAAGAACGGTAAGGTCGGCAACTTCGGCGATCTCGACCTCGGCCTGACCGACCCCGACAGTCTCAATAAAAACGGGGTCGAAACCCGCCGCCGCCATTACAAGCGCAGCATCGCGTGTGGCACCGGAAAGCCCGCCGAGGTGCCCCCTGCTGCCCATGCTTCTGATGAATACGCCAGGGTCGGTGGCATGGGACTGCATCCGCAGCCTGTCACCAAGGAGCGCCCCCCCTGTGAAGGGGGAGGAAGGGTCAACAGCGATCACACCAACCCTTGCGCCCCCGGCGCGAAAACGGGTGATCATCCTGTCGAGAAGCGTGCTCTTGCCGGCACCGGGAGGGCCTGTCACTCCTATCACGCGATGGAAGGGAACGCGCTGAAAGAGGGAATGAAGGAGTTCGACAGCCTGGGGCAAGCCGTTCTCGACCATGCTGAGCCCCCGCGCAACCGCACGCACCTCACACCTGATGATTGCCTCTGCAAGGGCGTAAACGGAAGGCATCGAATCAGCTTCTGTTCTTCTGTTCGGCCTCGATGAAGGAAACGACGTCGGATGCGGGAGTGCCGGGCGTGAAAATGGCCTTGAAGCCTGCTTCTTTAAGACCGGGAATGTCCTCTTCCGGGATAACGCCGCCACCGAACAGAACGATGTCGCCCGCACCCTTTTCCTTCAGAATGCGCGCAACCTCGGGGAACAGGTGATTGTGGGCCCCCGAGAGAAGGGAAAGCCCAACGAAATCAACATCCTCCTGAACGGCCGCATCCGCAATAGCTTCCGGCGTCTGGCGGATGCCAGTGTAAATCACTTCCATGCCGGCATCCCGAAGCGCCCGCGCGATGTACTTGGCTCCCCTGTCATGCCCGTCAAGGCCGGGTTTGCCGATAAGAACCCTTATCCTGCGATCCATGGATGCCTCTTTTCGATTGTGGGGAGTTTCCGCTCCGGAAGGTTTCCGTATAATGCATAATATCTTCAAAGCCGGCTTTTCTGTAAAGTTGCCGCCCTTTTTCAAAACTGGCCGGGGAACAATATTACCGGCGTATCGGTACTCTCTGATCGTGCCACAAATGAAAAGGATTGGTTTAGAATGAAGTATGCAGCGATGCTTGCAGTGTTTGCCTCGTCCATGGCTTTTGCGGTTGTCGCGCCGGAATCGGTCGCAGGCTATCTCGACCAGATCAACGCCACTTACGAGCAGGAGGGTGATGTATTCTTCATCACTCAGACCGATGAGACGACAGGCGATGCATATGCCATTTTCTACATCGAGGTGAATGCGGAGATGGAAGCCTGCTTCATGGCCGGCCCAACCCCGGGAGTCGTGCCGTCAGAGGGAGCGGGAAGGCTTGCCGCCCTTGAGCTCATGAGCGACCTGAACAGCTCGTATCCCTTTGTGAAGTTCGAAGCCGATCCCTCGACGGGCGAGATCATGTGCACCTACACCTTCAGCACCGAGAACGGCATGGGTTTTGAAGCTTTCGCAGCGATGGTGAGCGTTATTTTCAGCACGATCGAGGAAACGGCAGACCAGTTCATTGCCCTGAGGCAGTAGGGCCCGGGGGGGCACAGGGGGGAAAATGTACGGCAGTATAGCGATATGCTCCGGCAGGGCCAGCACCGGGTTGTGCCGAAGTGTCTGCAGGATTCTTGGCATCGAACCTGAACCCGTCGAGTTTCACCAGTTCTCCAACGGCAACATGATGGTGAACTTTCCGGGCGGCACGGTGAGGGAAAAGGATGTTTTCATAATCCAGTCCGGAGAGCGCTCGATCCTGCAGGACAAGACGGATTCCTACAGGACCGTGTCGGGTGACATCCTCGAGATGCTTCAGATGATCAGTGCCCTGAAGGACAGCGCAGGAAGGCTCACGGCGGTGACCCCGTACTTCCCGTACGCCCGAAGCGACAAGAAGGACAAACCCCGCATCGCGATCACCTCGAAGATGATGTTCGACCTCATCGCTGCGGTTGGCGCCCACCGTGTGCTCGCCATGACCCTTCACTGCCCCCAGAGCCAGGGTTTCAGCAATATCCCCGTCGACCAGCTGCATGCCTACACGGTTTTCATCAATCGGATACTCGGCATGGGAAATGAAAAGCTCGCTTTCATTGCGCCCGACTCGGGCAGCATTCTCGACAACGATTTTCTCGCCCTGCACGCCGCCAAGGGCATAAGGGATGCGGGAGGATCCCCCGACATCACCACCGGTTACGTAAAAAAGGTGAGGGTCGACGACAGCGAGAAGCCCCTTGTCAGAACGGTCGAGGGTGTTGACGATCTGAGTGACAGAACGGTGATCATGAGCGATGACGAGATCCTCAGCGGTCGAAGCCTCATCCTCTGCGCCGAGACGGCCAAGTCAAAAGGCGCCCGTGAGATATATGCGTTCAGCACACATGCCATCCTGAGCGGGGATGCAGTGAAGAGCATCGAGGCAAGCCCGATCACAAGGCTTTACATCACCGACACAGTCGAGTTCAACAAGGAGGAGGCCGAGAAGGTCAACGGAGGCCCTCTCTCCAAGATTGAAACCCTCTCGGTGGCACACATTTTTGCCGAGGCCATCAAAAGGATCCACCAGGGCAGAAGCCTCAGCTCGCTTTACCTCTGATGAAAAGGCTCGACTTCGATGATCACAGCGATCAAAGGGGCTTTGTTGTAAACCCTTTCGAAGGGTTGTGCGACACGGGGTGTGTGACGAACTGCCACGCCTTTTCAATCCACCCCGGCTGCCTTCGCGGAGGACACGCCCACGGTGACAGGAACGAGAAGGTCCTTGTCCTCTCGGGGGGTATTGCAGTCGTCACGGAAGGGCTCGAGGAGTGTTTCCATGCGCCGGCGTTCTTCGAGATCGGCCCGGGTGAACACCACAGCTTCCGGTGCCTCGGCGACCTGCCGGCAGCGGTTCTCTGCTGGAGCGACAGCTTCCCTGATCTGCCGGATCAGCTCTCGGGATAAGCGTTCCTGATGTCCCACAGCTCCTGAACCATCGACAGGAACGGCTCCTTCAACCCCGGGTCGAACTTCCTTCCGAACAGGGGTCTCATCGTTTCGACGGTTCTGTACAGGTCCCAGGGATCCTTGTAGCACCGCCGGCTTCCCAGGGCATCGAAAACGTCGGCCACGGCAGTTATTCGTGCCCAGAAGGAGATGCCCTCCTTCGAGTCACCCCCCGGGTAACCCGTGCCGTCCCAGTTCTCGTGGTGTCCGATGGCAATATCCCTTGCCATCTCGTCAAAGGATGTTTCGCACTTGTCCAGTATGCCCGCACCTATCGTACAATGACTCTCCATTATCAGGCGTTCGTCCCTGGTGAGCGGCCCCGGTTTCTTGAGAATGCTGTCGGCTATGCCCACTTTTCCCACGTCATGAAGCATGGCGGCCATCCGTAGAACATCCCTGTTTTCCGCCCTTTCCGCTTCGGGAACCGCATTTCGAGAAGCCCATGAGTCGTAGAGTGAGAGGGCGTACGCCCCCACCCTGTTGACATGGGGGCCGGTTTCCCTTGGATCCCGCAGCTCGGCCATGTTTATCATCCTCAGCAGAAGCGTCCGTGTCATCATAGCTCGCTCGAGGGCAATCGCGGCCATGGTGGCGAAGTGACGGGCGAACAGGATCACATCCCCTTCGAATGTCACGGGGTTGCCGCCGCCGTCCAGTGAATTGATCAGCTGAAGAACCCCCACTATTTTGTGCCTGGTGTTGCACAGCGGAAGGGTGAGGCTGGAAACGGTACGGTAGCCCGCGGCTTTGTCGTACTGGTTGTCAAATTGGTACGGGGAATCTACGGGTATTCTGCCCACGTCAGGGATGGACAGCATTTCGCCGGTTGCCGCCACAAAGCCCGCCATGCTGCGGGTGTTTATCGGAACCGTGAAGCGCGTGTAGGGGATTCTTTCGCCCCTGGCGACAAGGGTGTCGTTCTGGGCGTGCCTGAAGTACAGCGTGTTCCCCTCGCGGGTGTAAACCGAACCGGCGTCGGCCCTCGTGGCCAGCCTGGCCTCGAGGAGGACCTTCTCAAGCAGCACGTCTATGTCCCCGATGTCGTTCAGAACGCTGTCAACCTGAAGAACGCCGTGCAGCCTGTCCTGCCCCTCCCCGGGTTCCATCATCCCTCCTCCAGCACTTCCCTGATCCGCGCCGCAAGCTCCGATGTGCTGTACGGTTTCGGGATGAAATTGATGCCCTTCTCCAGCACTCCCTGCCTCGCGATAATGTCTTCGGAATAGCCGGAGGTGAAAAGAACCTTCATCGCCGGCCTCTCCTTCTTCAGGTTCCCGGCAAGAGCCCTTCCGCCGAGAACGGGCATCACCACATCAACGAGAAGAAGCTGAATGTCACCGTGGAACTCCCTTGAGAGCTCCTGCGCCTGCAAACCTCCCGCAGCGGACAACACCTTGTAGCCAAGGCTTGCCAGAGCCTTCTCAGCGATGGATCTGACCATGTCGTCATCCTCGACGAGCAGCACTGTCTCGCTGCCGCCCCTGTTGACAGGAAGAGCGAAGGCGGAGTCGCCCTCGTCCAACCCCCGGGGCACCCTGGGAAGAAGTACCCTGAAGATGGAGCCCTCGCCGGGAGCACTGCTCACCATCACGTGTCCGTGATGCTGGCGGACGATTCCGAAAACCGTCGACAGCCCCAATCCGGTTCCCTCACCGGTTTTTTTCGTCGTGAAAAATGGTTCGAAGATCCTGTCCCGTGTGGCTTCGTCCATTCCGCAGCCGTCGTCCCGTACGAAAAGCTCGTAGAACCCGTCCCTGGATAGCTCTTCCATTTCCTCACCGGTCTGATCCGGAAGCGTCTCGGGAACACCCGTGCCGATGGTGATGCATCCCCCCGGCGACACGGCGTCCCTGGCATTCACAACGAGGTTGATGACCACCTGTTCAAGTTGACCGGGGTCGACCAGCACGAATCCCGCGTTCTCATCGAGCTTCCAGATCAGGTTGACATCGTCTCCGAGAATACGGCCTATCATCCGGTCCAACTCGCCCAGGGCCCTGTTCAGGTCGACCGGTTTCGGCTCGATGATCTGCTTTCTGCTGAAGGCGAGAAGCTGCCTTGTGAGCCTTGCCGCCTTTTCCCCCGCCTTGACTATGTCTTCAAGTGCATGGTTTATCTCGGGTGAGCCGGGCGGTTCGCCGGCCGCCATCGATGCATTGCCGATGATTGCCGTGAGCAGGTTGTTGAAATCGTGGGCAATACCGCCTGCAAGCCTCCCCACGGTTTCCATCCTCTCGGCATGCCTCAGCCTGGCTTCAAGCGCGTCCTTCTCCCTGCTCAGGTTCTCGATCCGCTGCATTTCGTCCCTGAGAACCTGGTTGGCGTGAAGAAGCTCCCGGGTCCTCTCCCCGATGCGCGTTTCAAGGTTCCTGTTCGAGGCTGCCACCATTGCCTTCTCAAGGGAAAGGCTCCACTGGAGGGCAAAGTTCTGCCTTTTGACCGACTCGAGCCTGCGGCAGGCAACCATTCCGATGATGCTCATGCTTGTGAAGAAGAAACTGTTCAGAACCGATATCTCCGCGGGCGACGGTACCAGCACATGGTTGATGGCTATGAAGCCTGCGAATATCAGCACCCATCCCAGAAATGCCCAGAACAGCCGCAACCCGGGAAAGATGAAAAGGCTTATCACGACAAGCAGAAGCCCGGAATGGTACGAGGTGCGGATGACGCTGTTTCCGGAGACGATCATGGCCATGATGCCGGAGGCACCCAGAACCATCATGAACGCGATGACAGGCTGGTGCACCCTCTCGAACCAGCGCGCAGGGCTGATCAGGAAGAACAGAAGAACGAACGGCATTACGATTGCGAACCTGATCAACAGAAATTCGCCTGCGCTTCCCGGGTCGACATGTTGGTCGAGAAACGCGAACATGCCGTACAACCCGGCAAGAACAGCCATGAAGGCCCTGATTCTGGGAAGCGACCTTCGGAAGTCATCCGCCCGGAACTGCTTCTCCACCGGCCTCCACTCCCCGGTGAAGTCCAGTGTGAGGGGATGTAACCGAAGCGGCTGCATCAGCCTGTCGCTCTCACCCTTCCATCTCCCTGGGGTGAGGGGTCTTCACGACAAGGAACGTTGCACCGGACCCCGAGTCGTTGACAATCCGCATCGCCGTTCTGAAGGCAACCGGCAGCAGATCGCCCGCCGACATCTCCGTCTTGACCCCGTCAAGCTCCACCTGCACGGTTCCCGCGAGCACAAGCAGGTGAACGTTGGAGTTCG
Organism: Candidatus Fermentibacterota bacterium; assembly: GCA_963845085.1. Classification (GTDB taxonomy): domain Bacteria; phylum Fermentibacterota; class Fermentibacteria; order Fermentibacterales; family JCC-6; genus UBA6080. Next base: position 793,432 of record CAWJQI010000004.1, read on the forward strand.
CCTTGTGAAGGGGAACCTCCTGCCCCGGAAGCAGCGCGATCTGCATCAGAAGCAGATGACTCTGGTCGACCAGCGCGCTTCTGCCGAAGCCTTCGCTTTCGTACGGGGCTTCGGAAACAAGGTTCTTCACTTTTCCTCCTTCGACAGGTGGGGGACCGCCCTGCCCCGGCGAAACGCCTCGATGTTGACGGCAAGGGCCTTCTGAGGAACGCGCTCTTCGATCGCCCGTTCCCAGTCCGGCACGGCAATGCTCGCGATGAGAGCCGATGCGGCGCCAAGCAGGGCCACGTTGACCACCTTGAAGTTGTCGAGCTCCCTTGCTATTGAAAGCACGGGGACTTCAGTGCAGGGAATGCCGCGATCGTGAATGATCGCGTCCACATCGGGGTACTCCGCGGATCCGGTGTTGACAGTCATCGGGTTGATCCGGATGTCGGCCGATACAAGCCTTCCCGTCGGGGAAAGAAAGTGCGCCCAGCGAAGCCCCTCCATTTTTTCGAGAGCGATCACCATGTCGGCGGTTCCCTGTTCCACGAGAACGCTGTAAACCTTCCGGCCGAAGCGGACATGGCTGGACACGCTTCCGCCGCGCTGCGCCATACCGTGAACTTCGCTCTTCTTCACATCGAAACCGCTGTAGCAGGCGGCTGCGCAAATGACCTCGCTGGCGAGCAGTATCCCCTGACCACCGGTTCCGCAAAGGATGATGTTCGTAGTTCCATCCATCAGACAACCCCCTCGAGATCCTTGCTCAGGGCGCCTACGGGGCAGACCTGAACGCACAGGTTGCAGTTGGGCCAGCAGTGCATCTCGCTTACCACCGGAACTTTTTCATCCGCATTCCAGCTTATGGCGGGACATCCCAGCCGGATGCACGCCCTGCAGTGCACGCACTTCGCGGGATCGTGGACAGCCACCGTCTTGCGCAGGGGTTTGTAGGCCATGATGCATGGCCGCCTGGTTATGATGACGCTGAGTTCCTTCGCCGCCGTTTCCTCAACGAGGGCCTTCTTCATCTCTTTAAGGTCATGGGGGTCAACAACTCTCACCCTCCTGACCCCGCACGCCCTCACCATCTCCACAAGGTCCAGCGCGGGTGCAGGCTCACCCCGAAGGTTCCGGCCTGTAGCAGGGTTCTGCTGCCCGCCGGTCATTGCCGTGAGGCTGTTGTCCATGATCATCACGGTGCCGGTGTTGCCGTTGTACACCATGTCGATGAGACCAGTGATACCGGAATGGATGAAGGTGGACTCACCGATCGCGGCGACAAGCCTGGGCATGCCTCCCTCGTCGAGCACTTTCTCGATCCCGGCCAGCACTCCGATGGCCGCGCCCATGCAGACAGTAGTCTCAAGGGCATTGTAGGGAGGCATGAGACCGAGTGTGTAACAACCAATGTCACCCGTTGAGCTGAATTTCATGCCGGCAAGGGTGTGGAAGGCGCCCCTGTGCGGACAGCCGGGGCAGAGCGACGGGGGTCTGCCCGGAAGCTCCTCGGGCTTGAAGGGAGGCTTTACGCTGCTTTCGGGCTTCAAAGCCTGCCTGACTATCTCCGGGCTGAACTCGCCCTCGATTGGCACGAGGTCCTTTCCCCGGGCGTCGACAAGGAATCGGCTTCGTATGCTTTCCTCGAGGAAGGGCTCACCCTCCTCGATCACGATCACACGTGAAACGGTCTTTATGAACCGGTCTATCAGTTTCCAGGGCAGCGGGTTCGTCATCCCGATCTTCAGAACGCTGGCCTCGGGAAAAACCTCGCGAACGTACTGGTACGAGATCCCGCTCGTGATGATGCCGACGGAGGGATCACCCGGCTCGATCCGGTTCAGGCTGCTTTCGGCCCCCCACTCCGAGAGTTTTGCAAGCCTTGCCTCGACCCGGCTGTGCATCTTCTTCGCATGGGCCGGTATGGGCACGCGCTTGGCAATGTCCTTGACATAGCCTTTGACGGGAACCTCCTGCCGACCGGAAATGCGCACCATGCTTTTCGAATGGCACACCCTCGTTGTCACACGAAGGAGGACCGGAGTGTCGAACTCCTCGCTGATGCGAAAGGCCTCGCGGGTGAAGTCAAGAGCCTCCTGGCTGTCGGAGGGTTCCAGGATGACGATCTTTGCCGCCCTGCCGATAAGCCTGTTGTCCTGCTCGTTCTGAGAGGAATGCATGCCGGGGTCGTCGGCGCTGACCACCACGATCCCGCCCGTGGCGCCGATGTAGCTGAGGGTGAAGAGAGGATCGGCGGCAACGTTAAGCCCGACATGCTTCATTGCGGAAAGCACCCTTGCGCCGGCGAAGCTCGCCCCGGCGACCACCTCGAGCGAAACCTTCTCGTTTGGCGCCCACTGCGCCCTTATTTCCGGGTAATGCTCGGCGATGGTCTCAAGTATCTCTGTGGACGGAGTTCCGGGGTATGCCGCAGCGAAGTGCACCCCGCATTCCCAGGCGCCCCTCGCGATCGCCTCGTTTCCGGAGAGGAAAAGGGTTCCCGATCCCTCCTGGTTCAGTTTCTTCCCCATTGTCTGCCCTTCCAGTCAGAGGTATTCCCTTTCGCTCTCCACGCCGTCAAGCACACGGAGAACGCCGCGCACAAGGGCTTCAAGTTCCGCCTCCCCGGGAAAGACCATCACCGGGGCGATGAAGGAAAGGTAGCCCTTGAGCGTTCCGCAAAGCCACTCGTTGTTGGCCATGCCGCCCGTGACAACCACTGCATCGACCTGACCAGACAGGGCGGCGGCCATCGAGCCGGCCTCCTTCGCCATCTGGTACGCCATGGCCTTCAGGGTGGAGTCGGCCGCTTCATCGCCGGCAAGAACCCTTTCCCTGATGTTGGGAAGATGCTCCTCACCGAGGTAGGCGTACAGCCCTCCCTGCTTGAGGAACATGGTCTTCAGCTCCGATGCAGTGTATTTGCCGCTGTAGCAAAGCTTCAGGAGCCCGGTAAGGGGAAGGCCCCCTGTCCGGGTGCTGCTGAAGGGTCCGCCGTCGTTTGCGTTGTTCGTGTCGATCATGCGCCCCTTTTTCAAAGCGTTGACGCTCACGCCGCTTCCCAGGTGCATGACAACGAGGTTCAGTTCGGCAAGCGGCCTTTTCATCGCCTCGGCGGCCTTGTAGGCGACCATGCGGATGTTGAGGGCATGGCTGAGGCTTGCCCTTGGAAGCAGGGGATGCCCGCTTGGCCTTGCCTCGTCGATCATCTCGTCCACGCACACGGGGTCAACAAAGTAGGCGGGAATCCCGGCGGGATGGGCAAGCGCCCATGCTATCGGGGCGCCGAGGTTGGAGGGGTGGTCGGCCTGGAGGGTGGCTCCGTCACGGATGTCGGATAGAAGCTTGTCGGTGACGCGGTAGGTACCGCTGGAGAGCGGTTTGAACGCTCCGCCCCGACCGACGACAGCTGTCAGCCCTGAGACGGTGTATCCCTTGTTCTCCAGGGCGATCCTGACAAGTCCCTGTCTGTGTTCAAGTTGCCCGAAGGTCGACCCCATTGAGGAAAGCTCTTCCGGGTCGTGGTGGATGTTCTCCTCGAAGACGGGATCAGCCTCGCGGAACAGCCCCATTTTCGTTGAGGTCCCGCCGGGATTCACCGCAAGGATCAGCCTCTCACCCACGATTTCCTCCCGAAACAACCACGCCGAGTGCAAGCGAGTTGAGTTTGGTCGAAGCTGAATCGGAACGGCTCAGCATGACAACCGGAGCGGCGGCCCCTGCGATCAGCCCGCCGACCTGTGCGTCAGTCATGTACATGAAGGCCTTCGCGAAAATGTTGCCGCTGGCGATGTCAGGCGTGACGAGGACGTTTGCCCTTCCCGCCACCTCGCCCTTCATCCCCTTTATGGCGGCCGCCTCCGGGTCCATCGCGCCGTCGACTGCCATGGGGCCGTCGACGAAAATTCCCGGAATGCCCTTCTCCGATATCTCCTTCCAAAGAATGGTCTCAGGCATCTTGTCGTTGGGGGCCTCGATTGCAGCCAGCAGGGCCGCCCTGGTCACGCCTGCCCCCAGCCTTCCCATGACGAATGCGGCGTTGCGGATTATCTCAACGGTCTGCCCGGCATCGGGACGGATGTTCATCCCGCCGTCCGTGATCGCGACAAGCCTGTCCTGCCTTGGAACATGCACAACGGCAATATGGCTGAGGATGCCTCCGGTTCGCAGGCCGACACTGTCATCCAGAACCGCCTTCAGAAAAAGGGACGTTTTCAGCATGCCCTTCATCAGAATGGTCGCGCTGCCTTCACTCACGAGCTGAACGGCCCTGAGTGCCGCAGCCCCTTCGTCCGCCTGGTCTTCCACCACGATACCGGGAGGAAGCGTCTGTCCTAGTTCCGCAAGGGTTCTGTCGACCTCCCTGGCGGGGGCAATGACTACCGCTTCGGCAAGACCCTCCTGTGCGGCTGTGATAAGCGCCTCCAGGGATGCCTGGTCGTATCCCATCGGCACCGCGACCCTTGCGCCGCTTTTTTCTCTGGCGGCCCTGCGGATTTCCTCAAAACTCCTGAACAAGAAACACCTCCCGGCGATGAAGTTCACAGGGACAACGGATGTGGAAAGCTATTATGATTCCCGTCTTCAGTTTGTGCAAAGCCGAAGGGGGTTGTTTTGTCGCTTCTCCGCCTGTGGGAGGATTCGGACGCCGTGCTGTTTGACTTCGACGGCGTGCTGGCCGACAGTGAGCCTTTCTACAGGATGACATGGAACAGTGCGATCTTCCCGGCCGGACCCATTTCGGAACGGGAATACTTTTTTCGCTGGTCGTTCATGGGAGAAGGAGATGAACACCTTGCCGAGATGGGATTCGACCCCGGCGCCCGGCAGGTTTTACGGGAGCGCCAGAGGGGGCTTTACTCCGCGCTGTGCCACAGCGGCGCCATACCCCTTTGTCAGGATGCACCGGCACTTCTGGAATGGGTCTCGGTCAGAAAGCCCTGCATCATAGCATCGAACACCGACTCGGACCTTGTATCGACGGTGCTGCGAACGGGAGGCAGCCTGGTGCCGAAGGTGGTGGGAGGCGAGGGGCTGAAACACAAGCCGCATCCCGATATATTCCAGAGGGCTGCCTCTGTTCTCGGTTTCAAACCCGAGCGGTGCCTCGTGGTCGAGGATGCATGGAAAGGGATCGAGGCTGCCCGGCGGGGCGGGTTCCCCGCAGTGCTGATCAGAACGCCCCGCAATATGGGTTTCCCGTCAGGCCCGGTTCCCGAATCGCAGGGCCTTGAGCATCTTTTCAAGAGCTGGAGGGGGGAGGAGGAGAGTTGACCGGAGAACTTGTGATGATCGACCCCTTCTGGGTTCCGCTTGCAATGCTCCTGCTCGGTCTCGCGGCGGCTTTCTTCGGGCGCAGGCTCATCGGTCCGGTCCTGTCCATCGCAGGCCTCGCACTCGGCCTTCTCTACGGCGCCGGGATAGCAGGTGCCATTTCGGACAATCCGGGTTTCATCCGGCTGGGTCCCTGGCTCTTCGGCGTGCTGTTCGCAGTGCTGTCCGGGCTTTTTCTTCGACTCGCGGTCTTTCTGGCGGGAGCCCTTCTTGCCCTTTCAGCCGCATTCTGTTTCATCTCGCCACCCTCGCTCACTATCGCTCTTGTGGCAATGGTGCTGGGCGGTGGTCTTGCCTGTGCGTACAGGACCTTTGTGTTTGCTCTCTTCACCGCCGCCTTCGGTGCTCTCTGCGCTTCCGCCGGAGCGGTGAACCTCGCTGCCAACTTCTCCATCCCCATTGGCATAGCCGGCTACTACCTGATCCTCGCCGTTGTGTTCGCAGCAGGGCTTCTTGTCCAGTTGAGAACTGGCCGACGGGACAAGGCCGGGCCGAAACGTAAACGGAGGTAGCCTTAAATGAATCAGCGGCTTCAGGATGCCCTGCTTGTGGCCTTGGTGCTTGTAGTTCTGAAAGGACTGTTCGAATTCACCCGTTTTCTCATGAAGCGCTTCACAGCGATGCTCGCTGCCAGGGGACACCCGCTGAACCGTGATTCCGCCATACAGTGGGGGATCGGTGCACTTCTCTCGGGCCTCCTTCTGCTGCCCTTTTTCACTTCGATCCTGACCCTTTTCAACAACAGAATACTCGTTGGCGGCATCGTCCTTCATCTGGTGCTCGTGGCCTTCTCCATCATTCTTTTCAGCTTTGCCGAAGACCTCATACGCCTTTACAATTCCTTCCCGCCCGGCGCATCGGGTCTGCAGAGCGTAGGAAGCCACATCAAACGAATGCTGCCCTTGATTGCAGCTTTCTGGGCTGTGGGATTCATCTGCCTGAGCCCCATTTTCTACACGGCGCTGACAGTGCTGATCTGCATCTTCTACATGGCGGTTCTGCACGGTCGCCAAAAGCCCTGACAACATGAGTGACTGCGTATCCATACTTCATGTGATAACCAAGCTTGCCGTCGGCGGCGCCGGAATGAACACGCTCATCAGCAGCCGCGACATCAATGGGGATGGGTTCCTTTCAGAGATCGCCACAGGCCCTGAAAAGGCAAGGGAGGGCGATTACTTCGACCTCGCCGCGCGGTCTGGCATAAGGGTGACAATCGTCCCCCATCTTGTGAGACGGATCTCTCCCGTCCACGATCTTCTTGCGACGATCGAACTGGCATCCATCATAAAAAAGGGCCGCTACACCATTGTTCACACCCACGGCTCAAAGGCCAGGCTTCTGGGCAGGCTCTCCGCAAAGCTGTCCGGCAGCCGCGCGCTGGTGGTCCAGACCTTTCACGGCTGGCCGTTTGATTCCACGATGAGCCTGGCGGCGCAGGCGGGCTGCGCCTTCATGGAGAGGCTCTTCTTCCGTCTTGCGGCGCAATCGGTCACGGTAACCCCTGAAGACATTTTCAAGGGCGTTGTCTGGGGCATCGGCAGACCGGATGACTACACGGTCATTCGAAGCGGTGTGGAGTTCTCACGGTTTCGCTCCTGCCGCGGGAAAAAGGCCGAGGCAAGGGCGGAGCTCGGTCTGCCGCAGGATTGCCCAGTGGTGGGAACCGTCGCACGCCTTGCTACCGTCAAGGATCCGCTTGCCTTCCTTTCGGTTGCAAAGCGCGTTGTCGAACGGCTTCCTGAGTGCCGGTTCGTGCTGGTCGGCGACGGCCCGCTGAGAACCGAGGTCGAGCGCGGCATAATGGAGGCGGGTCTGTCCAGTTCAGTGCTCCTCGCTGGAAACAGGGAGGATGTGGAAAACCTTCTTCCGGCGCTCGACGTTTTCCTTCTGACATCAAGAAGCGAAGGGCTGCCGAGGGTAATGCTGGAAGCTCTTGCTGCAGGGGTTCCCGTGGTCTCGACCGATGTGGGTGGGGTGTGCGAACTCCTCACCGGCGACCGGAACGGTGTGATCTGCCCCGTGGGAAACACCGAATGTCTCTCAAATGCCGTGGTCGGCATCCTGACGACCCCGGGGAAGACTGAGCGGCTTCTCTCCGGAGTTGATGACAGCCTCGAGCCTTTCTCGGCGGAAAAGATGGTATCCGACCTCAGGGACCTCTACGTCTGGCTGGCAAAAAAAGCGGGCCGGTAGGCCGGCCCGCACAAAACACTCCTGCAAAAGCCTGTCAGGGCGCTTCGATGGCCTCAACCGGACAGACAGCTGCACAGGCTCCGCAATCGATGCAGGTAGCTGGGTCAATGGAGTATTTGTTGCCCTCGCTGATCGCGTCGACAGGGCATTCGTTCATGCATGCCCCGCAGGCGATGCAAGCATCGGTGATCTTGTATGCCACTTGAAACCTCCTGGTTGGAACACCCGATACGATAAGATAACCTTGGAATCCGTCAACGGGAAGCTTTTCTCAGGATGGAGAGCAGCCTGTCCAGATCGTCCAGGGACGAGTATTCGATCTCGATGCTGCCCTTTCCGCCGGTATCCCTGACCCTCACCCTCGTTCCGAGGATCCGTTGAAGGCCCTCCTCCAGCCTTGCAGTCTCAGGCGAGGTCTCGGGAAGCCTTTTCTTTCGGGGCGTCACCTTCGGGCTCCTGTTGTTCCTGACGAACTCCTCAAGGGCCCGAACGCTCATTCCCCGGTGCACGGCCAGACCGGCGGCACGAAGGATGCGGCCTTCATCGGAAAGGCCGAGGAGCGCCCTTCCATGCCCCATGGACAGCACCCCGGACCTCAGCATCGTTCTCACCTTTTCGGGCAGCTCGAGAAGCCTCTGAAAGTTGGCGACAGCCGATCTGCTGAGACCGACCTGGTGGCCAAGGTCTTCCTGGGTCAGGTCGAACTCGCGGCAGAACCTGCTGAACGCCTCGGCCTTCTCCATCGGGTTGAGGTCGGCTCTCTGAATGTTTTCTACAAGGGCCAGGGCAAGCATCTGGCGGTCGTCGGCCTCCCTCAGAACGGCCGGAACTTCCTGAAGCCCCGCCATTATCGCCGCGCGAAGCCTTCTCTCACCCGCGATCAGCTGATACCTCTGCCCCGATCTGCGAAGCACGAGGGGCTGAAGTATCCCCTGGGCGCGAATGGAATCACTGAGTGACTGCAGGTCTTCGGTGCTCCAGTCCACCCTGGGCTGGAACGGGTTGGTATCGATGAGCGTTACGGATATGGTTGCCGGCGTTCCCGCCCCGGCTCCCCCTTCGGCCATCTCCGGAAGGAGGGCTTCAAGCCCTCTCCCCAATACCTTTCGGCCCTTGTCTTTCACCTTTCCATCACCTCCCTGGCAAGGCTGAGATAGCTGCCGGCTCCCTTTGAAAACGGGTCGTAAAGTATCGCCGGCTTGCCGAAGCTGGGGGCTTCGCTCAGCTTGACATTACGTGGTATTGTAGTGTGGAACAATGCCTTACCAAGATGAGACCGGGCTTCCTCAAACACTTCCCTGCTCAGCTTGAGCCTCGAGTCGTACATCGTGATCACCACGCCGAAGAGGAGCAGCTTTCGGTTCCAGGCTGCGCGGACCCGGGAGATGGTCTGCAGCAGGTGCGACAATCCCTCGAGTGCGTAATACTCACTCTGCACGGTAAGCAGTACGCTGTCGGCCGCGACCAGCGCGTTTACCGTGAGAAGCCCGAGGGAGGGGGGGCAGTCAATGAGAACGTACGAGTATTTCTCGACCTTCCCTGTGAGGGCCCTGTCAAGAAAGTACTCACGTTTTTCCTGTGTGGCGAGTTCCGTTTCAAGGCCGGCCATGTCGGTTGAGCCGGGAATGATGTAAAGTCCCTCAACCTCTGTCCTTGCAACAAGCTCCGAAAGCGGCTTTTTCCCCGCGATAAGGGCAAGCATCCCGTCCAGTCCGCCCTGTGGCAGTCCCAGCCCGCTCGTGGCATTCGCCTGCGGGTCGAGGTCCACGATGAGAACATCCTTGTTGTTCACAGCAAGGCTTGCGCCGAGGTTGATCACTGTCGTGGTCTTCCCCACGCCGCCCTTCTGGTTCGCAACGGCAATGATTCGGGTCATTTCCCCCTGTTTCTTTCGAGCGGGTTACGGTCCGGGATGGCGAAACTGCACCATGAATCCGGGACGGTCAAGAGGCGGAGACGGCAGCACCGTGATAACTTTCTCGCCGGGAGCGGAATAGGGGTCCTGTGAACGGACCGTCAAAGTGAAACCGCCCGGAACGGCCGCCCTGATCCTCTCAAGCAGCTGCAGAGGCTTCTCCACAGCTCTGGCGGTGAAAGCCGCCCCGCTCGGAAATGGGCCGCAGTTCTCCACCCGACCCTGTACGACCCTGGCGTTGGAGAGACCCATTTCATCCCTGGCCCAGAGCAGGAACAGGTATCTCTTCCTTCTGCTTTCCACCATGGTGACCGGCAGCCCGAACAGGGCAAGCACCATCCCCGGGAATCCCCCTCCTGTGCCGACATCCACCACCGACGGAGAATCCTTTACAAATGGGAGATACGCTGCCGATTCGAGGAAGTGCCTGCTCCAGAGCCGTCCTGTCTCGGAGGGTCCCATGAGGTTCCCGAACCTTCCACCGGGCGCACCCTCGAGAAGTGATGCAAATGCCTGAAGACGTTCCAGCACCCCTTCCGTCGGGGTGACACCTACTTCGGCGAGATCGGAAATAGCTTCCGCAGATGAAAGTTTCACGTGGAACACCGTTTTCTAAGCGCAAGAAGTGTAAGGAGCTCAAGATCGGATGCACGCACCCCCGGAAGAAGCGAAGCCTCTCTCAGGGTTTGCGGTGAATGCGTGTCAATGGATTGCCGTGCTTCAATGGAAATACCGGAGTCCCCCGCAAATGACGGGAGAGGAAGGTCCCAATGGTCCCTGACGGCCTGAGCCCTGCGTTGCTGTCTTGTGATATAGCCCCGGTATTTCATGTCGTTGAAAACGATCTCCACGCTGTCGGGATCGAGCGCCAGCAACCCGGGGCACCTTGCCGCGATGTCTTCAGGAACAGCTTCCGGATTTCTGCACACGCTGTCAAGCCGGGCCTCCCTGATCGCTGCCTCGGCCTTAACGCAGTCTTCCTGCAGCCTGGCAACCAGCGAAAGCCTTTCTCCTCCCAGAACGCCAAGTCTCGCGCCAAGGCCTGCAAGTCTGATGTGCGAGTTGTCCTGCCTCAGATGAAGGCGGTTCTCGGCGCGGCTTGAAAACAGCCGGTAGGGCTCGTCTATTCCCTTTCTCACAAGGTCGTTGACCATCACTCCGAGGTAGCTTTCCGATCTGTCGGGGATGACCGGCTCAAGGCCGAGTGCCGTTCTTGCGGCGTTTCCCCCCGCCAGCAGACCGAGCGCGGCTGCCTCTTCATATCCCGAGGTGCCGAGTATCTGTCCGGCGGCGTACAGGTTTTCCGTGTTCCTAAGCTTCAGGCTTTCATCGAACTCGCCCCAGGAGAGCCGGGTGTATTCAACGGCGTAACCGAACTGCGCGATCCTTGCGTTCTCGAATCCCCTTATGCTTCGGAGCATTCTGTACTGAACGTCCTGCGGCATGCTCGTTGACAGCCCGTTCAGGTAGGAAAGCCTCGATGAGTACGCCATCGGCTCAAGATGAACGGGGTGCTCGCTTCTGTCCGGGAACTTGACGACCTTGTCCTCAAAGCTCGGGCAGTAGCGCGGTCCCCTCCCGCCTATCCTTCTCTCGTAAAGCGGAGATCTTCCAAGGTTTTCCCTGACGGCTTCAGCGGTTTTCTCATTGGTTCTTGCGAGATAGCACTGTTTTCTGTTCCGTGCGTCGCGGGAACTCTCAATGCTGAATCGGAAAGGAGTGTCGTGGGCATCCTGGGCATCAAGAACGGTCGTGTCCACGGACCCGGTCACCACCCTGGGCGAGGTCCCCGTCTTGAAACGTTCCACGTGGAACATCCCCGAAATGAAATCCTCCAGCCCGAGCGATGTGAGCCCGCCCGCCCTTCCGCCCGGCCACTTTTCATCGCCCCTGAAAAGAACTCCCCGGAGGTAGGTTCCCGTTGCGAGAACAAAAGCGTCGCCACTGACTTCCGACCCGTCCTGGAGCCTTACTGCGGTGAATGTTTCGGGCCCTCCGGAAAGCGAGACAGCCATGCCTTCGATCACCCGGATTCCCGCAGCTCGCAGGGCGGTACTCACAAATGCGGGGTAGGCCTCGGAATCGGCCTGAACCCTCGGACCCCATACTGCGGGACCCTTGCTTCGATTGAGCATTCGAAACTGCAGGGCAGCTGAATCAGCGGCAAGCCCCATGACTCCGCCAAGAGCATCTATCTCACGAACCAGGCAGCCCTTTGCAACTCCTCCGATGGCGGGGTTGCACGGCATGACTGCCATGGCATGCGGTTCTGCGGTGACGAGTTTCACCCCGGCACCAGCCCGTGCCGCGGCCAGTGCCGCTTCGGCGCCGGCATGCCCGCCTCCGATCACTACAACTATCCTATTTGCCGACACAGAGCACGCCCAGCGCCCGTTCAACGGCGTTCAGGTCCTGCCTGATCCCGGTCATCTCCGACGCTATGGATTCTGCTTCCCTGAGAAGGTCGGCTGCGATCCCGGGATCATGGCACACTGCTTCTACGGCTTCCTTCAGCAGTGAATGGATCTCAATCGCCCTGTGCTCACCAGAAGTCGTTGTGATTTCCGCAAGCGTCCGTCGGAGGGTGTCCGTCCCCTCCCCTGTCACCGATGAAACCCTCAGCCCCGGAAGTTCATGCATATCACTCTTTGAAAGAACGGTTAGTATCCTGCCCGATGCGCTTTTGAGAATCGCCGGGATATCCTCTCCGTCCGGGCTGAGCCAGACCAGGGTGTCCTCGCGCGAGATCCCCAGCAGAACGGTATCGAGTGCATCCCTGTCTATCCCGTCACCCCCGAAACCGGGAGTGTCAATCAGCAGAAGCCTTCTTCCCCCGACACTGATCTCGCTTCTGGCGCCATCCCTCGTGGTGCCTGGCGACGGATCGACAAGTGCCACCCTTTCACCGCAGAGAGCATTGAAAAGAGTTGATTTGCCGGCGTTCACGTTGCCCATCAAGAACACCCTGGCCGCCCGTTGCAGGGAGTGTGTGCACTCCATGAGCCTTCCTGCCGACAGAATGGCCTTTTCGATCGCTGCCTCAAGGTCTTTGGAGTTTGCGAATGCCTCCTCCTGAAACTCAATGCAGCCCTCGACCGCTTCAAGTGCGGATGAAACATTTATCTGAAGGTCGTGCAGCACGTCTTCAAGCGGTGTGACGATCCTTCCCGTCTCGACGGCGGCAGCCAGGGCCATAACCTGGCTGTCAGACATGACGCCGTTTCGCCAGGCTCTGCCCGTAAACTCGCCGGGAAGTGCGCTTCTTGCACCCGCGTTGAGCAGTGCAAGCATCAGTGCCGTCACCTGCTCAGGTATGCCGTGGCACATCAGCTCCACCATTTCCTCGCCGGTGTAGCTTTTTCCCGCCGGCCATCCCAGTGCAACGACCTCGCCTGCTCCGGGAATGCTGACGAGTGCTCTTCTCATGCCCTGAAGCCTTCCGTCGGGAATGCCCGCAAGTACTTCAACGAGCGCAGCCGAGCCTTGCCCGGACAGCCTCACCACGGCAAGCGCGGACAGACCAGCCGGCGTTGCCACGGCAGCAATGACGTCCCTGTCGATGGTCACCTGGGTTCTTCCGCCTGCAGTCTTCTTTTTATCAGTTCCTGGTTGCCCATCGTGAGAATGTTGTAGACCATCCAGTAAAGGTTCAGGCCTGCGGCAAACTTCATGAAGATGTATCCCATCATCACGGGCATTATGTACATCATCATCTTCTGCTGCTGCATGGCGGATGCCGAACTCATTTTCTGCTGGATGATCATGAACGCCGCCGTGATGAGCGCCATCAGCCCTATTCCCTGAAGCCCGAGAATTGGGGATTGGAAATGAACGAGCAACTCGGGCCTGGAGAGGTCGGTCACCCAGAGGACGAAGGGCGCACCCCTGAGTTCAACCGCATTGCCGAGAACCCTGTACATCGCAAAGAAAACCGGCATCTGCAGAAGCATCGGAAGGCATCCGCCCAGGGGGTTGGCCCCCGATTCCTTGTAAAGTTTCTGCATCGCCTGCTGCTGCTTCTGAGGGTCGGTGGCGTACTTCTTCTGGATCTCCTTTATTGCCGGCGAGAGCTTCTGCATCTTCTGCATCGCCACGAAGCTCTTCCTTGTCAAAGGCATCATGAGGACCTGAAGTGTAACTGCGAGCACCATGATCCGGAGACCCCAGTTGCCGATGAATGAAAGAACATTGTTCAGATACAGGAAGATAAGCTGTGCAAGCTGCCTTATGACAGGAAAGCCGAAGTCCACCATCTTCTCGGTGTCGCTTCCAAGATCCCTGAGCAGCGTGTAACTGACCGGACCCGCATAGACTGTAGCGCTGTCGGTTTCGAGTGAGACTTCGGGGGAGCCTTCGCCACCCGGCGCCACGAAACCGCTCACTCTCTCCCTCGACATGGGGAGCAGGGCGATGCAGAAGTACCTTGAAGCCGAGGCCACCCAGCGGGAGTTGCCGGTTCCGTCAAGCTCTTCGATCGAAGGAGCCTTTTTCCTTGTCATCTTGTTCGTATACCAGCAGGCGGAGTAGTACTGCCGCAGGTCCGCCTCGTCTTCGGTGACGGGAATTGCCCCGGCCTGTACTGTTATCAAACCGGAAAGCCCTTCATCCCTTACATCAAATGAGTATGATCCCCCGTCAAAAGTATATGTGCGACCCGCTCCGCCCGAGCTCAAAGCTATCTCCGTCAGGTCGGTCACAATCACGGTATCGGGGCAATCCGACGTGAATACAATCCTGCCGCCTGCTGCACCGGTCGCAGTCAGCCAGGGTTCCTCTGCGAGGTTGACCATGTCCTGCTGTCCTGCTTCACCCGACAGGTCCGGATACTTCGCGAGCGACCAGCGGGTGACCGAGCCTCCGTCCGTGGATACAACTGCATCGACGAGAATGCTTTCCCCGTCCATGATCCTCACCACGATATCCCGCGGCGGCACTGTACTGTCCGGTTCAACAGGTGTCACGGCATCCTGATGCTGAATCTCAGGTTGCACGGACTGCACGGGGGTTTCTTCCACCTGTGCGGAGGACGTGTTTGCCCTCGGCCCCGCAAGGAACCAGCTCAGTGCAAGAACTGTCATCATCAGAGCTGCGGCAAGAAGCATTCTTGACTGGTCACTCATCGCCATTGTTCTCTTCCTCCGGTACGGGGTCGAATCCCCCCGCGTTCCACGGGTTGCATCTAAGTATTCTTCTCAGGGCAAGCATCGACCCTTTCCATGCACCGAACCTTTCCACGGCGGTCCGGGCATAGCTGCTGCACGAGGGGGTGAAGCGGCAGGACGGGGGAAAGAGCGGTGAGACAAACTTTCTGTACCCGTCAATAAGAAGAATCAACAGGGTCTTCAACGCCCGGCTTCCTGCAGCAGCACTGCGAAATCTTCGCACATTGCGGGCCAGCCAATCCCGCTGAGTTTGCCGATCGGTGTCACGACGGCATCAAATCCCGGGCCCTTCCCGGCGGCCTCCCTGGCCAGATGCCTCAACCTTCTTCTGAAAAGGTTTCTTTCCACAGCGTTTCCGGTCTTCCTTGATACGGAAAACCCCAGGCGTATGACGCCCAGGGTGTTTCTGCCGTGTCTCGCCCTGATGACTCTTCCGCTGAAACGCTTTCCCGCCTTGAACAGGCGCATGAACTCGGGGGTTTTCTTCAGGGTGTATCTGGAGGCGCCGGAACTGCCTGCCTTAGGGCACCAGTCTTTTGCGGCCCTTCCTTCTTCTGGCATTCAGAACCTTCCTGCCGCCCCGGGTAGCCATCCTGGCCCTGAACCCATGCGTTCTTACCCTGGAGATTCTGCTGGGTTGATAGGTTCTCTTCATAACCCGTTCCTTCTTGACTAAGCCGGCGGCTGGTTGCCCCGGGAAACAGAAACTGCGTATTCAAAAGGGAAGCGGAATCTTACTATCGTTGCCTTCCTTTGTCAAGCTTTTTTTGGCCCTTGCCAACGGAAAAGAAATCAACATGTTTTGGCCTGACCTGTGCCCATGGTCTTTTCATGTTTTTGTTGTGCAACTGTTTGCCTGTATTCAAGGGGTGTGGATAACCATGTTGATTTCTTCTGACACCGTTGCGTACAATCGCTTTACGCCTCCATCGCCATGCCATTCCTGAACGGCTCGCCTGAGGCCGCCTGGTCCGACTGCCTTGCCCGTGCGCGGGAAGGGCTGGGGCTCGATACATTCAATTCCTGGCTTGCGGGATCACGCTTCGTCAGCTACGAGTACGACACCTTTACAGTGGCATTCAAAGACGATTTCAGCGCAGGTTTCGTTTCCACGCACTTTTCCGAGAAACTGCGCGCCATCCTTGCCGGTCTTCTCGATTGCCCCGACCTCCACTTCCGTGCCATCTCAGTACCGAGGAACGCGCCCACAAGGCGCGAAGCCCTTCTCCCAACGATGCTCCGTCCATCCTATACGTTCGAGCGGTTCATCGTCGACGACAACAACAGGCTTGCATACGCAACGGCATTCTCAGCGGCTAAAAACATGGGTTCCGACCTTGCAAACCCGCTGTTCATCTATGGCGGCGTCGGCCTTGGAAAAACGCACCTCATTCAGGCCGTTGCGCATTACGTCAGCACGCACAGGCCGGATCTCGTTTTCCGCTACATCTCCAGCGAGGAGTTCGTCAATCAACTCATCACCGCCCTGGGAAACAAGAGCACGATGGAGGAGTTCGAGCGTCGCTTCCGTGACGTTCACTACCTTCTTATGGACGACGTGCAGTTCCTCGGGGGCAAGGAAGTTTCAGAACAGAAACTGTTTCACATCTTCAACAACCTCTACCTTCAGGGACGCCAGATCGTTCTCACCTCGGACAGGCCTCCCCACGAGATCGAACCCCTTGAAGAGCGCCTTGTATCACGGTTTCAATCTGGAATAGTGGCCGACATCAAACCCCCCGGCCTCGAGACGAGGGTCGCAATACTCACGCAGATAACAAGGGAGCGCTGCATCTCGATAGACGAGGAAACCATGTACTACATTGCCGACACGGTGAAATCGAACATCAGACAGCTCGAGGGCATGATCAATCTGCTGGCCGTTCGCTCCCAGATACAGAACATCTCCATCACACGGGATCTCGTGCGCAACATCATCGCCGAGTTCCTGGGTGCGGGCACCCGGCACCTGAACCCCGGCAGCATCACGAGCGCGGTTGCCGAATCGTTTTCCATCAACCCCGCACTCATCAGGGGAAAGCAGCGCAAGCGGGAGGTCCTGATACCCAGGCAGGTTTCGATGATGCTCATCAGGGAATTGACCGACACCCCGCTGACGGAGATAGGGCGCTTCTTCTCCGGCAGGGATCACTCCACGGTTCTCAACGCCATTGCCCGCATAAAGGAGATCATCGCGGAGAACCCCTCACTGAAGCGACGCATTCAGGACATCCGGGAAAACCTCACAAGTTGACGATGTGCACAACCCCCCTGTTTTCTGTTGATACCGCTGTGGATTTCCTGTTCACAACCGATTCCGATTTCCTCCTGTGGAAAAAGCCCTCCGCCCAACTGCCCTGCCCACAGATTTTCAACAATGTGATCCCGTTGTCCTCCATGGTCGGAGCCTTACTTTTCCACAAATCCACATGTATAATTGTGATGACTATTCCTTAGATGTTTGAACCTACCTCTCTGTAATCCTGTGGAAGGAGAGAAGCACATGGTTAAGCTCCTCGTATCTTATGGAGACCTTCTGAAGGGCCTTAGCATTGTAGCCAACGCTCTTCCCCCCAAAACAAGCCTCCCTTCTCTTACGAACATCCTTCTTGAGACGCAGGCTGACAGGTTGAGTCTTGCTGCAACCGACCTCGATACCTCGGTCATCACCTCCGTGCCGGCAACGATCAGCACACAGGGATCTGTCGCCCTTCCGGGAAAAAAGCTGCTTGAGATAGTCAAGGAACTTCCCGGCGGAGACATTCACATCGGCGGATCGGGCAGCAGGATCACAATCTCATGCGGGAACAGCAGTTTCATACTTGCCGGAAGCAGCAGGGAGAGTTTTCCCTCCCTTCCATCCGCAAGCGAGGTCACATTCACCGAGTTGCCGCTCAAGGCCATATCCGACGCAGTCAGAAAAACGGCGTTCGCCGTTGCTTCCGACGACTACAGGCCCGCACTGAACGGGGCGCTGTGGAAAATGAATGCAGACGGCCTTGAAATGGTTGCCACCGATGGCCACCGCCTCGCGCGCATGAGGCTTTGCGAAATGCACTCCGAGAAGAGTCTTGAGGCAATTGTCGCCCCGAAGGCGCTGAACCTTCTCGGAAGGCTCGGCGAGGACGAAAACATCCTTCTCGGGGCCCAGGGCACACAAATCTGTTTCAAATCGGGTGAAACCGTTGTTTTCAGCAGGATAATCGAGGGGCCGTATCCCCCCTATGAGAAGGTGATCCCCGGCGAAAACCCCTTCATACTCACCGTGAACAGGGTGGATCTCATATCGAGCCTGAGGCGAATGCGAATAATTGCGAACCCCGCCACCCACCAGGTCCGCTTTACTCTCGAACCCGGCAAGATGATCCTTCAGGCCGAAAACACCGACGCCGGTGAGGCGAGAGAAGAACTCCAGGCCCGCTTCGATTCCGACCCCCTCCAGATTGCATTCAATGGGGATTTCCTGATGGAGATCCTTAAAAACATGGACAGCGAGTCCGTCATCCTGAAAATACGCGACGGCGCGACCGCCGTTGTCATTGAGGAGCTTGAACAGGACCCGGGCATGGAGTACCTTGCGTTGCTGATGCCCGTACGTCTTGCGAACGCGGTGTGATGAAAGGTTCTTCCACTGGTGAGGAAAGTTGCCGATATCCTTGAATCGATGGGCGCGGAAAAGGAGTTCACTGAATCGTATCACAGAAGCAGGGCGGTCACATTCTGGACAAGTGCGGTGGGTTCCCCCCTCTGCGACATGTGCATCGCCACCGGATTCGATGACGACGCGATTCTTGTCTTTGCCTCGCACCCGGCGGTTTGCATGGAGATCCGGTCTCAGTCCGCTGCGATCCTTCACCGACTGAACACCCTTGCGGGTCGTGACCTGTTCAGAAGGATCGTAGTGAAGCTTTCCCAAACTCCACAGGAAAGGCTTGAAAAGGTTTGACAAAGAAAAATCCAGGCGTGTACGACGCCGACTCCATCCAGGTTCTCGAAGGGCTGGACGCCGTTCGAAAGCGTCCCAGCATGTACATCGGCTCTACATCGGCCAGCGGGCTTCACCATCTTGTCTGGGAAGTTGTTGACAACAGCGTTGACGAGGCCCAGGCCGGGTACTGCGACTGCATCAGGGTTGCCCTTCTGCCCGACGGAGGCGTTTCGGTCGAGGACAATGGCAGGGGCATCCCCACTGACATACACCAGAAAACAGGTGTGTCGGCGGTTCAGGTCGTGCTGACCACCCTGCACGCCGGCGGCAAGTTCGACGACAAGAGCTACAAGGTTTCGGGTGGGCTCCACGGCGTTGGCGTGAGCGTGGTCAATGCGCTTTCGAAAAGCCTCAGGGTCGAGATCGCAAAGGACAACAAGCTCTACCGGCAGTCGTACACCAGGGGGAAACCCGTTGAACCCCTCAGTGAATCCCCCCTCGAAAAGGGGCGCAGACCCCGGGGAACCACGGTGATCTTCATCCCCGACGAGCAGATCTTCGAGACCTGTGAATTCAGCTTTGACATTCTGTCCAAGCGCCTCAGGGAGCTTGCATTCCTGAACAGCGGTCTCACCATACTGCTATCCGATGAAAGAACCGAGGAGAAGCGGGAAAAGACGTTCCGCTACAACGGCGGCATCAGCTCATTCGTTTCGTTCCTGAACGAAAACCGTTCGCCGCTTCACGAGACGCCGATATACTTTTCCAAGGAAAGCACGATAGAAGACGGCGGATACTTCATGGTGGAAGCCGCCATCCAGTACAACTCAGCCTACCAGGAAGATGTTTTCACCTTTGTGAACAACATCAACACGATCGACGGCGGCACCCACCTGACCGGCTTCAGGGCGGCGCTCACGCGCTGCCTCAACGACTATGCGACCAAGAACGGCATGTTCAAGAAGGCCGATGAGAGCTTCTCCGGCAACGATGTGCGCGAGGGGCTCGCCGCGGTCGTCAGTGTCAAGATCACAAATCCCCAGTTCGAGGGACAGACGAAGACCCGGCTCGGGAACCGTGAAGTGAAGGGCACAACGGAAAACATCGTCTACTCGGGACTGGAGCAGTTCTTCGAGGAGAACCCCGCAACCGCGAGGAAGATCGTTCTGAAGTGCCTTGAAACGAGTGCTGCACGCCAGGCGGCAAGGAAGGCCAGGGAACTCACCCGCAGGAAGGGCGCCCTGGAAACAGCATCCCTCCCTGGAAAACTGTCGGACTGCACAGTGAGGAACCCCGAGGAGGCAGAGCTTTTCATCGTCGAGGGTGACTCCGCAGGGGGCAGCGCCAAGCAGGGAAGGAAAAGGTTCTTTCAGGCGATCCTTCCCCTCAGGGGCAAGGTGATCAACGTAGAAAAGGCCCCTCTGCATAAAATACTGAACAACAACGAGATAAGGACAATGGTCACCGCTGTCGGCACCGGCATCGGGGCCGAGGAGTTCGAGATCGGCAAGCTGCGGTACCACAAAATCATAATAATGACCGACGCCGACATTGACGGTTCGCACATCAGAACGCTGCTGCTCACATTCTTCTACAGATACATGCCCCAGTTGATAGAGCAGGGGCACATACACATTGCCCAGCCTCCGCTTTACCAGGTCAGATGGGCCAAGAGCCGCCGCTACATCTACGATGACAGGGACCTGAACGCGCTTCTCGCAACCATCGATGACCAGAAGGCCACGATACAGCGTTACAAGGGCCTTGGTGAAATGAACCCGGAGCAGTTGTGGTCCACCACCATGAACCCCGAGACCAGAAAGCTGCTCAGGGTTAGAATGGACGATGCGGTTGAGGCCAACCACGTTTTCTCGACACTGATGGGTGACGAGGTGGAGCCCAGGCGCAGGTTCATCCTTGAACACGCCGGAGAGGTGAGAAATCTCGATGTCTGACGATCCAAGAATTATGCCGGTCGAACTCGAAGAGGAGATGAAGCGCTCGTACCTCGACTACTCCATGAGCGTCATCGTGAGCAGGGCTCTTCCCGACGTGCGTGACGGCCTGAAGCCGGTTCACAGGCGCATCCTGTACAGCATGTACGAACAGAAGCTCACCCATCAGAGAGGGTTCAAGAAGTCCGCGACAGTGGTTGGCGACGTTCTCGGAAAGTACCATCCGCATGGCGACTCATCCGTGTACGACGCAATGGTCAGAATGGCACAGAACTTCTCCCTCCGCCACCCCCTGGTGGACGGACAGGGCAACTTCGGCTCGATGGACGGCGACCCCGCCGCCGCATACCGGTACACCGAAGCCAGGATGGCCAGCATTGGCGAGGAGATGCTGCGCGACATAGACCAGAAGACGGTGGATTTCCAGCCGAACTTCGACCAGAGGCTCGAGGAACCCACGGTTCTTCCATCCGGTTTCCCCAATCTGCTGGTGAACGGCTCTTCGGGCATCGCCGTTGGAATGGCCACGAACATCCCTCCGCACAACCTTCGCGAGATAATCGACGCCCTCCTCCTTCTGATCGATGACCCGGAAACCCTCGATGAGCAGATCCTCTCCATCGTGAAGGGGCCCGATTTTCCGACCGGAGCCAGGATAATGGGCACGTCGGGCATCCGAAAGGCCTACCTCACCGGCCATGGAAGCATCGTCATCAGAGCCCTGTCCCACGTTGAAACCGTTGCCGGGCGCGAGTGCATAATCGTGACGGAGATACCCTACCAGGTGAACAAGGCGAGGCTGATCGAATCGATAGCCGACCTGGTGAAGGACAAGAAGATCAACGGCATTGCAGACCTTCGCGATGAATCGGACAGGGAAGGCACCAGGATCGTCATCGTGCTGAAGCGCGAGGCCATTGCCGATGTCGTACTGAATCAGCTCTACAAGCACAGCTCGCTGGAGCTCGCCTTCGGTGCGAACATGCTCGCACTGGTCAACCAGGTGCCGAAAAGGCTCCCGCTCAGAAGGATGCTCGAGCTCTACATCGAGCACCGCCACGAGGTCATTCAGAGGAGATCCCAGTTCCTGCTGGAGAAAGCCGAAGCCAGGGCTCACATCCTTGAGGGCCTTCTGATCGCGCAGGACAACATCGATGAGGTGGTGCGCATCATCCGCGCTTCCGCGACGCAGGAAGAGGCAAAGGTCAGCCTGATGTCGTCGTTCGCCCTGTCTGACCTGCAGGCCCAGGCCATCCTCGAGATGCGCCTTGGCAGGCTCACCGCGCTCGACAGGAACACTCTCAGGCAGGAGCTGCTCGACCTCCATGTGCAGATCGGCGAATTGCGGGCCCTGCTTGCAAGCCGGAAGGCAAGGCTTTCCGTTGTTGCCGACGAGCTTCGACAGGTCTCCGAGAAATGGGGCGACGCGAGGCGCACCAGCATTTCCCCCAACAGCGCCGATGACCTTGAAGACGAGGACATGGTACCCGATGACCCGATGGTCATCATGATCTCCCATAACGGCTACATCAAAAGGCTCTCCGTCGATACCTGGCAGAGCCAGAACCGCGGCGGCAGGGGGAAGACGGGCGTTATAACCCGCGAGGAAGACTTCCTCGATCAGGTTTTCACGGCATCGAACCACTCCTACATCCTGTTCTTTACGAACCAGGGAAGATGCTACTGGCTCAAGGTTTTCCGCATTCCCGAAGCAGGGCGCAACAGCCTGGGCAAGGCGCTTGTAAACCTGGTGGAGCTGCGCCCCGGCGAGAGGCCGGTGGCGAGGGTCTGCGTCGGCAGCTTCAAAAGCAATGCGCACATTGCGATGGTGACCAGCGAGGGCATGGTGAAGAAAAGCCCCCTTGCCTTCTACAGCAGACCGAGGCGCGGCGGCATCAAGGCAGTCAAGCTCTCCGAGGGTTCGGAACTCGTCAGCGCCCTGATGACATCCGGCGATGACTACCTGCTTATCGGAACGGCCCGCGGCAAGGCGGTTCATTTTACTGAACGCGAGATCCGGCCCATGTCCCGCGACACGTCCGGGGTCAAGGGAGTCCACCTGTCACAGGGCGACAGGGTTGTCGGAATGACAAGCGTGAACCCCGGTGACAAGATACTCACGGTCACAGCGAACGGTTTCGGCAAACTGACCCCGGCATCGGCCTACAGGATCACCCACAGGGGCGGAATGGGCATAATCAACATCTCCACCGGAGACAGGAACGGCGAGGTTGTTGTTGTCAGGGTGGCGGGAGCCGACGACGAAATACTGCTGGTTTCAGCAGGCGGCATCGCCATAAGGCTTCGTGCCGAGGACGTGAGGGAGATTGGCAGAAATACGATGGGCGTGAAACTGATGAGTCTTTCGGAAGGCGACAGGGTTTCCGACGCAGCCATTATTTCTCCGGAAAGCCTGAAACGATGCGCAGAGACCCCAGATAAATGACCCGCAAGGAAGCCCTGAAGCAGATGCTCGCCACCTGGCTCTCGGTGCACGGCGAAGATTCTGCCTCACCTCCTTCCGTATCGGTTCCGGCACTGCCCTTCGTTCACCCTGAAAACCTTTCCGCGCCGCCGGCCACCATCAGCGCCCTTGAAAGCCTGCCCCTCTTCAGGAAGTGGGGCGAGCTTATCCCCATCACGGCGTCGCTTCTCACCGGCATGGAGGCCGGGGCAGGCGGTTCGGTATTTAAAAAACTGCAGGCGATCTCATCGCCTCCCGTGTCAGCCGGGCTTGCGGGGGACTGGTTCAGGGCGCTGCACCTGCTTCCCAGAGACCTCTGGAGCCTTGGGGTCGAGGGATTCCTTCAGCTTGCGGGCATTCACGCAAAAACAGGGGATGCCTCCAGGGAGACCGCGCTTTCAGCAGTTCTCTGCAGCTGGTTCCGTGTTCTCAGAAGCTGCGGCGACGGAAACCTCGGAGAGGAAGCCGCAGCGTTCTGCCTTGACCTTGCGGGCTTCTGGCCCTCCCACTTCGCATACCTTTGCGACAGGCTTTCCTCGGGCGGGGAGGAAGTTCACGAGGCACTGAAAAAGGCGGTGGAATTCAAGGAAGTTGCCGAGGCCAACCGGGCGGTCCTCATGGACTTCGCGGCCGACATCGGTTGGCTGTACCCGGGAGTCGAGTACGCACCCCTCTGGGAGATAGTCGCCAGGAGGGGAATGCCGATCTACAGAAGGATAGCCGAGGGCATGGCACCTATCGGCTCCCTCAGGTTCTTCTGCGGAGCAATGAACGGATTGAAGAAGAGAAGGGGGATCGGAGAGTTTCTCTCGGAAGAGAGAGTTCACAGGGCCATGGTTCTTTTCAGGACCGACGACCCTGACGTGGTGACCTCCGTACTCAAATCCAGCCCTGTCGCCTGCTCCCATCTTGACTCCCAGATGGAGATCGACCTTGCGGTCGAGTTGCTTTCGATACGGCCGTCGGGAGGTGAGAACCCCTTCCGGATGGGTGAGCTCTTCATCGAGATGGTTGACTCGGCGCAGAAGGGTGTTACCTACCAGGGCCTTGTCAAGTTCCTCGCCGGGATGCAGGGAAGGATCGAGGGCGAAACCCTCGAATTCGTCTGCGGCTACCTTTCCGACGCCGGCGAGAAGTGCACCTATACGGCAGTCGACGTCATGAGGCTTTACAGGATAACCGACAGCGTGATCTCGGTGGGAAGGACGCCCGACAGGAAAAGCCTGAGAACCGTTTTCAGGGCGCTGGACGGATCGTCCTCGGGAAGAAAGGGGCTCGCGGTTCTTGAGCGCGCGATGCTGCGCCGCGGAAGCCATCAGCCGCACCTTGCAGCCGTCGCCTCCCTTCTTGTAAGGGCTGCTCCCGACGACGATGCCGCTGCGTACCTTCACCGCACACAGAGCATTGCGGGCGTGTTCGCCCTTCTCACGCCGGTGGACAGAAGCAGGCTTTCCTCGGGGCTTGCCCCCGCCTGGATGGAGAAGCTGCTCGACGTTGAGCCTGAGGCTGAAAAGACTGTGATCCAGTTCCTCGGGCGCGTCGAGGATCCATCAAGGCGACTCAGGTTCCTCGACATGGTTGTGGCACCCCTGATGCAGGAGGTCAGCGCATCCGACCCGCTGTTCAGGGACTGCCTCGCATTCGCGGTGACAGGGTACAACTCCGCCCCCGAGCAGGACAGGTTGAGGGAAGCCGAGAACCTCACCCTTCAGCGCGTGTTCAGGGCAGGGGGCAGGGTGGCCGCCCTTGATCTATTAATGCAGGACCTGCTGACCCCCCCGGGGCTTTCCAGGGGCAGGTCGGAAGAGCTGCTCTCCGGAATCCGGGCCATCTGTGACAGGTTCAGCAGGCAGGCTGTCTGGCAGGAGGGGTTCGACAGCATTTTCTCGAGCTTCCTCGACATTGGCATCAGGCGGATACTCAACGCCTTCATGGAGGTTCCTGATGCCCTTGATTCGATAAACAGCAGGTTCATAGCACGGCTGGCCGACACCCTCATGCCTGTCCGGACCGCGGGCACCAACGTCTCCACAGGTGCCGGACGCACCGCCACAGCCTTCTTTACCGAAGTGCTTCCGGAAAGTGTTTTTTTCTACCATAAAAAACTTGAGATCCTTGCGGGGTTCCTCGAAAATGTTATCGAACTCGCCCAGCGCGGCATCGGTGGAATTCCGGCGGGAGAGGACTTTCTCATCCATCTGGCCAGGGAGATCCAGGAGAGCAGGGCATTCGAGCTTTCCACGGCGCTCGAGGCATGGCTCCGGGGCAGCCCCGCCCCAACTGCGGAAACTGATCATTTCAGCCCGGAGGAGATCCTTTCTTCATGGTCGGTGATCCATGAGGCCCAGGAAGTACCCAGGAAGCGGATAGGCGGCGTGGCGGCCCTGATGACTTCGGCACAGCCCCGCAGGGAGGAGTTGCTGCGAATCTGCTCGACATTGAGCGCAGGGCTTTCCTCGGCAGGGGTTCCGGGAGGGGATTCCCTCGGGTACCATTGCGACAGACCGGCGCTTATAAGGCTGAAGACCATGCTTGGGGAGCGAAGGGACCCGCTCGATTTTTTCGTCGCCCTGAGGAGGGGACAGCCTCAGCACGGAGACGAGAAAGCCATCGCCGAGCTGAACGAGGCTGTTGCGAACACGGGTGACGACCCTGTCCACGCATGGGCTTCCGCAACCCTTCCCCCCATTTTGAACTGCGCCCTGATGATCCTTCTCGCAGAATCCACCGACTCTGACAAGTCTCAGCAGATTGCAGCCTCCATCGCCGAGGTGGTTGACTTCCTCGGGGCGGACAATGCCTCAGAGCTTCTCATCATGGTGGCCGACTGCCTTTCCACAGCCGTTTTTCCGGGCCAGTCCGCCGACCTTCTTGAGAGGCATCTCTTCGGACCGATGTGGAAAACACGCGCCCTGGACAGGATAGAGCTTCTTCTTGCGGGCCGGAGCGAGAGGCGCAGGCTTCTTGAGATGTGCCTTGAAAGGCTTTCCCTTGAAAACGGAACCCCGGAAAGGGTTTCATTCGTGCGGCGTTACGGGACGATGTTCATCTGCGTGTGGGGCTACATACTGGAGAAGCTTGCGCAGGATCCCGAAAACGCCCTTTCGGCGGCCATCTCTTCTTCATGGGTATTCGCCGGCGGCGCCGCCTCTCCGCAATATCCCGCCGCGCTCCAGGAAATCCACGATCTCGTCCGCGACGAGGTCAGAAAGCAAAGACATGCCCATGGTGTCGTGTCCGCAGAAGAAGCACGGGAGATCAGCGCGGACATGCGGCGGAAGTACAGGGACAACGCCGATTCGGTTGCCATTCTGCTCCGCTGGACTGTCGACCCCGCAAGGGAGGAACTCCTCAAGCTGCTCGAAGAGAACGAAAAGCTCCTTCAGGCGGTCAGCACGGACCAGGAGCTGCTTCACCTGCTGGACCGTTTCGGCGACAGAAAGGACATAATGGAAGAGGCCGCGCTGCTTGCCGGAGATCCGGAAAAGCTGAAGAAAAGCCTTGCCGCCGTGTCCCGGAGGAAGAATGGCTGAAAGGATACTTGTCCTGTCAACCGGCGGGACGATAGAGATGGCTCCCGGCGAACGCGGGCTCGTCATCGGCCCGGGCATGGAGTTCGACCGGCATACCGCAGGAATTCCCGAATCCATCGAGCTCCGGAACGAGAGGATGTTCAGCCTTCCAAGCCCGCACCTGACGCCTGATCACATGCTGAAACTTACGCTCAGGCTTCAGGATCTCGAGACCTCTGGCGAGTACAAGGGCGTTGTGGTCACACACGGAACCGACACCCTTGAAGAAAGCGCATTCCTGGCCGACCTTCACCTGCGGGGCACAACACCCGTTGTTTTCACGGCAGCCATGCGAAGTCCGGGCGAGCTTGGCGTGGATGGACCCAGAAACCTCAGGGCGGCCATTCTAACCGCAAATTCGGAAATTCATGACTTCGGAGTAACAGTGGTTCTCGGTGACGAGATCCATGCGGCTGGCCGGGTCACCAAGACATGCACGTCGAACACCAGCAGTTTCAATTCGCCGGGATACGGCCCCCTCGGCTTTGTTGATGAAGACGGTGTGATCCTTCACAGAAGACCGCTCTGGCGTCTGTCGGTGCCCCCCGGCCCGGCTGTTCTCGATACAAGGGTCGGCCTTGTCAGGTGTGCAGCGGGCTTCGGAGGCGAGCTTGTCGACTTTCTTGTCGGGCAGGGCAGCAGGGCGATCGTGATCGAGGCACTCGGTCGGGGCAATGTGCCCCCCGACACGGCCCACGCGATCAAAAATGCCATCGCAGCCGGGCTCGTGGTGGTGATCACAAGCCGCTGCTACGAAGGCAGGGTGCTGGGCGTGTATGCGTACGAGGGCGGCTGTGTCGATCTGATGGCTGCCGGTGCGCTGACTGCTGGGGATATGCAGGGTCACAAGATCAGGCTGATGCTGATGGCCTGCATCGGGCGTGGCATGGGACGGGATGAGATCAGGGGTCTGCTGGGGCGTCTCTGAGGGATTGGCCCCCTGGCCTGCCCAGAATTAGGTTATCATGTTCTGGCGACTGCCCACGGAGGAAAGATGGCACGGAGGCATGAGGGGTTCACCATTGCCGTGATACCCCATTCAGCCCATGGAAAAAGGCGGGAACTGCGCGTTACCGGGGCGGGTGTTCCCCTGTTCCGTGCGGCCTTCGTTCTTGTGCTGCTCATGATTGCCGTCTCAGTCTACATGTCGGTGACAGGGGTCGTCGGCCAGTCAAGGCTTGTATTGATGGATCAGCGCATTGCCGGGCTTCAGGATTCGCTGGCGATGACCGCTGCCGTCGGCGAACGCCTGGATGCCATTGAAGAGCAGCTGGAGGAGATCAGGACCATTCGCAGGGTGATAGAGAACCTTGCCACCCAGGGTGCCCCTCCGGCAGAATTGTCGAACGGAGAATGAAAGTGGGTAAAGAAGACGCCGGCAACGCCATTAACTCGATTATCGGGGCGGGAAGCACGTTCACCGGAACGCTGAACGTTCAGGGCGGCCTCAGGGTTGATGGGCTTGTGGATGGGGAGGTCAATGTATCCGCCACGCTTACCGTGGGACACGAGGGCCGCATCAAGGGCGAGATCACGGTCGCCCAGGCGGTGATCGGCGGTGCCATCAACGGAACCATCAAGGCCGAAAACCAGCTTGAGCTTCAGAACGGTTCGAGGGTCGAGGGCGACATTTTCACGAGAAGCCTGGTGATCGAGGAGGGCGTTTTCTTTCAGGGCCACTGCAGTATGAGTGGCAGGGAAACCCCCCAGCGGAGCTGACGGGGGGCGATGTGGAAAACATGCCCTTTGTGTTGATAACCGTGTAAATGCTTTATTCACAAACGGTAACCTTTGTTTTCTAAAGCCGTTTGGCATTTGATATCCACAACTGCACTGTTGCCAGTGTCCAGCGGAAGGGTGGATTCAGTTGAGTGAGAGCCTTGCATCTCTTCTTGCGGCGGAAGCCCGGGCGGCTGAGCTTTTGGAGAAGGCGGGCCGCGAGGCCCAGGCGGAGCGTAACTCTATCCCGGCTGCCCTGAAGGAGCTTGAAGACAGGTATGAAAGCGCTCTGGCCGCAGCCGGGGAGAGAGAGATGGCAGGTATTGTCGCGGAGATCGAGTCATACAGGATCGAGCTGCACCGGAAGAAGATCGAGCTTGAAGAGGCCTTGAAACAAAGGTCACTCGAGCTGCACCCGCAGGCGCTTGAGCTCCTCCGCGGCAGAATCCTGCGGGGCGACTGAAATGGCCCGGGAAGAAGTCGTCAAGACCGAAATTCTTTGCCACAACTCCCACCGGTTCGACGTGCTGAAGCTTCTTGAGCGCTCCGGCATGGTTCACCTGTCCGACGCCGATGCCGGCGGATTGTCGGGGTTTGCACCGGTTTTTCCGGAGAGCCTCGAAGAGCTGCGCGAGCTCAGGCTGAGGCTTGAAAGGGCGAACCAGTTCCTTTCCGCCTTCAGGGAGGTCGGGAAGCAACCCGAGCAGGTGGTAACCCGGGAAGCCCTTGAGCGAATCTACGGCGACCCTTCGGTCCGTGTTGCCGCGGAGGAAGCGGTGGCGCTCCAGGGTGAGATCCTTGAACACGGCCAGCGCATTCGTGACCTTGAGTTGAAGAGGGAATACGTCGAAAGGTTTCGCTCACTGTCATGCCGTTTCGATCTTGTGGGCAGAAACGGCGACTTCACGGTAATCGCGGGAACCCTTCCCGGCGCTGCCGATGCAGCGCCCCTTCTCGCAGGCGAATTCGACATGGCGGACTTCTCGGTGCTTGAAGGCGATATCCTTCTTTCGGTGGTGCACTCCTCCCGGTTCGATGCCCTTTCCGAAAGGCTTGCATCGAAGGGGTTCATCCCGGGAGAGTTCGCGGGGCTCTCGGCCGAACCGGCGGAAGAGCTGTCCAGGCTGGACCGCATGATCGGAACAACCCGGGAGACGCTCGCGAAGGCCACTGATAAAGCCCGGGATCTTGTCACCAGGCTCGATGAGATCAGGATGCTCTACGATTCCACAGGACTTCTGATTGCAAGGGGCGAGGCTGCCTCGGGCGGGCTCTCATCATCGAGCGTGCTCGTCCTGCACGCCTGGATGCGGAAGGGTGATGTGCCGCATCTTCGTTCCGAGCTTGAGAAGCTTGCGGCGGCAGGAATTGAGGAGATCGAGCCCGGTGACGGGGAGACACCTCCGGTGTTCCTGTCCGAGCGAACCACAGTCGATCCCTACCTCATGCTGACCGACATGTTCGGCAGGCCCGCCGGAGCGGATCCCGACCCCACGCCTCTTTTCGCTCCGTTTTACGCGCTGTTTTTCGGAATCTGCATCGGGGATGTGGGATACGGCGCCGCTCTTATCCTCGGCAGCGCACTGGGGTGGTGGATGACGGACAGGCGCGGCGGAAATTCCAGACTGTTCAGGCTCATCTTTCAGGGCGGGATAGTGAGCATCTTCACCGGGATCCTTCTCGGAGGCTGGTTCGGGATAGACTTCAATCTGCTTCCGCCATTGCTTCAGGCGCCGGCAATGCTTCTGAACAACCTTGTCCCGGGCTACGCGCCGGGCAAACCTGGCTTTTCGGTCTCCAACCAGTTCCTTTACCTCACCCTCGGACTGGGGCTGCTTCAACTCTCATGGGGCGTGATCGTTAACCTTCCCAAACGACTCAGACAGGGGGAGGGCATGGTCGCTGTGCTCGAGCAGGGCGGCTGGATGCTTTCCATTGCCGGCCTCTTCCCCTGGCTCTTCAACCGGTTTCTCCTCAACGGAGCTTTGTATGACATCAGCGGTCCTGCGGACAAGGTGTTCCTGATCATGCTCGGCGCCGGGGCGCTTCTTATCTTCATCATGGGCGGCAGGACTGCGGGAAGCATCGGGGGCAGGGTCGGGCTCGGGGCATACGCCGCTTACGGGATCATCAACCTGCTTGGAGATGTGCTCAGCTACTCCAGGCTTTTCGCCCTGGCGCTGTCCGGCTCCATCATAGCCCAGGTGATCAACGAGATAGCGGGAATGCTCGCCGGAAGCATCGCGGGCGTGGGGATCGTTCTCGCAGTCGTTGTACTGGTGGCAGGCCACGCGTTCAACCTGGCAATGGCCGTGCTCTCCGGTTTCATTCATACGGCCAGGCTCCAATTCGTTGAGTTTTTCGGAAAGTTTTACGACGGAACGGGCGTCCCGTTCTCTCCGCTTCGGTACCGGCCGCGTTTCGTGCGCATAGGGGATTCGACATCATGATAACAACCACCATTCCACAGGGAGGACAGTAAGTGTCAGTCATTCTCATTGCCTACATGGGCGCCGCCTTTGCATGCATCCTGGCGGGAATCGGCAGTTCGGTCGGCGTGGGCATAGCCGCCCAGGCCAGCACCGGTGTCATGAGTGTCGATCCCAAGAAGTTCGGCAAGCTGCTCCTGCTCTCCGCCCTGCCGGGCACGCAGGGCATCTACGGATTCGTCATCGCCTTCCTGCTCCTGCAGAAGATCGCCGGATTCAGCGTCATCGAAACCGCCGACGCATGGAAAATCTGCATTGCAGGCCTTCCTGTCGGGATGGCCGGGCTCCTCTCCGGAATTCACCAGGGCAAGGTCTGCGCATCGGGCGCAATGATGACCGCAAAGCAGCCCGATGATTCCGGGAAGGCCCTCATTCTGGCAGTATTCGTTGAGTTCTACGCGATCCTCGGCTTTCTTGTCAGCTTCCTCATGCTCGGACAGATCGGTTAGCCGGAATGTCCCTCGAGGCAATAAGGCAGAAGATCATCCGGGATGCCGAGGCCGAGGCCGCGCGAGTTTTGTCCGAAGCCCGCCACGAAAAGAAGACGGCCGTTGAGGAAGCCCGTGCCAGGCTCGCAACCAGGGCGGAGAAGGACAGGGCAAAGCTTATTGAGAGCCTCAGGGATCGAAAGACCAGGATGCGCGAACACGCGCTGCGTGAGGAGGAGCGAAACCTCCTCAATACCCGGCGGACCCTCATCGACCGGGCCGTAGACAGCGCGGTGGACAAACTGCTCGAATCTGACGACTATCCCGTGCTTATCGCCGCGCTGCTTTCCAGATGCGCCTTCTCCGGTGACGTGGAGGTCGTTGTCGCTGCAAGGGATGCTGACCTCGTCACCCAGGCGTTTCTCGACCGCCATTCCTCCACCGGGGTGAGGTTCAGGCTCGCGGCCGGACAACACAATTCAAGGGGAGGCGTGATACTCAGATCTGGACGCGTGAGCCAGAACGCCACGATTGAAATGGTGGCCTCCCTGGTTCACGAGGAGATTGTGATGGAGCTGTCCCGGAAGCTTCCGGTCGAGAAGCTGGAGGCCATGTGAGCTCCTGGGAGTACACGGCGGGCAGGATAAGCGCGCTCGAGACATCCCTTCTGTCCGACAGGACATGGGGCCAGATAACGGGTTCGCCCGGGATAGAGGATCTGTTGAAGCTGCTGGGTGACACCTGGTATGGCCACCTGATCCACGGCGATGCGATAGAGGACGCCCTGAATCGGGCCGTGTCCACAGCAGAAGACGAACTGCTCGAACTTGACACGGGAAGCGGCCTTGCCAATGCAATGCTCCTCAGGAGGGACGTTCGGAACGCCAGGTATGTCTGGAAGGACATGGCAGGCGGCGGAGACGGTGCGGTTCCACAGGAGGCCGACGGTGCCATTCCCGCAACGGTTTTTGCCCGGGCGTGGAATGATCCGGCCCAGGCCGACGGGCTTCCCGCAGAGTTCCGCAGCGCCCTGGAGAGCGTACGCGGTCTTCCCCAGGGGGATTCCCTCGGCGTCGACATGATCCTCGACCAGCTTGCCGCATCGGTCGAGAAGAACCACATGGGCAGCCTCGATCCCGAACTGCTCTCGTTCGCCCGTTCACGCATCGAGCTCGGGAATTTTCTTACTGCGGGCAGGCTTGGAACGGGAAACATGGCCGCAGGCCGGATTGAGGAATGGCTGCTCCAGGGGGGATTTCACACCCCGGAGGAAATACTGGAAGCGCTCCGAAAAAACCGGCTGCCTGAAGCCCTTGCGGAAAATCCCGGTTTTGAGGCCGCAGCCGTCTCGTTGAAGGAAGCTCTTGACGGGGGATCCTTCCTCCCGTTCCAGAAGGAAAGCGACAGGGTCATCCTCGGTCTTCTCTCGGGGCTTTCCGCCAAACCTTTTGGTCCGGGGCTGCTCGCATCTTATGTGCTGCGCAGGGAGCTCGAGGCTGTTCACCTGAACCTTGTCGTGGCCGCAAAGAAGGCCGAAATGAACACTGTGAAGCTGCTTGCGCGGCTTCCCAGGTGAACGGAGCTGTGATGGCCGACGGGCGTACGGCATTTCTGGGCGACGCCGATTCGGTGCTGGGCTTCAGGGCACTCGGGGTTGAAACCTACACTCCCCTGGACAGGGAGAACGCGAGAAAGACCTTCCAGCGCCTGGTGAAGGAAAAGTTTTCGGTGATAATGGTCACCGAGGACATCATGGAGAAGATAGATGACCTTGTGGCCGATACACTCGGCCTGCCGCTGCCCGCAGTGGTGGTTTTGCCGGGTGTTTCCGGAAGCCGCCGCCGCGGCGAGGATGCCATTAGAACACTGATCATCAAAGCCGTTGGAGTTGATCTGATGAGCGAGGATGAATAGCCGGAGGAAGCCGAATGCAGCAGGGAAGGATTGACAAGATAGCCGGCCCCCTGGTGGTGGCCAGGGGAATGACCGAGGCCAGGATGTACGATGTGGTTTATGTCTCCGACTACCGGCTCATCGGTGAGATCATCGAGCTCAAGGGGGACAGGGCCAGCATTCAGGTTTACGAAGAGACCGCGGGCCTGAAACCCGGAGACCCGGTATACGAAACGGGCCTTCCCCTGTCGGTCGAGCTCGGCCCGGGGCTGCTCACATCGATTTACGACGGGATCCAGCGTCCTCTCGACAAGGTCAGGGAACAGGCGGGGGACTGGATCGGCAGGGGGATCAACATCCCCGGCCTTGACCATGGGAAGAAATGGGGCTTCACCCCGGTAATCACGCCCGGCAGGGCGGTCAGCGGAGGCGAGTTCATCGGTGTGGTGCAGGAGACGGAACTCATCCAGCACAGGGTGATGGTTCCTCCCGGTGTCGCGGGGGAAGTTGAATGGGTTGCCCAGGCCGGAGACTATACGATAGATGAGGGCATTGCCAGGGTCAGGCTGTCGAACGGCGAAACCAGGAAGCTTTCGATGCTTCAGAAATGGCCCGTGAGAAAGCCGCGGCCCTTTGCGACAAAGCTCGCCCCGAACGAGCCGCTCATCACGGGACAGAGGGTCATCGACGCATTCTTTCCTGTCGGCAAGGGCGGAACCGCTTGCGTTCCGGGCCCCTTCGGCAGCGGCAAGACGGTCATTCAGCACCAGCTCGCGAAGTGGGCCGATTCGGAGATAGTGGTGTACGTCGGCTGCGGTGAGCGCGGCAATGAGATGACCGATGTGCTCCAGGAGTTTCCCGAGCTCGAGGATCCCAAGAGCGGCAAACCCCTGATCCTCAAGACGGTGCTGGTGGCCAACACCTCGAACATGCCGGTGGCTGCACGCGAGGCAAGCGTTTACACGGGCGTCACCATAGCCGAGTATTTCCGCGACATGGGCTACTCCGTTGCCCTCATGGCTGACTCCACAAGTCGATGGGCCGAGGCCATGAGGGAGATGAGCGGCAGGCTCGAGGAGATGCCCGGCGAGGAGGGTTACCCGGCCTACCTCGGAACACGCATCGCCGAGTTCTACGAGAGGGCCGGCAAAGTCGAATGCCTCGGCGATCACGACCGGACGGGCGCGCTTACGGTGGTGGGGGCGGTTAGCCCCGCGGGTGGCGACCTTTCCGACCCGGTCGTCCAGGCCACGCTCAGGGTTGTGAAGGTGTTCTGGAGCCTTCAGGCGAACCTTGCGTACATGCGCCACTTTCCCGCGATCGGCTGGCTGGACAGCTACTCCCTCTACATCAGGAACCTGAGGGAGTACTACGACGGCACTCTTGGGCCTGAATGGGTCAAAATGGTTTCAAGGGCAATGGCCCTTCTGCAGGAAGAGGCGAACCTTCAGGAGATAGCGAGGCTTGTCGGAGCCGAGTCCCTGTCGCCGGAAGACCAGCTCGTCCTTTTCACAAGCCGTTCGCTCCGGGAGGACTTTCTTCACCAGAACGCCTTCCACCCTGTCGACACGTATGCGTCCATAGAAAAACAGAAAGCCATGCTCGAGGTTATCATGCACACCCATGACGGGATGAGCGCTGCGCTCAGATCCGGTGTCGCGCCCCGCGACCTCTTCCTCTTCCCGATGCGCGAGAAGATCGCGGGCATGCGCTACCTTCCGGAAGAGCATGTTTCCTCAATCAATGATCTCAAGGACCTGATCACCGGCGAGCTTGACTCCATGGTCGAGAAGGCCGGCATTTAACCGGAGGTGACGACGTGATCAAGGAATACACCACAACTGTTGAGATCTCCGGGCCGCTGATGCTGGTGGACGGAGTCACTGAGGTCAGTTTCGAGGAGCTTGTCGAGATTGAGCTTCCGTCAGGCGAGATCCGCCACGGGAAGGTTCTTGAAGTCGATTCGCGCAAGGCGCTTGTCCAGCTGTTCGAGGGCTCCACCGGAACGGACCTTTCGCTGTGCCGGGTGCGCTTCCTCGGCAAGGGCGTGGAGCTCGGGGTCAGCACGGAAATGCTTGGAAGGGTTTTCGACGGCCAGGGAAGACCCCGCCCCCCTTCGACACCGCTCCGCCCATCGTCCCGGAGAAGATGGTGAACATCAACGGCGCCCCGATCAACCCCTACGCCCGTGATTACCCCGCCGAATTCATCCAGACCGGCTTCAGCAGCATCGACGGCATCAACACACTCGTGAGGGGGCAGAAGCTCCCGGTCTTCAGTGCCAACGGGTTGCCGCACGGAGAGGTCGCAGCCCAGATAGCACGGCAGGCAAAGGTTCTCGGCAAGGGCGAGAGTTTTGCGGTCGTCTTCGCCGCCATGGGTATAACGTTCGAAGAGGCTGACTACTTCATCCGTGACTTCAAGGCAACCGGTGCGATGGACAGGGCCGTGGTCTTCCTGAACCTCGCGGACGACCCCGCCATCGAGCGCATTGCAACACCCAGAATGGCCCTCACGGCAGCCGAGTACCTCGCCTACGAGAAGGACATGCACATCCTCGTGATCCTCACCGACATGACAAACTACTGCGACGCCCTGAGAGAGATCAGTGCCGCACGGAAGGAAGTTCCGGGAAGAAGGGGCTACCCCGGATACCTTTACACCGACCTTGCATCGATCTACGAGAGGGCGGGACGGATCAAGGGCCGAAAGGGCTCCATCACACAGATCCCCATTCTGACCATGCCCGAGGATGACAAAACCCATCCCATCCCCGACCTCACGGGGTACATCACCGAGGGCCAGCTCATTCTGAACCGCGAGCTTCACAAGAAGGGCATTTACCCCCCCATGGACGTCATGGAGTCCCTGTCCAGGCTGAAGGACAAGGGGATCGGCAGGAACAAGACGCGCGAGGACCACTCCGACCTTTTCAACCAGCTCATGGCCGCCTATTCGGCCGGCAAGCAGGCCAGGGAACTTTCGGTGATCCTCGGTGTTGCCGCGCTCAGCGCTCTGGACAGGCAGTTTCTGCAGTTCGCCGAGGAGTTCGAGAAGCGCTACATCAGCCAGGACGACCATGAGAACAGGGGCATCGAGGAAACGCTCAACCTTGGATGGGAGCTTCTCAAGCACCTGCCCAGGGAGGAGATGAAGAGGATCCGCCCCGAGTACCTCGACAGGTACTGGCCCGTGGACAAGGGCTGACATGGCGCTTCAGGTTCGTGCCACGAGAATGGAGCTGCTTCAGCTGAAGCGCAGGGTGAAGCTTGCCAGACGGGGCCACAAGCTGCTGAAGGACAAGCTGGACGAGCTGATGCGGCAATTCAAGATCCTCATCGCCGACTATGCCGGCGCCAGGGTGCACCTTGAGGGCGAGCTGCACAAAGCCTACGGCCAGTTCCTCTTCGCAAGGGCGGCCATGCACCGGGAGGCTCTGCTTGACGCCCTGGCCTACCCGGGGGCAAGGGCTGTTGTCTCCACCGACACCCGCAGGGTGATGAACCTCACCCTGCCGACCTTCAGTGTGTCGGTTGAGGGAACGGTCAGAAACTACGGTCTGTTCGACACCCCCCCCGAGCTGGATGAAGCCCTGGAGGTGTACAGACAGGTTCTTCCGTCGATAATCAGGCTGGCCGAGCAGGAAAAGGCCATCACGCTCATAGCCCACGAGATAGACTCGACAAGGCGCCGGGTGAACGCCCTTGAGTACGTCCTCATTCCCGATTACGAGGCCGCCATCGGAAGGGTACGGCTGAAGCTGGCGGAGATGGACCGCTCCAACACCACAAGGCTCATGAAGGTGAAGGAGATGGCCGACGCCAAGCGCAGTATCTAGCTGTTACCTGATGATGCTGAGGTAGCCCGGCTCGTTATAATCTGCCCGGAAATGAAGCCATAATTGATCCTGCCCGGGCAGGGACTATCATATCGTGCGGCTCGATCTCCCGCGAGAGGTAAACTTTTCCGGTTATCGCAAGATCCTCGGTATTCATGACGATCATTGAATCGGATGAGGACGGGTCATTGGGATAGTAGGCGTACTGAATCTCCTGAAGCCTCGATGATTACGGTCTGCGAGGGTATACCGGGCAGATTGCGTGAATCAAGCACTTCAAGGCTGAACGGATTCAGTGTATACAGGTCGCCAGTACCGGACAGAACGCACATATCGCCATCGGAAGTTATGAAAGGGTTGGATGAAACCGGTATGGGGCTGGAAGCGGCAATTGCCAGGGTTGCCGGGTTGAGCCTGCATAGGCCTTCCTCTCCTCCCCAGATGTATGTGCCGCACCCTTCCAGAAGCCATCCCCTGGAAAACGCGAAGTCCAGCGTGTCAATGAAGGTCATGCTGTTCATGTCGAGAACCAGCGATGTCTGGCTGCCTTCAGGGCACAGAACCACCCTGGCGTCCATTTCGCCCGCTATCATGGCACTGCAGGTGAAACCCATCGGGAAAGAACTGATGGTTTGCAGGTCATTCTCATCAAGAAGATCGATGTACATGCCGTACGGGTCATCGTAGGAGATAAGAACCCCGTTCCGGCTGGATACATGGCAGTATGAATGAATGTCACCGGGAGTCAGCCTTCTTATGTACACGCCTTGATCGGTATTTATTCTACTTATACCCGGAATATCATATATATACCAATCTGTTCTGTCAGAAAAATAAAGGTATTTGCCGCTGAGTGAAGCTGCCCACAGACCAATGCTGGAGCACTCCTCGCCAGAATCAAACAAGTACCTGAAGGCTCCCAGCCTCCATGGGAGTTCTCCGTTATGGCTGTACTGCACCATGTTGCTCTTCGATGCATGCCCCTCGGCATCGGTGGTGGTCACCTGGAAGTAGACGGGATAATCTGGATTCGAGGCACTCACTGCAAGGGTATCGTTCACATCGTGGAAGACGCCGATTGTGTCTCCGGGTGCGTAAAGACCCAGCCGCATCACAACGGTGTAGCTCGAAAAGTCCGGGTCGGGGCAGGGTGACCAATGCAGACGGCACTGCCCCATGAGAAGATCATCCACGTCAAGCACCGATGGAGTGGGAAAACCTGTTGTTGGTGTAGTGATCGGTTCCTCGTTGCTCCAGAGAACCGTTGAATCAGCAAGCAGCGCACTGACGGCGTAGTAGTATGTAGTGCTCCAGGCAAGTGAATCGGAATCAGGAAAACTGAGCATGGTGGTGGTTCCCAGAGTTCGGTAATCAACGCTTCCCGTGGGTATACCGGGGCCAAGGGCTCTGTGAACGGAGTAACTGACAACCCGGTGGTGATCCGGTGAAAGCCATGATGCGGTGACCTCGCAGTATGGTTCCCCCGCAGGCCCGATGCGCGTTGCTACAGCAAGAGCAGTTGCCCCCGGGGTTTCGCCGGTTGAATCGCCGGTGAAAATAACGGAGTCAAGAAGGAAATCGGGAAGGTCCGGTTCTGAGGGACTGCTGTTACAGCCTGAACAAACGAGTGCGGCAAGGGAAACCAGGAGTGCGGCTTTGCAGACGGACGAAACGAGTGTTGACGACATGACGCCTCCCGCTGTTCGGACAATCACAAAATAAAAATACGGGGTCTTCCTGTTCATGTCAAATACAGGCAGAATCCGGTCTAGCAGCAATACCTGCAGGCGCTGAAAGGCCTTCCGTTCTTCAGTGCCTTCCAGCCCCCTGCCACCTTCCAGGCGGTGGCTTTCGGAACGCGCTCATTGGGAGCGTCGTCGTCCGTGAAGGGGCATGGCCAGAGAACGCCTTCCGCATCGAGGAAAAGGCAGCCCGCAAGGGGGCAGCCCGCCGGTTCGTGCGCAAGCACCACACCACCCGCTTCATCCCGTATGTACGGGCAGCCCGGGGAATCGAGCGCAAGGTTCTCGATACGTCCCACATGAAAACCCCCGGGGTCGAAACGGCCGAACACGGCCTTTGCGCTGTCCGCCGGTATGCTCTCAGCAATATCCCTGAAGGCATCGAGGTCGCCGGCGGACTGCCTCCAGATAGTCAGGACGAGTTCCACCATTGACCTTCCCGCGCCTTTAACGGATCGGACGGCATGAAGAGCTTCGGCCATGCGATCCCGCCCCCTTATCGCTTCCCATGAGGGGCCTGTTGCCGCGGGAAGCGAGAATATGAAGCGGTCCACCCCGAGTTTTTCGTGACCGGGTTGGAACCCGAGGCCCAGGGTGCTCACCGATACCATTGAGCTGTGCATAACGGCGATGGCAACAAGCTCTGAGAGCTGAGGGGCGGCCAAAGGGTCCGAGTGCTTGCCGGAAAAGTGGAGGGTGACTGGTCTGCATGGGCGGCACTCAAGCCATGCTTCGAGAAGTTCGGGTTTGAGATCGACGGGATTGACCGTTGGCCTGCAGCCAGCGCAGTTACCGGTGCACCTTTGGGTGGCCTCGATCATCAGGCCGCGCGGAAGGTGCTGCAATGTGTTAAGTGAAGCTCTGGCAATAAGTTTTATCGGCCAGAACAGCCCCTTCCCCTTCCAGATGTCGATGCCGGTAATCAGTGTTCTCTTCATGGCTTCCCGAAGGGGTTCTCCCTTTCAAAATCGGGCGTGCTGCAGTCCGGGCTCTCCTCCGGCTCCTGGATGAGGGTGTTGACAAGACCTAGAGATTCCGCAGTTTCAACAGCCTTCCAGTACTCCGACTGCCACAGCCTTCTGGACAGAAGCGGGTGCCTCTGCGCCAGGAAAAGCGGGTTGTACTGACTCATGAGGCTGACCGTGATCTCCCTTCCCATTCCCGCAATGAAACGAAGACACTCACCGGTTCCGGATATGTCGTTGGGAAGTACCAGATGCCTCACGCACAACCCACGCCGGGCGATTCCGTCCCTGATCTCAAGAAGACCAACCTGTCTGTACATCTCCGTGATGGCAGCCCTCGAGGCGGCTGCGTAACCCGGTGCGGACGAGTATTCAACGGCACAGCAATCCTCTGCGTACTTGAGGTCGGGCAGATAGATGTCCACCAGCCCTTCAAGGGTGCGGAGGGCTTCAACACTCTCGTAACCGTTGCTGTTCCAGATCACCGGAACCGTCAGCCCGTTTTTCCTGGCCGCCAGAATTGTCTCCCTCACCCGGGGGAGGAAATGCGTTGGTGACACAAACCCCACAGTGGGGCAGCCTTGTCGTTGAAAACCGATCAGGCTGTCCGCCAGTTCCTGCGGGTACATGGGGCGACCCATCTGTCCGCGGCTTATCTGGTGGTTCTGGCAGAAAACGCACCCCATGTTGCAGCCGGCGAAGAATACGTTGCCCACACCGCAGCTGCCGGTGAGAAAGGGCTCCTCGCCGGTATGCACGGTGATCGAGGCAACCTCCATATAAGGCCCCGCCCCGCACCATCCCCGCTCGAATGCTTCCCGGTCAACCGGGCAGCTGCGGGGACACAGGCGGCAGCGAATCCCGTCAGTCACCGAGTCCGTCAAGAGGATCGTTGAGCATTTCGGTTCCGGGAAGCACGAACCTGCCCCCCTTCATCAGAAAGACCACCCTGCCGTCGGGATGAATGGCGCAAATCGAATCGAGGCCGCTGTACGGAAGCGTGATGTCGACATGACGGTTCGTGTAGGCCTTCTCGGGGTTCGAAAGCCTCAATGCGCTTCGCTCGTTTGAAGTTGCAACCAGGCGCTTGCCGTTGATCGGATCGAAGAGGTCCCGATCCTCTTCATGGCTGTAGCAGGTGTCTCCCACCGCGAAATGGGGCCCCGTCTTCTCGAGGATGAGAACGGGAAGCACTGCCATGATCCCGTACTTCACTCCCATGGCGTACGCGACAGTGTTGGTTCCGATGGCGAACTCTCCGAGGGGAAGGCTGTCGTGCGGGAAAATGATGTTCTCCCGGATGTAGTCACGTCCCTTTTCCGGATCGTCGAAGTTGGTGCACGACCACTCCACAGCCTCGCCGTTTCGGAAGGTCATCCTGAGGTTCTCGTACTTAAGCCCGGCAAGGAAGGCCTCGCTCACGTGCAGGATGCCGCTAGTTCCCTTGAGAACGGGGGAGGTGAACACCTCGCCCAGGGGGATGTTGACCGAGGCAAGGCAGTTCTCGAACGCGGTCTCCCTTTCCGGATCGGCCAGCGGGTGAAGAGAGACGGTGATGTCGGTGTCGTTTCCCGGCGCACCAAGTATCCTTACACTTTCGGCGCCGTCCATGGCTTCTATCAGGGCGGCGTGTATGGGCTGGTACACGTCGTTCGACAGGGTGTTCACCCGTATGCACTCCCTGAATATCTCCCCGAATGCCGGCCCGATCTCGGGGGACGGGAAGGCGATCATGCTGAAGCTCGTCTCGTGCCTCGGGGTGTGGATCTGCTGAAGCGTGACCAGCTGATGGGTGAAGTTGTTGTAAAGGGCGCTGATCTCCCGGTCGGCGCGGACCATGTTATCCCTGGGCGTGGGGCTGAACGGGGTTTCTCCGAACAGGTCGACATGGGCCACCCCGGAGTATGCAGCGAGCACCGGCGCCATTTCTTCGAACACATCCCGTCTCATGGCCATCTGGTGTTCGACCGTGGCGCTGTCGAGGTAAAGGGCGTACTTGAAGCGGTGGTCGTAGTTGGCCTGCCGGTTGGCCGGAGGCCTGTGCACCGGGGCGGCATGGGCGACAAGACCCACCTTTTCGAAGCTTTCACGGATGTGCGGGAACAGTGCTTCCGCACCCATCGGAAGGCTTATTGCAACAACCTTCCTGTTCCCGAAGATGTCCTTGCGCTCCTCCCTGAGCCCCAGCCTGTATCCGTCGGCGAGGGTGTCTGCTATCCCCCTGAGGTCTGCTGCCGGGAGGGAGAGCAGAAAATTCGACATGTCTTCATGAACCTGCGACACCTTCATTCCGTGCATGAAAAGAAACGAGGGGTCTCCCGGGCGGGCGCCCAGCATGAGATCCCGGGTGTGCGTCTCCTCCGGATCGAACCTTCTGCGAAGCATGTTCAGGAAGGGCTTTCTGTCGATCCTGCGGTAGTGCCCGCGGATGACCGCGTCAGCACCGGAAAGACCGGCCTTCTCGATCTCTGCAAGGGTTTCAAGGGTTCTGGTGATGGTTTCGTCATCACCGTGAAAGGCTGCAGAAAGAAGGCCGAACACATCGTACCGGAAGGCCGACAGATGCTGCCCGGCGGAGAGGCCGAAGACCTCAACCGCGGCATCAGGGTTTGCGGGGTCGCGTTCGTACTCATCGGTTCCCAGCGGTTCGTACCAGTATCCGTTTATCTCCCGAAGCCTCTGAAGGGCGATCCCGCCCTTCAACTCCCCGCGAAGCGCCGCTGCGAACCGGGTTCTTTCGCCGGTGTCCGACAGATACTCCTGAAACCGCTGTTCACGGATTTGTTCGTTCATTTTGCACCCCTCAGCGCTCGAGTATTTCCATGCCCCGGATCACCCCGGCGTACTCGGGATTGTTCGCCAGAAGCTCCCGGTGGGTTCCCGTTGCAACATGCCTTCCCCTGTGCAGGAAGATAACCGAATCGCTCTGCTTGACAGTAGCCTCGCGGTGGGTTACGACAAAGGCGAGAGCCTTGTTGCCGCTCTCCCTGAACCTGCTCCAGAATTCGGCCTCCTTGCCCGCATCGAGGGCCGCCGTGCAGTCATCGAGAAGGAGCAGCGACGGCACCCCCGCAAGAGCCCTGGCGATGGCCACCCTCTGGCGCTGCCCGCCGCTGGCGCCGGTACCGCGCTGCCCGAGCATCTTGTCCCCCTGGAACTCCTCGGGTCTCACTCCTGCATCGAGAAGTGCCCTCTCGACATCGCAGTCCCTGAGGCGTTCCCTTCCGAAACGGACGTTGTCGGTCACGCTTTCTCCGAGAAGCAGGGATTCCTGGGGGACAAAGCCGATAGTGTCCCTCAGATCGGCGAGCCCTCTTGGCACGCCGTTGATCCGCATCTCGCCCTCGCTCACGGGAAGAAGGCCCGCAAGCATTTTGATCAGCGTGCTTTTCCCGGCGCCCACCTCGCCCACCACGGCGACAACTCCCGGGGAACTCGCACAGAAGGTGACTCCAGATACGCCGCCATTTCCGTCATACACGAAACCGGCGTCCCTCATGACCACATCCGTCACCTTCGGGATCAGCTCGATGTGTGCGGGCTCCACCTTTTCGGGGAAGTTCTGTATCTCCCGCTCCCGCTCCACCGAGACGAAGGCCTGCCGGCTTGCGACAAAGAGGTTGGGGATGTCCATCATGGGTGCAAGGAGCATGTCGAGATAGACGTAGAATGCGTAGAAATCGCCGAGGCCGATGCTTCCCCTGATCACCATGAGCCCGCCCGCAAGCATCACGGTGACCTTTCCGACCTGTCCGATCAGGCCGTAGACGCCGTGAATGACCATCTCGAGCTTCGTCAGGGAGAGATCGATCTCGAACCTCTGGTTCAGAAGCCTGTGAAGTCTGGCAGCCAGCGGTTTCTCCGCCCTGTAGGCCTTGACTATCGCGATCCCGTCGAAGGTGCTGTCAAGCAGGTCGTTCGTGTGGCTGGTTGCCTTGCGGCTTTCCTCAACCCGCCTGCCTATGCGGTGCTCGACTGTGTAGAAGATGAACAGCATCACGGGAAGGGGGGCCAGAGCCAGCAGTGACAGCTTCCAGCTCATGAAGATCATCACCCCGAGGCAGAAAAGCAGCCTCGAGCCCGATTCCAGTGCCCTGAAAAATGCGCTGCAGGCGAACCAGGCAATGCGCGGGTAGTCGGTTATGTCCTCGGTGAGCCTGGTCGTGAGGTCGCCGGGGCGGAACGTGTTGAAAAACCTCCAGTCCTTTCTCATTATGGACCGGAACACGTCGTCCCTCACACCCAGACCGATAACGCTGTTGATTATGCCTCTGGCCCCCGGATAGAATCCCGCAAGCAGTCTCGCCACGGCAAGACCTGCGAGGACCAGGATGATTTTGGTGAACTGCGAGCTTTCGGGTGTGCCCAGCACGACCTCGACATTGTCCAGCAGGTACCTGAAGACCAGGGGGAACCCCAGGGCCACTGCGCTCGAAAGGAGAGTGAAGATAAACAGCAGAACGAGGTACTTCCTTACCGGCCTCCAGTAGCGGAAGATCCAGCCGCAGTTGTCCCGCCAGATCCGTATCCTGTCATGCACTTTCCTCACCCCCGAACTGCAGGGTGAACAGTGATGCGTAGACCCCGCCCTTCCGCATCAGTTCGGCGTGCGTTCCCTGCTCGACCAGAAGGCCACCCCGTATCACCATGATCACATCGGCGTGTATGATCGTTGAAAGCCTGTGCGCGACAACGAGAGCCGTACGCCCGGAAAGGGCCAGGTCCGTGGCGCGCTGAAGCTTCTGCTCGGTGCCGGGGTCCACAGACGACGTGGCTTCGTCGAGTACGAGGATGTCGGGCTTTCTGAGCACCGCCCGGGCTATGTTGACGAGCTGCCTCTGACCCATGGAGAGGTTTGCCCCCCCTCGCTTATCTCGCCGTCGAGGCCGCCGGGGATCCGTTCGAGCAGCTCCTGCGCCTCAATCCTTGAAAGCGCCTCTTCCTGCTCCTCCCGGCCGACCGATGGATCAAACACGGTGAGGTTGCCGGAAAGCGTGCCCGAGAAAAGGTTGACCTCCTGCAGCACCAGACCGATCCTGCTCCGCCAGGCATCGAGGGTAAAATCCCTGATGTCGGTGCCATCGAGGGTTATCCTGCCGCGGACGGGGTGGTAGAACCTGAGCAGCAGGGCGACAATGGTGCTCTTGCCTCCGCCCGAGTCACCGACAAGTGCGACTGTTTCACCCCTGCGGATCACAAAGGACAACCCCCGGATGACCCACTCCTCCCCGCTGTAGCTGAACCAGACGTCCTCGAAGCGGATCTCCCCCCAGTCCTTCGAAAGCTC
This sequence comes from Candidatus Fermentibacterota bacterium, assembly GCA_963845085.1. Classification (GTDB taxonomy): domain Bacteria; phylum Fermentibacterota; class Fermentibacteria; order Fermentibacterales; family JCC-6; genus UBA6080. The sequence goes on from CAWJQI010000004.1 coordinate 838,304, forward strand.
TTCAGAGCCGAGGTGCCCGTCCGGAGTGAGGGTTTCCGTGCGGATCAGTTCCATCAGGCGGTCGCCCGAGGCAAGGGCCCGCTGCATCTCGTTGAGGGTCTCGCCGAACATCACGAGGGGGCCGAAAAGCCGCCTCGTGTACTCCACGAAAAGCACGACCGTGCCGACTGTAACCGTCCCGGCAACAACGCCGGGGCGTCCTGCGGTTAGGATGACGGCGACAGCGCCGATCTCGAGCGCTCCAAGAAAGCTCCAGAAGCCGTAGTCCCACAGGGTGGCCCTGATCTCCCTTTTAACGTACTGCGCGCCCAGCCGGTGTATCCGGGTTCGGGCGTAGCCGGTTGCGCCGAAGACCTGCATGACGGGGACCGCTCTGACGAACTCCGCGACCGAGCCCGATATCGAGGCGTAGGACCTTCGCAGGTCGCCCCAGAGCACCCTCATCTTCTTCAGCACCGGGATGGAGAGCAATGCCGCCGGAAGGACAATGAGCATCACCTTCAGGGTGATTCCCGCATCGGCGGTCAGCATGACGCCGACCGTGCCGAAGACCATGGCCGAGTTGCGAAGAAGGGCCATGCTGGTTTCGCTGAAGAGCATCCTTACGCGTTCCGCGTCACTTTCGACCCTGGACATGAGCCTGCCGGACGGGTTCTTGTTGAAGTAGGCCATGGAGAGCGTGAGCACATGATCGAACAGCTGCCTTTTGAGGTCCCGCACGACCGACAAACCGATCTTCGCCGCTATCATCACCTGAAGGTACGCGAGCGCCATTGTCGCGCCGAACACTCCGGCGAACATCAGGGAGTACCGAATTATCGCCCCGGTGTCCTTCTGTGGAACGGCCACGTCTATCACCTGCCTGAGGATGAGCGGGCCGGCCAGTTCTCCCGCGATGGCAAGAAGCAAAAGAACCACCGCCAGGGTGAACTGGGGCCAGTGGGGAAGGATCAGAGGGGCGAATTTCCTGAGAAGCGCAACCGATCCCGTGCGGACCTGGCTCTCTTCTTCTATCTCTTCAATGTAGGGGGGCATGGGATAAAACTCCGTTCAAACAAGGCTTGGGGGCAACTGGTACATGAGGAGGTGGACCGGGGCGGAACCGCCCTAGGAAAAAGGGTATCCTCCAAAAATCATGTATGTACCTCCCTGTTGAACGAACCCGACAAAAATAAGACCGCTTGCGGAATCGTCAAGTTCCCCTCGCTCCATGACGAATACACGGGTTTTTGTATAATTGCCCCCGTCAGGCGGGTACTCCGCCAAAAAAAGCCCGGGAGGCGGCAATGCACAGGATTCACCAGAAGTGCATCATTCCCAGTGCGGCGTTCACGATCCCACACGCCCGCATTCGGAGTTATCACCGGTTCGAGAAAGCTCCGGAAGTGGGCGACCTTGTCTTTGGAGAGATCAACTGCCTCGGGCAGCACAGGCTTCTTGAAAGCGTTTCGAGCAGGCTTCACGCCCTGAACGACAAGACGCACGCGATATTTGTCTTCGGCAACCGCTACGCACCGGATTACTACGAGGCCTTCATCCCCGGGGAGTGGCAGGACGAGGTCGATCTGATCGCCCAGAGCGGCATCGTGGGCAACGCGGTTCACAGGAACGACAGGATCGCCGACCCGACCCGGGTCAGGCTGCAGGGGTACGTGTGCGACGGCAACGGCGAGATACTCAACACCCGCAGGGGCAATCTCCTGACTCCGAGGCGCACCGTCAGAGAGGGCGGCAAGAGGGCGAAGCTGATCCTCTGCGTTGGCACCAGCATGAACAGCGGCAAGAGCCACGCGGCCGCAGCCTGCTGCTACGCACTCACATCGGTAGGCAGGAAGGTGAGGGCCGCCAAGGTCACCGGCACGGCCTGTCAGAAGGACATCCTTCTAATGCAGGACAACGGGGCGGACCATGTTGCGGATTTCTCCTATCTCGGGCATCCCACCACCTACATGCTGTCCGAGGCCGAGCTGATGAACATCTTCACCGTTATCGACCTCAAGTACGGGAACAACCCGGCCAACTACCTGGTGCTCGAATTCGCCGACGGAATACTTCAGCGCGAGACGGCAATGCTGCTTCATAACCCGCTTGTGCTCAGCAGGATACACAAGGTGGTGTTCTGTGCGCAGGATGCCTTCGGCGCCATCGGCGGGGTCAGGGTGCTCAAGGAGAGGTTCGGCCTTGTGCCGGCGGCCATCAGCGGTGTCTGTTCCAGCTCTCCCCTGGCGCTCCGCGAGCTTTCCGAATTCACTGAAATACCGATTCTTTTCAGCGCACAGCGCGACTACAAGGCTATCCATGAGTTGATAAGCTAGGGGCGGAACCCTTTCGGATCCCGCCCCGCGTCAATGCTCTGAGAACTACCCCAGAATCTCTTTCAGGTCTTCCTCCGGTGTCGTCACCGGAGCGATCCCGAAGGTGTTCACCAGAACGCCGAGGGTTGCAGGGGTGAGACATGCGGGAAGGCTTGGGCCAAGCTTGATGTTCGTGATGCCGAGGTGCAGAAGTGTCAGCAGTATTGCGACCGCCTTCTGTTCGTACCAGGAAAGTATCATGCTGAGCGGAAGGTCGTTGACCCCCACGCCGAATGCGTCGGCGAGGGCCGATGCTATCACGATGGCTGAGTAGGCGTCGTTGCACTGCCCCACGTCGAGAAGTCTGGGAATGCCGCCGATATCGCCGAAGTCGAGCTTGTTGAACCTGTATTTGCCGCATGCGAGCGTGAGGATCACGCAATCCTGCGGTACGGCCTTTGCGAAATCGGTGTAGTAGTTCCTGCCGCTCTTGGCCCCGTCGCAGCCGCCGACAAGGAAGAAGTGACGGATGGCGCCCGCCTTTACGGCGTCTATCACCTTTCCGGCGACAGAGAGCACGGCGTTCCTGCCGAAGCCCACAGTGATGAACTTCTCAGGTTCGGTCTCGGCGAAGCCGGGGGCCGAAAGCGCCGCGTCGATCACGGGCTTGAAGTTCTTGTCGGCTATGTGCCTGACACCCGGGAACGCCACCAGTCCGGTGGTGAAGATGCGGTCGATGTACGTATCCCTCGGCTTCTGGATGCAGTTGGTGGTCATCAGAATTGCGCCCGGGAACTGGTCGAACTCCTTCTGCTGGTCCTGCCAGGCGCCGCCGTAGTTGCCGGCGAGGTGGGGGTATTTCTTCAGCCCCGGATATGCGTTGCAGGGCAGCATCTCGCCGTGGGTGTAGACATTTATGCCCTTGCCCTCGGTCTGCTTCAGGATCATCTCAAGGTCCTTGAGATCGTGCCCGGAAAGAAGGATGGCTTTCCCCTTGAGGGGTGTGATCCTGACCCGAGTCGGCTCGGGGTGGCCGTAGCTTCCGGTGTTTGCCTCGTCAAGAAGCTTCATCGCGCCCAGGTTTGCCTCGCCGCAGGAAAGGCAGAGCTGCGTCAGGGCGCCGGCGTCGCTTTCCTCGCGGGCCAGGGCTTCCAATGCCTTGTGGAAGAACCCCGAGACCTTGTCATCGTCCTTTCCCAGCACGTGAGCGTGGTCCATGTAGGCAGCCGCGCCCTTGAGACCGTATGTGAGCAGTTCCTGAAGACCGGCGGCATCGTCGCCGTACTTCTCCCGCCGCGACATGATCCCGATCGTCCTGCCCTGCGAAAGCATTCCCTGCATTTCGGGCGCAGGCATGAAAAGCGCATGCGGGGGAACCGCGGAGGGCTTCAGCCCGCTCTTCCCGCAGGCTGTTTCGTACATTTCGCGGGCCCTTTCCCTCGCGGTGACCACCTTCCCTATCACTTCCACCACCCGCTCGGGGTGGAAGTTGACGTTGGTGATGGTTGTGAAAAGGGCTTCAGAGGTTACGGAGTTCAGACCCGGGTCGGTTCTGCCCATCTCCCTCGCCCTGTGGGCGTAGACACCGAGCCCCTTCGTTACGTAGAGAAGAAGGTCCTGAAGGGTTGCCGTTGCGGAATCCTTTCCGCAGACCCCCTGCACGGTGCACCCGGTTCCCCTTGCCGTCTGTTCGCACTGGTAGCAGAACATGTCCATCTTCGGTTCCCCTTTCATTTCAGGCGTCCGTCAACGCCTATGGTAATGATGCGCAATGGAATGCTTTTCCCCGACGCTTTCAGGGCCGCCTCGGCAAGCCGTGCCATCCCCGTGCAGCACGGAACTTCCATGATCGCGACAGTAAGGCTTCTGATATCGTTGTTGCGAAGTATGCCGGTGAGCTTTTCAAGGTAGCCCGAGGTGTCATCGAGCTTGGGGCAGGCTATGATGAGCTTTCTGCCCCTTAGAAGGCTGTCGTGAAAGCCCGGAAAGGCCGGCGGTACGCAGTCCGCAGCGATCAGCAGTTCTGCGCCATCCCAGAATGGGGCGTTCACGGGAACCAGGTGGAGCTGGATGGGCCATTGCTCGAAATGCGAGCCTGAGCCACCGGCCTTCGAACGCACCATCGAACCGGGACAACCCGATCCGTGCTTTGGCTGGGGCTCTTCAAGGCTGAAGGGATCGGCCTCCCTTTCCTCAATCGTGATGGCTCCCTGCGGGCACACTCCGAGGCAGGCCCCGAGGCCGTCGCAGTAGCTGTCCTTTACAAGCCTCGCCTTGCCGTCGATTACCCTGAGCGCGCCCTCAACGCACCCCGGAACACACTGACCGCAGCCGTCGCACTTTTCCTCGTCGATCTTCACTATGCTGCGCTTCACGCCCCCCTCCTTCCAGAGCCGGCTGCAAATCCGGAGATGGTCCTTCCGGAAAGGTGCCGTCTCACAACTTCGTCAACCTCCGAAAGCATTCCGCCGAGAAGGCACCCCTCAGGCGGACAGTGGCTTTTCTGGAAAAGGCATGTGTCGGTTCCCAGGGGTCCGTCCAGAGCCTCGTACACCGAAAGAAGGGTGATGAGGGCGGGGTCTCCGGCGATCCTGTGGCCGCCTCCGGGGCCACGCACCGACCTTACCAGACCTGTCTTCACAAGCCGCTGCATGACCTTGCGGGTGTGGTTCTCACTCACGCCGAAAGAATCGGCTATTTCTCTGCTGGTGACAGGAACGTCACCCGAACCCGCCATGAGGATCATTGCGTGAATGCCTATTGAGGCAGCCTCTGAGAATTTGAGTACACCAGCCATGCCTCGCCCTTCATTGTTGTATAGAGGTACCATAATACCACTATTCAGGCAACGTCAAGTCTGCTCCGAACCCGGAGTTCATGGGAGCCTGATGTTCATCCCGGCGGCTTCCTCGGGTGAGAGAGGCGAGGCTTCGAACTCCTCCCCTGTATCGGAAACGACGGTGACGTTCATCCCGCCCTTCGTGTACAGGGCCATGAGTCGGGCAAGAGTTCTCATGTTCTCATCCCCGTGTGGGCCGATGAGAAGCCCAAGGGGACCCGGAATTTCCGAAAGCCTCATAAAGACACCGGAACGGCTTCCGAGAAGCCGCTGGTTGTCGGCGTCGGATCTTCCAACAAGCGCAACCGCTCCTCCAAGGTCGAACATCCTTCCGGCCCTTATCGCACGGGCCGACTCGGGATCGAGCAGCCCGTGTCTTTTCAGCACAGCCAGCCGCATCGAGTAGCCGGGATCGGTCAGCAGGCATCCCCCGGCAGGAGCCGGGATCCTGGCCAAGCCGATGTCCCGGGCCATTGCCAACTGGGGTTTCCTGCTTCTGCCTTCAAGCCCCAGAAGACGCCGTCTGTCCACCATGCCGGTCTCCTCCATCATGGTGGGTTCCATGAGAAGCGCGGAGAGAGGCCTCAGGAGCCTGCCTTCGGAGCAGGAGAGGTTTTTTACACGGTTCAGGCTTCCCCGATTCTGACTCATCGGGCGCTGCCCCAGAACCTCCCCGGAGAAGATAAAGTCGAATTCCTCCTGCTCTGCAATCTTCCAGAGGAGTCTGAACATCGCGGCATGGCAGTCCACACAGGGGTTCATGTGGCTGCCGAAGCCGGAGGGGGGGTTGTCGAGCAAAGTCATGATCTCATTCGTGAAATCCACCCGCCGCCATGGTGCCCCGATGAGCGCTGCGCCTTCCCTGCCCTGCGCGGACGAGAAGAAGGGGCTGGCAAAGGTTGCGAGATGAACGTCGATCCCCTGGTCCATGAGCAGCCTCGCGGCCAGAAGGCCGTCCAGCCCGCCGCTGAACGCTCCGAGCGCTCTGGTCTTCATTCCAGAACTTTCCAGCCCTTTTTCGCGGCGAGAGATGCCATCCGCCTGCCCGGGCGAACCGCGACTGCCTGCCCGCAGAACTCAAGGAGCAGCCGGTCGGAGAATGAGTCGCCAAGAGCGAGGGTATCAGTTGGCGAAACACCCTCCCTGTCCATGATGATCCTGGCCAGGTCCACTTTGACACCGCCCCACGGGCGCGGGCCCACTGTGCGCCCCGTGCAGTACCCGTCGTCGACTTCCGGAATGCTCGCCGAGAAACCATGAAAGCCGTTGGCGACAGACATCTCCCTGACCAGCGGCTCGATGGATGCGGATACGAGATACAGCCTGGCGCCTTCGTCAAGGCAGCTTGTCAGATAGTTTTTCACTTCGGGGCGCACTGAAAGCTGCAGCCTTGCGGCGAGCCTGTTGCAGGCCTTGGCGACCAGTTCGGCCGAAAGTCCGCGAAGGTATGCACGGTTCCAGCCCCTTCCCTCGCGCAGGGTCCTGACGGGGTGAAGCAGGTACCCGCAGAGAAATGCAAAAAGACGCACAGGGGAAATGGACCTCTCGCGCAAAAGCATTCCCAGAAGCTCCCTCTCGCTGGAACAGCCGATAAGCGTCCAGTCGAGGTCGCAGATTACGAGGCGGATGCTCAAACGGTTGCCAGTACCCCTCTGCCGGTTCCGGGTGTGTTGTCGAACACCTCGACGACATGGACCAGGATACCGGGAAACATTCTTGGGAAATCACCGTGGAAGTAGGTGTGGGCAATGTTGGTGTACTCCACGATGCTTCTGGCGTACTCGCCCGCCTCCTCGTCGTCGGGGTGAACGAGCTGCCCGATCCCGCGCACCTCGTAGGACATGCTGTCAAGGAAAACAAGGGATGTAGCGGGCTCGGACATGAGGTTGAGGAACGTGTGCGTCTCGAACTCGGGTGTGCTGTAGAGCTCAAGGCTGATGAGCTTGGTCATGTCGAAGTTTGATGCGTTGCCGTACATCTCCTCAAGAAAGCCGATCTTTTCCGGCATCGGTGCGCCCCTGGTTTCGGTCATCAGCCGTATCTTGTCGCGGATGATCTCCCTGGAGGGGCAAAGCCCCATTCCCTTGAATGCGTTGTTGATCTCGAGGATGCTGTCGGCACGCCTGTAGCCCAGGGTGGCCATGGCAGCGTTGTGGGGGCCAGCAAGCGAGGGTGGTGTGCCGCCGCGCCCCGCCATGAGGTCACCCAGCCCGGAGAGCATTTCAAGCCTGGCGGAAAGGTTCCAGTCGACGAATCCCTGCGGAAGGGCGGACACGGAGAAATCCCTCCACTCGCCGTTCACCCTGGCCCGGACAAAGCCGGTCTGTTCACCCGAAGCATCGACACAGTCCTGGCGGAATGAACCTTCGTTCCAGAAAGTGTCCATTACAACGCCTTCAAGCTCGCGTGCCAACGCTTCTCCCCCTGCCACTGAAGAGACCAGAGCGGCGCCACCCAGTCTGCCTGCCTTCTCGAGGAACCTTCTGCGGGTCATTTTTTTCCCTGACAAAGCCACTCCCTTCTGCACTGGCGGTGTTCGAAACATTTCGGTTATTTTCAGCGCAACCGTTTGAACTCTACCCGAAAGGAATACAGATTGTCCAGGCTTGCGGAATCCGCCCGGCGGGGTGATTTGTCTGAACTGACCGATCAGTGGACCGATGCACTCATCAAGTCACCACCCGTCGGCGACATGATCGAGGCGCTCGAAGTCCTCACAGCCTCCGGCAGGGCCGGAGATGCACTTCTGCTGGCCGAAACGGCCGCCGAGGAGATGGATGCCTCGGGCTCAGCCTGCACGCTGGATTTCGTCAGCGGCGCAGCAGCGCTTTTCGAGAGATCCCCGGTTCTGAGGCGGGTGCTGGTTGAAGCCCTGCGTGACCGTCACATTCTCTACGAGCCCCTCGAGCGGTTCCTTGAAAAAAGCGGCCTTCTCACCGATGCCCGACCTCTGAATGCATCCTGGGGAAGAATGAACAACCTCCTCAGGCTTCAGCAGGGGGCCTACATGCTGCACCCCACATATGGCCCGGGCCAGATCCTCAGGATCACCCGCTCCGCGTTCACGGTGAACTTCCAGAAGTCCCGTGATCACGACATGACACTTGATGCGGTGATCGAGACGACAAGGCCCGTTGATGAGAACTCGATTTTCGTTCTGACCTGGAAGGATCCCGATGCCCTCGAAAGACTTCTCTCGAACGGTGGGCCCTCCCTCCTCGAAAGGGCGATGAAGGATCTTTCCGCAGACGGCCGCCTCACCCGGACTTCCGTTTCCTCATCGCTTGCGGGAACCGGTCTTGGCGCCACTGCCTTCTGGAATGCATTCCGCACCGCCGCAAAGTCATCCCAGGGATATGCCCTGATCGGCGAGGAGATTTTCGTGCAGAAGGGCTCTTCAACGGTCGAAAGGGTGAAGGACCTGTTGGGCTCCCGCGGTATGCCGCTCTCGGAGAAGGCCCGTATACTCGAGGGGCTTCTTGTCTCCGATTCGCATGCCTCCCGGGAGGAGCTTTCGTCACTCGTGCCGCTGGTATGTTCCGGGAAGTGCGTTGAAAGCGGAGCCGCATTCGAACTGGTATGGCTTCTGGGCGGCGGCGCGATCCCCGTTGATGCTGACCCGATTGCCGGAACGCTTCTTGAACCCACTGCATCGCGGGTGCTTCGAGCCCTCTCTGAAATGCACTCACAGGGGTGCAGAAAGGAATACCTCACCCGGTTCGTCCTGTCGGCCCCGGCTGCCGGGCAGCTCACCGAACTGCTTGACAGCCTCCCAAGAGGACCTCGCCAGATCTGCCGTGACATCCTCAAGGATTCCAACCCGGCCTTCCTTGCAGGCTACATCGCGGGGTGCCTGTCCGATCCCTCCCGGATGGAACTGCATCTCTGGGGGCTCGAGCAGGCTGCCGAAGCGGGCGACCTTCTCCCGCCCGAAGATGTCACCGCACAGATACTGAAGAACATCTCGAGGGCGAAGGCCGACACTCAGAAAAGGTTGTGCACCCTTTTGATGAACCGCCTGAGGCCGTCCTTCGAAAGCCACATCGCATGCCTCGACACGCGCAGACTTGAGCGGCTTGCGGAAGAACTCGACCTTCTGGGGAGCGCTCACGAGACCGCACTGCTTCTTCTTGTGAGAAGGCAGCTCAACAGCCGCAAGACGGGTGACATGTCGCGAAGAAAACACTTCTGGGAGACCCAGGCCGTCTTCTCGAGCCCTTCACGGATCTCAGCGCTTCACGACGAGATGGACAGGCTGCAACAGAAGGACATACCAGCCGCTGCCGAGGCCATTGCCGAGGCTGCATCGCACGGCGACCTCTCCGAGAATGCCGAATACAAGGCCGCCATGGAAAGACGTGACCTGCTCCTCGACACCCTCGACCGCCGCAGCAAGCTTCTCGCGATCATGAGACCCTACCCGGAACAGGATCTCTCCGACCGCGTTGTGGCTCCGGGAACCCGTGTCATCATCGAGGCGCTGGATGATTCCGGAGACTCGAGGGTACTCGGCATCGTCGGTCCTCTCGACACCGACCCCGAGCGGGGATGGATAAACTACCAGGCACCCCTGGGCGCTGCGCTTCTGGGGCGCGCCACGGGAGATACCGTCACCCTTCCGGGGGAAGAGAGGTCATGGCGGGTCTCGGGGATCGAGATTCTCGCCGAGGTCCTTTCATGAAGTGCCCGGAATGCGGTCATGAGAGCCAAGACAAGGTGATGTTCTCATCTGCGTGTGAAAAGTGTTTCACATGGCTGCACTGCTGTCGCTGCTGCTCGCTCTTTCAGGCCGCCACGGGCCGTTGCCGCTCCCATACGACGGAGTATTCCGGCCCTCCCGAAGAAAGGAACTTCTGCGACGAGTTCGCTCCGGGCTCACCGGCTGCGCGGAGTTCGGACGATGGCTCCGCCAGAACGAAGTTCAACAGGCTGTTCGGCGAAGATGAAGGGTGAGCCGTGAGGATCCTGATAGCGTCCACCGCAACGATTCCCTGCTATTCAGGAGGCTGGTCGACCCCGCTTGACCTGTTTGGCAGCACGCACCAGGCGATGTATCTCATAACCGGCTTCCGGCTCGGTCTCTGGAGGATGGAAGGCGTTCCGATCCTGGGGCTCGGGATACCCGGACACAGGTTCAGGAACAAGTTCTCCGAGCGTGTCCGCTGCAAGGTGGAACGAGAGCTTGTGCCTCTCGGCATCAAGTTGTGCGCAGGTCGCTTCCGAGCCGATCTTGTCCTCTGTCTTGACGAACTGGCCGGCTTTGCGGCAATGAAGGCCGGCGTTCCGTTCGCCATGCGTTTTCACCAGAAGGTTCACCATGATACCGACCTCACCGCCCTCAAGACCCTCACCGACAGGGCGCTTTTCTCCACCGCATCACAGACTGCGGACGTTCCGGGAACCATTGTGCTGCAGCACTTCGAGGACATGTCCCGCTTTGCCTTTTCGGAAATGAAACGGCCTGAAAGGGCACTTCTGCTCTGTGTGCTCAACGACGAGCACCGTCCCGAGGATTTTGTCGAAGGGATAATGCTTTCGCGCTCCATGAAGGGCGATATCATCGGTGCTGGCCCGCTCACGGACAAACTGCGCAGACTCTGCTCCTCAACGGGTGGGAGGGTGAGGCTTCTGCCCCCGCTGCCCCGCCTCAGGCTCGGTGAGCTGTCGGGGAGGTATCAGGTGGGTGTCGCAACACTTGCACCGAGACAGAGGCATGTGTACCAGATGAAGGTCGTGATGTACATGGCGTGCGGAATGCATGTGATTGCGAGCCCATGGACCGAGACCGTGCACACAGCCCCTCATCTTCTGGATGTGTATGAGAGCCCCGTTGACCTTGCCCGGAAACTCGATGCTGTTCAGGAAGGCTGGCTGTCGCTCGAACAACGCAGGCTGCAAGCCCTGGAATGGGTGAGGGAGAATTACGACATCGAAACCCCGAGACGGCTTTTCAATGAACTGCTGAAGAAACACCTGCCGACGGGAAGAACTTCCCCCTGATCCTGCCGGCGAGTGCTGACAGGGTTCGGCACCGCAAAACCACCAATGCCGTGATGTACGCAACCGACCCGGACAGGCAGTAGACCGAAAGCCTGAGCAGTCGGTCGAGGAACGGTTTCTCCGCCTCGAATGGGAACAGAAACCGCAGCAGGATCATTACCCCAACCATGACGACCACGGCTCCAAGCATTTTGAGCTGCTCCGGGACTATGCTTCTGAGGCCGAGACCCCCCAGTTTCCGGGAAAGTGCCCATGTCTGGTGGAATGCCTTGAACGTTGAAGAAAGCGTGGTGGCAAGAGCCAGCCCGCCGATGCCCAGTGGGCCGATGAGTATGAAATTCATTAAAACATTCATTACAAGCCCTATCACGCCGATCGCTACTGGCGTGGCAGAGTCTCTGAGGGCATAGAAGACTTTTGCTGTCAGAGTGAAAAGCCCGCTTCTCAAGAGCCAGGGAGCATAGAATGCCAGGGCGTAAGCCACATATCCTGCGTTATCAGGGGTGAAGCTGCCTCTCTGGAACAACACGCTCACGATGGGAAAAGCAGCCGTTGTGAGCAGAGCTGCCAATGGAAACATCACTATCGAGGTCTGATTCAACCCGGACCTGAGGTTTTCAAGAAGAGGACCCTGTTCGCCCCTGGCCGCCTTGGCCGAATAGCTGATCTCGGCCATCACTGCAAAGGGGGCGAAGGCGACTGCAAAGACGATGTTCTTGATTCTGTCCGCGTAGTCCAGCGCTGTTATCGAACTTGCCATGAGGAACGAGGCAAGGATCTTGTCTGCGACCGGGCCGAGAAAGCCCGCCAGAGTGCCGATCATTACGGGTCCCGCCATCTTTACCAGCTGTGCGAGATGGGCATCTTTCTCGATCACGGGCTTCAGGTGATACCCGCTCCTCACTGCGCATGCAAAGAGGTAGACAAATGATACAGCGACTCCTGCAGTGATCGACCAGGGAAGGATCATAACTCCCCAGCGCGAGCCCACGGCGAAGAGCATTGCTGTCGAAACTGCAAGGTCGAGAACTCCGGCAAGCCCCAGGGTTGAAAAGCGCTTCTCGAACTGGATGAAATTGGTGAGTATCCCTCCCAGGGCCTTGAGAAGAACCATCGGAACGAGAAGCCTCAGCATGACCGAAGCCATCGCGAGCATGTCCGAAGAGCCTCCCGGGCTCACAGCGGTTACGGCATGTCTGGACCACGCAAAGAGCACGACCATGAGAACGGAGCCTGAAACCGCCACCCATGTCAGAACCAGGTTGACAAAGCGAATTGCTCCGGCCCGTCCCCTTTGTTCCATGACACGGGCGTAAATCGGCAGAAAGGTGGATCCGAAGGAATGGGTGATCAGATCCCGAACGAGAAAGGGCAGGACCAATGCAACGGCAAAGGCATCGGTTTTCCAGTCGGCGCCGAAGAGCCTTGCGATCCCGGCGAACCTCAGGTACGAAAGAACAGCCACGAGAAGGTTCGTCAGGGAGAGAACGGAAAACCCGAAAACCGCACCCTGGGGTTTTGGTGCTTCCCTCGTTGTCATCAGCTTGCCGGAAAGCGAATCGCGGGCACTGCGCCGGCCACTATTTGCGCTTGCGTCGGAAATCCGACCTTACATCGTTGAACAGATCGTTCCAGGCATTCCAGGAATCGGGCTTTTCAACCCTCATCTCATTCCACTTTTCCCTTGCCAGCAGATAGCAGCACAGGATGAAGACCGTGGCAAGGAACACCTCGATCCAGATGTAAAGCTTTTTTGGTCTGCTTTTCCACCCGGGATCGCCGGGAGCATCAAGGATACGGAGCGTGGAATGAATGGACTCCTCCTGAGTGATGGCCTGTTGAAGGCTTATCGTGAGCATCGAGACCATTTTGATCTGAACCTCGTAGTCGGTTCTGAGCCTTGCATATTCGAGCATGGCGATCGGAAGCTGGTCCACCCGGATGCCGATGTCGATCCCGCCGGCGATGCTGCCCGACTCGATCTCGGAAATGGCCCTGCTTATGGCAGCAGCCTCTGCATCAAGCTCGGAAAGGCTCGCGCTGTTCCCGCCTCTGATGCCGCTTCGGGCTGCGTTGGCAGCGATGACCGCCTCGAGATACTGGGCCTTCATCTGGGAAAGAACATCCATGAGCTGTGACAGGATTGCATCGGGCGAGATGTAACCGTAGTTCTCCTCGAAGGCGATGAGCGAGGCTCCGGTGACGGCAAGTGCGCTGTCGGCGGAACTCAGCTGCCTTTGGAGAAGTTCGCGGTCCTCGATCTGCCGCTGGGTGAGTACGGAAATGTTCACGCTGTCGAGGGCGGCAATGACCGCCTCCGCCACAATGATCGAAAACTCTGGAGTGCCCGTCGTGACCTCTATCTGGATGAAACCCGAAGATGTTGTCGTGGCGCTGTAGTTTTTACGGAACTGCTTTCGGGCGAGGTAAAGGGCCGTGTAGGGCTGTCTTTCGTATCTCTGGTCAAGGTCAACGGTTTCGAGATAACCTGTCTTTATCATCACATGATCGATCAGGGAACGGCTGTTGAGAATTGTCACGTAAACGTCGCCCAGGGTGGTCATGAGGGGGAGTGAATAGCCCATGCCGCCGCTGAAGAAGCCCGCGAGTTCACCTAACGCAAGCCCGCCCATGTTCAGCCCGGAAAGGTTCTGTTCCTCGGGAGGGAGGATGACGGAAGTGACAGTGTACTTCTTTGGGAGAATGTACGTGATGCCGATCGTGAGTGCCATAACGATCAGGATGGTTCTGATCAGAAATTTCCGGTTTATCAAAAGAAGGTACATAAGTTTGGCCGGTGCGCTCTGCATGGTGATTTTCTCACTCCCTCAAGGATTCGGGCGATGGATCCGCCCATTCTTCGCTCACGCGGTCTTCTGCGGTAATATATGGATTACCGGGCTGTTTCCGCCCGATTACGGCGAGCAGCCCCATCACTATCCAGAAGAAAGCACCGGTTTGCGGCCATTGCAGAAGATTGTCAACAAGCTGGTGTGCCGCGAAGGCTGTGAGTCCGGAAATCATGCCGACACATAGGTCACTTGCGCCCCTTGTCCGAAACGCCTTGACGGAGGCGAATGCTGCAGCGCCTGCAATGAGCATCAGGGAGATGGCTGAGGCTATGCCCCCCTTCAGCACCATGTCGAAGATCAGGCTGTTCAATCCACCGAAGTGTTCGATATGATCCGTACTCCTCTCGTGCCTCGCCTCCCAGAAACTGTAAAGGCTCGATCCGCTGGAGAAGTACTCCCTGGCCCCCCATCCAACTCCGGTCAGGGGATGAGCGCTGATATCCATGATGTATCTGCTGTAGGTGACATACCTGTGGATCAATGTTGCTTCGATGACTGTACTGGAAGGGTCGGTCAAAAGCACGAGCTGGCGGTTGAACATCTCTGCGTTGCTGAAAATGAAGGCTGAAAAGATGGAAATGGCAAGAATGGGCACCCATACCCGCTTTCTGAAGCGGAAGATGAGATACGCCAGACAGGCAAGGGTTATGGTTATGAACCCTCCCCTTGAGTAAGTGTAGAGGCCGTTCAGAACCCCCAGCCCTGCCGAAAGAAAGCCAAGGGCTTTCCATTTCTTGTTGCGGAAGAAGAAAGACGCTGCAAGGGTTGTGGGAACGGTCAGTTCCAGAAAGCCCGAGTAGCTGTTGGCTCCGCCCCTGATTGTAGCGAAGGCGCGGCCCTGGATGTTGTAGCCTGAAGCCACCTCGCCCACCGACCATGCCGCCCCCGTGTGGAACTGGATGATGCCGTACACTGACAGAACAAAAAGGGTTACAACGACGGCCTTCAGCATCCTCTCGAACCAGGGCGGCCTGCCGTACCAGTCCATAATGATCAGTGCAAGCGGTGCGTGAATGAAGAACTTGTGAGATTCACGAAAGGCGTTGAGGAAGTGCTGGCCGTTGGCGTGAACTGATACAATCAGGGACACCATCTGGGCAAGGTAGGCGAACAGCACAAGCCATGAAAAGCCGCCGAACCTGCAGACAGCCGTACCGGTAGAAATCTTTGCGACAAGGTACACCAGATAACCCGAGCATCATGAACACCACGGAGAGAAAAACAGGGAACGGACCAAGGCTTACCTCCTGATACCCAGCGCAATAAGAATGGAAGAATGAGAAGCCAGCTTTCTGGGATCGGGAACTGCGAAAAGCAGCGAGGGGAAAGCCGGGGAGAAGCATGGCAGGGAAGGGCCGGCTGCCGGGCAGCATCATGATGCAGGCGATGAAGTAGAGGATGATGAAGCCTGCAACGGCCAGAGTTCTCTTAAGCTGAGACATGAGGGCTTTCGATGCGGTCGGGGCGGGGCTGAACTGCTGTTCTGGAAGGAACCCTACATTACAGCACCTTTCGGAAACCATGAACCGGACCAGGACCCTCGAATATAGCGGCACTCGAAGGTGAAGCCCCGTCAGGGACATTAAAGAAGGCTCGAGGCTCGTTCACGGGTTCTCCGGATGGTATTCCTGAGCCTTTCGAAACGCCCCGGCACGATGCGCAGCAAGGCACCACAACCCTTGCAGATGACAACTGCCAACTGCTTCTGACAGACATCGCAGAATCGGAGGGAAGCGCTTTTCTGTGTCCTGCATGCCTGAAGCCCTCGCCTTCGCCGATCAGGCGCAGGCGGCTGTCGATAAGGGCTCCGATGGCGGAAGCGCTGTGAAAACGAGCCATGTACCGACTTGCACGCATACCGATTGAAGCAGCCAGCTCCCTGTCGGAGTAGACAAGCCTCATCTTGACTGCTGCGTCGTCAAGATCGGGCACTGCCCAGATCGATCCTTTTTCATACGGTGGATCGGTTTCTTCCAGAGGCTCAAGGCTGAACCTGACTGGAAGGGAGTTGTCAACGTTCATGAAATCGGTGTTTCCACTCCAGCCGGTTGCGATTACCGGCTTGCCCATTGCCATTGCTTCAGCCATGCCCAGGCCAAAACCCTCCGCACGGTGGAGCGATACGAATGAGTCGCACGAGGCCATGAGAACGGAACGTTCTCCGGGATCAAGCTGACGGTCTATGAAGGTGACCCTCAACCCCTCGGCGGATGACATGAGCGACGCCATCCGGTCCGGGCAGTCATTGCTCCGTTCAGCGATTTCAGCACGAGCCTGACTGGCTGGGAGGGATCGAATGCTTTTCTGAAATGCTTCGACCACGCCCATCGGGTTCTTTCTGGAGAAAGTGCTGTGAAAATCGAAGGAGAAAAGAAAAAGGAACTCGCCGGTGTCAAGCCCGAATCTTCGCCTGTCAGCAGCCGGTACAACGGGTTGCACCACATGAGGCATGACAAGGACCGGTACCGGTGATGCCATGGAGATTCCCCGGGCCATGAAGCTGCCGCCCACCCAGATCTCGTCGACAAGCGCGAACCTGTCACGCCATTTGGCGGGGAAGACCGGTGTTTCCCATGCCCAGATACCTATGGTGTAACGATTCGGAGAAGAAGGCTGACCCGATACGCTTCTGGAAAGGTTGACAACAGATCAGGGTTGATATGCACGATGTTCAGCGGGTGAAGGTTTCGTTCCCCCCTGACCGTTCGCAGCAAAGGTGTATTTTCGGAATTGGTCCCGCGGCCGGGAAGCAGTTCGTCCGCATCGATGCGCAAAACACCATACCCCAGCCCTTCGAGAGCTTCGATGTAACCGCGGGCGGCCTCCCCAGCCCGAACCCGGCCTCAAGATAGCCCGCATAGTTGACACCCGTGACAGGGCCAGTGCATTCACGAGCCGTCAGAGAAACCCCCTTAAACGCCGGTCGCACCGAATGTTCGGAGTATTGCGCCGGGCATCGTTGCATGCCGGAACGACTGCAATCCTGGTCAGGCGATCCGTGTGCGGTCGATCCGAATTCCACAGGTCATGGAATGAATCGGTAATATATTCCGACAATGGAAAAAAACGCATATTCTGCAGCCCTGACTGTATTTCACATGCTCCCTTCCGGAGGGGGAGCCAGGCTTGCAGCCCAGAACATCAGGTTCCTCGCGCGCAGGTTTTCAGTCACCCTTCACAATGTTGAAGGTTCAGTCGATCTTCCGGTACCCGGTGAAGTTAAGGTCAGACGGTATCCCTTTCCGAAGGGAAGGCGTCTGGGGGGAGCCGCAAGAATGCTCGCCCCGCTGCTGCTCATGAAGAGGCTTGCATGCTTCCGCAAGCTGTGCCGTTCGATTGCGGAGGAGATCAACGACTCCGGAGCCCCCGCGCTTGTCCACAACAGCATGGTGATCGCCGCCCCTCCGCTCCTTGACCATCTCAGAGTGCGCTCGCTCTACTTCTGTTACGAATATCCCAGGCACCTCTATGAGAAGGGCTGCATCACGCGCACCGGCAGCCGTCTTGGTGACCTGCTGCTGGGCCCGTTGGAGAGGGAGGAGCGCCGCAGCGATTTCGCCTCCATGAAGTGTGCACAAAGGGTCGCAACCTTCTCCCCCTACATGCAGCGAAGACTCATGGAAATCTACGACGTAAACTCTGATGCGGTCTTTCCCGGAGTGGATTCAACCTGTTTCACTCCTGAGGCCGAATGGTCGCCCGGGAAACATCTGCTATCCGTGGGTGCCCTGTGGCCATTCAAGGGACACGATACGGCGATCAGGGCGGCAGCCCTCTTGCCGGGGGCGGCAAGACAGCCTCTATGCATTGTGGCCGACAGGGAGTTCCCCGGGTACGGCGCCCGACTCGAGCGGCTTGCAGCAGGGCTGGGTGTCGAGATCAGGATCTGCAGGGGCGTGGACGATACCGAGCTGCTCCGGTTGTACCGTGAAGCCTCGGCTGTTCTCTGTCTTCAGAGGAATGAGCCGTACGGGCTCGTCCCACTTGAAGCCATGGCCTGCGCGAGGCCTGTCCTGGCCAGAAACTCCGGAGGGCTGCCCGATAATGTCGCCCACGGAGAAAACGGCCTTCTTGTTGGTGATTCCGCACCGGAAGCTGCGGAGTCGCTTCTGTCGGTGCTTTCCAACCCGGCATTGGCGAAGGGGCTCGGGGCTGCCGGAAGGGCCTTCGTGCTCGCCCACAGGACAGTCGAGGGGTGTGCTGAAAGGCTGTCCGCGCTGCTGCCCATCTGAAAGGCGCTGCAAGCTGTACACCCGGCCCGGGGTGTGGTATTTTTGCCGGTCAAGGCAATACTGTCGCTAGCGGATGGGAGATCCTCACCAACATGAGCAGACTTGCACTCATAACCGGCGGCGCCGGTTTCATCGGATCACACCTTGCAGACCTGATGCTTTCCTCGGGCTACAGGGTCAGGGTGCTGGATTCACTTGATCCACAGGTTCACGGCGAAGGCCGGTTGCGGCCCGCCTATCTGTCCCCCGACGCAGAGCTCCAGGTCGGTGATGTGAGGGACCACGATGCAGTCGGCAGGGCCCTTGAGGGGGTCGAGGTCCTTGTTCACTTTGCCGCCGCCGTCGGCGTTGGACAGTCGATGTACGAGATCGAAAGGTACACTTCCATCAACTCCCTCGGTGCCGCCGTCGTACTTGAAGAGGCACTGAAAAAACGTGACAGCCTTCAACGGATGCTGGTCGCCAGTTCGATGTCGATCTACGGCGAGGGCGCGTACCGCTGTGACGTGTGCGGACCGGTGAGTCCGGGCCTCAGGCGGCCTGAACAGCTTGCGCGACATGACTGGGAGATGCACTGCCCCCTTTGCGGCCTGACCTGCCATCCCATTCCCACCCCGGAGAGCAAACCGCTTGCCCCTACAAGCGTTTATGCCGTTGGCAAACGCGATCATGAAGAGCTTTTCCTTTCAGTGGGCGATGCCTACGGAATTCCATCGACCGCAATGAGGTTCTTCAATGTTTACGGGGAGAGACAGGCGCTTTCGAACCCCTACACAGGGGTCGGCGCGATTTTTGCCTCGCGCCTTCTCAACGGCAACTCCCCTGTTGTATTTGAGGACGGCGGTCAGAGCAGGGATTTCATCCATGTCAGTGACCTTGTGAAGGGCTGCCTTGCAGCGATCGAAAACCCGGGCGCTCATGGCAGGGTCTTCAACCTCGGAACCGGCAACCAGGTCTCCATCCTCCAGGTTGGACGCGCAATTGCATCCGAGTTGGGAAGGGACGACATTCCGTTCACCATCCGCAACCAGTTCAGAGCCGGAGACATCAGACACTGTTTCGGGGATGTGTCGCTTGCCGGATCAGTCCTTGGGTTCAAGGCCGCGATACCCTTCAGCGAGGGTGTTCGTGAACTTTGCAGGTGGGTTCGGGGGCAGACCGCAGTAGACATGGTCGACAAGGCCACCGAGGAGCTTTCCCGAAGGGGTCTTGCCCGGTGAGGAAAAGCATTCTGCTTGATGCCAGGGCCGCACAAAGCATCGCGGACGGTATCACCCGTTTCTCACAGAACCTTTCGACCGCCCTCGGGCTGCTCCGTCCGGACTGGAAGCTGTCAGTCCTTGTTCATCCCTCCGCCACCGGCCGTTTTGTGCTCCCCGGGCTGGATGTGATCGAATGCCCCGTGCCAAGGTTCAGGCCGGGGGAGAACGCCAGGATGGCACCCGTTATTCGAGGGTGCAATCCTGATGCCTTCGTGAACTTTTCCATGGCCGGACCAACACCCGGGGGTGTGCCCACGATCGTGACCATCCACGATCTGATGGTGCTCAGCGTACCATGCTACTTTGGAAACGGGATTATCCGCAACGCCCTCTATCGAAACATTTTCCGCAGGGTCATCCGCAGAAGCGCGATCCATGCATCCGCCATCGCCGTTCCCAGCCGGGTTACGGAACGCGACATTGGAAGAAGGTTCCCCGATACGGCGGAGAAGGTGTTCATAACGGGCGAGGGGCAGTCGTTGTTTTCCCCGGGCGAAGGCCGGTGCGAAGGCCGCGAGGATGGGCCGCTGCTCGTAGTGGGTAACGCCAGGGCGTATAAAAACCTGCCACGGCTTCTGACAGCGTACGGCAGGGTGTGGGCCATGAACAGGGCGATCCCGCCCCTGGTAATGGCCGTGAGAAAGGACAGGGCATTTCGCGATTTCGAGACCCACCTGTCCACAAATCCCGCAAGGGAGAGCATAACCGTTCGCACCGGGGTATCCGATGCCGAATTGAAGGAACTCTACCTTTCGTGCCGTTGCCTTCTTATGCCGTCGGTTTACGAGGGTTTCGGTTTGCCGGCGCTCGAAGCCATGGCTTCCGGTGCGCCCGTCATGGCCTCGAAGGCCACCTCGCTCGAGGAGGTCGTCGGCGCTGCGGGGCTGCTCGTGAACCCCTATTCCGTAACAGACATCGCAAGGGGCATCGCTGTTGTCTCGAGTGCAACGGGGAGCGAACTTGCATGCATGGGCGCGGATGGGATGGCACGGGCCTCGCTTTTCACATGGGAAAAGGCTGCGGCGCGGTATGCGGATGTGCTGGAGGGCCTCATATGAGGGTTTCGGTTGTAAACCCGCCGTTCATGAACGGCAGGTTTTCAAGAACATCACGCTCCCCCGCCATCGTCAAGAGCGGAACGCTCTACTGGCCCTTCTGGCTTGCATATCTCGTCGGCGGGCTGGAAAGGGCCGGCCATGCCGTGCAGTTCCTGGACTGCCCGGCAGCGGGTGTTACAAGGGAAGCCCTCCCGAAGCTTATTGAAGGCTTCCACCCGGACATGGTCGTGATCGACACCTCCACCCCCTCCATCAACAGCGATCTCGAGGTGGCGGATGCGGTAAAACAAACCCTTCCGGGGGCGAGGCTCATACTGGTGGGCACGCACGTGAGCGCGCTTCCCCTCGAAACGCTCGGACTTGCACCCTTCGTGGATGCGGTGGCGGTTGGCGAATACGATCTGTCTCTGGTCAGGGCAGCCGGCGGCGAAGACCTCTGCACCATTCCGGGCCTGGCGGTCAACACCGCAGACGGCGCCATTCTCACCGGACCGCCTGAGCTTGTGAAAGACCTTGATTCACTGCCCTTTTTGGCTGACGTGTACCTGAGGCACCTGAAGCCCGAGGATTACTTTTTTGCCGCCGCCAGATACCCCAGTGTCATGACCATCACCAGCCGGGGCTGCCCTTTCAAGTGCTCGTTCTGTGTCTGGCCGCAGGTTCTTCACCCGGGCGGCTACAGGGCCAGAAGCCCCGAAAACGTGGCCCGGGAGTTCAAACTGATCGCCGAATACTTTCCGCAGGTCAGGGAGATCGTTGTGGAGGACGACACGTTCAGTGTCGACAGTGAAAGGGTTTCCAAAGTGGCCGCAGCCATTGCCGCGAGTGGAAACGCACTTCCCTGGACCGCCAACACCCGGGCCAACCTCTCACTCGAAGCCATGCGCACCATGAAGGCTGCCGGTTGCAGAATGCTCATTGTCGGGTATGAATCGGGAAGCCAGGCGATACTCAACGGAGTATCCAAGGGAACCACCGTCGAGCAGAACCTCGAGTTCGCCGCCAGGGCAAGGAAGGCGGGTCTGCTCGTCCACGGCTGCTTCATGGTCGGAAATCCCGGGGAAACGCACGAGTCGATGGAACAGACCCTTCGGATGGCCATGAAACTCAGGCCGGACACCGCGCAGTTCTTCCCCATAATGGCCTACCCCGGTACAAGGTTGTTCGAGGAGTACTCCCGTCTCGGGCGGCTGCGAACTACCGACTACTCACAATGGCTGACCCCCGAGGGGTTGCATAACTGCGTGGTTGACCTTCCCGGTCTCTCCGCCGAAGATCTCGTTGGCTTCTGCGATCAGGCCAGGAAAAGGTTCTACCTCAGGCCATCCTACATTGGGAGGAAGGTTCTTCAGTCACTCCTTCACCCCGCTACCGAGGGGAAACGGAACCTGAAGGCGTTCGGTACCTTCCGCAAGCACCTGTTCAGAGGTTCCAGATGAAGAAGCTTCTTGTGGCCCTCGCCGTGTGTTTCGACTCGACCGCCGTCTTCCTCGCGATGTTCGTTGCAGGCGTGATCAAATTCAACACCGGTCTCTTCCAGGACACCACGCCGATGGCCCCCCTCATCATCGCATCGGGAAGCATGGCTTCCGTTCCCTTCTGGATAGCCCTGTTTTTCATCACGGGCATCTACAGGATGAAATGGGATCTTGGCTGGGCGGACGAGATGAGCCAGGTGTTCAAGCAGATCACAGGCGGGATTGTACTGCTTTCCCTTGGCGCTTTTCTTGTCAGCCCGACGATATCCGTCGGCAGGTGGGTTTTTTTCGTCTACTACGGGCTTCTGCTGGTTCTCGTGTTCATGGCGAGGGCGGCCGCGAGGCTTCTTGAAAGGCGCTGGGCAAAACAGGGGCTCATCCGCCGCAACGCCCTTGTCATCGGACTGGGAAAGAAGGCCGCGGAACTCGTGTCATTCATCGAGGCAAACCGGTCGCTCGGGTACAGCATCGTTGGTTTTGTTGCTCCGCCCGGAACCGACAACGACTCGGGAGAGGTGGACCGCATAGCAGGCCACATGAACGAACTCGAGAGCCTGATCGAGAAGCATGAGGTCGATGAAATACTGGTCACCATCGCCAGCAATTTTCACGACGACATTCTCGGGCTCCTGCTCCCCGCTGCGGGAAGGGGCATCAGGGTGAAAGTGGTGCCGGACCTTTTCGATGTGATCGCGGGCAACGTCCATTCCACACAGATACTCGGGCAGCCACTCATGGAACTTCTCCCCGAGCGGCTCAAGAACTGGGAAAAACTTGTAAAGACGGTGATGGATTTCATCATGTGCACGGTTGTTCTTGTTGCGGGAATGCCGATCTGGCTGCTGATCGCCCTTGCCATAAGGCTGGACAGCCCGGGTCCCGTGTTCTACCGGCAGACCCGCGTCGGCAAGGGAGGACGTGAGTTCGGCATAGTCAAGTTCCGCAGCATGGTAAGGGATGCCGAAACTGCATCGGGAGCCGTATGGGCCGGGAAAAATGATCCCAGAGTGACGAAGGTGGGCGCATGGCTCAGAAAGACGAGGCTGGACGAAGTGCCGCAGTTGCTCAACATTCTCGCAGGCAGTATGTCCCTTGTCGGCCCCAGACCGGAGCGTCCAGAAATAATAAGCAGGCTGAGGCTGGTCTTTCCGTTCTACAACAAGAGGCTGACGATCAAACCCGGTCTCACCGGCTGGGCCCAGGTCAAGCTGGAGTACGATTCATCCCTTGAGGATGTCGCGGAGAAACTCAAGTACGATTTTTTCTACATCGAAAACCAATCACTGTTTCTTGATATCGAGATCCTGATAAGAACGGTGAAAGTCGTGCTCACGGGCGCGGGAGCCCACTGAGCCCTGGAAAGGAATCACCGATGAAGGTTCCCATGCTGGACATTTCACGGCAGCATGAGCCAATTTTTGACGAGCTTCAGACAGCTTTCCGCGAGGCGCTCGAAACCTCCCGGTTCATAAAGGGTCCGGAACTCGATGCCCTTGAAAAGGAGTTCTCGGAGTACTGCGGCACTCAGAGGGCCGTTGGCTGCGCTTCCGGCACCGATGCGATCATTCTTGCCCTTCAGGCGCTGGGCATGGCTCCCGGAGAAATCGCAGTCACTACCCCATTCACCTTCTTCGCCACTGCCGGCGCCATCGTAAGGGCCGGAGGGATTCCGGCATTCGTGGATGTTCGCGGCGACACCTTCAACATGGATCCGGCCGGACTCGAGTCATGGCTCTGCCGCAACTGCGCTGCGACCGACAGGGGTGTGATCCATCGGCTGCTGAAGAGCCGGGTTGCAGCGGTCATTCCCGTCCACCTTTTCGGCCAGGCTGCCGACATGGATGAGATCATTCGCATCTGCCGCAAATGGGGCATTCCGGTCATCGAAGACGCCTGCCAGTCCGTTGGGGCAACCTGGAAGGGGAACAAGGCAGGGTCCATGGGCGACGCGGGATGTTTCAGCTTCTTTCCGTCGAAGAACCTCGGGGCGCTGGGGGATGGCGGAATGCTTACGGCAAATGACGGGGCGATCGCGGACAGGCTTGTTCTTCTGCGTGAACACGGGGGACAGGGCTACATGCACTCAACTGTGGGCACCAACAGCAGGCTGGATGCGCTTCAGGCCGCTTTTCTCAGAATCAAGCTCAGAAGGCTGGAGTCATGGCACCAGGGACGCAGAAGTAATGCCGCCTTCTACGATGCCTCTTTCGCCGGGCTTGATCAGGTAAAAACGCCCGTTATCGCCCCCGAAGCAGTCAGCATATACAATCAGTACACCCTGAGGGTTTCAAACAGGGACGGCCTTCTTGCCCACCTCAGGTCCCTCGACATCGGTTGCGCCGTATACTATCCGCTCTGCCTGCACCTTCAGAAATGTTTCGAATACCTCGGATACCGCCTGGGGGATTTCCCCGTTGCCGAAGCCTGCAGCGCCGAAGTGATATCGCTTCCGGTGTTCGGAGAGTTGTCGCAGGCGGAACTCGAGGTGGTGGTGAGCGCTGTGAAAGGTTTTTACGAAGGCGATGGGTCGAAGGGCTGACAGTTTTATTCACGCCGCCCGTGGGATCCGGGTGCTTTTTGGCTCACAGGCCAATGCCAGGATTCACGGGGTGGCACTTGTGCTTGTGGTGGCCGCCGGGTTTGCGGTCGGGCTGACTTTGATTGAATGGGGCATCCTTTCCGTTGCCTCGGCTCTGGTGCTCAGCGCCGAGGCCATGAACACCGCCCTTGAAAAACTCGCGGACCGGGTCTCCCCTGAAAGGCACCCTCTTGTCAGGGATGCCAAGGATGCCGCAGCTGCTGCGGTGCTGCTTGCGTCGGTCGGCGCAGCAGTGGTGGGAGCCCTGGTGTTCATTCCGGCGATTCTTCGCCGGTGATGGGGGAAGAATGATCGACAGAAACCTTCTCCGGAACGAACCCGAAAGGGTCAGGCAGGCTGCAGCCGTGCGCAGATGTGCCTGCGGTATCGATGAATGGCTTGCGACCGACAGCAGGCTTCGCGGCCTCTCTTCGGAAGCCGACGGGCTCAGGGCCCTTCGGAACGAGATGAGCCACAGGGTATCGTCCCTGAAAAAGGCCGGAGAGTCTGCCGACGATGCGATGGAGGAAAGCAGAAAAGCCGGGGAACGCATCGGGGTCCTCGAGCGTGACATGAAGGCCCTCGAGACGCGTCTTAACGAGATCCTGCTCTCAATTCCGAACATCCCCGATCCCGACGTACCCATCGGCGGGGAAGACAAGAATCTCGAGGTGCGCCGCTGGGGAGCCCCACCGGTTTTCGATTTTGCCCCGAAACCCCACTGGGAGCTTTTAAAGGGTGTTTTCGACCCCGAAGCCGCAGGGGAGATAGCAGGGTCGAACTTCATCCTCTTCAGGGGCTGGGCTGCAAGGCTTCAAAGAAAACTGATAAACTGGATGCTCGACAACCACCATCTGGCAGGAATGGAGGAGGTTTGGCCCCCCTTCCTGGCCTCCAGGGCATCGGTCACGGCGACAGGGCAGCTTCCAAAGCTCGAAGATGACATGTACAGGCTGGAGAAGGACGATCTCTTCCTGATCCCCACCGGCGAGGTTCCGATAACGAACCTATACAGGGGTGCGCTGCTGTCCGAGTCTGACCTTCCGGTAAAGCTCTGCGGCTACACTCCCTGTTTCCGCAGGGAGGCGGGCAGCTACGGAAAGGACACACGGGGCCTCAACAGGGTGCACCAGTTCGAGAAAGTCGAGATGGTATGGATCACCCATCCCGACAAATCCCTGAACGCCCATGAAGAGATGCTTGCCCATGCGGCAAACCTTCTGGAGAGGCTGGGGCTTCACTACCGGGTTGTTCTGCTTGCATCGGGAGACCTCAGCTTCTCGGCGGCCCGCTGCTATGACCTTGAAATCTGGTCGCCCGGTCAGGAGAAGTGGCTCGAGGTCTCGTCCGTCTCCAACTTCCATGACTTCCAGGCAAGGAGGGGTGGGATCCGTTTCAGGCCAGGCGGTGGGGGGAAGCCGGGTTTCGTCCATACCCTCAACGGCTCGGGTCTTGCCCTGCCAAGGCTGGTTGCCGCCCTCGTTGAGACCTTTCAGAAAGCCGACGGATCAGTTGATCTGGACGGGCTTATGGCGAGGCTCGTGATCCCATAGCAACGTGGGGCCCCTCAGCAACAGCTTCACCATCCCGTGTATCGCAGACGCGCCCATCAGCCAGAAATGGTATGGCATCAAAAGCGCGGAGGGGAGCCTGTCATGCAGGAAAGCCCCCGATATTGCAAGCAGGTTGAATGCAAGGTACAGCCAGAACAGGGTCTCGTAGAACACACCCGACAACCTGAGGACGAACAGGGCGGAAAGAGCGGTCAGCGCAAAGACGCCGATCTGCCAGCGGAGTATCTTGTGCAGCAGAAGTTGAAGGGCCAGCCAGAACCTGCCGTGGAGCAGCGCCATGAAGAAAAAACGCACAGCCATTCCGAAATACTGCGCCACGATCCTCACCATGCGCCGGTACTGAGATGAATCGGCCTCGGATGGTTCCATCGCGACCGCGTGCTCATTGAATACACATCTGTGCCCCTGCATCCTAACCATCACCCCGAGTTCGAAGTCGTCGGCCCTTTTTGGCCCGGCCGGGCGGTAAAGTTCCTTCCTCAGAGCGAAGACCGCACCCGTTGTTCCCAGCACTGAACCGAGCCGTCCGCAGAGCTTCTTGAGCCATGTTTCGTAGCGCCAGTAGGAACTCTCGCAGGTTTCCACGAGAAGGCTGTTCCGGCGTGATCCATCGACGCAGCCGACCGAAGGGTCGCAGAACGGTTCAACAAGCCTCGAGACTGTGTCACTTCTGAACACGGTGTTGGCATCCGTCATGACAAGTATTTCACCCCTGGCCATCTCCTTGAGACTGATCATTATATCTGACTTGCCGACCCTCTCGGGCGACCTGTGGAGCACTACACCCCTGTCGGCGTAGGCGCTGACGATCTCATCGGTCGCATCTGTGGAGGCATCGGAACCAACGATTATTTCAAGGCTGTGTGAGGGGTAGTCCTGCGCAAGCAGGTTATCAATCCGTGCCGCAATGCAGCCGGCCTCGTTTCTCGCCGCAATGAGACAGCTGACCTTTGGCGGTGATGCGAAGGAACAGGGTTTTCGTTTTCTCACCAGCCCGCCCGCAAGCAGGAGAATGAAAGGGTAGCCCGCCAGGGGAAGGACTATCATTCCCAGGCTGATCCAGAACGCGTACTCGGCCAGCGTATGCAAAAGATCCTTCCGACGGTATCGGCGAGTGTCCGGGTATCTTAATCACTTCACCGGCGCGTTACAACCACCCTTGAGGGTGGTGTGCAGCGGGTACAATCAGAGCCTGTAGCTCCCCATCACGCCTTGCTGCATGTAGCTGCAGCTCTCGAAACCTGCGTTCGTGAGCATCCTGCGCCCCTCTTCCAGACCGTAGAACACCCACGGGTCTCCGTGTGTGTCTGAACCGAGGGTGACCAGCGATCCGCCGAGTGACCTGTAGAGCTCCAGAACGGCGACGGTGGGGTATGTCAGGTGCTCCTTCCGCCGGAGACCGGAGGTGTTCAACTCAAGAATCACTCCGTGCGCGATCAGTCTGCCGAGAACATCCTGAACGAGACCAGGGCAGAACACGGTTTCATCGAACGAGGGGTCGAGCCCCGCCATGGCCATGCCCCGTCTGAACAGGCCGAGGTGTGCAAGCACATGAAAAGCCGGTTCGGAGAGCATTTCAAGCGTTGTGCGGTAGTACCGTTCCACCAGTGCCTGCACCGACGTCGTCCGGAAAGCCTCGGGCTCAAGAATCAGCGCCCCCTCGATCCAGTGAAGGGCTCCGGTTACGAAGTCGTAGCCTTTTCCGCCAATTGCATCAAGTGCTTTACGGCCGTACAGATGCGGTTCGCCAACCTCGACACCCCGCAGTATGGTCAGTTCAGGCGCAAGCCTTCTTGCTTCCTCGATCGAAGCGGTGTACCTGTCCCCATTGAAGAAACCGGTGCAGAAGTCATCGGGATGAAAATCAAGATGGGCGACGAACCCTATTCCACGCAGACCCGCTGCACTCGCACGGCTCGAAAGCTCGCACTCCGACAGGGATGCATCAGGTGAGTTCGTGGTGTGCACATGCATGTCGAGGAGGGGGGACATCCTCAGTAACTCACCCCGATGCCGACGAGGACCATGCTCCACCTCAGGTCGAGAGGTATGGCGAATTCAAATGTCAGCTTGTCAGGGATCCAGGTTTCCCTTGATGTTCCCGCCAGTGAATATGCGGCTCCGGCCCTGAGGCAGTGGTAGAAGCCGTCCTCCATCTCGGACCAGTCCCAGTCGCCGGACTGATCCTCGGGAATGTTTATCACATCGGGTCCGTAACCGGCGTCCCAGGCGCCGTACACCTCGAGACCGGTGCCAAGGAGATAGCTGGCCGCGATGGAACCCCTGCCGCCGATCACCTTCGCCGGGATGACATAGTTGGCGCCGGCAGTTACCGACACTGCCTCCCTGGTTTCCGTTCCAAGCAGCGCCACCCTCACCTGGGGGCCCACCCCGTAGCCGTAGGCTGACAACCCGAGGTCGATCCCCTTCGCAGCTCCGGTCATGAAGCAGAAGGAAGGGCTGATCGGGATGTCGTCCTCCCCCGATGCGTCGGCATTTCTGCGGTCGTCACTGCTGAGGTACGCAGGGAGCCCGACACCTCCGGAGATGGACATTTCGTTTTCACCGAGCGTGCGCGCTCCCTGCATGGAACCGTAGTAGCAGCCCGTGCACAACAAGGAAAGCACAATGGATGCGTTCAGAACCTTTGAAATCACGTTTTCCCCCTCTCCCCACCCGTATATTATTCTGCATTGGGAAGGATCAGCCAATCCGGATGAAAAGGGGGCGGAACATGAATACGAAGTGTGCAGCCATGCTTCTTTCGGGGTGCGGTGTCAAGGATGGAACGGAGATCCATGAAGCGGTCTCTGCGTTGATCGCCCTTGAGCAGGGTGGCTTCCGGGTGGTTTTCATCGCCCCGGACGTACTCCAGGCCAGGTCACACAACCATCAGACCGGGACGAAGGAGCAGCCCAGGGCGGTTCTGGCCGAGGCGGCAAGGATAGCGAGGGGGGCTGTGACACCCGTCAGCGGTTTTGATATCAGTAAGATCGACGTTCTTGTCATTCCCGGTGGACTCGGCGCAGCAACAACACTGTGCGACTTCAGTGAAAAGGGTGCGCACTGCACGGTGCTTCCCGAGGTGGCAGGGCTTGTTTCTTCCGTCCATTCCAGGGGGATCCCCATCGCCGCCATGTGCATAGCGCCAGTGATCCTTGCACGCTGCATCCCGGGCGTGACCCTGACGGTCGGCAGCCGTTCCGATACCAGCAGGGCGCTCGAAGCCATGGGAGCCGTTCACGAGGAATGCGAAGTTGACCAGGCCGTGGTCGATGTGGACAACAGGGTTGTCACCACGCCCGCCTACATGCTTGCGGACGGTCCGCTTCAGGTGTTCAGGGGAGCAGAGAGCATGGTGGAGGGGATCAATTCTCTGCTCGGTTGACCTTTCCGACCGGAGCCATGTAAACAACGAATTCGTCAGTGCCGTCCAGCGAGCACATGGCGTCGGCCAGCTCCTGGTCGTAGGCGCCTATCGCACATGTTCCGGCATTCACTGCCTCCACGGCAAGGTACAGGTTTTCGCAGGCATGGCCGGCATCAAGTGCGACAAGCTTCGTTGAGACGGGGCCGTAGCGCCACTCCGTTCTGTATGGGATGGCTGTCCAGATGAAAACGACCGACGAATTCCCGCAGAACTCCTGACCCAGGCATGCAGCGGTCATTTCATCAGGCGTGGGCACTACCCCCTCGAAGGCCAGGGCATCATCAAGAGGCATGTACCTGTACAACCCGGGTGCCAAACCATTCACTCGGAACACCGCCAGAAGGGTGTCGAGTGGATGACGGGCGCCAGCGGAGGGAACGGCCCTGAGGGTTACGGTGCCCCCTCCCTGCCGCTGAACCGTCTTCCTCACGCCTGCAACGGATCGGACGAGCCATGAAAGCTCCTCAAGCGAAAGCGGATCAGGCAGGAACGACCGGCGGCTTGCGCGGCCAGAAACTGCATCCTGAAGCGTAACGGCGTAGGTGCCGGATCGTGCCAGCGGGATGAGCTCTCCGCTGTGGCCGGGTTGTACGGGGGGCATGGGAATTCCCCGGCTCTGATCGCTGGTGAAGCTTTCAAGGGCCTTCCAGCCCGATCTGAGAATGTCCCTGTTCACGACTGCTCCAGACTGTTTGATGGTTGCCGACACTTCTACAGGGGTCAGGCCGATTGTGCGGCTCATTCCATTTGGTGTCAAGGCATTGTTTGCGTATATTTCATGAAACTTTTCCAATTCAGATCCGGGAGCACAATGCACTGCAGTTTTGACGAAACAGTTGACAGGCGGAACACCAGCTGCCTGAAATGGGACTACCTCGGCGATAAGTTCGGCCGCGACGATTTGATCAGCATGTGGATAGCCGACATGGATTTCAGGCTTCCCGACACGATTCTCGATGCGATTCATGACCGCGCCGCTCACGGGGTGTTCGGCTACACCGCAAGGCCCGAGTCGTTCTACAGGGCGGTCGAAGGCTGGTTTTCCCGGCGGTACGGGCTTGAGATCGAGCGGGACTGGATCGTCGTCACACCCGGCGTCGTTCCCGCTTTCAACTTCGCCCTGCAGGAATTCACATCACAGGGCGACGGGATCATCATTCAACCCCCCGTGTACTACCCCTTCGAGGAATCCATAAGGGCGAACCGGCGGAACACCGTTGAAAACCCGCTTGTATTCAGGGGCAGCCGTTACACCGTTGATTTTGACGACCTTGAAAAGAAGGCCGCAGAAGCCCGAATGCTTGTTCTGTGCAGCCCCCACAACCCGGTGGCCCGGGTATGGAGCGGGAAGGAGCTTCGAGGGGTCATGGATATTGCCAGGAAGCATGACCTCCTGGTATTCTCCGATGAAATCCATGCCGACATCGTCTACAAGCCCCACCGACACATCCCCACGCTTTCGCTCGGGGGGGATGCCTCTGGGCGCACCATCGCTGCATACGCCACCAGCAAGTCCTTCAACCTTGCGGGCCTTCAGGTATCGATCATCATTATCCCCGACCCCGTGCTTCGAGCGCGCTACCGGAATTTCATCCAGAGGCTTCATCTTGACAGCTCGAACATCTTCGGCATCGTGGCCACCCAAACCGCCTACGAACAGGGCGGTGAATGGCTCGACCAGCTCCTTCAGTACCTTTGGGGAAACTTCATTTTCGTGAGGGATTACGCGGAAGCCTTTCTTCCGGGCATAAGACCCATGGAGCCCGAAGGCACCTTCCTTCTCTGGCTTGACTGCAGGAACACCGGCCTGGATGATGAAGGACTGAAGGATTTCTTCATCCAGAAAGCCAGGGTCTGCATGAACAACGGAGCCATGTTCGGAACGGGCGGTCACGGTTTCATGCGCATGAACATCGCAACACCGCGCAGCAATCTCAAGGCAGCCCTCGACTGCATTCGCGATGCATTCGACCGCCGGGCCGCCGAAATGCTTCACGGGAAGGCCGTCAATTCCTGAGTGTCGGTGGAACTGCCTGGCTCTTGTCTTTACGATCAACGTCGGGATCGTTAAAGTACCAGTGAACCGGTAGTTTCACGCCATCGAAGGGGATGGTCATGGATAGCGAGGTGCGCGTCTGCCTGGAATGCGGCAGAGACATCGGACCCGGGATGAACTTCTGTCCGGGCTGCGGGCGCCGTTCCAGCGCTGAGGGAACAGCCCGTACGGAGAAGGGGAGCAGTGTCGAGATACCCGGAAGGATACAAAGCCAGGTCCATGAGCTTCTCACCCGGAAGATGTACATCGAAGCAATAAGGCTTCTTCGGGAAGACACCGGGATGTCGCTGAAGGAAGCAAAGGTAGCCGTCGACGCCTATGCGGCGGAGAACAGCATTGACACGGGCGTTGGGCGAACGTCCGCCTGGAGTTGTCTGTTGCCCGTGCTCGGCTTTTTCCTTTGGATGGCATTTATCGGCGTGTTGCCGTTTGTCGCCCGGCGATTCGCGCCTGTTGTCTTCGGCCCCGGGATCTCGGAGGACTCCGTCGAGGCATGCATGGCGCTTCTGCCGATCCTGATGACGCTTGTTTCCCTGGCCCTGCTGTTCTTCTTCCTGTTGCGCAAAAAACGGCGAAGGAACGAGGGAATGGGCGGGGTTGATATCTGACGGAGCTTTGATCCGGCTCATCCCAGTGTCGGGACCGAATCGGCGGCATCCTTCGAGTAGCTGGGGTTTTTCTCCCCCTTAACATTCCCTTCGCGAAGCAATACAAGGGCGGTCGTGCCTGAGACAGCAAGCGCCCAGAAGAAGGTAAGCCCGTACCTGGTCGTTGCCAGCGGTCCGTATATGAGCGCTGAAAACGTGAACCATCCCATGAACAGCATGAGCAGCGGAGCCATGAGCCTTCTTATCCTGCGGATCAGAAGGCCTGCACAGGTTCCGGCCAGCAGTACGAGGTAAATGAGGGCAAGAATCACCTTCCATGACAGAAGGGGCAGGCCGGATTCATCCATCCTCATGCTTCTTAGGATCTTGTGGGCATACCCGACCGAGAAGAATTTCGGCCAGCTCGTGAAATGGGGAACCAGTACCCTGACGGGTTCAGCCCTCAGTATCTCGCGGGTCCTCGCACGGTAGATACTGTCGCGAATTCCGGGATGCACCCTGCCGTCGACCATGGCAAGCGAGTCCAGAGGGGCTGTGAACCTTCCGCTCCATACCGTCTGCTGGTCTGTCAGACCGGCAAGTATTGCGGCCCTGCCGAGGGGTTCGAAGGCATCCTGCGTGGAGTAGGCATCCAGCCCGAAAGCCGACCTGTTGTGGGCCCTCCAGCTGAGGGGGAGAATGAGAAATACCGCCGTCATGAGGGCCAGAGCCGTCAGTCTTGCGAGCGGTCGGGCCGCCCTGTCAAGGAATAGAAGGCCCGCGTACACGACCGGGGAGTACAGAAGGACTTGTTTTGTGACGGCGCCTATGGAAAGGACGAAGCCGATGACCCCGTACAACGCGATGTAGGCAGGAATGGTGTTTTTGCGAAGGGTCAGCATCCAGATGTACCCGGAGAAGCAGACAGCGAGAAGCGCGAGTGTGTCGGGCATTATCCGGGTGGAATGCAGGATGTGCTGGGGAAGGAGCATCGCGACGGAAGCAGCCGGCAGGGCTGCCCTCCGGGAACAGCCTGCCGCGATGAAGTAGCAGAGAATTCCGATGGCCAGCCCCATCAGCTGCTGCAGCATGACTGTGAGCAGCCAGGGGCTTTCCTCGCTCCAGGTGGCTGCTAATGAATACGGGGTAGAGAGGCATCCGAACCTCCGCCTCCTCCTGTCTTCCGTCAAGCAGGTCCTCGGCGTAGTGAACGTACTGGTGGGAGTCGTCGTCCATGGGCCATGACCGGTACCCGGGCGTCATGTACGGCAGCCCCCAGACCACCACGAACAGGATCCTGAACACCATGAAGAGGAGAAGGAGGAGCAGATGAGAACCCGGCATGAATCGGGGCGCACCGGCGGATTTCATGGATATGCCTTCCACACCATGTATCCCGTGCGCTTCCGGGGTGCTCATGGAATGTGTCAAAGAGTCCATCCGACCATCCGGTATGTCAGGTCCGGTCCCTCGAACCCGACGGACAGGCATTGGATTGCTGCGGCGAAAACTGTGTCGTCAAGACACCATACGTCCTCGATACCGTATCCGAACACCCAGTTCTCCAGACAGGCTGCCCGGCCGATGCCTCCTACCACCCGCGTTTCTCCGGAGCTGTTGTCTGTCAGCTCGACGGAGAGAGTCACGGGCGGAAAACCCCAGATGTCCTCCATCTCAGTCCCGGGAATCTCTTCGGTTCTAAGCCCCAGTGTGAAATCTCCGATGTAATAGTAAGGCGAAAAATAGGTTGTGCAGAATGTCACGGAATCACCCATCGGAGTCATGTCGGTCGGTGGGTGGTGAACAAGCCTGCCGCCCTCAACCCAGCCTTCACTCGACAGCTCCCCGAGCAGCCCGACCGCCTGACTCATGCTGAGCTCCCTCGCATCATCCCCACCGCAGAACTCGTCTTCCAGTACCACCGCAAATTCCCCGGCAATTGAGCTGTCGTGCGTGGACTGGATGCTCAGGGTGCTCCAGGGAAAGCCGCTTCCGTCATAGATCCCGTACTGCTCCCAGGCGAAGTATGCGCCGTCCGCAGAGAATCCGATGAAACGCAGTGAGGCAGCGGCCGCACCAAATGCTGAACCGGTCATCGAAACAAGAAACAACATGATGCAGGGCCGCATGAAGTCCTCCCTGGAACGATGTACACTTGTCTGGCTCCAGTCGGCCGGCGCACCCGCCTTTCCGGCCGCCACCGTCAGACAGAAATCAACCTTACGCCCTGGTCCCCTTGAAGTCAACGAGCCGGAACGATGACAGGGATGCCATTGACACCGCTGGAACCTTCATCTATCTCACCTGCACGGGAGAATATGGACTGACAGCGGTATCAACGGGGGGATGCCGGAATGCAGTACGGTTCAGGCTTGTCGCGCAATGCGGAACCTTTGACAGGGACAGCGCAATGAACCAGATCCTCCTGTTCAATCTGGCGTTCTGTGCCATCATTTTTCTGCTCAGCATCTGGTGGTGCCTGAAAGCGGGCAGCAGCGTACCCTTGCTGATAGGGATCGCCTTCCTGCTGTTCGGGGTTTCACATGTTGCCACTGTTCTTGACCTGACAACGGAGTTCAGGGTCCATCTGATAGTCATCCGAAGCACCGCGTATGTACTTGTGGCAGTGGGGATGCTGCTCACCACTCTCGGGATCGTCAGGCGGAAAAAGGCTGAGGATGAGCTGAAAAGATCGCATGAAGAGCTCGAGCAGAGGGTGAAGGACAGAACAAGTGAACTGGCCGATGCAAACGAATCCCTGATCAGCGAGATAAACACGAGAAGACTCGCCGAGGAGGAAGTGCGTCTTTCCGAACGAAGGCTGCTCGACATCATCGATTTTCTGCCTGATCCAACCGTGTCGGTCGACTTGAACGGAGTCGTCATCGCCTGGAACAGGGCCATGGAGGAGATGACCGGTGTAAGGGCCGCTGACATGCTCGGAAAGGAGAACTGCGAGTACTCCGTCCCCTTTTACGGGGAGAGAAGGCCGATGCTGCTTGACTTCATCCTGAAACCGGATCCCGACATCGAGAAACTCTATCCCGGAATCATTCAGAGAACTGGAAGATCAATAATCGCCGAAGCTTCCCAGATTCACCTCCAGGGCAGGGATGTCAGCCTGTGGGCTAAGGCCGGGCCTCTGTTCGACATTCATGGAAACATTACGGGAGCCATTGAAACAATACGCGACATCACGGACAGGAAAAAAGCCGAGGAAGCGCTAAGGCAGGCAAACAGAAAACTGAACCTCCTCTCCGACATCACCAGGCACGACATAAACAACCAGATTCATGCCCTGAAAGCCTACATGAGTCTTTCGACAGAGTCTCTTGAAGATGCTTCACGAATGCGCGAGTACATTGCCAAGGAAGAACAGGCCCTGAACTCCATAGAACACCAGATCGGCTTCACGAAGGAGTACCGTGACCTTGGGCTGCACGCCCCGATATGGCAGCAGGTGGCGGCGTGCATCGAAAGTGCGGGGAATGCACTCCCGTTGGGCGGTGTTCGTATCGAGCCGCATGTGGCGGGATTGGAGGTCTACGCGGATCCGATGCTGGAGAAGGTGTTCTACAGCCTCATTGAAAATGCGCTCAGGCACGGAGGGGAAAGGCTTTCGATCTTGTCGATCAACTTCTCGGATACGGAAACAGGGCTTGTTATTACGGTTGAGGATGACGGCATAGGGGTGCCGCCGGAAAACAAGCCGCTGATTTTCAACAGGGGTTTTGGCCACCGGACCGGCTTTGGTCTCTTCCTCTCCAGGGAGATACTGTCCATAACCGGCATCACCATTGCTGAAACTGGCAGGCCTCCATCAGGGGCCAGATTCGAGATATCCGTGCCAGGTGATGCCTGGAGATGGCATAAAAGCGGTCCGTGAAACCACCCTGACCTGATTTCACCAAAGGCCACACATATGGATGGTGAGTGCGCCTGCGTTTTCGTTCCGATGATGGGATACGATGAACATGGCCGTTTCGTGAAGCAAAAGCCGCGATGACCCGACGGCAAAGCGCATGGAGTAAAGAGCCGCATTTTGACATCCTGCGAAGCCAGGCTTAGTTTTGGTCAGCGAACTCTCACAGACCAAAATGGAAGCAGTTCCTTCCTCTTTCCGGCCCGGGAGGCGTTGAATGAGAATCGGAGCAGTTCTTGCGGGTCTCGCATTATTCACTATTTCGCCTGGTATTGCGCAGGATGACGGGGAGTACTACTCCGGAGAACAGGAAATCCTGGATCAGATCGAGGCAGAGGATGACTCGCTGTCGGGCGGTGATGAAGAGGAGTATTACATTTACGTCACTCCCCTGACGACAGAGGATGTCACCGACGACTACTGGGATTCGCTTGAAACCGATACCGAAACGATGCGGGATGAGGGAGAACAAGGCTTCGACACCCCCGGAGCCTTAGAAATCCTTCAGGAAGACTTTGACGCTCTTCCTGTTGAAGTTCCTGTTGTTCCGGAACCCACCCCGGTTGATGAGGAAGAGGAGTAGGGTCGGCTCCTGCTCGCGGGTGAAACGTGAGCTTTGCGTTTGGCCAACAGTTTAAGCGGCTCTGCAGGAGCTGTAACTTCCAAAGATTATTAACGGCATTCAGGTTAGGAACAGGGCGACCACCTGCTGTTTTCCGATCGGATTCCCCTGATTCCGCTCTACCACCATTGGGCTTTGGAAAGGGCACTCAGCCCTGATTCTCCTCCGGGATGATCACGTCCTCGAAGGAGTTCTAGTCCTGTTGATCCGGCTTGTTCTGTTTCAACCAGTATCACATCGATCGACTCCAGCATGTCGCTCCAGAGCATCGGACACCCTCCCTTGCCCCTGACGGTCTGCACACTTCGCCTTAACAGCGCGACACATATGTGTATACAATTGGTGACGATGGAGGTACAAATGAGATTCATAAGCGTTCGCGACCTGCGGGGAAACTCCGGTGCCATTTGGCGTGACCTTCCCGATGAGGGTGAGATGGTAATCACAAGCAACGGACGACCGGTTGCCATGCTTGCAGCGGTGGATGAAACTGACGTTGAGGAATCCATTGCTGCCTTCAGACGGGTAAGGGCGGAACGGGCGATAGCCGACCTTCAGAGGGCTTCAATTGCCCAGGGTACGGATTCAATGTCCATGGAAGCCATTGACCAGGAGATAAGTGATTCAAGAAAAGCACGCCCCCGATGATGAGGATTGTCTTTGAAACCAATGTACTGGTGTCAGGGTTGCTGACCCCCTTTGGCATGTGTGCCGATCTGGTAAGGCTGTTTACAACCGATGAGGTAATCCTCTGTGTCGATTCCCGTATCCTGCTGGAGTATGAGGAAGTGCTGGGAAGAGAGCGCTTCCGTCTTGATCAAAAACTGGTATCGGTTCTTATGGAGTACATCAGAAGAACGGCGGAGCTTCACTCATGCATGCCTCTGAGCGAACCACTCCCCGATCCGGAAGACTGCTGCTTCCTCGAGGTGGCCATCGCCGCTCATGCCGATTGCCTGGTCACAGGAAACACGCGACATTTCCCCTCCGGTCTCCGATACGGAGTCAGGGTGCAAACCCCGTCAGAGTCTCTTGCAATGCTGAAAGAGCGTTGATTCCTGAATTAGAAAACTGCTCAGGAGTGAAACTGTGGCTCAGGCAGGGGGTGCTACCCTGATTTACATTGAGCCGAACAGTGGTACCTGACAGACCTTATCAAACCAGTATTACATTCATTGGCCTCGGGTGGTCTGGTTACTGGGACGGGCCGGTGGTGGTGGCACAAGGGTTGAGAAATCCCCGGATGGCGCATCCAGCCAGCTAGTCCGACTTATCGTCATGATCCTGAACAAGGTGTCTATTGACGCATTTCATATTCATCTGTATTTGATTCAGTAGTAGTAGAGCCTGCAGAGATGAGTGTCCCTGAAAGGGTAATTGTGAAGACTTTGCTGGCATTGGGTTTTCTAGTGAGCAGTACCCTGACGTTCGCTGAAGCAAATCCATCCCTTGCCACCCTACTGACTCCCGACGGAGAGATTTCAGAAGGGCATGATACGGAAGGCACCTGGCATGCCCTGGGAAGTGGTATTGAAGGGATTGTACCATCTGTCATTGACATCGCTGTGGGAGGCTCGGGTGTGTACGCAGGAGGTGATTTCACACTGGCTGGTGGCAACCCTGCCAATTACATCGCCCGCTGGGACGGCAGTTCCTGGCATACCCTTGGAAGTGGATTGAACTACTTTGTTTATGCCATATCAGTGAGTGGTTCAGATGTTTATGCGGGGGGTACTTTTACTCAGGCTGGTGGTGTCTCGGCCAACTGTATCGCCCGCTGGGACGGCAGCTCCTGGCATACTCTGGGAAGTGGATTAAACCACTTTGTTTATGCCATCTCAGTGAGCGGCTCCGATGTGTACGCAGGAGGTGATTTCACCCTGGCTGGTGGCAATCCTGCCAATTACATCGCCCGCTGGGACGGTAGCTCCTGGCATGCCCTGGGAAGTGGGGTCGGAGGAGGCGCATACCCGTATGTCGTTGCCATTGCGGTGAGTGGCTCCGATGTGTATGTGGGAGGCCGCTTCACCCAGGCTGGCGGTAACCCCGCCAACTACATCGCCCGTTGGGACGGCAGTTCCTGGCATGCGCTTGGAAGCGGTTTGAACGACATGGTAACCGCAATCGGAGTGAATGGTTCGGATGTTTTTGTCGGGGGTGATTTCACCCAGGCTGGCGGTAACCCCGCCAACTACATCGCCCGTTGGGACGGCAGTGCCTGGCATGCACTTGGAAGTGGATTGAACAGCTCTATTCGTCCCATCGCAGTGAGTGGTTCGGATGTGTATGCGGGGGGTACTTTCACCCAGGCTGGTGGCATCCCCGCCAACTGCATCGCCCGTTGGGACGGCAGTTCCTGGCATGCACTGGGAAGTGGCGTAGGAGGTGGTTCACTCCCATGTGTCATTACCCTCGCCATAAGCGGTTCCGATGTGTTTGCCGGGGGTGATTTCACCCAGGCTGGTGGCAACCCGCCAACAACATCGCCTGTTGGGTACCGGAGCCAACCGGAATCGAACCACCCATGGCTGAGGTGTTTCCTGGCGGCAGGTCTTCGCTCCAGGCTTCACCCAATCCCCTGACTGACGGAACGAACCTCTCCTTCCAGATCACTGGGGATTCCCCGCTGACACTTGAGATCTTCGACATTGCGGGACGCCTTGTGAGAGATCAGGAACTTGGAGCCCTGCTGGCCGGTTCACACACCCATTACTGGGACGGGCGTGACGAAAAAGGTTCCGCTTTGGCATCGGGTGTGTACTTCGTACGGCTTTCCAGCACGGAGTTCGAAGCTTCCACACGGGTGATTCTGATTAGGTAGAACGGCCCATGAACGAATGAAGGGGAGTCGAAAGGCTCCCTTTCTCTGTTTCGCGTTAACTTGGTGTATTTGGTACGCCAAAGCGCGGATGGCTCAAACCGGATCCGGACCGACTTTCCCCCTCATAACCTTCCGTCCTGACATCCCCATACCCCGCAGAGGTCCATTACGCAACCCGCTCATCTTCGCTAGGGAACTCGATGATGAACTGCTCCGTGACAACCTCACCCGGGTTCAGCTCGGGAAAAGGCACGGCGTCACTTCAGACCGGATCACCCAGTGGCTCTGCCTGATGAAGCTACCGGAGGAGAAGCAAAGAGAAATCGAATCCCCGGGGGATACCGAAGGGTGGCGGGAAGAGAAAGCTGAAAAGACAGTATCGCATTCACACCAGAGAATCTGTCACATCTATAGCCAGCGATGAAAACACGATTTGATTCTGCCGTCAGACTCATTCCGGTTTTAGGGTCGTGACTTGACCGAGTAAGTCATAGGTGTATCTTCCTGCAGCTATACCAGCAGATAGGTGGTACATTCTGAAAAACATCCTTGGTTCAGTGTCACTCGCATTTATTCTTCTGCTGGCCGTTTCTGGAACAGGGCTGGCGCAGTGGAACGGCCAGGTCGTGGCGTTTGGAGCTGGACAACCGGGTCAGACTGGATGGCCCCATTACGGCCAGTGCAGTGTGCCTTACCCGAACAGCGGTTTCGTGGCTGTAGCGGGGGGATTGTTTCATAGCCTCGGCTTGAAGGAAGACGGCACCATTGTGGCGTGGGGGGTTGATGACGGGGGTGAATACGACTTCGGACAAGTTACCAACACCCCAACAGAGGGTGGATTCGTGGCCGTAGCGGGGGGATCGTATCACAGCCTCGGCCTGAAGGAAGACGGCACCATTGTGGCGTGGGGGGTTGATGACGGGGGTGAATCCGACTTCGGACAAGTTACCAACACCCCAATAGATGGTGGATTCGTGGTCGTAGCGGGGGGATCGTTTCATAGCCTCGGCTTGAAGGAAGACTGCACCATCGTGGCATGGGGGAGAAACAACGAAGGCCAGTGCAACACTCCTTCACCAAACAGTGGTTTCGTGGCTGTAGCGGGAGGGGCCCAGCACAGTCTTGGCTTGAAGGAGGATGGTTCCATTGTAGCGTGGGGGTTCAACCTTTATGGCCAATGCAATGTTCCTTCACCGAACAGCGGTTTCGTGGCGGTTGCAGGAGGAGCCCAGCACAGTCTTGGCTTGAAGGAAGATGGTTCCATTGTAGCGTGGGGGAATAACTATTTCGGCCAGTGCGATGTTCCTTCACCGAACAGTGGCTTCGTGGCTGTTGCGGGTGGCTCCCAGTTCAGCCTCGGGCTGAAGGAAGACGGTTCGATCGTGGCATGGGGGGACAACAACTACGGCCAGTGCGACATTCCTTCTCTCAATAGCGGCTTCGTGGGAGTAGCGGCTGGAAGGTGCCACAGCCTCGGGCTTCGGGAGATTAGCACCTCGGTCGAAGACTCAGAATACGCAGCCGTTAACCCTGCATCCCTGATGATTCATAGCATCTTTCCCAACCCCTTCGACAGCCATGTTACGCTCTGCTTCGAATCTCCCGGCCTTTCAACCGTTACCCTTACAGTACATGACACCTCGGGACGCGTGGTGAGATTGCTTGATCTGGGAGCACTGCCTATTGGTTCCCATATCCACTACTTGGACAGTTGTGACGAAAACGGAGCCGCTCTGGCCTCGGGAGTGTACTTCGTGAGGCTTTCAAGCGAGGAACAACAGGCTTCCATAAAAGTGGTGCTGATAAGGTAGAACGGCCCACGGACAAAGTAAGGAGAGTCGAAAGGCTCCCTTTCTCTGTTTCGCGTTCGATTGGTGTATTTGGTACGCCAAACCGCGGATGACTCGAACCAGATCAGGGGCTTCTTTCTCCCTGAAAACCCTGCGCCCGGACATTCCCATACCCCGCAGAGGTCCCTACAGGAATCCACTGATCTTCGCCCGGGAACTCCATGAGGAAATGCTCCGGCATAACCTTACCCGGGTTCAGCTCGGGCAGCGGCACGGCATTACTTCAGACCGGATCACACAGTGGCTCTGTCTGCTGAAGCTGCCGGAAGAAAAGCAACAGGAGATCGAGGACCTGGGGGACCACTGGGAACGGCGGGTGGTGACTGAGAGGGGACTGAGGAGAGAGAAGTAGTGTCACATTCAAGCCGGCAATTACAGCGCATTGTTATATGTGGGGACAAGGTATCCATTGACGTATCACGTGTCCACAGGTATTTACATTCCGTTGTAGTACAGCCTGAAAGCTGAATCTCCCTGAAAGGGGGACACATTAAGGCTATGTCGACATTGGGTCTTCTCGTGAGCAGTTCTTTGGAATGCTTTGAAACCCTTCCGGATAATGTCACGTCCTTCGGTGGTTTCAGCATAGCAGACATCGACAGGGATGGCGTTGTCGAGATGGTCTT
The DNA here is from genome assembly GCA_963845085.1 of Candidatus Fermentibacterota bacterium. Classification (GTDB taxonomy): domain Bacteria; phylum Fermentibacterota; class Fermentibacteria; order Fermentibacterales; family JCC-6; genus UBA6080. The sequence goes on from CAWJQI010000004.1 coordinate 880,385, forward strand.
CGGCACCAGCGACGGACGCCTTCACTGCTGGGAACTGGGTGCATGCACATCCGGCTATGCCCCCTGGCCCCAGTTCCAGCATGATGAGGGAAGAACGGGTGTTCTGCAATGACAGTTCTCGGGCTTCTCTGTCTCTGGCTCTCCGGGGTTACCCCGAGTCCGGGCTGGAGCACACCGGTTCTGGTGACTGATTCCTGCAATACTCAACGCCCGGTTGTTTTCGTCCATAGAGACGACCTTGGCAGATTTCATCTTGTCTGGGCAGGATATAATGATAGCAACAGAATTGCATACAAGATGTTCTCTCTAGACGGAAGCACTTTATATCCTGAAACAATGATATCACGCGATGTAACGAGTGCGTACCTTTCAACCATGGTCACCGGTGATAGCCTTTACGTCTTCTGGAGAGAGACCAGTCCGGTTTACTACGCCGTCCGCAGTCTGACTGACGGCAGCGAGATCGTGCCAGCCACCTACCTGTTCACGACCTACACTCTCTATCCCTACATCAGGGCATGCCCGGACAGCCTTGGCAGACTGCATGTGATCTACAACGACGGAAGCGATGTCAGGTATGCAGTATGGACGCCGGCACCCGGATCAGGCTTCACTGTCGAGCGTGACTGGAAGATTGAAGGGGCAGACGCGGGTGGAGTTCTCCTTGTTGACGGGAACCGGGTTCATGTCGTGGTGCAGGATCCGGTGGATCACAATTATTCCTACCTCCAATACGACCTTAATGGGAATACGGTTGTACCAATCACTGACTTTACTCCAGACTACATTATTTGCAATCGGTTCCCGGAACTTGCCGTTGATGAGAACGGTAATCTTATAGTAGTTCATTTGACTTCAGTTGATGCCTATTGCTATGTGCTGTGGAAGCTGGATAAGTACAGCGGATTCACCATGATAAACCAGAAGGTCATAGTTACATCTGAACCACCGGAAATGTATGTCAGCCTGGAATTCATCCTTCGCAATATACATGGAACTGACCTTTTCTACCTTGTGTGGACAGACAACGGCCAGGACAATCAGATACTTTTCCTCCTGATGAACGGTAATGGAGATGTGGTAGTTGACTGGGCGATTGCATACGACTATTCGGACGAGGACCCTGAAGGTCTGCCTTGCATAAGTGGAGAAGCCGATGCCGAGGGTAATCTGTACATCGCTTATGAACAGGCTGAGACCGAGCCGGTCTTGGGTAATTACCCCACCTTCGGCTGGTTCGACTACGATTACGTCAGCACAGCCAGACAGCAGGTCGCTGCCGTTCCTGGCGATGGATTCAGTTTCTCATGCAATCCCGTGGCGGGTTCCGTCACCGTTCGCACCGGTTCAGAGACACAGACACTTCGCGTATACGACATCACCGGGAGAGAGGTTTCGAGTATTCCGGTTTCTGACGGAACAGGCATCTGGTATGGCAGGGATTTCTCGGGAGTCAGACTGCCCGCGGGGATCTACACCGTTGTCGGGCAGTCAGGTATTATACATCGATTGACATTACTAAATCATTAGTAGTCTGGTACGCCAAACCGCGGATGACTCGAACCAGATCAGGGGCTTCTTTCTCCCTGAAAACCCTGCGCCCGGACATTCCCATACCCCGCAGAGGCCCCTACCGGAACCCTCTCCTATACGCCCGGGAACTCCAGTTGGAGATGATACGCCACAACCTTACCCGGGTTCAGCTCGGGCAAAGGCACGGCATTACTTCAGACCGGATCACCCAGTGGCTCTGTCTGCTGAAGCTACCGGAAGAGAAGCAGCGGGAGATTGAAGCCTTGGGAGACCACTGGGACCGGCGGGTGGTGACGGAGAGGGAACTGAGGCGGTGGCGGTAGTGCGCATTCAAACCGGCGAATCTGTCACATCTGTAACCGGTGTAATTTCAGTGTGATAGAGCTCAAGGGTCAACTATCATAATCCGACCGGTGGTGACATTCCCGGAACACTCGAAGTGGACAAGATAGATGCCATTTGGAGCAAGAGATCCAGTTTCAGTTCTTCCGTCCCAGAGTACATCAGAGCCATGCAAAGCATTTAAAGTCCAGACAACCCTTCCCGCAAGATCGAATAAAGTGAGAGTTCCCTCGAGTGATTCTGACCCAGACCCGGCAGCATCACAGAATGAAGCCCGATCGGACTGCGGTACGTTAATAATCCAATTGCCATCTCCACCTCGACGCGCTGTAACTCGCTGATGGTCTCTGATATCCTCTCTTCCAAACACAAGGATTTCGCTGGCACCCTCTACACAAGCAATTCTGAGAAACCTTGTTCTAAGGCTGTCTTCTCCGAGGTCCGTCCTTGATGAAAGAGAGCCTCTCTCAACCATGTGCATAAGGGAGGCATCCGAGAGAGTGGACGAAGACTGGTCTTCTCTTTGCACAATGACTGAAGTGATGGTGTGAACAGCTCCCAGGTCGATTTCAACTGAATGTGCCCCCGGGGAGGGTCGATAGTACCCATCAAGCCTTCCGTCAGTAAGACACCATGGGTTTCCTTGAGCTTCAGTTCTGAATCCAGCAGCATCTCGGTTTGACACAAGTGATGCCATGTCAAAAAGCTCACAGACTGGTTTTCCCAAAGCAACATTTGATCCCTGAGGGATGTCAAACAGCAGCCTGACGCTAGGTTCGGACTCCTGCCCGCCATCAACTGCTGTGACCCAGTACTCGACGCTGGAGTGTTCTACTGCAGGAAACCGATCTGTGTAGATGCTGACACCAGGATATGCAAGGCCCAACAACTCTATTTCACCACTTGCTGGGAAACACCTGAAAACCTGATGCAGTAGCTGTGAACCATCGCCCGCACAGAGCATACTAGAGCTCTCAAGTCCGCTCCACGAAAGATGAATCACTGCATTGCCTTCTTCGATATGTATATCACCTGTCAGGTCTGGCTGAAGTGGAGCTGAAGATTGGATCTCATTGTTGTCTAGATCAAAGAACTGACTGACATGATAGGTCTGTTGAAATCCTCCACCGCCTTGCGAAGAAAGCTGCTCCCAATTCACGATTATCTCTTCGCCAGTGAGTCCGAGTTGTGGATTGAGTGAAGGTATATGGTTCGGGATTGAGATCTGATTGCTCGAGATGCCGAGGGGAACACCCGAAGCAGTCGGTAATGCACTGTAACAAACGAGATGCCCCGTACAGCTTTCAATTTCCGGCGGTTCCGCGACGACAACTTGATCATAATAGAACACGAATAGATATCGACCGGACTGAGTATTCACGGCATTATACCATATCATTTCATCAGATGTTGGAATACTCAGTTGAAACGAGTCCCATTCGTCCGGTCCAGTGGGTCTTGCTAGATAGACAAATGGGGGTTTCTCAAAATCGTACCAATGTTGCAGCCAGAAACCACCCCAGTCAGGACAAATCCCATGAATTTGATACTCACCATCAAAAGGGCCAGATGAAGGGTTCATATCCACACTTAATCCCAAGTCATCAATAAGGTGCACCTCTGTCACAAATGTGAGTGGTGGAAACCTGTAACCCCTAATTCGGTAGTCAGGAGGCCAAGTCGTTGGTTTACACCAAATGTCAATATCACCCCATGAATGGAGTGTGTCTGCGAAACCAACTTCATATTAGGTAGAATATAGAGTGAATTGGGTTTTTTAGATACATGTTGGTGGTAGCTTTTAAGGAGTCGTGGGGACGCTGCTCGTTGTACTCTCGATCCATTCTCCGTGATCTGACTGCTCCAGGTTCTCGAACAGGTAGCGTTGAGAACCTCGTTGCGGTAGGTTTGGTTGAAGCGCTCGATGAAGGCGTTCTGATTCGGCTTGCCGGGCTGGATGTGGCGCGCTCCACGGCGTTCTCCTCGCACCAGGCACGAAGGCCTGGCTGAGAAGCTCGGGGCGTTGTCGCAACGGATCGCTGGCGGTGTGCCCCGCCAGTTCTTCAGGCGTTCGAGCACCTGCACGACGCGCTCGCCCGAGAGCGAGGTGTCTACCTCGATGTCGAAGATTCCCGGATCCCCTCGTCGAGCACGTTCAGCGTGCGGAAGCGGCGTCCGAGTAGAGAGCATGTGCATGAAGTCGAGAGACCAGATCGCGTTGGGTCTGTCGGCGCTTACATGGGCAACGGTCCGGGTGGGTATGCGCTTCTTTGTGTGCGTTGTCTGTTCAAGCCGAGCTCCGTGTAGACCCGGTGAACGCGTTTGTGATTCCAAGGATGGCCGTCGAGACGCAGCCGGTCGTAGGACTTCCAGAAACCCCAGCGGTTGTAAAGCACCAGCAACGCCTGCAGGGCCTCGATAAGCTGCTGTCGTACTCCCGCCAGTCCCGGAAGGGTTGTACCACGCCGAGCGCGACAGACCACAAGCTCGCGTGAGGACGCACCGACAGTGTCTGCTCGGCCACCAGATACGTCGCGGCTTCTCGGCGTTCTAGCGGTGTTGGAGTTTTTTTGAGAGAAGCTTCTTCAGGGCATGGTGCTCGAGGCTGGAGTCGGAGTACATGCGCTTGAATCGGGTGTTCTCTGTCTCGAGCTCCTTGATCCGCTTAAGCTCCGAGGCGTCCAGGCCGCTGTACTTCGTCTTCCAGTGGTAGAAGGTGTAGGCGCTGATGCCGTGCTGGCGGCAAATCGGTGACGCGACTCCGGCATCGGCTTCTCGCAGGATCGCCACCGTCTGCGTTACCGTGAACCTGGATTGTTTCATCTCGACCTCCTGGGTTGGCAGGAAGTCTCACTCTAACAAATGTCCACTAAACGGGGGAGCTCCCGCTGTTGTGTTCATCCAGATTGGGCTGGCAACCGTCTCAGGATCGGTGTCAATTGGATTGCCCGTAAGGTCTTTGGGTACACTACTACCATCAGGGCTTCCAATGTGAACTCTAATCTGGCCAACATATCCGGGCCAGTTTGTTTCTGTTTCGTAGCAGACCCAGTAATGAGAACTAGTCGGGTTCAATTCTCCCAGTATTGTACGCCAAGGTGCTGGATATAGGATACCTTCCTCCCCCAGATACAGTGAGTTGAAGATAGGTTCTGCTGTAGTGCCGCCTCCAGTCAGCCAAACACATCCTAGGTCATCCTCATTCATCTTTTCCGAGTACTTCACGGCGACGCCGATAGTGCTTTGCCCACTATCAAACAAGCTCCAATTGTCAATAGCATTCTGCACTCTGAGTTCCGCTATTGGATCTGCAGAATCTGACGTTGTCCAACCGCCCCTGAATCTGACACTGAATGGAGACAATTGATAGACAATTATCGAGTCCACATGCGGATAGAAGTTATCAATAAGAAAGCCCCTTGGATCCTTAATGATCGGATTTGCATAGCAATCAATGGCTGGCAGCGTTGCTGTTCGCCTACTGACTCCATCCTGAGTTGTTGCTGTAACATTTACCCAGTATCGACCGTCACAGAAAATCGAGTGCTCATTGACATATGCCGTTGGGGCTTGTTGTGAACCTCCACCCCCGAACATTTCTCTTAGCCTGGTATCCAATCCACCGATATTGTAGTGGCTCTCTTGCCAGTCATGGGAAACAACTGAAGGGTAGTCAACAATATTGTCAATACCGGTCTCGCCCGTCGGAAAATCACCGCTGTTTGTGATAATGTAGTTGTTGAAAAAGGGACCAACTATAGGTCCATCGGGTCCTTCGTCAGCAAATAAAGCCTGATACTCCAACATATCAGCAGAATTGTCATAAGGCAATGTGCCATTCATGGTGAACACAATACGATTACTTTGTATAGGGCAAATTAATTGAGGACTATATATATTCTGCCGAACAATATCGTATGCAATCTGTCTGACCCCGCACTTACCACCAACACCAAAAGAGGTCGCGGTCACTGAAAGCGGGTTGACGACAAAGTCGACAGCACCATTAAATACCCTCTGGAACATAGTTCTGTCTTGGCTCGGGTCATCATTGAATGCTTCGTCACCGTCTGGAAGAACGATGATCCCTTTGCTAAGTGAGCTTGAACCAAAGATTTCTGTCTCCCAATCCCGCACTCGAGCAAACTGAACTACCTGGTATCCTGTTGGAACGCTTTCAATCCAGTCGAAAGGATTGTGGTAAGTTAATTCAATATCTGGTATTTGATCGAACCATGCTGGAACCCAGGCAACATGTATGTGACGGTAAGTCAAGGATGTGGTCATGGCAAGAGTTTGCTTTGGTATTCCAGCACTAGTGTGATAGTCATGGTACCAAATCCTTGGATTTGGAAAATTGATATGCCCATATGACCATCCCCAAGTATCCGCGTTGTCTGTTCCGAAGCAAACAATCTGGTTGTCAGGGCTAGAGGATTGTGCCCAGGGAATTCCAATTGCATACCATGGCTGATTAGCGGGAGACAGCACATAGCTTCCGGTTGTTTGGTTCGGGTCGGTGAAATCAAGCCCTGCATGGAAGCCCTGAACGGCTCTGTCACCATAGCCTATGTCGCAGGTCTCAAGGGTTCCTGCTGGAGTTCCTCCGAAAATTGGCCCGGAGAAGTCCCAGTGGGGTGCCGGTACAAAGAGCAAAGTTACGAGGAGTGAAGCCAGCATTACTCCATCTCCTCTCTTCTGAGCGCAACAATGTACAGCTTGTATGACTCAACGAAGAAGGCAAGTACACTGCCGTCAGGCCTCGGAAGAACCCAGTTGTTCGGACCAAGGTAATCCAGAGAATGGTTGAAAGAGTGAGTAACGCCATAACTGTCTGATACAGGAACGAGCAGTAAAGGTGTCATTGCAGGCGATACTACAGCTATCGCTTTTGACTCTGCTCTTTCTGAAACTGCTCCGATTGTCCAATAGTCGTCTGAGATTCCAAGCACCCAGAAGTAGAAATTGCTGATTCCAATCCTCATGTTACTAAGCCCTTCCTCAAAGAGCTCATTAGGTGAATACGATCTTCTCTCCACAAATCTGGAAGCTACAGAACCGAGTGTAAAAAAATGCGTAAGGTTGGTATCAGTGACCACACTTGCGTAACTGCAAGAGCCATTTGATACAGCCGTTACCATGGAATTCGAGGGCCATGAATACTCCGCTGAATCAAGGATGCCACCGGTCCTTCCATCCAGCTTGTACATGGAACCGTTTCTTGTAAGGCAGAAAACAGTATTCCCATCCGGTGTGATTTGCACATCCACTGGAAAATCACCCTCCTCGATTCTGAAGACCCAGAGAAGGTTTCCGTCCCAGTCAAAGGCTCCCATCGCCGGAAACCCGTACCCCGGAAGACCGGCAACGAAAATGTCCTCCTCGCTTGCGACATCAAAGTATCTGAAACTGTGTTCAACCTCAACAAACTTCGGCGCAGCGGAAAGGTTCTCTCGGTCATACACGTTGAACCCATGAAGCTGATCCTGGTTGCTGTCAGTCACGCCAATGACGCGTCCTGAACCTGATACGAGAAGACCTGCGGAGGCTCCACCCGGAGCGGGATCAAAGGTTTCTGCAGTCCAATTGTCGATATCGATGAGAACGGCAGTGTCCCCGTGATAAATGTAATCACTCGCGACGGTTCGTTCCGCTCCTTCCCTGAGGGATTGAACGGCGATGAAACGGCCGTTTGTAGAAGTGGCTACCCTTCTTGTTAGAGAGGTAAGGATGTACTCTCTAGGGGATGTCCAGTCTTCCTGCAGAACCACGACTTTGTCATCCCCCACGATGACAACCCTCCAGACCTCTACATTACCGGATCTTACGATGAAGGCATCAGCGTAATAACCGTCGTACATTATTGGGGCTGCGTACTCTGCGGGATCGATTGTCACAAGGCTACTGATTGTCCATCCAGGCGCAACCCACCAGTCTTCAGGAACGGTGTTGGAGGAGAGTGATGACTGTGCGAGAAGGACAGAAACGATTAGTGGCAACATTATCCTGCTCCTTTTCGGGCTAAAAAAACGATGTAATAACTAATACCGTAAGTTAGCATGACAGTAGTCAGTTATGCTTGCACACAGTGAAAATGACTGGCATTTCACTCCTATGTGTTACAACAACGACAATTTTATCTCCGTATAAACAATGCACTGGCAGGAAGTGTCATGTCAATCCCAGTTCAGGTGTACTGTGGTTTCTTATGTAGGTGCAACTTTACTTACATACGCTCTTATTGCCCTCATTACCCCAGAGATGGACTGTTGGTGTGCTGGCGATTTGACTTGCATCCATCGCAGGAATGGAGAACTGCTGTTGACAATTCTCTACGGTGATTGGGCAGCTAAACTCATAAGACACCCAGCCGGGATGATCATTGAGACCTCACTCGGAATTCGTCTCATGGCAAGGTGACAATGGGCTTCAGCCTTCCCGGGCAGGCTTGTTGATGATATTGCAGAAGAAGTGTTCCCGGCTGGAAAGCACATGCTGTGCTTGGAACGCCTTCCCTGCTCTTGCAGCGGGATGTTACCTTGTAAGGTTGCTTCCGAGAGTGTGATTGACACAGAGACCTGTGTTTTGCTGCACTGAAAGAGTGAATTGATAGAAGGGGGGTGCCCCTCTTAATGGTGAAAACCATGAATCGCTTTATGCGCTATATTACATTACTAAATCAATAGTATTTGGTACGCCCGTAGGGAATCGAACCCCAAACCTTCTGGTCCGTAGCCAGATGCTCTATCCAATTGAGCTACGGGCGCACCGGGAGGCGTAAACTACTAATTCATAAGGGGTCCGGTCAAGCTCCCCTTTGGTAGATCTCGCTGTAGCGAAGCTGCAGGGAGCCACCGGCGGGAAGCGTTAGGCTCGGAACAAAACCTTCCCCGGGCTGTGTAACGGCCCCTCTCGGAAGCCTCTCGGGGAGAACAACTCTCAGTCTGATGCTGCTGCCCGTAGTTGATCGGATATCAAGGGTGCAGTTGTAGCCGTTGCTTCGCGTGGTCCAGGTCAGGTCTGTTCGGACCAGATGATCGGCCGGGAGCCAGAGCGTATCGTTCCTTATCATGGCAGCATCTGTGCCTGGAAGTGGCGGAGGCTGGGTCAGCATGGGAATCGCGATTACTGCATTCCATCTGCCAAGCGTCGGGAAGCCGTAAACAAGAAGGGTTTCCGGGGGAGAGGCATCGATCTCCCACCATGGAATAACCGCGCCCTCGAAAGGTATGACAACCCCGCCGCTGCTGCGGGCGAGTATGCCGCCGCTTGCAGAGAGCTTCACACTGTCAGCGTTCCAGGTTTCACCGGTCCTGTTCGTTATCAGTGCGGTGCCGGTGGTCCGCTCACCGGGGTTTATCCGAAGTTCCCAGTTGAGCCCCTCGATGTGGAGTGCCACCCGCGGTTCTCCGCTGTGATAAAGTATTGGAAACGGGGAGTTTTCAAGAAGTGCTCCAATACCGGTTGTGTCCGCCGGATAGGACGTAAGTTCGAGAAGGGTCACGCCCGCAGTTGCCAGGTTGCCGGCAAACTCGACGGGTGAACCGCATGACGGTGTACCTGTTACAACGGCGTCACTCTCGGGGTCGAGAAGAATTGCCACACCGCGCAGATCTCTTGAAGCATACCCCGTGCAGCTTCTGTCGGCGCAGGCGCACAGGGCAAGCAGAGTCAGGACACTGGCCAAAACCGGTTTCATGGGCTATCTATCCCCCCTATGGAGGTCGGAATGGTTACATCAGCGCGTAATCTAAGCTTCAGTCGCTCCTTCCGCGAGGGCATGGCGGAATTCCTGGACCTTCGCAACCTTGTGATCCTCATAGCAGTTCCCGTAATAGTCGCCCTTGTATCACTTGTTGAGAACCAGTTGGAGATGCGGGGGCTGATTGGTCCCTACAGCCGTAACCAGACGCTCCGTATGCTTTTGTGGAATGTCACCGTGATCGTGTCACTGGTTGCCCTGGTCAGGGGAAGCCTCAGCTTCAGGAAGTTCTGGTCATATGAGAACCCCGTCCCCGGCAGGGCGTCCCGCTCTGAACTACCCGGTGCGCTGGCCGCCCTCTCGATCATGTATCTCATCGTGCTGTGCATAATGGGTTCGGCGGTAATGCTGGCCACGCATGAACTGAACCTTTCCGGGCTGCTGTTCCTCGTCGGCTGGTGCACGCCTTTGCTTTTTTGGGCGGCCTGCCTTGCAGCATTGCTGTCAACCCTTGCAGACGGCCCCGGTGCGGCATGGCTTGGCGCAGGTGTGTTTCACCTCTCAGTTGCGCCTGGGTTGTTCGGAAGAGAGGTCCCCCAGTGGATCGTACCGTCAGCCGGAAAACTTATCGCTGCCACCGTCGAAGGTTACTTCCATCCTGAAAGCCTTTTGATCCTTCTGCTGCATTCGATAGTCTATATCATACTCGCACAGAGGATTCACGCTTTCAGAAGCCGGGAAGCATCCAGGCGTTGGCAATGATGAACTCCATGACTTCATCAATCGCAGGCACAGCCTCTCTGGGAGCCATTCCATAGATCAGAACTGCATACCCGTCCCTGAACACCCCGTATGCACAACCGCGGTACATTACGTTCGAGCCGGAGAGCAGGTTGAAGTTCACCGAGGCGGTGAGACCGATTGAACGCACTCCAAGGTGGGATACGGCAGTGCTGCCCTCGGCCCAGTTCATGGAACCGAACACAACGCCCGTTGTAATGTCAGGTGGAAGAACAGCCTCAAGGTTCTGCCTGAGCCACTGACCCCTGTCAACGGAACTGAGTTCCTCCTCAAGCTGCCAGTAGTGAATACGATAATCGTAACCCTGAGAACCGGGACGGGAAGCTATCACGCCCGTTTCCGCATTGATCACACCCTCCGCAGGGGGGGTCAGCTCGCCGGGAAGCCATCCGAATGCAAGGCCCGGGTATTCGATCACATATGCCGGTTCGGCGGAAACCGTTGTTGCGAGCATTGTCAGAAGAATGACGGGTATCATTGTCTCCCTTTCGGATTGATGGCGGATTCACCGCACCATAGAATAGCACAATGGAGGTACTGTGAACGAAAAGATACTGCTTGTCGAGGATGATGTCGCGCTTGCTGCACTGGTCTCCCGCTACCTGTCGGGGCACGGTCTGCTGCCCAAAAGTGAGCACGTAGATGTTGCAGCTGTTGCCGACGAGGTTGCAGCCTCTGAGACATGGGGCAGGGAGGGAATCGAGATTTCGCTGACCGGTGAGGCATCGGTTACCACTGACAGGGAGATGGTCGTAAGGGTGCTTTCCAACCTTTTATCGAACGCAGTCAGACACGCTTCGACAAGGGTGGAGGTTGAGATCGCGGGAAGCGCCACTGCCGTTAAGATACAGGTGAGCGATGACGGACCGGGTTTTCCGCCGGGCATCCTTTCCGCAGGCTTCATCCCGTTCATGAAGGGAGGGAACAGCCAGGGTGTCGGCCTTGGAATGTCGATCGCAAAGCGTGCCGCATCGATCATCGGCGGAGAGATCCTTGCGGAGAACACCGCTCAAGGCGGAGCAAGGGTGACTCTGGTAATCCCCGTATAAGAGAAGGGGGCGGGTTTCCCCGCCCCCGGCCATTCCCTACAGCTTGTGCTTGATCTTAACGTTCCAGTCGATAAGGATCGGGCTGGCAACGAAGATCGAGGAATAGGTTCCGACCAGCACACCGATCATGAGGGTGAAGGCGAAATCCCTGAGTGTGCCCGGCGCGAATATGAAGAGCATGAGGACCGCGGCGAAGGTTGTTGCCGATGTGATGATGGTCCGGCTGAAAGTCTCGTTTATGCCCTTGTTGACAACCTCTTCGAATGTGCGGCCCTTCCGGAGCCGTGCATCCTCCCTTATGCGGTCGAATACGACGATCGTATCGTTGATGGAGTAGCCCACGATCGTGAGGAGCGCTGCGACTATGGTCAGTGAGACCTCGATCCGGAAGATGGCCAGCAGTCCCACCGTAATAAGGATGTCATGAAACAGCGCAGCCACTGCGGCAACGCCCCACTTGAACTGGAACCGGTACCAGATGTAAAGGATGATGAAGAACATGGCAATGAATATGGCATTGACCGCCTGCGACCTCAGCTCGGTCCCCACCCTGGGGCCGATCTGTTTGATGAAGGCAGCGCCTTCCTCATCGGTGCTCTCGTCCATCAAGCGGCAGTCCACCCGTCCCAGGACCTCGTAGACGCTGTCCTTGTCACTGCTTGAGGTCATGATGACGAATGCGTTGCCTTCGCCGGTCCAGTCGGAAAGAGCCTGCACCTGAACGCCCTGGAGGCCGTTCTGGGTAAGACTTTGAGCGAGGTCTTCACTGGAATCGAAGGCGGTGGTGATAACGTTCGTTTCCAAACCGCCGGTGAAGTCGATGGACAGGTTCAGGCCACCCCCTGCGAAGTAACCGATCACACCGATTAGAATGGCCACAGCGGAGCCGATGTAGAACTTTTTCCTGTGTTTCGTAATCTCGTAGTGGGCATCACGGATCAGCGCAAGGCTTCCCATACCGATGCTCGTCCGCTCGGCGCGTCTGAGCAGCATGGCGAAGTATCCCCTTGAGAACACCAGGGCACAGAACATGGAAGCCAGGATGCCTATGGAAAGCGTGACGGCGAAGCCTCTGATTGGACCCGTACCAAAGCGGTACAGAACCATGGCTGTAATGAGGGTGGTGAGGTTGGCGTCGAGGATTGTGACGAACGCCCTGCTGTAACCTGCATCGACAACGGTTCTGATCCCCTTGCCGGCCCTTCTCTCCTCACGCATCCGCTCGTAGATGAGCACGCTTGCGTCAACCGCCATGCCGATGGTGAGGATGATGCCCGCGATGCCTGGCAATGTAAGGGTGGAGTTCATACCGCTCAACCCAAGCTGGGCCAGGGGACCCGGGAAGCACAAAAAGCCGAAAATGATCAGCATGTCGAACACAAGCGCAAGGATGGCGATGAATCCGCTGAGCCCGTAGTAGATGATCATGAATACCGTGATCACAAGAAGCGCAATCATGCCTGCGAGAAGGCCGTTTGCGATGGATCTGCGACCAAGGCTCGGGCCTATCATCTGCTCCTCGGCGATTACGAGCCGCGCGGGAAGCGATCCGGCCTTGAGGACAAGCCTGAGATCACGCGCCTCGTCAACGGTGAAGCCGCCGGACAGACGCGTTCCACTGCCGGAGATCCTCTCCCTTATCGTGGCCACGGAATAGACGCTTCCATCAAGTATTATGGAAACGCGCTGCTCGACGTTCTCGCCAGTTATCGCTCCCAGTTCTCGGCTCCCTCGTCGTCGAACTCGAGTATGAGGCCAGGTTCGTTGGTGAGGGACTGGTCGTTGCCCATCTGGATCCGGACGTCGCTCAGGTTTGCTCCCGTAAGGCGGTAGTAGGACCTGTCTATGTCGGCCTGCCTGTCCCAGCCCCGCGTGGCATCGGTCGGAACGAGGAACACACCGACGCACATACCGATCTCCGGAACTTCCTCGGGGCGGGTGTAGGCGAAGGAAAGGTTGTCACGCTCAAGGATGGCTTTGGCTTCGGGAGAGTTCACGATGTCCTGGAACTCGTCGAAGTTCTCTCCCACAACGAGCACCCAGTCACCCGGTGAGATTCGAAGCGGCCTGAACCGGTCGTCGGCGATGGTGATCAGCGAGCCGAGCCTGCCCGAAGCCTCGAGAAGAAGGGGTTCGGTGGTGTCTTCCGTGACCGGCTCGGGAAGGGTCGCTTCCTGGGGGAAGCGAAAACCCCGTGCTGTCAGCGACCGATACGCTGTCGGGAGACGCCGTGGTGTCAACGACTGCAACTGTCTCTTCAACGGGCTGCGGAGCAACCCCCTCGAGAGCATCCTCTATGTCCCTGATGGTCTGAATTGATGACGGAGATGTCTGGTTGTTCGTCTGGTTCGGGTATGCGACCATCTTGAATTCGAGAAGTGCCTGCCGCTCAACGATTGCACGGGCCCTCGCCGGATCCCTCACGCCGGGAAGCTGGACGACGATGCGGTCATCCCCCTGACGGGTGATCGAAGGCTCGGAAACACCGAATTCGTCGATTCGGTTTCTGATCACTTCGAGTGCCTGATCAAGGGCTTCTTCAGGGTTGAGGCCGGGAGTCGGTTCCACCGTGTAGGCAAGGTACATGCCCCCCTGCAGATCAAGCCCGAGCTTGATGGTGCCCTGGCTGAGGTCGTAGATGTCACGGTAGTGCTGTACTTCGCTTTCACCGCCATCGGCGAGCATCTGGTCGATCAGTGAGCGGAAGTATGGGTTGGTGGTTTCTGTCTGGACGCTCGCTTCAGCCTTGTCCCTCTCGAGTGACGGGATCGAATACCACCGAATGGTGGGCCATATCATGATAACCGCCACCGCGAAGAGTGCCACGGAACTCCAGATGCGCCATTTGTCGGCTCGCTTCATACATCATCCCTTTCAGAGGAGAATTGCTTTATGGAACAATGAAAATGAACACACCACAAACGACATTCACCGCCGGGGTGACTGCCGGTCGAATTATAAATCATTGAAAGATACGCAAAGGCAGTGTCTTTGACCACCTGCCTACAATGGTGCCTTCAACTCCATCCGAAGTGGACTCCCGTCGGGCAGGGTGGCGATGAAAGTCAGCCCTCCTTCGGCTCTCTGCCTTGTTTCGATAAGTGTGATGCTGCAGTCGCGGAGAAGCCTTGTCATCCTCAGATTGGCCTGTGTGACTGTGTACGCGGCAATGTCGAGGTCCATTGTGAGTATGGTCGTGTCGCCTGAGAACGACTGTCTTGGGAGGTTGCCGTAAATAAGCGCCGAGCAGCCCTGTGCAAGCCGGTCGACCGGGTCCGAAGGGTTTTCAACCAGGTTCGTCTCCCCTCCGGCGCCGCTGCTTATCATCCCTGCGTTCAGCCCCGGCATGAACGCAGTCACAGCAATGCCGCCGGCGCAGATCAGCAACAGCATTATGACAAGAACCTCGCCGGGTTTCATTGAGGGCCTTTCCACTTGTTGCACCATTTGCATCTCCTGGCCTATCTTTCCGTCTGCGGAGGAAACTGTCAACCCTGCGGGAGGATGGATGAAAACAGCCTGGTGCGCACCTGTTCTTGCCGCGGTATGTGCGGCGACCCCGGGGAACCTTGGTCCCGGAGCCTTGTCCGGGGTGCCTGGCCTCGGGTTGTCAGATGTTCTCCAGACAGGGCATCTCCGCTTCAGGACCGGGTTTGAATATACCGATATGCAGGACGACGGAAGCAGCAGGGCTGTTCCGGCAGCCGTCTGTTTCGGGATATCGGAGGGATTCGAAATCGGAGCCTCCCTTCCGCTGCGCCTATCCGATCCCGGCCATGACGGGATGAGCACCGGTGATCTCACACTGTCTGGAGCCATGCTGTATGAAACCGCCAGGGGCGGAACCGCGATCAAGTTTACCGGATCGGTGTTTCTCCCATCGGGGGAGGAACCCCGCGACCAGGGAGCCGGACTGGGAGCGGGTGCCGTCACCAGCACCACATTCCGACTGTTCCGTTTTTCTGCATCGGGAGCCTACCGGGTAATGGGCGGTCAGGATCCGGCACATGCCCGATGGAATGATTCCGTGGCATTTTCCTTTGGAGGCATGAGTTTTCTGGGTGAAAGGGCAGCCGTGTTCGCATCCTTGTCGGGCGATACCGAAGGTGCTTTGCAGCTGCAGGCCGGAGCTTCCCTTGAACCGTGGAGGGAACTGGTGATCGATGGTTCGATAGTCACCGACATGGCCTCGCACGGGAATCACGGCATCCTGCTCGGGGCATCCTGGACAGTCGTTGAATCTGATCCTCAGGTGTACGGGGAAATCGCCCTGAGTTTCATGACTATTCCGGCAAGAGCGTTCAGTGCGAAATCGATTTCCTCCCCGGTCGTGAACCTGCTCAGGCTGAAACGCACCGCGCTGTTCGCAAGGTTGTGGTCCAGACCCATCGCCATCAGCACATGGCTGGGATCCTTGCTTCCCGTGCTGCATGCCGAACCTGAGGATGCATAGATTCCCTGAAGGTCGAGAAGAGTTAGAACAGCCTCGCTCTCGATACCCCGGAAGATGACCGTGGAAGTATTGGGAAGCCTTGGAGATTCCTCCGCCATGATCAAAGCGCCGGGGCAGCCGGCCTTCACGCCTGACTCAAACCGCTGGAGCAGTTCCGCCACCACGCCTTCCTCCTGCAGATGCGCGAGCGCAAGTTCGGCGGCCTTGCCCAAACCAATGATTCCCGCTGCGTTGTAGGTTCCGGCTCGCATCCCCTTTTCCTGATGACCGCCTGTCAGCAGGGGGGAAGCGGGATGCCCCTTCTCAGGTAGAGTGCACCCACTCCCTTGGGACCGTGAAACTTGTGGGCAGAGAGGCTGAGCATGTCGACTCCGAGTTCGGTCACGCTGACAGGGATCTTGCCCACAGCCTGAACTGCGTCGGTATGAAACGGCACACCGGCTGCGTGTGCAGCAGCAGCAGCTTCCTTCACCGGCATCAGTGTTCCGGTCTCGTTGTTTGCGAACATCACGCTTGCCACTGAAGCGCCTTCAACTGATGCTCTGAAGGTTTTCATATCAAGTTTTCCGGATGTGTCGACCCCAACGATTCTTGCCGGTCCGCCAAGCTGCATGGCTGTTTCAAGGACAGCGGGGTGTTCGACCGCAGTTGTCACCACTGGCCCGCCCCTGAGGGCAACACAGCCGCGAAGAGCCATGTTGTCACTTTCCGTGCCGCCCGACGTGAAAATGATCTCGTCGGGGTTCGCACCGATCAGTGCTGCCACCCGCTCCCTCGCCCATGCTATCCTCTCCATGACCGAGCTGCCGAAAGTGTGAAAACTCGAAGGATTTCCAAACTCGTTCCCAAGGAACGGCATCATCTCCGCAAGCACTTCTGCATCAACCGAAGTGGTGGCGTTGTTGTCGAGATAAACCCGTCTCATTTCGGAGACCGCTTTACCAGAACGCCGTGGCCGAGTTTTTTCTCGAGGAGCAGCTGCAGTTTTGCGGCATCATCCTCCCCGCCCCTGACCATCACCCAGCGGGGGTGGACCTTCACAACCTCAAGCCCCTTCAGGCCGGGAAGGAGGTCATCAACAGCCGCCCTGACCTGTTCCCGTTTGTCCCTGAAATCCTTTACCGCCGCCTTCAGTGCCTGCTGGCCCATCACTGAACAGTGATACTTCTCCGGAGGCATCCCGCCCAGGAAATCCGCGATCTGGCTGTTCTTGACCTTCAGGGCCTCATCGATCGGAAGCCCCTTGACCATCTCAGTAAGCGCCGATGCGCTGGCGATCGCTCCGGCACAGCCGAAGGTTCGGAAGCGGATCTCGCTTATGCGATCGTCCTGGTCTATCTCTATGTCCAGGTTCATCGCATCGCCGCACTGCGGGGAACCAACCTCGGAGTGGCCGTCGGGGTTGTCAATCGTGCCAACGTTCCTCGGGTTCATGAAATGGTCCATCAGAACCTCTGTGTACTTCCACACGGATCATTCCTCCAGCTTCTCGAGCCGACCGTAAAGCAGATCGGCTATGGTGTTCCTTTTCAGGTAATCCACGGTGAGCGCCCTGAGATTGGCCCAGAGCTGCCTGGTCCTGCATGTGCCGGTCATGTCGCAGTCCTTGTTTTCACACTGCTCTTCCTCAAAACCTGGCAGCACGCAGTTCGTGGGAAGAAAGTCATTTTCAAGAAGGCTTACCACGGACAGGATTGAAATGGAATCAGAAGGCATGCCAAGGGAGTACCCTCCGCCAGGCCCCCTGAGTCCCTTGACTATGCCGCTGTCCCTGAGCTTGATGAAGATCTGCTCAAGATACCTGATGGGTATGTTCTCCTCTTCAGCGATCTTCGCGAGGGATACGGGGGTCTCACCCTCAAGGGATGCGAGGCGTACCAGCGCCCTGAGGCCGTATCTGCTTCTTGTTGAGATCAGCAATGCGCACCTCTTCCGAAAAACATGATCTCATCACAGCGGGAATCCCGGTCCGTCACTTTGCACCAAGCTTCCGGATCGCAAGCAGGACGGCTGCGATCACGGCTCCCACGGCCATGATGACAAGCATCAGCTTGAAGGCCATTGGCAGTGTCTGGTATCGAACGCCGTCTCCGCGAAAAATCAACTCCGCGTCGAGGGCAACCTGAACGGGATGATAGTTTCCCCGGTTGCTGACAAGAAGGACATGGTCGCCAAAGCCGGGTACACCGATCTCAAAATCACCCGTGGAAGCGGAAAGAAATCCGAGAGTGTCGGCTTCCCCCCCGAACTCCACCGCCTGAATCCGTCGGATGTAAGAAGGATGTACTCAACGCTTGCCGTATCGGGAGTCACGGTGATGGTGCCCGATATTCTGGCGTCGACCCCCTGGGCTTCCTGAACACGAAAGCTGATGTACCGGTACTGCCCGACTGAAATTCCAAGCGTGTCGTCAAGAAGAGGCACGCTCCCGGCGACAAGCATGGATGAGGCCAGACAGAGAGCTGCAAGTGCTTTGATCATGTGTGATTATACCTCAACTTCCAGACTTCTCACAATCCGCGTGGTCATCTCCCCCGCCTGCGCACCGCTTTTCCAGGTTTCGCGTGTGAGATTTCGGCCACCGGTGAACTGCCCGGTTCGGGTTCCC
Organism: Candidatus Fermentibacterota bacterium; assembly: GCA_963845085.1. Classification (GTDB taxonomy): domain Bacteria; phylum Fermentibacterota; class Fermentibacteria; order Fermentibacterales; family JCC-6; genus UBA6080. Next base: position 898,873 of record CAWJQI010000004.1, read on the forward strand.
CGAGTTTCAATAGCAGGAACACCCCGGTCAGTACCATCAGGGCTGCCAGCAGAAGCGAACCCCAGAGAAACACTGCGGTAACCCTGGAAGGGCTGAACGATCCTGAGAGCCTGCTCAAGGACTGGTCCGCCCTGCCGAGCGATGTTTCAAGCTCCGCGACGTCTTCGTCCATGGCGGTGACATCCGCTGTCAGGGAGTCGAGCGATTCACCCACCGATACGACCCTGTCGGAGAGCACAACGATCTCCTCCTGAAGGTCTTCAGTTGTGTCGTGAAGTGTGTTCAGCTTATCTGAGGTTTCCCTGAGCCGGTTCCCCGGCAGCAGGGATCCCGCAACGCCAGCCATTCTTCTCAGATCG
>CAWJQI010000005.1:0-1039432 GCA_963845085.1 Candidatus Fermentibacterota bacterium
GACCAGCGGAGTTATCCACCACTGGTCCCTCCACCTCCACACCGTCGAAGTTCTTCCAGGATAGTTGCAGCGGAGGCGAAGCCCGATTCCGAAAAGAACTCGTTGTTGGATGCCCGCATGCCGATGATTGGAATGGTGTTCTCCCCGGGTTCCGCTGCGATGAGTGTGTGAACGGAGAGCAGCAATACGATGATGGCGGCTGCAGTACGCTGAAGATTGGTCATGACAAGACTCCCTTCAGGGTAGTGCTCTGAGAGAATAAACCTGACAAGCCAAATCACATACTTAGGGGTTTAAATGTCAAGGAGCAGCATGACAGTAAACCAGGGCTGTGGTCGTCAACTTCCTTCACGGTGCGAAAAGATTCGCCGGTTTGGCCACGACACTTCTGTGGTTCCTCAGCCCCCTCTCCGTCACCAGCCTCCGCTCCCAGTAGTCCCCCATCGCCAGAACCCTTTCGATCTCAATCTTGGGCAGATCCAACAAGGATAACCACTGAGTTACTCTGGCTCGGGACAAACCATGCCTTCTTGCCAGTTCAGCCCTGGAGATACCGTCTCGCTTCAGTTCTTCAACGAGTTCGAGAGCGATAACCATGGGGTTGCGGAATATCTTCCTGGGTTTCGGCTCAGAAACAGCGGCTGGAAGGGTTCTGATGATTGTGAAATCAGGGGCTGAGAATTTCGAGCGGGTAGCGGAACGAGGCGCCAATCTTCTACCCACTGGTTCATCACCATTAAGGGGGGCACCCCCCGATCCTAATCACATAACACCTTGACGGGTGGACGTGTTTCTGGGGGCAGGTCAGACAAGGGCGGAGTTTCGTTGATTCTCCACACAAGGTCAGATGTATGGGTTTCCCTTGTGTATTACAGTGCCCTTCAGGACCTGGCCGTTTAGTGTAACCTCAATCCCAATCGGGATGAAGAAAAATTTCTTCAGGACGATATGAAGTTCCCCTGAAGAGGGAATCTGACACCGGAATCCCATAGGGGGTTTCAGTAGTTTAACATCACCGATCTGAAGGACGAACTCGATAGTGCCATAGTCCCGAACTCCGTGCCGGCCTCTTCCAGGATCAGGTTCAGTCTGCAGAAGATCCCGGTCTGTGCGGTACACGGAGGCACCAGTTCGCTCCCCGACGATGTCCAGTAGTATTCTTGTATCAATCGCTCCCGAATCATCACGGAATTCATACAGCGGCATAATCTCTCCTGACTGGTTCAGCCACTGGTGCTTGCACCCATATATAACACCTGTCAGGGTTTATTGGATCATTCTTATTGAATCTTGGGTTGTGCTGGGCGTGCTTGTTTCAATCCAATGTAATGAACTATTCTTTGAAATGCTTCCGAAGCACTTTCTCGGTTTCTGCTTCATCATTCATGGGTTTGAGTTTCCTTAGTTTCCTCTCCGTCACCAGCCTCCGCTCCCAGTAATCCCCCATCGCTTCTATCTCCAGCAGCAAATCCCTGGGAAGGTTCAGAAGGTTCAGCTTCTGGGTAACCCTGGCCCGGGAGCAACCGAACCTCCTGGCAAGGTCTGCCCTGCTCAATCCTTCCAGCTCCATTGCGAGAGCAATCTCCCTGGCCTGGATGACCGGATTCCTGAACTTCTTGTGTTTTCTGCGTCTTACAAGTTGTTTATGATTTGTATAGTAGCAGATAATGGCTTGATATACTATAGAGATATCGGCATTATATCCTATTATGTTATTTATTTGCTATCTATCATAGCCATATTATGCGATATTTTCTTTATCTTCTTCATTATAGTGTGTCTGCATTGTTTTCATTTGCTTCAGATCAATGTGTGGCTGACTTGACTTGTGATAGGAATACTGTATACTATTAAAGGCTATTAGTAAATTTATTCGGAGGTTATCATGAAGAATGTTATCCTCTGTCTCATCTGTTCAGCTGTAGTCGCATATTGTGATCAGACTGTCTGGAGTTACGATCTTACTCAATTGCCTGATGGTTGGAGCTATACCGGCGGGTGGCAGTTCGATTCAACCGGTGCTCATGTTTACATCCAGATTTGGTCCGACATTACCGGAACTAACAGTATTTACACCGAAACTCTTCTTATACCAGAGGGCACTGATTCCCTGACACTGTTTATTCCCCAGTTCGTCAGCGGAGGCTGTAATGATGGTTTTGCGATTGCCAGGGTGAAGGTCACTCTGAACGGCGGCGCATCACAGACAGTGTGGGAGGAAGTCTGGTATGATTCTTTTGGCGAAAACTCCGATCCCATAACTGTGGGTCTGGATGTTTCACCCGGAGACTCACTCTCCTTTTACTTCGGGTGTGATGTATGTGTTGTGGGAAGCTATGGAGTAGGGAACATTTTCTGGAATCTGTGGGATCTTGAGCTTGTGCTGCATGGCGATATTCAACCATTGCCTGCGGTAACCTGGGGTGAGATAAAGTCCTGTTTTCAATAGCCTCCCTTTAAGCGCCGGAGGCAAACGCAGGACGAGTGGTTTCTGCCGCTTCATATCGCATGCAGTCAATTTCCCTTGATACTGCTCTCGCAGTTTTCTCTCCGTCACCAGCCTCCTCTCCCAGTAATCCCCCATCGCCTGAACCCTTTCGATCTCAAGCTTTGGAAGGTCCAACAGGAATAACCACTGAGTAACCCTGACCCTGAGACATCCCGTGCCTCCGTGCAAGCTCTGCCTGGGACAATCTATGCCTATGAAGTTCTTCCTTCAATTCCATCGCGAGCACTATTGGATTGCGGTAAAAACGTGGTTTCTCGCGATTTGTAGCTGGTGAAGAAGCCAGATAAACATAGGGGTAAGAACTGCTCAAATGGGTTCGTCCTGATACAGAACCGAGGCGCCAATTCGCTACCCACTCGAAATCTCGGTGGTTCATCAGCATTAAGGGGGGCACCCCCCGATCCTAAGCAGATCATTTTGGGACGGTTTCAGGATCCTTACAACCTACGGATGAATCAAGTTCATAAATGCAGTTCATCTCTGTTCTTCAGACAGCGACACCGTGACTTGACCGCAGGTTCCTCTGATGCTATTAGGTACGACATGAAGATTCGCGGTGAATTATGTACTTTTGTCTTCTAGCCGCATCCTTTCTCCTGTCCCCGAACATGATGCTTCCGGTCTGGGATGATGTCCTGGTGACACAACCTTATCAGGGGTACTTCCCCGTGGTACTTTCTTGCGAAAGCGTCCCAGGCTACATGCTCGCAGAGGACTGCTACCCCACGATGGATTTTGTCCCATGCCAGGTGGATCTCTGGCTGGGATTCGATCCGCCGGGCACTGTGGACACATACAACTTTGGTTTTCAACTGGACGTATCGGGAGCACCTGAGGGTTTGTTCTTCTGGTACGGCGTTGAGGACGACGTGATCTTCGAGGACATAGGCCTCACATGGGGGGGTTACGATTTTTTCCACGCAATGATTACCATCGCCAATCCTCCGGTTCTGGCTGCGGGGCAGCCCTGCTGGTTCTGCTTCCAAGCGGTGAACAGCTCGTCTGTGGCATGTCTGGCTAACAACAATCAACCAGGTTGGAACAGCCAGTGCTTCTTTAGTGGCGACAACGGTGAATCGTGGCAGAGCAGCCAGTCCACCTGGGGCTCTCCGTTCGGGGTTTTCATCATAATCTCAGGCACAACCGGGCTGGAAAGGTCTACGTGGGGTTCGATTAAGGGAAGTTATAACTACTAACACAAGGTGATCTCCACTCCTCCCTTCGGGACTGCACAGCACCTGTTAGGGATGTCTGCCGTGAACTCGGGGTAAGCGAGTAGTCTTTCTATACCTGGAAGCGGAAGTACGGCTGGATGAGGATCAGCTAACTGCGTGTGCTTCGTCAGCTCCGTGACGATAACAGGCCGTTAAAACGGATCGTGGCTGAACTTACCCTGGACAAGCACATCCTCCAGAAGGTTGCTTCAGACAAAGTCTGAAGCCAGCCCGGAAGAAGGAGCTGGCCATGCAGATCATCGAGTGGTACGAGATCAAGCTGAGCCTGCCGGTTGATGGGATTGTCCCGTTCAGGCCTCTACAAGAAGAGCAGGGTGAAGGATCGGACGGCGTTTAGGCTTCGTCTTCGGGAACTGGCCTTGAGTCGTGTCCGGTACGGGTTCCTGAGGTTGACGGTTCTTCTCAGGCGGGAAGGGTGGCCAGTTGGCAAGAAGCTGGTGTACAAGATCTACACCCAGATGGGCCTCACATTGCATTCCAAGCGCGGCAGGAAGCTGGCCAGGCGCGGGAGGATATCAAAGCCGCCTTCTGCGGAGTCGCCCAACCAGAGATGGTGTATGGACTTCGTGACCGAGCGGTTCGAGAACGGCCGCTACTTCAGGATCCTGACGTTGATGGACCAGTACACGCGGGAGTGCCTGACGTTGGAGCCGGGGATCTCCATGAGCGGAACGAAGGTGGCCCACTGTCTGAATGACGTGGTATTCATCAGGGGAGCTCCGGAATCGGTGACCATGCAGGATCGCAATGATCTGCGTTTCCACAAACCTGGATTGTTTCATCCCGACCTCCTGGGTTGGCAGGAAGTCTCACTCCAACAAATGTCCCCTAAACGGGGGAGCCTATAACGAAGCGTCTCCAACCACAGGCAAAACTGGAATTGTTCCGCTTTGACAATGCAGGTCAACGGTTCTATGCTTCTCCTTCGGCACGGGCGAAGGTGTGAGACTGACTTGTAAATGCAATACTTACGGTCCAGGAGCACCCTGCATAAGCCATGAAATTCGAAGACACGCTAAGCAAAAGCTTTGTAATGCTCGATCCCGAAGCCCGCACGGCCCGGGAACTTTTCCGGGCTTTCGCTGCACTTCTCCACGAAAAGGGTGTCATAGAGGACGAGGACGGATTCGTTTCCGAACTCATTGCAAGCGAGTCGATGGGTTCGACCGGGATCGGACAGGGAATAGCCCTTCCGCATCTCATGATGGACGAACTGGACCAGAGCCATATCCTTATCGCCCGGGTAAAAACCGGTATTCCTTTCAATTCTCTGGACGGACAACCGGCAAAACTCATCATTCTTCTGCTGTCGGCGAAAAAACAACGGGCGGAGTACCTTAAGAACCTCGCCCGAGTCGCAAAGGTCCTGCAGCGAGAACATGTCATCGACCGGATCATGGAAACACCCGATCCGGTATCGGTGGTTTCAATTGTCTGCTCGAAGCACAGGGCAACATATCTCCGAACTCACTCCCGGCTTCTCTACTTCTTTGCCACCGTCGCTGTAGTGTTCCTTCTCTTTGGACTCATATTGCCGAGAATCATGATCCCTGCCGATGACGCCTCCGCCGTGGAGATGGGATACCTGAAATTCAACGAACCGCAATGGATCCAGAAACAGATCGTCGCAGCCGGTGTTTTTCTTGCCACCGTGATCGGAACACTGCTGTTCTGGAAGCACCGTGTGGCCATCGCGGCATTCGGCCTTGGGATACTCCTTATGTCAGGAACGATGGACCTGGAGACGGCGGTCCAGTTCATGAACATCCCGACGATTCTCTTCCTGATCTCGATGATGGTAGTTATTTCCTATATGGGGTCTCTCGGCTTCTTCGAGTATGTAGTTTCCTGGATAGTTAAAAAGACCGGCCCTTATCCTCGAAGGATATTCCTGGTTCTGATGCTGTCAGCTGGCGTTCTCGGCGGCCTCGTCAACGAGGTTACGGCCATTTTCATTGCGGTGGCAATAGGGATTACCATATGCAATGAAATGAACCTGAATCCCTTCCCCTTCGTGATCGGGCTTGTTTTTGCAACGAACACTGCATCGGCCCTGACCATGATAGGCAACCCCATCGGCATCTACATCGCCTTTGCCGGGGGGCTCTCTTTCGGGGATTTCCTGCGATGGGCGACACCCATCTCCCTTGTGATCGTGCTGATCATTTCGGGTCTATTGCTCCTGCTCTTCCGCAGGCAGATACCGGCGCATGCAAAAGCCAGGTCGGAGGAGCTGATTCCGGCCGGACCCGAGGTGAATCTGGACAGGGTGAGGGTCAGTGGCATCCTGTTCATTCTTCTCATCCTCTTCATAGGGTTTTCCAAGCAGATCGACGATTTGCTGGGACTTCTGCCGAACACGAGCATTGTCGCCATTCCGATCGCATTTGCCGGTCTTGTCATCTTCATGGCACGGGACAGGGGAAAAATGCTTATCGAGGATGGTGTGGACTGGTGGGCGATACTTTTCTTCATGTTCCTGTTCGCGAAGGCAGCCTGCCTTGAGTACACGGGGGTGACACCCAAAATCGCCTACCAGATCCTCTCGTTCGCCAACAGTTCTCAGGCCGGCCTCTTCGGCGCAGCTTACAGCGTCACGATCGTGGCGCTCATAATAATCACTGTCTTCACTGCGCTTGCTTCCGGTTTCGCCGACAACCTGCCCATCATCGCCGCCCTTGTTCCCGTCATTAAGACCCTGGAGATCGCCGGCCTTCCACACTCTTCAATACTCTGGTGGGGTCTGCTCTTCGGCGGGTGTCTGGGAGGCAACCTGACGATGATAGGCTCTTCAGCCAACATGGTTGCGCTGTCGATCTTCGAGAAATCCGAAGGCAAGCAGATCGGGTTCCTCAAGTGGCTCAAGTACGGGTTCCCGGTGGTTGTGATATCGCTTCTTGTTGCTTTGCTGCTTCTTGTTATTCAGATCGGTGTTGCACCCTGACCGTACCGGCAGAAGCGTGCCCGGATCACGCCCTATTGACCCAGGATGTACTTGATCCTGCCGAACGTTTCACAATCCAGGTTGAGCTCGGAGCCAGCAAGCAATAGATGAATCATCCAGTCGTGCAGTGAACCCTGGGATGGTGCTGGTGCTCCGAGGGCGATAACCGAGCGGTCAGCTCCGGATTCCCAGAGGTAGTTGTGCATCTCTGAAGATGTGCCGCTGAACTGGATCTCGAGAAGCAGATTGTGGTCGGACGAATACTCAAAGGGTGTGTCCAGCTCAAATACGCACCAATCACCCACGCCGGCCGAAAGGAAGATGCTGTCCGCCTGCAGAACAACCCGCTCTGTCCCGGGCAGATAATTGGCATCGAAGGAAGGGTTGAGATCAAGGCTATCCGTAAAACCCATGGTGACCTCAAGGTTGTACAGAATGAGGGAGGATCCGAAGCCGTAATTCCTGAAGGCGAAGGATTCAACGATGAAGCCGTCTGCCAACTCATCTGCATATGCAACAGTCATGTAGCGCGCTGGTATATTGCAGCAGCCGATAGGTTCTTCCCCTGCGTACTGGTCGAACCCGATCTCGAATTCCGTCGCACCGACTGTGGCAACCGCAAGCAGAACCGGAATCAGCTTCATGACAACCGCCCTTCAAAAGCGTTCGAAAAGTGGTATCGAACCCTTCTTCAGGTTCTTTGCCGTGGTTGTAATTGAACCCGAATTGCTCTGTATAAGACCCTCCATCAGTATAATGCGATTAATGACACCAGTCAATACCGGCTGCTAATGAGCACAATTCACCGGTATTGAATGGATCATAAGCAGTATTCATTTCCTTCCCGATGTTCGCACCAGAGATTTCGCGCGAAGTGAATTGAGCCCAGTACCGTCTGCGAGGGTTCTAATACGGGCTCGATGCCGGCTCCCTGCGCCGTCTTGCGAGCAGGAAGATGTCCCGTAATGCCTGCTCGCCCCGGGCAGCCCGCCACATCTTCTCGAAGTTCTCCTGCTGAACCGTTTGGGCGATTGCCGCCAGGCTTCTGAGATGAAAGTTTCTTTCCCTCATGGAACCGGCAAGAAAAACCACGGCTTGAACCGATGATGCCTCCTCGCTGAAGCGCACACCATCAGAGCAGCGCACCATGAGAACTTCGAACGAGGACAACCCTTCGAGAACGAGATGCGGGATGGCAAGATGGGGGGAGATTGCTGTCGAGCTTTGTTCCTCGTGTTCTGCCAGAAGCGATCGCACCTTCCCCGGATCAACACCCATGCGGGATCCAAGGATATCGGCTGCCAGCTTGAAAAGCTCCTCCTTCGAATGCGAACCCGCAAGGTCAAGAACCGGGCAGGATTCAATGAGGGAGTCGAACCGGTCCGTCTCAATCCCATCGCGCTCCCGGATGATTTCCCTGAGTTCGCTTTCGAGCAATCCCGACACCAGCTCCCTGGAGGTCAGCCGTTGAACGACGTGAAGCAGTGCGGATTCATGCATCGCCCTGGATCTGCCGTAGAACCAGTAGATAAGAAAGCCGGATACTGCCAGCCCGGTGCTTATCAGAAAAGCCTCTTCCTGCATCTCGATCAGAATGAAGCCGAACCCGATGAGCCCGATGATCTGAAGCCACGGATAAAGCGGAGCGCGGTAAGTGGGCCGGTAGTTCTGAATACCGCTTTCCCGGAGGATGATCACTGAAACAAGCGAAAGCATGTTCGTAAGAATCAACCCAAGAGAGGCCGCTTCGACAAGAGTATGCAGATCAAGAAACTGCGGCAGGATGACAAGCAATCCTGTCAGAAGAATCGCTGCATGGGGGGTGCCTGACCTTGATCCGGAACGGCTGAGGATCGATGGAACAATACCGTCACGACTCAGGGCGAGAAGGTACCGCGATCCTGCCATAATGCCCGCATTTGCCGTTGTGAGGAAGGCGAGAGAGGCAGCCAGCCCGATGAGCAACACTCCCGTGCCGCCCATGAGCAATCCGGCTCCGTCCGATATGGGTGTGAGAGTTGCGGCAAGTGCCGAGGGATCTGAAATGCCAACCGTCACACCGACCATCAGCACGTAAAAAATGCTGATCAGCACCAGGGAAAGGATCATCCCATGCGGGAGGGTCTTTCCGGGATCCCTCACTTCCTCCGCCATGCTTGCAACTTTGAGCAGACCACCGAAGGCTACAAAAACAAGCCCCGCAGTGGAAAAGACCGATGTGAGCCCTCCCGGAGCGAAGTTCTCGAACCTGGAGATGTCAACTTCGGGGAGTCCCCTGACCACGAACAGGAGCATCAGCCCCAGCAGAACCATGACAAGGGCAACCTGAAGCTTTGCCGCTTCCTTCACTCCGGCAAGGTTTATACCCACGAAGGCAATTCCGAGGAGTACCCCCGACAACCTCATGTCAACACCAAGGATTACCTGGATTAGGGCTGCCATGCCAACGAGCGCGAATGAGCTCTTGAGAGAAAATGAGACCCAGTTGAGAACACCGGCGATGGTCCCGAATGCCGGGCCCACACTTCTTGTAATGAAGAAATAGTCGCTTCCCGCCCGGGGCATGGCAGTGGACAGCTCGGCCGTGCTGAGCAACCCTGTCGAAGCCAGCATCGCGGCAAGTGCATACGACATGATGACGGCCGGCCCTGCCTGGGCGAAGGCCATGCCGGGCAGAACGAAAATCCCTGAACTTATCATCGCTCCGGAGGCGATGCAGAAGACATGGATCAAGCCAAGATTCCTGTGAAGCTGCATGCAGCGCTCCAATCATGGCAAGGTCGGAGTACGGCAGCCGGAAGGGTTTCTTCCTGTCGGAACATAGTCGATCACTTTCCCGAAGTGCCAGAGTTACGTGCAGTACAGCATCAGCGGGCCGTGTCAGGCGTGATCCCGGGCTATCTTCCTTGCAATGGTGATTCCCAGAGCCATGATGGTCAGGATGGGAGGTTGTCCCGGAGAAGCCGGGAAAAGGGATGAGTCGGCAACGTACACGTTGCCCGGCAGGCGATCGTGATGAAGGGTCACAGCCTCTGCACGGGTCAGGGGAAACATTCCTCCGGGATGACCGGCGTTCAATGTCCCGGTGAAAAGCTTCGCCCTCGGAATTCCAAAGCGGTCAAACACCTCCGCGCACAAGTCAACGGCTCCCGCAAGTTTCCCACGATCTTCGGGGCTCAGTTCCCTGCGGATCGAAGGGCCTTCAATGCATCCGTTCCCGGTGTCGGCCAGCTTGATCATAAGGCTCAGGATGTTGCTGGCCGGTGGTTTCCAGCCTTTGTTGAAAAAGTAGCTGAGATGATCGAAGTACGGTGACAGGATGAAGCCGTCGAGCCGGGCGATGAAGGGCATTGGCAACTCGCGGTTCTGGTTGGCTTCAGGGCAGGGGGCGGCAACACATAGAACCGGATCCACGAATAGTCGCGGTTCGACAGGGATCCCGGAGTTTTCAAGAATGACGGGGGTTCCCAGCCCTCCGGCGGCGAGAACAACAAGGTCTGCGGGATGGAACAGGTGATGGCGACCACGCTTCACCATCACTCCGCGGGCTTCGCCTCCGTCGACAACGATTCTCTCGACTTCCGCCCCTGTAACCAATGCGGCGCCTCCTGCCACAGCCTCTCCGAGGAAAACACGGCTGTCCCACTTGACGCCGAACGGACAACCCAGCACGCATCTGCCGCAGTTTCTGCAGTTTTCGTAATGCCCCATCTTGGGTGTGGGAAACGGGTCAAGGCCGAGTTCCCGACAGGCGTTGAACAGACGGACCGTCGGCGGACGCCAGAGGCTCCCGTGGTCATCCGTGATGGGAACGGACCTCCCCAGTTCATCAAAGGCTTCGTCCATGTCGATCCCGAGCTCTTTGAAACCCTGATCGAGACGGAATGCATTGGCTGTGGCAATCGTGGTGGTGCCACCCGTTCCCCGGCCGCGGACGACGATCATTCCATCGTTCGTTTTGATTGTTTGCATTGCCGGGAAAAGCAGGCTGATCTCACGGGGATCGACAAGGAGCCCCGCTCTCTTGCCCAGTTCAGGTACCCAAAGACCGGCAGTGAACGGTTTAAACTCACGTCCGGCTTCAAGTACCGTAACCTCAAACCTGCCCTGGAGCTCGCGGGCAACAGCGGCTCCGCCAGCCCCGCTTCCAACCACGACCACTTTCTTCATGGCATGTCCGCCGGGAAACTCGAAACGTGCCCTGCAGACCGGCCGGTTCTCAGTGATCCTCTCCGTGAATTCCAGACGGCCGCCACCGGCCAGCCCGGTCAGGATGCCCGCATCCAGCGCTGAGATCAATCCACAGGTTCCAGCCGTGTAGAAACCGGCGAAGAAGCATTTCTGAACAACGATCCCGCCTGCGCTCGACCAGTTCAAGTCAATGCCGAGGAGTCCGTAAAGCAGACGCGCCGCGCGCACGACGTCCGTTCTGGATTTCAGGCGGAGGCTGCAGCGAAGCTCCTGACCATAGACAAAGGCAGAATCATGAAGCCTTTTCACCACATCCATCGGCGAAACACCGCCCGCGAGACAACGTTCGGCACAAGCAGCCGTAAACCCGGCATACTCCCTGAGAATCCCGGCGTATGACAAGCCGTCGAAACGGGGTGTTTCGTTCCCGAAGGCCCGGGCTGTCAGGGCGAAAAGTCGCAGAAGTTCCCTCCTGCGAACGCGCCGCGGTATGTGGACTTCAGCGATGGAAAGACGCAGGTTCAAGGCTCTTTTACCGATCCATCCTGATGCCTGATGCTCCTGAAGATGGCGAAGGCCGCGATCGCAAGGCCACCGTCCAGAACGCCGTTGACCAGCAGAATGAAGTACGGGCTGTGCAGCATGAAGATGCCGAGGGAAAACAGGCTGCTTGCTGCCTTTGCCTGAGCAAGCAGAAGCGGGTGGACCGCAAGTGTTGGAAAGCGGAACATCCGCCAGGAAAGGATGGTCACTACGGCCATGTAAGCGGAGGTCATTGCGGAAAAAAACCCCTGCCCGTGGACCGGAGATTCACCCATGCCAAGACTTCTGCCGAGGGAGTTCAACCCTGTGAGCACTGACTCCGGAGCGAGCAGGAAAAAAAGCCCTGCCGACGCGAAGACCACTGAAAAAATAAACCGATGGCTCGGACAGTTGCAGTCTTCATGGGGTCCCCTTCCTCCTGCCGTCAAGTATTCGCTGGAAGCTTGATTGCCCTGAAAATGAAACATCCCCGACCAGGGCACGGGAAGCCTCAGGCTGTAGTGGAAGCCGATCTGTGTCGTATCGGGAATAGAGGGAGTAGTTGGCATTGGCGAAGCAGGTCGATGAGGGCTGGAACACTGCCCGCATGTCATTCCAGATTTCCGGGAGCGGACGGTTGCGGACATTGCCGAAGGAGAGAGGCGTGAACACGCATGGGCTGACCTCGCCAAAGGCATCCACATACACCATCTTCGTTCCCGCATTGCATCCGAAGTGCTCTCCGCCTTCAAAGTGGCCAAGGTAGTTGACCGTCATCCCGCCTTTCCGGTTGTGACGATCCTGAAGCGAAGCAAGCAGGGCCCGGTCTTCCTCACCGCACACGAATTCACCGCTCCAGTGTGCACGGCTCGAAGGCTTTACCTCGCTAAGCCAGGCTTCGTCGATCCCAAGGGTTTCGAGGAATTGAAGAAACCTGCCGGTTCCGCCCATCCGGATCATTTCCTTTGAAAGCACGGCTGAAACTCCGGTGTCCAGACCGACCGACTTGCAGACTTCTACAGCCCTGAGCGCCTCGTTGAATGCTCCCGGGCAGCCCCTGCCCCGGTCATGGATATCGGCTTCCCAATGATCGAGGCTGACGGATACTGAAAACAGGCCGGCCTGCTTCAGTTTTTCAGCCAGTGCGGCCGTCAGACCGCTGCCGGTCGTAAACAGCTTGACCGAGCACTTTTCTGCCGCTTTTCGTACGATGGGTTCGATATCGTGATTGAGAAGCGGCTCCCCGCCTGTCAATCCGAGCCAGACGACCCCCATCTCCCCCAGCTCACGGATCGAATTCATGATTGTGGGGGTATCGATCGGCTCGCCTGTACGGTCGCGGTTGTAGCAGTAGGGGCAACGCTGGGGGCACGCGTTCGTCAGTGCGATCTGGGCGTGCGACGGACCCCGGCTTTTGCCAAGGATGTGCACATCCACGAAACGCGCAAACGCGGGGCTGTTGACGGGTGGAAGGTGCGAATGAAGGATGAGGCTGCTGCCCGACCTGCGCGGTTTGAACTTCCAGATGTATTTGATCAGAAAGAGGTTGACCGAAGGCCTGGCTTTGAGAAGCCGGGGATTCGTCGCCAGAGAAGCCAATACCGCAGCTATTCGTCCTGGCATTTTCTTTAGCAGCCATCCAATCAAAGGCTGGTATCAACCCTGCCGGTTGCCCCGGTCAGCAGGCGGATCAGCCCTGTCTGCCCCTGCTTGATGCAATTCTGAGCAACAACACACCGACGGCGCCTGCAGCGATCGGTGACCATGTCACGCCGGTAAGGTCTGTAATGTTGAGCTGATAAAGGGCGAAGTCGGCGATGCCGAATGCAATGCATGCGTAGCCGAGTATTTTCAGCAACATGAAGGTCCCCTCTCTTCATCTTTGTTCCGGTGAACGGCCCGTTCCGGGCGAAGCGCCCGATTATGTCCGGCAGAATAAAGCGGGTCAACGGCGAATCCGTCGGCACCCCGGTAAAAGATAAGTCCGATACTGCCATCTGAAAGGACATTGACGCTCCTGCATGGATTCATATATTCATATTTGTGAATGTATGTATAAATGAATGGAGATCTCATGGACGAGGATGCTGCGCTGTTCAGGGCTCTCTCAGATCCCACGCGATTGAAGCTTGTCGTGATGCTCGCCAATGCGGGTGAAACCTGTGTCTGCAGGCTTACCGAAGCTTTGGAGACGTCTGAAAGCAATGTCTCAAGACATCTCAGGATACTTCGTGCGCAGGGCGTCGTGAAAGCCCGGAGACAGGGCACATGGATGCACTACAGCCTTGTCCCCAATGAAGAAGGTCCATTCCGTCACCTTGGGGAGTACCTGACCCTCGAGCTGCCCCGGAAACCCGGGGTCGCCCTGATGCTGAAACGACTCGAACAAAGCATGTGTGGAACACGGGAGGTTTCATGATGGCTGAAAGAAGGATGTCGAACCCTTTCGAACGCTACCTGACCATCTGGGTGATTCTCTGCATCATCGCCGGCGTGGCTCTCGGACGGACGGCTCCAGGCTTGGCGCAACGGCTCGATTCGATGGCGATAATGGTCAACGGTGCGCCTGTTGTCTCAATCCCGATCGCGATATGCCTCTTCCTCATGATGTACCCCATAATGGTGAAGATCGATTTCGGAAGGGTTGTCAGGGCTGGCAGGAACGGCAAGCCGGTGCTTCTGACCCTTTTCATAAACTGGTGCGTGAAGCCTTTCACCATGTACGGCATTGCCATGCTTTTCCTCGGCGTTCTCTTCCGCGGATTCATCGGCGCCGATGCAGTCGATCTCGTCAAGATGCCCTTCGGCCTTGACCTTCCCGTCGGGGCGGCGCACGGCGCGGGCACGGTGGTGCTTCATGAGGGGGTCCGCATGCTTGAAGTGCCGCTGTGGCGAAGCTATCTTGCGGGCGCCATCCTCCTTGGCGTGGCTCCCTGCACGGCCATGGTCCTGGTCTGGAATTACCTCGCGAGGGGAAACGACGGACTCACGCTCGTGATGGTCGCCATCAATTCGCTCACCATGCTTCTTCTCTACGGGATTCTCGGCGGGTTTCTTCTTGGTGTCGGCAGACTTCCCGTCCCCTGGCAGGCGCTTCTGCTCTCCATAGGGATCTACGTGGCCCTTCCGCTTCTCGCGGGCTTCCTTTCCCGCAAGTGGATCATTGCAGCCAGAGGCGTGGAATGGTTCGAGAACAGGTTCCTCCACATCCTCACCCCGGTGACGATCAGCGCGCTGCTCCTCACCCTTGTGCTCCTTTTCAGCTTCAAGGGCGATGTCATCGTGTCAAATCCCCTTACAATCCTCTGGATAGCGGTCCCCCTCTTCATCCAGACCATTCTGATCTTCACGCTCGGTTACTGGCTGGCCCGAAAGCTCCGTCTCCCGTATGAAGACGCCGCCCCCGCTGCCATGATTGGCGCTTCCAACCACTTCGAGGTGGCCATCGCCACTGCGACAATGCTTTTCGGCCTTTCTTCCGGCGCAGCCCTGGCCACGGTAGTCGGCGTGCTCATTGAAGTCCCGGTGATGCTGATGCTGGTGAGGTTCTGCACTCGTACAAGGAGTTACTTCCATTCTTGACGCCGAAGGCCCGGGAAAATAGGGTTGACTGGTGTTTGCCGACAGGAGGACGCCGTTGAACGATTCACGTGATCTTGCCCGGGCATTCAAGGTGCTTTCGGTCGACGCACGGGTCAGGATCGTTATGTTTCTGAAGAGAAGGCCGATGTGCGTCAATGCTCTGGCCGCCAGCCTCGAAATGACTCCCGCAGCGGTTTCGCAGCATCTGAGGGTGTTGAGGGATGGCGGTGTGGTTCTCGACTGCAGGAACGGCAACTTCGTTCATTACAGCCTGAACCCGGAAACGATGGCCGTATGGAGATCAATGACGTCGGACCTGCTTGAATGCGGCGCTCCGTCGGAACGCTGTGCCGCAGAAGGCGGCAAAGCGTGCGCCACATAGGGGCATTGCACGAGGCTCGGGAATTGCGCATACTAGTTTGAGAGTGAATCCCGGAGGGGCAGAAGGGTCACTTTATTGCCTGATTTTTCTCACGCCGACACCCTGCTGGGTGTACTTGAATCGGTTTCCGAGCCAGTCGTCTCCTACAACGAATCCATGCGGATCGCATGGATGAACCCTGCGGCCGAGATATTCCTCGGCATCAGCATTGAGCGGGCCAGGGGTCTTTCCTGCATCGACATCTTCCCCGATGACCTTCCATGCCGCAACAACTGCCCGGTGCGCAAGGCATTGAGGGAGTGGGAAACGGTGGCCCTCCTGACTGAGGGGCTTGCCACGGGAGACTGCCTGCTTACCGCTGTTCCTCTCCTCCAGGACGAGGGCGACAGAAGAGTGCTGGAGATCATCCAAGGCTCCTTCATGGAGATACCCAAGGCTCCGTTCAGATCGAGGATACTCGAGGAGCTGAACCGCGCTTTCGGGATGGATGAGGCAGCCCCCGTCCTTGTGAACGCAATGAGGGAAGTCGCCGGACCTGTGGGTGCCGGCGTCTACTCGATAGACGGGAACGGCTTCACGCTGGTGTCAGGGCTCGGAGTCAGGCAGTCGATGGAACGGATCCCGCACCTTGACATGATATCGCATTCTCCTCTTTACGTGAGGTCTTCCTCGGTTTTCCCCGACCCTCCGGAGAAGGACCTTCCGGATGAACTCTCGATACTTCCCATCTACGGTCCGGACGGTCCCGAAGGCCTTCTGCTCTGCTGCACGATTCCCGATTCCGACGGCAGGGAAAGGCTCGAGGAGCTTCAATCCGTAATGAGCATCGCAATGAGAAGGTTCATGCTCGCCGAAGGATGCCGGAGGCATCAGGGGTGAACCGGGCTATATTCCTTCCGGACCGAATGGAGGGCTGATGGAACTCACCGCCGCCATGAACGCGTTTCACTGCCTTACCCGGCAGGTCGAACCCCACATGACCGCTGCGGCCGTCGGGTCCGGCGGCCTTGAAGTGCTGTCCACACCGTGGATGATCGCATTGATGGAATCCGCCTCGAGGGATGCGGTCCAGGGGTTTCTTCCTGCGGGATACACCACGGTGGGAACCCGTGTCGACATCAGACACACAGCCCCCCTGTTCCTTGGTGCGCAGGTAACGGTCGAGAGCAGGCTCGTCGAGATCAAAGGCAGGCTTTTGATGTTCGAGGTGAGGGCCTTCGGTGAAAACGGCGAGATCGGTTCCGGAAACCATGAGAGGGCAGTCGTGAACATGGACAGGTTCCTGTCCAACATGAAGAAAGGCACCTGATGACCGCAAAGCCACTTAAAAGGAGTGAGGTTGCCCGCGGGGACAGCTGGGACCTCTCTCCAATGTATTCATCAGACGCGGAATGGACGGAGTGCTTTTCCCGAGCCCTCGACCTTCCCACCGAAGCCTCGCACTGGAAGGGCAGCCTCGGTGACTCGCCCGAAACACTGGGCAAGGCTCTTTCCTGCGCCATGAATGCATTCCGCACAGTTGAAAAGCTCTACGTCTACGCACACCTCAGGCAGGACCAGGACCTTTCCGACTCTGCCGCTGTCGAGATGTTCGAAAAGGCTGCCTCGCTCAATTCCAGGCTGATGGCGGAAACCAGCTACATGGCTCCCGAGATCCTTTCGCTTGACCAGGACCTCGTCGGGGGATGGATCACACATGAAGCAGTGAGCCCGTTCAGGGTCTGGCTCGAGGAGATACTCAGGGCGGCGCAACACACACTGAACGCATCCGAGGAGGCCCTGCTGGCACGCGTCTCCGAAATCACCAGGTGCTTCAGCGGAGCCAGCGGCAAGCTGACGAACGTAGAATTGCCGGCCAGGCTTCCCGAGGTCGACCTGGATGAAGGCGGCACCCTGAAGCTCTCGAACAGCAATTTCATAAGGGTTCTCACCGAGGGTTCACCCGAACTCAGAAAAAGTGCTTTCACTGGATACTACAACGAGCTTTCCGGCAACACCGCCACCTTGGCGGCCCTTCTTGAAGGGCAGGTGAAGGCTCACGCATTCCAGGCCACGGCAAGAAACCACGCATCCTCCCTTGAGGCCTCCCTGTTCAATGACAGGGTGAGCAGAAAGGTCTACGACGCACTCATAGCTTCGGTGCACCGGAACCTCCCCTCACTGCACCGCTACTACCATCTTAAAAAGGGAATCCTCGGGCGTGAACGCCTTCGCATGTGCGACCTCTACGCACCCATAGCCGGCGAGTGCAACAGACGGTTCACCTTCCAGGAGGCTGTAGAAATCACGCTCGATGCGCTGGAACCGCTGGGCAAATCATACGTCGACACCCTGTCCTCAGGCATCGGGAACGGATGGGTTGACCGCTACGAAAACATCGGGAAGCGTTCCGGAGCCTACTCCAGCGGCTGCTACGACAGCCCGCCATACATGCTTCTCAATTTTACGGGCACGCTCGATTCGGTTTTTACGCTCGCACACGAAGCGGGCCACTCCATGCACAGCTACTACTCCAGGAAGAACAGGCCCTACCAGGAATCCGATTACCCCATCATTCTGGCAGAGGTGGCGAGCATCACCAACGAGATCCTTCTTTTCGAGCACCTCTCCCGAAAACTTTCAGACGAGGGTGATCTGGTCCCGATGCTCGACCATCTCGTCAACAGCTTCCGCTCCACCCTCTTCAGACAGGCCATGTTCGCGGAGTTCGAGCTTCTGATCCATGACCACGTCGAGGACGGCGGGGTCCTGACCGCAGACTTCCTTCGCGACCGCTACTACTCCCTTGTCAAATCCTTCCACGGCGACGCCTTCGCGTGGGATGAGACCGACGGGCTGATCGGTGCCGAATGGGCACGGGTGCCCCACTTCTACTACAACTTCTACGTCTACAAGTATGCAACCGGCATGGCATCGGCTGTCGCAGCCGGCGAGGCCGTGCTTGCAGGCGGTGAGAAAAGTGTGGGCAACTACATTTCATTCCTTTCGGGCGGACGCTCAAAACCCCCGCTCGAGCAGCTTCTCGGGATCGGGATTGACCTCGAGTCACCCGGACCCGTGAACACGGCAGTAGCGCGGTTTGAAAAGGCTCTTGGAACCCTGGAGGATATCCTTGGCAAAAAAGGATAGCCCGGAGCACCTCCTCAACCTGTTTCTGAACAACGGTCAGGACCTCATCGCAATCAAGGACACCGCTCTGAGATGCACCGTGGTCAGCCGTTCGTTCGCGGATTTCTTTGGCTGCGACGACACCTTCGCCTTCCGGGGAAAAACCCTCGGAGAGGTTCTCGGAGACGCCGAGTCAAAGGATGACGAGATAGCCGACCGTCAGGTAATTGACAGCATGGAGCCCAGAACCGTCCTGCTTCAGTACAGGTCGGCGGATGGAAGCCTTCACGGCTTTCAGTGCCTCAAAACCCCCCTGTTTCAGGCCGACGGCAGCCTCTGGGGCGTTCTCAGCGTTTCGCGCGACACCACGGAGCAGGAACAGAGGCTTAAAAAACTGCAGGAAGACGCCGCAGTCTATGAAGCCGTGATCATGAACGCACCCCTCGGGGTCTCGGTGAGGGACTCGTTCGGCAACCTCGTCATGGTGAACACTGCATGGAAGAAGATATGGGCCCTCTCCGACTCATCCCTGAAGAAGGACATGCAGAAGACCCGGACCGAACTGGTGTTTGACGAAACGGACAGCTACCTGGGGGGATACAACCAGGAGGTCAGAAAGATCTACACCGAGGGCGGCCAGCTCTATATCCCGCAGCTGCGGGTGGCCGAACCGAGGCCCGGGGGCGCTTCCTGGGTCAGCCATCACTTCTACGCCCTTCACAACAGCGAAGGCCTTGTCGACAAGGTCGTCGTGCTGACCGAAGACCTCACAGAACAGGTCAGGAGCAGAAAAGCGCTCGAGCAGAGCCAGATAAACTACAGGAACCTCTCGGAGAACGTTCCCGTTGGAATATTCAGCGCGGAATTCCGGGTCGGGGGTCCCATTCTATTCTGCAATCCGGCGTTCAAGCGAATGTTCGCGTTCGCCGGGCAGGATTCCCCGATCGGAATGCCCATGGATTCATTCGTCGCAGATCCCGAACTGCTATCCGAAACCATTCCCGGCCTTCTCGACAAGGGAAGGGCTGATGATGTAGAGATCCAGATGCGCCGTGCTGACGGAACCGATTTCTGGGGTTCCCTCACCCTGAGGCTGCACCACACCGACGACGCCGTTGTAATGCAGGGGGTCATAACCGACATAAGCCACAGGCGGGAATCGCTTGAAAAACTTCACAAGACCGTCATGGGAACCGTTTCGGCCATGGGCCGTCTTGTGGACATGAAGGATCCGTACACGGCGGGCCATCAGGAAAGGGTGGCGCACCTGGCAACGGCCATCGCCACCGAAGCGGGTCTGAGCCAGGAGCGGATCGAGGGCGTGAATATCGCAGGCAAGCTTCATGACATCGGAAAGATGTGCGTGCCGGCAGAGATACTCACCAAACCCGGAGTTGTATCTCCCGAAGAGATGAGGCTCCTGAAGACCCACCCCTCAAGCGGCTACAACATACTCAGGAACATAGAATTCCCCTGGCCGGTGGCCGAATTCGTCCTTCAGCATCACGAACGGCTTGATGGAAGCGGTTACCCCGCCGGGCTGACAGACAGGCAGATCTGCATCGAGGCAAAGATACTCGCGGTGGCGGATGTTGTTGAGGCGATGGCGACAAGACGACCATACAGGGCTGGAAAGGGTGTTCACGAAGCCCTTCAGACAGTAACGCTCGGCGCGGGCATCCTCTATGACAGAAAAATGACGGAGATCTGTGTCAATCTCTTCCTGCAGAAGGACTACAACCTTCCACCGTACTGAGCCCGTGCGACAGCACCCGTAGAAGCATCTCCCGCAACCGGTCGACCGCCACGGCGGTATCAAAGCAATCGCCGTTCGGACGGCTGTTCAGAACGCCTATCGCGGGGATCGGCAGCGAGTCGATGATGCCCTGACCCAGATCCCTCGGGCACGCCACGGCCACTACAAGGGCGGGCGCCTTCTCCCTGAGAAGCCTTCTGGCGAGCGTGCCGCCGGTCGTTACCCGGGCCTCGACGCCCATCGAGCCGGACAACTCCACAATCTCACCGATGACGCATTTCCCGCAGCGCCGGCAGTTGTCGATGCTGTAGGTAACCCTGTGCGGGCACTCGTGGTGCTGAAGGCAGTGCGGGAGCAGAAGCAGGATCCTGTCTGCCGGCGCAGTAATGCCCAGCTTCAGTGTTTTTCGCGTCACTGCGGAAACGGCATGCAGCTCGGGCGCTTCCCTCGGAACGAGAGCCAGAGCCTCGAGCAGCTTGAGAAGAAAAAAGGCTGCCTTCACGCGAAGACAGAACAGGGCGGGAAGAAGCCTGCGCTTCAAACGCAACCCTGACTGGTTCTGAGACCGCAAAGGAATGCGGCGGCATTCATCCTGCGCCCTCCCTCGGGCTGAACCTCGAGCAGTTCGAGCAGACCGGTGCCCGTCGCCACCCGAAGGGAGGTGTTCCCCCCGCGAATGAACGTGCCAGGAACGCCCGAGCCTTCAACAACACCTGCCCTGTGGACCTTGAGAACCCTGCCGTCGAAATCGGTCCATGCACCGGGAACCGGGTTGAAGGCGCGCACCACTCTCGCAAGCTCGACCGCCGGCCTGTTCCATTCAAGGTGCGCGTCGCTCCGGCAAATCTTGTCAGCGTATGAGCCGCCGTCCGCCTGGGGGTTCGGAATCAGTGTCCCCGCCGCGTAGTCGTTCAGGATGCCGGGAGCAGCGCCTGCTGCGAGCAACGAAAGCCGTTTCGAAAGGTCACCCGCCGTTTCATCGGCCTGGACAGCAGTCCGCAGGGTGTGGATGACGGGTCCGGTGTCCCAGCCTGCATCGGTGAGCATGAAGGAAACCCCTGTTTCAGGAGCACCCGAGAGGATGGTGCGAATGACGGGAGCCGCGCCTCGAAAGTCAGGGAGCAGGGAAGGATGCACATTGACTACACCCAGCGGAACCGATTTCAGGAGCCACCCGGGAAGCCAGGCACCGAAAGCCGCGCTGACCATCATGTCGACCCCGTCGAACACCGGAAGACCGGGGACGAGCTTTTCCGGTTTGCAGAGCGGAACGCCAAACCGTTCTGCGCTCTCCGAAACGGGCGTGCAGCATGGTTTCCTGCCCCGTCCGGCCCTGCTGTCCGGCCTCGTTACAGCTGCAAGCACATGGAACCCGGGGGTGACACACAACCGCTCAAGGATGGGAACGGCAAAATCGCTTGAACCAAGGAAGATAAGTTTCAGCAAGATTCTTCCCTGAGTTTCTTAAGCCTGTTGCGCATCATGCGGCGTTTCAGGGGTCCCATCCTGTCCACCAGCAGAATCCCGTCGAGATGATCGTTCTCATGCTGAACAAGGCGGGCGGCCAGCCCGGTAAGTGAAAGCTCAAAGGGTTCCCAGTTCGAATCGAGAGCCCTGACCACCACTCCCTGGCTCCTGTCGACATCGGCATAGATGCCCGGGAAGCTCAGACATCCCTCCTCACCCCTGACGACGGGTCCGCAGAGCTCGATGACAGGGTTGATGAACACGGTGTGCCCCGCCAGCGGCAGGCCGGTTTCCTCGCCCGCGATGAAGACCCGAACGGCCTCCCCGACCTGGGGACCGGCGAGACCCAGCCCGTCCTGGGCTGCGAGGATCCTCTTCATGTCCCTGATCAGGATCTTGAGAAGTTCCCCGTCGGCCGCAGGATCGAGGGGACGGCAATGCTCCCTGAGAACATCCCTGCCGAAAAGAACTATGTCCCTCATTTTGTGTCGGGTTCGCCGTTTTCTGCGGAAGATTCCCTCACGGTCAGCGCGCTCTTGTCAACGTCGACCTTGACGCTTTCGGCGATCCTGATCGTGACGACATTTCCCTTCACGTTGGTAACAACACCGTGGATACCGCCCGAAGTGACCACGCCGTCACCCTTCTTCATCGCTTCCCGCATCTCGTTGAGCTTCTTCTGCTGTTTCTGCTGGGGTCTGATGATCAGGAAGTAGAAGATCGCCACCATGGCGATGATGGGCAGAAAGCCAGCTATCCCTCCGCCGCCGAGGCATCCGGCAGCCGGGTCCTGGGTCGCGGGCGCATCCTCGGCAAAAAGGCACAGAACGTGGAAAAGGGGCAGCATTGCGAAAACCTTCATGTTCTTGTCTCCCGATCTAGTTGTTCCCACCGCCGGCAACCTTGCCGGGCCTGATGCCCAGAACGGCTCCGACGGCACCGGTTGCGCCGCCAAGAAGCACAACCGTCCAAAAAAGCCCCGGGGGCAGGAACGAATGGCCGACGGCCCCCTGAAGCATCATGCTGAGAAAAGCTGAGAGCAGGAGCCCTCCAAGTGCTCCGGCCAGTCCGGTAATCGTTCCCTCGACCAGGAACGGAGCGACGATGAACCAGTCCGGAGCACCCACAATACTCATGATCTCGACCGTAAGGGATCTTCTTAAAACGGAGAGCCTGACGGTATAGGCGACAACAAGTGCGATGCTGATCGCGAGGACGGTTCCGAGGAAGACGAGGAGTTTTCTGAAAGCAGAGACCGTTCGGGTCAGTCCCGGCAGGTACTCCTCTCCGTAAACGGCCTCGGATACGCCCTCCAGGCCCTGGATAGCAGCAGCGAGAGACCTCACGCCCTCCTCGTGATCCCATCCCGGCTCAAGTGAGACCTGTATTGAGGCCGGCAGCCTGAACTGCCCCGAGAGGAGGTCGAGGAGCCTCTCCTGCTCGGGCATTTCCGCGCGGAAGAGGGCTTCGGCCTCGAAGACGGAGACATAGTAGACCGACCGCACTCCGTTCATGCCGGTGATGAGGTCGGCAAGGCTCCTCCCCTCCGCCTCGCTCAGCTCGGGGGCAAGGAATGCTTCAATTCTCACCGACTGCAGCTCCCTTTGAAGCAGCTTCTCAAGGTTCCAGCTCACAAGAAGGAACGTGTCGAACACAACGAATGCGAGGCTGACCATTACGAGAGTGAGCGCCCGGGCTCCCGGCTTCTGCCCGAGGTGGTTCAGAGTCTCCCGGCCGAGGGCTTTCCAGAGGCTCAATGCGCCTCCTCCAGGTCCTGCCAGCTGCCTGCATCGGCAAGCTTTCCACCGTCGAGGAAGAGGAAACGCGCGCTTCCGGGCGGGATCCTTCTGGGATCATGGGTGGCCATGACAACCGCAGTGCCTCCCCTGTTTATGTCTATCAGCTGCTGGATCACCTTCGCAGATGCTTCCGGGTCAAGATTGCCCGTCGGCTCGTCGGCAAGGAGTATCTCAGGATGGGCCACCATCGCTCTTGCTATGGCCACCCGTTGCTGCTCTCCACCCGACAGCTGATGGGGAAGCGAATTCCGTCTGTGGCTAAGCCCCATGAGGGCAAGCAGGCTGAATACCCGCTTTCTCGTGGCCCGCGAGGACGAGCCGGAAACCACGAGAGGAAGGGCTACGTTGTCGAAAACGGTCCTGTCGGGAAGCAGGCGGAAATCCTGAAAGACTATTCCGATCTTCCTTCTGAGCTGGGCGAAATGCTTCCTCTTCATCATGTCGCTGCGGAAACCGGCAACCTCGACTGTTCCACGGTCGGGCATGTCGCCCATCCAGATAAGTCTCAGCAGAGTTGTCTTGCCCGCACCGCTCGGGCCGGAAACAACAACGAACTCTCCGTTGGCCACCTGCAGGCTGACCTGGTCAAGCGCCGGCCAGCGACCGTAGCTTCGGGAGGCCCCCTCTATCGCTATCAGCATTCGACGTCGCCATCGAGGACGGAATAAAGCCTGGCCCTGTCGGCCCTCGAAACGCTTTTCGACTGGGGCACCTCGTTTACGGAGATGGTGATGATTCCACCATCGGGCCTTGCAAGCGATACAACGGAACCAGGCCCGATACGGGAGGCGCTCTTTGCAGCCCGGCCGTTTATTGTTACGGCACCCGCGTCACACGCTTTTTCAGCAATTGAGCGTGTTTTTACAAGACCTGACAGCTTGAGGAAAAGGTCGATCCTCATTCCAGCCCCGGGTAAAAGACAGGGATCCGGGTTTTCAGTGAATCTATGGTTTCATCGAAAACCTGCTGCCACATGTACGATCCCACAACGGATTCGATGTCTTCGGGCGCATAGCCTGAAAAGTCGGGGGTCTGGTCTTCCGTGAGGCGGAACAAAGCCACTGCCGATCCGCGCTCGATCATGAGAGGGCGTGAAATCTCACCCGGAAGAAGCTCGGAGACGACGTCGGAAAGGCTCTGATCCCAGCCGGCGAGGAACACGGTGCCCAGACTCCCGCCGGTGAATCTTGTCTCGGGGTCAAGGCTGTATGTGGCCACGGCTTCCGAAAACCCGATCTCGCCGCGCCCAATCGATGCAAGTATTTCTTCGGCTGTGTCGGTGACCCTCTGCAGGTCTTCCTGCCGCACTTCGACCAGTCTGAGAATGTGGCTGGCGCGAAGCCTGTCCCCGTCCCGTTCATTGAGCATCACAAGATGCACTCCGAACGGCGTCACGAATGGACCCGCCATCTCGCCGGGCTCGAGATCCCTCACCCTGGCCTCGAACGCAGGTGTCATGTCGCCAGGGCCGAACCAGTCAAGATCTCCGCCCGTCCTCGCGGAACCGTCCTGAGAGTACTCCATGGCCATTACGTCGAAGGTTGTCTCGCCGGACTCAATCCGGTTCCTTACCTGGGTGAGAAGAAGCTCGGCATCGGCTGTGTTCCCGGGAAGGACGGGAAGGTAGATCCATTCCAGATTGGCAAGGCCCATCAGGGAGCGGAAATCTTCGACATGTTCGTTCAGAAACGCGACCGGATCGGAGGGGGTCGAGATGCCGGCCGAACCGCCCATGCCCCGAACATAGTTTTCAGCAGCCATGCGATCGGCAAGTGTGTTCACAAGCACGTCGCGGTAAGAAAGCAGGCTCATGCCCGACTCGGAGAGTGCCTGCATGAAGGCGGTTTCACTGGGAAACTCGGCCCTTCTTTCCTCGAGATAAACGTCAACCCGCTCGTTCACCTCGGCCGGGGTGGGGTAAAGCCCCTCCCTCCTGGCGGCCTCGACCAAAAGCTTTTCCTCCACGAGCTCGGAGAGGGCGGCATCGTAAACCGGGTTACCGTGGATCATACCGCGGGCCACCGGGTCCTCTATCCCTGATTCGAGAAGAAGGCTCACAACATCGCTGTGCAGGATGGGAATCGATCCCACCACCGCGGAGATGCCGTCGATCACGACCGGTTCCGCAAGAAGCGTCAGAAGCATGAATGGAAGCATCAAGGGATCACCTCGCAGTCATATCTCCGGGAAGCGGCGGCAGCAACGCTGTCAACCGCCGCCAGAAATCTCTGGTTGTACAGGTGGCCACGGACTGCGGCCATCACCCTGGTAGTGTCCTCGAGGGCGCGGGTCTCGGTCACCATCAGAATGTGCCAGCCGTCGGCCGTATGAAAGACGGGACCAAGCCCCTCGAGCGCGGCTGCCTCGGCGGGCAGGCCGGAAAGCATCAACTCGCCGCCGGTCACGAAGCCGAGGTCGCCTCCGACAACGGCTTTCTGGCTCAGCGAAAGCCTCTGAGCCGTGAGTTGAAATGCGGCGCCCCTCGAAAGCACGCCGTGCACCGAATCTGCGGTGGCGCTGTCGGCCAGAAGGATGTGGAAACAATGCCTTTCGAGCAGGTAGTCTTCGGGGTGCTGCCGCATGAAGGCCAGAGCCTCCTGATCGGTCGGATCGTCAAGCGAGGAGGCAATGTGTTCGAGAAGGGTGTCTCGAAGGTAGACCTGTCTTGCGCGGCGCTGCAAAAGCCCGCTCATGGCAGGGTTCTCAAGCCCCTCGTCGATGGCCGACCTGGCAAGAAGCTCATCACGGTACCAGTTCCGTGCGTCTTCATCATCGAGGTTTAAAAGGGCCATGTCCTCTCGGTACAACACCGCGTCGTCCACCCTGGCAGCCACCACGCCCCTTTCGACCCCACCGGCATCGGTCGACGGCACGCCGCGAAGGGCAGTGCCGAGAACCGGAACAACGACAAGCAGGGTCAGCCCGAGAAAAAGCCCTGCCGCGGCAAGGATCACCCACGTGGGAAACCTGTTCATGAAGACCCTTCTAAAGCCTCTCGAGCAGTCTCTGAGGGTAGGTTGTCACGCTGTGGCCCTCACGCAGCGAGGCCAGAAGGTCCATTACAGCAGTCTCCTGGCGCGTCGCGAGAAGCTCTTCGCCCGCGATCTCCAAAAGCTGTGCGGATGGCGGGGGGGTTGCAAGGTTCCTGACCTCGATCAGCTGGATGATGTGAAATCCGGCCGTAGTCTCGACTATTTCGGAAACCTGGCCCGGCTCGAGCGAGCAGACCGCCTCCATGAAAGTGGCGGACGTCATGCCCCGCTGGATCCAGCCAAGCTCTCCCCCATCCTGCGCGCTCGGGCAGGAAGAAAAGTTCACAGCAAGCGATTCGAATGATTCGCCCCCGGAAAGCCTGGAGAGAACGCTTGCGGCAAGCACCCTGCTGTCGAGGAGTATGTGCCTGACATGGTATTCCCGGGCGTAGCTGTCGCGCCAGATGTCGAGGTAGTTCTCAACCTCGAGGCGGGAGACCTCAACATCAGCAAGGGCGTCGCCGATGTACGCCTCGATGAGGACCTGGTCAACCGCGGCCTGTATGGCCTTTTCGACATCGGGGCGGCTGCTGATGCCAGACGTGCGCGCGGCCGCGACAACAAGCCTTTCACGCACCCAGGATTCCAGGATCTGGGAGGCTGCGGATTCGCTTGTTATTCCCATGTAGGTGAGGGCCTCGATACCACCGGCCTGTTCCAGCAGGTCCTCCCAGGTCAGGACATCCTGGTCCACCTGGGCAAGGACGTCGGCGGAAAGGACGGAAGCGCAGCAGAGAATCGCGAGCAGTAACAATGCTTTCATTGGTGCTTCCCCATTCTTTCAACGACCGGGTGCCGCGGCCCAGGGATCCACCCGTTCGACGGCGGCAGTGTCAATCTCAACGCCAAGTTCATTCGTCAGGCTGTCAATGAATGAAGCGAACGAGCTGCCGAAGCGGCTCCGGAAAAGGTCGCGTTCCACCAGCCCGAAAATGGAATCGATGGGAATGGTTTCGGGCTGCGCCACCTCGAGCACCTGGAAATAGGCTGCAAGCTCGCCTCCCGTTTCGACCGGGCCCTGGAAAGTGCCCGGCTCCGAAGAAAACACCATTTCTCCGAGAACCGATCCGAACGCTTCGGAAGGCTGAAGCGGGGTGGGGACAAGGTTGCCGGAGGAGTCGGTCATGGACTGGTATTCCCCCAGATCGGAGAAGGAGGTTGCTCCCTCAAGCCCGGGCACCCGCTCGGAGGCAACGTAGACAAGAAGCACGCTCCTGCGCTCAGGGAGGGCGTAAAAGTCCTTCTCTGTCTCGTAGAAGGCAAGGACTTCGGCGCTGTCAGGCAATGCAGGGCGTATCACCCGCTCGCGGATCAGGGCTTCCGTTCTGGCGAAGTCGACCACGGCCTCGGGCACCTCGGCACCCTGTTCCCGGGCAATGTCAGCCATGGCAATTGTTCTGGATGTGGACATGACGACAAACCACATCGATGTGGCCGGGTCAGCCTGAGCATTGAACCTTGTGAACGCCGAGAGTTCGGGAGGAATGCTGTCGGGGAATGAGGACGGCGAAACCTGTTCGAGAATACGGGCCATCATGGCTGCGGTGAGAGTGCCGCCGCCCCAGGAAGCAAGCACGACGCTGCCGTCGTAGTCGGTGGGATAACCGGCGGCGAACGTGTTCACGGCCCGGGCGTCGATCGTTGTGTCGGTTATCCTGTCGATCTCCCAGCCGAAAAGCGACATGCCGGCGTTCTGGTCGGGAACCGCCTCTGCATCGGTCTTCTGAGACACTCCCACGAGCCAGCCCCCGTAAAGGGGCAGCACCTGAACGTCGGTGCTCGAAAGAAGCGGTACAAGGTTTGCAGGGAAATGCCACGCGGGGCTTGCCATGAGCCTGAAACTGCTGCCGGAACCGGCGCTCCAGGGGGCGATCATGCTTCCGCCGGGATCGGCCGGTCCGCTTTCCCGCCAGGAATTGGCTGTCTCCAAAGCGGCAGCGCTGTCGGCCAGGAGAACCAGGTGCACGGCGTAAACCGATGAGTCAAGACCGGCAAGGACGGGCTGGGGGTCGAAATCCATCGCCATGCTGCGGGTCAGGGAATCGGAAAGCCAGGCCGAGGAGTACAGCTCCACCCAGAAATCGGAATCGGCTGCCGGCGAGGCGTTGCACTCTGCAAGGAGAAGCCTCTTGGTTGCGATGCTCGTGACCAGTGCCATTCTGCCGCCGGGTTCGAGTACGGCAACCTGCCTGTCCGGGGAAAGGCCGCTGAACGCAGCAAGAAATTCGTCGACCGTTATGGGTTCGCCGGCAACGGTTCCGAGTTCGTCCGGAGAACCGCCGCACGAGATGAACAGAACGGAAAGAACGCAGAACACAGAAATCCTACTCAAGAATGCCTTCCTCTCCTGACCTTGCCGCCATGTAATCCCTGAATATACGCAAAACCGCGAGAAGAGTTTCCCTTTCCTCCGCATCGAAAGAGCCCCGCGTGCGCCGGTGGAGCACCAGTCTCCCCGTGGACTCGGTCGAAGCCACCCACCCCTGTCCGGCGAGCGACTGGGCCTTTTCCCTCCTTGGCGACATTCCGACAGCGAACACCAGCCTGACGACCGCAGAGGAAGCCACAACTTCCTCCAGGCCGGCGTTCCGCGCCAGCAGATGGATCAGCGATCGCTCGGCGACGCCCGCCACCGGATCGGGAATCTCACCGAAACGGTCCTGTATGTAGCTCTGCCACTCCTGAACGGTTTCCTCGCTGGCCGCGCGCCAGACCCACCGGTACAGGTTCACCCTTTCGGAAGTGTCGGGCATGTATTCCTCGGGAATGTACGCCCTGCCGGGGATCTCAACCCTGACCGACCTCGCGGTTGAGGGCATCTCCCCCTTGAGCTCCTGTATCTCCCTTGAGAGCAGTTCCTCGAACAACCCGTACCCCACTGAATCGATGTGACCGTGCTGTCCGGCGCCGAGAAGTTCACCGCCGCCCCTGATCTCAAGGTCCCTCATCGCCACATGCCAGCCCGAACCCAACTGCGTGTAACGCTGAACGGCCTCGAGCCTTCCCCTGCTCTCCGGTTTCAGTTTGGCCTTGCCCCCCGGGGTCAGAAGGTAGCAGTAAGCCTGATGGTGGCTTCTGCCGACCCTCCCCCTGAGCTGGTACAACTCCGCAAGGCCGAATGTGTGTGCGTTGTCGATGAACATCGTGTTGACCCTGGGAAGGTCGAGGCCGCTCTCGATGATCGATGTGCAGAGCAGGATGCGGTACTGCCCCTCGATGAAGGAGTGCATGACCTCCTCGAGCTGAGAGGGCGGCATCTGACCGTGGCCCACAATCACGTCGGCGTCAACGATGGATTCCAGCCGTTCCCTCACCCTCTCGAGCGACTGCACTCTGTTGTGGACGAAGAAGATCTGCCCATCCCTCTCCAGCTCCCTGTCCACGGCCCTCCGAATGATCGCCTCATCCCAGGGAATGATCTCGGTCTGGATGGGATACCTGTCGCGGGGGGGCGTCGTGATGAGGCTGATGCCCCTGAAGCCCGACAGTGACATGTGCAGCGTGCGGGGAATTGGCGTGGCGGTCATCGAGAGCGTGTCGACCGTGGATCTGATCTCCCTCAGGTACTCCTTCTGGCGAACCCCGAAACGATGCTCCTCATCGATGATCAACAGCCCCAGATCGTTGAAGCGAACATCCTTCTGAAGCAGACGGTGGGTGCCGACAACTATGCCCACCCTGCCCTCTGCAAGGCCCCGCAGCACGGTCCTCTGTTCGGAGGGGTTCTGGAACCTGCTGAGAAGGCAGACGGTGACAGGGAACTCGGCCGTTCTGTCTCGAAAGGTGTTGTAGTGCTGCTCGGCAAGGATCGTGGTGGGAACAAGGACGGCAACCTGCCTGCCCGTCTCTGCCACCCTGAATGCAGCCCTCACCGCAACCTCGGTTTTTCCGAAGCCCACATCACCGCAGACAAGCCTGTCCATCGGGACCGGTATGTCGAAGTCGTTCAGCACCGAGGCGATCGTGCGGGACTGGTCGGGGGTTTCCTCGTAGGGAAAGCTTTCAACAAGCGACTGCATGTGCCTGCCCGGAGGCGGAAACACAGGCCTGCTCCTGGCTTTTCTCTCGGCGTAGAGCATCGCGAGCCTGCCTGCGATCTCGCCCGCCCTTTTCTTCGCCCTTACCAGCCTGCCCTGCCAGACCTGGCTGCCTATCCTGTCCAGTGCGGGCTCGGCGCCTCCGGGCGAGAGGTATTTCCTGACCTTGCCTATCTCATGAAGCGGAACCAGCAACTGGTCCCCGCCCTCGTACTCCATTTCGAGGCAATCCCATGAGCCGTCTCCGGTCTCGATCCGCTTGATCCCGAGAAAGCGGCCGATGCCGTGGGCTTCGTGAACGACGAACGAGCCAGGTGTGAATTCGTCCCAGTCCGAGACCACCTGCCCGCCCCTGAACTTCCTTATCCTGTCCGGCCTTCTCCTGCGGCTCAGGAGACCCCTTTCAACAAGGAATACGATCGGACCCACAGGCGTCTGCGGGGCAATGAAGCCGTCGGAAAGCGAGGCAACCGCGATGTTCACCCATTCCCTTACATCCTCGGGCAGCAGTTCCCCAATGGTTTCAGCCTCGGCCCTGGTATCGCAGGCGATGAGAATACGGTAGCCTTCAGCAAGCCAGCTTCTGAACTGCCTGGCCATTTCATCGGCATGGCCGGCGAAGCCCGAAACGGGGGCTGTCGGCATTGAGAAATCGCAATCCTCGGTGGGAACGGCAACATGAGTGAGAAGCTGCCCCGCCCCCGCCATCCCGGCGCTCAGTTCCTCCCAGGAGGTGTACAGGTCGGTGAAGGAAAAGGGCAGTTCCGCGGGGAAGGATGCAGCCCGCGACTCAAGGGTGGATTGCACGGCAGCCTCGAGGCTTTCCGGCTCAACGAGCACCAGGGTTCCGATCGATGGCAGGTAGGAGAGCAGGGTTCCGGTGCTTTCATTGAATAGCGGGACATAGTGCTCGATGCCCGGAAAGTCGCAGCTTCCGGAAAACTGCTCTTCAAGCGGATGGCCCTGTGGAATGAGGTCAAGCGCCCTGTTCCAGTGCCCCGGAGTCAGGAAAAGCTCCCGGGCGGGAATGACGACAACCTCCCTCATGCTTCTGACACTGCGCTGCGACTGCGGATCGAACAGCCTGAGCGACTCGACCTGATCGTCGCTGAACTCTATCCTCACAGGATTGGAAAGGCCGTACGACCCCACATCGATCACTCCGCCACGCCGGGACCACCGGCCCTGCTCGAAAACCCCGGTCTCACGGCGATATCCTGCAGCGAGGAGCCAGTCGCCGAGAAACTCGGGACAGAGGCGCATCCCCTCATGTATCCTCATGAAGGGAAACTCGGAAGGCGGGGGAAGCCTTTTGACGAGGGCCGCCGCCGATGCAACAACAAGTGTCGAGGAATCGCCCCTCAACAGGCCCGCCATGCATTCCACCCTGTCGGCGATCACACCCTGATGCGCCTCTTCGGAGTGGAAGGGCAGCGTCTCGTACGCGGGGAAAAACAGAACGGGGTCGGCAAGAAGTGCAGCCAGATCATCCCTGATCGTCTCGGCCTCCCTCGTGCCGGGAACGACGACCATGGTTGGACCGGCAAGCCTGTGCGCCGAAGCTATCGCAAGGGGAAGGGCCGCGCCTCCAAGACCGCCCATGGTTACGCGACCGCCTTCTCTTGACGAGAGCCTGTCGAGAAGGGGAGCGAATACCGCGTCCCAGAACTGCTCGTCGCGGATCAGTGGACTATCCACGGCGGAAGAGGCGTTTCAGAAAGCCGATCACGCCCTTTCGGGATTCACGGCCCTTCGACCCTTCGCCTCCCATGAGAGCCCGCAGGATTGCTTCCGGGTCGATGGCGCCCGCCACCATTTCGATGATGGCCGATATTTTCCCGCTCTCCTCCGGCTCTATCTTGAAGAGGCTGCGGGAAAGCCTCGCAGCAGATCCCTCGAGGGTCGTGCGGGTGCAGAACAGGGGTATCCCCGCGGTCAGACAGGCTGACTGCCGGCGAAGGTCAGGCTCGCCGCCGCAAACGATGACAGCGGAGGGGCA
Organism: Candidatus Fermentibacterota bacterium; assembly: GCA_963845085.1. Classification (GTDB taxonomy): domain Bacteria; phylum Fermentibacterota; class Fermentibacteria; order Fermentibacterales; family JCC-6; genus UBA6080. Next base: position 32,564 of record CAWJQI010000005.1, read on the forward strand.
TGCCCCCCCTGAAATCCTCGAGACAATTACGGCATCGATGACATCAGGCCTTGTATTGCTCACCAGCATGGCTTTTCCGGCATCCTGAGCAACCCTCTTGAGTACTTCCTCGGATGAATCAAAGGCTGTTATGAAGCCGGCGCCCCCGGTGTCTTTCGCTTCGCCGGAGCCGTTGAGGGAAAGCGCGCCGATCTCCCTTGCCAGTGTCGCAACGGAAGGACGGGCGATCCGTTCCTCGAACGGGAGGATGCCGAAAATGGGAACCCCTTTCGAAGCGAACCACAACCTGAGCACGGGAGCGACCGAATCCATCTTCTCCGGTTGCACACGGTTGATCACAACGCCGAGAAGCGGCACCCCCTGCGCCTTGAAAACGGCCTGGCACAGGCAGAAGCTGTCTATCGTGCTGCCCACGCCACCGTCGAGAACGAGAATGACAGGAATCTCGAGAAGTGATGCAACCCTGGCGTTGCCGAGTTCGAACACGGACCCCACTCCCGGATGCCCGGTGCCCTCAACGAGCACGAGGCCGCTGCTCCTCCGGTGTTCCCTGTATGATCGCCTGACGGCGTCGGGCAATCCGCGGGGTTCGCCGGTTCTGACGAACCTTTCCGCTGCGCCCCGTGAGGCGAGCACCGGCGTAGACTCGCCCTGTGCGATCGGGAGCCCCAGCGCCCTTGAGATGAACCATGAATCCTGCCCGACCGAAACGCCGTCGATCACCGTGATCTTCTGTCCGAGCGGTTTGAAGAAGGAGACGCCGCCCTCGATCAGCGGGCCGAGGGCGCGAGCCAGACCGAGGCACAGCGTTGTTTTGCCGGCGTCCTTGCCGGAGCCCGCTATGAAGAGCCCGCCGCTCATGTCTCACCCTGCCGGGGCGAGGCTCCCTCCGAGGCTGGCACAGGAAGCGGAGAGCCGTTCAGAAGAGCCCACGCCGACTCAAGAACGGGAAGCTGTTCAACAAACGCTTCAAGCTCCTCACCTTCAAGCGGATCGGAGGGCGGTACTATCTCGTCGGCAGGATTGACCTGCGTGCCGTTTCGGATCATTTCGAAATGTACGTGCGGTCCCGTCGAAAGCCCCGTCGAGCCGACGTACCCGATGATCTCGCCCTGGCGGACGTGCGTTCCGACGGACTGACCCGAGGCGAACCCGTTCATGTGCCCGTACGCGGTCTCATACCCGTTGGCATGGCGGATCTTCACGAAGTTGCCGTAGCCGCCCTGCCACTGCCTTATCGTTATTACACCGTCTCCCACCGCGTAGATCTCGGTTCCCAGCGGCGCTGCGTAATCCGTCCCCCTGTGGGCCCTTGTGTAGCCGAGCACCGGGTGGAGCCTGGCGCTCGAAAACGGTGAACTTATCCTTCCGTACGGAACAGGCATCTTGAGGAACATCGTGCGCAGTGAGGCGCCGTCCCGGTGGAAGTGGTCAAGGTATGCAACGGTTTCGCCCTCAGGGAAACGGTAGAAGGGCAGTGCTTCAGCCAGTCCGCCCGCAGCGAATCGGTATTTCGCACCCAGAATGCGGAGGAAGCCTGATTCTCCATCCTCGGGGTATCTCGTTTCCTCGAGGAGGATCCAGAGGCTGTCACCCTCCCGCACGTCGTAATAGAAGTCGATGTCGTAGCAGAACAGCCTGTCCGTGAGCTCGTGCTGGAGCTCGGAGATGTATCCGACCGCCCTCGACGAGTCCCTCGAGTTCAGCAGCATGCCGGTGGGCGTGAGATCGGAGGGGATGGCGGAATCCCAGAGGGCGCTCCAGACGGTGGACGTGATACGGCAGCTTATGGCCCTCGTCCTGACCCAGCTCTCCTGCGGGGCGTACTCCCACAGGCAGGGTGAACCGGCTGACCAGCAAATCCTGAAGAAGCCCCTCCTGGAGCGCGGATAAGCCCGGAGTTCCGCGATGTTCCCCCTGTGATAAACCGCAATGATGGTATCGCCGGGCTGATGCACGGTCCAGCCCAGACTGTCGATGAGGAGCCCGCATACGCGGACATACTCGGAGCCCGCAAGACCGGCATCCCTCAGGGCTCCGCCAAGGAACCCATCCCCCACAACCCCGGTAAGCGTTTCGACAGTGTCGGCCAGAACCTGGAGAGCATGTTCCCGTTCTTCATCGAGTTCGGCCAGGTTATCGTGGAATGGCCAAGCCGCTTTCTCGCCACCGTCATTCCCCGGAATGGAAACCCAGGTGACGAAGCCGGCCAGAACAATGATCCCAACCGCTGCGAAGTTGCGCCTGCTTCTCTGCAATTGTTCCTTCCGTCAGCTTCCTCCGGAGAAAAGCCTTTCCCCGTAGTCTCCCATCCCGGGACGGATGAACCAGTTTTCATCCAGTTCCCTGTCGACATTGGCGGTGATGAGCGTGAGCTCGGAAAACTCCCTGAGCCTTGCGATGCCCTCGGGCGCCGCAATCACGCAGACCATGATTATCGACTCGACTTTCCTCTCCATGAGGAACGACACCACTTCGGCAGCGGTCCCGCCGGTGGCGAGCATCGGGTCAAGCACGATCACGGTTCTTCCCGCAACATTCGGGATGAATTGGTACTGCCACTGCGCAATGCCTGTGGCCTCGTCCCTTCGCAGGGCGACGAACGCCACCGGCGAATCAGGGAGAAGGTCCATGAAGGGCTGCAGAAGCCCGAGACCCGCCCTGAGAACCGGAAGGAGAACGGGCGGCCGCTTCAGAACCTCGCCGAAGGTCAGCTCCAGGGGAGTATCGACCTCGACGGGAACGGTTTGAAGGTTTCTTGTCGCCTCCACCGCAAGCATGGAGGCAAGCCTCTGGGTGTAGGCTCGGAACCGCGAGGGCGGGAAATCCTTGCAGCGCAGCCTTGTGACCAGGTCACGGGCGATGGGGTGCTCGAATTCGATAAGATCCATGAAATGGCCCTTCCCTGTGATTGTTTGTTGACAAGATACATCGAACTTCTTACAGTCGCCAGATGCGGTGCGAAAACCACGGAGGGCCGATGCATGGAACTGCTTGAATCACTTGCTGAACGGGGTCTCGTCTATCAGATGACGGGCGTGAACAGCCTTCAGGGCTTTCTGCGGGAAAAGCCAAGGGTTTTCTACGTCGGGTTCGACGCCACAGCCGCAAGCCTGCATCTCGGCCACCTGGTTCCCCTCATGGCCGCTGCACACCTGCAGAGGGCCGGGCACAAACCTCTTATTCTCGTGGGGGGCGCCACCGCACTCGTCGGGGATCCTTCGGGGCGAAATTCCGAACGGACGCTTCTTGCCTCGAACGAGGTCGAGCAGAACTCGGTCGCACTGAAAACACAGATGATGCGCTTTCTGGATTTCGAACCGGGCGGCGCGGAACTGCTCGACAACTCGCAGTGGCTTCTGGGGCTGAACTACATCGATTTCCTCAGGGAAATAGGGAAACACTTCAGCGTGAACAGGATGCTTACAGCCGACAGCGTCAGGACAAGGCTTGAGACCGGCCTGAGCTTCCTCGAGTTCAACTACATGCTCCTGCAGAGTTACGATTTCCTCCACCTGTACAGAACGCGGGGATGCCTCCTGCAGCTGGGCGGAGCCGACCAGTGGGGGAATATCGTTGCAGGGGTGGATCTTGTCAGACGGGTTACGGGAGCGGAGGTTTTCGGCCTTACCTGCCCCCTGGTGACCACCTCCACCGGCGAAAAGATGAGCAAGTCGCAGCCGGGAGGTGCGGTATGGCTTGATCCGTCACTCACCTCTCCGTACGAGTACTACCAGTTCTGGATCAACACAGACGACAGGGACCTGGGCCGTTTTCTGAGGTTGTACACGTTTCTTGGAATTGAACGGATCAGGGAGCTCGAATCGGCGGTGGGGGCCGATGTACGTTCAGGGAAAGAGGTTCTGGCATTCGAAGCCACGGCGATAGCCCACGGGATCCCGGAGGCCGATGCCGCCCGGAATGCCAGCAGAGCGTTATTCCAGGGAGAGGGCAATTCCGGGACCGCACCCGCCCTGACGGTCGGCAGCGAGGCTGTCGCCGGGGGACTGACCCTCCTTGACCTGTTCATGATGGCCGGACTTGCGGCCTCCCGTGGTGAGATCAGGCGGCTCGCCGATCAGGGCGGCCTTTATGCTGGCGGAGAAAGGGTCACGGATCCCTTGAAACCCGTGACCCTTGAATCCGTGCAAGGCGATGGCCTTCTTCTCAGATACGGAAAAAAGCGCTACTGCAGGGTACTTCTGGAAAAGGGCTGAAACCCTTTTACCTTCCGCCGCCCGTGGTGCCGCCGGTTGTGCCGCCCCTGCCGCCGCTCGATCCCGGATGTGCTGCCCCGTCCGCTTGAACCACTGCTGCCGGATGAGCCCGATGACCTGTTCTCGAGGGTCGTGATCCTTGAGGAAAGCGTTTCGATGCGATCCTCGAGGCTTTCGATAACCTCGGTGAGGCTGTCGACCTCGGCCTGGCCGTTTTCCATCACCGTCTCGACGCTGGCCTTCACCGAATCAACACTCGAGGTGATGTCAAGGATGATCTCGTCGAAATCGGGAAGCCCCATCCCGCCGGTTTCGGGGATCTCGATCCGGCCCAGCTGGTCCTCGATCTCGGAAAGCCTGTCATCGAGGTCCTCGCCTTCGGACGCGAGCTCGGTGACCTGGCCGGATACCGCTGTAACCTTGTCTTCCACTTCCTTCACCCCGGGCACCTGACAGGCTGTGAAGACAAGAACCAGAACAGCAACAGCAAGACAATGCTTCATTTCTTCCTCTCTTCCGTTTCTCTGATTACCTGAGCTGTATATACAAAAATCTCTGTTCCATCGTGCTTCCAGGAGTCAGCGGGAATCCCCGCCTTGAGGCATGCGTGGGAAAGAAAGGTTTCCCGGTCCCATCCCTCTTCCGATGCGACCTGTGGAAGCAGTGTGCCCGCCCTGTTCCCCCTTTTGACGTAGACTCCGTGAACACCGGGAATAACATCCCCGGCGGCCGATGCCGTCATTGGAGAGAGAAGCGAGATCTCGATCGTGAGGCCGTCTACCTCGGATGGACGGACCGGGCTGAAGCGGGGGTCACCCACGGCGGCCTGTACTGCCATGTCCCGGATGGTTTCACCCAGTGCGCCTGTGCCCCTGAAACTGCCTATGCATCCCCGAAGCCTTCCATTCGATTTCAATGTTACGAAGGCGCCAAGGCGAAGAGCGAACACGCCCTCAGCAGCCGGTGCGGGAAATCGTTCTCCACCTGCAGCCCCTCTCACCGTGTTCCTGGCGAGATCCAGAAGAAGCTTCGCGTCACTGCCGCTGATCATGGTTTCGGGCCTCCGCCAAGTATCATTCCCGAAAAGTAGCCGACAACCTGGCTGTCTCCTGCGCCCGCGTCGGCCGAGGTCGAGTAGTGGATCTCGACGGCGGTCTTGCCGCCTGAGAGCGCGGCAAAATGAAGCAGAGTGAGCATGGCCGCCCTGCCGCAAGCCTCAGCGCCCCGTGAGAGAGCCCTTATCATGGAATCCGGAGACAGGGTCATGAACGCATCCCTCACCAGCGAATCAAGCTGCAGCGCGGTTTTCAACCCGTGGTAATGGGAGAGGTCGCTGCTTGCGATGAAGAAGGCATCGGGCGCCTCGTCGTGAAGCGTTTGCGCCAGGTCCGAAAGGTAGGAGGGGTCGTCAGAGACGGTGATCACAGGGATCACAAGGGCCTCCGGCCACTTCGAATGCAGGAAGGGAAGCTGAACCTCAATGCTGTGTTCAGCCATGAAAGCGCATCCAAGCCCCCGCCTGCGGAGCCTCATCGTTGCATCACCGTCGATCCTGACCTGTCCGAGGGGGGTATTGAAAGCCCCGGCGTCAAGCAGAACGGCGCCCCTCACGAATGCCCTGTGGCTGGGAGCACACAGTATAACCCGGGATGCGTTCCGGGGAGCCCTGGCGTACGCCCTGCCTGCGGTCAGGCCGGAGTAAACCATCCCCGCGTGCGGCACCACCATGCCCACTGCGTCTTCGAAGGGGTCTGCAGCCTCCATCAGGCGCGAAAGCAGAGTCAAAAGCTCCGAGGGGTCGGATGGATAGAAGCTGCCCGCGAAGGACGGCTCAAGTACGCTCCCCAAACATGTCCTCCATTCCGAAAAGACCCGGTGGCCTGCCGGAAAGGAACCGGGCCGCCCTCAGCGCACCGAGTGCAAAAACCCGTCTGTCCGTTGCGATGTGCGTCATGCAGAGGCGCTCACCCTGCCCGAGCAGATGGACCTGATGTTCACCGTGCACATCTCCACCCCTGAGGGAATGCACCCCGATCTCCCCGCCGGGCCGAACACCCGTGTTCCCCGATCTGCCGAAAACCCTGGTCTCGGGCATTCCGTCGAGAAGCAGGAGGGCGGTGCCGCTGGGGCTGTCCGCCTTGTTCCTGTGGTGGATCTCAACCAGCTCCATGTCGAATCCGGCTCCGAGCATGGCCCTTGCCTGCCTGACCAGCCGGTTCAACACGAAAACCCCTGTGCTCATGTTGGAGCTGTAGAACACGGGCCTTTCGAGCGACCATTGTTCGATCAGGGACCAGTGGCGTTCGCCGAGCCCCGTCGTTCCGCTCACCAGAGCCGCCCTGGAACCTCCGAGAAGGATGTTGAGGTCATCCCAGGCACCGGGTGTGCTGAAATCGATCAACACCTCGGTTTCGGGGGGCAGCACAAGTTCGGAACCCCGATCTATCTGCGCGGTGATCTCAATGGACTGCGCGGAAGCTTCGTGAATGAGTATCCGACCCATCCGTCCCGTCGCTCCGAAAACCGCGCACTTCATGAAAGTATGCCGGCCCCCCTCATTGCCTCGCGAAGGATTTCCACACCGGCATCCCCCATTCCGACAAGTGGAAGGCGCAAAGACGGGTCGGGGAATATCCCCATCATGTGCAGGGCCATCTTCAGAGGTCCGGGGCTTGTCTCGATGAAGAGCGCCCTGAAGAGCGGGAACAGCCGTTCGTGTATCTTCCTTGCAGGCTGTACGTTGCCTGAAAGCCCCTGCCGGATCATTTCGCTCATGGCCGCCGGCGCCACATTCGATGTGACAGAGACAACGCCGTCCGCGCCCATGAAGACCTGCGGAAGGGCAAGATGGTCGTCACCGGAAAATACTTTTATTCCGCAGGCGCGCCGTATCTCGGTCACCCTCTCAACGCTTCCGGCTGCGTCCTTGAGGGCCGTGATGTTTGGGTGGAGGCTGAGGGCTGCCACGGTTTCGACCGTCATGCAAATGCCTGTTCTTCCGGGAACGTTGTAGATCATCACCGGACGATCCGATGCATCGGCGGCGGCTGTGAAGTGGGCGATCTGCCCTGCCGGGGTTGGTTTGTTGTAGTAGGGGGTTATGACGAGCACTCCGTCGATTCCTGTTCGAAGGGCCTGCCTGGTGAACCTGACCGTGGATTCAGTGCAGTTCGTGCCGGTGCCGCCAAGCACGGGAACCGCGCCGGCTGCCTGATCGACCACGGTTTCCATGACCGAAAGCCGCTCGGCCTCGCTCATGGTCGCAGGCTCGCCGGTGCAGCCGCACGCGAGGAGACCCTCCACGCCGTTCTCCATCTGATGCGCAACAAGCCGGCGAAGGGCCCCCAGGTCGGGGGCCCCGTTCGCAAATGGGGTGGCGAGGGCGGTGATCGTTCCCCGAAGGGTCATCACTGCTTGTCCCGTTTGGCGATCATGTCCATGAATGGTTTCATGAGTTCGATAGGGATCGGGAAGGCGATCGTCGAATTGTTCTCGACAGCGATCTCGCCGAGCGTCTGCAGGTATCTGAGCTGAAGGGCCACAGGGTGCTGTTCAATTACAACCGCGGCCTCGCTGAGCTTCTTGGAGGCCTGGAATTCGGCGTCGGCGCGAATGATCTTGGAACGACGGTCCCTCTCGGCCTCGGCTTCCTTGGCCATGACCCGCTGCATCTCTACAGGAAGGTCGACATGCTTGACCTCGACCGCTGTGACCTTGATGCCCCACGGGTCGGTCGCACGGTCGAGAATATCCTGCAGCTTGGCATTGATCTCGTCGCGCTCGGCGAGGAGCTGGTCAAGCGTGGTTTCGCCGAGAACGCTTCTGAGGGTGGTCTGGGCGAGCTGGTTGGTGGCGTACATGTAGTTGGTCACTTCGAGGACGGCCCGTTTGGGGTCCATGACCTTGTAGTAGGCGACTGCGTTCACCTTCACGCTGACGTTGTCACGGGTGATGATGTCCTGCGGGGGCACGTCCATCGTGATGATCCGGAGATCGACCTTCTTCAGCACATCGATGATCGGGTACACAAGAACGAGCCCCGGTCCCTTGAGGCCGATGACCTTGCCCAGCCGGAACACAACGCCCCTCTGGTATTCCTTGAGAACCCTGAGGGAGATCAGGATGAAGAATCCAATAATTCCGAGTGGAATGCAGATCGCGCCCATGTTCAGTTTCCTTTCTGCTTGCAGGGTTCAACTATGAGAACGGGATCGTTCGGATCGTGCGAGACAACCCTTGCTTCCTGACCCGGGGACAGGGGCGAATCGGAACGGCACCACCAGAGTTCTCCCCGAACCTCCATGACCTGTCTGCCCCTGAAACCCGGATATCGCTTCACAACACCGCACTCCCCCACCATGCCTTCATAGCCGGTGGCCAGGGGTTTCTTCTGTGCCTTCAGCCCGACGATCACCAGAAAAACGATGATCAGGGCAACGGTTGCGGCCATCAATGCAAATTCGATGTTCATTCCACCCTCCAATCGTCCGCCGACTCCACTCCTTTAATCCTGAGCATGAGACCCGTGGGATTGGTGGCTGCGGCGAGCGCTGTTTCCTGGTCGATCGCCCCCTCCGAGAGAAGCCTGTAGAGGGCCATGTCGAATGTCTGCATCCCGTACTGCCTGCCGCTCTGTTCCATGGTTTCGTGGATGAGGTAGGTCTTCTCGGGATCGGATATGCAGTTCATGATCGTGGATGTGTGCATCATGATCTCGCAGGCCAGCACCCTTTCACCCGAACCGTCGGATCTGGGCAGCAACCTCTGGCAGATCACGGCCCTCAAAAGACCTCCGAGCTGGATGCGCACCTGCTTCTGCTGATGGGAGGGAAACATGTCTATGATCCTGATTATCGTTTCCACGGCGTCGGTGGTGTGAAGCGTGCTCATCACGAGATGCCCTGTTTCAGCGCCCGTAAGGGCAATGAGGGCGGTTTCGGCGTCGCGCATCTCGCCGATGAGTATCACATCGGGGTCCTGTCGGAAAACCGACTTCAGGGCATTTGCCCACCCCCCGGTGTCGATCCCGATCTCCCTCTGACAGATGCTTGAATTCCTGTCGGAATGAAGGAACTCGATCGGGTCTTCGATGGTGACGATGTGCGCCTTGCGGTTCTCGTTGATGTGCCTGATCATGGCGGCCAGCGTGGTCGACTTCCCGCTTCCTGTAGCACCGGTGACCAGGACAAGGCCCCTCTGGGTCATGGCGATATCCTTCACAGCCGAGGGAAGGCCGAGGTTGGCAATGTCGGGGACGCTGAAGGGTATCTTGCGCATGACCACGGCCGGCGTACCCCTCTGGTGGAAGATGTTCACCCTGAACCTTGCCTTCCCTCCGAGGCTGTAGGCAAGGTCGATCTCGTTTCCTTCATTGAGCGAACTGATCTGCTTTTCGCTTGCGATCTCGGCGATTATCCGCTGTACGTGCTCGGCGCCCAGGACCGGAAAGCCCTCGGAATGGACTATGAGGCCGGATTTTCTCACCACTGGCGGCGAACCGGCCTTGAAATGAATGTCGCTTACCTGATCATCGACCAGGGCATCAAGTATCTGATCAATCGCCTTTTCGCGGACCATACAACCCCTTTTCCCGTATATATGACCTTACCCCTTCCCTTACAAGGTACCTCAGGCTCATCCCCTCAGACACCTTTCTCCGAATGGCCGAAGAGGAAAGGCACACCCCCGGAAAGTCGAACAGGTGCACGGACGCGAGCAGTGCGGGATCGACTTCCAGTGTCGAAAAGCCGGGTCTCGTGCCCACCACAACGCTGGCCCGGTCGAGAATGGACAGGGGTTCACGCCAGAAAGGCATTTCCAGAAGACTGTCGAGCCCGAGGATCAGGCAGGGCTTGCCTCCGAACATTCCGGAAAGCCTGTCCACGAGGTTAACGGTATATGACGGTCCCTCGGCGGGCTCAACGTCAAGTATTGAAAAACGCCGGTCCCCGCTCAGCGAGAGACGCAGCATTTCAAGGCGGTGATGGACGTCGGAAACGGCGGATCCACCCTTGTGCGGGGGGTTGCGCGAGGGAATGAAATGAACGTGTCCGAGTCCGAAACGTTCCAGGGCTTCCTGGGCCAGAACAAGATGCCCGAAGTGGGGCGGATCGAAGGTCCCTCCCAGAAAGCCATCTTTCATTGCTCCTCCGAGAGGCGCTCCTCCACCCTGACCAGCTGGGCGGGGGTGAGTTCGCATTCATCCCTCGCCCTGCGGTAGTAGCTGTTTGCCGAGTAATCGTTTCCCTGCGCAAGATAGGCGTCGCCTATCGTGATCAGGATTTCCGCCCTGCAGGTTGCGCTCGCGTAGTCGTCAAGAGCTTCCCGGAGGTAAAGGATGGCCGCGTCGGGCCTGTCGCGTCGAAGGTAGAATCGGCCCGTATCGAGTGCGCGCAGCGCAAGGTGTTCGTCAATGACCCCCAGAAGCTCCTGTGCTTCTCCCATGAGTTCCGAGCCGGGGTATCGGCTCATGAAGGCCTCGACCTCTTCAAGGGCACGCAGCACCGGGCCGGGGTCTCTCCTGTGGTCACGGCGCTGTCGCCAGAGGGTTTCTGCAAGGGAAAGCTGGGCGTCATCGGCCCATGCGCTCCTGGGAAACTCGTTCACCACCCTGTAGAGATTGAACTCGGCGTCGGCCCACAACCGCTGCTCGGCTGCGCAGAGGGCGCCGCGGTAGAGGAAGTAATCGTAGAGCTCGTCGCCCGGGAAACGGAACTGGAGCTCGGTGTAGATCAGCGACGCTTCGGACCAGGAGCCTGCGTCGAACCTGCCGTCGGCGAGCTCTACTATCTCCTCCCGGGACAGGTTCGTGGTGGAGAGCGATGTTCCGCAGGCGTTCATCAACAGCGCTGCGGCGACGGCAAGCAAAGGAAGTCTGTTCATTCCACTCCTATGGGGTGAGGAAATACCTCAGGGAATCCCGGCGTGCGGCTGCAGTTATGGCGGACGAGGAGGTGAGCCCGGGTGATACCTGGCACGCACGGGTGTACCAGGAAAGGGCTGTCTGTGGATCGCCCGCGCCCTGGGCCATCTCGCCCAGCAGCAGAGCTGCATCCACCCTGACGCCGGTGAAACTGGAGTTCCAGACCTCGGTCAGCCTCTCCCTCGCCAGGGCAATCTGACCGTTCTCAAGGTCGTTTCTGGCGGAACGGAGAAGAAGCTCCATCCTTCGGTGCCTCCAACCCGGATCTATCTCGCCCAGCCTGTCAAGCTCGGTCAGGACCTCCAATTCATCTTCCCAGCGCTCAGGGACGTGCTGGATCAGCATCGCCCGGGCTTCGAGGCGCGGGGTTCGAAGGTCCGTCCTCACGAGGGGTATCCTGTCGAGTTCTACAAGATGGATCTCGGCACTGTACGCGAGGATGCTGTCTTCCGTGGGGGTTCCGACAAGTGAGTCAGGGACCATCGCCACCGTGGAGAGATGCCAGGAGGCGAAGGCGCCCCTGAGAAGCCATTCCTCCTCGAAAACCTCGGCGAGTTCGGGGCAGCAGGCAACGGCCTGGCCGAATGCCGAGTAAGCCTGGAGGGAATCGGAATCCCTCGCCATCTCCCATCCCAGCCGTCGCCAGAGTTCACCGATCTCCCTGCCCGAGACCTCGCCGGGCGAATCAGTGAGTACCTGGAGGGTTTCAAGGGCCTTCTGCCTTGCCGCCCTGTCACGGCCGGCCTGGGCGGCGAGAACCGCTGTTTCAACGATCTCGAGCTGAAGTGCTGCATCGTACTCGGGAAGCAGGGCGGCGGCTTCCTCATAGAATACGAGAGCCTGTTCGTACTGACCGGAAGTCATGAGATTTCTGGCCTGTTCAAGCAGGTTCTCACTCTCCTTCGAGGCGCCGGTGTCACATCCCGTCGCAGGAAGAAGCAGCAACAGAAACAGAAGAAAGTTTCGCATCAATCCGCCCGGCTTGAATAGAACAGGTAAATGAGTGCCGCAACCACGCCGGTCACGACTATCGGTTCAAGAACCTTGTTGCCCGACCCGGTTGGAAGGACATCGTTGACCCAGGTTTCGGTTCGGTGCTCGAAAAGGGGGGCATCGCCGGGTGATACCGTGTCCTGGATCAGCCCCTCGGTTCTCCAGGTTTCAGCAACCACTCCGTTCTCATCGACCAGCGATGACGAAATGCTGCAGACCGCGGATCTGCCCATGCGCCTTCCCCCGAGGAACCATGACCTCTCGACGGCTCCGTACACGACCCCGAGCTGCATGGGGCGCACGATGAGCTGGCAGCCACCGGTTTCCGTTCTTCCGGAAACCACTCCTATGCCCTTCTCTGCGAGAAGATTCGTTATGGACTGCGAGAGAAGCCATCCCCCTTCATGGGTGCCGTCGACGGTTATGAAAATGCTTTCGACACCGCGAAGCGCAATGGAATCGACCACGGGCTGAACAGCCTGGAAAACAGCCTCCTCGGTGATCTCAAGGTTTCCCTGAACCCCTGTGAGGGATGCTAGGACCAGCGCGAAGAACATCATTAGGATACCCTTCCTTCAGAGTGGAATGCCAGAGCCGTTTGGCGAATATAGGTTCATTCCGCAGACTCGACTACCATTCCCGAGCTTGAGCCCTCGACCAGTCTGCACTCCATGATGGAGCCAGGCACGCAAGGCCTGGTGAAGGTGGCCTGCAGATCGGCTTCAGGAGCGTCGTAGCAGGAATGGCCAGTCAGCCGGGTGTCGGCCATGACCGGAAAGACCGAACCGGAAAGCCTGTCGATCCATGAATGGTAGATCCCCTCCCCCAGCGATGAGAGGGCGAAGAGCCTCTGCCGCGCGATGTGTTCGGGCACTGAATCTTCCGCGCGTGCGGCTCTTGCGTATTCCTCCGTCCCCTCTTCGGGCCACCAGGAAAAGGCCGCTATATGCCTCAGAGATGGCCATCTGCCCAGAAAATCCTCGAGACGGGAAAAATCCTCATCCGTCTCCCCGGGGTAACCGGTGATGACGGTGAACCTCACGGCCACAGGCCTTGAGAGACCCTCGATGGTGTCCATGATGCGGCTGAGCGTCTCCGGGCCGTACCCGCGCCCCATCCTGCGAAGCACGGAAGGGGATGAATGCTGTATCGGCAGGTCGAGGTAGGGCGCCAGGTTCATCCGTGATTCGAAAAGCCCGGGAAGGTCGCGGGGAAAATGCGCGGGGTGAATGTAATAGAGCCTGAACCAGATGTCGGGGTGGCTGCGGGTGGCCTTTTCCAGCAGTTCCGCAAGCCCCGGATGTGCGCCGGTATCCTGGGCAACGATCCCGATCTCCCTTGCGCCCTGGCGAGCTACGTCGTCGATCGAATCAAGCACGGCCTTTGCCTCGTAGGGACGGAACGGCCCCCGGATCATCGGGATTGTGCAATAACTGCAGTTGTTTCCGCACCCCTCGGCGATCTTGACGAACCTGCACACTCCTCCGCCCGCCTGCCGGTGAGTTGCGGAAGCCGCCCCCAGCCACTCCGAAAACCTCGTCTGCTCACCCGGCTTCAGCACCAGATCGATTTCCTCGAGCCCGCCGCTGCCGTCGTCGGGGTAGCGTGCAGGCAGGCAGCCTGCGAGCACAACCTTCCTGTTTTCCCCGGCGGCCTTCCAGTCGAGCAGCTCGTTGAGCTTCTCAAGGCTTTCGTCCACGGCGGGCGAAATGAATGCACAGGTGTTCAGGATCAATAGATCAGCCCTCCCGGGATTCTTCACGCACCGCAGCCCGGCGTCGAGACAGACGCCGGCAAGAACCTCGGAATCGACCTGGTTCTTCGGACAGCCCAGAGTGATGACGTGGAAGCTCTTCAATCAACGATCCCCGGAGACGGTTGTGTACCCGGCCGGCACCGTCATGCGGAAATATCCGGACGGGGGTTCACCGGCAGTTTCAAGGTCGCTCAGGCTCCAGACCGTGAGATTCCCATTGACATCGGATGTTGAAAAATAAAAAGGAAGTGAATCAGAGCGGTTGTACCTGACCTCCATCGATGAAATCCCGCCGCCGAGATCCCCTGTTACCGTCACGGCGACCTCGTCGCCGTTTGTGTGCTCTTCCGTGACCATCCCCTCATCGTCCGCACGCTCAAGAAGGTGGAGGAAACCCTCGGCGCCGGAATCTCCGTAGACGACGACCTCGCTGTAAAGGGGGTCGATAGTGTAGACCGAGCCTCCGTCGCAGCCTGTGACCCGCCCGGGCGGGGTGGAGTAGTCAAGCCTGAACAGATTGGGATGGGCGATACCCATGACACCGCGCGAGACCTCGGTCTCCCTGGTCAGGGCCCAGGTGTCGGTCTGAACGAAGGTTCCAGAGAGAAAACCCGTTTCCGAGAGCTTCAGTGTGAGGGGGTCAAGAAGACTTGAAACAAGTGCAAGCCAGAACATGCATCAACCTCTCCGCAATGGGAATCACTGTTCAAGAACAGCGTCGGTGCCTATGACCAGCATCACGCCGCCGCCTTCCGGAGCAACTGCATCTATAAGACCGCCGCCTCCCTGATGTTCCACGACGGTCGGGCGCTCAAGCCAGGTGCCGACGGAATCGGCGAGTACGGAGGCAGCATCTTCAAATCCCTGCCGGTGAAGGACCACGGTGACCTCCGGAGCCTGGGGATCGTATATCGTGTTCACCGTGCAACCGCTTGATTCGAGTCGGTCGGAAACCCATTCCATGACAGCTTCGCCCGCGGTCTGTCCAACAACGGTGACGGCCATCCCGTCGAGCGCACTCGGGACTCGGGCGCCGTCGGGCGCTGTCGCGCCGTTGCCCAGCTCGACGTCGATGCGCCTGACGGCAAGCCTTGCGTCATCGGCAAGCGGTGAGGAGGGGAACCTGTAGACCACGCCGTTGAACTCCTCGCGTGAGGCGGAAAGGCTGCCGCGGAAGTAGAGCTGGCCGGCTCTGGTGAACTGGCCCGCAGCGTTGTCTCCAAACGCCAGACCGTTCTCGTCGAGGCCTTCATTTCCACCGCCGCATGAAAGCACGGCCAGAAGAAGGCCGAGCAAAACACATCTCATGGAATCTCCATTTCACCATCGGGAAGGCTCAATGCCGAATCGGCCTTTTGCAGAACCTCCCTTGCCTTGCTTCCGCAGTACGGACCAACGACACCGATCTGTTCAAGCATCTCCAGAAGCCTTGCAGCCCTCGTGTAGCCGACCTTCAGCCTTCGCTGCAGGAGCGATGCGGAACCCCTCTGATAAATGACAACGACTTTCCGGGCTTCTTCGAGCAGCGGGTCGTCGAGGGTAAGATCCCCCGTAACGTCGCCGCCATCCTGCTCGTCGTCACTCGGCTCGTAATCGTACGGCATGTGGGGCTGGGCCTTCCAGAAGGCCACGAGTTCCTTGATCTCACGTGATGAGACGAAGGAGCCGTGGACCCGGACGGGATCGGGAGCGCCGGCAGGCATGAACAGCATGTCTCCCTGGCCAAGGAGTTTTTCCGCCCCGTTCATGTCGAGAATGGTTCTCGAATCCGTCTTTGATTTCACGTTGAAGGCGATTCTGGAAGGGAAGTTCGCCTTGATCATCCCGGTGATCACGTCAACGGAGGGACGCTGTGTGGCCACGACGAGGTGGATGCCCACCGCTCTCGCCTTCTGGGCGAGCCTTGCAATGGGTTGCTCAATGTCGTTGCCAAGAACCATGCGGAGGTCGGCAAGCTCATCGATGACCGCCACGATCGATGGCATGGTGTCGGGCGTTTCCGGCGATTCCTCCCCGGGTTTTCCGATCCGGTCGGCAAGCGCTGCACTTCGGATGTTGCCGTTGTATTCGTCGATGGATCTCACTCCCTGCCTTGTGAGGAGCGCGTACCTGTCCTCCATCTCCCTGACGAGCCTGTCAAGCAAAGCCTTGGCCCGCTGCGGATTCAGCACCACGGGCGCCCAGAGATGCGGAACGCCCTCGTAGATGGACAACTCAAGCATTTTCGGGTCGACCAGCACCAGCCTGACCTGGCTTGGTGTTCTCGTCATCAGAACCGACGTGAGGATGGAGTGGATGCAGATGCTCTTTCCGCTTCCAGTGGCGCCGGCGATGAGAAGGTGCGGCATGTTGGCGATGTCGACGACCAGCGGCTTTCCCTCGGCATTCTTGCCAAGGGCCACGGGGATCCTCTCGTTCTCGACCGACACGAGCACTTCCCTGAGGTAGACCATCTCCGGGTTCTTGTTCGGAACCTCGATGCCCACAGTGCCCTTCCCGGGGATCGGCGCAAGAATCCTGATGCGTTTTGCAGCCAGGGCAAGCGCAAGGTCATCCGCCATGTTCACGATCCGGTTCACCTTGACACCGAGCCCCGGGGAGAGTTCGTACCTTGTCAGCACGGGGCCTGCGCAGACCGTATTCTCAAGGCGGCATTCTATTCCGAAATCACCGAGTTTCTCAACGAGGATGTTGCCCCTCTCCTGAATCTCGCGGCTGGACTGCCTCACACGCTCTCCCGGAGCCGGCATCTTCAGGCACTCGATGTCGGGAAGGGTGTAGACCGCCTCATCCTTCTCCGAAGCATCCGTCGGGGCGGCTGCCCGGCCCGGCGGGACACGCCTTGCAGGAACCGGTTCCGCATGTTCAACGACGGTCTCGACGGGGGCAGGCGTATCGTGGTAAAGCACCTTCACCTCGGGGGATATGACAACGGGAGGGGTTTCCTGGCGGATCCAGGGGCTGCCGCCTGTTTCCGGCAGCGGTTCGGCGGTTCTTACGGCAACCGCCCTCGGGGGCTTCTCCGCGGGCTTGAGCCTGCGAAACAGGGCTTCGATGTCCGACCCTATCTCCCAGCGTGCGAGAATGGCAATCGAAGCCGTGAAAAGCATGAAAAGAGCGAGCCAGGAGAGCACACCGCCGATCAGTCCCTCCAGGATCACTACGAGCCTGAAGACAAGGGTTCCGCCGGGGAAAAGCGCACCCGAGGGTGAGAACCTCGCCAGTATGCAGGTGACCGAGGACGCGAGGAAGAAGGCGGTGAGAAACACTCCGAACGTTGTGCGCAGCCATCCCGGAACGAAGCGGAAACGCATGGCGAGCGAACCGAGAAGGAACAGGACCACGGGCGCGAAAAATGCGAGAAGCCCCACCCGATGCCGGACGGCCTCACCCACGGTCACGAGAAGGCCGGCCCTTTCGGGCGGGAATGAGATCGCAACCAGCACTGCCAGAGAGGCGAAGACCGAAAGGAAAAAGACAATCACGCGGACCGGATGAGTTTGTCTCGGGGCGTTCCTTTTCACCGGCCTGCCCGTCATATCCTGCGCTCCGACCTGCCGTCCGCGCCGGCGGGGTTGCGGGAGTCGGGTTTCAGAACGCCGTCGACACTGAAGCAGTACCTGATGGACTGCCCGGAATGAAGCGATATCTCGGCGACCCAGCTTCCGTCTGGAAGCTTCTGCATCGGACTGGCCGAGGCGTCCCACCCGTTCCAGTCCCCCACAACCGAAACCTCACGGGCGTCGGAACAGCCGAGGCAGAGGAACTCGACCCGGGTTCGCTCCGACAACCCGAGATGGATTGCGTCCTTCAGGTCATCGTAGGGGCGGAACACGGGTTTGACTCTCGGCGGTATCTCCATGACGCCTCCCCGACCGGGATTCCTGGCCCTTCGCATCTTGCCTTTTTTGGTGAAGAAGCAGCCGAAACCCCTCAGAAACACGCTCTCCCCGGCGCTCAGCCTTTCGGTGATTATCGAGAGCAGGACCACGGTCAGGGACTGCACCTCCCGGACCGTAAGCCCGGTTCTCCTCGCAGCCTCCCTGGCAAGCTCCTCGCGTGTCATGGCGCCCCCCCGGTACGGATTGTTATCTTCTCATGGCATGACGGTTTGAATATACTAATTCTTCGCGGGACAGCTGGGAACCGATGGCTCAGTGAACTGAAAGGTTTGACCAATGCTCTTCTTCATCGCAGGGCCGCCCTTTTCGGGAAAAACAACCGTGGGACGGCTTCTTGCCGGCATTATGGCATGCCCGTTCACCGACCTCGACCGCTTCATTGAAGAGCGCGCCGGCATGAGCATTGCGGATATTTTCAATAGCATCGGCGAGAAGGGGTTCAGACTGCTGGAATCAGCCTCGCTCGCTGAGCTTGCCACAGGGACGCACGAGCACATGGTCGTGGCCCTGGGCGGCGGAACACTGCTGATCCCTGAAAACCTTGCCGTGGTGCGGGCGCGGGGCGCCCTGTTCACCCTGTCAGCCGAACCTGCGGTGCTTGCGGGAAGATTCTCACAGGGCCGCCCTCTCGCGCGTGACCGGGAGGGTCTTGAACGGCTTCTCAGGGAAAGGGCTGAGCACTACGACAGCCTGCCGGGAAGGATAGACACCCGGGGCAAAACCCCCGGGCAGGTCGCCGGGCTCATCGCGGAGCAGATCGCATCCCTTCCGAGGCTTCAACAAGCCCCGCCCGCCTGATCGTTTCCCTCGCGTGGGCGAGCCCCACGAAAAACCTGTTCGTGTACAGCGTGTAATCATCCCTGAGCCTTGGAGGGGTCATGTTGACAGTGATCACGTTAGCCCCCGCCATGAAGCATCGGTACTGCCCGTCGGGCAGAAGCTTCTGAAACGTGCTGGTTGCAGGGATCAGCGTGCGCCCGAGGTACAGCCGCATTGCGGCAATAAGTCTCAGCCCCAGTTCCGGGTCTCCGTGGGGATGGTCGGCAAGGGGCGTGGAAGCCGCGGGCATGAACACCGAAACACTCGACATGTCCACATCGAGTTCCTTCAAAAGCAAAAGATCGCCAACCAGGCTGTCGACGGACTGGCCGGGCAGGCCCAGCAGCGTTCCGGACCCCACGCTGTAGCCGTGATCGTGCAGTGTTTTTAGCATCGCGATCCTGTCGCTCAAAGTGAAGCCGGGCTTCATCCGTGAGAACAGCTCGGGATCGGATGTTTCGTGTTTCAGAATGAACTTGCCCGCGCCCGCGGCACGCCATGCATCGAGGTCACGAACGTCATGAAAGCCCACGCAGAGCAGGACCTCCATTCCCATTGCGGCGATCTGACGGATCACATCGGTAAGCCATCCCGATTCGTAGACCTCGCTCTCCGCGGCCTGAAGAAAGAATGTCCTGATGCCGTTCTGCAGGGCCGTCCGAGCGGTTTCGACGATCTCTCCCGCTTCAAGCCCGTATCCCGCGGCTCCCTGGTTGCCCAGCCGCATGCCGCAATACAGGCAGCTGCACCTGCACCTGTTGGCGAACTCAATCACAGCCCTGATGTACGCCTTGTTGCCGAAGTGCCGCTCCCTGACCTGAACCGCCTTCCTGCAGATCAACTCGAAGTCCTTTTCGTCGGACTCCAGAAGGGCCCTCAGATCACCGGGAGAAAACCCCTTCTCAAGTCTCTCGTCAATCCAGCCGGCGTCCACCCATCAACCTCCTGACATGCACCAGAGCCTTTCCGAAGACATCGCTCCCAATTTCAACACCCGTCCAGAACCTGAACGACAGGGCCGCCTGCCTCACGAGCATGCCTTCGCCCGTCACAACGCCGACCCCGTGACCGCCCAGAACGTTTCTGAACCTCCAGCCGGGGTTGTAGTTGAGGTCCATGAAGGTCCATCCGGCGGGCGGGGTGACCGGGAAAGGGTCGTCCTCGCACCAGCCGAGGGGTGTGCAGTTCACCACGGTGCCCCTCCCCTCCCCGAGGTGCCTGACGGCGTCGGAAAGCGGCAGATGCCCGGGTTCCGAGGGGTTCCGCGAGAAGACGAGGTGCCTTCTCCCCTCGAGTGCGGCAGAAACAGCCCTTGAAGCGCCACCGCTGCCCACGACGAGAAAAGGCTCGCACAGCCCACATGCCTCTGTGAGAAAGGCTTCAATGTCGGTATTGCATCCCGACAGCATACCGTTCCGCACGGCCAGGGTGTTCACCGCCCCGGTCTGCGAAGCTCCGTGAGACACCGTATCGCAAAGCCCGAAAACCCGTCTCTTGTAAGGCATGGTCACGTTCAGCCCCTGTAATTCCCCGCACCGAAGACGTCCGAGCACATTGCCGAGGCTTTCGGGCGGTGTGGGGATGAGAACGAACGTGCCCTCAATGCCGGACTCCTTGAGAAAGACACCATGGATGGCCGGAGAGAGGGAATGACCCACTGGAAAGCCGACAAGGCCGAGGTTCACCTGTGCCTTCTCCTTCGCACACCCGCGAAAACCCTGAATACGAACGCCGAAAGGCCTTTCGGGGCATTGAAGACGGGGGGCAGAAGGTCTGTACCCGGGGGAAGCTCCTCAGCCATCGGACTCCCCGGGTAAACCCTTATCGTTCCGATGTTCACAAAGGTGCTCCGAAATCCCAGGAAAAGCCTCGCCCTGAACATGAAAAGCATTTTGAGAACCAGAGCGGGGAATCCCTCTCCCGGGTTTCCGTTGAAGAAGTTGACACCGACGGCGAGACCCTTTTTTCTTGCGCTCCTCACAACCGAATACAGGCTGCCCTCAGAGTGGGGCTTTCCGAGAAGGCGCAGCCCCCTGCGCGTTATGGCGTCGGGCGAGAAGTCCACCCAGCGGCAGCCGTTCTCGTAAAGCAGTTCAAGAAAGGCGGGGGAAACCCCCTCGGAGAGCCATGCACCCCAGGAAAGCCGGGCACCGGATGCACCAACGGCCTTCACAAGGTTCCAGGCGTATTCAGCCGGGTGGTCGAACACCGAGTCGACGAACATGAATGATCCGGCTCCGAGTTTTCCAAGTTGAACGATGTCGGCGACGACGGCGGGGATCGGGCGGTTCCTGAACACCCGGCCGCCTATCCGGCCGTAGGTGCAGTAACGGCAGCCGAACGGGCAGCCCCGTCTGCTCTGGACACCTATCGCCCCCCTGTCCGGGTAATCGGCCACAGGGAAGAGAGTGTAGTCGGGGTTCAGAAGGCATTCGACATCGGGCATGGCCGGCGTGACAAGCCTGTCGGAAGGCGCGCGTCCCTCGGTGATGGCCTTCAGGAGGGCCGGAAGGGCTTCCTCACCCTCTCCGGAAATCCCGTATCCGATCTCCGGCCACATTGAAAGAATCCGCTCGGCATAGATCGAAAAACCCGGTCCCCCCACGATCACAACGCCAGGGAAGCCCTTCAGTTCAGAAATCACCTCGCTGAAAGCGTCAAGATATGACCAGGTGACCGGCCAGCTGCTGTCGTCTATGTTCCGAAGCGAAACGGCTGCCACATCGGGCAGACAGGCCGAAAGCGCCGCCCGCAGATCAGCCCGGCAGTCTTCGGAGCGGCTCAGGTCCACCCCGTGAACCTCGTGTCCCGAGGCACGGAGATGTGATGAAAGAAAAGCCAGGCCGATCGGATATATTGGAGTCTCCCGTCTTCCTGTGGGAGACTGGATCAGAAGCACCTTCATCGAACCATCCTTCCAGGGGGATTTGACCGGACCGGAATAAAAACTATAATGAAAAGCATGATAAGCGGCCTGTTTTCAATGCTGGCTACTGCAACCGCCCTGTCCGGAGGCAGGTACGCCTCGCTCGACAGCCTGGCCGCGGCAATCCTTGATCTTGACAGCCTTCCAACGGGTGCTGCTCTGCTTGGGCTGGCCGCCAGGCACGAATGGGTATGGCCGCTCGGAGAAGTGCTTTTAAGCGGTGGACAACCCGATTCCCCGCCCGATTCACTCGCATGGGGCATCGCTGTTTCAGACCGCGCCGCATGCGTTGTAACGGCCCCGCCGCCGGCATTCACCCTTAACCCTCCCCTGCCGGTCGCGGCGCATCCCGGTGACATCCTGTGCATCAGCCCCGTCGGCAACCCCCCGCCCCTGAGGGGGGCAGCCCTTTCACCCTCACTTTCCGTCCTACCGGTGACAGACGGCACCATCGTGCTCGACGAGGAGGGGACATGGTGGATAGAACTCATGACCGACTCCGAGTTCGGCCCCACTGTACTGATGCTGTCACCGGTCGATGTTGGATCGTCCGGGGCGTGGCCTGGAAACGGATGGAACCGGGATGGGATCCTGCGGGGAATCAACGGCCTGAGGAGAAAGCTCGGAGCAGAACCCCTTGCGGAAAGCCCGTTCCTGAACGCCCTTGCTTACATCCGGGCGCGCCAGGCGAGAAGCTGGGGCGGCGTGCTGCACAGCTTTCCCGGCAGTGCGGGCACCAGCGAAATGATGCCCCCGGCGTACGGAGGCTGGGCGGAGAACATCGCCAGCGGATCGGATGTGTCCGAGGCGGTGCAGATGATCCTCGTCAGCCCCTTCCACCTGGCCTCCATCGTTGACGAAAGGTATGGTTTCATGGGGTTTGGAACGGTGTCGGGGCAGGATGGAACTCTGCTCGTTCTCATCCTTTCCGAGGCTTCCGGAGACGGGGAAAGATGAAGAGACGCGCTCCATGGATCATAGCGGCATCGGTCACGATCGGGCTTATGGCCATAGCGGGGGCCGTTCTCCACGCGTCGTCACCCAGGATTACACTGATGCTCGCCGTGACGGCCTTTGTGAGTTCCGGTCTTCGCATCACATACAGGGGGAGGGAGTATGAAACACTCCACACGATGCTTCTCTTCCTTTGCTTTTTCTACGGCGGCATCGTATCGGGCCTCCTTGCCGTACTGATCCTGGCTTCCGGGTCGGCTGCCGGCATCGGCAGCGGGGGGAGGATCGGTGTCTTTCACCTCGGGACCGCCCTGCAGGCCCTGCTTATCGTCCCATTCGCACTTTTGTCACCCCGCGGCGCTCTCCCCTACCCGGCTCCGGTCTACCTGGCGCTTGTTCCCCTCCTCTACCTGGCCAGACGGATCACAGTCGTTGAACCCCCTGCCGGAAGGTGGCGAAGCCTGGCGTTTCTCGGCTTCCTCACCAACGTCCCCGCCGTGCTCCTGGCGGTGCATGTAACCGAAACATTCGGCCCGGTGGCCACGGTGCTCTTCTGTCTGCTGTGCGTGCTCTACCTCTTCCTTGTACGCAGGGAAACGCTCGAGATCGGCAGACGGACTGCACGGCTGGTGCACCTCACCGAGCACAACGCCATATCCCGTTCACTTCTGTCGGCGGTGTCCCTCACCGAATTCGTCGCAGGGATCGAGGTAAGGACCGGGCCGGGGCTGCACTTCTACGAAAAGGCGCCAGACGGCTGGCTCGAGTGGACCTCGTCGGGGTGCGTCAAGACGGCGGGGATCCCATCATGTCCGGTCGACGGCCGTGAATACCGCACGCCGGGCATTCCGGGCGTGGTGGTCATGGCGACAGATGACGCGGCACGCTCGGCCGCCGCCCTCGATGCTGATGAAGCGGCGGATTTCTACGAACAGCTGGCAAGGAACTGGCAGGTGGTGTCGGCAAGGATCCACCAGGAGGAGGCCCTGTTCAGCGTGGCGCTCCTTCTTGCCCGCATAGCCGACCTGAAGGACAGGTACACGAAGATGCACTCGCTCAGGGTGGCCGAGCTCTCAACCGCCATTGGCCGGGAGATCGGTCTTTCCGAGGGCGAGCTTTCCATGCTCAGAACCGGGGCCCTGCTTCATGACATAGGCAAAGTCAGCCTGCCCTCTGAGATCCTCGGCAAGAAGGGCATACTGACCTACCGGGAAAGAAACATCATAAAGAGCCATCCGGGCGAGGGGGCGGCACTGGTCTCGGGGCTTAGCCGGTTCAGAAAGGCTGCGGAGACAGTTCTTCACCATCATGAAAGGCTCGATGGAAGCGGCTATCCAAACGGCCTGAGGGGAAGCGCGATCCCGCTGCACAGCCGCATCGTCGCGGTTGCAGATACCTTCGATGCCATCACGGCGGACAGACCCTACCATCCCGAAGGTCAGTCGGAAAACGCCCTCAGGGAAATTCAGGCCGGCAGGGGCACGCTGTACGACGCAAGGGTCGTCGATGCACTGAGCAGGCTGGTGGAAGGGGGAACATGGTGACCGCGAACAGGCGAACCGTGTCACCCCTTATAGCGTCCGCCATCATCGCCGCAGCCCTGGCCGTGCCCTCAGGGCCTTCAGAACCGCTGTCACTCATGCAGGTTCCAATACTGCTTGCACTGGCTTCAGGCATGCTGGTCTCGGTGGTCTTCACGGGGTTCTCGACATCCGGCGCCCCCCTGAACGCATTCCCCTTCGCCATTGCAATGGGAGTCACACTGCTCGGTTCCCTGGAAGCAGCGTTCGTTTTCTCGCTCGTATCAGGCGTGGGGTCCCTCTACCTCGAATCAAGGCAGGGGCGCAGGAGGATGGAGGGCAGAAAGGGCGCACTCGAGCTTTTCGCATCGGTTTTTCTGCTCTGCAGGGTGCTCTCGCTCATCCAGTCCCAGCTGCATCGCTTGTCGGGCGTGTCAGCGCTAACCCTCGACGTCGTCTCACTGCTCATCCTCACCACCCTCGCCACTGTTTCAATGGGCTTTCTTCCTGTACCGCAGGAGTTGCGAACAAGAAGGAGGTCGCCTGTTCTCTTCAACCTCATCCCCCTGCCCATGGCCCTGCCCCTGCTCGAAGTAAGGGATGACCCGGAAACCCTTCTCGTGCCGCTGGCGGGTGCGGTTTTCCTGGTTGCTGTGGTGCAGCTCGGTGTATTCCTGCTGACAACCCGAAGACGTGCTCTCGAGAGAAGCATGGAGATGGAGAGGGCGCTTGCCGATCTTACGAGCAAGCTGTCTTCGGCGGGCACAGGAGCCGCCGCCCTCAAGATAATGCTCGAGGAACTTCTCAGGGGAAGCGGCGCCTCCAGGGTGACCGTCACTCGGGGAAACCTGTCGATGTCGCTTCCCGTGAAACCCGCGGAATCAACATGCGCTGTCAGCAGGGGGCTCGCCGGCCTTACCGCCGTTCTCGAATACCCGGTGATGCCCCTGGTGAGCCCCGAGCGGGTTGATTCCTTCCTCACACGGACGGCCGTGATGCTGGAATGGATCACAGTGACCGAGACGATCACCAGGGAAACATGGGAAAGCATCGAGACCCTTGTGCTTTCCCTGGAGAAAACCGACGAGAAGGTGGCCGGCTTCAGCAAGAGGGTTGCGGAAACTGTCGCCGGTCTTGCGGAGGGCATGGGGTTCGACAACTGGTCGGTCAACTCCCTCAGGGTGGCGTCACTGCTTCATGCCGGATCGGCCGCCATAATGGGCAGCCTTGATGCCGAGGAACCGCCGATGATGGGATCGATGAGCCTCCCGCCGGTGACGATCGATGCCCTGCGGTATCACGCTGAATGCTGGGACGGCTCGGGGCCGATGGGGCTCTACGGTGAGCGGATACCGGCCGGGGCCAGGGCGCTGGCGGTGGGAATCAGCTGGGAGAAGGCTTATGCCGCCGGCGGGCTCAGGGAAGCCCAGCGGGCGATGCGAATGGGCAGCGGGCTGATATTCGACCCGACTATCACAGGCCTGCTGTTGAAAATGAAAACGGCCGGGCCTCAGGGATAGAGGCCGGCTTCGAACTCGTCCTCAGATACATCCATGTTCCATGATGTGGGCGCCCATTTCCATACCTGCGGAAAGCCTGGGGGATGGTGAGAGGAAAGACCCTCATCCATCGCGATCCCCAGAGTGTAACCCGCCGAACCCGAAGGCGACCAGGAAAACGACCTCACTGCCAGCCCCCCATGTACTGTCACCCGCGTCGGTTCGGCAGGAAACTGAGTGCTCCTCGGCCTCAGCCTGCCACGGGGGGCTGCGAGCGAGGCCCGGACGACGAAAGGCGACGAGGTCTCGATGTCCCACGGGCTTTCCCAGTCGGGTCCCCCCGTGAAGTCGGGATCATTCTCGATGATTATGTCACCCATCGCCACAAGCCCGAGCGGACCCTCGAATCCCGCTGCCCCGCCGGTGATCGTTCCCCCGATCACCAGGTCGCCCCATGACAGGATCGTGACGGGGACCGTCAGAGGGCTGAGGGATTTGACCATCACACCGTTGTATGACCCGGTTACGGCAAGAACGTTTGTGCCCCTCAGGGAAAGCGTTTCCGGCGCTGTACCGATTTCGGAACGGTAGATGATCCTGTCACCGTCGAGGAGAATGCGTGATGCACGGATCGAAACGGCAGCCTGTGCCATCCCCGCCAGTTCAGAGGCGGCCGCCGTCATATCGACGGGTTCCTGGTCGCCGTACCAGAAGGGTCTGCCCTGGTTGTGCCTTGGCCACGGGCGAACCCAGGTGCGGCTTCCCTGGGGATGGGGAATTGTGGAAAAACCGGCGTCGGCGAAAACAAATCCGCCGTTCCCGGTGGTCGTAACCGATGCAACCCACGGATCGCCCGTGGAATCGGGGGTCGAACTGTCAAAGAAAATCATGCCGTTCGCATGCACGGGTCCGTCCACCACGGTTCCCTGCATGAAGAAACCGTTCGGGATATCCGTGTCGACCGCCAGCGCGAAACCGGAAAGGTACCTTGGAACCGCCCTCACGGCTACCCTGTAAACCTGTGAACGGTGGGTTCCCAGGCTTCGGATCTCGGCGGCGCCGTTGTCCGTCAGCGGTTCGCTCGCGAAAAAGGGAACGATCCTGACCAGGACCGTTGATCCCTCGGGCATGCTGATGCCCTCGGGAAAAGGCTCGAAAACCTGCCGCGGCAGCTCTTCAACGGTCTTCAGGTAGTGCAGGGCGAGGTTTGCTCCGGTCTCGGCCGCGTACTCCGCGTACAGCCTGTCCCTCTGGTAAACCGCGGTGTTCGCGTTCGAACGGAAGTACATGTACGCGGCGAGGACGAGCAGCATCATCACGGCCCCCACACCGACAACCATGGCGAGCACCGCGCCCCTCCCGGCGCGCGGTGCCCCCATGGAACGTGCATGGGTCATAATGCGTTTGTCATCATGAAATCAAGGTCCATGGAAGGTCTCTCCTCCCAGTAGAGGTTGTGCCACCGGCCGTTGTTGGGGAAATAGGGCGGGTGCATCGTCATAAGCCTGGGGTCGAAGTAGATCTGGACATCGTGGCCGTGCCATGTCCCGTCGTTGCGCGCGGTAGGCCCCTTCCTCTGGTACATGAAGCCGCCGAGGAGGAACATGCTCCTTCTGGGAGTCGGTTCGGTAACCGGCTGCAGTTCGGCCTGGAACATCCCGTCGAGCGAGACCACCACTGCATTCACCTCGATATCGCCAATGGTGGAGATGTAGAACCTGGGATCCCAGTTCGTGTTGATGCTGCTCGGACGGGCGATGAGCATGTTCCCGTACACTGCAAGAAGACCGAGTATGACCTTGTTGTCGGGGTTCTGGGGGTTGCCGTCTTCGTAGAGTATGCTGCCGGCCAGCGCGAAGTTGCAGTTGGTGCCCATGGTCAGCGCCATGTTGAGGCCGTCGTTCCTGAGGTTGCTGTAACCCTTCAGGTAGATGGTGTCGGTGTTGTACTGCGTCCTCACCCAGATCACGGGCTTGCTGAGGTCTCCCAGGTAGTAGTTGGTCACGGCACCGAGCGGAGCCAGCTGAACCATCAGGGTGTCCTGACGGAGAACCATTCGCATGCCGTTCCTGGCGGTGTTGTTGGCGTAGTCGAGCATGATCCCGCCCGACAGCGCTGCGTTCATCGCTGACTCCCAGTTCAGTTCGCCGCTGCCGTAAGGTATCGGGTCGGCATTCAGCGTGAACCAGGGTTCGCCCATAAGGTGCCTGTTTATGGGCTGGATCTGGAGGTTGCCGTACTCGGGCGTTGACACCTGGGGGGGGTTCAAGGTGCTGTTGGTGCCGTACAGGAAGTACGGCGCCGTTGTGGTGAAGCTGTAGAAGTACGGGTCGTTGGTGTGAGTGGCGCTCTCGCTCCAGATCCTGACCGAGCCGTTCGCGTAGTACGGACCGTCGAACACGAAGCCGTCGCCGATGTACACGTTGTCGCCGGGATTGTGCTGGAACACGCTGAAGCGCGACATGTTCTCGGGCATCATGCCGGTCACGAAGCCGAATGTCCTGACGCCGCCGAGGGCGGTAATGCGACCCATGCTCCTGATCTCGTAAGCGTTGGCCGAAAGGACCTCGTCGTTCGCATCGTTGGGATCGACCGACACCACCACTTCACCAAGCGGGTCGGGCAGCTGGTACCACGAGTCCTTGTCGCCGAGGAACCACTCCGGAGATGTCCCCTGGGGTATGTCCGCCCCTCCGAGGATCATGTGAATGGCGAGGTGCGCTCCCGACTCGGCGGTGAGTTTTGCCTGTATCTGCTCCTTCGTCCACTGGTAGGTGGAACCGCTGGACCTCATGTAGGTGTAGGCGGCGCCGGTCAGGGCGATCAGCAGCAGTGAGGCGATGACCACCAGCATGAGGGCGGAGCCTCTTCTTTCATATGCTCTGCGCATTTGGCTACCTACTTTCCAACGGTGCGGCCGAAGAACTGGATGTTGTCAAGGTTCCAGCCCCCCGCCTGACCGTACGGGCCTGAGTCGAGAAGGAATCGCAGGAAGTAATACTGGTAGGATGAATGGTTGTTGAACTCCGTGGTGAGATTGACCGTTTCGTACTGCCAGTACTGGTGGAAGACACCGTTGTACTCCCTGACCGTGATCCAGCTGCCCTCGCTGGGAGTGGTTTCGGGATCGCTGCCGAACGCTATCTGAACGAGCCCGTTGCTGCTCATGGGCAGCCGCAGGCAGCGCATGTAGCGGACGGTGACCGTGTCGTAGGCAGAGGCTTCGTCCATCGGGAATCCGCTCGAAACGAGCCACGCCCATGCACTGGGACTGTGGTAGCCCATATTCGTCGTGAGGGCGTTGCCCGCAACCTTCTCTCCGTTCTCGGCGAGCAGTGTGGGGTCGACGTCGGGGAAGAACAGCGGTGCGCCAATCTCCCAGTCGTTGTTCGTGCCCCCGCTGGTCCAGGTTATGCCGCTGCCCAGCCCGAGCTCCTCGGCCGTGTAGATGGCCTCGAAAGTGCTGAACTCGGACAGGAAGCTCATGGGAATGTCCGAACTTGACTGCGTCGCGGCCTCGTCAACCGTGACCGGTTCGCCCTCGATCACGAACCTCGCGGTCGGCCTCACGCTCTGCATCGGCAGGAAGGTCGGGGGAGTCAAGCCCCATGCCGCCCTGCAGACATTCGCCCTGTCGGCCAGGGTGAAGCTTCCGCTAGGGCCCATTGGAACGTTCTCGGTCTCGATCCTCACGATGAGGTTTTCGCCGTCGGGGATGAAGTAGCTGTTGGGGAGGCCGATCGTCTGCCACTCCTGCGTGCTCGAGAACGTGACCGGCCCGCTGTAGGCCAGGAAGAGCTCGGAGGGATCCCACATCCCTCCCCCCGGGAAGGAGGAAAGGTCTGTGGAGCCGATGTAGACCTCGGCGTTCTGGAACGTGTAGTCGGGCGAGGAGGGTGTGCGGAAGGCAACGGAGGTCAGCTCGTGACCGACGAGCATGCACTCCGCCACGAAATCGTCGAGGTACCAGCCTTCACGGACAACCGTCCCGTTCGAGATGAACACGAACCTGAAGGTGACGCTTTCGCCGATCCAGGGGGAGAGGTCGATGCTCTCGGTCCTCCAGCCGCCGGAGGTTCCGGAGAACACCCCGATGCCGCCCGCGGTGTGCGTGTACCCGCTGGTGAGCCAGCGGTCGGAAGCTACATGTGTCCAGGGGCCGCCCGACACCGAGACCTGCAGGTACCCGTAGTCGTTGGGGGACACAGCCTCCATGTCGAAGTAGTGCCTGAAGGATAGGGTCGGGTTCGTGGCCTGTTCGGGCACAAGGAAGGATGGGGTCTGGAGGCGGCAGCGGGAGAAGTTGCTGTAGACGTTGACGGGGGGGTTGGCGTGGAGCGACCACATGTAGTCGTTGGGGTTCACCGGGTTCTGCCGCACGCTCCAGTCATCGATCCCGCCGAAGGGTTTGTGGGTCCAGCCGGGGATGGAGAGCGTGGTGTCGATCCTGCCCACCTCGAAGTCATCCCAGCTGATGCCGTACTGCTCCCATGCACCCATGCCGGACTGGCTGAGATACACCGTGAAAGCGTCGGTGAAGGCAGTAATTCCACTGCTCAGTGCCGCCTGGTTCAGGTCGATCACCAGGGGGTTCCAGGCGGGCATGGAAGCAGGAGACGCTACCCCGTGATAGGTTGAGTCGTACGTCATGGCTGTCACCACAATGTTGTCGAGGCTGATGCCCCTCGTTGCGGTGAATGATCCCGCGATGTTGTTGTCGTACTGGGAGAAGAGAAGGTAGAGGGGGTTGGGTGCGGCTCCCGCGACGGTGAAGGTCTGGCTGCGGTTGTGCCAGTTCGAGTTGCTGTAGCTGCCGGGGGTGAGATTGACGATGTGGTTCACCGTGCCGCTTATGTTGCCATGGCTGTTCCAGCCGATGTAGTCGCCGTTTCCGGTGCCGGCGTCGTAGGCGTTGTTGGCGTCGTTATGATCATGGAAGCGATAATCAACTGTAAACTGGGTGTTGTCGGACAGACCCGCGGCGGGCACCTGGAACATGGCCCTGACCCGGCCGGTCCTGTTGCTTGTGCGACTGTCCATTGTGAGGAAGTTGCCGTCGCCGCTCCATCCAGCAGGGTTGTGGATCCTGGTTCTTCCGTATGTTCCGTCGTTCCAGAAGGTGGCGCCGGTGTACGGTGATGTGTTGAAGTTCTGGGTGTAGAGTGTCTGCGGGTCTTCGGCAAGGTCAACCAGAAAAACGCCGTCGTTCATTCCGATCGACTCGCCCTGCCCCTTGAGCGTCATCACCCTCAGATAGAGGTCGTCGGTGTAAATGTCGTAGGCTGCGAGCGGGAGCGTGACCGCTGCAACGTTCCTTGTCTCGGCGCCGAAGAGCGGCTTGTGCATCCTGAGCATCTCGTCGACGATGACAACCTCACCGTCACCAAGGGGTGCGAGTGTCCAGCTCAGCGCGTCGAGGCCCGAGAAATCGTCGTTCAGGATCGCGATGGAGTCGAGGCCCTCTTCGGGGGAGTTGATGTTGTCCTCCCAGAGGATCATGTGCCTTTCCTGCCCGGCCTCGCCCTCGAAATCCTCGGCCATCGTGATGGGTTCGCCCGGCTCTTCATCTGCGTTGCCGCCCATCGACCAGTTGATGACGTTCCTGAAGAACAGGTGCCCGTCTTCGGTGTAGTCCTCGATTATGGGAAGACCGTAGAGAACCCTTCTCGTGGGAAGGTCTTCGTTCTTCACGCAGACCACTCCCGGAGTCGAGCCGTACCCTTCGATCGAGGTAATGATCTCGGCGTCAACGGCGATGTCGGTGAGGAAGTTCATGCTGTGGGGCGAAACGTAGACCTGGAATGAAATGCTGTCTGCCGGGTTCATACCCCCCTGGGGTACATCCAGATGAATGTCGTGATACTGGTTGATCTTCAGTGCCCGGGTGTAGCCTGCCGTTGTGGAGGCACCCAGCCCCATCTCGTAGACCGTCATGGCATCCTCGGCATCGAGGCAGATGACCGGGCAGGGGATGTCCCGAAGTGGTTCGGCGATTCCGCTGTGCCAGCCGTCGCCCGAGGTGATGTCCCTCAGGATGACAAGGTCTATGTTGTTCTCCACGTAATCGTAGGCCGCAAGTTCATCGTCGGCGAGGGTCACCACTGTGAGCCCGAGATACGTGAGGGTCTGCAGCATGTTGTACTGGTCGGGGGTGGGATCGTACTCACCTGCTGTTCCGTCGACGTTGAGAACGACGATCCCGGAGAGAGCCGGCGGTGGAAGGAATGAGGGATCGATGTTGCGGTTCAGCCCGAGGTTCCTGGGACTGATCGTGGTGCGCATCGAAGTGGTGTAGACGTTGCCCATATAGCTGTCCTGGAGGACCAGGGTAACCCTGATGTGCCTTACCGCTTCCATGTCTTCGAGGGTCAGCGGCTGGCTGAACTGGGCTCCGGTCGAGTTCAGGTACTCGAACTGGATGCTTGAGATGTTGTAGCCGACCCTGCGCGACATCGATTCGTTGTCGGTAATGCGGACGCTGTTGTCCACACCGAGGAAAATGTTGCGGAAGTCGGACATTTCGAGCTGCCTGCTGCGGTCGAAGTCGGCGTAGAATGTGAAGCTTGAAGGCTCGGTGGTCTGGATGGGGTGCCATTCGTCGGCCGGGATGTCGGAGGAAACCAGGTAGCCCGCCCAGATCACCTCGTCGGAAATCTGCTCAAGCGCGAGGCGGCCCGCGGTGGCCATCTCGTTCTGCCTTCTGCTGAAGTGGAACTGCTCCATGCCCTTGGTGAAGAACAGGAACACCGCGGCGAAGATGACGCCCAGCACTCCTATCACTATCGTCAGTTCGATCAGGGACATGCCCCTGCGCCGGTTCGTTCCGATGTTGCCAAGTATCATGTCTTCACCCCCTAAAAGATGATGCTGAGGCTGGTGGATTCCGGCCCGTCCGGGCCGTCCCAGGTCACTTCGCACCTGACCAGCTTCGCTGAGGGATACTCCGAGTACGGAGTCGATACGAAAATCTGTCTCTGGAAGCCTCCCGGAAGGGTCTCGACGTCTCCGGGGCCGTCAGGGAGCACAGTCACATCGATCGTGCGCATTTCCTCCAGCTTCTCCCTGCTGAACTGAAGGCCCTTGGTGAGCTGGTCCATCTCCTGCGCCCCCTGCACCATGTGCATGAAGAAAACCGCAATGCCCGCTGTTATGATGGCGAGCAGGATGGATGCGATGATGACCTCAACAAGGGTAAAGCCCCCGCTTCCGCGGATCATTCTCATCTGTCTGCCTCCTGAATGTTTGTGCTGAACTGTCTTACAAGCTCCACTGAAATCGAATCCCCTCTTGTAACCCTGACCGTCAGCAGGCGTGTGTCATCGCCGGACCAGGCCAGGTCGGTTTCTACGGTGAATTGCCGACCCATCATTGAATCGACCCTTTCGGAAGAAAAAGGTTCGGGGAGGGGGTAGGTGTCTTCGATGGCACCCATCTCCAGCACCGCCAGCGTGAGAGCGTCCTGACGAAGCCCGAGGTTGCTGCTCCCCCTGAAGAAGTATTTGAGCGCCATCGCGAGCACACCGACCACAAGAACGATGACCGCGGTGGCCACTATCACTTCAACGATCGTGAAGGCGCGCCTGTTCATTGGCCTGCAGGCCTCTCGCGTTCGGAAAACACGCGCCAGCCGTTCGAGGCGTTGTAGACAAGCAGGCGGTAGCCGCCAGCCTTTCCGAAATCCTCGAGCGAGCTGTGAACCGAAAGGAGCTGTGCGAGGCCGTCGCCGGCGAGCGGGTTGTAGACCGCCTCGATCCTGCCGCCCTCTCTTGATGCAAAGAGGTCAGGGTCGGAACCGTCCGCATCGCCCCAGGTTATCTCCCCGTCGTCGAGCAGGACGGTTTCAAAACCTCCCGAGAGCGATGCCAGTATTACGGAGTCCCCTGAAATCCCGGCGACCGCGGTCCTCCCGCCGTAAAACCTGCCCGACCACGGTGTTTCGAGAGCTCCCGACGGCTGGAATACACCGAAGCCGTCGTGGTTGAGCCTGGTCCAGACCGTCCCGCCTCCCGGAAGTGACCAGCGCGCTCCCAGGCCGAGGCTTCCATCGACCGAACCATATGCGGCAAGGGCCGCATCGGGTGAGGGCGAAGCTGAATAAAGCCCGGTTGCCGTCGAGCAGAAAAGGCTTCTCGGGCCGGCCCAGGCTATGTCTTCCCGGCCGTCGCGGTTGAAATCTCCGAAGAACGCTTCCCGTATCTCCGGTGCGAGTGTGAATACGTCCGGGTCAACGGGGCTTCCGAAAACAGCGCCGTCAGGGGTTACCACGGGACAGGTCCCGGCGTGCGAAACCACGCTTTGAACCGCGCCTGTGGCAATGTCGACGATCGTTCCAAGATTGCTGCCGTTGCTGACCGCGAGAATGGGGTCATCGCCGGACAACCCGAAGGTGAGCACTGAAGATGGGCTCAGCCCGTTTATCACCGTGTCGATGGTGTGAACCACTCCCTCGCGGGTCACCACAACCACTTTTTGCGTATCGGAGGAGTTGAAAAGAAGCAATGCGGCATCACGGCCATCCCAGCTCGCAGGGCAGGCACCGGCAAGTTCCCCGGACAACCCGAGACGGAAGGATCCAACCTTTTCTTCACCGGCTCCGAAAAAGACCGACACCGTGCATCCGTCTTCCGGTGTAATGGCAAACATGTGGTGGCCGGATGGCACGACAGCGGGAACCGAGCTTCCGCCGAGTTGAAAGGCCGAACGCCTCGGCCCTATGGGTTCCATTCCGGTCACGGTGAAAACCGTGGTCACACCGGCAAGTTCATAACTGTGCGTGCTGCCCGTTTCAAGTGGACCGCTTTCGGATACGGCTTCAACCAGCCGTTCGAGGGCGCTGGCTTCGGAGAGGTCGACCTGTATTGCGCGCTCTCTCCGGAGCTGGGCGGATATCATGCTGTCCATCAGGGTGAACAGGATTCCCACAGCGAGCATCACGATAAGGGCTGCCGCAAGGGCGATCAGTATCGCAGCACCCCGGGCACGTGAAAAACGGGTCATCGGCACATCCTTTCCGCAGGCCACGCCCATTATGAAGCAAAAAGGATGCCAGACAGCAATAGCTATTTATTACAGATACAATGAATAGATATTGACAAATGCCTTGCCCGACTATGAAAGCCGTCATCACAATGTGAAACGTGTTTCACGTTCCGGAGTAAAGGCCTCCGGGACGGCGCACGGCCAGTCCCCGCAACTCGAGTTCAAGAAGGCGCGCCGCAGCCTCGGGCACGGTGCACCCGAGAACCCCGGCAAGTCTCCTCGGGCGTTGCTTCCCGCACCCTCAGGAGGGCAAGGAGAGGATCGTCGCACGGGGCTTCGCAGCTCGTGGAGACCTCGATGCCCATGGCCCTGAGTATGTCCGCGGTCTCCAGAACAATCCCTGCTCCGTCGCGGATCAGCCTGTTGCTCCCGATCGCCGACGACTTCGTGATCTCTCCGGGAACGGCAAGCACCTCGCGCCCCTGGTCAAGAGCCGTTCCGACCGTGATCATCGTTCCGCTCTTCTCACCGGCCTCGACGACCACGACCGCCTTCGCAAGCCCGCTTATCAGCCTGTTCCTTTCGGGAAACGTGTGTCTGGCAGGCTCCGCGCCCGGCGGGTACTCGCTTGTCAGACAACCCCTCTCGGCGATGACGCCGGAAAGCCTTGCATGCTCGGGGGGGTAGACGATGTCCAGCCCGTTCCCCAGAACGGCGACCGTCACCCCTCCCCCGTCCATCGCGCCCTGGTGGGCTTCGGCATCGATGCCCCTGGCCAGGCCGCTTACAACGGCAACCCCCGACTCGGCAAGTTCACGCGCAAGAAGGCGGGCGGTCCGTCTGCCGTACATCGAACACCTTCTTGAACCGATCACGGCGGCGACTGGCGGAAGCTCAGCGAGGCAGACCCTCCCCCTCTGATAAAGGACAGCGGGTGGATCGGGGATCTGGGAAAGGGTGTCGGGGTAACCATCCCCTCCGAACCAGACAGCCGAGATCTCAAGCTTCGAGCACGTCTCAACGGCTTTATCAAGTATGGATGGGTGCGGCCCGGCTGACAGGGCGGCGGTCTCTGCGGGGCCGCAGCCGGCAAGCAGCCTTCTCAGTTCACGACGGTTCACCGGGCTTCCAAGGGAGATTGAGAGCAGGGCCCTCAGTTCCTCAGTGCCCGCACCCTTGCGGCAACCGATGCCAGAAATGCCTTCACCCCCGCCCCGGTCGCGGCGCTGAGGGCCATCGCCCCCTCTGGAAGCGTCTTCAATGTCTTTTCAAGCTCACCCGCCTCGAGAAGGTCGGATTTTGACAGCACGACAAGCCCCTGTGTGTTCTCGAAACCGCCGTACTCCCGAAGCTCGTTTCCGAGTGCCTCGAGCTGTTCGGCGGGGGAAAGCACGAGATCGGGCGACAGCACGAAGACGAGAAGCCGGTTGCGCTCGGCGTGGCGAAGGAAGCGGAAACCGAGCCCAATCCCCTTCGCGGCTCCGGTGATGAGTCCGGGAAGATCAGCGATGACGAAGCTTTCACCTGTTCCGGTCTTCACCACGCCGAGTGCGGGATGAAGCGTGGTGAAGGGATAATCCCCCACCTTCGGCCTGGCGGCGCTCACCGCCCTGACAAGTGTTGATTTCCCGGCATTCGGAAAACCGACAAGCCCGGCATCCGCCATAAGCTTGAGTTCAAGCCTGATCTGCAGTTCGCGCCCGGGGCTTCCTGTCGTGAACTGCCTCGGTGTGCGGTTTCTCGATGTGGCGAATGCGGCGTTGCCGCGTCCGTGGGCACCGCCCCTGGCGACAAGAAAGCTCTCACGGTTTTCGGTCAGGTCGGCAAGGAGTTCGCCGGTCTGGTTGTCGTACACCTGGGTTCCGGGCGGGATCGCAAGGACAAGGTCCTTCCCCCCTGCGCCCGTGCAGTTGGAGGAACCGCCCTGCTCTCCGTTCTGAGCCCGGAACACGGTGCCACCAACGAAATCCACCAGTGTGGCGAGTTTGTCGTCAACGACCAGATAGACGCTTCCGCCGTCCCCGCCGTCACCCCCGGAAGGTCCGCCCTTTGGGACCATGGCCTCCCTGCGGAAGGCCACGATTCCGTTGCCGCCCTTGCCGGCCCGGACATTGATGACAACCCTGTCTATGAATCTGCCGTCCAAGGAACCCCCCCGGCAGGGCTACTGCGAATAGCGCTGAACCCTGTCTATTTTCTCCTCACAGAGGCTTATGGCGTTCCTCGCGGCGGCAACCATGGTCTGAGCCTGCCCGGCCCTGTAGCCCGTCACCTGGTTCAGCGTGCCGATCGCTGCGTTGAGGTCGCTGATGGCTGCTTCCCAGGTGGGTATGTTGGCGGAAATGAGCTCGGAAACCTGGGCCCTGCTCACACCGCTCTGGTAGTAGAATGAACCCACCATGTAGTTGGCGGTGGGGTCGCCCGGATACGCGTTCTGAAGCCTGTTGAAAACCGCCTGCATCGACGACCGCTGGCCGCTGTCACGGTACACCGTGGCGAGAATGAGGTAAGCCTCGCGGTTTCCCGTTGAGCTGATTATTCCCTCAAGCCTGGTCACCGCGGCGGATGTTCTGCCGGCTTTTGCCTCGAGCTGGGCCGCGTAGAGGGCTGTCTGCTCGTCATAGTTGTTGTCGAGAATGATGCCGATGTTGTCTGCGGCGTCACCGAAACTGCCCATCTCCTCCTGTGACATTGCCAGCCTGAGCCGGATGTTGTCCCACTCGGGATGAACCTGCAGAATGGCCTGCATGTGGGGAACCGCACTGGCGTGGTCACCCGTCTGTGCGTAAAGAAGACCGAGGGCGTACCTGGCCTGAAGGTTCTGGGGGTTCGCCGTGATTGCGCTCTCAAAGCTCGCGATCGCCTCGTCAACCATTCCCATGGAGTTGAAGGCGGACGCCAGACCTGCGTAAGCAGTGGCATTGTCAGGGTCGGCGGCAATGGCCTGTTCAAAGTAGGTCTTGGCATTCTCGTACTGCTGCCTCCGGATTGCGATCTCACCCAGCCCCGCGAGGGCTTCCGAGTTCTGCGGGTTCTGCGAGAGAAGGCCGTTGTAAATGGATTCGGCCTGGGAGATCGAATCGACCGCGCTCAGGAGGTAAATGTCGGCGAGGTTCAGCATCGCCTCGAGATGACCAGGGTCGACCTCGAGCACCTGCTTGTACGTCATGATCGCCATGGGCCAGTTCTCAACACTGGCATGGTATCTGGCCATGTTGTAGGCCTCTTCCACCCTGCCGCCGATCTGGCCGCTGATGGCATCAACGATTGACCGTGCGAGATCCTGCACCGGCCCCGTGTTCTTCTGCACCATTGACGGCGCCGGGCTGATCGTGTTGCCGCTCGAAACGACCATGATGGTCCAGATCACCTGGTAGTCAACACCACCGGTGGGGGCCACGAACCCGAAAATGATGAGGTCTGCGCCCATCGCCGCGCCCGCTGTGGGAACGAACTCGGGCGGAACGCCGTATCGGAAACCCGATGGATCGAAACCGGCGTCTTCGAAAGCATCCTCGAGATCCCCCTGGGGCACGACGCTGTATTCAGGGTTCTCTTCGAGGGCGGACCGGATGAAGCCAAGAAGTTTCTCGCTGATCCAGCGCGAATTGTCGTCGCTGTTGCCGAACGGGATTACGCCGACAGTCGAGCTGCCGCCTGTCCCGCTTGCGACAGCAGTGGAACATGCCGTCACGAAAATGAAGAGCAATACTGCAGAGAGCCTTGTCATGCCGGTCTCCTTCCGGAGTGTGGGTAAGGTTTGGCATCGATGGAAACGGATGCGCGAATATCACGCCTGCAGCCGCAAGGCGCAAGCCAGATACGGTTTCTGAGGGTGGTGCCGTTCCGTCGATGGCTGTGAAAGCCGGGACCGCACAGGGTGCAGCGGTCAACTGAATAAAGAAGCGTGCAGGGGGAGAAAAAGGCGGCGGCGGCCAGCCTGAGGTCAAGCCTGCCCGGAAGATGGCCGCAATCATCACTGCCGGTGATCTGTGACCTTACGTCATCCCCGACTGTATAGCACTCCCCGCAGATACACGGGCCAAACACCGCGACAGAGGGCTGCCCTCCCCCCGCCTTGATGAGGGCATCCAGAATGCCCGCTGCAAGGCCTCTCCAACCAACGTGAGCGCACCCAACGGTTTCCTCCCACAGCACAAAAACGGGCAGGCAGTCGGCGGTGAGCATTCCGGGGTACAGTGTGCCTTTCCGAGGAAGGATCATTCCGTCAGCCCCGGAACCGGGTTCCGGGTTTGCAAGGACAACCGAACCGTGGAGCTGGCGGAGAAACACGGCACCCGGACAGGATTCTGCAGGCGGTGAAGCAACCCCCGCCATGCAGAGCGCCGTTCCGGTCCCCGGAATTTCCGCCGTTTCGATCATTTCAACTCCTTTAAACCAGATACACCGGGAGGGACGGCATGTTCCGCGGCAAAGGCATAGGCCTCTTCGAGTGAGGTCCTGCGGAATGGGGGAAGGCTGGCCAAAAGCGTTTTTCCGTATCCGGACCTCTGAAGGTTCCCATCGAGAAGGACAAGGACCCCGGTGTCGGTCATTGAGCGTATCAGCCTGCCGGCGCCCTGACGAAGCCTGATCGCCGCCATGGGAAGCATCAGTTCCATGAAGGAACTCTCCCCCCTCGATTCGAGGTGGCTGATCCTCGCACGCATCAGCGGATGCCCGGGCGAGGGAAACGGGATCCTGTCAATTACAAGCCCCTGGAGAAGATCGCCCGCAAGGTCGATCCCCTCCCAGAAGCTTCTGGTACCAAGGATCACAGCACCCGGATCGCTCCGGAAACTGTCAAGGATGGCTGACCGTGACATCTGCCCCTGTGCGAGCACCCTGACCCCGGGAACCGGATTAAGAAATGACGCAGCAAGTGTGAGTTCAAGGTTTCTGTAGCTTGTGAAAAGCGCCATCGTTCTCCCGCCCAGAATGCGGGCGAGACCGGAGGCCACCTGCCAGGCCAGTTCCGACAGCGCCTGATGATCGTCCCTGGCGGGCAGTTCCTCCGGAAACGCAAGCAGGGCCTGGTTCTGGTAGTCAAACGGGCTTGGAAAGACCTCGGAATAGGATTCCGCGGGAACCCCAAGCCTTCCGGAGTAGTAGCCGAAGTCACCAGCCACCGACAGTGTGGCACTTGTGAGCACCGAAGCAGGGAACGACTCCCACACAAGGCCGGCCAGCGCAGGTCCCGGTTCCAGGGGAACGCCCTTGAGGACCCTTTGTTTCCCGGCCTCCTCGGTGAACACGCACCAGTCCCTTCCCTCCAGCTCGGCAATCCTTCCCGCCGACTCGCCCAGAGCGGCGGCCGCCTGCGCGCCCCCCGCCGTGTCATCCCGCCCCGAAAGCCCCTCCTTCAGGGAATCGCACAGCTCCATAAGGGAGTCAAGTTCGGGAAGCATGCGTGCGAGAGGGTAATCCTCCCCCTCCGGGACTTTCGCCGACAGGATCGAGATGACTGCTGCCGCACTCCTGACCATCCCCAGAAGCTCTTCCTTCTTCCCGATGGGAAGCTGGCTCCGGGTTATCGCGTCTATCACGGGATCGAGCATGGGAACAGAAACGACAACGCCGAGGCACTGACCTGCCGCCTCGGCGAGCTGATGGGCTTCGTCAACAACAAGAAGCCCGGCTTCCGGAATCAGGTCACCCGATGCGAGGCCGCAGAGCAGCAGATGGTGGTTCAACACCATGACGGCCGCTTTCCTTGCGGCGTTTCTGGCGCGGAAGTAGAAACACTCTGAAAAATGCATGCACTGGGTTCCCAGACAGTCAAGGCTGTCGCACGAGAGCCCGGGTCTTAGGGATGCCGGGATCTCCATCGGGGCATTGCCGAGATCGCCGTCCTGGGTCTCCCCGGCCCAATTCAAAAGCCAGCGGGGAGCTTCGCCCCCGGTCAGCCCCCATTTGCGGAGACAGAGGTAGTTGCCCCTTCCCTTCAGCAGAGCCGCATCGACAGGAGCGCCAACCATTCGCGCCACCGCCGGAATGTCCTTGAGAAGCAGCTGGTCCTGAAGGGCTATCGTCGCTGTGGAAACCACGCACTTCCTGCCCGAAAGCACTGCGGGCAGCAGGTAGGCGAGGCTCTTTCCAACTCCCGTTCCCGCCTCGAGAAGGGCTGTCCCCCCCCATTCAAGGGTTTCTGCCACCTTGACGGACAGCTCGACCTGGGACTTGCGACGCATGAAACCGGGAACGGCCAGCAGCGCCGACGGACTGTCAAAGGCTTCGACAACCCTTTCGGAAAGGGTCAAGACCCCGCTCCGTTGACAGGCCGCGCATCAAGCAGCTCAAGCTGCACGGAGTCTGCGCCCCGGAATGAGTCTTCCCTGAGAAGGAATGCAAGGTCCACGGGGCGTTCGAACTCGGCGGAGCGCTTTACCAGGTTGAACCCGATCGCATTCCGGGTAACCCCGTCGATCTGGAACGTCATCTTGAGGTGTTTTCCCCTGCCGACCACGTCGCGGGTTAGGACAAGGGCGTTCCTGGCTATCCAGACGGGCTCGGGATTCCCGGGGCCGAACGGCTCGAGCATCCGAATCCCGCGCATTGTGTCCATGGTGCATTCCGCACCCTTCAGCCTGCCGTCGATGTGGAGGAACGGCTTGAGCCCCTCCCCGCCGGCCAGTGAACCTATGCCATTGAACATGAACGCCCTGAAGTCATCGAACCTCTCGCGGAGCACAGTCAGCCCGGCAGCGACGCTGTGGCCTCCGCACCTCACGAGGAGCCCCTCTTCAAGGGCTTTCTGGAGAAGCCCGTGGATGGGAACGCCGTCAACCGAGCGCGCGCTTCCCCTGCCCTCGTCTCCCTGGAAGGAAACAAGCACGACCGGAACCGAGAGCTCCTCAACAAGCCTGCTGGCGGCGATCCCGAGAACACCCGGGTGCCAGGAATCG
The DNA here is from genome assembly GCA_963845085.1 of Candidatus Fermentibacterota bacterium. Taxonomy (GTDB): domain Bacteria; phylum Fermentibacterota; class Fermentibacteria; order Fermentibacterales; family JCC-6; genus UBA6080. The sequence continues at coordinate 73,956 of CAWJQI010000005.1, forward strand.
CTTCCAAGCACCACACAGGGGCCGTCCCCGGCAAGTTTTCTGGCCTCGGAGAAAACTCCCGAATCGAGTTCACGCCTTTTTGTATTGCATCCCTCGAGTTCGAGAGCCAGGTCGGCGGCCTCAGCGTGGTCTTCCGTAAGGAGAAGCCTGACGGCGAGGTCTGCGTGGCTTACCCTGCCGGCCGAGTTCAAACGTGGACCCAGGACGAAGGAAAGATCCCTCGTGCGGATGCCGTCGGAGGACACACCCGCTTTCCGCATGAGCGCTGAAATCCCCGGTGAAGGGCTGGACCGCAGCATTTCGATCCCCCGCCTAAGGATCAGCCTGTTGTCGCCGATGAGATCAACGACATCGCAGGCGGTCCCAATCGCGCAGAGGTCAGGTTCCAGCTCGGGTATTCCGGGTGAACCGGCAAGCTCCGCAACGCCTCTCAGCACCATCATGGCGACTCCCGCACCGGAAAGCCTTCTCCATGCGGCGCCCGGGTCAGATGAAAGCTCGGGATCGACGATTGCTGTCGCATCGGGCATGACGGGGCCGGGCAGATGGTGGTCGGTGACAATGGTTCGCAGCCCGGCTTCCGTCAGCCTGTTTACCGGTTCAACGGCGCTGACGCCGCAGTCGACCGTGAGGAAAAGCCCGAATCCCTCAGAGATCGCCTTCTGGACACCAGTTTCCCCAATGCCGTACCCCTCGTTGAATCGGCAGGGGATGTGCCAGTCGACACGGGCGCCGAGAGCCCGAAGCACCCTGACCGCTGTCGCGACAGCGGTAATGCCGTCTGCGTCGAAGTCTCCGTGAACAAGTATGCCGTCTCCGGCTTTGACAGCAGCGGCAACTGCCTCTGCGGCAGCCTCGGCACCGGGAAGGCTTCTCCAGGGAGAGAGGTTGTTCCAGCTGGAATCCATGAAGATCCTCGCCTCGTCCGGGGAGAAACCCCGACGGGCGAGAACGGCGGCAACAGGGGACGGGACCCCTTCAACATCAAATGAAGCAGTCTCTGCGACCGATCGGGGAACCCATCTGTATTTCAATGACACCTCGCGGCATTCGGGCCGGGCTGTAAGCCGGGTTCTGTACCGCTTGCGCGGCGGCGGCCATCCGTCTAAGCGGCCAACCCGGAGGTCTGGGAGGACGGGCAGCCCTCCAGCCCCAAAGGGGCTTCCCTCCCTATTTGGCCTTGCACCGGACGGGGTTTGCCTCTTTTCACTCTCCCCGAAGGGAGCGGTCGTCTCTGTGGCACTTTCCGCGCGTTACCGCGCCGGGGGCTTTCCCCCCGCGTCCCGCCCTGCGGAGCCCGGACTTTCCTCTCCCGAAAAGGGAGCGACCGCCCGCCCGGCCCGAACGCTTCAATCTAACCTACCTGCTCCCGGAAAGGGAGCTGTCATCCGTCCAAACCACAAAACAGCCGCACATGGGACATACAAATGTGCCGCCGCTCTTTATCTCAACACCGCTCTGGGGGGAACGTTCGTCAGGCAGCCTCCGCAGGCGCCTGTCTTCAGCCCGACGACGATCTCAGCCCTGCCGGAAGCTCTTGCCTGTTCGTACTTTCTGTAATACTTCAGCTCGATGGCGCTCACGGCGTTCTCACGCTCGGACCGAAGGCGGGCGACTTCGCCTTCAAGCTGGTTTTTCTTCTCTTCAAGCATCTCCCGCCTTGATTCGAAGCGCTTCTGATAACGGTCCAGCTCCCTGCCCGCCCTTTCAAGCTCGGCCTGGGCCTGCTCCTCGGTTTCCATCGATTCAAGGATGGAGGTGTCGATGTCATCGATCTTCCCCAGAGCATAATCGATCTGCTTCAACATCGCCTTGTACTCGTCGTTGGTCTTGATGCTTAAAAGCCTGGTACGATATTCGGCAACCTTGGTCCTCAGGTCCTGCTGATCGGATCTGAACGAAGCCTGCATCTTCCTGCAGGCCTCGACCGCGTCTTCGAACGCCTTGAAACGTACGCGGTGCTCCTCGATCTCCTTCTGGTGGATCTGCATCTCCCTGGGGATCGACTCGAGGTCGGCAAGGGTGCGGTCGAGCCTTCTGTCGGTATCCTGAAGAAGCAGCATCTTCTCTATCCGGTCCTCCATATCACCTCCCCGGTGCACAAAAAAAATGGGGCACCCGAAGGTGCCCCACAAAGTGGGCTGGTGGGCGGGACAGGGCTCGAACCTGCGACCCCAAACGTGTGAAGCTTGTGCTCTACCAACTGAGCTACCCGCCCTTCTTCACTAATGGTGGGCCCACCTGGACTCGAACCAGGGACCAGCCGGTTATGAGCCGGCGGCTCTAGCCAACTGAGCTATGGGCCCGTAGGATGGCAAATCTATCCGTACCGCACCATTCCGTCAAGTTGCTGTGCAGGCCGTTCCACGTTAGATTTCCCGGGCAAAGCCGGAGTGGCGGAACGGCATACGCGGTGGACTCAAAATCCATTGTCCGCAAGGGCATGAGGGTTCAAATCCCTCCTCCGGTACCAGACGGGGCACCAATTCCGGTGCCCCGGCCAGTTTCAGCGCACACGCAGCTCAGTTGGACAGGGCAACTGATTTCCGATGCATATGCCACAGGTTCGAATCCTGCAAGGCGTACCACCATCACCGGCCAAGCAGGGTCAACCGATGAACAAAGCCTGACTGCCCGACAACAGAGTAGATGCCCACGGGCAGTCTGACTCCCGAGAAGTCCATACCATACCAGATGCCTGTTCCGTCAGAAACCCGGATACTCGACACCTCTCTCCCGGTGATGTCGTATACGCGAAGGGTCTGTGTCTCTGAACCGGTGCGAACGGTTACGGAACCTGATACAGGGTTACATGAGAATGAAAAAGAATCCTCAGGAACAACAATCGTCTGCTGTCTGAAATTACTGACATAATCATAGTCGAACCAGCCGAACGTGGGGTAATTACCCAAGACCGGCTCGGTCTCAACCTGTTCATAAGCGATGTACAGATTACCCTCGGCGTCGGCTTCTCCACTGATGCAAGGCAGGCCTTCAGGGTCCTCATCCGAGTAGTCGTATGCAATCGCCCAGTCAACTACCACATCTCCATTACCGTTCATCAGGAGGAAGAAGATTTTCTTCATGTTACCTGAAACCGCCCAGATGAGATAGTACAAGTCTGTTTGAGGTATCTGCCTCACGTTGAATGTCGTGCTAAGACTCATCTCTGGTGGAGATGCGGTTACAATGCTTTTCTGGTCAACAATAAGGAAACCGCTCATTCTGTCTATCTTCCATAAGATGTATTCTGGAAAGATCTCTTCAACTACCATAAGGTTCCCGAGCTGATCCAAGGCGAGTTCAGGAAACCGACTGCAATCAAGATCTCCAGTTGTGAAGTCAATCAACGGGATAACCGTATTCCCTTCCAGGTCGTATTGAAGGTAGCAGAAATCGTGAACCACCGGATCCTGCACCACGACATGAACCCGGTTCCCGTCAACAAGGAGAACTCCGCCCGCGTCCGCCCCTTCAATCTTCCAGTCACGCTCGACAGTGAAGCCCGATCCGGGTGCCGGCGTCCATACTGCATACCTGACATCACCTCCGTCGTTGTAGATCACATGCAGTCTGCCAAGGCTGTCCGGACTGGCCCTGATGTAGGGATAGAGAGTGTAAGTAGTGAACAGGTAGGTGGCTGGTACGATCTCGCTGCCGTCAGTCAGGCTGCGGACGGCGTAGTAAACCGGGCTGGTCTCTCTCCAGAAGGCGTAAAGGCTGTCGCCGGTGACCATGGTTGAAAGGTACGCACTCGTTACATCGCGTGATATCATTGTTTCAGGATATAAAGTGTTTCCGTCTAGAGAGAACATCTTGTATGCAATTCTGTTGCTATCATTTATATCCTGCCCAGACAAGATGAAATCTGCCAAGGTCGTCTCTGTGGACGATTACAACCGGGCGTTGAGTATTGCAGGAATCAGTAACCAGAACAGGTGTGCTCCACCCCGGACTCGGAGTAACCCCGGAAAGCCAGAGACAGAGAAGCCCGAGAACCGTCATTGCAGAACACCCGTTCTTCCCTCATCATGCTGGAACTGAGGCCAGGGGGCATAGCCGGATGTGCATGCACCAAGTTCCCAGCAGTGAAGGCGTCCGTCGCTGGTGCCGAAGACCATCTCGACAACGCCATCCCTGTCGATGTCTGCTATGCTGAAACCACCGAAGGACGTGACATTGTCCGGAAGGGTGATCGGGTAAGTCAGGGCTATTGAGTGTAGCATCTGCGAGAAGCACTGTAGAGATTGTAAGAAGGGAGCGTATCTGAAGGAAATGGTTCGATTCCATGAAAACCAGTTCCTTTCATGGCAAGTAAAGTACGATCTGTGTTATACATGCTGGAGCTGCAAAAGACTGTCAACGGACATTGCCTCTCGGGCATCATGAATACTGCTCAGTCTGAGGAATTCTTTGCTGGAACAAGCCGTTGAGTTCTGAAGTGGAAAAGTTCAATCAATAATGTTTTTATTACCGTCCTGCGCCATGCTACTATTTCACAATTCCAGCATCCCGAACAGACTATCTCCATGATTTCCAGTCGCTTTCAGCCTTGATGCGAAAGTTCTAAAAGCGTCCGCCGAGGCGTACTAAACTCATTAGCGAGTGGGGTTCACTATGCCCGAGGTCTGATTAAATCTGGGTGTTCTGCTTCGAGCCATTTCCGAACCTTCCTGTTGAAGTCCATCAGAAAGTCCAGCAGCTCTTCAACATCCCTGCCGGTAACGCAGCCTGCATAATCGTACTCGAGAGTATTCCGCTTCATCCGACAGGCGTTCAGATAGTCAGCGTTTATCTTCCATTCGGAACCCAGAATCTCTCCCATTGCTTCAAACTCATCAGGATCCCCCTTGATGAACAGCCTCGCCCCTCCGATCACATTGTTTGCGAAATGGTCTTCTGTCCCAACACGGCGGATATACTCTTCTCTTGACATGACAATGGGATTGATCTCTCTTTCAAGTGCTTCAGACACGCCGGAAAGAAGTCTGCTTACTTCCATCAGCCCGATGCTGCCGATTATCAGGATATCTACATCGCTGCCCTGGGTCTCCCTGCCTTCCGCGATGGAACCAAAGACGAATGCTGTTTCAATGCGATGATCAAAGAGTGCTTCAGCCAGAACATCAACAAGCCCTGTGGTCTTGAGTACCATCGAGTGAATCTCATTGAAAAGCTGATGGTTTCTGTTCGCTGAATAGTAAACCCTGTTGCCGTCCCTTCTGACGTGGACGAGATCCAGGTCAACCAGCTTGCAGAGCTCCTGTCTCACAGCGGCTTCAGAGTGCTTCAACCGTCTGGCGATCTCCCTGTTGTGAAGCTCTCTCTGCGTCAGACCGAACAGGATCGTAAAAACCCCGGCTCTGGTCCTTGAAGAAACGATCAGTTCAAGCGTGTTCATAGTGCGTGCATATACCACGCACATGCGTGGTTTGTCAACGCATTTCAATGATCACAAACAGCTGTTCTGAAAGTATCCGGGATGACGTGCCATCATCATTCCAGGAATCAAGAGCCCTTGACTCTGCTGCGATAAGCATTCAGCTTTTATTGAATCCTCTTTGGAAAACCTCGATGCCGTGCTTACCTCATCAAATACAGGCACTCCTCAAAAGAATGTCTCTCCGCTCATCGCAAGAGCGCACGCGCCTTCCCACACGATCTGCAGATCCCTCGCCCAAGGCCTACCGCAACAGGCACACCGACTTCGATGCGGTTCCCATGGGACCCGAGACGCGAATGGCGTATATGCCAGCGGGCAGAAGGCACCCGGAATCGTCGGCCCCATCCCAGGAAAGGGTCTGCGGACCGGTCGTGAACTCACCGCTTCCGATGGTTCTCACAAGCCTTCCCGCGAGGTTGAAGACCTGAACGGAATAGTGGCCGGACTGCAGCGGCTCGAAGGACACCGCCGTACCTGAGGCAAAGGGGTTCGGGCTGACATCGAGTGTCAGGTTCCGGGGGTCTCCGGGATCCGTCCCGATTCCGGTCTGCGTCACAGTGAACTGTATGGTGTCGCTTGCGGCAACGGCACCCCCCGACCATGAGTCGATGATGAGTTCGTTGCTTCCGACATCGGCGAAGAGATCGTTTCGGTAGGTCCACTTCAGGCCTGTGCCGAAAGCGTAGAGGCTGTCGTCCGACGCGGCGATGTACATCACGCCGTCGGTGATGGCAGGGCTGCCGGCAATGCCGAACCAGCTGGTACCCACTTCGTAGTTCCAGACTTCCTGGCCGGTCTCCTCATCGACTGCGCGGATGAACGACGTCGAGTCTGGAGTACCATCTCCCCAGAACACCAGGCCGTCGGCGACACCTGCGGATCCGTGCAGCCAGTCATCCCCTTTCGGGATCAGGAACTCCCATTCGACGGCTCCGGTTCCAGAGTCGAGGGCAAAAACAGGATTCAGAGCCGGTGGCGGGTAGTCGACACCGAAAAACACCCTGCCGTCATGATAGGCGGGGGTCGATGTTATCGCCCCCAGTTCAGGCGTCTGCCAGACCAGCGATCCGTCAAGGGCATCGATGGCGTAAAGACATTTGTCGTATTCGCTTCCGTCCACTACGCTTCCGATGTAGATCACGCCGTCAAAGAGGCATGGAGACGAGTCCCAGTAGGTTCCATGATCGAAAAACCATACTGTCTCGCCGGTTTCGGTGTCCAGGGCGGTGAGTCCGTTCATCCCCGGTACGAACAGAAGGCCGTTCCAGGCAGTCATTACGCTGACGGTACCGACTGGTGCGCTCCACACCACCTCGCCGGTGGAAAGCCCAAGAGCATATACGGAATCACCTGATGCATAGACCATGTCATCGTAGACAGCGGGAGGCCCGGCAAAGTAGTAGTCCGGCCCGGATCCAAACCCGAATTCCCAGACCCTGGCACCTGTTTGAGCATCGAGGCAGTACACTGAATCCGCCGCCAGAAACGCGTACCCGTCCTGGACATGCATGCCGTCATCAGTCCAGCCCCCAAGGCCCTCAAAATGCCAGATCTCTTCTCCTGTTGCGGCATCGAGGCAGAACGCGGTCTGCTGCTCCGTCGAGTTGAAGTACACCCTTCCGTCGACAATTACAGGCGTGGCGAACTCATGTTCCGATCCGGTGACGGGCGCTGTCCACATCACCGTGTTGTCGTGCGGCGCCGGAGATTCGGAGTAACCCGTACGGCAGTTGTTCGCCATGTAGGTGTACCAGTCGGTGACAAGCCGTGGAACAGGAGCAAACGGCTCCCCGTTCAGGGAGAAAACGACCGAGTCGGGCAGCTCGTTGTCGTTTTCGACAATTGCTTTCAATGTGAGCCAGCTGCCGTCGTAGACGCCCCCGTCCTGGGGTTCAACGACTGAGACGCCAATCGTCGCCGCTGCGGCAAGCAACAAAAGAGTGCTCATATGCCCATCCTTCGTTTGAGTGCCTGACCGGGCTGCTCCGGATAGGGTGCAAGCCGGGTTCCTGATCACATGAAAGTATATAAAATGGGCTACTGTCCCAGTCAATTGTCACTATAAAGCGGTGTCATTCAACTGTCATGTGCAACGACAAGCATCTTTCGAGGGCGATCAGGGAAGATAACGAGCACTGTCCGTGCTGCAGATTCGTACGAAATCAGGCGTTGTACAGGTGATTCCGTTCAGCCCGTTAAATGGCAGTGAACGGAATGCCGGAGGGGGTCTCAGCAGACCACCGAGACCGCCGAGGCAAGGGAGTTGATCCCCAGGGGCGAAGGCACCACGGCGAATTTAAGCCCCTCGGGAGTGTCGTGCGGGGTTTCGCGCGAGGAAACAGCAACAAGCCCGGTTTTTGTGTTCAGAAGATGATCGACAAGGCTTTTGAACTCGGGGGGGTTCTCCTGCTCGAGAAGCACGAAGAGAAACCGTTCCGGCGTCTCCTCGAGAAGGATCAGGGCGCTCGATACGCTGTCAACGCTCACGGCGGTAAAGCCAAGCATCTTCAGCATGCCCTCGGCGGCCGAGTCACCGCTCGGGTCGATGCTGAGCACCGTTCTTCTGATGGTCGCACTGAGTTTTCCCGTTCTGGCCTGGACCTTGTCCGCGGGAACCTCGCGGCTGCGGCGGGAGGAGAAAACGAGCATGGCGCGGTTGTTTCCACCCGAGATAAGCCGAACATCAACATCACCCCTCAGCGAGATGTCCTTCGCGCCGGACTCGGCTCCAAGGGAGATCGCGGTCTCAACAAGCCTGGCGGCCTCGACCGGCGGGAAAAGCTCGGATATCGAACAGCCCGGCTTCACCTTCCCCTGCAGAAAGGCCGGAAGTGAGCCCTGTGCTTCGAGCACTATCATGTCGCGCTCTATCACGCTTCCGGCTATCTCGGTGAAGATGTAGGCGGTTCCGCTCTCAACGAGAGCACGCCGGAAGACACCGAGACCGGCTTCGGTTTCGTTTCCATGGTCGCCCCGGAACAGCGTTGCATCGATCAGAAGCATGATCTCAGCGGTTCTGCCCCTGATCTCGACTTTGCGCGAGAAAACCATGACCTTCACGCGGGCGCCCCCGGCGTCACGCAGCACGCCCTTCACCGCGCCAGAGAGACCCGCCTTTCCCTCAGGCGTTATCCCAAGGCCCGCATCGGCAAGGGTGCGGCCGAGCAGTTCGTTGACAGGGGTTCCGAAAAGGTCTGCGGCCTGGTCGTTCAGGAACAGTACCTGTCCGGACTGCACATCCCTGACGCAAACCGCAGCGGGAACGTTTCGGAGAAGCAGGTTGATCCCCTCGGGGTCGGGCGTGAACGTGATAAGCGTGGGGTCGTCAAACGCCCTCAGGTATCCGAGAAGCTTTTCTGCGCGTTCGTTCAAGTCGGTCTCCTTAAGACCTGAAAACTCTTTTCACAAAGCCTCTCCGTCAAGCCCCGTCCCGCGCATGGACAGAGCCGTGGCAGCTGCCAGCCTGACCTGCCCCGAAGGCATTCTCAGGAACGGTTTGAGGAACGCACCGGGCGGAACACCAGGGCCTTTTGAAAGCCAGATCAGAAAGCGCGCGATCGCATGTGGAGCAAGGGATGCATCAGCCCGGGCAAGCCTTGATGCAACCCTTCCCGCGCAGGAGGCGTCGGCCGGGACCGACCTCGATTCGAGAAGCTCTACCAGCTGCAGGAAAAGGTCTCCTTCCGCGCTGCCAAGCCACCTTCTGAGTGCCGAGCGGGTCCCGTCGGACAGTTCGCGCGGAAACACCGAAAGAAGCCGGAGGCCTTTCCTCTCCAGTGAGGTTACCGCGAGTTCCTCAAGCAGTGCCAGCTTCTCCGGGGATACCCCGTCAAGCCTTATGTTTTCGGGGATCACGCCGCGGCGAAGCACCTCGGATGCCGCGAGGTCGCCGCCGACTGCGCAAAGCGCCTTGAATGCCTCAGCCCCGGGCTCGTACCCGGGATCAAGGCAGAGGTCGTGCAGAAGCACAGCTGATCGGGGGTCGCCGATGAGTGCGAGGCCCTCGAGTGCAGCGGTTCTCTCCGGGAGGGTGTTCAGGGGGTAGGAACAGGTTCTCCTTGCGGCCGTTACAAGCGTGTCGAGCCCGCCCTTGTACAAGGCCCTGCCCATGCCCCTGTATACGGCCCTTCTTACCCAGGTGCTGGGGTCTTCGGCCAGCTTTGCAATAATCGGGCCCGCACTTCTGCCGTGCGCCAGCACAAGACCCTCCACGGCGCGGGTGCGCACGTGAGGGCTGCTGTCCTTCATGGCCAGCATGAGGGCCCCTATGGCCTCTTCTCCGCCGATCCTTCCAAGCGAAAGGGCGGCGCTCTTCCTGAGGTTCCAGCCGTAACCGCCCTCGAGTATCCTCTTCACCACCGGCACGGCCTTCTTCTCCCTGAGTATTCCCGCGGCTTCAAGCAGTGCCTTTACATCACGTTCCGACATCGCCTCGAAACGGCCCTCTTCGAGAAGTGGGTGGAGCTCGCCCGGAACGGGAACGCCCCTGAGCCTCGCCTTCAGGAACCCCGCCCTCCTGCAGAGGTCCTCAACGGATTCATGCCTGTCAACCGCCGTGATCAACACAACGGTCAGGTCAAGGAAGGGGAAAAACCTGTAACCACCGTATCGGTCGAATGTTTCTATGCCGCCCGCATCCCGGTCGCGACTCGTGTAGAAGCCCGGGGCGACAGCCCTGAATTCGAGCCTGGCCTTCTCCACGCTGTCCCTGAAGCCCTGTCCCGACCCGGCGCAGACGAAGTCATCACCACCGACATGGCCGGTGAAGTGCGGAGCGACCATCTCAAGCAGGATTTCGCCGAGTCTCCGGATCACCGAATCCCCGAGGGAGAGCCCGTAATGGTCATTGAAGGGCTTGAACCCGGTGATGTCCAGGAATGCGGCGATACCGCCCTTCCCGATCACGGTTCCTTCCAGGGCTTTTCTGATGGTTCTGTTGCCCGGAAGACCTGTCAGCGGATTTCTGTCAGACTGGGGTGACAGGGCTGCACGCTCGAATGAAAGTGGTGTTCATGACGACACCTCCCGGCAGTAGGCATTACCCGACTTTCTTTACATAGGCATGACAAAATAATCAGTCAAGTGGAGGCTTGTCGGGTTTTCCTGCCGAAAGCAGGCAGTCGAGAACCGCTCCCTGAACCACTATGCCACCCGGCTGGCCCCGTTCGTCGAGAACCACGGCCGCCCCGGCGCCGGAACGCCACAGGTCGAGCAGTACATTCAGGGGGACGGCGTCTTCGCTGTACGCCGGTATGCCGGTCAGCATCCTGCCGGGGTTCCAGGCGCCGCCGCTCTTCAGAACAGCCCTGCTTTCGATGATTCCGGAAAGGGTGCGCCCGACGCCCTCGAAAACAAGAAGAAAGTCGGATCCGGATTCTACGATTTTCTGGACCGCCTGCTGTCTCGAGGTTGCCAGGGTGATGAAGGGGAAATCCGAAACAGGGCGCGAGTGTGAACGGATGCTTCCCCCGCCGAGTTCGATGGCGTCCCATGCCATGCGTCCCTCGTGGCCGCCCGCCATCTCGAGAAGGCTCCTCACCTCGCCGCGGCTCTCGAAAAAGCGGCTTATCGATGGCTTGCCTGCGATCAGGGTTGCAAAGAAGCCCGCCGAAGCGATGATTGGGAAGAAAAGCACCCTCAGGACCACGAGCACGGGGGAGAGCGGGCTGGTGAGTGAATCGGCCCTGACAAGAGCGTTCTGCTTGGGCACTATCTCGGCGAACACAAGAAGGAAAAGTGTAGTGACGAGCACCTGAACGGTAGAGAAAACAGGCTCGAGGCCGGCAACCCATCCGGAGGTGATGCTCGATGCCAGGACCACGCCGATGTTGGTCCCCACAAGGGTGGTGGTGAGGTAGCGAGAGGGCACTCTGAGAAACCAGAGTGCTATCCTCGCAAGAGGTTTTCCGGCTTCCGCTGCGGCAGCCGTTCTAATCCTGCCGGCCGCCGAGAACGCCGTTTCGGTGAAGCTGCAGACGGCCGCCAGCGCCACGGCGACAAGGCAGAGGAGCACCTCGCCGATCATGGAGCCACCCGCCTGACAAGCAGGTGGGTTATCCTGCTCTCGGTTGCCGATTCAACCCGAAACTCGAGGTTTCCGGTGCGGAAGCTCTCACCGGGTCCAGGGATGCGCCCGGACATCTCCTCGACGAACCCTCCGCAGGACTCCGCCCAGCGGCTTTCGGGAGCTTCGCCCACAATGCGGGCGAGGCTTTCCAGGGCAAGCCCGGCCGGCACAAGAAAACCGTCACGCCTTCTTCTGACACCGACGGGGATAAGGGCACCGGCCGGATCGAACACCGCACGGGCAAGAATGTCGTTCTCGGTTATTATCCCGCTCCAGTCGCCGTACTCATCAACCACAACACCGAGGCCTCCGCTGTTCCTGCGCAGCTCTCTCAGGGCGTGGTCAAGCGATGCAGTCTCAGGGAAGAACTCGACGCCCCTGATCACGACTTTCTCGGTACCCAGAAGATCACGGATGTGGATCATCCCCCTGATCTCCTCGCCTGGTCCCTCAACGAGGGGGTATTTCATGAAGGGGTTCGATCTCGCCTCGGTCTGCATCCTGGCGAGGCTCCACTCCATTCTCATGACCACCGTCTCCCTGCGGGGGACCATCACGCTTGAACACTGACGATCTCCGAGGGAGAGCACGGCGCCCGCAACAATGGCTTCCTCGCCAACAACTCCGTCGCCGCGTGCCATCTCCACGAGGGTGATTATCTCGTCCCTGTTGAGATGCCTTCCGGTCTCGGCCTTGATCGACATCTTTTCGAGGAGCCTGCTCAACGGCGCTGCCAGTACTGTCACGGGGGAAATGACGGGCGCGGCGAGGAGCGCCCACTTCTCATTGTTGTACCGGGCGAATGTTTTGGGGGTGATCTCCCCGAGAACGAGCAGGACGAAGGTCATCACAAGCACCCCGAGGCCGAAGCCAAGGGCTCCCGGGAAGACCGCCCTGGTCACTGTTGCGCTCACGGCTCCGATGGCCACGTTCACCAGGGTGTTGCCCATGAGTATGGCCGAGAGCAGCCTGCCCGGGTTGCCCAGGACCTTCAACACCCTTCTGCCGGTGTCGGAGCCCTTCAGCCGCTGTTTCTGAACACTGTCGAGGCTGAAGAAAGCCGTCTCGGTCCCGCTGAAGAAGGCGGAAAGTGCAAGGAGAAAGAAAAGGAGTAGCGCCTCTTTCAGAGACCCCGCTCCCCCCTCGTAATGGAATCGGGCTGCACCGTGGGCTGCCCCAGGGTGAAGACCTCCCTCCATGTCTTCCGGAAGTACGTGCGGCTTGAATACGTAGCCTCACCGGTAATAACAAGGGTGTACTCCCCGGCAGGCGAGTGCTCGCCCCCGAGAGTGGTACCGTCCCAGCTGTAACTGAACTGCCCGACCGGCGTGTGCCCGGTTCTGAGGTTCCTCACAACCGAGCCCTGCGCATCGAGGATGTTGACAATGAGAATTGTGGGCTCGGTGAGAAGGCCCGAGACCGTCAGTCCCCTGTCCCGGGGACGGATCACGAGGTTCCTCATGTCGGTGCCGACCCAGAAATAGCGCGCTCCGGCCCTCTCAGCTACAAAAACCTGCCCGAAGCGGGTCCAAATCGCAATGCCGGTCGGGTGCTCGAACTGATCGTCATCGCTCCCGAATCCCCTGCCGTAGCTTGCGAGATACTCAAGGGACGGGCTGAATTTGTGAATCTTCGAGCTGATCGAATCGGTCACCCATACATTTCCGTGATAATCGATCGCCGGGTAGTTGAAAAAGGAACCACCGCAGTCGGATGGTGTAACCCTCTGAACGACCCGCCCGTTCTCGACCCTGACGAGGGCCATTCCGTCATCCACAACAACCGCCTGGAAGGCGGTGTGACCGCTGGTCCACCTTTCATTGCCGGTGGCCGCCACGCCTCTCGGGTGGTTGAGTGCGATCACCTGCGGGTTGGCGTCGCTGGTCGAAGCATACCTGTAGAGGGCTCCGCCGGCCCTGTCGGTTACCCAGATCGCCCTTCCGTCAGCCGCGACCCCCCAGGGTTCGTCGAGCCCTGTGATGTAGCTGGTGGGCTTGATCCTGGCACCCCTTCTGGAAAGGACGGCGACCCTTCCGTTGCCGGTGTCGGCCACGTAGATCTCGCCCGCGATCGTTGCCGCAATGCCGTGCGGTGCGGAGAGCCTGTCCTCCTGGCTGCCTCCGCCGTCATAGTATCCGAGGGTGTACATCGAGGCGTTGTAGAGGATCTGGCCGGCCCGGCTGTTGACGCCGTAGACCGCCAGTTCATCGTCATCGCCGGCTTCGGGCGCATCCCACTCGGCCAGCTTGACCGCCGCCATCCCCTGGGGGTCGTTGAACCTCACCATTCCGCCCAGAAGCATGTTCAACTGCTCCGGCCCGGCCCTGTAGATCCCCATGCAGTGCCCGTATGGCGGATAAACCAGGGTGCTGGGATGATCCGGCTCAACGGTAAAGGCCAGAAGCGCCATCAGCAGCAGAGTCATCGCCTCATCCTTTCGTAGATCCAGACCGATCGCTGGACATTCTTAACATATAGCCTTGTTTCCCTGAAAGTGATCTGCTCGATGAAAAGCTCCTGGTCGGCGGGATCCCAGCCATGGGTCTCGACCCATCGCGAAGCGTTGCCCGGACCTGCGTTGTACGCCGCCAGAAACAGCGGGGAATGGCCGAAGCTGTTCATCTGCCTGTTCACATAGATACTCCCGTAGCGCAGCGAGTATTCCGGCGAGAAGAAATCGTCTCCCGACAACCGGGGCAACCCGTTCCACCTCGCGACATCCCCGGCGGTGCCCGGCATGAGCTGGATCAGCCCTGTCGCACCGACGCTGGACCGGGCGAACCTGTTGAAATAGCTCTCATCCCTCGATATCCCCTCGATCCAGCAGGGCTCGACAGAAAGCCCGTCGACCGCCTGGGTTATCAAATCATGATACGGACACGGGAAGTACCATCCGAGCATGCTGTCCGGAAGGATGCCCCGATTCCCCTCCCTCAGCTCGGTATCCCATTCACGCATCATCCCGATGCTCGCCCCGTGCTGCCCGAGAAGCCCGAGTGCGGCGGCGCCGTATCCCCTGTCCCCCGCACCGGTTGAAAGCATCTCCACGGCGAGCGTTCCGTACCCGGAGCCGACAAGCTCGATGGCGAGTGCGGTCTCGGGTGAGTCTGCAAGCACGGGCGAGAATACCGTGAATTCAAGCGGGGAGGATATTCCCAGCCTTTCCGCCGCCAGCATGCCGTAATACTCCCATGGGTGCTCCGCGGCCACCTTCCGGAGAAGCTGGTTTTCAAACTCTCTGTTGCCCTTCCTGTTGGCATACCTCGCCCGCCAGAAAAGCATTTCATCCCGCCAGTATCCGTAAGGCCAGCGATCTATGGCAGCGGCCCACAATGAGTCGCCCGTTGCGCCCCTTCCGTTCATGTAGAGGCAGAAACCCGCCCTCCAGTGACCGCGTTCCTCCGCCTCGTAGGTTCCTTCAGCCCGAAGACCTGCCAGATACGCATCGGCTGCAGCGGCCCACTCCTGTTCGCAGTCGTAGTACACTCCTGCCAGGTACCCGGCTTCGGGTGCGGTCGGATGCCATGGGTACGTCCTTGCGAAATCGACGTAAGCAGCCCATGCCTCGGCGTCCCTGTCGAGGTTTCGCAGCGCACGGGCCCGGAAAAGGGCGGCCCGTCCGCGAAGCTCCTCGGAGGAACCCGCAGGTATTGCCGCGCAGTAGGCGAGCAGGTCGGAACTTCTGTCCAGCGCCCTCAGCCGGGCCATCTCGACACCCATGGCGAACTCACCACCGCGGGAGGCGGCGACAGGTGCGGCAAGGGAGCCCAGGCCGTTGTCGTAGAGGATGTCGACCACACGCCAGTCAACATCAGCCGGATATTTCGAAGTGATCACCTCGGCTGCGGTGCGCCTCATCGCGGGGATGGAAAGCATCCCGAGCCACTCCTCGCGGCTGCCTGTGCCCCTTGCCTGCATCCGGCCGGCCTGGAGTTCCGCCCCTCCCTGTGTCGTGAGATCGGGATCGAGAAGCTTCAGCGCCGACTCCCACCACTCCGCCGATGTGTTCATGGTCAGCCGGAGCTCGGTGCGCACCCTTGCGCCCAGAGTCGTGGGGAAAAGCTGTGCATCCTGTGCAGCCACAGCTATCTGGAGGGGCGTCAGGCTGCCTGCGTCGGACAGGAGCACCCGCACCGTTCTCTCCGCATGGCCGTCGGGTGCGGGGATTACCCTCTGCGGGAGGGCTTCGGGGTTCCCGCGGCGGAGCCACGCCTCGAGAAGGTAGTCATCGCCGACGAGGGAGATCGCCTGGTCGTTCATCCTGTTCATCTCCATGACGGAGATCTTCCAGCCCGTGACGTCCCCCCAGCCGCGGTCGGACAGGCTGTCGAGAACCGAAATGCAGTGTTCAGGCATGCCCCTGCCGTTGTAGCAGCCGACGAACCTCCAGAGGAAGTCACCCCTGAGTGCTGCGGGGCTTCCCATGTTCGACCACATGCTCCGAAGCTGCCTCACTGCTGCGTCCTGGTGCCCCAGCTGGATCAACGAATCAACGGTCTGAAAGGGGCTCTCTCTTCCGGGAAAAGTGGCTTCGGCGCCATCCGCTTCCTCGGAGACCACCCTGCACCCCGCCGTACAAACGACAAGTGCGACAAGAAAGATCTGCAATCTCAACAACAACCTCCAGGGATCGAGCGGCAATGCCCCGCCCTAATGCAGGAAATGCCTCACACCTGTGAATACCATAGCCATGCCGTGCTGGTTGCATGCCTCGATGACCTCTTCGTCGCGTATGGAGCCTCCGGGCTGAATTATGGCCTTCACGCCGGCATCCGCCGCAGCATCGGGACCGTCGCGGAACGGAAAGTAGGCGTCGCTTGCGAGCACCGATCCTGCAAGGTCGTTTCCCTCCCTCAGGGCCCTTCTGATCGCCAGATCGAGGCTCTCCACCCTGCTGGGCTGCCCGATCCCGACGCCGAGCGCGCCCTTCTCGTCGCCGATAACGATGGCGTTGCTCTTGACGCCCTTCACTATCCGCCAGGCGATGTCGAGGGCTTCGATCTCTCTCCCGGTCGGCTTTCTCCCGGTTACGGTGGTCCAGGTTGAAGGGGGTTCGAGGGAGCAGTCCTGCTCCTGGAGCATGAAACCTCCCCAGATGCTTTTGATCGTCGGGGATGTATCGCGGCCGGGTTTCAGCCGGATAATCCTCAGGTTCGTTCGTTTCAGAAGCCTTTTCAGGGCATCCTCCTCGTAGTCGGGCGCAATTATCACTTCGAGGAAAAGCTCTTTCAGCCTCGCGGTGAGTTCGGCATCAATGACCCTGTTGCATGCGAGGATACCGCCGTAGGGGCTTTGCCTGTCGGCCCTGAAGGCGTTCTCGAATGCCTCGGTCGGGTTCGAGCCCACTCCCGCGCCGCACGGGTTGCCGTGCTTGAGAAGGATGACTCCGGCCCGGTCTTCAGGGAGGTCGGCAGCCAGGGCGCACGCAGCGGATGCATCGGCGTAGTTGTTATAGCTCATGGCCTTGCCCCCCGGTATCCCGGCCACGGCAAAACCCCTCGAGGGTTCGGTGAAATGGATCGCAGCCTTCTGATGGGGGTTTTCGCCATACCTGAGCGCCGGCACCAATCCCTCCTCGAGCTTCATGGCCACCTGCTGGTCATAGGCGCTGGTTATGCCGAAGGTTCGGGCGGCCATCCTCCTTCTGAACTCGGGGGTGTTGCCGCCGTTCGCGAGCGCCGAGAGCACCTCGGGAAAACAGTCGGGACCCAGCGCACTCACCACGTGAACCCAGTTCTTTGCGGCGGCCCTTGCCATTGTGGGCCCTCCGACGTCAACCAGCTCGATGGTCTCGACGGAATCGGCAGGAAGGTCGAGCGCCTTGTGGAAAGGGTAGTAGTCCACGGCAACAACATCGAAGGTGACCCTGCCCTCATCGTTTCTTTGGTCGCGGTCGATGCCCGAGGCGAGTATTGCGGCGTGAAGCTCGGGGTGCAGGGTCTTAACCCGTCCCCCGAGAAGCGAAACGATGCCCGTTATTGTCTCGGTGGGAGTGACGGGAATACCTGCGGACTCGATGGCAACCGCGGTCCCGCCCGAGGCATAGAGGCTGAAGCCGAGACCGTGAAGCCCTTCCGCGAACTCCTTCAGCCCGGTCTTGTCATAAACGCTGATGAGGGCTGCCTTAGCCATTGTCCCGGAACCACCTTTCCGCATTGAACGAGGGGATCGGGCAGCGCTTGTGATGGCTTGCACCGTGAAGCCGCTCGATCGTGGCAGCGGCCTCCTTCGAGACCGACTGCGCCCCCTCCGTGAAGTACCGCCTTATGTCTCCGTAACTCACGCCCATCTCGCCCTCGTCGCTCTGACCGGGCCAGAGCCCGGCCGAGGGAACCCGTTCAATGGTCCATCCGGGCAGACCGAGAGCCTCCGCAAGCTTCGCAACCTGATCCTTGTAGAGGCCGACGAGCGGGTGGAAATCAGCCACGCCGTCACCCCATTTGGTCCAGTAGCCGGCAAGGTACTCGGACCTGTTGGATGTGCCGGCCACAAGCCTTCGACCCGAGTGGGCGTAGACAGTGGCCATCCGAATCCTCGCCTTCAGGTTCCCCATCGAGAGCCTGTCGGATCCGTCGAGCCCCGCGGAAAGCACCAGCTCACCGACAACCTTTTCAAGGTTTACGACTTTTCTATCGATGCCGAGAAAGTCAGCAATTCTTTGACCGTCGCGCTCGTCGTCCGGGTGGTTGCCGCACGGCATCATTATCCCGAGGACATTCCCGGCCCCTATCGCCCCGGCACAGAGCGCTGCGCTGACGCAGCTGTCCAGACCGCCGCTCAGACCGAGAACTATCCCCTGCGCCCCGGCGCACTTCACGGTTTCGCCAATCCAGGCCTGCATTGCGCTTGAAAGGCTTTTGTAAATGTAGTCCTTCATTCGGCACTCCTGTCCGGAACCGGCGTGAGTGTCAGCCGTCTTTGAAGAGGGTCGGCCTCGAGAACAGCCACTGATACCTGCATACCGGGTGTTCCTCCCCCGGAAAGCCTGACGGAGGCCCTGCGCAGGATCGGGCCGGGTATGAAACCCTCGACCGGAACGTCAAGCAGCCGCACGAACACACCAAAGTCCTTCACGTCGCTGATCATTCCCCTGAACACGCTGCCCCGCCTTCCTGAGAGGAAAAGAAGCGCCATGAGTTCAACGGAATCCCACTCCGCGAGTGAGGCCCTTCGTTCAAGGGCGCTGCACGTCTCGGCAAGCGAGTTCATGTTCCTGTCGCCGTCGGCGATCCCGGCCTTCTCGTACTGGGCGAGGGCCTGGTGGACCACCAGGTCAGGATAGCGGCGGATCGGGCTGGTGAAGTGCATGTAGCTGTCCAGCGCAAGGCCGTAGTGACCCATGTTGGACGGGCTGTAGACTGCCTTCTGCAGGGCCCTGAGCGAGGCTTCCCGGATGAGCGGCCACTGGGGCAGCTTCCGGGCTCTTTGCAGCATGGCTGCGTACTCAAGGGGTTCCGGTACCCCTTTCCTCCCGAAACCGATCTCGTACACGGAAAGTATGCCCCTCAGATTGTCCATCGAGTCGGGGGTGGGGTCTCCGTGGATTCGGTAGAGCACGGGGAGTTCGAGCCATTTGCAGTAGTCCGCCACCGCCCTGTTGGCCTCGACCATGAAATTCTCGATCATTCCGTGTGCCATGTCATCGGGAACGGGATCGAAGGCTTCCGGCATCCCGTCTCCGCCGAACCGGGTCCTGAATTCGACCGAGCCGAGGTCGAGGGCTCCCCTCTCACCCTTTCTCCCCTCGAGAATGCGGTTCAGCCCGAGAATGGTCATGAACAGGGCCTCAAGCTCAGGGTCGCCAGTGAATTCGCCCTTCATCAGGTCGAGCGCCTGTTCGTATGTCAGCCTTCTTCTGGAGCGGATGACAGATGGCCTGATCGAGAAATCTGTGCGCCTGCCTGCCTCGTCGAAGTCCATGAATACCGTTCTCGTGAGCCGGTCTTCGTCGGGGCGGAGACTGCACGCGCCGTTCGACAACACCTCGGGAATCATCGGGATCACGCGGTCCGGCAGGTAGACGCTTGTGCCCCTGGCCCTGGCTTCTGCGTCGACCATGGAGCCGGGGGGGGCATAGAATGCGACGTCGGCGATGTGGACACCGAGGCGGTACCCGCCTTGGGGCAGAACTTCGACCGAGACAGCATCATCGAAATCCCGCGCATCGACGGGATCGACCGTGATGGTGAACAGCTGCCGAAGGTCAAGCCTCTCCGTCTGGAGCGCCCCCTTCATGGCCGCCTGTTCAGCCTCTTCCAGAACCCCGTCCATGAAACGGCCCGGAAGATTCTTGTCGGCGCATACCGCATCGATGAGTGCTGTCGGGGATTCCGCCCCCCCCAGCGTTTCATCCAGTGTCGCCCGGGGTCGCGAACCTCTGAAGTCAAGCCGGCCCGTTATGATCTTGCCGGCCTCCACCTGTTTGTTGTCGGTATCGAGAAGGATCCCCCTCGGGAGCCTCGGGTCAACGGGGTCGATGACCCAACCGTCCCCCGCGCGCCTCGACACGCCGGCGATCCTGGTCTGAGCCCTTTCAAGAATTTCGGTGACCCGGCCCTTGTAACTGCGAAGGTCGGGCAGGGGTTCAAGAACCCTCACCATGACCCGGTCTCCGTGCCACGCACCAATGGTGTCCCTGGAGTCGATGTTCACCTGTTCGCCGCCCGCAAGCCTCACCCTCGCCGAGCCGTCGGTCCTCGAGATCAGTTCTCCCACGGCGAGACCGAGAGTTTCTATGAGGGCGAAGGCACCCTTGCCGGAACGCCTGATCCTGCCCTCCCTGATCAACTCATCGAGGGCTCCGTCCACATCCCGCAGCTCCGGCGGAAGCCGTTTTCTGATGGCCTTTACATCAAGCCTGCCGCCATTCCCAAGCAATGCCAGGATGGCCGCAACGGTGTCACCCGGCATCGGACACTCCCTCCAGAAGGGCATGCCCTTCGGCGCTGGACCGCTGTTCGACCCTCAGCAGAAGGCCGGCCCTCCCGGCGAGCCCTCCCGCAGAGCAGATGACCGTTCTGGCCATCTCGCTGCCGGGGAGCATGGGTTCGCCTGAACCAGTCGGGCGTTTCCAGCCTATCCTCAGGGCCCCGTTCACACGGCCGCAATCAATCGAGCCCGTGCCGCCGAGGCAGAGAACCGACCATGTCCCAATTCCGAGAAGGGCTCCGAATGCGGCCGAGGGGTCACCGCTCGGAGGGGCGTCCATATCCTCGAGGGATGTGACACCGCTCGTGTCAATGCTCCTGCCGCTGGCAAGCTGAATGAATCGGACCAGCCGCGCCAGCGGTTTAACTGCCGAGGCCGCCCTTTCAAGGTTTGGATGGGTGGTCTCGGAGAGGTCTCTCAGGAAGCGGGTCACGGCGCCCGCTGATTCCGCGGCTTCCCTTACCTTCGGGATGGCCCTTGTCACGTTGTCAGGCAGGAACATGGACGCCAGTTCCGCGTTGCCGAGGACACCGACGAGCATGTTGTTGAGATTGTGGATGTTGTATGGCAGGAGCAGTCCGACGAAGGCGTTGGCGGTCATTCTCTGGTTGCCGGGTTCAGCGGCGGCCCTTATCACCGGTATGAGTTCGGGTGTAATCCCCTCCATGCAGATCCCCGGAAGGTTCGGCAGTCCGACGCCTATCGTCAGGCCGTCGGAGGTTTTGAAGCTGTTCATTCCTCCCCCTTCCGCCTTGCGGCGTTCCTTCGTTCCTTCCACTCCGAAAGCAGCTCGGTTATCCTTGCTTCGCGGCCGTTCAGGCCCGGCCTGTAGACTTCCTGTTCAGGGAGACCGTCCGGAAAATTGGAGTGGGTGACAAGCCCGTCCTTCTCATCATGGGCGTACTGGTACCCCTTCCCGTAGTCCAGGTTCTTCATGAGGGATGTGGGCGCGTTCCTCAGGTGCAGCGGCACCGGGAGGCTCCCCTGCCCTTCTGAAAGCCCCCTCGCCCTGCCCCATGCCGTGTATACCGAATTGGATTTCGGTGCAAGGGCCAGGTAGATCACGGCCTCGGCAAGCGCAAGGTCACCCTCGGGTGATCCGAGAAAACGGTAGCAGTCCACCGCCCTCATCGCAACAGTAAGGGCTGAAGGGTCGGCCATCCCGACGTCCTCGGTAGCGAACCTGACGATCCTGCGGCCAATGTAGAGGGGGTCATCCCCGGAATCGATCATCCGGGCAAGCCAGTAGAGGGCGGCATCGACATCGCTTGATCTGAGGGATTTGTGGAGTGCGCTTATGTGGTTGAAGTGCTCATCTCCGCTTCGGTCGTAGAGAAGCGGTGCCGATCTGAGAACATCCCTGGCCGTCTCCAGCGTAACCGTTCCGCCGGCCGAGCTGCCCGCAACCGTTTCCAGCAGGTTCAGGGCGCGCCTTGCGTCGCCGTCGGCTGCAAGTGCAAGCACTCGTATAACTTCTGTCGGAACCACGGCATCATGCCTGCCCTTGAACACCGGGTGTGCGACAGCCCTCTCAAGAAGGGAACAGAGCCCGTCCGTCCCGATCGCCCTGAGCACGTACACGGCGCACCTGCTGAGGAGTGGGGCGTTTACATGAAACGACGGGTTTTCAGTGGTGGCGCCGCACAGCCTTATCGTACCGTTCTCGACATGCGGCAGGAAGGCGTCCTGCTGTGCCCTGTTGAACCTGTGTATCTCATCCACGAAGAGCATCGTTGCACCGCCCGACTTGCGGAGTTCGGCCGCCTGTGCAACTATCTTCCTCACGTCGGCCACTCCGCCCGTCACTGCACTGAACCTTATGAAGACCTCACCCCCCCTGGCCGCCACGGCCAGGGCAAGGGTTGTCTTTCCCGTGCCCGGAGGACCCCAGAGTATGAACGAGCCCATCGAGCCGGTTTCCAGAGCCCTCCGAAAGGGTGCGCCTGGTGACAGCAGGTGATCCTGTCCGACAATGTCACTGAGTCCATCCGGCCTCAGCGCTTCCGCAAGGGGTGTGTCGGAGGGGTTCTGAAAGAGATTTCCATTCATGGGAGGCATTATAGAAAGCCGGAAGCGAATGTGCTACAAAAAGGGGGCGCCGAAGCGCCCCCCTCTGCAGGAAAGCCGGGCTATGGCTGGGCCGGAGCCTGCTGCATGAGGCTGCGAAGCATCATTGCCGCGGGGATGGTCTGGGTTGCGGGTTCCGGCATGAGGTCTTCGGCGCCATCGAACCCGAATCCGCTTACGAACACGCGGCGGGGTTCCCCGGTGGGGTCGATGGGCGTAACGGTTGCGCCCGCTATCGGGATCAGCGGAAGGGCGTTGCTGAAGGTGAGTGCGATCGAGCCCTCTTCCGGGTGGGTGATGGTGAGCACGAGGCAGTCGAGGTTTTCGTTCGCCACGAGCTGCTCGCTGTGTTCAAGGAGGAACTCGGCCTCCTGAACCCTGGCGGCGAACTCCTGGAAGCTCGAGTCGGGTTCGGCGGATATGCCCCCGGCCTGGCTGAGCATGTCGGGATTATTGGCAAGCTCCTCTTCGACGAGTTCAGCAACCCCGGTCATGTCGATGGCGATTATCTGATCCTCCGATTTGATTCTCATCATCTTTATGGACCTGACAAAAGTCAGCAGCCGTTCCGGATCGTCCTCGGGCATGAAGAGGTTGCCGAAGTCGCCTTCAGCCATGTTGGCGCTGAGCCATGCCTCGGGATCGTCGCCCATTTCCTCGAGGAAGACACGCATGTCGTCCTTGAGGGTGTCGAACATTACCTGGTCGACAAGCACCTGGAAGACGACGTCTTCCATGGAAATCTGGTACCAGAGGCAGGAAATGCCCTCGACTTCCTCGCTTCTGAGGACAGCTATCGAAAATTCGCCCTCTTCCGTATCGCTCTGGAAGGTGATCCACTGACCGGGGGCGGCCTCGGGCATCTCGTCCATCACGCTGAGGAAACCTTCGGATGCTTCCCCGAGAACTGCATCGGCGTCGCCCGCAATGGGTCCCTCGACAACCGGTTCTTCCTCTTCGGTCACAACCGGCGCCGGGCTCTCGCCGCAGCCGGAAACCAGCATCATCGCCGCAGTGAGCAGCACTGGCATCATCGCTCTGCGAAACAGCATTCGAACTCCTTTCGTTTTGCAGTTTTTTTAAAGCCGTAACTCATTCAGCACCCGCACCGCATGCAGCGGCAAAAACCGTAGCTGACGGCGCAGATGCCACCATACTAAGGCGGAGATGAACCGATCCTACTCGTCAACCTCGATCTCCATGAGCGAAAAGACGGGAAGCCCTCCCTCCCTGAGCCTTGAGCTTCCGCCGAGAGTGATAAGGTCTATGACAAAGGCCGCGGCAACCGGTGTGGAGCCGTCCCTTGTTATAAGTGAAGCCGCTGCCGCAGCGCTTCCGCCGGTTGCCACAAGGTCGTCAACTATCAGCACCCTGCTTCCCCCGGGAAGCGCATTCCTGTGCATCTCTACGGCGTTGGTGCCGTATTCGAGGGTGTACTCCTCCTGCAGGGTTGCAGCGGGCAGTTTCCCCGGTTTTCTGATCAGTACGAGGGGGACGCCGCGCCTGGCCGCAAGAACTCCGCCGAAAACGAAACCGCGCGATTCGATTGAGGCTACGGCGTTGAACACAACCCCCCGCAGAGCGTTCTCAAGATGGGTGACGACATCGCCAAGCGCTCCCGGTTCTGTCAGCAGGGTGGTGATGTCCTTGAACTGGATGCCCTTGATCGGGAAATCAGGAACGTTCCTTACCAGTCCTTCAAGCTCCTTGATGCTTCGCATTCAGGTCCCTCTCGGCTTTTTTTACGAACTCAACGATCCCGGATACGGTTTCAACAGCGGTAACGCCCGGGATTCCCGACCATTCGCCCATTGCGCACACCGGTTTTCCCGCCTGGAGTGCAAACGCGATCTCCGAGAGTGTTCCGTAACCGCCATCGATGGCGCACACGGCAAAACCGGAAAGAATGACGGCCCTGTTGCGGGCCGAAGCCATGCCGGTCGGTATGGGAATGGTGACGAAAGGGTTGGCATCTTCGCAGCGTTCGCCGGGAAGAATGCCAACGGAAACTCCGCCCCGGGAGGATGCGCCCTCGCATGCAGCGGCCATTACACCGCCGAGACCACCGCATACGACCGCATACCCTGAATCGGCCAACTCCGCTCCCAGAAGCCGTGCGGCATCCAGAAAGGGCGATGGCGCGGATGCCCCCCCCACAACGCTCACAAGTTTCATCCGCACTCCGGGAAATGGTGGTCGGGGCGAGAGGATTTGAACCTCCGGCCTCCTAGTCCCGAACCAGGCGCGCTAACCGGACTGCGCTACGCCCCGACTACCGACAGGTCTCAAATCTACAGAAGAAAGCCCAAAGCCGCAAATACCCCGGAAACAATAAGCATTACCACTGCCCCGGCGACGCAGACACCGAGTGCGATGGACAGCATCGCCATTCTGCGGGGAATGCCGAATACGAATGCCGCAACGCTGCCCGTCCAGGCCCCGGTCACCGGCAGGGGGATCGCTACGAACACTGCGAGCCCCATGGCCCTGTACTTCTGAACGCTGTCGCCCGCCTTTCTCCTCGTTCTTTCAAAGAGCCAGTTGAAAAACCGGGCAAACGGCTTCCAGCGGGAAAGCCAGCTGCTCACCGGACCGAGGAACCAGAGCACGAACGGCACGGGTATCATGTTGCCGGCCACGGCAAGAATGTAGATCTTCCACCACGGCCAGCCCCAGGCATCCGCCATTACGGTCATCGCAATGGGAATGCTGGCGCGCAGTTCGGTGAGCGGAACCGCGGAAATGAGAAGCATCACCAGTTCACCCGGAATACCTGACAGCCATCCTATGAATGCCAGTGCGACATCCTCACCCATTCCATCCCCCCTTTCCGAGAAGGGGCACGAAGGAGCATTCGAAGGATTCCCTCTCCTCCATCCCGGGTTCTCCCTTTCTGAGCACGGTAAAGGTCTGGGTGTTCCTGTCGCCGACAGGGATCCCCGCCAGCCCTCCCGTTCTGAGCTGGGCTTCCACCTCCATCGGGAGCAAAGGAGCGCCGGCGCTGTAGAGCACGGCGTCGTACGGTGCGGAAGACGGCCATCCCAGCGATCCGTCGCCGAAGTGGACCACGGCGTTGTTTATCCCGATACTGTCGAACAGTGAGCGGGAGGTGTTCACAAGCCCCAGAACCCTCTCCACGCAAACCACCCTTCCGAACAGCCTGGAGGCGACGGCTGACAGATAGCCGCTTCCGCTCCCGACCTCGAGAAGAATTCCTCCAAACGCGTCCGCCATTGCGGAGAGCATCCTTAAAACCGTTGCGGGCTTGCTGATGGTCTGACCGAACCCTATCGGAAGGGATGCATCGGTGTATGCAAGATGGGAAAACGCCGGGCCGACAAAGAGGTGCCTCGGGATCTGTGCCATGGCTTGGGTCACCCTCTGATCGGCTTCAGGGTAGAGCCCTCCGAGTCGTCGGGCCATTTCCCCTGCTGCGGCTAGATCGTTTCGTTCCATGCGGACTCCTGTTTGGAAAAAAGAGGCCCGAAGGCCTCTTCTTCCAAATGGTCGGGGCGACTGGATTCGAACCAGCGACCACTTGAACCCCATTCAAGTGCGCTACCGGACTGCGCTACGCCCCGGCGGGAGCCGTAATCCTAATCCTGCGGGCTTCTCCCGTCAACCTTCATGGGGTCGCCGGAAAGCACCCTGATAATGTCGCGGATCTCGATCCTGACGGCTTCGAGGAGGTCATCGGAAGGGTCCTGCCCCTGGGGCGGCTCGGGTTCCAGCTCGAGTGCCATCTGACCCTGTGCCTTCTTCATGTCCTCAAGCTTCTTGCGGGCCCCTTCGATGGTGTAGCCCTCATCGTAGAGAAGCCTCTTTATGTACTGGAGGGTTCGCACGTCGCCGGGCCTGTAGACGCGGTTTCCGGCCTTGTTCTTGTGTGGGTTGAGCATGGGGAAGGCCGTCTCCCAGTAGCGGAGCACGTGCGGCTTGAGATCAAGCATCCTGCACACTTCGCTTATGGGATAGTAAAGCCGTTCGTTCATCGTTTCCGCCCCTTGAACAGTTTTTTCCATACCGGCGCATTCTTTCCCTCGAGCCTGTCCAGCTCCTGCAGCCCCTTTACGGCTCCCTCGTGATCCTCCTGCCAGGAAAGGGCATTCTCAAAACTTTTCCTGGCAAGTGCATACTGACCGGCCTTGGTGTAAACCCTGCCGAGGAGAAGGTGGTTTTCAGGGTTGAAATACTCCGCCTCGCAGGCGGCCTTGAGATACTCTGCAGCCTCCCGGAGCCTGCCCCGGCCATCCGCAGCCATAGCCTGCAGCCTTCTCACGTCGGGATCCCTCGGAAAAGCCATTGCAGCCTTGTTGAGAAGATCGCCCGATTTCCAGAAATCACCCTCGCGGATCATTTTTCCGGCAGAAGCCTTGATCCTCGCGAGCGTGCGGGGATCCATGGCGCCCCCCGGCCGGGGGGCGTCCGCCACGGGCGCGGCGGACGCCTTTTCCTGTGCCGGGGCATCGCTGTCTGTACCGGCTGCAGCCTCCTCCTTTGGGACAGGCTCGGCTGCAACGACCGGCGCGGGTTCCCAGGGAATCGTCTCGGCTATCTCGTCGTCGTACTTGTCCCGCTCTACGGGGTCACTCAGAACGAGGTACGCCTCGTTTATCCGGGCAAACTTCGAAACGGTCTCGGGAGCATCGCCCGCAACGTCGGGGTGAAGCCGCCTTGCCAGCTGGAAGTAGGCCAGGTCGATTTCCTCCCTGGAAGCCTTTCTTCCAATGCCCAGAACATGGTAGTGACTGCCGTAGGAATCGGCGGGCATCCCTACCTCAGCACTGTGAAGGCCCTGCTGGCGGAGACGCCGTTTCCCCTTGCAACGATGTAGTACACACCGTCGGCCATGTCGGCCGGAACAGCCCATGTCCCGGATGCGGAAACCCTGGCCACGATCCTGCCCGAAAGGTCATGGACCGAAACGGCAGGCGCGCTGAAACCCGAAACGGTGAAGGAAAGCACTGAGCTGACGGGGTTCACCGCGATCTCGATGCCCGGGGTGACATTGCCGCCGACACCCGCAGATTCCTGCTCCTCGATGCCGACGCTTGCCAGAAGGTTCATGCAGAGCAGTTTGTTCATTGAACGGCACTCGAGATTGTTCGTCACAATGAGGGTGGTGTCGTTCTGCGATCCCCAGAAGCCGTTGTCATCAACCTCGGGGGTGAAGAAGAACGATTCGTTCTCCGCATACTCCCAGTCGCAGGCATCGCCGTTTGAGGAGTAGCCCAGAACTTCGTAGCACCTTCCCCAGTCGTAGCCGACGGGACCCGCCATCTGGGCGCCCCAGCTCTGGAAGATGGCCTGGTCGGGGGTGGGCTGGTTGTTGTATCCCCAGGGGTAGATGAGGTATCCGCCGTAGGTATGGTAGTTGAATCCGCCGAGAGGCAGGAGGTCATTGATAAGATCGCGCATGGCCTGGGTTTCAGGCTCGGAGAACGCTGCCGTACCGCGGTATGTTTCACTGCTCGGATCCGGGCTTGAACCGATGTTGTCGTAGCCCCACATGTAGCCCCAGTTCCTGTTAAGGTCGATGCCGCTGCCGAGGGTGAAGTTGAGGTTCTTCCTGTGGTTGGGGCCGCCGCTCGGAAGGTTGTAGTAGTAGGCGTCGATGTTCACCATGGGAACGAAGTAGACCTGGGCGTTGTCGAGGATGAAGGTCGCAATCGTGTCGCTGCCGTACTCGGTGGTAAGCCACTGCGCGAAATCGATCACCGCGGAATTGCCGCCGGGTTCCCGGCCGTGGGTGAGGGCGTTGAACATGATGACCGGTGCATCGGTGCCCGCATTCGAGATCCTGACGTAGTACATGTCGCGGCCCTGGTAGGATTCCGCAAATGCAACGGGGGTGTCAACCAGGTCGCTTCCCTCGGCGAGTGACGCCCAGAAGGCGTTGTTCTCGTTGGGGCCGTAATAAAAGCCGAACTCGTTCCGGAACTGCTCGTGTATCGGTTCGGCCCATTCCCTCGGGAGAAGCCTGGCGCCCGTGTACCTTTGCATCGTTTCCTCGACGAATGCATCCTCGATCATGATGTCAACGAAGCCATCGCTCCTGTTGCTGTTGGCGATGTCGTAACCCATCGACGCGATCCCGTTGAAGTCGGCATCGGTCGTTGCGGGGATGCGGACGAGCCTCCAGGCAAAAGCTCCGGATGAAAGCACCATTAAGAGAGCAAAACAGATTACCGCGCAGCGATTCATTGTATCCTCCTGAATATTGACAAATGGGCTCGAAACAAATAGTTTCGCCCTTCACACGTGTATACCCCCGGAAGGCTTCCGGGTTTCAGTTCTGGCTATACTGTGAAAGGAGCCGTTCTTTGGCAAGGAGCAGGCAGTCGGTCAAGAGACTTAAAACCGACATCGAGAAAAGACTTCGCAACAGAAGCAAACTCAACAGGCTTCGCACCGCGCTGCGCAGGGCCGTTGAGACCGAAGGCACGGATGAGAAGGCCCTCGCAATGAAGAAGGCCCAGAGCCTTCTCGACAAGGCGGGCCAGACAAGGCTTGTGCACCCCAACAAAGCAAGGCGCATCCAGAGCAGGATGGCAGCGAAGGCGGCCCAGGCCTCCAAAGCGTGAAATACGGGGGGCTTTCCGCCCCCCTTTTTCAAATCCCTGGAGTGATCTCGCTTCTGCCGCCGGGCAGATCCTTGACTGTGAATCCCAGCGATTCCAGTCTTTTTCGCATGTCGTCGGCCTCCTCGAAGAGCTTTCTGTTTCTGAGGACGCCCCTGACCTCCGCCAGAACCGAGCACGCCTCGGACAGCCCGGCTGATCCCGATGCGGCACCGAGAACAAGCCCCAACACACCGGTTGCAAGCGAATCGAGGGTTTCAGCCATAACCCCCGCCCCGCCCCCGCCGGCGTCGAGCAGGGTGTTCCCGCCGCGCACGAAATCAAAGAGGACCGCCAGGGCCTGAGGCGTGTTGATGTCGTCGTCCATCGCCAGGGCAAAGGTTATTTCGGTCCGGGTGCAAAGCTCCACGGCCTGGTCGTTCGAACCCCCGTCTCCGGTCCGAAGCCTCTCCCTGAAGGATACCAGCCTCTCCATGGCGCTCGCGGCGCTCTGAAGGCCCTGATCGCTGAAATCAAGAGGGCTTCTGTAGTGGCTTCTGAGGATGTACAGCCTTACGACCATGGGGTCGAACCTCTCGAAAAGCTCCCGAAGCAGGGTGAAATTGCCGAGGCTTTTCCCCATCTTCCTTCCGTCAACCGTCACCATGTTGTTGTGAAGCCAGAATCTGACGAAAGGCGCCCCCGTCGCGGCCTCACTCTGGGCGATCTCGCACTCGTGATGGGGGAACGAATTCTCAAGACCGCCACCGTGAATGTCTACGGTGTTTCCCAGATACCTCATCGCCATTGCGCTGCACTCGAGGTGCCAGCCCGGGTACCCCCGCCCCCACGGGCTTTCCCAGTGGAGAAGGTGGGTTTCCCCGGCTGCCTTCCAAAGGGCGAAATCCCTCGGGTCGCGCTTGTCCTCAGCGGTTTCAACCCTTGTTCCCGCCATGGCGTCTTCGCTGCTGCGCCCGCTCAGCTCCCCGTACCTCGGGAAGGATGACACGTCGAAGTAAACGTTGCCACCGCTGACATATGCATGCCCCCTGGAGAGCAGGGTTTTCACAAGTTCGATCTGCTCGGGGATGTGCCCCGATGCCCGCGGCGAAATGTCGGGCCGGAGGTTGTTCAGGGCATCCATGTCCCTGAAGTAGCTTGCCGTGTACTTCTCGGCGATCTCCATCGGTTCGAGCCTCTCGAGAACCGCCTGTTTCTGGAGCTTGTCCTCCCCCTGATCCGCGTCATCGGTAAGGTGTCCCACATCGGTGATGTTCTGGACATATCTGACTTCGTACCCGCTTTTCCGGAGCCAGCGGACCAGAACGTCAAAGCTGACGTAGCTCTTCCCGTGACCAAGATGGCTGTGGCCGTATACGGTTGGTCCGCATACGTAAACGCCTGCAAAGGGCGGGTTCAGAGGTTCGAACGCTTCCTTCGACCTTGTCAGCGAATTGTACAGTTTCACGGCCGATCCAATCCCTCGTAGTCTATCTGCATGGCGCTACGCACCAGTGCCATGGTCGCGGCACCCTCCCGTCGGGCGGCTTCGGTCCCCGCGGAAAGGATTTCCTCAACGACACCAGGCCTGTCAAAACGGTTCCTTCTCTCCCTGACGGGATCGAGCAGCTCGTTAAGAACACGGGCAAGGTTCTTCTTGCACGCCACGCAGCCGATCGTTCCGCCCCGGCATGATGATTCGATTGAGGGCACTTCCCCGGGATTGAACGCCTTGTGCCAGGAGAACACCGTGCAGACCTCGGGGTGTCCCGGATCGTCCTTCCTTATCCTCGCCGGATCGGTAACCGCCGACATGACCTTGGCGCGGACATCGTCCGCACTGTCCTTCAGGTAGATGGCGTTCCCGAGGGATTTGCTCATCTTCGCCCCGCCGTCGAGGCCGACAAGCCTCGGAATATCGCTGACCAGCGCTCGGGGCTCCGGGAAGACCTCACCGTAGAGTTCGTTGAAACGCCTTGCCACGAATCGCGTCATTTCGACATGGGGAAGCTGGTCCTCCCCCACCGGCACGAGGTTCGCTCGGCAGAAAAGGATGTCGGCCGCCTGGCTCACCGGGTAGCCCATGAACCCGTAAGTCATGTCGGTGTAACCGTACTGGCGTGCTTCCGTCTTGATAGTGGGATTGTGCCTGAGGCGGCTCACTGTAACGAAGAGCCCGAAGAGAACAGTGAGTTCGGCTATCTCGGGAACCATGCTCTGAACAAAGATCTTCACCCTGTCGGGTTCAAGCCCCGCAGCGATGTTGTCGAGGGCCACCTCCCTGGCGTGAACCTTCAGGAGACCCGGCGTCTCCCAGTGAGTCGTGAGGGCCTGGACATCGGCGATGATTATGTAGGTGTCAAGCGTGTCCTGCAGTCTCACCCTGTTGCGGAGCGAGCCGACATAGTGGCCAAGATGCAGGGGGCCAGTGGGGCGGTCGCCCGTGAGTATCCGTTCCATTGTGAAATATCTCCCCTAAATCTTTTCGAGAATCACAGGGCTGTCCTGCTCACGGAAAGCCCTGAGGTCTATCTCGCCGGTGTGATTCTCCACCAGGCTGATGATCCTCTCCACGGCGGGTCGCACGGAAGGGCAGTACTCGGGGTACTCCTCAAGATATCGAAGCGTTCTGGGAATATGGGCGAGGTAGGCGCTTCTTCCCAGGGCGCGGTACTGCCAGGCAAAGGTCCCCATCGCCTTGACATTTCTTTGGACAGCCGTGAAAATGAAATGGAATATGTTCGACCCTCCCGGACCCGTAAGGTATTGAAGAGCAGTGTGTTTCCAGTCATCACCGATGTCGCGGTAACTGTCGCGGAGAAGGCTTGCGGCGTCGTAAGTTGCCGGACCGAGCCGGGCGTCCTGCCAGTCGACGATCCTGAGCCTGTTGTCCTTCACCATCAGGTTTGCGCCGTGATAATCGCGATGGCAGAGCACGGTTCCCCCCTCCATCGCCCGTTCGCACAGAACGCGGAGATGGAGCTGAAGGTCAAGCAGCTCATCGACAGGCACCCGGAGAAGCCGGAAGAAGAGGTGTTCCAGGGTATGCTCCATCTCGGCCATGAAGAAACTTGCTGTGAAGTAGCGCCTGCCGGCGACGGAAGTTTTTGCCGCTTCCTTGGGAATGCTTTTGTGAAGGAGCTTGAGCATGTCGAGCGCCTGCCGGGTCAGCACAAGGTAGGCCTCGGGACTTTCGATGTCGAGCAGTCTCACCCTGCCGAGATCCTCCTGAACGGCGAATCCGAGCTCGGGGCTGCAGTGGAAAAGCTCGGGAACGGGAAATCCGTGTCTGTGCAGCAGGTTGTGAACATCCATCCAGGGCCACAGCGGAACCCTTGTGCTGTCCATCACGACAAAGGATGAACCCCTCGACGCGAAGGAATAGAACCTTCGGTTCGAGGCATCCCCGGAGAGGGCGGTGAGCTCCCCCATGTCCGGGTATCTCTGCGAAAGCCAGCTGCGCAGCTCGTCACTGACCGTGTGCAAAACCACTCCTTCGGGAGAACCAGGGCATTACGGTACGCGCAATCGTGCCACCGCTCTCGAGCACCGAGCCCTCGAGCATAACCGATTCGTGCAGGACCGCGCCCGATTCCACAACGCAACCCCTCGAAACATGGCAGTTTCCGGACAAAACGGCACCGGGGGAAACCTGCGACTCGGGGTGGACATAACCACCCTGTGCAAGAAGGTTTCTGCGATACAGTTCCGTTTCGCCCATGTCCATCCAGACCTCGGCACCTTCAAAACCGGCCGGTTCACCGACAATAAGCGGAGAGAACAGGTTCTGAAAGCCCTGATGCCTCTCGGCCCGTTCAAACACCACGGGTTCAAGCACACAGACACCCATGTAATGCCTGGCCCTGCCGCCTGTCATCACGGAACCATAGCTTCCCCCGCTCGGAAAGTCACCGCACAGAAGCGTGCAGGATGCACCGGAGGACTGGTGGTGCCTTGTCATGCCGGCGAGGTCCGCCCTGAGAAGCATGTCGGTGTTCATGATCATCCAGGGTCCCATTATCGTTCGGGACAGCAGGGCAAGGGTTGTGGTGACACCAAGAGGCCTCTCCTCGAACAGGAGTTCCGCATCCCTGCCGGCCGCTTCGCGCGTTTCCCGCAGCACCAGGTCGGGACAGCGGCTTGCATTCACAAGAAGGCGCCTCGGCCCCAGTGCGCCGGCCTCAGCGGCAAGCCTGCCGAGAAGGGTCCCGTCCCTGTGCGGGAGCAGGGCTTTCGGGCGCACAAGCGAAAGGGGTTCCGCCCTCATGCCGTAACCGGCAGTGAGAAGCAGAACCCCGTCAAGGTTCTTCACTCCGGCGGAACCTTTATCCGTAAACCTCTTTGCGGTTACAGTCGCAGACCTTCACCCTGCGCCTCTGGGGGCGCCACGTTCCGGCCTCCCCGCAGGCGCACGCCAGGTGAACAATGGGCTGTTTCTCCTTGCCGCACACCTTGCAGATCTCGACCTGGATTACCCTGGTCTCGTGTGCAAGCTTTGCGGTAAAGGTTCTGTCCTTCTTCTTAGGCATCAGTCATCCCTTCGGATCATGGCCGGAATACCGCCTGCAAGGGTCATGACGGTATCCATGAAAACTCTGTCCGAGTACTCCCTGGAAATGGCCAGGGCAGTCTCAAGAATCGCCGATACTCCCCTTCGGACCTGAAGGGCGCAATACCGGCCCGACGAAGCCCACCAAAACGGGCATGAGTATAACATTTCATCGGCAAGGCGGGCAACTCTTCCCGAATCACACTGCCTGGCCCGGTCAAGAACTGTGTTCAGAAGCTGCCTCATGGTTTTGTGGTCAGCATTCTCAGGGTCGTCCCACAGCGGGAAAGGCACCCCCCGCTCAACGTCTCCCGGTGAAGTGGACCAGCTTCCGTCCGGAACCTTCGATTCCCTCCCGGGAAAGGCGGCTGCGATCTCGCCGAGCGTGGCGAGCCTTGCCCCCCCGGCATCGGCGAGAGCGCCGAGGAAGGGGGCCAGAAAGCCCTCGACTGCGCCTTTCCGATGGTGGCCGAAGGTCTCGCCATCCATCGCGATCACGATGTAGGAGTCTTCATCGCCCATCCAGCTGCGCATTTCCTTGACGAGGCGCCTTGCGATAAGCCCTCCGTCGTCGCCGTGAAACGCGATGAAGTTGCTCCAGAAGTTGCTTCTGAGAAGAACCCTGATCCCCCGGTAAACGGGAACCCAGGTCGCGGGCGCCTCCAGGCCGCATGCCACCCAGGGCACGTCATCGGTTATGGTCCAGCGAT
Source organism: Candidatus Fermentibacterota bacterium (assembly GCA_963845085.1). Taxonomy (GTDB): domain Bacteria; phylum Fermentibacterota; class Fermentibacteria; order Fermentibacterales; family JCC-6; genus UBA6080. The sequence continues at coordinate 108,280 of CAWJQI010000005.1, forward strand.
ACCCGAGACCGGCAAGAAGCTCTGCTGTATCGCCGTTCAGGGCCATTTCGGGAGGAAACACACCCGCAGGGGAACCGAAGCGCGGGAGAAGGCTCCGGTTGCCCTCTCCGTTGAGGTCAAGCTGCCTTTTTGTCTCGCGGTTCGAAATCAGGGGAAAGATCGGGTGGAAGGCACCGCTCTGGGTGAACTCGCACCCGGAGGCGGAGCCCATGGTATCAAGTGTTTCGGGGCACAACACAGAAAGCTGCTCGGAAAGGGAGAAGTTGATGTTCACGGTTACGGAGGCACTTGTGTCACGCAGAAGCCTGAAAACCGGGTCGTAGCATTCCCCGCTGATCCTTCGAACCACTTCCGGAGACTGTGTGGGGGGCTGGTAGAAATGCAGCAGAAAGCCGACGAGATTCATGGGATCTCCAGAACTATCTCGTCCCCCGCAGCCACACCGAGAAGGCTGTCCGCCCTGCCGCACGGCACTGCAACCTCGACAAGGCCCATGCTTCCGGGAATCACCAGAAGGGAACCGATGGAAGGATCGTAGGCTCCCGACCTGCCGGCCGGAAACCGCCTTGCACCTGCCCTGACGAATCCGGGGGTGAATCCGTCGAGAAGGTCCGATCCAGCCCACAGTATGCAGTTCCCGAAGTGGTCGACATGGGCCACTTCGGTTCTTATCCCGTTGTCAGTCGCTGCCGATACCCCCCTGGGAATGGTCACCGGTGCGGGACAGGGTTCGAGAAGGCCAAACCAGCCCGGGTTGACAAGAAAACGGGCGGCCATGGGTGCAAACCAGTCACGACCGTGGAACGTTGTCGATGCGCCGGGATCGGGAGCCGGAAGGTACCGGGTGTCGCGGGCGTCGAGCCAGCTTAGAAGGCCGTTGTCGGGGCCGATCGCGATCAGGTCCCCGACGGATGCCGCTATCCCCCTTCGGGAGGTTCCGACACCGGGGTCAACCACCGCCAGCACGACCGAGCCTCCTGGAAGGCGCGGAACTGTCGTCATGAGGTGAAAGGCGCCTTCGCGCACAGACCCCGGCGTGACGGAGTGGGTGAGGTCGACAAGCAGCGGATCATCCCCGCAGAAGGAAAGGACCGCCGCCTTCATCTGGGCCGCGTAGCAGTCGCTGTATCCGAAATCGGAGAGCAGGAACAGGATGCCGGGCATTTTTCTCCTACCTGTGCTTCACAATGACGAGTGTTCTGTCATCGGCCTGCGGAGCGGTGCTTCCATGGCTTTGAACCTCTTCAAGCACCTTCCGGACTATCTGGGTCGAGCCGAGATCCATGTGGCGCAGCACCGCCGCCACCAGCCCCTGCATCGTGAACTCGTTCCCTTCGGGGTCCATGGTCTCGGTTATGCCGTCGGTGTACAGAACGAGGACATCGCCCGCCTTCATCTCGAGAACTCCATAGTCATAGACGGCATCCTGCCTGAACCCGAGAATCAACCCGCCGGTGTCAAGAACCACTGTTTCACCGCTGCGTTTCACGAGGATTGGAGGGTTGTGCCCCGCATTCACGTAGGTGAGCTTTCCCGAATCAAGGTTGAGCACGCCGTAGAAAAGCCCTATCAGCCCCGTCACCTTGGTTCCGGTGAGCATGGCGTTGTTCACCCTGAACATCACCTCGCTGATGCTGAAAATACTCTGGACGTTCGCAGAAAGGCTTCCCTTGAGGCCGGCCATGGTGAGTGCCGCGGGGATTCCTTTCCCGGTCACATCCGCGACTGCAAGACCGAGGTTGTTCCCGGAAAGGCTGAAGAAATCGTAGTAATCGCCTCCGACCTCCCTTGCGGGCCTGTAGTAGGCGGCGATGTCGTATCCGTCCAGGGCGGGAGGACCTTCGGGCATGAGCTCGTACTGGATCCTCCTTGCAGTGCTGAGCTCTCCGGCTATTCCTCCGCCGCTGTCAAGCCTTCCGAGGAACAGATCGGGCATCTTCGAACGCAGTGTGACGCTGTTCGTGATGTCGGGGTGCTTCGTGACGATGCTCACCGCGGCGAGCCTGACCTCTTCGGCAGGATCGGTGAGGAGATCGGCAAGGTGTTCCTCGAGAGCAGGGCTGTCGACGCATCCGAGGCGCTCAACTGCACGCAGCGCCTCGAGGCGGACCGGAGCCGATTGATCGGCGAGGGCGAGGGCGATCAGTGGCATGGTATCCTGCGGGGAAAGGTTGACAGACCTGAAAAAACCCGAGAACGTTCTGAGCCTGACGAACGAGTCGGCGTCGTGGATGAGCTTCTCAGCTATGGCATACCGCTTCGTCTCGTCGCGTCCCCAGAACTCGCCTCCAGCCTCTCCCGCGGCAGCCCTGACGGCCCTCTCGGGATCACCGGCAAGCTGCTCCAGCAGCTGCCCGGTCTCCTCGGTGCAGGAGCCGAGCTGTCTGGCTGCGTAGGCGACCGCCGCGCGCACCGTCGAGGAGGAGTCCTCGGACAGCGCCTTGAGGGCGGTACCCGCTTCGGGTCCCAGGGAATCGCGGTTCCACAGCAGGAACCACGGAAGCTTTGCCCTGGCCTCCATGCTGCGGTGGGCCATGATCCGGCTCACGGCGGTCATGGAGACTTCAGCGATGTCCCTCCGCCCCGAGGAGAGAAGCCTGCTCAGTGCCTCCCGGCCGCCGAACGACTCGTCGGCAAGCACCCTTACCACAACGGTCAGCTGTCCGTACGACTCGATTATCCGAAGGTACGGCAGCACCATCTCGGCCATTGACCTGTCGCGGGGCATCTGCTCGGTCACTATCCGCCACAGGGTGTGCCTCTCCCTGCGGTTCAGCCACTGATAATTCATGAGAAGGTACTGGGCCACGCCTTTCCTGTCGGCTTCCGGAATGTCAACGATCATCGCATCCCTGACCTCTTCGGAGAGGTATCTGATCCGCGAACCCAGCTGAAATGCTACAAGAGCGCGCCCGCCGTCTTTCAACCGCTGGATGAGAAGCCAGAGAAGATCGCCGACCTCGCCGGTAACGCCCTCGAGCTTTCTGTTCGTGAGCCCCCAGGCAAGGAATCTGAGATCCTCGGGGTCGCCCTTCTCGAGTGCTCTGTTCAGGACCTGCTTTTCCTTCTCGATCATGTCGGGGAACTTGCCTCCGACATGGACAAGCACCTGCCTTTCGACTTCGCTGGCCCCGTCGTCGAGAAGGGTCTGATAGTATTCACCGGGGTCGTCGCCGACCGACCATGTCTCCATTCCAAACATGAATGAAACCCGCACAGCCGGTGATGGATCGGTGATGACCCTTTGCAGGATGTCCTGCATCCTTGCATCCCTCCTGACCCAGTACATGGCGAGGCACCGTGCGAGAACGACCTTCAGACCGACCGATCCGGAACCGATGATGAAGCGGCAGAGCCCGAGGGCCTGAGCATCGAAGCTCCGTCTGTCGAGAAGCAGCTTGTTGAAGAAATCCCCGAGATTCGAGGCCTCGGTCTCCCGGGAAGCGGCGAAGAGGAGCGATGCCTTCATTTCAGGCGAAAGTGAGTTGTAATGGTTCACAACGGCGAAACCGGCCCGTCTGAGAGCGGATTCATGGCTGCCCAGAAGTGTGTCGAAAACAGCGCTGACAACCGGTGATGCCTTCCGGATAAGCTCTTCGGTACCGCTGTCGACAGCAGCCATGATTGTCGTGTCGCCGGCACACAGGTGCATCTCGCCCCGAAGCTCGAGACGCCTGAACGGCGGCCTTCCGTGGGCGGCATCGGAACCGGCGTACATTTCCAGAAGCTTGTCCAGCCCGGCAAAATCACCGTTCAGAAGGAGATTCAGGCGCTCCCATGCCTCAAGGACTGCCCGTCTGAAGACCGACTCGGGTACGATGGGTTCGAAAAGGGACAGGAGTATGAGCGCCGTTTTCCCGAAGGGGTCAAGATCCCAGAAACGTGAGAGCGCCCTTTCGCCTTCCCTCAGTCTCCAGGGCCTTTTCTCCGCGGGCCTCGGAAGTATGAGATGCCTTTCGTCGAAGAGGCTGAACACCGCCTCCATCTTGGAGGATGATGACGCAACGACAAGGCGCCTTCTCTTGTCGGTGGCCCTTGCCATCGTGGTTATGAAAACATGCCACAGATGGGCGGGATAATCCCCGGCGTACCTTCGCATGCTGTCGAGGTCGAACAGGATCGCGCAGTCTTCAGGCCCCCTCAGAAGCTGGTCAACTTCCTGGGCGTTGACGTCGCCCTCGACCAGTTCTATGGGCACCATCCCGGCTGCTGCGGACCTCGCGATGAGAATCCTTCCGAGCGTGGTTTTGCCCGAGCCCAGGGGACCCGAGAGACAGATGAAACCGTTTTCCTGCAGAATGGTTTCGGCCTGCTCGAGAATCGCCGGATCGAGAGTTTCCTCGCGAAGGTCCCCCCAGCCAGCGAGAAGCTCATCGCCCGCCGGGTATGGGAGTTTGTCACGCCTCACGGATGCCACCCAGGCTGCGACGGGCCCCGACATGAGTTGTCTTGCTTCATCGGCGCTGTTGAAACGCCAGAGCAGCCCCTCCCCCTCGAGGCGGGTGACCACCCGTTCGGACTGTCCGGTGGTGCCGGCCGTGACAGCGGCCACCGGAATCTTCCTCCGATAGCAGGAGTAGTACCAGGAGCGGAGGGAAGCCGAAGGAGGGCCGTAAAGTACCATCAGCACTGCGTCGGGGATGGGTTCGGAGCTTGAGATGGAAAGCGAGTCCGCCCATCTGGGGGGCGGTATGCGCGAAGCTTCCGAGGTCACCACGCCATCGACACCGGATGGAAACGAGGTTCTCTCCGTCAGGACAAGCAGCCTGAAAACGTTGTTCATGCCTGGATCAGGTGAGGGGCCAGATCAGGGTTGCCCTGGTCTTCCCTTCCGGCGTGAGATCGAACTCCACCCACTTGGCAAGGTTCCTTGCGATCAGGATGCCCCTGCCACGGTCATCGAGAAGCTCGTTCCCCTCGCCAGGCCTGTGCCCGAGTTCTCTGTCGGGCTGCCAGCTCCCGGTGTCCTCGACCTGAAAGCTCACCCTTCCGGGTAGTACATCGACCCTGACGGTAAGAAGCTTGGAGGGATTCATGGAGTTCCCGTGCTTCATGCCGTTCCGAACAAGCTCCATGACTGCAATGGAAAGACTTGTGAGCTCGTCCGGAAGCACTCCCCCCGCAAGGCCGATGCTCTCCACGAAGACCTGTACCGATTCCAGCATGCGCTCGTCGCTTGGAACCGTCAGGCAGATCCCCTTGAGCACGTCAGCCCTCCAGGGCCGCAAGGGCCTCTGTCTCGTCGTTGAAGGTGTCGAACACAGTGATGAGCTTCGTTATGATGAAAAGCTCATGGATCTTCTTTGTGGCATTCAGTATGACCATTCGTCCGCCGGCTCTGGACACTGTTGTGTGGCCGCTCACCAGAACGCCGAGGCCCGAGCTGTCCATCCATGAGACGCCGCCGAGATCAACCAGGATCCTTCTGAAATCGTTGTTCACGGCACTCTCAAAAGCGGTCTTCACTTCCATGAGGTCGGGTCCGCTGATGACCTTGCCGTTGAGCCTGATAACCCTTACGGTGCCTTTGGTGTCCTCGCTTATTCTCATGATCCCCTCCTGGTTTTCGTTATGTGACCGCAGTTCCGTGAATCTGACTGCTTAGCATAGACAAACCGGGGCTTCGGGGCAAGAAGGGTCATGCGCACACGACGAAGTCCCGCCCCTCCCTCAGTCCTGCATTTTCCAGAAAAGCCCGTATTCTTGCCCTTGCCCCGAGTTCCCTTGAGGCGGCTATCACCGGAATGCCCGCGTAATCAGAAAGCCTCTCCGGCGCAGCGACGGGTTTCCCCCTGAGCATGCCGCCTGCATGACGGGCATCGGCGCACAGGAAGGCTTCGATCTCAAAACCCAGCGGGACCAGATACCTGGAAAGCCTTTTCGCGGTCTGGCCGCTGCCTGCAATGAGCACTCTCCTGCCCCGAAGAAGGGGCAGCGCGGCCAGGTACATCGCCTTCGTCCGGTAGAATGAGTTGAGGGAATAATTCCGCGACCTCCTGCTGTACCGGTCCGGCCTTTCCATCCAGGCCAGAAGGTTTCTCCCGACCTTCTCGAAGCGGTAGCCCCTCGACCAGAGCCTCAGCCAGAGTTCGTAGTCCTCCGGAAGCCCGAGATCCCGGTAACCGCCTTCCGAGATCACGGATTCCCTGTGAAAGAAGGCTCCCGGGTGAGGAAGCGGGCTCTCAACGAAAATGTCGCGGGAAATCTGCTCATGCGAAACAAGGCTGTTCATCCATCCCTCGTAGCGGCGGTAGCCCCTTGAAAGGGTTCTCAGGGGAAAACATTTGACAAGGCATGACACAACGCACCTTGGCCCAAGCCGTGCGGCCAGTTCAAGCTGCAGTGCTATCCTTTCGGGATGACACCTGTCGTCGGCGTCGAACCGGGCCACCCAGTCTCCCCTTGCCTCGGCAAGCCCGGTATTGAGAGCATTCACGAGCCCTGAACCGCGCGCATCCAGTGTTCGGAAACGATCATCGTCCCGCTCGAACTCCCGTGCGATCCCGAGCGATCGGTCTGTCGAGCAGTCGTTGACGAGCACAGCCTCGAAATTCCGGTGGGTCTGGCGCTTCAGGGAGAGCAGGGCTTCGCGAAGCCAACGCTCCTCGTTGCGAAAAGGGAGCACGATTGAAACCAGTTCAGTCAATCCGGATGCTTTCCATAAGCTGCTCCGGGGTGTAGACCGGAGGGCGGCAGGCAGAACCGACACAGGCCTGGGCGTACGGCCGGTCCATCACGGGAAGGAAGTTCCCCGTGATCAGATCCTGCCCCCCAGGTGTTTCCGGGTCTGCCAGCTCGACGTTCTCCGCCCCGGCAACGTCCTGTGCAGTCTCAAGGAGGGATTTCGTCAGGGGGTCGGACGCCCTGCCGACGACAAAGATGTGCACCCCTGACCCGTCAACGGGCGCCTCGACTGGCAGGGCTGCACCCTGGAGCGCGAGGGCGAACCGTTCACCCGTGGCAGCGCCGATGATGCGCGATATCTCCACACCGTCCCTTATAATGATGGTGACCGGCAGCACCGGCGGTATGCCATACCTCTCCCTGACGAGTGAAGCTTCGTCCGGTGACAGCCAGACCACCGGCATCGAGATCGCAGTGCCTTCGCGGAAGCTCTGCAGGGTTTCGAGGGATGGATCGCCGATAGACACGGCAACAAAAGCCGCCGATCCGCCCATCTCGATGAAAAGGCTGTCGAGAACCGGCAGCTCATGAACGCAGGGGCTGCACCATGTGGCCCAGAAGTTGATGAGAACCGGCCCTGATCCGGCTGAGGATATCAGGCTGTCGAGACGGTCTGCCCCGAGAAGCAGCGGACCCTGCGTTCCGCCGTGCCGGGAAACGCCCACCCCGACGACGAAGAGCGGGACTGCAAGAAGGCAGCAGGCCGCAACCCACCAGGGAAACCTACGGACCATGATGGATCGCCTTCACCGGGCATTTGTCGACGCACTTCATGCAGCGGATGCATTCGGGGGAGGAAGGGTTCCGAAAGATCTCAATTCCCATCGGGCAAACCTGGCCGCACTTCCCGCAACGGGTGCAGTTCTCCGAAACACCCATGCGCAGAACCGAAACCTTGCCCAGAAGCCCCCACGCGGCTCCAAGAGGGCAGAGGCAACGGCAGAACACCCGCTCCACGGAGATCGACAGCAGGATTACGATGACGGCGATCGAGCTCTTCCATGCGAAGAGGAAACCCGTGCGGTAAAGACCCTCTCCGTCCATGGAGACAAGTGGCCACCCGGCCAGGGAGGTTCCGGCCGGACACACCGCCTTGCAGAACCAGGGATCGCCCGGAGCGGCGGGGGAATGCCTGAAGAATACTGGTAGAAGCAGAACGAAAAGTAGAAGCATTGCGTACTTCAGCGGTCGAAACCCCCCGGGGAGAGAAAACCTGCGGAGGGGGATACTGTGAAGCAGCTCCTGCAGAAGACCGAAGGGGCAGATCCAGCCGCAGGCCAACCTGCCGGCTGCAAGACCCGTGGCCGCGATGAAACCGAGGGGTGCCAGCAGGGCGAGGGCATCGGGCCGTCCGGAGGAGAGGGCGCCCAGGATGGCGGGAGATGCGAGCAGGGCCTGGAGCGATCCGGTCGGGCACGACAGAACCGCCGACGGTGTGCTGTAGCACCAGAGCCCCGGAATGAAGAACATCTTGGACACGCCGGCAAAAATCCCCCCGGTCAGCCAGCCTGCGGGGTAAAGGTTGGCAGCTAGGAATGCTGAGAATTGAACGGCTTTCCTCACGGGGGGAAGGGACATCAGCCCACCCCGATGCATTCGAGACAGACGTTCACCGCCTTGTACAGGATTACCAGCGGGTCGCCGGCAATGTAGCCCACAGCCGCCACGAAGAGTGCAAGGAGCAACAGGGTGATTCTGAAATGGATGGAGGCGGCGACCAGATTTGAACTGGTGAATAGTGGATTTGCAGTCCACTGCCTTCCCACTTGGCTACGCCGCCTCTCCGTGGAGGGTGGTGAAGATACTATGGCTTGTCTCCGCTTGTCCAGTCGAGACCCACCCAGAAACCCTCTTCCCACACCATTGAGCCGAAGGGGGAGGTGACCTCGGGCACTGCGAACACGCTCACCCTGCCAAGGTGTTCGGAATCACGGATATCGCCCGAGATGCCGCCCACGGCGAGAAGCAGCCCAACAACCTCCTCGGGCCCAAGGGCTTCCATCAGATCGAAGGCGTCGAAGGTGAGGCCCAGGTCAAGCACGACAACCTCGCCGGATTCGGGAATGCCGAACTCTCCGGTGAAGAGCCCGGTTGCGACCTGGACGTTCGACACCTCCCCACCCTCGTCGGTGTCAAGGAATACGTCGTAATCAAGGCTGGCGAGCGTGAGTGGAAAACCATCCAGCCATTCGGAGGAGATATTCGGGTTCTTCACTCCAAGCCCCAGGGTCATGTCGACCGGGCACTCGCCCTGCAGCCAGTAGAAGAGAACCTGGGCCGTCTGCTCGGCGCTCAGGCTTGAAAGCTCGTCGATGGGTATTCCGCAAACACTTGCTGAGCTTGTGTTTTCAACCCTGAAGCGGGCCCAGAGAAGGGCAAGGGGACCTGTCGCATCACAAGCGGATCCGACCAGAACAAGGACTGTGACGGCAGCAAGCAATTTCATCAGTGACTACCCCCATCGTTGAAGAGCACGCCGTAAATCTCATCGGAAACATAGAGTGACAGCGCTTCCCCGGGATCGTTCATGAGCTTCCACAGAGTCATCGAGAGCATGTCGGTCATGAAGGGTCGCTCCCCCTCGATGCGGACTATCTCCCCGTTGAAGCGGAACACAGTCACAGGACAGGCCGGGGATGCCAGAACTCCGAAGCCGTTTCCGTCCCCGGAAACGAATACCAGGCGCTGCTCGCTGAGTTCCAGCTCCCTGCCGTCATCAGTGAGTCGCCAGGTCCCCGTCGCCCCCAGGATGCAGCTGAAACCGGGAGGAACATGGTAGTAGTACCGGCCGTCGGCGAAGAGGAACAGCGCTTCTCCGATTCCCGCGGGGATGCAGTCCACGGAGTGCCAGAACCCGACCATGTCGTTCGGGGTGACAGTGGAACCCGGTGATTGAAGGGCAAGGAAGAGAATCAGCACACCCATGGCCTAGATCTTTCCTGAGCGGACCGCAGCAGCCATTGACGGGTTTCCCGCTTGTTCGAGAGCAGCGGCGTATGCTTCAAGGGCATCGTTGTATTCGCGGGCGGTGATGCAGGCTCCGGGGATGGGATCACCCGGCCCGAGAATCTGATGGGCCGGCCGTCCCAGAAGGCCGATCGAAGCCCGGTCAACCGCCTGAAAGCACTCCACTCCCCCGCCGGATCGGGCACACCTGAACGCGGCGTCCAGAAAGCGCAGACAGAGCTCCCTGCCATTGGGCATGGCGCCGGGATACATGATCTCTTCCGAAGCAGCAGCAGCCCCTTCGAGATCGCCAAGGTCAAGAAGGCTGACGATCTCATCGTATTGGCCGGGGTAGGGGTCGACAACGCTGCTCCCGACGAGGGTCAGAACCGTTCCTGAAACGGCGTAGGAGGCGGTCACGTACACACTGCTGAACGGAAATTGCGATGTGACCTCGATTACTGATTCCTCCGGCAGAAACACAGCTGAAGACTTGGCCGGGTTGAACCCGTACGGGAACTGCGCAAATCCCGTCACGGCAACCTCGCCGTCAGGCGAAAGGGCGAGCAGTGCTGTTCCATCCGGAAGCAACTCGAACAGAAGAAACGCCTCGCCGTCAGGGTGGTCAATGACCGGAACGGCTGCGGCAACGACACACAGTGCTGCGAGAAACATAAAAAAACCTCCCGGTCTGAGCCTTCGGGAGGAAAGATAGCAAAATCCCTGAAAAAAAGGGTGGAGCGGGAAACGAGACTCGAACTCGCGACAACTACCTTGGCAAGGTAGGGCTCTACCAACTGAGCTATTCCCGCTCCGCAATCAACGGGGGGTTATATGCGCCCGACGCCGGGGCCTGTCAAGACCCTTACCTCTCCACAATCCAGGCGTCGGCGTACCCCAGGGCCCTTATCGAAGCCTGAAGGGCGGCGGCCTGCTCCCTGCTGCCGAATGATCCCACGCGCACCTTGTGATATGCACCTTCAACATCGATGAAGACCTGCTGCTCGAGCAGTCCGCGCAAATCGCCCGCAACACCTTCGGCGGCTTCCTGCGAGGCGCAGGCTGCAACCTGTACGCTGAACATGCCCGCCCGGTCCGCAGTGTCGTTTACGTCGGCTTCGGAGACCCCTCCCGGGACGGCAATCGTGACGATCTCGCCAAAACCGGCGAAAGGATCCCCGCCGTATGCCGGAGGGTCTCCGTAAGGATCCGCCGCCACGGCTGGTGTGGGCGTCTCCCCGTCGGTCTGCCCTCTCTCGGGCTGCGCGGTGCTGCTTCCGCAGCCTGCGACGACCAGAAGCAACGATAGGAACAGCACCCTAGTCATTTCCAACCTCCGCAGCCAGTATGAACGCATCAAGCAGGGGCAGCATCAGTTCATGGTGCCCCGTAATGCTGAGGGCAGTGCCCCCGAGGGCGGACACCGGTCTCGAAAGAACGTTGTTCATGGGACGGTACTGGCGGATCATGTCGAAGTCTGCGCAGGTAATGTTTCTCACCCGGAAGCCGAGGTTCATTGCGCAGGTCAGCGCCTTCAGGAAAACCTCGGGCATCACGACCGCGCTGCCGGCATTGACCACGACGCCTCCGCCCAGTGAGCCGACGACCGTCCCGAATCTGTCGAAGTCCTTCTCTGCGGAAGCCCCGAGCTTCGCCCACGAAACGAATGGGTGGGGGTGAACGATGTCACACCCGAGACTGGGATGGACGGTGGCCGGAATTCCGATTTTGGCGGCAAGAGCCATCGGGCTGGTCTCGGGGTTGCCGCCGTTAGCGAGTATTTCCCTGCCCACACCGGCGCCGAGCCCTTCATGGTCACGAAGCGCAGCGGCATAATGCAGGCCTGTTTCCCGCCACATGCCGAAGCTGCCGTCGGCGATCCCCTGCTGCACATCCTCGGAAGTCTGGCCGTGCAGAGCAAGTTCAAGATCATGGATTGAACCCGCACCGTTTGTTGCGATGGCGGTAAAGACACCCTTCCTGAGCCAGCGGCACACGAGCGGGCCGAGGCCGCACTTGATGACATGGCCGCCGTACATGAGAAGCCGCCCCGAACCGTTTCTGCGGGCATTCACAAGCGCTTCGGCAAGTGTTCTCATTGAACGGACGGCGAGGACGTCGGGAAGCAGCCCGACGAAATCCCGGAGTGATGTTTCCCCGCTCCAGGCTCCGGTCAGGGTTCCAGGTCCGACCTTGGAAACCCTTCCGTCAAGGCTTTCAAGCTCAAGCCTCTCCCTGTGGAATTCCGGCATACTTCACCTCCACAAGAGTGAGTCCGGCCGCCGGAAGCGACGGTCCTGCGCTGACCCACTGCCTTCCTTCGAGGATGTCGCGGACAACCGAAGGCGAAAGCCTTCCCAGGCCGATCCTGAACAGCGTGCCAGCCCAGATCCTCACCACTCCCCGAAGAAATCTGTCGGAACTGATGTGCATCGTCCACCCTTCATCGTCCTCAGTGACACAAGCCGCAGTCACGCTCATCATCCAGCCGGTATTGCCGCCTCCGGTTTTTGCAAAGCCGCGCCAGTCAGACCTTCCGACAGACAGGGCAGCGGCCCTGTTCATGCCCGCGGTGTCGAGAATGACGCCAGGCTGGTACTCCATTCTCGCCCTTAGAGGGCTTTTTGTCCGGCCGATCCTGTAGATGTAGGAACGCTCCACGGCGTCGAACCTGGCATTGAAGGAATCGTCAACCGGAACCCAGCGCAGAAGGGATACATCACGCGGCAGGATTCTGGAAAGGGCGGCCAGCCGCTCATCGCCCCGGTCAAGATCGAGATGCGCCGGCATGGCAACGGCATGAACCCCCGAATCGGTCCGTCCGGCGCCTGTCACGGGAACCCTGGTTCCGGTGATCCTCTCCAGACAACGCTCGACCTCGCCCTGCACGGTTCTTTCCCCGGGCTGGTACTGGAAGCCCCTGAAGTCGGTTCCATCGTACTCGAGATGGATCAGGTACCTCGGCATGCAGGGCCCTTCACAGGAATCCCGCCACGGAGAGGGAGAGCATCGCCCATCCAAGGCCCGCCGTGACGGTTGCGAGCGCGGAGATCTCAACGGACCTCTCTTCCGGAAGAGCCTCGTTCAGAACACGCCCGGCGACAAGGGCCATCCTGTCGAACACCGATCCCCTGCCCCGGGTCTCGGACCAGGCGAGACGGGTCAGCGCGGCGCATGGCCCTGCAAGCTGAAGCGTGACAACAACAGGATCCAGGGGTCTTCGCAGAAATGGCACCCGTTCGATAACGCCCCGAAGCACAAGAGCGGCCCCCCCGGTTCCGAGAACCCAGGCGAAATAGGTACCGCACGCGGCGGCCGCGATCCATCTGAGCGACGGAATGACAGCCTCAGGGGAATCAAGAAGCGCCCAGCAGAGTGAGGCTGCAGGCGGCAGGGTCAGTGCGGCAAGGCGCCTTGCGTACGCTGCTCCACCCGTTGCAAGCCCGACTACGGGAAACAGCGCGAACATGTACAGGCTGGCGGGCCTGGAAACAAAGGCGGCGAGCGGAGTGCCGGCAAGCGCGGCGAATACGACAAGAGCCCTGTTCATTGAGTGTTTTCCATGTCGCGGGAGAGAAGCCGTTGGACGAAGTGGAACTCGGACGGGGGGGCCGCGTTGAACTCCATCTCCTCGCCGGTGACGGGATGGATGAAGCCCAGTGTTTCAGCATGCAGCATATGGTGTCCGGCCAGTCTGATAACGTCCGAGACGAGCTCGCGGTCAGCCTTCACCGATGAATGGGCCGCCGGCTTCATTCCGCCGTACTTCAGATCGGCGATCACCGGGCATCCCATGCAGGTGGCCCCGTGAACCCTGATCTGGTGGGTGCGGCCGGTCTCAAGGCGGAACTCGATCAGGTCGGAGAACCGGAAGGTCTTCATCACCCGGAAGTTCGTAACGGCCCGCCTGCCGCCGACAACAACGGCCATCTTCTGCCGGTTGATAGGATGACGGCCTATGGGAGCGTCGATCCTGCCCTGGGGGGTTGCGGGATGATTCCAGCACAGGGCAAGGTAGCGCCGCTTCACGCTTCTCGATGACAGCTGGGCGGAGAGCCCGCGGTGCGAAACATCGCTTTTTGCAGCCACAAGGAGGCCTGTAGTGTCCTTGTCGAGCCTGTGAACTATCCCGGGGCGAAGTTCGCCGCTGATACCTGACAGACTTTTACAGTGGAACAAAAGGGCGTTCACAAGCGTTCCGCTCCTGGCGAATGCCGTGGGGTGGACCACGAATCCGGGCTGCTTGTTGATAACGATCAGGTGCTCGTCTTCGTAGACGACGTCAAGCGGGATGTCTTCCGGGGAAAGCTCTATGGGTTCGGGATCGGGAACGCCGAGGTAAACGGTCCAGCCGGAGTGAAGCCTGGTTGAGGGCTTGGTGCTCGCCAGGCCCTCAACCTCAACATGACCATTCCGAATAAGGGTGTTTATGTAGCTTCGGCTCTGGTCCACATCCTCCTGGCTCACAAGAAAGCTGTCGAGCCGGACCCCATCATCCTCGTCTTCGACCGGAAAGCAGAGTCTCGCCAACTACTGGGTGCGAAGAATGAGATGGAAGCCGAACTGGGTCTCGACAACTCCGGACATTTCGCCGACTTCGAGACTGAATGCGGCCTGCTCGAAAGCGGGAACCATTGCCCCCCTGCCGAAGACTCCCAGGGCTCCGCCGTCCTGACCGGAAGGGCAGTCGGAGTATTCGCTCGCGGCCTCGGCAAACGTTATCTCACCGGCCGTGATCCTGTTCTGGATGTCGGTGATGAGGGTCCGGGCTTCTTCAGTGGTTCTTTCGACGCCCTGGACCTGGCTTCCGGCATAGCTGATGAGGATATGGCTTGCGCCTACTGAAGTCACTTCCTGAACCTCCGTGCTGGTGGTGTCCGGCACTTCAACCGGTATGTCTTCGACCGGTGGCTGAAGCGCCTCTCCGGGGGTCGGGTCTTCACCGCAGGCAGCGGACAGGAGCACCACCGCCATAACGAAAGGAATCAATACCTTCACGGGTCCCTCCTCTGTTTTTTCGTGTGGGAACGAAATTCCAGGGGAAATATACCGTCCCGGGCCCGGGTGTTGACAGGGGTCAAGGCCATTACCGATACTACTAAAGTATATGGTGTGTTTTTTCGTGCAGACCGGAAAGGGGTGCGCCGTTGGAACGGGACATGGTTTTTGCGTCGAGAACCCGGGGAATGAAAAGATCGGTCATCAGGGAACTTCTCAAACTCACCAGCAAACCTGAGGTGATCAGCTTCGCTGGAGGACTGCCATCCCCAAGAACATTTCCCGTCGAGGCCGTGAGGAGCGCCGTACAGCAGGTGCTCGACAAATCGGCCGACCTTGCACTCCAGTACGGCTCAACCGAGGGCGACAACAACCTCCGGAAGGAACTCGCCCGCGTGATGCAGGCCGATGGGATAAATGCCGACCCTGAGCACATCCTTGTTACCACTGCCAGCCAGCAGGGGCTTGATCTGATCGCGAAGATATTCCTCGATCCGGGAGACACGTGCGTCTGCGGGCTGCCCACGTATCTCGGAGGACTTCAGGCGATAAGAAGCTACGAGGGTGTACCTGTCGGCACCCCCCTGGATGACCATGGCATGATCCCCGAGGAGCTCGAGAAAACACTGGACCGTCTCGAGGGCGAAAACAGAAGGCCCCGGTTCCTGTACATAATTCCCGACTTCCAGAACCCTGCCGGGGTGACCATACCCGAGGAGAGAAGAAGGAAGATCGTCGCGATCGCACGGGCACGCGACTACATCATCATCGAAGACACACCCTACAGGCAGATCCGCTTCACGGGCGAGCATCAGCCAACGTTCCAGAGCCTTGCCCCGGAAAGGGTTATCTCCCTTTACACCTTCAGCAAGATCATGCTGCCGGGCTTCAGGCTCGGCTGGGCCTACGGACCCGACTGGATCGTGGACAAGATGGTCATGGCAAAACAGTCGGCAGACCTCTGCACAACGCCCTTCTGCCAGGCTATCGCGGCAAGGATGCTCCAGGACGGGGTTCTGGAGAGAGGCCTTGCCGAGACCATAAAGCTTTACAGGCACCGCTGCGGTCTGATGCTTCAGGAGCTCGACAAGAATCTCTCCGGGCTTCCGGGCGTTCACTGGACCAGACCCGAAGGCGGCCTTTTCCTCTGGCTCACCCTTCCGAAGGGCAACAACACCACCGAGCTCTTCAAGAAGGCCATTGAGAAGAACGTGGCGTATGTGCCCGGAAGCGCCTTCTACCCGGAGGGTGACGACCACACCGGCATGAGGCTCAACTTCAGCTATTCCGACGACGAAAAAACGGTTGAGGGAGTCAAGCGGCTGAGTGCCCTCATCAGGGAGGCGATCGGGAGGTAGACTCCCAGGAAAGGACACCTGTGAACACCTCGACGATTTACATGGGAATGAGGCTGCGTAACCCGGTAATCGTGGCCAGCAGCGGCCTCACCTCGACTCCGGAAAAGGTCAGGGCGTGTGCTGACGCAGGAGCGGGCGCCGTGGTTCTGAAGTCAATTTTCGAGGAACAGATCGAGCGGGACCTTGGGATGATGTCGGGGGCTTCATGGTACCCCGAAGCCGCCGACTACATCGGCAGGTACGGCATGGATGACGCTGTGAGGCATTACCTCGGCCTCTTCACCGAATCATCTGGACAGGTGGACATCCCGGTCATTCCAAGCATTCATTGCTTCGGATCCGGCAAGTGGGTCGAGTTCGCGGCCAGGCTCGAGGATGCGGGCGCTCCGGCCATCGAGCTCAACGCATTCATCCTCCCCTCCGATCCCCGGAAGACTGGAAGGGAAAACGAGCAGGTACTTCTCGACATCCTCACCGGGATCAAGAAGTTCGTTTCCATTCCGGTCGCCGTCAAGATCGGCAGCCACTTCTCCAGCCTTCCCACCTTCGCCCGCGAGTTGGAGGGGGCAGGCGCGAGCGCCCTCGTGGTCTTCAACCGTTTCTACATGCTGGATATCGACATAGACAGGATGGAGATCATCCCGGGCACCAATTTCAGCAGCCCGCACGAGGTCCAGATGGTCACCCGCTGGATTTCCATCCTCCACCCGATCCTCAAATGCGATCTTGCCGCCACGACGGGCGTGCATGACGGCGCAGGGTTGGTGAAGCAGATACTTGCGGGAGCAAGGGCGGTGCAGGTTTCGAGCACGCTTTACAAAAACGGCCTCGGCACTATCGGTGCAATGCTCTCGTTCCTTCTTGACTGGATGAAGAGGCACGGCCACTCCTCCATCGACAGCTTCGTCGGACAGATGGCCGCCACCTCGAACCCGGCTGAATTCCTGCGGGTTCAGTTCATGAAGGTTTCAGTGGGCGAGTAGAACCGGTTGCTCCGGCTTCAGGCGGTGACCCGCCTGAAGCCGGTTTCCCGATGGAAGGCTACCTGCCGCAGCCTCCGCAGCCGCGCATCCCCTGTCCCGCCACACAGGTGGGGGGTTCGGATGAGTCGGCAATGCAGTCACATGCGCATTCCCCTGAACCGTCAACGGCACAGGTGCAGTCGCATTCGCAGGTTTCCCCGCAGGCGCATTCGTCACCACAGCTGCATGCAGATGCCCCGTTCCCGCTTCCGTCGCCCGGAAGGGCGAACAGCAGACCGGCCAGCAGCAATGCAGCCAACGCGAGCTTTTTCACTTCAACTCCTTTCGGTTGTTTCGTCCGAACAAATAAGTATACAATTTTGGTAGGAAATAGTTCCAGACAGAGGGGGCGCCATGAAATGCGCCCCCCATGCTGTTCCTACTTGAAAAGGAGCTTCGTTTCCTCCTTCATCAGCGTGACCAGTGTGAAGATGCCGAGGATCGTGCCGAATGGCATGAAGATGCACTCGACTCCGGCCATGACGAGGCAGAAGCCGTGTTTCCTCCTCCGCCTCAGGTTTCTTCCCGCCGAGATGATGAAACCGGCCAGCGTCCATCCAGCCAGAACGATCAATGCCGAGAACCCGGCGAAAGCCCAGCCCATGAGCTCGGGCGGGGCGGTCTTTCCGTCCATTTGTCCCGTGGCCATTGCGATGCCTATGGCCAGGTGGACGAGAAAGATCGAGGCCCCGAGGATCGTGAGCCCCCCGATTACGTAATGGAACACGCCCAGCAGATCAAGAACATCTTCATCCTGTTTCATTCCGCCTCCTATGTGACCGGAAACACCCACATGTTTTCATTGTGTGAAATGAGACCCCGCCTGTCGAACTCCACACCCTCCAACGCAAGAAGGGCTCTTTTCATGCCCGCCCCGCCCTGAAACCCGCCAATGCTCCGGTCCGACCGTACCGCACGGTGGCACGGCACGATCAGGGGGAACGGGTTTGCAGCAAGGGCGTTTCCAACCGCCCTGGCACCGCTGCCAAGTTTCAACGCGAGGCTGCCGTACGTTGTGATACGTCCCCTGGGAACCGTGCATTCCAGAAGCAGGACGGACCTCTGGAAAGGTGTGCAGATGTCGAGATCGGCGAGGTCGAGCGGAACAGCAGCTTCATCGCCCGAAAGGAAGCCCTCGATCCTCTTTGAAAGCGTTTCGATCTCCTCGCAGCTGCCGCTTTTCCACTGAGCACCCGGCGGGGTGAGGAAAACCCTAACAACCCTGGGGGCCTGGGGATGGGGTTTCCAGAGGATTGCCATGTTCCCGAAGCGGGCCGGTTTCAGCGATCTGATGAACAACCCTTCGTTGATCATCGCCCATCCTTCATCACGAGAAAGCTTCCCAGTGTCGTCAGTGCAAGACCAGCCCAGAATGCCGGGGAAAGCACTTCCTTGAGAAAGATAACGGATAAAAGGCTTGCAACCGCAGGCTTCAGCATGAACACCATCGATGCCGCAACGGCGCCCATCTTTCTTATCGCCCTGATGAACGTGAGATACGCAAGCCCGCTAACCCCCAGGGAAAGGTAGACTACCGCCGCCAACGTACCGGGGCTTCCCGCGAGCGGTGCGGGGGAAAGCGGCCTGCCGGTCAGAACGAGAAAGGGAAAAAGGGCCAGAAGCCCTGCAAAGAACGACACCACGTTGATGGTGACCGGATCGGTCCTTCCCGAAACCCTCCTGCCGAGCACGGTGTAGACGGCGAATGCCACGGCCGAGATCATCGCGAAGACCGTCCCGGCATCCACGGAGAACCTGTGCAGTCCGCTCACCAGCACGAGCCCGCAAAGCCCGACAAGAAGACCAAGCACCTTCCGGAGACCCGGCCGCTCGGAACCTGCGATGACGGATATGCAGAACACGAGCACGGGATTGGCGCAGAAGACCGTGGCGGCCCTGGCGGCGGAAGTCAGCTGAACGGCTGTCTGCAGGAGAGCCATTGCAACGGCGATGTTCACGACCCCCATCATGACGAGCAGCAGGATCGTTCCCCGATCCAGCCCCATCAGGCTGGAAAGCCCCCTGCGCCGGATCAGGAACAGAAGGAGGATCAAGGCTCCTGCAGCAAATCTCCAGAAGGTCAGCGTCAGGGGATCGATGGAACCCAGCAGGGGTTTGCTCACCACCTCCATGGATGCGAAGAAGACGAGGGTTATGATGAAGTCAGCCACGGGTCCCCCTCCTTCGAAACGACACTGCGCCTGCGACGACGAGCCCGGCCAGCACGACAGTGAGAACGGGTGATGATTCCGGACCGAAGGCTCCCGACTCCGCAGCCGGCCTCCAGACAGATGGGAACCCGTAACCGCTCACCCCGAAACCCATCACGATGCCTGTCGAGGCGTTCCAGAGGAAATGTGCCGCAACAGCCCCGACCATGCCGCCTCCCATTGCGCGGAGAAGGCAAAGCCCCATTCCGGCGAGGAAAATGTTGATCATCCCCGCGAGATCCGAAAACGGATTGTCGAGGTGGACGGCCATGAATAAAAGCGATGAAAGGGAGGCCCCCACCGGAAATCGATTACCCATCGAAAGGGCATCGGTTAGAAAGAGCCTGAAAGCAAACTCCTCGTGGACGGCATAGAAGACCAGTGCGAGAGCGGCCAGCGCCACCGCAGCCGGAGAGTCGTCAGATGCCGTCACACCGCTGCGAAGAAGCATGAAGAGCGGAACGGCAAGGGCCGCCGAAACACCGACAAGGCTCCATTTCATGCCTTTGATTCCGAAACGGCCGGTTGAGGGAGGCAGGAACAGCAGGGTCAGCACGACGGCCGGCAGGATGCAGAGCGTTGTGAAGACGGCATTCACGATCATTGGGCCCGGGGGGATCAGCGTTCCCATGAAAAACCAGAGCCCGGTTCCCAGAACGGCGAACAGCAATCTTGGGACGGGCCTGCCAACCTTAAGCTTCATTTGGTCCGGGGGCGGAAACCCGCCCCCCAACTCCGTTTCGGTCAGAGAGCGGCCAGGATGTCGAGGAAGCTGTTCGAATCCAGGCTTGCACCCCCCACCAGGGCTCCGTTGACATCGGGCATTGAAAGGATCGCGGCGGCATTGCCGGCGTTCACGCTTCCGCCGTAGATGATCCTGATCTCATTTGCGAATTCCCTCCCCAGGATCTCTTCGATCAACTGCCTGAGAAGGCTGTGCACTTCCTGGGCCTGTTCGGGTGTGGCGTTCCTTCCGGTCCCGATAGCCCAGACCGGCTCATAGGCCACCGCGAGATTCGAGGGGTCGGCGCCCCGGATGCCCGTCAACGCGTGAACCACCTGGGCTTTCACCACTTCGCGGGTCCTTCCGCCCTCCCTTTCGGCAAGTGTTTCGCCGACGCAGAGTATCCCCTTCAAACCTGCGGCGATGCCTGAGGCAAGCTTTTTGGAAACGACCTCATCGGTCTCGCCCAGTATGTGACGGCGTTCGCTGTGGCCGGCAAGGAACCAGGTGCATCCGGCTTCGCGAAGCATTGAAGGGCTGGTCTCGCCGGTAAAGGCACCCTTCTGTTCCCAGAACAGGTCCTGTCCGCCGAGGGCCACCCCGGCATCCCCCGCTGTGCCTGCAATTCCGGAGAGCAGGGTGAACGGCGCGAAAAGCACCACATCGGCGCCGAAGTGCATCGAGTTGCCTGCATGAAGGTCATCGAGGTAGTCCTGCGCGAGCCGGAGCGTGCCGTTCATCTTCCAGTTGGCGCCCATGAGGGGGCGGATCCCCTCGACCGCGATGTGCCTGAGGGCAGGCAGATCGTTGCCCTGAAGCAGTTCAAGGCTTGCCCCTCCGCCGGTGGAGGCGTGCGTGACCTTTTCGAGCACGCCGGCTTCGGTCACGGCCCGGAGGCTGTCGCCGCCCCCGACGATGGTAACTGCGCCCGCAGCAGTTGCTTCAGCGAGAACCAATGCTGTGTCCCGCGTCGCGGCGTCGAAGGGGGGAACCTCGAACAGCCCCATGGGGCCGTTCCAGACAACGGTGCCGCTCCCGAGTATCACTTCCCGGAACAGCTTGACCGTTTCCGGGCCTATGTCATAACCTGCCATTCCGTCGGGAATTGCGTTCCAGGGTACGTTGACCGGGCTTCCCTGGGGGGTTTCCGCGCAGACGTAGTCAACGGGCAGAACCAGGTTGACACCGGCCTTCCGGGCGGCGTCGATGATTTCCCGAGCGGTTCCGATCCTGTCCTCTTCAACGAGGCTTTTGCCGGTTCCGGCGCCCATGGCCCTTCCGAATGTAAAGGCCATTGCACCGCCCACGAGCAGGTTGTCGAGTTTCGGCAGCACATGCTGGATCATGGCCACCTTGTCGCTCACTTTCGCTCCGCCCATGAGAACGGTGAAAGGCTTCCGGGGATGGGTCACCATCCTTCCGAAGGCTTCGAGCTCCTTCTCCACGAGAAGGCCGGCATAGCCTCCGCCCATTGCGGCCGGAACGCCGGCCGTCGATGCGTGCTCGCGATGGCACGTGCCAAAAGCATCGTTGACGTAGATCTCCGCGAGACCGGCAAGGGCAAGGGAGAAATCCCTGTCGTTCGCCTCCTCGCCGGGGTGGAACCTCAGGTTTTCGATGACGAGCACCTGGCCCGGGTAAAGGCCGCGTGCCATGGCCGTCACTCTGGGTCCGCTGACCCGGTCGATGAAAAGCACTTCATAGTCTTCAAGGAGTTCGGAAAGGCGTTCGGCAACGGGAGCCATGCTGTACCTGGCTTCCGGCGCACCCTTGGGTCTGCCGAGATGGCTGGCAAGAACCACCGGGCTTCCCTGGTCGAGAAGGAGCTTCAGCGTGGGCAGGGTGGCTGTCAGCCTTCCGTCGTCCATCACCTTGCCGTTCTCGACCGGCACGTTCAAGTCCGCCCTGAGAAAGACAGTCCGCCCGCCGGTTCTCACTTCCCTGATCAGGGGATACCTCACAGCCCGACCTCCGCCATGTAGCAGAGAACATCGACCATCCTTGATGAATAGCCGTACTCGTTGTCGTACCATGACAACACCTTGGCCATCCTCGGACCGTTCATCGCGGTGAGCTGGGAATCAAAGACCGAGCTGTGCGGATTGCCCACAACATCGGTCGATACGAGCGCCTCGTCGGAGTACTGGAGCACACCCTTCAGGGGGCCTTCAGCGGCCGCCTTCATTGCGAGGTTGATCTCCTCGGCGGTGGCGTCCTTCTTGAGCATGCAGACAAGATCGACCACCGAACCGTCTGCCACGGGAACCCTTACTGCCATTCCGTCGAGTATCCCCTTCAGCTCAGGAATGACGAGCCCGACAGCCGCAGCGGCTCCGGTCGTTGTGGGAACCATGTTTATGGCCGCCGATCTGGCCCTGCGCAGGTCGTCGTGGGGAAGGTCGAGAATGCGCTGGTCGTTCGTGTAGGCATGGATCGTCGTCATCAGCCCGCGCTCGATGCCGAATGATTCCTGGAGAACGCTGGCCACCGGAGCAAGACAGTTCGTGGTGCAGCTGGCGGTACTGATGACCTGATGCTTCTCGGGGTCGTAAAGGAAATGGTTGACACCGTAAACCACGGTAAGGTCCGCACCGGGCTTGCCCTTGGCCGGGGCGCTTATGAGAACCCTTCTGGCACCGGCCTCGAGGTGAAGGGCAGCCTTCTCGCGGGAACGGAAGAAACCCGTTGCCTCGATCACAATATCGACGCCCATGTCCTTCCATGGAAGCACCGACGGATCCCTCTCGCTGATGACCTTGAACGAATCCGGACCGGCCTGGATGCTGTCGCCCTGGACCCGGACATCGCCGGGAAACCTTCCATGGACGGAGTCGTACTTCAGAAGGTGCGCCAGGGTAGCCGGATCGGTGAGGTCGTTCACCGCAACGACATCGACCCCGGGCCTCTTCACCGCTTCCCGGTAGACAAGCCTGCCTATCCTTCCGAAGCCGTTGATGGCGATTTTTACGGACATCTGGGTCTCCCTTCAGCCCCTGTCGAAAAACAGTTCTGCAAGTTCATACAATTCATTCGGTACGGTCTTGAGGGTGCCGACCGCCTCGGCAAGGGAGGCGGTTTCAATGGCGGTGCCCCTGAGAACGACGATTTTGCCGGTTTCGCCGGATTCGGCGACCTCGACCGCCTTCACGCCCAGCCTCGCACCCAGTACTCGGTCAAAGGCGGACGGAGCTCCCCCCTTTGAAGGTGGCCGAGGACAACATGCCTTGTCTCGATGCCGGTGCGGTCCTCGATCTCGTTCTTGAGCACCTCGCCGACCCCGATGCCCGTTCCCAGCTGGACGTGGCCGAACGAGTCGGTCTCGGACGAATGGTAGACATGCCTTGCGAGCTCAGGGTCCATCGCGCCCTCGGCAACAGCGACGATCGCGTAGCGTCTGCCGGCATCGAAGCGTCTTTTCAGGATTTCGCAGACCTTGTCGGTGTCGAACTCGCGCTCGGGCGTGAGAATTACATGGGCGCCGCCGGCCAGGCCACCGTAAAGCGCCATCCACCCGGCGTGACGTCCCATGATCTCAACAACCATGATCCGCTCGTGGCTCATCGTGGTAGTGCGAAGCTCGTCCAGCGCATCCATGACACGGTTCACGGCGGTGTCGAAACCAAATGTGTAATCGGTTGACGAGAGGTCGTTGTCGATGGTTTTGGGAACGCCGACCACCATGACGCCCATCTCGGAGAGCTTCCTGGCGACACCGAGCGTGTCCTCGCCGCCCACGGCAACAAGGCAGTCGATGCCGTCGGCCTTGAGGTTTTCAATGATCCTCTCGAAGCCGTTGTCGACCTTTCCGGGGTTGGTCCGGGAACTGAAAAGAATGGTGCCCCCCATGGTGTGAATGCCGCGAACCGCGTCACGGGTGAGGTTCACCGTGTCATTCTGTATTGCGCCCTTCCAGCCCCTGAGAAAGCCGGTGACCCTGTGTCCTCCGGCGACGGCCCTGACAACCACGCCCCGGATCACGGAGTTCAGCCCGGGGGCGTCACCCCCCCCGGTAAGAATGCCGATATGCAAGAATACACCTCCTAGCAGAAACGCTGCGGCGGCCAGCCGTACGCTCGGACGGCGCCGGACAAGATCTGGAACTCACTGAGGTCAAGGGATTGCCCTCCGTCGGACAGAGCCTTGTCAGGGTCGGGGTGCACCTCGATCATGAGACCGTCGGCGCCCGCACCCAGCGAGGCCATGGAGAGGGCCAAAATGATGTCGCGCCTGCCGGCGGCATGGCACGGG
Organism: Candidatus Fermentibacterota bacterium; assembly: GCA_963845085.1. Lineage (GTDB taxonomy): Bacteria > Fermentibacterota > Fermentibacteria > Fermentibacterales > JCC-6 > UBA6080. Next base: position 132,470 of record CAWJQI010000005.1, read on the forward strand.
TCCACTATTACTGGAAGGAAGCTGGACTGCCTCGCAAGGGGCACGGCGCTGATGTCGAGGGTCGACCGCGTCCAGGGCTCGAACGTCCTGATGCCGCGCTCGCACAGAACGACTGATTCGTTGCCCTCCTTGAGGATGTACTCGGCGGCAAGAAGCCACTCCTCGATTGTTGCCATGAAGCCCCTTTTCAAAAGAACAGGCTTTCCGCAACGACCTATCTCGGTGAGCAGAACGAAATTATGCATGTTCCTGGCGCCGACCTGAATCATGTCGAGGAAATCGACCGCAGTTTCAAGCTGGCTGACTGCAAGCACTTCGGATACCACGGGAAGACCTGCATCGACACCCGCCTGCTTAAGCATCCGGAGGCCTTCAACACCAAGCCCCTGGAAGGAGTAGGGCGATGTCCGCGGTTTCCAGGTGCCGCCCCTGAGAAGCGCGGCGCCCGACGCCTTTACCGAAAAAGCCACCTCGCGGATCATCTCCTCGTTCTCCACGGAACACGGGCCGGCAATTATCACGGGCGTGCTTCCGCCGAACTCGGCTTCCCCGACCCTTACAATTCTTATGCCCAATCTCAGCCTTTCAACAGTGTGTTCGAAAGAACCCGGATGATCTCCCTGAGTGCTGAATCCGACACGGGTCCGGCATTGTGCCCCATTGCGCTGTTCACCTGCTCCTCGAGCCAGTTGGGGTCAAACCCTCCGCCTATTCTCTCCATCAGGAGTGCCCTTGTGTTCAAAAGCCTCACAAGGTCAACATCCATGCGCAAAAGCTCGCTGCGGTAATCGGGCTCGACCTGAACCTTCCCCACCCTGCTTCGATCAAGCTTGCCGGAGGAGGTCTTCGGGAGGCCGAGAACGAAGCGGAACTCCCTCGGGATCTTGAAATCCTCGAGACGATCGGTGAGAAAGCTTCGCAGCTCCTGCGGCGTCACGGTGCTGCCCGGGGAGGCAACGACATAGGCGACCGGCGTCTCCCCGCGCTGCGCCCGCTCCTCGCCGACAACGCAGACATCCCGAACATCGGGGTGGCGCAGAAGGACGAGTTCGACCTCGGTGGGGTAGACCTTGAGCCCTGCGGGCTTGATCATGCCGCCCCTCCGGCCGATGAAGTGAAGCCTGTCTCCCATGCGGTTGAAGATGTCACCGCTGCGGTACCATCCGTCACGGAAGAGCTGCGATGTCAGCAGGCGATCCCCGATGTACCGGGAAGCAAGACCAGGGCCGCTCACCCAAAGTTCGCCCCTGCCCTCGGAGACAGGCTCTCCGTCTTCATCACGGAGCGCCAGCGAGTAACCGGGAACCGGTCTCGTCAGACCGGCCTGACCTGGTTCCCCGACAAGTGCCACGCCGGACGTTTCGGTGCTGCCCCAGACGGGTGTCACGGGAACACCGGTGCCCTTCTCAAATACATCGATGAACCGGTCGTTTACGTCCATTCCACCGGCTTCGACAACCCTCAGGCAGGCGATGTCAGCGTCGTCCCTTTCAGAAAGCCTTGCAAAGCTCTCGAGCTGGGGCGGCAGGCCCATGAGGAAAGTTACCCTGTGGGTAGTCACGGCCTCGACATGCTGCCGTGGATAGACCCCCGGCACCAGGACGGTGCAGGCGCCCAGCCAGAGTCCCCTCATGAACAGCTCGTGCGGGTGACCAATAACGCCGAAAAGCGACATCAGAACGTCATTCTCGGTGAGTCCCATCGCCTCGGAAACGCCGGAGGTGTTCGCCAGGAGCTGTGCATGAGTGGTTGCGGCGATCTTCGGAAGCCCTGTGGAACCGCTGGTCGGGTTCAGGTAAAAGTCTGCCCCGGCGGGCACGTCAAATGGTTCGACGGGTTCAAGCACGGGGTTTTCAAGGTCGTCCGGGCCGAAATCAACGGTAGTCACCGGGTACCGCACGAGGTTTTCGTGTTCACTCCAGGACAGAACCATCCTGTTCCTGAAACGGTTGAAAAGCGCTTCGTGTTCTCCGGGCAGCCAGCCGGGATTCAGGCCGAGAAACGCTGCGCCCGTGGCCGACACCGCGGTGAACGCAACGGGAAGGGCGCAGGTACGGTTGACCAGCACCCCCACAACGCAGTCGGGCCCTGCGCCCGCCTCGACAAGCCTTGCCGCGAGGTGCTGTGATGCCCTCTGCCACTGGCTGAATGTCAGGCTGCGGTTGTTGTCCGCAAGGGCGATCTTACTCCCCCGGCTTCCGGCCTGTTGCGCAAGAAGCCGGTGAACGGTGAGCTCAGCCAACCCGGACCGGCTCCTATTCTTCCTGCTTCGCACCGCACGCGGGGCAGAACTTCGCCCCGGGGGCAAGCTCGGCGCCGCACTTGACGCAGGGCGCCCCGCCAAGCTTCCGGCCGCAATGGTGACAGAACTTCGCTCCCGCAGGTATCGGCTGGTTGCATCCCGGGCAGAGCTCGGACAGCGGTTTACCGCATTCCGGGCAGAACTTGCCATCGACAACCATGGCCCCGCATGAGCCGCACTTCACCTTGGCCGCAGCCGCTGCTGCGCCTCCCTGGGCCGCGCCGGCCTGCATGGACTGCCCCATCATGTTCGCCATGGCCATACCCATGCCAAGCCCGGCGCCCATTCCCACTCCGGCTCCGGCGGCTCCGCCGTCTCCGCCGCCCTGGGCAGCATCGCCCATTGCCGTAGCGGTCTTGAACCTGAGGTACTGGTCCATGTTGCCCACCGCTCCCATCGCACTGCGCTCATCGATCCGCTTCTGAACTTCCTCGGGCGGGGTGATGGCGCTGATGTAGAAGTCGACGAGGCGGATGCCGTACTTGCCGAAGTCATCGCCCATGCGGCCTTTTGAGAGGGTGCCGATTTCGTCGTAGTACTGGGCCAGATCGAAAATGCTTTCGAGGGTTTCGCCGAGAAGGTCGGCCAGACGGCTGATGATGATGTTCTTGAGAAACTCTTCGATGGCGTCGGCGGTGTAGCGCCCCTCGGTTCCCACTATCTTGTTGATGAAGAGCTTCGAGTCGTCGACCTTGATGGAAAAGTTGCCGAAGGCCCGAAGGCGCACCATTGCAAGTTCCTTGTCACGGAACAGGATGGGTTCCTTCGTGCCCCACTTCATGTCGGTGAACGTCTTCTTGTTTACGTAGTAGACCTCGGCGCGGAACGGGCTCCCCGATCCCTCGAAGGCAAGGCCAACAAGCTCGGTCAGCAGGGGGATGTTCTGGGTGGTGAGGGTGTGCCTTCCCGGGCCGAGTGCATCCATGGCCTTTCCATCACGGAAGAAAATGGCCTCCTGGCTTTCCCGAACAACACACTGGCTTCCGAGGCGGAACTCGCCTGAGCCGGACTCGGGTATCCGGTGGACTATCTCCTTTCCGGAGTCATCCAGAAATTCAATGATCTCAAGCCTTCTGAACATTGGTGTTCCCTTCTGCATCAATCAATCGGAGTGTTGTTATCCAGATCGACGACGAGCTGGCTTCTTCCGTCCATTCGCGCGATGAATGCATCGAGGGAGGCGACCGCGGATTCAATCGAGCCCGCTACATCGGTTCCGCCGGTGACAGCGTCGGTCACGCGGGTGAAATCCTCCTCAAGCCTCTCGACATCCTCGACAAGGGCGACGTCGAACTGGTAGAGCTTGTCGAGTTCTTCCTCCCTGACCTTGTGCATGTCGAACCAGCCGCGATACCCGCGCGCTGCGAACCTGACCTTGTCAGCGGCCATTTCAAGCTTTTTGGTGAGACGGTCGAAACCGCCGGCAGTTTTCAATGCGGCGGGTCCCTTCAAAGCGGAAAGCGTGTTGTTGACAACGCCGTTCAGCTTTTCAATCCTTTCGGCCAGCATCGAACGGAAGAGGGCGTCGTTGTCGCGCCTTTCCTCCTTGCCCTTGTACCCCTTGTAACCTGGGATCAGCCTGATGGCCTTTTCCAGAAAGCTGATGTTTCTTCCTTCACTCATCGTGTTCTCCCCTTCCTTTCAAAAAGCCCGCTGCCGAGTAGTAATAAGACATACCATTGCCGCGTCAATGACGTTCATCGCACGCTGTCGATGTTCATGGCATGCTCGTGTGCGGTTCTGGCGAAGAGGTGGTGACCGCTGCCATCCTCCCTGCTTACGAAGAACAGGTATCCGGCGGAGGTGTCGGGGTTTGCCACTGCATCGAGAGAAGAGGCCCCGGGTGAGCAGATGGCTCCGGGCGGAAGCCCGGCGTGAAGATATGTATTGTAGGGGCTTTCCACTTCGAGGTCGCTGAACAGGAGCCTCTCCCGAACCTCCCCGAGTGCGTACTGGACCGTGGCGCAACTCTCCAGGCGCATACCCCTTCGAAGCCTCTGCAGGAAGACACCCGCAATGAGCGGTCTCTCGGAATCCTGCATGCCCTCCCTCTCCACGATTGAAGCAAGGATGACCCCCTCTTGAGGGGTGAGGCCGATCGCACGGCAGGATTCCTCCCAGGTGCCGTTCATGTACTGCAGACCTGTATCGGTTATTCTGGAAAGGACCTCAAGCGCGCTGAGGGTGTCAGCGAACTCGTAGGTTTCGGGGAAGAGGTAGCCCTCCATTCTCGGGATCCCAAAACCCTCGAGGAAGACCGGGTCCTTCGCGACATCCAGAAAGTCGTCCTGTTCCCTCTCGAGCTGCCCGGCAAGCAGCACGACCGCCTCTTCGAGCCGCACGCCCGGCGGTATCGTCACCCAGTGCGTGGGGGTCGGGATCACGTCGCCGCGGGTGAGCATGCCGAGAATGGTGTCGACCATCATCGTGTCGGAGAACAGATACTTGCCTGCCTGCAGCGGAGCCGGTGAGAAGGCCCGCCTGTATCGCCAGATGACAACAAAACGGCTTCTCACGAGACCGGAATCCTCGAGTGCAGCGGCCACCTTCCGCACCCCCCATCCCCTCTCCAGAGAGAATTCGGTCACGAGGCCGGTACCGGGCGGGGAGGAAAGCCACCTGTAGGCTGTTCCGGCAAGGATGGCAAGGACGGCGATCAACGAGACAATAAGGACTGCTTTTTTCATGGTTCGTTCAGATACCTTTTCAGAATGATGCATGCGGCATTTGAATCCACCGAACCGCGCCGGCGTATCCCGGGGCATGTCTCAAGCGCTTCGAGGGTCGATCCCGTCTCCCTTTGAAGCACGACGTCATAGCCCCTTCCGGAAAGTCTTTCCGCAAGCAGTTCAACCTCTTTCGAAAGAAGGGTCTCCTGGCCGGAGGCACCGAGAGGCAGCCCCAGCACCACGGTAATATCGCCCCAATCCGACCGAAGTGCACCCAGTCGCTCCTCGATGCTCTTCCAGCCGCCATGAACAGGCTCGATCGGTATGACCACCCCCTCGAGGAATGCGGCCATCCCCGTGCGCGCCCGTCCGTAGTCGACCCCCACCAGCACCATCAGAATACCCTCCTGTCGAGGCTTCGAAGTCCGGACCTCACACAGGCAAGGCTGACTATCACCGCAGCCGGGAGAAGCAGAAAGGCGATCGACCTGAGCATGGGCACTCCGAGCATCGCCTCAGTGAAGCCGTCAGTCATGTAGCGCCTGGTGACCACGGAATGCTGGGAGATCATCAGAAGTATGAAACCCATCGAGGAGAAGGCTGCAATTATCCCGCCCTGACCGCTGGCAATGCTCACTGCGCTGTCGGCTCCGCTCCGGAGGAAAACGGCTCCGAGGCAGATGTTGATGGACGCCAGGGCAATCGTTGAAAGCAGGACGGACAGGACGGCTTCGAGCTGAAGGAGCGGGCCCGCACCCAGCCCCCTTGTGGAGAGCCATGCCACAACGCAGACCGGCACGAGCGAAAGTATGAGGGTCTGAACCAGCTTTGCCATGAAGAGCATCCTCCTTCCTCCGGGAAGGGAGATGGTCACCGGGAAGCCCTGCCACTCCAGGCTGAGCGATGGAAAGGCGAACCTGACCATCATCGTGGCCACAGCGAAACCACAGAAGCTCACATTCATGAAGACCCCCACGGCAAGCCAGTAGGGATCGGAAAAATCGAACGAAAAGCGGCTGAGATTTGCGGTGTAGATCAGAAACAGCCCTCCCAGAAGCGCAAGCTGGCTCCACTGGACGGGATCCCTTGCGAACAGCAGCAGATCCTTCTGGAAAATGGTGCTCAACCTTCCGCCTCCGGTGAACACGCGCCACGCCTTCCCGCTGCCCGGCCGGAAAACGCCCGCCATGCTCCAGACCCTGGCGAACCCGCGGGAGGCGGCAAGCAACGCCAGGGCGGCCATGCCCAACCCCTGGAAAAGCAGGAGAAGCCCATTTATCAACCGTCCCGATGTGAATGAACCAAGAAACAGCACATGTGGCCAAAGCCCCTTTGGCTTGCCGGAGAGACGGTTTATGAAGGCGGCCAGATCGCTGAGCTTCTCGGTATCGGCAATGACGATGTCGGCCGTATCGCTGCTCATCCTGAACACCAGAAAACCTGCGCATGCAATAAGGGCAGTTCCCAGAACCAGCTTCCAGCCCGTGGCCCCGCCCGTCCCTCCCAGCGCCACCGAAACAAGGCTTCCCGCAGCTGTCCAGAACAGGAGCAGAAAGGGGAAAAGCGCGATGCCGAAAAGCCTGCCCTCGAGCGGAATGTCAAAACCGTCGAAATAGGCCCACAGCAGGGGCACTCCCATTATCAGCATCGTCCAGGCCGCATGAAACCATCCCTCAAGGACCGAAGCCGCGGCAACCGCTGCGGGCCTTGCGCATCCTGCCAGCAGAAAGCCGACGCGGGGAGACCGGTAAAGGGATTCGGTGGTGGTGATGAGAGAGGAAACACCGACAAAGACACCGAGAGAGAGCACCGCAAGGTTCATAAGCCTTGACCCCAGAGCGGTGCCGAAGCCCTCGAACATTTCGTCGAACGATGCGAGGTAGCTGAAGAGCCAGTGGAAAAGCGCATACATCCCGACAACCATGAGGATCATGGTGAAGAGGCCGGCAAAAAGCTTCAGCCTGTTGTCCTGCCACTCCTCGCGCAGACCCCCCGCAAGAGAGAGAAGCCGCATCCGCAGAATCAGGGCAAGGTGTCTTTGCATGCGAAGAACATAGGTAATGGCGGCCCTTTCTGTCATCCCGTCTGCGGGTTATCTTCACTTGAACCTGAAGGGGGCATTGTTGGCCGGATATCAGGACTGGATCACGCGGCTCTCGCTTCTCCCCCACCCCGAGGGGGGCTTCTACAGGGAGGTCTACAGGTCCCGTGAGAGCATCCCGTGCAGCGCGCTCCCGGAAAGGTTCGGCTCAGGCACCCGCTCCCTGGGCACATCCATCTACTTCATGCTCGTGGGAAGTGAGATTTCCAGCCTTCACCGGATCAACCAGGACGAAACGTGGCACTACTACGACGGCGCCGGCATGATCATCCACATCATCGATCCGGAGGGCAACTACCGTACTGAATTGCTTGGACGCGACCCCGAAGGGGGCTCGCTTCCCCAGCTCACGGTCGAGGCGGGCTGCCTCTTCTCCGCCGAGGTCGCTTCGGATGACTCATTCTGCCTTGTCGGGTGCACATGCAGCCCGGGTTTCAGTTTCGATGACCTGCAGATCCCTTCGGTCAGTGATCTCCTTGCTGCCATGCCCGAACTGAGGGGGGTCATTGAACGCCTCGCACCCGTCGGAAGGGAGCCGAAATGAACCTTGAAGACGATGGTTTCTGTTTTGCCTGCGGCCCCGGCAATCCCCGGGGGCTGAGGCTTGTGTTCACGGTCGACGCCGGGGCGCGCACAGCAACGACTTCGACTGTCCTTGACGGGCATTTCAACGGATGGAAAGGCGTTGCGCACGGAGGCATCGTCTCCGCCCTTCTCGATGAGACGATGATTTACGCCTGCGGCTCTCTCGGCTGGCTTTCGGTCACGGCGGAGATGACGGTGCGTTTCATTCGACCCGTACCCACGGGTGTTCCGTTGGTTGTGAAAGGCTGCGTCCACTCCGATCTCGGTCGTTTTTTTACCGCAGGAAGCGAGATAACCGGCAACGGCGTGGTCCTCGCCTCCGCGACCGGTAAAATGTTCCCGGTCAAGAGGGTTGACGACATTTCGAAGTATCTCGAGGGAAAGTACGGAGTGAGCGATTCGATGTAGTCCCTGCTTTTTGCCTCTTGTGAGGCTTCTTCAATCGAAAGGAGACAGGATGAGGAAGTATGCGGTTCCCGTACTTGCGGGCCTCCTGCTTGTTGCCTGCGGTGCCGCCGGTCCCAAGGCAACCGTGGAGAAAATGGTCCAGGCCTTCCAGGCCGGCGACGGCAAAGGAATGGTCGAATGCATGCATCCCGAAGCCCTCACGGAGCTTGATGCGACCGTCGCCGAGATCAAGCAGAACCCCGAGGAGTCGGTGGCCTTTCTCGGGATGATGGGCGTCGAGGCAACGGTTGAAGAGATCAACAACCTTGATGCCGGCGGTTTCATCACCATGATGATGAAGTCGCCCATGTTCACCGAGGAGATGGGCACCTTCGAGTTCACGGTCGGCGCCGAACGTATCGAGGGCGAAACCGCCTTCGTGGAACTCACGGTCAACGGCGAGGCGACGGAAGTCGGCCTGGTCAAGTACGAGGGTCGCTGGGTTTTCGACCCAGAGGGCGACTTCGATCTGATGAATTTCTGACGCAGGCCTGGCTATAGAAAAAGGGGGGCGGCACCGCCGCCCCCCTTCGGGTATACCTACCGAAGCTTGACGAAGCGGGCCGTCGATGAAGCGTTTTCACACTCCACCCGGGCCATGTACACCCCCGATGCGAGGTCGGTGCAGTCCCATGTGAAGAGCCCGGTTGTGACAGGCTCGGAATGAACGAGCCTGCCGCTCATGTCAAAAACCATCAGCCGGGCCGGGCCGGGGGCTGCGATGGAGAAAGACACGGCCGAGCACACCGGATTGGCGCCCGCGTTGGCTATCGAGAGAATGGCGCCGCCTTCATGGGTTCCACCGGCGTGGAGCGGGTCTGGCGTCGCCGCGTGAAGGTTCCAGTGCAGATCATCGTCGCGAAGACCGTAGACCAGCCATGGCGCATCGGAACCGTCGAACGCGATCATCCCCTGATCGACGGCATTGCCCGAAACAGCGGTCTGAACTGCGCTCCAGGAGGTGCCGTTCCACTCCCTACAGTTGATGGCGTTCCTGCCCGCCGTCCAGGAAACCGTAACGGCGCCGTCTGACGTGACGGCTATTGAGGGCCTCCTGCACTGCTCGCCCCCGGAAACAAGCTCAGGCGCGCTCCATGAGCCTGATGCGGATGTCGAGAACATCACTCCGCCGTCCTGCCTCTGCCAGACTGCTGCGAATCCGCCCGGCACTCCCGCAATGCGGGGGAAGCGGCTGTCGTCAGCCGTCGGGGAGATAAGTGTCTCGGCGCCGAAGGGTCCGCTGTCGGGGGCGTCTCTGAAGCCGATTGCCCAGCCGTCGCCTGTCCTGACCTGGTAGACGAGACCGAATCCGGAACCGTTCCAGGCTGCATCGGGGCTTCTATCAGCGCCGTCCGAGCCCGCGATCACCTCCTCGGTCGTCCAGGCGGTGCCGGTCCACATGCGTCCGACCACGTCGGGCTGGCCACCCTGCCACTTCTGCCAGACCAGCCAGGTGTGGCCGCCGCCCCCTGCAAGGGAGGGCAGAACATCGTACGGGTCGCCTGTTGTCATGGTCTGGGCGCCGCCCCATCCCGAGCCGTTCCAGAGGGAAAGATATATGTCGTAGCCCTCCTGGTTGTCCCGCATGGACTGCCAGGCGGTCCATACGTTTCCCTGGCCGTCGCCGCCCACCGAGGGGTGCCAGTCCCAGTATTCATGCTGACAGACGATCACGGGCGTCGCCCATGAATCCCCGTCGAAACATGTTGCCAGAATGTTCGATCTCACGGGATTGCTTGTTCCTGACACGGCGAACACCAGCCCCGAGAAAGGATCGGAGTAAACATCGACGTTGCCCTGCGTGTGCAGATCATCGGTAATAGGATAATCAAGCCATGCGTCTCTTGAAGGCGAGCCGGCGCCCCATTCAGGAAGCCCGGCCCCGCTGGAGGAGATTCTTGGGACCAGGGTGGGATCGCCGAGAAGGACGGCTCCGTCCTCCATCCCCATATTGGCCGCAAGCCAGACCCTGAATGCATCCCCGAGATTGGATCCGGTCGAGAGGGTCTGGTAGTATTCCTGGAAGTCGTTGGTGTAGTCCACCCTTGCCTGGGCGAGCACAGCGAGGCCGTAGGAATCGGTCCAGATGTAGGAGTTTGCGAGGTTGTCGACCTCGGTCCAGCGCCCGTTGCTGCAGCAGTTCAGAACGTAGAAGAACGCCTGGGGATCAAGAGGCGGCACTTCGAAGAAGTTCAGGGTGCCCCCTCCCTCGGGAGGCGCACCGTCGTGAAAACTGCTTCCCCACGGGCTGGAGTGGGAGATCAGGTGTACCCACTCGTAGCTGTTCAGAAGCTCCTGCTTGAAGTCATCTGCGTTGGTGGTCGAGGGGTTGCTTTTCCGGGTCACATCGGTGTAAAGCAGGTCGAGGTAGTACGTCAGACCGGTGAAGGCCTCTTCGTACGCAAGTGCTCTGTCCGGAAGGGAGAGCATACCTGTCCTGTAGGCGTGGTTCTTGGCAAAATAGCCGTTCAGCAGCTCTTCGGATGAGCCGAAGGTGAGGAAGGTCGGCGTGAGCCGTCCCAGCCATATTTCGGGTCCCGCGCCGGTATAGGAGTTGAACAGGCCGTTCATGTCGGGATCGCTCCAGGTGCCGTTCATGTCCATGAGGTACATGTCGATCGGGTACTGCCCATAGCCGTTTTCCACCCACCCGGAGGGTATGTCACCGATGGCTATGGCCCCCGAAAGGGAGCCCAGGGCGTACTCGGCCTGAAGATCGGCCCGGATGTCGTCAGCGCTTCCGCCCTCTATCATCCAGACCAGCACCGTGTATCCCTCGGCCGCAAGGTCGGCCTGGAACACGGAAAGAGCCTCGGAAATCCCGTCTGCGATCCCCGCTTCAACCAGCAGGACAACCTTGCCGCCGACGCTGACGGCGCCTGCAGGCGCTTCGAGCACCAGCCTGGAGTAGCATCCACGGTTCTCTTCCGAAGTGATCCGGGTCGACTCGGGAAGCCGTCCGCGGGGATCCATGTACTGGATCGGAACGCCCTCGGGAGTCGCATGGGCCAACAGGGACAGAATGACAACGGGAACAAGGGAAACAAACTTCACGTGAGCACCGCCTTAGCAGGATTGTAAATAACCCGATAACCCGGAGCACTGGCTTCAGTGAACATCCGCAGAAACAAGCTCCATCGAGGTCCCGCCTGTGGATGTTGTTAGAACGAGACCTGTGCCCGGAGCATAGTAGTACTGTGTGAAAAAGTTGATGGACATGAGGTTGCCGTTGAACAGCATCTTGCTCTCACCCTCTATCACAAGGAGGTCGTTGTAGGTCCTGCCCCCTATCTCCCTGCTCACACCCTTTTCCCTGACGGTCATGGCGAGGATGCTTTCGATCCCGTTTGCCGTGAACCTGATGTCCCATTTGTCCCCGGCGTTCAGATCATCCCTGAGCAGTGTCTGGAAATTGCCCGCCTCGAAACTGTCCGTCAGGTAGGCTGCGCCGTCCTTCCTCATGTTCTGATCGGTTCCCAGGACCGAATTGACCATGGTGAACCACCCGGGACGGGACGGGTCTTCCGCGGTCACGGTGTTCGTGAAGGAACTGCCGTCAGCCTGCCGGTAAGTCCACTTGTTGCCAACTGAAAGCGGATAGTAGTTCTGCATCGGAGCCTCCCCGGTTGAAAGCCGCCCCCCCGCGGGCAACCCGCAAGGATCGTCCGGGAAGAACATCACAAATCATAATCATAACAACGCAGCATGTTCCACGACACCGCCAGAGCCCCCCATTCATCGCGTGACCGGCGGCACAGGTGCAGGGACCTGGCGCCTTCCAGGGTTGGACAGGGCGCCGTGGCGGTTATATTCCGTTCCGGTACCGGGAGATCAACGAAAGGAACCCGCCATGACCCGCACAGGAGTTCTCCTTGCATGCATCCTCATAACGGGAGCTGGTCGGTCGGCGGCCGCAGGCGATGGGACTGACGGCGGCGGCATGACACACAACATCGGTGCAGGCGCAGGTTTCGTGACCGGCTACGGGATCTCGTACAGGCACTGGTTTCCCTCCGGATACGGCTGGCAGATCAATTTCGCCCCGTACTACTCCAAGTCCGAAGACTTCGAGGATCGCAGCCTCAGCCTGGGTCTGACCGGCCTCAAGATCATGCGCAGGGATACGGTGGTGAACCTCATTGCATACGCGGGCGCGAGCGTGCTCTACGACTATGACAGGTATCAGGCCTACTATGAGAGCGAACCCGAGGAAATAATCACGACCAACACGCGCTACACGTTCGGCGGCGGACCCGGCTTCGATGTGAGCTTCTGGCACCTCTCGTTCAATGCGATGTTCGGCTTCAGGATTTCCACGGAAACAAACGATGAGGTCAACATGGACATCACGGGGGAAACGGCCCTTTACTATGCTTTTGACTGAGCCCGGGAGGAGTGACCGATGCGTATGACCATTCTCGTTCTGCTGCTCCTTGCCTCCATGCCGGCGCTCGCCGGTTACATCGAGACCGGCCAGGGCGGCGGTCTGACGACCAACCGGCCCTTCAGCGGTTCTTGAGGGGACCCCGGAAGAAGGTACCAGGTGCTGGTACTGCAGGACGAGATGCCGGGACCGGTTCTGATTGACAGGGTTGAACTCTATTCGACCCATGCCTCGCAGGCTACGGGCGATTTCCACAATGTCAGGATCCTTTTCTGCGAAACTGCCGTCGGTTCGCTGTCAACCTCGTTCGAGGCCAACTACGACGGCGCTTCGCCAGTCGAGGCTTTCTCCGTCGACACCCTTGAGATAAGATGGGCAGGGTCATCGCCGGGGTGGAACGGCTTCGACCTCGACGAACCCTATCAGTACTCGGGCACCCGGAATCTGATCGTTGAATTCAGATATCTCGGGCACGACGGCAAAACGGTCAACGCAAGGGCTGCCAACCTTCCCTCGGGCGACCGCTGCCTTTCAGGACCCTACCCCACCAGTTCAACGGGCCAGCTCATGAGCTTTCTCACCTGCATGCGGCTTCACTACGACGATTCGGAACTCGATACCACCACCTTCGGTGCGCTGAAGGCGTTGTTCGGGCTGAGGTAGATTTCAAGGGACATCCAGACTCCCGCAGCCGGGGGGACACCCACATTCCCGCACCCGAGTCCGGCCGTCAGGTGAGAGCGCTTGTCAGGCGGTATCACAGATCATTCTCTTCGCCTTCGCGCACTCCTCGTGTGCCAATCAAAAGGTCGAGACGAGCTTTGTTCTCGTACGGTTCAATAAAGCGAGCACGATCTTCCGCCGGGATTGGACAGGGGTGTTTTGCCGCCAGCTCTTCGTAGACGACAACGCGATCACCAAGCTTGTCACAGATGTAGTCAGGGCAATCAGAACAGATGGCCATGCCTCTTTTAATCGCACATGGCCGCACCGGGCACGCCTTGTCAATCAGTCGGGGGTTGTCGGCCATGCATCCGTCGCAGAGGATTTCCAGGGGCGGTATCCGGAACCCGAAGTACTTGTGCCAGCCATCACTAAGGGCCTGTTGATTTGCGGGGTTTGCTTCGACGTTGGGTCGGTAAGCAAGGCACAGATCGCACCGATAGCCACATCGGCTGAGGATTTGCGTCATTCTTCCTCCCAGCTCCATGAGTTCGTCAACGTTACGGTTAAGGTGGCAATCTTTAGCACTCGCCGAAGCCGATGATGATGCAGCGTCAGTGACCCTTGAGCCGAATCGCCTGGCGGCTTTTCACTCCAGCGCCCGGTTCGACCTGCGGTTTGATAATTCTGAGTCCCGAAAGGGCACCCTCAAATGGCGTGCGTGATATGCTCCGACCGGTTTTCGGATCGACTGACTGCCCCAAGAGGTACTCGCGATCGATCGTGAAGGCGCATCCGGTTCCGACGGTTTGGAAGAGAGTATTCGTGCATCCGGGCGTGAAGTAGACAATGAGTTGTGTGCCCTGCCACTCCTGAGGAGCCGTAATGATGAACTCGACAGCATCAAACGTGGCCCACCGCCCATCACTGTAGTCTTCGTGCATCGCCTCGGGGACATATCTGACCACAGTGGCCTCGGCGTTGATTCTGTTGGAATCCGGGGCAGCGCACCCTTCCAGGAGAAGCATGGCGCAGGTAATTCCTGTTGCTGTTATTCCATTCCTCCTATGCCTAACAATCACTGCACCCAGTGCCGTTGCACTGTACCCAGTTCAGAAAGAAGGTCATGTTAATGCTGTGGCTATGTCTCAGTTCCGATGTCAGTCCTGACTCCGTGAGAATACCTGACTGCCTTTCCATAACACCCGAACAGACCATCACCACTGTGAACAATTGCTCCACCATCGCTAACTGCAATAATATCACAGTCTACACCTTCTGAGTATTCCCTGACTTTATTCATGAATGAGGATTCGAACCGGTTCAGGTGCGGAAGAAATTCATAATCAACAAAGTTGAGCGAGATGAAATCCTTGCGCTTTGCAAGAACTTGATCAACCGATTCAGTCATCAGACGAAATAGAGAAATGTTTCTCGTCAGCTGCATTGCACCCCCACTGGCACCAATAAGCAAGGAGCCCCTGTCCAGGCAGCGCTGCAGGTGAGTGCGAAGATCAAATTCACTGATGCTGTTCCTGAAATCAATCGGATTGCCACCGCTCAAGTAAATAATATCGAATTCTCCAAGTATATTTGTTTGTTTTTCATCAAATGTCTGGCAATATTCACAGTACTTGATATTCGTAAGACCAATTGCTTTGAATTGCTCTCTCGCCGCTGCAAAACACTCTCTTCCCTTGATGTCATTCGGTGGCAGCCATGCAATCCTTGGGTTGCCACCAAATCTTCTGATCTGATCGATGACAACTTGGTTTTCAGTTGAGGGAAAGTCACTCGTCAATATCATATTCATTTCGGATGCACTATCTCCTGCACGAACGCTTTCTGATATCACCATCAGCGTAACCATCGCATGATACCTCTGCCAGTCCCTCAGAAACCGTCTGGTTCATGCGGTGGTTATGCATCAGTTCTCTTTCAGGTCAAACGCATAGCTGCGCCTGTTAGTGGCTTTCACGTAGACAGGGGTGATTGTTAGATTCAGGCATGGCTTCGAGGAGGGGACATGCCGAAGCGGGTACACAGTGCGGCATTCAGGCAAAGGTGGCAATAGAAGCCATCAAGGGAGAGAAGACCATCGCCGACTTGCAAGCGAGTTTGGGTTCACCCGGTCCAGGTCAGCCATTGGAAGAAGCAGTTTCTCGAGGGGCGGTGGAGGTCTCTTGAAGGTTCAGCACGCAGCCGTGAAGCAGAGCTGCAACGGCAACTGGATGAAGCACACCGGCAGTTGGGACAGGCGAAGGTCGAGATTGACTGGGCGAAAAAAGCTGAGGAGATTGTTGCCCGGCGAGCGAAGAACGGCCGTTGAGATGCAGGGATCAGCGATCAGCCTGGTAAGGCAGTGTACCTGCTGGGGGAAACTGTTCGACCATCTATCGGAAGCGAGTCGGCATTGATCGTGCGCCTGTCGATCTGATGGCGGCTATAGATGAGATCTACACGGCGCACCCCTTCAAGGGAGCCCGGCGGATAAGCAGAGATTCGGATCGCGGGATGAAGGCTGGCCGCAAGAGGGTCGGTCGATTGATGAGATTGATGGGCTTGAGGGCGATATGTCCACGGCCGAACACGAGCCGGCCAATCAAGGAGCACGAGAAGTACCCCGACCTGCTCCGGGGGCTTCCGATAACACGCCCGAATCAGGTATGGGCTTCCGACATCACCTTCGTACGGATGCCACGGGGCTGGTGTTACCTGACCGTCATCATGGACTGGTTCAGCCGGAGGTTCTCCGCGCCTCTGAACACCCTCGACTCGAGGTTCTGCGTGGAAGCGCTTGAAGAGGCCCTTCGGAGGTACGGCAGGCCCGAGATTTCAACACTGACAAGGGAGCCAGTACACTGGAAGTGACTTCATCGGCGTTCTGAAGGAGTCAGGATCAGGATCAGCATGGACGGCAAAGGACGGGCGCTGGACAATGTGATGGTCGAACGGCTCTGGCGGACGGTGAAGTACGAGGAGGTTTACGAAGAGTTACAGGGACATGGTTGAAGCGCGCAGAGAACTGGGCAGGTATCTGGGCTGGTACAACATGGAGAGAAAGCACTCATCTCTTGGAGACAGGACTCCGGATGCCATATACTCAAGCTGGGAAACCGGAAACCAGAGCTGCCTGAGCAACGAAACGACAGAGTGAAAAGGGGGACCTGACTTCAGTTTCTTCAATCAACCTGAGAGAGATGTCCTGTGTTGTGATCATTTCCTCACCGAGTGGTCCAAGATTCTGATCCGGTTTTCTTAGTTCTTCTTGGTCGCTAACCAGTACCTGATAAAGAAAACCAGGCACATTGCCATCGTGAGTAACCTCGACATGGATAACATTCTTTTCCGTATCCTCGAGAACCGATAGCTCCAAGTGGGTTGGTTTGTGAGAGTATGCTTTGGCTATATGCCTGAATGGGGTTATTGAGGATCCTGCCTTTAATAGCGTCAGCATTTGCGGGCTTCCATGAAACCAATCCTGACAAGGCTTGGTCATTTCATCGATTTGCCCGGTCATGAATTTGTCTTCCATTCCTCTGCATAACGCCCTGCATCAGCAGCTTGCCTGCTGCATGCTGTTGTTGGCCCCGGTTGTCAGCTTTGCATTGGGACTGCGCGAAGCTCCATCCCAAGGGCACGCACTACTTTCAGAATAGTGTCAAACCCGGGTGTACGCTCGCCCGATAGAGCCTTGTACAGGCTTTCTCGGGATAGACCTGCATCGCGTGCAACCTGCGTCATTCCCTTTGCCCGAGCGATATCTCCAAGTGCCTTCGCTACGAATGCTGCATCTCCGTTGGACTCCTCAAAGCAGGCTTCAAGGTATGCTGCCATTTCCTCAGGAGTTCGAAGATGCTCTGCGATCTCGAAGCGAGTTGTAATTGTCTTGCTCATGGTGCGTCTCCTATAGTTCTCGCGCAAGGCGCAACGCCTTTTCGATATCCTTCTTCTGTGTTCGCTTGTCGCCACCGCCCAACAGGATCAGCAGGTCCTCACCCTGTTTCTTAAAGTAGACCCGATATCCGGGACCGTAGTCGATTCGCATCTCAGATATCCCTTCGCCAACCGTCTTGGCATCACCCACAAGATCGCATTCAAGACGTTTGATTCTTGCAAGAATGCAGGCACGAGCGCGAATGTCTCTCAGCCGATCAAGCCACTTCACGAAGTCATCCGTCTTCCGGATCTCAGCCATATGCTTACTGTATCCTATTGGCTACGCTTTGTCAAGAGAATGCCCTCCTGTTCCGAGGGCCAACACTCTGAATCAGCAGACGGCATATCTCTTTTCAGCTCCCTAACATCGTTCTGCTGCATTTAGTTGTTGTTACCTAAGTTCTATATGCGTCTTTACGTAAGTCCATGGTTAACAGATAGATGATCTTCTCGCTGGGATTCACAATGTAGAACAATCTGTATTTCCCGATTCTGTATCGCCATGTCTCCGGCGTGTAATTCCTTAGTTTCTTGATGTTACTCCCGTGAAATGGTTCATTTCGGAGTTGAGGAAACACATACTCATTGAGTTTCTTCTCAAGGAATTCAGCTTCATTAGCTGGCAGCTTGTTCATTTGCTTCAGAAACTCATCGGTCTGGAATATTCTGAAATCAGGCAAACTTACCCTTTCCGGCTTCGGCATCCTTCAAACCACGGATCAGGCTTTCATTCAGATCTTCATTTGCCCTGATCTCGGACATCTCAAACTCATCTGCATATCTCTGGTCTTCTATATACCTCAGGACAGCAGTTTCGATAAAATTCGACAATGGCCGGTTGTCTTCTTCTGCAAGCTGTCGGAAACGCAAATACCGTTCCTCATTGAGCCTGAGTGTTATTGTCTTACTCATGTCTTCTCCTTATCTGACTGCATTTCTACACTTATAGAATACATAAGAATACATAGGAATGCAAGTCATACTTTTCACTATCAGTGACAACGCCCCGCATTACCGGTGCCCAAGGCGCCAGGTACACGGCTTGTCGGAAACCCTTTTCTCTTGATTGCCCTGATCACTGCTGCAATCTCCTGACCGTACGTCTCGGACTTTCTGCCTTGCGGGTCTATCCATTTGTCAATCAGTGGAATTGGCTCAGCAACTTCGCATCCCATAGAACCAAGGGCATGAACGTAGCGTTCCGGTGCCCATGGAAAGAGGGGGATCGTCCATTCTCCAAAATCGAACGATTCGGATGCGTTTTCTGTTGAAAGCACCAGATATCCGTCTGGACGGAGGGAATCGACGATATTCTGGAGGGCTTTCACTTTGTCCTGGACATGCATGAAAGTAAGAACACTGCATGCAATGTCGAAACTCTCAGGTCGGCGGAACTCAGCAATATCGGCAAGGATCAATTCTACGTTCGCGAAGTTACGCAGCTGGGATCCTGCAACTTCGATGGTTTTGGGGGAGATATCCAGCCCGGTCAGGCTGCGGCAACCACGCTCCAGTATTCGGCGTGCGATGCGACCCGTACCGATACCTATCTCGAGGATATCTTTCCCTCTCGAATCACCGATCGCATTCCAAAACGGCGGGCCGTCCCATCGGGACATGTACGCAAGCGCTGCCGGAGGATCGTTAACATCATTACCCGTCCCGGCCAGGCGATCATAGTGTTCCTGAGCTGTCAGTATCGGTTTCATTCCTATTTCCAAAAATCACCGTAACCAGCGCTGTTGACCTAACCTATTTCCTTACATGCGTCTGGTTCATGCTGTGGTTAGCTTTTCCATTTATATAGTAACCTGGTTTTCCATCTAAGTTCAGCCATTATTCTGTACAATTTCTTTTTGGTAACTCTGGTAGCTTCCTGATCCATCTTCGCAGAATTCTTTAGTTTTCTCAGGAATGGCTTAAGCGCAATATTTGCATTCATATATGAAGTAATTCTCTTGGGTAATCCATCATTCTCTTCTGGAATTACAATGCTATTAAGAAAACTATCGTATTCAGCTTGTAATACCTGTGCAGGCGCCCTCCCAAACATGATATCAGACAATTTTATAGAAGCAACATCTGGATGAATATGCCCGTTGAGAAGCTCTCTTTCGAGCTCAAGAAGACGAAAATCCTTCTGTGAGCTGAGAAGATTATTAACTAAGTAGATCGCACCATACAAGACAAGTATTGCACCCAAGCACATCCTTACATCAACGACCGTAACTGGTTTCAAGTACTGCGAGTAGTGGATTACTGTGAGAGTCAATGCAAGTGCTTTTACATGCCCACCAATAGAAACTTGTACTCCGGTTCCCATTGTATAGTTTCGCATGTAATTCTCAATATGCACTGAATCTCTTAATACATATATGGCTACCAATCCAATTACTTTATAGGAGTAATATAAGGAGAATGCCCAGTAAGTATCTGACAGTACACAACATGCCAGCCCGTAGATAACAGACCATTTGCATAATTGAACGAACAAAGAGTAATGCATATTGTCCATCAGATATGTCATATCCTGAATAGCACTAACCTTTATTCTTTTCGTTTTCAACTGAACTAATATATCTCTTGCAATCTCTATTAGCATAATAATAGTTATAAATATGCTTGCAGTCGCAGGCTGGAAGATTCCAGAAATATCCTTCGCGGTGTAAGCAGCAATCAAGATTATGCCCGAGAGAAGAGCCCAGAAGGTGACTCCTTCTTTGGTTCCTTCTTGATGCTTTCTTTCAGTGTATGAGCAAATCAGATTAAGAAGATCATTTCTTGTTAATCTATACCCTGTTGACGAATCTTCTCCTGAAAGCTTTTGCTTGATTGAGTTCAGAATTCCCAGTGTCTACTCTTCTTTCCAGTTCTCCCAATTCGCTCTTAAGCTAAGGTTGCGGTTCAGCCGAGGCGCTTCATGATCACACCGGACGCCGTCGCCTGCAACCGCTTGTTAGACGACGCCTTTCTCATGGTTCCGGGAGGATCGTAATCAGTTGATCAAGCTCACCGATGAGTGTCTTCAACTCCTCCGAAGTTGGGGTCGTGATGCCGTGGACGACGCTGTTTCGAATCGAGGTGATCTCCTCAAGTCTGCGTCGTGCCGTTGATGGCACTACTCCTTTGTTGATCAGTCCGTCGTAAAGTCTCAGGGCCGGATGGGCGTCTGGCGTCCGCTTCGGGAGGTGCTTCGCTGCCAGGCTCCGGATTCGTGACTCGAACACGGACCACTTGGCTACGAACTCGCCTAAAAGCGTCACGGCGGCAGGCCCCGGAGATGGCGTCGCGATATCTCCGAAGAGCTTCTCGAACAGGAGGCGCGCGATCTGGTTGTAGGCGTCCACCTTGTCAGGATCGACGGTGACGCCGTTGCCGTCGTGGTACAGCGTGTTACGCAGCCTGTGGTACCACTCTATGTCGCCCAACTCCACGCCTGATAGCTTGTCGCCACTGTGCTTCTCAAGCAGGTCGAGAAGGTCGGGAAAGCCGGCCGCTGCCTCCAACTCCCGACGTGAGGGCCCCTCTGCTGCCTCGAACACGCTTCGGTAGACCCAAGTAAGTTCGCGCGGCTAACTCGACGGCATTGTCGGTACTGATCATTGCTATCCGGCAATCGAACGCCGTCCCGGATTGGAGATGGGAGGTAGCGTGGTCCAGAAGCTCCTTCGGGCCAGATGTCCACGGTTTTGTCGCCACGGTCTCCGCCATTCCTGCGATGTAGTTGCGTCGTCTAACGCTTCGATTCAGTAGACTGCTTACCCTAGGTTCAGCCCTCCAGCGCAGTTCTACTGCATTCGATTGTTAGCATAATTGTCATACTGTTATTTTGCTCCATATATAAGCTGGTCCCTTATGATTCGCTGCATAATCAGCAACACTTGGTAATGCGTCTCCTGCTAATTTCACTGCACCAAGTCCGAGAACTGCAGCAAACGGTAATGCTGGAGCTGATAGCACTGCCATTCCAATTGCCCCTGCTGATACTAGTATTGCTCCACCAACTTGTGCGGTGAGAGTTACCAGAGCTTTATGCATCTCTTTCACTTGAGGACGGATTTCTCTCTCAAATAGCTGTTTGGATTTATCCTCGAAATTTCCGCTATAACCGCTAAGTTCTTCGGAAACAGCATATAGCGATTGCTGCCATCTTTCGAATAGTTTCGAGTTATCTCTTCTGAATCTAGCTAGAATTTCGGGGTTTTCGAGTCTTAAAAAGGGTGCATTAGCCGATAGGAAATTAACAGAATTAATTTTCTGATCATCCATAACCTGAACATCTGAGGACATAGCACACATGCGAGCTTCGAACTCGCTTTCAGTTAGATACGAGGATTTTAGCGCCATTGCATATCTCATGTCTCTGGATATAGTGCTAAGTCGAGCTGCAATTGTCTTGTTCACTGATTGATAAACCCATGCATTGAATTCAGTTTCAGTAGGGGGGTTATCCCAATCAACAACTTGAGCAAAACGATAGTGAGTATCATCCAATTTTCCTATTATCTTTTGCTTCCACAATGTATAGAATGAAAAACCAGCTACAGAGTCATCTTTCTTGAACTGAACTGTGATTCCGCGAGTTGGGTTTTGTGGAAAACGATCCAGTACTTCTAGCCCTTTACCTCCAGGTCCTGGTCTCATCTCCCTAATAACAGCATTTCTATGCACATAATCGTGGAGGTGTTCGGGTACTTCCGATCTAAACCAATCATCACTGTAGAATACCGGAACTGTTTCCCCTTCTGCACGATGATCAGAACCAAGAGGAAGGATAGCTATGCATCCTAGCCTAATGAGGGGGGCAAGAAGCTCAAAGTACTTAAGTCGATTCTCAGTATTTGATATGTCGATACTATTTGTCGGCTTCATGCCGAAATACTGCATCTGAGCGGAGGTCATTTGGTCAGGTGTTCTAGCAATGTCAATAAGTGGATCAATTGCATATACTCTATTGTAAACAAAACAAGATGGGAGCAAGGAATGCACCGTATTTGTTGCAGATATAGAGCTTACAAAGACTGCTAAGTCGCTGTATTCTTCTCTTTTGGGAAATGGACTAGATTCTCTTCGCTCCCTGTATGTTGACAATTTTCTTCTTAACTCATCAGGGGCTATACTTGATAGATTTACGACTTTATCATGCTTATCAAGTAACTCAAGATCACGAAGAATATCCAAGGCTTCACAACTCATCCTATCCCCCAATCCTTGTCATGCTAACGCCCGGCATCAGCGGCGGTGCGCAGCGACGTCCGCTGCATGCTGTTGTTCGACGAATTCTCTCTGCCGTCAATGAATACATTGTCTTGTACATCATACTCATGTTATGAGTCAACCAGCTTGTATTTCGCATCGCGAACGTCGAATGCCGGACGCGTACCCTCCAAGACATCAACGATATGGTGATTAATCAAAGGATTCTCGATAGCTCCGGTTGTGTACGTGACACGATTGCCGCCCGGTTTGTCCATTTCGCAGTATATGACTTGATCGGCGTCGCACACAACGGCGAGGTTGGGGTTGTGCGTTACAATGATTACCTGGCGCCGCTCTTTCGCCTTCTTGATGCAGGGTACGAGCATTCGGTAAACGGATTCGTTATCGAGATTCTCCTCCGGTTGATCGATGACGAGCGGGATGGTGTCATTGTCTACCAGAAGGTAGAACACCAGAAGCAACGCCCCCCGTTCACCTGGCGAAAGCTGATCAAGTGTCCTGTCTCCCCAAGTCAGCGCGTAGCGGGGGAACAGGTATTCAAGCCCGAAAACGAAATCGTACACATCGACTGGCTCGACGCCCTTCTTCACGAGATCGGCGATCCGCACGGGCTGTCTTCCGCGTCGCGAAGATCAAAGCGCCAGTGCTTCGTCAATGGCTGCAACGAAGGCTTCGATGCCCTGCGTTGTCGAGAAATCTGCTTCGCGCATCATCTTGCGAAGTTTTTTCTGTCCTTCTTCAATGCCGCAGAACGTGCCGCGTCGGCCCTGTTGGATGAGGCGAAACAGATGCGCCTCGAAGTTCTCCGGCACGATAGAAACTTTGAATCCAATCTCAAGACCCCGGTCTCTGAGAGGATTACCAGCTATGGCCATCTCGATGGGG
Organism: Candidatus Fermentibacterota bacterium; assembly: GCA_963845085.1. Classification (GTDB taxonomy): domain Bacteria; phylum Fermentibacterota; class Fermentibacteria; order Fermentibacterales; family JCC-6; genus UBA6080. The sequence continues at coordinate 155,665 of CAWJQI010000005.1, forward strand.
CTGTAAAGCGCCGCGTACATCTGAGCAAGGCTGTCGATTTCCTGGTAGATCGCGTTGACTGTAGCGGCGCGGACCTCCTTGACCGCCGCAAGTTCGGCGGGAAGCTGTTGCAGTTCCTCTATCTGAGCCTTGAGATGTGCGAGGCTTTGAGGGGCGTCAGGAACACCTTCGATCTCTTTGCGGCGTGCTTCCCATTTCGCGAGGTCTTCGAGGTTTTGCTGATAGCGTTGGTTTGCCACGCTCATGGTGCGGCGGAGTTCCGCCACTTTAGCCAGATGTTCTTTCTCGCTTGAGCGGGTGTGCCGTCCTCGTCTTCCAGAAGCTTGCCAGATAGCTCGTGGCTTTCGAGAAGAGCATCGGCGATAATTCCTTCAAGTTTCGCGAGCCGGACTTCGAACGTGACAACATCTTTCAGTTCGATTCCCAGTTCCTCGCATTCGGAACAACTTGCGGCGAAGTTGTCATATGTGCGTTGAAGATTGTCCAGCTTTGCCTTGAGCTTTTCGGCCAGCGCTCTGCGACGTAGCGCCTGTTTATTCTTTGCTGTGGTCTCCGCCAGTGTCGCATCAACCTTCTCTACTTCTGCGCGAATTCTCTCGATCTCCGCCGCGAGTTTGGCGTTCTGGTCTTCGACGGCGGGATCTTTGTCCGGTGGAGCGATTTGCTCAGGTTTCGCCTTGATGTGAGCGGCCAGTTCTGCCTGCTTATGCTTGAGTTGTTGCTCCAGTCCCTGGCGGTGCTCTTCGGTAAGTCTTCCACCGAGAGAAATGACGCGTTCGTTCAAACCGCGAAGCTTCCGCTGGAGCAACGCAATATGTTCGTGGGTCTCGTTCGTCCGGAATGCCATCAACTGGTCGAACGACTCGCATTCCAGGCGTTCATGGTCGGGCACGTGGGAGAAGATGACGCTCTTGAGTTCCTTGTCAAACTCGCTGCCCTCGCCACCCGCGACTTCGTTGCAGATCGCTTCGAGGTAGTTCTGTGGGATGTACTTGATTGTCTCGACGGAGGTCGAATCTACGGGGTCCGACAACTGGCAGGTATCGACATCGCCAGACAGCCAGTGAAGGGATGCGCGGAACTGTTCGGCCTTGCGCTCGCGCGGACGACGAAACTTATCGGGATGCAGAAATGAGAAGTGTAATTCCCTGGGCGAATTACCGACGAGCCCAAGCGAGTCAGCTAGGGCGCTCTTGCCGCTGCCCTTGTTCCCGATGACCGCCACAAGGCCAGTGTTCAACGGGACATCACCGGAGAACCAGTGTTCATCCAGTGTGGAGTATGGGTCCTTCTGAAACGCCAACTTGTCGCAGTAGCGCGTCGTGTTAGTGCGTTGGCGGTCCAAAGCGGGCGGCTCTGGTCCGATGAAGACTCGGGAGTCAGGCTCCTTCAATATGCGTTTGAGCCCCGCGAAAGTAGGATCGGCTTTGATCCATGTAAACCGGCGCTCATCGGGGGTGAACAGATGCGCTTCATCGTGAGCATCGGAGCCATGGATACATGGCTTGAGGGACTTGAACTCATCAGTGAACTTCTCGACAGAAGGATGGCGGAGTCCCAAGGCAAACTCACGGGTTCCCCCGTTGGCGGAGAACAGCATGTGTGACTTCTGGATCATTACCTTTCGCGCCAGATGCCCCTGGCCGTCCCAGCTACACTCCGACAGATCCTCATCCGCAGGGACGGCGAGGAGGTATCGGTTTCCGAAAATCGAGCGTTTACGTTCCAGGATGTCGCTCACAGCACCGTGGTCAACTACGGCATTCATCATGCCGACTTCGATATCCGACTTCCCCGCGAAGGGTTCATGTTGGGCTTTGAGACGTTGCCCGAGGGTCTCCAAATTACGAGTCGTGAGCGGCCACTCCTCATCGGTTCCGTTCGGAGTGCCTTCCGCCGTGAACTTCACTTCTCGAAGGAAGTCCTCTTCGATTTGATCGGGCGTTACTTCGTCCGAAAACAGGACATGGAAGTTCACGCGACGGTCGTTGCCGTCTGGACTGCGAACAATTATGCTAGTTCGCAATTCAATATTCGGTATGAAGAGAATTCGGTGAACAGCCTCTGCGACCTCAGCCCCACAAAGCTCAAAAAGCCGGGTCTCGTCGTTCAGTATCTCTCTCAACTTCTTGTAACCCTCAGCGCAGAAGTAGTCCGTGATCCCGACGGCAGCGACTTCCATGGCAACGGCGCGCTGAAGCAGCATGGTAGCGTATTCGTCGAACTCCGAGGGAAAGCCGTTGTTGAGCGCAGAGAAGGGCGTATGAACGTGCAGGTCCCAGACACGCCATATTGATCCACGTGAATCGTTCACGGCGTGCACCACATTGTGTTGAGCATGTTCATGTCTACATCTCCATCATCACGTTTCGTCGAACACTCAGCATAACCAGCACGGGACACCCGGTCGATAACATCTACCCCGCTGCCTGGTTCATGCTGTTGTTAGGGATCTTTATTCATCATTCATAAAGATTGTTAGTCCCATAATAGCTGCTATTAGTACAAGTATCGTGATTCTATTCTCATTTCCTTTCCTGTTCTTCAGTCCAGCCAAGCATCTTCGTAAATCTTCGATATTGTCTTTCTCCACCTTTACACCATGGAAATCAGATATCCAGTCAGGTAACTCTGAGAAATCAATACCATAGAGAATAGGTATAATCGGAATATCGTTGCCTAGGGCAATGCCAATTTCATGTTTACATGCGTCTGACTGAATTGAATTCGGTGTAGCAAGAAAGAGGAAGTTAGACGAGTTCTTAATCTCTTTGATTATTCTTTTCTTCCAATCCTCGCCGTGATTCAGGGACTCGCCTGATAGAAAGTATGTGAGTCCGTAGTGCTTACAACCCTTACCCATGTACTCACCAAAGGCACTATCTCGAGATGAATGCGAAATGAAAGCATCTACCATTAGAGTTCTTCCGTTTTCAAGACCCAATTGCTCGATCCGGGATTTTCTGGATTTGTGGATTTTAGATTACACTCGATTTTTTTAAAGTCCGAGAGCTCAAGCTTCATCTGATTTTGCAGAATACAGAAGCATGTACCATTTTCATTTTGCGATATGGCTTGAAAACTAGGCCATCTAAAACCCAACACGGACACATCAGCAAGAATCCCGCTAAGCTCTTGTGTTGGTTGCCAACCCCCACTCTCTTTTGGTTGAGAGTAATTGATCCCCTCAAGGACACCAACATCAATAAAAGTACCGGTCACCTGGGCAGCATATAGCGAGTAACTCGTGCAGGGTGGGTTTGGTGTATTCCGAAACACCTCTCTAACACAAGCTTCAGGAGTGTTTGCGAAGTAGTAAGCATTTGTACCCGATCCATTGAATCTTCCTTCATTTCCAGATGGATCCGCAGGTGAATACTCACTCCTCTTCAGCATATAGAGAGTGCCAGAATAGGTTCTTCTGCATTTTCTGATTACTTCAATCAGATCATCCATTCATTCCTCCCTAACAATTCTTCTGCTGCCATCTGCATATCCAGGAGATTTTGTTCAATGCCTTGAGAATGATGTTCGTTCTTTTACTTGTCAAGGGTTATAGTTTGACATGGTATAGTGAACACTTGTATACATTCACTGCTGCGACGATGTTATGCTGACGGCAGCATACGAAGGGCGCTGGGAAACAAGTGATGCTTTGATTGGTTATGAGGAGGTTGTCAACCGCCTTAGTGTATATCAGGACAGACAGGTCCCACTTGTGGTCTTCTGGGTCAAATGGTTTCTTGAATCAGGGCTCCCGGATGACGAATCCTTTTCTTCTCTGTTTGGTCCTTCGGGAAAGCAGGATTGGCAGATCTGGCAGGCCCTTGATTCGCTTCGGTTGTTTCGGCCGTTCTCCGGTGCTGTTCTTGGTTTATCTGCCTAAATTGGTGAACCTTTGGATGTCCTGATCCGTCAGTTGCGTGTAAGGCACTGTTCTTCGAATACGGTAAAACCCTCTCGTTCTGCTGCATACGGTCCCGGGCGGGACGTCACATGGACAATCCCGCCCGGGTCAGTTCAGGTGCTTTTGGGACTCGGGTCTTTTCCCGCGCTTTACAGTTTGAACAGGTGCGCCTTGTTCAGAAACTCCACGAGCAGCTCGACTGCGGTCTCCACGTCGTGCCTGTGCACAACTGAAACAGGGCTGTGGCCGTTCCTTGTGGGTATGGAGAGGCATGTGGTGTGGGTTCCACCGCCGAACTTCTGCATGGAACTCGTGTCGGTGCCGCCGGCGAGAAGGATCTCCATCTGATGGTCGATCTTCTTCTCCTCGGCGATCTCCCTTATGAATTCCACAAGGCTGGTGGAGCTTATGACGCTCGAGTCCTGGACCTTTATGGCAACACCCTTGCCGAGCTGGCAGATCCGTCTGTACGGAAGCCATCCCGGTGTGTCGGCGGAACCGGTGATGTCTGCGGCAATGCCAATGTGGGGTTCGATGGACATGGCGGCTACGGTGGAGCCCCTGAGGCCCACTTCCTCCTGGGAGGTACCGACGCAGTATACGTCGATGTTCTGATTGTCGTAGCGCTTGAAGGCCTCGGCTATGATGTAGACCCCAACCCTGTCATCGAAGGCCTTGGCGAGGAAGCAGTCCCCCATCTCCCTGAAGGGTGTGTCCATGCTGACCCAGTCACCCCTCTCCACCAACTCCTTGACCTTGTCGCCGGGAAGGCCGAAGTCGAGGAAGAGCTTCTCGAGCTCCATGTGCTGTTTTGGAGCTTCGGCGGAGGATGCGGGATGATGGCAGACCACTGCAGGGAGAATTCCAGCCTTGCGGGTGTGGACCCTTACGCTGTGACCGAAGATGCTGGTCGGCTGCCAGCCTCCCACCGGGGCAATGCTCGCATAACCGTTGTCGTCGATGTTGTAGATGAGGAAGCCTATTTCGTCGATATGGCCGGCAAGCATGACCCTGAGGTTGTCCTCGCCGCCGTCGCCGTGCTTCACGGCAATGAAATTCTTCATTGGGTCGGTGTAGGTCTCGTCGGCTATTTCACCAAGCTCGGCGATGAGAAGTTCGAGTACAGCGTCTTCCCTGCCGCTGATGCCGTCCGTCTCACACAGTTTTTTAAGTAGATCCATGTCAGTGTCCCCCTTCAGAGGCGCCCGTCCAGGAAAAACCTGCGGCGTCATCAAAAACCCCGGGTTTATCGCCGGCGAAAGAGATTGATGCCAGAACGGTCTCGGCGGCAGTCTCGGGTTCGAGGCCGAACTCGAGTATCAGGTTCAGATAGTAGATCTCTATCAAGCCGCTTGCAGCCCAGTCAACGGACCTGTCGTACCCCGAGATGAACACGTCGCCCGAAAGCCTTTCCACAAGGTCGGGAAGCCTTCCGCCCATGATCTCGCATGCGGAGAAGTGAACCAGCCTGGCGTTCCCGGAAACCGTTCGGATGCAGTCCAGAAGGGTGGTCAGGGGAATGGTGCCCTCCCGGCAGCTCACACCGTCAACCGTGGCGTGGGATGCGATGAGAAGGTAAAGGTCGCCCTGGAGCATGGAGGCCTCTGTGCACAGGCTCTGAAGGTCTTCCGCGCTGTGGAACCACCTGTGCCTGACCTGAACCCCGGGAACCCTCCTGAACCACTCCGTGAGCATCCACCCGAACGAGTACTGCGGTTCGTCGATGAATTCCTCCCACTCCGCTTCGAGAATCACAAGCCATTTCCCGCCGGCGTCAGAGCCGATGAGATATCCCTCCCACGGAGACCAGGAAGTTCCCCCTTCGGGGCGCCACATTCCGCTTATGCGGCCGTCGGCCAGTTCGAACCAGCCCTCGCCCCGGGCATCCGCCTCGGTGTAGGTGAAGACCAGCCTGCCCGACGGCTCGACAGTGCCCTCGATTGAGCTGATCCCGCCGTAGGAGTAGTAACCCGTAACCTCGGTTCCGTTCTGGGTCAGCACCATTCTGCCGTAGGTGGTATCCCAGGAGCCGGAGTAATCCGTCGTCGAAACGAGCAGCAAAAGCAGGATCATTGTTTTTCCTCCAGGACAGCCCTTATCCTTCGCACACCCCGGGATGAGCTCTTCTCGGAAAGTATTCTGAAGCCAACCAGTTCAGATGTGTTCGTGACATGAGGTCCGCCGCAGATCTCCCGGGAGAAGCCTTGAATGCTGTAAACCTTGACTTTGTCTCCGTAACGATCCTTGAAGAAACCAAGTGCCCCGTGAGCAAGCGCTTCCTCCGGGGAGGACTCGCTGACCGTGACATCCAGCCCGGCCCTGATCGCACGGTTCACATAATCCTCGACAGCCTCGATCTCTGCCGGTGTCATGGGGTCGGGGTGGCTGAAATCGAACCTGAGCCTCTGGTCGGTGATGTTCGAGCCCTTCTGTGCAACGTGATCGCCCAGAACCTTGCGCAGCGCAGCATGAAGGAGATGCGTAGCGGTATGAAGCTTTGTAACGAGGTCGCTGTGATCGGCAAGCCCGCCCTTGAACTTCTGTTCGGCGCCCTTCCTCGAAAGCTCCCTGTGCTTCCCGAAAGCCTCGGTGAAGCCCTCCATGTCGACAGCCAGCCCTTCCTCGACCGCAAGATCGGCGGTGAATTCGACAGGGAACCCGTATGTGTCGTACAACCGGAAGGCAACCCGGCCGGGGATGGTTTTTGACGGGTTCCTGAGCAGGTTCGGAAGAAGCTTCTGAAACTCCTTAACACCTGTCAGAAGGGTTTTCCCGAACAACTCCTCCTCGCGGTCGAGTTCGTCCCTGATCTTTGCGGCATTCCTTTCGAGCTCGGGGCAGCTTCCGCTTTCCAGGTTGACGACCCTTTCCGCGAGCTTCCAGGTAAATCCCTCGGGAATTCCCAGTTTCATCCCGTGCCGTGCCGAAAGGCGGATAAGGCGGCGAAGCACGTAACCCTGGTCAAGGTTGGACGGGGTCACACCGAGATCATCGCCGAGTATGTGGGTGGCGCTCCGGATGTGATCGGCGATTATCCTCATGCTGCGGAGCTGATCGGAGTCGGGCTCGCCTGTCATGCCGGCGAGTTCGCGGATCCCGTCGAAAAGGTTCCGGAACTCGGCAATGCCGTACACGCTGTCATGCCCCTGAAGCATCGCCACTGTCCGTTCAACTCCCATGCCCGTGTCAACGCTTCGCAGTTCCATCGGTTCGTAGGTGCCTTCGGGGGTCTTGCGGTACTGCATGAAGACATCGTTCCAGACCTCGAAATACTTGCCGCAGGAACACCCCGGCCTGCACGAGGGACCGCATGCAGCCCTTCCGGTGTCGAAAAACATCTCGGTGTCGGGACCACAGGGTCCGGTCCTGCCGGTGGGCCCCCACCAGTTGTCCTCCATGCCCAGAAAGTGAATCCTCTCCTCGGGAACGCCGGCCTCGATCCAGAGAGCGGCGGCCTCATGGTCCGGCGGAACGAGTTCGTTCCCGCCGAAAACCGTCACGGAGATCCTGTCCGGGTCGAACCCAAGCCATTGCCTGCCGGTCAGGAATTCGTGGCTCCAGGTGATGGCCTCCCGCTTGAAGTAATCCCCGAGCGACCAGTTCCCGAGCATGCGGAAAAAGGTAAGGTGGGAGCTGTCGCCAACCGAATCAATGTCTCCGGTCCTGATGCACTTCTGGACGTTCACGAGGCGACGCCCGACCGGGTGCTTCTCCCCCAGAAGGAACGGAACCAGCGGCTGCATGCCGGCGGGTGTGAATAGAATGGTGGAATCGTTTTCGGGTATGAGGGAGGCACCGGGTATGACCGAATGCCCCTTACCCCTGAAGAACTCGATGTAGAGTTCAACCAGGCGGCTCGTGGTCATGTTCTAGAACTCCTTCTGGAAGATCCTGTACCGCTTGTAGATGTCGGCCTTGATTTCCTTTTCGAGGATGGCCCGCATTGGGATGTTGTTCTCGAGCACCCAGGAAAGCTCTCCCCTGGCCATTCCGAGCCGGTGGCTTTCCCTGACGATGCTGTCAACGATGAGGGCTTCAAGCCCCCTTCCCCGGAACTCCTTCTTCACGCCCATGAGCAGAACGCGAACCCTGTCGATCTTTACCCTGAAGGGCGGGACCTTGAGTGCAAGAATAGTCGGCAGAAGCCTTCCGCCGCCCTTCTTTATGCCCACGTTGGCATCGGGGAGCGCCACGCCGAAGGCAACAGGAACGCCGTCGAATTCAACGACCGGGGCCATGGATGCCACCAGCATGAGCTTCATCTCCTGGGCGAGAGAGTCGAACTCCCTCTGCGTGGTCGGCACGAAGCCCCAGTTCTCGCACCAGCACTCCCGGTAGATGTCCATGACGACACGAAGGTCTTCCTTGAAACGGCGCATGTTCAGCGGGCGCAGGGTAACGTTCTCGCGGCGCCTCACGAGGTCGGCCACCCTGGACAGGCGGTCGAAGTTGTGAACGTCCTTCTCGGCCCAGTAGGCCAGAAGGTCCATCTCCTTGTGAAAGCCGGCGCCGAGGATCAATTCTTCGTACCAGGGCGGATTGTGCGGCATCATGACCATGGGGGGGGTGTTGAACCCTTCGACGAGGCAACCGCAGGTCTCATTGGTGCTGAAATTGAAGGGGCCCTGGATCCTCTCCATCCCACGCTCCCTGACCCAGTCAGATGCTGCGTTGAGCAGGGCCGATGCGGCTTCCTGGCTGCGGCTGACCTCAAAAAAGCCGAAGTGGCCGGTCTTCTCGCCGTGAAAGTCGACGAAGGCGTGGTTTACTGTGGCGCACACCCTTCCAACGGCGGTTCCGGAATCATCGCGGGCAAGCAGGAACTCGACGTCGGCGTGTTCGTGGAAGGGATGGTGTTTTCTGTCCAGGCTGTTCCGCGCATCCATGAAAAGGCTGGGAACCCAGCAGGGATCCTTCCCGTTGACGTCGAACGGAATCCTTATGTACTCCCTTTTCTGTCCGGGGCTTTCAACCCTCTCGATGGTAAGCGGCATCTCACCCCTTCAGATAAGCCCCATCCGGCTTCCCACGGTTTTAAAAACCTCAAGTGCCCTGTCGATCATCTCCGGGGTGTGGCTGGCCATGTAGCTGGTGCGGAGCATGGCCTGGCCATGGTCGACGGCTGGGCTCACCACGGCATTGGTGAACACACCGTGCTCGAAGAGCTCTTTCCAGAACCTGAAGCACACCAGGTCTTCGCCGACTATTATGGGCACTATGGGTGCCTCGCTGTTGCCCACGTTGAAGCCCATTCCCCGAAGCCCGCATCGGCATCTTTCCGCGGCGTCATGCGATTTCTGCACGAGGCCGGGGTCATCCTGGAGTATCTCGAGTACCGCAAGGACCGTGGCGACCGCCGGGGGTGGAAGGCTCGCGCTGAAGATGTTCGTTCTTGCAACATGGCGTATGTAGTCAATGACCGTTTCGGGACCCGCCCCGAAGCCGCCGATACAGGCAAACGACTTGCTGAAGGTGCCCACCAGGATGTCGACCCTGTCCTCGCAACCGAGGTGTTCTGCAGTCCCGCGCCCGTGCATGCCCATCGCCCCGACGCCGTGGGCGTCGTCGACCATCAGCCTGACGCCGAACTCCTCAGCCAGGTCGCACAGACCGGGTATGTCTGCAAGGTCGCCCTCCATGCTGAAGACGCCGTCGGTGATGATCATTCCGGGGTGCTCGCGATGGGTCTCGAGCAGGTGTCTCAGGCTTGCGAGGTCGTTGTGCCGGTATTTGACTACCTTGGCATAGCCCATCCTGGTGCCGTCGATTATCGATGCGTGGTTCTTCCTGTCAATGAAAAGAACCGATCCACGATCGCCGATCGTCCCGATCACACCGAGATTGGCCTGAAAACCCGTGCTGAAGGTAACACAGGCTTCCTTGCCGAGGAACCTGGCCAGCTTCTCCTCGAGTTCGAGATGGATGTCGAGCGTTCCGTTCAGAAAACGGCTTCCGGTGCAGCCCGTGCCGTACTTTCGGATCGCTTCGCAGGCCCTGTCCATTACATGGGGGTGGTCGGTCAGGCCCAGGTAGTTGTTCGAGCCCAGCATGATCACCTTGCGGCCCTGCATCTCCATCTCCGCGCCCACGTGGCCGGAAAGGGGAACGAAATAAGGGTATAGACCCAGTGCCTTCACTTTCGCGGGTCTGTCGAACTCACCGCATTTCTGAAAGATGTCCATCACTTGCGAATCCTGTTCTGCTGGAGTGACTGTCTTTCGGAATAACTTGCGGGAATCTAACACTGCGCGGGGTGAATGGGAACAACCCCATTCGTTATCATTGAACGAACGGGGGAGGATCAATGGGCACGGTATTTCTCACAGGCGCCACTGGTTTCGTGGGCGGTGCACTCTGCAGGCTACTCATACGACGGGGATTCCGGGTCAGGGCCGCCGTGCGTGCCTCTTCGAACGCGAAGGCCGTTCCCGAAGGCTCGAACATTGTGAGGGTGGACTTCCTCGATCCGGACAGCCTTGCGCCGCACCTCGAAGGGGTCGATGTGATCCAGCATGTCGCCGGCGCCGTGAAGGCCCGAAGCCAGGAGGAGTTCGATCTTGCGAACGCTGCCGTGACGGCAGCCCTGGTGAAGGCCGCCAATATGGCGTGCAAAGACGCTCGGTTCGTGCTGACGTCGAGCCAGGCGGCCGCGGGACCATGCGGCACGGGTCCTGTCACGGCCTATGGCAGAAGCAAGCTTCTGGCCGAGCGAGCCGTCACCGGGTTTCACAACCACGTTATCATCAGGCCGCCGGCGGTGTTCGGCCCCGGCGACGAGGCTACGAAAGGCATTTTCAAGTGGGCCGGGCGCGGCTTCTTCGCAAGCCCGAATGCGAAGGGGGCGTTCTGCGCGATCTTCGTCGACGATCTTGCCGAACTGCAGGTCAGGGTCATGGACCACCCCGAAGCCATGGGAATGATACTCCAGCCGTCCTATCCTGAACGGATCTCGTGGAAGGCATTCCATGCCGCACTGCAGGAAGCGGCGGGCAGGAAGATCATTCATCTGAAAGTGCCCGGAGCATTCATCCACATGGCCGGTGCGTTCGCGGAAGTCGCCGCAGGGATCACCGGCGCCTGCCCGATGGTAACCCGGGACAAAGCGCGGGAACTCACGGCAGGGCAGTGGGTGATCAGGCAGGATGAGGTTCGGGAGCTTGTCGGCTGGGAGCCCGAGGTTCCCCTGGTCGAAGCCCTGAGGCTTTCAATGCACCGCGGTTCCCTTTAGCAGAATCCAGCCGGCGAGTACCACAAGATTCATCGCGGTTACCAGAACACCGGACCTCGCGTATTCCCGAAAGCTTATGCTGACTCCGTGAAGCCTTGCCTGCTCTATCACGATCAGATTGGCCATGCTGCCGATGGTGAAAAGGTTGCCGGCATACGTGGTGGCAAGCGACAGAACGTACCAGAGCACCGGCGATCCCGTGGGCATGTGGGGGCTCAGAAGAACAGTGGCGGGCACATTGCTCACCACGTTGCTCAGTGCAACTGCCGCCAGGGAGAGTGCGAAGGGGTTCGAGAGGGAAACGCCCCGCCCTTCGAGAAATGCCAGGAAGGCCTGCGGAAGCCCGGTTGCGTTGAAACCGGCCACAACGATGAACAAACCGCAGAAAAGCGTGATCAGGTGCCAGTCAACCAGCCCCAGTATCGACCTTGTATGCATGCGTCTGCTGAGTAGAAGCACGGCAGCAACCGTGATGACCGACCATTCCCTGGGCATCGGCGAGAAAAGGAGGATGACGACAGCTACTGCGGCAGCCAGTCCCTTGGCGGTCTGCCAGCGGTTGAACTCGGGCCACTTCCTGTCGGGTGGTTCGGCCGGAGCGCTGAGGAAGAACCTCCCCCTGTAGACCAGCCTGAGTATCCCGTAGGTCAGGATGAGGCATACGAGCGAGGGCGGACCGCACCAGAACAGGAAGTCACGGAACGACAAGCCGGCGGTCTGGCCGATCAGCATGCTCTGGGGATTTCCGATTATGGTGGCGGCCGATCCCAGGTTGGTGCCCATGGCAAGGCCCAGAAGGAACGGGACAGGGTTCATTCCCCGGCGGCGGAGCGCAACTGCGAGGACGGGTGTGAAGGCAAGGCAGATGATGTCGTTCGCAAGAACCGATGCAAGAAGCCCGCTTGAGATCATCAGGACGAAAAGAAACTTTCCGGGGTTCCCGGCCAGTGATGCGATCCGCACGGCGAGCCAGGTGTAGAAGCCGCCGAGCCGGAGCTGGGCCGACACGATCATAAGGCCGTAGAGGAGCAGGAGGGTTCCGAGGCTTATCGAGCCAAGCGCCTGCCCCGGGGTCAGAACGCCGAAGACCACCATGCCGATCGCTCCGAGCAGGGCGATCCCGGTCCTGTCGATCGCGAGCCTCGGGATACCGCCCAGGGCGACGCCGGCATATGTGACGGCGAAAAGTAAAGCAGAGATCGTTGTCGAATCCATTTTCCTCCCCGCAGGAGGGAATTATACTCGGGCATGGAAACCGCGGGCCGGGCTGTCGGTCAACCCGGATTCCCGTCAAACCGCAATTCAGGCAAAGGACTTTTGAGACACCATGATCGCGGCATTCCGGTCAGCCTTCAGTTCAATCCGATCCCTTCTGCTCACAGCGCTTCTCTTCACCGTGGCGCCGGCCTCCGCAGAGGCCCCCTGGACCCTCCGGACAAGGGCCGTCATGTCGGGCAGTTCAGACAATTCCACGCCATCGGGATTCGTCATTTACAGCGGAATTGCGCTGGATGCTGCCCTCAGCCGCAGTTTTGGCCGGGTCTGGGCTGTCGAGGCAGGCCTGCGGACCGAATCCCGTGAAGTTGACATGGAAACGGCTTCGGGGCCGGCCGACCGCCTGGGTTCGCTCGAATTGCTTCCCTTCACCGTGACACTTCAGTACCGCCCGGGGTCGGACGGGACACTGCATCCCTACGCCGGGGTCGGCGCCAATGTCACCGTCACCTGGGAAAAAAGCGGTGTGCTCGACAGCACCGATGTCGCGCCCCATTTCGGACCCGCCCTTCAGCTCGGGCTGGATCTCGACCTGAGCGAGACTCTCCTATTCAACCTCGACGTGCGCTGGCATACCCTGACCCTCGACATCATGAACGACGGGGTGCGTCTTGCCGAATTGAGGGTCGACCCGCTTGAACTGGGAGCGGGTGTGGGGCTTCGCTTTTAGAAGACAAGCCCTGCGGGCTTGTGAAATGCTCCTGCACCGGTATCATTCCTGCATGACGGAGTGTGTCCGCCCGATAACAAAAGGAGGTGAACCGGGATGAACCTCGCTCTCAGCGCAGCCGCGTTCGTTCTATACTGCGTGGTGGCGGTTCTTCTGGTACGCAGGTACCGCGGGACGGGGAACGCCGGCTTCCTCTGGCTCGGCCTGCCCCTGGTCCTTTCTCCGGTCGCCGCGCTTCCGCTGGCGCTCTGGCTCCAACTGGGAGTAGACCGCCTTGAACTCGGGCAACAGGTGAACAGCTTTCCCTTCACACTCGTCGAGGAGGGGCGCATCAGCCTGGGCGATCTGCTCACGCTCGTCAATCTGATCGAGCACGTGATCTGGGGAGCGGTCTCTCTCGTTGCCGTCGTCGCCCTGAACGTGAGCAGGAAAACCAGGAAGTCCTCACGCCGGGATGATCTCTGATCACCGGACAGCGATGGCCGTCTTCATTGTTTTACATGCTTGACCCCTTCCTGCCCGAGCGTTATCCTACAATTCGACATGCGGTTCTTCGGGTTCTTCGACGCACGGTCAAACATCCCCTGGTTTCGTAACTGACGGAGGTGCAGACAATGAGAAAGTGCGCTGCGGAGTTCTTCGGAACCTTCTGGCTTGTGCTCGGCGGGTGCGGCAGTGCTGTCATTGCAGCCGCGTATCCCGAGCTGGGCATCGGATTGCTGGGCGTTTCGCTCGCTTTCGGCCTGACCGTACTCACAATGGCTTTCGCCATCGGGCACATTTCGGGCTGCCACCTCAATCCTGCCGTTTCGGTCGGTCTATGGGCCGGGGGGCGCTTCCCGACGCGTGATCTGGTCCCTTACATCGTTGCACAGGTCCTGGGCGGGGTCGTCGCCGGCTGGGTGCTCTTCATAATCGCAAGCGGAGCTGCGGGTTTCGATGCAACTCAGGGATTCGCCTCCAACGGGTACGGAGCCCACTCGCCGGGAGGGTACAGCCTGCTCGCGGCCCTGATCACCGAGGTCATCATGACCATGATGTTCCTCATCGTGATCCTGGGCTCGACCGATGAGCGTGCTCCGAAGGGCCTCGCACCGGTGGCGATCGGGTTGTGCCTGACCCTCATACACCTGATCAGCATCCCGGTCACGAACACATCGGTGAACCCCGCCCGAAGCACAGGAGTGGCCATCTTCCAGGGCAGCTGGGCTTTGGAACAGCTCTGGCTGTTCTGGCTGGCACCCGTCATCGGCGCTGTGCTCGGAGCTTTCGTCTACCGTTTCCTGGGAAAAAAAGGGGACTGACGCCCGCGCAGGCACCCGTCACGGCACCGCAGCAGCTCACGCACGGAGGTTGTGATTGGACAGGATAGAGCTTCGCGGAAGCCACCTTGACATGGGATACAGGCAGGGCGGCCTCCTCAAGGCAGCGGGCTTTGCCCTTCCACCCCCCGACGGCCGAATGCTCGGGTTCGCAAAACAGAGCGAAGCGCTCATGCGTCGGCATGCTCCGGAACTCCTTGAGGAGCTTCACGGCCTGGCTGAGGGGGCCGGGCTCGACTTCGACGCCCTCCTGACCCTCTCGATCACCGCGCCGTACGATCCCGACGATCTTCCGCACACCGCATGCACCGTTCTTGCCGTCCTGCCGGAAAGGTCCGCCGACGGACGCACAATCGCCGGGCGCAACTTCGATTTTTTCCACGATGTATCAGCCGAGTCTGCAACGACATACATCACATACCCCGACACGGGATACGCAAGCCTTGGAAACTGCGACATCTGGACGGGCCGGGAGGACGGGATCAACGAAGCCGGGCTCTTCGTGGGACAGGCGGCATTCTTCAGAGCCGGTCTGAAACCCGGCATCACGTTCTGGTTCGTTGTCAGGATGCTCCTTGAACGCTGCGCCACTGTCGCAGAGGGGTTGAAGCTGCTTTCGGGGCTGCCCCACTCCGCCAGCTGGACATACCTGCTGGCCGACAGCCGGGGCGATGCAGCAGTGGTTGAACCAACGCCAGACGGCGTTGCGGTAAGACGCGCAGAGAACGGGCTGCTCCTTCTGACCAACCATGCGGTGTGCCCGGAGTGGGCAGGAACGGAGAACTGGGTTCCACCGGATTCACATCCCAGGTACGAACGGCTGCGTTCACTTCTCGGTTCCGGCAGCCTGGTCGACACCGTCAAGGTGAAGGCGGCCCTCGGCGACCATGAGGGACTTGTCTGCTCGCATGGGGCTCATCTCCCGGGCCGAAGGTTCGGAACACTCTGGTCAGTGGTGGGGATTCCCGGGGAGCGCAGCCTTGATATCGCACCGGGCAATCCGTGTGAAACGAAGTACGAGTCAGTGCCTTTCTGATCTGCGTTCCAACCCTGGTTTCACTTCCCGGGGGCACAGGGAATGCCGGGGGCATTTTCAGGGAGGGGCTGTTCGAATCCGGAACGATGATTGATCGAAGCCCCGGGCTCCTTTCCCTGGTTGATTGTATATTGCTTCATCGTCGGAGGCGCCCGCAGAGGCGGCTTCCGGCAGGAATGCCCGGAACGGTTGCGAACGTTAAACCGAGAGAGTGGTAAGGATCATGGCAAAGGGACAGGACAAGCAGAAGGAAGTCAAGAAGAAGCCGGAGAAGACGCTGAAGGAGAAGCGCAAGGAGAAGAAGGAGAAAAAAGCCAAGGTCTGACCATTCAGGGGGAACTTCAGCCCAGGGATTCCAGGTATTCCAGCACTCTGGCAATGATGTTGTTCCTCTCGCAATCCCTGAACATTTCGTGGTCGGTTTCCCCGAGTATTTCCACCCGCTTTCCTGCGGCGGGTGTCGATATTCCATTTGCGATCATGTCTGCACTCTTCCAGTTCACCCTCCTGTCACGTCTGCCCTGAAGGATCAGGGCCGGAGCGGTGACGCCGGACAGACGCCCTTTCGTCTCGCCGACCAGCTCCATGAAGGTTGCGATGGAGCTCATCGGGGCGCGCCTGTAGTTCCGATCCGATGAAAGCATCGAACGGTCCGTGTAGAACGGGGTCATGTCCCAGCTTCTGAAAAGCCTTTTCACAAGGGGTTGCAGAAATCCCAGCGGCCGCCCCGGCCCGAACGGGCTCGCCAGATGGAGCGCGGCGCCGGCGAGAACAAGCCCACCGACCTGTCCGGGATGATCGGCGGCAAGGAGGAGCGCCAGAAGCCCGCCCATGCTGTGACCTATCACAACGGTGCTCCCCTGCTCGAATGCGATGGCTTCAAGCGCCCTGCGGGCATCCGAGAGCCAGCCTTCCCACTCAACCCCTTCGAGCTTCTGCCAGGAATCAAGACCGTGGCCGCGCAGAGTGGGAACCACCGGCTCGAAATCCTTTTCTAAAAGCCGTGGAATGAGAAACTCGAAAGCAGACGGCCCTGATGTGAAGCCATGGATCAGAAGGACCCTGCGGCGGCTCATGAGCCCCCGACGAGTGCAAGGAGCTCCGCCAGCCCGGCCCTTCCTGCCTCGACGACCTCCATTGGTTTCCTGCCGTGCTCCATGACCTCGACAAGGGCCTCGGATGGTGACAGACCCCTTGCCTGCGAGAGCCATGAGGCGAGCACGATACCGGTTCGCCCGAGCCCGGCGTAACAGTGGACCACGACTGGCATGTTCATGCCGTCGGAGCTTTTCAGAAAGGGCATTATCCTATCCCTCATGTCCGCGCCCGTGATCATGTGGAAATCCTCAACAGGGTTCCAGAGCACGTTCTCCGGGCCGAAAAAGCGGATGTAGCTCTCCAGGAGGGGCGATTCGTAACCTTCGAGCTGCGCCTGCGAGAGAAGGCAGACAACCCTTTTAATGCCCTTCTCCCTCATAAAAGCAAGCCATTTCCCGACCTGGGCATCGGTGTAGCCTGGCTTGCACGCGCCGTGCACTGTAGGCTCTTCCGGACGGGCCGGTGCGAAATTGTGGATCAATGTCTTGCTCCCAGCAGTTTTTTCCCGGCCAGCACCAGGAAGTAGCACAATCCCGCGGAAATAATGACCGCGGCACCCGAGGTCAGGTTCCAACGCCAGGCGGCAGAAAGCCCCGCGGTGGTGAACAGCATGCCAAGAAACACGGCGCCTGCCATCATCATTGAAAGCCTGCGGTGGAACATCCCCGAGATGGCCGCCGGTATCGTGAGAAGCGCTATCACCATGATCAGGCCTACAACCCTCATCATCATCACGACCGAGACCGCAACAAGACAGAGCAGGAGAAGGTGCAGCGCTCCTACCGGGAGCCCCCTAACCTCAGCAAAGGTCTCGTCGAAGCTGACCGCCTGCAGGGGTCGGTACAGCAGAACGACCACCAGCAGGACCACGGCGTCCAGCGCCATCATCGCGGTGAGTTCCCATGAGGTCACGGCGAGGATGCTCCCGAACAGGTAGCTCATGAGGTTCGCCTTGTAACCGGGCGTTACATCGATGAAGATCACGCCCAGTGCCATGCCGATGGCCCAGATGACGCCAATCACGGTGTCCGCCCGCTGCCTCCCCCTCCTCGTGACGACCCCCATCACAAGCGCTGCGGCAAGGCTTGCGAGGAGGGCTCCAGCAAAGGGCCAGAAGCCGGGGCCGGAAGCCACAGGTGCCGTTCCGGCAAGGACGGCGTACTGCAGCCAGTATCCGAGCCCCACTCCCCCGTATGCCGCGTGCGCTATGCCCCCGCTGATGAACACTATCCTTCGAACAACAACGAAACTGCCGATAACGCCGCAGGCAATGCTCACGAGTACCCCCGCGGCAAGCGCATTCCTCATGAAGCCCATCTCGAAGGCGTCGAGCAGGTTCATTCCCCGCTCCAGTGAACGGGAAGCACCCTGTGGGGCACATCGCCGTGTGTGATGAGGTCGACGGGGCACTGGTAGGTTCTGCTTATGGCTTCGGCCGAGAGCTTTTCCCTGCCGTGGCAGTGGATGGTTCTGTTCAGGCAGGCGATGGTTTTCACCTCGGAGAAGACGGCTGTCAGGTCATGGCTTGTCATCACGATCGTGACAGTCTCGTTGAGCTTTCTCAAGAGCTCGTAAACGGAGCCCGAGGCCCGCGGGTCCATGCTTGCCGTGGGTTCATCCAGAAGCAGTATGGAAGGCTGCACCGCAAGGGCCCTCGCAAACAGGACACGCTGCCTCTGCCCCATGGACAGCTCTCCCAGGGGTCTGCCCGCGAGCTCGAGCATGCCGGTCTTTGCAAGCGAGTCATCCACGATGTCCCGGTCTGTCGCCGACAGCCGTCGGACGAGCTTCCCGCCCTGCATCCTGCCCATCGATGCCACCTCGCGCACGGTCACCGGAAACCATGGGTCGTGCCCGCCGCTCTGGGGCACGTAACCGATAAAGCGTCTACCCCTGCAAGGCGGCTCACCCATTACAAGCGCTGAACCCGTCCAGACACTGACCAGTCCGAGAAGAACATTCAGAAGTGTGGTTTTCCCCCCACCGTTGGGCCCGATGATGCCGAGGAAATCCCCCTGGGCCACGGAGAGGTCTATGTTCTCAAGCACCCGTTCCGAGCCGTACCCGGCGGAAACACCTGCCAGACTGATCACATCGGAGGGTTCATTCAACCGCTTCACCAGCCAGTGCTTCGGGAATGGCGCGCATGCCCGCAGACCAGTCCTCGGTCATGGGGCTGAGAAGGACTACGACGCCCCCGATCTCCCGTGCGAATGCTTCTGCGGCGTATGTGGAGTACTCGGGCTGTGCGAAGACCACGCGTATCCCCTCGCGCCGCGCGAATTCGACAACCCCGGCCAGCTCGGAGGGGCTCGGTTCCTGCCCCCCCTGCTCAACGGCGATCATCTCGAGGCCGAACTCATCAGCGAAGTATCCCCATGCAGGGTGGAAGACAAGGAATTTTCTCACGCCGTTCTGCTCGAAGGCGGAACGGATACCGGCTGCGAGTTCGTCCGTCTCTGCAATGAACGATTCGAGGTTCGCAGCGTAGGTTTCCGCGTGCGCCGGGTCGATCTCGGACAGAGCTGCAGAGATGTTTGCGGCCTGCACCTTGACCAGTGAGGGGGAGAGCCAGATGTGCGGGTCCTCCGCCCCGTGATGGGAGTCCCCCTCCCCGTCAGAACCGTTATCCCTTGTAACCCTCGTGATGCCGCGGGCGGTGTCGACGATTCGCATCCCCGGATTCGACTCGGCAATGCGGCCCATCCAGACATCCTCGAATGGAACCCCTATCGTGAAGTAGAGGGATGCTTCCTGAAGGGCCGCCATCTGTGCCGGCCTCGGTTCATAGGTGTGCGGGTCGCTGCCCGGTTCCACCATAACGCTTACTGCAGCAAGCCCTCCCGCAATCCTCTCGACGAAATACCTCTGGGGGGCGATGCTGACAAAAACAACAAGCCCGCCCGCCTCAGGAGAAGGTGTTCCACCGCATCCCCCGGCAAGCAGGGGAAGCATCAGGAGACCACACAGCACTCCTGATCTCATTCCCCGTCACCTTCGGATTTCTGGCAGTCAGGGCAAAGGCCGGTCATCTCAAGAATATGGCCGGTAACCGTATAGCCCGTCCTTGCCCTTACATGGCCAAAAAGGGGCACAAGCCCGCAGCACGGGAATTCGGTGACCCGGCCGCATTGCGTACAGACCACGAAGTGCGTGTCGCCGTCGCTGGCACTGTACGACTGGCAGTTCCCGCCAGAATGGACCTTCCGGATGATGCCGAGCTTCTCGAAGAGGTCCATCGTACGGTAGACAGTCACCAGGCCCAGGGCAGGATGGGTCTCCCTCCCCAGACGGCAGATCTCTTCAGGGGTCAGCCCTTCCCTGTGCTCGGAGAGCACCTGGAGAACAGCCTTCCTCGGAAGGGTAAGCCTTACCCCGTAGGACTTCAGGGTTTCGATCCAGGGTTTGATGTTGGAAATGATTTTCATCTGATATGGATAGCACCGGACCTTCGGCAAGTCAATGGAAAGGGGGGCGCCATTCCTCCATGCGAATGATGAAGGAGTGGTGCCCCCCGGGTATGCCCTGTTCCTACCTCACGACCATGAAGCTCGAGGTCACGGTCGCACCGACGCCCGTGAAACGGGCCACGTAGAGGCCGGCGGGAACCGGTCTGCCGCCGGAATCCCTGAGGTCCCAGAGAAGGTTGTGGCTTCCCGCAGCCACATCGGTGTTAACGAGTGACACCACGCTGCGGCCCGCAAGGTCGAACACTTCAATTGTCACATGACCGGGCTCGGCAAGGCTGTAGCCAAGGGAGACAGCATCCCGGGCCGGGTTTGGCGTTGCCTGGCGGACCTCTGTGAAGAGCGCCGGCGAGGCGGTGTTCTCGAGCGCGGTGCCGGTCACGGCCACACTGCCCTGGTAGGTGTTGTGGTTCCTCGCCCAGACGGTGATCGTGATCGTTCCTGTCGAGGCGGGGTTCACGTAGACCTCCGCAACGCCCGATGCGTTCGTGTAACCCACCGCGTAGATGTCACCGGTCTTCCAGTCGCCCTTCTGCAGGCAGACCCTGGCGTTCGCAACGGGGGAACCCCCCTGCGAAACCGTGACGGTCACGGTCCCGGCCTGGTCGATGCTTGCGGGATGGACAACGGTGAGTTCGGTCGGAACGGCCGTCCAGATGGGAAGCTCGGGGTCGCCGAACAGGTTGTACTCCTTCAGACACCAGTCCATGTAGGTGCTGTCGGGCGGGCAGTAGAAATCCATGCTCGTGCCGTGGGCGATGCCGAAGTTGTAGATGTCGTTCACCCAGTGGTCCTGGTAGAACCTGATGCAGAGCATCTCGCTGGGGCCTGTGCACGGTCCGGCAAAGTTGCCGAATCCGTAACGGCTGTTGAAGCAGCCGAAACCGCCGCCGTTCGGGGATGCGAGCCATGCATCGCCGCAGCAGTCAGAGCTGTAGTCGAGAGCCCCGATAAGGCAGGAGATGGACTGCCAGAGAGCGGGAAGGCCGCCCGTCTGGATGTTGGTCTGGGCCATGATGTGGGCAACGGTATAGTTGCTGCCCTGGGAGGTGTACATGTAGGTCTCGGAGCCGTGGCTCGCGTGGTAGACGTGATTCGGCCTGGCGTTGATCATCGCTATCGTGTTGGCGGCGCTGTTGGTGCCGTTGGACTCGTACAGTTTCTCCTCCTCCCACTCGCTTGAGGGGACGAAGGTGGAAATGGACTCGGCGCTGGCGCTGCCGGGGATGTAGGGGCTGTACCACAGGATGCCCGTGGTGTAACCAATCCTGAGTTCCCTGGGAGCGGTTTCGAAGTAGTCGGTGCTCCCGATGCCCTCGTAAAGGAACACCTTGTCAACGAACAATGCTGCCTCGGAGGCTGTGCTGACGCTCGCCCTGCCCACCCAGAGATCGGGGTGGTAATCGACCTGGTCGTATCCGGAGGGCTGGGGGGACTGGTAGGGGTAGGGAACCTCGCCCCATATCCCGTTGCCGTTGGCATTCCAAAGGTCGGCCCCCGGCGTGGTGTCGTTGATGTCGACGAAGTAGAGGTCGGAGGGGCCGATCTCGGTGAAGCCGGCGTCGCCCACAAGCTTCACCTGGCGGCATCCGACCATGTCGTTGTCGCCGAAGATAAGCACGTAGTCGGTACCCTGGTCCCTGCAGTCGGTGAGGAATGCCCTCATCTCCTGCTGAAGGTTCGCAAGGGAGTACTGCGACTCGACCCACGAGGTCGTGTACACACCGGTGGGAATTCCCTTTGCAGTCTTCCAGTCGGCGAGTTCCTGCGCCTCGCTCTCGAAATCGGGGTGCGTGATGATCACGTACTGGCCGTACATGAGGTCGCGGGGCTCGACAAGCGTTGCTCCGGAGGGGCTCACCATCTCGGGGTTCACCACGAGCTTCGAGGCGATCTCCATGGCCAGGTTCTCGCTGGCGGCTGTTCTGACGCTGACGAGGTTCACCGACGGGTCTTCCCGGTACACGACCCTGAGAGTGAGCTCATCAAGCACCGCAAGGGTGCGGTCCGCTGGGTTCCAGCGCACGGGGTGAACCGTTACGTAGGCAATCGGGATGCCCCAGAAAACGCTGGAGCTTGTCAGAACGGCCTCACCGGTTGGGAACGCCGTATCGCGGTTGTAAAAACGAGGGTCGGGAGCGGCCTGGTTGTAGTCCATCGGAAGGGAGATGGGAACAGGGGCATTGGCCGGCTGGATGTCGAATGCTCCCGGTATTGTCGTGTAATCGGCCCTGACAACCTCAATGGCGGTGGCCAAACACCCCGTGGGCATCGCAACCTTGACCGGCATGAGGGGAAGGCAGGGGGCTCCCTCGGTGAACACCGACGGCAGTCCCGGAATCGTAACGGCGTCGTATGTACCCTCGCGGGTGATCCTGACGCTCGCCTGGTCGAAGGGGATGGTAACCGTGAACTCACCCGCCGCGGCAATCGCGGCAATGAGAAGGAGAAACACAGGAACGGATCTCATTCGCGCCTTCTTTCAGTTTTTTTCAAATGCCATGCCTGCCTTCATGGGTCCGGAAAGGAAGGTCGGGCTCCCCTGCTCACATCAACGTTTATATCCGAATCGCTTCATCAGTTCCAGCCTTGCGTCCACATCCTCAAGACATTCCACTGCCGTGGGCGGCTCGCCGTCCACAACACCCAGGATGCCGCCCCCCTGGTCCGTTCTGGCAACAATCACCTCGACGGGGTTCGAAGTTGCGCAGAATATCCCGCACACCTCGGGCACCGCCCTGACCGCCGGAAGGACCTGTATGGGGAAGGCCTTCGCAAGAACGATCATGAAACAGTGACCCGCTGAAATGCGCATCAGGTTGTCCTCGGCGACCTTTTTCAACTCGAGGTCGTTCCCGTCGCTTCTTACGAGACAGGGGCCGGAGGCCTCGCTGAAGGCCAGTCCGAAGGGGGTGCCGGGAAGCGTTCCGGTGATCGCCTCGTAAAGGTCCTCAACGGTCTTGATGAAATGCGACTGACCGAGGATGATGTTGCATCCCTCGGGAAACTCGAGCCTCACGCTTTCAAGATGCATGTCCGGCCTCCCGCTTCCGTACTACCTGTATATCCCCTTGAACACGTCCTTCACCTCGGGAACGCCTCCCTGGAGTATCATGTAACCGTCCGGCGGCTCGCTCGCCGTCATGTCGCCGGCGATCGGGGTCTGCATGATCCTCTGAACCTCATCGTGGCTGTCTGCTGCCGCAAGCGCCCAGCAGAGCTTCACATATGCGGCCTCGGGGAGCATGTTGGCAAGCGGCACCACCCCTCTCTCCATGAGCAGCCTGCCGGTGTCGTAGACGTACATCTGGGTGAAGCCCCAGAGCGTCTGGACCGTCATGAACACGTGAACGCCGGCCTCGGTTGCCTTGCGCAGCGGCTCGTAGAGCGGCTTGTTCACGTGGCCGAGGCCTGTTCCGGCGATGATGATTCCCTTGTAGCCGTTGTCAACAAGGCTTTCGATGATGTCGGGCTTCATGTTGGGGTAGTAGTAGACTATCGAGACACGGTCGTCGAAGACGGGGAGGATCGACGGCTTGCGCTCAGGATCGCGCCGGCGGTAATCGTCCTTCAGATATGTGAAGCTTTCCCGGTCCACCATGGCCAGGGGGCGGTCACCAATCGTCCTGAAGGTGCTTCTGTAGCTGGAATGCATCTTGCGGACCCTGGTCCCCCTGTGCAGAAGCCCGTACCTGTCGCTCGTGGGGCCGAACATGCACACCATGACCTCCGCAGCGTCGCAATACGCAGCGGTGCGGGTTGCATGGATCAGGTTCAGGGCGGCGTCGCTGGAGGGTCTGTCGCTCGACCGCTGGCTTCCGACGAGAACAACGGGCACCGGAAGGTTCTGGCACATGTAGGACAGAATTGCCGCGGTGTGATGGAGCGTATCGGTGCCGTGGCCTATCACGATCCCCGCCACGCCCTTCTCGATCTCCCGGGCTATGCCCTCGGCGAGCGCCTTGTACTGCACGGGGCCCATGTCTTCGCTGAAGATGCCGAAAAGCTTCTCGGTCTCAAGGTTGCATACGTCGGCGAGCTCGGGCACCGCGCCGTAAAGTTCGCCGGGGCTGAAAGCAGGGATCACCGCGCCCGTCTTGTAATCGAGACGGCTCGCAATGGTGCCCCCCGTTCCGAACAGCATGACCCTGGGGTGCCTGGGATCGGTGGGGAACTGCTGCTCGGGAATATGGTAGTTGGCCTTTCTTGAGCCCTTGATGATCACACCGTCGATCTTCATGGCGGAAATGCCGATGTTGTAGCCGGTGGCCAGCTTCAGAACGAGGTGATTCTCGTCAGCGGTCTCGCTCCTCGGGAGCACCACGCCCTCGAAAGTGTTCTGTCCCGCCGTTATGGTCACATCATCCCAGACCTGGATGCCCAGTCTCTCCATGACCTCCCGGGTGGGATTCCTGTAGCCCTTGAAGGAGTCGTCGTTCATATCGGTCCCCTTAGAATCTCCGCCTTCTTCTTGCGGATTCGATACCCATTTCCATCCTGTAATTGGCAACTGTGCGGCGCTTGACCGGTATTCCCATGCCGGAGAGCACCGCTGACAACCTTTCGTCGGACAGGGGGTCGGAAGGATCCTCGTGGCTGACGAGCCTGCGGATCTCCTCTCTGACCCTGGCGGCGGAAGCATCGGTTTCGCCGCTTCCCGCGGCCCTGCTGAAATAGAACTTCATCTCATGAATCCCCTGGGGCGACTGCACATACTTTCCGTTCACGGCGCGGCTGATCGTCGATGCGTTGTAGCCAAGGGCATCGGCCGCCTGCTGCAGCGTCAGCGGACGGAGGAAGTCGAGGCCGTTCTCGAGAAACTCACCCTGTGCCTCGACGAGGAAGCGCCCGATTCGCAGCACCGTGTCCTGGCGCTGGGAGATGGCCCTTAAAAACCAGCCGGCCCTTCTGAACTTTGACTTGACGTAGTCACGCTCGACGGGAGAGGTTGACGGGGATTCGAGGACCCTTCTGTTCCGTTCGCTTATGTGAAGCCTTGGAAAGCGGCTGTCGTTCAGGAAGACAACGAAGCCTTCGTCTGTCTTTTCGATGATGAGGTCGGGGATGACCACCGAATTTGTGTCGGTGCCGAATTCCGCCCCCGGCCACGGGTTCAGCGAGAGGATCACCGAGGAGGCCTCCTCGACCCTGGCCGGTGAGACACCCAGCGCCCTTGCCATGGCTGGAATCCTGCGGGATGCAAGGTCGTCGAAGTGCTCATCCAGTATCCTGAACTCGAGCGAGTCGTCGGTGTAACCCTGTGCCTTCAGCTGGACCTTGAGCGCATCCTGGGCGGTCGGCTGCCCCACCCCCAGCGGCTCAAGGCTTCTGACCACGTCGAGAGCCCGCGGCAGCATCGCCGGGTCGCCCTCCCAGCCCTGCATGAGTTCCTGCATGCCGCAGCAGAGAAGCCCGTGCCTGTCCAAAGAGTAGATGATGTATGCGGCTGCGGCTTCTACACCCGGCCCTGGACCGAGTTGCTGCACCTGCCGGATGAGATGCTCGGAGAGCGTAATGCTGCTTTCCGGCTCGGGTCTCCAGGGGTCGTCATCCTGCATTGAGCCCCCGGACGGGTATTCGCCGGAATCCTCCTCCAGCTGCTTCAGGATGTCCATGGTGTCATCCTCGGTCTCGTCCTGACGCGAAGGCTCATCTTCCGCGTCCTGTTCCGGCTGCTCCGGCTCGGGTTCGTCCTGTCCCTGCTGAAGCGCATCGACTTCCTCCAAAAGGGGGTTGTCCGACAGCTCCTGACGGATCAGGGCTTCCAGTTCGAGGGAGGAAAGCTGGAGCATCTCCAGCTGCTGGCGGAGGGTCTGGGTCATTACCAGCCTCTGCGACTGGACAAGTTCAAGCTGGGGTCTCATCTCCTGTCTTGCGGTCACAGCTTGAACTTCTCCCCGAGATAGATCTTCCTTGCTTCCGGATCATCGGCGAGTTCAGCGGCCGACCCGGAGATGAGAATACGCCCGTCGTACATAATATAGGCCCTGTCGGTTATCGCAAGAGTTTCCCTGACATTGTGGTCCGTGATCAGAACTCCGAGTCCCTTCCGGGCAAGACCGGCAACGATCTCCTGTATCTCGTTGACGGCGATCGGGTCAATACCGGCGAAGGGCTCGTCCAGAAGCATGTACCCGGGCCGGGTGACAAGAGCGCGAGCGATCTCGACCCTTCTCCTCTCCCCGCCTGAGAGGGTGAACGCCTTCTGCGATGCAAGATGAGTCACGCCAAGATCATGCATGAGTTTCTCGCACCTGTCGTTCCTCTCGGTTCTGGTGAGGCCCATCGTCTCAAGAATGCAGAGCAGGTTGTCTTTTACCGTCATCTTTCGGAAAACGCTGGATTCCTGCGAAAGGTAGCCTATCCCGAGCCTTGCACGGCGGTACATGGGCAGACGGGTTATATCCTTCCCGTCGAGCCAGACGCTTCCGGAATCCGGCCTGATGAAGCCGACGATCTGGTAGAAGGAGGTGGTCTTGCCGGCCCCGTTCGGGCCAAGGAGCCCCACTATTTCGCCGGGGTGAACCTCGACGCTTACGCCGTCGACGACCCTCCGCTTCCTGTAGGTCTTCACAAGATCCCTCGCCGCGAGTATCCTGTCAGTCACGAAACTCTCCGCTCCAGCTGTAGGTGCCCCTCACCGTTCCCCAGGCCGTAACCCTGTCCATCTCCCCGCCCACGAACCTAAGCACGAGATTCTCCGCAGTGATCGTGTTGGCCTCGGACCTTTCCAGCCCTGACGAGACGGCGTTCATCGTGGCGGTTCCCGACAGGTGGAGAGAGTCGAGCTCGGTTTCGTCCCCCGGGATGAAGCCGAAGAAAGCACGCTGCGAGGAAAACTCCACGTTGGTGGTGTCGTCCCTCGTGAGGTGCCCGCGGGCGTTGCCCTCGATCCGCAGGGACTCGAGATCCCCGTCCCTCAAAAGAACCTCCATCCAGTCGCCGTTCAGGATCCCCTCGGGCGCTTCCACCCTTGGAGCCCCTATCAGTTCGAGCTTTTCTTCCTCCCCATGGAAGAGCATGTATTCAGCAACAGCCGTGAATTCACGGGATGGCATCCTGAGGATTCCGTCTCCCTGAGCCTCGGCCCTGTCCTCGTCGAGGAAGAACTCGAGCCGCTGGGCCGTGATGGTTAGGGAATCTCCTCCCTCAACCCTTCTGAGTTCGGGCTCGCTCGTCACGAAAAGGCTTCCCCGGTCGCCGTCGTACAGCGCATACTCGCCGGTAACCTCCCCGAGCCACTCGCCGGTCATGATCACGGCGCCCAGGGCTGTGGCCTTGTTCATGAACCGGTACCAGGTTATCCGGTCGGCTCTCAGAGTGCTTTCGCCATCCAGCAGGACGGCGTTCCCAATGAGCTGCAGCAGCCCCGACGGTCTTGAGTAGGAGAGAAAGGCTCCGGTCGCCGTAATGGAGTCGTGCAGAACGTGAACATTGTCATGGAACTCGGCTGTCTGGGCTGTCTCGAAGATGGTTGCCCTGTCGGACGTGACCGTGACCTCGCCGTCCGTTACGGAGACGCTGTCCGTGAGTTCGAGCACCACCGTGCCGTCCTCCAGCTCGGTCGACCAGGCGTGCAGCGCCGTCACGGTGAACACGCCGGCGTGCGCGGTGAAGGATGCGAGCAGCAGGGCCCTAATCAAGGTCGGACACCTCGCCGCTGTAAACGGCCTGGAATGATTCGCTTACCATCACGTCGCCCACGGTGCCAAGGCCCGTGTTCAGGGTGACTCCCCTGCCCCTGAGCACCGTCACGCCGTCATCCTCGGGCACGGTGAACACTGTGAGGCAGTCGGTGTAGAAAACGCCGAGCGAATCATCCCATAGAAGCAGGGGGGTCTCCAGCCTGCGCCCCTCGACGTTCTCGGCCACGACCGATCCCCACAGAACGGTCTCGCCGGAGACGAGGCTGGCTCTTCCCGAATCTGAACGCACCGTGCTCTCCGGTCGGTTTTCGAGGAAGAACGTGATGTGTACTCCGGAAAGGGTAACGAGGCTGTCGTCTTCGAGATAGATCGCCGTATCGCCCTGAAGGCTCCAGGATCTGTCCGGCCCCTCGGCCTGGGTGAGCCTGAAACCCGATACGGTCTGGACCCTTCGGGATTCCGACGAGTATTCTCCGGGCTGTTCACCGCACGACAGGCCTGAAAGCAGGGCTGCGACCCCAGCGATCGTGAAACCAAATCCACTGGCCGGGTTCCTCAACTATCCACTCCCCGATTCTTCTGTTGAACTCCGCCGTAAGCATGTTGACACCCTCCTCGCCCTCCATTCCACGGGTATCGACCGGGGGATCGATCACGAGGAGATATCCCATGCCAACCCTTCTTATATGAAGCGTGACGGCGGGAATGCCAAACCTGAGGCAGATCGAGGCCGGACCGACCGGCGTGAGCGCAGGGACATCCAGGAAGGGGATGAACCGCCCCTCGACCGCCTTGGTCTCCTGGTCGATAAGAATGCCGACCGCCGTGTTGTTCCTAAGAGTCCTCACGAGCCTCAAGGCCCCCTCGCCACGGTCGATGGTCTCGACTCCCGAACGGCGCCTCAGCGAATCCAGTTCTTCAGAGATCAGGGGGTTCCAGAGCTTGCGTCCAACAATGCCCACCCTGTGCCCGAGAAGGGTGATGGCCCTGGGGATGAGCTCCCATGCGGAGTAATGGGCGGTGACGACCACCGCACCCCTGCCCTGCGCCATGATCGCGGCCAGATGCTCTTCCCCGGAAACCCGTACGATGCGCCGGAAAGAAGTGTCGTCCATTGCGGACAGCCTCAGAAAATCGAGCATCCCGGCCGTCATGTGCCTGTAAACTAGCGCCGGGGCAACATGCAGCCCCAGAGGGGCCGCCACTTGCGATATGTTCCTTGACATGAACCGGTTGGAGCGCCCCGGCAACACCGATGCCGCCGCTCCGATGAGGCATGAGAGCGCCCATCCGACCCGTCTGGGGAGCACTGCACCCAGCTTCATGATGCACCGGCAGAGAAGCGGTTCCAGATGCCTGTGACGAAACGTGCGGAGCAAATCCTACCTGAAACCTTCGCGAAGTGCGTCGTGCAGGTAGAGGATCCCCACGGGCCTTCTATCCGCATCGACCGCCACCACTGACGTGATGCCCCGCATCTCCATCGTTGAAACCGCCGATGACGCAGGCTCGTCGGGACGCACGACCGATGGCTCCCTGACGAGGACGTCGGAGAGGGTGAGATTCAGAATGTCAGCCCTGTTTCGCATGAGCCGGCCGAGGTCGCCGTAGACGAAGATTCCGGACAGGCGCCCCGTGTCGTCCGTTGTGATGCACACGCCCCTGTGCCTGGTCATGATCTCCACCGCCTCGGAAAGTGGCATGTCTTCGCGCGCCAGCGGCAGGGTCTTCGAGACCATGATGTCGCTGACCCTGAGAAGAAGCTTTCTTCCCAGCATGCCCCCGGGGTGCACGTTCGCAAAATCCTCGGGGGAGAAGCCGCTCAACCTGAGGAGTGCCATGGCAAGTGCGTCGCCGATGGCCATCATGGCGGTGGTGCTGGCGGTGGGCGCCAGATTGTACGGGCATGCCTCTTCAAGATCAGGAAGCAGCAGAACGGCTGCGGAAGCCCGTGCGAGTATGGAATCCTCCCGGGATGTAATCGAGACGATTGGAACGCTGAGCCGGACGAGCGCCGGGAGCATTGCAGCAATCTCGGGCGTTCCTCCGCTCTTCGAGAGAACCAGCGCGCTGTCGCCCGTTGCAAGGATTCCTATGTCGCCGTGGATTCCCTCGGCCGGGTGCAGGAAGTATGCCGGAGATCCAGTGCTTGTGAGCGTTGCAGCGATCTTGCGGGCCACCAGGCCGGATTTGCCCATGCCGCAGACTACGATCTTGCCGGCAGTCTGTCTCAAAACATCGACCGCGGGGTCGAAGCGGTCGGCGTTCAGGCTGATGCTTGCCCTGAGCCAGTCCGCCTCGATCCCGATCACCCTGCCGGCTTCGTCAGAGCACTTCATGCCTTGCCTCCAGGATCATTTCGGCCACTTCCCTCACCGCTCCCGCACCGCCCGGAGCCGAGGCAACGAGTGAACACCGCGCGATAACTTCGGGAGCCGCGTTGGAAGGGCATGCTGCAACCCCTGCCAGCTCGAGCGCGGGCAGATCGTTCGCATCGTCACCCATGAACAGGGTGTTCGACAGTGGAACCCCGAGGAATCCGCAAAGGTCCCTGAGGGCTTCGTCCTTGCGTCTGCAGCCGAGTGCAAGGTGTTTGATGCCGAGGTCGGCTGCCCTTCGCCTGGTGGCGGGGAAATCGCGAAGGGACAAAAGGGCAACCTCGAATCCTGCCCTGAGGAGTTTCATGATGCCTTCGCCGTCCCGCGCGGAATAGAACTGACCCACACCGTCGGGACCGTAGAAAAGCCTGCCGTCAGTCAGCGTTCCATCCACATCAAGGCATACAAGACGGATCCCTGAGAGCATCGAATTCTTCCTTCCGGGTGAAAACATCTCAATATCAAACATATGAAAAGAATCCCGGGGCTGCCCGACGGTGCTTCATCGGCATGTGCCAAAAGTGCGCACCGGATCATGATGACGGGAAGGGGAACAATGACGTGGTCCAATCCACAGATCCCGCCGGTTCCCGGTGGCTGCTACACCTGTGTCAGGCTTTTCCAGTAAACCCTTGACCGCCTGTGAAGCCTTTTTTCATAGAACTTCCATTGAGCCTGGATCCTCGTGTTGGTCTCGAGCTCACGGTTGCTCTCGGCGTGCGTCATACCCCGTGCGAGTGCTGACAGCCCCATCTCGTAGCTCATCAGCAGGTCGATCCCCTTGCCCTGGTACTCGTGGCGGATGCCGGCAAGGTAGAAGTCGAGGACCCTGCTTTTCCTCATGGCGCGGAGGACGTGGATAAAACCAAAGGGGAACAGCCTGCCGCGGGCCTTGCGGAATGCCTGTGTGAGGCTGGGCATCGCGATTATGAACCCTACGACCCTGTCGCCCTCGGCGGCTATCTTCACGAACTCGGGGTCGACATGTCCGAGATAGCTTTTTATGTAGAAGTCTATCTCCTCCTGGGAAAGCAGGGTGGTTCCATAAAGGTCCCTGTAGGACTCGTTCAGCACATCGAACACCTGGGGTGCCCACTTCCTGGCGAGTTCCTTCCTGCTGCTCTCGGAAAACACCCTGACGGTTGTCCTTCGGCGGATCAGGTCGGCCATCCTCTGAACCTTTTCGGGTATCTCCCGGGGTACCGTGATGCGGTATTCGACGTAGTCGACATCCTTCACGTAACCCCTCTTTTCGATGAACTCTCCGTACCAGGGTGGTGACCAGCTGCCGACGATGGTCGGCTCCTCGTCGTAGCCCTCCACCAGAAAACCTGTGGCGTCATTGTCGGAAAAGCCCATCGGACCGACTGCACGGGTCATCCCGGCCGCGGCAAGCCAGCGTTCCGCCCCGTCGAGCAGAAGCTCGGCCGCATCGGGGGCATCAGCCTCGAACCAGCCGAACCTGCCTGTACTGGAGCTGTTCTTGATGTTGTACTCCCTCGATATGACGGCGGCGACCCTTCCGCACAGGGCACCGTCACGGTATGCAACGAAGAAGCGGGAGTCGCAGTGATTGAAGGCGGGATTCTTCGCCGGATCGAAGAACACCTTCTCCTGCATCAACAGCTGGGGCACCCATCGGGACTCGCTGCCATGGATCCGGAACGGCACCGAAATGAACTTGTTCATCCCCCGGCCGGGTTCCACCTCGACAACTCTAACGCCCATTCTCGGCCTCCGTTCCCCGCCAGTACCGCAACGCCTCGCCCACAAGAACCTCGGCCCCCCTGAAATCGAGCATCACGCTTCCATCGCTTCCAGCTGTCTTCGGGTCGGGATGGACCTCGAGGAAAATCCCGTTCACACCCCATGCTGCGGCAGCCCTTGCCATGTTCAGTGCGAAGCTCCGGTCACCCCCGCTCTCAGCTCCGAGTGCGCCGGGTTTCTGAAGCGAATGGGTCACGTCCATGATCACTCCGTCACAAAGGCCGGCCATCACTGAAAGGGATCTCATGTCCACTACAAGGTCGCCGTAGCCGAAGAAAGAGCCACGCTCGGTGAGCCAGACCATGGGGCACCCCTCACCCTTCAGCTTGGCCACTGCGCCCGCCATGTTCTCAGGCGCCATGAACTGACCCTTCTTGACATTGACAGGGCGTCCGGTCGAACCGGCGGCCTCGAGAAGGCTTGTCTGTCGGCAGAGAAAGGCCGGGATCTGGATGTAATCCGCGACCTCCGCCACGGGAGCCGCCTGCGAGGGGATGTGTATGTCCGTCAGCACGGGAAGGCCGGTCTCCGCCCTGACCCTTCCGAGTATCGAAAGCCCCTCGACGAGCCCCGGTCCGGTCCAGCTGCCGCGAGAGGTCCTGTTGTCCTTCAGGAAAGACCCCTTGAAAACGAATCGGGCATTGTGGGAAGAGGCGAGCGAACTGATGAAGCGACCTGTTTCAAGGGCCATGTCAAGGCTTTCGAGACCGCACGGGCCCATGATGAAAAGCGGTCTGTCACTCACGAAAAAGCCCTCCTTGCCCGTTCAAGGTCCTCCGGGGTGTCGACCCCGAGGGCGTTCCAATCCCCGGTTCCAACGCTGATGGGAATGCCCCTTTCAAGCCAGGCAAGCTGCTCCAGCCTCTCCCTCCGGGAAAGTTCCGTTTCACCGGCCTGCATGCAAGCCTCAAGGCTCTCGGGGGTGAAGCAGTAAACCCCGGCGTGCCGAAGGTATACGCCGTCCCCCCATGGGATGGGGCTTCGGCTGAAGTAGAGAGCCCTGCCTCCGGTTCCGACAGCAACTTTCACGGCCGACGGATCGGTCTCTTCCCCGGGTTTCATGGGCGAGGCAAGGGTTGCCACGCCTTCACCGGCCACGGAGACAAGTTTGTTCACCCATTCCATCGATGCACAGGGTTCATCGCCCTGCAGGTTGACTATCCGTCCGGCGGGAGAACCCAGGGCCTTCCAGGCCTGATAGACCCGGTGGGTGCCCGAAAAAGCCTCGCCGGTCAGGATTGCACGGTATCCGCAGGCTTCCACGGTTCGTACGATTTCGGGGCTGTCCGTTGCCACCACCGCCAGAACCGCCCCGGTTGGGCCCAAACTCTCAAGAACACGAATGATGAGGGGCTTGCCGCAGACATCCGCAAGGGGTTTCCCGGGAAGCCGGGACGAACCCATGCGCGCCGGGATGACGACCGTCAGTCCAGCCAGTGTTCCGAGGCCCATAGAGTGGCGTAGACTGTTGTTTCCGAAAGACCGTCGCCCCAGGTCTCATATCCCGCTGAAACATCGAGCGAGGCACGTCCGCTGCCGAATGCGAAACCGAAGCCCGTCGTGTACCTTGTGGCGCCGTCCCTCCAGAGACCGTCCGTCCTTGAAATGCCGGCCCTCAGCCTCAGGTTGCCCGGAGCTGTGTACTCGACACCACCCGAGATGATGTTCCCGGGTTCGACGGATGTTTGAAGAAGGCTCAGCCGTTTCCGGCTGTAGTAATCCGCTGCGAACAGAAGCCTTCTGTGGGGTCTCACGGAAATTCCCCCCGTGAAATCACCCGGCACGGTGTACTGCAGCGATGTGTCCGCGCTGAGGTTGCCCATCCCGTCACGTTCGATGCCCAGTGTTCCCCTGCGGTCGGTGGTGATCGACATTCCGAGGTCGACAATCCCCGCATTCCAGAATGCGCCGAAAAGAAGGCCGGATGCCGGCGAAAAAACCGCGTCATCCCTGTATTGGGAGGACAGCGGAATGAACGGCCCTGAGAGCGAGTCAGGAGTGGTGATGAATTCACCGAGAACCGTGCCGAATGTGCTTCTGCTGCCGAGAGAGAATGCGAGGTTCCGTCCCGCCCTTGCGGTGACGCCGAACCATCCCTCGGTCAGGCCCCCGCTCCAGGCGGCGGTTCCGCTCCCTCCGTCAAACGTGAAGGAGCCGGTCGCGGACAGCCTGCTTTTTGAGGAGAGGCAGCCGGAAAGGGAGACGCCCCATGGAATTGGAAATACCACGGACACATGCGGAAAACCGAGCTTCCCGGTCCAGTTGTCATCATCTCCGCTTACTCCCGCAAGCCCCCAGGCAAGCCCCGTGGCCTCGGCCCAGGCGGAAGCTGCAGGGTTGTAGACCGACACCGTGTTGGAATCGGCGACACCGGCGGCTGCTCCGCCCATCGCGAACGCCCTCGCTCCGGCCGACCTTGTTTCAACACCGATCCCCCCGTCAGGGGGCAGGAAAGGCGGATCGAACCCTGCCGCCAGGATCAGGGATGAGGCGAGTAAAATGTGCATGACCCTCCGATGGCTGAACCGATGGATTAGCTGTGAATATAGCTCAGAGTTCCAGAAAGTCCCCAACGCCGGGCAACAGCACCCGGGCGTCGGATTTTTCCCGGATCCTCGCCGCAAGGCTCTCAGTCTGGTTCTTCTCGCCGTGCACCAGAACGATCGTCTTTGCGTTCCGAGCGGTCTGTCCCACGAATTCCATGAGCTGCCCGGCATCGGCGTGTGCGCTCATCCCGAGTATGTCCTCGACCCGTGCCCTGAGTTTGTACGGCTCGCCGAAGATGTTAACCGTCTCGTGGCGTTCCGCTATCTTCCTGCCGAGGGTCTCAGCCGCCATGAAGCCCACGATCAGCACGGTGTTCCTGTGATCGCCGATGGTGTTCTTAAGGTGATGCCTGATCCGCCCGTTCTCACACATGCCCGAGGCGGATATGATTATCATGCTCTCCTTCATGCTGTTGAGAGCTTTCGACTCCTCGACGCCCTGGATGAACCTGAGCTTCTCGAACGTGAACGGGCTCTGCCCGGACTGAAGAAGGCTCAGTGCGTCCTCGTCGAAACACTCCGGATGAAGCTTGTATACACCCGTCGCATCGAAGGAAAGCGGTGAATCCACGAAGACCCTTATGTCCGGAAGCCGTCCCGCCTCATCCAGCTGGCGAAGGAAGTAGAGAACTTCCTGCGTGCGCCCGACGCTGAACGCGGGGACTATCACCTTGCCGCCCGCCGCTGCCGTTTCCCTGATCACCCTCTCGAGCTTTTCAAGGCTCTCGCCCGCAGGCTCGTGGTCCCTGCCTCCGTACGTGCTCTCCATTATCACCACGTCGGGCCTTGAAGACAGGTCGGGATCCTTCAGGATGGGTTGGCTCCTGCGCCCGATGTCGCCGCTGTAGAGAAGGACTTTCGTCGTCCCCCCTTCGGAAAGCGTCAGCTCGACCTGTGCCGACCCGAGGATGTGCCCGGCCTCGAGCAACCTCATGCTCACCCCCGGAAAAAGCTGGAAGGTCATTCCGTACGGCACGGAAACGAACCGTTCGAGCGTGGTCATCACCTCTTCAAGGCCGTAGAGCGGAGTGACTGGGGCGAGCCCCCTGACCCGGCGTTTCTTGTTCAGGTAGTCAGCATCGGCCTGCTGGATGTGTGCGGAATCGGGAAGCATTATCGAGGCAAGGTCGCGAGTGGCGGCCGTCGAAAACACCGGCCCCTTGAATCCGCCGCCGACAAGGCCCGGCAGCTTGCCCGAGTGGTCGATGTGCGCGTGGGACAGCACCACTGCGTCGACCGAGGCCGGCGGTACCGGATAGGTACGGTTGAGCCGCTCGCTTTCCTCGCGCCTGCCCTGGCTGAGCCCGCAGTCGAGCATTATCCTTTTTCCCTGGACTTCCACCAGATGGCACGAGCCTGTAACGCAGCCTGCGCCACCCAAATGTGTAACTTTCACCCGTCACTCCTCTGCTGGTGTGTCAACGGCAAGTATGATGGCGGAGGGTGTGCCCGGGCAATACCGGCTTCCCCCGTGAGCAACGGTTATGGACATGGGGAGCCATTCCTTATAGGATAAGAGTGTGTGTGACAGCGTCATGTGTTTCTTCCTCTTTAACTGCATAGGAGGCTTGCAAAAGTGAAGTTAGTGATTCTCTTTCTGGCACTGGCGGTTTCCGTCGCAGCGGGAGACACGGTGGTTTCCAGGGTGAGTGCGGCCCTCGAAACCGATGCCATATCCCCCGACGAGGCGGTTTTCCTCCTCTACAACAGCGTCTACGATATGACGAAGGTTCCGGCGCAGTTCTCCGAGGGTGCCGTTGCCGAGCCATGCGGCACGCCGGCCTTCGATTTGATCCGAACCCTCTACGACCGCTGCTCGGCTCCCGTTCGCGAGCAGCTTGACGTGCTTCTTGCCAGACCCTACCCCGGTGATCCCTACTACACCACGATCTCACCGCAGGATTACTTCAGGATCCACTGGACCACCGCCGGCGTCAACGCCACGAACGAAAGCTATGTGAACGTTCTGGCCGACGCGTTCGATACCTCCTGGGGAACCCTCATCAACACTCTCGGCTTCTGGGCGCCGCCTTCCGACCTCGGTCTTGGCGGCTGCGACCGCTACGATGTCTACATCATGAGCCTCGACGCCGGAACACTCGGCTACTGCAGCACCGGCGGGGAGGTCCCCAATCCCATAACACCCAACAACGACTGGTCCAGCCACATCGCCATGAGCAACAATGAGGGTTACGGTCAGAACCAGATGATCGAAACCTCTGCGCACGAGTTCATGCACGCGATCCAGAACGCCTACGACGCGGCCGAACCCACATGGTTCAAGGAGAACTGCACGGTCTGGACCCAGAACATCGTCTTTGAAACGAACCTCTACACAGACTACCTCAAGAGCGGCGAAAACTGCCTCCGCCGTCCCTGGTACGATATCCGCAGCGGTGCCATGTACCACTACGGCGCATCCCCCTGGCCCATGTACATGCAGTTCCGCACGGGCGGCTCGGTCGAGGTCATCCAGCGCATCTGGGAGCTGACGGCGGACGTTTACGGCGCCAACCTCATGGAGTCCATTGTTGCAGCTGCCGAGGAATACGGGATGAGCTTCAACCAGTGGCTCGCGGAGTACACCTGCTGGCGCTGGTTCACCGGGACAAGCAGAGCCGACGACGAGCACTACCCCTACGAGGAGAGCTCTCTCTGGGGCCCCGGCGCATACGTGTTCAGCTTCCACAACGTAACCAGCCTTCCCGCCTCGCTCGACAACGGCGTCTACCCGCCCAAGACATACGGCAACCACTGGATCCAGATCAACGTGGAACCCTACCAGGGCTGGATCAAGATCGAGTTCGACGGCCGTGACTACTTCGACTGGATCCTCGGCGTCATCAGAACGAGGGACGACGGCACGGACGACTTCTACTGGACCATCGTCGACAACGACACGGCCACCCGCGAGTGGGGCATCGAGACCGCCGGCTGGGACAAGGTAATCGTCTTCCCCCAGCCCATTACCGAAACCACGCTCGATCTGCTCTACGAGATGGACATCTCATACCAGACAGGCATCGAGGAAGGTTCACAGTCACAATCATTCCTCCTCGAAGCCGACAGTAACCCGTTCACCGGCTCCGGTTTCCTCCGGGTGACAATGCCCGAGGCCGGAATCACCACCATCAACGTCTACAACGCTGCCGGGAGAATGGTGCAGACCATCTCATCGGGAGAACTTCCCGCAGGGCAGAGCCAGGTCGACTGGAATGCATCCGGGCTTGAGAACGGAACCTACTTCGTCAGGCTCACCGGCCCGGGCGGCGGCGTCACGGCCAGGGTCACAGTACTTAACTGATCCCAAACGGGGGGGCTTCGGCCCCCCCTTCACGAAGGGAGCCATGATTTGAGATTAGCCCTTCTGATTCTTCCGGTGATGTTCGCCCTGTCGCTTGCGGACACCACGCTGGACCGAATCATGAACGCCGCTTCAGCGGGTGAGATCACTCCCGATGAGGCAGCCCTCTACCTGGTCATGAGCGTCCGCGAGCGGGAGCTTTTGCCCGTTGAATTCACCGACGGCGCAGCCAGCGAGCCCTGCGGCACCCCCGCACTGCTCGAGGCGCTGCGCATCATCGAACAGGGCTCTATCCCCGTCCCGGGCGAGCCGGCCTTCCTGCTCGCAAGGCCCGGTCTCAGCGGCCCCGAGATAACCTTCGTCTCCCCCTCTGATCACTTCCGCATCCACTACACAACCGAGGGTGGCGATGCCGTCACTGAGACCTACGCCATGTCCGTTGCCCTCGCGGCCGATCACTCCTGGCAGGTCGAGTGCGACGAGATGGACTACTTCACACCCCCGCCCGATGCGGGGATGGGCGGCTGCAACCGCTACGACATATACATCATGCAGATCGATGCGCTCGGCTACACTTCTTCAGGCGGGGAGTTCAAGCCGCCCGATTCGACCCACAACGCATCGGCAAGCCACATCGTCATTCACAAGAACCTTGGCGAGAACCTCATCAAGGTGACCGTGGCCCACGAATTCCAGCACGCGATCCAGATGACCTACGACTACACCGAACCCACCTGGTTCATGGAGAACTGCGCCGTATTCATGGAGGAAATGGTCTACCCCGAGGTCAATGACTACATGGGATACCTTGGCGGCGGCGACAACCCCATCCGCAAACCCTGGTACGATATCCGTTCCGGCGGCGGCTCCAACCTCTACTGGTACGGCGGCGTCACCTGGGCCTTCTACATCTGGCAGCGCACCGAGGTCGAGTCGGTAAGGCTCGTATGGGAATACTGCGCGGACGAGCGCGGCGCGAACATGCTTGAATCCCTTGAGGCAGCCTTCAACGACAACGCCATGACCTTCGAACAGGGCTTCATGGAGTACGGCTACTGGCGCTGGTTCGTCGCGAACAACTACTACGAGGGCGACATGTACTTCCCGGAAGCCGGAGAATGGGGCGGAAACCCCTACGTATTCGCCTTCCACAACTTCAGCACGCTTCCCGCATCGGGCGACAACGGGGTATACCCTCCCGAATCCTTCGGCATCCACTGGATCAAGGTCGACCTTGCCGACTACCAGGACGGATGGGTAAACTTCAGCTTCGACGGTCGGGACAGCTTCGAGTGGAATCTCGGAGTGATTCTGTGGGACACCGACGGCGCATCACAGTGCACCTGGTACAACACGGCCTACCCGGCCGGTACGGCCTCGGTCGCCGTCGAAACAGCCGGCT
Organism: Candidatus Fermentibacterota bacterium; assembly: GCA_963845085.1. Taxonomy (GTDB): domain Bacteria; phylum Fermentibacterota; class Fermentibacteria; order Fermentibacterales; family JCC-6; genus UBA6080. The sequence continues at coordinate 194,711 of CAWJQI010000005.1, forward strand.
GGGACTACGCGATCTTTTACCCGGCCATGTTCTCCGTGACCACGCTCGACATGACCTACACCTTTGACATAACCTTCGCCACGGGCATCGAGGGTGGAGCCGTAACTCCCGAACGCGCTCTCTCCGTACAGGGCAACCCCCTCGCTCCGGGCGGAACAGTGTCGTTCAGCCTCTCCGAGGCAGGCAACACGAGGCTCGCCCTCTACGACCTCTCGGGCAGAACGGTTGAAACCCTCGTGCAGGGGCCGATGGAAGCGGGAGTCCACTCCGTTGCCGTGAGCGGTGACCTTGCCACCGGCACCTACTTCCTCATGCTGAACCATCCCGGCGGTGTTGAATCGATGAAGATCCTCGTCGCCAGGTAGAACGCCTCTTTCTTCCGGGAATGCGCCCCCAGCGGGCGCATTCCCTATATTCACGCCATGAAAACCGGGTTGTTCACCCTTTTTCTCGTTCTGACCGTCGGATGCGGGGGCTCTCCGGGTGTTCCCGAAGCCCCTCTGTTCACTCCTTCGGCCAAACCGATGGTCATCCTTGAGATCAGGGATGCAGCCGCCCCTCCGCCCCTCGAGGGCTTTGCATGGTGTTTCTTTACGCGCAGCGAGCTTCAGGACGCGCCTTCACTCGAATCCCTTCTCACTTCCGCTGATTCCGAAGGCAGGCTTCTGATGCTTGTCGAACAGGAACCCGGGACTGAGCTCGAAGGCATGCGTCAGCACATGTTCGTACTGCTTGACCAGTTCCTCGTACCGGTAAGCATCTCACCGGAAGGCCTCGCAGCGGAGCTTGAGGGTTTCACCCTGACCCCCGACGCCCAGGGGCATGGCGTGATCCTTGACCTGTTTTCCAAGTACAGGCCTGACCTATTGTTCATCTCGATCGGCTGCAATGATTTGGACGCACTGGCAGGCATTGTGGGTTTCTGGAGGGAAGGCTCCTTCACGAAGGACTTCAGGCTCTTTGTCTATTCTCCACCCTCCTTGGGCTCGAGGGGCTGGTGCGCCATGAGCTGGAGGGATGTCCCGGTCGGATGCATCCCGGGCCTGTCATTCGGTGGGTTCACAAAAACACTCGGGATTTTCGCCGGCCTTCCCTGGGACCCCTCGGTCTTCACTGGAGTTCCGGCTGTTCACGTCCTTCAGGAGCAGACGCAATGAGAACAAGGGAACATGTCGGGAGAATTGTGGAGTGGGGTGCTTCACTCAGAGCCACTCCGATGCAGCTGGGGGGGCTCTTCGCAGCCACGGTGATTCTGCGCAATCTTCTCGAGGCCGCAACGCTGGGAATCCTGTTCGAGGCCCCAGCCTTCTTCCTGCACTTCCCGGTGGCGTATGTGTTCCCGATGCTTGGCCTTTCCGCACTCATGCACATCTCGAGCGGCTATCCACTCTGGAAGCTCATGAAGATAATGGTCATGGCCTGGACGCTGACCCTCCTTCCCCCGGTGATAGACTTTCTGGCCGGCGTCACAGGCGACATCGGCTACTTCCCGCTTCGGAGCGACAATGCGGGATGGTTTCTGATCAACTTCTACAATCCGGCCGCCCTGCTGCCCGGAACGACCCCCGGAATAAGGATAGAGGCCTTCCTGGGATGTGTTCTCGCCGGGGTGTTCTCGTGGTGCGTCACCCCGGGAAGAAAGCGAGCCCTGCGGGGTGTGCTGACGACCCTGGTCTTCATGCCGATCTTCCTGGTGTTCTTCACATGGCCGTACCTGGTCCAGATAATCGCGGAACGTTTCTTCCCTGTTCAGGAGTCAGCCCAGAGGTTCATGCAGTGGCACTCCTTCACCGAGCTTCCCCTCCATGGATCCGCACATTTCACCATTTTTACATTCGACATGCTGCCGGTAACCCTTCTGGCGGGATGGATGCTCGCAAAGCTTGCCCCACTGCAATTTGCGTCATTGCGAAGGAACATGGCCGACCTGCTCCCGGGGATCCTGATCGCCGCTGTCGGAACCGTTGCAGCATTTTCAGGAGCGCCTTCCGGAGGCCTGACCTTTGCCGATGCGGTAAGCCTTGTCGGCGCACTGCTGGCAGTGACATGGCTGCTTGGATCGGTCCATCTTGAAGGCGCGTTCCGCACCACGGCATTCGCAGTGTCGCTTCTGCTTGCATGGGCGTCGGGTTGGAATACTGTAGTGGCGATAGCACTGACAGCTGCGCTTCTAAATCTTCCGGGGGGGAAGCGGCTGTCACGGGCTGCCGCCGCTCCCGTGGTTCTGTTTGCAGCCCTCTCCCCTGCCGGCTTTCCCGCGCCTTCCCTGCCGCTGTTTCTGCTCGCCGCCGCCTCGTGCATCATGTGGCTGCTTCAGCGCAGCTGGAAGGCGACGGTGCCGATCGCTCTGGCAATGATGCTCCTCGGCCGTCTGCTGCCCCCCGAAGGCCTCGACAGCGGCAGGCTTCAGGGAATCGAACGGCAGGCCGACTCGTTCTTCCGAAGCGGCATGGTGGCCCACGGCAATGCGTCGGCGATGAGGGTGGCCGCGTCGGGTGGAGGCTTCAGAACGCTCGCCGAGGGGGCTCACCTGCTGGGCATGCAGAACAGGGCCGAATGGGCTTACGAGGTGGGCACCGCCCTGGGCGACACCTCGGTCGAGATGATGAAGGTCGGGGTCAACCTCGCTTCCACGATGGGGGACAGCCTTCTTCTCTGGACAAGGGCTCTCGCCTACATGGATGCCGCAGGCGAGCGGGGAGCCGATGCCGCTGAGCTGCTCCTCGGCTTCGCCGCCGCCAGGGGCGACACGGCATTCCTCGGGCGCGCCCACGCGGGCGGAGGCCTTTCCGAACACCTCCTTGTGCTCTACTCCAGAGCCCACATGACCCTTGGCGACACACTCCGGGCTGAATCATTCTCGCGGGCGGCGCTCTCCCATCCCTCGGCGGGGCAGGCCTCATGGGCGTACGCCATCGAACTTGCCGGAATGACAGGGGGAAACTCCGACTCGCTCTACCGCCGGAGCGTTGAGCGTTTCGGTTTTTCACTCGATATCGCCCTTTCCAGGTTGAGGGTGGGGATCAGTGATGATGAAGGCGGGCAGGAGCTTGAGGCGCTGTTGAACCGTTGCCTGGTATTGAACCCTGAAAACCCCGCAGTCCTTGAAACGGCTGCAACATGGCATCTTGCGAAAGGCGAGCCACAGAAGGCCATGGAATTCGCCCTGAGGGCGCTCGCAACCCAGATGGTCCCTTCCCCGGGTGCCTTCACGCTTGCGATCCGGGCAGCTGAAGCCGCAGGCAGAAACGACATAGCCGCCTCATGCCGCAGGTACGCCGGAAGCCGTTACAGGTGAGGATCCGTTTCAGCGTCCTTTTGCTTCTGGCTTCCCTTTCGTTTGCCGCCCTTGCCTGGATAAGCGGACCGCCATCATTCGATGCCGTGGATGGAGCGGAGTTCGCCGTAGCCGGCCGGCGGCTCGAGATAGCCCATTCACCGGGTTATCCTCTGTTCATCATCCTTCTCAGGGTGTTCTCCCTGCTCAGCGGCCCGCTCTACGGTCACATGCGGATCATCACCTGCCTCCTTGCGGGCGCCTGCCTTCCCGCAGCAGTCGCTGCGCTGAAAAGCCACGGTATCCCGCAGACCGCTGCAATGGTCGCCTCCTGTATCCTCCTGCTCCTTCCACCAGTCCTCTCGCAGCTCAACGTGATCGAGATCCACGGAACGGCCATCCTGCTCGTACTTCTGGCCATATCCCAGAGAAACCGCAGGGCAGGACCCTTCCTGGCCTCACTGGCGGTCTTCGGAGGGCACCCGGTCTCGGTGCTCCTCTTTCCACTCGCCCTTTCCCGGCAATGGTTCTCCCGATGGGCAGCCCTCGCCGTCATCCCTGCGAGCCTTCTTCTCTACCTTCCACTCAGGGCCGGGGCATCGACCGTCATGCACTACACGAAACCGGCGAGTCTCCCCCACGCGGCCGCGTACTACACGATGTACTCGGGAAGGCTTCAGGCACCTTCCACTGAAGGTGTCGCCAGGGTGGCGGCATCCGTCGGAATAGCAGGCGCCGGGGCGCTTCTGGTGCTCGCAGCCGCCGGCGGCAGACCGGCTCATGCCGCCGTGGCCTCGACTCTTCTCGGGCTGCTGTTCATTTCGACATACCGTGTGCCCGACCATGAAAGCTTCGCCTGGATAGCCCTGCTTCCCCTTTCACTGCCGGTCGCCGCAGGTGTGCAGCGTTTCCTTCGCGGAGGAGGGAGGGGCATACTCGCCCTTTCCTGCATCGCTCTCTCCTCTGGACTCCACGGGATCACCGGGGCCTGGCGGGCCTCCGACGACGCTGCTCCGAGATACACCCGCGACGTCCTCTCCTCACTGCCCGCCGGCGCAGTCCTCCACACGGAAGGCCACACAGCCTTCTACATCGCCTACATGCTCTTCAACGAGGGCTACAGGCCGGACATCATCCCATGCGACGAGGTTGGCAACTCGTTCTTCCTGAGGCTTTACGGTACACTTCCCGACAGCCTCGGCGGGCGCCCCGTCCTGTCCACCCGTGCCTGGGGAGATTCCACCCTTGCACTCTCCGGCCTGCTTTTCGCTCCGGAGCCTTTGCACCTGAACTGGAGCGATCTCGAGATCTACGGATACGACGGGCGTTCGCCCGACGCAATGGCCGGGGATGTCGCCGCGGAAGCGTGGGCTCTCCGCATGGTGCAGTCCGCCGGTGCGGACAGGGCGACCGCCCTTGAAAAAGCGCTCGAGCATGCAGGAACCAGAGTCACCCGGGAGAGGGTATTGCAGCTCGCCCGCATGTATCCCTGATCCCGCCATTCCCCACCCGCTCCTCAAAACCTATATTTGGCCCGACACCGTTGCTGTATAAATGCGGATCAGTTGTCAGCGCGAGAAACGGAGAACCGATGTCCATATTTTCATCGATCAAGGATTTCCTCGGCAGAGTTGCCGTGCTGGTCAAGGGCGGGGGGGACGAGGCCCTTGAAAAACAGAAGAAACAAGGCAAGCTTTCCGCGAGGGAACGGCTCGACGGAATCCTCGACAAGGGAAGCTTCTTCGAAACCGACCTGTTCGTTGAACACTCAGCCACCGATTTTGGAATGGACACCAAGAAACTCGCCGGCGACGGCGTTGTTACAGGCTTCGGCAAGGTCGACGGCAGACCGGTTACCATCTTCGCCCAGGACTTCACGGTTGCCGGCGGCTCGCTGGGAAGGGCGCATGCCGGCAAGATCGTCAAGATCATGGATGCCTCGATGGATCGAAGGATCCCGCTCATCGGGATCAACGACTCCGGAGGCGCAAGAATCCAGGAAGGTGTTGATTCGCTTTGCGGTTACGGCGACATCTTCTACCGCAATACAAGGCTCAGCGGCGTTGTTCCCCAGCTTTCGCTGATACTCGGACCATGCGCCGGCGGGGCAGTTTACTCACCGGCCCTCACCGATTTCGTTTTCGTCGTCAACAAGGTGTCCAACATGTTCATCACGGGTCCGCAGGTCATCAAGGCTGTGCTGGGCGAGGAGATCAGCCAGGAGGAGCTCGGGGGCGCGATGACCCAGGCTTCCATCACCGGCAATGCCCATTTCTACGCCGAGAGCGAGTACGAGGCATTCGATCAGATCCGTAAACTCATCTCCTTCATCCCGTCAAACTGTGAGGAAAAGGCCCCTGCAATGAAGCCTGTCGAACCCTCGAAACCCCTCAGAGAGGGTGTCATTCCCGAGGACAGGCGCAAGGCCTTCGATGTGACCGATGTTATCAGGGGAATTGTTGACGGGTCCGATTTCCTCGAGGTCCACAGGTACTACGCGGGAAACATCGTTGTGGGATTTGGAAGGCTGAACGGAAGGACCGTCGGCATCATCGCCAACCAGCCCAGGGTCCTGGCCGGGGTTCTGGATGTGAACGCCTCTGACAAGGCGGCCCGGTTCATCCGCTTCTGCGATTCCTTCGGCATACCCCTCCTCACCTTCGTCGACACGCCAGGGTACCTTCCCGGCATCGACCAGGAGCATTCCGGTGTGATCAGACACGGAGCCAAGCTCCTCTACGCCTACAGCGAGGCCAGGGTTCCGAAGCTGACCGTGATCATGCGCAAGGCGTACGGAGGGGCCTACATTGCAATGTGCAGCAGGCATCTCGGAGCGGATTGCGTCATTGCCTGGCCCACCGCCGAAATAGCCGTGATGGGTTCTGAAGGCGCAGCAAACATCATTTTCCGCAAGGAGATAATGGAGAGCCCCGATCCCGAGGCCACGAGGGCCGAGAAGGTGAAGGAATACGAGGCCAAGTTCGCAAACCCGTACGTTGCGGCATCCAGGGGTTATGTCGATGTGATCGCGCTTCCCTCTGAAACACGGAAGAGCCTCATCAGCGCGATGGAGTATGCGGGCGGCAGCGATCCCGGCAACTCATTCCGCCGTCACGGCAACATTCCCCTGTAACGGAGGCGTCACATGGCCGGCAGGCTTGTAATCGACGACACCGCATACGAAACCGAGATCCCCGAAAACTCCCTGAAGAGGGGGCGTACATCGCCCGACCTTGAAACGGTCAAGGCCATCATTCCGGGCACCATCGTTGACGTCAGGGTAAAGGCCGGCGACAGGGTCAGGGCGGGAGACACCCTTCTGCTGCTTGATGCCATGAAGATGCACAACGAGGTCTGCTCACCCCTGAACGGTATCGTGAGGGAACTGGCCGTGACCCGGGGCGAAAGGGTCGAAAAGGGGCAGCTTCTTGTAAGGCTGATGAAGGACTGATACGCAGGGGGGGCGGCATGTGCCGCCCCCCTCTCAGTCAACGGGCCGGTTACTCCTGGGCGCGGAGTTCCTCGGCCTTTTCCATTGCCTCGATCGCCTGCTGTCTGCGTCCAAGACGGCTGTAGGTCGATGCGAGGTAATCGTAGTACATCGCGTTGTCCGGATCGAACGAAATTGCCAGAAGCAAGGCTTCAAGGGAAGCCTCGTCGCGTTCGAGCCTGCTGTTGTTGACGAAAACCATGTAGTGCAGGTTGGCCATCTCATCCTCGGAAAGGCCGGAGAGGGCCTGCGCCTGCCGAACAACTTCCAGGGACTCCTCATAGCGCTCGAGAAGCACATTTGCATGCGCGATGGTGGCGAGAACGTCGTAGCTGTCGCCGATGAGGTCTCTGCTGGCCTGGAGCTGCGCAAGGGCTTCATCGCTGCGCTCCATCTCAAGCAGCGCGAAGCCGCGGGTCAACATGAGCGCACCCCTCATCGAGGTTGATTCTTCGGGCGTGATCCATCCGTCGGCCTCGCCCTGAAGGATCGACTGCTCGGCGTTGTCGTACACCGCGAGCGCCTCGTCGTACTTGCCCTGAATCAGCAGTATCTCGGCCTTCGTTTCGAGAAGATCCGGGTTCATGGGATCGAGAAGGAGGCCGGCATCGAGAATAGTGCCGGCGCGCAGGGCGTGAGCTTCCTTCTCGGCCGGGTCTTCGGTGCTGAGGTAAAGGTTTTCAAGAATGCGCGCGGAGTTGTAGCTCGAAAGGACGGCGCCGGAAAGAACCCTGTAGTACTCGTTATCAAGGAACTCAAGCCTTGCAGGGTCGGTCTCAACGGCCTTCTGCGCCTCAAGATCGCTCAGGAGGGCGTTTCCGAGTGCGAACGACTCGTCGAAGCGGTCAAGGGCTTCCATGGTGTTGCCCTGATTCAGCGTGATGTCGCCGAGCATCTGAGGGAACTCGGGCCTGTCCGGTGCGATGGAGGACCCGACGGAGAGTACCTCGACTGCTCCGGGGATGTCGCCGGCGCTGAAACGGCTGTTCGCGGTGTTGTAGAAGACCGACCAGAAATCGGCGATGGCTGCCTGGCGTGTCGGGTCGAGCCTGTAGGCTTCACTGAACGCCTCGGCGGAATTTTCCCAGTCATGGATGAAGCTGTGGGCTCTTGCCTTCCAGTACCAGATCTCGGCGTTTGCGGCTTCGGGGCCGGCGAGAACGCTGTCGGCCAACTCGATGGCACGTTCGTAATCACCGTTCTGAATGTGAACCTTGATACCTGTGATGGAAGGGGAAGAGCACCCGGTTATTAACAGTGAAGCAGCAATGGCTGTCACTATCAGACCCTTTACCAATTCAATCCTCCGTTTCAGGAAAGTTCTGGATCGCTGTTGTGAACGGGTATTTTTGAAAAGACAACGTAATCTCGCCGATTCGGCTCATCAAGTCAACAGAGGGGGGCTTGACCGGAAGCACCTCCCGTTGCAGTATTCAACCTCCACGGAGGTTTATATATGGCTGTTTTTACCGGTACCGCCGCCTGGATCCTGTCCTCTCTCATCTATGCGTCCACCGGCACGGGGATGATCCCCATGCAGGACGCCAGTCCCGAGAGAAGGGCGACAGTGAGCGTGACGAACCAGTTCATCCTCTTCCAGGAAGGCGATCGTGAAGCCAATCTTGCACTTGTCTCGACCGGAAGGCCGCCGGCCTTTCTAACTCCGACCGGAGACTTCAGGGTGCTTTACCGTCTGCGCAACCCCATGTCGAGCACCTACCATGTACGAATGCCGTACTGGCTCTGCATCGTGCCCAGCGGCGCCATCGGCCTTCATCAGGCCGGAAGCGGCGCTGAAGCCCGCCTGGGTGAACCGCTCTCTCACGGATGCATCAGGCTGGGAAGATACACCGCCGAGTGGGCCTACACCTGGATGCCCATCGGGGCAGCGGTCAGCATTCACTGAGTTTTTCCGTCACCCCGCGCAGTTTCTGCGCGCAGGAATCAGCCATCACAAGCGTTGCCTCTTCGGTGCAGACCACCGAGACGTTGCTGAGCCCCATCACCACCGTGAGCCTTCCCGTAGAGTCGTACACCAGCACCTTGTCGGAGTCCACCAGCAGGGTCTCCCCCATGCATACACCCGCAGCCCGTGCGCCCGGCCAGTCGCCGATGTCGCTCCAATCGAAGGATGCGGGGACCACAACAACATTGTCCGCCTTCTCCATAACGCCGACATCGATCGAGACCGCTGGAAGCCCGGCGAACGACACGCTGTCCGGGCGCGTGCTTCCATCGATGGCGTCAAGCCCCGTGTAAAGGGCCGGCATGTGCTTCCTTAAGGCTTCGATGATCCCGTCCACGCTCCAGGCGAACATCCCTGAGTTCCAAAGGTAACGGCCCGTCTCCAGATACCTTCCGGCTGTCGCGGCGTCGGGTTTTTCCCTGAAGGAGGCGACCCTGTAAACACCGGGCATCACTTCTGCACCCTTTTCCATGTAGCCGTACCCGGTTGCCGCATGAACCGGGCTGATGCCCATTGTTACGAGAAATCCGGCATCCGCGGCTCCGACGGCGAGCAGGGCAGTTTTTACGAATTCATCAAGCGGGTGGATCCGGTGATCGCTTGCCACGACGAGCATCGATCTCCGGCCATGCCCCCTCCGTGCAAGTATCGATGCCGCCCATCCAATGCAGGGGGCGGTGTTCCTTCCCTCCGGCTCAATGAGAAGATTGTCTTCCGGAAGCCACGGAAGCTGTTCCATGACCAGTCCGGCATGGTCCCTTCCGGTGGCCACCAGGATGTTCCCGCGGCCGCACACTGCGGAGAGCCTCTCGGCAGTGAGTTCGAGCATCGTGCCTCCGGGAAGAAGGTTCAGGAACTGCTTGGGTTTCAGAGGGGTGGACAACGGCCAGAATCTGGTCCCCCTTCCTCCTGCCATGATCAGACCGAATGGTTTCGTCGTCCCGGTCATCGCTTCATCACCACCTTCCACGAACCCGGCGAGGCATGTACCCGGCCTCCGAGAGAATCAGCGAGGAGGCAGGAATCCTTGCCGGGCATGAACAGAATCTCCCAGGCGGAAAGTACAAGCGGTCCCCCGGCTTTCTCCAGAGTGTATTCGCCGCCGTCTATCAGTCCGTTCGGGGGAAGAACGGGCTTTCCGCTTCTGCCCCAGTCGATTGCATCAAGGGCCTGCCGAACATGGAGGGCCCTTGGTCTGCCCGCAGGATCCGTCCTGTCCCAGTCCCAGAGCCGATATGTCACATCGCAGTTGAGCTGGACCTCGAGAACGCTCATCCCGGCACCGAGCGAATGCACCGTTCCGGCAGGCAGGTGCATTGTCATTCCAGGCGCGGCTTCGAAGGATGTGAGCACGTTCAGTGCGCTTCCGTCTGAAAGCGCTTTCATGAGCTTCCCACCATCCATCCCCGGGGTGATCCCGGCAAGGATGCGGCCATGCCCGGACAGCACGACCCATGTTTCATCCTTCCTCGGGTAACCTCCCCCGCAACCGGGGTGGACCTGTACGGACAGATCCTGAGAGGTGTGCAGGGTTTTAATGAGCAGGGGAAAACGGCTGTTCTGCCAGATCTCGGCAAGCTCGATCCTCTCGCCCCCGTTGATCGGTTCAAGGCTCGTGGAGCCTTCAGGGTCGTCGAACAGCCACCAGACCTCTCCGATACCGCCCGGAAGAGAGCCCCAGACCCTCTCGACCATTCTGGGCATGCACCTGTAGATCATGACATCTCCCTTGCGGTCCTTGCGAATTCGGCTGCGATGACCGGGCCGGTGGCATCCCTCTCCGGGTGCCACTGAACGGCTGTCACCAGGCCGTCATCGGACTCCATCGCCTCAATGATCCCGTCCGGGCTTCTCCCGGCTTCAATGAATCCTGCCGGAACACTTTCCACGGCCTGATGATGGGAACTCCAGACGCTTGCACGGGCCCCGAGCAGCCTGGAGAGACCGGAACCCTCCCTCAGGTGCACAGCGTGCAGCCCGGCGCCGTGATCGAGAGCTCCGGGGACGGAAGAGGGGATGTCCTGGATCAGTGCCCCTCCCTCGGAGATCGCCGCCAGCTGCATGCCAAGACATATGGCCAGCACAGGTATGCCCGCGGCCCTGGCCTCCCGGTACAGGCAGAGATCCCACATTGGGCGGTCGGTTTCGGGATTCCTGCTTCCCCGGTCGGCTCTGCCGTACATAACCGGAGCGGGGTCTCCGCCACCAGTCAGTACGAGTCCGTCGAGCTCCCTGATCCTCTCGGAGGGTGTGCAGGCGCCGCCCGGCAGGAGACCGAGCGGAACAACGCCAAGCCCCTCGAAGAGCTTCATGTAACACTGGTTGAGAGAAAACTTCCAGGGGCCGTAGATCTCCGCCCGATCATCGGGGTTCGCATCCCAGTAGAGAGTCAGGCCGATCCGGAGCATCAGATCTCCGTCATTCTTTCCAGTGCACGGCGGGCGGGTTCCATCTGCTCCTCCGGGATCAGGATGCCCCGGTCGTCCGACTCGAGAGCATCGATGACCATCGCAAGCGTCGAGTTTCGCATGTCCGGGCATGTGATGCCGCCTGCAGCCATGAACTCCCGATCGGGGAAAAGCGATGTAAGCCGGTGAACCATTCCCTCCTCGGTGCCGATAATGAATCTGCGCAATGGCGAGCCGGCCACAAAACTGATCATCCCCCCCGTTCCCAGAACCTGGTCTGCCTCGCGCCAGAAAACGGGAGGCGTTTCGGGATGAACGAGAACAGCAGCATCGGGCCACTGCGCCCGGGCACGCCTGAGGTCCCTTATGTCGGCGCCTGCGTGGGCGTGGCATCCGCCGGGCCAGGGAACCACGTTGCGACCGGAATGCAGTGCCGCAAACGCAGCAAGATTCCTGTCCGGACCAAACAGCACATCCCCAGCGGGAGCCGCCTTGACCACCGCCACAGCGTTTGCGCTCGTGCAGCATGCCCAGCTCTCGGCCTTCACCGCAACGGAGGAGTTCACATAGGTGACCAGCGCCGCTCCGGGATAACCCGCCTTCCAGTCCCGCGCGTCGTCCGCGTTCATGCATGCCGCGAGGGAGCAGTCCGCACCCGGTGCGACAAGCCTGACCACACTGTGCGGTGAGAGTATTTTGGCGGTTTCCGCCATGAACCGGACACCGCAGAATATGATAAGTTCAGCCTTTGAATTTCTTGCGAAGCGAGACAGCTCGAGGCTGTCACCGACCTGGTCTGCAATGTCCTGAATCGCCGGGGGCTGGTAGCTGTGCGCGAGCACGACTGCGCCGGTCATTCTTTTCAACCCCTCGATCTTCCGGTTCTCGTGATTCATCACCCCTCCGTCCGCATGATGACCCCTGCACCTGCGACTTTGGAACCCATGTAGAAAGCGGCGGTCTGCCCTGGAGCCACGGCCTTCTGCGGAGTTTCAAACTCAACCGAATACCCCTCCGCAACCGGTCTGACGACCGAGTGAACAGCCCTGTGCCTTGAGCGGACCTGAACCATTGCCTCAAACCGCCCGTCCGCCGGAAGGCAAAGATCGTTGACCCCGGCCACCATGCAGCGAGTCGAACGCAGGTGTTCTGCAGTGCCGACCACAACGCGGTTGACAGAGGGTTCAAGGCGCACCACGTACATCCTGGCGCCGTGCGCACCGATCCCCTTCCGCTGTCCGATCGTGAAACCACCGAGCCCCTGGTGCCTGCCGACTGCCTCCCCCTCGACGGTGACAACATCGCCAGGCTCGCCGAGCCGCTTCAGGCTGGCGCACAGGTCCTGGCTTTCCCTTGAAAGGAAGGGAAGGCCGGCTTGGGAAACCATTGCCCTCACCTCTGTCTTGCACAGCCTTCCAAGCGGAAAGGAGCATCGGGACAGGATTCGAATCGGCACCATCGAGAGGAAGTAGCTCTGATCCTTGAGCGGATCGGCGCCCCTGCTGAGGCAGGAATCTGCAATGTTCGCGTAGTGGCCCGTAACCAGATCCTCATCCCGACCGAGAATCGAGAAGGCGAGCGCAAGCTTCACCCGGGCGTTGCACAGGATGCACGGATTTGGTGTAAGCCCCTTCCCGTAGGCAACCTCCGAGCTTTGCAGGACCGTCTCCCTGAAGGCTTTGCGGGCATCCTCAACAAGGATGGGAACACCCAGCCGTTCCGCCGCCTCAACGGCTTCCCGGGGAGGGCCGTCGCCCCTCATGTCGATGAACAGGGCCCTTGCCGAACCGTGTGACCGCAGGCTCAGCAGCATGGCGGCCGTGGAATCCACACCCCCCGACAGACAGACCAGCGCATCACGCACCGAATTTTTCCAGCCTTCCCGCCGATGCAAGCATCAGGGGCAGAAGGTCGAGCGAGTTGATTGTTCCCAGGGAGCCCGCAGCCGCCTGCCGCTCGGAAAAGCAGTCGCTCCAGCCGACTCGCTGGCTTCCGCCGTAAAGCAGCAGGGGAACAGGGTGCCAGCTGTGCTGCTTCATGGGGCAGGGGGTGCAGTGGTCGCCAGTGACCGCTATAACGTCGAACCCGGCTGCCATGAAGCCGGGAAGGGCCATGTCGAAATCCTCGACAGCAGCGATCTTCCTTTTCCAGTCGCCGTCCTCGCCCGCGCTGTCGGTGTACTTGTGATGCAGGAAAACGAAATCGTACCCATGGGCCATGGCTTCCGAAACGGCTCTGACCTGTCCGGAGAGGTCCGCGGGGCTCGATTCGAGAACCGTCATCCCAAGAAGTGAGGCCAGCCCCCTGTACATCGGGTAAATCGCCACGGCCGCAGGTCTGAGTTTGAATGTGGCGCCGAAGGCGGGATAGCTTCGGTTGACAGCGATCCCCCTCAGAAGCAAGCCGTTCGCCCGGGGCTCGTCATTGAGAAGCTCCTGCGAGCGCCGGATGAACTCGGAAACGACCCCGGCGCTGCGCAGGCATTCATCGGAAGGAGAAACCATGGGCAGGGGTTTCAGCCCGACCGAACCGGGGTCGGTGTCGGGCAGCCCGTCATGAAACCCTTCGCCCCTGAAGACAACACAGGCGCGATGCTCCTTGACCGGCCTGACAAGCACCTCGACCCCCGGTATCCGGATGGAGTCAAGGATGCCGGCCAGACGGGCGCACTCCCCGGAGGATATCCTGCCCGCCCTGCGGTCGGTGATCACTCCGTCACGGTCGAGGGTGCAGAAGTTGATCCGTGCCGCAAGGTCGCCCTTCTGAAGCGGGAAGCCGATCCCCAGAACCTCCAGCACGCCCCGGCCTATCAGGTTGTCGACAGGGTCGAACCCGAACAGGGCCATGTGGGCCGGACCGCTTCCGGGAGTGATGCCCTGGGCGACCGGAATGTGCTGACCCAGTGCGCTCCGCTGTGCAAGCAAGTCGAGATTCGGCGTGGCCGCTGCCTCAAGCGGTGTTCTCCCGTCGAGCTCGGGCACGCTCACATCCCCGAGACCGTCAAGCACGGAAAGGAGCATCCTGCCCCCTCTTGGAACGGAGAGGCTGGCTGCCAGTTCCACCGACCTGCTCATGCCGTAACCTCCTTGAACGCCACACCGTTGCCCGGGACTATCTCCCCGGCCATGAAGGGCTTTTCACCCTGCTCCCGTAGAATTTCCATCACCGTGAGCGGTTCCGGCGTTACCATAAGGAATCCCGCCCCCATGTTGAAGGCAAGACGCATTTCGGTGGTGGCGATTCGTCCGACACGGGCAATGAGCCCGAAGATCGGGGGTTCGGGCCAGTGTGCGTTGATCACCGCTCCAAGCCCTTCCGGAAGTATCCTCACCAGGTTGCCCGGGATACCCCCCCCGGTGATGTGTGCCATTCCGGACAGGAGCCTTCGGGACAGAAGGGGCAGAACGGGATCGAGGTAGCTCCTGTGAACCGCGAGCAGGGCTTCCCCAACAGTGGCGCCCCGCAGCTCCCGGGGGGCGGATTCGAGCGAGAACCCCCCGACCTCGAGAAGAACCTTCCTTGCCAGGGAGAAGCCATTGGTGTGAAGACCTGTCGACGGGAGACCGACTACGCCGTGTCCAGCCCTGACAGCGCTGCCGTCGACAATGTTCTCCCTCTCCACGATGCCCACGATCGTGCCGGCAACGTCGTAATCACCCGGGCTGTAGAAGCCGGGCATTTCCGCAGTCTCACCACCGAGGAGCGCACAGCCGTTCTTCCTGCAGGCCCTTGCCATGCCGGTGACTATCCCGGCTGCGACAGGTGCCGAGAGCGCTCCGCAGGCGATGTAGTCAAGAAAGAACAGGGGGGACGCCCCCTGCACAAGGATATCGTTGACACAGTGGTTGACGAGATCGGCCCCGACCGTTGAGTAATCTCCCAGCATCGAGGCGACCCTGAGCTTCGTTCCAACCCCGTCGGTGCTGGCAACGAGAACGGGGCTTTTCATGGCGGGGAAATCGGCCCTGAAAAGACCTCCGAAATGACCAAGATCGGAAAGGACCCTGTCATTGAAGGTTTTTTTGACTTCATCCTTCATCAGGGCCACTGCCCTGTTCCCCTCCTCGATGTCAACACCGCTCTTCCTGTAGTCGAGGGGAGCCATCATTCGATCCTGTCCAGCTGGTTTGTCGAAAGATAGTAGGACAGCCTTCGGGATATGGCGTCTGAGTCGATCCCCCGCAATCCGTCCACCCCGAATCCCTCTATCGCGAAGCTTGCCGTGACCGAACCGTAGCAGAGGGCCCTGGTGATGTTCGTAAGGGTGAGTTCCCCATCCGAACCGGAGAGGCATCCAAGCATCCCGGCAGCGAAGCTGTCGCCCGCACCCGTCGGATCAATGACCTTTTCCACAGGCACTGCGGGCATTATGAAGGGGGCCTTCCCGCCAAGGACCATGGCGCCCTGTGCACCCATCTTCACGACGACGAAACGGGGTCCCGCCTCGAGGATGAAGCGCCCCGCCTCGAAGAGGTTGCGCGAACCCGATATCTGCCTCGCCTCGGAGGCGTTCACGAACACCATGTCCACACGGCTGATGGCTTCGAGCACCAGTTCTTTCCTTCTGTCGATCCACAGGTTCATCGTGTCCAGTGCGACCCACCGGGGAGAGACCATCTGGTCCATCACACGGAGCTGCAGTTCGGGGTCGATGTTGGCGAGAAAGACGCAGGGGGTCTCCCGATAGGATTCGGGAAGCTTCGGCTCGAACCCCGCAAAGACGCCGAGTTCGGTTCTCAGCGTCTGGGCATCGCCAAAGTCCGGACCGTACACCCCCTCCCAGCGGAAGGTGGGACCCTGGCCGGTCACAAGCCCCTCAAGATCAATATTCCTTGAAGCGAGGAAATCCATTTCCCTCCTGGGGAAATCGGGACCGACCACCCCGACGACCCTCACCGAGTCGAGGGAACAGGCAGCGAGGCCGAAATAGACAGCAGATCCGCCGAGAGCATCCTCGACCTTCCCCGCAGGCGTGGTAAGGGTGTCAAGGGCTACGGAACCCACAACAAGAATCGACATTGAGCACCTCTACATTCTTTCCGGGGCGGACACGCCCAGCACCTCCAGAAGGCCCTTCAGTCCCTCCCTGCACGCCAGGCACAGAAGCATCCGGGCCCGTGTGAGGGGGACATTGCCCTCATCCATTACTTTGTGATGTGAATAAAACCCGTGGAATGCCGTGGCGAGTTCCGAAGCGGTTTCGGTTATCCGGTGGGGCGACAGTTCAGCGGCGGCCTCGGCCACTCTGACCGGCAGGGCTTCGAGAAGCCGGAGCAACTCCCGCTCCCTTGGAGCGCAGAGCAGGGTCCCGGCCTCGGCGGCATCGGTATCACGGAACCTGTCACCTGTCATTCGAAGAATCCCTGCAATCCTTGCGAAAGCATACTGTATGTAGTAGACAGGGTTGTCTTCGGAATCCCTCCGGGCCGCCTCGATGTCGAAATCCATGTGGGCCTCGGCACGCCTGGTAAGGAAAAGGTAACGCGTCACGTCGGGACTGCCGACCTCGGTCACCAGGTCCCTCAGAGTCACGAACTCGCCGGACCGCGTTGACATCTTGACGGTCTCGCCACCCCTTGAAAGGGTGACGAACTGGTGGATGACGGTGCGGAGCCTTCGTTTGACCTCCGCCTCGCCCAGGAGTACCGAAACAGCCGCCTCGACATCCCGGCAGGTATCGATGTGATCGCTGCCGAACACGTCAACCAATAGGTCGAACCCCCGTGAGAACTTGTCAAGATGATATGCGATGTCGGGCATCCGGTAGGTATAACCGCCCTCCGCCCTGCGCACGACCCTGTCCTCGGGACGTCCGAGTGATGTCAGTTTCAACCAGACCTTGCCCGATCCGTCAGGGTCGGTGAATGCGACACCCGCTTCTTCCAGCCTTGCCAGGGCCCTTTCCACGGCATCGGGAATCAGCTCGCTCTCGGCAAAGTACCGGTCAAACCTGATGTCAAGGAGTGCAAGGTCGTCTCTGATGAGGTCGAAGGCATTCTTCACGGCGACAGCCCTGAAACGATCACGGTCTCCCGGCCAGCCAAGAGTCGGCTCGCACTGCAGCAGTTCCCTTGCCCAATCCTGAATGTAACCGCCCCGGTAGCCGCCTTCGGGAACCGGCATGTCGCCCCCCCGAAGCTGGTCATAGCGGGCGGCGAGGGACTCGGCAAGCCTGTCCATCTGTCTGCCGGCATCGTTGAAGTAGTACTCGCGTGAGACCGTCCACCCCACTGCTGTCAAAAGGCGGCTGATGGCCTCGCCGAGAACGGCCTGCCTGCAATGGCCCACAGTCAGCGGGCCGGTGGGGTTCGAACTGACGAACTCCACAAGGGCTGTTCCACGCGGTTCCCCCTCGCGGAGCATTCCGGAGAGGCCCTCGAGGGCAAGCCTTGACGCGACTGACGCAAGGTATCCGCTGTCAAGCCTGATATTGACAAACCCGGGGCCATCCACGCTGACCGTTGAGATAAATGGAAGCCCTGAAATGCCTTCCCTCATCACCGAGGCGATTTTAGCAGGCGAAAGTCTGAGTGTTTTTGCCAGCCCCATGGCCGAATTGCAGGCAAGGTCTCCGAACGCCTGTTCACCCGACTCGACGATCTGAAGCGGTGCGTCGGGACAGCCCAGTTCCCGCGACAGGGCGTCCTGCATCCCCCGGGATATTCTACTCCTGGTTGAGAACGGGGAATTCATCTCCCGCCGCCGTCCCGGTGTCCTCATAGTCTTTGCCTGGTGCATCGCTCCACAGAGTTTCGAGGGAATAGTAAGCCCTCGTCTCGGGAAGAAAGACATGAACGACGAAATCGACGAAATCCAGAAGGATCCAGCTGCCCTCGTCGTAACCCTCGCAGTGATGAAGCTTTCTTCCCAGCCTTCTCGCTTCCCTCTCAACATGGTCCGCGATGGACCTGGCCTGGATCCTGGTATCGGCTGTGGCAAGGACGAACACGTCCATTGTCAGGGGAAACTCGGACATGTCCATTGCCCTCACTCCATGGCCGTGGCGCTGATGTATGGCTTCCACCACGGTCTGGAGGATGTCAGGGCTTTCGGTTTGCTCCGTCAATCGTTCCTCCGGTTCAGTTGGGGGTGACAGGCATGAACGTTCTGTTCGCAAGATCACGCCCGAGGTATATGGAAACATCGACCTCAGGTGCCCCGTCGCAGGGGAGGCACCAGACAATGCAGCTGTCGGGGATTCCCAGCCTTTCGGCAACGGCAACCGCTGCCGCGGGCCCGGGAACATGTGAAACGATGACCGTTTCGAGGTAGTCGAGCCTGTCGGCGTTGCCTGCACTCACGGGTGCCATGAAGCACACACCGCCGCTTCTGCCCTCGAGGTGCCGCTGCACCTCCCTGCCCTTCCCGTTTATGCTCGTTCCGTTGTAGACGATCACACGAACCGTGTCGGGCGAGGGGCCCTCGTAAAGCGGCCGGACCGGAACGACTGCTGTCGCAGGCGGCGGCGGGGGCTCGGGGCTGTACACTATGGCGAGGGTGACGGCACAGGCGGCGAGGATACCCAGAACAACCTGCCAGATGATACCCGTGCCTCCTCCTGCCCTGCCTCTGCGAGCGTTTCCCCTGCGGGTCACTTCTCACCCCGAAGCAGTGGAGCAAGCGTTTCCCAGGTCTGTTCAAGCGACTGGGAAAGCACCCTCACGCCGCCAACCGAACTCATGAAGCTGGTGTCGCCGTTCCAGCGCGGCAGCACATGGATGTGAAGATGCCCTGGCACTCCGGCCCCGGCTGCACTGCCAAGATTCCATCCGCCGTTGATCCCATGGCAATTCATCACATCTCTAAGAGCGCCTTCGGCCCTGCGCACCAGATCCATCATCTGTGAGATCTCGTGGGATGAGGCAGAGGTGAAATCCGGAACATGGCGATACGGAACGATCATCAGGTGCCCGTTTATGTACGGATAGCGGTTCAGCACCGCGAAGCACGACTCGCTCCGGGCAAGGACAAGGTTTTCCCGGTCGTTCCCGGACGGGTCGGTCGCCATGGCGCAGAAGATGCACCCGGAAGAGGGGGCTGATGTCACATAACCGTACCGCCAGGGCGCCCAGAGGCGTTTCATGCACCGCTCCTGACCGAGCCTTCGGGCATCATGCAGTCCACGAAGGCGTTTTCCACAACACAGAAGTCCATCAGCCTCGCAGTCGAGGTGACGACCGAACTCCCGGAAACCCTGCAGTGCCTTCCGATGAAGGCTCCCGGCTCGACAACGGCGCTGTCTTCGATCCAGACACCGTCGGGATCGGGAATCGTTACACCCGAGAGCAGGAGCGACTCAACAACCCGGCGCTTCATGGCCCTTGTACACTCGGCCAGATGAAGCGGGTCGTTCACCCCCCTCACGGACAGCCAGTCCGGGGAGGAGGCGGCCGCCACCCTGCGCCCGGAGGCCAGGGCCACTGTCACCGCGTCGGTGAGATAATACTCCCCCTGCGCGTTCCCGTTGCCGATCCCGGAGAGAAGCCCGGGGAGGGATGCGGCGTCGAACACCATGATCCCCGTGTTGACCTCGGTGCACGAGAGCTCAGCCGGAGTGGCGTCACGGTGCTCCACAATTCTTGTCACTGCGCCGTCACCGCTTCTGATGACCCTGCCGTAACCGGCGGGGTTTGGAGGAACCGCTGAAAGGATAGCCATTGCGGCGCCGGTTTCCCTTCTTGCGGCGAGAAGCGCAGAAATTGTGTCAACACCCAGCAGGGGCACGTCGCCCAGCAGCACGAGCACTTCCGAAGCACTGCCGAGGAATGGCATGGCGCACTGAAGCGCGTGCGCCGTACCCATCTGGGGCTCCTGCACAACCCACCGCAGTTCTGCGCCTTCAAGTACGGGCGTCACCAGCTCGCGTCCGTAACCGACAACAACAGTGACCCCGTCGCAACCGGCTTTCACGGCGGTCTCGGCCACCCTGAGGATCATGGGCCGGCCGAGCACCGGGTGGAGCACTTTCGGCAGGGCTGACTTCATCCTCGTTCCTTTTCCCGCGGCAAGGATTACTGCATGCAGCATTCAGATCACCCCGGGAAACATGTTATTCTCGTCGGCCACTACCACAACGGGAGTTGGAGGGTTCTCGCGCTCGGTATCGACCAGGACGTACTGAAGAACGATGACCAGGTCCCCCGGAGCACACAGTCTTGCAGCGGCGCCATTGATGCAGATCGTTCCGCTTCCGGGGGATCCCTCGACAACGTAGGTCTCGAACCTCGCCCCGGTGTTGATGCACGCCACCTGCACTCGTTCGCCGGGCATGATCCCGGAGAGATCGAGAAGGTCGCAGTCGATTGTTATCGAACCCACATAGTTGAGGTTTGCTTCGGTCACCTTCATCCTGTGAAGCTTCGCCCCAAGAAATGTTCTCAGCATCAGGTCCTCCGTGAAAAATGTGGGGGTTCCAGGTGGATGTTGTCGATCAGCCTCGTTCCACCGGAATAAACGGCTGTGATCAGCCTCATGGGGTTTTCAAGGCGGGTGCCAGGCAGAAGGGTTTCGGCGTCAACGGCCTCAAGGTACGAGACTTTCAGAAGGCTGGCTCCCGAGAGCTCGTTGAAGAAACTCGCCTTGATCTCCCCAATGTCAGATTCGCCCCGGGCGGCAGCCATCGCAGAAGCTCTCAGGCCTCTGTGGATGAGTGCGGCCTGGCTGCGCTCGTCTTTCGAGAGGTATGCGTTCCTGCTGCTCATCGCAAGGCCGTCAGCCTCCCTCACCGTCGGGCATGCCACTATTTCAAGGCCCATTCGCAGGTCGCGCGCCATCCTGCGGATGACGACAAGCTGCTGATAGTCCTTCTCGCCGAAAAAGGCGAGGTCAGGCTTCACCATGTTGAAAAGGATGCAGCAGACCGTTGTGACCCCCCTGAAATGCCCGGGACGGCTGGCACCGCAAAGACCTGACGTCAGCCCCTCCACGTCGACGTGGGTTGCATAGCCCGGGGGATAGATCATCGATGCGTCGGGAGCGAAAACGGCATCGGCACCCTCGCTCTGCAAAAGGGAGCAGTCAGCGTCGAGCCTCCGGGGGTACTTCAGCAGGTCTTCGGAGGGTCCGAACTGGATGGGATTCACAAAGATGGATACGACCACCCGCCGGCATCTCGCCCGGGCTTCGCGAACCAGGCTGAGATGGCCCTCGTGCAGTGCACCCATCGTGGGAACAAAGCCGATACTGTCGCCCGTTGAGTGCCAATCGTCGGTCAGTCCCGCGATCCGGGCCTCATCGTGCAGAAGTTCCATCATAAGAACCTTTCGAACACCGGGGAGAAACTCGAAACTCCGCCCCGGTGGTTCCCTATTGATTCAACAAGCGCCGCAAGCGCCCTGGGTTCGTTCAAGGGCCTCTCCGCACTTACCACAAGCGTGGGAAGGTGGCTTTCACGAAGGAAAAAGCTGTTGTAGGAGTCAACGAGCTTCTCGACCCAGCCCCTGCTTACATCCCTTTCGTAGGGTCTTCCGTTTCTGAACAGCCGCTCCATCAGACAGCCCGGAGATGCCTGAAGGTAGACGACGAGGTCAGGGCCGTCCGCTGCAGGTGCAAGAGCGCCCGACAGTTTCATGTATAGCTCCATCTCCCGATCGGACAGCGTAGCCCGGGCAAACACCCTGTCCCTCTCGAAACAGAAGTCGCTGACGGTCAGGCCGTGGAAAAGGTCGGTCCGGTTCAACTCTTCAAGGCGTTCGTACCTTTGAAGAAGGAAGGCTATCTGCGTTTGAAAGGCCCACTTCCCCATATCCCGGTGGAACAGGGGCAGGAACGGGTTGTCTTCCGGTTTCTCCAGAACAAGCCGCCCGTTCATTCTCTCGGCCAGAAGCGCGGCCAGGGACGACTTTCCCGCGCCCGGAGGCCCCTCCACCACCAGGATGGCCGGCACCCGGCGGTCAGACAAACCAAAAGCCTTCACATGGTGTAATATGCGATTCATCAGTGGTTTGTGCCAGCATTTCCGCGGCGCTAGCACTGCAGCCCGGTACCTGTCCGTCGAAAACCTCGGCGAGCGGCACCAGGACAAAGCGCCTCAGGTGCATCCTGGGATGGGGGAGAATGAGTTCACTGCTGCTCGAACCTCCCTCGAGGAACAGGATGTCGGCATCGAGATCGCGGGCGCGACCAAGTTTTCGCACGGGCGAACCGCAGAGCGCCTCGATCTCCCTTGTGACCGCCAGCAGCCCGATGTCCGATCCCAGCCAGCCGCCGACCGCAACGCAGTTGAGGAACGCCCCCCCCTCCACCGCTCCCCAGGGTGGGGTGCGGTAAACCGACGAGAGCTTCGCTCCCGCGATTCCGGAGGAATCCCTCAGGTAAGCGGCAGCACATCGCAGGCAGTGGGGCGTATTCTGTGTATTGCCCCCGAGACCGAGACCGAAGAACCTAGCCTTCAACTGTGTACTCGGCACTTTCCATGGAAAGGCATACAGGCGGGAAGGGCTTTTTTACGGTCACTCTCCATGCTCCGGGCCAGCGCTGCCCAAGCATTTTGACGACGCTCTCCGCGAGCTGCTCAAGATATTCGAAACGCGAGCCCGCCAATACAGCAATGCACGAACAGACTTCGCTGTAATCGGCTGCCGGTACTGCCGTGGCCGTGCCCGCAAATGACAGGTCAAGGGTAACGGTCCTCGGGAAAAGCTTTTCCTCAGGAAGGGCGCCGAGAACCACCGGGAGGGATATGCCCCTCAAAAAAAGGGTTCCCTTCACTCTTCCTTCTTCCTGAGCCACTGAAGCAGCCTGTTCCGGTAGAGCTCCATCTCTTCAAGCCTTCCGACAGCCTGATGGATCCTGGCTTCGGGAACGGTGAGGGCAAAACGGATGAACCCCTCGCCCCACGATCCGAAGCCGCTTCCGGGTGTCACCATGATGCCGGCACGGTTGACCAGCTTGCCGGCGAAAGCCATGGAGTCCGCCCCACGGGGCAGCCTGACCCAGAGGTAGAATGTGCCGGGAGAATCGAATACTTCCCAGCCAAGCCTTTCCAGGCCGGCAAGAAGCACTTCTCTTCGACCCCGGTACAGGGACAGCAGATCGGAGATGTGTTCAGGCGGAAGCGCCATGGCGGTCGCTGCAGCAGCCTGAAGCGCGGTGAACACCCCTGAGTCGATGTTCTCCTTGGCGCCCATGAAAGTCTGGACGAGCCGCTTCGAACCTGCAAGAAACCCGACGCGCCACCCCGTCATGCTGAAGGTCTTTGAAAGGCTGTGGAATTCCAGCACGACGTCCTGTGCTCCCGGCACCTGAAGGAACGACAGGGGTGGTGACCCGTCGAAACGTATGTGACTGTACGAATTGTCGCTGACCAGAAGGATGTTGTGCTCGCGGGCAAAACAAACATACTCCTCCATCTGCCCTCTTGAGGCCACTGCACCGGTGGGGTTGTTGGGGTAGTTGAGGAAGAGCACCTTGGCCTGTCTGAGCACCTCGCAGGGTATCCTGTCAAGTGCGGGCATGAAACCGTTCTCCCAGAGGAGCGGGACCTCGACAGGAATCGCGTCCGCCAGAATGGCCGACGCCCTGTAGACGGGATACCCCGGGTTGGGCACCAGAACGATGTCGCCACGGTTGCAGAAAACCATCGGCACATGGGCGATCCCTTCCTTCGAGCCGATCAGCGCCGCCACCTGAACATCGTCGGAAACACCGAAATCACGCCTCAGGAACTCCCCGGCGGCTTTGAGGAAGAAGTCGCTGCCCCTGTTCCGAGGGTACCTGTGGAAAGATGGATCGAGCAGAGCCGTGCGCCCCGCCTCGACGACCGGGGCCGGTGTGGGCGTGTCCGGGTCGCCGATGCCGAAGTCGATGATGTCAAGCCCCCGCTTCATGGCGGCGGCCCTTTTCCTGTCAAGCTCGGCAAACAGGTACGGAGGAAGCTTGCTGAGCCTTTCCGATGCGCTTATGAGAGCCCTTCTCTCCAAGGCTTCTCCTTTCTTGAATTCGTCGGTAATATACAAGGGTCGGATATCCCGCGAACTCCAGGGGGCCATGCTTTGATCCTACCGTTCGACCCGAAGACCCGCACCGTAACATGCGCCATCGGAACTCTTCTCGAGCTGTGTCTGCTGCCTGAAACACTTCGCGGCGGTGACGATCTCATCGACCAGAAGACCCGGATGAAACTCCACAACGAGGCTCAGAGGAGGAAGGCGGCCGAAACGGGCGGTGCCACCGAGGTAAAGACGCAGATGCGCTCGAGTGTGAACGGCATCCGCTTTGTCCTTTCAGGGAGGGCTGATGTGGCCTCCCCGGACGGGATATGGGAGGTCAAGACCTGCTCTGCCCTGCGGGAATCACCGATGAAGAGCCACAGGCTTCAGCTCTTCTTCTACATGAAAGCCCTGAAGGCCACCGCGGGGACACTCCTTTACGTCGACGTTGAAACGGCCGAGGAACGGGTCCTCCCGCAGGACAGGAAGGTGCTGGCCCGTCTCTGGAAGGAATTCCTTCGTGATGCCTCCCTGCTCGTACGCGACGAGTGGATGCACCACGAATCACTCAGGGAGAGCCTCGACGGTTTCGCCTTCCCTTTCCCGCACTGGCGTCCGGGGCAGAAGGAACTGTCGGACTCAACAGGGCTGGCCGTGGAATCATCCCGGGAAACCATGATCCAGGCGCCCACCGGAACCGGCAAGACAGCAGCGATAATCTTCGGAGCCATTACTCCGGCGGTGAGTTCCTGGAACACGCTCTTCTTCCTTACAGCGAAGAACACGCAGAAGAAGCTGGCCCTTGAAACAGGCGTTCTCTTCAGAATGAACGGTCTCCCACTGAGGGTTTGCGCACTTTCATCCCGCCAGGCCACCTGCCCTCTGGACAGCGACCGCTGCTCTCCCGAGACATGTCCCCTCGCCGAGGTCTTCGAGGAGAGGGTGAAGGGCGCCGCCCTGCTGGAAGAGCTGCTCGCGATTGGTGCGATCGGCACCGAAATCCTTGTGGAGAAAAGCCTTGCGGCAGGCGTGTGCCCGTTTGAAACCGGCCTGTGCCTGGCCCAGCGCTGTGACCTTGTGATCTGCGACTACAACCATGTCTTCGACCCGTCGGCAAGCCTGAAAAGGTTCTTCGCCATTGAGGAAACCGCTTCAAGGATAGATCTGCTCGTCGACGAGGCAGGCAATCTTCCCGACCGGGTCATGAAGATATGGTCACCCGAGCTGAGGGCCTCATGGCTTGCAAAAACAGCGGCTTTTGCCGGAAAACAGAAAAACCGGAAGCTGTCGAGACTGGTCCGCCCCTGGAAAAGGCTTGTGGAGAACGCCGGGGCGTTCGTTCCGGAGAACTCCGCTGACGATGTGGTTCTTCCTTCCGAAACATCGCCCCCGCGAGTAGACACCCTGCGCTGGAGAAAAGCTCTCGGCACATCACCGGAGCTTCCCCTCGAAACGCTCGAACTCTCACGTGCCGTTGCCCGCTTCTCCCTGGTGGCGGAACGGCTTGACGAGAGGTTCCACCTCCTTGCCCGGACTGAGCAGGGCGACACCGTTCTTCAGTGGTTCTGCACTGATCCGGGTGAACTCACGGCCGAAGTCCACAGGCGGTGCAGATCAGTGACGGCCTTCAGCGCAACCCTCTCCCCCCCGCCTCACTTCCGCCGGCTGCTCGGTTTCGCCGACGACGCCGGCTGGACCGAGACGGAGTGGCCCTTTCCGCCTGAAAACCTGAGGGTGTGGATCGATTCGACCGTCGACACCCGCTGGCGGTCAAGAAAGAACGCCACAGTCCATATCGCGAAGAGGGTCGGAAGCGCCTGGAACAAGACACCGGGCACATGGCTGGTGTGGTTCCCGTCCTTCAGCTGGATGGAGGAGGTCGCTGCACTGCTTGGAGAACTCGAGCCCCTGGTGCAACCCAGGTCATCGACTCAGGGTGAACGCGAAGTCTTTCTGACAAAAGCCTGCGCGGGGAGACAGCTGGTCATGACGGTGGCCGGCGGTGTGTTCTCGGAAGGGGTGGACATGAGCTTCCCCGACCTGAGGGGCGGCTTCGTTGCAGGGCCGTCACTTCCGGCTGTGAACACAAGACAGGAGCTTGTCAGGGCAAGGCATGAAAAGGTGTACGGAGACGGTTTCCTTCATGCATACGTTGTTCCGGGCATGAACAGGGTTATCCAGGCGGCGGGCAGGCTTGTGAGAAACCCGGAACAGAGGGCTGAACTGATCCTTCTGGGTGGCAGGTTCATTCAAAGCCCATACGTGGAACTTCTTCCTGCACATTGGCTTCCGGCAAGAGTCATCACAAGGGACGGTATCAGAATGCTGAAGGGGGGAGGTCGAAACCTCCCCCCTGAAACCCGGTGAGGAAAAACTACTGGGTGACGGGCTGCTCGCCCTCAACCATCCTCAGCGCCTTCGACGACTTCCTCGACGACCTCTTCACCCTCGACGATTGTCGAATCGGTGACGACTTCCTCGATGACCTCTTCGGTCACGACTTCCTCGACGACCTCGACGCTGTCGGTGGCAACGGTCTCATCGGTCTCTTCGGTGGCGGGCTCGTCGCAGCCGATGCTGGCGAAAGCCATGAAGACGGTAAGAACGGTTATTACGAGGTACTTCATTTCCAAATCCTCCTGTAGCAAACTCTGCAAAAGTTTTCCTGATGCTGAGATTTTCAGCTCAGAGATTCGGTCCTGATGTTTTTTGAGCTTTCAGGGCCTTATGGGAAGGTAATATTCACTCCCGGGAAACCTGATGTCAAGGTGTGAGTGCTCTTGCGTAATTACCGAAGTGCACCTTTGCATAACTGTATAACACGTCATTTCCAAGGGCTCTGACCAGCTCTCTGCCCAGGGCGTCAGCGGGGGCTCCAGCCCCGGGTGTGAGCCTGACCGGAATATCCCGTGAAAGCCTGTCAAGTTCCCTCAGGTAGAGCCCCCTTGCGATAACCGAGGCGGCGGCCACGACGGGATCGTCCTCGGCACGGCATCGAAGCATCAGCTCATAGTCGCCCCTTGGAAGCCATTGCGAAAGCCTTTGCCCGGAACAGAACCTGTCCACCACGACCGTGCCGGCCCGGGTTCTCGCATACAGGTCGGTTATCACCTCACCGTGGGCCATTGCCTGAATATCGAGGCTGTTCATCCCCCTTCTCTTGAAATCGCTGAAAAGGCTGTTGTATTCCGGCGGCGGCACGATCCGGGAAGCCCAGGCAAGGTCGCCCATGCCAGTCAGGGTGTCGAGAAGCCTGAGGACACGCTCGTTGGTCAGGGTCTTTGAATCCGCCACTCCGAGTGAGACAAACAGCTTCGCCATGCTGTCGTCACAGGCCACGCCGGCAGCCACGAGCGGTCCGAACCAGTCCCCCTTGCCGGCTTCATCCGTTCCTATCCGGAGGCCGGATGCGGGATGGGGAAGAGGCTTTCCGCCAAGGAGACAGGCAGCCGTGGCCAGCAGTCCGGAGTCGCCGCCGGCGGGAACGAAGGAAAAGCCTTTCTTCGCCGACCAGTAATAGTTCATCCCGCATGACACACCATCGAGGGAAAGGTTTACCTGAATGCCGTTTACCAGCTTCTTCTCAGACACCGTGGAAATGCCCTTTGCGGCAAGCAGCCGCCTGGCGAGTGCCGTGCATTCGGGCAACCCTGAACCGAGCGTCATTCGAAGGGGTTTTCTATCTCCAGAATCGTTCCGGCGGTGTAGGATTCAAGCAGGCAGGAGATCTCACCGATCACCATCGATGCGGTCATGAGAACCGGCATGTGTCTGCTGTCATCCGTGACCCAGATGAATATCTCGCCCTGCTGCTTGAATATCCCGTCGCCGCGCAGCTCGGGTTTCAAAAGGACGCACTGGAAGGTTCCGGCGGGAGTTCTGATCGTGTTGCGCTCCAGCACGTTCACCCAGAGCGGGTAGTTGTCGTTGTCCACGTGCACGTCAATGCTGAACCTGTCGCCCACGCTGAAGGAAAGGGTTCGTGCGTAATAGAAGGCTCCCAGCACATCGAGTGCATGGGGCGGGATCAGATCCTCCATCTTCTCAGGATCGGTCTCGCCCGGATAAAGGGCAATCCCCTCCTCCTGCTCAAAAAGGGTTTCCTCAGCCCTGCTGTACTCCCCCTCGCGGATGTCCTTGAAATATCGAAGGGTGTGAAGCTGGACGATGTCGAGGTGGGAACGGTTGACGTCTCTCACCGAGAAGAAATTGTCGAAGACAGGGTTGCTGCGCGCCTCGGCAGTGATGTTGTAAGCCAGCAGGCCGTTCATATCCTCGGGGCCCGTGACTGCAAGCGATGCCGTACCGGCCCTCATGATTCCGTATTGAACGCTGAAGACAAACCTCTCGCCCGGCCCCCAGGAATCGTTCGGGACAAACCTTCTTGTGAACTCGCCCCAGTCCCAGACGGTTTCAGCCTGGAGCGAGGAAACAACAAGCATGGCGCACAGGATGAACTTCATTTCTCCGCCTTTCGGATTACGCTACCGGGTGTGATACACACCCCGGCGAGGGCATGTTCCCATTTCCGCCCAACGGCGGCAAGCGAGAACTCCGTGCAAACATATTCCCTGGCGGCCCTTCCCAGGTACTCCGCAACTTCCGGCTGCTCTGCGAGGTGGTTCAGCTGGGCGGAAAGCTGAACATGATTGCCCGGCGAATGCAGAAGTCCGGTTACGCCGTCGCGCACAATGTCGCAAAGCCCGTTGGTCGCCGCCGCAAGCACGGGCAGCCCGGAACTCATCATCTCCAGACCGGCCCTGCTTACAACCTCGCTGCCGAGACTGGTGACAACGCCGATTGAAGCCCTTGCGAGCAGCGGTCGAACGTCTTCGAGACGGCCGGCAAAAACGATCCTGTCCCGCACCCCGTTCGCCTCAGCATACTCGCCCAGCTCCCCGGCATTCTGCTGGTCATCCCCGCCCGCTATCACTGCGCTCCAATCCGGCGGCATGCCGGCAATCGCCCTGATAAGTGTCCTGTGCCCCTTGACAGGGCTCAGCCGCCCGAGGGACACAACGATCTTCTCCCGGCGCCCGGTGGAAGGTGTGAACCGGCTGGTATCGACGGGAAACGGAACGACCCCGACCGGCCCTGTCCTTCTGCCCTGGTACCCGCGCGCGACCATGAAAGGCGAGGGGAAGACAACAAGGGAGGTACGGCGGTCGACCAGATCCCAGAGGAACCCACGTGATGCTTTTCGCTGATCGTTCCTCACCCTGACCAGTGGAACGAAGGGCGAAAACAGGGCAGCGGCCGACTGACCCTCCCCGCAGTGGGCGCAGATAACGTCCGGATGAGTTTTCCGCAGCCGAAGCATGAATCCCCAGACACTGCAGGGGATAACACTATCAACACCAGCGGAAACAGCCATTTCCGCGACAGACCCAACTGCGGGAACCTGCAGCAATACCCTGTGACCGAGCTTCTGCAGCACGAGTGCCTGCATCGCAGCTCCCTGGGCCAGCGCGTTCCACCATTTGCAGTTCGCAGTGACGATCACCCTCAAGGCTTGCCCTCCTTCAGAACGGTTTTATACTGCACCCAGCGGGGGATGAAAACACCGGGAGGACGGATGAGGGCTTCAAACAGGATGAACGCGGTGCACATGCCGCCTATCCACCCCATGATGAACAGAATCCGCGAGATGCGCAGGCATGGCGAGAAAGTGTTCTCGATGGCTCAGGCCGTTCCCTGGTTCGGGCCTCCCGAGCGGGCGCTTCAGGCCCTCATGCAGCGGGCAGGGGAACCGTTCACCCATCTCTACAGCCCCGACCCGGGCCTTGATTCCACCCGCCGTGCGCTGGCTGACGATCTTGCCCGGCGACGCGGCATCGAAGTCGATCCGGATACTGAGCTTCATCTCACCTGCGGAGCCAGTCAGGCATTTCTGGGCGCTCTGCTCTCGGTCGCGGACCAGGGTGACAGGGTCATCGTCATTGAACCCTATTACTTCGACCACATGTTCGCCATTCAGTTTTCCGGCATCCAGCCCGACATTGTGTCAATGCGCGAGACCGGGGGCTGGGA
Organism: Candidatus Fermentibacterota bacterium; assembly: GCA_963845085.1. Lineage (GTDB taxonomy): Bacteria > Fermentibacterota > Fermentibacteria > Fermentibacterales > JCC-6 > UBA6080. The sequence continues at coordinate 224,811 of CAWJQI010000005.1, forward strand.
GTTTCCCTGGGAGCAGGTCTCCCGGAGGATCCCGGGGGCAAAAGCACTGGTCCTGGTCAATCCCGGCAACCCGACGGGTGCAGTGCTTTCCGAGGGCGAGCTGAAGGAACTTGCGGCGGCCACTGAGAATCACGGGTGCGCGCTTCTTATCGATGAGACCTACGAACGTTTCAATTTCTCGGGAAGCAGCTGGCACCCCTGGAAGGAGGAAAAGGTCGGGCACGTTCTCACCCTGGGCAGCTTCTCCAAAAGCTTCGGCATCTCCGGCTGGAGGCTCGGATACCTGTTCGGCCCCGGCAACCTTCTTGGCGAGGCCCTGAAGGTGCAGGATTCGGTGGTCATCTGCCCGCCGACACCGGCACAGATCCTGCTCGAGGAGTGCCTGAGGATAGATGGCTTCTCCGAGCTGAAGGCCGCAGGCGTACTGGCTCGGCTGAATTCTTGCAGGAAGGCGCTGGAGCATGCCGAAGGTCTTGCGTGGCGCGAAGCCGGAGGCGGTTTCTTCACACTAGCCGCGTGCCCGGGCAGGAACAGCTACGAGGTTTCCGAGCAGCTTCTGTCGCAATACAGGATCGGCACAATTCCGGGTGGGGCGTTCGGGGCTGCAGGCGAGGGACACGTTCGGATCAGCTTCGGCTGTCTGCCGGACCACCTGCTGTCGGAAGCCATGGATGCCCTGGCATCGGTGAGGCTTTGATCAGGATGCAGTCAATACACCAATGAGGAAAGGGGGAAGCATGAAGCTTTCCATCGCCCTGATGATCTTCGTTTCAGTCATTTCAACTCTCGCAGCCGAGCCGGTTTCAGTCTCGACCGCCCGGCAGGCGGCTGAAGGCAGGGTCGCCCGGGACGGACACACCGGCACCCACACAATATCCGCGGTCATCCCAGTCGAAAATGCCGCCTCGCAGCCTCTCGCCTACCTGTTCGAACTCAGCCCGACCGGATATGTCGTGACCTCTGCCGATGGCGACCTGCCTCCCGTGATAGCCTACTCATATGAGAACGGCTGCGCCGTTGATGAATCCGGGAGCAACCCCCTCCTTGAAATGGTCATCACCGACATGGGGCTTCGCCTGTCGGTGATTGACCAGGCACCCGAGGGGCTGATCCGCCTTCACCGGGCAATGTGGGATGAGTACCTGTCCGGCAGGTTGGGTGTCTCCTCTCCTGCGCTGTTTGAGCAATGGCCACCCGAGGGCAGCACCCCGACAGGCGGATGGCTCATGGAGAACTGGCACCAGGGCGCGCCCTTCAACCAGTACTGCCCGATGGACCTGATCGCGGGCGCCAGAAGCGTGGCGGGCTGCCCGGCCGTCGCCATGGGCATGATCGTGAACCTCGGCGAGACCACGAACGGCACAAGGTTCGACGATGACGATGACTATTACCACAACTACCACGAGTACTACTGGATCGACGACGACTTCGTTGCCCATGATTTCCCGTCCTGGACCGAACTGAACGGCTACATGGACATCATCGACTCCCACTACGCTGCTCAGACACCGCTCGCAGACTCGGACAAGGCAGCTCTCGTCTACGCGTGCGGTGCTGCATGCAGGCAGGTCTACACGGCATCTGTCTCCGGCACCTTCGGTGTGGATCAGGCCTACGAAGCATACCTCAGGTTCGACTTCGACGAGTGTCTCCTGATGTACGCATCCTCCGACAGCCTCTATGAAAAACTCTCACAGAACATGATGGATGCGATGCCGGCTCACCTCGCCATTGTGGATGCAGGGCCGACCTACGGCCACAACGTCGTTCTCGACGGTTACAATACCGACGAATTCTACCACATCAACTTCGGCTGGAACGGCCCCTACAACGGCTGGTACCAGTTCCCCCTCACTGAAATGCCGTATGAAATGAACATCATCGAGGGGATCATTCTGGACATCGGCGACGGTCAGCTTTCTGCAGATGAGGGTGCTGCCGGGGGTCTTCCCATGATCTCACTTGCGCCGGGATCGAATCCCGCTGCAACGCCGGTTCAGCTGAGAATGACTCTGAGCCAGGAATCACAGGTCACGATCAGGGTCTACGACATCTCAGGGCACCTCGTCGACACCGTTGCGGGGGCTGCCTTCAGCGCGGGAACCCATGATCTGGCATGGAACGCGTCGAACGCATCGAGCGGGGTCTACTTCCTCGTTGCCTCCGGACCCTGGGGCGCAAGCACCCTCCGCTTCACACTGTTGCCGTAGTGCTGCGGGATGGGCGGGTCGAAGGGAGCCTCAAACCTAAGGCTGCTTCTTGGAAAGGTGTATCACATTCTGAGGAGGACCGGATACTGGTACCTCTCCGGAACCGATTTCGCCTCTGAACGACCCGCCCATCACCTGCCCCATACCGTTTTTTCGCATCGCACCCCGCTTCTGAGAGATTTGCGCTCAGTTGACATGTGGTTGCAATACAATAAGATAACTAACCTCAGGATTGCGGTCGAACAACTTGACGGGCTCGTTGTCAGATCAGGCCAGGTATTCTCATTCTGGCGGCAGGTCGGAAAACCAACCGCTGGAAGGGGGTTTCTGCCGGGCATGGTCCTGTGCCGCGGCAGGGTCATTCCGGGAACCGGCGGGGGACTCTGCCAGCTGTCCAACCTGATCTACTGGATGACCCTGCACACCCCGATGACCGTCCTCGAGCGCTGGCGGCACGGGTACGACGTCTTTCCCGACGCGGACAGGGAACAGCCTTTTGGAAGCGGCGCCACCTGCGCATATCCCGCCATAGATCTGAGGATGAGGAATGGAACGTGCTCAACCTTCCAGCTGCAGCTTGAGGTGACAAAAACGCACCTTTGCGGAAGCTGGGTGAGCGATCAAAAGCCAGCGGTGGTCTACAGGGTCATTGAGGCGGATCACAGGTTCACGCAGGAAAGCTGGGGCGGTTATACACGCCACAACAGACTCTACCGGCAGGTGCTCGATCCACTGACCGGTGAAAAGCTTGGCGAAGAGTTCATAACGGAAAACCATGCACTCATGATGTACAGCCCCCTGATCGCAGCGCCACGGGAACAGGGATGCAGTGAGCCGCTGGCGGTACATTGACGCAATTGCCCACTTTGCACAGTATTGCGGCCATCACGCCACCGAACAGCACAACCGTTGGAGGATCAGGATGCAGCATGTCATGGGAATTCTGCCGTTTCTCATCATGATGGGGGTTTATTCCGTTCTCTCGATCGTCTTCGCCTTCGTACGTCCCCCCCATTTCCTTGAGGGGATCTTCAAGGTTCCCGGAATCTTCTCCTTTCTGCCCGACAATCTTGTCATGCCGGTCGGCAGGATATTTGTCGGCCTCTGCGGCATTGCCGTGATAGTGATCCTGGTGGTGCAGCTCACATCAATTCCAGCCTGAACAGGCCGTGCACTCCCCTCGCAGGGCTTTACCGAACTGTGGGTGCAGCCCCTCCGGGTGAAAGGGCGGGGAGCATTCTCATCAATGTCGCGTTGAGATGAAAATGGCATGTACCCTGAACCCCGGTACTCAGAGCGACCTCGACCTGTGATGCCGCCTCATCGGCTGACACATCCAGCGCGCCGATGCTCGATCCAAGTCCGCAGACCGTGAAAAAGCCCGGAGGCAGCAGCTGCATCTGTTCGGACAGCGCTGCTTCCAGTTCAGCGGTCGTGGCGAAGTAGTTCATAGGGTAAAGCCTGTCCAGCAGTCCGGTTCCGCACCATTGCACCCAGTCCTGACCGCAGGCCAGAGCATCGGAACGGTCCGGCAGAACGGCTGCCGACACGACAGGGAGACGTGACCGTACGAGACTGGAGAAGACAGTCACGGCATGTGTAATGCGTTCAGCCCTCCAAACGAGGTATTGGTCACGGAGGGGGCCGGCGGGTGAGACGTCTTCCGGCCAGGTTGCCACGGCAAGTCCGGTCTGTTCGGTGAATCGCTCCCGGCAGCCCTCACAGTAACAGGTGTTGCTGTTGGGGAACCTCACATAGTCGAGCTGCACACCATCAAGAGGAAAACGGTCCATCATTTCTCCGATGAGTGAGGCCTCGAGATCAAGGTTCCGTGGATCAGTGGGACACAGCCATGGCAATGTATCGCCATCGATGCTCACCTGAAGCCTTCCTTCCCCGGCAAGGCGTTCGAGCAGCGCGCTGTCTGCGTTTGAGGCCTTCCAGAGCACGACCCATGCATGAACCTCCAGTCCGCGCTCCGTGCATTCCGTGAGAAGGTTGTCGACCCAGGCGGTGTCCGCGGGAAAAACGGGTGAGTCGGGCACCAGCTCCGAACGGTATGCAGGGGTGATGCCGTAGAGAAGACATGGAAGGACGTGGTCGACTCCCGCCTCCAGAAGGCTTGATGCGGTTGTTTCCCAGTCACCCGGGTATCCCTTCGCAACCCAGACTCCGAGAACCGGATCACCCATGGCGCAAAGGGCAAGTGCAAGTTGGATCAAATCATCCTTTTCGGTCGGGGAAGCCGCAATGTAAAGCCCGACCTCAATCCGAGGCCTTGGCTGCTTCCTTCAACAACCTGCGATACAAGCTTTTCGCCTGTTTGAAGAACATGTTGAACCTGCCGTCAATGAAGTCGGGAAAGCTGTGATCGGGGCCGCAGAAATCTCCGAAACGGTACCTGAGGCACGTGTGGGCCCACACACCAGCACCCATGTAGATCTTGTCGGGCGCCTGTTTGAAGCTTGCAAGCACGAGTTTGCCGTGGTCAAGGTAACCCGGATCGAGGTTCACCGTTCTCCCCGCCCCGCGGGATCGGGAATTCTCCAGAACGTAACAGAAATTCTTCCAGTCAGGCAGTTCAGAGGCATCCCGGAGAATTTCAAAGCAAAGCCACACCCTTGCGAGCCCCCCACCCATCTCCGGCCCGTAGTAATCGCTCATGTCAAAGGCAAACGGTTCGCTGCGCAGCGCAATGTCCCCGAATCGGCGGCAAAGATCGGGTTCTACATCCCTGAGGGATTCCGGCGAACCTGTGAGGACACTTACCACCGGAAGCACGGGAAGGACCTTCTCAGGACCCGACATGATCCCTCCTCTCCCCCCTCAGCCTGGCGAGTTCCCGCCACGCCTCCACGGCTATGGCTGGATTCAGACCGAATGCCTCCTCCACGCCTGTCCCGTAGTCCGATGAGAGCTTCCTGTTCATCTTCGCATTCCGTCCCGCGATCCTGAGGTTGCCGTTATGTGCGCTGAGCCGGCAATCCGGCAGAGAGATGTTTATGTGCAGGCTGTTCAGCCCCGGGGCGTTGAAGGAATTCCTCCAATACCCAAGAAACTCCTCTCTGGAAAGAATCCTTCCCTCAAGGTGATATCTCCACAGTCTGCCGCCGTCGTCCTCCTCACTGTGAAGGTCCCATCCATCACCGCTGCGTGTCCAGTAAAGTTTCCTCCCGTGAAGCTCAAGGGTGCCGCCCTCCGCTTTCAGTTGAACAGGCAGGGGAACGACAAAGCCCGGATCAAGCAGGAACACGCCGTCGCCACTTTCGGCAAGGAGCGCGCAGTGGATGTTCCTTCCATGCCTCATGTGTCCCGTCAGAGGGCGTACCTTCCAGCCGCAGTCGGCGAGTACGGAAGCCAGCGCTTCGGTGAGCGAGTAACAGGTGCCGCCCGTGCCGTCTTCGGCAAAACCCCTGAATACCTCTCCCGGCAGTCTCAGTCTCTCCTCGCCGCGAACCTTCAGAAGGAACTTGGTGAGGTTCTCCCAGGGGATACGGCTGAATGCGGCAGCGATGTCATGGAGTTTCGCTGCCCCGGATGCGGGGCTAAGCCCGAAATGATCGAAGAATACATCGGCAGGTCGTTCCATGATCCAATAATACCTTCACCAGGAGTCTCCGGCATCGTTACCGTAAATGAAGGAACGCGGGCAAGTATCTCATATTTTATTGCATTGCTTCAATTTACATCAACAATCTATTCTTTCTTAGTCCGTCCCCTATATTGCGGGGATGGAGGAGCGGTACAGAAGCCTGAACGGCTTTCTGAGGGAGACATTCGGTACGAAGGTGTTCAAGGTCGGCCTGGTTGGCGGGTTCACCTGCCCCAACCGCGACGGAACACTCGGCACCGGCGGGTGCAGCTACTGCAACCCGGAGAGTTCCCTGCCGCTCGGCCGGATTCCCGGCAGGAGCATTCATGAACAGCTCGAGACGGGAACCGCCTATATCCGGAAGCGGCATGGATCGGGAGCCTTTCTGGCCTATTTTCAGGACTGCACCACAACCTACGGCGAGACGGGGCGCCTCGAGTCCATGTACCGGGAGGCGCTTGCCTTCCCGGGCGTTGTCGGTCTCTGCCTCTGCACAAGGCCGGACAGCCTTCCCGAACCGATGCTTGACCTGCTTGAGAGCCTCGCCGAAAAGCACTTCCTGTGGGTCGAGATAGGCGTTCAGAGCGGAAGCAACGCTACTCTCGAAAGAATGAACAGGGGCCACGACGCCGGGAGGTCACTGCAGGCGTTCCGGGCTCTTCATGGCCGCGGCATCCGCTCGGGAGCGCATGTGATACTCGGGTACCCCGGGGAAACACACGATGAGGCAATGGCCACGGCCGGGCTGGTCAACGAATCGGGAACATCGGGTGTAAAGGTTCAGAACCTGCACGTTGTGCGGAACACACCGCTCGAAAGGCAGTACCGGGAGGAAGGCTTCACCCTTCCGTCGCGGGAGGATTACGCTTCGCTTGCCGTGGATTTCCTTGAAAGGCTCAACCCTGAAACCGTCATCCTGCGCCTGACAGGCGAGGCCCCGGCCCACCTGACCGTGGCGCCCTACTGGAGCATCAATAAAATGGCGGTCCTGCAGGCTGTCAGAACGGAACTGGAGCACAGAAACACATTTCAGGGAAGGCTCTGCTCCGGTGCTGAGCAGGTCCGGCTTCAGTCGACCCTGCGGTAGAGGCTTCCCTTCGTCCCGCACACAGGGCAGACTTCCGGGGCTTCCTTGCCCGCGGTATGGCCGCAGACGGGGCACACGAAGTATGAGTACAGGTCCGCCCCGGGTTCGTCCATGGTTTCAAGAAGACCCTTGTAGAGGTTGGCATGGATCTTCTCCACCGCGTTGGCGAACTCGAAGGAGCGAAGCGCCTGTTTGTCACCCTCGGCACGGGCGGTTTCGATCATCTCAGGGTACATGTGCTTGAACTCGTGGGTCTCTCCGGCAATGGCCTCTTCCAGGTTCTCACGTGTTCCATGAACGCCCCCCATGGCCCTGAGATGGGCGTGGGCGTGAACGGTTTCCGCTTCGGCGGCGGCCCGGAAAAGCCTTGCCACCTGGGGAAATCCTTCCTTGTCAGCCTTCTCGGCAAAGGCAAGGTATTTTCTGTTCGCCTGGGATTCCCCGGCAAAGGCTTCCAACAGGCGATCCAAGGTTTCGCTCATTGCGTCCTCCAGTGCTTGGCGTAGCGAAAAGCATGAAAAAAATCCGCAGGGAACACTGCAATATGCATCATTTCCATTTTCAAAAAACCCCCGGCGGGAATCCCCCCACTCATGGGGGCGTTCCTGCCGGGTCGGGGTAGAACACCACCATCCACAGACGACCGGAGTTCCGGTCCAGCGCGCAGAGCCACGCGTTCGTCTCCCCCCTGCCGCTCCGGTACAGAAGGCTTGCATTTCCCGGTATCTCGTTGTTTTCCGGTCTTAGAAACTCGATCCACGGTTCAACGGCCACGGTAGTATCACTGAACCCGTTCACCTCCGTGAACTCGTCCACCGATCGGTCGGGCAGCCGAATGTGTGCCGAGGTGTAGAACTCGCCGCCGTCGAATACATCTATTTCTGAACAACCCTGGGGCAGGTCGATGCCCGAGGCTTCGGTGATGAACGAAAGGGCAGCGGAACGCGAGATGTCGCGGCAGAGCAGTACGATCGCCATGAATACCGCACCTGCAAGCGCGGCTGCAAGCACCGGCACCCTGAGGTTCATTCGCACGTTCCCACGCTTCATGGAAGCAACCTTCCAGTATCCGCCCTGTTCGAAAACGGAACTCCTAACAAAGCTGTACCCCCAGACTGCAAAGAAGGTCCGAAAGGGCTGGATAGTGGCTTCCCTTCCAGTAGACGGCCCCGCAGCCGGAGCATTGTCGAAACTCATGATAATACAATCTCGTCAATGGTTGAAGCCTTTCAAGAACGCTCTCCCTGGAAACCTGTTCAAGCAGTCCGGAACATGACGCACAGCGGCCGAAGGGCCTTACACGGCTTCTTATGTCAAATCTGTCAAGAACTTCGCGGGCCTGTTCCACAGGATTTCTGCTGCGGATGCAACAGCCGTGGACCACGATCCCCCTCTTCAGAAGCATTCTGTCACAGGTGAGAAGGATCCTGCCCTCCGATGCGGAAATACCGGCGAGCACACCGTCGTCGACATCCCCGGGAAAGAGTGCGTCGAAACCAAGCAGCCTGAGGATAACCGCGAGTTTTCCGAGGTGAACGTCGAGAACAAAACTTGTCCTGTCCGGCGGCTCGGGGCGCAGGCGGAATTCCCGTGGCAACTCGAGCGCCGCGAAAGCCGGATATATGCTTATCCTGTCGCCGGGGGCGACGTGCGTTTCGAAACCGGCGGAACTTCCGTTACGGATGATCAGATCTATCTCGGTGTGTGGTATGCCGGCGGATTCCACGAGATGCTTCAGGTTGTTTCCCCCGGTCATCGGGTACGGGAATTCCCTGTGTCGAAGAGCAGCGGGAAGAAAATCGTTCAGCCCGGCGTAAGCCCGGATCAGAACGGACCCCGGGGTTTCACCGGTCCCTGAAGGCTTTCCGGTCATGGAGCCAGTTCACCGCCCAACCCTTCCACCGTCTCACGGGCAATCGTATGAAAGAGGCCGTCGAAGTATTCGCTCTGCGCCTCCCAGACGCAAAGCCATTCCGCTGCCGCTTCAGGGTTCACAAGCGCCTGGGCGCTGGATTCGAACCGTTCCATCCAGACCGGAAGCCCGGCAGTGCCGATACGTCCCTGCTCCCCGTCAACATAGAAGCCGTCCGACGCGATGGAAAAGAACAGGAAGGCTTCCGAACCCGGCTCGCTCCTTGTACGGAAATGTGCGACGTTCACGCCGGCATTGTCGGATTCCCCCATCAAAAGTACGGTGATGGCAGGGGCTGCCCTGTCTCTGTAAAGCAGCCGGGTTTCATCGCTCCCGATCACGAATGCATCGGTCCGCAGGTCCTCGAACTGGCTCTCAAACGCCGGGGAGAGCGCGATCTCCAGGGCTTCACCGAACAGTTCCTCAAGGCTTTCGGACTCCAGTTCCGCAGTGCCGGACAGGCGGCTGTTCAGTACGTCCACCCTCTCCCACAGCACCGCATCCTCGACGAAAACACCGGTGTAATAACATGTGAAGGCGGCAAGAAGTACTGAGGCAACGGCGCTCATTTGTGTGACCTCCTAGATCAGACGGCTGTCGTAAGCCCAGTTCATGAGAGCCTGCCTCTGTCTCGGCCTGCAGCTCTGATCGCCGGTCCGGCAGTTCTTCCTGAGTTGCGCAATGTGTCTTGTCATGGCTTTCCACCGCCGTATCTGGCGCTCGTCGTCGGCTCCCCTCCGCCCCATGAAATACCTGCAGTACCACTGAAACCAGCCTCTCGGATCGTCGGGATTTATCCATCCCTTGGCCTCCCAGACGAAAAGTGGCTGGGATGCGTTGACGCCGAAGAAGTTCAGGGCGGGGTCGTGCCGCGTGTGGCAAAGCTTCGCCCCCTCGAACCAGTCCGGAGGAAACTCGCCCCTGCAGTCCGTCATGTACCTGCCCCCGAAAACACCGAGATGAAGCATCTGCTTCGGGGTGAGTTCAGGCAAGAAATCCCGGTGAAACTCCGTTCCCGCCGGAACCGTGAGGAAATAGGTGTAGCCCTGCTGCATCAGGTCGTTAACGACAACCTTCACGGGGATCATGACACCACCTCCGGATCAGCCATTGCGACTCATCGAAGTTATTATACGGCGGTCACTGAAAAAGGGGGGGCGATGGCACGGGTTGTGTTCGTACGGCAGGAGAATACCCTTCTCGCGGGAATTCGATTCGTTCTTCACCGGCGGGCGGAACTCACTCCCGCTCTCGGGCGTCTCAATGCTTGTGTGCCGGGTGCGATCATAACGGGCCCGCCGGTGCTCGTGCTTCACTACATCAGCAGCGAGAGCAGCGGAACACTTGTTGAACTCGGCCTTCCCGTCAGCGAACCGTTCAGGGCCGACGACATCCATACCTTCACTCTTCCCCGGGCGGAGTGCCTGGCCGTGACCCATTCGGGTCCCCTTTCCGGGCTGGGAGATGCCTACGGGGAACTCTACGGCTGGGCGGACGAGCGGGGCATAGTCTCCGATGAGTACGGGGTCGAGGTTCTGCACGACATGAACGATTTCGACAACTGCACCGTGGAGGCCCGACTCGTAATCCACAAGTGGGAGAAGCTTTTGCGGAAGAGCCTTTCTCGGGTTCTGGGCGACCCCGCGGCGGAACATGTGTTCGGAGGCTGCAGCGAGCTCGCGGAGGGAACGGAACTTGGCACGCGGTTCGAGCTGGTGAAGGGCGCGATGGAACGGCTGGACAGGGTTGGGGATGAATTTGAAAAGTATGACTGCGTTTCAAGCTGCGCACACGTGTTTCCGCAGGAACAGGTTGACAAGCTCAGGGCGGTGTTCCTGAAAGCCGGGGATGAAGGTCTGCCGCTGCTCGAGGCCGTGGACAGGGTGATTGCCTTCATGAAATCCGATCCCGGGTGGGGCGAGGCTGCCTCCCGCGACGGCTCAACCATCTTCACCGCCAAGGGCCCGCGTGACAGGAAGGCATACGAGGCTGCAGGCACCCCACGTGAAAAGGCCGCTGCAGCATGCTTCTGCCCGATAATCCGGAAGAAGCTCGACGAAGGAATGCCGGCTTGCTTCTGCTACTGCGGAGCAGGCTGGTACCGGCAGCAATGGGAGGGAGCCACGGGGCTTCCAGTCAGGGTCGAGGTACTCGCTTCGCTGTTGAAGGGAGATCCGGAGTGCCGTTTCGCGGTTCACCTCCCTGAGGCACCGTGAATTGTTCCCGGCTTCCCTGCCGCGAAAGGCATCGCACTCCGAAATCCCGCTCTCCGCAGCCGTCGGTTCGAACCAACCATCGGAAGACGGGGCTGCAGTAAAGCGGGCGCTTTGCTTGCTCTCGAAGTTCCTGTTATTTTAGGTTGTACAACCCGGAACAGCGATTTCACAGCCCGGGGCAAAATGGAAGGGGAAAAGGGGCCATCATGAGAAGAAATCTGGTCTTGATAACAGCCTTGCTTGTGTTCCTTGCATTCGGGGGATGCGGCAAACCGGCGGTTGAGATCACCGCTCCCGAATCAGCCAATGCCGGTTCGGAAATCTCCATCTCCTGGACCGGAACCGTGGCGGAAGGCGACAAGATAGTCGTCCGCGCCATCGGTGCAACCGAGGGTACCGAGGTCGAGGCGGTCGCCAATTCCGCAAGCGTAACCCTCCCGCTTGAAGACGGCGCCTTCGAGATCGTCTACATGAACGCAGAGGGTGAAGCCGTCGCCACGAAGGCTCTCACCATCAATGCGAACACCTACACCTTCGAATTCCCCGAGGAAGTCATTGCGGGTTCCTGGTTCGAAGTCGCATGGACCGGCCCCGACAACGCCAGCGATTACATCACCATTGTTCCCGAGGGCGCCGCCGAAGGCGAGTGGCTTAGCTATTCCTACACCGCAGACGGCAGCCCCGTTCAGATTCAGGCTCCTCTTGAGCCGGGTGTGTACGAGGTCCGTTATTCGACCGAGCAGGTCTACCCCAACCCCACCCTTTTCAGCAAGACAATCACAGTCATTTCAACCGATTACGCAGTGATGGCCCCCGCCGAGATCACTGCCGGATCTGACTTCCAGGTCGCCTGGCTCGGAGCCGACAACCCCGGCGATTACATCACGATCGTCCCGGTGGGCACCCCCGAGGGCGAATGGCTCGACTACGACTACACGGTTAACGGCAACCCCTGCACCATCACCGCTCCGGCCGAACCGGGCGAGTACGAGGTCAGGTATTCATCCGAGCAGGTCACACCGAATCCCACGCTTGCCACCACCCATGTGACCGTTATCCCGGCTGAGATAACGCTCACCGCTCCCGAATCGGTGCCTGCAGGCTCGGCATTCGAGGTCACATGGACCGGACCCAACGGCGCTGAAGACTACCTCACGATAGTGCCGGCCGGCTCTCCCGAAGGAACCTATACAAGCTACGCCTACACCTCCTCGGGCAGCCCCCTCTCGCTCGACGCCCCCGCGACACCGGGCGAATACGAGATCTGGTACGCCTCCGACAGGGTTGCGGGTACATTTGCCAGCATCCCCATTACGGTGGAGTAGAGCTTTCGCATCAAACCCCCGGCGGGCAACCGCCGGGGGTTTTTGTTTGGAACGAAACTGTGGCGGTCAGATCTCCCCACCCCCGCCCTGTGGGCTCACGCCGTCTGTCTCACCGTAGTAGATCACATTTTCCTCTTCGGGATTGAACGGGGCGACCGCAATCGACCCGTGGCCCAGCGCAACGAGCCATCCATCCATCTCCTGTTCATTCCCGACAACTATCTCCAGTTCACGGGACGGTTCGTTCGCCGGTCCGTAGATGTCGAAACACATGCGCCGAACCGGGCCCCTGCGTACCCAAAGGTCTCCGTTGCTGCTGCAGTAAAGGGACTGGACGATGTTGTGAAGGGGGTCAGCCTCGAACTCGAACCCGGCCTCACTTCCGGTCCCGCGGATCCAGGCGTTCCTCAGCCTTAGTGTTTCGGATTCCATCTCTTCCTGCGTTTTCCCGACCGGTGTGGCATCCCCTGAAATTGTCGCCAGATGCTGGTTCTGGAGTGTTACCTGGTTGACCTCGTAAGACTCGGGGCTTATCTCGGAGATGAACAGGGCTTCCCCGTCGGGAAGGACCGAGAATGCTATCGCTGTCTCCTTGATGTAGACAATGGGATGAAAGCTGTCTCGCCAGTCTTGTGTGAAAGATCGTTTGCCTTGCCGGGTTTGATGGATCCGATACATCCCAGCTGCAGAGCCTTGTTCCACACCCCTCATCCTCGTCGAAGATGTAGTCGAGCCCTATGAGGCAGCTGTCAGAAATGGCGATCAGGCGGACAGGCGTGCCGGGACGCAGCGCGCACCCGTTGAAAAGCACCTCGCTGCTGCATTCATACCCGGCGTTATAGAAGAGCATTTTCCTGTCGGCGGGGCAATTCAGAATGAAGCCCCCGCCGGGCCTTCCTGCCAGTTCTGTTGGCGCCGTGCATTCAAGGGGACCCTCGCCGATTGACGATATCTGCATGAAATGCACACCATCCCTGTAAATGTGAACAGCCCCGGATATCTGATCAAGCACTGCCAGATCACCGTTCTCAAGGTAGCACAGGCTTGCGATGCCAGCCAGGCCATCTCTCTCGACATCGATTCTTGAGAAGAGCTCCACCGTGGAAAGCTGTTCTTCCGGGACGCGCGCTTTACCGCAACTGCAGGCGAAAAGCAGCGCAATGAAAAGAATTGGTTTGAGCATTGTTTCATCACCGTATCTTCAATTGACCGGCGGACATCATCGAGACGACGATGTCCACCGGCGCAGCGCCTGGTTTCGATCAGAAGGGCCACATATCAAGGGTCTGGCAAACGCACTGCATGTAGAAGTGTTTGCACTGCTCATCGCACTGCTCGTTATCGAGCATTCCTCCGAGGTCCGGCATGGCCGGGGGATTGACAAGAAGCATTTTTCGCCTCCTTTCCATGTTTCAAGGGTTGCCTGCGAGCCCGATAGTTTTCGAAGATGAAGCTCTCGAACCCTTCTTTTGTGAATCTGCATTTGGGGACTCCGCGCTTGAGCAGGGCATCGGGACAACCTCCGCCACATGCGGGCAGCATTCTGCAGTCTCTGCAGCCTGCCTCGCTGAAGGGGTTCCAACTTTCCCAGACCCTGTAGGATGAAATAAGGCCGCGAAGTGAAAGCTCATGGGTATCGGATGTGTCCTGCACCTGGTTCCAGCACCTTGCAAGCCTTCCTTCCGGCAGAATCACACAACTCATGAGCGTTGTTGCCGCACAGCCGGGAAACCTCGCATTGAGCCTGTCGGTGTACAACTCGGCCGTGCAGACCTCCTTTTCCATTTTCATGAGGTTGCTGATCCCTTCGGAAAAGCTTTTCCGATGTTCATAGGTTGTGGGGGCGCGGTACACGTGTATGTTCTCATCGGTCGCGATCCCACGCCTGAATTCTTCATAGTCGAACTCGTATCCCCCATCGATGTTAACCCTTACCAGAACCTTCATGTGACGGGCTGCCGTTTTGATGTTTTGGACGACCCTTTCGAAGGTTCCCCTGCCGTCTTTTGTGGTTCGCCTTGTGTCGTGCACATGCGCCGGCCCGTCAAGCGTGATCTGTGCTGCCGTCACGCCTGCTTCGTGAAGCGAGACCGAAAGCGGCTCGTCGAGCAGATAGCCGTTCGTGACAAGCATCGCATTCGCTTTCCGGTCAGCATTTCTCACCGCCGCCAGCACCGCAAGGCAAACCCCGGGGTAAAGCAGAGGCTCTCCGCCGTAAAGTGTGGTGTGAATGCCCGCGGGCCTTGCAGCATCAATCAATTCAACAATGCCGTTGATGACTTCGTCGCTGAGGACTGCGTCGTTCTTCTCGCCCTCGCTCTGTATGCAGTAGGAACAGCTGAAATTGCATCTGCGTGTGATGACCGCTGGTCATCCGCATCTCTCCTGCGAACCTCGCCGACTTCATGAGTGTTTCGAGGTAGTACCTCTCATCGAAACCGTCGGGGATCACAAATCCCGCTGATTCAAGGGCGTCAAGGGTTGCGCCGTCGCATAGCGGAGGCGTCGAATTCACCCCCGGGTTCGAGAAGCAGCGCTTCCAGGTACCCGTGATCGCCGTCGAGTTCGAACATGCCCCCGGTGAACCCGTTGAAGATCACGTGAACGCCGTTTCGGCGAACAGACCAGTTGTACCGCGAGTTTTTCACGTGTGATCCAGATAAATCATGGGCCGAATGTGGCGCATGAAACGTTTCGCAATACCAATGGTTTCATAGTCATTTACCCCAATTCTTTAGCAAGGGGCGCTCAGATGCCTGCTTCCGTATTCATAAGTACGGCCCGGACGGGCCGTTTTTCAAGAGGGTTCGTTCCCCGAATCCAGTGTCACCCTGACCATCCTGGCAAGCTCGGTACCGGAGAAGGGCTTCTGGATGAAGTTGACACCCTCGTTCAGAACTCCCTCGTTTGCTATGGCGTCTGCGGTATAGCCCGACATGAAAAGGCAGCGGATGCCCGGAAACAATTCCGATAGGCGCCCCGCAAGAACGGCGCCGTTCATGCCCGGCATGACCACGTCGGTGATGAGCATGTGAACCTGTCCGTCGTATCTTCCGGCCAGTGCAATGGCCTGCTCGGGGCTGTCTGCTGTAAGGACGCTGTATCCCAGCCGCTCGAGCATTATCCGTGTCACGTCGAGTATCGCACCCTCATCTTCAACGACAAGGACGGTTTCATGGCCGTGAACGGTGGTCAGGGTGCGGGACCTTGCAGGGGGGGGAGGCGTCGTTCCATGACGGGGAAGACAGACCCTGAACGTGCTGCCCTTGCCGGGTTCGCTGCGCACTTCAATGTAGCCCTTGTTCTGCTTCACGATCCCGTAGACCGTTGCAAGCCCGAGCCCGGTTCCCTTGCCCTGCTCCTTGGTCGTGAAGAACGGTTCGAAAAGATGCGAAAGCATGGCTGTGTCCATGCCGCACCCGTTGTCTCCCACCGAGAGCAGCGCGTACTCGCCCGGGATCGAGCCCGGATGCGCCGAGCAGAAAACTTCGTCGAATGTCACGGCTCCCGTCTCTATCGTTATCCTGCCGGATTCTCCAACGGCATCCCGGGCGTTCACGCAAAGGTTCGTAAGGATCTGGTCAATCTGGGACGGGTCCATCCGTACGGGACCAAGGCCGGAGGCCGGGTTCCAGACCAGTTCGATGTTCTCGCCTATGAGACGGCGAAGCATCCGAAGCATGCCGTCCACCGTCTGGTTCAGATCAAGCACTTTGGGAGCGATGGTCTGTTTCCGGGCGAACGCCAGGAGCTGCCGGGTGAGATCGGCCGACCGTTCGGCCGCCTTTTTTATCTCCTCCAGATCGGATGCGAGGGGATGGTCGCGCTCCACGCGTTCAAGGGCGAACTCGGCATGGCCGAGTATCGCTCCGAGCATGTTGTTGAAATCATGCGCAACGCCTCCAGCAAGTCTCCCGACTGAATCCATCTTCTGTGCCTGATAAAGCTGCTCCTGAAGAATCCCGCGTTCCTCCTCGGCCAACACCCTGTCCGTTATGTCGGTGGTGAGGATCACAACCCTTTCAACAACCCCTTCGTTGTTCGTGATCCCGTTGAAGTGCTGGCTGATGATCCGGCGCTGTCCGGTGATGGGGTGCCTTGAATTGGTCTGCATCTCCGAGATGAAGAAATCCCCGCCCCTGGTGAACACCCGTCTCACATCCTCGTGAAAACGGTGGAAGTAGCTGTCCCGTTCATCGAAAGCCAGCATCTCCCGCGGGCGCATGTCATGTCTGATCCGTTCCTCCGTCATTCCCCAGAGGTTCTCCCAGGCCTTGTTGTAAAGCAGAAGCTGCCCGGTCGGCGACCGGACGGATATGCCGGTACGGGAGTTGTCGATGACCGTGCGGGCGAGGCTCTCGCTCTGTTGCAGAGCGTCTTCTGCCCTGCCACGCATTATGGCATGGATGATCATCGAACCGAGCAGGTTGAGTGAATCCATTTCAACCTCGGTCCAGACCCGCTCTGCCCTGATCGCATCGAACCCGAGGAACCCGACAAGGCTTCCTTCCAGCACCATGGGGATCACCATGAGGGATTTGACGCCCTGCCTCTGAAGGATCTCCTTCTCACAGGCAGCCTGCTCCGGAAGTTCGGAGACCGACGGGACATTGATGATCCTCCCCTCGACGAACCGCTCAATCCACCATGGCAGTGGGCATTCCGGCATGTCCCTCGAACCCGGATCAAGGGGCTGGATTGATTCGGCGCACCATTCATGCGTCTTTTCCATCCTTGCGGAGTTGTTCCGGAACAGAAACACGTAGGCGCGGTCGGCGCCGACAAACGACCC
This sequence comes from Candidatus Fermentibacterota bacterium, assembly GCA_963845085.1. Taxonomy (GTDB): domain Bacteria; phylum Fermentibacterota; class Fermentibacteria; order Fermentibacterales; family JCC-6; genus UBA6080. The sequence continues at coordinate 241,945 of CAWJQI010000005.1, forward strand.
GATGGAGTTGAGCGCCCTCTGAATGACCGCATCGGTGAGGGCGGGCGTCTCCCTTATGAACTCGGAGGATGCAACAGAGATGAGCTTTTGCAGCTCGACATGCCGCGAGATTGTTTCCTGTGCCTTTCTGCGCTCAGTAATGTCATGCAGAACCACCAGTGTTCCGATGTGCTTCCCTCCCGGTGTGACCAATGTCGTCCTGGAAGCGCTGAAAACGTTGTTTCCGAGAACAATGTCTCCCTTGTCGGAGCCGTCCGTGAAGAATTCGGAAGCCGGAACCGTGTGCACGGACATGACGCCTTCTGCGGAAACGCTGAATGCGCTCGAGGCGAGAAGCGTTTTGGCCCCCGGGTTGCTGCTGAGAAGCCTTGACCGCCTGTCGAGCACGAAAACGGCGTCGGGCAGGTTCTCGAACAACACATCCATCGCGAACGGCGTTATGTCGAAAAGCTTCACGGTCATTATGCCGATGTAGAAGACCAGCCCGGTTCCCATGAAGGCGACCGGGGTAAGGTCGAGAAACCCGAAGGGCTTGTAGCCGAGGATGAATGCCAGGTGGGAGATGTAAGGAAGAAGGGCGCCCGCTATGATGAAGGCAACGCGTGCCCTGCTGGGCGACGTATTCCAGAGAAACATCCGGATCAGCAGCGCCAGCCCCATGGCGACCATCAGGTTGGAGTAGACGATGTGCTGCCACCAGAAAAAGCCGGGACGGTACGTCAGAAAGCTCTGCGTTCCCGACATTCCGAGCGATACGGACGAGTAGAAGAGATGGTGCATGTCGTTGGTGGCCAGCATGATAACGGAGATGGCAGGAACGGTGAAGAACAGCGCGACGGCAAGTGGAGAGCGCCTTCGCACCGATCCTGAATACCTTGCTGCGAACATGAGCCAGAGGACGGGGGAAGCCGCGACCCCAAGGTAGGCCGGAACGAGAAGGGCTTTTTTGTCGGCAAGGTCGGGGGAAGAGAGCGAAAGGCCGTAGAAGAGCGACCACAGCGTGACAGCCGCAAGCAGGCGGGCCAGCGCAGAGGCCGCCGGGTTCTGTCTTCTTTTCCACGCATGGAAGCACAACAGCAGTGAGGCTATCGTGGATCCCAGCAGCAGCATGCCGGCCGGTTGCAGAGTCATCAGGGATTGCCCTCCAGAAATTCCTGTGCCAGGACAGTAGCATACACTCTGCACCCGCGGCGTACAATCGGAGCTCCCGCCGGTGCAACAAGAGCATGGAGTGATGCAGGCATCCTGATCAGGGCTTTCAACAAGGTCTGAAGGACAGACCGTGGCCGTGCCGACAGCCGTATTGTCCTGGATCGCTTATTGACGGCCGGCTTGCGGGCGGCAGCCGGTTTCAGACTTCCTGTCTGATCTCCACGGGAAGGAAAGTCACACCGGAAAGCCTCTCCATCTCCAGAGCCATCTCGACTGAGTTCTCAATCATCTGGGCGGGCACCATGACAGGCAACCTTTTGCCCCGCATCTTCAAATAGAGAGGGCCCTTCAGCCCGGTCGTCCTGGCTTTCACAGCCGATGCCGCGGCAAGCCCGACGAGACCTCCGCCGAACTCGGCGCCGCTCATGGACGACAGTGTGACCGACTCGACATCCCCCCACCTTCCTGCGACGGTGGTAAGGTATCTGTATGCGAACCCCTCTTCCGTAATCCCGACGCCTGCTTTCCTGGCGCTGATGATAATCCAGACGCCAAGAGGGATCGTGATCACAAGGATGCAGCACAGAACGCCTGCGAAGACCTGCATCCCCCTCCAGGCGCCCTTCATGGGGAAGAATTTCCCGACCTGCTCAGCAGCCGCAAGCAGCGCCTTCTTGTCGATGGGCTCAGGCATATCTCTCCCTTCCAACACATTGTATCGCTGACCACCACGAATTCACCGGCCGTCTCCCTGCGATGACGGCACCTCCCGTTTTCGGCAGTCTGCAGAATACATTCAGGAATGCCTTGGTGCAATACCTGAGGAACCGCCCGACACGCGGCGGAAACAGTTCGGCCATGAGGTTCCCCTCATGGCCTGGCTGCGTCGGAAAGGTTCCGTGTTACCTGTAGAGCGCCTTGATCCCCGCAAATGTTGTGTCTTCAAGGTCCATAAGAGTGTAGTCGACTTCGAGAAGGGGGTGGTTCCCCTGACCCGCCTCGCGGGAGCGGAAGTACTGGTAGGTCCCGCCATCCGAGGAAGTGCCGTAAAAGACGAGGCCGTAGTTCTCATAGGCGGCGTCGACCCAGGCCTGCACGAGAAGCTGGATGTCAAACTCGTACCAGCCCGTTCCCTCGATCACCGTCTGGGCGTAGGACATTGATTCGTCGTGCGCGACCGAGTCGGCCAGCACCGCCTCCACCCAGGGTTCGGTAACCCTGTACAGGTCGCAATCGAGTGAGCCGGTGGGATCACCGTCGTACCTGTACACTCTCAGAACTGCCGAGTTGATCAAGGAACCGGAGGGAATCGACGACAGGTCGAACCTGATCACTATCTCCTGATCAAAGGAGGTATGGATGTTGGTTCTGAGTTCCGGGCTCGTTCCATTCGGACCCTGGTCGATCCAGACCCAGGTGTCGGCTGCCGGTTCAGCGCTGTAGGTTTCAGCGTATGCAACCGTTGCCGAGAGCAATGCGATGCTCGCCAAAATAAACGCGTTCCTCATGCCCTCCTCCAAACTGTCGGTTATCACAACCCTGATCCAGTTCACCCCTGTCATCCCGAACTGCATCATTCTTCATATCCCGGCATTCGCCCGGATTGTTCCGGACAGCATAAAAGCAGAACCCCCGCAGGCACGCCAATCAAATCTCGCGGCTGGAACGCTTGTTCCATCGTCGGTGCGCACCCGTCCCGCAGATACAACGGCTTTAGCTACAAAGATATGATGGGACTGTCAAGTCGCAATAACGACAATAGATTTCATGAAACGACTTCACTCCACGGGCATTCCGGGCTTGGCAAATCAGCTGCGGGTCAATCGCGTCCGTGCCTTTCCAGTGGCTGAACCGGCGCGCCCGGGCTGCTCAACGGCAGCCCTTGAAAAACTGCGCTCCGGAGCCGTACTTACCTTTACCGACATCTGATGCGAAAGATTCACTTCCAACGCGAAGAACAGGTCTGTAAATGCATCATCATGAACCCGGGCAGAGGGTGCCGGAGCGCAGGCAGGATACCCCGTGACCGTCCGCGGCCGGGTCGCCGCATGGTGCGGTGCCCGAACCCGGACACAATAGGGAGGGATGTATCATGTTGATTGGAAAAATGGAGTTCAGCGCCGGCTCGCTGAAGAAGCCGCTGATGATCAGCCCCGAGGGGAAGTTCATAACGGTCCAGCAGGTCGCGGAATCCCCCGCACTGGGCAGGGGATCCCTCTTCTCCCTCAGCGAGGACCTTCAAATGAAGCTCGCCATCGAGCGCTACTCCCACGAATCCGATTTTTCACTGGGAGTGATAGGGGTGGGCCTCTACACACGCGACGAGATCATCGAAAACATCCGCAAGCGTACCGAGTTCGGCATACTCGCAACAAAGGTCGAGATGGGTTACTGCAGCGAGCTGGCAGGCTCAATCACCCGCCGGACCATCCCCTCCTGGCCCAAGGTCCCCATCAAGCCGATCCAAGGAAATGGAATGGTGGAAACCGATCCAGAGGTGCATACGCCTAAGGCTCAGAAACAGGGCGCTCTTCTGCGAAAACACCACTGACAGCGTTGCCGGCCCCATCGCAACATGGCGCATTGCAAACGTCCACCCCAGCTTCACTTCCCAGGGCTTCGTCGTTCTTGTCCTGTCCGGCAGCGACGACACCCGAAGCAACTTTGTCGACAAGGCGAAAAGCTCCCTCACCACCTACATCGGGGGTGTGGGGCACGGCAATTACGACCGTTACACCGGCCACTGGTCCGACATCATCCTCAAGGTGGGCTCCTACGATTCCGCAGAGGTGAGCGGGAAGTCCCTCCATTTCCTCAGCTGCAGGACCGCGAAGAACCTTGGCCCCGACACTGTGACCAAGGGCGCAAGGTCCTACTGCGGATACGACGAGAACTTCACGTTCGTGTGGGACGACTCGGCCACCCCGGTCAACGAGTTTGTCCTCTTCATGCAGGCAGACGGCACGTTCGACCAGTTCATGGCCAGTGGCTCGAAGGCCTCCGAGGCCTACAATGCGGCGATCCAGGCCTTCAATGCGGCCATTGCACAGGTTCCCAACACCGCCGCAGCCTCATGGCTGACGTACGACCGTGACCATCTTAGATTGCACGGAGACGGCGACGCCACGATCAAACCCCACCGCTGGCTGAAGATTTGTTTCCCGATCCGCCACTTCATTCACGAAGACCGCCTTGTCGAAGCGGGTGAACTCGAGGACTGAAACACCGCAAACGGGGCCTCCCCCACGCGGGAGGCCCCTTCAGCGAAAGGAGAACCCGCATGAGCCTTCCAGAAATCAGGGGCGAGGACAGGATGAAGCCGGTCTGCTACGACCCCGCACGCAGGCTCTTCATCACCATCGACGATCTGCTCTCCGGGCGGGAGAAAATCGTGCCGCTCTCGACCCTCTCCGAAGAGGAACGCAGGCTCCTCGTCATAAGGCGCCAGGAACTCGGCCCCGACTACACGGTGCAGGCCGTCAGCGGCACCCCCATGTCACGCGACGATGTGATCAGTGCGATCCGCCGGAACGACGGCTTCGGAGCCGCAGCGGTTGAGGCCGAGCTTTCATATCTCAAAGGTCTTCTCGAGCTTCTTGCCGGGGAGATCAAACCCGGGTGATCCTGGCGGGGCAGCGGTCTCTCCGCTCTGTTCCGTGAGCTGTTCGATAAGGGTTCACGGGATTGACCTCAATAAAGGGGAATGCCCCCCGCACAAAAAGCACGGGGGGCCATCGCTCAGTTGCCCAGAACCACCAGCCGTGTGACTGCCGACTGCCCGGCACTGTGGGCAACAACGGGGTAAACACCGGCAGGAAGCCTGTTCCCCGAGGAATCGGTGAGGCTGAACGGGATCGAAACGTCGCCCGCCGGTGCATTCCCGTTGAAGACCGTATTGATCATTCGGCCGGAAATGTCGTAGACCTGAAGGATCAGCTGACCTGCAGCGGGCAGTGAACACCTGAAGCTTGTGGATGCCAGTGCAGGGTTCACCCCCGAAATGCACAGCCCGAGCACCGATGAAGGCTCGCCGGATTCCACCGAAACGGCCCCGAGCGCCCAAATCTCCACATCGTCGATGTTCCACCCGCAGTACTCCCAGTCCGGGTCACTGGCGCCCATCACCCACCTGAGATACACCTGCGGCTGGTCGTCGGCGAACGGCGAAATGTCGAAAACCATTTGGTTCCAGTCATTGTCGGCGGTTTCCCCGGGACCGTTCTCCCAGACCGTGTCCCAGTTCTGGAGGTCGGTTGAGACGAGGATGCAGGCGTTGTCGCTCTGGTTGCCCTCTACGCCGAGCCACCTCTGGAAGCGCAGTTGAGTTCCGTAAAGGCCTGAGCAGTCCATCGCACCGGTTGTCAGGTTCTCCTCCCCCATGCCGGGAGAATAGTCACCGAGAAGGTTGTAACCGTATACGCACTGCCCCGTAAAACCGGCGGCGGGGTCGTGATTGCCGTGCGCGCCTCCGAACCCCTGTGGAATGCCCCATTCCCAGCCGCCATCGTTCTCCCACTCAGGGTCGTCCTCCATGTTCCAGCCGTAGACCACACCGGTCTGGCCGACGACCAAAACGATCCTTCCCGTTGCGCCCCCGATCCCGCCCGAGGCGTTCACGAAGGAAACATCAGCGGTGTAGACACCCGTCGGAAGCGATGACGCCTCATTTGAAAGGGCTGCAGTGATCTGCACGGTCTGCCCCGGCGAGATGGTTCCCGAGAGCGGCCCGAGCAGGGTGAGCCATTCAACGGGATCGGCGCTCACCTGGTACTGGGCCGAGCCGGCACCAGTGTATTCAAGGGTCCACGCCCACGAGGAGGGGGCGAACGGGCCACCGACCTCCCCCTGGAAGAGAGCATCGCCCGCCGGTGAGACCCTGAGCCCTGCGTTAAAACCAAGCAGCTTGAGGCAGAAGTTGCCTGTCTCGGGGTACGGGTTGTCGGGGCAGCCATAGAAATCATGCCATGAGCCGTCGTAGTAGTAGCTCTCGCCCTCGGAGGCGGTGGATTCAACGATCACACGGGCGGATGAGCCCAGAAGAACCGGCACATCGGCGGTCCTGTCGTAAGGGAACCCCCCCTGTGAAAACTCCATGGCAAAGTAGACACTGTCCCCCGGACCGACCTGGAAGGGTTCGTCAAGCTGGATCGTGTGAAAACCCCTGACCTGGCAGAACTCCTCCTGCAGCCCCAGAGGGACGGAAGGGGAACCTCCGGCGAAGCTGCCGTAGAGTGCTGCGCTGCAAGTGACCGAGTCATCCGATGTAAAAAAGGAACACGCAGTGATGTAGTGGTCGCCCGAGACTTCGAATGCGTTCATCACCCGGTCGGCCCCGGTGAAAGTGTCCCGCCAGCCGTGATAGTCGTGGTAGTAGACCTGCTCGTACTCCATGAACTCGGCGTTGTTGAAGGACACCGCGCCCATGAAGGGTTCCCGTCCGCACCACTTGTCCCAATAGCTGATGTAGAAGTAACCCTCGAACCCCCAGCTCTCGCCCCAGCTGTTCTTGCAGATCCAGGCGCCGGGTTCGGGTGCCTGGGTAACCTTGTTGTCGTCCCAGCCGATGATCGCGACGGAGTGGTTGGGGAGCTCGTCGGTGAAGGGCGGCTGGTAGTGTATGTAATCCTGCATGTAGGATGAGCTTGCGTAGTAGCATGTGGCAATGGCGCCGTTCTCCATCAGGGCGGCCTTGATCCCGTTGAGCGAACCCAGGTCGTCGCCGGCGACAAACCACTCCACGTCATCGGGGTAGTAGTAATGGTAATCCGGAGAGTTGAGCGGCGGCGCCGTGCTGAAGGACTGCGCGTCGATGTCGCGGACCGTCCCGCTTCCCCTTGAAAGGTAGGCAGTTGTCACGAGGTAGTCGCCACCCTGATGGACAGTGAGCCCCCCGCTTCCATAAGGAGGGTACATGTCTGCGTTGTGCCAGTTGTTGAAACCGTTCCACCAGTCGAGGTGGTACTCGGCAAGGTTGGGTTCACCAGCCTCACCCTGGTTCTCCCACTCCCCCGTGAGAAGCATGTTTGATTCGATGGATGCCATTGTTCCGTGTGTCCAGCAGGTTCCGCCCTGCTGGTTCTTTACGGAGGTTACATAGCTTTGCCCGCCCACGTCCCGAAGATCGAAGGTGGAAGGGTACTGAAGCTCAAGCACTGCAAGCAAACACACAGTGACGAACATTGCTGCCTCCGTTTATTATGAACCGGGAAAACCTTTCCCCAACAATACAGAAAACAAAGCGCCATGACCCCCCGTGCCGGGGTGATCGGATCCTGCACTGAAATGCTTCACTGAAATAGATATACCCTGCCGGGCACGATGTTCCGGGATGGTAACAGGGCGTTGAGTTCAGTCAGATGAATGACGGTTCGAATCCTCTTCGGCGTACCACCATCACCGGCCAAGCAGGGTCAACCGATGAACAAAGCCTGACTGCCCGACAACAGAGTAGATGCCCACGGGCAGTCTGACTCCCGAGAAGTCCATACCATGCCAGATGCCTGTTCCGTCAGAGACCTGAATACTCGACACCTCTCTCCCGGTGATGTCGTATACGCGAAGGGTCTGCGTCTCTGAACCGGTGTGAACGGTTACAGAGCCCGCCACAGGGTTGCATGAAAAACTGAATCCATCGCCGGGAACGGCAGCGAACTGCTGCTCTGCTGTGCTGACGTAATCGTAGTCGAACCAGCCGAAGGTGGGGTAATTACCCAAGACCGGCTCGGTCTCAGCCTGTTCATAAGCGATGTAGAGATTGCCTTCTGCATCGGCTTCTCCACTAATGAAAGGCAGACCTTCAGGGTCCTCGTCCGCATAGTCGTATGCAATCGCCCAGTCAACTATTACATCTCCGTTGCCGTTCATCAGGAGAAAAAGTATCTGATTGTCCTGGCCATTGTCTGTCCACACAAGGTAGAACAAATCAGTTCCGGGTATGTTGCTAAGGACGAATTCGAGGCTGACATACATTTCCGGTGGTTCAGATGTGACAATGACCTTCTGGTTTATCAGGGTGAATCCGCTATACTTATCCAGCTTCCACAACACATAACCGTAGGTATCAACTGAAGTCTCATGAACTACCATGAGGTTACCGTTCTCGTCAACGGCAAGTTCAGGGAACCGATTGCAAATAATGTAGTCTGGAGTAAAGTCAGTGATTGGTACAACCGTATTCCCATTTAAATCGTATTGAAGGTAGGAATAATTGTGATCCACCGGATCCTGCACCACGACATGAACCCGGTTCCCGTCAACGAGGAGAACTCCACCCGCGTCCGCGCCGTCTATCTTCCAGTCCCGTTCCACGGTGAAGCCCGATCCGGGCGCCGGTGTCCACACGGCATACCTGACATCATCTCCGTCATTGTAGAGCACATGCAGTCTGCCAAGACTGTCCGGGCATGCCCTGATGTAGGGATAAAGAGTGGAGGTCGTGAACAGGTAGGTGGCTGGGGTATCAATATTTCCGTTTGTCAAGTTGCAGATGCAGTAGTATGCCTGTGAGTAAGCCCTCCAGAATACAAACAGGCTGTCGCCCATCGCTGCTGTTGAGACAAGAGAGCTGTGTGAGTCCAAAGAAATCATTGTGTCAGGGTAGATGGTGGTTCCGTCAAGCAGAAATGCCTTATAACCAATCCTGCTTTGGTCTTTGTAGCCTGACCAGACAAGATGGAATCTGCCCAGATCATCAGAATGCAGGTGCAGCTCAGGCCTTGCAGTATTCGCCTCCTCAGTCACCAGAACCGGCATGCTCCAGCCCGGACTCGGGGTAACCCCGGAGAGCCAGAGACAGAGAAGCCCGAGAACCGTCATTGCAGTACACCCGTTCTTCCCTCATCATGCTGGAACTGAGGCCAGGGGGCATAGCCGGATGTGCATGCACCAAGTTCCCAGCAGTGAAGGTATCCGTCGCTGGTGCCGAAGACCATCTCGACAACACCATCCCTGTCGATGTCTGCTATGCTGAAACCACCAAAGGAAGTGACATTGTCCGGAAGGGTTATTGGGAAGTCGGAGTTGACGGGAGGGTTCGAACTGCTTTCATACGCAAGTAGGATACACTTTCCATCCAGGAGTGTTGAAAAAAGCACATCGGCATAACCAGCATTGTCAATGTTCCCAAGCGCCGCAGGACTTATGGGAGAGCTAATACTGGCACCAGAAAACTCTCCTGTCGGCCAGTTACCGAAAGGTTCACCGTACTTATCCCATGCCAAAGTTTCCATCTCTGAAGGAAGAACGAAGGTATCAGCTCCCTGTATGCCTGGATTCCAGTCCGCGAAAACACCGTACCTGAGGTTGTCGGCGTCACAAGTCCCGACTTCGCACTCTTCCTCAATGAGACCATCGGGTTCAACGATCAATGCCGGATTCTCGGATCTGTACCTGTATTTTCTGTACGGATACCCGACGAGATACTCACCGCCCAGTCTTCCCGCTGCCGGCGTAACAGGCAGTCCGGGTTCCGATCTTGATTGTACAAAAGGAGTTCCTCCTGTTTCCCAGTCGTACACAACAAGGGCATTATAGCCTGTAGCAGGTGGAGGCGCGGCAATGGAATAACCACAGCAATAGACCGCGTCAGCGTAGGAATTGTTGTCAAGATCCGCACAGGCCAGAGAGTACTCTATCGGTTCGTTTGGAAGGCTCAACTGCTTCGTTGAATTGGCGCTGAAGCTTTGAACAAGCGAATTCCATGTGTAGAGATAAAGTGTATTGCCCACTGCCGCGCAGAGTTCAAGTCCCTGTGTGCTTTCCATCTCTCCAACGCAGAATACGCCGGTCGCCAACTGAATGGTCTGGAGGACATCTCCATCAGCACTTACCACTTTGATGCCGTCATCCGAGGCCAGGATGAACTCGGTTTCACCGTCATTGCCAAGGTCTGAGGCAAGAATCTGAATTGAGCTGGAAAAGCCTTCGCGGGCGACACTCCAGATCTCTCCGCCGTCCTCTTCGAAAGCGGTGAGCGTGTTGCCCACAAGAACAATCACCTCCAGATCAGGGTCATTGTCGATGTTCGCCAGAACAGGTGTTGTGGAAACAACCTCATCCACGAGCTGAATCCAGCCGCCAAACACGGGATAGGTATCGTTGAAGCCGACGGTTACCGATGCATCGTTGTTGTGCCACCAACAGTCATCACATACTTCTTCATAGTCAACTGTAATTGAGACGGTCAGATCAATTGGCGGCTGGAACCACGCGGAGCAATCCCATGTGTACTGGAAATCCTGATAACCGCCAGCGTCTATTGGATCGCACTCGATGTAATCTGTGAAGGTGTTTGCTCCGTTTCTGAACGTTATCCGGATGTCGCACTCATCCGAATCCTGGGCGCCATTGTTTCTTACCCTGAATTGAAGTGGAAGATCCAAACCTGTTGATGTCTCTTCAGGGTACTGTGACACAACAATCTCACCGCCATAGATAGAGAGGTCACACTTATCGGGGTACCGTACCCTGTCGCTGATATCGAGAGCAGGGTCTCCGAGAAGATTGAATTGACCGAGTGCAGGAAGCCCTGAGCCAGATTGGCTTATAAAGTAGTCAATGTGCTGGTTCCGAGCGGAAGCAATCGCGTCTCCCAGCCGTCCGTGCCCTCTTGCATAGATGGCTTCAAGAATCCCCTTCCCGTAGTATTCATAACAATCCATGTCGGATGGCCGGGATCCGCAGAATACACCTGCAACCGGAACAGCCGTGTTTTTAAGAATCCTCTCAGCCAGGCAGTCCGAACTGAAATTGAAGGGCATTGTATCAGATTCATCATCGAAACAGAAATAGGTGTGACTTTCACGATTCTCGTGTTCGTAGAGTGTATGGTTGAATGTTCCCGCAGAGCAGCACAGGAGAAGAGAAAATGGGGCCGAGTAACCCTGAGCAGTGCCAGTGAGGTGCTGCTCAATCTGGTAGTTGTTGAAAGTACTGTCTCTGCAGCCCTTTGTATCATCACCGAACTCATAGAGCCACTCGCACCATTCAAGCCCGGCGCTGAACATGTGAAGCTCGCCGTGGTTGCTGAAAAAAGCTACTCCGGCTCCCCTCCCGAATTCAGTGATGCAGTTTTGAACCCACTCGCTGCTTTTCATGGGACTCTGATCGGACTCCTCGTCGGTAAACCATCTCCCGTCTCCACAGTAATGTGAGACATAGCCGTACGATGTCCAGTCGGCAAAGCCCGAAGCCCAGAGATCGAGAGGTTCATTGTCTATCCCGAAGTTCTGGTGAAAAACACCCTCGATTGGATCTCCGGTTCCGGCAAGCCTGAGGATTCGTCTCCTGTAGTCTGTTATCGGCTGACTGGTAATGGGCTGTTCCAGATCGATCATGTTCTGGATCAGTGTGCTGAGTGTATCCGGGGCATGCTCACCGCCGTTTTTCACGGAAAGTCTTCCCACGAACATGCTCGGCACGGCGTTGTCAACGGACTGGAGTTCAGCGAAATAAACGTACCATTCATCGTTGCCGATCATGCCCGCACCAAAAGGCGCCAGGTATTCGTGAGTCGGCAGATACCATGGCTCATCAGAGTAATCAGATTCCTCGTGGTCACCGATCAGAAGAAGATAGCCGGGCTTTTTCCCCGAAGTCTGGGTCCAGTTGTTCCACATGTGTTCCGTGAACTCCCTGATCGTGTAATCGGTGAGCAGCAATTGACCCTGCCCGAAATCATCGAAGATGTCATCCGTTGTCACCAGGGCAACATCGAAGTCGTTAAGTTCAACCCTGTGTTCTGCCAGATCGTCAATGGCATCCTGACACTGGGCGTACAGACCGGAAGCACAGATTATCACATAGTCTGGCATTCTGAGCGGCCCTGTGTACGGGTCAACCTGACCGAAGTATGTCGGAACCGGCGCCACAGACCTGGGAATTCTGTGATAACCCACGATTGGAGAATCGTCCACAAGATCCTGGAACGCACCGAGGCCGATGCTGCTCCATACCGCCTCCGTGCTGTCGAATGAAAGTGATGCGCTGATCGAGGAAACGGTCACAAGTGTACTGTCGGAAGCCCGGTACCTCGCCGGAAACAGCTGGACCTTCAACAACCGCTGACCGCAGATCCGCATCTCGCCGATGACCCGTGCCATTTCACCTGGCCAAAATGAAGCTGAGACGTATGCTGTCGAATCCTGAACGAATGAATCAACAACAGCCGGGGTGTACTCATACGATATCACCTGTGCCGACGCCGGGTAGACCGGGTCTACATGCCACTCCTGCAGTCCGGCCCAGGCAAAATCGAGTTCCGGCGTCACGCTGTCAGGCAGTGCAATCATACAGGTGATCATGGGAAGTTCGGGGTAGCCTATACTGTCGGTTACCGGCGAACCGGTGAACCTGATGAACTCAAGGTTGTCGTGCTCCACGCGTTCCCAGAAGAGGGGAGTTTGGGCGATAAAGACCACCCTGGAACTGTCCGAGACTGTAGTCCTGATGAGGGGAGTATCTGCGAGAAGTACTGAAGAGATTACCAGAAGTGAAAAGCACTGAAGGAAGTGGTTTGATCTCATGGAAACCAGCCCCTTTTACATCAAGTAAAATACTGTTGGTGTTATAAATGTTGGGATGAGCAAAAACTGTCAATGGGTCTTGCCTCTCACGGCATCATGAAAGCTGTTCAATCTGAGGAAATCTTCGCTGGAACAAGCCGTTGCGTTCTGAAGTGGAAGAGTTCAATTTTTAGTGCTTTTATTACCGCCCTGCGCCATGCTGTTATTTCACAATACCAGCATCCCGAACAGGCTATCTCCATGCTTTCCAGTCGCTTTCAGCCTTGATGCGAAAGTTCTAAAAGCGTCCGCCGAGGCGTACCTTTCTGGCATCTGCTGTCCCGGTTCTCCGCCACTTCACGCTGCCCGCGTAAATCATCATTGTTGACTGCTCGATTGATATCAAGCAAGGATTGCCGAACGATGGAGACACAGGAGGACCCTGATGCGCTTTGCTACTCTAATTCTTCTCGTTATGGTCACTTCGGTTATGGCTTCCTACAGCCGGTTCCCGGAAGACCCACCGGGCGTTGATGTCATCGACAGGGCATTCTTCAGGGAAATTGTTGATGGAGAAGAATACGTCGTTTACCTCATCATGTACAATCAGAACGATCTGGGCACTTTGGATGTGATAAGCGGAACGCTCTCGTCAGGAAGTTATCTCTGGGAGACTGTTTTTTCGTGGAAACCTCTCGGCATCCTTTCAGAGCCCGTCCGTTTCGATCCCGGAAGTGTGATAGACATGCAGCTGTCCGGTTCCTCGTTGATCATCACATGGCTGGACAAGTTCAACAGTACGTATGTCGAGGGGGCAGCCTCCCTGTATCTTGAATACGACCTTCAAAGCGGGAGTGCCGAAGAGGTCTGGAGTGACTGAGGGAGCCTGACAAAACTCATTGAACGGGTTCCGCGTTTTAAGGGATTTGCCTGAAAAACTTGGCACACGAATGTTCAGCGAACGGAGAATTCATGATCCCGGCGCTTGTTCTGCTTCTCGCTTCACTTTCCGCCAGCCCCTGCGTTCCCCTCAAATCCATGGAGGACACGGACAGCCCTCTCATAAACCTCGACGACGGACCCCATGTGTACTGGCGCAATGATTCAACCATCGTGGTGTTCAGTTTTATCGACGGAAGACTGGAACAGGAGACCCGCTCCGCCGCCGACACGACAATGCTCGAGTGTTCATTCCGTGAAGGCGGGGCGTTCATCATCCCGACTGCCGCTCCAGAACGTGTCTCCTGCGAGTTCGAGGATGTGCCGGGGATACTTGCAGTGAGTGACGTGCACGGAGAATACGAACATCTTCTCGGAATCCTGCATGCAGCGGGCGTTGTCGACGACAGTGGTTGCTGGTCATGGGGAGGCGGCCACCTCGTGATAGTCGGTGACGTTATGGATCGCGGCCCCTCCGTGACTGAATGCCTCTGGCTCATCCACCGGCTGGAGCGTGAAGCCCGAAACGCCGGAGGTGCGGTGCACTTCGTTCTCGGCAACCATGAGCTGATGGTGCTGCGCGGCGACCTTCGCTACGTAAACCAGCGATACCTTGACGGCATTGCCGGCCCCACAGGAATTGACTACGGCGACCTTTTCGGCCCCGACATGGAACTGGGGCGCTGGCTTAGGACAAGGCCGGTTGCTGTCCGACTCAACGGCATCCTTTTCGTGCATGCGGGCATGGCGCCGGAATCGGTTGCTCCGAACCTCCTCCACATCGATGAAATCAACGAACTGGCCCTGCGGGGGCTTGGGCAGACCACGGTGGGCGTGGCTCTCAACGACGAGCTGGGAATGCTCTTCGGAGCCCTGGGGCCGTTCTGGTACCGGGGTTACCACTACGCCATGGAGGGAGTTTACCCCGAAGCAACCGGTGAAGAGATCGACCGGCTGCTCGAATTCCACCAGGTTGATCGCATAGTGGTTGGCCACACCGAACATGACAGCCTGTCCGTCCTTCATGATGGCAGGGTGATCGCCATCGATGTTCCTGCCGGGGAGCTTGGCGGCCTGCAGGCTCTCCTGTGGGAGGATGGCAGTTTCTACCGCCTGGATGCCGACGGAGGAACAACGCTCATTCCCTGATCACCCGTTCCGTCCCCGCGGGCTTCCTCCCGTTGTTCTGCTTGAGAAGGGGCTGCCCCGCACATGCGTGGATATGCTGTCGTCAGTGCATGCATGAATTTATTCGCATTATCGCCTTAATCAGCCATACTTGACGTACGGGGTCAACATGCATATGTCAGTTCCGCTGCTCCGCCTGCTTGTCGAGGGGTTGGCAAGCAGAATGACAGCATCACTTTAGGGGAGGGGGCTGACACATGAAGGCAATTCGTGGCACTCCGCTCATCATCTCCGCAGTTCTGTTGCTCTTGTCCGGCTGCCAGGATGGACCCGGCATCATGGATCCTGCCGATTTCGAACTGACCACGGGCCCAAAATCCGATCCGATGGAATACCCGATCTGGGCCGGGCAGAACATCCTTGTGGGAAGCCTCGCCATATCGAACGACGAGGAATACCTGTACGTGACCTACACCCTGTTCGACGGCTGGGAACTAACTGAAACCCACGTTCACGTAGCTGCTGATCTTGCCGGCGTACCGGTGAACAGGAACGGAATACCCATACCGGGCCAGTTCGACTATGGTGACACCCATGACCCAACGGTGGCGGTCTTCACGCTGCCGATTCCGCTGGCATCGTATGCTTTCGTGCCCGGGGACGAAATCGTCGTGGCTGCGCACGCCGAGGTAACGAAATACGATGAGCAGTCACAGCAGTACATCACCGAAACGGCGTGGGGCGGCGACCAGCCCGGCCCGGGGAACCGCTGGTGGTTCTATGCGTTGTACACGCTTCAGACCTCCGGGGAGGAGGAAGAGTCCGGCAACGAGACTGCCTGGGCCAGGATGTACGATGACCCGTACGACTTCACTTACGACAACCCAAACACCACCAGCTGGGCCACGTATGTAAGGGTGGTGCCTTCAGAAGGCGGAAGCGGCGAGACCAAGGACTACAGTACATTCTACTTTTACGCCGGTCAGCACTACAGGGTCGGGGAGGTTTACATCTCGAGGGATGCCGGTTACCTCTATGTGCAGGTTGTCCTCGACAACACGTACCTTCTCGCGGAAAGCCACCTGAACGTGCAGCTCGACGAGTACCTTCTAGGCAGCGCACCCGGTCAGTTCCCGTACATTGTTGAGCATGATCCCTATGCAAGCGGCTACATCTTCTCCATCCCATGGGATCCCGCCTGGACAGACCAGGAACTTTGTGTAGCGCTCCATGGAACGGTCTACGGAGAATACTGACCCGCCGGCAACCCATAAAAAGCCGCCATGCACGTGCATGGCGGCTTTTCTTCGTGCGTCAGGGTGTGCTACAGCAGGATCATCCTTGTCGTGGCCGTTCCGAGTACGGTTTCGATCCGAACCAGGTAAACGCCTGCGGGAACGGAAGCCCCGCTGTTGCCGGTTCTGTTCCAGCTGACCGCAGGATTGTTCACGGTGACGGAGTGGCTGAGTTCACCGACAAGCCTTCCCGACAGGTCGAAAATGCTTATTGATGCGGTCTCCCCTGCCAGCCCCCCGAAGGTGAAGCATACCGCACCCGCCGAAGGGTTTGGTGATATCCGCAGGTACGCCTGCCCGCCCTCCTGGCCGGCTATCCCCAGGTACTCGCCCATGGTTCCGTCGGACTGGATGTTCTGGGCATAGATGCCCGTGCCAGTTCTTGCGTCCGTCCAGGCATAGTAGGCTCCATCGGCGTATCCGGGGCAGACCACGGGGTCATCCTTCGCACCAAGGCTTCCCGCGGAGATGGTGACGGGACCCCACATCACCGCACCCGAGAAATCGAGCTTCATCACCCGGAGGGCCGTGTTCACGGGGTCGATCAGGTACGAGACGAGTATCCCGTCGGAAGAGACGACTGCGTCGACGAAGGATATCTGGGCCGATCCAAGCGGAACGAGTTCGAGCCCGCTGTCGGTCCACATCCTGTCACCAGTGCCGGAGAACTTCTGGCCGTAGACCCCGTAATTGTTCTGGTTGCCGTCGCTTTCAACCCAGAACGCGAAGCATTCACCGGCTGAATTCATGAGGGCGGAAGGGTTCATATGCAGCCTGTCCGAGGAGTTGGTCGAAGCCTGGGCGCCGTTGAACGGGAAGAGGTTGATGCCTTCGCTGTCGAGATGCTGCACCCAGACGTCGAAGGAGTTCACCGAAGGTGAATCGTACCAGTAACAGAGCGCGCCGCCTGCGCCATCCTCCCTCATGCCGGGGAAGGTCCAGGGAGTGATCGCTCCGGTATTGTAGACGAGCACAGGGCTGTCTCCCCACGTACCCACGCCGTCAACGTCGAGCATGTCGGCGTAGAGGTGAGTAACGGTCATGGGGTACGAGCCCGTCGAGTTCTTCCACAGGACTATGACGCTGTCCTGACCGGCGGGGATGATCTCCGGAGAGGACAGATCGGATGACGCACTCGTCATGACGATCCCGTAGTCGCCCCAGAGCTTCTCACCGGTTGGGGACAGTTTCTGGAACACCAGGCAGGCCGTGTCGTCGGACCTGCCCCAGGCAAAGACGCAGTTCCCCTCCCCTGTCACCGCAACAACAGGGTTGGGTTCAAAACCCGGGACCGATGGATCGGAGAGACAAATTCCATCCACACCCCACAGGAAATCGCCGGAACTGCTAATCATGTATGCGGAAACATCCAGTTCGCCCGAGGCGTTCCGTTCGTCGGAGAATGTGAGGATGGCGTTGTCCGACCCGTCCACAGCCATGGAGTAGTCGACGAGCCAGCTCATCTGGGGCTGGCTGCTCACAAGGATGCCGTCATCTTCGAATTGAGGCACTCCCTGGTAATCCAGCCGCTGCAGATACATGGAGTACCCGCCCGACCTCTGGTCGAACCACGAGATGAAGCACCCTCCATCCGAGGTCGGCACGATCTTGGAAAGCACCTGCTCGCCCGTGAGGTTGCAGATCTCAAGGTTCATCGTTGAGTCGGCGCTCCATTGTCCAAACAGAAGGAATGGAAGAAAAACCACCCATAAAACGGATTTCATTTCGTCCCCCCCCAATCTGTGTTGCCTCAGCTGTGCACGGAGCCTAAAGTTGAACTGGTCATGAGATACAACATGCACGGGAATATGACAATGGAGCCGGAATGACCATGCATGGCACAAGGCTCACCACGATTAGTAAAGGCGGTCACCAATCACTGATGATGTTGTCCCGGCTCGCTGGCATCGTCGGGCTCCGCTCCAAGTGCACCGAGTTCCCGGACCAGCTCACCGTATCGGTTCCAGGCCTTTTCGAATTTGAGTTCGAGTTCGGAAATCGACCCGACCTTGAGAAGATCCTCCACCAGCGCCGCATCCTCGGGCGGATAATCCCTGTATCCGTACCGAAGCCCGAAATCAGCCCTGCATGGGCGATGGCTCAGGTTCAGCATGATCGCAAGGTTCCGCGCAACGAACTGGAAGTAGAATGGAAACGCTTCGGAGAACCTTCCCCTTGCCAGGGCCTTGCGGATCTCGAGAACCATCAGGAATTCCTGAGCCACAGCCATCCTGTAAAGCTTCCGTGACCTTTCGAGCACCTGGCCGGAAGGGGTCGGCGTCGTGTCGACAACCGGTTCCTTCTCGAACCACACCACGGCGTTCCCGTGACGATCGGAAGCCGTGAACTTGTCGGGCAGCGATTTTCTGATGAAGGCCGCATCGAGGTAGTAGAGCTCGGGTGTGTCCCTCAGCCGATAGAAACACTGGGAGAAGCCGTGCCACGCAGGCTCAGGTACCCGGAACCTGCGTTCTATGCCGTACCGTCCCTCCAGGAACTCATCCAGCAGGGATATGACGACCTCAACCGAATCATCCCCGCAGACCACGGCCAGATCAAGGTCGGAGTACTCGTCATGCCAGCCCGTTGCGGCGGAACCGCCCTCCCACGCTGCGACGACTTCGTCCCGGCCGAACAGGAATCCGCTCAATTCTTTCGATATCTGTTCCGGAGTGTGCATTCCGTTTCCCCCCACCGTTAAGGGCATGCCTGATCCGCTATTCAGAGGCAAATATAAAAACCATTCGATAGTCACAGCCCGGTGACAGACTGCCCTCCCACTACCTTGTCCTCAAGTGGTAGATTTAGGATGTTGATAATTCTTTCCTTTTCTTCATGGAGGCAGTGATGATTCAGCGCACCGGTATAGGCGGAATACTCGCCGGTGGGTTCACCGGGAGCAGTGTTACGGTTTACGGATGGGTGAGGACTTCCCGTTCGGGGAAGAATGTTGCCTTTGCTGCGCTGAACGACGGTTCCTCAGTGATGAACCTGCAGGTCGTGTTCGACCGCCAGGTATTCTCCGACGAGCTTCTTTCGGGGCTCCAGGTGGGTGCATGCGTCAGGGTGACCGGGTTTGTCGCCGAAAGCCAGGGCAGCGAGCAGCCCTTCGAGCTTCAGGCCTCCTCGCTCGAGATAGTGGGTCCCGTCGACGAGGAGTTTCCACTTCAGAAGAAGAGGCACGGTCTCGAGTTCCTTCGTACCATGCCGCACATACGGCCCCGTACGAACACATTCGGAAGCGTCTTCCGTTCAAGCCATCACCTGTCGCAGGCGATACACCGTTTCTTCGACTCCGAGGGCTTCTTCCACGTGCACACCCCCATCATCACCGAGAGCGACTGCGAGGGCGCCGGTGAGACTTTCCGGGTGACAACGCTCCCCGCAGGGTCGTGCGATTGCGAATCCGACTACTTCAAGCGCAGGGCTTACCTCTCCGTCAGCGGGCAGCTCGAGGCTGAACCGCTCGCGCTCGCACTGGGGAAGGTCTACACCTTCGGTCCCACGTTCAGGGCCGACCCGTCCGACACCCGCACCCATGCTGCCGAGTTCTGGATGATCGAACCGGAGATGTCGTTCTTCGACCTCGAGGATGACATGGACCTCATCGAGCGCTTCGTGAAGTCATGCGCGCTGTACATGGCGGACAAGTGCGCCTCCGATATCGCATTCTTCTCCGAGCACTACGAGAAGGGGCTTAACGAAAGGTACCGACTCATCGAGAAGGAGTTCGCAAGGGTGAGTTACACCGAGGCCGTATCCATCCTCGGCTCCGCATCATCCTCCCTCTCCTCGGTGCCTTCATGGGGTGACGATCTTGCCACCGAGCATGAGCGGTACCTCTCGGAGAAGCACTTCTGCAGGCCTGTCTTCGTAACTGACTACCCCGCATCCATGAAGCCGTTCTACATGTACCTGAATCCCGACGAGCGAACTGTCGCTGCGTGCGATCTTCTCGTTCCCGGCGTGGGCGAGATCGTCGGAGGCAGCCAGCGCGAGCACAGGCTTGAGGTGCTCAGGAAGAGGGCTGTGAACCAGGGGCTGGATCTCTCCGTCTATGCCTGGTACCTCGAACTCAGGCGGTGGGGTTCAGCGCCTCATGCAGGCTTCGGGCTTGGTTTTGAAAGGCTGTTGATGTACCTCACGGGGATGGACAACATCAGGGATGTTATCCCGTTCCCGCGCACTTTTGGAAAAATGTACTGAAAAGGCTGGTGTTTCATGAGTGATACCATCATGACCATCGACGGGAATGAAGCCGCGGCCAGAGTGGCCCACAAACTCAGCGAGGTCATCGCCATCTACCCTATCACCCCCTCGAGCAACATGGGGGAGCATGCCGATGAATGGTCGGCCGCAGGCAAAACAAACATCTGGAACACCGTCCCGCTGGTGCAGGAGATGCAGAGCGAGGGCGGAGCAGCGGCATCGGTTCACGGAGCCCTTCAGACCGGCGCCCTCACTACAACCTTCACCGCAAGCCAGGGGCTTCTTCTCATGATCCCCACGATGCACAAGCTCGCAGGGGAACTCACCTCCACAGTGTTCCACGTTTCCGCCCGCAGCCTTGCCTGTCAGGCTCTCTCGATCTTCGGTGACCACAGCGACGTCATGTCCGTGCGCAATACCGGCTTCGCGCTGCTTTCCAGCGCGAGCGTGCAGGAAGTGCCCGACATGGCAGTCATCTCTCACGCGGCCACTCTCAGCAGCCGCATCCCCTTCCTGCACTTCTTCGACGGGTTCCGCACGAGCCACGAGGTCCAGAAGATCTCCGTGCCTGGCGATGACGTGCTCCGTGCGATGATCGACGACGAACTGGTCCTTGCCCACAGACACAGGGGAATGAACCCGAACCGACCCGTTCTCAGGGGAACCAGCCAGAACCCCGACGTTTACTTCCAGGGCCGCGAGACCGTCAACACCTATCACCTCGCAACCCCGGGCATCGTTCAGGAATACATGGACATTTACGCCGGCCTCACCGGCAGGCAGTACCACCTGTTCGACTACGTGGGCGCCCCTGATGCGGAAAGCGTTGTCGTGCTGATGGGTTCGGGCTGCGAAACTGCACATGAGACGGTCGAGTGCATGCTTGCCGACGGTGCAAAGGTGGGCGTTCTGAAGGTAAGGCTTTACCGTCCCTTCGACCCGCGCGCCATGCTTGCCGCCATCCCTTCCACCGTGAAGGTTCTCAGCGTTCTCGACCGCACCAAGGAACCCGGAAGCGAGGGTGAGCCCCTCTACAAAGACGTGGCAACCGCCCTCAAGGAATCCGGCCGCTGCGGCGTGAAGGTGCTCGGCGGCAGGTACGGCCTGTCCAGCAAGGAATTCACGCCCGCGATGGTGAAGGCTGTGTTCGACAATGCCGCCGGTGAGAAGAAGCACGGCTTCACCGTCGGGATCAATGACGACCTCACGGGCACGAGCATCACTGTTCCCGAGTTCTGCATACCCTCCCAGGGCATGCACCAGGCCGTTTTCTTCGGCCTTGGCTCGGACGGAACCGTGGGCGCCAACAAGAACAGCATCAAGATCATCGGTGAAACCACCGACTTCTACGCCCAGGGGTATTTCGTCTACGACTCCAAGAAGGCCGGCGCCATCACAGTGAGCCATCTCCGCTTCGGTCCCCGCCCGATCCGCCAGACCTGCCTCATCGGGCGTGCCGACTTCGTGGCATGCCACCAGACCGTGTTCATGGAGAAGTACGACATACTCCGCTACGCTGCCAAGGGGGCAACCTTCCTTCTGAACACCCCCTACAGCAGGGATGAGGTCTGGAACAGCCTGCCCCGCGAGGCCCAGAAAGACATCATCGAGAAGAACATCAGGTTCTATGTGATCGACGCCTACAAGGTGGCCCGGGAGACAGACATGGGCGTGATGATCAACACCATCATGCAGACCTGCTTCTTTGCGATCAGCGGTGTCATCCCGAGGGAAGAGGCGATTGCGAAGATCAAGGGCGCCATCAAGAAAACCTACGGCCGCAAGGGCGAGAAGATCGTTGCCAAGAACTACGCTGCGGTGGACCACAGTCTGGCCAACCTCTTCGAGGTGCAGCACCCCGCAGAGGTCACAAGCTCATTCAACAGACCCCCTTCCGTTCCTGCCGATGCACCTGATTTCGTGCAGAACGTAACCGCAGAGATCATCGCCCAGCGGGGCGACAGCCTTCCCGTGAGCGCGATGCCTCCCGACGGCACCTGGCCAACCGGAACGACCCAGTACGAGAAGAGGAACATCGCCCTCTCGATACCGGTCTGGGATCCCGCCGTCTGTCTGCAGTGCGGGGTGTGCAGCCTTGTCTGTCCCCACGCCGCCATCCGCATAAAGCACTACGACGCGGGCTGCCTGAAGGGTGCCCCCGCCACGTTCAAGAGCATCGATGGCAAGGCCAGGTTCCAGGGCACTTCCTACACGGTCCAGGTTGCCCCCGAGGACTGCACCGGCTGCGGTGCCTGCGTCGAGGCATGCCCGGGCAGGAACAAGGCCGTCGAGGGCCGGAAGGCCATCAACATGGAGCCCCAGATCCCTCTCAGGGCTCCCGAGGCTGAGAACTACTCATTCTTCCTTGCCATACCCGACTACGACCGTTCCAAGGTTGACGTCTCCTCCGTGAAGGGCAGCCAGCTTCTCCGCCCGCTGTTCGAGTACTCCGGAGCATGCGCCGGCTGCGGCGAGACCCCCTATGTGAAGCTCCTCACGCAGCTCTATGGCGACAGGGCCGTGATCGCCAACGCCACGGGCTGCAGCAGCATCTACGGCGGGAACCTTCCCACGACCCCCTACTGCAGTAACGCCGACGGGCGAGGCCCCGCCTGGAACAACAGCCTCTTCGAGGACGCCGCAGAGTTCGGCTTCGGCTTCAGGCTCACCGCCGACAAGCACACCGGATTCGCTGTCGAACTGCTGCAGGCCATGGGTGACAAGCTCGACGCATCACTGGTCGCCGGGCTTCTCGACTGTGCCCAGGTCTCCGAGGAGGAGATCGAGGCCCAGAGGAAAAGGGTGGATGCGCTCCGCAAGGCGCTGGGACGAATCGACACCCCCGAAGCCCGCCAGCTTGAAAGCCTCGCCGACTACTTCGTGAAACGAAGCGTCTGGATCATTGGCGGGGACGGCTGGGCGTACGACATCGGTTACGGCGGTCTCGACCATGTCCTTGCCCAGGGCAAGAACGTCAACGCTCTTGTGCTCGACACCGGCGTTTACTCAAACACCGGCGGGCAGTGCTCGAAGGCAACCCCGATGGGCGCTGTCGCCAAGTTCGCAGCGAGCGGCAAACCCATGCCCAGGAAAGACCTGGCCATGATAAGCATGACCTACGGCAACATCTACGTGGCACAGATCGCCATGGGCGCCAACTACGGCCAGGCAGTGAAGGCGTTCGTCGAGGCCGAAAGTTACGACGGCCCATCGATCATCATCGCCTACAGCCACTGCATCGCCCACGGAATCAACATGACCAAGGGCATGGATGAACAGAAGCTTGCCGTGAAAACCGGCCTCTGGCCGCTGTTCCGCTTCGATCCGAGGCTGATCGGCAAGGGCCAGTCACCACTCCAGCTCGATTCCAAGAAGCCCGACACACCCTTCAGCGAACTCGCCCGCAGCGAGGTGCGCTGGAAGGTTCTTCTCGACAAGGACCCTGAGCGCGGAGAGATGCTCGTAAAGCAGGCCCAGGTTGAGATCAACAGAAGGTTCCACCTCTACGAGCAGATGGCTGCCATGAATTGGAACGCCGGCGAGTAGGGGCTTCATGTTTTTGAAGCGGGGGGGGCATCCGCCCCCCCCTGTAGTTTCCCGGCCTACCAGGTTTCCGCCGTTACGGCGAATTCCCTTTCGCAATCGACAGGACCGGCGTGAACCACATCAGGGCACTCCCTGTCTGAGTGCCTTGTAAGAAGGCTTACAACCACTGTGCCGGCAACGGCCATCAGCACGCCGAAAGCCAGGTAATTGTAGCCATAGCTGTTCGAAAGCCATCCAGGAAGAGCCTCGGCCCAGGAGTCAGCTATCGTGTAGTACTCCCAGAAGTAACCGCCTATCGACCCGGCCAGGCCAAGTAGAATCCCGGCGGTAACACCGGCAGCAGTCGCCCGTTTCCAGAAAGCTGCAAGGAACGGAACCGCAATGCAGGCAGAAAGCACTCCACTTGAAATGTAGTACACGTCTCCCAGCTTCTCGCTTGCCAGCGCCGCAGCCAGGGCTAAAAGGATTGTCGCCATCGAAATGATCCTTGAAAGGGTGTGCCGCTTGCCTGAAGCGGTGTTCCTGCGTTTCAGAACGGGCTCAACCATGTCGTGCGCAAGAGCCATGGAAGTCACGTTGCTGAAGGTGTCGATGGTGGACATCTGGCACGCCACAAGTCCGAGGACCATGATGATGGAAAGCCAGCCCGGCAGGCCGGCTATCACGGCACTGATAATCCCCAGTGCGTCGGGACCCACTTCAGGGGCCGGTGCTCCGTCAACAGGGGGGAATGCCGCAAGGGCGCCAAAGGCGGCAATGGATGGCAGCAGGCAGATAAAGACACCGATGAGAAGCACCCCGAGCCATGCTCCCCGTCTGGCCTGCCTCGTGGAGGGTGCAGCCTGAACGCGGATCACCAGGTCCTGCTCCAGAAGCCATCCCGGAAGGTAGCCGACAAGCAGCACAACGGGGAACAAAACACCCAGAAACCACGGATTGCCGGCATCGCCGGCTGCCGCCCAGGGCGGGGTGACGGTTCGAAGGGCGCCCACGATATCTCCATTTGTCGCCTGCTGGGCCATTTCCAACACACCGCCCGCAAGAACTATCATGAAGAGAGCCATTATGCCGAACTGAAGCAGGTCGGTGGTGACGATGGCCCGAAAACCACCGAACCACGTGTAGAAAAGAATCGGCACAACTATCACCAGCATTGCTGCCCAGGCCGGAACTCCCAGAAACGGTGAAGCAAGGCTTCCCGCCATGAAAAGCTCCGCCTGCGTCCAGGAAAGAAAAACACCGAATGACATCACAGCAGTGAGAACCCTTGCGGCCGGACCGAACCGCCTCTGAAGGGCCTGGGGAATGCTGATGGTCGGGATGCGCCGGAGCATGGGTACGGCGGCCACGATAATGAACGTTAAAAGAATCCACGGTATCGGAAGGATCCAGAGCCCGGACGCTCCATACATATAAATCTGCGACATTCCGAAGCCGATCCACCCCAGCATGAGCCAGCCGGCTGTCAGGCTGACGCCAAGCCGCCACCCGGGAATCTTACGGTTGGCAAGCCAGAACTCGAGCTGGCTCTTCTCATCACTGGACTTTGCCCGAAGCTTCCATCCGAGAAGCATCACTGCCAGGCTGTAAAGAACTACTGCGCCCCAGTAAGCCCACGTCATTGAAGGAAACCCCAGGTTACTGAAATACCGGCGCGAAAGTGCGAGGGATCTTCAAAAGCATCCTTGATTTCGCCGTCGAGAAGCGTCGAGAAATCGGCGGACGGGGTGAGGGTTATGACGGACGAAAGCGGGATGGGTGCGGAAATCCCGATTGTGAGGTCGGCGAGGGCAGCCTTGTTCACGCCGTAAATCGCAAGGTTGTGCCTGCGGTTCCCATAGCCGAGATTTAGGTTAACCGCAGGTTCTACACAACCCACCGGTATTCCCTGGGCGAGGGAAACGGAACCGTAAAGCCCCTCGGCCTGCTCAAGATCGCGATACAGGTTCAGCGACGGTGACAGGGATACATTGGGACCCATGCAGATATAGAGCTCTGATGAGCTTTCGTATCCCGTATTTGGATACCAGTACTTGCCGAGTCCACCGTACACCCACAGCGGGCCCAGATCCCTCGTATAGTCAAGGATGAAGTCAACTTCCGTGAACTCTCCGGCAGCGAATCCATAACCGTCACCGTAGTCATTCTCCTCGGTCATTTCCATGCTGCCCCACAGAGTGGTGCTGAACCCGGATAACCCCGCAGAGGCTGAAGGCTCGAGCACCGGAGCGTCAACGTATACCACGCCCCTGAAGAGGTAGCTGCTTCTTGCCGTGAGGTCTGCAGAACCCCAGAGATCACCGGCTGCTGCAGCTGCGAGCAGCGTCAATACAAAGATCAGACTTGTTCTCAAGGAAACCCTCCCCCGGTATTCCGGCCGGGAAGGTTATGCGAATACAGCCCCCCGGACCGGAGTTGTCGATCGGCTGCCCAACCCGGACAGCAATTCAATTCCTCATGTACGACGGACTGCGGTCATCTTGTCCTTTCCTTGAAGGTTGGTCGGATTCTTTTCACGAAACACATCGATGTCAAGCGGCACCCGGCACTGTCGTAGCTCACTGCGGGTACCGGCCGGGCGCAGGTTCCCCCGGCCGGTCCGCGAAATGCCCGCAACTGTCAGAAGGCAGCCTTTTTAGCCTCGTCGGAGAGCTCGCACCCGTACTTTTCCACCAGATACCTGTCAAGGTCATCGGCCCTGGATGCCATGTTCACGATGTTTTCCCGTAATGCTGTCGACATGGTCCGATTTCAGGTCAGAGAGGTGCACCCTGTACGAGATGTAGACAAGCCCGCTGTCGACACCCAGGTTGTAGGGCAGCGCAGGATTGCTGAGGATATACCTGTAGAGCTCGGTGAGGTTTTCGGTCGGCAGTTTCACAAGGGGACATGTGACAGTCAGGTAGTTCGACCTGTATACGAAGATCCTGATGAGAGCGCTTCCCCGGTGAAACTCCCAGAACTCGTAGCCGTTCCGCGCCAGAACGGGGTCAATCCCCATCTTCTCGACGGCGCTCTCGACAAACACGGAAAGATCGGTCATGGGAGCTCTTTCAAAGAGGCTCTTCACATCGAGCCTGACCCCGCAGTTCTCGCAGTACTCATCCTCCTGCTCGAGGAGGCAGCCGCACGACGGGCATCTCACCGAGTAGTGTTCGGGCATCTTCTTCTCGAGAAGTGCCAGCTCCCTCCCTATGATATCCGCCGGGAGCGAAAAACCTATGTTCTCGGCTTCCTTGAACTTGCACGTTGTTATGCCGACCACCCGGCCGTCGGGAAGCACCATCGGGCCACCGCTGTTGCCGGGATTGATCGCGGCGTCGGTCTGGATGTAGCACTGTCCGTTCACGAGCTGGTTGACGCTCGAAATGATGCCCTCGGTCACGTTGAACGGATAGCCGAAGGGGTAGCCGAGCACAAGTATCCTGTCCATCACCTTCAGGTTGTCGACGCTCGAAAAGTCAAGTTCAGGGGCATCGATCACACCCGCGGGTCTGAGAAACGCGAGATCGTGCTTCGGGGAGATCAGTATCACATCCGCCCTCATGGCTTCACTGCCGGTGTTCTCGACCGAGACCTCCCTCTCTCCGTCGACAACGTGGTGGTTCGTGATGATCACACCGTGCTTCTTCGAATAGAAGCCCGACCCGCTTCCGCGCGAGGTTCTTACCTTGAAGACCAGTTTGAAGATGTCATTGAGATCTGCCATGATCTACTCCGATGGCTGTTGGAGTTTCATAACTTCCGACACCGCCTTGAAAAGCTCTTCAGCGGCCGTCTTCCAATCTTTTCCCGACGCCGCGTGCAATCCATGGTTGAGGGTTTCTTCTATGCTCCTCGGAACCAGGAACCTGTAGAGGAGATTGTAGACATCGTAGAGAAGGAACACCACCGCGCTCATGAACGCCGAGGAGGAGATGTCCTTCTCTGCATTGAGATAGTAGTTCTCAAGCTCCTTCTTTATCAGGGGCAGGAAGGCGTGCTTCCTGAGGGAAATCAGGCTTTCAGTCCTGTAGATGGATTCCGAGAACTTTTCAGGAGTGATGGCTGCGAGGTCGCTGAAAAAGCCGCAGAGATTGTCGAGCTTCTCAGCGGGGGCCGCCTTGGAAAATGAATCGTTCACGACCTTTCCGATCTCGGCGGCCAGAAATCCCTTCGGCGAAAAGATGTAGTCGATCTTCCAGAGGGATATCAGGCCGGACTCAACGCCCATGTCGTACCACCGGTTGTCCCTGAAGTAATGAAGGTAATCGAGACCTTCCTTCACATGCGCTCCAAACCTTGCGTAAATGTCGGCCAGTTCGGCGTCGGTGCAGTGAATGCACTTCGGTTCGCAGATCCTTTTTGCCTGGAACTTCTCGATGAACACGTCGTCGAAATGATCGGCGTTGATGCACAGCTCGTACAGGATGTCGTACAGTTTGTAGGGCTCGCACAGCGAAAGCGGCACATCGATCTCGAAATGAAGCTGGTCCTCCCTCAGCACGATCTGTGTCAGGAAGAGGACGCCGAAGTTGATCTCCGACACCTGTCTGAGCAGGGCGTTCACCCTTTTCTCCGGCAGGCTCAGGAATGGTGCACGAATCTGAAGGGCCGAATCGGTGATCCTCATGTTGATAATGATTGAGCCGTGGGGCAGGTTGAACTCGTTCCCGTCTGCACTGCCGTACTTCGCGGCGGCTTCCGGATCCAGGTAGTCAAGCAGGTTCAGGATGGTTTCCCTGTGTTTTCCGGCGCTGTGCGAATCAAGCACCGCCTGCCATCTGTTGGTGAAATC
The DNA here is from genome assembly GCA_963845085.1 of Candidatus Fermentibacterota bacterium. GTDB lineage: Bacteria > Fermentibacterota > Fermentibacteria > Fermentibacterales > JCC-6 > UBA6080. The sequence continues at coordinate 270,492 of CAWJQI010000005.1, forward strand.
CGTGAGCCCTGTCAGGCCTCCCGTAGGCGTTTCGAAAATGTACGAAGTGTTCATCATGCCTCCGTTACGAGTTAGGCTTCCGGCGCCCGGAGCGGCTCATTCACCCCCTGCACGCCTCGAATTTCCTTTCAGGAAGGCGACAATAGCGCAGGTTTTAATACCAGTCAATCGCACGGCACGGTCATGCCGGAATGTGTTGACCGGAGTCCGGTTCCTTCCATATCATCCCTGCGGGATACCCTTTCATCGGAGGATGAATGACAACCATTGAATTCATCATAATGTGCGTGCTGATGGCAATGGTCCCCGCTTGCGGGGAAGACGGCGACGACGGAACAGGGGAGGCTTCTGATGCGTCATCCGCGGAGGTGGCATTCTCCGGAGTAGAGGAGTTGACCCGCCTTCACGGGAAGCGGGAGTCCGAAGTCGTATCTGAAATGGGTCCGCCGGATTTTGAGCAGGAACTGGTCCTGCATGCCGGAGAGACCCTTCCCGAGTTCTTTATCGAGGTTCACAACACCTATTCACCGGAAGATCCCGCCATTGAAGGAAGGGTGATAAGACACCTTCAGTGGGACAGGGATGGTTACAGCGAAGCCGTATTCATGCACAGACCCGACCCTGACGGCGAGTGGATCGTACTCGAGTCTGTGAAGTGGTCGGAAGGGGTGGAGTTCTGACATGAGGATACCAATGGTGTTTTTCTGCACTGCCGCCACTGCCGTCTTCAATGCATCCCCCGCAGACACCGTCTACGGTTTGCCGGCCAAGGATGTTGCCATTGTCTATGCCGAACCGGCGCATCTCTACGCAGAGCCTTCGGTCAACTCAGAACTTCTCTGCAGCCCGCCTGTCGGAACGCCTGTGCTCGATCTGGCTCCCGCCGGGAGCAGCATCCTGCAGGGCGGCATCCTCTCCCCGTGGATGGGGGGCGTTTGCGAGGTTGATGGCAAGAGCCATCGAGGTTTCATCCTGATGGCTGACCTCGCCCTGACGGAACTGAAGCTGGGGGGTGACACACTGTTCGTGTTCGGGCTGGATTCCCTCAGAACGGTCGGTTCCGGGTACTGCGGCCAAGCCAAGGTGGTATTCGAAGGCAATGTGCTGCAGCGCATACAGCTCACTCCACCGAACGGTTTCTGGGAGGAAGGTGAATATCTTTACTGGGTCTCATCGCGTCGGATCGATCCAGCCGGCTTTTCGGGCATGGACGCCCTGTTCGTTCTCTCCTTCGAGTATCAGGCGTGCGGCTTCTTGAACCGCGCCATTCTGTTCGCCTGGTCGGACCGGTCCCTGGTGATGGGTCCTTCCGCAGACAGTGTCGCTGAGGCCGGGCTTTTCCACACTGTCGAGGAATTCCTGTTTCCGCCGGATGACGGCTCGGATCCCAATATCCTGAGGATTTCATTGGTCGTCGAGGAGTTCGTTGAAGAAGCGAGAGCCTATACCGTTACAAGAAGCGATACAACGAGATTCGAGTGGACGGGCACCGCGTTCAGGGAGTTGTAACCCGCCGGCCCTGATTCCTCCGGGCCATAATCCGGTATGTTATTTGTCTCATTCAGCTTCCGGGAACAAAACTGCATGCCGTATTCACCGTGATGAATCGTGAGGAAATGATCGAAAACAAGATTTCAGGGCAGGTCTCAAGACCGCATGAACCACGAACCGCCGGAGCAGTCCTCTTCATCTTTCTTCTGTTCGTCCTTCCGTCACTGGCCCTCGCAAATGCTGCATCAGCAGTTACAGAAGTCGAACCGATCTCACATCGCATGATGATGCTGATGCTCCAGCTCGGAACCATCATCTTTGCAGCACGTATCGGTGGAATCGTGTTCGAAAGGATGAAGCTGCCGGCCGTTCTGGGAGAATTGACGCTCGGTATTGTCATCGGCCCTCATCTTCTCGGCGGACAGGCAATTCCTGGTTTTCCTCTTGGTCTGTTCCCCCCCGGCACATCAACACTCCCGGTGTCTCCGGAGTTGTACGGAATCTGCTCAGTTGCTGCTGTGGTACTGCTTTTCAACGTTGGACTCGAGACTGACCTGTCGCTGTTTGTTCGCTACTCAGTTGCCGGTGGACTGGTGGGTCTTGGTGGTGTTGCGGTCTCGTTCGTCGCGGGGGACTTCCTGGCCGTGGCCTGTTCGGAATGGCTTTTCGGCAGGCAAATGGGCTTTTTCTCCGGGCAGTGCCTGATGATGGGCATAATAATGACAGCCACATCCGTAGGAATAACAGCGAGGATTCTTTCCGAGCAGCGGAAGATGAAGTCTCCCGAGGGCGTCACGATTCTTGCAGGAGCCGTGGTGGACGACGTTCTCGGCATCATCCTCCTCGCAGTGGGACTTGGCGTCATTGCTGCATCACAGGCGTCGGGCAGAGTTGATTGGGCGCACATCGGGATCATCGGCGCCAGAGCGGTCGGAATCTGGCTTGCGGCAACCGTGGTCGGAATCCTCTCGGCACGCCGCATCAGTGCGTTTCTCAAGTCCTTCGGCAACCCTTCCGTAATTGCGATCCTCGCACTGGGGCTTGCGCTAACACTCTCGGGTCTTTTCGAGAAGGCTGGCCTTGCCATGATCATCGGGGCCTATGTGATGGGACTTTCGCTGTCCAGAACCGACATCAGCCACTTGGTCAGGGAGCGGCTTGCACCAACGCACTCCCTTCTGATCCCGGTTTTTTTCGTGGTAATGGGTATGTTCGTCGACCTGCATGCATTCGCTTCCCCAAAAGTGCTGCTTTTCGGGCTCTTCTACTCGGCGGTTGCGATCGGAGCGAAACTCGTGGGCTGCGGGATCCCGGCCCTGTTGTGCCGATTCAATACACTTGGTGCTCTTCGAATCGGAGCCGGAATGCTGCCAAGGGGGGAAGTGACGCTCATCATTGCCGGCACGGGGATGGCGATGGGCATCCTCAATGGCGAACTGTTCGGAGTTGTGGTTTTCACAACACTGCTCTCCTCTCTGGTGGCTCCACCGGTTCTGATACGGCTTTTCAAGATACCACGGCACGGCCTGCGCAACCCTGTTCAGGAAGAGGACGTCTCTCCGATAGTATTCCGTTTCCCCTCCGCCAGAATGACCGAGCTTCTTGTGGAGAGGCTTCTGGATGTCTTCCGGGCCGAGGGTTTTTTCGTTCATGAACTCAGCAGACGCGAGCAGATCTTTCAGATCAGAAAAGACGATTACATCATAGCCTTTCAGCGGCTTGGCGATCGTATCTCCTTTCAGGCACACCAGCGCGAAGTTCCCTTTATCAATACTGCGATGATGGAAGTGGTTGCAGAACTCGAGGGGATTGCCAGGGAACTCAGCAAGCCAAAGAACCTTGGGGAAATGGGACCAAAGGTTCAATACCGGAACGGCGAAATTCACTACAGACAGGAGTTGTCAAGATACCTCTCCGTCTCGCTGCTTTTTCCTTCGCTGAAGGGTGACACCAAGGAGGCAGCATTGAACGAGATGCTGGACCGGCTTGCTCACGATAACAGGGTGAAGGACCTTCCCCTGGCTCGCAGCGTCGTCTGGGAGAGGGAGCAGAGCATGTCAACAGGCATGCAGCACGGAATTGCTCTTCCTCACGCTCGAACGGATGCGGTGTCATCCCTTGTCTGCGCTGTGGGCATGAAGCGCAGTGGAATAGAGTTCGGATCGATTGATGGCGAGCCGACCCGGATAATAGTGCTGACCTTGTCGCCGGAATCGGCATCAGCTCCGCAGATCCGGCTCATCTCGACGATAAGCCAGGTGCTTGACGAGTTTGGACGCAAAGCGCTTCTATCATCGGAGTCGCCGGGAGAGATGTTCCTTACACTCACCGGCATTGCGCATTCGGAAAGCACCGGAAAAAGATTCTCCCGGAGGACGGGGCTTCTCCGCAAAGGTACGGGTGAACCTGACAACCTGAAGGAGTATCTGACACCAGGGCTTGTCCAGCCGGACCTTCAGGGGCGTACAGCGGAACAGGTCATTGATGAACTGCTTGGCATGCTTGTCAAATGCGGTTTCGTGTCCGATCAGGCAAATGCCCTGGATGAGGTGCTCTCCCGAGAGAAAGCAATGCCGACAGGCCTTGAACACGGTATCGCAGTTCCACACTGCCGTACAGGCCAGGTTGACCGGATTCGCTGCGCACTGGGCATTTCCAGAAGTGGAGTCGACTTTGGAGCATTCGACGGAAAACCTTCGAAAATCATCATGCTTGTTCTCTCCCCCCTCGGGGATCCTTCCTCCCACATCCGCCTGATGGCCGTGATGGGCCGTTCCCTTGACGCCCCGGGACGGGAAAGACTTCTTTCCGCAAGGACAGTCGATGAGGTTTTCAAGGCGCTTTGAGTTTTGGCAGCAGCAGGGTTTTACATGCAGGGATATTCCCGGAGGTTTATCATGATGATGTGTCTTGTGCTCATCCTGACGGCATCAACCGCGCAGGCAGATGACAATGCGATATGCCTTCACGAGTGGGGCGTGGTGATTTACGACGGGAACACGGCCCGGGCCGTGGGCGGACCCGGGAGCATCCTCTTCGCGAGGGATGAAGTGCCGATCGAAGCCGAAGCGCCCGTGATAAACATCTACGGCCCGGAGTTCACGGGAGATGTCACCGTAGCGGCGCTGGGAGCCATTTGCGAGATGTACCCCGAACCCGATGCGGCCGGAGGGCCCGGAATGATGCCCGGAGGACTGGGTTCGTTCATCAGATGGGCCGGGCTCAGGGCAAGTTCAGGAGACGAGTGCGAGGAGAGCCTGCAGGAATACTCCGCGCAGCCCGTTCCCGCGTTCGCCTACGCCGTTCCGTCGTGGAGACCCGCCGACGCCCTCACACTTGAGAGGGCTGACGGGTTCAGCGACAGGTTCCTCTACTACGAGGTGGATGTCACGGGAACCGGGTTTCCCCTCCCCCTGGCAGGTCATGCAGCCGAAAACGAACCTGTTGCCCGCGAGATCATCGTGCTCCACGGCAACAGCCAGGGCGTGGCGGTCACTTTTGAGCTGCTGCACGGCGGGGACCCATCCATGGCGGGAACAACGGCGCCGCATCTCTACTCGGGCGCCGAGGTAAGGCAGATCCTCGCAGGATGGGCTTCCGGCACCCTGACCGATCACGAGATCGATGCCATGTGGGCTACATGGGAGCCCTACATCCTGTCCGACGGGTGGGCGGGGGAAAGCCTGATGATCTTCCCCCTTCCTGGGGAGGTTGTTGACAGGATCAGCAGCATCAACGTTGAAAACGATCAGGGATTCCCTGTGACCGTACAACGCTTCTTTCTCGGGATGATGTACCTTCCCTGAGCATCAGGCGAAGAATACCTCGCACTTTTCAAGTCGGGCACCTTCGGACAGCAACACCGTGCCACCGGCCGTTACCTCGGTGTGTTCATCGAAAGGACCCACGCCTGTGAGGACGATGGTCGCCCTGTGACGACACATCCCCAGCGTTGACGAGAAGCTGCTCATGCTCATGCTTCCGATGGACCGGTCCCTGACGGGCGGCTGGACGTTGCCGATGCCGGCGCGCTCTCTGACCAGGATCACGCCCGATGCCATGCAGGTGTATTCGACAACAAGCCCGTACTCGTCTTCACCGCCCTGGAAGCGGATGTCGAAACGAAGGCAAAGTCGATGCTTTCTTCCGGGCTTCGGAACAAAGGTCAACCTCCATTCGGAGCCGGTTTCCACCCCGACTGATGCAACCGGCTTCCCCGGCATCCACCGGGATGCGATCAACGCAAGGACAAGAGTCACGGCAAGGACGATCAGAACAAGCGCGAGCTGATCACTGCACAACAGAAGCACAGGCACTCCCTTCTATCGTGGCGGGCACGTGATGCCGTGCTCCCTCAAAAGTTCGGCGGCCGTGTCGCGATAGATCCGGAACCGCATGCCGCCGAGGTGTTTGCCACCGTACCACCTGGCCACGAGAACGATGCAGTCGACGGCGTTCATGTTTCTCATCACCTCGAGGATGCAGTTACCAGCGCCGCTCTCCCCGCCGTCGCCCCTGCCCTCGATGCAGCCGTGACGCCGAAGCGCCCAGCTGAGGTGGCTTGCCTTCTCCAGGCGGAACATGTCGGTAAGGGTGCGGACGGCCGAAGCAGGGTCACTGTCAGCTTCGACCGGCACCCCGCATGCAAGGAAACGGCTCTGCTTTTCGAGCACCGGGTTGCCTGAAACAGGGCATTTCAGTGTTATCGGGAGCCCCGCCGAGTGATCACTTTCGCTTTTCCCGCGCACCCGAGCCACCTAGACCAGCAGTACCAGAGTAAAAGCGAAAACGGGGATGTAAAGCACAAGAGAGGTCAGCGGCGGGATAAGCTGCAGTCGGATGGAACCAGACCCGGAATGCATCATCGCCGCGTTCACAGCCAGCAACCCCGCAAGACCGACGAAAAGCAGCACTTTTTGGATGGCCGGAAGGAACTGCACAGGTTCCGCGCCGGGTTCGTTCTCGATCCGCCACTGCAGAAGAGCAACGCTGAGGGAGAGAAGGAGAAGGAACGTGAAGATGCCGGAGCAGACCAGCAGCAACATCCTCCCCTTTCGGTTCACCCAGTGGCCCTCACTGCGAGCCCAGGATGGAGTCAACGGCGTGGACGCGTGCGCCGGCCCCGGCTGCAGCACTCCGTGCGTCGTCAATCACCCCTGTGGGAACCGGTGGAGTGGCAATCCCGTTGATCGCTTCCTGCGCTTCGATCACCTCGACGACCGTGGAAGCGGGAGTTGCCGCCGTTGAGTCCCCATCCCCCGAATCACCGCATGCACAGAGGAGAACCACTGCAAGAACAGCGGGAACAACGGGTCTCAAGGCTGCGGTCATCACCGGAAGACCGCCTTGATGGCGCCAAAGGTTGCAGCCCGAAGAGTCTGGGGGGCCAGAATGACCTGGAAATTGTCGGCGAGGATCGATGGAATTTCCTCCTGGTAGAACAAGGCGAAACCGCTGAGACCGCCGCCCAGCCTGTACTGGGAATCAACGATCTGTGCTGTCTGTTCTCCATCGATGTTCAGGGTGAGCTCAACATCGGAGCCCACGTTCTGAAGGGTCAGCCTGACATTCACCCAGTCATCGGGGGTCACCGTGGGGCCGTATCCGCTGTAAAGCAGCTCGTAGTCGCCCGTAACGCTTACGTAACCGATATAGGCGTAGGAGAAGGGTTGAAGGAAAACGATCACACCCCCAACGTATGCCTCTCCCGTGGTGATCTGCAGCCTTGCGACAACGTTTGCCAGGCTGCCCGTGCCGTTTGGATTGAAGTCCATCGAGACCGAGCCGTTGTCCCAGAAGCCCGCCGCAGTGCAGAGGTAGCCAATGTAGGCCGAGTCGGGGAAGAAAGCCTCAATGACCTGGTCCCCGCCCTGCTCGGTCACCAAAGTGTACCCCCCGGTCTCTTCGCGGGTCCAGTTGCCGGAGGATTCCGGGTCATCCCCGGGAGTGTAGGATTCAAAGTCGTCAAGGAAGTCACCGAACACAAGCCCGGTGAGAACCATCAGCACCAGCCCTGCAAGTTTCATGCCCCCCCCTTGTCATTTTTCACAGGATATCACAGGTGAATATACTGCAAAGGGACGGCATTCCCCCCGAGCCTGTTACATGATTCCGGAGTTCAGCCCGCTTCCTGGTGGCAAATGCCCTGAAGAGCGTCGAGGAAACAAGGCACAGAGTTTATTCATTCACCGACACTCCGGTTCTTCATCCCGTTGCAAACCGGAGTTTCGGAGTTGCCGAGATCAGGTTCAGTCTTCCCGAACCTGTTCCGGTTGATTGCATAATGATCGTGCGATGGCCTCTGCCCGCTTCGCTGTCAGTCGCTTCTTGATTCCCCCTGCAATCCCTCATTGTTATACTTGGCAGAAGAACACCTCCTGAAGGGAGCCATGCGATGCTTTACAGGAAGCTCGGGAAGACCGGCATCAGCGTTTCGTCACTGGGTTTCGGAGCCATGAGGCTGCCGCATGAACCAGGAGACCCCGAGAGCATTCGCCACGAGGAGGCGCAGGACCTCATCTACAGGGCGCTCGACCTCGGCATAAACCTTGTCGACACCGCATGGAACTACCACAGGGAGAAAAGCGAGGCATTCATTGGCGATGTGATTTCGCCCGCGGAGAGGAAGAGGATACTTCTCTCGACGAAGCTCCCGTGCTGGCTTGTCTCGACGCCTGATGAAGCCCGGCGCCATCTTGACACGCAGCTCTCAAGGCTGAGAACGGACTGGCTCGACATCTACCTTCTTCACGGTCTGAACAGGAAAAGCTGGGAAAAAATGAAGGCTTCAGGGATCCCCGAGTGGGGCGCCCGCATGAAGGAAGAGGGCAGGATACGTCTTTTCGGCTTCAGTTTCCACGACCGCTATGAGACCTTCGCCGACATTCTGCCGCATATGGACTGGGACCTCTGCCTCCTCATGCTCAACTACGTCGACACCGAATACCAGGCAGGGCTGAGGGGTGTTCTGAGCGCTTCTGAAAAAGGCATGGGCGTCATGATAATGGAACCGCTTCGCGGCGGTTTTCTTGCCGGAAACCTGCCCGGGGAGGTTTCGGCCTGCTTCGGAAACACCCCCTTCTCCCCCGCCGCCCTCGGGCTTCGGTGGGTGTGGAACATCCCTGGAGTATCCACTGTGCTGAGCGGAATGGGCAGCATTGCACAACTTGAGGAAAACGCGGCTCTTGCCGACTCGGCGCCTCCGGGATGCCTCAAGCCGGATGAGCTTGAAGGCTATGAGTGCGCAAGGAAAGCATTCCTGGCACGTGCGGAGATTCCCTGCACGCAGTGCGAATACTGCATGCCATGCCCCGAAGGCGTGGCGATCCCATGGTGCTTCAACTACTACAACTACTTCACGATGCACGGCGACCTCGAACAGGCGAAGATCCTTTACGGGTTCATCGGTGAAGGTCACGGCGCACACAGGTGCACCGGGTGCGGGGCATGCCTCGAGAAATGCCCCCGCGGGCTTTCCATACCCGACCTTCTTGCCAAGGTGAAGGCAACACTTGGATAAATGGTTGCGGCCGCGCCATCATGGCCGCGGCCGCAACGGAGAATGATCCCCTACTGTTGTGTGTAGAGCTTGTTTATGAGAAGCTCGGCGAGTTTTACGCTGGTCTCGGTCCTGTCCAGTGTCGGGAACACGGCGGGTTCCCAGTCGATGATGAAGCAGAGGTCGCCGCGAAGGCCGACGAACCTGATGGGCATGCGGTCGGCCTGAGGCACATCGCCGATGGAGGCGACATCCCAGAGATCACCGGAAACCTCGACGGGGTTGGTGAGATAGCCGAGAGCAAGGTCGTACCCGTCTCTGCCGCCTGCTATGTCAACCTCGAAACGAACCTTGCTGTAGGGCACACTGCCAATGTTGTAACCGCCGACAGGCCTGCCGCCGGGGGCATTGCTGGCGGCCTCGGGGAAGGCGGCGAAGCCGGTCATGCCCATGATGGCCTCAACTTCAGCGGGGGTTATGGCATCGGTCATGACCCACCCGGCAGGAAGCACGATGGTGTCACCGGGCTGCCCGGAAGCGACGTTGTTGGGTGCCGTTTCCGTGGCAACCGGCTCCTCGGTGGCGGTGTTGTCGGTTGTTTCAGGGGCGGGCTGCTCGCCGCAACCGGTCACTGCAAAAGCCAGCAGAACTGCAATAAGAACCAGGATGACCTTCATAGCTTCACCTTTCAGTCAGATGGTTGTTTCGAACCGGGGCTGCATGGGAACAAGCCAGTCCCGATTGACAAGTATAATGACTCAAAGGGGATTCTGCATCTCCGGAATGCGCGAATCGGCCCCTCCCAACAAGCCATCGAGCCTCTGGAGTTTCTGCAATGATTCATCCCCCTCGCCAATCCCGGGTTCAAGCGCGCGCACCCTTTCACGGAAGCTTACGGCTGCGGCATGGTCTCCGCGCAGAAGTGCTGTTTCCGCAAGCATGCACAGGGCGTTGATCTCTCCCGGTGAGTCACCGCAGCCACGGCACTGCTCAAGCGCAAGTTCGAGCAGAGGTCTGGCTTCCTCAAACCTGTCCGTGAGCAGCAACAGCTCGGCCAGGCTGTTGAGCGTTTCGCCCCTGTCGCGGGTCTGCCCTATCTCCTGCTGCAGAAGCAGGGATTTTCTGAGGCAGTCCTCGGCTTCCGCATGCCTCTGAACCCTTGTGAAAAGCCTGCCCAGTTTCGACAGTGTCTGCATCTCGAGAAGCCGGTTGCCCGTGCGCCTGTAAATCGAAAGCGCCTCCTCATAATGTTCACCCGCGTCGGAAAGCCTTCCGTCGAGCAGCGCGAGTATTCCGAGATTCGCGTGTGCGTTGGCCTCACTCTGCATGTTGCCTGTCTCGCGGTTCAGCTCAAGCGCCAAAAGATAGAGCTCCCTTGCGCGATCAATCTCTCCAAGGCAGCGGTGGATGACACCCATGTTCAGAAGGGTGTTCCCTTCGTACCACCGGTTCCTGGTCTCCCGGCTCAGTTCGTTGGCCGCCCTGAAACAGCTGAGAGCCTCCGGCATGTCGTCCATGTTCCAGTGGGCTATGCCAAGCGAGTTTATGACCAGGCACTCGGAGTTCCTGTCGCCGATATTTCTGAAAATCCCGAGGGCCTCCTCCAGAAGCGGAAGGCTTTCCTTCGGCCTGTCCTGCTTGATGCAGAGAGCGGCCATATCCGTGAGAATGCCTCCATGCACGGCCCTGTCGGTCATCCCCGCCGACTCGTTCAATACCGGTTCGAGGGTCTCCCTTGCCTGATCGAGCTTTCCGGTGAATATCTGCATCCGTCCAAGGCGGGCCTTCGCCATCACCTTCCAGTCTGGCCTGCCGCTTCTCTCCGCCACGGTGGCCAACTCGCGCAGCTGCCCGGCCTGTTCCTCCCTCCGGGCGAGAAGGCCCAGAAATTTCTCCCTCATCATCATCACCTCGAAGAGGGAGTTGTCCCTGTATGAGCTTCCGGGCTGTGTTCCGATCCACTCCGTCAAACGGTCGGCGACCGCGAGCCCTTCCTCGTTCAGGTAGTTCGCGTCGCAGTGGGAGAGGGCGCGGAGCCCCCATTCAATGGCCTTGCCGATGTTGCCCGCGAGGCTCCAGTGATTTGAGAGCACACCGGCCATATCACCTCCCGCACATTCGGGATCGCCCTCCAGAGCCTCGGCGGCGTACCTGTGAAGAAGCGTCCTGTTCCGATGGAGAAGCATCTCGTATGAGGCATCCCGGATGAGAATGTGCGAGAAACGCCAGACCGGCTCATGCCGGCTGCCCGCTTCGCTGAGGAAACCGCGCCTGCAAAGCTCCCGCAGACAGCCGTCGTAAGCTCCCCCCGCTCCGCCGGTCATTCCTGCCACCTTCATAAAGAGCCCCTCGCTGAACTCGGCTCCCAGCACTGAGGCGATGAGGATCGATGTTTTCAGTTCGGGTAAAAGCCTGTCGATCCTCGCCCGAAGGATCCCGCCCAGCGATTCCGGAATGCGGGCTTCCGCCTGATCGCCCGTGGCAACCCATCCCCCGGGGGTCTCGACGAGAAGGCCTCCCTCGACGAGGTCAAGGATCAGTTCCTCGATGAAGAAGGGATTGCCCCCGGATCTTGCAAGAACGAGGTTTTCGATCGAGGCATCAGCACATCCGTCAAGCATGTGCCTGATGATGAGCCGTCCGTCCGCTTCCCCGAGTGCGCCCAGTTCAATGAAGGTCTTAATTGCGGAGGCATGCAATTCCCTTGCGCCCTCTGTGCGGCTGGAAAGAAGGAAGAGAACCCTCTTCCGGGACTTCAGCCCGGCAAGCAGAAACTCGAGTATCTCATGCGAGGCTGCATCCATCCAGTGTAGGTCCTCGAGAACGAGCACGAGATCACGGTTCGAGGACGCCGATACGATGAGGTTTCGCAGGCCGATCATCATCTCCCTGCGCCTTGAGTCCTCGTTCATCTCCTTCAGTGACGTGTCTTCAGGGTCAAGTGAGAAAAGGCTTCGAAGAAATGGAAGCTTTTCCGCAACAGCCGCCTCGGAAGAGGACGGACCGGGTTGCCCGGACACCCCGTCTCCGGAGGCAAAAACCGAAGCTGCGTCTTCCATGAGCGTAGTCCAGAGTCCCAATGGCGGCTGTGAAAACGACAGGTTCCTGCCCGTGAGGACCCGTGGTGGAGAGACCTCCCTGCGAAGCTCCGAGACAAACTCGTGCAAAAGCCTTGATTTTCCTATCCCTGCCTCTCCCATGATCGAAACCACGCCGAAGGAACCCTCTGAAACACCCGCCCAGGCGGACCACAGCAGAGCCATCTCCCTCTCCCGGCCCAGGAGGGGTGTGCCCGAAATCCGCGCGGCCCGTTCCCAGCGCTGAACTGGAATCTTCCCGGGACCGGCCGGCTCGAAGGCGTGAACGGGGGCCGTCCTGCCCCTGATGGATATCTCTCCCAGGTCTTTCCAGAGGTAGAACTCTCCGCACCTGTCCCTGGCGCTGGAGGATACGATCACACATCCGGGGTTCGCCACGGCTTCGAGCCGGGAAGCCACGTTCACCACGTCGCCGGTCGCCGTGAGGTGGCCGCAGGCATCGGGAGCGACTATTACCTGCCCGCAGCTCACACCTGCCCTTGCCCCGACCTCGATACCCTCCGCTGAGAGTATGTCGTTGACCTTGCCAAGAGCTTCGAGCATCCGAATCGCACAGTCGACAGCCCTGATCGCATCATTGTCGCCCGCCTGCCCCGCCCCGAAGAGCGCCATGATGCGGTCGCCCTCCAGCTTGTCAACATAGCCTCCACCGGCGGCGACTATCCCGGAAAATGCCTGCATGATCCCGTTCACGAGCAGATGAACCAGTTCGAAGTCAAGCTTTTCCGCAAGGGCAGTGAATCCGCTGATGTCAAGGAAAAGAACGGCCACATCGCGTCTTTCGCCGGGAAGCAGATGAGGTGCCTGCAACGGGCGTTCGCCGGCGTTCCCGGCAATCCTTCCGAGATCGCGCGCAAAGTGATTCTCCAGAGTGTGCAACATGCGCTCCCAAAGCTCCAACACCCGTGACCGATGCCGGTATCCCCCCCGGAAAAGACAATACCGGCACCGGCATGCGGAGGTCAATGCTCTCCGGGGCTTCGCCCCCGCTGTGCCCCGGGTTATGTTCACCCCATCGAAGGGAGTGCGGTATGAATGACCCGGCCCGGTCATGCCCTAAACGCGGGGGAAGGGTTCAGGTCTACACGGGCAATGGCAAGGGTAAAACCACTGCGGCCCTTGGCCTTGCGGTGCGGTCGGCATGCGCCGGCTGCAGGGTCTACATCGGGCAGTTCATGAAGGGCGGCGAGTACTCCGAGCTTTGCCTTCCTTCACACTTCCCGGGGCTCATCACCATCGAACAGTACGGAACCCCGCAGCTGATCCCAAAGGGACAGGCTCCCTCCAGGGAAGACCTGGAAGGGGCGAAACGGGGGCTCTCGCTTCTCATCAAAGCGCTCTCCGGAGGCGAATACGGCCTGGTGATTGCAGACGAACTCAATGTAACGGTTCACATGGGGCTGCTCCCGGTCGGGGATGCGCTGCAGGTCCTGAGCGCAAGGCCATCAGGGGTTGAACTCGTCATCACCGGCAGGTACGCCCCGAGCGAATTCATCGAGGCCGCCGACCTGGTGACCGAGATGGTTGAGATACGCCATTACTACAACACGGAAAAGCTTGCAGCCCGAAAGGGCATCGAATTCTAGGCAGGGGGTTTTCATGTCGGTGCTTTTGTTGTTCCTCGCATCAGCCATCGAACCGGTTCGCATTGCCGAAAGTGCAGTATCGGTCGTTCCCCTCGATTCCGTCACGGTGCTGCTTTTCGACGAAGATGGCACCGGGCGCACGCTTGATGTCACAACCGGAATTTCCGGCCCGTGGTCACCCTCGTGGCAGCCAGCCGACGACGGCTGGATCGAGGACGGCTATACTTTCATCCTGGACAGAAGCCCGGACGGGCGGTTCATCCTGATGGTCCGCGGCGTGTACGTGCCCGATCAACTCCCGATGCCCGAGGGCATGGAGGGCATGCGCGGAGCAGTGCTCGCGATGGTGTGCCGCCGGGATGGTTCCGATGCACGGCCTTTGGCGGTGAGCATTCTTGTGGGAGGCGGTCCGGATTTCGCAATTACGTCCGATTCACGCTTTCTGATCGGCACTCCGCTTTTCGCCTGCGAACCCACACCGGAAGGGTACACGGCTGCAATTGGCCCGAATGGTGATGAAGACGGCATAGGTATGGTGAACCGGGTGAACCTCGCCACAGGTGACCGCGAGTTCGACGAGACGCTCGAGCTCTCCGACGGTTTCTGGAAATGCCCCTACAGCGACTGGGCAAGGCTCGAGAACAACTGGTACGCAGAACATACATTCAGCAATCTCGCAACCGGGGGCGTCGCAGGTTTCTACAGGGTCCCGGAAGGGGAGGCTTCGGTTCAGGGCTGGGTCAGGGAGGATGCCCTTCTCATGACGACGTGCAGTGGGCAGGGGCTTCTTCACGTTGACGGCAGCTTCGTGCCCTCGGCATCGCCGGATATCTGGGATATCGTGTCGTGGCTTCCTGATGGAAGGTTCATCTACAGCACTGACGAGGGTAAAAACCTCCGGCTTGGCCGGGTGGACTGGGATACGTTCAGCCCTGACGCCGGGGCTGTTCCGGTGGAGATCCCCGAAGACCTGCTGCTTTATGCAGCCATTCCGATGCCCGGAAGGCTCTGCACCGGGGTTCTGTTCCATGACAGATGGGGCGACGGTTCCCTCTGGTTCCTTCCAACGGCCGGTCTGACTGAATCCGGGGCTGGGGGAAATGAACCATGAACGTGCGCAACCATGCACTGGCCCTGCTTTTGGCCCTTGTCTCCACCTCCTTCGGGAACGGTGGCCCAGTGGACATGTCCCACATCGCCTCAACGGGGAACCTTCGGCTCGAGAACCGACCGGAGATAAGGCTGCTGTCCGAAAACCTTCTGATAACTGTCGGTCAGTCAGAGGTTTCCGTGCGCGCCGAATACCATCTCTCAAACACCGGTGAGTCGGCCGATCTTGTCTACGGTTTTCCGGTGGAGCGGTTCATCTCCGAGTTCGACGACTACGGTGAAGACATCACGATGCTTTCCTTCACTGCCGACGGAACGCCGCTGTCCGCCTTCGAACCGCTCGCCGGTGACACGCTCGACTTCGAGGTCGAAGGGATGATGCAGAGCGGCACCGCAGTCAGCACCTGGTACCCCGTGAATCTCCACATCGAAAGGGGGGCCGGGATGACTCTGGTTGTCGAGTACAGCGTGAGACCCTGCTTCTCGGACTGGGAGAATTCGAAGACGTCATTTCAGAGCCACTCCTACAGGTACTTCCGTTACCTGCTGGCCCCGTCTGGAAGCTGGGGCGACGGAACGGCCGGTTCATTCTCATGCAGGATCGACTTCACCCGCCTTCTTGAAAACGGTGGTGAGGTGATCGCACCGCCCGCAAACGGAAGCTGGTCGGAGCCGGAGTACGGCGTTCACTGTTTCACAGCCTCACCTTTCAACATGTCCTCGGCGAACCCCGTCGAGTTCGTCTACGATCCCAGCCTGTGGATGCTTGAAGACGAGCTGCGCGAAATGTCGATAACCCCCGTGAGGATGTCATCAACAGAAACCCTTCCTCCGGCAGGGAGCAACACATACGGTGCGGAGAACCTTTTCGACTCCGATCCGTCAACGGCATGGGCGGTCCCGTTCACAGGTAACGGCGATTCCCCCTGCATAAGCATCGACCTTGAAGGCGCTGAGCTTGGTTGTGTCGCAATCATCGGGGGCTATGCAAAAAGTGGGGAAGCGTGGAACAACAACGCCAGGCCCAGACTGGTGCGGCTCACCCTTTTCAACCAGGACAACGAATGGGGCAGTGTCAACGAAGTCGAGCTCCCCGATACGGGGTATCCCGGCGAAGCAACTACGATCGAGGCAATGAAGGTGCTTTTCGATTCGGGAATGTTCCTCCCCCAGGACTCGCTTCGGCTTGAGATCCTCAGTGTCTATCCAGGGCTGCTCTGCAACGACCTGTGCATTTCCGAATTGGTTCTCACGGGGTGGTAGGGGCGCTTCTTCCCGCAGCGGTACTTTTCTCCGCGAACCATGCACTGGCAGCGAGGTGTCTGCCGACTGAGCTTTCGATACCGGCCGGCGACACGCTGACACTTGAAACGGGCTGCACCTGGACACTGCTGGAGCCCGTCAGGCACGGGTATGAAAACATGATCCCGGGAGGAACACCGGCAGGGCTCGGCGTCGACACGCTCAGCTATGCGGCCGGAACTCTCGGTGATGAAGAACTCACTCTCGTGCCGGAAGCCGGCGTTTTTTACCTGGGCATCGGTCTTGCCGGCTCTGGCGCACCTGATACGCTGCGATTCGTCGAACCGCCCAATCTTGTCTTCCCGGGCAGTGTGGTCCAGATCGCAGTGCGCACTGACGACAGCTACATCGGCTACCTTATGGAGTTGTTCAACACGCCGTTCATCATGACCCCGAGGCTGACTCCCGGCGGAGTCCACCAGACCGACGCCAGGCTCGGGTCCGATTGCGCGGCGTTTGCCGTCTACGGACGAAGGCGCATGGGATGCCCGGTCGAGTATCTTGGCCCCTCGGGAATAAGAAGGTACCTTGAGAGCCTTATAAACGGGCAATTGCGCCCCGGACGCATTGATGGCGTTGAGGTCTACATGACGGACGCAGGGGCAACCATGCCGGTCGGGGAAGGCGGGCTCATTCCGGGCGACGTGCTGCACTTCGGTAGCCAGGTGTCGGTGTTCTATCAGGACGGCGGTGTCCCTGGCATTCTCGACCCATGTGATCTCGTCATCCAGTCCTTGTTCGACGGCCCGTGTATCGTAACCCTCCGCGAGAACGGCTTCTACCCCCTCCCCCTCTGCGTTCTGCGCTGGCGGAATTGACATTCTGGCATGGCCCCCCCGAGCAGCACCGGCAGTCAGTTCTGAGCTGCCTTGATCTCGGCCCAGCTGCCGCCTTCCAGACTGTAGGGTGAATAGGTCACAACAAGGGTCGGCAGCAGGTCTTCGTGGCCCGAGTCCTTCGACCAGAAACCCGGGGCGCAGTTTCCTGTGGTTCCGGTCGAAGTGCAGTAAATACCGTGATTGGGGTGCGCTCCGCTTACCCATGCTTCGACAAACTGGGTCACATCCACACTGAACCAGCTCTGCGCTACGGGCCAGGAACCGCCGACAGACGGCTCCGGGTCGATTGACGGCTGGGTGTTCAGGGTAACGGTCTGTTCATCCCAGTCCTCCCCGATCAGCTGGAAAACCGGCTGTCCGCTCGCAGAACCGAAAAAGCTGATGCAGTAAAGCCTCATCTCCGCGGATTCCACAACGGCGTCCTGGGGAATCGCCGACAGATCCCATTCGACAAGCGTTCTGTCCAGACAGCTTGAGTATCGCCCGAAGTAAAGGTGCGTGGGACCGCCGTTCGGATTTGTGGAATCGGGCTTGCAGTCGCAGATGTATGCATCCTGCGAGGCCGTTATCTCAACCACTTCCGCTGCGGCGACCGCAGCGATTACAAGAATTGAAAATGCCACCCTCATGGAATTGCCTCCCTGTGTTTAGCAACGTTTGTTGCGTTGCTGAACACATATGAAAGAGCGCCAGCGTTGTCAACAACCCAGACAAAAGGTTCTGTTACCGCTGTCTTTACATTCCACCACTTCTGAAGTATCGTTGCTGGCAACGAAAGGAATTGCATGCAGCGGGAGAATCACTCCGAAAACCTTCCGGAATGCTTCACCTTCCTGCGGGAAGAGCTGTCAAAGGCCGACAGAGCCACCGGTTCCAGAAGAAAACTGGCAGCGGCCCTCGGTGTTTCAACGCACACCCTCCAGAGGCTGCTGACCGGCACAGACCTTCCCGACCTCGCAAGGGAAAGATCGTCCTATGTCCGGAGCTCATGGACCAGAACCCTGACCAGGATGGCACTCGGGCTGGGGATAGACCCGGAAAGGCTCCTCAGGTCCGCCTGCATCGAGCCCGATGCACACAGCCTTTCACTTGTGAACTCCGAAAAGGCAAAGTTCGGCATGCGGTCCCGAAAGCAGAGCGAGGCAGGAAGCATGCCCGACCTGGCGGGCTTCATAATGGCCCTCGCAGGCTCCTGGCCGGGCGCAGGAAGCGCCCCTGGAAGCGAGGCCCTGCAGAGGCTTCAGGAAGCGATTGCGCAGTTCCTCGTTGCAACCGGATCGACTCCTCCCGGGCTTGCCGACGGAAGCGATCTCTCCGGTGGAAGCTTCTGCCGGTCGTGCATGGCGTCGCTTACCGATACCGA
This sequence comes from Candidatus Fermentibacterota bacterium, assembly GCA_963845085.1. Taxonomy (GTDB): domain Bacteria; phylum Fermentibacterota; class Fermentibacteria; order Fermentibacterales; family JCC-6; genus UBA6080. The sequence continues at coordinate 288,779 of CAWJQI010000005.1, forward strand.
GAACCGCGGCGCATCGGATCACTTCTGCAGATGGTGTTCCGACGACGACGGCAACCTTCGGTCAGCCGAAGAGGTGCACGGCATACTCACGAAATGGTTCATGCAATGGCAGAAGGGAATTACGGGAAGCCAGGCGGCCGAGAGGGCAAGACACTACATGCTTGCAATGCCCGCATGGACCCTAAACTCCGGGCTCTGACCGCCCCGGGGCATTCCTTCAACTCACCACTTATGCCGTCATCTATTCGGTGATCAGGGTGATCACTGGAAGGTTCTCGGATGCCGTGCCGCGCGTCGCGCGAAGGTCCATCGAGGAGAGGTATCTCCGCCCCGGTGCGGTCCAGCCGTACACGTAAAGGTAACCCGATACCGACCCGAAGCGAAGATCAAGAAGAAGGTCGCCACCCTCGTACTCCCACGGTGTGTCGAAGGTGAAGACCACCATGCCGTTCTCGTCGGCTTCTACCTCAAGGACGCTGCTCGTCAGAACCTGGGCCGATGACGTCATGTTCTCTTCGAAGTCGGGACCGATCTCGCTCCCGCCGCTCGACCCGATCCGAACGACGGCATTTCCGATCACCGCTGACTGGTCGCCCGAGGGCGCTCTGTGAAAGGCGAACCCGGAAATGGTCACGGGTCCGGGCATTTCTTCTTCAGGCACCGCCAACTGGCAGTGAATTGTCGAAGAGCCTCAACCGCCGCAGAGAGGCTCTCCCAGGGGAAAACCGTTTTCCCCGATCGTTATGGTGCCGGCCATCAGGGCCAGGGTGATAAGCTCGTGCATTGTTCCTCCAGGGTGATTGGTTCAAGGCGTTGGAAAGTATACAACTCCCGGTACTTCATCATTCCATCATCCCCTGCCTGCGGGCTCCGCCACGGGCACAGCCACGCACGGCTGTTCCTCTGGCCTCTCCACCAGAACCATGGTCCTCCACGGCCCCTTTCTGTATCTGATGAAGTATCCCGCGGCAAGCAGCGCAACGTAGAGGATCGTGAAGAGCCACAGGGAAACAACGGTCACTCCGGGGCGCCGGTAGATCAGGAAGATGCCAGGGACCCAGAACAGCCACCCCAGACACGAAGCGAGAATCATCACGAACCGTGTGTCACCGGACCCGCGAAGGGCGCCTCCGAGCATCAGGCTGACTGCGTCGAAGCCACCCCATAGGCAGAGTATGGCAAGCAGCGTGGTGCCCGTCGCCAGGAGCTGGTCGAAAGGCACATCAGACTCGGGGCTTCTGAAGATCGACATGTACATTCCAGGAAGAAGCAGGAAAGTTGACGCTATGGCGGCAAAATACAGAAGGGCCACGACAAGCGTTCTTCGCGTGACCCGTGCAGCCATCTCGTGGTTCCTCGCGCCCTGGTAGCGGCCGACGAGGATGGTCGTGGTGATGCCGAAACCCAGAAGGGGGTGAAAGGCCAGGTTGTTGACCCCGAACGCGATGTTGCTGGCCGTGAACTCAACGGGCGACATCTTCCCGGTGAGGAAGACGAAGACGGAGAAGCTGGCTACGTCCATAAATACACTGACGGCCGACGGAAGGCCGTATCTGAGGGTCTTCCCCGCCTGGGCCCTGTCAAGTCGAAAGTGGCTTCGTATGGGATACTCCCGGGATATCTTTCCCCGAAGGGAAAGCGAAATAAGCACAGCGGCGGGAACGAACGAACTTATGGCTGTGGCGAGCCCGGCGCCCTCGATTCCCATCTCGGGAAAACCGAGCCTGCCGAAAATGAACAACCAGTCCAGAAGGATGTTCAGCGCTGCGCCCGCAATCCCCGCCGCCATGGTTACCGTGGTTCTTCCAAGGCCGCTCCAGAGGGATGCAGCTCCGGCGTTCAGAGTGGATCCCACCCCGGCAACCATCATCCAGCGGAAATACGCCGTCTCGAGGGAGAGAACCCGTGGAGTGTGGCCTCCCAGCCGCAGGATCAATTCCCCGGGGATGACCAGGGCCAGAAGCAGCGGCGCTGAGAGAAGGGCAAGCATGACGCCCTGTGCGTACGAGACCGCCACACCGCGGTCGTTCCCTGCCCCGTGGTTCTGGCTGACGAATGTTGATGCGTAGCCCGCCGCCCCCTGAAAGAGGCAGATCAGGGTGAAGGCGAGAATGCCTGCCGGAAGCGCAGCCTGCAGTTCCCACACGCTGTGTCTCGCAAGGAACATCCGGTCGCAGAACATCATCGTTGTCTGGGCCGCCATGCCGGTGATGACGGGCAGCGCTACTCCCAGTATCTCCCGGTAACTCCCCGGGCTCTGCAGTTTGCTCATTGCATCGGCACCCGAAGGATGCTGCCGGCGCCGTCGTCAGTCACAAGAAGGTCGCCGTCGGGCAGGAAGATGATGTCCTCTATCGATTCGAAGCCGGACGCGATGGTGGTTCTCTCACCGCCGGGGTCGACCGCCACGACCGACCCGAGCTCTTCGCACGCAACGAGCAGCAGGGTGCCATCGGGCGAGAAACGAAGCCCCTCGGCCGATGGGATGCCCCCCGAATACGGCACCCAGGCACCGGTTCCGACACTCACCGCAACCACGCTCGAAAACAGGCCTGTAAGCGGCATTTCATTGCATGCAAACAAAAGGTCATCCGATTCGGCCGTAAGCCCGGAGAGCATGAATCCCCTGGGAAGCGTGACGATGGAATCGGGCCCTTCCGGAGTCCACCTGCAGATGCCCGACGGCCCGCCTGTCAGGGTCCATGTGTAGTAGATCTCCCCGTCCGGTGTCACCGCAACGCCCTCGGGGTTGGGTATCCCCCTCTCGAGAACTCCGAGCACGGAAGAGACGAGCCTGCCGTGATGGATGTCTTCGACTGCGACAACCCCGAGTTCGGGGTGCCATGCGACCCCTTCGGGACTTTCGAGACCGAGCATTGCAATGAATACAACGCCCTGCGGGTTTATGCCCTTCACTGTCCCGGTTGCTTCCTCAACCACGAACACCGTGCCGTCGGAAGCGAGAGCAAGGCCGTCCGGGCTCGACAGCCCTCCGAGGAACAGGCTGAAGGCAACCGCCGTTTCCATCAGTCGGAGAGCTTTGTGACCGAGTCGGCAACCGCCTCCATGGCTTTGGCCGATGGGGACTTGCCGTAGTTGTAAACGAAGGGCTTCCCCTGGTCGCCCGATTCCACGATTGCAGGGTCGAGAGGGATTTTGCCCAGGAAGGGAACCGAGTACGCCTTCGCTGTGTCCTCGCCCCCGGTACCGCGGAATACCTCCGTGACCTTTCCGCAGGCGGGGCATGCGAATCCGCTCATGTTCTCTACAACGCCCAGCACAGGGACGCCCGTTTTGAGGCAGAAGTCCACGGATTTCCTCACGTCGGCTGCCGCTACTTTCTGCGGAGTGGTCACGATGATCGCTCCGTCAACGTTCCCAAGGAGCTGGACCACGGAGAGGGGCTCGTCACCCGTTCCCGGAGGACAGTCCACGATAAGGAAGTCGAGTTTCCCCCACAGCACCTGCTTCACGAACTGACTGATCAGGTTCATCTTCATCGGCCCACGCCAGATCAGTGCATCGTCACTATTCCTGAGCATGAAACCCACGCTCATGACCTTCATGCCGGCGTGTTCAACGGGAATGAACACCTCATCCTGCGTGATCACGCCTTCGAGCCCCAGTCCGAGCATGATCGGAACGCTCGGGCCATGTATGTCAACGTCGAGCAGACCGACGCTCCTGCCCTGCATGGCAAGGGAAACCGCCAGATTGACGGCAATGGTGCTTTTCCCGACTCCGCCCTTTCCGGAAAGTACAAGCACCTTCCGGCCGACGGCATCGGTTCCCGGTGCTGCGACGGTGGATTCCGGCGTGTCTTTGCTCATGTGGATCTCCGTTTTCTTCTGTTGCATGCCGTGGAAGCCCGGCCGGCTGACCGGAGTAATATACTGCCGTGCCGCGGCACTTCGCTCAAAAGCGTATGTTTGAACCATGAAGCACAAACGCAGCGAACTCAGGGAAACCTTCAGGATCTCGATCACGGAGGGTGTCTTCTCGCAGGTTTACGGCAGTCTTTCCGGGCCGGGTTCCGCATTCCTCACCAGGCTTCTTGTGTTCCTCGGCGCCGGCCCGCTGCATTTCAGCCTGATTTCCGCCATCGGGCAGGTTTCAATGCTTTTCCAGCCCCTCGGCATTCTGGCGGGACGGGGCAGCATCAGGAGAAAGGGACGTGTGATCGGCTGGGCTGCTGCCGGAAGGGCGCTCACTCCCCTTCTTGGGCTTGCCCCCCTATTGCTGCCGCGATCCCTTGCGCTTCCCGCGGTACTCGTGATCTTCTTCATTATCACATCCATCCTCGCAGTCTCGACGAACATGTGGATGGGGTGGATCGCCCACATGGTGCCGAAGAAGATCAGAGGCAGGTTCTTCGCCAAAAGGAACGCCGTCCTCATGACCTTCGGGCTGATAGTCAGCTTTGCTTTCGGCATGTGGCTGGATGCTTACGGCACCCCGCCGACCGGCGCCGGGGCGGTGGTGGCAAGGGTGTTCAACACGGCCCCCGACGGCCTGCCGCGAGCCCTTTTCTTCACGTTCACAACAGCCGGATTACTGGGTATCGCAGGCCTCGCCGTGCTGAAGAGACAGCCCGAGCGGGCGGAGGCCAAATCAGCCGAAACACTTCGAACAACCGTCCTTGAACCGCTCCGAAACCCCAACTTCCGCCGGCTGTGCTTTTTTGGAGCGTGGTGGATGATGGCGGTTGGGGTTGGCGCACCCTTCTGGCAGCCCTTCATGATCCAGATACTGGGCATGGGGCTCGTAGAAATGCTTCTTTATGGCGCCGTCAGCACGGCGGGTGCCGTTATCACCCTGTCCTACTGGGGGCGGCTGATCGACAGGTACGGCAACAAGACGGCAATGAAGCTCGCAATAGTGGCGGGCACGTTCATCCCTCTCGTGTGGCTCTTCGTCACCAGGGAAACCAGGTGGCTGCTCGTATTCGAAGCGGCCGCATCGGGCAGCATGTGGGGCTGCGTCGGGGTTGTTACGGCAAACCTCGTGCTCGCGGTCGCCCCGCGCGGCAGGGAGCAGGAATACTCAGGGCTTTACAGCGCCGTGTGCGGCCTTGCGATGATTGTAACGATGCTTGCTTCCGGCATCTTCATGCCCGCGCCCCTCAGAATCATGGGTCTTTCGCTGCACCCCATGCAGGTGCTCTTTCTTGCCACCGCGGTGGCAAGGCTTTCAGCCGAGATTCCCCTGGCATTCGTCGAGGAGCCCGATTCGATAGGTGTTTCCGTGGTGCTGCGCCGACTGCTGTTCTGGAACAAGGTGCGCTTCCCGATGCCCAGGGTGTTCTTCAGATCAGGCAGGGGGCGTCGCCGCTGACGACATCAGAAGCTGAGAAAGGGTTTTCTTATCGCCCTGCAGGGCGGTGAGTCTCCCGAGTTTCCCCAGTGTCCCGGAAAGCCCGTAGTAGTGCCTGAACCTGTGCCCCGGGTTTCGAATCACTGTTCTGGGCTGATCGGGATCAACCTCCCATGGGTGCATATAAAAAACGTACAGGCCGGTTCTTTCGAGGTGCTTCCTGACCAGCCGCTCGAAGAACCGGTAGGGGTACAGCCTGAAGTATCCGCCGCCCGACACCGGAAGCCCCATGCCCATAAACGATTCCATCGTCATGGGGACCTCCATCATCCCGGATTGGTGCGTGAAGACGCCTGAGGATGGCGGCCGGCCCGATATTCTGCCGTAGCGGTCATGGATGCTGAAAGGGTTGAGGCTCGAATCGTAGCTGTAGCCTGTTTCGAAAAGGATCTCGAGAAGCCTGTCGGATACGGAAAAACACGGAGCCCGGTAACCGAGGACCGCAGACCCGGTGATGTCTTCAAGCGTTTTTTTCGAAACGGTCACATCCTGTCTGAGATCTGCCTCGGAGAGAGCGTAGTTGATGATGTGCCCCTGGCCGTGGGAGGCAACCTCATGCCCGGCTTCGCTGATCGCTCTGACCAGACCGGGCGCCCTGTCGGCCACCCATCCGAGAACGAAGAAAGTGGCAGAAATCCCCGCTTCGGCAAACACATCCATTATTCTGCGGGTGCTTGCCTCGACCCTTGACTCCCTGTCTCCCCATGTGTCGGGAGGGTGTGCAGAGCGAAGGTTCTCGGCCTGGAACCAGTCCTCCACATCCACGGTGAAGCAGATGGTCCCGCCCGTCAAAGCAGCTTCTTCCCCGTTGCGAGGAACTGCTTTGTTGACTCCCGGTCCGGGAAGGAGTAGTAGGTCGCCTCGCTCACATCGCACTCGGTCGGGTTTCTGAAATAGCCGTCAAAGTCGGTGAGAAAGTCCACCATCATCCTGGCGCCCTCCCTCTTGGTTTTCCTGATGGCCTGGTCGAGGCTTCTGCAGTCGCTGATGGAAACCTTGCGCTGCATGAGGATGTCTCCCGAGTCAAGCTTCTCGATCATCTTGTGTATCGTGATTCCTATCTCTTCGTACCCGTCACGCATCTGCCAGTACACAGGCATCATCCCCTGATACTTCGGCAGAAGGCTGCTGTGGATGTTCACGCAACCGTGGGCCGGCGCTGCAAGAAGCCTCTCCTTGAATATCCGCGAGGCGGCGACGGAAATCACCACATCCTGGCTGCGGGCGAATTTTATGAATTCTCTGGAGTGAATGTTTTCAACGTAAAGAAACTCTGCCCCCATCATTTCGGCGAAACGCCTTGTTGTTCTGCGCATAATGATGGCGGAAGCATACTTGCACGCGATCCTGACGGTGCCGGCCATGCCGTAGAACCCGTGGATCCTGCTGACAAGCGCCGACATTGAATCCCGACCGAGAGGAACGAGGGAAACAAGCGCGTTGACCGAGACGCCATTGCTCCGGAGAACATCCATGTGCCGGGCAAACTCCTCCCAGAACACGGATATGTAGATGGGATCCTCCTGGGTAATAAAAACCACATTGAGCATGCGGGCATTCCTCTCCGTTGGATCAAGGGGGAAGAATACCGAAGTATCCGGATCGAAGGCAATACCCGGCACCGCAACAGGGAACAAATGGGCCTGCAGGTTGTATACTCCTTTGTTTGCAACCATTTACGACTTCCCCGAAGGGAGCCTTGATGAAGCATTGCCTTCATGCAACGACAGCTTTTGCCCTTTTATCACTTCTTCTTGCCGGGTGCATGAGCTCTTCTCAACTGGCTGGTCTCGGCATGCCGGCCAATTACGCAAAAAGCCCTGTTTTCGAGACCAGAACCCTGTGGCGCACGGCCGTGCTTCCGCCGACAAGCAGCCTTCCCGGGCTGTCACAGGCCCAGGGTCTGTACGACTACGCCGGCATGGCGCTGCTGCGGACCGGCCGCTTCACCGTGCTTGATCGGTCGGAGGTCGACCGGATACTGTCTGAACAGGAGTTCTCGTACTCGGGAATCGTTGACCAGACCACTGCCGTTCAGCTGGGCCGCCTGATGGGGGCCGAGGCCGTGATGACCATCACCGTGACAAGGGTGGCACATGACAGCTTCTGGTCCGACACACCGGAACAGAGGGACGCCGAGCTTCATGTTAAGATCATTTCCGTGGAGACCTCGGAAATCCTTTACTCGGCCGTCGGAGAAGGATCGGATTTCGAGGGCGCGGAAGGCGCCCTGCAGTCAGCTCTTGAAGTGGCCCTTATGGGCATAAACCGATAGGGGTCTCAGATGAAGTCGTACGTTGCCGCAACATCACTGGCGCTCCTTGTACCGGCCTGTGGCACAACCGTTGCCAGCCCTTCACTGAGCTCTGCTGCAGCCGAAACCCCCCCGTCCATGACAGCCCCGGTCCTCGAGGATATCATCTTTGCAGGCCCACCTCCCGTCGCGACCGTTCCCGGGGAGGTTGTTGAAACACGTGCAACAGGAGCGGTGGACTGGTCCGGCAACTCGGTCAGGGCCACCGGCACCGGCGTGGTCGACCCCGGCAACCCGAACACGGCGCAGGCGCGGCTCATGGCGGAGAGGGCCGCTGTCGTAGTCGCCCAGCGAAACCTTCTTGAGCTCGCAGAAGGCGTCAGGGTCGATTCGGAGACACGGGTAGAGAACTTCATGACCGATTACGACGTAGTCATGACAACCGTGCACGGGTTCGTGAGGAACGCAAGGCAGGTCGGGCCAGCGAGGTACGACTCGGGGACGGGAACGGTCGAGGTCGAGCTTGAGATGCGTATTTACGGCGCAGAGGGACTTTCCGGCGCCATCAGCAATGCACTTGCGACCCCGCAGCTTTCTCCCGGAACCGTGTCGCCCGAAGTCAGGAGCTTCTTGGAGCAGTACTCCGGCCTTGTCATCGACGGTGCCCGAACCGGCCTCACGCCGTCGATGTTCCCCAGAATATTCGACGAGCAGGGCAACCTCCTGCTCGACACTAGCCAGTACGCATCCCTGCTCGGAACCGCCGAAGGCGCAGGCCTTCAATTCATCTCCGACCTCGAGGGACTGCTCGGACAGCCCGGTCTTTCCGGTTCCCCGCTCGTGCTGAGGGCTGTTCAGGCCGCCGGAGCCTTCGGGAGCGACATCATTGTTTCGACGGCAGGTGAAGACGGGGGAAATCTGCTAAAGCAGGCACTTCCCTATCTCCTCAGTGCCGGCAGATTTCTGTTGAGAGTGGTCCTGTGAGCCGGGCGTTTACGCTGGGGTGCATTGTTGCGCTCTGCGTCTCGTCAGGTTGCGGCCAGTCTGCCCTTGTACGGAACACACCGCCCGTCCAGCCGGTCTCCGAGCCCCCGGCGGGGGGAACCGAAGTTCTCGTGGAGGGGGTTTCATCCTTTACGGGAAGCTGGGACTCCGCCAGAGACCAGGCGCTCGGCGATGCCCTCAGAAAAGCTGTTGAACAGGGAGTAGGGGTCTTCATTGACGCCGGAAGCGTCGTCGAGAACTTCCAGCTAATCTCCGACCGCATCTACAGCCGCGCCGCCGGTTTCGTTTCAAGCTACAGGATAATCGCCGAGGAACGCACCGACGAGCTTTACAGGGTGGTCGTGCGTGCTGTGGTGAACACCGACGGCATCATGGAGGATCTTGCAGCGACAGGCATCCTGGTGGCCGGGCAGGGACGACCGCGGGTAATGGTAGTCGTGCGCGAGGTCAGGGACTTCACCGCAGCCTCACTCGGGGATGCCGCAGCCACGGGTTCGATGATCGAAACACTGATCATGGAAAGCTTCAGGCGCAGGGGTTTCCCCGTGGTCGACGCGGCAGCGGCTGCAGCTGTTCTCGAGCGCGACCAGCTGCTTCTGATCCTCGGGGGTGACGAACAAACCGCTGCATTGATCGGGCTCCAGGCCGGGGCCGAGATAATCGTATCCGGCACGGCGCTGCACGATGTTGAAACAAGGACGATAGCAGGCTCCCCCAGGGAGATTCACGTCTACAGGATGAACTGCCGGGCCGTCAACACGCGCACGGCAGCCGTTCTCGGCGCTTCCGCCACTTCGACCGAGGTTCCCTTCAGCGAAGACCAGGCACGTTCACAGGCTTCGTCCAAAACGGCTGATCAACTGATCGCGGCGATACTCGAAGGCTGGACCGTGAACGAGAACTCCACGGTCATTGTCGCAACGAACGCCGACTTTGACAAGCTTGCCGCGCTCAGGTCCCGGATCCGCACCGAAATACGGGGTGTCAGCGAGGTTCTGACCCGCGATTTCACCGGTTCAAGGGCAACCATCGAGGTTATTTCCGAGATACCGTCGCAGGAGGTGCTGGAACGCCTGGCCGAACTTGGCGGTGGCTTCTCGATAACGGGCGCTGCGGGCAACCGTGTTGAGATAAGGTTTTCGGACTGACCGCAACGCCCGTGAAAGAGGAAGGCAGCAGCGCCTAGAGCACTCCCGCCGTGAAAGAGGTGAGCTGCCCGAGGCGGTGTGTGTAGCTGCCCATCTCGTTGTCGTACCAGCCGAAGATCTTGACGTGCGTGACAGGTATCCGGCAGACGCGGGCTTCCCCCTCGCACTGGTTCCGGCCCCCGTTGAAATCCGGGGGGATCTCCACATCGACGAAACCGGTCCGGGTATGGGTCTCGACCGCCTCGATCACAACGGCGGCGTCCTCGCCCTTCATATCAACCGAAACGTTCTGTTCCTCGCTGTATTTCACGAGCCCCGAAGCCTCGCCCTCGGCAGCCTGCCTGTAGATACCGTTTATGGAATCCCTGTCGATGAGGGGCTTTCCATCGGGCGTCATTCCCGACTGGAAGGTGACGTTCAGGATGATCAGGCTGACGGTTGCCGTCGGGATCCTGACCGACTCGGCCATGAACCCTATCCTGGAGACCTCCGGCATGACCTGTTCCAGCGCCTTTGCGGCCCCGGTCGAGGTCACGACCATGCTTGCAAGACCCGACCTGTTTTTCCTCAGGTCCTTCGCGCCGGAGCCTGGAACGCTGTCGAGCACCGGCTGGCTTGCGGTGACGGCGTGAATGGTGCTCATTCCGGCGGTGATCATCCGCCTGGTGAGGTCACGGTCAAGCAGGGGGCGCATCATGTGGGCAAGCGCCGTGGTGGTGCAAGACCCGGCGGAGATCACCGAGTGCCGCCCCGGTTCGAAACGGTAATGGTTGATGCCGTAGATCATCATCAGGCTGTCTTCAGGGTCCGGGATGTTCTTCAGCTTGCTCTTGAAGGGCGCGCTGAGGAGCACTACACGCGCTCCGGCAGCCAGGTGCCCCCGGAGCGAGCCGCCCGGTGTGTCGGGATCATCGTGGGGGTCGACGAATGTGCCGGTGCAGTCCACAACCACCCCGACACCGTTGTCCCTCCAGCGGATATCCTTGGGGTTGCGCGCCTCGCGCAGCACCCTGACCTCACGGCCATGAAGGCTCAGAAGCCCTTCCTTCTCGCTGAGAACCCTGCAGTCGGGTTTTCCCCTGCTGCCGTGAAGCCAGCGGTGAAGGGTGCCGTAGGTGCTGTCGCGGGTCAGGTAATGAAGCAGGGAATCAAGGGAGGTGCCCACGGGTCTGCCTGTGTTCACTACGAACCTCTGAAAGTCGTCGTTGCCGAGATGATACCAGAGGGTCAGTTTTCCGATTCTGCCGAGGCCGTTGATCCCAAGAACACGCTGTGCGCCCATTCCCTTTCCTCCTTACTGGATCAGTGTGGCTTGCTGAATGGTTTCAAGTCTTCCAAGGAATATGTTGCCGGTCCGGCCGTCTATGCTGAGCCAGTCCCCGGTTCTGAGTTCATGGCCCGAGATCCTTGCCGTGCCCGTGACCTCCTCGACCTCCAGCTGGACGCAATCCACGACCGCAGTCTTGCCGAGCCGTTTCGCCGTTACAGCGGCATGTGAAGTCGAGCCTCCGCGGGCTGTCAGTATCCCTTTGACCCTTATTATCATGGCGATGTCTTCCGGCACCGTGTCGGGGCGAAGAAGGATCACGTTCTCCTCCGGGCTTTCCTCGATAAGATCCTCGATCTGTTCGGGGTTCACCGCGACCCTCCCGGTGTAAGCCCCCCCTGAGACACCTATTCCAACGGCAACGGGCTCGAGGGCTCCTTCAACGAGCCCCGTGAAGTACGGGGCGTCAGATGTCCCCTCCGACACCATGACCCTCTTCTGCAGGATGTAGAGGTCGTCTCCCGAAGGCGACTCGAAGGTGAACTCGATTTCCTGGGGGTCGTAGTCACGCGAGGCAAGTTCCTCCGCGACCGAGAGCAGCGCTTTGTAAACCCCGGGATAGTCGGTTTCGAGCGACGATTCCACACCGTCATATGTGGGGTTGCCCTTTCTCTGGGCCTCGGAAATCGGCAGCGGGAACACAAGCCCTCCCACGAGGTCCTCGCCCTGGCTGCACACCGTGAAATCCCCGAAAAGCCGGACCTGCCTGCTGTAGGGCTCCCTGGGGTTCCGTGTGAACGTGACGCCCGACCCGGAGCTGCGGCCCCGGTTGCCGAACACCATCCTCTGGACAACGACTGCGGTCCCCCACTCTTCGGCGATTCCCACGTAGCGCCGGAAGAAACCGGCATGCGTCGAGTTCCACGAGTCGAGAACCTTCTGAACGCAGGCAACAACCTGTCCGAACGGGTCCTCGACGAAGACAACACCGAGTTCCATGGCCTTGCTCTTGTACGCGAGGGCCATTTCACGCATCTGCTCGGGCGGAAAGTCGAGCTTCAGCTTCACCCCGTACCTGCTCTTGAATAGGTTCATTATGCCGTCGAAGACTCCACGCTCAACGCCCGACGACATGGCCCAGGTCTGTATGAACCGGCGGTACGAGTCCCATACCGTCCATTCGTAGCCTTCGATCCGGGAAATCTCGCCTGCGAGCCGGTCGTTCAGCCCCACGTTCACGAACGTTGTCATCAGGCCGGGCATGGAGAATGCAGCCCCCGATCGGATCGCGAGCATCAGCGGACGGGACGGGTTGCCCAGCTCGAGCCCGGTTCTCTCCTCGAGCCTGTCCAGCGCACCGCGAATCCTTGCGAGAGTGTCTTCGTAAAGGGGCTTGTACGACATTGCCGGCATCGCCGCAAAGAGCTCGGTCGTGATTATGAAACAGTCCGGCACGTTGTGTCCGTACTGTGCAAGCTGCTTCAGCCCCAGACCCTTGTAGCCGAGCGTCATCTGGTCGTCTGTTTCCGGGTGATTCTCCCGAAGGTGCGAAATGAGGCCGTCGGAATCGTAGTTCATCATCCTGGTGAGGGCACTTGGGCTGAGCTGCCCTGTGAGTTCGGAGATCAGCCTGTACTTCGCGCCGACGTACCTGTCCAGCGTCTGGAGCCCCATGGCTGATACAAGAACTTCGCGCAGAACCATTTCCGACACGGCGTCAACGCACATCCCCCTCAGCCTGCACTGCCGCGGATCGTGTTCGAGGACCGTGCGCAGGATCCGTTCGTGGCTGAGGATCGAAAGCCTCGACAGCTCGGTCACGCTGTTGGAAAGGAAGAGGAAGATGTTCCGGTACTGGTTGAAAGTGACGTTGTGCCATGCGAAACTGGCCTCGAGCATGCCGATGTTCGATGAGAGGGACCTTGGATTGATGCCGTCAAGCGACAGGGCCCGTTCGAAGCGCCTGAGCTCTCCGGCCACCCTTTTGAGGGATGAGCGGTTCATGTACGGAACATCGGGGCCGGTGACCACATCCTCGAACAGGCGACTGACCAGCTGCTCCACCCTGAAGGACAGACCGAGCGCGTCGAACTTCGGCTCGGAATAGTCGCCGTACATCGACGGGATCCCGGCTGCAATGTGTCGTTTGTGGTAAATGTTCTCAACCCCCTCGGAGGGGGTCGGGTCGAGGATTATCCCCTTCAGCCATTCCAGAATGTCAAGGCAGCCATCAATAAGGGAATCCCGCTCGGCGGGGCCGGGGTGCTCCTTCCATTTCTGAAGAGCTTTGGCAAAACGGCTTCTGAGTGCGCTGTCGAGTGAAAGGTAACCGGCAACGACCTCGTCAAGAGTATCGGCAGACGGGTGGTATTTCTGAAGAAGAAGAGTGTGAAGCCTTACCAGCAGGGCAACCCTGTCGCGGTTGAACGGCTCGTGACCGTCATCCTTCCCGAAGTCGGCCGGGCTCATCGCCAGTATCCGGGAGACGAGCTGGCCGGGCTCCTCCTCTGCACGGCCGAGAGAGGAGATGAACACATGGGGTCCCTCGGCCCACTGCCTTTCTATCTGAACCGCTGCCAATACGTTCGGTGACAGGAAGGGTTCGAGGTAGGATGAATCGAGCGTGGTCCAGTAGAGCAGCACCGCCCTGCTGAATTTCACGATGCGGTTCGAGGCCTCGGCATGGATCTGCTTCCTCAGGAAGTGCATCAGGGAATCATGCCTGCTGCACGCCTCGTCTATTCTGGTGGAGACGGAGCGCAGCTCACCCTCGGCCCCGACCTCGTTGAAGTAGACCGGGAATGTTCGCAGCAGCTGTTTGGCAACGAAGTATATGGGGCTGATGTCAGCGTTCAGGAAGCGCGTGATGTCCCTCTGGAACAGGTCGGTGTCGGCAATGTAGACCCCTCCGAGCCGGAGCTGCACGTTCAGCGCAGCGGCGAGCTTTTCGTAGATGGCCGGATTCGACTCGATGATGTGCATCCAGCAGCGGATCTTCGGGAGGTGGTAGGGGTTGACCACCGTCTCCCAGTCGTCGGTTGCCCCCCTGATGTCAGGATACTGGAAGTTCCAGTAGAGGATGTCCTGCATGAGGTGATCGGCCGCCCTGGTATTTCCTGCGGTTCCGATAGCCGTTCCTATGGCTTCATAGCACTGAAGCCTGGTCAGGAGGAAAGTCTCCGCCCTGCCCTGGAAGAACCCGGTCAGCCTGCTCAGTATCCTCTCGATGTCGTGCCTGAGTTCGGGCTGCATCATTATCCGAACGACGCCAAGAAGATCCGACATAACCTCGTTCTGCCGGTTGCCGAGCGTGTCGTCCTTGAGGAAATACAGGCAGACCAGGAAGCGGTCCTCGAGGTTCTCGACCCTGAACACCATGGATATGGCGCGGTCGATTATCTCGGAGTAGGTCGGAAAATCGTGGGAAAGCAGCCTGTCCGGTTCGGACGCATCCGCGGCACCGGAAAGCCTCTGCATCTCGGGACAATCAAGAAACCCGAATCCCCGTGTAACCGGTTCCGGATCATTCAGCTCAGTGCCGGGCTGACGGCACCATTCCACGATGTTCAACCTGTCGGCGATGATTGTGTAGCCGGTGATCAGAACCTTCCGGTAAAGCGCAAGGCAGGCGGCGCCCAGCTCCGGCACCGAAGCAGCCTTCCTCACCATGTCACGAAGCAGGGTGTCCCTCTCGAGAAAAGGAACCGGTTCGCGTTCCAGGGTGTTCTCCAGGGAGCCGAGAAGGGCCAGCACCGGTTCGTGGTAGCACTCGGAATGACGACCGGCAAGGCCGGTCGATATCCACATGAACACCTGCCTGAGAAGCGAGGAGGTCTGCTCCCTCGTAAGGGGTTGCCTCAGCAGTCCGTCCAGCAGTTCGGCAAGGAGGGAGAACAGCAGTTTTCTGTTCTCCGAGCCCTCGAAGTACGGCCAGTTTCGAAGCAGAACCGTCTGAAAGCCGTCGAGTATCGCATCGAAGTTCCTGAAATCGTGAAAGTACTCCTCAAGCGTTTCGACAAGACGGATCCGGACCCCGTACAACCCCTCCACGGCCTGGATGAGTGGAGCATAGCGCTCCGGTACAACGACCTTTCTCGCGGTGCCAGCGATGTTCGCCCTCAGCGCGTCGGAATCAACCGGAATATCTCTGGATGCCACGATCCTCCCCCGCCGCCCGAAGCCCGGGCAGGAATAATCCATCCCTCTCCGAAAGCATGCATGCTTCGGACAACGAAAAGCGCCTTTCAATGGCATTTCCGAACATGATCCGAAGGTTCGAGGCCATCGGATATGATAAGCTCCGGGCTGCATCGAGGCAAACCGTCCGTGAAAATCAGGGGCTCCGTCAGTAACCCTTGTCAGGAGCGGACAGCATGCCTCCGGGAATGGTGTTCATTGGAGGTTGCCATCATCCCAGCGCCACGTCGAGCATCATCATCACGGCAAAGCCCGCCAGGGTGGTGATGGTTACCATGTCTATGTTCGCCGGGGTTCGCTGGGATTCAGGTATGAGTTCCTCGACAACGACAAAGATCATTGCGCCCGCTGCGAAACAAAGGGCGTAAGGGAGGATCTCCTGCATGTGAAGGACAAACGCGGCGCCGCAGACACCCGCCACCGGTTCCACGAGACCGGATGCCTGTCCCGCCAGAAAGCTTCTGCGCCTGCTCATGCCCTCCCGGCGCAACGGCAATGATACGGCCGCCCCTTCGGGAAAGTTCTGCAGGCCGATTCCAATGGCCAGGGCAACAGCCCCGCCCAGGGTGGCAGAAGGGAGACCGGCCGATACCGCACCGAAGGCGACGCCGACAGCAAGGCCCTCGGGGATGTTGTGAAGCGTAATGGCGAGAACCAGCAGCGTGCTTCTCCGCCATGATGTCTTTATGCCCTCGCTGCTCTCCATTCCCATTCCCGGGTGAAGGTGCGGAAGGATGCGGTCGGTCAGCCTCATGAAAAGGCCGCCGGCCATGAATCCGATGACAGCGGTAAGCCAGGGAGTCTGCCCCATTTGCCCGGCCATTTCGATGCCGGGCGCCAGAAGCGACCAGAAACTGGCGGCTATCATTACGCCTGCCGCGAACCCCAGCATCGAATCGAGTACCCTTGGTTTTACGGTTCTGGAAAAGAAAACGAGCCCTGCACCGAGGGCCGTCACTCCCCAGGTGAAAAGCGTTGCCAGAAGCGCCTGAACTACGGGCCCGCTCCCGGGAAAGAACTCGATCATCTCTCCCCGTCTCCCGACTCTTCCAAAATGTCGGCCCAGTCTCTGAGCACGCGCGGAAAGAGCTCCACCTTCGCGATGTCCCTCCCGTCCATCAGGAAGGGCAGAACATCGGCGGCAAGCTCTCTCATGCTGTAACGGGAAAGCCGGGAAATTATCGAATCGGCGATCTTCCCCCTGTCATCGGTTCCCTGCTTCGAAAGCAAGTATGCCATGTCGGGTGAGGTTCTTCCGAAAAGGAACACCGCGTCGTAGAGGTCGCGACCCAGAATCCGTCTGCGCTGAAGGGTGGCGTGAAGCTTCTGGGCAAGGATGAGGCTATCGGGAGCCACGGATACCGTCGCGGTGACATCCAGACGATTCAAAACCTTTATTGCGGGGGAATAGTGGTAGTGCTGTGGCTCACCGTCGATCTTCAGCTTCAGCACCTGGTCCTTGTGGCCCGTAAGCCCCCATGCCTGAAGGATTCTCTGGAAACGGACCACAGCGCTCAACTTTTCGGTGTTCCTTAGGGTAACATGGCACTCAACACCTTCCAGAAGGAAACCTCTTTCGATCCGTCTGGCTATTTCCGGCACATGCCCGGAGGAAAGCCGGCCGGTATCGAAGTCAAGGTCTTCGGAGAACCTCCTTGTGCCGTAAAAGATTCTCAGGGCCGTTCCCCCCATGAAGACAAGGCCGCTGGAAGCCCCGGTGCCGTAGATAAACCCCAGCGTCTTGTACTGAAGGTATTCGGTGAGCATCGCCCTCCTAAAACCCGGGGGAATACCCGCATAACCCGACCAGACAAGTTCGGGATCAAGCATCTTCCATAACCCTGGTCAGCATTGCACACTTCTCCATTATCCTTCTGCTTCCAAACCTGAGGGCCATTCCCGCAAGTTTTCCGGCGACGGCTCCGAATGCTTCCCGGTCCAGTCTAAGTTCCCGAAGTGATTCCGGGGTATTCAGCTCCTTCCGCAGATATAGCATATCAAGCAACGCCCTCTCGGGAAGGGCCATCAAGAAGGGATGTCTGGGACCCTGAACAACAGAGTAGCCGAACCAGTACCCGGGCTTCACGGTTCTGTAGATGAATCCGGCCGCTGGCGATAGAACGGATCTGGTCTTCCTGGTGGAAACCGAAGTCACGGAGAATGCCGTTTCTGGGATCAGCCCGTGATATGAGAGGGCTGATTCGAGGGAAACGAACGAAGGCCGGTAGATCAGGTTCGCGACTGCAAAAAGGTCCTGCTCGCCAAGAATCGAACCACTTGGAATGTAGTACCCGGGAGCGATCATCTGGACCAACCCGGCAGACCGCCACCTGTAAACCGTTTCCCTGCGCAGCCCCGGAAGGGCTGCGGCCATGTCCACCATGGATACCACCGGCAGCTTGTCCGAAAGCTTCAGGAACTCGATAAAACGGGCCATTCTGTTTCCATTCTGTTACACTTATGCCATACTATAGAAATGAATCAAAAAAAGCAAGTGCATCAAGGGTTTGGAATCCGACGATCTGGATTATTGTGCACGCCATGTTATACTTCTGCTTGGAATCGATTCACGGGCCGAAAGGGGAATGAAATGATCGTTCTTCTCCTTGCCATCATCTCCAGCCCCCAGGAAATCCTCTGGACAGCGTTTCCCGACGGTGGCTTCACCGCCGTCCAATGTGCGGGAGACGTGAACGGCGACGGCACGGAGGACATCTTCGCAGCATCCCTCGAAAACACGGGGTTTGGGATACACTGCCTCAACGGCCTTACCGGAGCCGTGATCTGGAGCAATCAAGCGGCAATGGGGGTTGCCGGACCGGGTTGTCTGCGAGAGGTTGGCGATGTCAACCTCGACGGTGTGCCAGAACTGGCCGCCGGCTGGTCGGGCTCTCCCAGCGTGTTTCTCCTGTGCGGGGCAACAGGCACGCAGTTATGGAACCTGCCCCAGGACAAACCGGTGGAGTACGTTGAGGGTGTTGTGGGTCCGGAGCCCGGAGACATAGTGGTTATCGCACTGAAAGATCCCGTTAACTACGGCTGCTTCTTTGCTATTGACGGCCAGTCCGGTCAGGAACTGTGGTATAAGTGGACCGGTTACACCCAGGATCACTGGATCAAGGTGACCGAAACGGATATAAGCGGCAACGGCTGGTCAGAGATGGGTCACTCCACCGACCTCGGTAGTGTCATGAGCGGGTATGTTGCGATCAGGGACGGTTATACCGGAGAACTGCTCTGCAGCCAGAGCACCTGCTACTTCGGAACCATGGATGTCTGCGATTCCCCGGTCCCGAGTCTCGCCGTCTCCCACTTCGGGAACCTGCCCAGCACATGGATGGTGGACATTCCCGGGGAGGAGCCTGTCTGGGCTATCGACGAAGTAGAATTCTGCTTCCCTTACCTTGATTTCATCGGGAATGTTACAGGGACATACACACCCCGGGCCGACCTGCTGGGCTACGGCAGCTCAAGTATCTATCTGATAAGTGGAGACAATGGCTATTACGATGATGGCTATTCGCTTTCAGCGGTTGCGACGGACTGCTTCCACGACGGCAGCCAGTGGCGTCTTGCGGCCCTGACAGCGGGCACGTTCAACTCCCCTCCCCTTGTTTTCTCCTCACCTGTAATAACTCCCCAGACCCAGTTGCCCAACTCTCCCGGCGCGTCCATGTGCCTTTTGGAATCGGACCAGTACCCCACTCCCCTTGTCGCCGTTGCCATGGAGGGCGCTTCCGGCCCCGGTATTTGTGTCATTCACACCTCATGGCCGGTTGCAACGGGCGAAACTGGCAGCTCACCCATACCCGCCCAGGTCCCGGTCAGCCTCGTGGAATGCCCCGGGACAGGGTTCCTCACTGCACAAGGAATCGCCGGCGGAGAGGCCGTAATACTCGACTCGGCAGGAAGGGTTGTAGGGACGGTCAGGCTGAGGCCAGGCGAAAGGGAGGCATTTCATCTTCCTCCCGGTGTGTACCACCTTGTGGATTCCGCAACCGGTCTGCTTCTCCAGCGGGGAGTGGTCCTGGCCCCCTGACCCTTCGCATCAGGGCAGGAAGCCCACCCATCCGTCAGCATCGGACGCTTCGAGAAGTTTCCAGCCCTCACCAGGCCCGCGCGAGACCGTGAGGCTCCAGCTTCCCCCGCTGCTGACATTATCGGGGCCGGTTCCGATGTAATCGAGCTGGAAGTCGAACGACAGAAGAGCCTCATCGGACGAAAGGTACTGGACAGAGGCGTTCTCCTCATCGATGGAAAGGCAGATCTCCGAACACTCCTGGAAGAAGGCATCGATCAACTCTGTCTGGAGTTCGGCGTTCCATCCCGAATCAACGACCCCGTCGCCGTCGTAATCGTCCCAGCAGGACTCGGGAATGGTGTGGAAATACCCTTCCTGAAGTACACTTGTGAACATGCCCGTGTCACGGTTGCTGAACGCGTCTTCAAGCGTGGTCAGCACATCGAGAGGGGTTCCCTGCTCACCCGGGCCCGTGGTACTGTTGCCGCACCCGACGGCAAGCACCGCTGCAGCTACTGCCAGCACTTTCATGGTTCACTCTCCTTCCGGCAAGAATAGTAAAATGATCCCTCTTTCCCGAAAGGTCAAGTCACATTTTCGTAAACTCTATGTTTCCCTTGGAATGACATTCGCAGGTTTCCCTGTATTGAGGACAATTGCTGGAGTGAGCCTTTCCCGAAACAGCAGACACCTGCAGGTTTTGGGATCGTTGTGAACCGCCCCTGGTTTTCCAGAGGGTTGTGTTATGTGATTCCGACCACCATGGCCGGGATCTCCTGCCGCAGAAGCTCGATCAACGCCGGCAATGGGCAACGTCATCGCCGGCAGCAGAAGGGTGATTCTCATGAGTCAATCTCTATACGAATCTGATCAATTCCGAAAATGGGAATCGAATCGACCTACACTGCCCGGCAGTTCCGTCCCGTGACTCATGATCTCGATATAGCCCGTGTAACTGAACAGTCGGTTGCGTTTCCGGGCGGTCAGCTCCTTGACGATACCGAGCTGTTCCAGATGGCCGAGTGCCTTGTTGACCGTGGCCGGGGTTATGCCGGTCTTCTGCACCAGCGAGCCCGAGGTGGCGATGGGATGCTCCATCAGTGCCCGGTGGACCTGCAGGGTGGATGCAGCCGCCCGGCCGAGACCGCTGATCTTGTCGTGGTCGCGGTTTGACAGGTCGAGGAGTTGCTGCGCCGTTTCCACTGCCTGGGTGGCGGTGACGATGACCGCCTCGGCGAAGAAATCGAGCCAGGCTTCCCAGTCGCCTGTAATACGCACGTTGTTGAGCAGCTCGTAGTAATACTGACGATGCGTTTTGAAATAGAGGCTGAGGTAGAGCATCGGCTCCCGCAGCACCTTCTGCTCGCACAGCAGCAGAGTGATCAGCAGACGTCCCAAACGGCCATTACCGTCGAGGAAAGGGTGGATCGTCTCGAACTGCACGTGAGCCAACGCCGCCTTGAGCAGCACCGGGGACGGCTCCGGCTGGTCGTGGAGGAAGAGTTCCAGCTTGCTCATGCACTCCAGCACCTCTTCGGCCGGAGGCGGAACGAAGGCTGCGTTGCCCGGCCGAGTGCCGCCGATCCAGTTCTGGCTGCGCCGAAATTCCCCCGGAGTCTGATTGCTGCCACGACCCTTGGTCAGCAGCACGCCATGAATCTCGCGGAACAGCCGCAGCGACAGCGGCAGCCCTTCCTCCAGCAGGCGCAGACCATGGTCGAGGGCCGCAACATAGTTGCTGACCTCCCGTACATCATCAAGCGGCACGCCGGGTTCCTGATCCAGCTCGAACAGCAGCAGGTCGGACAGCGACGATTGAGTCCCCTCGATCATGGAGGAGAGTACCGCTTCCTTACGAATGTACATGTAGAGGAACAGCGAGCTTTCCGGCAGCAAGGTCGAAACGCTGTCCAGACGTCCAAGCGCCAGTAATGCCAGGTCGAACTTGCTGCGCAGCTCCGGCGTCCAGTCGATGGACGGACGTGGCGGCAGCGGCGCGGGCACGAAGGCCTGGGCCTTCTGGCCCTCCGCCGATATGGTCACATATCTGCCTTGGAGTTCCCGCTTCATCCTGCCTGCCTCGAACCTAAAATAAGATTTGTCTTTATTTTATCTTTACCGAGCATCCTAAAATAAAGAATCGGGAAGCAAGAATCAAGCGGATTCTCTGCGCGGCCACTTCGACGTCCTCAGACATGAGTTCGACGTTGTGGCGCATATGCGAAAGCAAACAAGAATGTTTGAGGATGGATTGCGCTCAGCAACTCTTCCTCGGCTGTTAAACTTGTATGAGTCTTAACACACTTGTAGACAGACTCTTAGCACATATGCCACAACATAGCGTGCAGTATGCGTGCAGAAGTCAGATGAGGAGGGGATGGCGATGATGACATCTCCCTCCCTGGCAATATCTTAGACGCTGTTGAGGACTGGTGGAGGCGGCGGGATTCGAAACCGTTGTTATGCAATTACTTGCATGATACAGAACCGCTACACTTCCCTGACAGAAACGATACAATTCCCAACACTATCAAACACTTGCTTCGAGAAGCAAATCGAAGAAAAGAACAGATTCAGACAGAACCTGAACAGAAACCAGACACTCCATTGCACTCCAAGTGTGCTATATGCGTGCACCAGGCTGAAACACCTGAGGACCTGTTGCTGGTGGTGAAAGCATGGGGTGAACTTTCGGATTTCACCAAGGGGATTATCCTGGGGCTGGTAGCTTCAGAGGAAGGCAAGTATGAGTAAAGCACTCTGACAGAATTGACAGAATTGACAAAGCAATACGAAACAAGTGAAGGCAGTTCTTCTATTTCGGAAGCCGCTGCAGCCGTGTGTTCCCCTTTTAGGAGAGAAAAGACCCATGCCCTATTGCCGACCTTGTGGGTAAACGTCAAAGCACATGAGTGCTTGTCATGAGGACCGATATAGCATGATATTAATGAGCTTAGCATCGTGTCCGCAGTAGCAGGAGGCTTGAGAATTGTCAGGATCTCACGCAATGATCTTGCATATCGACAATTGGGAACATATAAAGCTCATATCACCAGGGTTTAAAGGGTTTTATTTCAGAGGTATGAGCGAATCATCAATGGACCTTAAGTCTCCGTTGGAAAGGTCGAGCACAAGGTGGGGTGTTCCCCGTGATATCTTACCCATTGCTGAAGAGCGTATCCTTTTTGATTTCAAGAGAAGAGCGAGTAATTACTACCATCCCGTTCCCTCAGATGGCTCAGTCCTTGAATGGTGGGCCTTGCTTAGGCATTTTGAGGGACCTGCTCGCTTTCTTGATTTCACTAAATCTTTCTTCATTGCAGCATACTTTGCTCTTGCAAACTCAACTACGGAAGCTGCTATATGGGCTGTTTCCAAACGGAGTTTAGATACCTTTGAAGAAATAGCGTTTCCAGAGCTTAGGAAACTGGGCACATTTCACGAAAGAGTAACATTCAAGGAAAAAGAAGTTTACCCTTATGTTTTTAGTAGGAATTATAAGTATAGAGGTGTAGTAGCTAGTGAGCCGTTTGTTTTAAATAATCGCATGCGCGTACAACAGGGACTTTTTTTGATTCCATTCAGTTTAGCGGAACCATTTGAGCATCACTTCTTCGCTGCATTGGAATTGCCACCATCATCATTTCGGGAGGATTCCACAATATCATATACCTATAGAAATATCCTTGATAATAGTATAAGTCTAAGCGATTTTTCTCTCATTAAGATCATTCTTCCACCGTCCATTCATTCTAAGGCCGTATGCGAGTTAAATGATATGAATATAACAGCGGAGTCCCTCTTCCCTGGACTTGATGGACTTGCAAAGACTCTTGAGATACCATTTGCCATGTACAGTAGCTGGTTCCAAGACAGCAGCAAAGTAGATTAGTGTATTATGGGTCATTTTTATGTATACAGTGTTATTAAGGGGGAACAGAGATGATATCTAACTTTCTTGGTCAAGGTCTTTACACCATCTCTCAAGTTTCTCGTTACACAAGGATTAATAAAAGTTCGATAAAAAGATGGGTCAAAGTCGTTGAAGGAGATCACTACTATGGCTCGATGTTTGCTGTGTACACTGGAGATTATCAAGCGAAAGAGAGCACTATCTCTCTTAGCTTCAATGATCTGTTAGAGATTAGGTTCATTCATGAGTTTAGAAAGCTTGGTGTCTCCCTTCAGACAATACGGAAGGCTCTGGTAAAAGCGCAAACGCTTCTGAATGAGAACCACCCTTTCTCGACGAAAAAGTTTCTAACTGATGGGAAAGAAATACTCTATGAGCTTTCCAAGGAGGACTCCTCTGTTGATCTTATGAACATTCTCACAGAGCAGTATGAGTTCCAGCAGATTCTTGATAAGTTTCTGCATAATACTGGTTTGGAATTTTCCCCTGAAGACACTGTGTGCAGATGGTGGCCAAATGGAAAAGCAAACCATGTAGTTCTTGATCCGCAAAGGGCTTTTGGACAGTCAATCATTGGTGCTAATGGCGTACCAACTGCAGTCCTTCATGCCGCGTATCGGACAGAACTGAGCATTGGTGTTGTAGCTGATTGGTATGAAATAGACCAGGAGTATGTTTCTGCTGCAGTCAAGTACGAGGAGTCACTAACAGCATGAGGTTTTTTCTCGACAACAACATTGCTCCAAAAATCGCAAAAGCTCTTCACGAGCTGTGTAGAGAGCATAATCACGTTGTTTGCCTTAGAGATATGTTTGACCCAGCAACACCTGATGTTGAATGGATTAAAACCTTGTCTGAGGAAATTGAGAGTGGTTGGATTGTTGTAACCTGCGATAGTAAAATCCGTCGGAACCCACATGAGACACAAGTATGGCGCGAAGCAGGACTACCTACTTACTTTCTTACAAAGAGTTGGACAACTCTGCAATTCTGGGATCAGGCAAGAAACTTTGTTAAGCTATGGCCCTGCTTGCTTGAGCATGCTTCAAAAGCAAAAGAAGGAACTTCATTCAGAATCAAACATAATTGTGTTATTGAATAGTATTCATATTACACTAGTATCTATTGTTGTGGCAGCAGCATTACTTCAGGTTTCTATCTCTTGTTTAGTGTTAACAGGAAGTCTCACTCTAAAAAATGTCCCCTAAACGGGGAAGCCTACGCACAAAGCGACCCAAGGAGCGAGCACTAACGTTTCTGGAACTTCCGGCAACCCAGGGGTAAGGATATACAAGTTACCGGATTCGTTTACGTTTTCAGGGTCGTGCTTTGACATTGTTTTCCTGCGCGGAAACTACTCCGTGAAGCACAGAGTAATGTCGTTGTCCGATATTCTCGCAGAAGAATAGTCCGCAGGTTACCCATAGTCAATCAGGATATTAGTTGTTGGTGATCAGCAAGCCTAAGAGCGCTCCTCGGACAAGGGGGCCCTCACGGCCCCCTACCTCTTCACCATCCCCCGCACCGTCGCCGGGTGCCACTGCCCGCCGTTCTTCGTGGGAATGCCCCGGCCAGTCAGGTAACTGGCGATCCAGGCATAGCTCCGGCCCTGGCTTCTGAAGGACCGCATCAGTTCAAGTATCCTCAGTTCATCTTTCACCGGAACCAGGGTGTCCCCCTGCCTCTCGTAGCCGTAGGGCACCGGGGAGTACACAAGACCCTGCGCTTTTTTGTGCTGTAGAGCTGCTGATGTTCTCTCTGCGACCTGGTCCCTCTCGAACTCATTGAGAACCGCCATAAGCCGAAAGATCATCTTCCCCGCTGCACAGGTGGTGTCGATCCTCTCTGAGAGACTTACCAGGTCAGCGCCGGCCTTGTCCAGCCTCTCGGCAATCTGCAGCGTGTCTTTCGTTGACCGTGACAGTCGGGACAGGGAGTAGACGACAAGCACCGCCTTCCTGTCACAGGCGAGTTTCAGGGCTTCCTGCAGCCCCGGTCGTTGTCTTATCCCCGTCCCGCTTATCCCGGCATCCTCGATGATTTTCAGCAGGGTGATGTTCAGGCTTTGAGCCCACGCCTTGATCGAGGCGGTCTGCGCATCGAGGCTCACTCCGTTTCTGACCTGTTCGTCCGTGCTGACCCTGATGTACCCCACCGCCTCCATCAGATCAGCCCTTTCGCCCTCAGAGAGGTCCACCTGGGTTTCTCACCGGGACGCCCGGCGCTGTAGATCAGGTGATCCAGCAACCGAACCTCGAGGGGCTCCATGACCTTCTGGAGATGCTTCGTCAGGGCGATGTCCTGTGGGCTGGCTTCCTCCCGGCCGCCGGGGTGGTTGTGGCAAAGAATCAGTCCCGTTGAGTTTGTTTCATGAAGGAGAAAGCTGACCAGCTCCCGTGGATAGACAGTTGCCCGGTCCACAGTGCCGTTGGAGAGCAGGATCAGCCCCAAGAAGTCGTTGCAGGTGTTCAGGGCGATTGCGTACAGGGCTTCTGTGGGCCTGTACTCGAACAGGTCGGACAGGAACTCCATTGCTCTTTCCTGACAGTCGATGGTGTGGGGTGACGACTTCCAGGGTGAGACGCCGGACGGTCTTGAAGGTAATGGCTTTCTCGGCGAGAATCAGCTTCCGGTTCCTCTGAAAAGCATGGATCATCTCCGGGGTCATGATCGACCTCCTTCTGGTCATGGATTGGATGGGAAGACTCCGCCGGGATCCGGCGTGTCAGTCAGTCTCAAGTGGGGATAGGGGCGTATACAAGGGTGCCTGCATATGCAACCGTGCGGTTGTATACGGAAAGACGGCATTCCAATGAGCGAAACAACTCAGAACTACGAAGTATCGAGCCCGTCATTAAGAATCAAAACGACTTCAGCAAGTGCTCCGAAGTTCCTCATGCAGAGTCCTTAGAAATCAATCCCTTCGGACTCATTTCAGGTGTTTAAGGGGTCAAGGGAACCATTTCAGATTGGACAAAAGACAGCTTCAAACAGAGTCCATCCAGCATATGAAAATGACCCTCAAAACTAGTCTTTTTCACGAAGCGGAGTCCCTTGTAGACGCCATTACTGACATAACTTTAACGAAGAAGTGTGCAAAACCGGAGCCCATTTCGAGTTTGGCCGTCTCAAAGAGGGAAAATCCGCTGTTCGGCTTCAAGTTCCTTTCTCTGTTAATTGTTGTTCCCCTTGTACATAAAAGGTTGGTGGATTTTTCGCACGTTTCTGCAAATCGTTGCCGCATGCGCAGGAAAGGTGCCGCAACTCTCCGAAAAGAGGCTCTGATCATCCTGCAGAGTGACTCGAATTCTCTCTGATTTTCACTGCCTTTGGCGGGTTGATTCAGGTAGCGTTTCGAGGTGCCAGTGGCGTAGTCAGACAGGGTAAGGACGACTTCTCGAAGAATGGAATCGGAAAGCGTAGGCTTGCCCGAGAATCGCAGCGATTTCTGTTCGGTGAATCTGAATTGATTCACCTCGACCTCCTTCTGGTCTGGATTGAATGGGAAGGCTCCGCCGGAAGCCGGCGGGATCAGTCGCTTCTCAGAAAGGTAACGGGATATCGTAAAGGCGTCTGAGCAGGATTGACATTCTTCCAGAACAAGTATATATTTATAGAGGAAATAGCGATATATATTGCACATAAGGAGGGGAAAATGGATACTGATGAGAAAGTCAGGGAAAACCGAGTACGTCGAAGACTGAAACGGCTTGAGTGTCGACTTTTCAAATCGAGGGTTCGTGACCCTCGTAGGCTCGAGTATGGCGGATACTTGGTCCAGGACGATTGCAATAGGATTGTGTTCGGAGGAGCACATCACTTCTATTCGGCCACTCTTCAAGATGTTGAGGAGTGGTTAGATACACTTGAAGAAGAAAACCGCTAGACAAATCTTGATCGACACTCATGCTTCGATGTGATGATTGTTGCCCTCTGTGTCACGGAAGTGGATATGAGATTTCCGGCGGGATGACTCATATGAGGAGAGGGCGTACAAAAAGGCCACCCCCGAGAAGGGCGGACAAAACGGACCGGTTTAGTACGGGATGATGAGTAAGTTTCGAATACTGCACTGAATACCGTTCTTATCTGGCACCGCTGTATCACGAAGAAGGTTCTCGAGAAGCTCCCTGGGAGTTCAAGAGAGTCAATACGGTGTTTGCATTCATATTGTGTGCCCGTTCATAACCAGTGGAGGATTTCCTTGGGTCCAACCCACGACGACGAGAGTATTCTGATAGTATGATCTCGCGTAGACACTTCCGTCCGGCGTTGATACTTCGATTTCGTAGGTGAACTGCATGCCATCTGCAAGCGCGATCATGTCATCGCTATCAAGACATAAACTGATTTGCTGGAGAGCGCCGGATTCTATCCTGGCTGATCGCTCCCAAGGAGTCGTAATGGTTGTGCTTTGCTCATTATTCGCTGTGCCATACCGAATTGGGAGTCTGTAAGATACCTGGTCATCCCTCGTCCAGTAGACTCTGTAAGTTACATCAGCCATCTCCGACGATGAGGTGGATTCGGATGAATCGCTACAACTAAGGACGAATGAAATGGTAGCAAATGAGATAATCACGAGAAACCGATGCATTGCACGCTCCTCTCATTCAGTTGTAGTAACAGGTGATTATGCTATATGAATCGCTCAGTTATCCGTCCACTGCTCGTCAACATGGTTATCCCATGTAATTGACCATGAGTATCCTTCTGATTCCAGGTTCACATTCTGAACGAAGTAATCTCCGAAGAAACCCATGGCCTTCAACTCATAGGATCCACAATCAAGCTCTATGCTCGCTTCTTGTCCAGACTCTAAGGCCAACATCCAAATCCACTCTTCAACATCGGAATCGAGGGGTTGTATGCAGATTCCCACAATAGGCCATCCAAGGTCGTTACGTACGTGTAGCTCTCCTTTGCCACAGGATATCGTGAAGCAGAATGCGACAGCTATGAGCGGAATCGGATTTCTATAGGTTAAAACCATTTCAGTTTTCCTTATCACTTTCAGATTGCGCACTCTCGTTCATCAGTCGTTCTGTCTCATGCAGATCGCTTTCAGAGGATATGTATTCCGGATAGAGCTCGCTGTACATCCTGACAAGGTACTCGTTGTCCACGGCAGCGAGTTTCTGGCCGCACTTCGGACAGAAGTTCAGAGTCTTTTCAAGGAAGTTATCGCAGGCAGCGCAGTACAGCATACCCTGAGCCATCGACCGGAACTGCGCGATCTCTCTACCGATGAGGATCCTCTGCCTTGTGGTCTTGTCTGGAGAAATCAGCCAATCCGCATGGGATACGATCTCTCTGGATCCGCAGGTTGTGCAAAACTGGCTGCCATGCTCAACGCGGTTCTTGCAGGCTTGGCAGTGCGGTCTTGACTCGAGGTGCTGTTGTGCGGCCGATTCAGCCCTTTGTCTCTCCTGCAGTACCGCCTGATCTGCGCGATGCTTCTCCTCAAGCTGAGCCTTGACGACAGTCATCTGTGTCCAGTTCGCCGAGCCGCACTTCGCACAGACCAGCTTCTGTTGTACCGTGCCCGGAATATCCATGTGGTGCTTCGCAGGAACCACTTCGCCGATGTATCCACAGTCGTTGCACCTGACCTGTCCTTTGCTCTTGCCCACCAGCTTCGCGATGATCCAGATTACAGCACATACCAAGATCACAACCTGTAACGCTGTCATGCCGACACCTCAGACTCCCTGTTACTTTTGGTAATGATGATTGCCCTGTTGAGTCCCTTGATCACGTAAGCTTTGCGAGGAGGTCGCTCATGGTCATCTCAAGGCCCGAAGCCACGCGCTCAAGAACAATCAGCGTTGGATTTCTGGTTCCTCTTTCAAGGCCTGAGATATAGGTCCGATCAACCCTGATCTTCAGTGCAAGGCTCTCCTGGGTCAGGCCAAGTTCCTGCCTGCGAGTACGGAGCCTAACACCAAATCTATCAAGAATATCCGATTCTCTCGGTTTCATGGTATGAGTATCGATTCATGGATACTGCGAGTCTACGGACTATGAGTCACATCCGTAGAGCAGTTCCTTCTGTGATAAGCCTGAGGGGAGTGTTGTCAGGAGGTTGGACTAGTGGAGCTTCTCCACTGCTTCTCCATTACCAACGGGCATCCAAGTCCCGAGTTGGCGATTACTGCACCTGGATAGGTAAGAACGGTTGTATACGATCTGCATGAGCTTATCTTGCTGTATACCTTATCACAGAAGCGCAAAGAAGAAGGCCGCTGCCCTGAGACAACGGCCTTCTCATTCAGGGCAGGTCTACCTGGCGATAACAAGCCTTTCAGCAGAATTCACACCAGATCCTGCAACCCGAACGAAGTACACCCCCGAAGGAACTGAGGAGACATCCCACTGGAAGGAACTCTCCCCGGCGGGAATGGAACCGTCGTTAAGCCTCTCCACAAGGCGGCCGTCCAGTCCGTATACCGAGACCGTGCAGTCAACGGGTTCCGGAAGGCTCAGGCGAATGACTGCTGTTGTGGTTGCTGGGCTGGGGCTGACACTGAGCCGGAGTGCAGGCTCCTCCTCTATCCCCAGTGGATCGTAGGTTACAGTAACCGTGTTGATCTGGGGGGAGACGGCGGGATTGTCACTGAGCATGGTTACCCGGTACTGAAAATAGCTCTCGCCGTCTGAAAGGTAAGCTGACAGATCAGCAGGGGCGTAGAGCAATACACTCCACTCCCCGAGGTTCCCTGGATCATCGGAACCCCTGACTTGGAAGCAGAGCTGGGTCTCGGCGGGAACCGAAGCATCCCAGGTAAGGTCTCCCCACGAAGCGTCGTTCACGTACAGAATGTCGCTGTTGAGCCAGCCCGAAGAGCAGTAGTCCTCACCAAGACGCCACCAGTAAAGGTCGGGAGTGCTTGTTCCGTAGAAGCTGCACACGAAGTCTTCCACCCCATTGCCATCGAAGTCGCCTGGAGCGACAAGGCCGCCGGCGCTTTCAGAATCGAGACCATTTGAGAACGGGTACTCCATGAGAATCCTTTGAACGAACCTCTCCTGTGGGCTCCGTGTATTCTCGAACATCCCCAAACTGCTCTCTCCCCGGTAGATGATGTCCATGTCGCCGTCGCTGTCGTAGTCGATGGATGCAAGACCGTAGACGTTGTCATCCGTCTCGAGGTTGTAGTAGGGGTAGAACTCGGGTCCCTTGTACCAGCTGATGCGGCCGTAATCAAAGCTCTTGCCTCCGACCATCAGATCGGCGATTCCATCGTTATCAAGATCAACGAAGTTGGGAAAGACTCGTGAGTGTTTGAATATGGTTGAGAAACGATTTTGTACTCGAACCAACCAGATGATCCTTCCCTAAGGATGTAGATCATTGGAGCAGGGAACTGGCCAATCAAAAGAGCAGCCGTAAGGTAACCATCGCCTGTTATCTCGGCTGCAGCAAACTCGGAACCTGTTGCTGTTCCAGCCTTCCTGTAAAGAAGATTTGGCTCCATGCAAGTCCCTCTCCAATGTTCTTGTAGAACAGAAGACTAGCGCTATTATTTATATAGTCATTAAGCATGCAAATAATATCATTTTTACCGTCTCCATCCAAGTCCAAAACAACACCCGAAACTGGATCAATCGTCCACCATCCTTTTCTGCCACTCTCCGCCGGGATAGCCTGGGTTTTCCCACCAGAGAGGGAATCGGCTCCTCCAATGTCATCATCAAGCCGTCTCCATTCAGATCGCCTGAGAAGATCGTCACTAGGCTGTCCGCGAAACCAACGGTCTGATGTGACCATTGGTTCTGGTTGCCTGTTGAGAGGATTGCGCCTATTGATGATGATGAGCATTTGAAAAGGTCTGTATAAGCGTCGCTGTTGACTGTGGCAGCCTAAGAAGGAAACTTCCATTATCATACACTCTCGACCACTTCATGGCTGTGCCAAGAGTCAGCGATCCTGAAGCCTGCCATCCCATGCCGTAGCAGGAGCCGAGGTCCGATCCCCAGTCTGTCGTGGTAACTTCTCCCGTAGGGCCACTGCTCCAGTCGGTCTGAACCATTGATGCCCCAAGAACAATGCCTGTTGTCAGGAGAACGAGTGCCGCGCTTTTCATGCCGCTACCTCCCTCCGTCCAGAAGAACGAGCTTCTCTATGTACAATGGTGTGTCTTCCTCCGAAAGTACAGCGAAGTAAACTCCTGCGGGATGAATGCAGGACGAAAACTCGATGGTTTCACCCTGCTCAATTCTCTCGACCACCCTCCCGGAAAGGTCGTATACCATTGCCTCAGCTCCTTGGCTTCCACCAGAACCGAGGGTCCGGTGTTCCTGCTGACGGAAGTGACCTGGGCTGCTCAATGATCGTTGAGGTGGTTCTGCCCTGGTGATCAATGCCGGAGCGGGATACGGATCAAGGCGAACCAGTTTAGAATCTGTGGCAAAGTAATACCCGTCTGGATCATAAAGGTGTACTACATAATCCGCCACCAATATTAGTAACACCTTCCCCAATAAGAACTTCAGGCTCACCATAGTCGCTGTACTCCAACCAGGAACAATCAGGGAACACGATACAGTCCGATTCTGTCCAACTCTCTCCATCGGTTGACACGAGAACAAGGATGTCGCCATCAGGTTCCTTCAGTGCAAGGAAGTTGAGATATGGTTCATTAGGGGCAAGGGTTACTTCACCTGCACCAAAAGATATGGTAGCATTAACAGCTTCAGTGGAGTCCATAACCTCGTAAGCCGGATTTACCAGAACTTCAAGCAGGTTGAAGTCGTATTCTTGCCTTCGTCAACACAAGTGAAGGTCTGAACCGCTTCGTGAACTCGGGTCACCATGTCGACATCGTTCGGGCCGTCCACGCTTGCTCCCCAGTAGAGCAGTTCGGGAGGGAAACGATATGCGGTTGGATTGGCCGGACCACCGGACAGGGCAGAACAGCCCATACAGATTGAATCCTCTGATCCCGTGTACCAAAGCCGCACCCATGGTGTACATCAGCTCGTCGTAGCCCATGACTCCATCACCGGGGAAGAATGTGCCGTTGAAGAAGCTGCCCCTCCCATGGCATTGAACTGTGAGGAAGAGGCATTCGGCCGTAGCCGGGTTGACTCCGTACTCGAGCATGATGTCCAGTGCGCCCAGTTCCTGTGAATTGCAGATGTTGGCCGCGAGTACATGTTTTCGAACAGGATTTCCGGAATCTCCGTTACCGTCTGCCCGACCACAGGAAATCCCGGGATTTTTGTCCGTGAGCACATCGGATTCGCTGAACCTAGTGTGGCGGCTGCGGATTTCACAAAGGGTTCTCCAGTCATTAGAACCGGAAACAATGGGGAATTGAACATCTTCAGTAAACGGAAATGCCACATCATCAGTGTACCTTGTTCTTACTCCGTGGTTGTTCGGTGAGTCATCATTGACATAGAGCTTGATTTTGTGACCATACCCGTAGTTCTGGATGCTGAGCGAGGAAAGATGCTCGGCACGAGGCAACGGGGGAGTTTCAGATGAAGTGTTTCTGACTCCACCGGGATTGTCTGCTGGTTATAGGCGATACTGCTCCATGTAATCTTGGTGATACCCTGAGATGGTGTCACCGGGCTGACCATGGCGATGAACCTGTCGTGTGTCCGAAACATCCGATTGTACCCTGAAACATTGATGTCCCTGGTGACGGTTACCGGCCCAACCATCATATCTTCCCCCCAGAGGTCGTTGTAGACCTGGGAGCACTGCCATGATTCTGAGTACATCGGAGTTGTTTTGATCGCCACATACTGGCCTTCGGTTGTGTAGAGAATGAAACCGCTTCGCAAGTGTGGATTCTCATCTGACTGACGCCAGAAGTAACCCCAGATCGCACCATCCGGGTAGAACCCTTCAGGAATGTGATGCTGCGCAGGCCTTCCTGAGTTGGACAGGCATAGAATCCCGGAAGAATCCCTGCCAAAGATTCTTGCCCTCCATTGCGAATCAGTGGGCTGGTTCTGCTGGGGGCTTCCCACCCACAGAATACGCATCTCATCACTTCCAATTGCACCTGTGCAGTTAGTACTTGCGCTCCACCCGGAACGGTAATCAAGCTCCCCAACGCAGAAGACTTCCGAGTCATAGCCGGTATTGCTGGAAAAGATTTCGAAACAATTCCATTTGAGTGCCAATACACGGCCCTGGCGCAATCTGTGGGTTCGCCTTTCCGCCAGAGGACCAGTCCTCCATTTAGCTCCGATACAGGACCCGACCTCGGACCGATGTCAGCCGAACGATTGTCGCTGGCCGTCAATGAATAGCTCTGTCCTGCAAGGGAAATCCCAATACTGGTTGTGCTGTGAAGTTGAAAACTTGGTTCTCCAAGTTCATCCGATCCTTCGATTGTGTAGACCGAAAGGTTGCCATTGCTTCTCAGAGCAAAGTACTCGTCCCTGTCGCAGTATGCTGTTCTGAATGCACCGTCGCTCGGGACGAGGTCTGCAGCTCCCCTGAAAAGAACAATTGCATCGTCAGTAGGGTTATCCTCTGGGTATGTGCTCTGACTGAACAATACACCCGTAATGAGCGCAGGGTAGTAGTTCAGAGAGATGTAGTCAAGCGGATGGCCAAAGACGAAGGGTGTGGATTTCCAGTTCCTTCGAGTTCAGCCATAAAAGTATCAGTT
The DNA here is from genome assembly GCA_963845085.1 of Candidatus Fermentibacterota bacterium. Taxonomy (GTDB): domain Bacteria; phylum Fermentibacterota; class Fermentibacteria; order Fermentibacterales; family JCC-6; genus UBA6080. The sequence goes on from CAWJQI010000005.1 coordinate 322,594, forward strand.
CGTACATTTCCAACCGTTAAATGAAGACTCCCACCTTCGCAAGCGCGGCGCCCAATGGGAGATCAAGTCCTGTAGTACTAGGTACGCCGCCCGAGCCGGCAAGGCGTAATGCGATTGAAGAGAGTTCAGCATAGTGGTCGTAGTCTTGATTGTCCGGCTCGTCATGTGCGAACACTCCGCAAAAGTCGCCTCGAAAAGGCAAACTGGCGTATTGTAGTCATAGTCTTCCCAGTTGCCGAAAACTGTGGGATTGTGAGGTTTCACCTACCTCCAGCGTTTCTCCACCACTGTCATACCGCCAAGAATGACGTTAATTCCGATACCTCTCGCCTGGTTCGCCCGTGCGATTGTGTATGAATCGTTTTCCATCTGGAGTTCGCTTCTGATAATCAGAGTATTCACCCCGGCCAGCTTTGCCTCATTGAGCACTCCATCGATTAATGACGCAGCATTGCTGACTGCCTCATCTTCAGGGAAGCCTTGGTAACGCTGATAGTAGTTTCTGAGTTCGTAGAAAGTCCCCTGGAGATCCCATACCACGGGGAAGAAGGTTACCTCTTCGTTTGAGGGGTCTGTATAGGTGTAGTTGTGGCCGTGGGTATAGGCCATGTTACGTCCAAACAGAGGAAATGCTATAAGCAAGCATGACAGAATGAACACATTTTTCATTTATGATCTCCTGGAATGAGAATAGATTGTGTGATGATGCCAAAAGTATGTTCTGGTGTTGTCAATGTCAAGTAATATCTCGTATAAAGTAAATGATACTGGTTCTCGATATTGATATTTCATTTCATATTCATTGGATACATCAGTTAGGGCCGCCATTCCCACAGCGGCCCCTGCTCCTGTTCGTGTCTGACTGTCGGCTCAGCTCGCTTCCTTCATCTCCACCCGGATGCAGTCCACGATCTCTCCGAAGGCTTCGCAGGTCGTGGGATTGAGGATGATCCTCTCCCCGGGCCAGTTGATGGCCTTGGGCTCACGAAGGACGCTCGAGATGGCACGGGCATTGGTCCGATTCAAAACCAGTAGCTTCGGGGTTTCCTTGAACCTGACAAGGTACTTCTCAACCTTGCTACCGTCACCATCCGCAGCTTGTCCCGTAGTACTTCGCTGATTGTCAGAGTGACGGGCTCTCCGTCAAAGTCCGCTGCTTTCAAGTAGTTTGATGGGAACATCAAGGCTACATCGAGATGAGGGTTATCCTGCTTGCCGAGCATTTTCTTCCTCCACTCCGCCGAAGTCGACGGCTTCGTTGTCTGTTACAGCCCATGCCGGGGCTGCGAGTTCTGATTCAACAGGGCCGGGTCCGGGCCATGTGCCGGATGCGGTGCACTCCTTCACCTGCCTGAGCCAACCGATGTATTCCTCCCGCGCCCTGTCCAGGGAGTCTCTCGAGCCAGTACAGACGGCAGGCGTAGGAGGATCCTTCTCCAGGGCGATGACCCCTGCAGCGGAGGAGGAGACCCTTGCCTGAGGTGACGGCATAGGCCTCCTGGTACAGGGAGGCCTGGTGGAAGTAACGCATGGTCCATGCATGTGCCGAGAAGGTTCGGGGATCAATGGAGCTTGTTGTCTTCAGGTCAAGTATGGCGCCCTCTGTCGAGATCCGGTCAAGCCGTCCCTTGCAGGCCAGTCCCGTCGGAGGATTGGTCCAGAACAGGCTGACCTCTGGAAAACCCTTCTCAAGCAGAGCGGCCACTTCAGGCGTTCCCCTGACGGAGTTCCTGATGGCCAGGGCTGTGTTGTACTCGGACTCCCTCAGGATGGAACGCCCCTGCATGGTGGCCTCGTCGGCGAACTGCTGATAGGCATTGCCCCTGCGGTCTCCCGGCCACAGAGCGTAATCGAGCTGAAATCTCTCAGGCTCAAAGACAGCAGTATGGGTCGCCCGGCCCAGAAGCATGGCCGGGGTTTCAGCCGGCGGGTTCTGTATAGCGTACTGGTAATGAAGCGGGCTCTTCGCCATGTGCTTCAGTGTGGAGAAGTTGATCCCTACGGCAGCGGCGTAATCGGCGAACCGCATCTGCAGTCCCGGTCTCTTCGTCCGGGGTACTAGTGTTCGTGTCGCCACGGGGCGATCTCCCTTCCGATCATGTCTGTATCGAGCTCTTCCGCTGTGAAGGCTCCGACCTCGGGTCTCATGCCGTCTGGTACGAGGAGCCAGAACACACCGTCAGCCCTGTGAATGACCCCTTCAGCGATGAGCCGGATGGCCTTGATCTGAGCTGCTTCCCAGGAATCAAGGGGACCTCCGATGATCTCGGGGTCCACCCCCCTCTGGCCAGGAGCAGGTAGTAGTTCATCTCGTTAGCCTTCCCTTCTTCCTCCACTTGGAGAACCTTTCCAGATCACGGGCACACATGCTGGCTGCTGTTGATATCACAGCGATATCATCGAGGTAGCCGGCGACTGGAATGAAGTCTGGGATCAAATCCATCACCCATAGCAGATATAGGACTGCCGCAACGATGGTCACGATCACTTCCACCGAGGCCCTGTACTCCCCATGAGATGTGGCAGCGATGTACTCCAGAAACTCGAGGATCTGAACAACCACAGGATCCAGTGCAGGACTGCGGAGTGTCTCAAGTACTTCTTTGGTTTCTTTCCTGGTAAGGTGGCTTCTGCCCTTTGCCAGAATCTTCTTGAACTTGTTCCCATGCTTGCTTCATGGACACCTCCGGGCAAATGCTTCGCCCGGGCTCACTGCCCGCACCCGCGTAAGGGTTCCCCCTGAGCCCGATTGCAGGTAGAAACCCACATCAGGCCCTCAAGAGGGTTTCTCAGGTCATGTGCTGAGTTCTATTGGCCTTGGAGAAACGGGCAGTATAAGTGAGCCCGGACGGACGTGAAGGCTTGAGAAGCCTGTTTGGGACTCAGGCGGCGAGCTTGTCCACCAGGTTGCCGAGGAAGTAGTCGCCGACCTGCTCGGAAGTGGTGATCATGGCACGGCCCCTGCCGTTGTAGGTGAGGCGGTGGGTCAGTTCCTGATACAAGTCCCAAAGGGAGTGGGCGTTACCGAGGTTCTGAACCACGGGACCCCAGTCCCTGTTGGGAAGGCTGACGTTCTTTGCCACGGCGGCAAGGGTCTTGAGATTCAGGCGGGTTTTGGATAGGATGGCGATACGGGGAGCAATCTCTTCAAGGATGCTCACACCGCCCTGAATGACGGAGACAGCTTCCTTCAGATCGAAGCCTTGGGCAGCGGTATGCTTCAGGGCATAGGTCGAGAAGTAGCGGGGGCTCATCAGGCCATTGGTGCAGGAAAGCACGAACGCCATCAGGACGATCCTGAACTTGGCGGAACCGTCGTAGCTGTTCTCTATGCGAAGGCCGACAGAGACGGCATCCCCGACATCCGGGAGCTCTACGATCTGGTCGGAACGGTAGAGTGTCGACAGAAACCGTCCCGTCCATATCGTTTTCTCCTCTACCCATCTCCAGCGGGAGAGCGACGTGATTTCTCGGGCAGTCTGCTGCGCGAGACTGTTCGATGAGCTGGTAGCCCTGGCTGTGGATGTTGATGCACTCCCAGATGCCGTTGTCGTTCAGGATCTCGACGCCAACCTGCGGGACAGCTTCCCCATTAACGGAAACGGGAGCCAAGCGAACATGCGCAAAGGGATCCATGACGCTCACGGTGTTCCGAAGTGGAGCGAGCTTGGTACCGGTCACGGTAACCTCCATTCTCAGCGCCTGCGGCGCTGGGTCAGGGATTTGGCAGATTCAGCGGTATCGGCCAGGAAACGAAAGACATTGGCGAGCTTCTTCAGGGGGATGGACATGAAAGGGCTCCTTCCTATACTGAGTGTTTACCTACTTTTTTATAGCTTAATACTATATGTTTTAGCCCTTTTCACCCATCTGCTCTAACATGTTCATCACTGCTTCAATACTATTCTTTCATTTCTTATACATACATTTGCATATTCTATGACTTCCTTATCTTTTATTATTTTTTTTACTTATTTAATATGATCATTTATTTGAACATTTTCTTGTCTTGACTACTGCCATTGCAAATAATAGTGTTCGTATATTCATTCTGCTACATCATTACAGTTAGGATAGAGAACCTCATGCTCGAGAAAGCACTCGGGTCGACGCTTGCTAACAAAGCAAGCAAACTGTACGGGCACTATGACTACTTTGGCTACATAATACCGGCATTTTGGCTTGTATTCTGCTTGCTTTTTTCCTCAATTATGATTTTCGATCTCACTGGTTCAGAAAGTGTTATGCGATGTATGAAGTCTGTTAAGGCCTTCTACCGCTCGCTTAATGCAGGTGGTATTCTTCTAGTTGGTGTTGGTATTTTTGCTATATTGTATAATATTCTTTACTTAATTGGACATATTATTAGCAGTTTTTCTGCTATCATTGTTGACAGAGGACTTGTACGAAAACTTCTAGGCTATCCTTTTTATATTTATGGCGCTGTTATTGAATACTACAATACACATATTAATGATTATACAGATAGTGCTATTTGGGTCTTTGCATACTGAGATCAGAACAGATATAAATGCCATCTATGTTATATATATGCAAGCAAAACTCTTGCTCACATTATATTGTTGTTGGATTGATTAACTTTAACACGTATTCGGGTATTGTTGGTAACAGTGCATCCGTATAGCGTTGGCTATAATATCATTAACAATACGGGTTAGTATTCGGATATCCTTGGTTTGTACTACGCAATAATACAACTATAGTTTCAATTAATGCCTTTGATGTTAAGAATAGCATTTCCATTGCGCATAAGAATAGGTTGTCATTCATTGTTCATTTGTGCTTGCAATAGCTTTATTAATATTTTATTTTTATACAGTGAGAATTTTATATATGCCTTTAATTGATTGGCTGTTGTACCAACTTATCGTTATGCTTGAAAGAGCAACTGGTCATAATAATAGGAAGATGTCTTCTCTTGTTAGAGTGTATTACTCCATTACAGTCATTCATTACCATGTATAAATAATTCATAGCCTGTGAAATAAATTATTTAGATGTCCGTCTCGTAAGTTCTGTTAAGGGATCACACGAAAAGTTCACATCAGAAAACTCTTCGGATGTACTGGTTGATTAATATTGCCTCCGATATAACGCATAATGAATCACACTCATCCATTAGTCATTTTCGATCCATGTATTCAATGAATAGAAACATGTCAACTGCAACAGCTTTTATACTAGCCGTAATTCTGGGGTTGTGTTCTATTCACTCCGTACAACACGCAAGACAGCTACTTGTTTTCACACTCTTTCTTGGGTTTGCAGGCACTGTGTTTTATGCACGGTATCTGTATTTGTATTCATCATACTATTGTAAATATTTGGTAAGATATCGATATATAATGAATACTGGTACATCTCATGTGAGTGCAAGAAAAAGTAATCGTTTGTCTACGGCTTTCTGTAGAAATGTACCTTCAAGAAATCCATTTTAACCTGAGCGCAGTAGCATTATAGTCTCACGAATTTGGATATAACGGTTATTTTGATATAAGCATATATTAATCATGTCTGATATTTGACATTTGGTCATCCCCTCGTTCTTGGTCTGATTCGGGTGTTCCTTCTTCTCCCATTCATTCAGGATTTCAATCTTCAGATAGACTCTTCCGGTAATCCAACTCTTGTGGATGTCTTCCCACAGGGCTGTCAGCATCCTTAGCGCACCCTCCCTGCTCGGGAAGATGCGGAGAGGTTCCGTCCTACGGCGGATCTCCTCGTTCATCCGATCGATGCCGTCGGTGGTGCGAGACCTTCTACGATGTGATGGCGGCTGCTCGAATACAGCAAGACAATCCTCTAAGTTCTCCTCGAACCACTCATCAAAGCCCTTGTAATGACGGTAATCCTCAAGAAGCCTGGAAATCAGGATGTCACTGGTTGCCCTATCAGGAGCTTCCCAGATCGACCTCGGACGACCACTGATCTCCCCATGCAGACGCCGGGGAAGATAGCCTCCTTACATTCTTGCCGAAGTGGTACTGACAACGCTGCCAGGTACAACCCTGGAAGCACAACCTGGCAGCAGTCACAAGACCAACATGATCATCGCTGATCACCATCCTGACACCCTTGAGAACACGTTCTTCAGTGACAGAAAGAACTCCCGCCAAGAGTGTTCGTTCTCGCTATCACTCATTGCATGTCCCAATACTTCCTCTAGGAAAACTTCGAGATTGCGAGGGATTGACATCCAACAAGAATACAGTAAATATTGTCAGCATATTCATGGGAGGTTATGATGAACGCTGAAAGCCTAGGTTTCTACTGTGACTCTTTTTCTGATCTTCTCCGGTTTAGGCGACGCAATCTTGGACTTACACAGCGGGAGGTTGAGGAAAGAACAGCTCTTTATGGGCCAAGGGAAGTGAATCGCGGTGCATACGGCCGCGCCGAAGGAGGTTACTGGATTCCAAGAGACATAGGTGTTCTCCAGGCAATTGCAAGGGCTTTGGAACTCCCAGACAGTGTGGTAATTGAGTTTGCGAAGCGAACGCTTGAAGGCCCAAAGTTACTTAAGACTGTTCACTCGGGTACAGGAGTTGATTCATGCGATGATTTATGTGATGGATGAGACAGATAAAGCTCTAACAATACGAACTTTGGAACAAAAAATCGGCCTCTTTAAAGAGCCAATACACGAAATGGCAAGAAACTTCGTCGACCTATGGAGAGGAAACATCGGCATCGACGATGCCCCAAGAAATGGTCTTCGACCTCTAAGGCATTACATGCGACCATTTTGTCAGGAGGACATGATGCCATGGCGAAAGGAGAATAGCAGAAGTGATTCATAACGGAGAACCCGCCGGGTGCCAGCCCGGCGGGCAATAGGCAGTAACCCCAACACGTAATGCAAAGGATTACCATGGATGAATCTAACGTTTTCTCAACTCGAAGGGAAGGCCATTCGGTCATTCCTGAAACCAATTTTCCCCAGATTTCACTTTGCGCTCCAGGCAGCGAAGATCCAGTTCAGAAACTACTTAGCAGGTTAAACGGTGTAAAGCAGCTTCCATCTGGCAGTTGGCAAGCACTCTGCCCAGCTCATGATGATCATACGCCCAGTCTATGCGTTCGCCAGGGAGATGATGGTCGCGCATTAGTCAAGTGCCACACCGGATGCTCCACACCCGATGTACTTCATGTTCTTGGTCTTACGGTCAAGGATCTGTTTCCGCAAAGGAAAAAAACAGGCTTATCCATCTCAGAGCAAGGCTTTCACATCGATCGTGTTTACGATTACCGAGATTTCTCTGGAACGCTTTGCTACCAAGTTGTACGCCTCATCCCGAAGGACTTCCGTATTAGGCGACCTGATGGAAAGGGTGGTTGGATTTGGAACAAGCATGGGGTTCAGCTCATCCTTTACCGTCTACCCGAGCTGCTTGCATCCGACCAGTCTGATTTGGTTTTCATCTGTGAGGGCGAGAAAGACGCTGACGCCATGTTGGAAATCGGTCTGATCGCTTTACGACAAACTCATGTGGCGCATCTGGATGGGAGGCAATTTCAGATTTCTCAGCACTCAAAGACAGACGGGTTGTTGTCATCCCTGACCGTGACGAGGCTGGTAAAAAACGGGCTGATAGAGTCGCTACAAGGCTGTTCGGTATCACTGCCGAGAGATTCGCGTCCTGGATCTTGGCCAGTGGAAAGACTTCACAGGAAAGGACGTCTTCGACTGGCTCGAAAGCCATAGTGACAAGGGACCTTCTGAGCTTGCACTGATCCTGCGTACAACGCTGCCGAAACTTCCCCCCCTTTGGAATAGTAGGGAATGGCAGGATAAATCCGTTGTGAGATATGGCAACATGGGTACATCTCTACCTGCATTTCCTGTTGATGTTTTCCCGGATTGGCTTGGCAAAATGGTTTCTGGGTTAGCCATCTCCATGCAGACCCAGAAGATCTTCCAGCCACAGTTGCTCTTGGCATACTGTCCCTCATGTGTGGCGGTGGGAGGGTGGAGATCAGGGAAGGCTGGAGTGAACCTCTGAGCTTGTATGCTGCCTGTGTACTTCCAGTTGCCTGCAGAAAAACTCCATGCTTCGATGCCATGTTGAAGCCAGTGCGGAGTTTCGAGAAGTCCCTTCAAGCTGAGGTCGCTCCTCTGATCTCCAAGGCAAAGGCCAATCGTGACATTCTCGAGGGGCGACTCAAAAACCTCAAGAAATCAGCTTCTTCCAGCGATCAAGACTCTCAAGCCCAAGAGGAAGTCCTTGATTTAGCTGCTGTAGTCGACAGCATGGAGATACCCGCTCAGCCAATCCTTTTCACTTCAGACGTCACACCGGAGGGCATTGTCCGTATGCTTGAGGAGCAAAAGGGTCGTGCGGCTGTCTTCTCTGACGAAGGAGGTGAGCTGATCGCCAATATCTCGGGCCGTTACTCCAAGGATGGTCAAGGCAACATGGAGGTCATTCTTAAGGCTCATGCGGGGACATCGATTAGAGTGTTCCGGGCAGACAGATGCCGTACTCCTGTTTCGGTAGACAACCCTGCCATTTCGATTGTTTTATGCCTGCAACCATCGGTGATGGAAAGAGTGTGGCAGCGTGATGACCTGAACGAAAGAGGCATGATCGCCCGTTTCCTCTGGTCAGTCCCTCCGAGCCCTCTTGGACACCGTATGTCACGACCACCAGGTTGTGATCACAGCGTTGCTGATTCATATCACCGCATCGTCACAGAAGTTCTTGGGACCAGGTTTCCTAGCAGTGGAAATACGACAAAAAGCGTTCTTAAGGTTTCTCCAGAGGCCCTAGACATTGTTCTGGATCTGCTTGATGACCTTGAACCTGAACTGGACGAAAATGGACGGTTCTCTTGCATGTCTGGTTGGGTAGGGAAACTCGCGGGTGCTGTCGTACGAATAGCAGGCATTCTTCATGTTGCATCACGCCGTGGACCTAACAGTGGTTCAGACCCGAATCTTATTGACGAAGAGACGATGCTGAATGCCGTAAAGATTGGTCGGTATTTCCTGGCTCACGCAGAACATGCATATGCCTTCTTCGGGAGAACGGATGAAACAGAAATCCAGAACAGAATCCAGCGTTGGATTCACAAAAATGGTTTTGAAAGCTTTACGGAACGCGATCTCATAAGAAATCTCGGTGTTCAGAAAAAGTGGATCACTGAACCGCTGAGGAGCCTGCAGGATAAAGGCTGTATTGAAGAAGCACCTGAGAGCCATCGTACAAAGGCTGGAAAACCCGGACGGAAACCGAGTAAGAAATGGACGGTTCTACCGCAGGCTATGTCAGGTTCAGGTGATTCTGTCAATTCTGTCAATGGAGTGCGAAATGAAAAATAATGACGATATCAACCAAGACAACACCGACTACGATGGAATCATCCGTGAGCTCGGGGCAATGAATTCAAAGGACTTAGTGAGCGAGAAGGCTCTTGCCAGGATCTTTCACCGTGGACCAGTCAGCATAAAACGAGCGGTTCAGCGCAAGGAGCTCCCACCTTCGGTAAAAGTGCTTGGTAAGCCTGTCTGGACTGCAGGCGCCATCATAGAGTTCATTGAAAAACGGCTGGCTCACGCCTGCTCGGAAGCTGAAAAGGATGATGGACGAATTGCTCGACTGCATCGATAGGCTGTTAGAGAGATACGATTAAGATGGAAAAATATAAACACGAAAGAGGAAATCAACATGGCTGGCGTAAGAAACAAGCCTAAGAATAACGGCAAGTACCAGGGCTGGTTCGTGAACTTTGAAGGTAAGCGAGTCTTCTTCACAGGTACACACAGGAGGGCTGAAACGAGACAGATGGCGGAGAGCCTTGAGGACGAGCATCGGCAAATCAGACTTGGGTACAGACAGGCTCCTTCCTCTGCTGTCAGAAACCTCAAGGTTCCATTCCGGGATGTCGCTGACGAGTACCTGGCTTGGGGCAATTCGCAGGGTGGAAGGGGTGGCAGGCCCTGGGGAAAGACTCATGCAAAAGAGCGCAAGAACAAACTGGCATGGTGGGAGGACCGTCTTGGCCTCAGGCTGATGGAAGACCTCACTGGCATTCTTGCCAGAGTCGAATCAGCGCTTCGAGATGTCCAGAATGGCGGATACAACGGCAAGGGAACAGAACGTGCAGGAAAGACCTTGGAGAACTACGCGGATTGCCTGCGGGGCTTCTGCAACTGGGCAAAACAACATGGTTACCTTGAAGTCGATCCTCTCACCGAGATGAAATCGTTCAACGCGGAGCCCAAAACACATCGAAGGGCATTATCGGTTGACGAGATCCAGAGGGTTCTCGATATAGCACCAGAACATCGAAGGCTTCTGTATCAAGTAGCCTTCACCACTGGACTCAGAGCCGGCGAACTTCGATCACTTACCCCGGAACATGTTGACCTTGATGAAAGCGAGCTGATCCTTGATCCATCATGGACAAAGAACAGAAAGCCAGGGAATCAACCAATCCCAAGAGCTATCGCTGAACAGCTTGTTGAGTACGGTAGAAGCGGTAAAGCGAAAAGACTGTACAAATCGCGATATGGGCGATCCGACGCCAGACTGAAGGATGTCCCCGAGAACCCACTGCTGTTCGTACCCACGCATACTGCAAGAGAGTTTCAGAAGGACCTTGAAGCTGCTGGCATTGCTGTGTCCATACCCGGCGAGGGAAAAGCCGATTTTCACTCGTGGAGGGTTACCTTTGTCACCTTCATCATGGATGCCGGAGCAACTGTGAAGGAAGGGCAAACTCTGGCTCGTCATTCGACACCTGAGCTTACGATGAACGTCTATGCAAGAACAAGGGACGAAAGGCTGTCATCACTGGTCGACACTATTGGGAACACCGTTCTTGTGCACAGAAACCGTGCTATATGTGTGCACTCGGATGATGATTCGGAAGGAGAGGAGGATGATATCCAATTACCCGTCAATCACTTAGGTCCCATTGAGGACTGGTGGAGGCGGCGGGATTCGAACCCGCGTCCGCGCACGGGGGTTGAGCAGGCAGCTACATGCATAGTCCGTACTCGTTCTCGTCCGGAGGTGGGCAACGGACGGCGCTCCCCGGACATGCCTTCCATTGATCTCGCCTCTTCACCCCGGAAGGTGGGGGGATGGAGGCCAGCCTTCATTGCGTCGCCCTGTTCAGTCCCGAAGGCGAGGGCTGAGAGGACGGCCACCCTTACAAGAGGGTGACGGGTTGTCGCTTACGCGGCAGTTGTTTGTTCCCGCCTTTTTAACGAGGCCGGCGGAACCTCGGCATGCTCCCGCAAAACCGCATCCGTACCCGTCGAGACCTGTCGCCCCCACGAATAGGATTGAAACATAATGTTTTCCGGCGCATTGTTCAACCTGCGCATCGCAGCTGCGCCGGTTCGCCCAAAGTTCAGACCGACTTTTCGAACATGTCGTACCAGCTCATTCCGCTGACCTTATCTTCGGTTATCTCCCCGTTCATGTTCATCGTAACCCTAAGGTAGCGGGGCTTTGCCTTCCGTTTGAGGTAAGCCGTAATGCCGGTGGTTCCTGGTTGAGCCTCGTTGGGTTCCTGCTGTGTTCCGTTGGCATCCCAGATGAAACGGTGGTGAATCTTGTAGGTCTCGTCATCAATCGGCTCACCGGTGTCCACCAACTGGTGTCGCTCCTGGATCATTGCCAGGAAGCCGGGCCAGCGCTGATCCGTTCTGACTCTGTCCGAGTATTCGAACATCTTCCTGTAGTGTTCGGAGTATATCTTGTTGCTCTCTTCAACGTACTTCCCGGTCCTCTTCCACTTCAGAAGCAGGTAGACAATGATGATGATCGCACTGACTACGATGACCAAAGGTCGATTGGATAAGATACCAGAGGAGTAATCGTTCATCTTGCACTCTCCAAGGTTGTTGGCAAATTCCCGACGCTTGCACAAGAGCGGATTTATATGGAGAGGAACGATTCGTGTCAAAAAGAAAAGACTATCTCCGGGGTTGATTTCCCCGGGTGTTTCCTGTATATATTGCCTTCATTTGCGCAGACACACAAGGAGACCGTCATGTCCTGGAAATGCGATATATGCGGAAAGAAGCCTTCGGTGGGCTACCGGGTCAGCCACTCCACCAGGCACACAAAGCACATCTGGAAGCCCAATCTTCAGGCCGCCAGGGTTCTGATCAACGGCGTAGCCACCAAGATCCGCGCCTGCACAACCTGCATCAAAAGCGGCAGGGTGAAGAAGGCCTGATCCCTTTCACTCCGGGGGCGCTTTCCAAATGGATGCGCCCCCGTGGTGTATTCCCTACCTGACCACAACAACTCTGGTGCCGGTATCGAAACCCTCTCCTGTCGCCTTCATGATAGTACACTCCCGGGGCAACTCCTGAGGCATCCCACTGCAGCGTGCTCTCCCCCGCGGGAAGTGCTTCATCGCATACAGTTTCAACGAGCCTGCCATCGAGGCCGTAAACGGAAACAGTGCATACAGCTGGTTCCGGAAGGGTCAGCAAAACAGAGGCAACAGCCCTCACCGGGCTCGGGAACGCACGAAGGACAAGGGCAGGTTCCTCCTCTATCCCCAGTGGATCGTAGGTCACAGTGACCGAGTTGAGCTGGGGGGAGAACGAGGGGCTCCCGCTGAGCATCGTCACCCGGTACTGCATGTAGCTCTCGCCGTCTGCAAGATAAGTGGACAGATCAGCAGGGGCGTAGATGCAATGCGCTCCACTCCCCGAGGTTACCGGGATCATCCGAACCCCTCACCTGGAAACAGAGCTGTGTCTCGACGGGTACAAAGCATCCCAGCTCAACTCCCCCCACGAGGCGTCGTTCACGTACAGGATGTCGCTTTTGAGCCAGCCCGAACTGCGAGAAGTAGCCCTCCCAAGGCGCCACCAGTAGAGGTCATAGTATTCAGCCGTGGAAGCTGCACACAAAATCTTCCACCCCATTGCCATCGAAGTCGCCGGGGGCGACAAGGCCACCAGCGCTCTCAGAGTCGAGACCGCCCTCGGGTGGGTACTCCTCGAGAACCCTTTGGACGAATCTCTCAGACGGGCTCCGGGTGTTCTCGAACACCCCAAGGCTGTTTGGTGCTGCGGTAGACAACGTCCATGTCGCCGTCGCTGTCAAAGTCAATAGGTGAGACCGTGTATGCTTCGATTGCTTCAAGGCTGAAGAACTGATTGAATTCGGGCCCTCTGTGACCAGCGGATTCTGCCGTCTGCAAAGGGGTGCCAGCACCCATGTAATCCTTTATTCCGTCGTTGTCCAGATCAACAAACATGGGAAACCCGGAGTATTCACAGTAGGTCGGATTATAACCTCATGACTCCAGCCTGAAGGTCTATCCCTCATCAGACCTACTCCCATATAGGGTGACGTAGACGAAAATCGTGGCAGTAAGGTACCCGTCGCTTCAATGTACCTGAGGTGTAAACACGTCCGCCACCGAACGCATTGCTGATCAGGAACAGAACGATTCGGTCCCAGACCAGGCTAATCCATCACCAAGATTCTTGTAGAGAGAAGACTCAATACATGTCATCCCGTAGTCGGGTCAGACATATGATATCGTTATTGCCGTCCTCGTCGTAGTCCACGCGACGCCACCCGCGGTGCCAATATCTCAACAAACCTCATCTGCCAGTTACCGTAGGGATCTTCGGGATTCTCCCACCAGAACAGGGAGTCGCTTCCTCCCAGGATGTCGTCACGTCCATCTCCGTTCAGGTCTCCGGGGAAAAAGGTGTAGACGCTGTCAGTCGAGCCCACAACCAACTCCCACCAGGGATTTTGGCCTCCGAAGGCAAATATGAGCGTCGACACAAGAGGATGGACACCGAAATAGATCCGAGTATTCGTCGTTATTTGCATTTGCCGTCCGCAGATAGTGCGCATGTCCGTCGTCCCACACCCTCCACCAGGTCAGTTCCGTTCCCAGTGTGAGCACACCTGAAGCCTGCCATTCCATCCCGAAGCAAGAACCGAAGTCCGATCCCCAGTCTGTCGTGGTGACCTCTCCCGAAGGGCCGCCGCTCCAGTCGGTCTGAACCATTGATGCCGCAAGAACAATGCCGGTTGTCATGAGAACGAGTATCGGGCTTTTCATGCAATTACTCCCTTCGTCCGGCAGACCGGCTTCTACGTGTACGATGTTATTTTATCATAAAATTGTACAGCCATGTAAAGCTGCCCGGGAGAAAATTGACGGAATGATAAAACACTGATGCCCGCGGATGAAAGGCTTTGTGGATGATCGATTGGAACAGAGAACCGGGGCTGTGCTTCAGCGTTCTTCGTTCAACGCCGCTGCAGCCTGGTATTCACGCGCAAGCCTTGTATAGCCGAAGCCCATGTTCAGGAAATCCCAGCCGAACGGGCTTCCAACCTCGATCTGCTCGAGAACCCAGTTGATGTCTATGCCGGCCTTCTCGAAGGCGGTGTTCCATCCCACTCCGGTCAGCCTGGCCTCGAGGGCGGCTGCGGTTTTCCTGTCGCCCCTGGAAAGAAGGGCGTAGATGTGTGCGTCGCGGGGTGAAATGCCCAGGATATCGGTGATACCGAGTTGTTCGGCGCCCTTGTGGAACTGGTCGATGAGGATCCTGAGCCTTGTCGGATTCTGCATGGGTGACCACTGGAAGGCAGTCCAGGGGCGCGGGATGAAGGGGTCGATTCTCAGGGTGACGGGAAGTTTGGTGAGGCCGAGAACCATCTCCACGAACTTCAGGTTCTCCTCGCGATCCTCGTCGGTTTCGAAGGGGAAGCCCACCTGGAAGTTAATCCTCACCCTCTTCACCCTTGGGTCAATGTTCATGAGTATGTTGCGGTAGTCCTTGTTGGTGCGCCCCTTCCCGAGAACCCTGCGAAGGCTGTCGGATCCGGTCTCGGGGGCCATGAGAAGAGTTTCGACATCGTATGTGGAGGGTATTTCCTCAACCATTTCCGGAGTGTCGCGTCGGTGCGAGCTGGCATGGGCCTCAAGACCGCAGCTGATGGCAAAGTCGGTGATCTCCTTCAGCTGGAAGTGCCCGGAGGGGGTGCAGGCGGTGAGGACGACACGCTCGTTCCTCGGGATGCTTCGAATGGTCTCTTCGAGTTCCTCGAGGTGCTGCTCGCGGTAGGGAAGGTAAAGGTAGCCTGGCATGCAGAACCGACAGTTGAACGGGCATCCCCTTGCGATCTCGACTATCCAGGTGTCAGGGATGACGGAGCGAGCCGAGATAGTACCGGTGAGTGCGCCGACGCTTTCAGTGCTTGCCCACTGCCGCATTATGCCGAACCTTGGCGACACGCCGTGCACCCTGGGCACGAACATGCCGGGCAGGTCGGCCACCTGCTGAAGGATGGTGTCCTTCGAGGCTGCACATCTTCCCATGCTTTTTATGGTGTCGAGCACGGGGCCGAGTATCGGTTCGCTCTCGCCGACCAGGAATGCGTCAAAGAACGGCATCAGGGGCATGGGATTCGCAGTGACGCTGAGGCCAGTGGCGAAGACGAGGGGCCACTTGTCGCGCCGCTGCGCAGCCCTGAGGGTAATCCCGGACATCTCCATCATCTCGAGTGCCGGAAGGAAGTCGGTCTCACCGGGGATGATGAACAGAAGAAGGTCGCACTGCGAGATGGGCTTGCCCGAATCCATCGTTACCGCGGGGGCGTTTGCACGCCTTCGCCAGTTGTACTCGTCAAGATCGGGATAGAAAGCCCGTGAGCAAATGGTGTCGGACCAGGTGGACAGCTGCCTGTGTATCCTGTGGAAGGCAAGGTGAGCCATCGCCTGGTTGTACGGCCTTGGAAAAGCGAACACAGTCTCGAACATGCCCCGGGAATTCCCCTGGGCAAGGCTTTTCTCTGTCGACAAAAGAGCTTTTCTGCGCTCTTCGTAACGATCGCCGGCGGATTTTCTGCTCATCCAGTGATTCCTCTTCTTACGAAAATGCACTTGGGGAGAGGAATATACACAAGGCAGCGCTTTGTTCAAAACAACGCTATTTTATTTGCATCAATCGAAGTCTCTCTGCAGGAAACAGGGCAAAGAAGCATCCCTCGTGTTGACATTTCCCGAGCCGTGGGCAACCACAGGGAAGGGAATGTGCTCAGTGCCCCTTCTTCCGCCCTCGAAGGGACCCCTGGCGACCCTTGCCGGAAGGTCCATCTCGATGGGGTCGGTTTCTATCCTGTCCCCGAAACCCGTGGCAATGACCGTCACCTTTATCTCAGCGTCCACATCGTCTCCGTAGCTGTGCCCGATGAAGACCTGGGCGCTTCTCCCGACTACATCGGAAATCGTCTTCTGGGCAATCATTGCTTCCCGGAACTTGACATCCCTCGATGAATGGACGTTGACGAGCACCGCCCGCGCTCCTTCGATCGAAATGCTGTCGAGAAGCGGGTTGGAGATGGCCTGCCTCGCCGCCTCCTCGGCCCTGTTGGGCCCCGTGGCTACCCCGGTTCCCATCATCGCTCCGCCGCCGCTCGTTATAACCCTGCGAACATCCTCGAAGTCAAGGTTGATGGTCCCGGGAACGGAGATGATCCGGTTGATTCCCTCCACGGCATTGGCAAGCACGTCGTTCGCCATCGCCAGCGCATCCTCCAGCGTGGCATCCTCATCCACCACGGACAGAAGCCTGTCGTTCGGGATGATGATCAGGCTGTCCAGCACCTTGCGAAGGTTCTGGATGCCTTCCTCGGCCCTCTGCTGCTTCATGACGCCTTCGTGCTCGAAAGGCCTCGATACCACTCCGACCGTTATGGCGCCCTGTTCCCTTGCCACCTGGGCGATGACCGGCGCGGCGCCGGTTCCGGTGCCCCCGCCCATGCCCGCCGCGATGAATACCATGTCGCAGCCGGAAAGCATGTCTTCGATGTCGGTAAGGTTCTCCTCGGCCGCCTGACGACCGAGTTCATGGTTGCCGCCGGTACCCCTGCCGCGTGTGACCCTTGATCCAATTATCAGCTTCTCGTCGTAGAGGCAGTTCTCGAAATCCTGCACATCGGTGTTGATCGCGATGTACGTGACGCCCTTGATCTTCCTTTGAACCATCCTGGTGATGGCGTTGCAGCCGCAACCGCCAATCCCGACCACCTTCAGGCTGATCCTGCCTCCGGAGTCTTCCCCGAGCTCCATCAGATCGTATACAGCCGGCATCTCACCCTCCCTGCTATTTCAACGTGTCCAGAAAATTCTTCATCCTTCGAAACATCCCTTTTCTGGGGCCGGAAGCCGCACTCTTCCCGTGCTTCCTTCCCCTTCCGCACCCCAGAACCGCAAGCCCTGCGGCCACGGAAAACTCCGGGGTCCTCAATACTTCGGTGGGCACTTCGTTCGCCCTTGGAAATCCGGTTTCAACGGGAAGCCCGATGACTGCGCCCGCAGTCTCGATGAGCCCCCTGGTGCGGGATCCGCCACCCGTAAAGATCAGCCCCGCGGGAAGGTCGCCCGCCTCGAGACCGCAGCGCCTTATCTCCTGCGCTATGCTCTCGCAGATGGCTTCCGTTCTTTGAGTTACGACCTGTGTGACAAGCGGGTGCGATATCTGAAGCACTCCCCTGTCACCGACACGGGGTACGTTCATGACGAGGTTCGGGCTGCTCATACGGTCGTTGGCCGCAGCTTTCTCGACCTTCAACCGCTCCGCCTGGACCCATGAAAGCCTGAGCCGCTGCAAATCCCTCGTGATGTGGTCGGACGCCATCGAGAATGCCGCAAGGTGCATGGGACCGCCGCCCCTGTAGACCACCATGTTGGTCAGGCTGCTGCCCATGTCCACCAGCACCACCCCGAGTTCCGTCTCATCCGCACTCAGCACGGCTGCTCCGGATGCGAGGGCCGAAGGGATCAGCGACTCGACCTTTCTGCCGGTGTGCTCCACAAGTGCAACAAGGTTCTCGACCGGCACCTTGTCGGAATAGACAGTGAAGACCCGCGCTGTGACCGACGACGCCTGGAGGCCGACCGGAGCCTTGGCAAGCCCCGTGAAGCGGTCAAAGGCGAAGTCACGTGTTATCCTGTCCAAAGCAATGCACCCCGGCGGAAGGTCGATGTCGCCTGCGGCGTCGAGGGCCGCAGAAACATCCTTCTCCGTAATCACACCGGGATCGTCGAGCGTACCGGTCCCAATGGTGCCCGTTCCCATGAGGCCCCTGACATGGGCGCCCCCTATTCCGAGGCTGACCTTCTCGATTCGAAAGCCGCAAAGCTCCTCGGCCTCTTCCATGGCCCGAAGCGCAGCAGCAGCGGCGCCCTCCATGTCAACCAGTATTCCGTCCCTCACGCTGTTGCGGCACTCCGAGGCACCCAGCCCGGCGAAGATCGGCTCGCCGTTCTCGCCGGTCACCGCAACAACGCATTTGACCGAGGAGGCACCAATGTCCAGCCCGGCATGATATTCGGCGCTCATGAACTCCTCCTGAAAACCGCCTGGCCCCGGAACCTGAGGTCAACCGTTGCGGCACCCGCCGCAAGAGGTCTGACCTGCCCCCAGGAAAGCCATCTTTCCTCGAGCCGTTCAGAGCCGAGCAGAATGCGCATTTCGTTTTCCATGACATTTACACCAGTCGAATCGAGCAGAACGAGGGTTCTGTCCCTCTGACTCCCGAGCCACTGCGTGAAGGCGACGGCCTCGACGAGTTCTGCTGAGTCAGGTTCACAGGTGTAGCGGATGACCGGCAGCTCTCCCGACAGCCATGCCTGGGGAAGCCTGCTGCACTCCATGTTCACGGGGACCGGACCCGCGGGGGTTTCCAGCACGACGGCCGCATCTTCCAGCGTGATATCGAGGTGAGCGGACGAAGGCCAGATCAGCGTGATGTTGACGGCCCTCACGCCCGGCACGCCGCAGAGCAGCTGTGCCAGGGAATCTGCATCGATGCGGTGAAGCGGCATTCCGAACGCCCTCTGAACAACTTCGGCCACCGCTGTGGTGTCACCGCACCCGAGGCCTGTCACATAGATTTTTTCAAGGTTGAACCTGCCGTCCCGCTCCGCCCATCTGAAAATGAGAACTGCGGCAAGAAGCACAACGGCCACCATCGTCACCCAGAGCGCTCTTGTTCTCATGACAGCCCCCTCAGCGCCGCCCGGACCCAGCCATCGACGCTGCCGGCCCCCATGAACAGAAGTGCGGCTGCGTCGGTGGCTTCAATGATCCCGGCGATGTTATCCTGCCCGGCGGACCTGTACCGTCCGCCGGATGCCCCGATGATCAGCTCCGAGCTCACACCCGGAATGGGCTGTTCGCGCGACGGATAGACAGGCAGTATCCAGACGTTGCGCGCACGGGAGAGAGCGCCGGCCATCTCCTTGAACAGCATGGCGGTGCGGCTGTACAGATGCGGCTGGAAAACGGCGTCGACCGGGCCCTTCACGGCCCCGAGCACAGCCCCGAGCGCTGCTTCCATCTCATTCGGATGGTGAGCGTAATCACTTATCAGAAGAGTGTTTCTTGTGTTACCCAAGCGTTCCAGACGCCTGCTCACGCCAGGCCAGGATTCAAGAGCTGCGAGCGCCTCGCGGGGGGGTGCTCCCGCAGCTTCGGCGAGGGCGACTGCGGTTGCTGCGTTCCTGAGATTGTGAACCCCCGGCACCGGCAGGTGACCCGCAGCGCCTCTGAACGAGTACTCCATGCCCCAGCCGGACTGTTTTCCAGGCTCAAGGTGGTAATCCCCGGACGGCCCGCAGGTGACGACCCGGCGCCCTATCCTCGCGGCCTGTTTCCCCAGGGAGGGTTTTTCGACGGGAACAGCAACGGTGCCTCCCGGCAGCGTGAGTTCCAGGAACATCTCGAATGCCCATTCGAGGGCCTGAGCCGAACCGTAGCACTCCAGGTGCTCAAGATCGAAGGTAGTCACCGCGGCGTGGGAGGCGCTCAACCTGAGGAACGCGCGGTCGTACTCGTCCGCCTCGACAACTGCAAGACGGCCTCCCGGCCTGAAGTTGCCGCCCCAGGCCGTCATCCCGCCCCCGAGGAATACCGTCGGGTTCATGCCGGTCTCCTGCAGGATCCAGCCTGTCATGGAGGTTGTACTTGTTTTTCCGTGGGCGCCTGCAACTGCAAGTGTCGTGCACTCCCTGGTCAGGGCGGCAAGCGCCTCGCTTCGCCGCAGCACAGGAATACCCCTGCGCCTCGCCTCGGCAAGTTCCGGGGTGTCCTCCGGCATCGCGGCGGTGAAGACAACGGCATCCTGCCCCTCAAGGTGCGAGGGGGAGTGCCCGTGGAACACGGTCATGCCTTTGAGCCCCGCCTCGTCGGCCGAATCCCTGTCGCAG
This sequence comes from Candidatus Fermentibacterota bacterium, assembly GCA_963845085.1. GTDB lineage: Bacteria > Fermentibacterota > Fermentibacteria > Fermentibacterales > JCC-6 > UBA6080. Next base: position 342,832 of record CAWJQI010000005.1, read on the forward strand.
CCGGAGACCTCCCATCCGAGGGAGGAATACCAGCCTGCAAGAGCGCTCATGCCAGCCCCGCGGATTCCGACAAGGTGGATCCTTTTTTTCACCGGCACAACCTTCCGAGCTGTTGGGAAACCTTCTCCGCGGAATCGGTCGGAAGAAGGCCCTTCATTGCGGCCGACATCGAAGAAAGCCTTTGCCTGTCATCAAGAAGCGCGGTAATCTCGTTCCAGAAGCCCGCGCTTTCGATTGAATCCTGCCTTTTCATGAGGGCTCCGCCTGCATTTGCGGCAACCATTGCATTTGCTGCCTGGTGGTCATCGGCGGCGTGCGGATACGGAACGAAGAGAGCCGGAACGCCGAACGAGCAAAGTTCGGCGAGCGACTGCGCTCCAGCCCGGGCAACTGCAAGGTCCGCTGCGGAGTACCAGTCGGCAAGGTCGTCGACAAAGCCCCTGACGATGAAGCCCGTCCGGGTACCGAGCCTGTCCGCCACCCTTTTCTCGTCGGCTTCGCCGCACTGCAGCAGAATCCGGATGCCCCCGGGGCACGCCAGCGCAAGGTCGTTAAGGGTCCGCGCCCCCTGGCTCCCGCCTATGAAAAGCACCACTCTTTCGTCTTCGGAAATGCCCATCCGGCCCCTTGCTCCGGGCGTGCTCAGCCTTTCCTGAAGCGGGATGCCCACGGCGCTTACCGGGCAGTGGAAATAACCTTCCTGCCCGGAAAAGGCGGTGAAGGCCAGTTTGCTGAACCTCGAGGCGAGGCGGTTGCTGCGGCCCGGAACGGCGTTCGTGTCGAGCACGGCCGACGGTATTCCCGAGAGCCGTGCCGCTACAACGCTGTAGAACGAAGAGTAGCCTCCCGTGCCGAGAACCGCATCGACGCCAAGCCTTCGAAGAAGGTTTCGCGCCCGCATGAGCGCAAACAATCCGGTCACCGGAAGAAGTATCCTGGACCACTTGTCGGCCCTCGGGCTGCGAAGGACGTGGACCCTTGTACCCTCCGATCGGTACATCGCCCGGTCGACTGGCCTCTCGGTGCAGGCGTAGGAGACCCTGGCCCAGCCTTCCCGCTCGATCAGCCTTCCAACGGCGAGAGCCGGAGCAATGTGCCCCCCTGTTCCCCCTCCCGCCAGCAGGATGTGTTTCATGTTTCAGCCCTCCCAGCCGTGCCCGCGAGAAATCCGAGCGCGCCGAGGGTCATTACGATGCTGGTGCCCCCCCAGCTCACCAGCGGGAGGGGAATGCCGGTCGGAGGGAGCAGCTTTGTAACCACCCCGGCATGAATCAGTATCCCCATCGCAATTATCGAGATGAAACCGCCGGAAGCCATCGAGCAGAACGGCGTGTCCGCACCGGCGGCTATCCGGAAGCCGGCGGTGCAGATGGTCAACAACCCGCCGAGAACAAGAAGGACCCCAACGAACCCGGCCTCCTCGCCTATCACCGCGAGGATGTAGTCGCTGAAAGCCTCGGGCAGAAAGCCGCGCTGCTGCCTTCCCCTGCCGAGTCCCCGGCCGAGAAGTCCCCCGCTCCCGAGGGCGATGCACGCCTGATGGGGCTGGTAACTCCCTCCCGAGAGCTCCGTTTCGTTCATCCCCGAGGTGATTCTGCTCATTCTGTAGGGGGACGAGACGACTGCAGCCGTGGCAAGCAGAAGAGCGATAAGGCCGAGTATCGCCATGTGGGCGAACCTGGCTCCGGAAAGCAGGAGCATTACCATCATCACGGCGCCCATGAATGCGGCGCCCGAAAAATCGGGCTGAAGGAGCATGATCACCATCGGCGCCACGGCGGTGCCCAGAAGGGCGAGCATGTGTACGGGCCGCCTTACGTCCCACCTTCCTCTTGAAACCATGAACGAGGAAAGAATCACGAATGCGTAGCGCATCAGTTCTGAAGGAAGAAGCCGGATCGGGCCGAGAAAGAGCCAGCGGCTGCTCCCGTTTATGACAGGGGCAATCTGGCTTCCGGAGGCGATCACCGTGAGGAGGAGCAGCGCCAATGCAACGAAATAGAGCGGAACGGCAAAGTACTGGATCACTGAAGGCCTGATCCTCCAGGCGGCAAAACCCAGAAGAAGGCCCACGAGTACCCTTCCAAGGTGCCCCTTGAGGTAATGGAGGCTGTCGCCCGTCGGGCTGACCCTCATCGCGGAGAACGCGCTGGCCGTCCAGACCGCAAGCACGCCCAGAACGATCATCACCGCAGTCGCGGAAAGAAGGATCCTTCGGTCCCTCGAAAGTGCGTTCACCGCATTTCCTCCACGAGTCTTCTGAAATGGTCGCCGCGTTCCTCGAAATTGTTGTACTGGTCGAAGCTTGCGCAGCCCGGAGACAAGAGGACGGTCTCCCCCGATACCGCGGCGTTCCTCGCCGCCCTGACCGCGCCCGGCAGGTCAGGAACCAGAACCGGGGCCGGGATGCCCCGCCAGGACTCTGCAAGAAGCCCGGCAGCCTCGCCGAACAGAATGACAACCCGTGTCTTCTCCCTGACCAGCTGCGCAAGAAGCGAGTAATCGGTTTCTTTGGCCCTTCCTCCGGCAAGGAGCACAACGGGCTTTCCCGCTGCTTCGAGGGCAACCCTCAGCGAATCAGGGTTTGTCGACTTCGAGTCGTTGACCCAGGTTACGCTGTCGATCTCTGCGACGGTCTCGATACGGTGGGGAACACCGGTAAACTCGACCAGCCCGGGGATCATTTCTCCGGGGGTAAGCCCGGCCCCGTAGGCGAGACACACAACTGCAAGCGCGTTGTAAAGGTTGTGCCTGCCGGGAAGGTTCAAAAGCCTGGAATCAAGCACGGGCTGCGTCTCCCCGTCCATCCGCACGACGATCATTCCGTTTTCATCAACCCACGCACCGCGGTTCTGCGGCCTGTCCAGGCTGAAGACCATCTCCGTCCCCCGGCTTCTTCCGAACAGGTCGGCCAGGTTCATGTCGTCGCCGTTGAGGACCGTGATGTCCTCCGAGTGCTGATTCAGGAATATCCTTGCCTTTGCCGAGGCGTATCCGTCCATCGATCCGTGCCTGGCCAGATGGTCGGGGGTGATGTTCAGTATCGCGGCGCCTCTCGGACGGAACCGTTCGACGGTTTCGAGCTGGTAGCTCGATACTTCCACAACGAAGGTGTCCGAGGAGGGGTTCTCAAGAACGGCGCGGCTGAACGCATATCCCGTATTGCCGCATACCACGGCCTTGTAGCCCGCACGGTTGAGCATGAACCCGAGCCATTCCGTTGTTGTCGTCTTTCCGTTCGAGCCGGTCACGGCGTAAATGCCCGCCGAGGTGTTTGCAGCGGCCAGTTCAATCTCGCCGATGATCGGGATGCCCATCTTCCTTGCCTCGTCCGGGAACACCGACCTCGGGTTGACGCCGGGGCTGAGAACAAGGCCGTCCAACTTCTCTATCTCTTCGGGAACGAACGGGCATGTGAGCATTTCGTCCACGGAATCGGGCTGCTTCACGGACGGGGAGCAATCGAATCCCATCACCCGGAAGCCGCGGGATTTAAGAAGTGCCGCCGCGGCAACGCCGCTGATCCCAAGGCCGATGACACCGATCCTTCTTCCGCCGCCCTCGTTCCAGTACGCCATCCCGCTCACCCCCGCTTCTACCTGATCTTGAAGGTGCTGAGCCCGAGCAGCCCGAGAATCGCCGCTATGATCCAGAAACGGACCACGACCTTGCTCTCCGCCCACCCCAAAAGCTCGAAATGGTGATGAATCGGCGCCATTCGGAAGAACCTTTTACCGGTCCTCTTGAAATGGAACACCTGGATCATCACACTGAGGGTCTCAGCAACGAACACACCCCCCACGAGAAAGAGAAGCAGTTCGTTCCTCGTCACCACGGCCATCGACCCGATGGCGCCCCCGAGTGCGAGGGAACCCGTGTCGCCCATGAACACCTGTGCTGGGGGGGCGTTGTACCAGAGAAAGACGAGGCAGGCGCCCGCCAGCGCTCCACTGAAAACCATAAGCTCGCCCACACCGGGAAGGTGGGAGAACTGGAGGTATCGGGCGAAGTTCGCGTGGCCCAGAAAGTATGCCAGTGCGCCGAATGTCAGAACCGAGATGAGGCTGACCCCTGTCGCCAGGCCGTCAAGCCCGTCCGTCAGGTTCACCGCGTTGGTTGTGCCGGCGAGGACTATCGTAACGAGGAGGAGGTAGAGTATCCCGAAATCAACGCGGACGCCCTTGAAGAATGGAACAGTCGTCTCGGTCGAGTAGATGGTTATCTCCTCACTGTCGAGGTCAACCGTTCTGACTGCCGGCGTGATCGACGGAACATGCGGCGCGTTCTGTGGCTGCGGGGGCGTGAAGAAAAGCCAGATGCCCACTCCAAGCCCGAGAGTGCACTGCCCGAGCAGTTTGTACCTGCCGACAAGCCCCTTGGATGATTTTCGGACAACCTTGAGATAGTCGTCAAAGAGGCCGATGAACCCCATCCACAGTGTGCTCGTGATCACCACAAGAAGCGATGTGCTGTCGAGTCTTCCCCAGAGAAGCACCGGGATGAGCACCGATACGAGAATGATGATGCCTCCCATCGTGGGAGTACCCTTTTTGCTGATATGGCTTTTCGGGCCGTCGTCACGGACCTCCTGGCCTATCTGCTTCTTCGTGAGCAGCCTGATGATCCCGGGTGCGATCAGAAAACCGGTAATGAGCGCTGTAAGTGTTGCCCCCGCTGCGCGTACCGTAATGTAGCCGAACAGGTTGAAAAAGCCTGTCCCGTCCCTGAGAGGGTAGAGCAGCCAGTACAGCATCAGTCTCCCTCCTCCACAAGCCCGTCTACAACGGCCTCGAGCCCGAGTGAGTGGCTTCCCTTCACGAGGATCCTGTCCCCGCTTTTCATGCTTTCCCTTACCAGTTCAAGCGCCGCGCGCGCATCGGGTACCCAGGTGAGCCCTTCCCCCCCCGAAAACACCTGCTCGAACTCGGCACCCACCAGCACGACAAGCCGAAGCCCCATCCCGGCAACCTTTCCAAGGATCGTCCGATGGGCTTCCTCCGAATGGTCGCCAAGCTCCAGCATATCACCCAGAACCGCAATCCCGTGCTTCCCGGAATCCCCGAGGAGCTCGAGACACGCAAGCATGGAATCGGGGTTGGCGTTATAGCTCTCGTCGAGAATGGTGGCTCCCCCCGAGGACAGAACCCTGCCGCGGCCCGGCATCCCCGTGTAGCCTTCCATCGCCGCGACTGCGATGCCGGGATCGACGCCGAGAATTGAGGCTGCGGCAACCGCTGTAAGGGCGTTTTCAAGGTTATGGGCTCCCTGGACGCCGAGCCTGGGCCGGATGCCCCATGGCATGAGGAGCCCGTCCTCGACCCAGACATCCCCGCCGGGTCCGGTGGTGAGCACGTTCAGCCTTCTTTCAAGGGCGGCATCGATCAGCACCCGCTCGCCCGCGGGGACAACGGCCGTCCCGCCCTCCCTTGTGGTCGTGAGAAGCTCGGCCTTCGCGCATGCGATCCCCTCGCGCGAACCGAAGTACTCAATGTGAGCCGATCCGATGTTCGTTATGACCGTGATGTCGGGGGCGGCAACGGTTCCCAGTTCAAGGAGTTCGCCGGCATGGTTCATGCCCAGCTCCAGGACGAGGGCTGAGGCGGCAGGCGACGAATTGAGAAGAGTCAGCGGCAGCCCCAGCCTGTTGTTCAGGTTGCCCCGCGTTCCCTCGGCCCTCATCGAGGACCCGAGCGCCAGCAGGAGCAGTTCACGCGTGGTTGTCTTGCCGCTGCTTCCGGTGACTGCGATGACGGGGCACGAAAAGCGGGCCCTCGCCCACCGTCCCGCTTCGAGCAGGGCGCAGCCGGTGTCGTGCACCACTATCACCGGCCCCGAAAACCCCTTTCGTGAAACAACGGCGGCCGATCCCCGCGCAATTGCCTCCTCAACAAAGCTGTGACCATGGGTCCTGCTTCCCGGCAGGGCGAAGAACAGGCTTCCGGGTCCGCTGCTTCTGGAATCGATGAAGGCCCTGTCGAAGCTGTAGTCGGTGTCACAGGGAACGCCAAGGTAGCCGGCAAGGGAGTCAAGCCGCATCATGAGAGCTCCCTGAGAACGGCGGATGCCTCTTCCCTGTCATCGAAGTGCACCTTCACTGTGCCCAGGATCTGGTAGTCTTCGTGGCCCTTTCCGGCAATGATCACCACATCGCCCGGACGGGCGGTTGTGAGGGCGGTTCTAATTGCACTGCGCCGGTCCGGCTCCACAGTCACGCCGTTCATGTCGTCAATTCCTGAGAGAATTCCCTTTATGATCGCACCGGGTTCCTCGGTTCTCGGATTGTCGCTTGTGATGATGGATACATGTGCAAGCCTTCGGGATATGGCGCCCATCAGCGGCCTTTTCCCGGGGTCTCTGTCTCCTCCGCAGCCGAATACGGAGATAAGCCTTCCCCTGGCCAGCTCCCTCCCCTGGGTGAGCACCCTTTCAAGGGCGTCGGGCGTGTGCGCATAATCGACGGCCACAAGGAACCCGACCGCACCGGGCACCCTCTCCATCCTTCCCGGAACTCCGGGAAAGGCTGCAAGCGCCCCGACCGCAGTATCGATCGGGATGCCGAGCTGGGCCGCGGACGCGATGGCCCCCGCCGAGTTCACGATGCTGAAGGTGCCGGGAGCGCGAAGCAGAACTTCCTTCACCGCACCCCCCGGGACCCTCAGGGAGTAGCTTGAGCCTTCGATGCCCGTGACGGCACCGCTTATCATGAAATCGTCGCCGGGAAGAACACCGAATGTCACCGCGCCCGGCACTGCCGGCCACTCCGGTGAGACGCTTCCCATGACAGCCCTTCCCCCGGGCTTGAGCAGGCCGAGCAGCCTGAGCTTCGCCTGCAGGTATTCCTCCATCGTGCCGTGGAAATCGAGATGGTCCTGGCTGATGTTGGTGAAGACCGCGACATTGAACCTCACCGAATCGACCCTTGCAAGGGACAGCGCATGACTCGACACTTCCATCACGCATGCTCCGTCGCCCCCGTCCGCCATGGCACGCATAAGCCTTGTTGTCTCAAGCGAGTCGGGGGTGGTCACATCAGCCGGAAGATGCCGGCCCGCAACTACATGGCCGACTGTTCCCATGATGCCCGTGGGAACGCCCGCTTCGGAAAGTATCCAGGCCAGCATGTGCGCGGTGCTTGTCTTGCCGTTGGTTCCCGTTATGCCTACGCACCTTATCCCGCTCCAGGGTTCACGGTAGAACCTCGCCGCAAGCCGGGCAAGGATCGCGCGATTGTCGCCCGTCGGATTCAGGAAAACCTCACTCCTTGGCGAAGTCGGGGCCGTCTCGGAGAGCACGGCTGCGGCGCCTGCGGCAAGAGCCTCTTCAATGTGAAGATGACCGTCGGTCCTGAAACCGCTGATCGCCACAAAGAGGGCGCCGGAAGTCACATTCCGCGAGTCGCACGTAATGCCTTCGATCTCGGGATCGTACCCGGCAACTTCGATTCCGAACCCCAGGAGGAGCGATGAAAGCCTCACTGCGCGCCTCCCGATGCAAGAAGCCCGTCGCTGCTGCCCTGAGGTGTGAGCGCTACATCGGGCTCCGACGAGAGGATCCGCGAAACGATCGCCTGGAAGGCCGGTGCGGCCAGCGTGCTTCCCCAGCGGTAGTAATGCGCGGGCTGATCGATCACAACAACTGCCACCAGCTCGGGGCATTCCGCGGGAACCATTCCCGCAAAGGCTGAGAGGTATGCGTTGTTTCCAAGTGCAAGCCTCTCCGCCGTACCGGTCTTGCCGGCAATTCTCACACCCGGGATCATCGCGGAGCGGCCGGTTCCCTCTTCAACAGCAGCGGTCAGAATGGTCCGGATCAGCGCCGCTGTTTCCGGGGAGATGACCCTGCCGCGTTCGAACACGTTCCAGTGCCGCCACACACCGTCCGTGCCGGTGGCACTGACAAGCCTGGGGCCGTAAAGGATGCCTCCGTTGGCGATGGCGCTGTACGCCATGGCAAGTTGAAGGGGGGTGACGCAGATTTCCTGGCCGATCGCCAGGTTCGCGCGGCTGACCCCCGACCACATCGAAACCGGGTAAAGGATACCGTCAAGTTCGCCCGGCAGCTCCACGCCAGTGGCGCGGCCGAATCCGAACCCGCGGCAGTATTCGTAAAGGATCGAATCTGGGATCGACCTCGCCATCATGACGGTTCCCACGTTGCTGCTCTGCGAGATGACATCGGACAGGCAGAGCACGCTGTCGATAAGGTGGCTGTCGTGTATCCTCGTGCCCGCCACCTCGAGCCAGCCCTGGGATACGTCGAAGCTGTCGGAAAGGGAAACGAGATCCTCCTCGAGCGCGGCGGCAAGTGCGAAGGTCTTGAATGTGCTGCCTGGCTCGTGGTTGCTCTGAACGCAGTTGTTCCTTGCCGGCACCCCGAGCGAGTCCCTGACGGGATAGCTTGCCATCGCCAGTATGTCGCCGTTCGACGGGTCGACGACCACAACAGCACCCCATGCGGCCCCAGCAAGCTGAACAGCTTTTTCGAGCTCCTCCTGTGCTATGGCCTGAAAGCGGGCGTCTATCGTGAGGATCACATCAAGGCCGTCCTGCGCCGGTTCGCTCTCCGAATCGATGTCCCTCAGGCTGTAGTCGTTCCAGGCGCTTCTCTCGAGCGAGGTGTGGCCGGGGATGCCCTGCAGGATCGAATTGAGCTGAAGCTCGAGCCCTTCCGTGTGATCGGGCGTGCAACGGCCGAGAATGGGGGCCATCGCATCACCCATTGGGTAGGTTCTCCGGTTCAGAACGGTGCAGTTCACCATTCGGGAGCCGTGGCTCATCACATCAAGCGCCACCGGATAGGGTACATTGTCGGCCAGGACCTGATAACCGGGTTTTCTGTCCAGCGGGACCGGGAAACCGGCCTCGGAGAGAAGGCCTGCTACCCTGTCGACCTCCGACGCCTGATCCGCGGGCACCCCGGGCCAGTACACACTGAAGCGTGCGAAAGACTCGTTGCCTGCAACCAGGTAGCCGTTCCTGTCGAAGATCCGCCCGCGACCGGGCTCGACGACCACCTCCACGGTGTTCTGATCGTCGGCAAGCTCGCGCCACCTCCCGTGGTCGATGATCTGTATTCGGAATAGTGATGCAGCAATGAGAAGAAAGAAAGCCATATTCAGAAGCAGGCACAGCTTCAGCCTGGCTCCAAGCCTCTCGTTGATCCCGTCCCTCTGCTGCTTCACTGTTTCTCCAGCAATGTGAACGAGGACAGCGGGAGGGGAGCAAGCCCGAGGGCCTCCCCGACCTCCCTCAGCCTCTGCGGGTTCTCGAGCCTGGCTATCGTGCCCTCGGCCTCCGACACCCTGCGGTCGAGCCTGTCAAGTTCCTGCTCCATCCGGTGGAGTTCCACGAGCCTCGACAACCTGAAGTTCTTCATTCCCATCTGGATCACTGCATTGAGAAGGAGGGCGGCGAGGACCATGACCAGTATCGTGCTTCTCTGGCTCATGACGCCCTCACTGCGGTCCTGAGCCTTGCAGACCTTGCCCGCGGGTTCTCTCCCGTCTCCTCGGGGGAGGGGAGCTGCCACGGGGGGTCGGTGCTCAGGAAACAGGGTGAATCGCGGAAAAGAAGCTTCACCGCCCTGTCCTCGAGTGAATGGAACGTGATGAAGGCGACCCTTGCCATTGGCATGAGCCACTGGTGCAGCCCTGAAAGCAGTTTCTCAAGCTCTCCGAGCTCATCGTTGACAAAAACCCGGAACGCCTGGAAGACCCTTGAAAGGGGTTTGACCGGATTGCCGCCCACTGCCCGCATCACAGCCGCCCTGAGTTCGAGCGATGTGCGCACCGGCATTGCACGGCGGATCTCGCGGGCAATGCCCCTGCTCCTTCCCTCCTGGCCGTACCGGTAGATGATGTCGGCGATCTCCGCCTCGCCCATCGAACGGAGCAGTTCATGCAGGGGAACGCCCCTGGATGTGTCGAACCTCATGTCGAGGGGGCCGTCGGTTCTGTACGAGAACCCACGGGAGGGATCGTCGAGCTGAAACGAGCTGAGGCCAAGGTCGAACAGGGCGCCCGCCGCAGGGGCTCGAAGCAGGGATGGAATTTCTGTGTAGCTTCCGTTGTGCACGGTGACAGAGGGCTCATGCCTGTACCGCTCCGCGAGTGCGGAGGCAAATACCGGGTCACGCTCCACGGCGAGAAGGGGCCTTCCCGGGCAGCAGGCAAGAAGCGCTCCAAGGTGCCCGCCGCCGCCCGCCGTTCCGTCGACTATCAAGCCCTCCGGCGACAGCTCCAGGAACCGGGTGACCCTGTGCACCATGATTGGAACATGCCCGCTCACGACGCCCCCTTTAAAGGTCTATGTCAAGTGTCTCGGCGATGTCCTCGAAGGATTCCTCTTCCGTCCGCATGTAGGAATCGTACTTCCGGGGATCCCAGAGCTCGATGCGGTCGAACTGGCCGAGAAACATGACCTCGCTGCTGATGCCTGCCGCTTCCTGCATGTCGGCCGGAATGGCTATTCTTCCCTGGGAATCAACGGTCACCGGCCTGAGCTTTGCACCCACCCAGCGCAGGAACCGTCTGTGCTGCCTGTTGCTGCGGGAAAGCTTCTGCTCGAAGCCCTCGCGGATCTGTTCCCATTTTTCGGCCTGGTAGAGAACGAGGCAGTTGTCCAACTCCCTGTTGAGGTAGAGGTCCTCGCCCGTGAGCAGGCGGCGGAACTGGGCGGGCACGCTGACCCTCCCCTTGTCATCGAGTGTGTGAATGTGGGTGCCTATGAATTCCACCATGATGCCTCCCCCTATGGCGGAATCATTACCCCACTTTACCCCACTGTCAACCCACTTTACCCCACGAATTCCCACAGAGGGCAAGGGACTTCCCCGGCTGAAGGAATGGCGGTCTCACGGTGTTACTGGTCTGATGAGGGAAGATCGACGGTGGGGTCGATATCCTTGCGGTACGAGTACCTGTAGCGGTAGGTGTAGTAGTTGATGCCAGAGTAGCCCCTGTCGGGTTCGAAGCCGTTGAGCACAGCCCCGGCCATGTGGCAGCCCGTTCTCTCCATCTTCTGCCAAACCGTGGCGACGACCTTGGTCTGCACTTCGCCGGCCCTGGTCACGAGAAGCACGGTATCCACCGACGGGGCCATAACCATTGCGTCGGTTACAAGCGCCACCGGCGGGGCGTCGATAATGACCATGTCGAATCTGGGCAGGAACGTGTCAAAGAACTTCGATGCCGCGGCAGCGCCGACCAGTTCGGCGGGGTTGTGCGGGAGGTGCCCGCTCGGGAGAAGGAACAGGTTCGGTTCGATGGTCTCGTGGATGCAGTCATCGAGCGAGGCTTTGCCAGCAACCAGTTCGGTGAAGCCCGGCTTCTTCGAAAGGCCGAACACCTTGTGCAGCATGGGTCTTCTGAGGTCGCAGTCGATGAGCAGGACCTTCTTGCCGGTTCTGGCTTCCGCAACGGAAAGGTTTGTTGCCGTGGTGGACTTGCCCTCCCGCGGGCCGCAGCTCGTTATGAGAACCTTTCTCACGCTCTCGCCCACCTTCACGAAATCCATGCTCGTTCGAAGGTCGCGGAAGGCCTCGGAATCGGGTGACACGGGTTTGTCGACGAGAACGATGCTGACCATGTCCTTTCTGGCGGTAGCGTTCTTCGGGATGACACCGATTACCGTGATGCCGAGCTTCTCGAGCTGGTCGGGCGTTCTCACAGTGACGTCCAGCTGGTGGAGCAGGAAGACAACGCCGATCCCCAGCGCCAGCCCCACAAGAAGCCCCATCATCAGGTTCTTCTGCGTGGTGGGCAGGATCATGAGACCGGGAAGGGCGGTGTCGATGATGGTCACGTTGCCGATCTGCCCGACCTCGGCGATGCGTATCTCCTCGAACTTGGTGCGGAGGAGTATGTAGATGTTTTCGCTTACGGTGCGGTTCCGCTCGAGCCTCGCGAGTTCGTATTCAAGCACCGGAAGGTCGGTCAGTCCATCCTCAAGCGTGCCCAGTGCGGATTCGAGGGCTGTCCTTCTCGCCATGGCAGTGCGGTACTCAGCCTCGGCTTCGACAAGGCTGCTCACCATGTTGTCGACCGCTCCGGCCGGATCTTCGGGATGGCTGATGCCCGAGGCGCCGGCTATCGCATCGGCAAGCTCGCCTGCGAACCCCGATATCGTCCGCTCGATATCCATGACGGCGGGGGAATCAGGGGTCGCGCCCCGTGCGAGGAGGGCGGCCCGCGAGGCCTCGAGTCTCGAGATGTTTCCCTGGAGGGTTCTGATCAGTTCGCTGTTCACGGTACCGAGGTCCGAAGCAAGCGTACCCCGCTGGCTTTCGAGCTGCCCCGTGAAATAGTCGCGGCGGACGGCGGCGGACGAAGCCTCGATGCCTGCAGCCATGGCATCGCTCTGGAAAACTGCCACAGTTGCGATCAGGTGGCTGGTTTCGGAGGAAAGGTCAACCACCTCGTTCTCTTCCTTGAAAAGACGCAGCTCCTCCTCCGCCGTTTCCAGCTCGGTGGTTATCTGCTCGAGCTGCGACTCGAGAAAGACCCTGACCTGGCGGTTCTCACCCCGCGCCTGGCTCTGGCTCCATCTGTGGTAGACATTGAGAGTGAGGTTTGCGAGAACCGCCGAGGCCTCGGGGCTGTACCCCACCGCAGAGAGTGAGAAAAAATCGGTGTCCTTCACCCAGCTGACGGAGATGCTGCTCCGGACCAGCCCGACGAGGCTGTTGCGGAGGTACGGCGATGCTGGCGGCTCGCCGTGGAAAAGCACCACCACGAGGCTGTCGGCTGCCGGGGATCGCAGTATTGAATCTGCAACAAGTTCAGCCATGGAGCGGCTTCGGATGAGGTGGATCTGATTGTTCCTCACGGCATCGAGCTGGTACCAGAGGGCGCCGGGCATATCAAGCGTGCGGGACATTGCGTTTTCCATGTTGTAGAGGAAACTGGCGTCGGAACTGTATACAGGCATTGTCCTGGCGGTTATCCAGGAGGCCGTGAGCAGCCCGAGAACAACCCCGCCCAGAATGATCCATTTGCCCCGGCGGAAAAGCCAGAGGTATTCCTGCAGGTTGATGCTTTCGCCCTCCTGCGGCGTGCCCTGCTGGCCCGTTCTTATTTCACTCACTTGACGAGCACCAGTATGAGGTTGAACGCGACGATTATCTTGTAGGTGAAATCGACAACTTCCTTCCACCACTCGTAGCTGCTCCGGCCTATGAAAATCGTAACGCCGGGCTCGATCAGGGGTACGGCTTCGCCGCGGCCGTCGATGTAGGCCCTAAGGTCGTAATCGCTCTGGAAGTCGACATAGACGATCTGAACGTTATCGAGGTCGGCCTGAGAGGTCGGGCCACCGGCAGCGCTGAGAGCTGCCACAAGGTCGGCGTTCCATGGAACCTGGTGGGCTCCGGGGTTTCTGACCTCGCCCCAGACGTTGACCGTCATGGTCACCTGTTCAGCATCAACGCCGGGCACGATGTATCCCCCTCCCGAAACGGGGGGCTGGCCGATGATGAATGCCGCAAGCAATAAGATCACGCCTTGAACACCCTCTCGATTCCCCTCGTGATGCCGGCACAGGCGTTCCTGGTATCGACGATCAGGCTGCTGTTGTCAACGATCCACTGCCAGTCGTAACAGGAGTGATCAGTGATCACCACGATGCAATCATAAGCAGACAGCGTATCACCGGATAGCTCGACGCCGACCGGCTGCCTGCTTGTCTGCCGGGTGCTTGGCGGAATTCTCGGGATGTACGGATCGTTGTAGTCAACCAGGGCGCCCCTGGAGATGAGGATTTCCATCACTTTGAGGGCGGGGGTTTCCCTGTAGTCGTCGATGTCGGGCTTGTAAGCCATGCCGAGAATGAGAATCCGGCTTCCGTTGACCGGCTTCTTCCGGGTGTTGAGGGCTTCGGATACCCTTTCGCAAACAAAATCGGGCATCGACGTGTTGATCTCCCCCGCGAGCTCGATGAACCGGGTCGGCATCTCGTACTGTCTCGCCTTCCACGTGAGGTAGAAGGGATCGATCGGGATGCAGTGGCCACCCAGACCGGGGCCCGGATAGAATGGCGTGAAACCGAACGGTTTCGACGATGCAGCCCGGATGACCTCCCAGATGTCTATGCCCATCCTGTGGGCCAGAAGCTTGAGCTCGTTGACAAGGGCGATGTTCACAGCCCTGTAGGTGTTCTCGGTAATCTTGGCCATCTCGGCGACCTCGGGAGAGCTCACCGGTATCACTTTGTCGATGGCGAACGAGTAGACGAACACCGCTGCCTCGGTGCAGCCCGGTGTCAGGCCCCCCACCAGTTTGGGTATCGTACGGGTGTTGTAGACGGGATTGCCGGGATCCTCGCGCTCGGGCGAGAAGGCCACGTGGAAGTCCACTCCCGCCTTCAGCCCGCCTTTCTCAAGAACGGGCACCATCTCGTCACGGGTTGTGCCGGGGTAGGTTGTCGACTCGAGGATGACCAGCTGCCCCCTCGAGAGAACGGCGGCGGCCTCCCTGCACGAATTGATAACGAAGCTCAGGTCAGGCTGACGGTGGGTGCCGAGCGGCGTCGGAACCGCAATGATGACGACATCCGCACCGGCCAGCACCGAGAAGTCGGTGGTCGCCCTGAGCAGACCCGTGTTCATGGCCCTGCCGACCTTGTCGTCGGAAATGTGCTTCAGATAACTGCGTTTCTGTTCGAGAAGCCGGGGCTTTTCCGGGTCGATGTCCACACCCAGAACCTCGCAGCCGCCAAGAGCGAACTCCATGGCGAGCGGAAGACCCACGTATCCAAGGCCAATTACACCCACAACGGGTTTTGCACGCCCCGCAAGCCGTTCCTTAAAGGCGCTCAAGTCAGCCCCTTCCAATGCAGTGGTATGTGAAACCCATCCCTCTGAGTTTGCCGGGGTTCCAGATGTTTCTGCCGTCAAAGATCACCCTTTTCCGAAGCAGACCGTGGATGCGCTCGAAATCGGGTTCCCTGAATTCGGTCCATTCCGTGACGAGAACCAGTGCATCGGCTCCCTTGAGGGCGTCGTAGCCTGACTCGCAGAACTCCACGCTGTCACCGAGCATGCGTCTGGCGTAGTCCATTGCCTCGGGATCGAACGCCTTCACCCTTGCCCCCATCGCAAGAAGGTCATCGATGAGTACCAGAGACGGGGCGTCGCGCATGTCATCGGTGTTGGGCTTGAAGGAAAGCCCCCACACGGCGAATGTAAGGCCGGTGAGGTCGCTGCCGAATTCGCGGGCTATCTTCTCGCCCAGGATCTTCTTCTGCAGTTCGTTCACCTCGGTGACCGCATCGAGGATGCGAAGGGGATAGCCGTGCTCCATGGCCGTGAAGCGCAGCGCCTTGACGTCCTTCGGGAAACAGCTGCCGCCGTATCCGACGCCAGGAAAGATGAAATGGGGTCCGATGCGGGAGTCGCTGCCGATGCCGCGGCGAATGTCGTGCACATCTGCTCCGACGATGTCGCACAGGTTCGCGATCTCGTTGATGAAGCTGATCTTGGTGGCCAGCAAGCTGTTGGCGACATACTTGGTGAGCTCGGCGGAACGGTTGCTCATGACGTAGATGGGATTGTTCGTGCGCACGAAGGGACGGTAGAGCTCCCTCATGATCTCGGCGGTTTCGGGGGAGTCGGTTCCGATCACGACCCGGTCGGGCTTCATGAAGTCGTCGATCGCATCGCCCTCCTTCAGGAACTCGGGGTTGCTCACGACGTTTACGGGATGGTCCGTGTACTTCCGTACCTCGTCCCGTACCCGCTCCGCGGTTCCAACTGGAACCGTGCTCTTGTTCACGACGATGCGCGGCCCGTCCATGTTGCGGCCGATCTCGGCAGCCACGGCAAGCACATGCTGGAGGTCGGCGCTGCCGTCCTCGTCGGGAGGCGTTCCCACCGCGATGAAAATAATGCTGCTCGAAAGGACCGCGTGCGGGGTGTCGTCGGTGAAGGAGAGCCTCCCTTCCTTCACGTTTCTTTCAACAAGCGTGTCGAGACCGGGTTCGTAAATCGGCATCACGCCGCGGCGAAGGCTTTCGACCTTCTTCCTGTCATTATCGGCACAGACGACGGTGTTTCCCATTTCGGCAAGGCATGCCGCTGCAACCAGCCCCACATACCCGCTGCCGATCACTGCTATCTTCATCTTTCCTCCGTGTGGAAGGATATGCTGCCTCTTCCCCGGTCGGGGAACATTTCCCTGTGAGAATAACGAACCCGGTAATTGGTGTAAAGGATGACGCTGCGAAGGGCTTCCTGTCAGGGACGGTTCAGTTTTCTGATCTCGTCCTCCCTGACCGTGAGCCCACGGTTGTCAAGCAGCAGGGCCCACATCAGGGCGAACTTCCTGCTGGTTCCGAGGGCCTCGCGGAACTCCCCCAACCTGAAGCCCTCCCTGCCGAAAGAGTTCGCGATCACCATGACAACACCCTCAAGCATGCGGGGGGTCGTTACCACCGCTTCATCCAGCGGGATCACCATGCCGCGGGCCGACAGGGCTTCAATGTCCTCCCTGCGGACCCCTTCGAGCGGAAGTGCAGCCCCTTCATATCCGCCTTTCTCGACTGCTGCGATGATCTCCGCCGCATCCGATCCCGCCTTCCCCGCGAGTTCACGCGGGAAGCCGGATGCGGCTATGAAATCGCCCCTTCGCTCCAGTGAACCCTTTTCGATCAGGCTGGAAAGAACGTGCCTGATCAGCCAGGCAGGGGTTCCGGGGGGCAGTTTTCTTGCAAGTGCGGATGAGGCGATGCCCGGAGCCATGGGCACACTTCTGTGAACGGACTCGACCGCTCCGGAAAGCTTCCGGGAAAGATCGGCCACTGTGGGGGCAAGAACGATCCGCTCGCTCTTGCCGTCGCTGATCCGTTCAGCCCTTCCTTCCTCCGAGAGCCTCAGGGCTGCGTGGCCGGCTTCCGTCGGATCGCAGCCCGATGAAGCCACGAACTCCTGCAGCAGCACGGAGTGGTCGGGGCTGTCTTCCATGGCTTCGATCATTACGTCGGCAAGATCACCCCTGCTCAAAAGCTCGAGATGTGTGAGCCTGACTTCCCTGAACCTGGCCCTCACCTTGGGAGTACCGGTGTCGAGGACCACTCCGCCCCCCATCGTCTGCACCGGCGAATACCGTCTGAAGACGAAACGGTCCCCCGGCATCGCAACAACGGGGTGTTCGAGTTGAAAATGCACGAATCCTTCGCCGCCCCTGGGGATTGCAGCGCCCTCGACGGGGATGGCCCTGGCCATGACCTCGGCTGTCCCAAGGTGGATCCTCACCCTCTGTCTGGGGTGAAGGTCGACCTCGCCCGGAAGGACCGAGCACCTGGTATCGAGACTGTTCAGGGCCTTGAGCCATCCGGGCTCACCGAGCACGGCGCCCCGCTGAACGTCTTCCTTGTCCAGCCCGGTGAGATTCAGCGCTATCCTGTCGCCGGCCACACCCTGCGCTGACTTCCGGTGATCGTTCACCCCGAGTTCCCGGACCCTGTACTGCTTTCCGCCGGGCTGCACCTCGACCATGTCGCCGGGTCTCACAACCCCGGAAAGGCCGGTGCCGCAGACGACGGTTCCGAAGCCCTTGAGGCTGAACACTCTGTCCACGGGGAGCCTGAAGCGTCCCTCCGGGCTTCGCAGGGTGACGCCGTGGACCATCCGAAAGATCTCATCCTTCAGCTCGGAGAGCCCCGTTCCTGTGACCGCAGAAACCCGGATGACAGGAGCGCCTTCGGCGGGGGTGCCCCTCAGGGCTTCCCTGACCTCCTCCTCGGCAAGCTCCTGGAGATCCTCATCCACCAGGTCGCACTTCGACAAAGCCACTATTCCACGGTCGACCTCGAGCAGCCGGAGGATGTCGAGATGCTCCCTCGTCTGGGGCATCACCCCCTCATCCGCGCTCACGACAAGAAGAAAGCAGTCAACGGTGGAGACGCCTGCGACCATTGTTCTTATGAACTTCTCGTGGCCCGGTACGTCGATGAAACTCACAGTCTCGCCGTCCGGCCCCTGAAGGAAAACGTAACCGAGCTCGATCGTGATGCCGCGCTGCTTCTCCTCCTTCAGGCGGTCGGGATCCCTGCCTGTCAGCGCCAGCATGAGGCTGCTCTTGCCGTGGTCTATGTGCCCTGCCGTGCCAACTATCACCCCCACAGCAGTTCCAGCTCCCTGTTCAGCCTGACGGCCAGCAAGGCTTCCTCGGAGGGGAAGACGGTTCTGAGATCGAGCTTCACCGAACCCTCCTCAACCCTTACCGCGACAGCGGGCGAACCGCTTCGCAACGCAAGCGCGAGGCTGTCAGGAGACGGGCAGGTCACCGAGACGCCGAATGACGGAATGGCTGTGTCGGGAAGGGCGCCGCTTCCGACAAAGCTGCCCATTTCCTCGCACACAAGTGCACAGGATGCCGGAATGACGAGTTTTTCTGCGAACGAATGCGCGCGGGCTTCGAGCTCCGCGGGCTTCGCGGCGAACATCGCGTAAACCGGGTGGTGCTTTACGAGGTAGTCGTCGTCCTCGAGAAAAAGCTTCAGGCATGCCTCGAGCCCGGCCAGGGTGAGTTTGCATACCCGCAGTGCGCGCGCAAGGGGATGTTTTCTTATGATCTCGATCCAGTGCTTCGTGCCGAGCAGGATTCCCGCCTGCGGGCCTCCGATCAGTTTATCCCCCGAGCAGGTGACCACAGAGGCGCCGTCCTGGATGCTCTGCTGCACGGTGGGTTCGGCAGGGAGACCGAATCGGTCAAGTGGAACCAGGCTGCCCGCCCCAAGGTCATCGATCACCGGAACGCCAGCTTTCCGCCCGAGTTCGACGAGTTCCGCGAGGGGAACTTCCCCTGTAAAGCCCCTGACCCTGTAATTGGAGGGATGAACCCTGAGGATTGCCCCGGTCCTCTCCGACACTGCCGATTCGTAATCCCTCAGATGGGTTCGGTTCGTGCAGCCCACCTCGATCATGGTGCACCCGCTCTGGAGCATAACTTCCGGTATGCGGAAGGCTCCGCCTATCTCCACGAGCTGACCACGGGAAACGATAACCTCCCGCCCCCTCGCAAGAGCGGAAAGAACGAGCATTGTGGCCCCTGCATTGTTGTTGGCGACAGTGGCCGCCTCGGCGCCGGTCAACCTGGTGAGAAGCTTTTCGATGTGGCTGTCGCGGTGCCCCCTGCCGCCGGCCTGCCTGTCCCACTGCAGAACGGCATAGCCTGTCGCGGCACGGCGGATGTTCTCTACCGCAAGCGGTGGAAGGCATGCCCTCCCCAGTGCGGTATGCAGGATCACACCGGTGGCGTTGACAACGGTGGCCATGGACGATGCGCCTGCGGCTGCCGCCTTCTCCTCCGCCGCCTTCAGAAGGGTGGCGTGCGGTGGGCATTCCCCGCCTTCGAGGATGGCTTTCCTTGCCTCCTCGATCACCTCCCTGGCGGCATCCCTCGCAACCGATGGCGGATGGCCCGCAAGACCCTGGATCAGCACGTGGACCGGTGGAAGTCCCCTGAGCTGCTCTGTGCCCATGGCCCCCTCCTTAATCTACGTTTGCGCCAGGTGTGTTCCCATCATCCTGATGGACTTCTTCGGGCACTTGGGAACGCACTGGCCGCACCCCACACACTTCTCGGATACAACCTCGTGTTTCTGCTTCAACTCGCCCAAAATGGCATGGGTCGGACAGACCTTGGTGCAGAGCGTGCAGCCGATGCATGTAGTGTCTATGAAAGCCTTTGGCCTTGTGGGCACCATGTCCACGATGGCCGAGGTCGGGCACTCTCCCGCGCAGATCCCGCAGTTGATGCATTTCGCCGGGTCGATGTGCGCGAGGAAGCTGTCGATCGTGATGGCGTTGACAGGGCAGGCCGTGGCGCACTTGCCGCAGCCGATGCAGGCCACGGTGCAGGCCCTGCGGGCGATGCCGCCCTTGTCCCGGCTGGAACAGGCCACGATGACCTTCCTGTTCTCGGGCCAGAGGCTGATGATTCCCCTGGGACACGCCGATACGCATTTCCCGCAGCCCGTGCACTTCTCCGGCTCGACAACGGGAAGACCGTTCTCATCCATGTGTATCGCATCGAAGGGACAGGCCGACACGCAGTCGCCGAACCCCATGCATCCGTACCTGCAGAGCTTGTGCCCCTCCATGACAAGCAGCGCGGATGCGCAGCTTGAGGGACCGTGGTACGTGAAGGCGTCGACGGCGCTGTGCCCGCCTCCGCAGTGAACGACCGCCACCTTCCTTATGCTCTCGTCAACAGCCACACCAAGCAGTGCAGCGATCTTCGAGACAACACCTGCACCTGCGGCAACGCACCCGCCTGGAAGGACATCGCCCTTGACCACGGCTTCTGCGAAGGCGGCGCAGCCCGGGTATCCGCAGCCGCCGCAGTTGGCGCCGGGAAGGATTTCGCCGACCTTCTCAATCCTGGGATCCTTGGGGACGGCGAGTTTTTTGGCTGCGAGCGCGAGGCCGAGACCGAGAATGAGGCCGATGCCCCCGAGGACAAAAGCCGGAACAGTGACGACGGATGCCGTCCCGGAGGTAAGCAGAACCGACAGGATCATCTGTGAAGTCATCCCCTAACCTCCCAGCCCGGCAAAGCCAAGGAATGCGATGGACATCGCGCCGGCGATGAGGAACGCGGTCGGCAGCCCTTTGAGGGCCGGCGGAACTGGAGCCTGCTCCATCCTCTCCCTCAGGCCCGCCATGAGCACAAGGGCGAGAGTGAAGCCAATACCGCCTGAAACTGCATTGATCAGGCTGTAGCCGAGGCCGAATTTCTCCTCGATGTTTATCACGGCCACTCCGAGGATGGCGCAGTTCGTCGTGATGAGGGGAAGGTAGATCCCGAGGGCCTGGTAGAGGGCGGGGCTGAACTTGAGCAGTATCATCTCCACGAGCTGCACCAGTGCGGCGATGATCGTTATAAAGGCAATCGTCTTGAGATAGCCGATGCCCAGGGGCACGAGCATGAGATGGTAGACGGCCCAGCAGCCGAGTGTCGCGAGCGCCATGACGAAGACGACCGCAGCCCCCATGCCGATTGCGCTGTCCAGCTGCTTCGAGACCCCCATGAACGGGCAGATCCCGAGAAAGCGGCTCAACACGAAGTTGTTGATGAAAATGCCCCCGATGATGATTGCCATCATCGTGCCGAAGCTGAAGCCCGACTCCTGCGCTCCGGGGGTCTGGGTCAGAACCGAAAGCATGAGGAAGGCGCTCATCGGGCTCCTCCTTTCCTTCTGTTCTCAATGATTTTGAAGGTGCCCAGGATGAACGCCATCAGTATGAATGCCCCCGGTGCAAGGATGGCGATCAGAACGGGCTGATTGTTGTAAGCCGAGCCCAGGACGTTGATCCCGAGCCACGTGCCGTTGCCCAGAATCTCCCGGAAGGTTGCCATGATGATCATGGCCAGGGTGAATCCTATCCCCATGCCGAGACCGTCGGCCACTGCCGCCGGAACAGCGTTCCTGTTGGCGAACCCCTCGGCCCGTCCGAGGATGATGCAGTTCACCACGATGAGGGGAATGAAGATCCCGAGGCTTCTGTGGAGATCGGGTACGAAGGCGTTCATGACGAGGTCGAGGATGGTGACGAACGTTGCGATTATGATGATGTAGCACGGAATGCGGACCTTTGAGGGGATGGCGTTCCGCAGCAGCGACACCAGGAAGTTGGAGCAGACCAGAACGAACCCGGCTGCGGCACCCATTCCAAGGGCGTTCTCCACGCTCGAGGTGACGGCAAGAAAGGGGCACGTGCCGAGAACCAGACGGAAGATCGGGTTCTCCTTGTAAAGCCCTTTGGTAAACTCTCTTACAAGGCTCACAGTGAATACCCCCCTTCCGTGAAAAGACCTGCGTCCTCCATGGCTTCAAGCCCCTTCCGGACGGAAAGTGTGACAGCTCTCGATGTGATCGTACTGCCCGTGATGGCGTCGATATCTCCGCCATCCTTTTCGAGAACGAGGCCTGCCGCCTCACGGCCGGAGAAGCTGCCGATAAGGCGGTCGGGGTTGACCACATTGGCGCCGAGCCCCGGTGTCTCCTGCTGGAAGAGGATCTGCGAGCCGGTGACGATGCCGTCAGTACCGCATGCTACCATGGTCTGGACAGTGCTGGAGTAGCCCTTGCCGTAGGCAATGAAAACGTAGCCCACGATGTCTTCCCCGGAGAAGACGCCCACCGGGGACAGCACTTCGTCCGCCTGGGCATAGGGGTTGGCGAGACCGTCGACCGTGAGGCTGTCGAAGGTGACGGTAACGCCTGCGCCGGTGATCGTGGAGGCAGCTGTTTCCATGGCCAGAAGCCTGGCTTCCTCCTTCTGCCTGGCGATCAGCGGGGCGGTGAAATCGTTGACGAACCCGAGCGATCCCGCTGCAATGACGGCGACCACCATGAGCACGATGCCGAGTTTGAGCGCTTCAGCCATTCTTCTTCACCTCCCCGAAAGCCCTTGGCTTCGTGTAGCGGTCAATGAGGGGGGTGACAAGGTTCATGAGCAGGATGGAGTAGCTGCACCCCTCGGGATAGCCGCCCCACCTTCTGATGATCATCGTGAGAAGGCCCGCCCCCACACCGAAGATCAGCCGTCCCTTCCTGGTGACCGGAGTGGTGACCATGTCGGTGACCATGAAAAAGCCGCCGAGGATGACTCCGCCGGACAGGACATGGAAAAGCGGATCGCCCCCGAGAAAGCCGGGGCCTCCGAAAAGCCAGCCGAAAAGCGCCACGGCGCCGAGGTAGCTGAGGGGAAGGCGTGGTTCGAGCACACGTCGTGCAAACAGGAAGACCGCACCCAGAAGAAGCATGAGCGCGCTGGTCTCGCCGATGCACCCGCCGACCCTTCCGAGGAACAGGCTGATGTGCGTTCCGCCCGAGGAGAGCAGTTCACGCACTTTCGAAGCCTTCTCCCGGAGCGCAGCGGCGCCCTCGGAGTCGCCCCCCTCCTGGGCCTCGGCCGCGCCGGCATCCCATGTGTAGGTCTGGCGGAGAAGGTTCAGGGGCGTGGCTCCGGAGACAACGTCAGCCTCTTCAAGAACTGCGGCGGGTATGCCGGACTGGTCCCAGGCATCGTCCGCCGACGGGCCATTGGACAGCGGCGCCCACCATCCCGCAGTCATCAGGACGGGAAAACTCGCGACAAGGAAGGCCCTGCCAAGAAGCGCAGGGTTGACGATGTTGTTTCCAAGGCCGCCGAAGGCCTGTTTTGCAACCGCAATGGCGAACGCGCTTCCGAGCACAGGGATCCACCACGGCACAGAGGGGGGAACGTTGTATGCCAGGAGGATGCCCGTCACGACCGCGCTTCCGTCGAGAACAATGTTCACGGGCTTCTTCATGAAACGAAGGCAGAGCATCTCCGTCAGGACGGCGGCGAGAACGCTCAGGCCGGTCAGAAGAAGCGCCTTGAACCCGAACAGGTAAACCGCCGCTGCCAGTGCCGGCAGCAGGGCGATCGAGACATCGGTCATCACCCGCCGTGTCGTGGCCGTATCGGACACATGGGGCGACATCGCCAGCTCGAAACGTCTTGCCTCGGGCATCATGCCCCCTTCCCGGCGCGCGCGGCTGCCCTGATCTCGGTCTGGGCCCGCTTGATGTAATGAACAAGGTACCTGCCTGCAGGACAGACAAAGCTGCAGGTGCCGCAGGCCATGCAGTTGAGGGCGCCGTACTCCTCCGCCATGCGCCAGTTCCCGTACTCCGCGGCCTTGGCGATCAGGCTCGGGCAGAGGTTCAGCGGGCAGACATCAACGCACTTTCCGCAGCGGATGCAGGGACCCTCGAGGGTTTCCCTGACCTCGCCCTTGGAAAGCACAAGAACTCCGCTCGTCCCCTTTGTAACGGGAGCTTCGTCGGTGTACATGGCCATGCCCATCATGGGTCCGCCCGAGACGAGTCTTGCCGCATCGGCGGTATACCCTCCCGCAGCCCCGATCAGAACCGACACCGGGGTTCCGACACTGCAGAGGAAGTTGCCCGGGGCTGCCACGCCGCGCCCCGATACAGTGGTTACCCTCGTGACCGACGGGATGCCGTCACGAACCGCCTGAGCCACTGCGGCACACGTTCCAACGTTCTGCACCACGACGCCGATATCGAGCGGGAGGCCTCCCGCCGGAACTTTCCTTCCGCACACCGCGTCGATCAGCTGTTTTTCGGCACCCTGCGGATAGGACACCTCGAGGGGAACCACCGCCACGCCCATCTTCTCAAGCAGGGAGATGGCGTCGGGCTTGTTCACCTCGATGCCGATGCGGGGCTTGTCAACACCGAGAACCATGGCGAGGATATTCATCCCGGCGATGATGTCTGCGGCGTTCTCCAGCATCAGCCTGTGATCTGCGGTGAGGTAGGGTTCACACTCAACGCCGTTCACGATAAGCATGTCTATCTTTCTGCCCTGGGGCGGGGAGAGCTTGACGTAGGTTGGAAAGCAGGCACCCCCCATCCCGCAGACTCCGGCTTCCCTTATCCTCTCGATTATCTGCGCGGGGGTTTTGTTCTCCCAGTCGGGCCAGGGTTCGAAAACAGGCACCGTTTCGCGGCTGCTGACGGAAATGGTAACGGCCGGCCCTGTCCGCCTGTGCGGCATGGGGGCGTCGCCGACGCTCAGAACCTTGCCACCCGCAGGCGAATGCGTGGGAAGGCTGATGAAGCCGTTCCTCTCACCGAGAACCTGACCGAAGGCTATCGTGTCACCAGGTTTCACAACGGGCGTGGAAGGCGCGCCCAGGTGCTGGCAGAGAGAAACCGTGATTGTGTCGGGGGCGGGGACATGCACTATCGCCCTGGCTCTGCTCAGCTCTTTGTTGCCCGGCGGATGGGTGCCTCCGGAGAACGATCTTGCCCTGCTCATAATCCTCCTGAATATGGCGTGACATTGCAATACAAAGACAAGGGTACGGGATCGCGGGCATCCCTCACCCCTGAAACAAGACACGCAGAAGCATAGAACGAAAACCGCCAGCGGACAAGCTCCCCGGTCTTCTTGCACGGAAGCGGTGGAAGCGTGATATTGGTTTTAAAGGATTCGGGGATATCCCGCGCGGAAGAGAGGGATCGGGATGGATGGCATCAGAAAAACGGCTGTTGCGCTCCTGTTGCTCCCGGGCATCTCCCTGGCCGACCAGGTTCTCTGGAATTACTCCCTCGCCGAGTTGCCACCCGGCTGGGCCATCATTTCCGGAGAGTGGGAGTTCCTTCCTGACGGCGCCCGCTCAGACGCCGTCGCCGAGGCTTATGAAACCGACTGGAACGAGCTTTGGTCCGATCTTCTCATTCTGCCCGGGGGAACCGATTCGATAAGCATCGCCGCGGAGCAGTACAGCGTCACATGGAGGATCGAACAACCCAACACTTTCGCCTTCACAAGAATGGTGCTCAACATCAACGGCGAGAGCGGGATTTACTGGAACGTATCCCTCGGCCAGACCGACTCGCTGCCGATCTTCGTCGTTCCCGGGGCGGCAGCAGGGGATACTGTCCGTGTGATCCTTTTCTGTACAGCGGTCTGCGACCCGCCTCCTCCGAACCCTCCCCCGGGTCCCGGTCCGCAGGCCACATCCGACTTTCACATCTGGAACTTCGTTGTAACGGCATACGGTGACATCGCAGACCTCGAACCTGCAACCTGGGCATCGATTAAAACAGGGCAGATACAGGGGCGGCGGGAGCCGTCTCCCGCCGCCTTAGACTAGAACGGCGTCAGCCCTTTTTGACGGGCTTCTTCGCAGCTTTCTTTTTCGGGGCGCTGTCGGCCTTTTTCTCGGCGGGAGCCTTGGCGGGAGCCTTTTTTGCTGCTTCTTCCTTCTTCATGATCACACCCTCCTGAAAGTGGCGCAACCTGATAAGACACGGGCGGGCAATAGCGCCGCCACTTCCGGTGATATTGTACGGAATGAACACGCATGTCAATACCGCAGTGTATATTAGGGGCTGTAAACCACAAGGAAAGGCTGCTTTCAAATGCATTCATTCATTGTTGCCCTGCTGGCTCTCTCCGGTTTCATGCAGTGGATCTACCAGGTTGATCCCGCGCTCTGCAACGGTTGCATGAGCTGTGTATCCCCCTGTCCTCAGGGGGCGATAAGCGTTCAAGGCGGCAAGGCCTGGATCGACCCCGACCTGTGTAACGGGTGCGGGATCTGCGTTCTCTACTGCCCCAGGGGGGCCATCTACAGAACCTGGTACGAAGGAGTCGAGGGCGACACAGAGGGCGTGCCCGGCATCAACCGGAATCCCGCGGCGGGCCAGGCTGATGTTCACGGGCTGCCCCCGAACACCGCGGTAGTGCTTTGCTCAATAACGGGACGGGTGGTTGCCGAGGCGATCTCATCGATTGACGGAAGCGCCAGCATAAGCCTCAGCGGAGTCCCGGCCGGGCTCTACTTCGCCTGTTCGGAAACCGGTGCTTTCGCAGCGCTCACGGTTGTCAGGTGACCTTTGTGAACTCCGGAATCCTGTTCACCGGTTTTCTCGTGTTCGCAGCAAGGGTACTGGATGTGTCGCTTGGAACGATGAGGACGATAAGCATAATCCAGGGCAGAACCCTCCTCGCCTTCCTGCTCGGCTTCGTCGAGATAAGCATATGGCTCGGGGTGATTTCCACGGTGATCAGCCAGGTCCGTGAAAACCCCGTTTTCGCGGTTTTCTATGCTCTGGGATTCGCCACGGGAAATGTGGTGGGCATCATGATCGAGCGCAGGATAGCAATGGGCGGCATCATCATAAAGATCATCGCCAGGGATTCGGCCATTGAGCTTGCAGCCAGGATCAGGGAACTCGGGTTTGCCGTGACCGAGTTTCAGGGCAGGGGAATGGCCGGAACGGTCACCGAGCTATACATCGTCTGCCCCAGAAGGGAGTTCAGGCCCATCATGCAGGAGGTGAGGCTGATCGACCCCGACGTTTTCTTCGTGACGGAGCCGGTGGGCACGCTCGGCAGCGGAAGGATCCCTCCCGTGCTCGCTTCGCCGGGGTGGAAGGGCATCATCAAGAGAAAGTAGTTCCATTCCTCCGGATTGACAATTTGGTTGTTTGGCCTATATTGCAAGCAAACGTTTAACCGGAGGTTCACCATGCCGGCATCCAGCCTGGAGTCGCTTGAAAGAAAAGCAAGGGTTATCGCATCCCTTGCCCATCCCTCACGCCTGCTGATCGTCGAAGCTCTTGAAGAGGGCGAAAAGACCGTGTCCGAGCTGACCGGGATCGTGGGATCCGACATATCGACGGTTTCAAGACACCTTGGCGTCCTTCGAAGCGCCGGGATAATAGCTTCGAGGAAGGACTCGAACCGGGTCCTCCACAGGCTTCTCACACCCTGCCTGCCAAGCTTCCTCAAATGTGTCGACCAGGTGATCTCCGATACCTGCGGGGAATGCAAATGAATCTCAGGAATTACTGGAAGAGCATGTTGATCATGCTTCTGGTCTTCGCAGGAGCATACCATATGCCCTTGTCTTCAGAGCGTTTCTGGAGTGGTGTAACCGAGTCGCTTCACCTTCTTCACGAGTACGCCAGGGAGCATGTGATACTCTGCCTCCTGCCGGCCCTCTTCATAGCGGGCGGACTCGCGGTCTTCCTGAAAAAGGAAGCTGTGATGAAGTACCTGGGGCCAAAGGCGAAAAAATCGGTTGCCTATGGAGTGGCTTCCATTTCCGGAACCGTGCTTGCGGTCTGCTCCTGCACCGTTCTGCCACTCTTCGCCGGCATTTACCGCATGGGTGCCGGTCTTGGCCCGGCTTCGGCGTTCCTCTACGCAGGACCAGCGATAAACATTCTTGCAATAATCCTTTCTGCCAGGGTCCTCGGTATCGAACTCGGCGTTGCCAGGGCAGTGGGGGCTGTTGTGTTCAGTGTGGTGATCGGCCTCCTCATGCACCTTATTTTCCGGAAGGAGGAGACTGAACGCAGCGCTGGCTTCGCCTTTGATGACACGGAAGACACGCAGCCTTTTATTCAAAGGGTTCTTGTCTTCGCCTCGCTTGTGGGGCTTCTTGTTTTCGCGAACTGGAGCGCTCCGGATAATGCGGCCGGCCTCTGGCATGCGGTATGGGCGTGGAAATGGGTCATCACCTCGGTGTTCGCAGCGGTTACCGCGTTTGCGGCGGTGCTGTGGCTGGGGGTAAGGGCCTGGAAGATGCTTGTTGTTGCAGTGATCTCAGGAACGGCTGTCCTGTTTCACTCGGGAGCACAGACATCCTTCGGCCTCGGTATCATCACATTTGCCTGGGCACTCGCCACAAGCAGGGGTGAGGGAAGAAAGTGGGCGGACGAAACCTGGGGTTTTGCGAAGCTCATCCTTCCGCTTCTCTTTGCAGGGGTGATCGTGGCGGGAGCCCTTCTGGGCAGACCGGGCCACGAGGGATGGATACCTTCGGAATGGGTCGAGACGGCAGTAGGAGGCAACTCGTTTCGTGCCAACCTTCTGGCCTCGGTTGCAGGCGCTTTCATGTACTTCGCCACACTCACCGAGATCCCCATAGTCCAGGGGCTCATCGGCTCGGGCATGGGCAGGGGACCGGCACTGGCCCTGCTGCTCGCCGGTCCGGCACTTTCCCTTCCCAACATGCTGGTGATCCGAACCATTCTTGGAACCAGAAAAACGGTAACCTTCGTCTCCCTTGTCATCATCATGGCCGCGATCAGCGGAGTGTTTTTCGGCATGTTCTTCCCGGAGGTGTGAGCGATGAGGATCCAGGTTTTGGGCACGGGCTGCCCCAAGTGCAAAAAACTCGAGGAGATGGCAAGGAAGGCGGCTGACTCGCTGAACCTTGATTACACCCTGGAGAAGGTTTCCTCGATCAACGACATAGTGGCCATGGGCGTGATGTCCACCCCGGCTTTGGCCATCGACGGCAGGGTTGTTCTCGCAGGGCGACTGCCCGGCGAGGCGGAACTCAGGGAGATGCTTTCCAGATGAAACGAATCTTCTTGATCTTGCTTGCCGTTGGCGCAGGGCTTTCGGCCTGCGCCCCCCAGGAGGAACAGCAGGAAACCGTCGCCGAGACCACCGGCCTTCCCCGGCTTGTCGACCTGGGCTCGGAGTCATGCACCCCCTGCAGGATGATGCAGCCTGAGCTTGCCGAGCTCAGGACCGGGATGGAAGGCTCACTGGATGTGGTATTCATTGATGTAAACCAGGATCGGAACGCTGCTTCAAGGTATCAGATCCGGGTGATCCCGACCCAGATATTCTTCTCACCCGATGGGGTCGAGCTGGCCAGGCACGAGGGCTACATCGATGCCGAAGGCATGCTCGGGATATTCAGGGAGCATGGCTACTTCAACGAAGATGGCATCTAGGGATGGGGTCTTTTCTCACCTCGCTTAACGACGCTCTTTCCTCTTCGCCCATCCTCGCCGTGGCGGCCGCGTTCGTCTGGGGAGTGCTCAGCATGGTCCTCAGCCCCTGCCACCTCGTGAGCATTCCCCTGGTGTTCGGATGCATCATGAAAAGCCGGGGGATCGACACGGGGAAAGCGGTGCCGATGAAGGTCGCCGCTCTGTTCGCCCTCGGAATGACCATCTCAATCGGGGTGATCGGTGTGGTGACGAACCTGCTGGGCAGGCTCGCCGGTGATGTGGGTCCGCTGGGTGAGGGGCTGCTTGCCGTGATCCTCATCGTTGTGGGTCTTTCGATCGCAGGGCTTTTCCAGCTGCCTGTTCCCGGATTGAACAAAGGCGGGATGGGCGGTGGCTCTCCCGCTCTGCTTCTCGGGATCGTTTTTGGCGCCGCACTGGGGCCCTGCACCTTCGCCTTCATGGCCCCCGTGCTGGCCGTGATGTTCAGCCTTGATTCAACAGCAAAGGCACTGGTCCTTGGGCTGTCATTTGCCGTCGGGCACGCCGGGGTCGTTCTTCTCATGGGCGTTTTCGCGGGGCGGATCCAGCGGGTGGTGGACTGGTCGGGCCAGAGCGCGACGGCGCGATGGCTTCGCATCATCTCCGGTGTCCTGGTTTCCCTGGGAGGGATCTACCTGCTGGTCAGGCTTCTCTGACCCGCCCCGGATCACGGCCGAACACAGCGAAACACACCGTTCCCAGAAGCCCGAACGCTGATGCGGTTATCAGCGCGGTCGCGGGTGAGGCGACCGATCGGAAGAACGGCAGAAGCGAACCTCCCGCGCCGAGAAACCCGACAACACGCTCCGCCGTCGAGGCATCCCAGAGGAATGCGCCTCCGAATGCGGCGATGGAGACGATGACGTCGCGCACGAGATAGTAGATCCCGAAAGTTGCCGCCTTCCTGCCCTCCGGGGCAAGGTCCATTATGAGCGCCTTGCGGGTCGGCTCGCCGAACTCCTTCAAACCCCTCACGACGAACGCCAGGACCATCACCCAGAAAGACCGGGCGGCAAGCAGGACAAGCGGAAACACCGTGAAGAAGACGAAAGTGGCGACGACAAACGGCTTTTTCGTGCTCCTGTCCGCCAGAAAGGCCACCGGCACGTAGACGAGCATCGCCGTGACCATCTCGACAGTGGTCAGAAGCCCGAACTGAAGCGGGGTTATCCTGTTGATGCTGACGCACCAGACGACGACGAAGGCATAGGGGATCTGCTCGCAGAACCTTACCAGGATGTCGGAGACGAGAAGGTTGCGGAGAGGGGCGTCAAGCAGGTCGGTTCCGTACGACCGGAGGGGGTGCCTGCGGACGTTTTCGCTCCTGTCCTCAGTGATCATCCGCTGCTGGATGAAAAGCGAAACACCACCCAGGATGAAGGCGGCAACGAAGGCGGCACGGATGCCGTCCACTTCACCGAAGGCGCCGATCATCGTGCCGCCGATCACCGGCCCGAGCGCCATCGGAATGCGTCTGACGAGGGAGTGCATCGATACGCCCATCGTGCGCTTGTTTTTGGGCAGCACCGTTGAGACCATGTCCATGGTGGCCGGAAGGGAAATAGCCGTCCATGAAACGAAAAGGATCGAACCGAGGATCACGGCCTGCCAGCTTGTGACCACGATGACGACCAGATAGCCAAGCATCGCCACAAGGTTGAAAAGCATCAGGGCCCGCTTGTGACCGAGCTTGTCGCTCGCGTACCCCCCCGGCAGTGAGTAAAGCGCACTCAGCAGGTTGTCCAGCCCGTTGAGCAGGCCAATGGAGAAGGCACCGCCGCCAAGGGCGATGAGGTAGAGGGGCAGGAACCGCTCCGCCATCTTCTCGCCGAGCCCGACAAGGATCACCATTGACATGAGCGCAACGATGTTCCTCTTCAGCCCGAGGAATTCTGCCAGACGGCGGCCCCTTGTCGCGGTGTCCATTTCAGTCGGGTGGGCTCACTCTCAGATTCCCAGAACCAGTTTGACCGTCATGAAATAAATGACGACTCCGGTGATGTCCACAAAGGAGGCGAGGACCGGGCTCGCAACGACAGCCGGGTCGAGGCTGAGCCTTGATGCCCCCAGGGGAAGCATGGCGCCGGCCAGTGTGGAGGTCACGACCTGCAGCGCGAGTGCCAGGGCAATGGCGAAGCCGATCTGGTGAAGCGTAAACCCTGCCGGTATCGAAGCCCCTCCCCCGATCAGCATAACCCTGGCGTAGGCGAGGAGCCCGAGCAGAACCCCGAGCATCATCGCGACCCTGAGTTCCTTCCACAGTATCCCGCCGACGTCCCTGTAGCTGAGCTCCTTCAGCGACAGGGCACGGATAACAAGGGTGGCCGCCTGGCTCCCTGTATTTCCGCCGGCCCCCGCAAGCATGGGGATGAATGCCGCGAGAATGGCGAACTGAAGAAGAAGGCCCTGAAAACTCTGGATGACAAAACCCGACACGAGGCCGAGCATGGCCAGCCCCGTCACCCAGAAGACGCGGTTCCTGAAGTGGGCCATCGGGCTTGTCCGCAGGTAGGCCGATGAGTCGTGGCTGCCGGCGATGGCCATGAATTTCTCCATGTCCTCGGTGTGCTCCTGCGTGATGATGTCCAGCGCGTCGTCATGCGTGATTATCCCGACAAGCGCATCCGAGGCATCGACAACCGGAAGTGCGATAAGGTCGTACTTCTGAATCTTCCGGGCAGCCTCCTCCTGGTCGTCGCAGGCCCGGGCGGAGATAACCTCGGTTTCCATCATGTCTCCGACAAGCTTCTCCCGGCGGGCCACAATGAGGTCCTTCAGCGATACATGACCGAGCAGTCTGCGCTCTTCGTCGACCACGAACGCCGTGTAGATGGTCTCGCGATCGGGGGCGATCTCCCTGAGCCGTTCGATGGCCTGATGGGCTGTAAGGCCGGGCTGAAGAGCGGCGTAGTCGGACGTCATGACCGCGCCGGCCGTGCCTTCCTCGTACGCAGTGAGGCGCCGTATGTCCTCCCGCTCAGCCTGGGCCATCGCGGGAAGAATCCCCTCGCGCCGGTCGTCGGGCAGGCTCTTGAAAAGGTCGGCCCTGTCATCGGGCGGCATGTCCGTCATAAGACGGGCCACCTCCCTGCGCTTGAGGATGGTAATGAGGTCGACCTGGAAATCCAGGCTCATGTGAGTGAAAACATCCGCCCGAAGCTCGTCGTCGAGGTGGCGGAGGATGTCG
This sequence comes from Candidatus Fermentibacterota bacterium, assembly GCA_963845085.1. Lineage (GTDB taxonomy): Bacteria > Fermentibacterota > Fermentibacteria > Fermentibacterales > JCC-6 > UBA6080. The sequence goes on from CAWJQI010000005.1 coordinate 375,322, forward strand.
CGGACCTGTTCCGGGGCGAAGCCCTCGAGAACCTCCGCCGCGGTTGCAGGATGGCTCCCCGCGCAGAGCGAGGCTATGGCCGGATAATCCGCCCTTGCAAGCAGGTCGCGGAGCATGTCGGCATCGAAGGGGTTCATCATGGCTCACCTCCGCCCGCCCGGGCTTTCGGCCTCGGGCACGGGGCGAGCCTACCGGTTCGTCACGGCTGTATGGCGGAAAGCCCTGAGGCTTTGTAACTCATCCTGTTCTGAAATGAACTCACAAATCTCCCCGGGGGGGGTTGGTCTGCTTCATTCATGATTCCGCTTCCGGATCCCTCTCTTTCCATCCCCGATTATTGCTGCCCCGGATGGGTCAGTGCAAGAGGCCGGCAGCCTTTTAAGTGACAGCAGGTGAATGGTGACCGCGATGCCCACCAGCAGAAGTGCGAGCTGCACCGGACGCGTTGCGGGCGTAACAAGGGCGCTTGCGGCAAGGGTTGCCCAGAGCAGGATGAGTGTTGCCGTCAGCTGTCCCCTTCCAACTGCCCTGTGCTCCCGGTAGTTCCTGATGTACGGTCCAAGCTGTCTGTGATTCATAAGCGAGCGGTACAGCCTGTCCGAACTTTTTACGAAGCACGCCGCCGCAAGGAGCAGGAACGGGGTTGTCGGCAGCAGGGGGAGAAATACGCCAAGCACGCCGAGCCCGAGGGCAAGCATGCCCGCGATGGCAAGAAGAGCCCTGTGAATGGCCGTTACTCCCCGCCCCTGGTGGCGGCGTAACCGAGGGCTGCGGGAAGACCGGTCGCGGAGGGAGTGCCGGCCCAGGTCGCCAGGTATGCGGCGCCAAGCCTTTCTATGTGCTTCTTCTCGTTGTCGAAGTAATTCAGGTGGATCTGCTCCTCCGCAACAACGGTTTCGAGGATTTTTGCCGTTATGCTGTCGGACGCTTCACGGCATCGGGCAAGAAACCCGTTGTACGCCGCAATGGTGTCCTGCTCGAGCGTTGAATCGAACCCGAAGATGACCTCGACGCCCTGGCCGTGCTGAACCTTCGCAGCCCTGTCCGTCAGGGGTTCGCCGCCAAGCTCCTTGATCCTCTCGGCGAACATCTCGGCGTGCCTCATCTCATCGATCGCGATGAGCTTCACCTTCCCGGCGGGAAGGCCGTAGTCCATGTCGTCGAGGTTGTAATGCTGGTTCATGTACTGCGATATCGCATGGAGCTCCATTGCCCTTGCCCTGTTGAGAAGGTCAATGATCCCGGTCCGTTCGTCAGCGGTCACCACGGTCTCCCTTCGATGTCGACCCGGGGCGGACAAAGGCCCCGGAAAGCCTGTCATTCCCTTTTATCATAACAATGCATGGGTCCGGATGCATTCTCAGTCCTCAACGACATTGTCCTGGAACTCTTTTCTGGCTTCCGCCCACTTCACGGCGTCCCATCCGTTCTCAGGGTCGATACAGCCTGCTGCCTTCCGGCCCATCTCCATGGCATGGTGTGCGTTGTCATGGACGAACAGACCCTGCCTGCCGAGGCACGCAATCCCGGGAATGCCGAGAAGCCACCTGTCCAGTACCGAATAGTGCTCTCTCCAGCCCATCGGGTACGACGGATATGCCTCGGGAAGACGGCGTGTGAAGACGGCGGAAAAGGCGGGCAGCAGGATGCCGGCTTCCGCAAGGTTTTTCCTGAGCAGTCCGCCTATCGCCTCATCCCCCATCGTCCAGAGAGGATCGGTCCGCCAGCACGGCAATTCGAAACAGAGGCCTGTTGAATCGGGAGGATGAACGCTGCCTTCATAGTTCTTCCTCTCCGACATGCGCGACGGCACAATTCCGGCACCGGGAAAGTAATGGGCGTCGAAGGGTGAGAACCGCCCGGTCCGAAGGGTGACGAAGCAGAGGACCATGGAGCGGAATGAGAGAGATCTTCTGGCCGCTTCGACATCGTCCGGGATGAGCGGTGCAAGAATGGCTGCGAATTCGGTCACCGGGATGGTGGAGAGGATGAAGTCCGCGGGCAGGGAATGTTCACCGGTTTCGGAGGAATACCGTACCGATCCGCCCCTGCCGGGAGCGGGAGCACTCACCCCTGTCACCGTTGCGCCGAATTCGATCCTCCCGCCCATTTTTTCGACTGCGGCTGCAGCCGAACTGAAAATGGTGCCGAAACCGCCCGCGGGATAATGGAAGGTGCGACGGTCGACCCTCTGTCGCGGTGGCGCAAACAGCCTGCGCATCATCTTCCCTATCGTGCCGGCTGACACCCTTCTTCTGGCCTGCTCGCCCGAAAGCCGGGAAGGTGAAAGCCCCCAGAGCTTTTCGGCGTACGGAAAGTAGAACCGCCTGCAGATTGTGCCGCCCAGGCCGTGCAGCATGATGTCCGCGAAGGATGCGTCGGCCGGAGCCTTCTTCCGGAAGGGTACGGCGGCTGCATCGGCCATTGCACCGAACGCAAAGGAGGGCGGCATGTGGAGCAGCATGTCGGCTGCGGACAGAGGAAAACGAAGATGCCTGCCCTCGAGAAGGATCCGGCCATTTCTGGGCCTTGAAAGGAACCTGTCGCCCAGAAGTTCCCTGACCTCGCCGAGCAGTTCAGGGGAGGCGGCGGGATGGAACCTGTGGCTGCCCAGGTCCCAGGTCAGCCCCTCCAAGGAAAAACTTCCTGCCATGCCGCCCGGCGTGGCCTCCCGCTCGATTACCGTGACCCCGATGCCGGGGTGGCGCCGCAGAAGGCAGAGCGCCGCCCACATGCCGGCAGGGCCTCCACCGAGTATCGCAACGCGCCTTATCGCGGGCACCTAAAGCCTGCTCCTGCCGGGGAGAATGTTCCTCACGTAGTCATCCGACGCGATGTACATGCCGTACCAGAGTGAGTAATTGAGAATGCCCCAGAGAGCCCTTCCGTTGTCCCGTTTTCCCGACTGATGGTCGTTCCAGAGGTCAAGCACCCCGGCGTTGTCAAGGAGGCCCGACGTGATCGCAGGGGACTGGAAAATGGAATCGTGGGCGTACTCCATGAGCTGTGTTCTGAACCACTTCGAGTAGGGCATCTCAAGCCCCACCTTTTTCTTGTTGATGATCTTCCCGGGAAGAATGCCTTTCATCGCCTTCCGCAGCAGGTTCTTCTTCCTGAACCCCGGAAGTTTCAACCCGTCGGGGACGGATGCAAGAAAGCGGAACAGGGCGATGTCGGTGAATGGCACGCGGGCCTCGATGGAATGGGCCATCGTCATCCTGTCGTTCTTTATCATGAGATCGTTCGCAAGATGGGTGGTGGCATCGATCCGGAGGAGCTTCGAAAGGCTGGAGTCGCCGGAGGCCGCGCTGTAGATCTCAGTAAAAAAAGACTCCGACGCGGGAAACGCCCCATTTGCACCGGGAAACACCCTTCGCCTGTCCTCCCCCGTCAGGACGGCCCTCCATGCAAAGTGGGATTCGGGGACGCCGAGTTCTGATCCGGCTGCGAACCGCTTCGCCCTGAACTCAAGGCTGAGCTTGCTGGTGGACACCGGAAGCGCATTCACAAGAGGCGCTATCACGCCCCTTCTTGCGAATCCGGGGACCAGCCTGCGGTAGAGCATCCTTGCCTTCATGGCTGCGTGGGTGTCGTAACCCGCGAACAACTCGTCACCCCCTTCGCCGGACAGGAGCACGGTGACAAGAGGGGCTGCCTCGGAGGAAAGAAGCCATGTTGGAACGGCCGAGCCGTCACCGTAAGGCTCGTCTATGTGTGCCAGGCAGTTCGGCAGAACGGCGGAAACCTTTTCGGGGGTGACTGTTATTTCGTGGTGCGTGGTCCCCATTCTCGCAGCGACAAGCCTGGCGTAGGATGATTCGTCGAAGCTGGGTTCATCGAAGGCAAGCGAAAACGTATGAAAGTCCGCCCCCCCCCTTGCCTCGACCATCAGGGCCGTGAGCGCACTCGAGTCCATCCCCCCCGACAGCATCACCCCCACGGGGACGTCACTCACAAGCTGCCTTGCCACGGCCTCCCTCAAAAGGCTGAGCGACTCCTCGACCGCGGTCCGTTCATCAAGCGAATCATCGGGAGGGCAATCAGGCTCGAAAATTCTCCATCGGGCGGTGACGCCGCAGCCGGGTCTCAACTCCATCGCGGTTCCGGGCACAAGTTCGCTTATGCCCTTGAATGGGGTCAGGCATCCCGGAACGTAGTTGAAGGCCAGGTAGTGAAAGAGCGCCTCTTCGTCAGCCCTTCTGACAAGCGAGGGCGCCTGCAGCAGGCTTTTTATCTCGGATGCAAACCAGAAGCCGCCTCCGTGCTCCATGTAAAAAAGGGGCTTGATCCCGAAGGGGTCACGGGCGAGCAACAGCCTGTCCCGCCGGGAGTCCCAGATGGCCAGGGAGAACATCCCGTTGAGATGCCTCAGGAAGTCGGCACCCAGTTTCTCGTAGAGATGCAGCAAAACCTCGGTGTCGGTCCGGGAACGAAAACGGAAATCCCGCTCGAGCCCGAAATCACGTTTGAGTTCCCTGAAGTTGTACACCTCGCCGTTGTAGGCGATCCACACCCTGCCGTCCTCGCTGGACATGGGCTGCCGGCCCGCGGCGGAAAGGTCGATAACGCTCAGCCTGCGATGTGCGAGGCCGCACGGACCAACCCATTCGATACCCTCGTCGTCCGGTCCCCGGTGGGAGAGAACCCGGGACATGGCCGACAGCGCATCGGAAGTTTCGCGGTTCCTGTCGCCGGGACTTCCAAGGAGAACTCCCGCAAAGCCGCACACCCGCGCTACCGCCTGGCTGCCAGGGCCTCGGCGACCATGCCGACGAGAAGTACCTGCAGGCTCGAAACGAGGAAAATAACAGTGGTTGTCGAAATGATCGGGTAACGCACCAGTTCCGGACCCAGGCCGACCTGGCCGGCGGCGATTATGAAATCAAGCACGAGCTTGGCGAACCCGAAGCAGAACAGGACTGCGGAGGTTGGCAGGAAGACCTTGAGGGGGCGGAACAGCACGGCCAGCCTGAGCACCAGCATGAGGAAGTTCGGAAAATGCCCCGGCCGTATCTTCGACGACCCCTCCCTTGCGTGGTAGTCGATCGGGATGAACCTTACAGGAACTCCGTCGCACAGGGAGGCGACAGTGATTGTCGTGGTGAACGAGAAACCGTCGGGGAGAAGATGGAGATACCTTGTCGCAAGGCTTCGCGTGAAGACCCTGAGCCCCGAGTTGAGATCGGGTATGCTTGTTCCCGTCAGTCGGTTCGCAAGCCTGTTGAGAACCCACTTGGCCGGCTTTCGCACCAGGGGGATGCGAACGTTTTCACCGGTCCGGCTTCCAACGGCCATCTCCGATGATTCGAGAGCCTGGAACAGCTCCGGAACCCGCTCCACCGGGTAGGTCCCGTCTGCGTCCGTGATTGCTATTACGGCGCAATCCGAATTCCTGATGCCGGTTTTGAGCGATGCCCCGTAGCCGAGGTTTCGCTCGTGCGAGACAACCCTCACTCCGGTCGAGACGGCAAGGCTTCCGGTGGCGTCGGTGGAACCGTCGTTAACTACAATTACCTCTCCATCGATCCCGGAGCGGTCCAGCATTGCCCGCACCTTTTCAACGGTGGAGACGATTGACTGCTCTTCATTGAAGGCGGGGATTATCACAGAAAGCCGCTTCAAGGGACTCCTTCACACAAGGGGGGTCGACCCGCGCCCGGGACGGGCACGGGTCGGATGGCTATCTCAGCTTGCCGAGGGTCGAGAAAAGACCCCAGACTCCTGCCAGGCCGACGAGCACGTAGATGATCCTTGCGGTTTCAAAGGTGAATCCGAGGATACCCATGATGAGGTCTTTCTGGAGAACTCCCATGAGCCCCCAGTTGATCCCGCCGATCACAAGCAGGATGAGAGCGAGGTAATCGATGAACGATGCTTTCTTTCCGGACAATTCACACCCTCCCTTCGGTACTGCGCCACCGGACTATTATAGCCATTGGCTATGGTCCACCAAGTATTTCGAGGTTGGCCGCGAGCGCCCCGCCCGCAAGCAGATCGCCATACGCCCCCAAAAGGTGCTCGTGCCTGAGCCCGGGGATAAGCCCTTTTCTCAGAACCTCGGAGAGAAGGGCGGTGTTCTGCATCCGGGGGTCTGCAAGGTCATCGCGGAACACCCGTGCAACGGTGATGTCACGCCTTGCGCATTCACCGTGAAGCGCTTCGACCGATACGACGGGCACGGAGCCGTTCCTCACGTCGAATGGCTGCCAGACCGCGTCATAATAGGCAAGCGCCCCTCCGTTTCGAAGGTAGGCCGTTACAGCCCTCAGCGCTTCGTGACGCTCGAGCGCGATTACGATGTCGGCCTCGCCCGGTGCGACGAGCGGCGAAAACTCCCCGCTTCCCGTCCGAATCTGGGAGATGACCGTCCCGCCGCGCTGGGCAAGGCCGTGGGTGTCCACCCCCCTCACCTCCATGCCGGCCCTCGACAGCGCACGGAGAAGGACTTCGCTGAGAAGGCCGATGCCCTGGCCTCCAACGCCGGTCATGTGAATGTTCATACTGATCCCCCTCCCGACTTCCCCGGATCGATGGCGCCCGCTGGACAGGTCTGCACGCATGAACCGTCCCCGATGCACAGGTCGGTGTTCGTTGACACGCTTCCGTCTTCCGGGTTTCTCCGGAAAGACGGGCATCCGAATCGGTCGATGCATTCACGTGCAAGGGTGCACCTGTCCGCCGCCACTTCCACGTGTTTCTGCGAGAAACCGGGTTTCCTCCGCTGTTCCCTTGAAAACTTCAGCATGCACGGGTGCCTGGCGATGACAACGCTCAGCCCCGGCGCATCCAGGGCTTTTTTCACGGCATCGGTCAGGGCTTTCTGATTGTAGGTGTCAACCTCGGCGATGTCACTCACGCCAAGACCCTCCAGAACTTTTCTTATGGGGATCTTCAGGGCGGGCTCATCGAAGTTCCTTCCGGTGCCGGGGTGTTCCTGATGGCCTGTCATGGCGGTGGTCCCGTTCTCCATCACAACAAGCGTGAGGGTGTGATTGTTGAAAATGGCGTTGATGATGCCCGGAATGCCGGCATGGAAGAACGTGGAATCACCCAGGAACGCCACGACCCTGCGCCCCGGGCCGGCGAGCGAGAGCCCCTGGGCGATGCCTGAAGAGGCGCCCATGGACATGAGGAGCCGGCCAATTTCGTAGGGGGGAAGGAAACCGAGGGTGTGGCAGCCGATGTCGGCTACGGAAATGTCACTGTCATTAAGAGCCTTTCCGATGGCGAAGAAGGCGCTTCTGTGGCCGCAGCCCGGACACATCTGGGGATACCTCGCGGGCGCCTGGAGCAACCCCTGGGGGGGGATGGGAGCGCGCACCGAATCGGGCCAGAACCTGTGCAGGATCTCACGAACCCTTCCGGGAGTGTACTCTCCGACCCAGTCATCGGTGCTTTCCTTTCCCAGAACGGTTGAGGAAGCCCCGGAGTCGCAGGCCACAGCCTTGACGGCCTGCTCGATGAAATCGTCGAGTTCCTCCAGAACCAGAACTTCCCTGTGCTTCCTCAAAAAATCCTCTATCAGCACGGGATCGAGCGGATACACCATTCCGAGCTTCAGGATGTCGGGCTTCCTCTCCGCCCCGGTGAGCGAATCGAGGACCGACAGAAAGGGAAGGCCGGCGGTGATAATGCCCCGGTGGATGTTCCCGTTGTCGACAAGCCTGTGATAACCATTGCCGCGGACGTTCCGGATGCGCTCGAGCGCCCTCTTCTTCATCCGGCCGACCATCGCTCCGATGGGTATGTGGGTCCCGCCCCTCCCGTCGAACACGCCGGCGTCAGCGGACGGGGGGTCGGACCAGCCTGCGAAGGAAACCATTTCCTTGGCATGGCAGACGTGGGTCGTGAGCCTGAGCATCACGGCCATGTGATTGGCGCGCGCAAGGGAAACAGCCTTCAGAAGAAAATCATAGGCTTCCGATGGAGAAGCCGGCTCGAGAACAGGGGTGTAGCTCATCCTGGCGATGTGCCTGTTGTCCTGTTCGTTCTGCGAGGAATGGGCTCCGGGATCGTCCCCGACTATCACGACCATTCCGCCGGGTATGTCCATGTGGTTCAGCTGGACGAAGGTGTCGGAGGCCACGTTGAGGCCGACGCTCTTGAAGAAAACGACGGATGTCATGCCGTTCACCGCCGCGCCGTAACAAACCTCGACCGCGACCTTCTCGTTCACGCAGAACTCGAAGTGGAATGGACGGCTCTCCAGGGGAATGGAAGCGATCGCAGTTGCGATCTCCGGCGTCGGCGATCCGGGATAGGATGCCGCCACCCTGACCCCCGATTCCACCATGCCCCTTACAACTGCGGTATTCCCCATCACCAGCTCACGAAACGGCAACCTGCCCAGCAGCATGTCTCCAAGCTTCTTCATAACTGTCCTTTCCCGTGAGGACACAGCGACTTATGGACAATGCACAAACATTCAGCCGGTGAAAAGAGCCTTGACGCCCCTCGCTTTTTCCTTGTGAAACAGCTATTTTTGTTCGTCTTTATCCCCATCCAGCCGGAGAGACCCATGGAAAACTCTGATGTAAGATTCGTTATAGGATTCGCACTCATAGTAATCGCCGCAAAAATAGCGGGAAGGCTCACGCAAAGGTTGCTGAAGCAGCCCGCTGTCATCGGCGAATTGCTGATCGGTCTTGTCATCGGGCCCTATGCGCTCGGCAGCATCGGCATTCTGTCGTCCGGTCCCGTGTTTACCACAGACACCCACGGCGTCTTCAACGAGGGGCTCCTTCACGGGATCACGACCGTGGGGATTGTGACCCTTCTTTTCACCGCCGGGCTCGAGACCGACCTTAAAGGCTTTCTCAGATTCGCTCCGAAGGGCTTCGCGGTAGGGATGGGCGGCGCGATCCTGGGTTTTGCGGGCGGCGCCCTTGCGGTGATCGCCGCAGGCGGAGGAACCGGCTTCAGCGATCCGAGGGTCCTGTCTTTCGGCGCGATCGCGGCGGCCACCTCGATCTCCCTGGCTGCCAGGGTTTTCTACGACATGAAAAGAATAAACACACCCGAGGGGTCCGTCACCCTTTCAGCGGCTGTCATTGACGATGTGATAGGCCTCGTGATACTGGCGGTCGTGGTCGGGATCCCCAGGGGGGAAGCGATACAGCAAGCGTTCTTCTGATCGTTCTGAAGGGGTTCGGCTTCTTCGTGGGGCTGCTGCTGCTGGGCCTTCTCCTTCAGAAACAGCTGATGTGGCTGATATCCAAGATCGGCGACGAATCATCACAGGCGGCGTTCGCCCTTGCCATAGGCCTTCTGGCTGCCGGCATGGCCGAGTACTTCGGGCTGGCGCTGGTTGTTGGCGCATACGTCATGGGTCTTTCCCTTTCCGGAACCAGGCCCGCGATGCGCATCAGCGAGAAGCTGGTACCCGTGAAGGAGCTTCTTGTACCCGTCTTCTTCTGCGTCACGGGCATGATGGTGGACATCCGATCAATGGGGTCCGTGCTTGTTTTCAGCGTGATCTACACACTTTTCTGCATGCTCGGCAAATTCGTGGGGTGTTCCATACCTGCAGCGGCATCCCGTCTAACAATGCGCCAGAGCGCCATAGTCGGAATCGGCATGATGCCAAGGCTCGAGGTGGGGCTTGTCGCAGCAAGCGTGGCCCTGCTCAACGGCATGATCACTTCGACCGACATGGCGGCTGCCATGGTGATGATAGTAGTGACGGCCGTCGTCACACCGCCCCTTCTCATCAAGGCGATGGGGGGCCGTCACCCGGTCAGCCGTTGAAGAGGTTGTCCGATCCGAAGCTTGCATCGGTCGTCAGGTTTACGCCGATCCTTCTGAACCCTTCCTCGTCGCCGGGGGCGGGTATGTGGGTGATGTGAACCTCGGCGCCGCGAAGCCCCGGCAGACACTCCAGCGCCTCGAGGGTTGCAGGGCTGTTGGTGGCGCTGATCCCGAGAGCGATCAGGACCTCGTCCAGCGTGAGGCTTGTTCTAGAGCCCCCGAGCGTTTCCTTCAGGCGCCTGATCGAGGCGATCGTCTCGGGTGTCAGAAGGTGGATCCTGTCGGGTATCCCCGCCAGCCTCTTCATCGAGTTTATCACCACGGCGCTCGCTGCGGTCATGAGTTCAGAGTCCCTGCCGGTGAGTATCGTGCCGTCGGGCAGCTCGAGCGCGGCGCCCGTTCTGTGAAAGCCTGAAGGATCCTCGCCGCCCGCAGCCCTTGCCGGCAGCACCACGGCCCTGTACTCGTGGGAAATCCCGTGATCATCGAGCAGCAGCTCCACTTTCTGTAGTGTCTTCTCCTCGACAAGCCCCATGACGAACTCGCACCGGTACCTGAAGTACCTTCGCACCATCTCCTGCTTCGAAGCTTCACGCACGGCTTCATCGGAGACGATCCCGAAACCCACCCTGTTCACGCCCATGTCCGTTGGCGAGGCGTAGGGTGACGCCGACCCCGTTATTCGCTCGAGGATCCTTCTGACAAGGGGGAAGGCCTCGACGTCACGGTTGTAGTTCACCACCGGAACGCCGTAGGTCTCGAGATGGTAGGGATCGATCATGTTGATGTCGCCCAGTTCGGCCGTTGCCGCCTCGTATGCAGCGTTCACGGGGTGTTTCAGGGGCAGGTTGAAGACCGGGAAGGTCTCGAACTTGGCGTAACCCGAGTCAAGGCCGCGTCTATGATCGTGGTACAGCTGGGACAGGCATGTGGCCAGCTTGCCGCTTCCAGGGCCTGGACCGGTGACCACCACCAGGGGCCTGGTGGTCTCAATGTAGTCGTTCCTGCCGTATCCGTCGGGGCTTACAACAAGATCTATGTCTGTGGGGTAGCCTCTTGTGTAGGGATGGGAGTAGACCTTCACACCGCTTCGCTCGAGGCGCTTTCTGAAAATGTCGGCTGCCGGCTGCTGGGCGTACCGCGTTATCACCACGCCGCACACGGAGAGATCCCTGCGCCTGAGATCATCTATCAGCCTCAGCGCGTCGGCGTCGTAGCTGATGCCGAAATCTCCCCTGATCTTTCTTTTCTCGATGTCTCCGGCATGGATGCACAGGATGATCTCGGCCTTGTCACGCAGCTCCTGAAGCAGCCTGATCTTGACGTTCGGGTCGTATCCGGGAAGAACCCTGGAGGCATGGAAGTCGTACATCAGCTTGCCCCCGAACTCGAGGTAGAGCCTCCCGGAGAAGCGTTCCAGGCGTGATGCTATGGCTCCGGTCTGCTCCTCGAGGTACTTTCCGTTGTCGAATCCTATGGGTTGTTGCATCGCTCTCCCCCGGGAATGCATTCGGTTTCGGGGGATGCCCGAAACCGAAGATGCCGTGCTTGTGACCTGCCGTACCCCGTGACCCCCGCGGAGGTTGCTTTCAGGCCGCCCGTCGGGCTGTGCACCGAACTGCGTGCGGCGGGAATTCCGGACGCAATCCGCAGCTGCCGGGACCGCGGCAATCAAAGGAACTGCTGGCCCTCACACAACACCTTCCGGCAGGAATGTCAGGCGTGAATATACAGGGATCTACACCGCCAGGAACCAGGTCAGCTTGCCGTACACGCCAAGGTCGGGCGGGTTGAAACGACCCCCCTCCTCCTCGGTCCTGTTCTCGACAAGAAAGTAGAACATGCTGCCCGGCATGTACTGCCAGCTGAGAAGGGCGTTCGCACTGATGCCGCTGCTTTCTGATTCTCCCGTGAGGGAGTAATCCATGAGAAAGCGGGAGTACTGTGAGAAAAGCCTGATGCTCATGTCCGGTGTGAACATGTACGAGGCCCGGAGTATCAGCGAACGCCAGCGGCTGGACCTGCTGTCCCAATCGTCGGCGTCCCAGTTGTAGTTCCATGTGTTGCAGGTCTCGAAGGTGTTTCCGGACAGGTTCAGATCGAGCGACTGGGTCGGTGTGACACTGAGCGCAAGGCTGTAGCTGTGGAACGATCCCTCGCAGTCGAACCCCCCGAATCCCGCGCTCCCGCTCACACTGAAGCAGTCGAACCTGTTCGTTCCCGCCCAGAGGTTTGCGCTTGTCCTGTCGCCGTACGTAACCCCTTCGGGGCCCTCGTAGGGATCGAATGTCTCACCGGAGTGGGTGACTTGGCCGCCCATGTAGGCACCGCTCTTCAGCGATACATTGGCTTCGAAGGTTCCCTCCGCACCGGTCTGCTCACCGGTGTCAAGCCTGGAGCAGGATCCGTAGGCGCTCACGCTCAGCTGGCTGAAGGTCTCCTCGGGCATGTACGTCTTGCTGATGGAACCCCAGCTGTTCCACCCCCCCGTCACGGTCGTGAAGCCTGTTCCGTTCACGTCGAAGGTTTCGCCTATTCTTTCCCACCCGGCGCTGTACGAAAGGGTGCTTCTCACTCTTTCAATGCTCGCGGCCCAGGCGTTTCCGTCTTCGATGCCTGTATTGAACGACCCGGCGAACGCCCCCCGGATCAGGTGATCGCCAGGGGCGAGAACAGCACCGTCGAGGGCAATCGCCCTGTTGTGTCCCTGATCGAAGCCGTCCTGCTCCCATACATCCCTGCTGACCGCCGAGATGCCGATGCTTCCGTACGAGCCGAACTCCCTGACCGTTCTGAACACCCCGAAGTTCGCCCCGGGAACCAAGGGAACGGTATCCTGGCTCACCCCTGCGGTGACGGCATCAAGAAAGCCGAACCGGAACCCGCCCCCGAGCGAGCCGGAGAGCTTCACACCCGCCCGTATCGGAACAACGCCTCCGCCGGGTGCGGCAGCTCCAATCCTTCTGGAATAGAACATGTTGAAGGGCATCTCGAATGTTTCCTGCGATTCGAGGAAGAACGGTCTTCTTTCGTCGAGAAAGAGTTCGAAGTGCGAGAGGTTCATCTCCGCTGCGTCGGACTCCACCTGCCCGAAATCGGGATTGTAGGCCAGGTCTGCCACGATGTCGCTCGTAACGCCAAACTTTGCATCAACCCCTGCATCGAACTCGCTGTCCCACTCCCCGGGATCGGCAGGCCTCAAAGCCCTTGTGGACCCGTAGGGTCGGATCTCCGCGCCAAGGGAACCCCGGATGCCCGTGATCCCTTCAATTTGCGGAAAATTCTCAAGCTGGGCCATCTCCACGGAGGTTGAGAGCACGAACCAGCCGTTCTCCCTTGTCTTCCCGAGGATCCGCTGGAAATTCACCGTCCAGTTCTGGGCGGCTTCGGACGCGGGAAACCGAAGACAGCTGAAGGGGATTGCCATCTCGGCGGACCAGCCCCGGGGGTTGGTCGCCGTGGCGCTCTCCCACACAGCATCCCAGCTGTAGTCCCAATGCCCGTAGGGGCTGACCTTCGAATCCATCTGGGAATTGGCGAGGCTCACCTCGAAGCTGGCAGCTTCCCTGCCGTTTCCCCAGGTGTCGAGGAGCACGGCTATCCACTCGCCCGTTACGTAATTGTCTCTTGGAGTGAGGGCTTCCATCATCGTTCGTGGATCGGGATCGTCCATCTGAAAGCCGAAGTAGATAAAGCGGTCATCGTAGACTATCATGACCTCGGTGTCTTCGGTCATGGGGCTGCCGTAGTCCGGTCCGTACTGCACGAACCGGCATGTGACGGCATTGGCGGATTCCCACGCGGGGTCGTTGAGAACTCCGTCGATGCTGGGACCTTCGGGAACGCTTGAAGCCACGAGATCGGCCTGCCCCGTGGATGACAGAACCAGAAAAAGCATGGATAAGGCTGTCATGACACCTCCTCAAAGCACCTTGGGTTGGAAACACAATAGTGCTAAAAGATGGTTTGTCAAGACAGGCGTGCCGACACAACGAAAAGCGGGGTCCCGCATCAGTTTTCGGAGAAGAAAACCCTTTGCTCCACCGGGCTCACGGTTCCGAGGAAATGAAGGTACTCCATCAGGATCTCGGCGTCGATGAAACCGGTGTCGGTCCAGGTGCGCCCCTTGAGGCTTCCGAACCCGTCGCCGCCGCCAGCCACGAACGAGTTGGTCACAACCCTGTAACTGGCAGCAGGGTCGATCGGTGCGTAAGTACCGTCGGCGCCTTTCACTTCGATCGAGAGCACCCTGTGTCCGTCGACGGGGACTTTGGCAGCCTCGTACCGCATGCCCGCCACGTATGGGAACGTTCCGTCCGAACGGCCCTCGTCGAAGATCGTCGAAAGGGCCTCCTCGAACACCACCCGGATCTCTTCGCCGGAAAGGTCGAGCACAGCCATGGTGTTGCCGAAGGGAAGAAGCGTGTAGACCGTCCCGATCGTGATGTCCCCCCGGGGCACGTCGATTCTTACGCCTCCGGCGTTCTGAAGGGCTATGTCCGCATCCATGCCCATCAGGTCGGCTTTCCAGAGAAGGGCATCGCAGATGACCGGAGCGATTGCGCTGCCCCCGGGCAGGGCTCCCCCCGGTACCCTGGCGTTGGGCAGGTCGCTCTCCGCCCGGGCCAGAACCTCACTCTGAAAGTCTTCGATTGCAGCGGTGTAGCTGTCAACGAGCTCCCCGACGACAGGGTCGGGCGTTGTGAACAGAAGCCCCGCCACAGCAGCTGTACTGTCGCTGGTCAGGATGACCGGAGAACCGCGCCAGCCCGTCACCCTTCCTTCACTGTCGAAGTCAACGCCCAGTCTTCCGAGCATCACGGCGTAGCGCCAGGCCGTGACGACGAGCACCGTATCCCCGAGTGGACCCTCGACCACCGTTGGGTACTCGCCCCCGGATTCGAGCCCGAGGCCGGAGAAATCACCAAGGAATGTGTGGGAGTGTCCCCCGACGATCACATCGACCCCCGGAAGAGTGGCTGCAAGTTCAAGGTCTTCCATGTAGCCGGCATGGGTGAGGGCCACGATCTTGTTGACGCCCTGCCGTTCGAGCAAAGCAACCGCGTTCATGCCCGCCTCGAGCATGGGTGTTGCCACGGTGTTCGCGGAAGGGCTGGAAACGCTTGCCAATTCCTCCGTGATGAGCCCGATCACCCCTATCCTTTCCCCGCCGGTCTCGATGATGACAACGGGCGCAACCCTTCCCGCGAGCAGGGAATCGCCCTCAAGCGAGAGATTGGCACAGACGACGGGAAAAAGAACCTCATCAAGAAGCGCTCTGAACCCGGCGCTTCCGCGGTCGAACTCGTGATTGCCAGGGGCCATGACATCGAGCCCCATCGAGTTGTACACCGCGGCATCGGCCTGCCCGCCGTAGACAGTGTAGAAGAGTGTGCCCTGGACCATGTCGCCGGCGTGCAGGAAAATCACGTTTTCTTCCGCCATCCTCGTCCGCCTGACCTCGGAGGCGATCAGCGCCACCCCCCCGGCCGGGATCCTTGTCGGTTCACCGGTCGAATCAAGGGAAACGGCGATGGAAAGGGGTTGGAGGTTAGAATGCGTGTCGTTCAGGTGAAGAATGTTTAGGGTGTAAGTGCTCTGCGCCGACAGCGTGGTGACCGCTGCAAGGATGAGGGTCGAAAAAGCTCCCGGGACTGCCATGAAACATCCCCCCTTGTATTTCGGATCAGATCTCAGGCCAGAAGCCGTTCTCGAACCAGATGTCCTCCATGAGAGCCCTGTCCAGCCCGGCAAGGGTTTCCAGATGACCGTGCTCCCAGTCAGCCAGCCAGCCGAACAGCTGCCGCTCGACTTCGGAGCCGGCCTCAGCGGCCTTTTCCCTGTAGTACTTCTCCGCGGAGGCCTCAAGCGCCATTGCGGCGGAGATTGCGGCGGCTTCGAACCCGGAGGCCGTTATCTCATGCCTGACCCTTTCGGTGATGACCGCCCCGGAAATGTCAGCTGCCTCGCCGAACGAGGTTAAAGCGGCGAGCGTACCGTTCTGCACCAGCGATGAATAGTGAACGGCAAGGGCCTTCTCGTGGCGTTTCTCCTCTTCGGCCATGGTGGAGAAGACCTCCCTGACTCCAGCGCTCCCCGTCGACGACGCCACCCTTTCGTAGAACGCCATTCCCCTCCGCTCAAGAAGGATGGCTCCCTTGATGGCTTCAATCGCTCCCGTGCTCATCCTGCACTCCCTTCGTTCCTGTTCCCCTTCTGGTGTAGTGAACGGGATCACCCCAATCATCGACCGCGACCACCCTGCCCGCCAGCCCCACCCTTCTGCCAAGGCAGGATCGGCACTCCTCCCGTCGCTCGTCGGTGCAGGGCTTGCCGTCGTAGAGAAGATAGTCCTTCCTGTACTCGCCGGGGGTCACGGAGGGCATCAGAACGTTCGCACCCCACGATATCCCCTTCTCCCTCCCTGTCGGGTCAAGGGCTTGAAGCGCCGTTGTTGCAGCTATGTTGGTGTCGACCGTGAGCAGCCTGGTAAGGCCTATCATCATGAGCGAAAGCCGCATCCTTTCTTCCGGGGAGGCGATCGGATCCGATCCCATCGGCGTGTCGTGATGGGGGATGAAAGGACCCATGCCGAACATGTCGAAATCGTGCGTGGTGAAGAAAATGAGATCGTCAGCAAGCATGGAGGCGGTCTGGCCGGGAAGGCCCACCATCACCCCGGTGCCCACCGCGAAACCCTCCTCCCGAAGGAGCCTGAGGCAGGCGAGCCTGCCTTCCAGTGACTGCTCCCGCGGATGAATCCTGCCGAAAAGGACCGGGTTGGTCGTTTCGATCCGGAGGAGGTAGCGGTGTGCGCCCGCATCCCTGAACCGCCGGTACGTCCCGCGGGACTGCTCCCCCACGCAAAGCGTTATCCCGATGCCTTTCGGCAGCCCCGGCGAGACAGTGCGGGCCTTGATGCTCCGCACCGCTTCCTCTACGAAATCCACAAAGGGCGCGTCCCGTCTTTCCCCCGACTGCAGCACCATCGAGCCGAAGCCGGCGCGGGCGCACCACTCCGCGGCTTCAACGATTTCGGAAATTGTTGCCATGTACCTGCGCTGCATGGCATTGTCCCGGCGGATGCCACAGTAGCGGCAGTTGAGGGAGCAGATGTTGGAAAACTCGACGAGACCGCGGTAGTAGACCTTGTTGCCCAGTGTTGCGAGCGTGAGCTCCTCCGCCTGTCTGCGGATGTCCTCGAGGGTTGCGGCATCCCTGGTCTCGAGAAGCGATACGAGCCTTTCCCGGGAGAGAGCTGTCAATTGCCGCTCCTGAAAACGGCGAGCGCTTCGGGGAACGGGCCGAGCGCCCTCTCGAAAATGCCAAGGCTGTAGGCGATGGTCAGGCCGTAGTTGGTGAGGGGAACCCCAAAGGCGGCTGCCCTTTGAATCCGTGTGAGCATGGCCCTTCTGTTGAACATGCAGGCTCCGCAATGGATCACGAGGCGGTAGGACGAAAGGTCCAAAGGAAAATCCGCACCCCGTTGGAAGGTGAAATCGAGTTCCCCTCCGACAAATCCGGAGAGCCATCCCGGGATCTTCACCGTGCCGATGTCTTCCCCGATCGGATGATGGGTGCAGGCTTCGGCCACGAGAATTCTGTCACCGGGCTTAAGGCGCCCGATCGTCATCGCACCCCTTACCATGGATGCCAGGTCGCCCTGAAAGCGTGCGAACAGGATGGAGAAGGATGTGAGCGGTATGTCTTCGGGCGTATCCCGGGCAACCCGCGCGAAGGCCTGGCTGTCCGTCACTACTATCGCAGGCTTTGTCGTGAGATTGCCGAGCCCCTTCCGGAGATCACCCTCCTGAAGGACAAGTGCAAGCGAATTGTTGTCCAGAAGGTCCCGGATCACCTGAACCTGGGGTAGTATCAGCCTGCCCTTCGGGGCTTCCTTGTCAATCGGAACGACGAGCACGGCGGTCCCGCCCCTTGGGACGAGGTCTGAAACGATGGCCTGCCTGTTCACGAAATCTTCGGGTGCAAGGCGGATCAGGGCTTCCCTCAGCTCGGAAAGGCCTTCGCCGGTCGCAGCGGAAACCGCAACCCAGGCAAGCCTCTTCCCATCCATTGCAGCTCCGAACGATTCCCCGGGCGGGCTGACATCCGTCTTGCTGCGAACCACGATCAAAGGCACCCCGGTCTGCCGGAACCCCTCCGCGAGCTCCTCCTCCCACTCCCCCCAGTTGTCGCGGTCCGTGACAAGAATGGCGAGGTCGGTGCCTTCCCTGACGCCGCGGGTCCGCTCGACCCTTTGTGCGCCGAGTTCCCCCTCATCGTCGAGACCGGCGGTATCGGTTACGATCACGGGTCCGAGGGGCAAAAGCTCCATGGCCTTCTTCACCGGGTCGGTCGTGGTTCCGGGCACATCCGACACGATCGAAACACGTTGGCCTGCAAGGGCGTTAACGATGCTTGACTTGCCGGCGTTCCTTCTGCCGAACACGCTGATGTGAAGCCTGAATGACCGGGGCGACCTGATGCTAGCAGTAGACATCCCTTTCCCCCTCCTCGACGGCCTTCAGCATCGTCCCGGCCCTCTCGCGCGCAGCTGGTGGCATCCCATCAAGAAAACCTTTCAGGCACTCAAGCCCGACCATTCTGGTGCCCGGTTCAGCGTAGTCCAGAAGGTACTCGAGAAATGTGCTTGCAGCGTTGGGGTCGCAGTGCATCCTGATGTCGCCCGGTTTCGCCAGGTCCATGAAATCCCTGCCGGTCCTGCCCAGACGGTAACAGCCCGTACAGAAGCTGGGCACGTAACCCATCGAGGCGACATCCCTGATGACCGCATCGAGTGGACGGTGATCACCGAGGCTGAACTGGCTTCCGTCCTCCTCATGCTCGATTTCCGCATATCCACCGGGGTTTGTCCTGCTTCCCGCGGAAATCTGGCTGACACCGAGGGCGAAGGTTTCACGGCGCATTCCGGGGGTTTCCCGGGTTGACATGATTATGCCTGTGTAGGGCACCGAAAGCCTCAGTATGGCAACTATTTTGCGAAAGTCGGTGTCGGAGACGGCATGGGGCGGGTGGGCGGCTATGTCCGAACCGGTTGCCGGTTCCAGCCTGGGGACGCTGATCGTGTGGGGACCGATCCCGTGGCGGTCTTCGAGGTGACGGATGTGCTGAAAGAGCGCCTGAAGCTCCCAGCGCCAGTCGCTCAGTCCGAAGAGAACACCGATGCCCACATCATCGATCCCTGCCTCCATCGCCCTGTCGATCGCGGTGATGCGCCAGGCGTAATCCTTCTTCCTGCCCCCGACATGCACCCTGCGGTACGCATCCGGATTGTAGGTCTCCTGAAAAAGCTGATATGTGCCGATGCCGGTTTTCCTGAGCTCACTGAACTCGTCCAGGGAAAGGGGGGCAACGTTCACGTTTACCCTGCGTATCTCGCCCCTGCCGGACTTCACGCCGTACACGGTGGCAATGCTCTTGAGAACGTAGCTGAACCCCTCTCTGGGGTAGGATTCACCAGCCACGAGAAGCACCCTTTTGTGCCCCTGGTCTACAAGAATGCGGGTTTCCCGTGCAATCTCATCCTGCGTGAGGGCCCGCCTGACCACCTCCGGATTTGAGGCCCGGAACGCGCAGTAAAGGCACTCATTCCCGCAGAGGTTGGAAATGTAAAGAGGTGCGAATATGACGAGTCGTTTCCCGTAAATCGTTTCCTTGACCTTTTTTGCCGCATCGAAAAGCTCATCGAGCAAGGCAGGGTCATCGACCACTGCCAGCGAGGCGGCATCTTCGGGCGGAAGCCCCTTCATTTCCATGGCTCTGGCAAGAACCTCCCTGAATCTCGCAGCGTCGGTTCCGACGCTCCGGGCCAGGAGGGCGTCGATCCGTTCGGGATCGATTATGGGATACAGGGCGGAATCCATTTACGCATCTCCATTCAGCCGACAGGAGGACAGGACACTCACGGGAAATATAGTAATTATTCTCGTTAAGGCTGGGCGCAGCGATGCCGGAAGGCAGCGGCGAAAATGCCGTCCACTCGGGATTCAGGAGGAAAGGAGACCATCATGCCGTCTTTTGCAAGGAGATCAGGCACATCGAGCGAAAGATGCTCAAAGCCGTTGTGCCCCTTCAGGAAACGTTCGGCCTGCATTTCGTTCTCCTCGAACTCCAGGCTGCAGGTGCTGTAGAACAGGATCCCGCCCGGCTCGACCAGATCGGCAGCGCTCGAAAGCAGTGATGCCTGGATCTCTGAAAGGCCGGCCAGCGACTCTGACGACCACCGCCATCTTGCCCCGGGCCTTCTTCGAAGAACACCGGTGTTCGAGCAGGGCGCATCAACGAAGACCTTCCGGAACCTGCCTTTGAACGGCGGTATGACACCGTCCGCCACGACCGGATGTGCGTGGGTCCAGCCAAGCCTTTCGCGGTTCTCGAGCCATTTTGTCATTCTGCCCGGCGAGCGGTCGAGGCTGACCGTGAATGACCCCTGCTGGTGCGCGGTCTTCCCGCCGGGGGCCGCCCCCAGCTCGAGGGCGGTCCCGCCTGGCAACGCGGCAAAGACCCTTGCCGCGATCGCGGCCGCCTCGTCCTGAACGAAGACGTCGGGAGGTGGAAGCGGTACGCCCCTGTCGAAAACCCTGTACGCTTCAAGGAACTGCCCGGGGGCCCCCGGAGGGGGCGCTCCAAATGCGAAGCCTCCCAGAGTCGGCGGTTCGTTGTTCCAACTGAGAAGCGCTTCCGTGCGCTCCGTTCCGAAACGGTCAAGCCATCTCCGCACGAGCCCGGGAGGGTGCGACCATCTGATGTGCAGGGGAAGGCCGGGCTCCTCCCCTTCCGAAGCCAGCCTTCGCAGAACAGCGTTCACAAGTCCCCGTGCGCCGGGATTCGCCGCGAGTCCAACCGTTTCCGAGACCGCGGCGTGTACCGGTGTTTCCAGAACGAGAAGCTGAACGGCGCCCAGACGCAGGACGGCAAGAGTGCGCTCGTCGAGGCTCCGAAGGGGTTTCGAAAGAAAACGGGCCAGTGCGTTGTCAAGCCTGGCCCGCCAGATCGTTGTTTCCCTCTGAAGCCTCAGTGCGAATGCGGCGTCGCGGGATGAGAGCCCATTTGCGCCGCCGCGGTTTCCCAGAAGAGCTTCGAGGGCTGTTCTCCTGGGATCGGGGCTAGCGGCAGCCCGCGAGGTTCTCAACCTTCTCGAGGTCGGGGAAGACGACCCTGAGGTTTTTCTCAACACCGTGCTGAAGGGTGAGCGCGGCAAAGGCGCAGCCGCTGCAGGCGCCCTGGAGCTCCACCTTCACGGTCCGTCCGTCAAGTGCAACAAAACGGATGTCGCCGCCGTCGCCCTGAAGCATGGGCCTGATCTTCTCCAGCTCGGCGATGACATTCTCTTCGGTAAGGGGAAGTGTGCCTGACATTTTCAGTCCTTTCTCAGTTCACCTGGGCGAGCACCAGGGATACGATGGTCATCAGCTTGATAAGAATATTGAGCGAGGGACCGCTCGTGTCCTTGAAGGGGTCACCGACCGTATCGCAGATGACTGCAGACTGGTGGTTCGAGGATCCCTTTCCTCCGTTGTGCCCCTCCTCGATGTACTTCTTGGCGTTGTCCCATGCACCTCCGGAGTTGCTCATGAAAACCGCGAGAAGCACTCCCGTCACAATGGCCCCCGCAAGAAGGCCTCCGAGGGTCGCGGGCCCGTTCTCGCCGAAACCGAGGAAGACCGCCACAGGTACGGCCACGGCCAGCAGCCCCGGCAGGATCATCTCGGTGAGTGCAGCCCTCGTTGCAATGTCTATACATTTTTCGTTGTCAGGTTCCGCGCTGCCTTCCATGAGCCCTTTTATCTCGTGGAACTGCCTTCTTACCTCGGTGACCATCTTCATGGCCGCCCTGCCGACCGACCGGAGCGTTATCGAGGCGAAAAGAAACGGCAGAAGACCCCCCACGAGCAATCCGGAAACGACGTACGGATCCAGCAGGTCGATCGTTGAAAGGCCGGCAGCCTGCGCATAGGCCGTGAACAGCGCAAGGGCGGTGAGGGCGGCGCTGCCGATGGCGAAACCTTTGCCCATCGCAGCGGTTGTGTTCCCCAGTGCGTCGAGTTTATCGGTCCGGCGCCGAACCTCTTCGGAAAGCCCTGCCATGCTTGCGATACCGCCCGCGTTGTCGGCCACCGGACCGTAGGCGTCGACCGACATGGTCATCCCCACGTTCATGAGCATTCCGAGCGCGGCGATTGCAATGCCGTATATACCGGCAAGGCTGTGACTTACAATGACAGCAGCGGCAATGAGGAGCATCGGGATCAGGGCGGATTCCATTCCCACGGCTATTCCCTCGATGACGGTCGTGGCGGTTCCCGTTCCGGTGGCTTCGGCGATCTTTCTCACGGGTCGTGAACTCGTGAAGTACTCTGTGACAAGGCCGATGCAGGTTCCGACAACCACTCCGCAGGTCATCGCCCAGAAAACGCCCGTCCCAAGCCCTGACCGACTGATGAAGAGCCAGCCCAGGATGATGCTCAGTGCGGCGCTCAGGAAGGTGCCGTTTCTGAGAACGGAGTGGGGGGATGTTCTTCTCTGGAGCCTGACGAACAACGCCCCGACAAGGCTTGCCATGGTTCCCAGCGCTGCGAGTATCAACGGGAGCGCGATGAGGGTCTGCCTCCCGAGGTGCAGCCCGTCATGTCCGGCAAGGGAGAAGAGGCTTGAAACCGCTGCCGACGGAAGGCTGATGGCCAGTACGATGGCAGCAATGATGCAACCCACGTACGACTCGAACAGGTCGGCGCCCATTCCGGCTACGTCTCCCACGTTGTCGCCGACATTGTCGGCAATGACCGCCGGGTTTCTGGGGTCGTCTTCAGGAATGCCCGCCTCGAGCTTTCCGACGAGGTCAGCGCCGACGTCTGCGCTCTTGGTAAAGATTCCCCCGCCCACTCTGGCAAAGAGGGCTATGCTGCTGGCCCCCATTCCGAAACCTGCCACACTCTCGAGTGTGACTTCGATCCCGAGAATGGCCGACATGACGAGCCGGATCGAATCGATGTCATGGAAGCAGAGGTAGAAGGCGCTTACACCGAGAAGGCCCAGACCGGCGACTGCAAAACCCATCACGCTCCCGGAACTGAACGCTGCGGCAAGCGCTCCCGAAAGGCTCTCGCGGGCAGCATTGGCCGTTCTAACGTTCCCCGTCGTGGCGGCCTTCATGCCCACGTACCCGGCCAGCATGCTGAGAAGCGCGCCGGCGATGAAAGCCACGGAGGTGGCCCTGTTGACGAACAGAAAAAGCAGGGCGGAAACGACGAGAACGAAAACGAGAAGGATCCGGTACTGCGTCTTGAGATAAGCCATGGCGCCGGTGCTTATGAAACCGGCTATCCGCTGCATGAGTTCGTTGCCCGGAGAACACTTTTTCAGCCCGGAATAGACCAGCAGGGCTGCGAAAAGCGTAAGAACGGCCACCGCAGGTGCCAGAAGGGTAAACATTGCGCCAGCCTGCATTCAAACCTCCGGGAATCAGAACACGGTTTTCAGACCCGAAAAGCCACGGATTTCTAACCTAATGCCATTCCCGGGTCAAGCTGTTGAGGGCCTGTCGCGATGGTTCGTGGGACGGGTTCCACTCCAGGGCCTTCCCGAACCAGAACCCGGCCTGTTCCGCCATGTGGTCCTCGAGGGCCATGACCCCGAGGTTGTACAGCGCATCGGTGCCGTTCAGATCGATCCCGTCGGTCCGGGATGAGGCCCTTTCCCATGCTTCCATGAAAAGCGCACGGGCTTCCGCCCTGTTCCCTGCGGTGTAATTGGCCATCCCGTCGTGAAAGGGCATGTTCACTCCGCTTGTTTCGACGGTGCGGGCGGTGAGGAGGGCAAGACCGATGCCCAGTGCCGCCCCGAGCGGAGCGAGAAGGAGGCCCGTCCCGGGCTTTCTCTGGAACCTCGGGACCAGAAACAGCAGTGCAAAGGGCACGAGGGGAAGCCTGAACCTCGCGGTGATGAAGAACGGCATCAGCCCCGCAGCGAGCGTTGCCAGCCACCAGAGGGCTCTCTTCTCGGACTCGGTCGGCCGCCCGGCAAGCAGCGCTCCCGGCAGAAGGATCCATACCAGAAGGCCGGGAAAGGGCGCTGGCGGGCCGGAGATAAGAAACCCCGCAAGGGGTGACAGGCCTTCAATGTAGTACACGTCATAGTTGCACGGGATCTCCACGGGGCTGAGCAGAAAGGCTGCCTTTACGGCAAGAAGCCGCAGAAAACCAAGCGGATTCCCCGCCACGTGACCGAGCGTGCGGTTTGTCCACCAGGAGGAGACCGAGGATGGCGACGTTCCTTCCGGAAGGGGGGCAAGGCTTGCAGCCCATACGTTGTCGATGTAGGGCATCCCTCCGGCGGGCGTTCTTCCTCCCGGCGGGGCGAAGGCGGTCACCCCGTCCGCCTCGGGGCCGGAGCCGATGTAGAAGTTGATGCCTCCCTGGCTTGAGACAACAGTCGACGGGTCGCCGTAAAACGCATTCACAGCCCACAATGCGGCGACCGGGATGCACCAGGCCAGGCATGACACCACCCTCGGCCTGAACAAAAGGATGCTCACCGGCAGGAGAAGAACGGCTCCGGGACGAGCGATGCACGCGAAACCGAGGAGGAACCAGGGACCGGGCGAGCCGGGTCTGCGGGAGAGGGCGAGGAACGACGCCAAAAGCAGAAGGATGTAAACCGGCTCGATAAGCATGAAACCGGAATAGACAAGTGCGGTGCCCCACAGAGCCCAGACGGTTGAGAGGACGAAGGCCGCGCCCCTCGAGGCCGACTTCAGTGCCGTGCGGTGAAGCAGGACCGCAGAAAACGCGCCTGCGGCCATGGAAAGGAATGCGCCTGTTGCAGCGCCCGAACCGAAAAGCGCGAACCACCCGCCAAGAAGCCATGGGTAGAGAGGTGCCCTGAAGTAGGGGGCGTATATGAAAACGTCGCCTTCCGAGACGGCATTCGCCCACAGCATGTGCCATTGTGCGTCGACCACAGGGTAGTTGCCGAGCGGTGTTGACAGCACGGGCAGGTTGACCCCGGCCCAGGCGGCGAGAAAGACAAGCAGCACCAGCAGGGTATCGCCGATGTGGTTTTTCATTCTCCAAGAATGGCTGAGGTTGAATGGCCGGCAAGCGTTGGGATTATGACCACCTCGCGCACCAGCCCGCCCCCCACAACCTCTTCCGCACGGTAATCCCCCCCCTTGACGAGCACATGTGGCATGAGGGCCGCGATCAGTTCATACGGGGTGTCTTCGGAAAAGGGGACGACGTAGTCAACGGAACGCAGCGAGGAAAGGACGGACGCCCTCGCCTCGAGCGTCTGGACAGGTCTGCCCGGGCCTTTGAGCCTTCGCACGGATTCGTCAGTGTTCAGCCCGACGAAAAGGAAGTCGCCAAGGGATGCAGCCCGCGAAAGCACGAGTACGTGCCCCGGGTGGATCAGGTCGAAGCAACCGTTCGTAAAGACAACACGGCATCCCGCGGCTTTGATCAGCGAGCAGCGCCTGACGGCCCCGGCTCTGTCGAGCACCCTGCCTCCTTCACTCACTGAGCCGCGCCTCCCGCTGGATGTCTTCGGGGGTCACGGCGTAAACGCCCGGCTCGGCACACACTGCCGCAGCGGCGTAGTTGGCCATGACGGCGGCACGCATGGGAGGAACCCCCGATGCGTAGGCAAGCCCCATCACGGCGATAACTGCGTCGCCCGCCCCGGATACGTCGAACACATGCCTGGCGGCGGTTGACTGAACAAGGGGCTCTGCGCCACCCCTGATGCTGAGAATCGAGCCGCCGGCACCCAGGGTGAGAAGCACCGCAAGTGCGCCCAGGGAATCCAGGATCGTTCCGCATGCGTCCTGAAGCTCAAGAGGTGTAGCGCCTTCAAGATCGCGGCCGAGAAGGGATGAAGCCTCGCGGATGTTCGGCTTGATCAGATCAACGCCCCTGTAGAGAGGAAAGTTCCTGTACTTGGGATCGGCAAGAACGGGTACGCCCCTGCTTCCGGCCTCCTCGATTATCCATGGGATGTTGAAATCGCCGAGGAACCCCTTGTCGTAATCCTCGAACACGACGGCCCGGACTGTTTTCAACGCCTCGAGTATCCCCCGGTTTTCGGGGGAATTCCTGTCCCTGCGGCATGGAGCACTTGACTCCCTGTCTATCCTGATCAGCTGGTGGCCCCTTGAGATGACCCTGGTCTTCCTGGTGGTGGGCCGGGTGCGGTCGGTGGAAACGCACGACACATCCACACCCTTCCGCGACAGAAGGCCCTTGAGTATCCCGCCGTCCTGATCGTCGCCCACGACACCTGCGATCATCGGGCTGCCGCCGAGGGAGAGAACGTTGAGCGCCACGTTTGCAGCCCCTCCGGGCGCAAACCTTTCACCGCCGCCGTCAAGCGCCACGACCGGAACGGGCGCCTCCGGCGAGATCCTGTCAACCCTGCCCTCAAGATAGTGGTCGAGGACGAGATCCCCGAGCACCAGGACTCTGGCTCCCCTGAAAGCATGCAGTTCTTCGGTGTACAAAAAGCCCTCCAAGCGGGTTGACCACGGCGGTACCGCAGTGCATAAGATACTGCTCATGTTTCCCACAGGAGGTAATAATGCAAAACCAGCTTCCCCGCATCAACATCAGGGACGAAAAGGCATCGGGGGTCTACGCCAACATCGCGATCGTGAACACCTCCCAGGCGGAGTTCGTTCTGGATTTCGCCCGCATAATGCCGGGGCTTCCGGCGGCGGAACTGGAGTGCCGGGTGATAATGTCCCCCCACCGTATAAAGGGGCTGATCGGCGCGCTGAAAGCGCAGGTTGACCTCTACGAAAAAAGGTTCGGACCCCTGGAGGATTCGGTTGAGTCAGCAGGAGCAATCGGTTTTCAGGTCCCCCAGACCCCTGAAGTCAAGGCCGTCCAGTAGTACTGTCGTGATGTGGAGCCTCTCCCTGACAGTGGCTCTTTTCATCTGGATGTTCTCGATAAGAGGGGTCAGTTTTCTTGTAACCATTCCCGTCGGGGTTACTTACGTTACCGACGAGGGAACGGTTGCCCTCGGCACCCCGGCGGAAAGCGTGATGACCGTCGTTCAGGCCGACGGCCTCAACATGCTTGCATTCCAGCTGTTCGGACGGCCGAAGAACCTTGAGATGGTGGTGGACCTGACGGGTTTCCCGCCGGACAGCCCCGGGGTCATGAACCGGATCGTTTGTGACGGGTCCCTCATCAGAAGCATCCCGCTCTCGGTAAATCCCGTCGAGTTCAACCCGCCGGCTCTCGACATCGCCCTCGACCGGATGCATTACAGGGTTCTTCCCGTCTCAGTCGTCTCCGAACCCGCGCCCTCCAGGTACATGAGCGTCTCGCTCCGCCAGTCGCATGTCAGGGTGATGGGGCCGGCTTCAGTTCTTAACTCCATGGACAGCGTGTTCACCGAACCAGTATCCTCGACGGTGCGAATGGAGCAGCAGACAGCGCTGGCGCTTCCCGAAGGCGTCGAGTCCGAGGATGCAGCAGTGACGGCCAGACTTCGAAACCCCGTGCCTGTTGTTCCCGGAAACAGGAGGGCGTATTGACACGGGTCGAAACTGGTCGGTAAATTAGCAAGACTGTCAGCAACGCAACGATAACAGAAACACCAATCGGGGGGTTCTCAAACCATGGGATCTAGAGTTCTTGTGAGGGTCATCATTGTTCTGCTTGCCGCGATTCTCATATTCCGGATCCACCAGCGTGTCGAAGCATACCGCATCCCCCGCGATGATTGCCGGGAAAACATGTACGCTCTGGCGAGGGCCAACGTCAATCACATGCTGGGAAACGAGGGGCTGTCTGCCCCCACGATCGATTCACTGATCTCGTACGCCGGCCTTTCCGACTCGGTCGGTGTGTGCCCGACACTGTGGAACCAGGGCTACCACGATTCCACCTACTTCTTCGACCCGAAACTGTCACTCGGCGCCCAGTTCGCCGTGTCATGCCCCAATCATGACAGGCACGGCGGCGTCATCGGAGGGCTGGTCGAGAAGGACTACCCCGATTCCCTGTTCTTCGAGGCGGACTGGATGCCCACGTTCGTCAGGGTGAGCTACCCCGAGTACGCTCTGCTCAGGCGCACCGAAGTCTCCCGCTCGCTGCTCGTAAGGGTCTGCGAGGAACAGGCGTCGTACATCTACAACAGGTACCCGGTCACCCTGCATCCGTCATCGATTGAAAACCTCGGGATCGAGATCGGCGAAAGCATCGACCCCCTCGGCGGCGAATACGTCTTCGAGATCCTTCCCGACACGGTCTATACATTCTGGGAGAGGCCGAACTCCCGCGGGCAGTCGGTCAATGTTCAGACCTGGCGCTTCGTGGGGTATTCCACATCGAACCCCGATACCTCCAGGATCGAAATATTCTTCAAGCACCCGCTCCGCTTCCCCAGCCTTGCCGACGGGGCCCTCCCCGGCGACAGAGACCTTCTCACCATCGTCCGCTACTGGGACAGGTCCGAGCTGGGCACACTCAGGGTTGAGACCCGTGAGATGGACCTTCTTGACCAGCCGACATGGGTGTTCCTGATGGAAAACAGGGCCAGTCTCGAAGCGGTGCCGGAACCGATCTGACCGTTTGCGCGAACTTTTGAAGCGGGGGGAACCATTTCCTCCCGCTTCGCGTATATTCGGCATAATTCGCAGTGAATTACATGAACCCATTTCCATAGCAATTTCTGAAGCCCTCAGGAAAGGTGGCTTTATGAAGTACTTCGACAAGACGGAACAGAAGGCCGCATCGGTAGACAACCAGTACGTGTTCTCGATCGCCGTTGCCAAAAGGGTCAGAAGCATTCAGGAGGGCGCCCCGATACTTGTGGAAGGCATCGCGTGCCCCGAAGAACAGGCTTCCGAGGCTGCCATGACCGAGTTCGCGGAAGGCCGGCTGAACTATGAGCTCGACGCCAAAGCAAAAAGGGAGAACTAGAAGCATGCTTCAGAAGGCAATAATCCTCGCATCACTGTTCCTTCTCGCGACCGGCTGCGGAACACGTCCGCTGGGCGAGGGTGAGGTAGCAAGGATCGGATCGCGGATAATCACAATGGAAGAGCTTGAACAGGAGCTCCAGCGGATCCCGCCATACCAGCGGGCTCCATTCGAGACCCTTCAGGGCCGCAAGCAGCTCCTGAACCACATGATCGAGCGCGAGCTGCTTCTTCTCGCCGCCATTGACGAAGGCCTCGAGGACGACTCAGTGGTGCTCGCCCAGATCGCCCTTGCCGACGAAATGGTGGAGAGCGTCAGACAGCGTGCGATGACCCAGGCCTTCTACCAGCGCCATGTGATCGAGGCAGTCGAGGTTCCCGACTCGATGGTCCAGGCCTATTACAATGAGAACCTTGAGTCGCGCTTCCGCCGACAGGCACAGGCACAGCTTTCCCACATTCTCGTGACGAGCCCCGAGGCCCTCGCCGAAGCCCAGTCCATGCTTGCAGACGGAGTGCCCTTCGATTCCGTCGCGGCCTCGGTCAGCGAGCATGCAGTCACCTCGGGCCAGGGCGGTCTGATGGGCGCTGTCGAGGAGAATGGCAACATCCCGTACATCGGCAATGATCCGGAGCTTGCCGCAATCCTTCTCCAGGCGTCCGAGGGCGGGATAGTCGGCCCGATCGAAACATCCCTCGGAACACACCTCTTCAGGGTGACCGATATCGAACCGGCCGGATACATGTCCATCGAGGAGGCACGGGAATCGATTGAAAGCGTTCTGAAGCCCGCCCTCGTGAACGAGTACTTCAAGAACACGCTGATCCCCGAGCTTCATGAGCAGTACGACGTGCAGGTGTTCGACGAGCCCGATGCCGAGGTGCTTGCAACTATAGGCGACTATTCCATAACCCGCGAGGACATAGAGACGGCCATCGAATCGATCCCGTACTACCAGCAGGAGGCCTACAACACGGTCGAGGGGCGCCAGATCCTTCTCGGCAGCCTTATCGAGCAGAAACTGCTCGAAATGGCCGCAAGCGGCCTCGGCATGGAGGAGGACTCCTTCGTTGTCGCCCAGGTGGCCCTTGCAACGGAACAGGCCGATCTCACAAGAAAGAGCGCCCTGATCCAGGAGTATTACAACCGGTTCGTGGTTGACGCGGCTCCGGTGACGGAAGAGGCCATCACCGAATACTACAACGCCCACACGGGCGATATCTACCACCGCAGCGCCCAGACCAGGTTCTCAATCGTCGTGACCAACAGGGGAGCCTCCCAGGAACAGGTGCAGTCCATGATCGACGAAGGCATGCCGTTCGATTCGATCGCCTCGCAGCAGAGCACCCACCTTCCCACCGCCGCCGTCAACGGCGACCTCGGCTGGGTAACTTCCGACGCGCCCCTTCCCTACATGGGCGGCAGGCCCGACTTCGCAGACTCGCTCTTCGCAGCACCGGTTGGCACGGTTCTCGGCCCGTGGCCGACCGAACTGGGCCTGACATGGTTCAAGGTCACTGACGCCCAGGAAGAAGGCCCCAGGCCGCTTGCCGAGGTCAGAGAATCCATCGAGGCCGCACTGAAACCCGAGGTTGTGAACGACTACCTCAGGAATACCGTTTTCCCGGCCCTCATGGAGCGGTATGACGTGGAGATCAACGAGGAAGCCTTCCTTCCGCCGCTCTCCATCGGACCCGACAGCCTCATGTCGCTTGCTCAGGAAACGATGGCGACGGATCCCGAAACGGCTGTCCGCTACTTCACCCTCTACATCGAAAGGTATCCCGATAACGAACGGTGCGATCAGGCGGCATTCCTGAAAGGCTTCACCCTCAGCGAAAAGCTCGGCGACTACGAGGCCGCCAGGGAGGCATTCCGTGTCGTCACCGAGAGTTATCCCGAAAGCGACCTAGTCGATGATGCGGAGTGGATGATAGAGAACATGGACAAACCGATCGAGATGTTCATTCCCGCCACCGAGGACTCCGTCACCATCCAGTAGCCCTTCCTGCCCGGTCCCCCTTCCGGGGGGCCGGGCGCCCTCCGTGCGATGCCTTTGCCGCCGACACCCCTGCCGTGATGACACCCGGCGCAGTATAGTTGCCTGTACGGCAATTTACGGTTTGCATCCATGGGAGGATCCCTTGAAAACCCATTTCCTTGTTACCTTGCTGGCGGCGATCGTCCTCGCCACCGGCTGCGGGCCGTCCACCACACCCACCACCCCGCAGGAAAAGGCCGCCCGGGCTGACGTCCTCATGCGTGAGAGCAGGTTCGACGACGCCCTGGAGCTTTACGATTCAGCGCTCTCCGAAGCACCTGACTCTCCTCAGGCCCTTCTCTGGCAGGCGGCATCGGCCGAAGCCCTGGCTGAAATGGGGAGGTTCACGGAAGCCATCGCCCTGGCCGACAGGATAGTCATGGCATCGCGCGATCCTGTCGTTCTTTCGAGGGCGGGGCTTGCCAGGGCGATCGCCCAGCTGTCCGCTCCGGCGAGCGCTCTCTCCCATCTCGCCGGCATAAACCCCGACATCCTTGACGAGCATCGTGTGGACAAGGCACAGGAGCTTGCCCGTGAACTCCTTCGCGAGGTCGGCACCGAGGCGGTGGCTTCCATGAGGGCCGACAACTGGCTGGAGGTGTTCGTACTGCTCGAGTTGGAAAGACGGTTCACTGAAGACGGTGATCATGCCAGGGCAGCCCTTTACGCGGCTGAGCTGAACAGGCTCTACCCGGGGGCAAGGGAGCGGTGGGGTGCCGGAGCGTCACAGTACGTCGAATCCGACGGCACCTACTTCGCCCTTGTCCTTCCCCTGACCGGCGAGGGCTCGGAGTACTCCCAGCAGGTTCAAAGGGGCGTAATGCTTGCGTTCGACCACTTCTCCGAGATGCATGAGAACCCCCCTGAGATCAGGGTCATCGACATCGGCACATACCCTGGCGGCGTGACCGAGGTTTTCACAACCCTTGGCGCAGACAACGGCTGCATGGGCATAATTGGTCCCCTGACAAGCGCATCGGCACTTCAGGCCGCTCCCCATGCCAACAGGGAAAGGCTGCCCATGATCACCCCCACGGCCACAAGTGAAGAGGTTGACCGTGCCGGCTCCTGGGTGTTCAGGCTTGTTGTCAGCGAGGGGGACCAGGCGGCGGCCATCGCCGAGTACGCGGTCCTGACCGCCGGTTGCGAAAGGCTTGCGATCATCCACCCGCATACGGCTCAGGCCAACGGCGAGGTCAGCCAGTTCAAGGCGGTGGTGGAAAGCCTCGGGGCAGCTGTCGTCGCAACTGAAGGCTATCAGGGCGGCGCCACCGATTTCCGCACCCAGATCATGAGGGTCAAGGCCGCCGGAGCAGACGGGATATTCCTTCCCGTCACCTCCTGGGACGCCATTCAGATCGCCCCCCAGCTCCTCTTCTACCGGGTCAGGCTGCCACTTTTCGGAACATCCGGCTGGGACAGCGACATACTCACAAGGCATGGGACCGACGCCATCGAGGGTGCGGTTTTCACAGCCGCAAGCGGCCTGGAATCCACCCGCCCGGAAACGGCCGGGTTCGTGTACGCCTACCGCAGGGAACACGGACAGGCGCCGTCTTCCATCGCAGCACAGGGCTACGATGCCGCCGACATTCTCCTTGATGCGTGGCATATGGGAAACCGCACCAGAGACGGCATTCAGAGAAGGCTTGTGAGCATGGGTGCATGGTTCGGTGCAAGCGGCAGGTGCGTTCTGGGAAGCTCGACCGACATAAGGGTTTCATGGCCCATGCTCACCGTCAGGGAAGGCGAAATACTGGGAATTGAGTAGCAACAGCTTCTGGGGTGTTGACATAGGCGGATCGACCGCCGTCATAGGCCATCTCGACCGGGAAAATGCCTTCAGGGTGGCCGAGGTGCTTGAGACCGGCCCCTGCCGTCAACCCTCCTCTGTTCTGTCTTCGATCTCGGCCGTTATCAAAAGGTTCGACCCCTCGCCCGGTGCGGTCGGAGTCGGAATGGCCGGCCTCGTCGATGTAAAAAGGGGCTTTCTCTCCTTCAGCCCGAACCTGCCTCTCTGGAACGGAACACCCATCGCATCGTCGCTGTCCAGACTGCTCGGGGGAGCTCAGGTTTTCGTGGACAACGACTGCAACGCTTTTTCCATAGGCGCCCTCCACAGGGGCGTGATCCCGGTCAAGGGGCTCTGGCTGTTCATCACCCTGGGCACCGGGATAGGCGGCACCGTCATCTCCGAGGGCAGGATCCTCTACGGGACGGGAACCTCGGGGGAGTTCGGCCACATGACGCTCAGGGAGGGGGGACGGAAATGCACCTGCGGCCTGAGGGGCTGCTGGGAACGCTATGCGGCCGTCGAAGCCCTCGTGTCATACTACGACGGCAGAACCGAACCTAGGGTGATAGCGGGAAAGGCCAGAAAAGGTGACGAGAAGGCAAAGGCAGCCTTCACCGAGTACGGGGTCTGGCTGGGCAGGGGAATGGCGAACCTCGCAAAGTGCCTTGCTCCTGAAGGCTTCTTTCTCGGCGGCGGCCTGAGCACCTGCTACGCCCTTTTCCAGCGCCCGGCAAGACGTGAGTTCGAATCGAGATGCCCGAACCCGTGGAACGTCTCCGCCCTCGAGGACTCTTCCACTGCGGGAGCATACGGCGCTGCCGCAATGGCAGCGGAAAAATGCTGACCCTTTTCCTGATGGTCATCTCCCAGCAGCCGCCCATGGAAAGCATGGCCTACAGCGCGGATTCGCTCGACTACACGGTCACTCCCGGAACTCTCAAGCTGTTCGGCGCCGCAAGCGTTTCGTACCTTGAAATGTCGCTCGAGGCCGACACGATAAACTACGATCCCGAACGCGAGATTCTCACGGCCACAGGCGGACCCTCGGTCACAGAGAGGGGTGAAACCGCCGAAGGCTCCGAGATGATCTATCACATCCCCAGCAGGACGGCCCGCACGACCGAGGCACTGTCGTGGTACGACGGAGCCCTCTACACCGGGGAGCGGGTGACCATGCTCAGCCGTCACGAGTTCAACGCCGAGGGCGCAAGGTTCACCACCAGCGAGCGGGACACGCTTGACTGGTGGTTCTGGTCGGCCTCGATGAAGGTGTTTCCCGACGACAAGGCCATTGCACGGCCGATAGTTCTCTACGTGGAGGATACCCCGGTTTTCTGGCTTCCCTATGCGGTGTTCCCGATCCGGCGCGGAAGGAGCTCGGGCTTCACGCTTCCCACGATCGGGCAGTCCGGAGCCGACGGCAAATACATCAGAAAGCTTGGGTATTACTTCGGCTTCAGCGACTACATCGACCTTCAACTCAGAACGGACATCACGGAGAAAACCCGGTTCTCTGTCTCCCTTCATGAAAGGCACCGGCTTCGATACGTGCACGACGGGAGGGTCAGGGTCGAGTGGAGGCGGGAATACGAGAACAGCAGGGACAGGTGGATGGTCGACCTCGGCCATGTGCACGAGCTTCCCGACGGGACGATGCTGAAGCTGCAGGGAAGTTTTTTGAGCGACAGGAGCTACCTTGAGGACACACAGGGCGACCCGCAGGAGCGCATGAACAGGGAGGCGAGAAGCTACTTCTCCCTTTCCCGGGGGTTCGGCAGGGGCTCGCTGCAGGCGGCCGTCGATGCGACGAGATACCTCGACACCGACCCCGACAGCATAGAGAACGAGCTCAGGGATGAGATGTCACTGCCCGATGTCCAGTTCTCACTCCCATCCTCGCCCCTGTTTCCCGGAAAAGCGGTCCTCGACCAGTTCTACTGGAACACATCGCTCCACTACCTTGCGGAAAGCGAAACCAGAGAGCTCACGGACAGGTACGACGCGGGGTTCAGGACGGTCTCGGAACTGACTTTCTCCCAGCGGTTTTTTGGAGTGCTCGCCTTCTCGCCGAGGGCAAGGATAACCGGAACGGTTTATGACCGCGGGCTGACGGGCGACGCATACCCGGCATGGCTTCACGGATCGGTCTCCACGACACTCGGAACCGACCTCTACGGCGTTTTCGGCCCTGGGTTCGGTTTCGGCTCGCTCCGGCACACGATCAGCCCTTCCGTGACATGGTCATGGGCGCCGGACCACTACCTCGACATCAACAGCGGCACCTCCCTGCCCGTCGAGCCTGCGGACAGCCTCTACCCTGTCTTCGGCGACTTCAGCCTTCCTTCGGAGGGCAGTCTGTACGCGCTTTCGATAGTGAATCGGCTGGAGGGCAAGAACACATCGAGGTCCGGCGTGGAAAGGACCACTCTCGCCACACTTTCCCTCTCCACCACCTACAACCCCGAGCCGCTTCCGGACGCGGGCAGCTTTTCGAACATCTCGGCGGGCCTGGACCTCAGTCCGCTGCAGGCGGCTTCAATACGGGCGGACGGTTCCTGGGATCCCTACGCGAACAGGCTTTCCAACCTTACGCTCACGACCTCCCTTCGGCTGGCCGGTCTTGACGGGTCCTACTCGTCCGACAGCCTCGACGGGGGGGACATGCCGTGGCGGCTGAACCTCTCGCACACATGGTCGCCGTCGCTCTCCGGTGAATCGGGTGCGCTCAACAAATTGCGGCTGAACGCGTCGGTTGAGCTTACACCTGCTTGGAGTGTGGGATATCAGGGATATTATGACATCGGTGAAAACGAATTCTTAAGTCAGAGCTACACAATTGCAAGGGATTTAGAGAGCTGGGAAGCGCTTTTTACAAGGTATGTTTCAGATATTGATACCGGATTCTACTTCCGCATCAACGTGAAAGTGTTCCCGGATATCAAGGTTGAACAGCACGCCAGCAGCTTCTAACTCCTACACACCACTTGACACGGCATTCCCTTCGCCCTAAGGTTGCAGGTAAACCGGTCCGGATCACTTGAAACAGAAAGGGGTGCAAGTTGAACAAGCGCGAACTCGTGGCACATGTTGCCGACCAGGCCCAGATCACCAAGAAACAGGCGGCGGAAGCCGTTGAGGCCATCCTCAGCGGAATAAGCAATTCCATCAAGAAGGGTGACAAAGTCAGCCTCGTGGGCTTCGGCACCTTCAGTGTGAAGGAAAGGGCAGCCAGGAAGGGCATCGTCCCGGGTACTGGCAAGAGGATGAATTTCCCCGCCAAGAAGGTTCCCCACTTCAAGCCCGGAAAAGGCCTGAAGGAAACCGTTCTTTAGGTGATGTCCCTTGATGGGGGGCGGTGCGTCGCGCCGCCCCCCATCTTCATATTACAGCCATGACAAAAACATCATGGTCAGCCGTGATCACCACCTACAACAGCAGCGCAACCCTGGGGAGCGCCCTCGACTCCCTCCTTGCGCTTCGGGAGGATGAGCGCCCCGTTGACATCACGGTGGTGGACAACGCCTCCAGCGATGAAAGCAGGGAAGTCGCGGCAGGCAAACCCGGGGTCACACTGATCGCAAACCCGTTCAACATGGGGCTGGCGGGGGCCAACAATCGGGGCGCCGCAATGGCCAAGGGGGAAAACCTGTTTTTCCTGAACCCCGATGTGACAGTTCTTCCCGGAGCCGTAACCGCGCTTGCCGACTTCTCGGCCTCACACCCGTCCGCAGCGCTTCTGGGGCCCGCGATGACCAGCGGAAGCGGCGTTCTGCAGTCCACCGCGCGCACATGGCCGTCGCTTGCTTCCGTGGCTGCGCGGCGGACGGCATTCGGCCGAACGCGCGCCGGCAGGAACCTTGTCGGCACGCACCTCAACCGTTTCCACACGGCGCGGCCGGAAATGGTCCACTGGCTCGTCGGCGCCGCGCTGTGGCTTTCACCTGGGGGCAGGAGTACCGTCGGTCTGATGAACGAGGCATACTTCCTCTACTTTGAGGATGTGGAATGGTGCTGGAGGGCCTGGAAGGCGGGAATGGAAGTCTGGTTCGTACCCGATGCCGTCATTCTCCACGAGTGCCGCAGGCAGAGCGCTGACGGGGCAGGCAGTGCCGCACTGCATCACTTCCGCAGCATGCTGAGGTTCTACTCGACGCATCCTGCGGCTGCACTGGGAAGGGGTCCGGGGCGGAAATGAACCAGTCGCATGCCAAATGGGTACTCCCGCTTGCAGCTCTCGACCTTCTTCTCCTCACCGGCGTCTTCATGCTCGGTTACTGGGTGAGGCACTTCCTTCTTGCACCCCTCATGGGAAGCGACTTCAGGCTGTCGGGGTTCCACTACCTCGCCAGCGGGACCGTTCTCGGGGTCATCCAGATCTCCCTGATGAGCATTTTCGGTGCGTACCGCAGGGAGTTCGGCCTGGGCAAGGTCGAGGAGGTTGCAGCTGTCATAAGGGCCGCCTTCATGGGAACGGTGATAACATTCGCAATCACTTTTCTGACAAGACAGCTGTTCTTCAGCCGGTTCGTGCTTCTGTTCGCGCTTCCCGCGGGCGCGGTGCTGGTGAGTTTCTGGCACACCCTGTACAGACGCCTCAGCCGGAGCATGGACAGACGAAAGGGCCGCCCCAGACGGGTCGTGCTCTACGGCACGGGCTCCCTCGCGCGCGAGCTGTCCGACTACATGACCGCGAGGGCGCAGCTTCACTACTCGGTCGAGGGCTTCATTGCCCCCGACACGTCCTCCGAGACGGCAGTGGTTGAGGCCACGCTCGACTCTCTCGGGTGGGCAGACTGGATGGAAACGCACGGCATAAGGGACCTGGTGGTTGCCGACATGTCGCTTTCAAGGGACGAGCGGGCAGCGGTGCTGATGCTCTGCGAGCAGAGGGGGTTTTCCTACAGGATGGCTGCGGACCTGTACACCATGGTCAGCCTGACCTCACGGGTCGTGAACATGGCGGGAAACACCATGGTCGAGTCGGTCCCTCCTCCCCTCGATACGACCGGGCGGTTGTTGAAAAGGGCATGCGACATCCTGGGGAGTTCCATCATCATGATACTTCTGGCGCCGTTTTTCCCCATTTTCGCGCTGCTGATCACCGCAGGGTCTCCGGGAGGCGTCTTCTTCTTCCAGACCAGGCTTGGCAAGAACAACAGGCCCTTCAGGATCGTCAAGTTCAGATCAATGAGGACCGGGGCACACGGAGAGCGCGAGCAGCTGAAGGATCGAAACGAGAGCACCGGACCGCTTTTCAAGATGAAGTCCGACCCCCGCGTGACACCCTTCGGCCACATCATGCGAAGATGGAGCCTCGACGAGCTTCCGCAGCTCTACAATGTCCTCGTGGGGGACATGAGCCTTGTGGGACCCAGACCACCCATCCCCGAAGAGGTCAACGAATACAGCCGCCGCGACTTCAAACGGCTGCGGACCGTGCCGGGTCTCACCGGCGTCTGGCAGGTTTCGGGGCGGAGCGAACTCGGTTTCGAGGAAATGGTCAAACTCGACCTGTTCTACGTAGACAACTGGAGCATCTGGCTCGATCTTGCGATCCTGCTTCTCACGGCCCCCGCGATCCTCTCCGGTGAGGGCGCCTACTGACCCAGTTGTTCCATTCTTGTCAGCACGGCCTGGGTTGCAGCGTAGACCGGCGCGATGCCGGACTCGCCCAGCGGCACGGCCAGCGTATCGCCCTGAAGAGGGGCATCCGATGCATAGTAGACCACACCGACGGGCAGCTTTCCCCTGATCCTTTTCCTGAGGAACGCCTGCAGAAGGGCTCTGACATAAGGAATGCCCTCCATCTCTACACCCAGGGCCTTCCAGTTGTCCCTGAAGTACTCCAGAACATCCCTGTTCTGCATGAATGTGCCGTCAACCGTGAGCATGGGTCCGCCGGTATGGACCTTGAACGGGAAGTCGTCCGGGAAGTCGCCGGGGGTGAGGCAGTTCTCAACGGGATACACATCACCGGTGCCCTGTTTGACGAAATACGACGGGAGCATGACGTCTCCCCTTGCGCCGGTCAGCGTTCCCGCCTTCCCGATGATGAAAACGCTGCAAAGCCTGTCACCGAGGGATTCACACAGCTCGTTGAACAGGAAGAACCCCTCTTCGCCGAAGGCGTAATCCATATTCACGATGGTCTCCGAGCCGAAAACCCTCGCGGTCTGGCAGAACGGCATGTCATCGGGCACGGGGACCGTTTCGATCCCGGCTTCCCTGTCCACCCGCAACCGCTCCGCGGAAGTTTCCGGGTCGTCAAGCAGCCTTCGAACCTCGCTCCAGCCGGCGCCCCCTTTCCTGTGCGCTGAGACCCAGGGGGAAAGCACATTCACCAGGCTGTGCCTGTTGCTGCTGACAAGGTGCACCCGGCTGCACCCGTCGACTGCGGTCTTCACAACGGCGGCCCAGTGTTTTGCCCTTCTGTTGTAGCTTCCGATAAGGCCGAACCTGTCGGTGAATGTCACCTTCAGGGCCCTGCTGTCGGTTTTGACCGTTGTCAGGACGAACTCGGCAAGCTCTCCGCCGAGAAGTTCGTCAAGTTCGACCAGTTCGTCGTATCCGCACCGGAATTCCACTGAAAGGGCGTGGAAAAGGCTGTTTCTCGCCGCACCCTCAGCTGGGGCGCCAAGGCTGTCCCAGAGGGACGGACCCTGGTTCGGAAACTCGTCCTTCAGCGATGAGGCGGCTTTCAGCCTCATCTTGTCCGTCTCGATCTGGTAGCACGTCAGCGCGCTGATGAAGTCCAGCAGGTCGCTCATCCCCCCCCTGAAGGAGGTGACGAGGCTGGATGGACCGGTCATGAAGGTGGATCTTCTTCGGCTTTTGGTGCTGACCGGGCTGAAATCCCTTGCGACCATCGGAGAGATGCTTCGCGCCACCGTGAAGTCGCGCACGGTCCAGATCCGCTCGGGAAGCCTCTGCAGCACGTAACTGAGAGCCTGAACGTCGATCCGGTCAGGGTCGGCGGCATGCGGGTACAGCGATGGCGCCGAGAGTATCATCAGCCTTCGCAGCCCGGCTCCGGAATCACCCCCCGGTTTGTAGTATCCCCGCAGGATGATCCCCCTGGCAAGGGTCGTGAATTCCTCAACGGCCAACCTGTTTTCTATTCCCATCTTGCTCCTCGTTCCCGAAGGCAATATGCTCCTGTCCTTGGAAGAGGGAAACCCCCTTATGCAGGAAGGGCTCTTTTTTGCACCGTCCAATGCCCGGGCAACAAGCAAATGCCTTGACAGCCGCAGTTTCCGGAAACGGCGGATCGGGCAATATTTTTGCTTATTACAGGTTCACACCCATCACGAAAGGAGCCTTAAGGTATGAAGCAGATCAAAGGCAGTGAGATGAAGGCACTTGTTGCCGACACAACCAGGATTTCGCTTGTCGATTTCAGTGCGACATGGTGCGGTCCGTGCCAGATGGTCCACCCTGTCCTCGAGGCGCTCAGCACAGAAATGGCCGACAGTGTGAACTTCTTCAAGATCGATGTTGACGAAAGCCCGAACGAGGCCGGAGCCATGGGGGTCAGAGGCGTTCCCACCATGATCATCTTCCACGGTGGCCGGGAAATCGACAGACAGGTCGGTTTCAGGGACAAGGCCGACCTTCGGAAAACCCTTGAAGGTCTTGCCGGAAAGTTTCTCTCCCGGGGAAACGCCTGATCGATGGAACTGAGGTTGAACCGGAGCGATTTCTCCGGGGACGGGAAAAACACCTTCGACCTTGTTATTGCAGGGGGCGGGCCTGCGGCACTTTCCGCCGCCCTTTACGCAGCAAGGTACGGCATTGACCACGTGGTGCTTGAAAGCTGGCAACCGGGAGGTCAGGCGGCTCTCACCGCACTTATCGAGAACTACCCCGGGGTTCCATCGGTCCCGGGCGCGAAGCTCGCCGGCCTGATGAGGGCGCAGGCTGCCGACGCGGGGGCGCAGTTCAGGTCGGAAAGCGCTGTCGGCGCGGAGTCAGACGGCGACAGGATAATCGTCCGCAGCGATTCGGCGACCCTTTCCGCACAAACGCTCATCATTGCCACAGGCTCGTCGCCCGCAAAGCTCGGTGTTCCCGGCGAGGACAGGTACTACGGCAGGGGAGTGAGTTTCTGTGCCACCTGCGACGCCCCATTCTACAGGGGGAAACGCGTGGTTGTTGTCGGCGGCGGTGACAGCGCCGTGAAGGAAGCCCTGCATCTCGCCGGGGTCGTAGCGAGCCTTGTTCTGGTGCACCGCCGCGACACGCTCAGGGCTGAGCCCCGGCTGGCCCGCCTGCTGATCGACCACCCTGCCTGCACGGTGAAATGGAAATCGACCCTGTCCGCAATAACGGGGGATGATCTCGGAGTTACTGGCGTCGACATTGAAACGCCGTCGGGGAGGGAACACCTCGATACCGACGGCGTGTTCCTGTACGTGGGCGCAACTCCCGCCACGGCCCCCTTCCGCGGACTTGTCGAACTCGACGGCAGGGGTGCTGTCGTTACTGCAAACATCGTTGAAACATCACGGCCCGGTGTCTACGCAGCGGGTGACGTCACGGCAAACGGCTTCCGCCAGGTGGTCACTGCGGCGTCAGACGGCGCAAGGGCCGCGTGGGCGGCATTCGAATACCTTGAAGACCGGAGGCGACACTGATGCCCCTGCTTGGTGACGAAGACAGGAAAGCCGTTGAACGGCATTTCTCATCGATCGAACGGCGGGTTCCGATCAAGCTCGTCCACCCGGCCACCGGCCCGGGAGACAGCGGGGCAATTCTCGCCGAGCTCTCGGCCCTGAGCGGAATGATCGATCTTGAAATGGCTGCCGGCCCTGATGGGAACGCCGCTGTCATATCCATCGGTGACCACGGACGTGTTCAGTTCTGGGGCACCCCTTCGGGGTACGAGTTCAACACACTGCTGACAGCGATATTAGATGCCGGCCGGAATGAAACACGGCTTTCCTCCGAAACCGTAGCCTTCCTCGACGCGCTGGCCACCGATCTTTACATAGAGGTGTTCGTGACCCCCACATGCCCCCATTGCCCGGGAGCCGCCGTTCTCGCCCACCGGATGGCGGCAGCCAGCCGGAAAGTGAGGGCGAGGGTGATCGAAGCCCAGGAGTACCCCGATCTTGCCCGGGCCAACAGGGTGATGGGCGTTCCCCGGACCGTGGTGAACGGGCGCTTCCACGGGGAGGGAAACATGGCCGAGGCGATTCTGGTGCGCGCCCTCTCGAAAGCCATGGCCGCCGGGGGACAGGACGGATTCGTCAACCTGTCCGAGTACCTGGGCTGACATGACAGCGATCATCCTCTGCTCACTTCTCGGAATCAGTTTTCCCCTCGAACCCTCTGGCGAGGTGAACCTGAGGTATTTCTTCGAGCATACCCTCCAGAACTTCATGAGGGGCGAGATACTGGGCACCATGAAGACAATCGAGGCCGGCGGTGTTGAATGGACGTTCGGCTTTTCCACGGAAACCTTCATGGGAAGGCAGTGGGACCATCCGGAGATGGTGTTCCTGGTCTGGAAGGCCCACTGGACGATCCTCTCGCAATGGTCTTACCGGGTCGACCCTGTGCTTCTGCGGTTCTACTCCGAACACGAATGCTACCATCACATCGACATGCCCGACACGCTTGGCCACTACCTCAACAACATCAAGCTGGGAGCCGTGTACGAGCCTCCGCTTCCGCTCGGAAGCGCCGACCTGGACTGGTTTCCCGAGGGGGGTGTTCCCAGGGGGTGGCTGAGCGTTGCAAGCTACGTTCCAAGGGGCACGGGCCTTCAGAAGGGGCACAACTACGACTGGGGAATCGAGAGTGAGGCCACCGTGCTCATCGCGGCAAAAAGATCGGCCTGCTCGGGTGTGACGGCAAGGTCGGAACTGCTGGTAAACCGTGACGGCTCAACCCTCGGCAGGCTGGAAGGGGAGCTGTTCCTGGGCCACCACACCGATACCGGCGGGATCGACCTCTTCGCCACGTACCACTTCTACGACGACCGCCCTATCGACCCCCTTCAGGGACAGGGCTGGGTTGGCTTCAGGGCATACTGGGGAACACCGTTCTGACCTAGACGCAGGGAAACTCAACCCCGCCTATTGAAACCGCCGGTACGAACGCGTACGACTTCCTTTCGGGAGAGCCCATCGCTTCGATCCGGGCGAACAGCTCGAGGGGGCGCCAGTTCCACCTGAAATCCTTCAGCGGGCCTGCAAGCCTCCCGTTTCTGACCAGGAACACGCCATCCCTCGTCATCCCGGTGAGTTTCAGGGTTTTCTGGTCGACAAAGCGTATGTACCAGAGCCGTCTCACGAGAATACCGTTCCCGGTTCTTTCAATGAGATCGGCGGTGGATCCGCGGCCGCCCTCCATCTGAATGCTCTCGGGTATGAACAGGGGTTCCCTCCCGGTTTTCCCGGCCCAGAAACGATCACAGGGAAGGTTTCTGAGAACCCCTTCCCCGATCCAGACGGATTCCGACGAAGGGAGGCCCTCGCTGCTGAACGGTACGCCCTTGGCCGGGCCGTCGGGATCCGAGGCGAGTGTGAACCGCGCTCCGGAAACGGCTTTGCCCTGCATTCCGCTGAAAACCGTCAGACCGTCGTCCGCCTTCCTCGCGTCCATGCTGTAGACGATGAATGGAAGCAGGTCCGCCACAGCCTGGGGCTCGAGGATCAGGTTGTAGACTCCGTCCTCAGGCTCCTTCTGATCGATGTCGGACAAGGCTTCCTGTGCAACCTCTTCCGATGCCTCGCGCCACCGGATCCCGCTCCAGGATTCATGCTGAAGCTGGCGGAAGCTTGACGCACCGCCTCTTTCCAGTGTGAAGCTGAGCGAGAGGGATGTTTTCTCGTGGCAGGCCAGGTTGCCTGTCGACGTGGCAATGGCAGTGATACCGTGCACGTTGCTGCAGAACCCTCCCGCTTCAAGACCATGTTTCTCCGCAACCGAAAGAACCCCCCTGACGGCATCCATCCGTTTTTCCAGAGGGCACTCAGAGGCTTCGGGGTCGGCTGCGTCATGGATGAGGGGATAGACCTGCCCCTCCCCCGGCGGGGGCATGTACTCGGGATCGACGGGGGATGCCTCCATGAGAACCCTGGCCT
The DNA here is from genome assembly GCA_963845085.1 of Candidatus Fermentibacterota bacterium. Lineage (GTDB taxonomy): Bacteria > Fermentibacterota > Fermentibacteria > Fermentibacterales > JCC-6 > UBA6080. Next base: position 418,945 of record CAWJQI010000005.1, read on the forward strand.
TTTCAGCCGCAGCGACTACGGATTCGCGACCGGTGTCCTCGAAGCTGACCGATGCCTTTCTCCTTCCGTCGCCGACGGAGAGAAGCACCGAAGATGTTGTCGTATCCTGGTTCTGAGTCAGTGCGTTTCTCCCGAAGCGGACCGACGCGTTCCTCAGAACGGTCACCAGAACCGAGGCGTGTTCAGTTCCGGCGGCGTCCAGCACCATCGCCGCGAGATCGACAGCCCTTTGAGTCGTCATCTCCCACCTCCGACACGGACGTTTCGGAACCTGGCCCAGCTTGCCCCGTGCGTCATCCTTGCGGACTGGCCCGGTTCACCCTTGCCGCAGTTCAGAACGCCCATGGTGCGAAGCCAGCGGTGATCGGCAATCCCGTCGCAGCTTCCCCAGAACCCCGGAGTGCGGCTTCTGTAAATGACCTTTTTCAGCGGTCCGGCGGGCTTTCCGTTCCGAACGAGCGTGAAGCGGTCCCCTCCGAACTGGAAGTTGATCCTGCGCTGGTCGATGCTGAACGAACCCCGTCCCTCTATCATCACACCAAGCCTTATGTCCTTCATCAGATCCTCGGGCGTGATCCCGTCGGGACCTGGCTCCAGAATGAAGTTCGGCTGTCTGTTGATCGGGAAGCTCGAGTAATCCATCGCCCTGCAGCACCCCCTGCTGTAGCTGCGGCCCACCATCGGCCCTGTCTCCCTCACTGTGCCGAGTTCCTGGAAAATGCCGTTTCTCACAAGGTGCCACTTCTGGCCGGGAACCCCCTCGTCATCCCAGCCCCATGAGGCGAGACCATACGGAAGAGTATTGTCGGCAAGGAAGTTGACATGATGCGAACCGTAAACCGCACTGCGCTGGTCATCGACCTCGAGGAAGGACCTGCCCGCCATGTTCGACTCCCATCCCAGCACCCTGTCGCTCTCTGTGGGATGGCCGACCGACTCATGCATGGTCAGACTGAGATGGATCCCGTCAAGAAGCAGGTCCATCACGCCCTCGGGCGATTCGGGAGCCAGCACCTTCTCGAGTGCCTCCTCCCTCGCCTTCTCAGCCCATGCATCCATGTCACAGCGCTTTATCCACTCCCAACCGGCGATCCTCGCACCGTCCTGCAGGGACCGGCTCTGTGCGTCGCCGCCTGCGACCGCGGTGGCCATGATGAAAGGTTCGCTGAATGTGAGATCGGTTTCGACAAGCGAGCCCTCGGTCGATGCGAAAACCCTCTTTCTGTTCTCGAACCACAGCCAGGCGTAGCACTCCCTTATCCGGCCATCCTTCATGACCTCATGGCTCACCCTGTCAAGAAGAGCCATCTTGTCGCCCGGGGAAACCGTGAAGGGATCCTCCTCGAGCGGACCGCGGTAGAATCCCCTCTGCGGAGCAAGGGGGGCGAGCCTTTTTACAGAAGCTGAAGCGGCGGCCGAGGCTATCTCGAACGCCCTGCGCGTTGCAGCCTCGATGTCCTGCGTCGTGAAGCCGGTGCAGGAGGCGAAGCCCCAGGCCCCTCCGACCACCGCCCTGATGCCGAGGCCGGCGCTGTCCCTGAGAACGCTCTGCTCCAGCCTGCAGTTCCGGAATACGATCCTTTCCGTTGAGACCGTCTCGGCGCGTGCGTCGCCATAGGAAACCCCCAGCGATTCAAGCATCTCTACGGCCTTCTGGGCAGCCTTCTTCATCATGGGTGCACTTCCCTCATTCCAGGACTCGCGTAACCGTGAGCCCGAAGCCCGGTCTTTTGCCGATGCGCCGGTTGAGATACCATGCAATTGCGAGCCCGATTAAAAGCCCGGCCGCTGCACCTGCCGCGCCGGCTGCTGCGCCGCGGGGATTGAGTGCGGCGAAGCCCGCTCCCATGAGCAATACCGGCAGCAGGAACGTGATCGAGATGGCTGCCATCGAAGCCCGGGCTCTGAACTCCACCTCAACCCTGTCCCCGACCGATGCTCCGGCCTCGTTCACAGCCTCGATGAGCCTGTCACCAGGCTTCCTTCCGGACAGGCCGTAACAGGTGGATTTCTCGGAGCAGCTGCCGCATTGCGCCGCATCGACGCATACAACGGCAACCTGCCCCCTGACCTCCCTGATCACGCCGGTATGCAGCATGGCAGTGTTCTCCTTTCCGTATTATGGATAAAGGTAACCATGATTCGATCATTTGTCACCCTTCCGCGGAGGGAGAATGAAAGCGCATCTCACAGGAATTGCAGCGCTCTGTCTTCTGGCCCTTTCACAGGGGTGCGCCAGGTACGCCACCATTGAACACGCCGGCCTGACCAGGGAATACATGCTCCACGTCCCGCCGGACTGTGAGCCGGGTATGCCGCTCGTTCTGGCTCTGCACGGCGGAGGCGGAACGGCCGCCGGCTTCGCCCGGTATACGGGGCTTTCAGAACTGGCCGATGAAATGGGATTCATTGTTGTTTTCCCCCAGGGTCTCGACAGAACCTGGTACGACAGCATACACACAACGGCTGAGCCTTCGAAGGCTTCCGTTGACGACACGGGCTTCCTTGTTGCGCTGACAGAATGCATCAGGGATGCGTACGGGGCGGGGCCGGCATTCGTCCTGGGACTCTCCAACGGCGGCATGCTCACGCAGGAGCTTCTTGTCACCCACGGCTCAGTCTTTTCGGGCGGTGCTTCAATTGCCTCCCAAATGCCCGCCGGGTTCACCGAGTGCGCAACGTGTCCCGTCCCCGTGCTTTTCATGAACGGCAGCGATGATCCCATAGTGCCCTATCTCGGCGGCACCATAACGCTGCCGTGGGGGGAAACCCGGGGCGAGGTGCTCCCGACGGATGAAAACGTTCGCATGTGGCTGCGCTGGAACAATCTTGGGGATGAACCCCGAGTCACTGAGCTGGCCGATGCCTGCACGGACGACGGAGCCACAGCCCGGATCATGGAATGGGGGGACGACGGCAGTTCAAAGGTGGTGCTGTACACCGTTGAAGGCGGCGGGCACACGCTTCCCGGCGCCAGGCAGTACCTGCCTCCCGGCACCGTGGGAAACACCTGCAGGGACTTCGACGGTGCCCGGGCCATCATGGACTTTTTCAGGGGGCTTGAATGCTGCCAATAGTGATCGCCCTGCTGTCCGGCGGATACGAGGCGGACAGGGATGCTTTCTACGATGCGTATTTTGGAGCTTCCGATGATGCCAGGGTTGACTCGATGCTGACCTTCCTCTCATTCGAGCCGGACATATCCCCGTACTGGCGCGGAAGCGCCTGGATGCTGTGCAGCGCCGACAGCGCAAGGGGAGACTCCCTTCTTGATCTCTGGCTGTCCGAGCTGCCGGACGACCCCAGGGCTTGGCTTGCGCTCTCGGAAAACTCCATTGACGATTCACTTCCCGAGCGGGCCATTGCGGCAGCCGACAGGGGGCTCACCGCCTTTCAGGGCTGGTTTCCCGAGGGAATGCCTGCCGGGGAGTGGGAACTCGTCGGGCACGCCCTCGAGTGCAACCTGAGGTTCAACCGCTGCAGGGGGTTCTTCGACCGGGGCGACAGAACCGCCGCACTCGAAGAGCTGGCCCCGCTTCTGCTGCCCGGGCTCTTCCCGGTCGACGATTATCACACGCGTGCCCGCTACCTGTTTTTCGCCGGCGAGGCCTCGCTCTCCATGGGTGACACTCTCGGCTCCCTGAAACTCCTCATCGAGTCGGCCGTGGAAGGCGATGTGACAAACATCTGGGCCGGAAAGGCCGACAGCCTTCTGCAGGCACTGCTTGGTCCTGATTATCTCTGCAGATGCAGGGCCCTGGCCGGTTATGACGGGCCGACCTTCAGCGACGCAACCGCGCTTCTTCCGTTCCCGGTGCCCGGAACCCGGCACGCCTGGGGAGACCTGAATTCAGACGGCAGGCCCGATCTTCTGGCGGGCGGAACTCTGCTTCACAACACTCCGGAGCGGTTCCTCATGCTGGACTCGTTTCCGGTCAACGGGGGTGTTCTATCCGATTTGAACGGTGACGGGCTGATGGATGTTCTGGGGCTTGGAAGGCAGCCGCTCATCCATCTTTCGAGCATCGACGGCACTTTTTCCGATACCGCCTCCGTCATGGGCATTACGGATACCATGGCTGAGGACGCAGCGGTTTTGGACTGGAACGGTGACGGATGGGCCGACATTTACCTCGCCGTGTACGAAGACCCCGACACCATGGGGCTGGGCAGACCCGATGCCTTCTACTACGGGGGCCCGGAAGGCTTCACTCCGAGCGATGAATTCAGGCTCGACCCGCCCCTCTGCAGCAGAAGCATCACGCTCGTCGATCTCGAAAACTCCGGTAAAATGTCAATCTTCGTATCCAACTACCGGCTTGACCCGAACGTGCTGTGGGAGAACGTGAACGGATCGCCGGTGAACACCGCGTTCGAACGCGGGCTCGCCGGTCTTGAAAACGAAGGCGCCTGGGGGCACACCATCGGCAGTTCATGGTGCGACTTCGATCTTGACGGCGATCCCGACGTTTTCTGTGCCAATCTCGCGCATCCCCGCTACATCAGCTTCTCAAACCGCAGCATGCTTCTGCGCAATTCCGGAGGGATTTTCAGCGATGAAAGGGCCGGAATGGGCATAAAGTACGAGGAGACACACTCCTTTCCGGCATGGGCGGATTTCAACGGCGACAGCCTTCCCGACCTTTTCATCACAAGCGTGTACCCGGATAGAAGAAGCTTCCTTTACCTGAACACCGGAAACGGCTTCGAGGACGTCACCTGGCTGGCCGGCGCGAGGGTTTTCGACGGCTGGCATGTCTCCACCGTGGATTTCAACGGGGACGGTTCGCCTGACATAACCGTCAATGAAGGCGGCTTTCTGAGACTCTTCACAAATGATGGCACGAGGTGACGTGAACCCCTTCCGGAAACGGTGCAACCTTGTTCCGAGCGCCGGTTGACGGTATTTTACGCCGTTCGGAAGGAGACTTGTCTTGGCCCAGAAACCCCGTGCCACAATATCAGGATTCACCTTCGTCCGTGACGCCGTAAAGCTCGATTACCCCATTTACGAGTCCATCATGTCAATTCTACCCATAGTCGACGAGTACATAGTCAACCTCGGCGACTGCTCGGACAACACCAGGGAGGTCATCGAGGGAATCGGTGACAGCCGGATCAAGGTGATAAACACGCCCTGGAACCCCGAACGCTTCGTCCGGGGAGCCACGAACGCGGATCAGACAAACATCGCGCTCGACCATTGCACAGGGGATTGGTGCTTCTACCTCCAGGCGGATGAGGTCGTGCATGAGAAAGACCACGGGCTGATTCTTGACACACTGGCGAGTTGCTCCTCCCGTCCCGAGGTCGACGGGCTGCTCTTCTCCTACAACCATTTCTGGGGTGACTACAGCCGGGTTCACAGAAGCCATTGCTGGTACAGCCATGACATCAGGGTGATCAGGGCCGGCAGGGGGATCCGAAGCTGGAAGAGTGCCCAGAGCTTCAGGATGAACGACGGCCAAACCAAGCTGCGGGTTGTCGACTGCGGTGCATGCATCTACCACTACGGCTGGGTCAGGCACCCGATGGTGATGAGGCGCAAGCAGAAGGCTCTCGACGGGCTCCACCATGACGGCGAATGGGTGAAGAAGCGTTACAGCGACGGCGAGGTTCCCTGGGACTACGGCCCGCTTGACAGGATCCCGCTTTTCAAGGGCACCCACCCTGCGGTGATGAAACGGCGAATCGAAACAAAGGACTGGAGGGCCGAGGATTATGGCGACCCCGCCCATCCTCCCCTTCACGAGCATCTTCGGCTTTCAATGAGGCTGCACTCGGCACTGGAACGGCTTCTTGGAACCAAGATCGGCGGTTACAGAAACTGGAAAACCCTTCCAGGGTGATCGGAGAAAAAAATGGCCGTTCCCTTCCTTGATCTCAAATCGATATACAATGAGATCCGTGACGAAGTCACACCGGAAATCAACGAAGTTCTTGAAAGCTGCGGCTACGTGCTTGGCCCGAAGGTCTCGGCGTTCGAGGAAAAGTTCGCAAAGATCTGCGGTACGCGCTTCTGCGTGGCGGTATCCAACGGAACCGCCGCCCTTCACTGCATGATCAGCGCGTCGGGCCTTGAGCCCGGCAGCGGTATCATCGTTCCTCCCAATACCTTTACAGCCACGGTCGAAGGGATTATCCTGGCCGGGATGGTTCCGGTATTCGTTGATGTCGAAGATAGAACGTGGAACCTTGACCCCGCAAAGGTCACGGCATTCATCGAGGCCAACCGTTCCGGGGGGGCTGTAATCGACCCCCGGACCCATGCCGTCGTGAGGGCGGTTATGGCCGTCGACCTGTACGGGCAGCCGGCTGACCACACCAGGCTCGAGCGCATCGCTCTCGAACACGGCATGAGGCTGTTTGAAGACGCTGCGCAATCGCATGATGCGAACAGGGATGGAAGACCGGCCGGCTCATTCGGCGTCGCAGCTTCTTTCAGCTTCTACCCGGGGAAGAACATGGGCGCCTTCGGCGAGGCGGGTGCTGTCGCCACGAACGACGAGGAGCTTTGCGCCAGGGCGAAAAGCCTCAGAGACCACGGCTCGCGGGACAAATACTTCTACGAGTACATCGGCCACAACTACAGGATGTGCGCAATCCAGGGAGCGGTGCTAGGGGTCAAGGCCAGACACATCCACCGCTGGAACGATCTTCGGAGAGAGGCTGCGGCAAGGTACAAAAGCCTTCTGAACGGGCTTCCCGTCCAGCTTCCCGAAGAGGCCGCTTCGACCCGTCACGTGTATCACCTCTACGCCCTCCACACCCCGAAGCGTGACGCCCTGCGCGAGTTCATCCAGGCCAGGGGGATAGCGAGCGGCCTTCATTACCCTCATCCCCTGCACCTCCAGAAGGCATACGCCTATCTGGGTCATTGCAGGGGCGATTTCCCGGTCTCAGAGAGAAACGCACTCGAGAATGTCACACTGCCGATGTTCCCGGGCATAACGCCCGCGCAGCAACAGGAGGTTGCCGATGCCGTGTCGGCATTCTTCGCGGACTGACCTTTGAAAAGCAAGAGCCAGAGGCTGAACCGTGCGTACCAGGGGGCAGCCATTTTCACCGACATGGTCTGCCTCGGGGCTGCCTTTCTGCCTGCGGTTTTCATCCGGTTCGGAAGGCTCGACGCCTATCCCCTGACAACCTACATCGGGACCTGGGCATTCTACTCCCTCTGGCTGTTCATGTTCAGCATAGTCGAGAACCTCTACTCATTCCGCACTTCCATGAACAGAACGCTCTATTCCTACAGGATGATAAGGCTTGTTCTTGTCACCACGGCCATTTTCGCCCTGACGGCGTTCCTTCTCAGGGCGGCAAGGGGCGTGTTCTTCGACAGCAGGATAGTGATCGTGCTGCACATGTTCCTCTGGGCCATTTTCGGCATCACCGCCAGAATGATCCTTCTCCCCTGGATCTACGGCAAGTTTCACGGGCTGCCACGAACCGGCTGCTCCCGTGCGATGGTCGCGGGAAACCCCGCTGCCGCGGACAGGATATCGGCCCTCATCAGAAAGGCACCGGTTTACCGGAGCACCCATTCGGTCGAAACGGTCGCTCAAAACCTGCCTGACGCCCCGCAGGACATCTTCAACTTCTGCATGAGCCTGTGCGAGAAGAGACAATGCGACCAGCTCTTCCTCCTTTTCGGCAACCATGACCTGAACTGTGTCGCCGAGACCTCGATACTGCTCCATGATGCGGGGGTTCCGTTCGTGATCTTCTCCGAGCACATCCTGAACCTCGGCTACTTCGATCCCTGGCTGAGCCTCGAGGACTATGGGGCGGTCAGTTTCCTGAAACAGGCAAGAAGCACCAAGAACGACCTCACAGCGCGAATTGTCGACATCCTGCTGAGTTCCGCCGGAATAATCTTCCTCTCGCCGCTTCTTGCGGCAGCCGCTCTTCTCGTCAGGCTTTCCAGCCCGGGCCCCGTCTTTTTTCGGCAAACGAGGGTCGGGCTCTGCTCCCGCGAATTCCAGTTTCTGAAGTTCCGTTCAATGACAAGCGACGCATCGGATGCCAACTCGCGGGAGCACAAGGAGTATTTTGCGAAGTACGCCCGGGGCTTCAGCTCAGGCAAGCCCGAAACCTTCAAGCTTGACCAGAAAAACCGCATCACGAATGTGGGAAGGCTCATCAGAAAAACATCGATCGACGAGTTCCCTCAGCTGTTCAACGTGCTGAGGGGCGAGATGACCATAGTCGGCCCCAGACCGTGCATCCCGTACGAGCTGGAATTCTACAAGAGCTGGCAGAAAAGACGGTTCACGGTGAAGCCGGGTCTCACCGGGATCTGGCAGGTGTACGGCAGGAGCAGGCTGCCCTTCGACCACGCGCAGTTCCTTGATTTTCTGTATACGATCGACATGTCCTACAGCCTTGATTTCAGGCTGCTGATGAAGACGGTCCCGGTGATACTGCTGGGCAAGGGCGGGGTCTAGGGCTCTTCCTGCTGGTCGGCGTGAACCACCCATGTGTGTTCGAGAACCCATGAGGCGATCACATCCTCACCGGCGCCGCGGTCCATCAGGCTCAGGGCTTCGAACACGTCTTCGCGGAAGAGCACAAGCGATGACCCCGGAATGCGTACCTCGAGGCCCAAAAGCGGCCAGCCGCCCGCAATGCTGTCAAGCAGAAGGAAGAAGCTGCCGCCGTAATGCTTGAGAAGGCTGTCGCCCCTCGAAAGGCTTCCCGAGATTTCAACGATGAACGTTTCGTCGACAATACCGGCGGACCGAACGGGAATTCCCCTCGCAAGAAGGTCGGCGTACGGATCGGCCAGGCATGCCGACACAATCAAGAGCACGCACCAGGAAAACTTCAAATCGAGCTCCTTCCGCAAGCCGCATTCGTTTGATTATGCCAAAACAGCCGGCGATTGGAAAGGGCGGGATTGAAATGACGCGGGCTGCCTTCTATATTTCCGCCATGACACTGATTCTGGCTGTGGTCATGCTGTTGGGCGCCCCCGTTGGTTTCGAGGGAATGAGCCGCCAGGTGGCATCCCTTCTCGACGGATGGGTAATGGGATCCCCTGCGAGCCCGCATTGCGCCGAATTCGGCGGGATGTTCATCATGACGTGTGCACTGGTCAGGGCGGATGCAGCCATAAGGCTGGCAGCCGCTGAAGGCACAGCATACCCGGGGTGTCTGAAAGCCGCAGCAGCCTGTGCCGAATGGTACAGGAGAGCGCTCGCTCTGGGTAACGGGGCCTCGGTTGAACAATGGAACGCCTGTGGCGATGGGCTTATTGATAGGCTCAACCTGCTGCAGGACAGGGAATTTGCCTACCTGCAATCATTACAGTAGTAAGGAACGGGAAATGAGCTTCAAGAGAGACGAGGGGGGTTGGGAAGTCAAGGCGGGGCATGCCAGGATGCTCAAGGGCGGTGTGATAATGGATGTTGTCACCGCCGAGCAGGCCGTGATCGCCCAGAGTGCCGGCGCGGTTGCGGTAATGGCTCTCGAGCGCGTCCCCGCAGACATCCGCGCACAGGGCGGCGTGGCGAGAATGTCCGACCCCGATGTGATCACGGCGATTCAAAAGGCCGTTACCATCCCCGTCATGGCCAAGTGCCGCATCGGGCATTTCGTTGAGGCGCAGGTCCTCGAGGCTCTCGAAATCGATTTTGTGGACGAGTCCGAGGTTCTCACTCCCGCCGACGAAAAGAACCATGTCGACAAGCATTCATTCAGGATCCCATTCGTCTGCGGCGCAGTGAACCTCGGAGAGGCGCTCAGAAGGATCGGCGAGGGCGCTGCCATGATCAGGACCAAGGGCGAAGCCGGCACCGGCAACGTCGTCGAGGCGGTCAGGCATGCCAGACAGGTTCTCGGCGACATCAGGCGCATCGCATCCATGCCCGTTTCCGAACTCATGGCCGAGGCCAAGCTGATGGGCGCTCCGTACGACCTCATAAGGTACGTGCACGACAACGGCTCCCTCCCGGTGGTCAACTTCGCGGCGGGAGGCATAGCCACGCCCGCCGATGCGGCCCTGATGATGCAGCTCGGCATGGACGGGGTGTTCGTGGGCAGCGGGATCTTCAAAAGCGGCAATCCCGAGAAACGGGCGAGGGCCATCGTTGAGGCCGTCAGCCGCTTCGACCAGCCCGGGATCATCGCCGAGGTATCAAGGGGGCTTGGCGAGGCGATGGTCGGCATCAATGTCAGCACCCTTCCGGAAGAGGATCGTCTGGCCCACCGGGGCTGGTGATGGCAGTCATCGGTGTGGTCGCCCTCCAGGGCGGAGTTTCCGAGCACTGCTCAATGCTTGCCTCCCTGGGGCACCGCGTGGTGTGTGTTCGCGACCCCGGGCCGCTCGGAAGCCTTGATGCACTGATCCTCCCCGGAGGCGAGTCAACGGCGCTCGTACTTCTCCTTTCAAGATGGGGGCTGTTCGACACCCTCAGGCAGGCGATCCGCGATGGGCTTCCTGTTCTGGGAACCTGTGCGGGAGCTGTGCTTCTCGCCCGGGAAGTGACGGAACGCGAACACAGTGTTGACCAGAAAAGCCTTCAGGCGGCTGATGTAAGAGCGGAGAGGAACAGCTTCGGCAGGCAGGTCGCAAGTTTCACGGAGGAGCTCGTCATAACCGGTCTCGAAACCCCCTTCCCCGGGGTTTTCATCAGGGCCCCCCTTCTCCATCCCCTCAATGCCTGCGCAAAGGTTCTCGGAGCTGTCAGCGAGGGTGCGGTTCTGATCAGACAGGGAAATGTCTGGCTCAGCAGTTTCCACCCCGAACTCACCAATGACGACAGGATCCATCGCATGTTCATCAGGGAATCAGGAATTGCCGGGTCTTCGCCCCGACGCTGAAGCCTGCGGAAGGTGTTTCAGAAAAGGCTTCGAAGGCTTCACGGCCAGGGCCGGGCTTCCTGCCGGTTCGATGGACGCCTGTCTCGATGACATTGACTCGAAGCTCGCACTGGGCTGGACTCCCCCGCTTGCCGGAGCTGCCGCCTGGAGGGAGCTGAGGCGGTTGTCGGGGATTCCCGACATCTTTCGCGGGGAGAAGCGCTTTTTTACTCTATGCCTTCTGGAACGGCTTCCCGTGCTGCGGGATGCCCTCCTTGCAACTGCTGACCCCCTCTCCGGCGCTCTTTCCGCCGCAACCTGGTGCAACCTTGTCGATTCGGCGCAGGGAAACCGGATCCCGGCTCCTGAGGAACTTTTCGAGCTGTTCAGCAACCCCCTCGCCCTGGACGAACGGGCCCGGTTCGTGCGCGCTCTTTCCAAAGCGCACTCACTCCTTGTCCTCGGCGACAACGCCGGAGAGACCGTTCTCGACAGGCTTTTCCTCGAGATAGCGGGCTTCCCGGGGGATGTTTTCTACATGGTCAGACCGCTCCCGGTAATGAACGATGCAACGGCGGCGGATGCCGGGATGGCCGGGCTCGACACCCTTGCGCATGTCATTGACAGCGGAAGCGATGTGCCCTCGATCGTTGCCGGGCTGCTCGGACCGGAGGCGCAGGAGGTGTTCAGCGGCTGCGACCTCGTTCTTGCCAAAGGTCAGGGAAACCTCGAGGGGCTGTGGGGTTCCGGTGATGAGAGGATATTCCATTCCTTCGTCGTGAAGTGCCCGGTCGTGGCACATGCCACCGGCCTTCCCATGGGAAGCGGAGTTTTCGTATCATCGCGTACACTGGAGGAGAGAGCATGCCCATATACGAGTACTACTGCGGTACCTGCAACACCATCTACCAGTTTCTGATCAGACGGGTCACGGCAGAAACCTCGCCGGTCTGCCCAAAATGCGGAGCAGGCAGCCTTGAACGGGTCATGAGCTGTTTCAGCACGCCGGGTTCGGGCTCCGAAAGCGCAGCCACGGGTGACATGGCAGGGGATCTCGCCGGACTGGACGAAAACGACCCCCGTGCCATGGCAAGGGCGGTGAGGAAGATGGCTGACCAGATGGGCGAGGAACTCGGACCCGAGCTTTCGCATGCACTGAGCCGTCTGGAATCCGGTGAGGATCCGGAGAAGATCGAACAGGAGCTTGAAGGCATGGGGTTCGGGGATGACGGTGAACCCGGGGGTTACGCCGGTGCGTCGCCGAAAAGGGACTCCGGGCTCTACGAAGGCTAGCCCAGGCACCCCTGCCTGATAAGTTCCGCAACAGCTTCGATGTCCGATACGAACCTGCGATCAGAATCCATGGGTTCGAACACGATGTCGATGATCCCCGCGGTTTTCCGGTTACCCGAGCCCATCGTCCCCCTTGACAGGAATCTGTGGGCCTGGACTGCACAGACCAGTTCCGTGGCAAGGATGAAAACGGAATTCCTTACCATGGAGGCTGCATGACGTGCCGCCGTGGCGCCCATCGAGACGTGATCCTCCTGGTTGCCGCTGACGGGAATGCTGTCAACGCACGAGGGATGCGCAAGGGTCTTGTTCTCACTGACAAGGGATGCAGCGGTGTACTGCGCAATCATGAGCCCGGAGTTCATCCCCGGCTCCCGGGCGAGGAATGCAGGCAGTCCGGAGAGGTCGGGATTCAGGAGCCGCTCGGTCCGCCTTTCGGAAATGTTTCCAAGCACTGCGACCGCTGTTTTCAGGTGATCGGCAGCCATCGCAAGGGGCTGCCCGTGAAAGTTGCCCCCGCTGACCATCCTGCCGTCGCTCATGAGCAGCGGGTTGTCGGTCACGGACCGCAGTTCTATCCCGACGATAGACTCGACGTAGTCCAGCGCGTCACGGCAGGCGCCGTGCACCTGGGGTGAACACCTGAGGGAATAGGCGTCCTGCACTTTTTCGCAGTTCCTGTGGCTCTCCAGTATCTGCGAGCCATCGAGGCCGGCCCGGATGCGCCGCGCCGACTCAAGGGCGCCGGGGTGGGGCCTCAGTCCGAGCAGTTCGGGTTCAACGGCCGCATCGGTCCCGAGAAGGGCCTCGAGTGTGAGCGCCGCCGCGGAATCCGCGGCATTCATCAGCGACCTCGCCTCGAGCAGGGCAAGCGAGAGAGTGGCTGTCATGTACTGGGTGCCGTTGATAAGCGCCAGCCCTTCCTTTGCGGCAAGTGTGAGGGGTTGGATCCCGGCAAGCCCGAGCGCCTCGGCCCCGGTTACAACCTCGCCCGATTCCGAAATACACTCACCTTCGCCTATCAGTGGAAGGCACATGTGGGCCAGGGGGGCCAGGTCGCCAGAAGCCCCGAGTGAACCCTGGCAGGGAACCGCAGGGTAAAGACCGCTGTTCGAAAGCCTTACAAGGTTTTCTACAACACAGGGCCTGATGCCGCTTCTGCCCCTGGCCAGTGATGCAACCCTGAGGTAGATCATGACCCTCACGTGCTCCCTGGAAAGCAGCGGTCCGGTGCCACAGGAGTGGCTAAGCAGAAGGTTCCGCTGCAGGTCGGACAGCTCGTCCCCCTCCACCACCGTCGTGGCGAGTCTCCCGAAACCCGTATTGACGCCATAGATGGCCCTGCCCGATCCAAGAAGGGCCTCGACTGCTGCCCTGCCCCTTGAAAGGGCTTCGAGGGCTTCCGCAGAAAGCTCGATGGCGGCCCCTTCCGCTACCCGGGCCACACCCTCGAGATCGGCCCCCGCATCGCTCACTACAACCGGACAATTCATAAAAGCCTCCAGGCTCGTTGGGTTCAGAAGATTCACGGGAAATATACAGGAACACCCGGAAACCAATCCTGCGTCAAAGTGACACGGGGCGGGGTGGACTCCCCCTCCGGGAGAACCCCTGCAATGATGTCTGCCCGGTGTTACCGTTGCCATTCATGGAGTTATGAGGAAAAAAGATGCCCCGGAAACGAGTGGCATCTTCATTGCTTATATGGTTGCACAAAGCAGCGGGGCGTGCGCTCCGCGGGTAATTGATGAACTTCACATTCCGCGAAAGGAGAATGCAAGATGGCAGGAGTGAAGGTACGTCCGCTCTTCGACAGGATACTCGTCCTCAGGGAAGAGCCGCTTGAAACGGTAAGGGGTGGAATAGTTCTTCCCGACACCGCCAAGGAGAAACCCCTCGAGGGCACCGTTAAGGCCATCGGCGCCGGCAAGCGCAACGATTCCGGCGAGTTCATCGCCCCGGTGGTAAAGGTGAACGACAGGATCCTCATCGGCAAGTATTCCGGCACCGAGGTGAAGATCGACGGTGAAGAGTTCGTTATCGTCCGGGAAGAAGACATCCTGGCCGTTCTCGACAAGTAACACAGGGAGAGAGATAAAAATGGCAGGGAAGGAACTCAAGTTCGACCAGGACGCCAGGCAGTCAATTCTTGCAGGCGTCGAACAGCTTTCAAGGGCGGTCAAGGTAACCCTTGGCCCGAAGGGCCGCAATGTGGTCCTCGAGAAGAAATGGGGCAGCCCCACGATCACCAAGGACGGCGTAACTGTCGCCAAGGAGATCGAGCTTCCCAACAGGTTCGAAAACATCGGCGCCCAGCTTATTCGTGAGGTCGCCTCGAAGACGAGCGACATCGCCGGCGACGGCACGACCACGGCCACCCTTCTCGCCGAGTGCATCTACCGCGAGGGTCTCAAGAACGTCACCGCTGGCGCCAATCCCATGGCTCTCAAGAGGGGCATCGACAAGGCGGTCGAGGCCGTCATAAAGAGGCTCAAGGAGCTCAGCGAAGACGTCAAGGGCAAGGAAGAGATCCGTCAGGTCGCCGCCATCAGCGCAAACAACGACGAAGAGATCGGCAAGATCATCGCCGACGCCATGGAAAAGGTCGGCAAGGACGGCACGATCAGCGTCGAGGAAGCGAAAAGCATGGACACCACGCTCGATGTGGTGGAAGGCATGCAGTTCGACCGCGGTTACCTCAGCCCCTACTTCGTGACCGATGCCGAGGCGATGGAAGTCGCTCTTGACAAGCCCTACATCCTCATCCACGAGAAGAAGATATCCAACGTGAAAGACCTTCTTCCCGTTCTTGAGAAGATCGCCCAGATGGGCCGGCCGCTCCTCATCATCGCCGAAGATGTCGAGGGTGAAGCGCTCGCCACCCTTGTTGTGAACAAGGTCAGGGGAATGCTCCAGGTTGCCGCCGTAAAGGCTCCGGGCTACGGCGATCGCCGCAAGGCAATGCTTGACGACATCGCAGTTCTCACCGGCGGTCGTTCCATCACCGAAGACCTCGGGATCAAGCTTGAGAACATAACCCTCAGCGACCTTGGCACCTGCGGCCTTGTGAAGATCGACAAAGACAACACCACGATCATCGAGGGCAGCGGCACCACCGATGCCATCCAGGGCAGGATCAAGCAGATTCGCAAGCAGATCGAAGACACCACGAGCGACTACGACCGTGAGAAGCTTCAGGAGAGGCTTGCGAAGCTTGCCGGCGGAGTCGCCAGAATCAACGTCGGCGCTGCCACCGAGACCGAGATGAAGGAGAAGAAGGCCAGGGTCGAGGACGCACTTCACGCCACCAGGGCGGCAGTCGAAGAGGGCATCATCCCCGGCGGAGGAACCTCGCTGATCCGCTGCGAAGAGGCAGTCAGACTGCTGAGCCTCGAGGGCGACGAAAAGGTCGGCGCCGAGATCATCCGCAGAACGCTTTCCGAACCCGTCCGCCAGCTGGTGTTCAACGCCGGCATGGAGGGCGCCATCGTCGTCGAGAAGGTGAGGAGCATGGACTCCTCCTGGGGCATCGATGTGTCCACCGGTGAATACGTGGACATGTTCAAGGCCGGCATCGTCGACCCCACGAAGGTCACACGCACGGCACTTCAGAACGCGGCAAGCATCGCCGGCCTCCTCATCACGACCGAGGCGATCGTCGTTGAGATCCCCGAGCCCGAGAAGCCGATGCCGGGCGGCGGCGGCGGCGGCATGGGAGACATGTACTAGAACCCTTCCCAAAAGGGAACCCGGGGCCATCCGGCCCCGGGTTATTTTGTATGTTACATCAGGCACAACCACGGAGATCGCAATGGACATGACCAATTTCTGGCCTGCTTTCGGCATGGTGAGTTTCGCAGGGCTGGCCACCGGCATCGGCAGCCTGATCTCATTCCTTTCCAGGCACACCAGCGCCAGGTTCCTTGCAACTGCCCTCGGTTTCAGTGCCGGGGTTATGATCTATGTCTCTTTCATGGAGATTCTTCCGGGATCCCGTGACCTCTTCACGGCCGCTGGCTTTGCCGCCGGGGCGGCGAACCTTCGGATGGTGTCCGGTTTCTTTATCGGCATTGTTCTGATGGCCGGAATTGACCTGATGGTTCCGAAGTTCGAGAATCCGCACGAGGTTCACAACAGCATCTGCGGCAAGAACCTGCACCGGCTGGGCATGTTCAGCGCACTCGCGATAGCCGTTCACAACTTCCCCGAGGGCATAGCCACTTTTGCCGTGGCCCTGCAGGAACCGAGGCTGGGTGTTGCAATAGCCCTGGCCATCGCCATACACAACATTCCCGAAGGGGTGGCAGTCTCGGCGCCCATCTACTGCGCCACGGGCAGCAGGATGAAGGCTTTCCGCTGGTCATTCCTTTCGGGTCTTTCCGAACCGATCGGCGCCCTGATAAGCTTCTTCTTCCTCCGGACCCTCTTCTCCGGGGGGATCATCGGCTGGATGCTTGCCGGGGTTGCGGGGATCATGGTCTACGTAAGCCTCGACGAGCTTCTTCCAACCGCGGAGGAACACGGCGAGCACCATCTCTGCATCATCGGCCTTGTGGCCGGCATGGCAGTGATGGCCGGCAGCCTTTTACTGGTGAATTGAGGGGTGGAGATATGGCTGTAATTCTTCTTGCACTGCTTTCCACGTTTTCCATAGTCGGATACGACCGTGACTCGGGCGAGTGGGGAATAGCTGTCGCATCGAAGGTGCCTTTCGTTGGGCAGATGGTGCCCTGGGCCGAGGCCGGGGCCGGAGCGGTCGCCACCCAGGCTTGGGCGAACCTGGGTTACGGCCCCGCGGGGCTTCGTCTTCTTGCTGAGGGCATGGCCGCCGAAGACGTTATTGCGGCCCTTGTCGGCTCCGATTCGCTGTACGACCAGAGGCAGATCGGAGTTGTCGATTCCCGTGGAAACTCGGCGTCGTTCACCGGAGCAGGAACCATGGCCTGGTCGGGGGGAGTGACCGGCCCCGGATACGCCATCCAGGGGAACATCCTGACGGGGCCGGAGGTTGTTTCCGAGATGGAGCGGGCGTTCCTTGAAAGCGAGGGCGAAATCCTCGCATTCAGGCTTCTCGAGGCGTTGAAGGCGGGCGAGGACGCGGGCGGCGACAGCAGGGGCAGACAGTCCGCGGCGATCCTCGTCGTAAGGGAGAACGGCGGCCACGATGGCAACACCGACATCCTCGTAGACATTCAGGTCTCCGACAACCCCGAGGCCGTCACAGAACTTAGACGGCTTTACTTCCGCTGGTGGGAGCCCCTCAACATGCTCGAGATGTACACCGGGGAACGGGCCGAAGCCGTTCTTTCCAGAATGGCGACCCAGGACTACGACGAGGCCTGGATGAAGAATTCCGTTGCATGGTCGATGGCGGTGGCCGATCTGGAGCTTGAACGGGCGCTCACGCTTGCACTCGAGGCGAGCACCGCCGAGCCGGAGGACAGCAACATCATGGACACTGTCGCCGAGGTCCTCTTCAGGCTTGGAAGGGCAGAGGAAGCTGCCGAATGGGAAACCAGGGCGCTTGGGATCGACCCCGGAAACTCCTACCTGCAGGGACAGCTCGACCGCTTCAGAAACGGCATCTGATCGGGAAGGATAAGGACATGGAGCATTCAAAACCCACATCTCTCGCCGGGCTCGTTTCCTGCCCGCCCGGGAGCGTTGTAAGCAGAACCATAATCGACAGCAGCGCAGGCACGGTAACGGTTTTCGGCTTCGACGCAGGGCAGGGCCTCAGCGAGCATACCGCCCCCTTCGATGCCCTTGTGATAATCATCGAGGGCAGAGCGCGCATAACGATCAGCGGGGTGCCGCATGACCTCTCGGCGGGCGAGATGATCCTCATGCCGGCTCTAGCGCCCCATGCCCTCAAAGCGTTGGAAGCCTTCAAGATGATGCTTGTCATGATCAGGGCCCGAAACGGCTGACAAGCCGCGATGAAGGCAGGGAGAATCGCTCTTCCCGTCGCCCTTGCGGCTTTCCTTGCCGTCTTCATGCTGGCACTTCCAGCACGCTCCTTCTGGTGCATGGACGAGGCGAACCGCTTCCTTCAGACACACGCCCTCACCCTTGACGAAGCAGCACTTCCCCCGGCGCTGCCCTACCCGGGCCGCGAGCTGATTTCTGATGCGGCCCTCCTTGAAAGGCTCCGCCCCTTGCCTGCACAGTACGGCTTCATGAGGGATGGAAACCTTTACAGCCAGTACACCCCCATACTTGCTCTGATCACGGCGCCCTTCTATGGAATCTTCGGGCAGCGCGGCATCCTTCTCCCTCCCATTGCGGGCGGGCTGGCACTTGCCCTCGTTCTGGCGGGCATGCTGCACACCAGGGGAATCGCACGCCGGACGGGGCTGCTCCTGGCTTTCCTTGCCACTCCAATCCCCTTCTACAGCCTCACGTTCTTCTCACACAGCCTTGCGCTCCTTCTTGCCATGGCGAGCCTGCTCCTTCTGAGGGGCAACCGTGTCATCCCGGCATTCATCGCAGCAACCCTGGCCGTCTCGATGAGGATTGAGATGCTTTTCGCGTTTCCCCTGCTTCTCCTTCAAACCGAAGGGAGACCTTCCTTCGGAAGGATCCTGTCCGCAGCCATCCTGTCCGCAGCCCTGTTTCTCGCGGTTCAGAAACTGCTCACAGGATCCTGGCTTGGCACCCATCTGGCATCCAGCGGAACGCAGAGCGACATTTACGGCACAACAGGCACATGGCTCGAAGCAAGGTTCTCCCTCATAAGGAGAGCCTTCGTCAACGCCATGCCGGGCTTCGGGATCGAGGGGCTGGTGCTGGGTTTGGTGCTGCTTGGTCTCTGGGGCTACTCGTGGGCGATGAACGGCAGGCCTTCGGGAAACGCAGCAGCCATCGCGGGAATGCTTCTCACTATCATCCCGCTCGCCGCCCTGTTCATCAGGGGGCTCCGCTCAACAGACACCATGGATGTTCAGAATCCGCTTCTGGCCTTTCCCCTGCTCTGGATTTCAAGGCCGTCGGGCAGGCTGCTCGGGGCGGCCGCCGCCCTTGCGACGGTCATGCTTCTTTTCATGAGTCCCATGCATGCAGAGGATGTGGCATGGGGGTTCAGGCACGGCATGCTGTTCTGTTTGCTCTTAAGCCTTTCACCAAGGCCTGGTGTGCCACGGGGGCTGGTTCGCTGTGTCATCGTCACCGGGATCCTTGTAACGGTGACATCCCTTTCGCTTCTTGCGGCGCGGCGGATCCGGGGGGCCGAACTGCTGGACGTGATTGAACGGGCGGGTGGTCCGGTGATCACTACCTCATGGGAACAACCGCAGGAACTCGCTCCCCTGATGACTGACGGCACCCCCGTCCTTCACGCTTCCACAACCCATGACCTGTATTCAGCCCTGCTCACCTTCGGTCGCCTTTCGCCCCTTGTCGTTGTCAGAAGGGAGAGCATCGGCCTTCTTTTCTCGGTTGCCGAGGCTGCGGGAATGTCGTGCTCCCCGGTAGGCACGGGACCTCCGCAGGACCCCGTGACCGATGTTGTTGTTTTTCGGTGCGGTTTCCCGTGAAAGCAGTGGAGGCGTTGCGGTGAAAATAGGGCTGGCACTCGGCGGCGGAGGGGCCAGGGGGCTTGCCCACATCCCCATGCTTCAGGTGCTGGACGAACTCGGGATCCGCCCGCACTGCATCGCCGGAACGAGCATAGGAGCCATAATAGGTGCAATCTATGCTTCCGGGGTCAGCGGTTCGACAATGCGGGAGCGTTCCGGACGAATGCTGATCACTGACGGGGATTCGCTCAGGGAGGTGCTTTCGAAGAAGGATGCCCTCTCCTGGATCAAACTGCTCGACATCGATTTTCTGGGGAACGCCCTGTTCAGGGGCGACGCGTTCGTCGAGTTCCTCTACCGCCAGATCGAGACTTCCACTTTTGAGCAGCTGTCGATCCCGCTGAAGGTCGTTGCCACGGATTTCTGGAATTCGTCGCAGGTTGTTTTTGAAAGCGGCGACCTGCTCATGGCCATCAAGGCGAGCATGGGGCTGCCCGGGGTGTTCTCGCCCGTCCACATGAACGGCGGAACATTCATAGACGGCGGCTGCGTAAATCCCCTGCCGCACGACATTCTCTCCGGCTGCGATTTCATCGTCGCGGTGAATGTCATGGGGAGGATCGGGCAGGGGGGAAGGCGCAGCTCCCCGAACGCGGTCAGGGCTGTCCTTGAAACCTTCAACATCATGCAGCGAAGCATCATTGCCGAAAAGCTGAGCAAACGGCCCCCTGACATATACATCGAGCCGCAGATAATGAACGTAGACCTGCTCGAGTTCCACAAGGCGCCTGAGATCTATGCCCAGGCCGATCAGGCGGCGAAGGAACTCAGAAGCCGGCTTCTTGCCCTGCGGGTCCCCGGAGGATGGAAGGCCGACTCAACATGATTCTGCTGGCACTGTTCCTGGCACTCCAGGAATGTCCGGACGCAGTTGAGGTGAGGGGCTTCCCAGTCGGGCAGGACCCGGTGTTCCTCGTATTCCTCGATTTCCAGTCGACCGCCCCGCTTGTGGCCCTTTGCGGCAACTCGGGCCTTATCACAGGGTACGCGGTGTTTCCGGGCATCCTGAACCCTCCGAAGACCGATGCCTCGTTCGACCCCGAAACGGGAATTCTCACTGTCATGTCGCAGTACCCCTTTACGGCCAACTACTTCCGTGCCGACTACCTCATTGCTGAGGGCGACTCCCTCCTGCTTGTTTCCTGCGAACACCATGACCGTTACCAGGAGCTTCTCGACACGATGCTCTACGATCTTGCCGAAGGCGACAACAGGGGTGTTCTTGAAACGGCATGGTCCGTGTTCTACCCGGGGTCGAACCCCTTGTCCCGTTCCATGTGCGTTGTTCTTCTGGTATCCGGAGTATCCGAGGCGAAGGCTTTGATCGATGCCGGAGCAACAACCGAAGAAGCAGTGGAATGGCTCGAGGATGTTTTCGATGCCGGCTTCAACCTTGCGGGTGAACCCCTGCTCCAGGAGGTGCGGAGGGGTTTCCCCGAGGGGCTTCCATTCAGCCTGGAAACCTTCCTGGCATCTCTGGAAGACCTTGCCGAACTGCTCGATTCTTCGGGAAACTCCGGCACGGCAATCGAGATCAGGGAGGTGATCGGTGACCTCGGGGCACATTGACCCGGCCTGGAGCAGGCTGGGACTGACGAGGGAGGACTGGACCTCCCTTGCCCTTGCTTTATTTGCCCTGGCGCACGGGAGCCGGAGGGAGTTCGACGGGCTGCCCGAAGGGCTCAAGGGCCATCCTGCAGGCCAGCTGTGCGCTGCCTATATTGAAGGCGGCGATGACAACCTTCTTGACCAGGCGGGTTTTATGCTTACGAACTCCCGGCAGTGGTACACCTATCTGGGGAGGTCCTTCTAGAAAACCCTCTCCCTGATCCAGGCTGTCAACGCTTCCACGAAGCCCTCGATGAACACAGGCTCAAGGGTGGCGTATTCCTCCACCGCACCTGTCACCGAGTTCTGGAAAAGATGGTTCGCGCCCTCCATCTGAAGGATCAGGTGGTCGGGATTGCTTGCAAGGGCGGCCTCCATCACCGGGCTGTTCAGCGAAGGCAGGACCTGTATGTCATTTCCCCCGTACAAAACGAGCACAGGGCATTCGACCGCCGAGATGTCATCCGCAGGGTCGTGAACGAGGAACCTCCTGAACCAGGGAGACGTCACCTGGGATACGGCCTGCTGCACGGCCATTTCGATCTGTCCCTCGACATCGCCCATCATGGAGAGTTCCTCTTCGGACAGCCCTTCCATTTCGGAGCGGAACTGATCCTCAAGAATTGCTGCAAGCACCGTTTCGTCTTCCCCCGCAATGACGGCATCCATGATCGTTGTCTGTACGGCCTGCCTCCGCGAGACCTCCTCCGGAGGGAAGCCCTGGGCCGTCAGAATGGCTGCCTGCTGTGCAAGAATGGTGCTGTAACCGTCGAGGGCGGGTCCCGCCATGCTCACCACGAAGGCAACATCACTTGGACGTTGCGCTGCAAGTGAGAATGCGGTGCTGGATCCCTCGCTGTGGCCCAGCAACCCTATTCTTGTCTGATCGATCCGGCTGTCGAGACGCATGTGATCCAGCATGAGCCCCGCCTCATAGACCAGCACCGAATCGCTGAACGACTCCATGTCCCCGGTGGAACCGCCGACCCCGCGGTCATCGCAGCGGAGAACGGCAAGCCCCGCATCTGTGAGGTGCCTGCTGAGAACTGCAAACACCGCGAAGCCCATGACATATTCATCCCTGTCCTGCGGGCCGCTGCCGGAAAGAAGTATCACACAGGGATACGGGGCCTCGCCCTCAGGAAGCTCAAGGGTTCCCGCGATCACGCAGCCATCACCTGTGATCGAAACCTCCTCGCCGATAGCCACCTCCTGCGGAAGTTCAACCGATGTGCGACAGAGGGTGAAAGTGCCCGTGTAGCCCTCCTGAATGAAGTCGCCCCCCATGCTGTCAGCGCTGACGACGCCTGCAAAGTCCGCTCTTCCGATGTCGGAGGGCAGCGAGAAGAACACGCTGTCGCGCACCACTCTGATGTCGACAAGTTCAAGCCCCCTGGCGTTCTGCATCGGGATGTCGATGTTTCCTGTAAAGGTGCTGTCCGCTCCCGAAAGCCGCACGGTTATGCCCAGTGTGGTTCCGGCAACGGTGAGCCCCCCCTCCCAAACCCCTGCCACATCGGCCTGCGAGGGGGCTTCTTCGCTTGAACAGGCCCCGAGCAGGAGAAAAGCCGCAAGTAACAATGCCTTCATTCCGGTCTCCCATCACGGTTCAACAACATTCCGGCCGCAAGTACGGCCATTGACGCCATAAGTCCCATAAGAAAAGCGTCGGGGTTGTTTGCGAGCTTCAGCAGCACCGCAGTCCCCCCGCCGATGATGACAGATGAGTTCGCCGCCCACGGGCGCGGAGGTCTCTTCAGAAGCAATGCCGCAAGAAGGGGCAGCGGAGCACCGGCGCTGAACACCGAGTAGGACCACTGCATGACGGCCACAACGTTTCCGGCGGCCAGTGCGAGAACCGTTCCCGTGACTGCCACAAATGCAACAACGACCTTCGGCGAAACCCCGAGCCCGGGGAGAAGGTCGGCATGAAGCACGGTCGCCCCGGTTATGAGAACGCTGTCAGCGCTGGACATGACAGCCATGAGAATTCCGAATGCGGCCGGGTAGTAAAGGGCGGCGGGAAGAACGAGGCGAAGCGTCTCGTCGAGGCCGCCCCGCCCGCCGAGGGCGATGACCGCAACACAGGCGGCCGCCGCAAGCTTGATGATCCCGGCCATTACGGATGCCTTTGCGGCGTCACGGGGAGTTCTGGCGGATAGAAGCCTTCCGTAAACGTCGCCGCCGACAAGACCGGGAAGCCCCATCATCAGAAAAAGGCCTATAACAGCCCTTCCCCCCATTCCAGGTCCGGTCGGGAATGAAAGCATTCCCGGTCCGGGGTCTATCCCCCGGAATGCGACAATGGCAGCGGGAATACCGAGGCCGAACAGCATGATCATCACAAGCTGGTACAGATCCGTTCTGATAACGGCCTTCTGCCCTCCCAGCACCGTGTAGATCGAGAAGGCAGCCGCCATGGCGATGGTTGAATGCGTCTGGGAAAGGCCTGTCATTCCCGGACCAGGGTGGCGCCGGCAAGTGTGAGCAGGGCGAACCAGGCGAACTCGGCAAGAAGGACCAGCACGGCAATTATCGTTCCGAAGGTGCTTCCATATTTTTGCCGGGCAATGCCCGCGATGGAAAGGGCGCCTGTCGCCCTGACACGCCCCGCGAGAAAGAAACCCGACACGAGGAGGGAAAGGCCCAGGGGCAGGTCAAGCCAAAGCCCCGACAGGCCGTGTGTCATTATGAATGTTGTAAGAACAACGGTGGAGGTTCCGCCAATTGTCGTTGCGGCCAGGCTTGCGCCAAGAAGCGGCCACCCGACATTCCGGTCGGCCAGATAGGCCGTGTTTTTCTGATCCATGATGGCGGGGACTTCCTACCCGGGTGGCAGTGGAAAGGGTGGCGCAGGAACGGAGAAGCCTTTTGTCCGGTTCCGCGCAGCCTTGAAGCCCGGGGGCGAAAGAGGGACAGCGGACATGCCAGACCTTCCAGGGTTCACGGTTGCAAATGGGAAGATCCGGGCGGCCAGGCCGCCCGGATCAACTGAAGTGATTATTGGGGAGGTACCAGGTTGACCGGCACGGTGACCGGCAGGTTGGACGTCTGCTCCGGAGCCGGGCCGAAGTTCATGCTGTTCACCGCACTGGTGACCGTGGCCTGCAGGCTCGAGAGTGATCCGGGGCAACTCACCGAAACACTGGTGACCGAACCGCCCGGTGTGATGGCGAAGCTGATGCTGATGCGCCCGCCAGCGCTCGGGTCGCTTCTGAGAAGGCTTTCGTAGGCAGTCTGGATGCGCATCTTCATCACGTTGAGCCGTTGTCTGATCTCGGACATGTTCCTGTAACCGAGATCGATGGCCTCTCCCGAAGCACTTGCCGTGAAGGTGACCTGCGCTGCCTGATGCACGGCCTGCATCTGGCTCGAACTGACGGTCTCAGCGCTGGATGCAACTCCACCCCCGGAACCGACCAGCCCGGTGATGCCGCCTGATCCGCCGCCGCCTGCGCCGGCCACGAGAGCCTGCCCCGAAGTTCCCGACGCAAGGCCCATGCCGCTCGATGCCGCACTCTGAAGGTCACCGATGAATCCGGCTCCCCCTCCGGCAGCACCTGTTCCATAGGCGGCGAATCCTATGCTCTGAAGCACATCCTCGGCGGCAGATGCACCCGCGGCTGCACCAACGGGCCCGGAGGGACCTTCGGCAGCGCCTCCGCCACCGGTGCTTGCGACTTCGGTTGACGGCATGTCGCTCACGACCTCCTCGCCGACCCCTATCTCATCGGTGGGGGGCGGTGTCTGGGCGAGTGAGGCAACCCTGGCGCTTGGCGCCCTTCTGAGTATCTGTGTTTTGGATTCCTTCACCACCACGATCAACCTGTCGGTGACAGCGCCAAGAAGAAGCGCCACGGCAAGGCCGATGCCGATCATGACCTTGAACTTCTGGTTCTCGTTCGAGACCTCTTCGAAGGCCGTTTCCTCGTGCGGACGCGTGGCGAAGCTGTTCCAGTCGTAAACTGCGGGTTTCGCCCTCTCAACCGGAACCTCGGGCCTGGGCTCGGGTTTTGGTTTTACGGCTTCCGGCGGCGGGTCGGCGAATCCGAAGAAGACTTCGACGCCGTTGACCGAGAATACGCCCTGAACGGTCTTGTCGAACTCCCATACGAAGGGGGCGCCCTCCTTCTCCTGGCGGATCATCTTCCGTTCGATGAGGGTGCTGAAGGGAATGACACTTCCCTTCACCTCCACCCCGCCCTTGATCTCAGGGAGAAGGTTGAGCGTGTACCTGTTGCCAACTGGTTCGAGCAGAGTGTGGATTCTGGGAAGGCCGGCGTTCTTTACGGATACTGTGTTGTAGTCGGCCTCGCCGATGGTCATGATGCCGGCGTTGGGCCAGATGTCACGCCTGCCGTCGGGTCCATCGAGCGTGAGTTTCAGCCTTCTGGAGTCGGGCTTTTCCTCGATGACGGGTTTCTCGGGTTCCTTCTTCTTGAGCGGTTTCTTTTCGACAACGGGTTTGGCCGGCGGAACGATGAAGCCGAAATGGATCACGAAGGGACCGGCGTTCACCGCACCCTGGTCGCCGTAGCGAAGGTTGAGGACGAAGTTCCCCTCGGAATCGGTTGCGAATATCCCCAGTCCCTTCAGGTCGCTGAACTTCAGCTTTGAACCGTCGGAGGAGGTTATGACCGCCTCCATGCTGTCGGAAAGCCTGAGTTCCCATGTGTCGCGGTCCGCCCCGGGGCGGACGAACTCCATCGAATCGGGAATGCCGGGCGCCTCGGCCACGATGCTGTTGTTGTAGCCCGAACCCAGCCTCACGGGGGATGCACCCGGAAGCATTTTGTTCACGACCTTGCCGTCACGCATGACGGCTATGGCGAGAACCTTTCTTTCTTGAGCAGCCTGGGCCATCATTCCTCCCTACCGGTGCCTTCAAGCTTGATGACCGCGAGGTTCTGGCTGAGAAAACCGGCCTCGGAGCAGCTTGCCATGACCCTCTGGAGCAGAATCGCCGGAATGCCCTGGTCACCCTGGATGTTGATCTTCATCTCTTCCTCGGTGATGGTACCCCTGACGGTTCTCGCGTATTCCATATGGTCCCTCAGACGGGTGACGAGTGCCGGTATTGAACCCCCGGTGGAAAGAATGCCGGAATCAACCGAGACAACCGGGTCGCCGTCCACCACGATCACCTGGTTGTTCACCAGGATCTCAAGCTTCAACTGTATGCCCTGCTCGGAGTGCGCCTTCGGCAGCGTCAGTGCGTCACTGACAGTGATAAGGGCTCCCTCCGCGGAATAGCTCATGAGAAGGAACACGACCA
The DNA here is from genome assembly GCA_963845085.1 of Candidatus Fermentibacterota bacterium. Lineage (GTDB taxonomy): Bacteria > Fermentibacterota > Fermentibacteria > Fermentibacterales > JCC-6 > UBA6080. The sequence continues at coordinate 445,501 of CAWJQI010000005.1, forward strand.
GGATGGTGAACATGTCGATCATCGATGTAAGGTTGAGCGTAGCTTTCTTGTCGCCGGCGCGCAATACAGCCTTGGACTTGCCCGATCCGAGGAGAAGTGGCACGTGCCTTTTCGATGGAGCGCTCATCGCCTGCCCCCCATGGCGCTTGCAACGGATGCGGAGGGAGCGACCTGGAGGCCGGGCTGGTCGAATCCGGCGACCGAGGCGATATCAATGGCCTTGATGATGTTTTCGTACCTTGTTTCCTCGACCGTGAGGATGACTATCTTGCGGAAGTCGATCTGCGGATAGCTCTCGGAGAGGAGTTCGTGAGCCTCCTGCAGCTTGACCGCAAGCGAGTCCCAGTGAAAGCTCGTGACCTGCGTGTCGAAAACGCCGTCACGGTTCGTGTCCCGCTGTTCCTGGAACGCATAGCTTACGTGCACGGTTCCCGCCGACGTTCCGATGAACATCTCCTGCTCGGTGATAATCACCTTGGGCTGAAGCCTGTCCTCCTCGGAGCGCATGAGGTTGGCCGTGGCGCCGGCTCCGCCGGAGGTTACGCCTTCGGTGCCGCTCATGGTGATGACCGTCAACTCGAGGAAGCTCGCACTGAGCAGCAGGAATGGAATGATGCAGCAGAAGAGGTTCATCACCGGAAGCATGTCCAGTTCTGATTCGTGCCTGGTCCGCCTGCTTCTTCCCGACGCCGCCTTGGCCATCAGTCACCCTTCCTGGCCGCTGCAAGCATGTTCATCACCATGACGCTGTACCTGTCGATCTGATCAACAAGCTTGTCCGCTCTTGATGTGAGGATGGAGTGCACGATGAGGAGCGGAATGGCGCTGATCAGACCAAAGGCGGTTGTGTTCATGGCCATGGAGATGCCGTTGGCGAGCATGATGCTTTTCTGCTCGGGGTCGGCTGCGGATACCGCAGCGAACGCGGCGATGAGCCCGAAGATCGTTCCAAGCAGCCCGACCATCGTTGATACGTTGGCAAGCATGGCGAGGTAGCTGATCCGGGAGTTCACCCTGGGGAGCTCCGCCAGCGCCATCTCGTCGACCGCGTTCTGGATGTCCCTCTCGGTTCCGCGGTAGTTCCTGAGAGCGGCCTCGATGATTCTGGAAAGGGGAGCCTTCTGTCGCGTGGTCTCGGCTATTGCGCCCTCAATGCTTCCCTTGCGGATGAGGTCGGCTATTCTGGCCATGAAGGCCTCGGGCTTGATCGAGGCGGTTCCGAAGAGGAAGAGGAACCTCTCGACACAGATCACGATACCGACGAAGAAGAAAAGAAGGATGGCCCACATGGCGAAACCACCCTCGCGGAAGAACTTGGCAAAATCGCTGAAGAATCCGCCCCTAACATCCTGCTCGGCTTCGTCGCCCTCTTCAGCTTCCGCGACTGCCTCCATGGTGTCGGGAACGACCTCAGCCGGTTCTTCCATGGTTTCCGGCACAAGGGATGAATCGCCCTCAGCCGCCTGCAGGCTGTCGCCGGAGATGGAGTCTGGGGCCTGGGCATGTACCTGGACAGGCATGACCATTGCAAGCAAAAGGGCGAACAAGGTAAGGCGCATCTGGATATCTCCTCTCAAGGTGCCCTATCGACCAATAAAGTCGTAGAGCAGGTTACCTATAAGGTCCATTCCGGCCATTACACCAAAGATCAGACCGGACTCTGAATCATCGGTAGCATAGTTGTAAGCGCAAAGCCCGCCAAGCACCGCCACGGTTCCGTACCTGGCCCACTTGGGAAGGGATTGCCCGCGGGACCCTTCCGTGATGAAACTTGCCTCGGTCGCGAAAGCCCCGGGGTATATCGGTCTGACCACGTCCTCCAGGAAGCTTCTCTCGAGAAGAACGTTGCTCAGGTTCGGGGTGGATTTCAGCATCAGGAACAGGGCCTGGGGGGTTCTCAATTCACCGAGGATTGTGATCTCCTCGAGGATGAGCCTGCCGCCCTCAAGCCTTGCGCCGCCCGGCTGAGGCTGCTGCGCCATAACGGAAAGGGCGGCCGATACGATAATCATGACTGCCAGCCTCACTGCGAATCACCGCCTTCCGGCTGCTCTGTCGTTTCCGGCACGGGCTCGGGTGTGGGTTCAGGTGCGGGACCATACCCGGGAAGCCCGAGTGCGGCAACACTGCCCGGAGAAAGCATCTCGAGGTTCCTTGCGGAACGCTCCACCCATTCATTGGTGACACCGGCCGAAACAGCCTTCTGGATTGCCGTCGTGTAAACGTTGATGGCGTTCTGCATGTTGGGCTCGTAAATCTGCGTGTAGAGCTGGCTGTAGAATTCGTCGACCGCCGCCTCGTCGAGACCCGCAGGCGGGTCCATGAAGGCGATGGCGTTGGCGTAGTCCTCGAACAATTCCCCCGCCCTTGCGCACGATGCCATGAACCAGGTGTCGACATTGTAGGTAAGCGACTTCGCATACCAGTTCTCGACCTCGACCTTGAGCTGGGTTTTCTGGGTGGCGGATTCCGTGCTTACAACGGCCACGGCGTCGTAGTTCACCCTGGTGATCTCGCCGATCCGGAAGGCACCGCGCGCGGGATGCGCAGCCGGTCCCTCCCTGTATGTGTCGTATGTGGTTATGCAGTCCTCGTACATCCGCCTGGCTCCCTGGAAGTCCATCCTGTCGTAGAGGTAATCGCCGTACTTGCCCAGAGCTATGACCATTACCTCGGACGAACCGCTTCTCTCGGTGATTATGCGCTGGTAAACGCTCATTGCGAGTTCAGTGCTGCCGCCCTCTTCATAGCTGAGGGCTGATGAGTAGATCGCGCTCGCCATCCCCTCGGCAGTGGGATACCTGTTGTAGGCTTCGAGGTAGGTCTCGCCCGCCCTGATGAAGTCCTCGGCCTCACGGGCGAGGAACGCAGCCCTGAGGAGGCCCTGCGGCGACAGCGGATTGTCAGGGTAGCGGTTTGCAAGGTCTGTGAAGACCCTGATGGCGCTGGGAATGTCGCCCGCCTTGCCGTACGTTTCGCCGGCATCGAACAGGGCGGTTGGGGCGACATCGGTGTCGGGGTGGGCCCGTGCCGATTCCTCGAACCTTGCGGCGGCCGCCAGAAGAGTCGAAACGTCCTCGCTTGCTGCAAGCGTTTCAGCGTCGCGGTATGCAGCGCTTGCTGCGAGAAGGTCGAAGTCCTCTCCAAGGTCCTCTCCCGTGAGGGCGGCGGCATCGGAGGCTCTTCCGTACCACTGTTCGGCGTCGGAGTACATCTGCTGCGCCTCGTACGACGCCGCGACGTAACGGGCGGACCTGGCAACATACTGCGACCTCGGGTACTCGTTGTAAATGCGGCTGTAGACTTCCCTGGCGTTCACGTAGTCGTTGGCGTTGTAGTAGCTGCCGGCCGTGGCGAAGAGGAACTGGTCGGCGTACTCGCCGGCAGGGTAGTTCCGGGTGTAGAGGTAGGCGGTTTCCTTCAGCTTGTCACGAAGGGCTGCGCTGTCGGGAACGGCGCCCTGTGCGTAGGCGCTGAAGTAGGATGTAAAGGCGTTGCCAAGGGCTGTTTCCTGTTTCTGGGTGCTCAGGCTGTCGTAGGCAACCTCAAGGTAGGCGTCTCCGGCGAGCAGGAAGCTGCCCACCGCGTAGTAGGCGTCACCCAGGTAGAACTTGTAGTCGTACGCCACACGACGGTCGCCGTATTCGGAGAGATAGGTCTGAAGCCTGCCTATCAGGTTCTCGTAGTGCTCGGTCCGGCCGGCCTGCCCCTCGGGGATCTGGGCCGAAGTGGAGAGATGGTAGTTGATGGCCTGTTCCAAAGCGGCGGCCCTTATCGAGTCGACCTGCGCGAATCTCGATGAATCGGCCATCTGTATGGCCCACTCGCTGCTGCTGCCGTACCGTTCGACAAGCTCTTCCCGGGCCTGGACTGCAAGCTGCATATCGCCGGCCCCCTCGTGCGCCGCTGCTATCCGTGCCTGGATGAAGGGCGCTTCGGAACTGAAGGGGTCACGGGCAAGGAGAGCGTTGTAGGACTGGATGGCCTCGGGCCAGTAGCCCTGCTCGATATAGAAGTCACCCATTCTGTTCAAAACAGATATCGTCACGTCGGGGCGGTTGAACGCGTCGAGGAAATTGGAGGCGAGCTGAACCGAGTTCCCGCCGGGCTGTTCCATGAAGCTGTGCGCTATGTACTCGAGAGCTTCATCGACCATTGCAGACCCCTTGCCCAGCCCGAGAGAATCCATGGCTTCGGTGTCCTGGATGAGGTAGGCGAACACGGCAATTGACTTGGTGTAGTTGTTAAGGAGGTAATTGGTCCAGCCGAGCTTGTAGACGCCGAACTGGTACACCGTGGAGTTGGCCTCGGGGTGGTCGAGAACCCTGTCGTAGTACGTGAGGGCGCTGTCGAAGACAAAACTGTCGAAGTAGTGGTCGCCCGCCCTGACGTATGTCTCGGGAGCGAGCGGGCTGTTCGGGTACTGGGCCAGAAGCCGCCGGTAGTTGGAGATCGCGCCGCTCATGTCACCCATCTCGTTGAGAGCGTAACCCAGCGAGTACAGCGCCACATCCTCGACTTCGCTCTCGGGATACTGGTTGAGCACGCGCTGGTAGAGATCGATGGTCCGGCTGTAGTCCATGGGGACGAACCCGCCGTCGGATGCGGCAATCCTGTCAAGGTAGGTGTTCTTGTCGATGTCGTAGTACAACTGGGCCAGCCTCACCAGGATGTCGGCGGTGAACCTGCTTTCGGGGAACATGGCAAGGTATTCTTCAAAGTACGAGGCGCATTCAACGGCCTTCGCGTCAATCCTGTGCTGGATGGCCATGGTTTCCTGACGCCGCTGCTCGCTGAGCTCGGTCACCCTCGACGAGTCGCCCTGGGCGACCGCCTCTTCAATGCGGGCCTGGTAGAAGGCGCCGAGGTAGTTCAGGGAATCCCGCTTGAGCTCCCTTTCGATGAAGGTGGCTATCGCGATCCCGTACTGCGTCTCCTGTATCCAGTCGTGGTCGGCGGACAGGCCTGACTCCATCTTGCTTGCAAGGTCCTGAAGGGCCAGGCGCAGCCTGCCCACCTCGCCCTCAAGGTGCTCGAGGCTCTGCCTGTCGGCCTCGGTGCCGTTCGTGGCGGCGACGCCCATGGCTTCGTTGACGGAAAGCGCGAGTATCTCGGTGTTGGCCCTGGAACTGGCGATGAGCCGGTTCAACTCCTGGCGCATGGTTTCGGTGTCCATCGAAGCAGGCATGGAAAGGGATGCCTCCATGGTGCTGATCTCGATCAGAAGGTCTCTGATGGAGCTCTCCTCGGCTTCGATCATGGCCACGAGCTCGGTGTCACCCTGAAGGTAGGCCTGCTCCTTGAGTTCAACGAGACCCAGGCGCGTGCGCTCAAGACGCTCCCGCTCGGCCTGGTACTGCTGAGCCTGCTCGCTTCCCCCGTCGAGAATGCGGTCGTAGGTGTCATCGGTGCTACGGTACTGGTTCATCAGCTGTCTGTAGCGGGAGATCGCGATGTCGATGTCCTGTGCGCCGAGAGCGCAGTTGGCCATGGCAAGCTCGAACTCGCTGATCAGCTCGGATCCCGGAACCTCCTCGATGACCCGGTCGGCCAGGGTGAAGGCATCCTGGTACCTTTCGAGACGCATGAGGGTCCACACCCTGCCCAGCATGGCAACATCGTAGTAGGCACTGAATGGGGAAACCCGGCTGTACTGCCTTATGGCCTCTTCGTAGTCGCCCTCCTCAACGAGGATCTGTGCGATGGCGATCCTGGCCCTCTCGCTGATGGCGGCGTTCTGGCGGCCCGCGTTGTCAATGACGCTCTGAAGCTGGACCATCGCGCCCGCATTGTCACCCTCGGCGACCATTGCGACGGCGGACAGATAGCTGGCCAGCGGACCGTTGGTGCCCGTTGTGCTCACCCTGGCGAACAATGCCCTGGCCTGGGGGAAGTTTCCCAGGTTGTACTGCGAAAGGCCTGCGACGATGATGGACATTTCCATGAACTCGAAGCCCGGTGCAGTGGTCACGAGCTGCTGGTGATAATCGAGGGCGACCTCGAAATCCTGAAGCTCGAACGCTATCAGTTGAAGCCTGAACAGTGATGGGTCGGTGTATTCGGATCGTTCGAAATTATTGATGACAGCGTCGAATGCGTCTCTCGCCCAGACTATCGATCCAGCGGTGTAGAGCTCCTCGCCCAGTTCGAAGGCGGATTGCGCACTGGAAAGCATGGCCCTTTCGCGCCTGAGCAACAGCAGTTCCGACTCGATGCGGGAAAGCCGCTCCTCCTCCTGGGAGATCTGAAGCTCGAGCTGTTCAATCTCCTGGCGGGCGCTTTCAAGAAGCGCGGCTTCCTCTGGTGTGGGAGGAACAGGCTCGCTCGCCTGAGAGAGGGCTGCACCCGGAAGGGCGGCCAGCACGGTCAACAACAAAAAGGCTGTCCGCAGGGTGGAACAGGCCATGCCCGTACCTACCTGCTCTCGTCGAGGAGATCGCGGAGACTCTGGAGTTCCGCCTCTGCGGCCCTTCTTCGGGCTTCAAGCTCTTCAAGCCTTGCCCGGGCCCTCGCTATCCGCTGCTGCTCCCTCTCGAGCTCAAGTCCCTGAGCGCCGAGCAGGGGCCCGATCCGGGAGGTCAGGGCGAGGGAGAACTTGGCGTTCTGGCAGGGATCCTGCGCATTCTGGCCTTCGGGCGGGAAGAGCGCCATTTCAACTTCGGCAGCGGCGAGATTTATGGTAACGTAACGATTCACTTCATAAGCGACGCCAAGGTTGAAATCCTTGCCGTCCTGTTCAACGGCCAGGGAAAAGGCATCGCTGGGGTCCCATACCAGAGAGCCGAAAAGGCCGTTGGCCACGGCGCTGCCGATGTTCATCGCACCGCCTTCACCGATGACGCCCACGAACCTTCCAACTCCTATCCCGAGATTCACGGTGACAGGAACGCCGATGAGATACATCATGCTCTTGGATGCAACACCGTAAGCGGACCAGTTCTGGGCATGATCGTAGTTGTAGTACCCCTCCTCATCCCACGCGCCGTAGATGACTCCGGTCGAGTCGGGCGTTCCGGGAGGACCGCTGTACACGTCCACCCTTTCAACTCCGAACATGTTCTCACAGCCGATGGCGAATGCGGGGACATCGATCCCCTCGCGAAGAACCATGACCTTCATGTTGGCCACAAATCCGCCGTCACCGAGGTAGGATCCGCCGATCTGGCCGTAGCCGAGTATCCCGAAATCCACATAGCCCGCTGTGGCAAGCTCGCTCTGAGCCGCGCCCGAAGAGTCCTCCATGCTGTACATGGCTGCGCCGAACCCAAGCTCTATCTCCGTGTGCTGCAGGATGTAAGCATCGGGCGAATTCAGAACGCCTCCGTAGGCAAACGGAACCGAAGCGGCGTGAAGCATAAAAGCCATGACCGGCAGGAACAGCAATGTCAGCCGCATAAGACTCCTTCCGGCCCCTCCAGACCCGGTGAGTTGAACAAATCCCGAAACAGAATAGGGCATTTCCCCGTTGCTGAGTTGATAGTGAATATCAGCCAAGTTTGTTCCCTGGTCAACCACGGGGAACGAATTTGACCCCGGAGGATACTGGTTTTATTCTTCACGTCTTGGCGTTGCGCCAGGAAAACAGTTGGGAATTCGGAGGCGGCGTTGCTTTTTGCAGCTACAGCACTGCTTTTTCTATCCCTCGGAGGGGCATTTCCAGACTGGGAGATCCAGCTTGAGGCCACTCCAAGGGATGGTCCGCACCTGGTGCCAGACGGTGCCGGCGGGCAGTGCATTCTCATACCCATGGGAAATGCCGGCCTTGGCGGGTGGAGCCACGGCGGGGCAGTTCTTCAGGGCTTTCCCGTGTCGAGCGGCGCGGGTGTCATACTGCGACCCGCATGGATCCGGGGCCCGGGCGGCTCAACCCTCATCTCGTACGCCGACAACACCGGCCATGCCCACCTGGTTGACATCAGGGGCGCCGAGGTGCCGGGATGGCCGGTGAACACCGGGGGAAACATCGTCACCGGCGTGTCCGCGGTTGACCTCGACTGCGATGAAAACCCCGAGATAGCCTTCGGTACCAGCGACGGAATGGTCTGGCTGCTCGATTCCGGTGGTGATCCGCTTCCGGGGTGGCCCGTTGACCTTTCCTCACAGCTGCTCTGGCAGCCGACCCAGGTCAGTCTGGGCGGCGGCTCCGGAAAGGGGCTTGTATGCGCCTTGAGCAGTTCGGTGCTGACCGTGCTGGACATGCGCGGCGAACCCCTCCCGGGATGGCCTCTCAACCTTCCGTTCCCCGTGGGAAGCAACCCGGTTTCGGGTGACCTGAACTGCGATGGACAGGCCGACATAGTGTTCGCCTCCCAGAACAGGAGGTTCTATCTGCTGAACTCCCAGGGCAGGGAGCAGGAGGGGTGGCCGTACTTTCTCAGCGACCGGCCGGTCAGGGGTGCCGCTGCTCTCGGCATGCTGGGCAGCGCCTTCTCGTCTCCACAGACTGCCCTCAGCACGATCGACAGCCTTGTTTACCTCCTGAACGGCAACGGCACGCTCGCGGGCGAATGGAGATGGCCGAACAGGACCGAATCGATCCCATTCCAGCCCATTGTTGTCAACACCCCCTACGGCCCTGCTGTTCTTGCGGCAACCGAGAACGGCATGATCCACGCATGGAACGCCGCAGGAGAATCACTGGACGGCTTTCCCTTCCAGCATCAGGGCGGGGTGGCGTTCCCTCCGGTCGCGGGCGATCTTGACGGAAACGGGTTCGGAGAGCTCGTGGTTCTGAGCGCGGGCGGAGGGCTGGCCGTGTACTCCCTCAATGCCCACTACTCGGAGGGCGCAATCTGGCCGCTGCCGCTCGGCAACCCCGCAAACTCCGGTGTCTTCGGTTGTAGCGACCTCCCCGTCGCAACAGTTGGCGAGGTCGAATCAAGGAACACCGGTGACGTCGTCATACCCTTCTCCGTCAGCGGTTCGCCGTACTCCGACATCACGCTCTACTACTCGCTCGACGCGGGCTACTCGTGGCTTGATACCCGCAGTTTCACCCGGAACCAGTCATCGATCGTCTGGCACACCGACGCCGATCTTCCGCACGGCAACGAGCGACAGGTGGTGGTCCGCGTGACGCCCGTCTTCCAGGGGGGGCTCGGTGAATGCGGGATCTCAGGGATCTTCCAGGTGGACAACAACATCCCCCCCGCCATACACCTCGAAACACCTGAGATGATCGGCGGAGGACGCGTATCGTTCACCTACACCGTCGATGACCCCGAGGGTGACATCATCCAGATTCAGGCGCAGTACTCCACCGACGGAGGGGAGAACTGGCATACGATGCATCTCGGAGGGACAACGCTCGAGATATCTCCGTGGTTCTATGGAGAACCGTTCCATTGGAACGCCGAACGAGACCTTGGCCAGCTGGTAACCGAGGATGTGCATATCAGGGTCAGGGCAGCCGATGCAAAACCGGGTCCGTGGGACGGCATCGAGGGGCTCACTGTAGACACCAGGGCCATTCTTCCGGATCCCGAAGCAGCCGCCCCCGGGCTTCCCTGAATCAAACCACAGGCTTTTCGCCGACCCCGCACCAGCGTGATTTGCCGCAGGCCTTTTCAAGGGTGAGCGGCGCCTTTTCCGAAGCCAGCTCAAGCATTTTCCCCGCGATCGCCCTGATGTCCCACTGGGCGTGGGCGTCGTCCCTCAGCCTGCAGAAGTGGTAGAACTCGCGTCCGTTCATGCTCACGATGACCTGCCTTCGATGGGCATTCGTGAGGAGATAGCCGGTGCCGAGCCTGTCCGCAGCCTCACCTGCGGAAAGCACCGCATCCCTGAACATCGGCTCGAATCCGGCATCGCGGACCGATTGCGGAACCGTGATCCCCAGTGAGGTGCTGTAGGATGAAACCAGCTGCGTGCACATCCTGTGCCTCTTGAGCTGGGCGTACGCAGTTGCGGAGAGCATGAGGGAAAAATCCGAACGGAATAGCTCCCATGCCCTGGGAACGGCGTCGTGAACACCGAGAGACCGGTAGACGATGTCAAAGAGCTCCCTGCGTGGAAGCGGCCCGTGGATACGCTCGAGCCACGATGCAACCCTTTCGTCACCATCGCATTCGAGCAGCTCGACATCGTTGCCCGGAACCGGGTCGGGCTGAACGTGGGCGAACCCGTCCATCCCGGAGGGGCTTGTGAAGAGCAGAAGGGAGGGAGCCACGGGCTCAACCGCGCTGTAAAGCGCTTCGGCCAACGCCCGCACCTCTTCGAGCGGGTGTGCCCTGAGCCGGCGTATCATGTGTTCCAGCTCCCGGGCGTTCACCGTCATGCCCATCTGGCTCGTCGTGGCTAGCGGGAGCAGGTACCTTGCGTCCTCCCTCGCGGTGCTCCTGTCGAATCCTGCCCCGGCGAAACCTTTCAGGAGCTTGCCGTATGCTGCGAACAGGTTCTTCACGGTTCCGGTGAAAAGCCCCTCGTCCGCCGTCCCGACGGGAAGATGCCAGTCCTCCCCCATCCTCACATAACGCTGAGACTTCTCGGTGAAGCTCGCAAGCCGGAAAGACTGAAGGGCTTCAACGGCAAGCCTTGATATGCCTATTACATCGAAGTTGAACACGGCGTGCTCGGCAACGGAACCGTGGCCGTAATCGAAGACGATCCGCCGGTTCGATTCCCTCGCGCTTTCAACCTCCCGGGCCGATTCCCTGCGCAGTTCGTCCACGGGGGCCGGATCCCTGCTGATCCGGGCGTAGGCCGCGCTGATCGTTTCGGGGGTTGCGACCGGGGCATCGCGGTCTGTGTTGAAGCCCGCAAGAATGACTTTCAAACCCATTCCTCCAACGGATGGGCCGCCGATGCGGCCAGGGGGTTCTCATACGGAAGCCTTCGGCGCATAAGATAGTCAAGTGAAAAGGCCCTGGAGGAGGGTTCGCCCCCGGCGAGCGCCCTTCGCCAGATTGACATGACCCTGATCGTGTCCCTCACCAGGGGATAAAGGTCCCAGCCGCCCGTTATCTCCGTCACGGAATCCGCCATCTCCTCCATGGCACTAAGGGAATTGTTCAGCCACTCGAGAGAGTCTGCGGGATCCTTCCCTGAAAGGGCAGCCCTTAGCATGCACAGAACACGGGCCCCTTCATCGGTTGTTTCCCATGGTGTGAAGTGGAAATCCCGAAGGATCTCCCACCCCCTGAGCCTCGGGCCCAGTTCATGCGGCCAGGAAAGGCTGCCCGTGAAGAGGCCCGCGAGTTCCATCACGCCGTGCAGGGCAACGGGAAAAATACAGGACGGGTTCAACAGCAGGCTGACCCCTTCGGGCGCCCTGCCTGCGAGCGACCCCAGGAAAACCCGTCTTATGCAGTAGTCATCGGCAAGGAGGTTGTCCCATATCACCGGAGCCCTGCCGAGAAGGGTCGCCGCTTCGTCGAGGCCATCAAGTTCCCTGCTGATGACGTCGTTTCCCGTCCAGAGAACATCCCAGTCCGGGTTGGCGCACGCTCTCCATCTTTCAAGGTACTGCGAAGCCCCCGGCCTTCCTCTCAGGAACTCCCTGCAGTAGACGGTCGGGCAGAGCATCACCGGAAGGTCAATCCCCGAGAGCGCCTTCTCCGCGAAGGAGAGCTGACGCTCGGCAAGGGAACCAGAGGCTTCCTGGGGGATGTCGTCGAACAGAAGGCAAAGCCCCGAAGCCCCGCTGCCGGCAGCGGTCAGGAACCGTTCACGTGCCATGCCGTGCTCGCTGTCCTGGAACTTCCACGGGCTCAGGCCGAAATAGAAGCGGACATCATGTCCGCGAGCGGCGCGGATCGCCCGATCGACTTCCATCCATGCTTCCGGCGGGCAGGGTTCCCTCCACAGCCGCCGGTGGTATGGATCGTCTTTGGGTGCGTAAAGGTAGACCGGGTCGCACGGCCCGGAAAGCAACCGAAAAATGCTTTCACGCATTCCAGCGGAATAGGGTTTTCCGTAGAATCCCTCGACCACTCCGTACACTATAGCTCCCTCCGTGAATCACATATCGTTGTTTAAGGCATTCCCATGTTCTATGTTTCATAGTCCAAAACCGGTCGCTCGAAAACCCTATCGCTTCATGGAGGAACGATGTCCCGCAGGATAGTTGAATGCGTGCCCAACATTTCGGAGGGAAGGAACAAGGCCGTCATCGACGCAGTGGTGAAGGCCGCTTCTGCCGTGAAGGGAGCCGCCGTTCTCGACGTCGATCCCGGCGCTGCAACCAACCGTACCGTTATCACCATCGCCGGGGAACCCGAAGCAGTTCTTGAATCGGCATTCCGACTGATCGAAAAGGCCGGCGAGCTCATTGACATGAGGGTTCAGAAGGGCGCACACCCCAGGCACGGGGCCACCGATGTCTGCCCGTTCGTTCCTGTTAGCGGTGTCTCCATGGATGATTGTGTCGAACTGGCCCGCAGGCTCGGTGAAAGGGTCGGCGGAGAACTCGGGATCCCTGTCTACCTGTACGAGTTCGCGGCCACCAGACCCGGGCGCTGCAAGCTGCCCGACATACGCGCCGGCGAGTACGAGGCCCTGAAGGACAAGCTGGGCCGCGAGGAATGGGCGCCTGACTTCGGGCCGAACCGCTGGGACGACAAAGTTGCAAAAACCGGGGTCTGCACGATAGGGGCCAGGAACTTTCTGATAGCGTACAATGTGAACGTGAACAGCCGCGACACGTCGATAGCGAAGGAAGCCGCGCTGGCGATCCGCGACAGCGGAAAACCCGCACGAACATCCGACTGGAAGTTCGCACGGGACGCGCAGGGCAACAAGATCCAGGAAAAGGGCCGCCTCGATTGCTGCAAGGCCACGGGATGGTACATCGAGGAGTACGGAACCTCCCAGGTGACCATGAACCTTACCGACACCTCGGTCACACCCCTGCACGTCGCGTATGAGACAACACGGGAAGAAGTCGAGAAACTTGGCGGCGTTGTCACGGGAAGCGAGATCGTGGGTCTCGTGCCGCTCTCCTCAATGCTCGATGCGGGCCGTTACTTCATCGAGAAGCAGAACAGGGGCCTCTCCGCGACAGGAAAACAGGCCGTGACGACAGGCCAGCCTGAACGCGAACTGGTGGAGACCGCCATCCGCAGCATGGGGCTGCGGGATGTTGCCCCCTTCAACCCGCGGGAGAAGATCATCGAGTACATGGTGTCCGATGGGAGTGTGAACCTCTCCGGAATGTCATGCAGGGATTTCTGCGACCAGCTCTCCATCGACAGCCCCGCTCCGGGCGGCGGCAGCGCAGCGGCCCTCGCAGGCGCCCTCTCCTCGGCTCTGGTTTCAATGGTTGCCAATCTCACCGTGAAGAATCGTGACTGCAGGATGAACTGGCAGGAGATGTGCGAGCTGGCTCCCAGGGCGCAGGCGATCAAGGAAAACCTGCTGGCTGCCATAGACGACGACACAAGGGCCTTCAATGGATGGATGGACGCCGCCCGTTCGGGAGGCGACGTCCAGGCCGCGATCAGGGAGGCGGTGGAGGTGCCTTTGCGCGTTCTCAGGCTCTCCCGTGAGGCCGCCGAAATGGCGGTTGCGGTCACAGAGCGGGGCATGCAGGCATCCGTGAGTGATTCGGGAGTCGCAGCATCGGCGGCCCGCACCGCCGCAGAGGGCGCGTGTCTGAACGTTCTGATCAACCTCGGCGAGATCGACGATGCGAGTTACAGGGAAACCGTGAGAACCGAGGCTCTGGGGCTCCTTGATGAAACCGTTGCCATTTCAACCCGCATCTTCAACGGGATAAGGTCGGCTCTCGAGGTCAGGGCGGAACGCGGGGCGGAAAAGTGATCAGGAGAACCTTCTTCCGCGAGGAATCCCTCTCCGCAGAAATTGTCCGGGAGCTCGAGCGTTTCTGCCTCACCGCCCGGGGCAACATCCTCCACATGACAAGCCTTGCCGGGAGCGGTCACCCCGGCGGCTCGATGAGCAGCCTTGAAATACTCGCCCTGCTCTACAGCCAGGCCGCGGTCGACCCCAAAAACCCTTGCGGGAAGGGGCGGGACCGCATCGTTGTCAGCCACGGCCACGTCTCGCCCGCGGTCTACACAGTGCTCGGCGGGCTCGGATTCTTCAGCATCGATGACGCCGTGACAGGCTTCCGCCAGGCGGGCAGCTGCTACGAAGGTCATGTCGAAAGGCATCTTCCCGGAATCGAACTCACGTCGGGCAACCTGGGGCAGGGGCTGAGCGCCGCAACCGGAATGGCCGTTGCCGACCGGAGCCTCGGCCTCGGCAACCATGTCTGGGTGGTGACCGGCGACGGAGAGAACCAAAAGGGGCAGATAAGCGAAGCCAGGCGGTTCGCCTCAAAGTACCGCCTCGACAACCTCACATGCATAGTGGACTGCAACCGCCTCCAGATCTCGGGCGCCACGAGTGACATCATGCCCGTGGACCACGAGGCCGAGTTCCGTTCCAGCGGCTGGGAGGTTTCCAGGGTCGACGGTCACGACCTCTGTGCTCTCTATGAGGCCCTCAGGCCTGCCGGTCAGCGAGTCCCCAGGCTTGTCATCGCTGATACGGTCATGGGAAGGGGGGTCTCCTTCATGGAGAACGACCCCGAGTTCCACGGACGCGCACTCTCGGCGGAAGAGCTCGGCGCGGCGCTCTCGGAACTGGGCCTTCCCGACAGGCTCGATGAGTTGAAGGCTGCACGTGCGGCAGGGGCACCGAGGCGTGCCGCCCACTGCGAGCCCTCATACCATGTCCTGGCATTCCAGGGAAGACCCGTCACCTATCCCGCCGGTCACCGCGGCGACAACAGGAGCGCATGGGGAGCAGCTCTTCTCGACCTTGCAAAGGCGAACATCAGCGATCCTCCGCTCGTGTTCGACTGCGACCTCGCCGGCAGCGTCAAGACTTCCGCCTTCAGGAAGGAGTTCCCGTCCTGTCACTTCCAGTCCGGCATCATGGAACATCACACCGCGACCGCCGCAGGGGGGGCTTCGCTCTCCGACAGAGTGGTTTTCTGGGCCGATTTCGGCGTCTTCGCCATGGACGAAACGTTCAACCAGCACCGGCTCAACGACATCAACCACACGAACCTGAAGGTCGTCGCCACCCATTGCGGGCTGGATGTCGGACCGGACGGGAAGACCCATCACTGCATAAAATACGTGGGGCTGATGCGGGCTCTGCGCAACTACCAGACCATCGTCCCCGCCGATCCCAACCAGACCGACAGGGTCGTGAGGCATGCCGCCATGAACCCGGGCAACTTCTTCATCGCCATGGGAAGGTCGAACCAGCCCGTCATCACGGGGGATGACGGAAAGCCTTTCTTCGGGGACAGCTACAGGTTCGTCTTCGGAAGGCCCGACACTCTCAGAGAGGGAACCGACGTGGCCATACTCGCCATGGGGTGCATGTGCCACAAAGCCCTGACGGTCAGAGATATACTTGCGAAAAGCGGAGTATCGGCACGCGTGATTGCGGTCAGCGCCCCGAACGCAATGGCTGACTCATTCGTCAGGGGACTTTCGAACTTCAGGCTGATCGTCACGTATGAAGACCATGACGCCGATACGGGCATGGGTGCCGCGCTGGCCCTCAGCCTCTCCGAATTCGCTGCAAAGCCACCGCTTGCGCGCTTCGGTGTGCGGGAGTACGGGATGAGCGGCGAGCCCGAGGACCTTTATCGAATGCAGGGGCTTCTGCCCGATCAGGTTGCGGAAGGGATTCTCGCCCGGCTGCCCTGAAGAATGGCCGAGTACTCGGCTCTGCCGGAAACGATGCTCCAGTAGATTTGCTGGAAGCGGTCGCTTTCAGCGAGTTTTTTCATGGCCAGATCACGGAAGGGCCGGCCGTAGATCAGGTGGCGGTAAAACCCCGATCGTGCCACCTGCCGGACGCACCTCGCCTTCGTGTTCCATGTGTCGGCTCCCTCCGTCAGGGCGACCGCGGAAAGAAAGCCGCTCTCAAGCGCGTGGGCGATCCCCTCTCCCGACACCCTGTCACAGAGCCCCGCCGCATCCCCGGCCAGCAGCACCCGCCCCCTGCCGGGAAACACGCCAGCGGTTGCCGGAGGGACCAGTCCGCCTGAGTAAGGTCTGTTCGAACCAAGTTCGAGATGTTCCAACAGGCTTTCAAAGGCTTTCCTGACCTTCCCCGGGTTGCACCGGGCTGCGAACGAGCCGAATCCGACGCACAGGTCTTCCCGCCTCGGGAACACCCAGCCGTAACCGTACGGTAGAATCCCGAAATGGATCTGGAGCCCGAGCGGGGAAAACCTTTCCATCACGGCCGGAGCAAGGGGAATGAAGGTTTCCAGGCAAAGACCGTGCCTGCCCCGGGGCCGTCCGAAGAAACGGCGTCTTACCAGGCTGTCAGCGCCGTCAGCGCCGACCATCCTCCGGAATCGGACCCTGCCGCCGCCCTTGAATACGGCCACGTCCTGACCATCGAACCCCTGGAATTCCCATTCCGTAAGAATCCGCGCCCCGGTCTCGGCGGCCCTCCTTAAAAGAAAGGAATCGAAGGACATCCTGTCCACGAGCAGCATCTTCGGCTCCCCGGTAGTCCAGGTGCGCAGGAGGCTGAACGAGTCGAAGCATGAGAACACGCCGTGGCTTGCCTCGACAAGGTCTGTGATCTCCTGCGGAAGAAGCATGCCGCTTCCTGAGAGAAGGTTCGCTCCGAAATCGGACAGCGCACCGCCGCAGAGCTTGGGCCTTGGAAAAGCGCAACGGTCGGCCAGAACAACGTTCCGGCCCGTCGATGCGAGCTTCCAGGCGCAGGCGCAACCGGCCGGACCGCCTCCGACTACAAGAAGGTCAGTTTCAATAAGCATGCCGGTGATATTCTTTATGCCGATGTGAAAGGGCAAGGCCGGGGGTATTTTCTATATTCCCTTCCGGAGGAAAACAATGAAAATAGCTCTTGTGTATCCGAGATGGCAGTGGTACGAATACAACGGGCTGGCCGAACCAATAGGGGTGCTTCACCTTGTCGCCGTTCTCCGGAACGCGGGGCATACGCCGGTCTATATGGACTACTCCTCCTGCCGGAACATCACCGACCTCGACCACCTTGCTGAAGGGTGCGGCCTTGTCGGCATAGCCATCAGCGCGGCAGCAAAGATGGGCCGGGCCCGGGATGTGCTCACGCACCTCAGGTCAGTTGTGCCCGGGGCCCACTTCAACGTCGGCGGCGCATATCCGAGCATTTTTCCCGGGCTGAGCATCGAGGGCACCGGGGCGGATTCCGCAATGGTGGGTGAGGCCGAGGAAGCAATTGTCGAGCTTGCCGACACCCTTGCGAAGGGCGGCGACTGGAGGTCCATCAGGAACATGGCCTACCCCGGCGCGGACGGCATCGTCGAGAACCCCCGCAGACCGGTGATACGTGATCTCGACACGATACCATACCCCGCGAGGGATGTTGTAGACTACGACTGGTACCTTGAAAACGGCATGAGCGAATACGGAATGGTGACAACCAGGGGCTGCCCCTTCCACTGCACCTATTGCAAGCCCAGCACCGATCTGATCTTCGGGGGGGGGATACGCCTCCGTTCCGCCAAAAACGTCGTCGGGGAGATCATGGAGCTTGCGAAGCTCAGGAACACCGACAGGATCCGCATCTTCTACAAGGACGACACCATAACCATGCACCCCACGAAGTGGTTCGAGGAGTACCGTGACCTGCTCCGCGAGGCCCGCCTGCATGTGGAATGGCACTGCAACAGCCGGGTCGATACCGTCACCCGTGAAAAGGTGCGCGTCATGGGTGAAAGCGGTTGCCACTGCATCAGCTTCGGCGTGGAAAGCGGCAGCCAGAAGATTCTTGACTGCTACGAAAAGGGAACAACCCCCGCCCAGGCTGAACAGGCCTTCAAATGGTGCCACGAATTCGGGGTGGAAGCCACGGCGAACATCATGATCGGCTATCCTCTCGAAACCCATGAAGACATCGACGCGACCTACAGGCTTCTGAAGCGGATCAAGCCCGATGACATAATCGTATATCTCTCGACCGCCATTCCCGGAAGGCACATCCATACCTGGGCGAAAGAGCAGGGCTACCTGATGTCGGACGAGAACCCCGAGCTCCTTGATCCTGCCCGCAACAGGGCCTGCGAGATCATGAACATGCGCCTGCCCTTCCTTGAACTTTCCGACGTGGTCGGCTGGAAGCACAAGATCGAACGCTACAGAAGCTGGCGCAAAGTAACAAGTATAAACAACATAGCTCGATGGGCCTCGGAGCTTGCCCGCGAACCGGGCAAGGCGATGGGCAAGGCCGGAAAGGTCCTCAGGGGTTTCCGGGGCCAGGGAGACTGACCATAAGAACCCTCATCACATCCCTCTACTACGCAGTTCTGAGGTTCGCGGTCATCTGGTCGCGCAATCCGGAGTGGACGATCGGGCTTCTAACGAAACTGCGGCGCGTTTCGGACGGCAGAAGCAGGCTTCTCGAGGCGCATTTCCGAAGGATTTTCCCCGGTCTCGACGCATCGGGAATGAAACGGCTCATCAGGGATTACTGGAGCCGCCACAACAGGCATACCGTTGATCTCTTCCATCTTGAAAGGCTCACACCCGACGATCTCGCGGCGGTTGTTGAGTGGCGCGGCAGGGAGCATCTCGATGAAGCCTTGCTGCGCGGCTCGGGCACGCTACTGCTCGTACCCCACTTCGGGGACGAGAGAAGCATGCACATCCTGATGGGCATGGCGGGCTACCCTGTCGAGGTCATCTCGAGCCGCTATCTCGGCGAGGGAAGCATTCCCCGCAGGGCGAGGCTCGCCGTCGGGTCAAGATGGAACACACTGCACTTCCCCGACGAGAACCCCCGCTGGATGTACCGCGCCCTCTCCGGGAACAGGATCATCCACTACTCCCCCACAGCCTTCGGCGGTCCGGGCGGCATCTGGGTCAACTGCTTCGGTGTGCCCGACCTCATCCCTGCCACCCCCTGGAAGCTCTTCCGGAAAACGGGATGCACAGTCCTTTTCGGCGCCTGTTTTGTCCTGCCCGGCATGAGGTTCAGGATCGAGTTCGAACCAATAGCGCTTCCCGATGATGCCGAGGGCTTTACCAGGGCGGTTATGAACCGCGTTGAACGATTGGGGCTTGAGCACCCCGGGCAGTACGACTGGAAAAACCTTGTGATACGCCACAGGGAATCGAACACGATAGCGAGACTGGGCACGATACCGGCCTCGGAGGAGGTCCTCGAGCAGCTTGCGATCCCCGGCGACGAAGACCCCTGCCGGACGGGCAGGCTTGAAACGCTCCCGAACCTCCGGGGTGGCCTGTCGTGAACGTAACACTTGTCTACCCCTACTTCGGAACGGGGCACCGCAGCCTTTATTTCCCGCAGGGGCTGGCCTACGTTGCCGCCGCGCTTCAGAACGCCGGCCACCACGTTACGGTTATTGACATGGAGGGCGACGACCTTTCTGTCGAAGGGGCGCTTGATCTGATACGTGAAAGCGCGCCCGGCATGGTGGGCTTCGGTGGAATGATCACCCGGTACAAGATAGTCAGGGAGCTCGGCAGGCTTCTGAAGGCCGAAATGCCAAGAGTGTTCCTCATGGCGGGTAACAGCGGCGCGACAACCATTCCCGGCCTGTACCTCCAAAGCGCCGGGATGGACGGGGTTGTTCTCGGCGAGGGGGAGACCACGGCCGTTGAGCTTGCGCATGCTCTGGAAGCCGGCGCCGACTGGCGGGATGTTCCCGGGCTTGCCTTCAGCGACTCCGCCGGGAAAACCGTGTTTTCTCCTGCAAGACCCCTCCTCAAAAACCTTGACAGGCTTTCCTGGCCCGCGAGAGACCTGTTCCCCCTTGAAAAGTACGTGACAAGCCGTGACCACAGGGGCAGGCATGAAAGACACCTTGAAATCGTCGCCAGCCGCGGCTGTCCGCACGGCTGCACATACTGCTACCATATCTACGGCAGGACGATACGCCGCCGGTCCCCCG
This sequence comes from Candidatus Fermentibacterota bacterium, assembly GCA_963845085.1. Classification (GTDB taxonomy): domain Bacteria; phylum Fermentibacterota; class Fermentibacteria; order Fermentibacterales; family JCC-6; genus UBA6080. Next base: position 465,398 of record CAWJQI010000005.1, read on the forward strand.
AATCGATAGTGACCGAGGCCGAACACATCGTGAAGAAATACGGCATAGAATACACCGGCTTTCCCGATGACCTCTTCACCAGCGACAAAGGCTTCGTCCTCGAGACGTGCCGCCTTCTCGGCGAGAGGCTTCCCGGCATCAGGTGGTCGTGCCTTGGTAGGGCCTCAGAGGTCGACAGGGAGATGCTTCATGCCATGCGCAGGGCTGGATGCGACTGGATAAGCTACGGTATCGAATCAGGAAGCCCCGCGATGCTTTCCGCGATGAAGCGCACGGTTACACCCGAGCAGTGTCTCTCGGCAATCCGGCTTACGCGGGCGGAGGGCATGCAGGCCGAGGGATCCTTCATGATAGGGATGTTCGGCGAGACGAGGGAAACGGTCGCGGAAACGGTGGAGTTCTGCAGAAAGGCCGACATCACGGCCCCGATGCTTTTCGTCACCCCCTACCCGGGTACACCCCTTTTCGATCTTGCCGAGAGCAGGGGGCTGATACCCGACCTGGAAGCCTACGTCCTCTCACTCGAGGCCGCCGACAAACTCCTGGTGAACCTCACCGACATGGATGACAGGGAACTCGAAAGCCTTCGCAAATGGGCAATGGGAAAGGCGGGACGAAACTACCTTCTCAGAAAGCCCTTCACCCGTGTCCCCTCCCTGCTCTGGAAGCATCTCACCCTGAGGGGCTTCGACCAGTTGACACGGGACGCCGCAGAATTCCTGAGGGGTTTCGGGAAGCCTCCCGCAGAACACCGGTAGGGATTCCCTCAGTTCCATTTCCGGACAGGCAAAATGCCGCCACAGAATCGTTGCCGGGCCTTATGCAGGGGATGGTCGGTTCACCGGACGCTATGACAGGCCATCTTGACTCGTCACGAATGTAAAACTAAATAATAGCAGTGATTTGAGTCGCACTCACTGAGGAGGATGCAAATGTCAAGATCAACAGCATTACTGGTCCTGGCTCTCCTTCCATGCAAAAGCGCTGTCTGTTCCCCGGAGTTCGATGACAGGTACGACACATGGATCAGGATGACGCCCTCTCTTGGTCAATCCCCTGAATCCTGCCAGCTGCTGCTTGACAACGACGGCAATCCGATCATCTGCTACGATCCGACTTCCACCACCGGAACTGACGGCCTCTATTACGCCTGGTTCGACGGAGAAAACTGGGCCGAAGTGCTTCTGGATCCATTTCAATACTCCGCGACCGGGTGTCGCATGGTTCTCTCACCGGAGGGACTGCCCTCGATCCTTTACGGGTACGGAACTCAGGGCACCCTTAAATACGCCTGGTTCGACGGTTCGGACTGGCACACGGAAACCGTCTGGAACCAGAAGACAGGGCGGAAGGACTTGGCCATGGATGCCGATGGAACGCCCCACATCTGTTTCGTCGACTATAACTCCAACGACGTTTATTACGGCGTGAGGGACAGTGACGGATGGGCTTTCCAGTACGTCGGCCATCAGGTCACATGGCCCGTTTCAATAACCATCGACCCCCAGGAGCGCCCACATGTAGTGTACGACGGCGGCGTCAACCTTGTTCACGCCTGGCTTGATGTGGACGGATGGCACACCGAAAACTTCGGCAGCAGCGTGTATGCATACGACCTTTCAATCGAATGCGATGAAGGCGGCGTGCTGCATCTGGCCGTTCAGGACGATCTGGATCTGCTTTACTTCTGGAGTGAAGGAAGCGGCTGGACCAGGGAGACGGTCGACGTCATGTCCGGTATCAGATGCTCCATCGCAGCAGGCAGTGACGGAACGATTCACATCGCATACGATGAAGAGGTGAACGGAGACCTTCGTTACGCCTGCCGCACCGAAGGTGACTGGTTCACCCAGGTCATTTCATGGGAGGGCTACAACGGCGGCTATCCATCGATTTGTCTTGATGCGTTGAACAGACCCCACATGCTCCAGTCGCGCCTGTCGAATCCTGCCGAGCTGATATGGTGGGGGGAATACGTGAGCGCACAGGACGAGGCTTTCTCCCCGGTTGTGTCCGGTGCGGCGCTGGCCGTTTCACCGAATCCTTCGCGGTCGGACCCTGTTGTTTTCGTCAACACAGCCCGGGAAGGCGAATACAGCCTTGCCGTCTTCGATCTTTCAGGCAGGGCTGTTGCGAGCATCTTCTCGGGCGTTCTTTCCCCGGGTGAACACACCTTCTTCCCGAATCTCTCGGGGCTTCCCGACGGCGCCTATCACCTGGTCTTTACGGGTGAAAACATCGGGATGACTGAAAGCATGGTTCTATTGCACTGAGAACCAAAGGGAAGGGGGCGCAGAAGCGCCCCCCCCTTGCGACACTCAGAATGATTCGGCGCTGTCGGTGATCTTCACACCCGTGCTCACCATGTAGCCCGGAACGGAAGCCGCTTCGGGCATGCGGCGGTCGTAGGTGCTGGAACCGTTCACCGACGTGTTCCATGGGGCAAGCACTGCCACGTTTCCCAGAACATTCTGGAACGTGTCGGTGATGCGGCTCGAGAAAATGGGCCGTACCATTTCGCCGTCTTCTATCAGCACGGCGCTGAAGCGGCTGCTCCCGGTGAAGATGCCCTTGCTCCGGTTGGGGATGTGCGTGTAGTGAAGGGCGGGGATGAAGAGAACACGGCCCATGCCCTTCACTGCCTCCATGGGGCACTCCGGGCCGTTGCCCGCCTCCATGACCACGCTCGCGCTTCCCTGGTGGGGAGTGGGCTTCCTGTTGTACTTGGCTGCGGTTGCCAGGTCGTAGAACAGGTTCATCATCCTTCCCTGTTCGACCATGGGGAACCTGTTCCTCGTCATGCCGGCCATGTCGAAACCGAACCGGAACGTGTTCATGTCCGTCGGATCGTCGAAGACGGTCACCTTGTCCGAAAGGACCATGTCGCCGGGCTTCTTGCCGCAGGTCCAGTTCATCCCCTCTTCGTATCCGCGGCCGCTGAGGCCGGTGCCCATGGCCATGCCGACAATCTCGGCCACGGCCTGTGAGCCGAAGAGAACGGTGTACTCGCCGGGTTCCACCCTGAAGCCGGGCTTTTCATACACGGGAAGAAGCCGTTTGAAGCTCTCGATGGTGTCCTCGGCTTTCACATCGCCCGCCTGCCAGCCGGTCTGGAACGAAGCGAGCTCCCATTTCCTCTCGGGGTGCTTCAGCACGCAGGTGAACTGCTGGTCGGTTCCGATCCGCCACGCGAGATTGTCGTTGCCGGTGCAGGCCAGGAAGATCTCGGTGGAGCCGCTGCTCCAGGAGCCGGAGAAGTTGAGGTGCTTTCCCGTCTTCCCGATGATGTCCCGGTAGACGACCGCCTTTGCTTCGGGATCGAGTTCCTCGAGGGCCTCGTCGTACTGGAGCATCTCCTCGGCGCTCTCCTCCACGACCCTGGAGATCGGGTCGTAGTCTTTCTCCGATGAGACGGATGCCTTTTCGACGGCGGTTTCCAGGGCTTTCCTGACGCCATCAGGTCCGTCTATGTCGCCCATGACCGTGAACGAGCCCTCCCTGCGGCCATCGGTAACCTCGACATCGAGCCTGGTGAGATCCACGCTCGTGTTCAGGCTTACCGAGTTGTTGCCGATTCTCATGAGGTGGCTCTTCTCGCGGTGCATCGTGAAAAGGGCGTCAATGCCCCTCTCCGCAGCCTCGTCCCTCACCTTGAGGATGGCGTCACGGGTTGTTTCATCCAGCATGGCCTACTTCTCCTCTCCGGTGATAACATCGTCGAACCTGAGCACGGGGACACCGTGGCCGATCTCCATCACCTGGTTTGGCTCGCCCTTGCCGCAGTTCGGAACCTGTTCGACGACCCATGTCGAACGGTCCCCGACAGCGCTGAGCTTGCCGTAGAACTCCAGGGTATGCCCCTGATAGGTGGGGTTCTTCAGAACCCGGGTGATCCTGCCGCCCTTGATCTCCCATGCTATCTCGCAGCCGAAATGGAAGTGTTCCCTGTTGCTTCCGATGGACCAGCTCGTCGGATTGTCGAGGAGTATGCCGTCATCGGTCCCCGCGATGATGTCCGAGAGAGTTCCATCGTTTCCGGGAAGAACGTTCACATTTGTCATGCGGTCGATGGGGGCCTTGTAGAAGGCGGTGGACCGGCTGGCTCCGCCGCTTCCGTCGAATACTTTCCTTCCGGCGGTGTGGTTGGCCTCGCTGATCATTGCACGGCTGGTGAGGCAGTTCACGAGGACACCCTTGTCAATGAGCAGGTAATCGCGCTCGGGGGTTCCCTCATCGTCGTAGCCGAAGCTACCCGGGCTGTTGGCCACGGAGCCGAAGGCGCTCACGCTGAGCTTGTCGGACCCGTACCTGAGCCTGCCGAAGCTTTCCAGCGTGACGAAGCTTCCCCCGGCGTACGAAAGCTCGTAGCCGAGTATCCTGTCGAGTTCCAGCGGATGGCCTATCGTCTCGTGAACCTGAAGGTGCCCCTGTCCGGGAAGAAGGATGACGGATCGGCGCCCGTACTCGAGTTCGGGAGCCGAGAGCAGCTGGGAAAGCTCTTCCTTCATGCCCTCCGCCCTGCCGCTCCAGAGTGCGGGGTCGGTCACCATTTCCCAGCCGCGGGTTCCCTGACCAGTGGTGTTGAGGCTCTTCGAACGCCTCTGCATCTGGCCGTCGCCGTCCTGGGCCATGACCATGGAATCCGCAAAGCAGTTCACGAGGTTACGTTCGATGAACGAACCCTCGCTGTTCCAGAACCAGTTGTTCATCCTTTGAAGGTACAGGAACACAACCCTCCTCTGGACGAAATCCGCCTTCAGCCTCTCATCGAGGCCCGCGAGGAATGCAAGCTTCTCCTTGAGGGGAACCTCGAACGGATCCTTCACAACGGGCGAGCAATAGCTGCCGCGAACGGAGGGCATGACTCCCATATCCAGCGGGATGCTCACGAGCAGTGATGCTGTCTTTGCGTTGGCCAGGGCCTTTGAAAATGCCTCGGCAACATCGGATGCCCTGCTTGTTGCTGCGAAGCCCCAGGCGCCGCCGTACAGGACCCTGACGCCCAGGCCGCTCTCGAATGAGGCCGTGTTGGCTTCGAGGTTACCGTCGTAAAGAACAAGAGTTTCCGAGCCGTCCTCGGAGTAGAAACGGGCATCGCAGTAGCCCGCCCCGGCATCCATCACCCTGGCAATGCCTTGGGTGACAGGCTTTTCCAGTGCTTCAACTTTCAATTCCCACCTCTTCCGGATTCGAACCTGCGACGAAAAGGACCGCGTCGCGGCTCAGTACGCCAGGTGATTCCACCCTGCAGAAAACTCCCCGTGAGGGCATCACGCATTTACCGACCTTGACGAAAATGGTGCACCCCTCCCCATGACACTCCTTGCCCAACTGCGTGACCACAAGGACAAGGCCGTCGTCCCCCGAGAGCCTGTCACCAGGTTTCAGGGAGCCGAATGCCCCGCCCTCGGTGGTTATGTTCTCACCAAAGTCGCCGGGAGATATGTCGAGGCCCGTTCGCCCCGCGAAGGCGGCAATGCTCTCGATGTCAAGAAGGCTTACCTGCCTGTGCCAGTCTCCGGCATGCGCATCGCCCTCGATGCCGGAAAGGCCCACAAAAGCCCTTTCAACAGGCTCCTTTGCGGTCCCCTTCGCCACTGACACGTTTACCGACACGATTCTCAAACTTCTCATCTTGCCTCCCGGCACCCCGGCAGGAAAAAGAATAGTGTTAAAAGATACATTGTCAAGGCTGGTGCCCGGTATTCCTTAATCAGCCCGTCGAATATAGACTCACCCGGCTCCGCCGGGTCGTTGACCCCCGGGAACCCGGAGCCTTATCATCGCCTGAGTGGCATACACCCGGCGAAGGGAATGATGAACATGGCAAGGGCACTTTCCGGTCTTGTTCTTTTGATCGCTGTTTCTTCCTGTTACTCACAGGCTTCCATATACCCTCCGGAAGCGGAGCAGCTCGCTCTGGACCGTCTGCTCTCCATGGGCGTTGTCTCACCCGGGTCGGCCGGTTACCAGTACATCGCAGCCCCGGTTTCAGCATACCTGTTCGACATCCTCGGATACCGTGACGGCGTGCTCACGGCGTTCCGGGTCGGGGTGACCGACGAGGGCGATGAAAACCCGGGCGAGGTCTTCATGTGTTTCAGCTACGGCGCGGACGGCGAATGGTCCCCTGCGTCCGACGCCCCGCCCGAGGAGCTCCTCGTTTACGAATTCCTCATGGACGACCGCGAGGAGTTCATGGCGCTGGCCCACGGCAGCCACCCGGGCGATGCGGTCGCCCCGCCAGCCGGGACTATCTACACCCTGAACGGACGTGTGACCGGCATCGCCATGCTTGCCGCCCTGAGCAGTGCTGAAGCGGTTTTCGTGGGGGAGCAGCACGACGATCCGCTGGCGCATGAATGGGAGCTCTACATCTGGAAAGCCCTGGCTTCACCGGAGAGGGCGCTCGCGCTCGAGATGTTCGAGACGGACGTGCAGCCGCTTCTTGACGGGTACCTTTCAGGCGGTGTTACCCGCGGGGAGTTCCTCGCAGGCTCCCGCCCCTGGGGCAACTACGAGACCGACTACGAACCTCTGGTCGAGTACGCCCGGGAAAACAGCCTTCGCGTCATAGCAGCCAATGTACCCAGACCCCTCGCGGCGGCCGTCGCAATGCGCGGCTTCATGGCTCTCGAGGGGGAGGGGTTCTTCCAGGCAATGACCGTGGACTCATCGAACGCCTCTTACCGCGCCCGTTTCCTTGAAACCATTTCGGAACTGGGGGATTCGATGCACGGGATGCCGATGGACCCTGAAAACCTCTACCGTGCCCAGCTGCTCAAAGACGCCGTGATGGCCTCATCGATCGCGGGACAGCCCTGCGTGATTATCTGCGGCAGGTTCCACAGCGACTTTCACTCCGGCATCCCCGACCAGCTTCCCCCTGGTGCCGATTACCTTACCGTCACGATCCTCGGGGAGGGTGAAACCGTTGATTTCGGAACGGCGGATTTCATTATAGTCCGCTGAGACCGGAGGGGATACGATGCCCTCCGCATCCCGGCGCTGAGTGCTTTCTCAGGGCCGGCCACGGAAGGGGGAGGGGTCATGTTCCAGGCTTTCCTTCTGTTCCTTCTTGTCGCCTCCGGTTTTCAACCGCCTCCGGAACCGCCGGAGGTTTCCCTGATCAGGGAGCGTTACAACGAGGTCAAGAACAGCCTGTCCGTCAATCCCGACATGTACAGGACCGAGATCCGCGTGAACCCCGATGATTCACCCTACCCGGCCCTCGGGCACTTCCAGGAGAGCATCATCCTGTACTGGTGGAGCCGCGCAGGGGAAAGCGGGCTGGTGCTTGCGGTCTGCACGGGAGGTTATGCCGCGCACAGCGAGTACACCGAGGTCCTTTACGGTGAGGACGGTTCCGCGCAGTTCATGCTGTTCTCGTACAACAACGGCCCCGACGCGACCTTCGAGGAGAGACGATGGTATTCGGGAGGATCTGAGATTTATGCAACAGGCAAAACCCTGACCGCTGACGGAGAGGAATTCTACGAGCCGTGCGGGTTCAATGCACCGCGTGATCCCGGGTACTTCAGTGACCTTTTCGACCTGCTTCACTGATCGCGCGGGCTATCACTTTCGGGTCTGCGATTCGGGAGGTGTATGATGGTGGGGTTATTCATGGAGGTTCTTCTTCTGCAGATGCCGCAGGTAGTTTTTCAGCCCCTTCCCGCTATCGATGACTGCCTGGTGACCCAGCCGTTCACGGGCGGTTACTCCGCAGGAATCATGTGCCAGAGCTCGGCCGGCATCATGCTGGCGGAAGACTGCTACCCGTCCACGGATTACTCCGTAGGCGACGTTTTCCTCTGGCTTGGCTTCCAGCTCCCGATCTCCGTTACGAACTACAACATCGGGTTCCAGATCGACAATTCGGGCTCGCCCGCCGGCACGTTCATCTGGTATGGCAACGAATCGAACGTGGAGTACCAGGATGTCGGGTTGTACATGTGGGGGCTCCACTTCCAGCAGGTCCACATCGCAATCGCGGTTCCCCCCGTTCTCGAGGGGGGCGGGGCGTACTGGTTCTGCTTTCAGCCGGTAAGCTCACCTCTGGTGGGCTGCCTCGCCACCGGAAACATACCGGCCTGGAACGAGATGTTCTACATCAGCATCGACAACGGCGACACGTGGGAAAGCAGCCTCACATCGTTCGGCGACGACTATGCGTACTTCCTGATCCTCTCGGGTTCCACGAGCCTTGAACGGACAAGCTGGGGAAGGATCAAGACGCTTCTGCAACCCCCCCTGCCCTAGTCATCCTGAAACCTGACCATCCAGTACTTCGCCACCTTCGCCGGGTGCAGCTTCTGCCAGACGCCGTCGGGCAGGTACACATCAACCCCGCAGTACCTGCAGGGGGTGGTGCGTTCACAATCCGCCGTCACGACAAGGCCCCCCCCGCATTTCGGGCATGACAGGGCAACAGGTTTGTCCTTTTCCGAATCATTGCGGGATGGTTCCGAGTCCCTCTCCGCAAAGAAAACCTGCCGTGCAGTCGGCACAAGCTCCTGCAGCCATGAGGGGGCGGGGAATGTCGGCGTCTTCCGGCCGCACTTCAGGCAGACAAGCATCCGGTCCTCACCGTTCCCAACAGAATCGAGGTCCCAGTTCTCCTCGCAGGAAGGACAGGCGGGGTCGGGGGGAGGCAGCCTTACGTAATCGTATTTCACCGTGACTTCGCCGGTCATGAGCGTGCAGTTCTTCCCGTCACCCGGTTCAAGGCCTGCGTAGTCCTCGAGGTATTCCCCGATGATGTCGCCCCACACATCGGGAGAAAGGGTGATGCTCCTGCTGCATGAAGGGCATGCCGGCTCGGTCAGGGGGCCGTTGACAACAACCGGATTACCGCAGTGGGTGCATGTCGCAAGAACCTTGAATATCCCGAAGCGCCCTTCAGCCATTTCGTCTCCTGTCCATGTCAGCCGAGATTGCCGACAATTCGATGCAATTTCATCAAAATGAGCATAGTACGGGCATGTACACGGGTCAATCCTGCAGTATTCAACGTGAGCGGGCAGACTGCGTAGACATTGACCGGGCGTTGTACCGATGGTATTTTTTCATGCCATAAGAAATTGCGGGGCATTAATATGTCTTGCTTGTTCCCTTCCTGCATCAAAGATCAGGAAACGATGCCACGCTATTCATCAGGAGCCACGAAGTGAAGGAACTTTTTTCCAACCAGATACTCTGGACTGCTGTGATAGCCGACATAGAGGCGCAGGTGCTGAAAGCAGTCCTTGTTCTGATATCCGAAAGGCAGTGGCGTTCTGATCGGCTTTTCGGCCCGGGCGGCATGCCCTCGTCCCATGCTGCCTTTGTCACGGCTCTTGCCACGGGAGTAGGATTCAGCGATGGTCTGGGATCGCCTCTTTTCGCCGTTGCCCTGATCTTCGCGCTGATTGTGATGTACGATGCCGTGGGGGTTCGTCAGGCTGCGGGAAAACATGCCCTTGTGCTCAACCAGGTGACTGCTGAACTTCACGAGATGTTCAATGAGGGTTTCAAACCGGAGGTCCTGCAGGTCTTTTTGGGACACAACAGCCTGCAGGTCGTTGCGGGGCTGATTCTTGGCCTCTCAGTGGCTCTTTTCTCATTCCTGGTCTGGCCCGGTTAGGAACATCGCGCAGTGAGTGATGGGGAATGGGAGTCCGGAGTGAACCCGCGACCCTGCTCAGCCCTTTGCTTATTCCGCTCTCCTCAACATAATAATGCGAGTTTGCACCGGCCTGTCACCGGCCGGCCGAGGGGATAAACCGGAACCGCGGGAGGGTAAGTTGGCAGGCAAATGCCCACATTGCACCTTCAGATACGAAGGTGATCCACAGAAATGCCCGAGTTGCGGAAGGGAACTTCGAGGGTTCGATCCATCAAGGTGCCAGTTCTGCGGATCGAGGGTCAACCCGGCCAGGGATTCGTGCCAGAACTGCGGCGCCCCCTTCGAGCATTTTGAACAGGTTCCGGACCAGTCCGAACCCATCGAACCGGTTATCATCTCGCAAACCACAACAACGACCACGATGACGCAAAACTCCGGCAGCGCCCGGGCGCTGAAGGTGGGATGCGTCGTTCTTGCCGTTCTCATCCTCGGAATAGCGGGGATCATCGCGATGTTTGCACTGAAGGATTCCGGGGTTTCCGTCGACCCCGAGACCGGAGTGGTTTCCGCGAAGCAGGACGGGGGCGACGCGATCACCGACGCCATGATTCCCGACTCGATTTACCGGGGTGTGATCGTGGAGGATCGCAACACTGTTGAGAGCATCTGGTCAAGAGTTCTGACCGACCTTCCCGACAGCTGCTACTATCCCGAACCTTACGACCCCTGCGCCGCATTCAGGTTCACAGTGGAAGGGCGCAGGATTCTCGCCAAGGTCGAGGCTTCGGCGCCCATAGACCTTGTGATCACCCTTCTCAGGGAGGAGAACGGGGTCCTCTCCTACGTCGGCTGGAACGAGGACGGAATATCGGGCAACCAGGATCCGATGCTGATCGCGCCCCTCGACGGCGGAACGTACATCGCGCTTGTAACGAACTACGGTGGCTATGAGTACGGAGACGTGCGCTTCATCTGGTCGGTCGTCATGCCCGAGATCCCTTTAGTGACAAGCGATTCGACCTTTTTCATCACACAGTCCGACGCCGCGCCGATCGCCTACTTTGAGCTCGATATCGAAAGGGGCCGAACCTACTCGATCCGGACCGAAGCCCGCACGCAGAACATGGATTCCTACATAGAACTCCGGACAGAGGGCGGTTCAATTCTCAGCGACGACGACAGTGGACGCAACGACTTCTGCTGGGGGGACGCCCGCCTTTCGTTCACAGCTAGCCCTCTTCAGGAGGGAAGGGCCACGGTGATCGTAAGACCGCTCACCATGTACAGCCCGACATACGGCGACCTCGACGTGGTCTTCACGCTGTCGGCACCGTAACCCGCAGAAACACCCGCTTTCAGCCGGCCCCCTCCCGGGGCCGGTTCTGCATCAGTCCGCCCTGAAGCGCCAGGGAAGTTCTACAGCCCTGCTTATCCCGACCCTTGGTAAACTCCTCGAACGGGACGGCACATGCCCCTGCGGAACCACGAGCAGGAGGGGAGGAATGGCGAGATCATGCCCGTCGAGCGTCATGTCAATCGCAAGGGCGGCACATACGTTCCCCGGCCCTTCCGCGAGCCTGGCATCGGGTACCCCGCCCCTGTTCATACGCATAAGCGTAATTCCACAGACCGGTCTGAGGGCCCGTATAAGAACCGCCTCACCCGTCCCCTCCGGGCCGGAGGTGATGTTCAGGCAGTGATGGATGCCGTACGAGAGGTAGACGTAGGCGTGGAACGGGGGCAGAAACATCGAGGCATTCCTTGCGGTCCTGCCGTGGAAGGAATGGCTGGCAGGGTCATCGCGGGTGTAGGCTTCGGTCTCGATTATGACGCCTTCGATTGCGCCCCCGGGGGTATCCCTTCTGAGAATGCAGCCCAGGAGGGCGGGTGCGAGGGAAAGCGTTTCAGGGGGAAGGTTCATCATCCCGTCCGGCGGGGGTCCTGAAGGGCGACGCCGTCAGGGCGGGATTGATCAGCTTCACCCAGGTGATCCTCCAGAGAACGGCGAGGAAGACCAGGAAAACCAGTCCTCCAAGCAGCTCATTGCCAGCAAACCAGTTGAAGGCTCCGTGGAACACCATCGAGGCAATGAGGCCGCCTCCCACCATGAGAATCTGGGAAAGGGGCTTCCTCCCCTTGGAATAGCCGAGGGCGGCGCCCCACCATGCGCTGAAAAGGGCATGGCCGGGAACGCTGAGAACCGTTCGCGAGAGCAGGGTGACCATGCCGGCCATCGGATTGACCTCGAACCAGCCCCCTGCGACATAGATGATGTTCTCAACCGCGGCGAAGCCCAGCGCCGCCGAAACCGCATATATGATGCCGTCGAAGGGCTCGTTGAACTGGCTGCTGTTGTATACCGTCCATCTGACGGCGAGGAACTTGGCCGGCTCCTCCACGAGAGGTGCGAAGAACACCGCAGCCCACATGTAGGGCCCCCAGGGGTAGTCGATGCCGGAATAAACCGCGCCCATCGCGAGAGCCACCAGCATCCCGACGAAAAAGGTCCGGATCACAAGCCTCACCGGCTCGGGCTCGAAACGGTCGCACCTGTAGAAGTATGCAAGCCATGCAATTCCCGGGATCAGCGCGGCAAGTGATACAACGAAGTACTTCATCAGAGCAGGGAACCCACGAACCGGCCGAACGCCGCCGGGTCTTCCGGGCGCAGCCCGCTTGTCACCCTTGCAAGTTCAAGCACCGCGTTGACCAGTTCATGAATGTCCTCGCCCGACCGCAGCCTGGCATCGAGGCTCGTCGTCATGGGATGAGAGGGATTCAGTTCGAGAACACGCTTCGGCTCGGTAAAATCCCTGTTCATCGCTTTCATAAGCATCCGGAACGAATCGCCGGGATCGTCTGCACCCGCCACGAGCACGCAGGGGGTCGCGGTAAGCCTGGGTGAGAAGCGGACTCCCGCCACCCTGTCACCCAGTATCTCCCTGAATGCACTGATGAGCTCGGAATACTTCTTCTCCGCCTCGGCCCGTTTGTCGCGGTCCTCCTGCGACAGGTCCCTCTCAGCGCTCTCCGTTGCGAGATTGACGAGGGGGCGCCCCTTGAACTCACGCAGTGATTCCATGACAAGACCGTCGAGCGGGGCATCGAGCAGGAGGGTCTCCCCCGTCCTCGATTCAAGCATCGGTGAATTCTTCAGTTCCTGCATGTCGGCCCCCGCGACGTACGGGATCGGGGATTTCTCGGGAAGCCTGTCCGCTACAACGGCAAACGATTCAGGTGCTTCGGTGCCGGTGGTGTTGACAAGAAGCAGTTCGGCCAGCTCGGTTTGACGCTCCGTGCGAGTGCATATGCCCTCCCTGATGAAATCGCCCATGCCCGCAAAGAACTTCCGGTACGAATCCGGATCCTCCCGCATGATCTCTGCAAGCCTGGCCATGATCTTCTTCGTCAGGGCCTTGTTTATCCTTTCGAGCTCCCTGTCGTGCTGAACGGTCTCGCGGGAGATGTTCAGGCTGAGCCCCTCGGCCTCAACGACTCCCCTGACGAAGCGGAGGAAAGGCGGGAGAAGGTCGTCGGCCTTCTTCTGGATGAGGACCCTCCTGACGAACAGGCTCACCCCGGGCCTGCTGTCGGGCATCATCATCTCGAACGGCCTCTCAAGGGGGATGAACAGAAGCGCCCTGAACTCGGTCACACCCTCCCCGCGAAAAACGATCCTCGCCAGAGGCTTCTCATCGTCACCGGTGAGATGGGTGTAAAAACGGTTGTATTCGTCATCATTTACATCGTCCTCGCTGCGAAGCCAGATCGGGGTGCCGGTGTTCACACGGTCGTCCTTCCCGTCCTTCGTGTGAAGAAGAACGGGATGGCTCACGAAATCACTGTAATCCGTGACGAGCGAGCGGAGGCGCCATGCATCGAGGTATTCCCTGTGCTCATCCTTGAGGTGAAGCACGACGGAGGTTCCATGAGGGAGGCCTTCCTCTTCGGCTATGGTATAGGTTTCCCCGCCGTCGCTCTCCCAGCGCCAGCCCGTAGATTCCCCGGCCTTCCTGGTCTTCACGGTAACCGTGTCGGCCACCATGAAGGCGCTGTAGAATCCGACGCCGAACTTCCCGATCAGCTCGGGGGCGTCTGCGCTCGATGCGGCCTCGGAAGCAAACTTCAGCGTGCCAGAGGACGCTATCACTCCGAGGTTGTTCGTAAGGTCGTCACGGTTCATGCCGATACCGTTGTCGGACACGGTGAGGGTTCCGGCGTTTTCATCCGGTATCACGCGGATTTCCGGGCTGAAGCCGCCCGGTACCAGATCCTCCCTCGTGAGCGCCTCGAACCGGAGCCTGTCGAGTGCGTCGGAGCCGTTGGAGATCAGCTCCCGGAGGAAAATCTCCCTGTGGGAGTAAAGGCTGTGAATAACGATATCCAGAACCCTGCGGGTCTCAGCCTTGAACTTCAAACGGCTTGGGCTGTGCATGCTATCTCACTCCGCCTTCCAGGAAAGGCACCTGGAACACCTTTTCGTGACATACCGGGCCGTGGCCGAAAAAGCCCCCCTCTCCGAAGAGCTCGCCGTGGTCGGAGGTGACGGTTATCCAGGTGTTCTTTGGAACAATGTCGAACAGGTGCTCAAAAACCTTGTCAAGCCACTTCACCGCGTTCACCTGACGCGCCCTGAGGGCCTTCATCTGGCCTTCGTCGAAGAATGCGTCTTCCTCCCCGTCTGCCCCCCCTTCGAGGGTGTGGTCGTCGAGGTGCTTGAAGACCCCGTGAACGCCGCTTATCCTGGGCCACTCGTTCTCAGGCTCGTCCGGCGTCGCATACGGGTAGTGGGTTTCACCGGTGTTCAGCATGTAGAAACTTGGCCTGTCGGATGGAAATGTCATCAGGGAAAGCATTGCGTCGAGGTCGTTGTGCTTTTCCATAAGCCGGAACGTGTCGAAGCCGCTGTTCAGGGGTGTGAAGGAGTTCAGAACGGGAAGGGAGACCATGGCGTGCGTCCGGTATCCAAGAGTGTCGCGCAGATAATCGGGCAGGTAGAGCTTGGGGACAAGGCTCTTGAATTCGATCTCCCGCGCTCCAAGCCGCTGGTTGAACTTGACGAAATCCTTCTTGTAGTACTCGCTTGCGAAAACCCCGGGAGGGTTGGTGTGGGGCATGAGTCCCATCAGCATGTTGTAATGCGAAGGCGCGGTCCAGGAGGCGTAGCTGTACCGCAGGCAGGGGTCGGAAAGCCGGATGATGTTCCGGGGGGAAGCCTCCATGAATGTGTCGAATCTGCAGCTGTCAAGCACAACGATGATGAAATTGCCAAGGTTGTCGAACGGCGGGGCCGGTCTCTGATGGACAGTTTCAGCGGTGACCGAAGCTTTTCTTCTGAACAGGGACAAGGGTCACCTCCTGGGAAGAAGAGCGCTCGTGATGTCGCCCCTGGCTGTCTCGCTCCAGATCTCGCCCAGGATGTTGAGCTGTTTGACCATCTCGGGGATTCCAACGCCGTCCATCGGTCTTTGCAGCCTGTAGTTCCGGTGAAGCAGAACGGTTGTGCCCCGGTCGCCGAACAGGGTTACATCGATGTCGATAACCGCTGTCCAGAGGCCGTCGGCACCCCTCGTCGCCCCGAACTCCCTCACAAAACCCTCGACCAGCAACTGGTCCTGAATGCTCGTGGCGTATGTAAAAACGGAAGAGAAGACCCCCGAGACGCTGAAATCCCGGGCGAGCATTTCCGAAACGACCAGTGGAAGCCTGGCGGCCCATTTGTCACCCGCAGCCTCGGAAAGCGTGCCGTCTTCGTACCTCAGGGTCATTGAGGAAAGGGAGTAGTCCGAGGAGGCGCCGAACTCCTTCACGCGGAGCGAGCCTCCGAGCAGGGGGCCAGTGGAATCCGGCTCCGGCCAGCTGAGATACCACCGGGTGACGGGCTCACCGTCGCTGCCGCCGATGGGCACGTTCACGGTTATGCATGATGCACAAAGCAGGAGCGCCGGAGCGAAAAACTGCCCGAGACGATTCATGACTACCACGATACCTCTCTTCCAGGGGATGAGACCATTCCGTTAAGCCCTTCCCTCAAAATCGGCAGCAACTCCCTTGCCTCAACGGCGAATTCGCCCACCGGTTCGAGCGTGGTCTCCGCGTTGAGGGTGAATACTCTCAGAACTTCGGTGAACTCGTCGAGGCTTTCAATAAGATGGTCCGCATTGGATGAAAGACCGGGAAGCTCCCGGCGAACCTCGGTGAGCAGAAGGTCAGCGTCTCTGCCGAGCCTCGTGTATGTGACCAGAAGAGTGTCGAGGTTCCGGGAGTTCGATACCAGGCGCTCCATGAGGATCTCGACCTCGGCTGCATCCATCAGTCTGTTGATGTTCACGAGCATTCGGGTCAGCTCTTCGTTCAGTACCTCGACATCCATTATGTCCATGATCTCGACCATCCGGTCCGCACCGTGTTCGAGCTTCTGCATCAATCCCGGAGCAACAGGAATGACGTCGGCAGGAGGCGTGAACGGCAGGTCAGCCCGCCTGTAAAGCTGCGGTTCACCCTCGGGGATCCGGCTCAGGTCGATTTTCTGGCTGCCGGTGATGCCCGAAGCCACAAGACTGGCGGTGATCTCGGAGTCAACGGCAAATGTAGGGTCGACCTCCATGAGGACCTGTACCAGTCTGCCGTCGGGAGCGATCGAGATCGATCTCACGCTGCCCACCAGCACGCCGTTGTACATCACCTCGCCTCCGGGGCTGAGGCCGCTGACCGACCAGTCGAAATAGCTCACATACTGAACCGTCTTCTTGCCGCTGAATCCGCCCGTCAGCCAGATCATGACGGCGAGAAAGAAGGTCATGGTGACAACAAAAAAGATTCCCAGCCGAAGCCTGTTGGCCTTCATCATGATCTGTTACGCACGGCCTTTCTGTCGAAAAAGGCTTCCACCCGGGGATCGTTGTGGTGCACGGCCAGCTCCTCGGGGCTTCCCATCGCGATGATTCCCTTCTCTTCGCTGTCCAGCATGATCACCCTGTCGCTGATGGCGAAAATGCTGTCAAGTTCATGTGTGACGACAACAAGGGTCGTACCCAGATTCCTGTTGATGGAAAGCATCAGTTCATCCAGGGCATGTGAAGTGACCGGATCAAGGCCTGCGGAAGGCTCGTCGAAAAACAGCACCTCTGGATCAAGGGCCATAGCCCTGGCCAGACCCGCCCTTTTCTGCATGCCTCCGGAGAGCTCAAGGGGATAATAATGCGCAAAATCCGCGAGGCCAACCATGTCCAGCTTGTGAAGGGCGGCGATCCTTCTCTCGTCCGCCGTGAGCGGTGTGAATTCCTGCAATGGAAGCATAACGTTCTCAATGGTCGTATAGCTCCCGAGAAGCGCTCCGGACTGGAACAGAACCCCCCATTTCTTTCTCGCCCTGTCCAGCCGTTCCGGCGACTCCCAGATGTCCGCACCCCTGTACTCGACAACGCCGCTCCACGGTTTCAACAATCCGAGGAGATGGTTCATGAGGGTGCTCTTGCCGCACCCGGAGCGGCCGACAATTACAAGGACCTCACTGCATCTTACCTCCATGCTCACATTGTCAAGCACAAGGTCGTCGTCATACCCCCCCGTGAGGTTTCGAGTGCCCATCAGAATGCTTTTTGCGTCAGCCATCAGATTATCGGCGGCCTGAGCTCGGCCAGTACGAGTGAGAGAAGGGCGTCGGCAAGGATGACCTGGAAAATGCCACTCACAACGGCGCTCGTAGTTGCGCGTCCCACTGCTGCGGCGCCGCCGCGGACCCTGATGCCCATGAAGCAGCCCGTTATGGCAATTATGCCGGAATAGAAAATGCTCTTGATCATCCCCCAGTACACGTCGAGCGGGATGAGCGCGCCGCGGATCTCCTCAACAAAAACCCTCGCGGGGATGTCGAGGAATATCTCACCGGCCAGCAGGGCCCCGAACAGACCGCTGAAATTGGACAGAAGCACAAGGAACGGCATTACTGCGTAAAGGGCCAGAACCTTGGGAGCCACGATGTAGCCGCAGAGGTTGAATCCCATGACCTCAAGGGCGTCGACCTCCTGTCTGACCTTCATGGTGCCGATCTCCGCAGCAAAGGCCGAGCCCGACCTTCCGGCCACAAGAACCGCCGTAAGCATCGGGCCGATCTCCCAGAATATCGAGTAGGCGAGTATCCGGGGCATGTATTTTGCCGCTCCCAGAGTCCCCATCTGTATTCCTGCCTGGTATCCCAGTATGAACCCGAGGAGCACCTGAAGGGTGACAATGATGGGGATCGCCATCACTCCGGCCTGCTCCATGTAATAGGCCACCAGTCCCCATCTTATCCTGTGGGGTTTTATAACCGCCTCGATGATCGAGAAAGACGAGTTGACCGAAAAGTTCACCAGCCCCCTCGCGCTGTCGATCCCGGCGGAAACCTTGTCACCGATGTCGGAGAAGTGCCTGTATATCCACCCCTGCTTCGTTTCGGGAATACCGCGCCGGTCAAGGGCCGTGTAGTCTGCAAGCAGCGCTGCAAGCGCGGGCGCCAGACCGTCGACCCTGACGGTCACCCCCCTGCCCTCGAGGGTGCGAATGCAGTTCCATATCCTTGCAGCGACGACCCCGTCGAAACCGCCGCAGTCCCTGAAGTCGAAAACAACTGTTCCGGCCGAGGCATCAAGCCCGGAACACACCCTGGCCGCTTCCTTCAGATGGCCGGTGGTGATCACACCAGAAAACACGACCTCTGAAGCACTCCGTGCGATGATGCCGGAATCCGAACGAGTTCTGGACACCCCTGCTCTTTCCGTTGGCGACCCGGTGACAATGCCGCCGCAATGCCCTATACTGTATATAAGTTTATGCAACCGTCAAACCGAGGGAGCGGCAAAATGGGAATCCTTGTTTTCATCATTCTGAGATTCGGCTTTGGAATCAACAGTTACGGTGACGGCCAGACCCTTGCAACCCTTGCCTCGCTCGACACGATTGCGCTGGTGCTGTTCCTCAATCTGAAGAAGAAGCGCTAGACCCCGCCCGGCTTCTTTTCGCTCGTTCGCCAGTTGCAGCCATGCAGCCGGGGGAACGGATGTAAGGCCCGTATCGGTCGTCATCCGGGATGAGTGGTTCAACCCATGCCAGTCTGCTCGTCAGCGCAATGAATGCCACCGGTGCTGTGGGACGATGGGTTAAACCTGGCATATTCATGGCTTCCCAATCGCTTACTTTTGTTTACGCAGCTTGTCCGTGATGATTGCATTTGTTTACGCGGCATTCCAACGCGGTGGAGCCTTCAGTGAAAAACATCACCTGCTGGGTCTTTGACGCTGACGACACGTTGTGGGAAAGCGCTGGGTACTTCGTCGAGGCCGAGGACAGGTTCGCAGCACTGATGTCTACCCTCGGGTTTCCCGAAGAGCAGGTGCGCCCTGAAATCCACAGGCGTGACATCGAGCGCCTCGCACTTACAGGATACGGGCCGGGACCGTACATGGACACACTTTCAACAATCATGCACGACCTTGTGCAGTCACCGCCCGAGAGCGCCGCAATTGCATTTCATGAAATAGGGGTTGGCCTCCTGAACCACCCAGTAGAGCCGTATCCTGGTGTTATCCATACTCTTGAATGCCTTGCCGGCCTGGGGCACAGGCTTTTCCTCTACACCATGGGTCAGCGGGAACACCAGCTGGACAAGCTCGAAAAGTCCGGGCTCACCTCTTACTTCGAGGGATCGATAGTGGTGCCGAGGAAGACTCCGCAGACGCTCGAGGCTCTGCTGCATGAGTTCAACATTGAAAGGAGCGCGGCATGCGTGGTCGGCAACAGCCCGCGCTCCGACATTGCCCCTGCTCTCCATTGCGGAGTTAACGCAATACTCGTTAAGCGTGCTGCAACCTGGACGGCGGAGCAGATGGAACTTCCCTGGAACAACCTGGTTGCTTCGGTCGACAGGATTTCCGATATTCGGGTGATGATTCAACCCAACGAACAGGAGGGCCATGGAGGTCTCTGACGTTCTGAGCAGCCGATTCGTGGCTTTGGGTCAGAATCTTTCCTCCCGGGACCAGGTACTCGAGCTGATCTCCAAACTCGCATCCTCATCCGACGCACTTGCCGGAATACCCGCCCCGCAGATCCGGGCTGCGCTCTCGGAGAGGGAAACCCTCGCCTCCACGGCACTGGGCAATGGTGTTGCGCTCCCCCACTGCAGGATCGACAGCGCAGTCGGCTTTGTTGCCGGTGTGATAACAACGCACCGGGATGTGAAGTTCGGTTCCCCCGACGGCAGCGGAACAAGGATATTCGCCTTTGTCATCGGCCCAACCGACGACCCTTCGACGCATCTCGAGATGCTGTCGAACTTTTCGGGCTTCCTGCGCCGCCAGGAGAACAGGAAGGCGCTTCTCAAGACCGACAGTACCGATCACGTCATCCGGCTCATCGAGGAATTCCGCAGCCCCGGCAGTTCGGTTCTGCCGGACGTCGGACCCAACCTGAAACTGCTCCATGTATTCACCCGCTCCTCCGACGCATTCAACGACGTGATGGATGTTCTGGCATCGGGAGGCCACTGCGCTGCCATGATAGTCAATGCCGAGCGCGCCGATTCCTACCTGGCCTCGATACCGGTGTTCGCCGGTTTCTGGGACACCGAAGTGGACAGGTTCGGACGGATCGTCATTGCAGTGGTCAATGAAAAGCTTGCCAACCAGCTGCTCAAGAAAACTCGAGTTCACCTGCGGCAGTGACAACAGCGAAGACATCCTCATCACCATCACTGATGTGCAGCGTGCTGCAGGCAGCCTCAGATCCCCAAACTGTTAACTCGGTTCGTTAACACACCATTTCATCACATCTCGAGCGAACCGGTGACGGCTTCGACCGACTCAAGCACATCACCGCTTCTCACCACTTCGACCATCCTGTTGTGGTCGGGGTAGAGTGGCCTGTCCTCACCAAGATGAGCCACATGCCTTCTCACGGCTGCATGTGCCGCGTTAACGCCATTTCCAAATCTGTGGCTCCTGAAGTCAAGGGCCTGAGCCGCCGCAATCAGCTCAATCCCCAGCACTCCCATGGCATTCTCAAGAATGGTGCAGTTCTTGAGGCTTGTGTTCATGCCCATGCTTACGAAGTCCTCCTGATCGGCTGCTGCCGGAATGGATGCGACGGCGGCAGGGGCGCAGAGCATTCTCTGTTCGGCAATGAGCATCCCGGCGGTGTACTGGCTGAGCATGTGCCCGCTGTACAGGCCCGGCTTCTCGGCGAGAAAAGGCGGAAGCCCGACCGAAAGTGCCGGATTGAGAAGCCTGTTCAGCCTTCTCTCGCTCAGAACCGAAACCATCGTGACGGCTGTTCCGGCCATTTCCATGGGAAGGGAAACGGGCGAACCCTGGAAATTGGCCCCGGTGAGCACCGTATCCTCCTCGTACAGAAACAGGGGGTTGTCGCCAACGCCGTTCAACTCGGTCTCGACCTGGCTGCGGGCGTACGCCAGGGCATCATGGGCGGCACCGATGACCTGGGGGGTGCTTCTCATTGAATACGCGTCCTGAACCTTCTGGGGGGTCTTTCCTGTCGCCAGATCACTGCCTTCAAGGCATTTGCGTATTGCCATGGCACTTCGGGCGGCACCCCTGAACCCCCTCTCGCGGTGAACCCTGTGATCGTAGGGTTTGAGATTCGCGTACAGGGCCTCAAGGCTCATTGCCGCGGCTATCTCGGCTGTCATCAGCCACCTGTTCATGTCGTACACATTGAGGGCGGCGATGGCGGTGAGGAGATTCGAGCCGTTTATCATCGCAAGTCCGTCACGGGCCTGGAGGGTCAGGGGTGCAAGCCCGGCCTTTGCGAGCGCCTCGGCTCCGGGAAGCCTCTGTCCGTCGAAGTAGGCCTCCCCCTCCCCCATCACCACCAGTGCGATCATGCTCATGGGCGCCAGATCGCCGCAGGCGCCGACGGACCCCTTCTCGCAGACAACCGGGGTGACGCCTCTGTTCAGCATCGAGACAAGCATCTCGGTCATCTCAAGGCGGACCGCGCTTCTGCCGTTCGCATGTACGTTGGCCCTTCCAAGCATTGCGGCTCTTACATGCTCGACAGGGGCCGGCCGGCCGATCCCTGCGGAATGGTTGTAGATGAGGTATTTCTGGAAGGAGAGCACTTCGGATTCGGTCAGCCTGGTCTCGGAAAACTCTCCGATACCGGTGTTTATCCCGTACATAACCTCGCCCTGCTGAAGCTTGCGTTCAACCATCCTCCTGGAGGCCGTGATACGCTCTCTGGCTTCCGGCGAGAACTCGACCTTTTCACCACGGCGGGCTACAGCAACCACCTTTTCTATCGTAAGGCTTTTTCCATCAATAATCACCGGCATACGACGCCTCCCGGTCGGTTGTTTGGTTCGAACGATTCCCAGGGGGAAATCTAACCGCATCCGTTCGTGGCAGAAAGCTTGCGCAACCGGTGCGGGTTCTATATTCTCACGAAGGACAACCGGCTGAAACGTTGGGAGCGGAAAAATGCAGGATTTTGAAAAAATGGGGGTGTTCTACCTCGGCAGGGAGTTCGATCCGGAATCGGGGCAGGCCACCGACGGATTGCTCTTGTACGACTCGCGGGACCTCACTACCCACGCCGTCTGCGTCGGTATGACAGGGAGCGGGAAGACCGGCCTCTGCATTTCGCTTCTTGAAGAGGCTGCGATGGATGGAATACCGGCGATAGCAATCGATCCGAAGGGAGACCTTTCGAACCTGATGCTCACCTTTCCGGGGCTCTCCCCGGAAGAGTTCCTTCCATGGATCGACCCCGAGGAGGCCGAGAGAAAGGGCATGTCCCTCAGTGACTTCGCGGCGCAGACAGCAGATGCCTGGAAGAACGGGCTTGCCCAGTGGGGCCAGGATGGCGCACGCATTTCCGAATTGAGAAAAAGGGCCGAGTTCAGGCTGTTCACCCCCGGTGGAAGCTCCGGGATGCCGCTCTCGGTGCTGCACTCCCTCGATGCCCCGCCCCCGGGCGTGATGAACGAACCCGAGGCGCTTGCCGAGCGCATCGAAACCGCCGTATCAAGCTTCCTCACGCTGGCGGGCGAGACCAGCATCGAAGTTCACGGCAGGGAACACGTCCTTCTCTCCAGCATCCTCGGCCACGCGTGGGGTGAAGGCCGTGACATGAGCCTCGAAGAGCTTGTAAAGGCGGTCCAGTCACCGCCGATGAAGCAGCTCGGAGTCCTTGAGCTGGAAAGCTTCTACCCCTCCTCTGAAAGGCTGAAACTCGCCATGAAGCTGAACAGCCTCGTGGCATCACCCGGTTTCGCCCCCTGGACGAGGGGCGAGCCTCTGAACATCGGCAGCCTGCTTCGATCCCCCGAGGGGAAACCCCGCATCTCAATACTTTCCATCGCGCACCTGTCCGATGAACAGCGGATGTTCTTCGTTTCCCTGCTGCTCAATGAAGTGGTCGCCTGGATGAGATCACTGCCCGGTACCGGCAGCCTGAGGGCGATTCTCTACATGGATGAGATCTTTGGCTTCTTCCCTCCGGGCGCCGCGCCTCCGTCGAAAAAACCGATGCTGACACTTCTGAAACAGGCCAGGGCTTTCGGGCTGGGAGTGGTTCTCGCAGCACAGAACCCGGTCGACCTCGATTACAGGGGGCTTGCCAACACCGGCACATGGTTCGTCGGAAGGCTGCAGACCGAGCGGGACAAACTCAGGCTGATGGACGGGCTTGAAAGCGCATCCGCTTCGATCATGGAGAGATCCGAGCTTGACCGGCTGCTTTCCGGGCTGGACAAACGGGTCTTCCTCCTGCACGACGTGCATCGGAAGAACCCCGTGCTGTTTCAGACCCGGTGGGCCATGTCGTACCTCAGGGGACCCCTTGCCGGTGCGCAGATGAAGGCTCTTGACCAGAGAGTCGCCGGCCCGGTTCCTGTTCCTGTTCCAGTTCCTGTCGCTTCCGCACAGCAAAAGGAGGTTTCCTCCTCGCAACCCTGGACACCGTCAGCCATCGAAACCTTCCACGCGCCGCTTGAATCCGCTCCGTCCGCCGGCCAGAAGGTCGTCTACAGGCCCTGCCTGTTCGCCAGCGCAAAGCTGCATTTCGTGTCGGCGAAGGACAAGGTTGATATCTGGGAGGACTGCACCATCACCCTCCCGATCACGGGCGAGCACCGGGATGACTGGAGCACCGCCACATGCACAAGGGGCAGGTCCGCCCCGATGAACGGAGCGCCCGGGCAATCCGCGGAGTACGAAGCCTTTGCCCCCGAGGCCGTCAGTGCGGCCTCCCTGAAGCATTTCACGAGCCGTGCCTCGACATGGCTTTACCAGGAGCAGGCACTTTCAATCTGGGCGTGCGACAAACCCAGGGCTGTGTCCGAACCGGGAGAGGACAAGGGAGCCTTCGCCGCCAGGTTGATCCAGCTCGAACGTGAGAACAGGGATGCCCGGGTCGAGAAGATCAGAGAAACGTTCGAGAAAAGACTTCTCGCGATCCAGGACAAGGTCAGGAAGGCCGAGCAGAAAGTGGAGCGCGAAAAGGGTCAGTACAACCATCAGAAGACCCAGACCGCCGTTTCCGTTGGAGCAACGATAATGGGCGCCCTTCTGGGGCGAAGGATAGGCACCGGAAGCGTGGGCAGGGCGACAACCGCTGTAAGGGGCGCCACAAGGGCATCCCGGGAAAGACAGGATATCGCTGCAGCCGAGGATGACCTGAAGGTCCAGGAAGAGAGGCTTCGCGAACTGGAGGAGGAGTTCAGGAACACGCTCGATGAGATGGAGGCCCCGCTGAGGGCCGAGGAACTCGTTCTCGAGCAGAAGCTGGTCCGTCCGAGAAAGGCTGACACTCATATCTCGAGGACGGGCATACTGTGGATGCCCTGGCTGTCCGGCGATTCCGGAACCATGGAGCCGGGGAGAAGGTAACAACACAACGTCCCGCGAGGACGCGTAAATACTGGCTGCTTCGGCAAACGGACAGGAACACACCTGATGAAATGTCTCGTGACGGGCGGAACCGGGTTCGTAGGCTCCAATCTGGCCCTCTTCCTGCAGGACCAGGGCCACGAGGTTCTGATAACCGGCAACGAATCCGAGCAGCCGATACCCGAATTCAAGGGCAAGAGGCTGTTCCCGGGGCTTCTGGGGATCGACTGGGACCAGGTCGGGGGAATGGATGTTCTCTTCCACCAGGCGGCGATCAACAACACCCGGATGACCGACCGGGCAGAAATGCTCCGCGCCAACCTCGAGTCATCCGTGGCCCTCTTCCGCCACGTTGCACGGCATGGCTGCAGAAAGATAATCTACGCATCGACGACCGCCGTGTACGGAAGGAATCCGTCTCCCTACAGGGAAGAGGGACCCTTCGACCTCAACACCCCCTACGCGGAATCCAAGAAGCTCCTTGAGGAGGCTGCATCAAGCCTTGCAGAGGAATTCCCGGGGCTTGTCACCGTGGGGCTTCGCTACTGCAATGTCTACGGCCCCAGGGAAAACCACAAGGGAACAAGAGCCACGATGATCCACAGGTTCGCCATGCAGATGCTTGAAGGCGACCCGCGCCTTTTCGAGTGGGGCGAGCAGAAACGTGACTACATCTATGTCAAGGATGTTGTAAGGGCCAACATGTGCGCTGCGTCGGCCGGGAAGAGCTGCGTGGTCAACTGCGGAACGGGGACGGCAACGTCGTTCAACGACATCGTGGGGATACTCAACCGCGTTCTGGGGTTGAACAGAACACCCCGGTACATCGAAAATCCCTTCGAGGGCGATTACCAGAATGACACCACGTGCGACATGAGCCTCGCTGCGAAGACGATCGGCTTCATTCCACAGTTCGACATCACTTCCGGTATCGCTGACTACCACCGGGAGGGCTGGCTTACAGCGGGGCCCTGAAAGATCCCGGCCTGCTCAGTATCAGAAGAGGTGGCGGGCCAGCCCCAGTATTCCCTGGCTCCAGGGCACCCTGTGGGAAACGCCCCCGTCGTTCTTTCCGTAGCTGTCCCTGTTGTCGAGATACCACTTGTAGTTCCTGAGCAGCGCATCCTTGTTGGAATACCGGGGAGCGAAGCCCAGAACCTTCTCCGCCTTTTCGATCGAGACGAAGGAATCCTTTGTGGCGGTCTTGTAGACCCAGGGGTAAAGGGGCGAGAGCTTGAAGAACTCGAGCAGTTCAAGAGCGAAAATCACGAGGTTGGCCGGCGATTCCTTGATCTTTCTCCCGAAGCCGGCCTTGTCGAGAACCACCTGGTAGTCTTCGCGCATCGTGGTGTACTCTTTCGCGCCGATGTTGAACTCGGTGTTCACCGCAGCTGGATCGGGATGTTCGGCGGAGAGTTGGATGCAGTCGCAAAGGTCTTCGACATCAAGCAGCTGGTAGAGGTTCCTTCCCCTTCCGATCATGGGAAAGCTTCGGCCCTCGGAAGCCCACTGGTAGAATATCGCGAAGACACCAAGACGCTCGGGGCCGACGAATGACTTCGGCCTGAGCGTGGTGATGGTCATTCCCTTCGAGCGGTACCCGGCAACGATCTTCTCGGCTTCGATCTTGGTGTGGCCGTACGGTCCCACCCCGACCAGGGGATCACTCTCGTAAAGGGGGTGCTTCTTCGGAATCCCGTAAACCGCGGTGGAGCTGATGTAGATGCCGCGCTTCACGCCGTGGCGGAGGGCGCATTCGAATACGTTCCTGGTGCCCTGAATGTTGGTGGTGAGTATGTCGGATTTGGGGTACAGGGGCAGCGCCGCAGCGCCGTGCATCACAACATCGAAACCGCCTGCCATGCACGCGTCGAGTGCCGCAGTGTCGCGGATGTCAATGAGATGATGCCGGATCCTGTCGGCAACGTCGGGATATGTGAACGGCTCGATGTCGATCGATTCAACCTCGTGCCCTTCATGCAAAAGATGGCGTATCAGGTTGATGCCGAGAAACCCGGACCCGCCTGTAACAAGCCAGCGACTCATCTGAGACCCCTTGGTGGAAGTTTTGTTTTCCTGAGCGGTAATACCGCAACATCATCAACACGGAATATAGGGATTCGACACTTCGTCTGCACTCACCTGGCGTTCCAGCGCTCCCAGTGAACGGCCGACTCGTCGAACTTCTCCTTCGCGAGAACTTCGTCCCCCGGGTGGCCGACTGGGATCAGGTTCAACGGGACCACGTCGTCGGGCAATTCGAGAACCCGTCTCACCACCTCGACCCTCTCCGGCCTCGGGTGCACACCGGTCCAGACTGCCCCCAGTTCAAGGGCTTCGGCTGCGACCAGAAGGTTCTCGGTGGCTGCACTGCAGTCCTGAACCCAGTAATCGGGCGGGCTTCCCGGCCTGCAGCGCGAGAGAACGCCGCAGACCACCACAGCTGCCTGGGCCTGTGCGGTCATCGCGGCATACGGCAGCCCTGCAGCAAGCAATGCAAGCTTTTCCCGGTCAGTGACTATCACGAACGCCCACGGCCGCATGTCCATAGCGGAGGGCGCCGACATGGCCGCCCTGACAAGCATAATGAGGTGCTCCCTGTCAACCGGACGGTCGCTGAACCTTCTCACGCTCTTCCGTCCGAGAATGGCCTTCAATGCCTCCATAAGAGACCCTCCCTTCCTTCTTTTCGATATAGTCGCGCAGAGCCGGGAAGGTGTCAAGAGGTGAAGCTCGGACCACACAGATTCAGCATGCAGGAAGCCGCCGGTGCGATGGGGGACCTCGGTACGCTGTTCCCCCTCGCAATGGGCTACATTGTCATCTGCGGGATGGATCCCGCCGGCATCCTGGTGATGATGGGGCTTGCCAACATTGTAACCGGCCTGGTCTACAGGCTCCCGATGCCCATCGAGCCGATGAAGGTAATCGCGGTTGTGGCCATCGCGCAGGGATGGGAGCCCACCGTCATCCATTCCACCGGGTTCGCCACGGGCGTGATCTGGGTGATCCTGTCATTGTCAGGCGTGGTCAGCTTTCTTGCTGTGATCACTCCGAGGGAGGTCACCAGGGGAATTCAGGTGGCACTCGGCGTCATGCTCTCCATTGAAGCTGTGAAGCTCATGGCAAGCGGTCTTCTGCTCGGGGCCGTTGCCATCATTCTCATCCTTCTTCTCAGAAAGAGCAGAACCGCGCCGGCAGCCATTGTGCTCGTGGCGCTGGGTCTGGCCGTCATGGCGTTTGACGGAACGATTTCGGGGCTCAGGTTCCAGCCCCCCCGCCTTCCCTCAACGGTGTTTCCCTCTGCCGGAAACGCGTGGCGGGGATTGGTTGGCGCCGGGTTCGCACAACTGGGGCTCACCGCCGCCAATGCGGTCATCGCCACCAGTGCACTGATCTCAAGGTACTGGCCGGAGAGAAGGGTGACCGAAAAGCGCGTTGCTCTTAGCACGGGGATTATGAACCTGCTTTCCCCGCTTTTCGGCGGGATGCCCATGTGCCACGGTTCAGGCGGGCTCGCCGGCCAGCATGCTTTCGGCGCCCGCACAGGCGGGGCCAACATTATTGAGGGGACTCTCGAAGCTTTGTTGGGCATTTTCCTCGGTGGAACCATAACAGTCCTGTTCGTTGGTTTCCCGGGGGCGATACTCGGTGCCATGATGCTCGCGGTCGGTATGAGGCTTGCGCTCATGGCCAGGGAAAGCACGACGGACCGCACGCTTGCCGTCTTTCTGATCACCGCAGTGGTGTCGGTCCTCTTAAACATGGCACTGGGGCTGGTCGTTGGACTATTATCCTCTGTGCTTTTCAACAGAATCGGCCGCAGGCCGGGAGGGGTGCGATGAAAAGAACCGCGGCGTTTTTTGCTCTGCTTGCCATGACGGGATGTGGCGGCCCGAGCGCTGGGAATGAAGGGGTGGTACGTGTCGGATATTTCCCGAACATCACCCACAGCCAGGCGATAATCGGTCTGGCCAGGGGCGATTTTGCATCGGCCCTCGGCCCGGAAGTCACCATAGAGGCCACTCTGTTCAATGCGGGACCCTCTGTCATCGAGGCGCTCTACGCGGGAAGGCTCGACATCGCCTACATTGGCCCCAACCCCGCGATAACAGGGTTCGTCCGCTCCGGCGGTGAAGCTCTTCGCATCGTTGCAGGTGCCACAAGCGGCGGGGCAGCGCTTGTAGTAAGGCCCGGTTCGGGTATCGAGACCCTTGCGGACATGGACGGCCGCAGGATTGCCACCCCGCAACTCGGGAACACCCAGGATGTAGCACTCAGGAAGTGCCTTTCCGACCTGGGCCTCTCCCCGATCGAGGAGGGCGGCAGCGTTCAGGTCATACCGACCGCCAACCCGCAGATACTCGACCTTTTCCGGCAGGGTGAGATCGACGGGGCCTGGGTTCCCGAGCCCTGGGCGAGCCGGCTCGTTGTCGAGGGTGGCGGCATGCTTCTGCTCGATGAGCGCACGCTCTGGCCGGACAGTGATTTCGTGACTGCGCATATCATCGTGTCAACCCCCTTCCTGAACGAACATCCGGACATCGTAAGGAACTGGATCGATGCGCATGTGGAGATCACCCTCTGGGAGAACGCCAACCCCGAAGAGGCGGCGGCCCTTCTGAACGAGCAGATCGAGGTTCTCACTGGAACCGCACTTTCCGAAGAGGTTCTTGCCATGGCGCTTGCCAGCATGCGAAGCACATGGGATCCCATCGCCTCATCGCTCTTCTCTTCCGCCGAGGCCGCCTGGCAGACGGGCTTCCTTGATGAAGAACCCGATCTCAACGGCATTTACGACCTTGCGATTCTGAACGAAGTGCTTTCGGAGAAGGGGCTTGAAACGGTGGAGGTCCCCGTTGGACCTTGAGCTCCGTGATGTCAGCCGCGACTACATCAGACCGGGAAGGATGGTAAGGGCCCTTGACGGGGTCAGCATGAGGGTCGAACGGGGCGAGTTCATCTGCCTCGTGGGACCTTCCGGGTGCGGAAAGACAACGATCCTTCACATGCTGGCGGGGCTCGACAAACCGACCGCCGGCACCGTTTTCGCGAACGGCGACGAGGTCATGGGACCGGATCCGAGCCGTGTGTTGATCTTCCAGGACGCCGCCCTCTTCCCCTGGCTCAATGTTCACGGCAACGTCGAATTCGGCCTGAAGGTAAAAAAAGTTCCGGGGCATGAGCGTGAAAAAACCGTTTCCGAGCTCCTTGAGATGGTCCACCTCGAGAAATTCGCCCACTCCTGGATCCACGAGCTGTCGGGGGGGATGAAGCAGCGCGTCGCCCTTGCACGGGCCCTTGCTGTCGACCCCGCCGTTCTTCTTCTCGACGAGCCCTTCGGAGCCCTCGACGCCATAACACGCGACCTTCTCCATGAAGAGCTGCAGGGTCTGTGGCTGAAGGCTGCCAAGACTGTCGTCTTCGTGACCCACAATGTCCGGGAGGCCGTTCTTCTCGGCGACAGGATACTTGTCATGTCACCGTCGCCCGGCAGGATACTGGCCGAACACCGCATCGACCTTCCAAGACCCCGCCGCATGGACCACCCCGACATCATGCCCATTTCCAGGCAGGTTCTCGCCTCGATGGAGAGGCGGCAGCCATGAAAAGCTTCTACGCACGTCTGAAAGCGCTGCCCGTGCCCGTCCAGAGGGCCTTCTTCCTCACGGGTCTGCTCGCGGTGTGGTTCCTTCTCGGAGTCCTCAGGATCTGGCCTTCCTACATTTTCCCAACGCTTCCCGGCGTTGTTTCATCGGTATGGAAGGGCATTGAGCGCGGAACGCTTCCCATTGCGGTCTGGGGCAGCATCAGACGGCTCGCGACAGGCTACTTCATCGCACTTTTCACGGGGGTCATCACCGGATTTCTTATGGCCCACGTCAAGCTGTTCAAGAACACATTCGGCCTTCTCGTCCTCGGCCTGCAGACCCTTCCAAGCATCTGCTGGCTTCCGCTTGCCATCCTGTGGTTCGGTCTGTCGGAAAAGGCGATACTTTTCGTTGTCGTCATGGGCGCCTTCCTGTCCATTGCCCAGGCAGCGGAAGACGGCATACGCAACACGCCCAGGGTTTACATCCAGGCAGCGCGCAACCTCGGTTCAAGGGGGGCACGACTTTACAGAACTGTCATCCTGCCTTCTGCCATGCCCACGATGGTAACGGGGATGAAACTGGGCTGGTCTTTCGCCTGGCGCTCCCTGATGGCGGGAGAGCTCATATACACTCTGCCCGGTCTCGGCTACATGCTGACAATGGGGCGCGAGCTCAACGACATGAACCAGGTTGTCGCCGTCATACTGGTCATAGTCTTCCTGGGGCTCACAACCGACAAGCTCGGTTTCTCAGTTCTGGAACGTTCCGTGAGAGCGCGCTGGGGTACTGGCGGCGGAAGGTAGCAGCAGCTTTGAAGAGCGGCAGATATTGACAAAGGCGGCATGCCGCGTTATTCAAGAGTCAATAAAGTGATGGAGGCCGCCATGCTTCTGTTTTCCAGAGCATTCGTTCTTCTCATCCCTCTCCTGTTCGCAGCGTGTTCCGAAAACGCTTATGAAGCGACCGCACCCGACATGTCCGGCGAACCTGGCAGCACCGATTCTGAAGCCGGAGCCGCAAGCGTCTGCAGGGGGCACATCATGTCCATATCCAACGCCTGCGTGTGGTACTACGCCTTACATACGGCCTACCCGCAGAACCTCCTCGCCCTGGGAACTTCCTATTCAGGGATGCTGTGCCCGTCCTGCGGTCTGCCGTACGTCTTCCGCAGCACGGAAGGCAGCTTCGCGGTTGCCTGCCCCTCCATGCATTCCACGGTAAACCACGGTCACATAGTGAACGGAATGCCCTCATGGCCCACCACTTTCAACTCCTGCAGGTCCACAATGAGAACAATCGCTTCAATGTGTGTTATTTATTATGCTGTTTATTCTGAGTATCCTGACTCACTTGCGGACCTCGGCGAAGAATATCCATGCCTGAGATGCCCGTCCTGCCTTGATTCGGAGTATGTGTATTATTCACGCTCCGAAGGGCAGGAGTTTTTCATTTCCTGCCCACTCCAGGGGGATGAGAACCACGGATACATTGACAACGGCATAGCAAGCTGGACGCCGTGGTGATGCAGTGAACCCGGGCCCGCCCCGTTCGACTCCCGGGAGGATGAAGACCGCAAAGCCCGTAGACTGGGCGGAAAAGAAAACAAAACAGAATGTCATCATCGACCAGAGGAGATTTCTCTGGCATGACGATACTGTGGAAAAGCTTGCCGCCTGGATGGGGCTCGGGCAGGGAATTCACGCTCTGGATGTCGGCTGCGGTCTTGGATATCTCGGGCGTGTTTTCTGGAAACACTTCGGGCAGGGCGGCACTTACACCGGGCTCGACAATTCCCGGCCACTGCTCAAACAGGCCTTAAAGGAAAGCAGTGAATGGGCAGGCCCCGGAAACGCCTGCTTCGCATGCGGCGATGCCGTCAGATTGCCGTTCCCCGACGGAACATTCGACTGGACTGCCTGCCAGACCCTTCTCATGCACTGCACCGAACCCGAGGCCGTCCTCGCGGAGATGACAAGGGTCACCAGACCCGGCGGAGTCGTATCGTGCAATGAGCCCGACAACGTGACGGCCGCGCGCGCCCGCACCTACCAATCCTTTCATGAGGATACAATCGAGGACGAGGTGATCCGAATAAGGGTCCTCCACCATTGGGCAGCCGGCAGAAAACAACTCGGTCACGGCGATTACGCCATAGGCAACAGGGTCCCATCCATGATGCAGAAACTGGGGCTTTGTGATATCGACATCAGGGCCAACGACATGGTCGGCCTCGTCCAGCCGCCGTACGACACCCCTTCGATGCATTTCAGGATGGAGCAGATGAAGAGGAACATCGGGGAATTGGAAAAAATGGGAACGAAAAGGTTCGGGATGGACCGCGAGTTCCGCAGGTTCTTCTTCGCCGGAGGGGGGACAGGGCATTTATGGAGAAAATTCCTCGCAATGAACCGGCTGAGCGGTGAGCGTGACCTGAAGGCCATGAAGGAACAGATTGAAACGCTGACCCTTTGCTCCTGTGGCAGTTCATGCAGCTTCTTCTGCATAAAGGGAAGGAAACCGGAGTGACCCCGCCCCTGATCGAGGCGTGTGTCACCACCCTTGCCGAAGCTATTCTGGCGCGTGATTCGGGCGCTGATCGCATCGAGCTCTGCCGTGAACTTGAAACGGGGGGGCTGACCCCATCTGCAGAGCTTCTCGCACAGGTTGCCGGGGAGACTGGCATGCCGGTTCATGCAATGATAAGGACCACGCCGGAAGGCTTCCGCGCCCGAACCGTCGAGATTGACAGGATGGCGCTGGAGATCGAAGCCCTGGCCCGTGCGGGCGCCACCGGCCTTGTTTTCGGTGTTCTCGACAGGAATGACAGCATCGACCGCCCTGCTCTCCGACTGCTTGTGGCGGCTGCAGGAAGCCTTCCCGTGACATTCCACCGGGCCTTCGACCTTGTGGAGGACGGGAATTCTGCAATCCGCATGCTTGCCGAAGAAGGCGTCGCGAGGGTGCTTTCATCGGGCGGGCTCAGCACGGCCTGGATGGGCAGGAGGGTCATCGGCGAGCTTGTCCGGACCGCGGGAACCCGGATCGTCATAATGGCGGGTGGAAGCGTCAGGGCTGACCACGTTCATGCCCTGGTCTCGGAGACCGGTGTCAGGGAACTTCATGCCAGGGTTTCCGCCGTTCCGGCAATCGTTCAATCCTTCAAACGGCTCCCTGAAGCATAAAAAAGGCCGGAGACCCGAAGGTCCCCGGCCATGCATGACGGATGCCTACCGAACCACCGTGAACCTGGTCAGGACTGCATCGCTCGACGATGTACGAAGCCTGGCGAAATAAACGCCGGACTCCTCGATCGTGACCGGTACAACCCCGCCCGCTTCGAACTCGGCAACAAGACGGCCTGCGGTGTTGTAGACGCTGACCTGGCCTGTTGCCCCGGCGGGAACCACTGTGCCGATGCTGAGATTGCCTGTCGACGGGTTGGGCCATGCGTTGATGGAGAGGGAACCGATCCCTGCGCCCTCGAAATCCTCGACGCCCGTGGCGGTGTCGGGGAGGTCTTCGAAGGAGGCGTTGAGCACTTCATGTGTACCCGTGCTCGCCTGAACGTAGGTTATCACATCGAGGTTGTTGAAGATGTGAACGGCGGGATCGAGTGTGTAGGTCCCCGTGACGTTGATGGTCTGGGGGTAGGGGCCGGTGATCGAGATGGCCGTACCCGAGGCGCCCATGGGCCAGGCGCGGGGCTCCCACATGAGTTCCTGGCCGTTGTAGACGCCATAGGGCGTGCCGGCAATTTCATGGCTTTCGAGGATGGCGGACCAGATCTTGATCTCGCCCGATACACCGGGATCCTGCTCGATGGTGAGGGTGTAGTAGGCGGTGCCGCCGGTGGCATTGCCCACCATCTCGACATCGATGTCAACATAGCTCGGAACGGCGAGCCTTGTGTTGATGAACCCCTGCACGACGGTCTGGGTCCAGCCGATTTGCTGGCTGACTCCGTCAACCTGGAAAGTGGGGGTGTAACCCCAGTTGTACAGCGCATCACGTGCGGTGACGTAGGGCCCTGAACCCGGGCCGTTGTAGAAGAGGATCTGCGGGGCGACATCGCCGGTGGCGAGATAACCGTTGATCATTGTCTTGACAGCTGACCAGCTGCTTCCGCAGGAGCTTCAACCGGTCTGGGTGTATTCCTCGAAGAGCACCACTCTCTCCGCGGCGGTGGCGATGCCTGTGACGGCGGCAATGACCAGCAGGAGAAGCAATTTCATCCGTGACCTCCGTTCAGTTTTCGATTCACTTCGTATGTATATGGGCAAGAGCACCGGTATGCAATACCCGGGTGATCATGAAGTCGCCCGGGCATCGGCACGGACGCAGACAAGGGCTCGATTCCGCGGTTTACACCCATTCTACGGTGAGGGGCTTCCGGCGCGGTATGCCGAAGACGGCGTACTTCGGTTTTCCGAGCATCATCGCAAAGGCAAACCTGCGCCCTGAGGGAATGCTGAGCTCCTTTTGAAGAGGTTCGCAGGATGCGGCCGCCATTGCCACGAATCCCGCCCAGCATGTGCCGATGCCGAATGCCGGCGCGGCGATGTCGACATGGGTCATTGCGATCACGGCGTCATTGAATGCGATCTGATTGCCGGCGGGCACATGGGCAATGAGCAGGTGGGGTGCTCCAAGGCAGATCACGTCGATTCCGGCCTCCCATTCCCGGATCAGGGTGGGCGCGTAGCCACTCATGGGGTGCCCGGAGTTCACAAGCGTTTTCATCCACTCGATGGTCAGCCCGGCTATGGTTCGCACCTTTTCCGAGTCGTACACCACCATCCAGTTCACCGGCTGCCCGTTTCCGGCGGATGCCGCGTACCTTGCAATGTCGAGGAGTTCGACAATGCGCTGCCTAGGCAGGGATTCCCTGATGAAATGTCTCACGGACCGCCGCTTCTTCATGTAATAGCCCAAGTCATCGGGGGAGATGTTTCCGGCTCCGGCGGGCAGCACTTCCCTTTCATCGGGGCGGAAATTGAGCCTCAATGCCTGTGTGGGACAGAATGCCTCACAGTGGCCACACTGAAAGCACATGCCCGCCCCGTCCGCATCGATCGAAGGGGGCTGCCCCGGCTCCTGATTGATTATCGACATTGTGCATACCGACTTGCAGATGCCGCACCCGGTGCAGCTGTTACTGTCGACGAAAAATGTGGTCATGTTTTGTTCCGTTCCTTGCCGGCATTGTGCCTGTGCATTCTCCGGCCGCATTGGCAGGGCCGTTCCGTTCCAAAGGCCAAACATGCGAAAGTTATAAGCGATCGGCACGAAGGATTTCCAGGAATCCAGTTTCTGGTCATTTGTTGCGAGATTGCCGCATTTCGGAAATGGGTTATCTTATCATTCGTTTGTGCCGGACGCACGTGGGCGGATCGTTCGAAGCAACTTCATTCCGCGAGCTTCAGGCCCACGGATGAAAGGGCCCGCAACCGAACTCATTACTGTAAACTTCTGTGTCAACAAGGCAATAGGTGTAGAAATACACGCGATCCGGGGAGCAGATAAAACTTTCATGAAACCCTCCGAACCAACCGGTGCGGTTCTTGTCCTCGGCGGCGGCATAGGCGGCATCCAGGCCGCACTCGATCTGGCCGATTCCGGGTTCAGGGTCTACCTGGTTGAAAAACTTGGAGCCATCGGCGGCACAATGGCCGGGCTCGACAAGACCTTCCCCACCAACGACTGCTCCATGTGCATACTTTCCCCGAAGCTCGTGGAGTGCGGAAGGCATCTCAACATCGAAATACTCACCAATTCCGAACTGAAGGGCATCGATGGGGTTCCCGGCGCCTTCACGGCGACCGTAGAACAGGCGCCGAGATACGTTGACCCATCACGGTGCACAGGCTGTGGCGATTGCGCGGAAAAGTGCCCGATCAAACTGCCGGATCACTTCAACGGGGGGTTCAGCCGGAAGAGGGCTATTTCACGCCTTTACGAGCAGGCGTATCCACCCTCCTTTGAGATCAACCCGGAAAACTGCATAGGGTGCAAAATCTGTGAAAAGACATGCAAGGCAGGCGCGATAGATTTCGGAATGAAACCGCGCACGCTGAAGCTCGAGGTCG
Organism: Candidatus Fermentibacterota bacterium; assembly: GCA_963845085.1. GTDB lineage: Bacteria > Fermentibacterota > Fermentibacteria > Fermentibacterales > JCC-6 > UBA6080. The sequence goes on from CAWJQI010000005.1 coordinate 501,573, forward strand.
GCGCCGTGATCGCATGCCCCGGCTTCGAGGCCTTCGATGCGGGTCTCATTTCCAACTACGGCTACGGCTGCTTTCCCAACGTCATCACGAGCATGGAGTTTGAGCGGATTCTGAGCGCATCGGGTCCCTATCAGGGCAGGCTGCTCCGTCCATCGGACGGCACGGCCCCGAAGCGCATAGCGTGGATCCAGTGCGTCGGATCCAGGGACATCCACAGGGTAAGCAACAACTATTGCTCCGCTGTCTGCTGCACATATGCGATCAAGGAAGCGGTCGTCGCCAGGGAACACGGGAGCTCCGATCTTGAAACGACTGTTTTCTACATCGACATAAGAACATACGGCAAGGGCTTCGAGCGCTATTACGAAAGGGCGCGGACCGAGCACGGTGTCAGGTTCGTCAGGTCCGAGATAAGCCGCATCTACCAGGATCCCTCGAACAGCCTCATCCTGAGGTTCTCGGAAGACGGTTCAACCCGGGAGGAGGTGTTCGACCTGGTGGTCCTCTCTGTCGGGATGGTTCAGAGCCGGGCCAACCGCGAACTTGCGGAGCGGCTTGGTCTCGAGCTGAACTGCCACGGGTTCTGCGGGACGGAGGGATTCTCGCCCGCACGCACCTCAAGGCCCGGAATCTTTGCCGCCGGCGCCTTCAGCGGCCCGAAAGACATCCCCGAAACAGTCATGGGCGCAAGCGCTGCAGCCGCCGAGGCTTCAGCCATGCTTGCATCGGCCAGGCACAGCCTCACCCGGAAGAGAGACTGGCCGCCTGAAAAGCCAGTCGGCCGCGAGAGGCCCCGCATCGGTGTTTTCATCTGCCATTGCGGCATCAACATCGGCAGCGTGGTGAACATCCCCGAGGTCAAGGCCTACGCTGAGGGGCTGCCAAACGTGGTTTTCGTCGATGACTCGCTTTTCTCCTGTTCGCAGGACAACCAGCGGAGGATCAGGGACCGCATCGCCGAACACGGGCTCAACCGAATTGTTGTAGCGGCATGCACCCCGCGAACCCACGAACCTCTTTTCACGGAGACCCTTCGCGAGGCCGGGCTCAACAGGTACCTCTTCGAGATGGCGAACATCCGCGACCAGTGCGCCTGGGTCCACCAGAACCAACCCGAGAAAGCCACGCAGAAGGCGAAGGACCTTGTCCGGATGTCAGTCGCGAAGGCGAAGCTCATAGAGCCTCTTTTCCAGACGCCCCTTGAGGTAAACCGGTCCGCGCTCGTAGTCGGCGGTGGCATCTCGGGCATGGTCTGCGCCCTGTCCATCGCATCCCAGGGGTTCGCCGTGCATCTCGTAGAGAGCTCTTCCTCGCTGGGCGGAAACGCGCTGAAGATTCATTCCACGATAGAGGGCACGGACGTGCAGCCATTCCTCTCCGGGCTTTCCGAAAGGGTCGAAGCCGATCCGCTGATCACGCTCCACATGAATGCGCGGGTCCGGAGCGTCAGCGGGTTTGTCGGCAACTTCAAAACCGTTGTGGAATCGGACGGTTCCGAGTCAGAGATCTACCATGGTGCAGCGGTCATCGCTGCGGGCGCCGAGGCCTGCAAACCCGACGAATACCTTTACGGAAAACATCCCCGGGTATTCTCACTACTCGAACTCGAGGGCGAACTTGCCGTAAAAAGCCCTCTCGTTTCATCCTCGGAAAACATCGTGCTGATCCAGTGCGTGGGCTCGCGTGACGACAGGCGGCCCTACTGCAGCAGGACCTGCTGCAGCAAGTCGGTCAGGATCGCCCTTGAGCTGAAAAAAGCGAATCCCGATGTTGCGATATATGTCCTCTATCGCGACATCAGAACCTACGGGTTCCTCGAGCAGTACTACCTCGAGGCGCGTGAGGCGGGGGTGCTGTTCATCCAGTACGACCCCGATCACAAGCCGGTGGTTGAAGCCGTGGAGAGGGATGGACGGGAACGCATCAGGGTGACGGTGACCGACCGGACGCTCAATGAGGAATTTGCGATAGACGCCGACGTGCTCGGGCTGGCAACGGCAATCATTCCGCGCCCTGAAAACAGGGAACTGGCCGGCCTGTTCAAGGTGCCGCTGAACGAGGACGGCTTCTTCATGGAGGCGCACATCAAGCTCCGCCCGGTTGACTTTCCTTCAGAGGGAGTCTTCGTCTGCGGTCTCGCACACAGTCCGAAGCTGATCAGCGAGAGCATTATCCAGGCGCAGGCGGCTGCATCAAGGGCTTCGGTCATCCTCAGCAGAGACTCGATCGAAGCCGGTGGTACCATCAGCGTCATCAACGGGAACAAGTGCAGCGGCTGCGGGATGTGTGTTGATCTGTGCCCCTTCGGCGCGATCGACTACAACGTTGAGGAACACAGGGCGGTTGTCAACGAGGCTCTCTGCAAGGGCTGCGGGGTGTGCGCTTCGTCGTGCCGCTGCGGGGCGGTTGACATAAGGGGTTTCACCGACAACTCAATCCACTCCATGATACGCAACAGCGTCATTCAGGGCTTGCGCCGGCAAGGGCGGACAGATTGAACAGCGGTACGGCGAACAGCGACTGGGAACCGAGGATAGTGGCATTCCTCTGCAACTGGTGCAGTTACGCAGGCGCCGATCTGGCGGGAGTGGGGCGGCTTCAGTATCCCGCGAGCGTAAGGATCATTCGAGTTCCCTGCTCGGGGCGGATCAGCCCCTTTTTCATCCTGTCCGCTTTTCAAAAGGGGGCCGACGGAGTCCTGGTGAGCGGCTGTCACCCCGGCGACTGCCACTATCTCACAGGGAACTATGTTGCCCGCCGCAGGTTCGCACTTCTCAAAAGCCTGCTCGATCATATCGGCATTGAGGAGGGACGCGTGCAGTTTGCATGGGTTTCCGCCTCGGAGGGCGGAAGGTTCGCCGAAGTGATCGAAAGTGTCACGGAATCCGTCAGGAAGCTCGGGCCGGTGCGTCAAATGGTGAAAAGGCAGGGGCTTCTGTGAATTGGGAAGAAATCACCGCAAGGATCCGTGAAGAGGCAGGAAAGCTCCTCGCCAGCAGAACGGTCGACGTGGTTATCGGTTTCGAGAACGGTTCGCTCCCCCTTCGCGCGACGCCGTGCTTTGTGGAAAGCGCTTCCGATACGGGCAGGCTGGTGTGGAATTCCTTCTGCAGCAACAACCTGAGCCGGCACCTGATCCGCCCCGGCGGAAGGGTTGGGATTATTGCGAAAGGATGCGACACCCGTGCCATTGTCGAACTCATCAAGGAAAAGCAGCTCCGGCGGGAGGATGTGTTCATAATCGGCGTCCCCTGCAGGGGAATGATCAACGTAAAACAGCTTCGGTCGCTCTGCCCGGGGAAAGTGATCTCGGGCCTCACGGAAACAGGCGATGACCTTGTTGTCACCGGCATTGATCTGCGGCTCACGGTCGGGCGGGAGGAGTACCTCTATCCCGCCTGCAAAGCCTGCGCCGCGATGGTTCCGGTCATCCATGATCTGCTTGTCGAGGCGGAACCCGGGAAAAGCACCAGTGACGGTTTTCAGGACGTGAGCGAATTCGCTTCGTTGCCCCCCGGCGAAAGATGGGCGCACATCACCAGTGAGATGGACCGCTGCATACGCTGCTACGCCTGCAGAAACGCGTGTCCCCTGTGCTACTGCAAACAGTGCTTCGTCGACGACACACAGCCGCAGTGGGTCGGGAAAGGGGTGGCAGGAAGCGACACGATGTTCTTCCATCTCATGCGAACGATTCATCTGGCCGGAAGATGCATCGAGTGCGGCGAGTGTGAGCGCTCCTGCCCCATGGATATCGATATAAGGATGCTTCACAGGAAGATGTCGGCCGATGTGGCCGGATTGTACGGCTGCACTCCCGGCCTGGACGCAGGCGAAAGTGCGCCGCTTTCCCGGTTCAAACCCGATGATACGGAGGATTTCATGCTTGATCCCGGTCCTGCATGAAACAGAACATGCATTACAAATCGATCCGGAAGAACGGGATTGAGAGTTTCCTTGACCGCCTTCTGACCGATCACACGGTGGTGGCACCCATCAGGAGCGGCGACATGGTCACCTTCGCCGTCATCAATTCGGGCGGCGAGGCAACGCTCGACTATACGAACAGCAAGGCTTCGCCCAAGGGCGTGGTGCTGCCCCAGCTCGAAACCCTTCTTTCAGCAGCCACAGGTGCCGAGGGAACGGACGTGACCGAACACCTCGGCAACCGGAAGCCCATTGTCCTTTTCGGCTTGCGCCCCTGTGACGCTCGAGGCATCGGTTTCCTTGACAGGGTCTTCAACTCCGGGAAAAACCGGGACGTCTACTACGCAAACAGAAGGGAAGCGCTGCTGACGGTTTCCCTCGGCTGTTCCAATCCACAGGAGACATGCTTCTGTTCCACGACGGGCGGAGGCCCGTTTTCGACAGAAGGCTCGGATGTGATGCTCATCGAATGCGGAGACTGCTACCTCGTCAACGCCGTGACGGACAGGGGGGAAAATCTCGTCAGTTCCCTGGAACTAAGTGATGCTCCTGATACCGATGTCAGCGAGACCACTGACCGCTGCCTGGGCATCAGGGCGGCGATCTCGCCCGAGATCGACCTCTCGTCACTCGCGGACAGGCTGGACAGGTCCTTCGATGAATCGTCATGGCGCACACTCACTGAGAAGTGCATCAGCTGCGGTGTCTGCACCTATCTCTGCCCCACGTGCCACTGCTTCGACATCGTTGACGAGGAGACCTCGGGGGTCCGCGTGCGGAACCGCATCTGGGATTCATGCCAGTTCCCGTACTTCACGATGCAGGCATCGGGCTTCAACCCCAGGCCGACTTTCAAGGAAAGGTACCGGCAGCGAATCATGCACAAGTTCAGCTACTGCTTCGACAGCTACGGCATGACGGGATGCGTCGGCTGCGGTCGCTGTGTGCTCGAGTGCCCGGTCAACCTCGACATACGCCAGGTTGTGCTGTCGTTCTTCGGCGCTCGGGAGGGATGTGATGAATAATCCTTACGCACCGATGCCGATGAAGGTCGAGAAGAGCATCGTGGAGACCGACGACGGAAGCATCAGGACCATTTCCCTGTCATTCGCCCGAAGTGCGGATGCGAAAGCGTTTGTTTTCAGGCCGGGGCAGTTTTCCGAGCTGTCTCTGCTCGGCATCGGGGAGGCGCCGTTCGGCATCGCCTCGTCGCCGACCGAACCGGAGCTGCTCGACTTTTCGGTCAGCAGAGTCGGGCTGGTAACCGCCGAACTTCACAATCTCGAACCCGGCGAAACTGTTGGCATGAGGGGTCCGCTGGGCAATGGTTACCCTCTCGACGAGCTTCGCGACAAAAACATTCTTGTCGTGGGGGGAGGCTTCGGTTTTTCCACACTTCGGGCATTCACCCGTTTCGCGCTTGATCCCGCAAACAGACAGCAATTCAGGAACATCACGGTGGTCTACGGTGCAAGGAACCCGGGGCTGCTCCTCTACAAAGACGACCTTCGGGAGTGGGGTATGCGGGGCGACATGCGCCTGCTGGTAACAGTCGACAAGGCGGATGCGGATTGGGGGGGCAGGACAGGCGTCGTCCCCTCGATTGTCGGGGAGCTCGAAATCGATGCGGAAAACACGGCTGCCCTGGTGTGCGGACCTCCAGTGATGATAAAGTACACACTGCCAGTGCTTTCCGGTCTTGGCCTGTCGCCTGACCACATCCACCTGTCCCTTGAGATGAAGATGAAATGCGGCATCGGGAAGTGCGGAAGATGCAACATAGGCGGCTCGTACGTATGCACCGACGGCCCTGTGTTCAGCCTTTCCAGCCTCGACAACCTCCCCCGGGAGTACTGACAATGATCGACCTCACGAAAATCGACGCATCGCTCTGGCGGGAGATATCGGGCTCCTGCGGCGACATCCGGAAGTGCTTCAACTGCAATACATGTGCCGCAGGCTGCCCCGCGGCGGAAGGCTCCCCCCCCCTTTTCATCCGCAACCTTGTTCGAAAGGTTCTCCTCGGTCTTTCCGAAAGCCTGCTCGAAGACGAGACTCCCTGGCTCTGCGTAACATGCTCCTCCTGCGATGAGATGTGCCCGATGGGGGTGCATCCGTTCGAGGTGTGCCTCGCAATCAGAAGGTGGCAGAGCAGAAACGATGAAACGTTCATCCCGGCGGCGATAACCGAGATTTTCGAAACAGGGCACACGCAGGCCCTGGGACAGGTCAGGGAAAGACGTAAGGCTGTGGGGCTGGACGAGGTTCCGCCCACGATAGTCAGGTTCCCGGAGCTTTTGAAGAAGTTCCGGGAAATGCTTCGGAACACCGACCTCGTAAAAGACAACGAATACATGTTCAGGGAATGACGGAATGAAATACGGTTTGTTTCTGGGATGCAACGTTCCGGCTGTCAGGCCGGATGTGGAACGGGCCATCAGGCTCACAATGCCAAAACTTGGGGCGGAGCTCGTCGACCTCGAGGGGAGCGTGTGCTGCCCCGCGTTCGGTGCGTTTCCCTCCGCGGACGAAACGGCCGGTCTCGCCGTCAGCGCATGGAATTTCTCCATCGCGGAGGAGCTGGGAGTCGACCTGATCACCGAATGCGGGTCATGCTACAGCTCGCTTCGTATCGCGCGGAAGAAGCTTCTCGAAGACCGGGAACGAAGGGACAGGGTAAACCGGCTTCTCGAGCCGGCTGGAAAGCACTTCGCGGGCACGGTGAACGTGCGCCATCTCATAGACGTTCTCTACAACGACATAGGCCCTGACAGGATCAGGGAATCCCTCGCTTTCCCGCTCGAAAGCATCGGTGCAGCCGTGCAATACCCATGCCACACGCTGTTCCCGAGCGAGATCGTTGGTTTCGACTCCCCCGCCGGAAGACCGCACATGCTGCGTGAGCTGGTTACGGCACTCGGGGCAGAGGTTCGTTCCTACAGCCGCGAACTGCAGTGCTGCGGGGGGGCCGGTGGCTTTGTAAAGGGAAGCTTTGCGAGCGCTTCGGAATTCGCCTTCAAAAAGCTTGTGGCTTTGAAGAATGAGACCGATGCACAGCTGATAGTAGTGTCGTGCATCACCTGTCTTGAGCACCTCGACCGGATGCAGGCCGAACTCAACAAAAAGAACGCCGACTCGGCATACTCCCTGCCCGTCTTCGACTACAACCAGCTGCTTGCGGTGTGCATGGGTTTCGACCCGGCCGAGGTCGCCTCGATTTCGACAATTCCGCGTGACAAGGTCATTGCCTCGATAAGGAAGGGCTGACCTGGAACGTACAGAGCCCGGGTGGGCACCCGGGCTCAAATACATCGGGCCGGGAGCTTCCTGCGATCAGACGCAGCCGTCAGGCTTTGGAAGCCCCGCTATCCGGCAGGCTCCCCTTGCGGGGCCCTTGGGGAAAAGGCCGTAGAGCTCGCTCAACTTGAGGCCGCTCTGCTTGCACAGGCTTCTCACGGTCGGCGCCATGTCGGTCTCCTTCCAGAACTCCCTGATGTGGGTGATGATCTCCCAGTGCTTCCCACTCAGTTCACCGGTGCCGTCCTGTTTCGCAAACTCGGCCGCCACGTCTTCATCCCAGAGTTCCGGCTGGGTAAGAAACCCGTCGCCGTCGATGAAGAGAACTCTGTCCTTGACCTTTATTTCTTCCATTTTCCCTTTTGATCCTTCTCGTGAATGTGCGGAATTCCGTCTATTTCCTCATCAAAGCTATCTCGCGCACCCCCGTTATGGCGGCGTCGATCTCTTCGTCGGTGTTGAACGGTCCGACACTGAACCTCACCGTACCGTGGATCTTGTCGGTGCCGAGCTGCACGTGCACAAGGGGGGCGCATTGCAGACCCGTGCGGGTTGCGATGTTGTAGTCAACGTCGAGCATTGTTCCGGCGTCACCTGCGACCCACCCATCGATATTGATGCTGAGAACGGGGTTCTGATTATCCGTATCGTCGGCGCAGTAGGTTGTGACACCGTCGATTTCCTGGAACCCCCTCCGCAGCTTGTCCCACAGCCTGATCTCACGGGCGTGAATGTTCTCGATGCCCTCGTTGAGCACCCAGGTCACTCCGGCGTGAAGCCCAGCCACACCCACCACATTGAGCGTACCGGCTTCCATGCGGTAGGGGAACTCCTCGAGATGGAAGGGATGTGCCGAACGGACCCCTGTGCCGCCGAACCTGGTGCACTTGATCGGAACATTCTCGCCCACGTAGGAACCACCGATGCCTGTGGGGCCCATAAGGCACTTGTGCCCGGTGAATGCAAGCAGGTCGATGTTCATGGCCTGAACATCAATGGGTACAGCGCCAGCGCTCTGGCTGGCATCAACAGCAAAATAAATCCCGGCCTCGCGACAGAGCCTTCCGATCTCCGCAACCGGCTGCACTGTTCCAATGATGTTCGATGAGTGATTTATTATTACAAGCCTTGTGTTCTTCTGAAATGCTTTCTTCACGTCCTGCGGGTCTATGTAACCCTTCGAATCGAAGGGTACATAAGTCAGTTCTATCTCGCCATCGTGCATCTTGTGGTACAGCGGGCGCAGCACGGAGTTGTGCTCGAGATTGCTCGTGATTACATGGTCACCCTTGGAAACCATGCCCTGGATGATCCTGTTCAGGGAATCGGTGGCGTTGTAGCTGAACGTAAGGTAGTTTGGATTGGTCCCGTTGAAAAGGCCCGTGAGCATCTTGCGGGTCGAGTGGACAAGCTCTTCGGCTTCAAGAGCCTTGTCGAAACCGGAGCGACCTGGATTGACCCCGTTGGACTGGTAGAACTCCTTCATGAAATCATACACCACTTGCGGTTTAGGGAAAGTGGTTGCCGAATTGTCCAGATAGATCAGGTTGCTCATCCAAATTCCTTCCCTGAATATTCAATGCCATTCAGATCACTCGAACGGCAAACAATGAAGGATACACGTTGAAAGTGGATTCTGCACTTCTCAAGAAACCTTTTCAAAAAAGCGCGAAAACCCTTTCAAAACACCCGCTTGCACATGGTTATATAAGCTTCCCCCCGAAGTTTTCAAAGCCCGGACAGTCGGCTTTCGATGACACTACTCCCCGATGCGTTGCAAGTCAATGAGATGGCTCGGTCGCACGACCGGAGGTACCCACCCGGAAGGGTTTTTCAGGCCAGTAACGGTTTCCGGCGGTCGCGAGTAATATTTCATCCCGTGTTATGCGGGCATGGAAGGGAAAATGCAGTGATGAAGAAGGCCGGACAAAAGTCGTGAAGCTTCTGGGGCAGATATCCAAAGGGCTTGAGGAGATGGGTGCTGAGGAGCTCAGGCGTCTCGGTGCCGCTTCAGTGAGCCCGGTATTCAGGGGGGTCTTCCTTGAAACCGATACGGCCGGCGCGATGAGGCTGAATTACTCATCGCGGCTGTTCGACCGCTTTCTGCTTCAACTCGCATCCTTCCCCTGTCACACCTCCGACCAGCTCTACACCAAGGCGGTTAAATTCCCGTGGGAGAACACTTTCGGAGTCGAATCCACCTTCGCAATCACCTCCGCGGTCTCCGGGGGCAGGCTCCATCACTCCCAGTGGGCGGCTCTGAAGCTGAAGGACGCCATCGCCGATCACTTCAGGGAGATGTGCGGGAAACGGCCCTCCGTGAACAGGCATGATGCCGACGTCAATCTCGACCTCCGCATTCGGGAGAACACGGCTGAGATCAGGCTGGACCTGTCCGGAGGAGCGCTGCACCGCAGGGGCTATCGGAAGGATCAGGTGGCGGCTCCGATGAGGGAGACGGTCGCGGCGGCAGCGGTTGAAATGGCGGGATGGACGGGCGAAAAGCCTCTTGTCGATCCCATGTGCGGTTCCGGTACACTTCTCTGCGAGGCCCTCATGAAGTACTGCAGGATCCCGGCCGGGTATTTCAGGGAAAAATGGGGTTTCTTCATGATGGAAGGGTTCTCGATCGGGGAGTGGCGGAAGGTGAAAGCCGAACTCGACGGAGAGATAATTCCCCTCCCGGAGGGTCTCATCAGCGGAAGCGATGTCTCGCAGCAGGCTGTGAACGCAACACGGGCGAACCTCGGAACATTCCGCCAGGGAGAAGCGGTACGCGTTGACAGAAGGGACTGGCGGAGCAGCGCCGGGTACACTTCGTCAGTGATCCTTACGAACCCTCCCCACGGTATAAGGATCTTCGAGAAAACTGCAGGAACGCTTCTCGGCGAATTCGGCGACTTCCTCAAACAGAGGTGCAGCGGGACCGAAGCCTACATCTTTCTGGGGGACACCAAGCTTCTGAAACAGGTGGGGCTGAGGTCGACATGGCGCAGGGAGTTGTCATCGGGAGGTCTGGACGGGCGCCTGGCTAGATACGACCTGTATTAGCGCCCGCCCGAATAACTTCTGCCGATCAGTACGCACGCACGACGACTTGTCGTGAGCGGCAAGCGCCCGTGGCTACTCGGGGATGCGAAGAACCTGCCCCGGGTAGATCTTGTCGGGGTGGCTGAGCATTGGCTTGTTCGCCTCGAATATCTTCATGTACTTTCCGGCGTCGCCGTATACCTTCTTCGATATGGCCGAGAGGGTGTCGCCCGCGGCAACGGTGTGGAAACGTGCCGCTGCGCCGCCTTTTATGGCGGTCAGCATGTCCGATACTTTGGCGATGCCCTTCACGTTGCCAGCGATAAGAAGTGCCTTCTCATGGTCTTCAGGGGTTGCCGGCACGCCCTTGATCTGTACCTGGTCATCCTTCACCATCACCTCGAGGCCCTTCACCTTGACTCCAAAGGCTCCGATCCGCTCCTCGATCTTCTTTGCAAGAACGGCTTCCTGCCCCTTCTCCGCCAGTTTCTCACCGGCATCCTTCATGAAATCGAAAATGCCCATCACGCCCGCCTTTCTGCCGACTTCGTGCCGGCTTTTGGACCGAACACCCGTATGTATAAACCAGGGCAGTCAATAACACAATGACCATGGCTGAAGAGGTATCCATACGGGGGTGCGCAGCATTCCCGGCGGACCCGGGAATCGTTTTCAGCGCCAGCTGCCGGGGTCCGGCGGCAGGATCGAGAGAAGGTCGTCGTTCACCCTGACACCGCAGCTGTCAGCCAGCTCATCAAGCCAGCTCCCAGTCTCGCGGGCTTCCAGCCTGAACCTGGCCCCGATGGCAAGAGCCTCCCGCATGCCCTCCAAACCGGCCGGATCCGATGGATCGGCATCGGTCGAAGCGGGACGAACGGCAGCGGGGTTATGGAGGTATTCGGCCAGAACGTTCAGAACGGTCACTTCCACCGCATCGTCGAGATGACGACGAATGAGGATGTCACGCGCGAAAGCTCTTCGCTGGTGCCCGATTTCTGCCCGGAGGGAATCCGCCCGCTCCGGCTCGTTGACTTCGAGAATGTCACGGTAGAAAGTCTGCATCAGGAGGTTTTCCACGAGCAGGTCTGCCCAGAGGGGTTCCGGACCGACGTAGGGGTCGACATAGCGCAGGAAAGCGAGTTCGCGCTCCCATTGGGCAAGGGTCCACTCCCCCAGCGAGAACGAAAGAACAACAGCGTCGGGTTCCGGCGGTTGTTCTGTCGGGTCGCTGAGAAACGGGCTGACGAATGTGAAGGGATCATTTCTGATCTCACGGTACGCGCAGAGGTAGATGAAACGCTCACGGCCGTAGCCGATCAACTCCGCAACTGCGCTGTCGGGCTCGGTTGGGGGGCCGGAGAGGGGCATGTTGTCGAACAGGGAGTCGAGACGGACTTCACCGAAGCCGGGAAGGGTGTCAGCCTGCCCTTGTTCAAGCCGGTCGAGAAGAAGTGCAAGCTCGCGGGGCAGGTCGGCTGCCTGGAAGGGGCCCATGGAACCAAGGTATTCAGCGGTGAACCACACCAGCCTGCCCTGATTCTCCCTGAAGAAGGCGATGTCGGAGCTGTCAACGCGAGCCGTCTCGATTCCGGCGCGAAGCTGTCTGGCCAGCGCGGCCGATCCCATTCTGAACCAGCCCTGCGCAAATGTCTCAAGAAGTGTATCGGCAAGGATCCCGGAAGAGTCGATGTGAATCTCGAGAGCCATCCTCCCGGCGATCGACCTCACGAACTCCGACGAGGGTACGCCGGCGGCCATGAAGAACTCGGTCTCCTCCGGCGAAAGCTGCCCCCACATCACGGAAGCCTCATCAACGGTAAGCGTGTCGCCGGGTGCCGCCACGAGCCAGCCGTCATCAACCGCGTGCGAGCAGGATGAAACTGCAAAGACCCAGAGCGCGGGGATGAGCGATGACCTCAGCATGATTGGACAACCCTTTCCGGAGAGTACCCCTTTTCCTTCAACAGCTCGTCAGCCCTTGCCCGGTCATCGCTGCGGATGATCAGGATCATCCCGCAGGTATCGCCCGGTGCCAGCCTGCACCAGATCCCCGCCTCGTTGAGGATGCTTTCGGCCATGAGAACCCTTGAATCCGAGCCGAACGATGCCTGGAGGCAGTCGCAATTCCTTGTGAAGTACATCAGCCGCACGCTCCGGAAAGAGCCTTCACGGCGTCCACCGCGCCTTGGATCTCGGCCTCGGTGTTGAAGTAGCCCGGGCTGAACCTGATAAGACCGGATGGAAGCGTGCCCAGCGTCCGGTGGGCGCACGGCGCGCAATGAAGCCCGTGACGGCAGCATATGCCGTAATCCTCGGAGAGGTTCCTCGCAATCACGGAATTCTCGATCCCATCGATCCGGAAGGAGACAGCTGCAGTAACGGGACCTGTTTCGGGATGAAACACTTCGACCCGGGGAATGCTTCTGAGACCTGCCGCAAGCATCGAGGCAAGCTGCGTCTCCCGTGCGCGGATTACTTCCGGTCCGGTTTCCAGCACGAATTCCACACCCGCGAGCAACCCTGCGATGCCCGGACCGTTCGGGGTTCCGGGTTCGAACCTGTCGGGAAGGAAGTCCGGCTGGTACTCGACTTCGGAACGGCTGCCCGGTGCCGCCGTGGGCCAGGGGTTCAACGCGTGAAAAATCAAAATCGGCCGAGAACACGAGACCTCCCGTTCCCATTGGACCGAAGAGGCCCTTGTGCCCGGTGAAGGCCAGAATGTCGGCTTTCAACCCCGCCATATCGGTCGGGAAAACACCTGCGCTCTGGGCTACATCCACGAGGAACGGAACGGAATGTTCGCGGCAGACCGAGCCGATGTCCGCCACTGGCTGAACCGCTCCATTGACGTTTGAGGCATGGTTGAGAACGGCAAGGGCGGTATTTGAACGGATGGCACGGCGGAAGGCTTCAGGGTCCAACCTGCCCTGACTGTCGCACTTCACCACCGTGAATTCAACGCCCTTCTTGTTGATGTGGTGGATCGGGCGCATCACAGCGTTGTGCTCCATTGAACCCGTCACCACATGGTCGCCCGGCTTCAGGATTCCCAGTATCACAGTGTTAAGGGCCCAGGTCACGCCGGGAGTCATGCAGACGCGAAGCGGGTCGGCACTTCCGAACAGCTTTGACAGGGCCATGCGGCACTGGAGTATCATCCTGCCGGTGGTTTGCCCGGGGCCGCACGTTCCCCGCCCGGGATTGGGGCACAACCCGGAAATGAAGTCGTGCACCGCCCTGGCTACACCGGGCGGCTTTGGCCATGTGGTCGAGGAGTTGTCAAGATACACTGCCGGTTCCTTTGCTTTCGCGGAAAATAACAGCGGGTCTGCGGGCGGACAAGTTGCCTGCGCTACCTGAGGAGCTTTTTAAGGCAGTCTGCCAGCCGCTCGTACTGGCCGATGTTGTTGTAAAGCTGCGCCGATACCCTCAGAAACCTTCCCGCCGGGCAATGGATAACAGGCGCCTCGATTGCCATGTCCCGGAGGGACTGCTGGAGGGGATCGATCCAGTCGATGCTTCGGGGTCCGCTGGTGCCGAGCGGCGGCAGCGGAACCGCGGCCATGCACCCCACCATGGAATCGGGACACGGGGGTTCGGCTCCCGCGGCGTCGAGAAGGAGTTTTCTCGCCGACAGCGCGAGCCTCATGTTCCTCTGCATGATTCCCGGCCAGCCGTCCGGGTGAAGTGAGGCCATGTATTCAATGCTCATCTTCACGCTCAGTTTTGGTGTTGGATCCGGCGTTCCGCTCCAGTCGAACATCACCCGGAGCGGGTCCGGCCCCGGCGAGAAATCCCCCGGAACGTGGCTGGTAACTGCTGGCCTTGTTGAGCTTTTCATGTCCGGTCTCGTGTACAGGACTGCACAACTCCTGGGTGAGCAGAGCCACTTGTGGCAGTTCCCCACATACCAGGCACACCCGAGGCCGGCGAGGTCAACGGGAAGATGACCGGGGCCGTGCGCTCCGTCGGCGATGGTTTCAACACCCATCTCACTGAGCGCCCTGGCCGCCATTGCCAGCGGGAACACCATCCCGGTGGGGCTTGCGACATGGTCAAGAACCGCATACCTGACCGAAGGGTCCACCGAGTCGGTGATCTCCCGGACAACACTCTCAGGGCTTTCTGCGGGAATGCTGAATGGAATGATCCTGACGCCTGCACCTGCGCGGGCCGTCTCCTCGAGCAGAACATTCCTTGTGGAAAAGTAGGCCTGGTTCGAAAGCAGGACTGTTTCGCCGGGATTGAGCCGAAGGCTTCGGATGACCGAGTTCATCCCGGTGGTCGTGTTGTCGGTGAGGACTATCGTGCCCTCTTCAGCGCCAAGGAAGGTCTCAAGGGCCCTGATCTGGGCAGAGATCTCGCCGGACAGACGGCGGACAAGAAAGTCCATCGGTTCTGCCTCAACCTCGAGCAGCAGCTTCCTGCGGTATTCCATGACCTCGATGGGACAAGCGCCGAACGACCCGTGGTTGAGGTACAAAACCTCCCTGTCGAGAAGCCAGCAGTCTGCGGCGGAAAGCATCTCAGCAGTATCGGCAGGACATACTGGTCGACGCCAAAATGTGATCCTGGCACGCACGGATCAATTCGTCCGCATCGGTGTCGGCCGGCAGTTCGAGAAGTGTGTCGAGGGCCATGAGGGTGAAGGTGAGCCGGCAGTCCGCGTGCTTCTTCTCGGGTCCCGTCCATCCAGCCACGCCGAATGCGTTCCATCCCTGGCGAATTCCGTTGTCAAGCACCGGGTTCCGAGGCTGCTTCCCGTAAACCGTGTGGAGGTCGGGGGGGATGTTCCAAACCACCCAGTGTGACCGCCCGTCTTCAGCCCTGCAGACAAGAGCAAGGCTCCCGCTGCCCCCGGGCTCGTCCCGCCACCCAAAGGGAGGTGAGGCGTTGAGTCCCGCTGCGCTGTACCAACCCGGCAGATAACCGTCTTGTTCAAAGGCGCTGCTGCAAAGATCGAATGCCATGGCCACCCCCTTTCCTTACATTGTCTATAATAGCCGGTTAATATCAAAGCAAACAAGCCCGGCACGGGGGATGGATTCCATTAGTGCGCGCAAATCGATGATATCTCTCAGCAGAAGCCCGTGATGACCTCCCTGTAGAACTCAACACACGCTGCGTAATCCGGAACCGCAATGGACTCGCCGGCGGAGTGCAGCATTCCAACGCCCCTTTCGTCAAGCCTTACCGGCAGGAACCTGTAGACGTTGCGTGCAATTTTCGAGTAATGCCGTGAATCCGTGGCCGCCACGAAAATGCCGGGAAGCACCCGAACTCCCGCGCAGCATCGGGTGGCCGCTTCGAGGACCGCGCTGTAGGAAGCGCCCCCGACAGCGGAGACGGCTGAAGGTTCCGAAAGGCTCTCGTTCCTGACAAGGGTCACGGAAACGCCCAGCGGATCGAGCAGTTCATGAAGCCTTTCGGAAACGCCGGCAATGGTTTCTCCCGGCACTATTCTGCAGTTGACGAGCATTTCACCCGATGCGGGGAGAACGTTTTCCTTCCCACCCGACCTGATGACGGTCACCGCTGTCGTGGTGCGCATGAGGGCAGCCCCGAAAGGGGTGGCGGCGACTTCGCTGCGCGTCGCGGCATCGAAAAGGGGAAGGATCTCCCCGGGCGGATTGAGCGGAAAGGGATTCGCCTCGACAATCGTGATGGCTGCTGCAAGGACGCCGGCTGCTGTTTCCGATGTTGGAACCGAGGCATGCCCCTGCACGGCAAAAGCCTTCACCGAGAAGGTTGCGTACCCCTTCTCCGCTACACCTATCAGGGCTGCGCTCTCACCGGACCATGGCAGTGTGTGGATGTACCCGCCCTCGTCCAGTGCGAAGTCGCACATGATGCCGCGCTCTGCGAGATGGCCTGTGATGGCTCCCGCGCCGCCTGCCCCACCGATCTCCTCGTCGTGTCCCAGGGCGCAAAGGATCGTGCGTCTCGGCCTGAAACCCTGCCTGCACAGCGTCTCAAGGGCTTCGAGGATTCCCGCGTAACCGCACTTGTAGTCAATTGCTCCCCTGCCGTGGATCCGGCCGTCCCTTAAAACTCCCTGGAAGGGAGGGTGCTCCCAGCCGTCTTCGATGGCTGCCGGAACAACATCCTGATGGGCGGTGAGCATGACGGGCTCGAGGCCGTCATCGGAACCCGGCCACTCAAGCAGAAGGGAGGCACCCCCGAGTGTTTCTACCCCGAGGCGCGAAAACACGCCGGACCAGCATCGCCTGGAGTATTCATGCATTTCCAGGAAGGGTTCAAGCGAAAACCCTCCACGAGCTGACACCGTCGGGAAGCGGAGGCACCCCGCAAGCCGCTCTTCGGGAGAATCGCCCGGAACCATGGAACAGGGGCTATTCGATGGTGGCGTAACGGAAGAGGAACCCCTGATACCCAAGGCTGTCGGTGTACTGCTGCACTTCCACGGCGATGTCCATGACCTGCCCGAGCGTTGAGTTGTCGGGGAAGAGCAGCATCACGTGAACAGGCCTCTGCCCGTAATCACGGCCGGAAAGCCTGCCGGCAACCTGTCTGAGAACGGTCTGGAAGGGGGCTGCATGAAAACCGAAACCGCCTGAAGGTTCCACGACATCGATGCCGAACTCCTGTATTTCGCCTCTCAGCCACTCATCCGTGAAGAGGAAACGCATGACCACCGGCTCGACGGCGGCAGTATCGGCGGGATCCTCGACAAAGGGTTTCACGAGTGGAACCCTTGTGAAGGCTGTCTGGGTGGTGTCGGTCCAGCAGTAGAGGTTGTGGGCTGCGAGAATCAGGAAATCCCTTCCGGCCATTTTCTGCGTCATGTAGGAAACAACGGGCCGGATCGAAAGATCACGGTGGCCGAGGAATGAAACCTTGGTCCCGACAGGGATGAGAGCAAGATCAACGTTCGTCCTGGGAACCGCCGAGGTTCCCTCGATGTTGAATTCGTAGACGATGTCGGTTCCGAGCCGTACGGGAAGGGAGTCTCTGATTGTTGCCTCCTCGACCATGGCAATGTCCGTCGACTCAACCTCGGGCTCGTACTCGGCCCTGTCGAAAAGAGCAAGGATGATGATCGCGATCACGGCCCCCGCTGCACCTATCATCACGGCAAGCTGGCCCGCCATGTTCTTGCGGGGAACCCAGAGGTCGGCCGGGTGTTTCTTTGAAGAGCCATCCGATGGGAGCGGTTTCCTGAGTCCCGACCTCTGTTCGTCAAGAGGACGGTTCTGGTCGGCAAGCTCAAACCGGCAGTTGGCGCAGAGCCCGCTGTCTCTTTCTCCGTTGTCGTGTCCGCAGATTCGGCAGTTCATTTACAGATCACCCTCCCGTCTTTCATCGGACGAGGGTGTTGCGGCGGTTGTGTCCGCCGGTGCGATGAACGTTCGGAAGAATTCCTCGTCGATGTACGGATGATAAACCTCTTTAAGGCTGTCTACAAGCCCCTCGATTACCCTGACCTCCACCTCGGCCATCACCCGTGGTTCGAGAATGCTTCTGATCTCGTCGAGAGAGGGCTGGTGGGGGGGCAGTATTTCCTCAAGCCGGAAATACACATGAAAATCGGTCTCGAGCGAGCAGACCATGGCCTCGCCCGGTTCCAGGGCCATGACACGCTCACGGAAGGCCTCGGGGAACTCGGCAGCATCCATCGGGTGTGTTCGGGCGCTTCCCTGGGACTCCGAGAGCTGGGGGATAAGTGTCAGCCGGTCGGAGTGGGAGACGGGGTTCTCACCGTCGGCGAACAGGCTGTTCAGCAGTGCGACCTGCTCTGGGCCCTGCGCGGCGACGTGCACGTACACCCTCTTCTCGGGGATGGTAATGGAGTCGCGGGCAGCGATGTAGTGCTGCTCAAGAAGCGCTTCGTCCAGGATCATCCTGTTCTCGAGCACGGTAAGGTAGTACTGGTCAAGAAGGGTTTCTCCCTGCCGTCTTTCTATCTGCGCTGCGACCTCGGGGAGAGTGTCCAGCCCGAGTTCAGCGGCGACCATTGCCTGAGCGTCGTAAAGGCCTAACCAGTATGCATACTCGGATACCCAGACGGGGTCGGTCACGTTGCGGGGAATAGTGGGGGGAAGATCCGTGATATTGTTGGCAAGGCTGACAAGCGTTCTGCTTCCGCCGTTCCAGCTTATCGCGGTCATTTCCTGCTCGGTCTCGGTGAAAGGCTCGTAGTCACCATCGGGCGAGCCGGCCCTCGAAGCTATGAGCGAGCATGCGTCGAGGTGAATCTCCAGACCAACAGCTGCGCAAAGACTGTCCTGTGCGCTGATCCTGATGCTCTCACGACGAAGGGCCAAAAACGCCATTTCGAGTTCATGTTCGTCGAGCTGGGCTGAATCGGGCGCCGCATTGCGAAGTTCGTTCAGCTTGAGAACCCTCCAGCCCGGCCTGAAAACAACAGGCTCGCCCACCTGTCCCGGAGCCAGATTTCGGAGAATGGCGTAGTCCTCCCTGTTGGTGCGTGCGAGTGAGACAGGCCCCAACCTCCCGCCCGTTTCGCGGATGTAGGCATCGGCTGCGTACTCGGACACAAGGGCGTTGAAGTCGTCGCCCGCCCCGAGGCGCGTCATGAAGGTGTCGAGGACCGCCGGATCGGCGGTGTAGAAGGCCGAGTAGACCACCATGATGGAAAGGCTGTCACGGAATGCAGCAAGCTCCTCCGGAACAATTGTCAACCCGGAAAGCAGGTGGTCGAGGTATGCGTTCTGGAGAACCTCGCGCCTGCGTTCGTACATCCTTCTGACGTTGTTGGGGATCGAGTCGAGACCCATGTCGTGCGCGTGCTGCAGAAACAGCTCGCGCGCAAGGATGTTGTCGCGCATGACCATAACCGTGCTGGAATCACCGCCTGCACGCTGCATTGACAGCGTAACGTCCTCGGGGAAAAGGACCCTCTCTCCCACCATCATAACGGCGCCCTCGGGAATCTTCGAACCGCATGAGATCAACGGCAAAAGCACAGCAAATGCGAGAAGCGAGCGCAAGGCATCCTCCTGTTGTGTGGCCGGAATGGCCGGAATATCTTAGTTTCGTCCTTGGAATTATTCTTTTTTCAATGACTTTGTCAACGGGAGGAATTCATGACCGCGGTTGCGCTTTTGGCCCTGACGGCTGCACTGAACCTGCCCGCCATTCCATCGGGCTGGAGAGTCGGGCTTGTCGCGTTCGACATGGAAACCGGCGAGGAAGTGCTTTCCAGAAATCCTGATGCGTTGTTCAGGCCGGCATCGACGGTCAAGGTGCTCACGAGTGTAACCGCTCTCGAGTACCTGGGACCCTCATACGTCTACAGAACTGCGATTCGCGCTGACACGTCCAGCTCGCGCATCTGGCTTATCGGTTCCGGCGCGCCGCTGCTCAGTGCCGAGGATGTCACCAGGGCAGCAATGGAAACAGTGGCCGCACTGCCCGAAGGGCGAAACTGGGAGCTCTACCTCGATGAAAACTGCTTCTTCCCGGAATCCCACCTCATCGGGTGGGACGAGGACGACTGGGACAACACGTACTGCCCTCCCGTCGAACCGGTGTGCATTGGCGACAACGTTCTGGAAATAGTGGTATCGGCCGTCGGGGGAACACTTCGCGTTTTCAGTTATCCCAGGCTTCCCGGGCTCGAGCTGTCCCACTCGGGGGTGCGGGTTGGTTCGAGCGGCAGGGTGACGGCATCCGTTTCGGGTTTTCCCGACAGAACCCCGCAGATCGAACTGGGAGGAACAATAGCAAGGGGAACAACGGCAACCCTGTACAAGCCCTTCGCAGGAGCGCCGGTGGAGATGGCCGGCTATCTCGAGAACGAGTTCGGGCGATGGGGCATGGATGTCAGCTACGTCGGGGAAGGAACACCCGGCCCCCAGGCCGTAACGACCGCCACCATGCAGTCCCAGCCGATGTGGATGCTTCTCGGTTCGATGAACAAGCTGAGCAGAAACATCGTGGCCGAGCTTCTGCTTCGCGGCGTCTGTCTTGAGGCAGGAGGTTTGCAGGCCTCGACGCGGGCAGGCTGCGACATAAGCGGCGCGCTCCTGGAAAGGATCCTTCCCGGGGTCGAGGGGTGGCAGCTCGCTGACGGTTCGGGTCTTTCCAGGCTCAACCTTCTCACCCCCCGCCAGCTTGCAACGGTTTTCGCCCACGGGGCAAGCTCAATGGAATTCGGCCCCGAATTCCTCGCTTCCTTTCCGGTGAACGGAGTTGACGGAACGCTCGCGAGCAGAATGAGGAACATCCCGCCCGGTGCTTTCAGGGGCAAAACCGGCTCGCTGAACGACACGTGCACGCTCACGGGGATTCTCACGGCGTCATCAGGGAGGAGCCTTGCCCTGGCCATCATGCTGGAAACCCCCGAAGGGGTCGCATGGAGCGCCAGGGCATGGCAGGACGCCCTTGTAGAGTCGATGTACGCGAACCTGTAGCGGGTCTACCTGATCACTGCAACGGCCCTGCTGACCGAAACGCCCGTTTCCAGAAGCAGGCGGACGAAATACAAGCCCGATTCACTGGCTGTAAACGTGCTGGTCCCGCCGGCCTGAACGGAGAGCAGCGACCTTCCGGCAGTGTCGAAGACCTGAAGGGTTCCCGAGACCCCGGCCGGAATGGTCGCGGTGGCGGTAAATGTTCCATGGCTTGGGTTGGGGCCCACTTCAAGCACCGGAACCATGGCTGGCGCACCCTCCCCCACTCCCTCGGGAATGAGAAGGAACTTCTGCCAGTCGGCATTGGGGACCTCATGGTCACCCTGCTGGTAGGAGCATTGCAGGAACGTTGCAAGGTACAGCTCGTCTGCATTCCAGGCCGGGGCGATCTCGTACCCGGCATCGATGAACACCGTGTCGGGGTAGGGGGCTGAGAAGCTTATCTCGCTGCCGTACGGGCCGAGCAGGTTATCCCGGAAGGCCTGCTCGAAAACGCCGCCCGCCCAGTACCCAACCCCGGGAACGTTGTTTTCCACAAGAATGGGCCATACCCTCATCACGGTCTCGGGAAGCCACTGCGGTTCCTGTTCGGCGATGATGCGGATGCTGATGCTTCCCGAAGTTTCATCGCCGTTCCTTGCAACGAGGATATCGATGTACGCGGGGGTGGCCAGCCTGTTGTTGAAATGGTTCTCAAGGCTTGGGGCGGCGGTCACCTGGATGCCGTCGAAGATCAGGTACGGAACCGAGGTGATCCCGTACTGGGCTTTTCTCACGGTCTGCTCGGTGGGGTTGGCAAGGTAGATGGGATCGCTTGCGGAAGGCCAGTTCACGTGGGTTCTGATGACGGCGAGCTCTCCCGATTCAATGTGGCTTGCCACGAAGGCGTTTATCTGGGGCTCGATGCTCCAGCAGGGACCGCAACCGCTGTTGGTGAAATCCTCGAAGAGGACCACCCGGTCAGCCGCGCCTGCCGCAGCGGCAATGGCCAGAACACAAAATAACGTTCGCATTTCGCTTTCCCTCCGGGGTTGTGTGAGCGCCCCAGGGAGAGGGATGGATTGAGGCGCTACAGGGCCGTGTCACGTCCGGAACCCGGACCGGGTCCCGCAATGTGTCGTCAACTGGCGGGCTGTAGATGCTTCAGCATAGCGCCTCCCATCAGGAAAATGATCAGGACTTCGCGTTCACCCTTTCAAGGTAGGTGTCGGTTCGGGTATCGACCCTGACGATCTCGCCCTCTTTCACGAAGAGCGGAACCTGCACGACAAGGCCGGTTTCGAGCACGGCCGGTTTGGTGCCGCCGCTCGCCGTATCACCCTTGAGGCCCGGGTCGGTCTCGACAATTGCCAGGTTCACGAAACTCGGGCTTTCGACCATGATCGGGGCATCGCCGACGAACAGGATCTCAATCTCGCAGTTGTCGGTCAGGTACTTGGCGGCGTCGCCGACAAGGGAACGCGGAAGGGAAATCTGATCGAAGCTGCGGGGATCCATCACCATGAATTCGTCATCTGCATGGTAGAGAAGCTGGTAGACCCGCCTTTCCAGCCTGACCTCCTCCACGCGTTCCCCTGCACGCCATGTCCTGTCAAGAACCCTGCCGGTCAGCACATCCTTGATCTTCGATCTGACGAAGGCGGCGCCTTTTCCCGGTTTCACATGCAGGAACTCCACCACCTGAAAAAGGGTGCCGTCTATATCGAGCACCATGCCCTTCCTTAAATCGTTGGAAGTAGCCAAGAACCATCACCTCCGAAGTAGATTGAAAGCCAGAACAAGAGCGAGGGAATAACCGGTCGCGCCGGCTCCGCTGATCACGGCATCGGCCCCCATTGCCGTGAGAAGCTGCCGCCGGAAAGGCTCCCTTGCATGAACATTGCTGAGATGAACCTCGATGACAGGACCCGGAAACGCCTTCATTGCGTCAAGCAGCGCTATCGAATGATGTGAATAGGCGCCCGGGTTGATGATGAGCGCACCGCCCCTTGCCGATGCCTCTCCGACCGCCATGACCAGTTCGCCCTCGATGTCGGACTGAAAACCGGTGACGTTGAGGCCGAGAGAAACTGCCTCGGAGGAGATCCGGGACAGGATGGCATCGAGCGTTTCATCGCCGTAGATATCGGGCTCCCGACGGCCCAGTGCCGCAAGGTTCGGTCCGTTGACCACGGTGATCTCAGGCATTACGAATAGGGCTTGAGACCAAGCTCTTCCCTTTCATCGGGGCTGAACAGGTCGAACAGGCTTCTCGGAGCCCTGTCGCTGTTGTCATCGCCTGCAGGCGACGCGGACGGTTTCCCCTGTGAGGAAAGAATGCCGGCCATCCGCTCGGTGAGGGGAAATACCTGTTCGGGTTCATCCGAGCGTGACTCCCGGTCGGCGGTTCTTTTCGACTCCCTTGCCTTCCTCAGCATCTTTTCGATTTCGGCGTCACCGGGGTATTCGAACAGGAATTCCTCGAAAAGTTCGATGCTGCGGTTCCAGTTGCCCCTCTCGAAGTGAAGCTCTGCAAGGTTCCTTATGGCGATGAGGTTCAACGGGTCGATGGAGATCACCTTTTCAAAGGCCTGAAGAGCTCCCTCGAATTCCCCGGTGTCACGGCAGCTCTTCCCGAGAACAACGTTGACGGAAATGTTACCGGGCCACTTCTCCTGCCCCTTCCGCGCGACATCCTGCGCCTCGGAGGCCCGCTCACTCTGGCGGAGTTTCTCCGCAAGCCTTGCACAAACCACCGGCGTTGGCGTGCTGAACCACTCCTGATACAGCTCCTTGAGCTCGGCGTCAGTTTCCGACATCAGCGCTCCCTTCCCGGAAGGTATCCATGATGATCCATCCCTCCCTGAGGTAGAGCTCCTTCTCACGGCCGGGGTTGTAGATCTCCATGTCCATAATATACCTTCGACCGCCGGCATCGAGGATGCGTGATGTAAATGCGCCTGCGTTCAGGTATTCGGGGTTTCGCCACATCCCGGTGACGGAAAGCCCCTGCAACCCTCCGACCCGGATCGGGGTGATGGAAACCCTCGCCCGGTCGACGGAATCAGCCGCTGCATCGTAAAAGAACCGCCTTGCCATGGATTCGCGCAGGGCCGCCGCGGAAGAATCAGCGAGCGCAGCCGTGGACGGTGAAAAGCTGATGCTGAGCATCAGGAGGCACTCTTCGCCGGCCAGCCGCTGGTACTGGATGAAGCCTTCTTCCGGCTTCCAGATGTGCGTGGTGTACGCCTTGGGAACATCGATGGTAAAACCCAGCGCCTCAAGGCTGTCGAGTCGTGCCGGGTTCGACATCTGGGTGCTTACGAAGCTTCCGTAAACGTACCTGTGCACCTGTGTGTCGTATGCTTCCTCGAGCGCCCCGGAAAGGGACTCGGGAAGGCGGCCGTTCTGGACAACGGCGCCAAATACCTGCTGGTTGATGGCCCAGATGTCCTCCCCGGCGTACAGACCGTTTGAAACGGGTTCGAGCCCGTCGGGAAGCTCATCGGGTGAGGAAACGAGGAACAGGATGACCCGCCTGGTCCTGAGGGTTCCCGCGAACTCATCAGTCTCTGCGAAAGCCCAGATGAATACGTTTTCGGCTTCAACCGTGGTGACAACCTGCTGAACATCATCCAGTCCGCCGCCGTCTATGAAGGAGGCCAGTTCGGGGGTGTAGACGACGAGAACCCCCTTGACCGGGCCGGTTGACTCCTGTTTGCAGGCAGCGGCTATAACCAGGACCAGAATGGGCAGCAGCCTTCTCATTTTCCTCTGCTCCTTCTCTCGGCGAGCAGGTTCCTGACGTGCCGGAATACGCCGATCGCAAGGGGAAGGTAGTTGATAACCCCCGCAGCGGCCGGGGCAAGCCCCTGGTTGTTGACCCCGTGCACCAGGGTCTCGACCTCGGATGCGGTCCTGCCGATGTTCCGGCCGGTGATCTCAAGCTGCTGCATCGTTCCCGCGATTGAAGGGGAAATGATGCGCAACTCCTTGTTGACGTTCTGCATAGTTTCTTCCAGGGCTTCAAGGGTCTGTCTGAAGCGCAAGAGCATCACGAAGATGATGCCCGAGGCGGCCCAGAAACTGCAAACCCCTATCAGCAGGATGATCGCCGTGGCGTTCATTCCCCTCCTTTCTCCTCCCCCTGGTGGCGGAGGATGACAGAAAAACCCGTCGGAAGGTTACCCCGTTCACCCCTGAGGCGCCGGACGCAGTTCCTTGATAGGGAGTACTGCAACCGGGGCCGCACGGACTGAACCATCAGGGAACCACCCGTTCAATCCCCATTGCAGAAGAGATAATAGCAAAAGGGCTTAACGAGTCAACAGCTCCATTGCGGTAACCGTGTTCTCCAGCAGGAATGCGATGGTCAGGGGACCCACCCCGCCGGGAACGGGTGTAATCGCGGAAACAAGCGGCTCAACCTCGGAGAACAGCACGTCTCCCGCCAGTGTGCCGTCGCTCTGCCGGTTGATCCCGACGTCGATGACGACCGCCCCCGGTTTAACCCAGTCGGCTCCCACCATTCCGGGTCTGCCGACCGCTGCGATGAGAATGTCTGCGGTCCGGCACAGCGAGGGAAGATCAGTGGTACGGGAGTGGGCAATGGTCACCGTGCAGTTTTCATGAAGAAGCAGCGCCGCCATTGGTTTTCCGACGATGTCGCTTCGGCCCAGAACCACTGCATGCCTTCCGGCAAGGGAAATGCCGTGATGCTTGAGCAGCCTGATTATGCCCAGGGGAGTGCAGGGTACAAGGCATCTCTCACCCCGCCAGAGCCTGCCCACGTTCAGCGGGTTAAGGCCGTCGACATCCTTTTCAGGAAGTACGGTCGAGGCCACTCTGTGCCTGTCGATACCTGGGGGCAGGGGAAGCTGGCAGAGCACCCCGTGAATCTCCGGATCGGAGTTGAGCTGCTGTATGGCACTGATCACAGCCTCTTCGCCGGCATCGGCGGAAAGACGGACCACCCTGCTCCTGATGCCGGTTCTCAGGCATGCCTTTTCCTTGGATGCGACGTAAACCGCGCTGGCCGGGTCATCGCCTGCAAGAACAACTCCAAGGCCGGGCGCCGGGCCGCCTGAAAGCCGCATCCTGATGGAATCGGTTACCTCCCGGGCGAAGTCTCTGCCGGAGAGGATGAGGGCCATGTTCAGCTCTTGGTGATCTTGTCGATGAGCACCGTGGTAAGGTCCCTGCGGTGGCCCTGTGTCTTTTCGTAACCCTTGCGGTTCTTGCGCTTGAACACGATTATCTTCTTGCCGCGGAAGTGCGTGTTCACGGTTGCGCTGACCTTCACGCCATCGATGTACGGGTGGCCCACCACAACCTTGTCATCCTTCACCACAAGCAGCACCCTGTCAAAGGTGAAGTTTTCACCCTCGGCATTGGGAAGGCGGGGAACCTCAAGCTTCATTCCGGGCTCCACCCTGAACTGGGTGCCCCCGGTCTCAATTATGGCATACACTGAGAAACCTCCATTTATCAGGCATTCGTTCGTTTTCAGTCCGATTGCGTTCCCGTGGAAAACAGCGCCATTTATACCCCCGTCGACCCCGTTGAGTCAACCTTGTTTGAATCGTACCTTCCGGTTATCTCCTCGTGAGTGTCAAGGCTGAAGACCCTGAACTCCGATTCAGTGAGCCTCTGATCCTCATGGATGCTGGCCCGGATCCTGTCTCCCTGCTTTGCAAGATACTCGAGCCTGTGCCCCTCGTTCTCGGAAAGGTACTTGGCCACGGCGGGGTTCACCGAAACAACGAGATTGCGGTGCTGCCGGTCGTTGGCCGCCCTTTCCAGAAAGCGCTCGATGCGTGTCATAACGCTCACCGGAGAGTGCACCCTGCCGTACCCGCCGCAATGCGGACACGGTGTTGACATTGACTGGATGAGGCTTGGCCGCACTCGTTTGCGTGTCATCTCCACCAGCCCCAGGGGGCTGAGCTGACAGGTCTTCGTGGGGCTTCTGTCGCGTCCGAGTTCGCTTCTCAGGCAGTTCAGGACCTTTTCCTTGTGTTCCGGGTTGTCCATGTCGATGAAATCGATGACAATTATCCCGCCAAGGTCACGGAGGCGGAGCTGCCTGGCAACCTCCTTGGCTGCCTCCATGTTGGTCTTGAGGATGGTGTTCTCCTGGCTTTTTCGGCCCACGAACCTTCGGGTGTTCACATCGATTGCCACCAGGGCCTCGGTGTGATCGATCACAAGCGAGCCGCCGCTCTTCAGGTGCACCTCGCGGCGCATGATGCCCGCGATCTCATCCTCCACACCGAAATGGTCGAAAATGGGCGTCTTGCCACGGTATACCCTGACCCTGCCGGCCAGATCGGGCGCAACCGACTTCAAATACCTGCTGATCTGCGTTGCAACGCTTCTCGAGTCGGTGACGACCGAATTAACGTCGGATGTGACCAGGTCCCTCATTGCCACAGTGATAACATCGTGTTCCTGATGAAGGAGCACGGGCGGCTTGGCCTTGAGGGTCGCCTGCCCTATCTCCATCCAGCGCTTGACGATCTGGTCGACGTCGGCCTTGAAGTTGTCTTCGGACTGGCCCATTCCGGCCGTGCGCGCGATGATGCCGTAGCCTTCGCTCCGAACGTCCTGGATGATCTCGCGCAGACGGCTTCGTTCCTGCTTGTCATGCACCTTCCTGGACACCCCGGCCACCGGGTCGCCAGGCATGCTGACAACGTATCTTCCAGCTATGCTGAGCCTTGTAGTAACCCTTGCGCCCTTGGTGCCGATGGGTTCCTTCGTGACCTGGACCAGAACCTGATCGCCCTTGTTCAGGGCCTTTTCTATCGGCCCGGTGGTGTCCCGGCACTTCATGGGCTTGCCTTCTACGAGGCTGCGGGCGAACGCGAGCGAGTCGGAAAAGCCCTCGCGAACATCGGACACGTGCAGGAATGCGCTTCTCTCGAGGCCGATATCCACGAAGGCAGCCTGCATCCCCGGAAGAACCGCATTCACGCGGCTCAGGTAGATGTTGCCCACAATCCTTTTCTCCTCGGCCATCTCCACGATCAGTTCCATCAGCCGGCCGTCTTCCAGCACAGCTATGCGGGTAACCTCCGGGTGCTGGTTGATGACGAAATCAACCTTTGTTGACATCGGGTCCTTCTCCCTCACTTATCTTCAGCAGGGGCCGGAATTCACCACCGGCGCCCCGTCTGTACGCTTCAACCCTCTCGATGACCCCGAACGTTACACCGGCGGCCTCGAGAAGTCTGTCCAGCCTCACGGAACCCCTTGAGGGGTCGATCAGCACAATGCTGCCCCGGGTATTAACCACACCCGGTGTACCTTCGAGTATAGCGGTTTCCACACCCGGAATGTTGTACTCCAGAATTCCATCCACATCGGGAGATGATTCGCCGAGTGGAACCTTCCTGACGGCAAGCACCGAAAAACCTTTCGGAAGCGCCCTGTCAAGCCTCTCCGCCGCTTCCCGAGGCTCCATTCCGGAGTGGAGGAAAAGGTCAACGTACTCCGCCCTGCTGGCCATGCCGAGGGGCAGGGGGTATCCGAACCTTATCGAAGGTCTTCTGACGAAGCCCGCCCCCATGCACACGGGTACGCCGGCCCTTCTCACCACTCTGCCCCACATCCTGACCGCATCGAGGTGCGAGGTGAACCTTGCAAGGCCCTGCCTTGCATAGCGCACCCTCAGCCTTTCTGCAGCCACGTCGGCGGTAAAGCTCTCCGGGCCTGTTTCGGAGGGAACGCCGGCAGGAAGCGGTGGAACGGCTCCGTCACAGGCCCCGCACCCGGTACACCCGCCCTCGCGGCAGTCGGGGGTTACGATCCCCGAACCCGCCCTGCGGTATTCCTCGATAAGCCAGCTTTCCTTCACCCCGGTGTCGACAATATCCCACGGAAGCTTCGAACCGGGCGACGGCTGAACTGCCGGAGCATCCCCAAGCAATCCGAGCCAGACATCCTTCCTGAACAGATCGTTCCACGCGTCGTTCACCGCTCCCTGCCTGAAGGCCGCCTCGAGTACGTCGGGGAATCCCTCCCCTCCAAGGGCGATGGCAGCCTCGACCCGGGCGGCGTCAGGATCATTCCATGAAACCCTGGCCCGGCGGCACCCGTTACGGACGACCCGGATCCGCCTTCTTATCTCCTCGGGGTGATTCTGGGGCGCCCACTGAAAGGGGGTGTGGGGTTTTGGCACGAACGGTGAGAGGGCAATGGTCACCTCCCAGCGCCTTCCTCCGGCCGAGGCAGCCCGCTCCGCCAGGGCGGAAATCGCTTCAAGGTCCTCGTCGGTCTCCCAGGGCAGCCCCACCATGAAGTACATCTTCACGCCTCCGGCTCCCATGGAGCGCGCCGCACGCACGGCATCGATTATGTCTTCGTCGGAGAACGGCTTGCCTATCCGCTGCCTCAGACTGTGTGACCCGGCTTCGGGCGCCAGCGTCACCCTGCCCTTCAGCCTCCTCCCGCCGCCGCTCATGCGTCTGATCGTGTCGGGTCTGAGGCTGGGCTGCGAAATGCGCACACCCCTCGCGGCCTCGAGGCGCGCGATGCTGCCTGACAGTTCCTCGATTCGTGAATAGTCGCTGAAGGAAAGGGTCACCACCGACCCCTCCTCGAAACCCGTTGAATCAAGGGATTCTTCCAGCAGTCTCATTACCGTGCCGGGTGTTCTCTCCCTGACAGGTCTGGACACGTGCGATGCCTGGCAGAACCTGCATCCCCTTGTGCACCCTCTTGCGACCTCCACGACAGCCCTCTCCTGAACGATGCCTGCCGTCGGCACGATCTGGGCGGCCGGCGCGGTGCAGTCTTCGAGGGAGACGGCCCTGGCGAGCCTGACCCTGCCCTGCGTGATCCCCGGAACGAGAACGCCCGGGAGAGATGCAATACGTGCGAGCCTTTCCAGCCTGGACCCGCTGCCCGCAAGGATGTCGAACACCTCCACCGCACCGGCTTCGGCGTCTCCGAAGAAAAAGGCGTCGACGAAGGGCATGACCGGAATCGGGTTCGAGATGCCGCCTCCGCCCGCCAGGATGACCGGTGCGTTCTCCTGCCGGTCTTTGCTTCTGAGGGGCAGGCCCATGAGGTCGATCAGGCTGAGCATGTTCGTGAAGAGCAATTCTGATGCGAGGCTGAAGCCCACGACGCGGCTGTTCACAACGGGTTCGCCCTCTTCGAGGTCAACCCAGGGAACGTTCTTTTCCCTGTGAACGGAAAGCATGTCCGGGGAGGGGTGAAAGGCCCGCCTGACGTCGAAAACGCCGGTGGTGAGAAGAAGGTGCCTCACAACCGCCAACCCGAAGTTCGACGCCCCAATCTCGTACGCATCGGGGTACACGAGCGTCACCCTGGGACCGGACCCGTGGGGCTGCGAGTTCCACTCACCGCCGATGTACCTCTGAGGGGCTTTTACGCCGCAGAGAACCCCCTCGAGAGGGTGCATCACTTCCAGGGAAGGGCCTCCTGGGAAACCGGATTGGCCAGAAGCCCCGAATCCCTCGATTCAGAAAGGGAGGCCTTCAAGGCCAGCTTCTCGATGTCGTCGGTGCCCGCGCTGTATCCGAACCGCCAGAGCACCCCCCAGTGCACCCTCTCGACCGGGAATCCCCTTCGGGCGAGCAGCATGCTCCAGTTCATGCTCCTGCTGTCGGCGTGGTCACGCACGAGCACTCCCGTCCAGCGGAGAGCGGGGTTCTCGCCCGGAAGCGGCTCTCCCGGAGATACGATGAAACTGAGGTGCTTGTTTGGATTAACAATGTCGGTGAAGTGCGAGATCATCCCCGGAACCGCGGAGGAGAAACCCTGTTTCATGCAGAACTCCCACATGTCGCATCTCGAGAGCTCGGCAGGCGCGCATTCCGGAAGAACCCGGCGCAGTGTTGCAAGCGCTGTGACCGCACTCGGATCGGGGGACTTCAGACGTACCGCCACGAACACCCGCTCCATCACTTCACCTCCAGATACCGGGCAAGCCCGGTGAAGAAAACGGCTCCGGGACCCGGTTCGCAAACCGCCCCCCTGACTCTGCGAAGTTCTCCCCACGGTCCGTAAAGGTTCGGTGGAACGTGGTGCAGGTGAAGCGCCCGCTCAGGGTGGGGCATCATTGCGAGAACGTTTCCCCCGGGGTTCATAACGCCCGCCGATGCGAAAACGGAGCCGTTGGGATTGTCGGGCCATTCCAGGGCATCCCCCCCGTCGGGGGCCGAGTACCTGAGCACGGAAAGGCCTTCAGCACGCGACTCGTCGCCACCCCGGAATACAAACCTTCCCTCGGCATGCGCTATGGGCACCGGGACCGGGGAAGCGCCGATGTCCATCAACCAGGGGCACTTCTCCCTGCCGGAGGCTCCGGCGCGAAGGAAGACCCATCGGCTGAGGTAGCCGGTCCTTCCGGGAACCATGTTGCCAGCCAGGGATGCCTCGACCGCACCGGGCAGAAAGCCGGGAACGAGGCCGCTCTCCACCAGTATCTGGGCGCCGTTGCAGATGCCGAGAACCGGCCTGCCAAGTTCGGCGTCGCGGAACACCGTGTCCATGATCCTTTCCCGGGCTGCCACTGCACCTGCCCTGACCCTGTCCTGGAAGCTGAACCCGCCCGGGAGCACCCAGGCGCAGCACCCCTGTGACGAGGCGCTTTCAATCTCGTTCCAGTTGTAAATCCTTCCCCGCATCCCGCATTCGTCCAGCGCCCGTGCCGTCTCGTACTCGCAGTTCGACCCGGGAAACCTCACCACGGCAACAAGGGGCTTCATACACCCTCCTCACGCCAGACAACCGAAGCGAGAAGGTCTGCCCACCGCTTCCTGATGCCCGCAAGTGGAACGGACCAGCCCTTCCCGGAAAGCGCGCCATCATCCGACACGAAACCTATCACTTCGGCGAAATCAGGCAGGTCGCCCACCCGGGACGGCGAAATCTCAACAAGGTAACCGGGGGTTTCGGAATAGAGAAGCACGGGGTCGGCCCCGACTTCAAGCGCTATACCGCGTCCCGGTGACGCGAGAACCATCTCTGCTGCCGCAAGCGCAAGCCCCCCGACCGAAATGTCGTGCGCACTCACGATCCCGCCGCTGCGCGCTCCGTCGATCACCCAGCGGGCCATTGCCGCCTCGAGCCGGCCCCGGAACAGCGGAACCTGTCCTCCGCAATGACGGAGAACGGTCCGGTAGTAGAGGCTTCCGCCAAGCTCACGGTAACGCGGACCAAGCAGAACGAGGGCGTTCCCCGGTTTTCGCAGAACCATGTCGATGCTGTGTGCGCAGTCGTCGATGCGTCCGAATACCGCCACAATGGGCGAGGGTGGGATGGACTTGCCCGTGGAGGACTGGTTGTAGAAACTGACGTTCCCGCTGACTATCGGCAGCGGCTCGCCGGGTTCTCCGAAACCGAGCTGTCGGCAGGCCTCGCTGATCCCCTCGATGCCCCTGTGGAACTGGTGCATTACGGCGGGCGATTCGGGGCTTCCGTAGTTTAGGCAGTCGGTTGCGCAGATGGGAACGGCACCCACCGCGACTACGTTCCTGACGGCTTCAGCCACGGAGTGGGCGCCGCCGAGGTAGGGATCGAGCTCACCGTACCACGGGTTCCCGTCCCCTGCCACCGCAAGGGCCGCAGGGCATCCCGGAACGGGAAGGATGACGCAGCTGTCGGCTTCTCCGGGTCTGAGCACGGTGGAACCCCTCACCTCGCTGTCGTAGTAGGACCAGACCGTCTCACGGCTGCATCCTCCAATTGAAAGCAGCATGCCGGTGATCTCACTTTCAGGCGAGCAGCCGGGCAGCTCGGGGTCGGGTGGCCCCGGAGGCGTTGGTTCGTGGGGTCTGTCATAGAAGACCCCTTCGGTTATTGCCGCGGCCGGTGCGCATGCAGCCTCGCGGCCGCAATGGGTAACGCGGTAAACCGGATCAAGCGTGAACCGACCGATAACAGCAGCGCGGGCACCCGGGAACAGCCTGGGAAGCTCGAACCTCTCGTTGTAGATCTCGAGAACCCCCCCGGCAACCCTTTCAGGCACCGCGAAGCCGAACCTCTCCTGGGTTTCGCTGCAGGCGGCAACCTCCGGGGGAAGCCCCGGAATGCCCAGGGGAACATCGTCGAGGTTGACCGTGATCCCCAGGCCGCCATGTGCGGCCATCTCGCTGGTAACGCAGGCGATGCCGCCGGCCCCCAGGTCCTTGAAGCCGAATGCAGCACCCGTTCCGAAGAGGTATTCGAGGGCTTCACGGTTGGCCTGGGCCAGTATCCGCTTCAGGAAGGGGTCGGCCACCTGTACCGACTTCATGCCGAGGTTGCCGTCGAGATCGGCACTGGCGAATGTGGCGCCCCCGAATCCGGTGTCGTCCGTGGGCTTTCCCGTGAGAATGAAGACGTAAGGTTCGTCCCGCGCTTCACGCGGCACGAAGCTGTGCACAACCCTGTCATGCCTGACTATCCCCAGGGCAACGACGTTGACGAGGCAGTTGTCGTCGTACCCCGGGTGGAATTCGGTGTCACCCCCGAGGTTGGGCACCCCGAGGGCGTTGCCGTACTGCCAGATGCCGTCGACGACACCACGGGCGATGCCCCTGCATCTCTCGCCGTTGGGACCGAGGGGGTCGCCGAAGCGGAGCAGGTCAAGGCTTCCGATGACATCTGCACCCATGCAGTAAACATCCCTCACAATACCCCCGACCCCGGTCGCGGCCCCCTCGACCGGCAGAACCTGGGAAGGGTGGTTGTGGCTTTCGTGGGCGACAACGAGGTCGTATTCAACGCCCCCGTGCGTGCAGAACCTTACCACGCCGGCATCCTCGCCGGGACCCACAACGACGTTGGAGGCCTTCGTCGGAAGCGTCTTGAGAAGTTTTCTGGAACTCTTGTAGGAGCAGTGTTCGCTCCACATTATGTCGAACAGGTGGAACTCGAGCGGGGTCGGCATCCGGCCGAAGATGCCGTGAAGCCGTTCCGCCTCATCCACGGTCATCGAAAGGCCTCTTGCTTTTATCTCGGCTTCAAGGGCGTTTCTGTCAGGCGTCATATCAACCTTCCGCTCCGTAATAGCCCGCAAACTCCTCGAACTCCCTTGAAGCGAGGTCTTCACGCACCCAGGACACCTCCACGATCTCTCCGGGGGAGATCTCCTGGTTTCTTACAAGAACGCTGCCGATACGTCCGCCATCGGGGGTCGGCTGTTTTGGAAGCTCTCCGCCAAGCTTTCCTATCACCGTTTTCAGACCGTCTCCCGAAGTTCCGGGAAGAATGAGAAGAAAGCTGTCGTAGGAGTACCGAACGCAGGTGTCGATGTTGCGGAGCAGCTGCTTGAGGTGGTTTCCCGATGCCACCATGACGTCGCGGGTCAAACCCGGGTTCTGCATGTTGGCGCGTTTCAGCTTCAGTTCCACAACGCCCATGGGCTGGCCGAACCGGTACACCCGCTCCAGCTCCTCCGCGAGGATTGTGTTGACAGCGTCTTCGCCGGGCAGGCCGGTGTCGCGGTCGAGGCCGGTGGTTCTGGCGAAGCGCTCGAGCAGTCTCACGTTCTCAAGGGCTGCCGCGCCGATGGCCCCGATCGACCTGAGGTTTTCGCGGTGTATGCCGGTCTGGTCGGTGAATCCGCCCACGCCGATAACCCCGAACAGAATTCCCTGAAACTCCATGGGAACGGCAACCTCGGGGGAGTACCCCTTTATTCCGGTCTCCATGACCTGTTTGCGGACGATGGCCGTGTCGTTCTCGACATCCTGCATCGTCACAAGCCTGCCTGTCTCTCCGGCGAGGCCGAGAAGCCCTTCCCCGAGAGTGATGGATACGGGCGGCTTCAACACCTCATCAAGACCCTGGGCCTTGTCGAGTCCAAGGCGCCTGCCGGACCGGTCGGCCAGGAAGACTGCCACCTGCTCTGCTCCGGCCATTGTGACACAGGCCTTGCAGATGTTCTCGGCAGCCTCGCCCGCGGTCCGTGCGCTGAATATCTTCTTAACCATCGAGGGCATCAGCACCGCAAGGTCGCTGTAATCCTTCTCGCGCTCCTCGAGGAAACCCAGCTTGTCCTTCAGGCCGGCGTTCTCCCGAGTGAGGTTCCTGGCCCTCAGTGTGAGGCCGGAGAGCTTCTCGACAAGCTCCTTCTTCTGTCTGCCGAACGAGCCGCTAAGCACCAGCCAGGTGCCGAGGGCCCCCACCAGCAGCCCGATGACCGCCAAGACCAGATTCATCGAACACCCCTCTCCGGGCCGTCAGGCAAGCCCGAGCCGTTCCAGTATCACACACTCGTTACCAAGATGCTTGTTCATGTCACAGGCGCTCTCAACCTCGTCGGCGGTGAGAACCCCCATGATCGCCCGGCTCGAAAGCGAGGCCTCCCGGAAGGAGCCACCCCCGTTCAGGGCGATCATCGCCGCCTCCTGAATCCATGCGTAGGCCTGTTCGCGGGTCACGCCCCGATCCACCAGCAGAAGCAGAAGCGACTGGGAATGGAACCTGTCCCCGGAGAGCTCGAAGTTGCGCTTCACCGCTTCGGGATGGATCACCAACCCGCCGGCGAGACCCGCCGCCTTGCGCAGCGCGTAGAGCGCCACGCCGCATGCGTCGGGAAATATGAAACGCTCGGCCGATGAGTGGCTGATGTCTCGCTCATGCCAGAGCGCCGTGTTCTCAAGCGCTGTCACCAGGTACCCCCTGAGCAGCCTCGCAAAACCGCAGAGCCGTTCGCCGATGATCGGATTCTTTTTGTGGGGCATGGCGCTCGAACCCTTCTGACCGCGGGTGAAGCTTTCCTCGGCCTCGCCGACCTCGGTCCGCTGAAGGTGTCTGGTCTCGGTGGCGAACCTTTCAAGCGCGCACCCGACGGCCGCCAGCGCGTAAAGAAACTGCGCGTGTCTGTCCCGGGCGACGATTTGAGTGGGGGCCTGTTCGAAACCGATCCCCAGCCTTCCGCAGACGAACTCCTCGACCGAAGTGTCGATGTGCGCGTACGTGCCCACAGCGCCGCTGACCGTTCCGGTGGCCGCCGAACTGACCGCCTGGGCGAGCCTCTCGGAGCACCGCATGTACTCACTGTAGTGACCGGCGAATTTCAGGGCCAGCGTGGTGGGCTCTGCGTGCATGCCGTGGGTGCGCCCCATGCACGGTACGCCCCTGGTTCTGGAAACCAGCGCAGCAAGCGCCCTTCCGTAGTCATCCAGGGAATCGGAAATCAGTTTTCCTGCATCCCTGAACTGCGTGGCAAGACATGTGTCAAGTATGTCGCTCGATGTCATCCCGAAGTGAACGTGCCTGGACTCGGGGCCAAGGCTTTCCGACACGCTGGTGAGAAATGCAATGACATCGTGTTGGGTAACCTGTTCAATCTCATTTATGCGTGCGACGTCAAAAGCGGCATTGTCGCGTATTTTCTCAAAATCGGCGCGCGGGACGAATCCGGCAAGGCACCGGGCTTCAACGGCCAGGATCTCGATCTCAAGCCATCTGGAAAAGCGCGACTCGTCCGCCCAAATGGCTGTCATCTCCGGAACAGAATATCTCTCGATCATTCCCGCTCCAATCAGGGAAGGTCGGCGCCGGTTGTGAGACCTGCAAAAACCCAGGCAAAAAGGGATTGTTCCGGGATGTAGACCCTGTACCAGTCCTCGGCCTCTCCAAGAACCATGAGGGTGTCGCCCCTGTGAACGCTTCCAACGATCCCGTAACAGGTTCCCGGCCCCTGCCGCAGGTTGACCCGTTCTCCGGTGACAACGGTGCGGGTCTCGGGAAAGCATGACGCCACGGGAACGGCAACCGTATTGACGGGCGGTTCTTCCACCACTGTTCCGCAGGCGCAAAATGAAAGCATCAAAAGGATGGCGCGCAACATCATCACGCCGCCGCCCCTGCAAGGAGAAGCGGAAACAGCCCGGCGGCGAGAAGGCTGCCGTCCGCCACTATCCTTATGCCCATCTCCGGGTAGAAAAGGTCCCGCTCCAGGAACAGGAGCCCTGCCCCGAGCATCACGGGGGCTGCTATGAAACCTATGCTGCAAAGGGGCAGGAGCCCCGCCGCCCACCCCGCAAGATGGATCACCGAGGCCAGGAGACAACAGAAGAGAAGCAGGGTCCTGCATCTTTTTCCTCCGAGGTTCAGGGGCAGAGTGTCCATGCCCAGAAGGGCATCGCCCTGCAGGTCCACAAGGTCAACGAAAAGGCTTCTCGCGAAGAACAACGCCATGAGGGAGAGGGGCCACGCGAACATTGAGTAGCTAACGCCCCTGTGGGCCAGAGTGGCCGCGGGAAGAAGCGACAGGAAGTAGCCCCAGCCAAGGGTGAAGAGCACCTCCCGCGACCCGGAAATGCTCCAGAACCCTCCAGGAACGTAGGGCTTCCGGGTGAGAGGGACGCAGTAGAACGCGAAAAGGATGACAGCGCCCGCCACCGACGGGGCCCACCACGCACCGAGGCCCGTGCTGAGATACACCGCGCCGAGAACAGCCCCTGCATAAAGGGGGAACAGAGTGCCGCTGTGGCGCTTCATATAGTCCTGGCGTTCCTGGCTTGTGATCTCAAGGTTCCTGGAGCCGAGAACGGCTGAGATCCCTGTAAACGCCCACAGCAGAAGCCCCGCACAAAGGGATGCCCTCAGCCAGCCATCTCCGCCCAGCACCTCCTGCTGGGCAAGCCCGATGAAAACTGCGGCAAGGGGAACCTGAACGCCGGTGTAGACAAGGTTGCGAAACACATACGGAACGAGCCCGGCCGCCCTCGATGCGCCCTGTATGGAAAGAATGCGAGATCTGACCTTGCGAATGCTCCAGCCCGGAGTTGATGCGCCAGCGGTGACGAGCACCCGTCTGTATTTCTCTATCTCGGTTGCGGGAAGCTGCTCCTCGTTCTCCACGAGAAACACGGGCAGCCCCGATTCCCTTGCGATCGAGGCGAGCCTTGCCGTATTGGCGCTTCTCTGTCCGCCCACGACGACCACACAGTCGGCCTTTTCCATAAGGGTGCGGAGCTCGGCCTGCCTGCTTTCGGTGGAGCCGCAGATCGTGTTCTCACTCCCGCACAGAGGCCATCTCTCCCTGAGTTTTTCAAGAGTGAGCCTGTAGTTTTCTGTGCTCTGCGTGGTCTGGCAGATCAGGAAGGGCTTTTCAAGCTCGGGGAGGTCATCCACATCGGACGGGCCGTCGATGACAATGCCCCTTCCGCCCGTGCATGAAAGGATGGCCTTGACCTCCTGATGACCGGAATCACCGAGGATGAGAACATCGCACCCCTCCGTAGCCCTGGTACCTGCTATAGCGAGAGCACGCCCGACTTTTGGACAGGTGAGGTCACGAAGGGTCACGGGAAGACTCTGAAGTTTTGCCCTTTCCTCCCTGGTAACGCCATGGGTCCTCAGAAAGAGAGTTCCCCCCTCCATTCCCCAGGGATCTTCACAGGTGACCACTCCCCGCTCGGAAAGGGCTTCGAGAACCTGCGGGTTATGCACAAGCGGCCCGTAGACCCTGAAGGGGCCGCGCCCCCTCTTGATCTCGTAGACCACCCTGTCCACCGCCCGGCGGACACCCCAGCAGAAGCCCGCGGTTCTCGCTACGGTCACGCTCATGATGGATGAAAGATAATACATGGAGAATGCCCCGATTCATCCCGGGGATCAGATGAATGAGCACCGGTTCTGAACGCCGTCTTCACCGCCGCATCGAGCGGATTGTTCGCGGCGGACAGAAGAGCCTCATGTATAGCCCCTTTTGAGTGCCCCAATGCAGGTCCCGCATCGGCAGCCATGATTT
The DNA here is from genome assembly GCA_963845085.1 of Candidatus Fermentibacterota bacterium. Classification (GTDB taxonomy): domain Bacteria; phylum Fermentibacterota; class Fermentibacteria; order Fermentibacterales; family JCC-6; genus UBA6080. Next base: position 539,925 of record CAWJQI010000005.1, read on the forward strand.
CAGGGCTGCCCGGAACGATCCATTTCCCGCTCAAGAACGAGTGCATGCTCCCTGGCACGATCCTCCATGCCCAGGGCGAGAGAAAGCCTCGCAGCCATCATCCTGGCCTGAATGGACGTTATCGTTCCATACGGTGAAACCTCCGCCGCCTCTTCGAAGAGGATCAGCGCGAGAGGGCTGTTGCCCAGATGGAAAGTCTTGACCGCTCGGTTGTAGAGGTAAAAGCCTTCGGCCACATCCGGCACGGGCCACAGCATGCCGGGCAGCATGATCGCGATGAAGGCGACAGCCACGACCGCTGCCTGGCGCCGCCGCGCCTCCCTCATTGCCCGCCACAGGCTGCAGAGCCCTGCAGAGGCTGCAGCCAGCGTGACAGGAATTGCAGGTATCCAGAACCTCTCGGAATGAACGAAAACAACCGATGACAGGAGGGATACAAGAACCGGCGCGATCAGCCTGCGCCTCCCGCTCCTGAAAACAATGAACGAGGTTGCGCCGAGCACCATGATGGCGACAAGAAGTACCCGGGGCGCAATGAGATGGCGCAGGGACAGGTCCGATGCAACATCCCGCTGCAGGTCGAAGTAGACATCGTAAGGACGGTACCCGAGCGCGCCGCCCAGCTTGACCCCGAGAAGCTCGAGCTCCCGGCGCGGGTTGGCGAGCATCCAGTCCACAGCGGTCCGCAGCCAGAACCGGTCCGCCGATGCCGGAGTGGCATACCCGTGTTCGGAGGCCACCCTCGCTGCCGCCTGGTGTATGTCCTCGCCCGACGATTCGACAAGACCGTGTTCGACGATCGGCGGCCCGTAGCCCGACGCCCCGTCGGCGTGACCCAGCACCAGGTTGAGCCCGGTCGAGGACGCGAATGGTGAAAACCTGCCCGCCTGCGCGTAATGCCAGAGCGACAGGGCAAGAAGGGGCAGCAGCAGCCCTGCAAGGAACGGGACAGCACAGCGCCGTTTAGGCATTGCCGCAATCGAGGCCGCTCCCAGAAGGACGAACGGAGGGCGAAGCCCTGCGATGAGTCCCACCAGAAGCCCCGCAAGAAGGGCTGTTCTCCAACCGGTGCCTCCACCCGGTTCGAGCAGCGCCCAGAGGCAGACAAGAAAGGGCAGCAGCGCCACCGGAAGCAGTGTTGTTTCCAGAAAGGCCGCAGGGGCGTACATGAGCCAGACCAGGGCGCACAGGCATGCCGCCGGCCTGGATGCACCGGCCTTCGATCCGATGATGTAAACAAGGAAGCCGGACAGGATTCCCAGTGCGCTCTGCACGAGAAACACCGCTAAGTTCCCCGCGGACAGTGCGTAGAACAGTGCCAGGAAGGGGATGTAAAGCGGGCTTGCGTATGAGAATGCGTCACTTTCAACGCCACCGGAGTTCATCTCGAGTGCGCACTGTTCGAACCTTGCAGAGGCTATCGTGGGGAAATACGTCACTTCTGTTTCATGGGACGGATTCGCAAGCGCTGCAAGGTGCGGAAGCCTTGTGGCGAGCCCGACGGCGGCCACAACCAACAGCCAGGGAAGATGACCCCTGACGAAGGCGGAACGAATCATGCCCATTCATCTACCCCTGTGTCTTACGAATGCAGTATGGCCGATAATACTAGCACAGCCGGCACAGGGGCATGCATGAGCGGGGTTTCACCCCCTAGAACAGCGCCTTGACCGCACCCCAGGTTGTGGTGTTGAAGGCTTCCCCGGGAAACGTAGCGTTGACGGCAATGAAGTACTCGCCCATCTCGCCCCAGGGTTCCCAGACGATCAGGTCATCGCTGAAAAAACTGTGACCGGCATCGCCCGGCTGGGAGTAGTCGCCGAGAACGCTTGGCCAGCCGCCTGCGCTCATCTCGGTGTTGATTAGGCACCAGAAGTTCGGCTCCACTTCAAGAATCGGATCGAATTCGTGAAAGCACGGTGCAAGGTGAAGGGCGGTTACCGTCTCCTGTGCGAGCAGCACTTCGGGACCCGTTTCATCACCGTTCCATACCTCGCTGTAGAAGTCGGCGGTATCCCAGGGGTAACTTGCGTGCTCGTAGAACCAGTACTCCGCCAGAAACAGCCATGTACCGGGGCTGCCGGGCATGAAGTCATCGGTGTCGAACCAGGTTCCCCTGTACATGCCGCCCCAGGTCAGCCAGTGGTACGTGCCGTTGTGGTAATAAATCATGTCATCGGTATTCCCGGCCTCGCCGGGAACCTCGACGCGGGCCTGGCCAGCGAATGCTGCAACAGCAAGAAGGAACAGGATCACTGGAAGTTTCATCATCCGAATATCTCCCTTCACTCAAAACAATTCAATTCTTCCGATTTGTGCAAACAACATGTCCTTGCCGGCCCCTGAACGCCGATTCCGTTCTAGAACAGTGCCTTGACCGCACCCCAGGTTGTGGTGTTGAATGCTTCTCCGGGATACGTTATGCCGACGGCTATGAAGTATTCGCCCATTTCGCCCCAGGGTTCCCAGACGATAAGGTCATCGCTGAAAAAACTGTGACCGGCATCGCCCGGCTGGGAGTAGTCGCCGATAACGCTTGGCCAGCCGCCCGCGCTCATCTCGGTGTTGATGAGGCACCAGAAGTTCCGATCCACTTCAAGAACCGGATCGAAGTCGTGAAAGCACGGTGCAAAGTGAATGGCGGTTACCGTCTCCCGTGCGAGCAGCACTTCGGGACCCGTTTCATCACCGTTCCATACCTCGCTGTAGAAGTCGGCGGTATCCCAGGGGTAAATGGAGTGCTCGTAGAACCAGTACTCTGCCAGACCCAGCCATGTACCCGTGCTGCCGGGCATGAAGTCATCGTTGTCGAACCAGGTTCCCCTATACATACCGTCCCAGGTCAGCCAGTGGGACGTGCCGTTGTGGTAATAAATCATGTCATCGGTATTCCCGGCCTCACCGGGAACCTCGACGCGGGCCTGGCCTGCGAATGCTGCAACCGCAAGAAGGAACAGGATCACTGAAAGTTTCATAATCCGATATCTCCCTTCACTCAACTACAATTCAATTCTTCCGAATTTGCAAACAACATGTCCTTGCCGGCCCCTGAACGCCGATTCCGTTCTAGAACAGCGCCTTGACCGCACCCCAGGTTGTGGTGTTGAGTGCTTCCCCTGGAATGTATCCCGTTACGGCGATAAAATATTCACCCATCTCGCCCCAGGGTTCCCAGACTATGAAGTCATCGCTGAAATAGCTGTGACCGGCATCGCCCGGCTGGGAGTAGTCGCCGAGAACGCTCGGCCAGCCGCCCGCGCTCATCTCAGTGTTGATGAGGCACCAGAAGTCCGGCTCGACATTGAAGGGCGGATCGACGAGGTGGTAGCAGGGTGCAAGGTGAATTGCCGTCACTGTTCTCTGCAGGAGCCGAACCGAAATGGGACCGCTTTCAACGCCGTGCCATACCTCGCTGTAGAAGTCGGCGGTATCCCAGGGGTAGCTCGAGTGTTCGTAGAACCAGTACTCGATCTGTTCGATGGCGAAATCCGGGTACCCGCCCGGAAAAAAATCATTGGTGTGAAACCAGGTGCCCCGGTACATCCCGCCCCAGGTCAGCCAGTGGAACGTGCCGTTGTCGTAGCTGAGTTCGTAGTCAACGCCTCCTGCAACTGTTCCGGGAACATCGACGCGGGTCTGGCCTGCGAATGCTGCAACCGACAGCAGAAGAAGGATGATTGTAATGATATTCATGCAATATCTCCCTTCAGGTGACCGCATCAGTATTCTTGAGATATGCGAATGCCGTGTCAAGGCTCCATTCAGCACCGACCCGCTTCACAAGGCCACGTAAAAGAAGAGAGCCGACCCGAAGGCCGGCCCCCGATACAGCTGGTTCTGTTCTAGAACAGAGCCTTGACAGCGCCCCAGGTGGTGGAGTTGAGAGCGAGGAAATAGCCGTGGGCGCGGATGAAGTACTCGCCCATCTCGCCCCATGGTTCCCAGACGATGAAGTCATCGCTGAAGAAGCTGTGGCCGGCGTCGCCCGGCTGGGAGAAGTCGCCGAGAACGCTGGGCCAGCCGCCAGCGCTCATCTCGGTGTTGATGAGGCACCAGAAGTTCTGCTCTTCAGGAAGGCGGGGTCGAAGGTGAAGTAGCAGGGTGCAGACGTGGAGGGCGGTTACGCTCTCCTGCGCGAGGAGCACAAGGGGTCCCATTTCGTCGCCGTTCCAGACTTCGGCGTAGAAGTCGGCGGTGTCCCAGGGGTAGCTGGAGTGCTCGTAGAACCAGTACTCGACCTGCTCGAGGTTGAAAGCCGGTGCTGCCGGGAAGGAAGTCATCGGTGTTGAACCAGGTGCCCCTGTACATCCCGCCCCAGGTCAGCCAGTGGAACGTGCCGTTGTCGTACGAGAGCACGTCGTCGGTACTGCCGGCCTCTCCGGGAACCTCAACGCGGATCTGGCCTGCAAATGCGGCAAATGCCAGCAAAAGCAGGATCATTGCAAGCTTTCCCATTCAATATCTCCCTTCAGGTGACCGCATCAGTATTCTTGGGGGATGCGAATGCCGTGTCAATGCACCATTCACCACCGACCGGAATGAACAGGTTGCTGCTCCCCGGTGCGCACCGGCGGTGCAAAAGAAGAGGGCCGACCCGAAGGCCGGCCCCCGACAAACGGATTCCGTTCTAGAACAGGGCTTTGACCGCACCCCAGGTTGCAGGATCAAGCGCCTGGGTGACGAATTCGCCGTGAACACGGATGAAGTACTCACCCATCTCGCCCCATGGCTCCCAGACGATGAAGTCATCGCTGAAGAAGCTGTGGCCGGCGTCGCCCGGCTGGGAGAAGTCGCCGAGAACGCTGGGCCAGCCGCCCGCGCTCATCTCGGTGTTGATGAGGCACCAGAAGTTCTGCTCTGTCAGGAGGGGCGGGTCGAAGTTGAAGTAGCAGGGAGAGACGTGCAGTGCTGTTACGCTCTCCTGCGCGAGAAGCACGAGGGGACCCATTTCGTCGCCGTTCCAGACTTCGGCGTAAAAGTCGGCGGTGTCCCAGGGGTAGCTGGAGTGCTCGTAGAACCAGTATTCGATCTGTGAGATCAGGAAGCCGGTGCTGCCGGGAAGGAAGTCCTGGGTGTTGAACCAGGTGCCCCTGTACATCCCGCCCCAGGTCAGCCAGTGGAACGTTCCGTTGTCGTACGAGAGCACGTCGTCGGTACTGCCGGCCTCTCCGGGAACCTCAACGCGGATCTGGCCTGCAAATGCGGCAAACGCCAGCAAAAGCAGGATCATTGCAAGCTTTCCCATTCAATATCTCCCTTCAGGTGACCGCATCAGTATTCTTGGGAGATGTGAATGCCGTGTCAAGGCACCATTCACCACCGACCGGAATGAACGGGTTGCTGCTCCCCCGTGCGCACCGGCGGTGCAAAAGAAGAGGGCCGACCCGAAGGCCGGCCCCCGATACAGCTGGTTCTGTTCTAGAACAGAGCCTTGACAGCGCCCCAGGTGGTGGAGTTGAGAGCGTTGAACTCGCCGTGGGCGCGGATGAAGTACTCGCCCATCTCGCCCCAGGGTTCCCAGACGATGAAGTCATCGCTGAAGAAGCTGTGGCCGGCGTCGCCCGGGGTGGAGAAGTCGCCGAGAACGCTGGGCCAGCCGCCCGCGCTCATCTCGGTGTTGATGAGGCCCCAGAAGTTGCCTTCAACTGCAAGTGCGGGATCGAAGGTGAAGTAGCAGGGTGCGACGTGGAGGGCGGTTACGCTCTCCTGCGCGAGGAGCACAAGGGGACCCATGTCGTCGCCGTTCCAGACTTCTGCGTAGAAGTCGGCGGTGTCCCAGGGGTAGCTCGAGTGCTCGTAGAACCAGTACTCGACCTGCTCGAGGCTGAAACCGGTGCTGCCCGGAAGGAAGTCATCGGTGTTGAACCAGGTGCCCCTGTACATGCCGCCCCAGGTCAGCCAGTGGAACGTGCCGTTGTCGTACGAGAGCACGTCATCGGTGCTTCCGGCTACTCCCGGAACTTCGACCCGGGCCTGACCTGCGAAAGCCACCATTGCGAGTATTGCGAGAACCGCTATTGCCAGCTTCATGGTTCTCCTTTCCTATGCTGTTGGTTGATGCACGAACCCTATTTTCAGTGTCGCGGGGGAAAGATTGCATATCTCCGGTAGAGCGTCAACCCCTCCCCTTTTCGAGAATTCTCCTCAATCTGTCACGGTACAGAGCTGCCTTTTCGAACTGCAGTTCAGCTGCGGCTTCCATCATCCTCCTTTCCAGTTCCGCCGCCGTGAGTGAATCCTCACCAGGTTCTACTTCAGCGACCTTCTTTGGTTCCCCGAGCTTGATCATGTCTGCGATGCCGGTCGTGCGCAGGATCTCCTCACGGCTCTTCCGGATGGTTGTGGGGGTTATCCCGTGCTCGATGTTGTAGGCAAGCTGGATCGAACGCCTTCTGTCCATCTCGTCCAGGGCGGCCTTCATCGAATCGGTTATCCTGTCCGCATAGAGTATTACGATGCCGGCGTTGTTCCGGGCGGCCCTGCCTGCGGTCTGGATCAGGCTGGTACGGCTTCTGAGAAAGCCCTCCTTGTCAGCATCGAGAACGGCAACCAGTGTGACTTCAGGAAGGTCGAGACCCTCCCTCAGAAGGTTCACGCCCACAAGCACGTCGAACTCGGCCAGTCTGAGGTCCCTCAGGATGGAAACCCTCTCCAGCGCGTCAACCTCGCTGTGGACATATCTTGCGGCAATTCCGAGCTTGTCGAGGTAGGCAGCGAGTTCTTCGGCTGTCTTCTTCGTAAGGGTGGTTACCAGCACCCTCCCCTTGTTCTCGATCACCCTCCTGATCTCCTCGACGAGCCGGTCCACCTGCCCCTTTGCGGGATGGATCACCATCTCGGGGTCGACGAGACCCGTGGGTCTCACGATCTGCTCGACTATCCGGGTGCTCTTCTCGAGCTCGAATGGCGCGGGTGTGGCCGACATGCAGATCTTGTGCCCTGTTGCTGCGAGAAATTCCTCGAGAAAGAGCGGCCTGTTGTCGAGTGCGGAAGGCAGCCTGAAACCGTGGTCGACCAGGGTCTGCTTGCGTGAGCGGTCGCCCAGGTACATCCCCCTGATCTGCGGCACGGTGCGATGGCTCTCGTCAATGAAAACGAGCATGTCCTTCGGGAAGTAGTCGATCAGGCATGCCGGCGGTTCGCCGGGCTCCCTGCCGGAGATGTGCCTGCTGTAGTTTTCGATGCCGGGGCAGTAGCCGGTTTCGCCGAGAAGCTCGAGGTCGTACTCGGTCCGGGATTTCAGGCGCTGCGCCTCGAGAAGCTTTCCCTCGATCTGAAACTGCCTGAGACGATCGGAAAGCTCCTCCCTGATCCTGCCCATTGCGAGGTTCAGCTGTCTCTCCCCCGTGACGAAATGCTTTGCGGGGAAAACGGTCGTCGCCTCCATCTCTCCGAGCACGTGACCGGTAAGGTGGTCGACCTCGCGGATGGACTCGACCTGGTCGCCGAAGAACTCGATGCGAAGACCGCGGTCGGAGTACGACGGAACAAGGTCAACGGTGTCGCCCATTGCCCTGAAGTATCCCCTGGCAAGGGCGATGTCGTTCCTTCTGTACTGCATCGAAACGAGATCGGCGAGAACCCTGTCCCTGCCAGGGCTCTGGCCGACGGCGAGTTTCAACCCCTTCTCCATGAAGGTCTCGGGGCTGCCGAGGCCATAGATGCAGCTGACGGATGACACCACGATGACATCGCGGCGGCTGAGCAGGCTTGCGGTGGCCTTGAGCCTGAGCCTGTCCAGTTCCTCGTTGAGGTCGGCGTCCTTCTCGATATAGGTGTCGCTGGCGGGCAGGTAGGCTTCAGGCTGGTAATAGTCGTAATAGCTCACGAAGTACTCGACGGCGCTTTCCGGGAAGAACCCCTTCAACTCACCGTAGAGCTGGGCGGCGAGGGTCTTGTTGTGGCTCACCACAAGTGTGGGCCTCTTCACCCTGTTAATGACCGCCGCCATCGTGAACGTCTTGCCCGATCCGGTGACTCCGAGAAGGGTCTGCCACTCCATGTCCAGGGAAAGGCCGTCAACCAGGGACTCGACGGCACCGGGCTGATGCCCGGACAGCTTGAACGGCGCCTCGAGCCTGAACAGCTCCTGCAACTCAGCCTTTCAGGGCGTCGAGGTCCACCTCGAAACCCGATGCCGGCACAGGTATGCCCCAGGCGGAGAGCACTTCGGGATGGAACTCGCCCATGATCCCTGCCTGACGGTCATCAAGGAACACCGCTGCGCTCCGGCCCGGGATGAACCTGGGGTCGTCGCAGGGCGCAAGCCTCAGTGCGAGCCCCCTTGCGTGGGCGAGAACGCCGAGCAGGGAATGCGCGCTTCCGAGGTCCATGCCCGCGCCTGCGGTCACAAGCCCAAGGCTCCACAGGGTGCGAAGCAACCCGCCGTCCCCCCTTCGAAGAACCTCGCCGACCGTGAACAACCGGTGCGGAAACGACGCGTGACCGCTGACCGACTCGACCTCGAGAAGGCATGGAAGCACCGTGTTTCCGACAGCTGAATACTCCGCCGTCATCGGGTTGACAATGCAAACCGGCGGTTCAGGGGTCATGGTGAAATCAGACACCTTCTGGGTGCTTGTGAGAACGGGTCTGATAATCTCCTCGCACCCGGCTCCGACAAGGAGGAGCTTGACCGAGGACGCCAGCATCGATTCGGAGGACTGCCTGCCCAGAGTGTAGTCCGTTGGAAGAAGCGGCTCGATGCGGTTCAGGCCGTAGGCTATAACAATGTCCTCGACCAGGTCGCGGGGGTGGATGCCGTCGCGCCTGTAGGGCGGCATCACGGCGGTGATGCTTTCGCCGTCCATCCGGACGGACCGGTAGTCCATCTTCGCGAGAAGACCCGGCAGTTCGGCTGCGGCTATCTCAAGCCCGGTCGTCTTTCTGATGCTGTCAATATCGACGGTAAGGGTGTCGGCGTAACGAACCGGTGTGGCCACGGTCTTCCCGTCAGGGTAATTGATCCTCACGGGTTCGATTGAAGCGCCCCGATCCTCGAGGGCGCAGGCCAGTATCGTTGAAAGAAGCTGCACGGTGTGGATGTCGGTTCCGGTGACTTCGCAGAAGAGGTCAGCGTCATCCGGCGCAACCCTGCCCGTTCCCTCGCTGTTCAGCACCGGAGGAAAGGAGAGCTGGTTGCCGTGGTCGTCCTCAAGAAACGGATAGAAACTGCATCCGGCAAGCAGGGCGGCGTACCTTGCTCCGGTCTCAGTGTTTCGCAGAACCTCGGCGAGTGGCATTGCACTTGATTCTCCGAGGGCATGAAAGAGCGTTTCAGGGGAAACCGCCCTGTAATGCACCGGAAAACCAATCCCTGAAAGCCTGTAGAAACCGACGGCCGCGGTTCGCCTTTCCCTCCCCATGGTTGCGCAGAGCTTCTCCTGCGCATTCACAAGAGCGGCGAGCCCGGAAACGCCGGGGGCAAAACCCCTGCTGACGAATGCGGAGATGAACGGTCTGACGTTCGCAAGCCCTTCATGAACGAAGAGCTCGCGAACCGGCTCGGGAAGCCCGTCCAGATGACTTTCGGCACCATGCTGAAAGCAGCGCAGCCCTCTGGCCACTCCCTCGACGGTCCACAGGTCGGGTCTGTTCGTATCGTTCAGCTCAATCTTCACGGCATCACCGTCGATACCGTCAAGCTCGGCCTTCAGAGGCTCGAGCAGCCCGGCAAGCTCTTCAGGACCCGCAAGGCCGGCAAGGGCGAGAAGGTCTGCAAGGCCAGCTTCTATCTTCGGCATGTCACACCTTCCTTCCCAGCAGTCCGTCGGGTTTCACGAGCATCCCGCGCAGTCTGGCGAGATCGGGGGTGACCAGATCCCTGATATCCGAGAGCCCCATGGCAAGAAGGGCCATCCTGTCGAGCCCCAGCCCCCACGCGATCACGGGGACGGAAACGCCGAGCGGCCCTGTGACCTCCTCACGGAAAAGCCCCGCCCCGCCCATCTCGAACCAGCCCAGAACGGAGTGCTTTACATGAAGTTCCACAGACGGCTCGGTGAAGGGAAAGTAGGCCGGCACGTAACGGTAGCTCTCAGCCCCGGCGATCTCCTCTGCGAACAGCTTGAGAAGCCCGAGCAGGTGCCGGAAGTTGATGTCCTCCCCAAGAACGATCCCCTCCACCTGGTAGAAATCGGGCAGGTGGGTGGCGTCGACCTGGTCGTACCGGAAACACTTGGCGATCCCGAAGTACTTGCCCGGGATGTTGGGGTTCGAGGCGAGAGTGCGGGCCGACAGGGCTGTTCCCTGAGACCTGAGTACCGCGGAAAGGCTCTTCTCCCTGCTGAAATCGTACTCCCAGCCCCTTCCGCCCGTATCGCCGCCGTCACGGTGGACGCCGGCCACCCTCTCATACACCCCGGACCCGGGTGGCTCGACCCTTGCGCCCTCCTCGAGGTAGTAGGCATCGTGAATGTCGCGGGCGGCATGGAACTGCGGCATGAAGAGGGCGTCGTTGTTCCAGAACTCGCTCTCGGCAAGCGGGCCTGTCATCTCCTCGAAACCCATGGCCGTGAACTTCGCCCTCACACGGTCGAGGAAGCAGCCGTACGGATGAAGCCTGCCCGCATGAAGCCTGGCCGGCGGGATGTCGACCTGGTACCTTCTGAACGAGGCGTTCCTCCACTCCCCGGATGCAAGGATCTCCCTGGTGAGGGAGCCGATGGTCTTTCTGCCCTGCGCACGCGACAGGGCTTTTTTTCCCTCTTCGGTGATCGCGAGCGTGGTTTCGGTTCTCTCCTCGATCTGAAACTCGGCGCCCGTCTTTCCTCTCCGGGGAGCCCTGGAAACCACCAGCGCGGCCACATCCGGGGAAAGGCGGTCCGTCAGCGGGCTCTCCCCGAGACGCGCCTTTGCGTACACCTCTTCCCATACCCTGCCGAACACTCCCGCATCGCCGTCGGTCAGTCGAAGGGAATCGGGGCTGCCCGACAGAACCTTTTCCTTCATCAGGGCGCCAAGGGCGCTTCCCCACTGCCCCCTGCCGAAACTCCCGTTCTCCTGTATTCGCTGAAGGGAACTGATCCCCCTGCGAACGCAGTCAACAAGCGCCAACTCGGGGGTGAGGCCAATCTCGAGAAACTCACGGCCAAGGGAACCCAGGCTCACCCGCGAAGTTGTATCAGAACTGACTGCATGCGCAAAACCCCTCGCAAGAAGCCACTGGGCGGCTCGCCGATAGGAACCCTCATCGAGTGCCGTGCCCTTGATGCTTTCCGCATCGCTAGCCTGCTCCCTCCCCGCGAGCCATTGGAGCAGGGCCAGCTCAAGGGGATGCAGATCGGTGTCGGTCAAAACCCTCCGCCTTTCAGTCGTTCACCTTCCAGATCACCGTCGAGGGCGCCATGAACACGCCCTGTTCAGGCCTGGGAATGCGATTTTCCCCCTTCAGCACCTCTCCGCAGCCGGGGCAGAGCCTGGATGAGCCCGCCTCGAGGATCGTGTCGCAGAACGGGCATACCCTCTGAAGCACTTCGTCAACATACCCTGCAAGCTCGCCCGCGGTGACAAGGCCGTCACCGTCGGCGTCAGCCCCGCCCTCGCTTCCTGCGAGAAGTATGGGAGTGAGAATCCTCTCGCTCACGCTGAGATCCTCCCGCGCGGCGGTCACCACCAGAATGTCGTCGGCGGCCTCGAAGTCGTTCACGAAGCCACCGCTGTGGCATGCATCAAGGAACAGCATGGTCTGTCCCGGGAACCTGCCGAGAAGGCGGGCCATGTCGTCATCGGCCAGGTCGCCGTCGTAGAGGCAGATCACCTCGTTCATGGAATCCTCTTCCTCCGGACCCCCGGACCCGGGAGAGTTCCTGTTCCCGTGCCCGCTGTAGAACACCACCAGCCTGTCCTCCGGACCGGCCCTCAGGGTCACTTCATCGAGAGCTTCCTCGAAGGCGGCAAGCGTGGCGCTCTGGTCAACGAGAACTATCATCCGGTCGGGCGGAACGCCCTGGTTTAGAAGGAACTCCCTCATGTCCATCGCGTCCATGCTGCAGCGCGACAGGATGTCGACCAGGTCGCTGTAGCCGCTGATGCCGGCTATGACGGCCCAGGTTTCTTCCGCGCGGGTGCCGTCCGCAAGGCTGGGAACGGGAATGTTCTCCGAGGAGACGACGAAGGTGCCCTGGGAGCGTCTTTCGTATGAATACACGGTCACGGCATATTCCGCGCCGCCTGCGCAGTAGGTCGCCACAGCCTCGTCAGAGGCGGAATCGGTGTTGCTTTCGGCGCCTTCGGCCTGAAGGTCGAAGCCCGGGCCGCTTACGAGCATGTCGAGGTCCATGTCAACGGGTGCGCCGGACAGCTTCACCACGAGTATGCCCCCCGCCTCACCCCGAGCGGTGAAGAAATGCACCATTCCGTTCGACTCGTTCACGGTGCCGCGGGCTGTTCCGTTCACCCTGGTTCCTGAACCCGGTTCGAACGCCAGACGGCATTCCCCTTCCCTGTCCACCTGGGAGAATCCGGGTGATACCCATACGGTATCGCCGGCCCCCATCCAGACCATGAACTCCTCATCTCCCCTTTCGGTCGCCATGAGGACTGCGGCCTCTCCCGGGCGCCTGAACAGCCTGATATCACCGTCGCGGGACTTCTCGAAGAGGGAGGACACCACATAGAAACCCTCGGAACCGGGGCAGTAGCCCACAAGGGGCGCAACACCCCCGGCGAACTGCAGCGAAATGGACCCGGATGCCGTCCTCAGAACGTTGTCGGGGGGGGTCAGTGAAAGCACGAACCACGGGTTCTCGTCGTCAGCGCCCGAGTAGTTGACGACCTCGGCCACCAGTGTGCCGCTTCCCCGTGGAAGCATCACCGCCTCGCTGCTCGAATAGGTGGTGGATGACCAGATCACCTCGTGATCGGCACCCCTCACGAGCAGGTCAAGGTCGTCATCGCCCTGGAAGGTGAGTTGCAGCAGCGAGGATTGCCTTCTGTCGGGAATCAGGAAACGTTCGACCCTGTCGGGTCTCGATTCCATAACAACTGACTCATCGAGTACCCTGAAGTCGCCGAGACGGTCCATTTCAAGGGTGAACTCACCGCTCCCGCTTTTGTTGTAGCGGCTCACGAGAACGGTAATGGACTCGCCCGCAAGAAGATCGAGCATCACCTTCTCATTGCTGTCGGTGCTGTAGCTGCCGGCCCAGATCCTGTTTCCGGGGCCGTAGACCTCCATGTCCAGGTCGGCGGTGCTGCCTCCGGTAAGCCTCAACTGGTACCTTCCGTCACCCGGCGGCGTGATCGTGAAGGCATCGGCCATCACTCCCGAGCCGAGGCTGCCCGAGAAGGGAAGATGGAGCAGCCGGGGATCGCGCCTCCGAACGGCAGCGCTGACCGGGGAATCGCTCTCCGCGCAGATCCAGAACCAGTAGCCGGAGTAGGCCGAGAGTACAAGCCTCCCGTCGAGAGAGGTCATCAAAACGTTCCCGGCGTCGTCGTATGCGGTCACCCTGACCCCGGGTGTGACCTCGAGGTCGAGAATGGCGTAGTCCCTCTCGAGTATTCGAAACCAGGCTTCGCCGTTCACCGGTGCAACCGACACCGTTGCGCCGGCTTCAAGAACCGGGACATCCCCGGCGTTCGGAAGAACTGCGCCAAAAGCGCACAGAAACAGCATAGTGATCAAAAGAGCACCTCCCGGAAAGGCCTAATATGTTGAAGAACGGGTGTCGCGGCAGAAACTGCGCCCGGGCATCCCCGATGCGAAGAGGGCGAAGGACCGGTACTTCCGCTCCACCCCGAAACCCGTCTCGAGCCTTCCGGCAAGATCGTAGCAGCAGAGGAGGCAGTAGCCGTAAAGAAGGGTCGAGAAGCTCACAACGGCCGGAACCTCCCTGTCCTCAGGGGTCAGGAGCAGTGAAAAGGGCTCTTCCCTTCCCATCCAGGGGGCGGGGACCCTTCCTTCGCGCGGCCAGACTGAGAAAACGAGCTTGAGCGCATGATGAGCCGGGACGGGTCTTGATACCATCTCCATGAACAGGTTCATGTCACCGCCGAGATGATGCATGGCGGCCCGGGACTGGGCCGGCGGTCTGACAGGGTTGGATCCGGGACCCGGCATGTCGGCAATGAAGTCGATTCCTGCGTTTCTTGGATAACCGAGTTCAAGCAGTGCCGACGCCTCCCTGCGGCAGGCAAGGTAGAGTGCCGCCGCGCCGGCGGGGGGAAGCATGCGTGAAGACAATTCATCGTCACCCCAGAGATGGATGCTGCGATACGTTTCCGAGACCCTTGAGCCGGCGGGTGTCCGGCTGATGTCCTGCACGACCTGAAGAAGCCTGGGAAGCTGCGGTATCTCGACGGTGGAAGCCTCGCCCTTCCATTCTCCGGCCTGCCTGAGGAGTTCTGCGCTCCGGGGAATGCTGACGGAATCGAGAGGAAACGGTTTCACCCTCCCGAACCCCTGGGATGACAACGCGCCACGACCGCCGAAAGAAGCGTTCTGTCGACAGAGGTGTAAATCTCCGTTGTTCTTATGTCGGCATGCCCGAGCAGTTCCTGCACCACCCTCAGATCTGCGCCGCCCGCGAGAAGATGGGTGGCAAAGGAATGGCGGAGTGTGTGGGGATGAACCTTCCCGTCGAGCCCGGCTGCAACTGCGGCCGTTCTGACGATGCTCCAGACGGTCATCCTCGAAAGGGGTCTGCCGCTCCTGGAGAGGAAGACGACCCTGCCCGAACCATGACGGGCGAGGGCCGGCCTCGCCTCGAACAGGTATCGCCTGAGCCAGGCGACACAGGGTTCCCCCATTGGAACGAGCCTCTCCTTCGAGCCTTTTCCGAACGGGCGGACGAAGGAATCCTCGAGGTTGATCCTGTCAAGCGTCAGCGACACCATCTCGCTCTCGCGAAGTCCGGAGCCGTATGCAAGCTCGAGAAGCGCCCTGTTCCGTAGATCAAGCGGGGTCACGGCGGGAACGGCCTCGAGCAGGCGTTCCGCCTCGCCGACTGAAAGGTGGTCGGGAAGATCGAGCCCGGGCTTGGGGCCGTGAAGGTAACGGCACGGGTCATCCTTCAGTTCGCCCTCATCCATGAGAAATCTGAACAGGGCCTTCAGGGAGGATATCTTCCTTCTGACTGTTCTGGGGGCCATTCCCTTCATGGAAAGCCCGACCACCCATTCCGAAACGTCGGACGGGTCGGGCGAGGGCATTCCCGGGATATCCCGGCAGGCCTGTCCGAGGTCGGCCATGTATGCTGACACGGTGTTTGCGGACAGCCCCCTCTCCAGAACCATCACCTGAAGGAACCTGTCCACCTGGGACTCAGCGGGGCCGAAGCCAGTTTCCGAACCAGACATGGTCCTTGTTCTTCACCACGCCTTCCTGCGGCTTCACGAGCGTTACGGGAAGGCCCAGTCCGGAGAGTTCGTGAACCCTGGCCGATGATTCCGCCGGGCTCTTTTCAAGCGATATCACGGAAGGGGCGTTCATGACGGCATCCCGGGCCTTCTCGCCGCTTATGCCGAGCCTGTCGGAGAGGATCCGTTCCGTCCTGTGGCGATGCTTCTCCTGGACCGGGCACAGGTACACCGGGAAGTAGGAGGAACGGGCTGCCTCGGGGATCCTGACGCCGTTCTGAGCGGGCAGCGGGGAAAGCCGCGCCGGGGGCGCGAAACTGACCGCAAAGGGCGCGGGGAAGGTCGCGGCGTGCTCCGGGAGAAGAACGGAAGGGATCTTCAGGGATGCCTCGGGCGGCATGGCCGTGTACTGCTGCGGCTCAGTGAATACCTGTCTCGCCTCGGAACTCCTGACCACCGGCGGGGTCATCATCACCGGAACCTCGGTCGACGGCCGGGGCTCCGCCCCGGGTGCCGGCTTCGGTGAAGCCTCACGCACTTCCTTCACGGGACGGGCGGGGGATGGACGGGGTTGGGCTGCCTGTTCCTGCCTGGCGGCGGGTGCTCCCTCGGGTCTTACCTCGACCAGACCGCCTGCCGCCTCGATCATGCGTCGGACGGATGCTGCGGTCTCAGCGTCGGCATTCCTTCTCAGGGCGAAGGGGATGCGAGCAAGAAAGCCGATCACCTCCTCGTCGGACTTCCGGCTCATCCGCATCAGGGCGGCCCGGAGCCTTCCCCTGCTCCCGGGGGAGTAACCGGTGAGCACAACCCTGAAACCCGGTGTGTCGGGAGCCGAAGAGGGAACCACTTCGATCGTTATTCCGTCGTATGAAAGTGATGCAGCGAGGTTGTCTGCGGCCCCGCGCTCAAGGCTGTCGCGCACGAGAAGCCCCTGAACCGATACGAGACCTTCGCGTATCTCAGCGGCGGGTCGGCCTGTGCGCGTGCAGAGGTGAACCACCGCCTCGCCCGAGGGGGATCGTCCCCTGGCGACCACCCTCCAGTTCATGCCGGCTATCTTGCGAGGGCTTCCTGGCTTCTGACCAGGTAAAGCCTGTCGCCCGGGGATACAAGCATGGCGGAACGGTTGCTTACCACCATTGCGGCGGCAGAACGCCTTTCGGTGGTGAGTATCACGATGTCGGCCACAGGAATGTCGGCGCTTACTATCGTTTCGTTATCGCCGGTTTCGAAGAGTTCGCCGTAGGTGTACGCCGAGAAGACATCGCCCGGCTCAAGTCCCGCTTCGCTCCCGGCGTTGATGTAAACCACGTCGAACGCGTAGGCGCTTCTGTTGTCAGGGTTCTTCAGCGCAAGAACATGAACGGTCGTGGTTCCCACGGCGGGTTCGTTGTTTATGAAGACATCGCCCTCGGCGCTGTACGGGATTACGAGATCGCCCTCTCGAACGGAGAGATAGCCGTGCTCAAGAACGACAACCGCCGTGGCGGGAGTGGTCTCGACCACGCTGCAGACGCCCGCGACCCTGTAGACCACGCCTTCGTCATCGGTCAGAGGGTCGGTCACCGTTTCGCCCTCGCGGATGATCTGGTAGACCTGCCCCGGCATGACGCCATCACTGGAACCGAAGTCTATCTCGAGAAGGTCTCCAGGGAGCCCCTGGGCGAACCTGAAACGGCTTTCCTCCTCGGTGTTCACCTGAAGGATGGTGCCGAGGTACGTAATGCCGTCGAACGAAACCATGCCCGCGCCCTCCCTCTGCAGCCTGCTGAGGATGGGTTCGCTGGAACGGTTCATGACGGCGGACGTGGGAATGGAGATTGTGTAATCGCTTCCGTACCCGGAAGAGACACCGGTGAGCACCTCGCCCGGGATAAGAAGGACCATTCCGGGAACGAGGCTTTGCGGACTGCTGACATGGGGGTTGGCTGCGAGGATTTCCTCCCAGCGGAGAGGAGTGCCGTAGAAATGCAGGGAAAGCTCCCACAGTGTGTCACCGAAACCCACAACGTACTGACCGGCATTCGATCCAACAAATGCCGTAAAAGCAAGGAGAAGAGCTATTTTCATCGCCAAACCTCCCACTTCACTTGAAGCTTTCGGGGCACCAATATCATAACTTCATAAACTCTATACCGCACAGGGGGCGCCGTCAACCGCCGGAACCTGGCGATCAGCCTTCCCTAGAGTGAAAATCCGCTCTTCCCCGCGGGAAAAATGGCAGTGATTCCCATTCCCCCAGAGGAGCCGGTGGTAAGGGCTGCAGTGTACCGCCCGGTCGCCGAGGTGCCATCCGAAAGGTGCGCGTTCACTCCAAGGTAGATCTCGCCGCCTTCGGGCGCGTTCCCGGTCCAGCCTGAACCCACATTGACGACCCCGCCCTCGGGTCCGATCCTCATGACCAGGGCTCCGCCCACCGCCTGCGGCGCCAGTGCTGTAGTTGTCGAGAACTCGGCGGTGCCGTCCGGTGAGGAATCACCCGCTTCCGTCGAAACGAGGCCTCCCGCCGACACGGTGATGAGATCGCCCTGTGCCACGGTAACGTGGGTGCAGAGCCACCCGGCCTCGGCGGGAACGTCAAACAGCCTCGATGTAACGCCGGTTTCCCCCCAGACGATCGCGGATACCGACTGGATCGGCAGCTCAACGGCACCGCCGGCTGTGCTGACGGAGAGGTTGCGTCCGTCGAGCGAGACCTGCCCGTAAAGACAGGCTCCGTTCCTGCCCCAGACCCTTGCGTCCGCATCGGGGACACTGACCGAAACCCCGCCGATGCTCACGACCCCTCCCCCTATCGATTCAAGCCTGCCGACGACGACACCTCCGTCTGCCGTGTGAAGCCTGTCTGAAGGGGATTTGCAGCCCGTTGCTGCCATGACGAGCAGCGCGGCGGTGACAAAGAGCTTACGCATCGGATTCCTCCCGGTACAGGAGCATTTCAACGGCCTGCTCCAGTGTGTCTACTGTCTGTATCTCCATCTGGGAAAGCTGCTCCTTCGGGATCTCGGCAAGGTCCCTCTCGTTCTCTCCCGGTATGACCACCCGTCTTATCCCGGAGGAAAGTGCTCCGAGAACCTTTTCCTTGATGCCCCCAACGGGAAGCACCCTTCCCCTGAGGGTGATCTCGCCGGTGACTGCGGTGTCCGCCCGAACAGGAACGCCCGTGAAGGCGCTGAGGATGGAGGCGGCCATGGCCACCCCGGCGGACGGCCCGTCCTTCGGGGTCGCGCCCTCGGGAACGTGCACATGGACATCGGTCTGGGAGAAATCCCTTCCGGGGGCGCGGTCGGTTCCGTTTATCCAGCTCAGGGCTGCACGGGCCGATTCCTTCATTATGTCGCCGAGCTGACCGGTGAGAACAAGTTTTCCGCTCCCCCTGGCCAACAGCGTTTCAATGAAGAGTATTTCCCCCCCGTGGGGAGTCCAGGCGAGGCCCGTGCAAACACCGATCTGGGGAACGGACAGGGCCGGTTCATGCATGAACTTCCACTGACCGAGCCAGTCCGGTATCCTCGCGCCCACCACAACGGCCAGGGAAAGGTCGCCACCGGCCACCCTTACGGCGTTCTTCCTGCATATGCTGCCGATGCTGCGTTCCAGCTCCCTTACGCCCGCCTCACGGGTATACCTTTTTATGATGGTTCTCAACCCGTCGGGGGTGAAACGGATGGTCCGCCCGGAGAGGCCGCTCTCCCTGATCTGCCTTTTCACGAGGTAACGCCGGGCGATCTGGAGCTTGTCATCCTCGGTGTAGCCGGGAATGCGGATGATCTCCATTCGGTCGAGGAGCGGGTCGGGGATGGTGTCGAGCGTGTTCGCAGTTGTTATGAACTTCACCCTGCTGAGGTCGAACGGGATGTTCAGGTAGTTGTCACGGAATGTGTTGTTCTGCTCGGGATCGAGCACCTCGAGAAGGGCTGACGTTGGGTCGCCCCTGAAGTCACGCCCGAGCTTGTCGATCTCATCGAGCATGAAAACGGGATTCGAGGTCCCGCATTCCCTGATGCCCTGAATGATCCTGCCGGGCATGGCCCCGATGTAGGTTCTTCGATGCCCCCTGATCTCGGCCTCGTCATGCATTCCTCCGAGGCTGAGCCTGTAGAACTTCCTGCCGAGAGCCCGGGCGATGCTCTTGCCCATGCTTGTCTTGCCGACGCCAGGAGGGCCGACGAAGCATATGATGGGGGCCTTCCCGGACGGGTTGAGCCTGCGCACCGCGAGGAATTCGAGCACCCTCTGTTTCACATCCTTCAGGTCGAAGTGATCGCTGTCGAGGATCTTCCTTGCCCTGTCGAGGTCAAGCCTGTCCTTCGTGAAGTTGTTCCAGGGAAGCTGAAGAAGCCATTCAAGGTAGTTCCTCGTGACCGAAGCCTCGGGAACGCCGGGGTGCATGCGGTTGAAACGCCTTATCTCCTCCTCGGCGGCCTCTCGGGCGGAGTCGGGAAGATCGGTCTCCTCGAGACGCTTCAAAAGCTCCATTGCCTCGGGATTTTCGTTCTCATCACCCAGTTCTTTCTGGATGACCTTCATCTGTTCCTTCAGGTAGTACTCGCGCTGGTCCTTGTCCATCTCCGAGCGGACCTGGGACTGGATCATGTCGCGGAGCTTCAGGATCTGGATCTCGTGCGACATCATGTCCCGCAGGATCCGAAGCCTCTGGATGATGCTGTTCTCCTCGAGGAGCCGCTGTTTCTCATGAACAGGCGCCTCAAGCCCCCCGGCGGCCACAAACCCCAGCTTTTCGGGATCCCGGAGCAGTGTGACCATCTGGAGCTCGTCGGGTATCCCGGGAGTGAGTTCCATTATCCTGCGGAGCTGAAGCTCGACCGCCTTGCGCCACGCCTCGATCTCGTCCGCGTCTTCGGGGAAGACGGTTTCGAGCTTCGAAACCCTGGTCATCTGGAACGGCCAGCCGTGTACCTGTTCGATTATCCGGAAGCGGAAAAGGCCTTTCAGGCTCAGCCTCACCACATCACCGGGAAACCTGTAGAGCTTCATGATGCCGGCGGCGGTGCCGACCCTGAAGCCCTCGCCGGTGTCGGGATTGGTCGCCACAACGCCCACGATCTTCTCGTCCCTTACCGCGAAATCAACCATCCTGATCTGGTCGGGATCGGTCACGGTGAGGGACAGAGTTGTGCTGGGCATCAGTATGCCCTCGGGGAGCACGTGCAGCGGCAGAATCAGCGATCCTTCTCTTTTCATTCTTCCTTACCGGGTTCCCTGACCGGGATCATCACCGAGGCAGGGAACAGGTGATGCAGTGTAATGATGAGCAGCCCGTTCTCGAGCACCGCCTCGACGGTCTGCGTATCAATGCGCGCCGGGAGGTGGACGAGCCTTTCGAACTGCCCCGAAGGGATCTCCATCCCCAGGGGTGAAAGCTCGGGGTAGGACAGGCTTTTCCGGGTACCGCTCACCGTGAGGGAGTTCGGAGTTACATCGAGACGGGCTTCTCCGGGGTCAAGACCGGGAAGCTCTACGACGACCACAGTGTGTCTGTCACCGCCGTACACATCCACCAGCGGGGTCCAGGCGCCCCTGCCGAACCCGTACATGCCGGCCTATTCCACGTCGAATCGGACCTGTACGGTGGTGGTCACCTCCACGGGAACACCGCCCTGGGTGGCGGGGTTGAACACCCACTGCCTCACCGCATCGAGGGCGGCCGGCCCGCACCCGAGCCCGACCTGGTCGTTGATGACCGAAGCATCCCGCACCCTGCCGTCCGTGCCCACCCTGACCTCGAGAGTCACGAAACCGTGCACGTCGCCCCTCTGCTGCGCAAGACTTGGCGTTACCGGAGCTGTCTGGGAGATGGGGAAGGGCGGTATCACGGGTTCGTCGGCGGTGGATGTGATCTCTTCCGGAGTGACGGGATCGGCTGTGTACCTTATGCTGGCATCCTCTCCGGCCGTTATCACAACCGTTGACACCTGGTCCTCGTAATCGGGGTTGGAAAGCCTTACCGAATAGGTCCCCTCTTCGAGTTCGAGGGGCGGCATGGGAGTCTGGCCCACAGCGTCGCCGTTCACAAACACGTTGGCCCAGGGCTCGGGCCCAATCAGCAGCCTTCCAGTCCTGATGATCTCGACGGGAGTCACGGTTCTGGCATAGCCGTCGGCGGTCAGGTTGACGGTTTCGGTCCAGGGTTCGCGGTCCTCCATGGTGACCCTGAGGGTATGGGTGCCGAGAGGCAGCACCTGTGTGACTCTTCTCACTCCGCTTGCAACCCTCGTTCCGTCGATGTCGAAATTGGCCGATCCGGTGACATCCGCAGCGAGGGTGAGCACGACCTGTGACTCCTGCATGGAGAGCAGCGCGAGGGAGAAGTTCTGAGCGTCAGCGCTGTAGTCAACAAGCACCGATTCAGGCAGGGAGTTGAACCCCTCCATTACCGGCTGGAACACATGCATGCCGGTGCGCACCTGGAAAGGCGAGGAAACGGCTTCCCCGTCGACCATCCAGGTGACCTCGCCCGGCTGGGGAGCGGGTTCGCCCTCGGGCATTATCGGGAAAAAGGCGATCTCCACTTCATGGGTACCCAGTGTATCGGGTTCAAGAACCAGTTCGACCGTGCTCCCGGGTTCGGGTTGCAGGGTTTGAACCAGGGTCTCGAAACCTATTGCCCTGACCTCGATGAGCCTCGGAGCCGTTGTAGTATCGGTGAAAGCATAGGTTCCGGTTGCCGGGTCGGGGTTGATCTCGGTTCCGTCGAGGCTGACATGGGGATCGGCGACGCCATCGACAGAGAAGGATACGGTGTAGGGCTCGGGACCGACGGGCAGTTCCGGCCCGCCGCCCCTTCCGAACGGTTTGAACACGAAGATCACGACAAGGGCTACAACAAGGAGCACGGCTGCCGCGATGATGCCCATCGGGAGCCCCTTTTTCTTCTCGGGTGCCTCGGGTTCCTCCACCGGGACGACAGGTTCGGGCGCCGGTTCGACAACCCTGTGCTTCCTCGGCCTGGGTGCGGGAGCGACTTCGGCCTTCGGTTCCTCGGGGGCCGGCGCGGTCTTGCCAAGCAGCTTCTCGAGCCCTGTTACAAGATCGGTGATGGTGGCGTTCCCGGGATACTTTTGTGAAGCCTCGACCGCTTCCTGGTAGGCTTCCTTGTAGGCGCTCTTTGCGATCCTGTCACGAATGGAGGCCACTGCGGCGTTTTCCGGCGATACCGCGGGCTCGGGGCGGGGCGCCCTTGCCTTGGGGGCGGGCGCAGCAGCCCGCACAGGGGCGGGTTTCGGCGCGGGAACATCCTTCTTCGCCTCGGGAGACCATGACTCGATCCGTGAAAGCAGTTCCGGAAGGTTCGGCGCCATGGTCCAGATCTCAAAGATCCTCCTGGCTGTGGCAACGGCTTCCGCGGGTTCCCCCGAAGCGAGCCTCGCGACGGCTTTGTCAAAAAGGCCGTTCACTTTGATCTGGCGGCGGAGGATCTGTATTTTCCTGTTGACATCGATGTTTTCAGGGTCGTGGCGCTTGGCCCTCTCCAATTCCTGGAGAGCCCTGACTTCATCGCCTTCTGCAAGCGCTTCGTCGGATCTCTTCATGCATTCGGACACGAAGTCCGCCGGGGTAGCCTGGCCGATGTTGGTATGGGCCCTGGCCGACCTGCTCTTGCTGAAATTACGCATCGCGGCCTGTTCCCGCTCCAGCTCGGCGATTCTCTTCTGAATCAGCTCGTTCTCGGGATCCAGTTCCGCAGCCCTCTGCAGGGCGAGGAGAGCCTTGTCCCGGTCGCCCGCCCTAGCCAGTTCACCGGCTCTTGCCACAAGCTGCTCAGCCCGTTTCTTCATGCCTGGTGAAGCCATGTCCCCTCCCGTGAACAGGGGTGAGTCCGATTGGAAACCGCAGCACCCCGCGCCGCCCGAATTACGTAAACTTTCTTGAAACCCTAATTGGTAACACTGGAGGAATCCATGTCAACCCCCTGCGCGCAACATGCGGCAGTGCCGTTGATCAGATGCCGGGAAAGGAAAGCCCCCCGAAACGCCATTTTTCCTCCCGGATGAGATCCAGAAGCTCAACATCCCCCCGTCTGGGAATATGCTCGAAACTTTCCATCAACTCAATGTCACGGGAGAGATCCGCCACCCGGAATTCCGGAATGCCGTGCTGCCTCGTGCCGAGCACCTGTCCGGGTCCCCTGAGTTCAAGGTCCTTCCTGGCCACGAGAAAACCGTCGGTCGTTCCGGCAAGAGCCTCGAGCCTCGCTCTTGCCTGCGCAGAGTCGTTCTCCTCGACGACAAGGAAGCACCAGGAATCACCGCCCCCCCTGCCGACTCGCCCCCTGAGCTGGTGCAGCTGGCTGAGGCCGAACCTTCCCGCACCGGACACGACCATCACCGTAGCCTGGGGCACGTCGATGCCCACCTCTATCACGGTGGTGCTGACCAGGATGCCAACCCTGCCGGATGCGAATGCGGTTACGGCCTCGACCTTCTCACCCGGCGTCATCCCGCCGTGAAGAAGTGCGGCACCCCACTTGCCGAGAGGTCCGTTCCTGACCCTTTCAAATGCTGTAACGGCGTCGAGGGCCGGGATGTTCTCGGACATCTCCTTGAGCGGGTAGACCATGAAAACCCGTTCCCCGAGCGACAGCCGTTCCATGATGAACGAGGCGAGGCTTCTCTTTTCCGCTTCTCCGATGACCCGTGTTTCGATCGAACCTCTGCCCGGAGGCATCTGATCAATGACCGAAAGGTCCAGGTCGCCGTAGAGGGTCATGGCCAGGGTTCTTGGGATCGGGGTGGCGCTCATGACAAGAACATGCGGTCTGGGAAGTCTTCCAGCGGTCAGTTTCTCCCTCTGCATCACCCCGAACTTGTGCTGTTCGTCGACCACAAGGAGGGCAAGCTCCGAGAGCGGGACCCAGTCCTCGAGCACGGCATGGGTTCCAACCAGCACACAGGCCGGGTTGTCCGTGAGATTTGCAGCAAGAGCCCTCCTCGCACTGGCTCCGGTCCCGCCGGTCAACAGATGCACGGGAATGTCATAACCCGACAGAAAGCGCCTGATGCTCTGATGGTGTTGGACGGCCAGAACCTCGGTGGGGGCCAGAATGACAGCGGTATGCCCGGAGAGCGCGCATCTGGCGCAGGCAGCCGCGGCAACGACCGTCTTGCCCGAGCCAACATCGCCCTGAACAAGCCTTCTCATCGGCTCGCTGCGTGAAAGGTCACGGAAGGTCTCACCCATGACCCTTTCCTGAGCGGCGGTGAGCGGCCAGGGAAGCATCGAGGCGAACCCGGCGGGGGTCTGCGGGCCCTTCAGAAGCCCGACCGAGGGCTCGCTGCGAACGCCGGCCCGCACGAGCTCGAGGGCCCAGCGGTAAAGGCATATCTCCTCGAGTGCAAGAAGATCCCTCGCCTTTGCGGCTTCTTCGGGGCCGGCCGGGTTATGGGCGCCCCGAAACAGCGCAAGCCTGTCCGCGAAGCCTGCCCTGGAAAGCATCTCCGCGGGAAGGATCGGCGGGGGTGGATCCAGTGCATCCAGAGCGGCCGAGATGATCCGCCGCAGCACTCCCTGTGACAACCCGGAGGTTAGCGGGTAAAGCGGTTGCATGCCGGGTGCTTCGGGCTCACCGCCCACCGGCGGGAACAGGAGGTCGGGATGCACCATGGCAAATCCGCGGAAGTTTTCGACAGTGCCCGAGATGACGAGCTGCATCCCCTGCTGCAGCCTGTTCGC
This sequence comes from Candidatus Fermentibacterota bacterium, assembly GCA_963845085.1. Classification (GTDB taxonomy): domain Bacteria; phylum Fermentibacterota; class Fermentibacteria; order Fermentibacterales; family JCC-6; genus UBA6080. The sequence continues at coordinate 564,921 of CAWJQI010000005.1, forward strand.
CGGATACCTGTCACTGAAAAAGACGAGTCGCAGCGGCGTCCCGTCGGAGACAAGCGCCTCGACGATCAGACCGCCCCTGCCGGTGCGTCTGTGGTTTACGCCGACAACCCTGCCGGCGACCGTGAGAGTGTCACCGAGGCGGGCCGAGGAGATCGGGACTACGGTCCTCCTGTCCAGCCATGCCCGGGGTAGATGAAGGAGCAGTTCACCGACGAGGCCGATGCCAAGCCTGGCGAGCAGGGCGGCTCTGGAGGGTCCAACACCATTCAGCCAGCGAAGTTCCTGGGCCAGTTTCATCGGTTCTCCCGGGGGGCTTGACGGACACCGGGGGTATGTATAATTGACGCCGATACTCTGAGGCCAGCTAACCGGAGGTTTCACAGGGATGACAGAGCGCCGAGCCCTTTATGAAAAACTGAGGAAGGAAGTCGCCGCCGATCCGGAAGATGTCGACGCCAGGATCAGCCTGGCCGCCATGTACATGGAGGACAACAACCCTTCCGAAGCCCTGCCCTATTACGACGAGGTTCTCGCGATCGACCCCGAGAACGCTGAAGCCTTTCTAGGCCTCGGTCTCGCCTGGGGGCACGCCATTCTCGAGAACATCCCCCCGGCGGACCTCTGGGGTCGGGACCACGACGAGGAAGAAATGCTTGAAAAGGCCATCGACTTTCTGGAAAGAGCTGTCGAACTCGACCCTGAGGTTACCCAGGCGCTGAACGCCCTGGGAAGGCTTTACGTTGTCCAGGGACAGGAGGAGGAAGCCATCGACATGTTCCGCCAATCCCTGATCCTTGACCAGTCACAGCACGATGTCCTCGAGGATCTTGGGGAACTCACGGGGAAGCCCGCCTGGCAGATCCTTGAAAAAGACGTTTACATGGGGGAACTGGACGAGGAGTAACTTCCGGGCAGCCCTTGCCGTTGTACCAGGCTGTCCCAATAATTGATAATGATTATTGGGATTCCAGGAATCAGGGAGGGCATCATGCGCAGATCGATCATGTTACTGCTGTTTGTTTCCATTGCAGCCTACTCCCAGAGCGACTGGTGGAACGACGTTCTCATCTGGAACTTCAGCGGAGGGGTGACCTCACCCGGAACCGGATTCCAGAACTATGACGGCCTGTACGGTGCCGACGGCGGAGTTTACGCGGCGGCTGTCGAAAACAGACCGGGCAACCCGGAGGGGGATCTCATTGTCCTCCGGAAGTCATACGACAACGGGTACTCCTGGACCCGCCAGAACACCATCACAATAGGACAGGGCAACCACGCGTTCACGCCGCGAATCGTCTTCTGCGACGGCGGATCCAGCGTAATCCTCTTCGCCGTCTTTTCGTTCTACAACGGGGAGACGGCGGCATGCGCCTACAAGTTCGGGGCTCAGAACCTCAACCTGATCTCCTACAGCATCGTTGACAGCTCATACCCCGGCATGGGCGACATCAGGTCGCTCACCGTCAACCCCGGCTGTGGAGGCTATTACTTCGTCATGATGGAAACCCTCGACAACTGGCTCTTCCTCAGCGCAAGCCCCGATGCGGACGACTGGAGCCCGGCCCAGCCAGTTGCCGCCAACGTTTCGAGGGCTTCGGCTACCGGAGGTGCCGGCACCAACGTGGCCGTGACCTGGTACGACGTGTACCAGCAGGCCGTGCTCTGCGCCACCGGGAGTTCCGCCGGGATCAATCCACCCGTGAAGGTCAGCGATGCCCCGTCCGACGCATCTCCGATCCCCGTCTGGGAGGAGAACGGCTCGGGCAGTCTGGGCATCGTCTGGAGAAGCGCCGCAGGCATGGTAACAATCTCCATCTCGCAGGACAACGGCGCCACCTGGAGCGCCCCACAGGCGCTTGCTGCGGGAGCATACCCCTTCGCCGACATTTTCAACGGAACATCTGGCGTGGTGATATCGTTCGTTTCCCCCTCGGGGCAGGTGTTCACGGGAAGTGCCGACAACCTCTCGCAGGCATCCTCGATAGTGTTCGAGCAGAGAAGCGACCATCCCGCCTGGACGCAGAACCCGGCCGTCGTGCGCCACAGCGGCATCAGCAACGGAATGGGGCTGTTCTACCTCAGCGGCGATGGAAAGGACCTCTGGTTCGACAACTCCCTCTTCGGGGAGGGCATCGGCGAAGCCGGGGCATCCCCGCTCCTTCTGTCAGTTGTTCCAAACCCGTCGAGCGGTCCGGTGGCAATATCGATTTCTCCGGACCTGTCCGGGGCTGAGATAAGCGTTTTTTCCCTTGATGGAAGGGTCGTCTGGACCGGTGCCACGGCTGACGGCGGGGTTCAGCTCGACGAATCGCTTCCCGCAGGGGTGTACACCGTATCCGCAAGAACGGGCGGCACGACGGTCAATGCAAGGATGCTGAGGCTTTAGCCCTCACCAGGGCACAGAGCACCGAGGCTGTCGGGCATCCGCCCGGCAGCCTTTTTTCCGCCACTCCCGTAAGCCATGGAAGCTCTGTAGGTCTGCCGCCGAGAATGTCCTGCAACATGCTGCAAAGGTTTCCCGAGTTGAGAAGAATTTCGTCGAGCATCCGCCCGGCCTCGGCATGACAGCTCTCCGGGACAACGGCCGAAAGCTCCCTGAAAAGCATGCCGACGAGGTCGCCAAGCCCTGCACCGCCGAGACGGTTGTTGGGCAGGCCGGTCAGGGCGCCGAGAGGGTTGATGACACTGTTCACAAGCCACTTGGCATTGACGAAAAGCCGGATGTCGGCGACAGGCCGGACCGGAAGCGGCGTCTTATCGAAAAGCCTGTCCATAAAACCGTCACCGCCTGCGACGAGGTGCCCCGGCGAAACGACCACCGACTCGCCGTCCGGCAGGAAACCGGCCGTGAGAACGGCGGGTTCGGGTTCGATCCTTCCCCAGAGTTCCTCGAGTCCGAGGCCGTTCGTGACGCTGGCGACGAACCCGGGCCGGGCTGCCGCAATCCCATCCACTGCACCCTTTATCGAATAGGCTTTCAGCGCGCAGATGAGACCGGCGCCCTTCGGCGCATCCCGCACCGTTCCCGTCTCGACTGCTGCGCATCCACGGTAAAGACCCTTCGCCTCAAGGGTGACGCGACGCCTTGACGTGCCGGGCGGCCCCGCCAGAAAAACCTCTTCACCCGAAATGGAAAGGGCGACGGCAAGCCCCCGACCGACGGCGCCGTCGCCCACGATGACCACGGACAACTCAGTCGGCCTTGGTTTCCGGGTTCTTCCGCTTAAGGGAATCCATGGCGCCCTCGACCCGGTGCTTCATCTCCCCGGCCTTCTCCTTGCCGGAATCGAAAAGCTCCCCGGCCTTTCCGATGCCCTGATGGTAGAGATGCTCACCCTTGCCGTAGAGATCCCCGGCCGTTGAGGCGATCTTCCTTCTTGTGTCCTCACCCTTCGCAGGGGCCAGCAGCAGCGCTGCAATTCCCCCGGCAAGGGCTCCGGCCACGAAGGCCCAGAGTTCGCCTTTCCCTCTGTGTTCAGCCATTACCATCTCCCTTCATGATTGAGATCCGCAACACTTCTTGTACTTCCTGCCACTGCCGCAGGGGCACGGGTCGTTTCTTCCCACCTTCGGGTCCTCGCGTTTGACCGTGACGGGCGCGGACGGCTGCTGCACGGGGGCGGCGCCCCCCTGCATCTGTGAAGGTCCCGCGAGTCCGGGACGGACGGCCTGCCCTGCGGGCTGGTCCGCCCTCTTCATCATTCCCGCCGGCCACAGGCTGAGGACCTTGCGGACGGTCTGCTTGTCGATGTTCTCCTGAAGCTCTTCAAAAAGGTCGAAAGCCTCCTTCTTGAACTCGACGAGCGGATCCCGCTGTCCGATTGACCGGAGGCCGATGCCCGTCTTCAGGTGATCAAGGGAGTAAAGGTGCTCGCGCCACAGCGCGTCTATCGAGCTGAGGACCGACCATTTCTCAAGGTCAACAAGGAGCTTTTCGCCGAGCTTCTTCTCCTTTTCCTCGTAGTAGGAGAGAACCATGTCGGCAAGGGAGCTTCTGACCGCCTCGGGCTCCTTGTACTTCTTTTCGATGCCCTGGAAATTGAAAACAGCACCGGCAAGGTCGCGCAGGGCGAGCGCCGCCCTTTCCAGATTCCACTCGTACGGTTCGGTTCCGTTGGGGATCGCTCCGGTAAGCTCACCGGTCACAACCGAGGCGATCATGTCACGGATCTCTTCGCGAAGCCCTTCCCCGGTCAGGGACCTGGCTCTGAGGCTGTACACCACCTCGCGCTGCTTGTTGTTCACGTCATCGTACTCGAGGAGGTGTTTCCTGATGCCGAAGTTGTACTGCTCGACACGTTTCTGGGCCTGCTGGATGGAACGGCTGAGAAGGGGGTGCTCTATGGGCTCGCCCTCCTTCTCCTTGTCCTTCTTGAGAAAATCGATGAGCTTCTCGCTGGCGAACAGCCTGAAAAGGTCGTCTTCAAGGGACATGTAGAATCGGCTCGCACCGGGGTCGCCCTGCCTGCCGCTTCTGCCCCGAAGCTGCCTGTCGATTCGGCGTGATTCGTGCCTCTCGGTCCCTATCACGAAAAGACCGCCGGGTTCGGTCCCCCCTTTGCCGTCATCGACCTCCCTGACCTGGGGAGAGAGCTTGATGTCCGTTCCCCTGCCAGCCATGTTGGTGGCGATCGTGACTGCTCCGGGCTGGCCGGCCCTTGCCACGATGTCCGCCTCTTCCTGGTGGTGCTTCGCGTTCAGGACGCTGTGGGGGATCTTTCTGCCGTTCAGCAGCTTGGAAAGGATTTCAGAGACGTCAACCGAGACCGTGCCGACAAGAACGGGCTGGTTCCTGCGGTGAAGCCTCTGGATCTCGTCAACGATGGCAGAGTATTTCTCACGCTTGGTGCGGTAGACCCTGTCGTTGTGGTCGGCCCTGATCACGGGAACATTCGTTGGAATGACCGCAACCTCGAGTTTGTAGATGTTCTCGAACTCCTCGGCCTCGGTTTCCGCGGTACCCGTCATCCCCGAGAGCTTTTCATACATCCTGAAGTAGTTCTGAATCGTGATCGTCGCAAGGGTCTGGGTTTCAGCCCTTATCTCGACCTTCTCCTTGGCTTCGAGCGCCTCGTGAAGGCCGTCGCTGAACCTGCGGCCGGGCATCAGCCTTCCCGTGAACTGGTCGACAATGATCACCGCGCCGTCCTGTACAACGTACTCGACATCCTTCTCGTAGAGCTGGAAGGCGCGAAGAAGCTGGTCGATGTTGTGAAGGGCTTCCGCCCTCTGGGAGTGGTCGTCGTAGACCTTTTTGCGAAGCTCGAACTTCTCCTCTTCCGAAACCTCGAGGGCCTCGACCTCGGCTACCGCGTCTCCGATGTCGCGGAGGAGGAAGAAGTCGGGGTTTTCGGGGGACAGCAGCTTTCTCCCCAGATCTGACATGGAAACGGACCGTTCCCTCTCGTCGATCGAGAAGCAGAGCCCCTCATCCAGCTCGTTCAGGTTCTTGTCACGAAGCCTCTCCCCCTCGATCCGCTTGATCGCGTTGAGCTTGTCCGGATCTCTGAGGGTTTTGGAAAGGCGCCTGTTTTTAGGGGCACCCCGGCGTGCCTTGAGGTACACCGTTGCCGCCTCATGCGTCTTGCCCTCTTCCCAGAGGGCGTCAGCATCGGAAACGATGGCATTCACGATGTCCGACTGCCGGTTGACCATCCGGGCCACCTGGTCGCGGAACTCCTTGTAACGGTTTCGAGATTTGGGAACCGCGCCGCTTATGATGAGCGGCGTACGGGCCTCGTCGATGAGAACGCTGTCAACCTCGTCGACGATCGCGTAGTGGTGAGCCCTTTGCACACGGTGCTCGACCCTGACAGCCATGTTGTCGCGGAGATAGTCGAAGCCGAACTCGTTGTTGGTTCCGTAAGTGATGTCGCAGTTGTACTGCTGGCGCCTCTGGTCGGGATCCATGCCGCCCTGGATGCAGCCGATGGAGAGACCGAGGTACCGGTAGATCGGCCCCATCCACTCGGCGTCGCGGCGCGCCAGGTAATCGTTCACCGTGACGAGGTGGGCTCCGGCTCCGACGGGAATGCCGTTGATGGGTTCAAAGGTCCAGCCGGAGGTATCCTGTCCCATCGCCTCTTCGGCGGCTTCCACCCATTCCGGGTTCAGTTCGAGGGCGTTGAGATACATCGGCATCACTGCCACGAGGGTTTTCCCCTCGCCCGTCGCCATTTCCGAGATCATGCCCCTGTGGAGGACGATGGCCCCCTTCAGCTGGACCCGAAAAGGCACCATGCCCCATTCAACCTCGTGGTCGGTAACAAGCCAGCGACGCGAGCAATTGCGCCGACAGGCCTCGACAACGACGGCGAAGGCCTCGCACATGAGGTCATCGAGCGGCTCTCCGGCCGCGAGCCTTCTTCGGAACTCGATGGTCTTCCCCTGAAGTTCCTCCTCGGAGAGTCTCCCGAGGCCTTCAGCGAAGGCGGTGATCTGCTCGACAGGCCCCTCGAATGACTTCATGAGCTTGGCCTGCCTGTCACCGAAAAAAAGCTTCACTACCTTCTCAAGCAAAATGATCCTTCCATTGCGACACCGGCCCCCGCCGCACCTGCAATGCAGCCGGCGAGATCCGCCGCCAGGTCGCTGAAACCGAATCCCGAACCCCTGAAGGCATCGAACGCCTCTTTGAGGAGCCCGAGACTGAGAGCAGCACCGATCCCCTCAACACAATCACCAGTTGCTGCGGTCGCCGCCCCGGAAGCCGCCGCGCTGAAAAAGCAGTGGCTCCAAAGGTCATCCCGCACCCTTGTGGTGCATCCTGCCGTGAAGATAAGCAAACACGCAAGACTTGTGAAGTGAGCTTTCCTCAATGTAATCTCTCCCAAGTGCTTCCGAGGCGAAGGAATTCGCCGGTGCGACTCAGAAGGGAGTCCGAAGCGACCGCCCAGGATGAATCGCTGCTCCACAGAGACGAGGCTTCGCTGAGGTATGAAAGGGCGGCTTCGCAGCTGTCAGCCATGATAAGGTCACGGCCGGCCCTGTACAGAAACCAGCCGAGCTCGGCAGCAGACGACGGGCAACGCCTTGATTCGAAAGCAGTTCTGAATGCACCTGCAGCCTGCTCCACCTCCCCCGAGGCTTCGCGGCACCTGCCCACGGCCTGCCAGTAGTAGTAGCCGTCGGGAACAACCCGTTCAAGAACCTCAAAACCGGCGCCGGGCTGGTCATTGGCTGCAAGTTCCCCCGCCAGTACGGTCCTGTAGAAGTCCTCATCCGGCACAAGCTCCACTGAGAGCCGAAGAAGCTCAAGGCTTCTGTCGGGAAGAAGCATGGATATCCAGCAGGCCGCATCGGCCTTTGAAGAATCGGTTCCAGACTCGAGCGACTCGCTCAGAAAACGGCAGTGGGGGCCGGGGGCTCCCAGTCGCAACTCGGCCTGGGCGAGCCTGAACCTGCACACGCCTCCGCCGGAAACGAGGTGGCCGTAGCTGAGAACGCTGTCGGGCGAACCGGATTGCGCCCTCAGAAACTCGCCGAGAACCGCAGAGTTTCCGGGATTGAGTTCATGGGCGATCACAGCCCAGACAAGCGCGGAATCGGGCATATCAAGCCTGTTGAGGATCCAGGCGGCCCTGTAGGCAGGCCACCAGCTGAGCGTGTTGCCGCTGTAATCCGTGATGTACATGGAAAGCGCCTGTGACAGGTCACCCGAATCGAAGACAGAATCTGCGGGAGTGCCGGCCGCCAGCAGAAGCAGGAGGGGGATCGTGCTTAGAACCCTTCGATACGCCCCGTGGGAATGGCGCCGTTGTACTGGAGAATGAACGAGCTGTTGTCGGTTGGTCTCCATTCAAGCTGAAGGCCGCCGAGCACGTGCCCGAAGTTCTCCCCCGCAGAAAAATCGAAGGTCCGGGCGTACCCGAGGTCAACAAGCGCGGAAACCTTGGGGTGCAGGGAGAAGTTCATCGTTCCCACATACGCACCGCAACCATATGACCCCCGCGATCCGGAGATGAGGCTGAAACTGGCGGTGCTGTGAAAGTTCTGGAAACCAAGGCTTCCCATCGTGGGCGGATCGACAAGATTGAACGCGCCCTCGGAAAGCCCGTAGCCCATCGCAACCAAGGAACACAAAAGCACAAGCGGTATACAAACCTTCATTCGGCCCTCCCTGTTACGGGTATATTAGCGAATACGCGTTGAAAACACAAATGTTCCCGCAACTCACCGTAGGAGGATATGTGAAGCTCTCGTACGCGAAGGGGGTTGTCTTCCGCAGGGAACCCTCGGGCGGCATCCTCTTCAACGTCAATACCGGCGCACTTCAGGTGGTCGAGGAGGTGGCGGTCGGGATCTGCTCCATGATAGACGGCGAATCCTCAAGGGATGACATCCTCGCGGAACTGAAGTCTCTCTACCCTGACGAGGGATCCCTCGAGGCCGACCTCGACGCCTTCCTTGCCCAGCTCAGGGAGAACGGGGTTCTTGAGTGACGGAGGTCACCCTTGTCCCCAGGGAGGTCAGCGTGCTCATCACGGGCAGGTGCAACCTTTCCTGCGGACACTGCGGTGTCAGACAATCGGGAGTCGACCTTCCTCTCGGTACATGGGAGCGGATTCTCGACAGGCTTGTCGAGGCCAGGGTGCTCGAACTTGTCATTTCCGGCGGCGAGCCCCTGTGCAGGCCTGATTTCAGGGATTTTCTGGGGCTGGTTCTCGAAAGGCCTTTCCGGTTCTCACTGAACACGAACGCCGTTGAGATGACTGCCGAGAACGCAGCTGCGCTCGCAAAGGCAGGCCAAAGGCTTACGTCAGTGATGGCCGGGCTCGACGGGCCCGATGCCCCCACCCACGATGCGCTCAGGGGGACAGGCGTTTTCGCGGGGGCTGTTCTCGGCATACGCACCGCGCTCGGGGCCGGCCTTCCCGTGATCACCAACTGCACCGTCACAAGGCTCAACTGGAACAGGACAAGGGAGACCGCCGATTTCGCGCTTTCCGACCTCGGTGTTCCGGGAGCCAAGTTCACGCCGATGCTTGCGGCCCAGTGCGAGATTCCCGCCGGCCTTCATGCCTCCACAGCCATGCTTCTCTCCGCCGCGCGCGACCTTGCCGCCCTGAAAGAGACGGGCGCTCCGGTCTACGGCCCCCTTCTCTCCATGCTCGAGATGGCTGAGAAAGCCGCAAAGGGTCTGCTCCGGCAGGAGAAGGGTCGAGCCTTCGGATGCGGGGGCTGTGTGAGCAAACTCGTCGTGGCAGCCGACGGAGGGGTCATACCCTGCGACTACATCGACGGCTTTGTGCTCGGACGCCTTCCCGACCGACCCCTCAACGAGATCGTCCGGTCCGGTGCGGCGAGGGAATTCATGAACATCGTTGCCGCACCGCGCGCCCTGAACCCTGAATGCGCGGAATGCCAATACCTTTCCGTATGCACGGGCGGCTGTCCCGTCACCCCCCTTCTTACCGGGGAACTCCCGGGAAAGGACGACCTGTCTTGCGTGAAAATGCTTGTGGAAGCCCTGGCCTCCCTCCCCTTTCGCATGTCTATCTGAATCCCCATCCCGGGTGCAACCTGCGCTGCTCCCACTGCTGGGTGAACGAGGGGGTTTCGGTTTCCTCGATGCCTGTTTCCACATGGGTGGCACTGATGCGCGAAGCTGCCGCCATGGGTGCGGGCTACGCCAAGTTCACAGGCGGCGAGCCGCTGCTCCACGAAGGCTTTCCAGAGATTTACAGGGAGGCCTGCAGGGTTTTTCCGAAGGTCGCCGTGGAAACAAACGGCACAGTTGTTCCGCGGGGGCTTTTCGAGCTGTTCAGGGAGTCACCCGCCCTACCAGGTTGCAGTGAGCCTCGATTCGTCCCGGGAGGAAACCCACGACGCCTTCAGGGGGGTTGAAGGCTCCTGGCGCAGAACTGTTGAATTCATTTCGGCCCTTGCATCAGGGTCGGGAGTTTTCCCCCAGGTCATCATGTCCATGGCGTCTCCCGACAGGCAAGCCCTGGCTGAAATGGTCGGTTTTCTTACGGGGAAGCCCGTTTCAGGCCTGAAGATCAACCTGATCAGCCCGGTCGGCAAAGCGAAGGACCTTTACTTCGGAAAGCCGGGGGAATTCGAGGAATGCCTGGGTTTTCTGGATTGGGCCTGCAGCGAATACCCCAACGGGGTGACGCCCGATGCTCCGCCAGCATTCATGCCGGTGAACAGGCTCAAGGGAGCGGGAAGCTGCTGGATACTCAACCTTCTCGGCGTCCTTCCCGACGGAACCCTCTCCTTCTGCGGGATAGCCTATTCGAAACCGGAGCTCTCCATGGGCGTCTACCCGCAAAACAGCCTTGAGGAAGTCTGGAGAGGCGCGCCTCTTCTGGCCGAACTCAGAAACAGCATGTCGCGCGGACCGCAGGGGATATGCTCCCGGTGCATCCACTGGAGAATGTGCCTTGGCAAATGCGTCATGGAGAACTACGCCGTCGGGGGATCGTTTTCGGCTCCGCACCGCTTCTGCGAAACCGCTTTCAACATGGGGCTGTTCCCCGCTGCAAGGCTGCATGACTGACGACCGCTCGATACTCAGGGCCCAGCTCCTCGCGGTGAGCCCGAACGGAGTCGTCATCCACGCTGCCGCGCTCGCCATCGGCGCGAAGTCGATCCTGCTCCTCGCCCCGTCTGGAGGAGGCAAGACGACGGCCGCGCTCAACCTTGCCGAGCACGGCTGGAGATTGATCGGAGACGATTCGGTGGTGGTTGCCGAGGGCACGGACGGTGTGATCCGAACCCTCCCGTGCGGTTCCCACAGGATCAAAACAGGTCATTACAGCATTCCTCCTGCCGAACTCCGGGGGCTTGCGTTCATTGAGAAGGGAGCGCCTCTGCAGCATTCCGTCCGGCCCGGCTACGGCTTCTACAGAGCCATGCGCATCGGCTCCCTCATGGCGAGGGATATTGTCACGCAATCGGTTCTTGACGATGCCAGCATCTTTCTGCAAAGGCTCTTCCTCACTTTCCCCTCGACCGTTTTCCGAATCGGGGCCAGGGACTCCGGCGAGAAGGTTTGGAAATGGTTCAGAAACCTCTGAGGGGATTTGTCAGGGGGCTCTCGATGTGGCCGGCCCTGATTCCCGGAGACATCCTCCTGGCCCGGGAGAAGGAAGCCACAGAGCTGCTTCCGGGACAGGTGGTCGTGCTGGGCATGGACACCGAAAAGCCGTTCGTGCACAGGGTCGTCCGCATTGAGCCGAGCGACGCCGGAGCGATCGTTCTTTACACCGCGGGGGACAGGTCCGGTCCCGATCTTCCCCTTCCGATGGAACCCGGAGCGAAGATTCCGGTAGTTATCGGTGTGCTTGTCAGGGGAAGGTACAGGGCCGTGGCACGCAGGATGCCCTGTGCCGGTTTGGTTCCCCAGCGCGTGGTCGGGCTGTTCTGCGGCATTGCCAGAAGAACGCGCTGGCGTTAGAATTACATGAGCGGCAGCGAGGAGAACACATGAGCATTTTTCCCGAGCAGTATTCCAAACCGGTGTTGCACGAGCTTTCCAGCGCGGAGAGACTGGGCTGGAGCGCCAAGTGCGCCATCGGGGGCGGCCCTGGAACAGATCCAAAATGCGCTGCCGGCCCCGGTACACCCGACACCATATGCGTCTTCCTCTCCTCGGGCGACCGGGGATCATCGGGAGGCTTCCTCACGCCCGCAAGGGTGGGCAGCGGGCTCTAGCCCTATGCGGCCCGTCACTGCAGGCAATACCCGGAGTTCAGAATGAACGGCTTTCCCGAACGATATTCCAGACCTGTTCTTTTCGGCCTGTACAACGCAGGATCGATGGGATGGAGTGCAGCCTGCCAGACGGGCGGCGGCCCCGTTTCAGGTCCTCCCCAGTGCACCGCCGGCACGAAGCCGCACAACGTTCAGGTCTGCAGGAACGGCCACCTTCTTGCAGGGGGTGGAGGATCCGGTGGTGTCTTCAACCCCGGAGCGGTCGGAAACGGGCTTTAGCCTTCGGTACTTTCCGGGCGGCGATGCCTTTTCAGCGCAGCCAGGGCGAGAAGCCCGAGAAGAACACCGAACCATAGCGTGCAGAATCTCATCAGCAGCGTGGTGACAGCAGCCTGAGCCGGAGGCATGTACCCGCCAAGTATTCCGTCTATCGTGAGTTCGGTGAGGCCAAGGCCACCCGGGATCATGCTCACCGCTCCGGCAATCGTTCCCGCCGCATGGCTCAGAAGCGCAGCTCCAGCGGGAAGCGTTGCACCGACCGAGCGGGCGACGACGCAGAGAACCATGGCCTCGATCCCCCATCCCGCCACACCGAGAGGTATCGCCACCAGCATGCTCCTTTTGTCGAGAAGGATCCTCGCGGACCTTCTGAAGGTTTCGAGCGAGCCGGTTCTCCCCCTCATGAAGGGGATCCTTGTCACTACTTTCACGGCGAACCGCCATGCAGGATTCCAGAACAGGACAAGCATGGCCGCCGCGGAGAACGCAACCCCCGCTGCGGCAGCAGGAAGTGCAGCATCACCGCCGGCAATCAGGGCGCCGACCACAGCCAGGCAGACCATGCTCAGCAGGTCGGTGATCCGCTCGGCCACGACGACCGGGCTCGTCGTGCTGACCGGGATAGCCCTTCTGTCCTTCAGAATGACGCACTTTATGAGTTCGCCGAATTTCCCCGGCGAAACCGTCATGGAGAAGCCGGCCACGAAAACCGCCATGCTTTCCCCGACCGGAACGGCCGCCCCGACCCTGCGCAGGAAGTAGTGCCACTTGAGGAACCTGAGGAAATAGTTCGCAAGGGGAAGCAGCAGGAAAACCGCGATGAAGCCGGGCCTGATCTTCGATACGGCATGACCGATCCCCGCGACGTCCGAACTGAGAACCAGAACCGAGTACACGGCCACCCCGAGGATGACCGCCCAGATGGCCTTCTTCAATTGCCCGCCAGTTCCTTCAATTCGCTGCGAAGCTTGTCCGTTCCCGGAAGGTCGCCGAGAACCTTGAAGGCTTTTGATGAAAGCCTTTTCGCCTCTTCGGGATCGTTCATCCGCTTCGAGGCGCCTGCCGCAAGGCCAAGGGCCTGAGCCCTTCCGAGCCTTGTGAGATCGCCCTCGGGCATGAGTTCGAACGCGGTCAGTGCGTGGACCCTGGCCCGGGAGTGGTTGCCCCTTCTCGAGTTCAGCATGGCGAGGTTCAGGTGGACCGCGCTTCTCGAAGGTCCGCTCCCTGATTCGAGTGCGGCTTCGAGAAGGCTCTGGGCCTCATCGAGCCTGGTGTTCCTCTGGATAAGCATTCCGGCGATGTTCATGCCGAGGGTGGGGGCAAGTGAAGGCTCAAGATCGATCGCCCTCCTGTAAAGGGTTTCTGCGTTCTCCCACTCCTCCCGGCCCTGGGCGATGTACGCAAGCAGGGCGAGAGCCCCTGCGGAGCCGTCCCCCTTCCCCATTGCCTCGGTGACAACCTTTTCGGCCGATTCGAGTTCGCCCGAGCGGATGAAAAAATAGACCAGTGCGTTGGTGAGCGGGCAGGAGACCCGCCCCGTGTCCATGTTGGCCCTCATGTACTCTATCATGCCCTTGATGTCGCCCCTTGCCGCCATCATCGAGGCTTTGCGGAGCTGCCTCTTCTTCCAGAACGGCGATCTCACCAGACCAAGGCCGGCAAGGGCTGCCAGCAGGACAAGAACCCCGGTGACAAGAAGCGGGACAGGCTCCATCAGGGCTGCGGTTCCCCGCGGGATCGCCTGTCGAAATCGCTGAAGTTGCCCATGGTCGAATCGGCGCCGAATCCCGAGCCTTCTCCGTGGACCATGCAGAGAACAGTGGGGGCCGTCCCGGCCCAGAAGAGTTCCTCCCTGGCGTGTTCACCGCACTCGGCAACCGCGAGCTGGCCGCTGAGCCCGCAAACCACGGCCTGTTCGACCTCACCCTGTTCCGGGCCCGGGAAGGACGGCGCCGCTGCCGGGTCGGCATCGGCGAAAGCCCTTCTCATGAAGATGTTCCAGATTGGCAGCGCGATGGAACCGCCGGCCTGCCCTGCACCGTTCCTGGTGCGCATCCTGATTACGTGGTTGTCGTATCCGACCCAGACCGCCGTTACAAGGTCCGGCGTAAAGCCGACGAACCATGCATCGGCGTAATCACTTGTGGTTCCGGTCTTTCCGCCCGCCTCCCTGCCTGCGAACGGGCCGTCCCAGTACCATCTTGAGGGTGAGGCCGTTCCCGACCTGAACACGGATTGAAGAAGGCTGTTCATCAGGTATGCTCCGGTGCGGCTCATGACCCTTCTGCCCGGATCAGGCTGTTCGTTGCTCTCCAGAAGGTTTCCGTACCGGTCCTCGACCCTGACTATCGCCGTGGTGTTCCTGGCCAGCCCTCCCGTTGCGAAGGGGATGTAGGCCCTGGCCATTTCAAGCGGGTTGATCATGCAGCTTCCAAGGGGAAGCGAGTTGACTACCGGAAGCCTTGAGGTGATGCCCATCGAGGCTGCCCGGGCGGCCACGGCCTCGATTCCGACTGCGATGCCAAGCCTGACCGCGGCAACGTTGTACGACCTGGCGAATGCCTCACGGAGGGTGACCATGCCGTGGAACTGCATGTCGTAGTTCCTGGGGCGCCACTCGCCGGGGCTCAGGTCGATCACCACCGGCTGGTCAAGCACGACGTTGCCGGGCGACCAGCCCTGCTCAATGGCCTCTGCGTATACGAACGACTTGAAGGAGCTTCCGGGCTGCCTCTGAGTCTGCACGGCGCGATTGAACTCGCTGTCCTGGAAGTCCCTCCCGCCGACCATGGCCCTTATGTAACCTGTTCGCGGATCGATGGCTACAAGCGCCCCCTGCACGTAGTCGGGTGCGCCGGCAGTCGTGTCACGAACGGTCTGCCAGTAGGCTCTTGAACTCTGATAGTTGAGCCTCTGGCCTTCAGTGCCCCACTGCTGTGCGACGGGGTCCCACACGGGCTCCTTCATTGTCAGTATGCTGTCGACCGCCCACTCTGCCGCGGCCTGCATGTCAGGGTCGAGTGTTGTGTACACGACAAGCCCCTGTTCGTAGACCGCCGACCAGCCGTAACGCTCGACAAGGTACTGCCTCACGAATTCAGTGAAGTAGTTCCAGTCCTGCTCGAGCTCGGAACGGTGGACATCAACGCCAAGGGGCTCGGCGATGGCCTGATCCCTCTGTGAGCGGGTGATTACCCCGTAGTCCGCCATCATCGAGAGGGCGATGTTCCTTTGCGCCAGTGCCCTGTCCGGATTGTTGAGCGGGTTGAAACCGCTGGGGTTCTTCACCATTCTGACCAGCAGGGCCGCCTGGTTGAGCGTGAGCTCCGAGGCCGAAATGCCCCCGAAGTATGTCCTGGCGGCGGCTTCAATGCCGTGGGCGCCGGCGCCGTAGTAGATCTGGTTGAGGTACATCTCCATGATGTCCTGCTTGGAAAACTGCCTTTCGATCTCGAGCGCGATGAAGGCTTCCTGTATCTTCCTCTGGATGGTCTGGTCGGGTTCGAGGAAGAGCCCCCTGGCAAGCTGCTGGGTTATCGTGCTACCGCCGTGGCGTGAGCCCGTTCTGATGTTGTGGAGCACGGAGCGCACGATTCCCCTGACGTCGAGCCCCTTGTGCGTGTAGAAGTTCCTGTCCTCGGTGGCGATGAACCCCTCGATGACCCACGGGCTGACCTGGTCGAGAGTGACCGGGTAGCGGTTCTCAACGAATGCCACGGCGAGCTGGTCGCCGTACATGTCATAAATCCTGGTGGCGCTGGCCGGTTCGTGCCCCCTGAGCGAGGCGACGAGCAGGTTTCCGTGTGATTCGCGGAAAGCCTTCGCACTGTCGTGCCATACCCGGTACAGGAAACCGGCGCTGAATGAACAGAAGACCACGGTTGTGAGCATGGCCCAGAAGAGAAAACGGGGCAGGAACTTTTTCACCAGTCCTCCGGAATGTTCTGATCGGTGTAGTCCTCGATGCTGCGTTCCTCGTCCTGCGACAGCTGTGTGGCGCTGAACCTTGGAACGTTGCCCTCGAGGGAGAGACGGTATTCCGTGCTTCTTGAGTTGCCGATGAGGTTCACGCTGCTGTTGCCGGCAGACCCGGTCTCGATGCCGAACTGACCGTGAAGATCGCTCTCGTACCCTGAGAAGGTTCTGAAGACAAGCCTGTAGCCGGTGGGCGTGCCGAGGAAAAGGAACAGGTCGCCCGCCCAGTATACGACCCTCTCGGGGTCGGGGTCGCCGTTCATGTCAACGCCGAGAGCGCGCCAGACCGGAACCCCGATATTGTTCTCGACCTTCTGCTCGACCATGTGTGGATCAAGCTCGACAAGAAGCGCTTCGAGGGGTTCTCCGGAACCGGTGGTGAGCAGTGCCGGATAAGTGAGTGACAGCGTGTCGCGCTGTTCCACAAGATCGCTCACCGCCATGAAGATGCCGGAAAGGAATTCGATCCTTGCGTATTCCTGGGTGAGATCGGGTTCCATCCAGACGCCGGTCTGCCTCAGGTTCTGCATCGCCTCGTGCCTTGCCCGGAGAACCGCCTTGCGCAGATAGGCCAGCTCCCTCCAGGCGGCAAGGAGCTCGCGAAGTTCGAGGGGAGGGCTGTTGATCTGGAAGGTGGCCCTGTCCTGCATGATCTGAAGCTTGCCCGACTGCCTTATGTTGGCTTCCGCCAGTAAATTGTAGCTCTCCTGGGAAAGCCCCGTAATGTACTCGTCGAAGCTGTCCCCGGATTCAAGGGCAGCCTCCCAGGATGCCCAGCTTTCGGAGTAATCGAACTCGATGTCGTCGAGCAGCATTCGTGCGATGCGCATCTCACGGAGCAGCACCGGATCTGCCAGGATCAGGGAGACCTGGATCTCGAGGGCCAGAGAGTCACCAACACCGGCCGAACGCTCATAACCGAAGCCGCTGATGTGCCACTCGCCATCGACCAGCACGAAATCGAACCTGACCACGGGCGGGAGCTCGCCGAGCCTCGCTATCGTGCAGTGATAGCTTGTCGTATGAAGGCTTTCGTCGGTGACGACGACCTCGGTCAGCCTGCCGTCAGGGTCGAAAGCCCTCCATCTGCCGAAAACCTCCCAGGGCGGGAGATCGAGCGATTCAACGGAGTCCCTGAAGGACGGCGTGAGGAAGTCGAAGCATGCCGGATCGTTCATGAGAAGGGAATTGCTGAAGAGCAGGCCCGTCTCAATGGGTGTGCGCGGAATGACCCTGATAATGGTGTCTGCAGGGGCGTCGGAGCCGGTTCCCCCTGGACCTTCGGACCCGCATCCTGAAAGCAGGGCGAGAATACCGAGGATGACTGCCTTTTTCATTCCCCCCCAAGGGTTACCTTGAGCATCTCCTCCGGGGTGGTGATACCCCCCAGTACCTTCAGCCGGGCGGAGTCACGAAGCGTTTTCATGCCCTGGCTGACAGCCAGCCTTCGAATATCGTCCACAGGAGCCCTTTCCGCCAGGGCGACCCTGACGGCCTCGTTTACCTCCATCACCTCGTAAACGCCGGTCCTTCCCTTGTAGCCGGTGTTTCTGCAGGCACGGCACCCTGCGCCCCTGCGAAGGACGGTTCCCCGAGGAATTTCGATGGATGCGGCCAGGGAATCGTCGGGGGTGAAGCTTTCCGCGCACTCTCCGCAGACAACCCTGACAAGCCTCTGGGCGATGATCCCCCTGAGGGTGCTCATGAGAAGGTAGGGCTGAACACCCATGTCCATCAGCCTGACCGCGGTGGTCGCAGTGTCGTTGGTGTGCAGCGTGCTCAGGACAAGGTGCCCCGTAAGCGCGCTTCTCATGGCACTCACGGCGGTCTCAACGTCCCTAATCTCGCCCACCATGATAATGTCGGGATCCTGCCTGAGGATGTGCCTGAGGGCGGAGGTGAATGTGAGGTCGACCGCACTCTGGACGGAGATCTGGTTGAACTCGTCGGTTATGAATTCAACAGGATCCTCGATCGTTGTGATGTTGACGGTTTCACGCGATATCTCGGTAAGCGACGAGTAGAGGGTCGTGGTCTTTCCGCTGCCTGTCGGGCCGGTTACCAGTATGAGCCCGTTGGGTCTGCCCAGCATCTTCCTGTATTTGACCAGGTCGTCGGCCTCGAATCCAAGGTGGGACATGTCCTGCATGAGTATCTGCGGGTCGAGGATCCTGAGCACCGTTTTCTCGCCGAAGGCCATGGGCACGGTCGAACACCTTATCTCGACGGGCTTTCCGTCGAAATGTGTGCGTATCCTGCCGTCCTGCGGGCGTCGCTTCTCGGCTATGTTCAGCCCCGATATCATTTTGATGCGGCTGCTTATGGGGAGATGGAGCCTTTTGGGGATCCTGTAGATGGTGTGCAGAAGGCCGTCGATCCTGAGCCTGACGATCGTGTTCTCCCGGTGAGGTTCGAGGTGAATGTCGCTCGCCCTCTCCTCGAAGGCGTACTGAAAGAGATGGTTCACAGCGTTGACAACCGGCTTGTCGGTGGGTTCTATGCTTTCGGAGGCCTCGCTGTTCACGAACCTCTCGAGGTTTCCGAGGTCTACGCCGTCATCTTCGTTCAGCTGCTTCACGGCGGCCACGATGGAGCTGTGAAGCCCGTAGAACTGCCTGATCACCCTTTCGATTTCCGCGGGTCGTGAGATGTGGAACTGGACATCGAGACCCAGCATGAGCTTGAGATCGTGATCGAAGGAGGTTCCGGAAACACTGCTCGTGGCGACGTGAAGAGTGTTGCCCTCCCGCTTGAAGGCGACCAGCCTGTGCGCCTGGGCGAACTTTCCGGGCAGGCTGCTTGTAACCGTGTCGTAGTCGAGCTCAAGTGGATCGAGCTCCTTGTAGGGAAGGCCGATCAGCGTGGCGGCATATCTGTAGAGCTTTTCCTCCCCGATGATCCCGCTTTTTACGAGAAGCACCATGGGATCCTCGGAGCTGCCAGCCGTGAGCCTTTCGTACCGTTCGAGAGATGCCTGGGTTATGACGCCGTCCCGTGCGAGGACTGCGGGAAGCTTGTCGGTCTCAAGCCACCTTATCATTTCACCCTTTCAAGAACCAAGTGGTCCGATGGGGAATCCCACTGGAATGAACGCTCTATGGTGCGGGCGGCGCGTTCGGCCGATTCGTTGTCTGACGCGTGAACCACGCCCAGCATCCAACCCGCCTCGACCGGCGTTCCACAGGGAGTCTCCTGTCTCCAGCCGACCAGGGGATCGACCCTGTCCGAGACCCTGTAGCGCCCACCGCCCAGCATCCTTACCGTCTCTCCGAGTACCAGTGCTTCGGGCCCCCTCCAGAAGCCGCTTCGCGAGGCCCTTACATCGAGTTTCACCGAAGCTTCGGGCAATGCGGCGAACCTGTCGAGATCCCCCCCCTGGGCTTCCGTCATTCTTTGGAACACCCCGAGGGCCTTCCCGGAGAACAGGCCCTTCTCCGCCGTGGCACGAGGCGATTCAAGCCCCGCGAGCCCCCCCATTTCGGTCGCGAGGGCGAGGGTGATCTCGGTCGTGTCGGCCGGCCCCCGACCTTCAAGCACATCGATGGCCTCCATGACCTCGAGGGCGTTCCCGACGGACATACCGGTTGGCTGGTTCATGCTGGTGACCAGCGCGGATGCCTCCTTGCCTGCGAGACGGGCTGTGTCCACGAGCATGCGGGCAAGTTCAAGCGCCTCCCCGCCTGTCTTCATGAAAGCCCCCGAACCACACTTGACGTCAAAGACGATGCAGTCGGGGTTCTCGGCCAGCTTTTTCCCCAGAATGCTCGCACAGATCAGCGGGATCGAGGTGACTGTCGAGGTCGCATCCCTGAGGCTGTAGAGGATGCCGTCGGCGGGGGCCAGTTCCGGGGTCTGACCGATCATGCAGACGCCGACCTCCTCGACCTGTTTCTGAAACCTCTCCACCGTAAGGTTGATGTCGAATCCAGGGATGCTCTGCAGCTTGTCCAGCGTTCCGCCGGTATGCCCCAGGCTTCTGCCGCTGATCATCGGAACCCTCATGCCCATCGTGACTGCAAGCGGCGCCAGCACCAGCGACACCTTGTCGCCCACACCGCCCGTGCAGTGCTTGTCCGCGAGTGGGGAGAGCCGGGGGGACCATTGCATGACCCTTCCGCTGTCACGGATGGCCATCGTGAGCGCCGTTGTTTCCCCGGGGGTCATGCCCCGAATGTATGCGGCCATCAGGAAGGCCGAAGCCTGGTAAGGGGTTACCTCACCGGTTGTGATTCCCGAGACGAACCTGCAGATGTCATCGCGGGAAAGCTGTCCGCCGTCGCGCTTCGTTTCAAGAAGGCTCGTCACGGAAGCCATGGAACCGCGATCCAGCCAAGAGTGTCAGCCAGGTAGACCCCTGCTGCGGCCAGCACCACCACGGCGGTGATCCGCCACGCGACGCCCATGCCGCGCTTTTTCTTCCTGACAAGGTCAACAAGGGCGCCCACGCTGACCGAGCCGTCGGGCAGCGAGGAATGCCTCACCTCGTCGTATTCCATCACTTTGCGCTTCCGAAGCAGTACGAGTATCTCGGAAGGGTCCACACAGCTGTACTCGACGCCCGAGCCGGTTATGACCTGGAATTTCTCGGGCTCCGGGGCATTGTCATCATCAACCGGAACACCCCTGCCGGAATACTCGGGCAGTTCGCCCATTGCGGCAGCGGGGGCGATGATCCCGGGAAGAACGGAGCCTGCCGGGACCGCCTCGGCCGGGGGCGACACCTGCGGAAGCGGTTCCGGAACAAAAACCCGCTCTGGAATCTGATCGTGCTGTTCACCCGCATCACCAAGTGCCGCCTGCGGCCAGTTCTCAAGGTCGAACAGCCCGCAGCTTCCAACCGGTTCCCAGGGGCCGTTCGCAAGGGAGATCTGGGCTTCCAGGGGAACCCTGGACTCGCTGATCCACCTGCTGATCGTTTCCACATCGGGTGCGGGGTACACCCTGCCGTCGATCATCAGCCGCGGCAGATCCCCCGTCGCCGTCTCGGCTTCAAGCAGGTGAGCCGAGAGCGCCGGCAATGCCGAGGCCATGACACCGCCGGGTGGGGTTCTGGGCCCCTCGACAACTGCGTCGGTGGACAGCCGGCCTTCCCTTGCCCACTTGGCGATGGTCTCGAAACTGCCTGCGGTGAACTCGCCCGAGGACATCCTCACCCGCCAGTGGTTTTCAGGCGCCAGAAGGGTCTTGAGCCTCGAATCCTGCATAACCGGTTTCCAGTCGTCGGAGCCGGCGGGTCTGAAACGGTCCGAGCTGTCGATCCTGAGATCTTCCGCCCATTTCAGGAGTACGTCAAAATCAGCGGCCCTGTGCACCGTACCCCGGTGCTCAAGCTCAAAGGCTTCGCTTTCAGCCATGAAACCCCCTCCCCCTTCCTGGAACGGTTTGCATGTAAAACATAATGCGAACTGCGCCGGGAGAAACCCGTGTCAATACGAGCTGACCCTGCCGTCGAAGACAAGGGTTTCCCCGAGGCCTGCGGCCATGGCTGAGCCGTCGAGGCCCGTCCTGGCGCCTGCGGCATGAATCAGCCTGTCCAGATAGCTGTTCCAGTACTCGGGCACGTTGCCCGACACGGCATACCTGTGATAAAGCCTCGGGCCGGGCAGGATCGAGACCAGGAACGCCGCCTCCCTGACAGAAAGCTCTTCGACCGAGGTTGCGAAGTAGTAGGAGGCCGCCTCGCTGAATCCGAACACGTTCGGGCCCATTTCAACAACATTTACATACAGCTCGAGTATCCTGTCCTTGCTCAGCCGCGACTCCATCCTCCAGGTCAGGAAAACTTCCTGCAGCTTTCTGGCGAGGGTTTTCTCACGGTTCAGAAAGAGGTTTTTCACAAGCTGCATGGAAAGGGTGGACCCCCCCCTTGCGAACCTGCCCTGGCTGAGGTCGGCACGGATGGAATTCCTCAGGTGGAACTCGCTGAAACCGTTGTGACTGCGAAAAGTGCCATCTTCAGCGGCGCAGATAAGCGGTTCGAGCCAGGGCGGGAAACTGCCGATCCCTGCAAAGCCCGGGCAGGACTGTGTATCCAGCCCGATCCGACGGGAGTTGCCCCAGCTGTCCCGCATCAACACCGTCGAGCCCCTGCCGGACGAAAGCCCTTCCATGCCGACGGGACAGTGGTCGACACACAACCTGTCCGCGCAGATCTCGATGGAGACGTCGGAGCTGTCCGGCCGGTCCCAGTCGAGGAACAGGCTGATGTCGAATGCCAGGCTGCCTGAAAGCCGCAGCCCCCTGAGCCGGCCGAGCATTTCACCCGGGATCGCGGAGGAGAGCGCAGCGCCGGGCATCGAATCGTTGTAGGCCCTGATCCCGATGTATCTCCTCCCGCCCCATGCACCCGAAAGCTCGTAGTTGCAAATGGCTTCCCCGAGCATGATCCTGCCGGAATCGACAGTGAAGACGCCCGATTCAGGAACGATGAGCCCCCTTCCGCTCCCGGCGACCGGAAAGGGGATGGTGTCGGCGGCAACCGATGGATGGGCGATCCGAAGCCCGGGGAAGGCCACCTCGAAGGTGAAGGAAAGCGTGTCTCCGTCTGTGGTTGCCATTGTGAGCACACCTTCCGGCAGAGCCCCGATGACCGCGCCGTTCGAGGCGTCCTGCAGGAACCCGGAAACCTGGGGCGCGACCTTGTCGAAATCGATGACGATCTCGAACCTGGGCCTGCCGTGCTCGATCACGATGCTGAACCCGACCATGACCGGCTGGCCATTTACGCTTGTGACTGCACCCCTGATATCGGCATCCATGCCGCTCTGCCGCCCGTTCGCGGTCCCGCTGACATGGCTGCCCTCGGCAATCCCCGGCAGCTCGGGAATGCCGGGGAGTCCGGAGCAGTTGCTGAAGACCACGGCGAGGCTGTCATTGTCCCATCTGACCCCCCACGCTCCTCCCCACCGGCCGGCAAGGCTGAACAGGATCACACCGTCGTCGTACCTCGCGAAAAGGTCGCTTTCCTGGTCACCTGTTATCAGGGTTCCCTCCAGAATGGATACCGAGGGGCGGTCACCTCCGCGGCTGCCCGGATCGCGGCCCCCATCGGGCTGCTCAACGGGGCGGACCGTTGCTCCTGTAATGACGACCTCGGTGGCTCCCAGCCCGAAAGGAGCGCCGTTAAGAAGAACCCATACCGAATCGGCAAGAACACCGCGTGAAGGGAAAACCACCCCGGTGAGGAGAATTGCGCCCGGCCCGCCCGTCACCCCGACCACCGAAACCCTTTCGTCAACAACTGAAAGGGCGCTTACAACGGCATGGCGGACAATGATCAGGGAGGCTGTTGCAACAAACGCCACCACGACGATGGTCACAAGGGCCGTGATCAGGAGCCGGACAGCCGGGGATGCCATGGGATCAGCCCTCGAGGGCTTTTTCAACCTCCCGGAGGATTTCGGCTGCAGCCCTTCCGGGATCCTGCGCTCCGGTGATGGGTCTGCCGACCACGAGTGAGTCGGCTCCGGCAGATATGGCCTCCCCCGGGGTCATAACCCTCTTCTGGTCATCCATTGATGAATCAGCCGGTCTGACGCCGGGCGTTATTATGAAAAAATCCTTCCCGCATTCCGCCCTGATGGACGAAGCTTCGAGCGGGGAGCAGACAACACCGTACAGGCCCGCTGTCCTGGCGGCGGAGGCGAGCCGCATCGAAGCCTCTCCGGGCGTGAGCCCGGGAGCGAGGAGCGCAAGGTCCGATGCGTCGAGGCTGGTGAGAACCGTGACCGCTATAAGCCTGGTTCTGCCCGACACCGCCCCTGCGGCGGCCCTCATCATCCCAAGCCCTCCCGATGCGTGAACGTTCAGAAGGTCCGGCTCGAGCATGCAGGCGGAATGAACGGCCCCGGCCACCGTGTGGGGGATGTCGTGAAACTTGAGATCAAGGAAAACCTGGAATCCCAGCTTTCTTGCCTCGTCGACTATCCCCGGCCCCTCGCGGGTGAAAAGCTCGAGCCCGATCTTGACCCCCACAGGGAGGCCGCAGAGGGGTTTCAGCATCTCCCTCATATCCGGCCCGCAGTCGCTTGTAACCGCAACGAACACCCTGGAAATCCCGTTCATTGATTGACCACCTTCATCTCCACAAGAACAGCCCCGCGCTCCAGAATGTCCAGCCTGGAAGCGGCACCCCTGGAAAGATCCACGATCCGGCCCGAAACGTACGGCCCTCTGTCGTTTACCCTCACTGTCACAGTGTTGTTGTTCTCGGTGTTTGTCACGGACAGAAGCGTGCCGAACGGAAGGGTCCTGTGGGCGCAGGTCAGGCCGTTCATGTCGAACAGCTCGCCGTTCGCCGTTCTGCGGCCGTGAAAAGCCTCACCGTACCAGCTGGCATAGCCCCTCATTGAAAGACCCGATGTCACGACCTGTCTCGCCGTGGTTCCGGTGTACCTGTAAGCCGGGCTCGACACGAGCACGCAGCCGGAGAAGAGCAGGGCAGCAGCGGTAACCGCCACAAGCCTTCTCATCCCAGAAGCCCCCCCGCTTCGCTGAGCAGTTCACGCGCAGCGTAGGGCCGGCGCATCAGCCTTGAACCCACCTGGACCATTTCCGCACCGGCGGCAAGAAGCTCCAGAATGTCCTCCCCGCGGCTCACTCCGCCGGAGGCGAGCACCGGTACCGGAACCGCCTGGGATACCTGCCAGACCCGGGCCACAACGAGCGGCAGGAGCGCGGGCGACGAGTACCCTGCAACCTTCCTGGCAACAAGCGTTGTTCCCGTTCTCCAGTCCATTTTCATGCCAAGAAAAGTGTTGCATACAGTGACTGCGTCAGCCCCGCCCTCGCAGGCGGCAAGGGCGGTTTCGACCATGTTGCCGGCATTGGGGGTGAGTTTGACAGAAAAAGGTCTGGCGGTGACGCGGCGCACCATGGCAGAAATCCTGTTCACCGCGGCGGGGTCGGACCCGAACGGAAGGCCTCCGAACGCGACATTCGGGCAGGACACGTTGATCTCGTACGCCCACGGAACGGGTGAGCCCTCGAGCACCCCGACCACCGAGGCGAACTCCTCCTCGTTCTCGCCGGCCACGTTCACAATAAGCGGGCATGACATGTTAACTGATTTTTCAAGTATTTGGCTTACAACAGAGTAAACACCGGGGTTCGCAAGCCCGATCGAGTTCAGAAGACCGAACTCGGTCTCCTGGATTCTTGGAGGAGGGTTGCCGTCGCGGGGCTCAAATGTGACCGATTTCGAAACGACGGCGGCCACACCCTGAAGGCTGCCGAGCGCAATTATCTCGGCGCCGAATCCGGCTGTTCCTCCCGCAAGGATGATGGGCGATTCGAAGTCCTTTCCCCAGAGATGCCTTTCGAGGGTCGGCTGTGTCATTCGGTCCACCTGTCCCAGTCGAGTTCTTCGCCCCGGAAAACCGGTCCGTCCGTACAGCACTTCCTGTATCCTCCCCCCGCGGAGGGGATCACGCATCCCTCGCAGACGCCCCAGCCGCATCCCATCCTGCTCTCAGCCGATACTTGGACCTTGTGCCTGTGTTCCGCCGGTATTGCGTTCCAGACCG
This sequence comes from Candidatus Fermentibacterota bacterium, assembly GCA_963845085.1. Lineage (GTDB taxonomy): Bacteria > Fermentibacterota > Fermentibacteria > Fermentibacterales > JCC-6 > UBA6080. The sequence goes on from CAWJQI010000005.1 coordinate 590,360, forward strand.
CATGCATCATCCCGACCGGTCCGCAGACGGCAATGGCTTCGAATCGGGAGGGATCGAGGTCGTGAATCAGGTCGGTGATCAATCCCTGCCTTCCGTTCGTGCCGTCGACCGTTATGCAGTGCTCATCGCCCCCGACGGACAGCAGCCTCACGGCCGTGGAAGCCCCGATAAGAACGGTCGGGGGTTCGGCCAGCGTTCCTGCCAGAAAGGGAAACCCCGCGGCACCCATTCCACCGCCGACCAGCAGCCATCTGCCCGGGTGGTGCGTCCAGCCGCGTCCGAGCGGCCCCAGTGTCCGCACGGTGTCACCGGGCCGTAAAGCCTCCAGAAGGGCCGTTCCCCTGCCCCTGACTTCGAAGACGACCTCGAAGCCATCAGGCAGCAGCCTGTTGATCGTGAACGGTCGTCTTGTCATGGGGAACTGCTCCGGGGAAGGCTCCATCTCCAGGAACTGCCCGGGCGAGGCGGTGAAGCCGGGGGCTCCGAATGCCATCCTGACGACCCCGGGGCAGACAGGACCCTTGTCCAAAAGAACCGCATTCATATCCATGGCCGTCATCACGTCCCTGCTACTCCCCCTCTTCAGGCGGTTCCTCGATGGCATTCAGCCTCAGGGCCGCCTGAAGACCCTCTTCGGTATCGGGGTAATCGCTGAGCAGCTCCCTCAGATACGACTCGACCAGTGTGTGCGCAAGCCCAGCGCCGTCGGCAGCCCGGTAGGCCGCCCAGAGGACCTGGGCCCTTGATTCATAGCTCCAGTCCGACCTTAGCAACGCATCGAGCGAATTCAATGCGGATTCCCACTGTCCGGCTTCCATATCGTTCCAGGCCCTTTCAATAACCGCTGCGGGCCTGGCCTGGGCGGCCGGCCCGGGCGGCAGGCCAAGAAGCGCCTCGACCCTGCCCGCAAGATCGGAGCTGTCGGCAAGGATGAGGACATCACGATAAAGGGCTTCGGAGGAGTCGGAAGGGGTGCTTTCCATGCCTGCCAGAAGGCTCATCGCCATGGCTCTTCTCAACGGGTCTGCGCCCTCCGCCACAGCTCTAAGTTCCAGAACCGTGCCGGGGGTCGGGCCGTAGAGGTCAAGGCGCTTTTCAGCAGCGAGAAGCCTGAATTTCCACCGGGTGTCGTCGCCGGCTTCCAGAAGGTTCTCCTCATAGCGCTGCAACAGGCTGAGTTCCCGCTGCCTGTCCGTCGCAAGCCTTGTCCAGAGGTTCGCACCGGAGCGAACGACAAGTGCCGAGAGGGCCTCGAGGGCATCTTCGATCCTGCCCTGTCTCTCAAGAAGAACCGCCCTCAGGTACAGGGCTTCAGCGCCGGTTTCCAGTGACGTATCATATTCGGATGCATCTAGATATGCCTGCAGCGCCTCGCTTTCGTTCCCCGAGGCTTCATCCACCCTCCCCTTCAGAAGTGAGATCGCAGCCATCTCGGCATCGGTTCTGTAGCTTCCAAGAAGGGTGTTGAGCACGTCGGAGGCTCTGTCGGCCCTGCCCGCCATGATCCAGGCCTCGGCGGAAACGAGGTTGGCGCGGTAGTAGACGTCGCCCCTCGTTTCTATCTCAACGGCCCTGAGGGCAGTGACGGCTCCGCTGTCAGGCATGCCAAGCTGCATGAGCGTTCTTCCCAGCGTGATGAAGTACTCCGCCCTGAGGCTGTCTCCGCCGCGGGGAACCAGAGTGTCAAGAACACCGAGCGCCATGCCGGGCTGATCGGACTGCAGAAGGGCGTCGCAGAGAAGGAGCCTGGAAAGCGTGTGAAGCCTGCGGTCCTGCGTACTCACCTCGCGGAATGCGGCCGCGGCATCGCTGTAGCGCTGGAGCTGGATCGCGGCTCTTCCCATGCCGAGCCTGGCCCTGTCAAGCACGCGCTGGTCGCCGCTCATCACAAGCACGGCCCCGTATGCCATCATCGCGTCCTGAAAGTTCGTTGTTCCGCTGCCTGTGAGTGTGCGCCTGCCCTTGAGAAGAAGGGCGTCACCGAGAAGAAGCTGCGCGTCATCGACCCACCGGCTGTCGGGGTGGTTTGCCAGAACCTTTCCCGCGCCGTAGATGGCGTCGTCAAGGAGGGTTTCCTCGAGGGCCACCGGGTTGTCGGGGTTTTCCCGGCACAGAACAAGGGCCTCTTCGTACTTCCTGCGGGCGTTGTAAAAAGTGTTGAAGTAGGCGCATCCCGTGAAGAAGACAAGCAGCATCAAAAGGATAACGGTCTTTCTCACTTGAAAACCCTTCCCCTGCAGATCGTCATCAGAACCCTGCCGGTGAGTTTCACGCCCGTGAAGGGAGTGTTGCGGGAAAGCGAACGACCGCCCTGGAACACCCATTCCTCGCGCGGATCGAAAAGCAGGAGTGAATCCGCCCCCTGCCTGAGGTCGGGGATCGCTGTTCCGAGCACGGATGCGGGTATGGTGGACAGCATGGCTGCGACGGCAAGGGGAGCCATCCCCGCCCCTCCCGAAAGCACGCTCATTGTGACAGGAAGCAGCGTTTCAAGGCCCGTGATCCCGAAGGGAGCATCCCTCAGGGGTTTCGCCTTTGATTCTCCGGTATGCGGGGCGTGGTCGCTTGCAACCGCGTTCACAAGACCCCTTGCACACATCTCAACGAGTTCCCTCCTGCTCTTCTCTGAGCGAAGGGGGGGGTTCATTTTTGCCATGGTTCCCAAAGACCTGGCACTGTCTTCATTGAGCGCGAGGTGATGAGGCGTTGTGTCGCATGTGACCCTCAGCCCCCGGGCGAGAGCGGCGGCTGCTATCCTGACCGATTCGGGGCATGAGAGATGGGTGAGGTGAAGCCTGGCGCCGGTTCCTTCCAGAAGCGAAACACACCTTGCCGCATCGGACCATTCCGCCTCCTCGGGGATACCGGTGACTCCGAGCGCTTCCGAAACCGGCCCGAGGTTCACGACACCGCCCGCGGCAAGTGCAGTATTCTCGGCGTGCTCGATGATCACACCCCCGAATGCCGCCACCCTGATGCATGCCTCGCGGAAAGATTCATCGGGTACAACGGGGTGCCCGTCGTCGGAAAACGCCGTGATCCCGATGGATGCAAAGGCTTCAAGGTCGACGAGTCTCCCTCCCCGTCCGCCTTGCGTGACACACGGCACCGGAACCACATGAGCCAGACCAAGGTCGTCGGCGGCTTTCATGATCCGTTCCACCAGACGGGGGTCATCAAGCGGGGGGAGGTGTTCGGCATCATGCCGACAGTTGTGACGCCGCCTGCAAGGGCGGCGCTCAGACCGCTCTCAAGGGTTTCGGCGTCGGGGTTCCCCGGGGTTCTGAGATGGACGTGCATGTCGACAAGGCCTGGCATGACCCATAACCCACGGCAGTCAATCTCCTCGCAGCCGGAAGGTGCGCCCCCGGTGGCCGGATAGATGACCCTGCCGTTGCGGACCATCAGGTCGGCTTCGGTATCGGTTCCCCCGGCGGGGTTCAGCACCCTTGGAGCGCAAAGGTAGATGTCAGTCAGAAAAATCACCCTTCACTGCTTCAGCAGTTCCACGATCGGGGGCGTTGTGGGCGCCGAAGCGGCCCCTTTCAACGAGTATCTTCCTGCAGGGGGAGCTGTTCCAGTCTCCCCGCTCCACAACTGTTTCGATCAGCTTCGATCCGGTGCCGATGGAATTGAACGCCTCGAAGAACCTGAGGGCCCATCTCTCGGTCTCGTTGATGATCCTGTTCCTGTACTCCTCCCCGACCGCCATGATCCTGTGGTCGAAGGGAAGGTTCAGTTTCTTGTAGTCGCCCGAATTGCCCGGCATGCCTGCCGAATCGGCATAGGCGGTCATTTCCTTCCAGAGTTCCATCGGTATGCCGCGGTCGGGTCTCTTCACCCATCTGCCGTTCTCGGTGAACGCGTTGCCGCTCTCGGCGTCGATCTCAAGGCCGAAGAGAAGGTTCTGCCAGAGAGTGCCCACATTGCCCTTGCGGATCCCGTGTGCGCTGAAACGGCCAACCTTGCCGAGGGGGGTTCCGCTTATGCCGTGCTGGGCAATGACGCAGCCATACCTGTCGATGGCTTTTGCGATCTCGCCGGTCCGCTCGAGGTTTATGCCTTCGGCCTCCCCGAGTGAGCTGTCGTACGTGCCGTGTTTGGAACCGTTGCTTATGGCAAGGAAATCGGGGAAGACCCCCCAGCTGTTCAGCCCGCCTACGAAGTACTCCGCCTCGTCGACGGTGGTGAGAACGTCACCGCCCCTGATCTCGCCGACCTCGACCTCGAGACCCACGTAGGGCGGGATGCTGAGCGCCACGTCCCTCGTGAAGGAGAGGTTCTCCCAGTCCGGGTTGTGGCTGGCATCGATCGCGACGCTTGTCCAGCCGCGCCCAACTGCGTCGGGAACCGCCCTCATGGCATGGTCCCTGTCCGCCTGCGATTTCACTGCGTAATGGTCCATGTGCAGACCGAAAACGATGCCATCGCCGAGAAGGCTGGAGATGCGCATGGCAAGCCCGGGAAGGTTTTCGTACGATACCCCGGTGTATGTGGCTTCTGACTTGGCAAGTTCAAGCATCACAACTGAATCGGCCTTACGGGCCGCCCTGAGTATCCCGGGGATGCACAGGTGGTGCCTGATGTTGCAGGCCATGACTATCGCATCCGCCTGGTTCGCCGTCAGTGCGATGTCCCTTCCCGATGCAAGGCCGCACAGACTCCCTGGCAGAGCGTTCCTTACGTTTACTGGGCGCAGCTCAAGAAATTTCTCGTATTTGGAGGGGTTCATGACGGCTCCTTCCGGGGTGCTTGACCTTTGGGCTGTAATGGATAAATATGCTCCAATCTGCGACGGAAGGGAAAGCATCCATGCAGAGGTTCGCAAGGTCCGTTTATGGCACTGCCAACTGCCTGCTGGTCATTGGTTTGTTTGCCGTCTCGCACTACTTTCAGCTCCAGGGCGACAGCATCCTCCGTGCCACCAGGCTGGTGTTCCTTTTTGAAGCGCTGCTCTACGGTCTGACGCCTTTTCTTGCGAGAAAGGAAGGGCTGGTGCCGGGCAGGGACAGCAGGTGGTTCCCTGTGCTCACCGCCCTGCCGGTGTTGAGCATCATTCTGTACTTCGCAGCGAGAGCCTGGGGCTGGAACGTTCCATGGAATCCCGAGCCCTGGGTGGCAGCGTCATTTTACTGCATTCTCATGGCGGGCAGGGTTTTTCTCAGGCTTGTGGTCAGGCTCACGGGGAAGCTGAACCCGGCACTGGTGCTCCCGACAAGCTTTTTCTTCACGATCCTGATGGGGGCGCTTCTTCTGATGCACCCGAAGGCAACTCCCGACGGCATGACGATCAGCTTCACCGACGCGTTCTTCACGAGCGCAAGCGCCACATGCGTCACCGGCCTGACCGTTCTCGACACCAACACCGACTTCACCCGTTTCGGCGAGGTGATCATCTTCCTGCTCATACAGACCGGCGGATTGGGGATCATGACCTTCGCGGCCTTCTTCGCCCTGTCCCTCGGCCAGAACCTGAGCCTGCGCGATGCCTTTTCACTGAGCCGAATGATGGACAACGACTTCGTCAGCGACCTCAGGCAGCTGATCCTGTCGATCCTTCTCTGGACCGTGGTGATCGAGGTGGCGGGTGCCTTCCTGCTCATGTCCGTATGGAAGGGGCTCAGGCCGGAATGGGGCACGGGCGAGCTCATGTGGCAGTCGCTTTTTCACAGCGTGAGCGCCTTCTGCAACGCGGGATTCAGCCTGAACTCCAACAACCTCGAGGGCTTCAGCGGTTCGCCCGCCACATCGGTGATAATCGGCTCCCTCATAGTGCTGGGGGGACTGGGGTTCAGCGTGCTGACAGCGGTTGCTCTTGGGTGGGTTCATTTCGTGCGAACGGGCCTTCGGACAAGGCTTCCGCTTCAGGCGAGGTTCGTGTGCCTCGTGACCGTAATCCTCATCGTCGTTGCATTCACGGCCTTCCTCCTGCTCGAGTGGAACAACACCCTTAGGGGGATGAACCTGGAACAGAAGCTGGCCAATTCGTTCCTCTCGGCCGTAACCCCCCGAACCGCCGGGTTCAACACGGTGCCAACCTCATCGCTGATGCCGCATGTCCAGTGGCTCTTCATTCTGCTGATGTTCGTGGGCGCTTCACCCGGAGGAACGGGAGGAGGGGTGAAGACAACTGCGCTTGGTCTCATGGTGCTGTCCACGAAATCATTGCTAACGGGCAGGCTCAACCCCGAGATATGGAAGCGCAGGATCCCGAACTTCGATCTACGCAGGGCCGGAGCGATCTGTACGATCGGTTTCATAGCCTTCTCGGCCTCCGCCATGGCTCTGCTGATATCCGAACAGCGCTCGATGGACGAGTGGGAACCGCTCGACTTCGTGTTCGAGTCCATGAGCGCCTTCGGAACAGTCGGGCTCTCCACCGGCGTCACACCGGTTCTTACCACATTGGGGCGCTGGATCATTATCATTACGATGTTCATCGGGCGAACGGCGCCGGCCACTCTGGCGGCCGCCACCTTCAGGGTGGACTCTTCCAGGTACCTGTATCCTGAAGCCAGGATAACGATTGGATAGGCAGGTATGGTCAAGCCCAGCAAAATAGCCGTGATCGGTCTGGGATCCTTCGGCAGCAGCCTTGCAATGGAACTCGAGAAGCAGGGCGTCGAGGTCATAGCGATAGACCGAAGCGAGAAGAAGATCCAGGAGATAAGCAACAAGGTCTACAACGCGGTGTGCTTTGATTGCGCCGACGAAAGTCTTCTCCGCGGGCATGGTCTGGGCTCGGTCGACCTTGCGGTGGTGGCGATCGGCGAGGATTTCGGCACCAACGTCATTGTCACAAGAATCCTGAAGGACATGGGCGTGAGGGTCATAAGCCGCGCCGGCTCGGACAGGGAGCAACGGATACTCGTGGCGGTCGGCGCCGACGAAGTCTACAGACCCGAGCACGAGCAGGGCATAAACAAGGCGAGGGCGATCACCTACACCGGCGTGAAGGAGTACGTGCCGCTGCGTTCGGGGATTGAGCTCCGGATCACCGAACCCGCCAGCGACATGCTGAACAAACGCATAAAGGAACTGGACATTCGCAGGATCTACGGCGTGAACATCGCCTTCTTCGGCAAGAAGATCCAGAACGGCTACGATTACAGGGTTCCCGTGCCTGACGACATACTTGAAGAAGGGGACCTTCTCTGGCTCATCGGAAGCCGCGAGGACTTCGACAGGCTGGGCTAGAAACCACCCGCTACGTTAGCTTGTCGAGCATCCCGATCGCGTCCAGAACAGTTTCCTTCTCGCGGTTTATGCTGGTGAAGAGCTTGAATGCCGTAGTGGGCGATGGATGCTTTTTGCACAGGCTCTTCACGAACATGGCCATTGCCTCGGGAAAGAGGCTGCTGTCAGGCAGTTGCTCCCTGAGGAAAAGCACCTCGCCGGCTTCATAGTCGAGCACGCGAAGCCATTCCTCACTTTTCTTTATTTTGGCGAGAAGCTCCGGGATGACACCCTCGCACTGCGGCCAGACCGGTCTCAGCGAGTCGAGCCAGGCGTTGACCGACCCGAGGACCAGTGTCACTTCTGCGATCCCGAGGGGAGAAAGCTCCTTCACATCGCCCTCTCTGAACTCGGCGATGCCTTCGAGCGTCTCATCGCTCTTCAGAAAATCCACTAGCTTCCTGCCCAGGAATGTCAGCCCCGATCCCCATCCCCTTGATACCTTACCCTCCTTGATGGGGATGAGAAGGGTGCCGGTCGTGTAGATCAGGGAAACAAGACCGCTCTCGCCCGATGTCCGCAGGGAGTGGAGAAGCTGCAGAACCTCTCCCTGGCCGTTCTCGAGGTCGGTGAGCACGGGCTCCTCCCGAAGGTACTTCATGAGTGCGGGCAGGCAGCCCTCCGCGAGAAAGCGGACGGTCAGGCGGAGTTCCCTCGGCTCGTGCTCCAGCCAGTTGATGAACGCAGTCGAATCAAGGCTCGGGTTCCCGTGGATGAAATAGGGACGCCCGTCCTTCAGGATCATCCTTGCAAGCACCTCGTCATCGGATGTGATCTCCCAGTAGCCGTCCCTGCGGAAATCCCGGTCGTCCATGGCGCTGTCCAGCACCTTTTTCAACCTGAGGAACTCGACGGGAATGTTCCCGAAGAGAACATCCGAGTATGGGAGGAGCTTCATCGGGAGCTCACCTTACCAGCATGGAGATTCTGGAGAGGTCAGGGAAGCCCTTCCCGGGAATCCATGACCAGTAGATGACAAGCGCCTTGCCCTTTATGAGGTCCATGTCGAGGGGGCCCCATATCCTGCTGTCGCTTGAATGGTCCCTGTTGTCGCCCATCATGAACAGGTGCCCCTCGGGAACCACATAGGCCGGGTCACCCGCGCTGTCGAGGACGACGGTTCTTGCCAGCACGTCGAAGGCAAGATCGGGAACCCTGCCCCTGAGCATTGGAAGGCAGCCCGGCCAGTCATCATCGATGATGCTCGCACTGAACCGGTCCTGGAACATGCCCACCCAGGGGGATGGCTCGCCGTTCACGAACAGGGTGTCGCGGAGCACCTTGACCGTGTCGCCGGACAGTGCGACCACACGCTTGACGAAATCGGTGTCGGGCCGTGCGGGATAGCGGAACACGATGACCTCACCAGTCCTGACCGTTCCGGTTCCCGGCATGAGAAGGCCGTGACCGCCGCCGCGGAAGGCGTGCAGAAGGGGTCTTGCCCTGTCTGTCCAGGGGATGTACTGCCCCTTGGCCACCTTGAGCACCAGCAGATGGTCACCGACGAGAAGGGTTCTCTCCATGCTTGGCGTTGGGATACGGAATGCCTCGATGATGTAGGGTCTCAGGCAGCCGAAGAAGATCAGAAGTGCAAGGGCCACCTGTAGAAACCAGTTGTAAGTCTTCAGGGCTTTCTCTGTCATGATTCCCCTTTCCGAACGCCCATAATGGGTACAGAATCGGCTTCCGTCAACGGTTGACACCCCCGGGGGCTGCTGTAATGTTGAGTGCGGGCGCTCCGGATGATGGGCGCATCAACTTCGGAGGGTGTCTTGCCGTGCTTCGATGAGAGAAGGATGCCGGGCTGCGGTCAGGTTTGGAATGTTCGGTTCCTCCGCCGGGCGGCCTAGCATGGAAGGGCATCGGGAAAGGCTCAGAAACCGGTTTTTGAAGGCCGGAATAAGCGGCTTCACGGAAAGGGAGGCGCTTGAGCTCCTTCTGACCTACGCGTCGCCCAGAAAGGATGCACGGCAGGTCTCGGCCGATCTGCTTGAGAAGTTCGGCAGCCTGGGAAACGTTCTCCGGCAGTCGCCGGACAACCTTCAAACGGTCACGGGGATGGGGCCTTCCTCATCCGTTCTCCTGGCGCTGGTCTACTCGCTTTCCGCGATGTCGCTCGCGCCTGAGCGCGGAAAGCTTCGGATAACAGGGCCGGAAGTGGTGAAGGAATACCTGACGAGCCACCTCGGCAGGCTCAGGCGCGAGCGTTTCTGCGCCTTCCTTCTGGACCAGGACAACACTCTTCTGTCCGAGGTGGAACTTGAATTCGGAACCGTTGACCGTGCCACCGTACACCCGAGAAACCTCGTGGAAAAGGTGATAGCCCACAACGCAACAGGGGTGATCCTCGTTCACAACCATCCCGGCGGAAGGCTCGAGGCAAGCCCTCAGGACCTCTCCCTCACGAAGGCTCTCGCAGGACTGGGCGACGAGCTCGGCTTCCGCGTGCTCGATCATTTCATAGTCACCGACTCCGGGGTGATAAGCCTCAGGGAGCGCGGCCTGTTCTGAACTCCATGAAGAAGCCCGCCCGATGACCAAGGGCGTACACCTCATCCCCGCACCATGCGCATGACGGGCAGCCCGCCGGAAGGGAATGCGATCCACCCGGGGTGTAAAGCATGGAAGCGCCGAGCATGGCAGCAACGAGAACCCGGCCGCGGGAAACCGATACCGCCTTTGGCCCCGGGACGGCCCTGTCAAGTACGATCCGTTCCCATGCCTCACCCGATGATCCGGGGTTCAGAAACAGGCACGCACCTCCCTGGGCGCATGCTATCCCTATGGCATCGGGGTATCCGTCGTCATCCATGTCGGTGACCGCAACCGCCTTCACCCCGTCCCCGATGACCCCGATCAGGCTTTCGATGGGACCTTCGGGCGTATTGGCAACGAGATGAAGCCCGCTGCCGCAGCACGCTACAAGAAGGTCTTCATCACCATCGAGATCGACATCGGCGGAGGCAATTCCCCTTGCTCCCGGAAGCGATGCAAGCAGGACCGCTGCCCCCTGACCGACAAGAAAGACCCCGCCGGCATCACGGGTGACTGCCGCGATGGCGACCCCGGCTTCCCCGGCCCAGCGGGTCTCGACTGCGGCGAAGGGGCCGCCCTGAAGCGGGTGCCCGATCGTGTGCCCCGGCAGTCCGACAAGAACAAGGTCCGCTCCCCTGTCGCAGATAACGGGCCGGCCATCGAACACGGCCACTCCCTGCGGCTCCACAAGCGAATCAGGGTATTCCTCGACGCTCCAGTCGCGTCTGTCGATGATGAACGCCCCGGGAGGATCGATGCACGAGACCACCCAGGTCCGTTCGTCAACCGATGCGATCCCGGTCGGAACACCGGGAAGCCTTGCGACGCGCTCTGCTCCGGAACCCGCCACCGCGAGCAGGGCGGCGAGAGCCGCAAGCGGGCCGTTCACTCTCCCCGCCGTTCAAAGCTCATCACCCTTGCCAGCGAAATGGTCTTCCTGGCGGTGTTCGCAAGCCACAGCAGCGAATAGGCGCCCAGCAGAAGGGCAAGCCCGGAGACGCCCCGGACCGTGAAGAACGATGCGGCGGCAGCCACGACAGCCAGGTTCACCCACGGGTGTATCACAAGTGAAAAGAGATGCTCGATCCTGCCCGATTCCGGATTCCTCACGAAAAGTTTCCCAAGGGCTTCTTTTTCTCCGGGCGAACCATCCGACCCGGAATGGTTGGAGAAGCTTTCAAGAAGTGTTTCCACCGCACAGAACCTCGCAACAAGCCACAGGCAGCCAACAAGCGCCCCGGCTGCCAGAGCGGGCCACCCCGCCCCGGCACGGCAGGCCCCCAGCCCCCATGACAGGTGAAACAGGCTTCTCGAGGCTGCGTCGCCAAGCTTGTCGATGTACTCCCCCCTTGCACGGGAACAGCTTCCAGTGTACCGCGCCACCTCGCCGTCGCAGGCGTCGAGCAGGAACGAGAACTGGAGGAGCAGTGCGGCCGGCAGGGGGTTGAATGCGAACAGAACGGCACCGGTGCACGCGATCACCCCCTTCAGAATGGAGACGGTGTCAGCCCCGATGCCCAAACTGATGAAGATCCTTGTGAAATGGATGCTGACCGGCCGTATCACGTACCTTCGGTAAAGGCAGGTGTCCAGCCCGCCCGGCTGGCAGACTGCCCTCAGGTCACGCGCCGGGATCAAGGAGCGTCCGCCTTCGGAAGGCTGACTGTGGTTACCAGCACGGCGCCCGGCAGCCTGTTCAGGGGCCAGAGCAGCGCCGAGGAGAGAAGAAAGAGACCGTGAGCGATCCTGCGGAGGATTGCCCGGCGTTCGATGAGGTAAACGATGAAGCGGAGCTGCAGAAAAAATCCCCTTCCATGTTCCGTGACCGAAGCGTCGGAACGGTGGCGCAGAACAACGTCTCTCAGCGAGGATACCTCCCGCTTCGGACCGTACCTCCAAAGGCCCTTCCGTTCGAGGTGCTCCATTATCAGACGGTGGAGTCGGCAGGGAGCTGCACACACGATAACAACGGAACCGCCCGGAGAGGTAACCCTGAGCGCCTCGCCCACTGCATCGGAAAGCCCTTCGTCGGACAGAAGGTCGAATACTCCGGAGCTGTATACGAGTTCGAACGTGCAGTCTGCGAAGGGCAGACTCGTAACGCCCGCAAGCGCAAGTTCTCCGGAATGCTTCCCCGCGTGCCGGAGGGCGTGCGGAGAAATGTCCACACCGACAACCCGTGCACCGCTCCGGGCGACAAGGCCCATGACCGTTCCCGTACCGCACCCAGCCTCGAGCACGCGGTTGTTCGGGGCCACCTTTCCGGAGCTCTGGAGTTCTTCGAAGATCAGCCTTTTCAGCTCGCCCCTGCGGGAGAGGAACTCGCCGGCCGCATGGAAGGGTCCTGCGGAGGGGTGGTCAAGCCACACCTGGTCCCAGGGGTTCAGCTCAGACATTGAAGCGTTTTCCGGCCCGTTCCAGGTCTTCCGGGGTGTCGACCTCGTCCCAGAGACATCCCGTCACATCGACGACAGCCACATCCACCGACTCGGCCAGCAGTGTCACGGCATCATCAAGCGATGCGGAAGATCCTTTTGCCCGCATCGCCGCCCCGCAGCAGGCGAACAGCCGGGGCAGCACAGAACGCCGGAAGAGAAAGATGCCCATGGACTCGCCATGACAGTCGGAAGGCGGGATGTCCTTCGACAGGCGCACGAGCCTTCCACTGTCGACCTCGGCCTTCATAGCTTCGGGATCAATTGAAGACGGGTCAACAGGGACCACGGCGGCGGCCGATGATTCGAGGGCGGCGACAACCATGGCAGGCTCCCAGAGAAGGTCACCGTGGACGACGAGGCAGTCGGATGCGGGAAAACATGACATGAATGACCCGAGAGTGCCCGGGGCAAGGCCGAACGACGACTCAACCGGGGTTCCCCCCAGCCTTTCGGCTTCACGGCGCACAGCCTCGTGCGCGCAGACGACCGACACCTTCGACGGTGGGATGCCGATGGCTGCGAAGTTATCGAAGTGCCTCTCAAGAAGGCTTCTTCCCGCCACTTTGAGGCACGCCTTCTCCGCCCCCCCCATCCTCGTCCCCCCCCCAGCCGCCAGCACCACCGGGGACGGACTAAGGTAACTTAGTTTGTTGATGGATACCATTGCAGTAATTGATTTTGCATGGATGGATCACCCTCTGTTGACACTTCCCTGACCGACAATAGGCGCCCTGACTGCCATAGTCAACGAAACGTGAAGGCTCGCAGGGTTTAGTTTGAGATCAGCGCAACCTTTTCTCCGACAGTGCAACGAGCAGACGGAACAGGGCGTCCCATGGGCGGCGTGGAAGAACGAATTCACTCCGCGGCACACTTCCGTAAAGGGCCGGGCGCCCCGGTCCGAAAGAACTCCCCGGAAGCCTTCGGATGGCTCCGAACCGCAGGCGTGCAAGATTGGCACCCGCAATGGCGCCCCATCTTCTTCCGGCTGAAAAAGCTCTGGTCATCGAAACCGGAGTGGACCAGGGAAGGTGGGGAAAAAGGCTTATGAACACCCTTAGACCGGCATCCGATGCCGCCTTCACTGCCAGGTCCATGTCTGCGACGCCGAAATCCTTGCCCAGAGCCCTCATGTCTGAATCAAGCCCCCCGTCGGGGCTGAAACTCACTGCGGTACAGCCCGATTCCACAAGCATTCCGGCGTACCGGGGGGAGAACCCGACCGGCGAATGGTACGCCTCCCAAGTAACTCCCGTACCCGCGATCGCCTGAGCCACCTGCTCCCCCCTCCCCGGGCTGTGGTTCAGCACGGGAGCGCAAAGAAAGATGTGCCCCACGCCTCTCTTCCTGAGCATCTCCACTTCGGAATGGAGTTCGGGCAGGCACTTGTCCCGCACTGTCCGCCCGGAAAGCGAGGGATAAACGCAGTATGAACAATCACGCGTGCAGCCCCTTGTCACTTCCACGCCGATGGAGAGGTTGCCCTGATACGGCAGATATGGATTCAGGTCGATCAGGTCCCATCGGGGAACGGGAATTTCCTCCTCATGGTGGCCAACCGTATCGCCTGAAATGACGGGTACGGCGGCCCTCAATTCCCTGTGGAAAAGGCTGTAACCGGGTCCTCCGGCAAGCAGTTGGGAATCGGGTAGAACCGCAGCTGCAGTTCTGACCTGCGCAAGGAACGAAGGAACATAGCTGAACCTGTCGAACGGGCTTGTGGTGTCGGCGTTTCTGAGGGATATGCCGATCGTCGACGGCCTGTCCCGCGAGAGCCTCGACGCAAGCTCACGCATGGGGTCGGCAACCACGTTCAGATCGAGAACAGCGACATCTCCGGGGGCAAGGGACGCTGCCACAGTGAGAAGCCCCAGCGGAACAACGGGGTGCTGCTTTCTTCCAAGCCAGGACTGCACCAGGAGGGTTTTCAGGGCATCCTCTCGTAGAGTGCTGCCATCATCCGCACCATGAGCAGCCCCCGGGACGGCTTCCGGCCAGCCGCCTCCATGAAACGCCGCTTCGGCCAGCAGCGCTCGACGAGCCTGAAGCCGGACTCGGCGAATCTCGAGTCCCAATCGGGCCAGGTCAGGTGAAACTCGTCGTTCCCCTGCATGAATCTGATTCGTTTCGCCTCGAGCTCGGATCTGGTCGGATCGGTGAACGCCCAGTCTTCGAGAAGAAGGAAACAACCATCCGGCATGAGCACCCGGTGAGATTCTTCGAGAGTTCTCGCGAGGTCGTTCGTGTTCATGTGATGAAGCACCGCCATGGCAAGAACAGCATCGAATGAACCGTTTTTGAAAGGAAGTTCGGCGGGATCCGTGCAAAGGGCTGTTGACGCAGGTGCGTTAACTTTTACGAAGGGCATGAAAGCCTCGGAGACATCGGTACACACCAGAAGTTGCGGCGAGAGGCGTCCGGATGCCAGCGCAGGACCGCATCCGATCTCAAGGATCCGCTCCCTCCCGTGAAGCATTCCGACAACCCGGTCATCGGCGGGTGACGCCTTTCTTCCGGCTGTATACTCCAAAACCCTTTCCCGGCTCCATCCCTTCAACGGGCTTCCTCGCCATGCCCAATGGACTGTGCAAGAGGCACGTCAGCCCTTCTGCAGAGGCTTTCGAACAGGTTGGCAATGAACGCACGGGTCGGCATTCCCAATGGAGACGGCATCCCTTCCTCGATTGTCCTCGAAATGGCATCGAGCAGTGGAAGCGTCCAGAGGCAGTTCCTCCGGTCGGGACCTGCGCCCCCCCGTGCAAGATGGATCCCATCCCAGGTGCAGCCTCCCCCGCAGATTCCCAACGCAGGGCATTCAGCGCAATCGGGATAGTTAACCGGGTTCAGGCGGCTCCAATCGGTGATGCTCCGTGTGTTAACACAACTGCTGATCGTGCCATCCGGGCGGAATACAAGTTTTCCGCTCTGAGCCGAGCAGTCACGATGCCTGAACATCCCGGTCACGATGGGGAGAAGCCTTCGCGCAACCTGGTCAACGAACACCCCCGTATCCAGGCTGAAGTGATAGGCTCCGACGACAATCCGGCCGTACTCCTCCCCGCTTATCGGATCAAAGGACGACGGCGTGAAGTGTTGAATGTTCACGCCGAAACTCACGGGGTGAAACCTCTCAAGCAGCAGATAAAGCGATTCGGGCAGCGAGCCATTGTTGTGGGAACCCGTGACAAGTGAAACTCCAGCGGGCAGGCCGATTTCCAAGGCGAGATCGAGGGCGCGCGCGGCACCCTTCCAGGAGTCTCCCCTGTAAATGCAGTGTTCCTTCTCAAGACCGTCCATTGACACAACCAGCGCCGTCCCTCTGTCCTTGAGAAACTGAGCTGTTTCCCTGTCCAGAAGGGTTCCGTTGGTAAAGAGAACGGCCTGTCCACCCCATCTTTCCAACAGGGCCATGACTGCGCGTGGGTGAAGAAGGGGCTCGCCACCGGTCACGAGAAGAAGCACATCGGGATCGGAATGGGCAAGGATCGCGTCGAGGGTGGCCGAACTCATGTCTCCTTTGAAGCCGCCTGCAATCCTGGCACTGCAGTACTCACAAGAGAGGTTGCACCTTCCGGTTACAACGGCCTGAACGGCCCTCAACCGGAGCGGAGGTTCAGGGGGAGGCTCGACAGGTCCGCCCGAGGGAGGTGAACCGCCGAAAAAGAACTGGTTTGAATACCGGTTCACAAAGCAGTTCTCCCTGAGCCTTGCCCAGCCTGTTCCGATCACCTGAGTTCTCCTCCCAGCATGGCTTCGGGTTGCGGCATGCGCTCCCTGTCAAGAATACCGACCGGAAGAAAGGCCTGCATATCCACCGGGGACAGAACACCGGAAGCCCCGCCTTTGGCCACGCCGTCAAGGATTGTACCCAGCATCCAGCTGAGAAGTGCCCTCTCAAAACTGCAGCGCTGCTCACGCACGCCGGACAGGCTGCCCGTGCAGACCATTGAATCGTAAAGACACCCGCCGCCGCAAAGAGCGACGCATGGACACGTCAGGCAATCATCCCTGAATACTGGGACAAGCCTTGAAAACCTTTTCAGAATTGCCGGGATTGATTCAGGGTCTGAAACCGTGTACATGCCTGCGGCCGCCATGCAGTCGCACGGGCTTATCCCTCCGCCGGGGGTGAAGACCAGTCTGCCGCCCCTCGAAGGGCAGTCCCTAAGCCTGGGGGAAGCCGTCACCAGCGGTCTTAGCCTTCTGAAGAGCTGCTCGACGTAAACACCCTTCGACAGCGCATCGGAAAGACACCCTGTGACTGCATCGAACACATCCTCCCATCGGGCCTCGAACGGATTCTCAGGACCGCACGGTTTCGGGTGCATCCAGATGTTGAGCCCGATGTCGTCAGGTTTCATTGTGTCAAGAAGAAAACCAAAGTCATCCCTCACGCTGGATGCGTTGCCCTTTGTGACGGTAAGACTTATCCCGACGCGGCAACCCGCGTTTCTGAAAGCATCGAAAGACTTCAGGGCTTCTTCGAAGGAGTTTCCTCCGCACAGCGGCCTCAGGGAATTATGAAGCTTTTCCCGGCCGTCGATGCTCACAATGGCGAAGCCATTCCTTTCGGCAAGCATCTCATCCAGCATCCGGGGATGCTTCCAGCCTCCCGTTGCAAGGGAGAGGTTGAGATCATCCCGGGATTCCCTGATGACGCGCATGACCAGTTCCGGCTCAAGCAGCGGCTCACCTCCGTATATGAGGATGTCCGCACCCCTCCCGGCCTGCCCTGCAAAAATGGTCAGTCCGTTCGAAACCTCCCCATCGGTCATGCTTCCCATCGAAGGGGGAACAAAGCAGTAGCAGCACTTTCTGGGACAGCGCCCCGTAAGAAAGAACGTTGCCATTGTAACGCCGGATGAAACACAGAAATCCCTGTACTTCCCGAGCAGTTTTCCGGCGTCGAACGGAGAAGGTTCTCCCGGCCTTATGCACACCTCCAGCGTAAGCGCATTGAATACGGCTTCAATCCCGCCCGGGGATGTAAAGTGATGAAGAAAAACTTCTCCGTTCATTCAGCGGGCATGCCGATCAACGTGCAGAGGTAGCCGGCGTGAATGAATTGGTCAGCACAGCCCTCGGTTGTCTTCAACAATGGAGGGGAAATGCCCCTGAGATGAAAACAGTACTCATCCGGGCTCGAAAGCCCGGTGTAGTACCTTCTACCGGCACACCCTCCCAGGCAGTAATCCTTCCACGGGCAAGCTCCGCATTCCCCCGGCATGGCGACGGCATGACACATGTCTCCGCAGGATGAAAGCAGATCAGGGTTTGTGCCGACCTGTTCGATGGAGAGCCCGGTTTGACCCCAGTACACACAGGGGAGAACCTCCCCGTGCGGTGAAACCCTGAAACCGTGAAGCCCGCAGGGCGAACCGAGAGTGGAAACCGGTCGGCCGTGAAATGCAAGCGCGGCATTGACAATCGGTTCAGAGCACGCCAGAACGGATGTCTCTTCGAAAAGCACCGACACAGCGCTCCAGAAGTCATCGTACGACGGCTTCAGCCCGGCATCGAAAACCGGCTTGTATACGTTCACCCGAAGAGGCAAACGCGCTTCGCGGGCAAACCGGCACATGTCCCTCATGCAGCCTGCATTCCCCTTCATGAGACACATGGCGAGCGATGCGGTCACTCCGAGTTCCCTGCAGCGGATTATCCCGTCCTCCACCATGCGGAACGCACCAGTCGCCCTCGTGGCATCGTGCAGCCCTTCGTTCGGGTAATCAAGCGAAAGGTCCACGTCATGCAGGCGCGAGAGCATCCCGTCGGACATCGCGAGAAGGCTTGGACCGGCGGTCGTAAGGGCCAGGGGGATCCCCCTCTGAAGAATGGCATCGACAACCTGCAGAAATTCCGGATGCATGCACGATTCGCCGGTTCCGAGGTTGATCGCTGCCGGCGGCATCTTGTCGATAAAGCGGAACAACCTTGCGGAATCGAGGTGCACGGGGTTCCTGCCTGCACCTGAATAGCAGTGGGGACAGGTGAACGGGCATGCAGATGTGAGTCCGACACCGATGGAATAGCGGCGGCCTGTCATTGCACCCCCATTTCGCGCAGTGCGCTCTTCAATGAGTTGGCAATATAATCGCCAGGGGATGATGGCAAATCGAAAAGATCGACCACAATCGGTCCGGAATAACCGTTCCCGGCAAGGCTCGGAAGGAGTTCAATCCA
This sequence comes from Candidatus Fermentibacterota bacterium, assembly GCA_963845085.1. Classification (GTDB taxonomy): domain Bacteria; phylum Fermentibacterota; class Fermentibacteria; order Fermentibacterales; family JCC-6; genus UBA6080. The sequence continues at coordinate 608,752 of CAWJQI010000005.1, forward strand.
CGGGAATCCGCCTTCTCCGGGAAGAAGGTGAACGTGATCCCGTCCCGAGATATCCTCGACATGCGTATGCACAAGACTGCCGCCCGACCTTTTCACGGCTTCACAGGGCCGCAGGCCGTCAAGGAAACAGTGCCCGAAGTCAAGGTTGACCCCCGCCCTGTCGCCAACGCTGGCCACCAGTTCGCCAAATGCGGTCAGGTCGGCCAGAACGGTTCCGGGTTCGGGCTCCCAGGCTGGTCTCAGGCTTCCCGGCAACTCGCCCAGAAGCCACACGCACTCCTCCAAAAATGATGCCCATGACGCCTGGGCCGAAAGAGGGGAACCGAGCACGAGCACACTGGCATCGAGTTCGACCGCTTTCTCAATGGCGCGGGAAATGCCTGCCCTCCTGGCGAAGGCGCCATCCTTCTTGCCATGATAGCTGACCGCCGACAGTCGCAGACCGCACAGATCACCACGGTACGATGAAGCGCCCGGGTGTTCCATGCAGTACTCGACAAGCGAATAGCCCGCCCCGGCGATCAATTCCAGAGCATGTTCCACAGAAAACCCGCGCAGCCCCGCCGTCCTGAATCCAAGCCTGTCGGAAACGGACTCAACATCCCCGGCAGATCGATCCATACCCATGTCAGCCGATACTCCGTCAATCATTTTCTGCCTTCGACAGCGCACCCACGGGACAGGCTGAGGCGCAGGGGGAGTCGGGGCAGCCGATGCAGGCCCGGGTGAAAAACGGGCGGAACGCCTCGAAATCACCGGGGCATTCTGCAACCACGATGCCTCCGGCGCCTTTGGAAAGCCCAAGCTTCTGAAGGCACGCGATCTCGCAGGCCCTGCATCCCGTGCACCATTCCGGGCAAACGACAACGCTCGCGTTTTCAGCGCTGACCGAAAAGACAACGGGTTCCGAAGGACGGGAGAGCAACTCCGGTCCGGAGGTGATACTGCAGGGAATGCATCGGAAGGGGTACCCGAGCCCTCCTCTTCCCTGCATGCCGTGGGGCAGCAGATCGTTCACGTTCAGCATGCGCCCGGTCTCTTCGGGCAGGCCGGGCGGCCACCAGCCGTGCTGCGCCATGATGGTACCCGCCGGTACTTTCCGGGTGAGACGGACAACCCTGCCGCAGCTTCCCCAGGGGGAACGCAGGGTTGCCCATTCTCCGTCGCCCACTCCGTACGCAGCGCCATCTGCGGGATTGACCTCGACGAGAGGAAGGGGATTTCGCTCAAGCAGGCACTCGACGTTCCTGTGCTCGGAGTGGAAGAACACAGGTGTTCGCGCCCCGGTGGTCAGCACGAGGGGGTGGGCGTCGTCCACGGGCGGGGGCTCGACATACCAGGGCGCAGGAAGCAGCCCCGCCTTCCCCATCACCCCGGGTTGAAGCTCGACAAGCCCGGACGGTGTTGGATAGCCTGGCTTTCCGTCAGCTCTGAGCAGCCCTTTTTCGTGCTTCGCATACTCGGTCCCGGGCATCACCCAGCCACGATGCGAAAGCTCGTCCCAGGTCATCCCCGAAGGCTCAAGGACATGGTCGAACCAGCTCTTCACATCCTTCCAGGGGAACGCATCCGGCGCCACCCGCCTTCCGAAGTCAAGAACGATCTCCATGTCACTTCGTGCTTCGCCCTGCGGTTCCACAGCCTTGTTCACCGCAGCCAGCTGGTACCACCAGTTGCGAATGCCGTTCCGTTCCGGATAACAGGCAACCGGCAGGAACACGGTGCCGAACTGCTCTGCCGTCGGGGTCATGAAAAGGTCGCACACCACAACCTCGCCGATGCGTGAAAGAAGCCGTGCTGCCCTGGAAGGCGCTGCAAAACCGTTCACAACCGTTCCCGATCCCTGCACCCACGCGCATTTGACGGGTCTTCCCGCCTCCATCTCATCAAGGAGGACATCAGAACTGGCATACGGAAAGCCCATCGTGGTCATGGGATACCGTGATGCACCCGTCTTTCCCCCGGGGGGCTCTATCCCTCCCCTCCTGGGTATCCCGAACGGGTCAGTCGTGATGACGCACCCCCCGGGTATGTCCAGATTGCCAGAGAGCGCGACCAGGGAAGCAAGGGCATGGGAGGTTCCCAGAGCCGACGGGCTCATGTCGACAGAAACACCCCAGTGAAGCGAGGCCGGGTGCGCGTTCAGCCAGAGGTCGGCCGCACGTGCGATCACGTCAGGTTCAATCCCGCACTCCCTTGATGCGGTTTCAAGGTTCCAGGAGCTCGCTGCTTCAAGTGCGCCGTCAACTCCTGAAACCCATTTTTCGGCAAAACCCGCGTCAAGACAGCCGGTTCGATGCATGCGCGTCATGAACGCCATCGCAAGGGCTCCGTCAGTTCCGGGCCTGATCCGAAGGTGGACAGCCGCCTTTCCGGCAAGCCATGTGTTCCGCGGATCGACCACTACAAGCCTTGATCCCAGCTTCATGCACTCGACGAGCCATTTCCCCAGAAAACCGTCGGGATTCGACGCCACAGGGTTGGAGCCCCACACAAGGATGCACTCCGGCAGCTTCCAGGAAGAATTCTCGTATCGGTCAGGGAAATACTGGGAGCAGTCCGCAGTGAAAAAGCCCCCGAACAGCGACGCGCAAACGCTCATCCGGGGCATGAGACAGGCCGAACCCGACCCCGGACCGAGCGCGTAGTACTCCGGGCTTCCGAATCCGCCAGCCAGCCTGCTAAGCCAGGGACCTATGTCCCGTCCTGTCCCCTTGAGGAAGAGCACGGACCTCGGACCGCAGGTTTCCCGAGCTTCCAGAAAGGAATCCGCTGCTCGTTGAAGGGCTTCATTCCAGGTGGCCCTTTTCCAGCTGCCACCTTTTGAGCGCACCATGGGGTGAAGCACTCTGGCCGGGTCGTAAAGGGTTCCGATAACAGCAAGCCCCCTGGGGCACATGCTTCCCCTGTTGTAGGGGTTGTCAGGGTCGCCCCGGACTGCTGTGACCCTGCCTCCGGAAACGCTGAGCACCACACCGCAGCCGCAATGGCACCCCGGCGGAGTGGTACAGACCGTTCTAACCTCGGTGCAGTGACAGCCGGTGATAAAGCCCTCCCTGCATCTGCCTGAAAGTCACGACCACAGCGGAATATGGCCCTTCATCGCGGGCTGCCCAAGCCGCTTGTGAAGGGGATCACCTCGACCCGCCCGCTTCGCGAAGCACGGTGCAGATCACATCCCTGTAGGCACCCGAGTTTGACTCAAGGGCTGAGTTGCGGGTCAAACCGTAGAGAAATGCGATGTCCCGTGTGAGAAGCTCGCAACAGCCCTGTACCACCCCGGCTGAGCCGTGCGCCGTGGCGATCATGTCGATGAGCCGCACCATGGCGGGATCGAATGCAAGCATTTCCAGCCTGTCGGCGGGGAGCGGTCGAACCCCGATGTCACGCGAACCAAGCCTGAACCTCTGTCTGAGGAGGAATACACGGAGCAGGGTTGAGTCGGGGTGCGATGAGGACATCGAATCCACGATGCCGTACATCCTGTCCAAAACCCCTCCACCAACCAGGGGCAACGCTCCCCGAAGCCCGGATACACCGGACGCACAGGGTCCACCCAGCCCCACCCAGAAATCATGGACACTGTCGACCCTGGTCGGTTCATGGTGAAGAACGTACGCCTGTCGGGCAAAGCTCAGAGATGAATAAAGAGTGTTGTCGATGATCAAAGCGTCATCAAAAAGCTGCTCAAGAAGCCCCATGTCTGCAGAGTCACCCTCGAGGGCGATCATGGCACCGAAAACAAGATGCTCGCCCCGTCCCGGCCATGCCAGCACCCTGTGCCATCCGAACTCACGCAGCGCCAGGCTGAGCTCTCCCAGAAGCACGCCGGTACCAGGATCGCCGGATTCAGCCGAGAGGGCGCAGAGGGCGTACCGGTGGTAGGGGGCGAAGGCCGGGCTGTTTTCAACGACTTCGCGACAGCGTTCTTGAAGCGACTGGTCCGTGCCGGAATTCACGTCCTCGAGTATCCGGCGTGACTCGGCGGCCAGTTGAAGCTCGCTTTGAACCGCAGGGCGGACAAGCGCAACAATCCCCTCAGGAAGCGTATCCAGAGATGCCACATAGACAGAGGCAAGCGTATCGGCCGCCTGTGCCGACTCGTGGCTGCACAGGGCGAGGGCAAGAAGCATCCCCGACGCTGCCCTGCGCACCCTCAAATCAAAACCCTCGCTGCCGGATCGGTCACTTCGGGATATCGTGCGCAGGAACACACCGGTGTTAAAGGCATCGTACCGGTACCCCGTGGTAAACGGAGCGATCCGGTGAACGAGCAACTCACAGTAATCACGAAGATGTGCCCGCCTCGAGTGGATATAAACGGCCTCGGCGAGCGCCCCGTCGTAATCACCAGTCATGACGAGGGCGTGAAGCCTGTTCAGACGCATGTCCGAGAAGTCGGGCGCCATGACGGACAGGCTGTCATAACAATCCAGAGCGAACCCCAGGCTTGCTCTCGCCCCGGCTGTGTCGGCCGGAGCGCCTGAACACCCCGCCCCGAGAATGGAAGCCCTTGCAAGAGCGGCGTTTCCCAGCGTGAAACGGCTCGCGTACTCCCAGTCGCACAGATCGATCGAAAGCATGCACTCTCGCATGGCCATTTCGCATGCATCCAGAGCTTCATCCCTTGCGGTGGCGGGATCCATGACGCCATCCGCCAAAATGGCCGGCACCCGGTCAAGGAACTCCGTTTTGGCACGATACAGGTGCCTCGAGGACCGAATCATCCCGAACGTTGTCGGAGTGCCGAAGGCCAGAAGAAGTGCAGCCCCTGCGATGGGGAAAACGACCGATGCCCGGGGCAGCCGGAACCTCTCCTCCGGGGTTCCTCCGGAGAGGGGAACCGCTGCAAATACTGCAAGAAGAAACGGTGTGGAGCTCCACCTCAGAGAAACGGAAACAAAGCTCTCAACGACTATGAACACCACACCGGAAACAGCAGCCAGATCGGTGGTTGTCCAGCTGCGGCGCCTTGACAGCACGGCTCCGATCCACAGGATGAAGAGACCGCCCCAGACGGCAAGCCCGAGAAGACCAGTTTCCGCGGCAACCTCCATCATTTCGCTGTGAGCATGGACTGTGTTGGAAGTCACACCGGCCGCCTGGTAGCCGGGGGATCGGAACAGGGGAAAAACGCTTTGAAATGAGCCTTCGCCCCAGCCGAAAAACGGTTTCTCGAGAAACATGTCATACGCGCCCCGCCAGATCACCTGCCTGACCGCGAGCGTTTCATCCGACGGCGAAAGGTCGCGCATCCTGGCGCTTAGAAACATGCCTGCCGCAAGAACAAGCAGGCACAAAAGTGCAATCAGACGGAGTTTCTGCCTGTCTGCAGGCCGGATCTTCCTTTCGGGAGCCCAGAAGGGCCAGGCACACGAAGACGGCTGATGCGATCCCGAAGGCCAGCATGCTGCCTCTCGTACCGCTCTGAATAAGCAGCGTTCCGCACAATGCACCGAACAGAACGGAAACCATGAACCCGGGCACCGAACGGCCCCTTCCGCCGCCAAACAGAAGCAACCCTGGCAGGAGAAGCGAGCCCGCAAAACTGCCCAGCAGATTGGCGTTGCCGAGAGTGCCGGGATTTCTCGCCGCACCGCCGGACGGAACAAAGTCGCCGAGGGACAGGCCCGCCCCGATTGCAGCCGATACAACCAAAGCCGGGAGCGCTGCGAACAGCAAAACGGATAGAACAGCTCTTTTGTCGCCATCCTCCCGCAGCCCTGTGAAAACAAGGAATATCCCGGCGCAGGAGAGAGTGATGAACAACCTGGTCAGCCCCGAGGAAGTGAACGGGCTGGCGAGTACACGGATCGAAGTGAGCAGAACTCCGATCAGAAGCATCAGAACCACGGGAGCTGTTCCCCGGCGCATGACCAGCCCCGTTTTGAACGCATGCGAAAAGGCCGCCACAAGAATCAGCCCGGTGCATGTCACGAGAGCGAACAGCTTCGGGAGGGTGGAATCGACGCTGCGTGGAAGCACGGCGAGCGAGATGCACACGGTACAGACGGCGAGCAATGCTCGAATCATGCGACCGCGGTCGTTGACTTCCGTCAGAGACACCCGGCTACCGCGCCACCACGATGCGGCCTGTGAGGAGATCACTTCCCTTCTCAAGCCGTACAAGGTACACGCCGGGCGGCAGAATGGCGCCGTCTACCAGCGCTTCGTGCCGCCCCGCAGGCAGCGTTCCCTCAACAAGCGTTGAGACGAGCCTCCCTGCGATGTCGTAAAGCGAAAGCACCACGGCAGAAGGCTCGGCAATGTCGAAGGCGATGGTTGAGGTTCCGATGACCGGGTTCGGCACCACGTGCAGGCCGGCCGGAGCAATTGCAGGCCCGAACTCATGCTCTTCCAAACCAACCAGGGGGTCACGGAATGCAAAGACAAAGCCGTTTGTTCCGCCTCCCCATCCCCATTCGTCATTCAGGAAGCAAAAATTTCGAACGTACCTGGACAGTGGATCGGTGACAAGCGTCAGGGTGTACCCGCCGTTTGTCGTTCTGTAGAGGCCGCCCTCGTAGGCTGCCATGTATCCGTTACTGGCGTCGAAAAACCAGACATCATTGAGTGTTTTATTGGGCTGATTAATGGTGGTCCAGGTAGTTCCCCCGTTCTGCGTTGTGATCAGGATGTCTTCGCCCACGGCCCACGCGGTTTCCGAGTCAAGAGCATTCACACCCATCAGATCATTTGTTGCACTGTTGTACTGGACCGCCCAGGAATCGCTTGCAAAATCGAAGCTCACAACTGCTCCGTTCTCGCCAACAGCCCAGCCGTTGTCGGGACCACCGAAACAGACACTGTACATGAAGTTTGGGGTGACATCGATGCTCTCCCACGATGCGCCGCCGTCACGGGTGCTGTAAATGTCCCCGTTTGTGCCCACCGCAACGCCATCGTCGGGATTGGCAAAGTCAATCGAGTTAAGGCAAGTGGTGTTGGTCCAGGCAGGGGTCGCCACGGTCCAGCTCGAGCCGCCGTTCACCGTTTTAATTACAATTGCCTTGCCGTCACTGCCGTGTCCACAGGCATAACCGCAGAGTGTGTTCACGAAGCAAATCCCGTAAAGATTATCGACGGAGGGTGGCAAGGACTGCATCACCCAGTCGCAACCGCCGTTGGGCGAGTGCAGCACTTCCCCCGAATAGGTGCTTGCCCAGACATCGGATTCTCCGATGCAGCAGACGTCTGTCACCGGGGCATCGGTGATTCTACTGGAAATGGCGGACCAGCAGCCCGAGCCATCCCTCTGAAAAACCATGCCCAGACTGCCGCCGGCAAACGTACTTGAAAATGAAGGGAGGGAAACACATGACAGTACAACGTTCGCGTCGACGCCGGGTGGAGTGGCGATATTTTCAAAACCCCAGGTCTGCCCGCCGTTGGTTGTTACAAGCGCGCCTGTTGAAGGTTCCGTTGTGGTTCCACAGGGTGCAACACCAAAACTCGCTCCAATGAACTCGAGATCGTTGGCGTACCGCTCGCCGGAATACTGCTGCGACCAGGAAGTGCCCCCGTCGGTTGTCGTGAATATCTGTGAATTGCCGCCGGGAGAGAAAAGAACCCACCCCTGCTGATCGTCCACAAAGTGTACACCCCTCGAGGTTCCTGAAGAACCGGGCACCGGCTGAACCTGCCAGAGGGCGCCCCCGGACTCGGTGTACAGCACGCCAATCGAGGGACCGGCGATCCAGCCGATTGAAGGATCGATAAACGATACGGCTCGCAGAGTTCCGGTTCCACCGGAGCTTTGAACGTTCCAGTTGGCACCGCCGTTGCTGGTTCTGTAAATGACTCCGTTTTCACCTGCAAGGGTTCCGTTCGATGCGTCGGTGAATTGTACGGCGTGGAATGTAGCGCTGCTTCCCGTGTACTGGCTGCTCCAGTTCTGCCCGCCGTTCGTGGTTTTCAGTACGGTTCCATTGCTGCCGCAGGCCCATCCGACCTCTGCACTAGCGAAATAGATGTCGTAAAGACCATAAGCTCCGATGTGCTGGCAGGTCCAGGTGGCGCCACCGTCGGTGGTTCGATGGATCTCGCCGAGAATATTGGTAGCCTCGCTGGCGACAAGCCACCCCAGGTTGTTGTCAACGAAGTGAATGCCACGGACATTCATTCCCGTTGGGCAGGGATGGCTCCACATCCAGGTCGGAACGGAAAACGCGGGGACAGAGATACCGAACAACAGTGCAACAAGAACAAAATAAGCCCTGACATTCATGAATACACCCCTCCCGTCCAGACGCCATCAGCCCACATTTGATACATATGCATATCGGTCTTTTTAATGTCAACGTAATCACCGCGGGATGGCCTTTTTTTATACACATAAAAGCTAAACATCCCCCCTTTTTTTGTTGCACGAACGGACCCTGCCCGGTATCGTCCCGTCATGAAACAGAAGGATCCGGCACCGTGGATACTCGTTGTCTGCGCAGCACAGCTGTTGTTCTACCTTTACTCGGCGTACCTGGGTGATGACACCCGCTATGGCTTCAACCAGCTGAGGCATGTCGACCCCTTCGCCGCAGCCGGTCTTATTACGGCATTCCTCGGTGTTCTCCTGCTCGTGCGCAGGCGGAATTGGGCTCTGCCGGCGCAGCAGCCTGTTCCCCGTTCCCGGGTGCTCGCGGGCTCACTGCTGGTGACCACGGTTGCCCTGCTTCTCTTTACCACCCTTGGAAACGGGTTCGTGAACGACGACGGGCTCGAGAATTCATTCTGCCTCTCGAACGGCACCTTCCGGGTCCGTTTCGACGAGATGCTCTCGGGAATTTCCGTGCAATCCATCTGGAACACGTTCGGCGATCCGGCCCTTTTCACGCCGTTCGATGCGTACGCTGCCTTTTCCTCGGCCATGGGCGGTGTTTTCATACTGTTCGCGATGCTGCTTTCCAACCGTGAATCGGGAACGAGATGGCCTTTCTTTCTTCTGCTGATGGTCACCGGCGGGTTCATGCAGGTGTTTTTCGGGGATGTGGAACACTACGCGGGGATCACGGCTTTCAGCATGGCATACATCTGGGCGGTTCGGGAATTTCTGGAGGACCGTTTCACCATTCTGATCCCTGCGCTCTTTCTTGCTGTTGCCGTTTCAATGCACGTGATGGCGCTTTGCTTCCTTCCCGCACATCTGCTTCTCTGCATCAGGGCCTGGAGAAGGAAACCCCGCAGCCTGGTTCCCGTATCCATGGCGCTCATGGTTACGGTTCTGCTGCTTGTGTTCGTAATCGCCGCATCAATGGGGATGGACTACAGGAACCTCGAGAACAGCCATCTGTTCGGTTCGGGCGACGGCAGGACAACTGTCGACATGCTTGCAACGCCATCGATTTCGTACTACAACGCCGTTACGAGCGTTCTTTTCCTCCTGTTCCCATTCTGGTGGGTGCCGCTCATTCTGCTGTTCACCGGTAACATCGGGAACGACGCTTTCAACCGTTTTCTCATCACCGCAACGGCAGGCCTGCTGCTGATGGCGTACGTCTGGCGCCTCGGCCTCAGGCCTTATTTTGACTGGAACCTTCTGGCGGCTGTGGCTGTGCCGCCTTCGGTCCTGGCATGGAGAAACCTCATGCGAACAAGGCCGACAAGACTGCAGCTTCCTGCGATGCTTCTGCTTGCATTCACAGGACTTTTCCACAGCTGTTCCTGGATCATGGCGAACCATGACTGCTGTTCAACTCCCAGGATGGAAGTGATCAACAGGATCGCGACGGAAAGCCGGATGCCGATATGTCTGATCCCCGAGGAATTCAGAGAGCCCGGACTGCCCGGGGTACCGGCGAACTCAGCTACGCCCTGATCCCGGGTTTCTCAGAATACGGCGTAGATGAACGGCGCGAGGGCTGATCCCTGCGCTGCGACCAGCACCACGCCGAGCAGAAGCAGAACTATGATGATTGGCGCCAGCCAGTACTTGCGTCGGACCCTGATGAAACCCCAAATCTCTGCGAGTTTTCCCATGAAGGCCCTTTCCATGAAAGCCTAGTACGGTCTGTCGGGCCGTTCCCCCGGCCCGTCGGGTTCGATTTTTTCCCAGAAGGAATCACAGCTTGTACTGCGGATCTTTAGGGGATCCTTTCCCAGAAGCCTCATCAACAGCCCGGCAGGTGTGATCACCAGAAAGAAGAACACTGTCAGCAGCACATTGGTGACAACGAAGCCCATCACCCCGGAAAGCTTCATCCAGAACCATTCCACGGGGGCCAGAATACGGGGAGAAAGCCGGGCGACAAGGGCGAACATCAGGGAAACTCCCGCTGGAAAAGGCCACCAGCCGCGACCGCGGAAAACGGCTGCAAGAGCCACGGCGGCCAGGGCGCCGGCCATCACCATGCCGAACCTTCTGAGCCCTGCCTCAGTCGAGTTCATGAATGCTTCTCCAATCCGTACTCTCATCCATCGGGGGCTGCATCTCCTTCAGGAGCAGGCAGTTCTCAAGAGCCAAAACATCCATCTCAGTGCGCATGAAGCACAGATATGCGTCCTGCGGGGTGCAGACTATCGGTTCGCCCCTGACGTTGAAGCTCGTGTTGATCACCACGCCGTAACCGGTTCTTTCCCTGAACCTTTCTATGAGAGAATGGTAACGGGGATTGTCATCGGCGGAAACGGTCTGGATCCTCGCCGAGTTGTTCACATGGGTGACGGCCGGAAGGTCGGAACGGGGCACTTTCAGCATGTCCAGCCCTTCGAGGCTTGTTTCCGCGTCGGTAAGCCCTCGCAGCCGTTCTTTCCGTACGGGAACGGTGAGCAGCATGTAGGGGCTTCCGCCTTCGATATCGAAATAATCCGGAGCATTCTCAAGGAGCACGGACGGGGCAAAGGGCCGGAAACCCTCCCGGAATTTGATCTTGAGATTCATCGTGCGCTGCATGGAGGAGGAACGGGCATCCCCGAGGATGGAACGGTTGCCGAGGGCGCGCGGTCCGAACTCCATCCGGCCGGCGAACCAGCCCACGACCTTCTGGCTGTCGACGGCATCGGCAACCCTGTCGAACAGATCGTCGTCTCCGAGCCGTTCATACGGGTACCCCTGTTTGCCAAGCCAGCTCTCGATCGAATCGGTTGACCACTGCGGACCGAGTAGGCTTCCCCTCTGGGAATCATGGAGTTCGTCCGTAATCCTCGGGTTGCCCTGAACCTGGTGCCAGGCGAACAGCGCTGCCCCCAGCGCGCCCCCGGCGTCGCCCGCGGCAGGCTGTATCCACATGCCGTCAAAAATCCTTTCCTTCAGGATTTTGCCGTTTGCAACGCAGTTGAGGGCTACACCTCCTGCAAGGCAAAGCTTCCTCTGGCCCGTGATGCTTCTGACATGTCTTGCCATTCGGAGGACAATCTCCTCGGTGACGGCCTGAATCGAGGCCGCCAGGTCCATGTCCAGCCTTCTGACAGGGGTTTCGGGCTTTCTCGGAGTGCTTCCGAACAGCTCGTTGAAACTGCGGGATGTCATTGTGAGGCCCTGGCAATAGTTGAAATACTTCATGTTCAGCCTGAAACTGCCGTCGGGCCTGAGATCAACGATCCGTTCGAGGATCAGGTCACGGTGGACCGGCCTGCCGTAAGGGGCGAGCCCCATCAGCTTGTATTCGCCGGAGTTGACCCTGAAACCCGTGAAATACGTGAATGCGCTGTACAGAAGCCCCAGGCTGTGAGGAAATCTGAGTTCACCGTGGAGGTCGATCCTGTTGTCCCGGCCGGTCCCCCATGTGCCGGTTGCCCATTCACCCACCCCGTCGAGCGTGAGGATCGCGGCCTCGCGAAACGGGGATGGGAAGAACGCGCTCGCTGCATGGGACTGGTGATGCTCGGGAAAGAGGACTTTTCCATCCCATGCGAGGTTCCTTCTGATCTCATCGCCCATCCACAGCTTCCGTTTCAGCCAGACCGGCATGGACTTCAGGAAGGAAGGAAGCCCGGCCGGGGCGAACGAAAGGTAGGTCTCGAGAAGCCGTTCGAACGTCAGGAATGGTTTGTCATAGAAGGCAACCGCATCGAGATCCGCAGGAGTGATGCCTCCTGCGGACAGGCAGAAGGCGACGGCATTTCCTGGGAAACCGCTGTCGTGCTTCCTTCGGGTGAAGCGTTCCTCCTGCGCGGCGGCGATGATCGCACCATCGCGCACCAGACAGGCTGCCGAGTCATGGTAGAATGCAGAAATGCCCAGAATGTTCAATTCGTGCCTCCAGTCCGCTTCAGGGCACGGAAAGCAATGCCCATTCCTGTCTGCAGTAAGGGTCTTCGGTGTGCCAGGGTCCCCGCGGGTCACGTCCAAGCCTCGCACAGTGAAAGAATATGCCGGGGAGACCGGACTCGATATGGAATGCCTCGAGAGCCCGAACGTCATAGTCGAACCTGACGATCTCGACTTCGGGCTCGACGCCTTCAACAATGTCGAGAACCGCAAAGGTTCCGCCGCCGGGTCTGGTTCCCCCGCCGATGCTTCCAGGATTGACGATCAGCCCGCCCGGCCTTCTGACGATCATCGGCACGTGGGTGTGGCCGCATGCAAGAACGCGGCAGTCGTTCCGCCTGAGCACAAGGTCGTAAACTTCGTGAGCGGTGTCGGCCTGAAGACCCTCGGCGAGCCGCCCGGGGAGTCCGTGTACGAAGAGGGCGCTCTGTCTGTCAAGAAGGAAGCGCCTGCTGTCCGGCAGGCTCCTGAGGTAGCCAAGAGCTTCCGGCGAAAGGTTGTCAGATGTCCAGACAAGGGATTCCTGAGCCAGCCTTCTCCAGTGAGGGTTCTCGAAATCATCTCCGGAGTCTTTTCTGCCGCGGCCCACCGCCCTGTCGCAGTTGCCCTGCACGGTCTCAATCCCGTGGGAGCGCAGGAAGCTTATGACCTGCCCCGGAGCGGGTCCGTACTGGACCAGATCACCAAGGCATATCGTCATGTCGGGAGAGTGGACAGCCATGGTTCGAAAGGCCGCTTCAAGGCCGGGGAGGTTGCCGTGGATATCGCTTAACACCGCTATTCGCACCGAATGATCCCATCGTTGTTGTAATGACGCGGGAATATATAATCGACCGAAGGGGAAAGCTCAGTTCCCGAATCTCGTCGGGTCATCGACAACACCTTCGAGCATGCAGCGGTACAAGGGAAGCGGTGTGACCGAAAGGCCTTCAAGCGCGCCCTTGTCATGGGATGTGATGAATTCCCTGACATGAACGCCGCCCGCGAGGATGTCGATCGGCATCCTCTCGTACTCGTACTCGTACGGGGGCGGGTTCCAGCGGGTCTCCTTCAGTCTGAAGCAGTACTCGAGTATTCCAAGGGCCGCGAGGAACGGCCTGAACCGTGCAGGATCCACAACGTGCAGCTGCGCACCGCCGCATTTGCGCCCCGAATGCTTGTTGAAGGTCGGGATGAAGTAAAGGGGACGCAGGCGCGCACCGCTCATGAACGGAGTGCCCTCCAGGGCTTCCACGAGCTTCCACGGATCCAGCCAGGGAGCCCCGAATATCTCGAACGGGCGTGTCGTCCCCCTGCCTTCCGAAAGGTTCGTTGCTTCCAGAAGGCACATCCCCGGGTAGACAAGGGCTGTATCCCTTGTGGGCATGTTGGGGCTGGGCATCACCCAGGGGCTCGGGTCGGGCTCGATAAGCCCGGGCTCTGGAAGGCCGTCGATCCTCGCAAAAAGCCTTGCCAATTCGCCCAGCGACAGCCCGTGCCGCACGGGGATGGGGTACATGCCGACAAAACTGGCAAAGGCCGTGTCCAGTAGCGGACCTTCGACCAGGGTATTTCCAAGAGGGTTCCTTCTGTTCACAACAAAGACCGGAATGCCGGTCTCAGCGCACTTCCTCATCGTGAGTGCCATTGAATAGACGTAAGTGTAGTAACGGCTTCCAACATCGATTATGTCAGCGAGCAGGGCGTCGGAGCCCTCGAGCATGGCTGCGGTCGGTACCCTTGTGGCACCGTAGAGGCTGTGCAGCGGCACTCCCAGCCCCGGATGCGGAAAACCCTCCCACTCGATCATGTTGTCCTGGGTTTCGGCCCAGAAACCATGCTGGGGGCCCAGAACCGAGTTGAGGATGCCTGCTTCCTTCAGAAGGCCCGCAGTCGACCGCAGGTCTGCTCCCACCGCGGCACAGTGGGAGAGAAGGCAGACCCGCCTGCCCGAGAGCTGCGAAAGGTTCACCGTCCTCCGAGAAGAAATGAATCGCCGTTGGCGGGAATGTGGAAGTCGGTTCCCAGTTCGGCCAGAGTCTCCTCCCGAAGCCTTTTCTTGAGGTGAAAAGCGTATCTCTGAACGTCGGGTCTGCCGAGAAGGGTCATCTGATCCCTTGCAAGGCTCGGGCAGAGGTGGTCGCTTGCGATTGCGAGGTCTCTGAGCCTGTCCGGAAACGAGCACTCCACCCATGCCATCGACAGCTCGGGAATCCCGCGGGCTATCCTCCAGAGGTCTTCAGTTGGACCCGTATCGCCGCTGTAGACCATGGCCGAACTGCCGGAACGGAAGATGAAGCCCCTGGCCCCCGCGGGGTGGTTTACCGGCACGGCCATGGCCATGATGCCGCCCGGAAGCTCGAACCATTCCAGATCGGGCATCTCGCAGTAGGAAAGCACGGGCAGACCGCCCGACTGGATGCGGCTGAAATCCGGCCAGAGCCTGTCGTTCATGTAATGTTCCCTGATCGTTGCAAGGCATGCGCGGCTGCCCATGACCTTGAGCGGCCGCTTTCTGAAACCGGTAACGTTGTCGAGCAGAAAGCCGAGTTCCAGAAGGTGATCAAGGTGTGCATGCGTGAGCAGAACCATGTCCAGACCGTCCTGGATACGGGGAGGAACGCTGCATGCGCTGCCCGCATCCAGCATCACCCTGTGCCCGAGAAGCATCGTGACAAGCCTGCTCTCTTCGAGCCGGGAACCCTCGCAGCCAACTACTCTGAAGTTCATGCCCCGTCCCCGACGACCCGTCTGGGCAGAAGGGGGGACACGCCGGTGACTATCTCGTAGTTGATCGTTCCGCACCACGAAGCCATGAGTTCGGCCGAAATGGTCTCGTCGCCGGAGGCTCCGATCAGGATCACCTCGTCTTCGACATGCACCTGAGGAATGTCGGTGACATCGACCATGATTAGGTTCATGCAGACCCTTCCAATTACCGGCGCCCGCATTCCCCCCACCAGCACCCACCCCACGTTTCCCGCCGCCCTCCTGTAACCGTCGGCGTAGCCGACAGGAAGGACCGCAATAACTGTTGGTCTGGTGGTCCGGTATGTGCAGCCGTATCCGATGTAGCACCCCCTGGGCACATCCTTCACCTGCACCACCCGTGTTTTCCAGGTCATGACCGGCCTGAGGTCGGGGATTGGAAGGCCGGCGGTTTCAGCGGAAAGCCTCGTTTCCCTCGAGGGCCACAGGCCGTAGACCCCGATGCCTGTCCGCAGCATGCTGAAATGCGTCCGTTCGAAAAGGATCGCCGCGGCGGTGCAGGCAGTGTGTTTTACCGGGGGCTCGATTCCGATGGCAGAAAGGTCACGGCAAACACCCTCAAAGGTTTCCATCTGCATCCGGGCATAGTTGTGCTCGAGCGTGTCCTCAATGTTGGCGAAATGGGTGCTCAGGCCTTCAAGGCAGACGCCCGGGATGCTTTTAATCTCGCGTGCAAAATCGCAGGCGTGTTCGGGAAGAACGCCCTGACGCCATGTTCCCGTTTCCAGGTGAAGGTGAAGGATGAGCTTCCTTGCTGAAGGGGGAAGCATTCCGATGGCTCTAAGAGTCTCCCGGTTGTACACCAGGAGCCGCAATTCCGCATCGCGGGCTTCGGAAAGCCTTGAGAGTTCGACATGGCCCAGAAGCAGCACCGGGCGTGTCTCTCCGAGGGCCCTCAGTTCAAGCCCCTCGTCAAGTGAGTTCACCGCAAGCCATTGGGCCTCGGTCACAAGCGCACGGATCTCGGCGATACCATGGCCGTAGGCGTTGCTCTTCACAACTGCGCAGTGAATGCCTTTGAACCCATGACAGCGCCTGATCTCCCGCAGGTTGTGATCAGCGGCGCCGGCTTCCAGTTCCACCCAAACAAGGCTGCTCATGCGCAAAGAATACTTCGTAAGGGATGCCCATGCAAGCAAAGCGGGGCCATTGGTTATATTGACACCCTTGAAAGGCGGTGGTCATGGCCGACGTGTATTACCTTCCCGCAGGCGGCATGAATCCTTCCGGATTCAGGAAGCTGCTTTCCCACTTTGTACCGGTGGTTCCACAGAAGGGCACAAACCTCGTGGCGGTGAAGATCCATCCCGGAGAGGATGGGAACACCACCTTCATTCCCGCATCAATCATCGCGCAGGCGGTGGGCGCCCTCGAGCTTCCCGTCGGAAGGACATTTCTTACCGACACGACTGTCCTCTACGGGGGCAAAAGGATGTCGGCACCCGATTACCACCTGCTGGCGCAACAGCACGGTTTCTACATGCCAGGGCTTCCGCCCTTCATTGTGGCAGACGGCCTGCGGGGAACAAGCGAGATAAAGGTTGACCTTCCCAGCTGGTGCGAGACCCGGAACGCCCGGCTTGCGGCAATCCTTGCCGAGACTGATGCAGCCGTCGTGATGAGTCACTTCAAGGGTCACCTGCTGGCCGGGTTCGGCGGAGCGATCAAGAACCTCGGCATGGGGTTCGCATCGAGGGGCGGGAAGCTTTTCCAGCACTCATCGGTCAAGCCGAGGGTCAGGGAGAAGTACTGCACCGGGTGCGGGACCTGCATCGAGTACTGCGGATCGAGTGCGCTCTCCCTGGAGGAGGGCTGCGCTCATCTGAACGCCTCGCGCTGTACGGGCTGCGGCGAATGCCTGCAGCGCTGTCCTTCGGGTGCAATCGGCGTTGACTGGAATCAGGAATCGGGCGAGTTCATCAGGAGGATGACCGAGTACGCGCTCGCCGTGACCCTTAGCGTCAAGGTGCGCTGTTTCGTTAACTTCCTTCTTAACGTAACGCCCGACTGCGACTGCCTGAGATGCGGCGGAAACCCCATTGTCGCAGACATCGGCGTTCTGGCATCACTCGATCCCGTGGCCATAGACCAGGCCTCGCTCGATCTGGTGACCTCCGCGGAAACCATTGAGGGATCGCCGGTATCCTGCCCTGCAGGAGAGGACAAGTTCAAGGCGCTGAGGCCCGGTATTACCGGGACAAAAGCGCTTGAGACCGGCGAAAAGATCGGCCTTGGAAGCAGGGAATACCGGCTGGTCACCCTCTGAAGCCTTCACCTGAAGGCTTGTCTAGCTTCAACCGCCCCAGGTGTAGGCAGGATCTACGGCATCCAGGGGGTCGTTCATGTCCGGAAGTGTCACCTTCCACCTGAAACGTTCCCCCACGGTAACATCGAATTTCTGATAGCCGTCGCCGTCGGAGTCCTCGATTCTGATGTCGTACGCCCCGGGTTCCACCTCGCAGCTCCAGGTCTCACCGATCCCGATGAAACCCTCTTCGCCAAGGAGGTCGGGACCCCATTCCGCCCCTTCCATGCCGGCAGGCCTCATGTAGACCGACGCAAGCACCCATCCTGAGGTGCTGTTAACGACGGTCAGGGTACCGGCCGGAAGCAGAGCCGCAAGAACCAGGGTGACGAGAACAGCCCCTGCCATTATCAGCGGCTCCCGAGGTAGACAAGCGCCCTTGACGAAACGTTCCCGTCGAACTCGAGAACGGCGAAGTAGACACCGTTTGGATCAGCCGATGAAGGAGCCCACTGGAGGGGTGCTTCGCCCGACGATTCGGTCCGGTGGACCATCCTGCCTGCGGCATCGAACACCCTGAGGGATCCGGGGCGCCCGTCGGTTGAAAACACCATGGCCGAGCTGAACGGGTTTGGGGAAAGCATGGTGACTCCGGCAACCGGGTTGTCGAGGTTGGATATTCCGGTACCGCCCGTGGTGTAGCTGTTGAACCAGGTTGCGGGCGCATGGAGGGGATGGGATTCGGAACGGCCCGAGTCGTCGGAGGCGGTGATGTAGTACTGGACCGCTGTTCCCGCGGGAAAGCCGGGGATCTGCGCCGAATAGATGTTCGCGCCGAGACCGCTCATGGCGGCCGTTGTGAAGCTGCCCGAACCGCCTGTGCGGTAGTGAAGGTCGTGACCCGTGAGGGTGTTGTCGGGATGCGTCCTGATGAATGCCTCGATGGTCACGGGGCCGGTTCCCTGCGACTGGTTCACCGGGGTGTGGTTCACCCACAGGTCATAGCGGTCCATCACGTTCCTTGATCTGCAGTGCAGCGCGTCGGTGTTGGAGAACCCCGAGTAGTAAACGGTTTCAACGGTGTAGCCCGGCAGGGCCTGCTGGAAGGCGGTGACAGCAGGGCCGTCGTTTCCGCTGTTCCAGATCGGCATGTAGTAGATGTCGTTGTGAAGAAGGCCGTTCACATAACCCTCGGTGCCGCCGGAATAGACCCTGTAGACCTGCCACGGGTAACCGTACGGGCAGTCCATCGTGGAAATAAGGTCGGCTGTTGCTTCAAGGGCGGCATAGTCGGGGTTGGAGGGGGGAACCTGCAGGACCATTATCCGGTCGGGCGAGAGGATCTTGGACCAGCAGTCGATGTGGTTGATGTAGCTCTGCTGGGGATCGGGAAACGTGCTGTAGGTGGAGACGCCGAGGTAGTCGTACATCTGCTGATCGACCCATGAATCTGGCTCGTCATTCTCATCGTAGACCAGGTTTGTGGACATGGATTCCCCGAGGCCGCCCGACATGTAGTTGCCGCCGGTGTGGATGATTGAGGAGGAGTAGACGGGTATTCCCCAGGCTTCGCCGATCACTATCGGTATCAGGTTGTCCTGCGGCCGGTCCGGCCGGTTGTACTCGTAGTTGAATATGCCCTGTGTACCGTCTGCGAGGGTGATGAACCAGGGACCGTAATCCCTCACCCAGATGGAGTTCGTGGGGGCGATGATGTAGCCCGTGTTGGCCATGTTCACACCGGCGTTCTGAAGGCCGCTCTGGGCAGCCGCCTGCTGGGTGCTGGAGACAATCACCCAGAGGTAGGAAGTGTTCGAGACATCGACCAGGAAGCTGTAGGGAACTCCGAGAGGCCATCTGACCATGATGCCGGTGGAGGTCTCGAACTCGCCCGGGTTACGGACGCCTGCGGGGGGAGGGGTTGTAGGCACGAACCTTCCGCCCGTCATGGGAAGCTTTGCGAGCTCGGCCTCGGTGAAACCGATGGGCATGAGCTCCTCGGTGCCGCATACCGACATCTCTGCAAACAGGCCGCCGGAAAGGGCAAGCAGGATCACTATACAAAGGTGCTTCACTGGTACGGTCCTCCTGTCGGAAGGTTTCACGAATTGTTGCGATGCAATGATTATACCTCCGCACGATTCCGGCAGAAAGCCTCAGCCCCGCTTGTTGCAGTGCTTGCGCGCAGCCGCTGCAAAAGGCAATGTTCCGGCGTTCCGGAGGTGATGACATGCAGAAGCACATTGTTTACAGCCTTGCCGCAACAACTCTCTGGGGAGTATGGGCCATCCTCATCAAGCTCTCGGCACAGCGGATAGGTCACTGGCCGTCGGTGATGATCTACACCATCGCCTCGGTGACAACGACCGTGGTGATCTTTACCGGTCTTGGGAAAAGCCTCAGAGGGGTTGAAACCACCGGCGTGCTGATAGCCGTTGCAGCGGGGATACTGGGCGGGCTGGCGGTGGTTTTCTTTCAGAAGGCACTGTCCCTCGGGCCGGTAAGCACCTCGACCGCCATCAGCGCACTCTACCCCATTTTCGCGGTTGCGTTCGGAGTGCTCTTTCTGAGGGAAAGGCTCTCGCCCCTCAACTACGCTGGAATCGCCATGGCCCTCGTGGCCGGGGTGCTCATCTCCCTTTAAATCACTTCAGAGCTTCCGTGCTGACGAACCCCCGGTCGGCCCTCATCGCACTTAGCACCATGAGATCGGTCTTGGTGGAGCAGCCCGTGACAAGCCTCGACATGCATGAGCCGACACCCGGGCCCAGCATGAAGCCCTGCCCGCACATTCCGACCGCGACATAACTCCCCTCCGGGCCGACCTGACCAAGAATGGGCGAACCGTCCGGTGTCTGGGGGTAGCAGCCCCTCCAGGTACGGCGGACCTTCAAATCGGACAACCGCGGCCAGAGGTCAAGCATTCTCGTGGCCACCTGCGGAAGGAAGACCGAGGTCTCGCGGCGGTCGGTGCCTGTGATCGGTGGGTCGGGCGAGATGCAGAAAACGACCTGGCCCGAATCGTACTGGTAGAAGTAGTAGTTCGAAGAACCCGGAACACGCCTCAGGTCCACCACCATGGGGTGAAAGAAGCGCTGGACGGGTTCCGTGATGCCAGCCTCATGGCTGTCGGGCGTCACGGGCAGGTCGAGGCCCAGCATGGCGCCCACCTCCCTGGCGTACGAGCCCGCGCAGTTCACGATCGCGGGCGCCTGGTGCGAGCCCGAGGTTGTTCTGACGGTGAATGTGCCGCTTCGCTCCTCAATGCCGACAACCCTTTCCCGGAAGAGAAAGGTAGCTCCGCTTCGGAGCGCGCAGTCGTGGAACGCATAGCAGCTCTTCATGGGACTGGCGCTGCCGTCTCCGGGGGAGAAAGTGCCTCCGAGAAGCCCGTCCGGGTTGATCCCAGGCACGAGATCCCGGATGAAATCCGCATCGTACCAGTCAATGCACAGCCCTGCGCTCTTCTGCCCCGGTATCATGTCGCGCAGGGAGCGCGCTATCTCTTCGGTGTAGGCCACGAAGGAGTACCCCCCCTGGTGCCAGCCGATGGACGAGCCCCTTTTTTCCTCCCAGGTGCGAAAAACTTCGAGTGAATCAAGGCAGAGGGCGACTTTCGCCGGATCGCCATGGGTGGCCCGGATGCCTCCGATGGCGCATTTGTTGTTGCCCTGACCTGCCGATGCCCCGCAGTCGACAACAAGTGTTTTCACGCCCGCCTCGGCAAGGTACATCGCAAGGGGCGTTCCTGCGCTTCCGGCCCCGACGACAATGACATCGGCGTTCATCGTATCTCCTCCACCGCGGATGCAAAAAAGCCGAGTTCAACTTCTGTGAACAGGGGTCTCTCGGTGAAACCGGTCACTTCCTCGGGAGAAATACCCTCGGAGCGGATCACAGATTCGATCAGAGTTTTGCACGTCTTCCCGCCGCATGCGCCGAAACCCGCCCTGGTAAGCGCCTTCAGCTGGTTCATGTCCCGGATCCCGCTCCGGAGGAGAGCGCGGATCTCCCCGGCCGACACCCTCTCGCATCTGCAGACAACAGCGTCGTCGGGCAAGAGTGATTCGAGCGGTTTGTCGAGGGGCGCGGTTTCGCAGGCGGCCTGGACCCTGACGCCGGCGACTCTGCACGCGACCGCTGCACCGACTTCAACATCCAGAAGCCTCGTGCCCGGAAATCCCGGCGCCGGCTTTACGCCGAGAACCGTTCCGGTTCCCAGCGTCACGCCCTCCCAGTCAGTGATCTCGACGGTTTCACCAGTGTCGAACATGCCGGCGTCGAACTCCCACGGAACGGTCACCGTGGGCAGAGACCCGCTCTTTCTGAAATCAACCATCGTGATGGCGAGGCCGGGACAGATCGAGACGCATTTTCTGCAGCCCACACAGCCCTCCGAATAATCGGGGATGCCCAGTATGGGGTGGCCGGAGGTTCCTATCAGGTCTTTGGGACATGAGGTCATGCACGGGTTGCAGGGAATCTCCTGCGTGCAGTGCAGAACAGGGAAGACGCCTTCCCGGCGCTCGGGAGGGGAATAGGGGAACACCTCGCCGCCAGGGCTTTTAAGAACCGCAGCCTTGTCAGACCAGTCCACCGGACAGGACGAAGTTCCGGCGGAAAGCTCGCACGCAATCTCCCGGCCGCGTATTCTCCCGCTGAACATCGCGGCGCTGGCTTCGGCTATCTCCTCGGCATCTCCCGCAAGCCTCGAGTTCATCCCGAAACCGGCTGCCCTGCCGTGGAATTCGTTCACAGGGTTGAGCCCCACGGCCACGAGCAGGGTATCGACTGCGAAACTCTTTTCGGTTCCGGGGATGCAGCGGAACTGCCTGTCGACCGCACAAAGTGTAACGGCTTCAAGCCTTTCCGTGCCGTGGGCCGAGAGCACGGAGTGGCCCGTGTATATCGGAACGCCCATCCGCCTGATCTTGTCGGCATGTACTTTGTAGCCGCCGCAACGCTGTGCACCTTCAGCGATGCCGACAACCGTCATCCCGGCCTGAAGGGCGTGGTACGCACCGATCAACCCCACGTTCCCCCCGCCGAGGATGAAGATGCGCTCGCTGCATCTTACAAGGTCACGGTTGACCAGGGTCTGGAAGGCGCCGGCTCCGAAAACCCCCGGCAGTGTGCATCCGGGGAACGGAAGTGATTTTTCACGTGCTCCCGCTGCCACAAGAAGCCTTTTCGGCTTCACCATGGCATACCCGTCCGGTCTCTGTATCCCCACCACGCCGTCACTGAATACGGCGAGGACGGTCGAGTTCAGCCACAGGTCGACCGTGGGGCGGGCGGCAAGGTTTTCGGCGAGCATTTCGGCGATCCTCACGCCCCGGGTACCCGCGTTGCAGTCGGAAACCGAACCGAAGAACTTGTGGGTCTGAAGGACGAGTTTTCCGCCGGGACGGTCCTTGTCGTCAACCACCAGAACCCGAAGCCCGGCCGAACCCATCTCATCGGCCGCCGCCATCCCGGCGGGACCGGCGCCCACCACCAGAACATCGGTTTCAAGGGAAAAAGGCGCCTTGAATACGGTGTGGGGCTGAAGCCCGAGCCCGGGGAGTCCTTCAAGCGTCTCAACGCGCATCCCCTCCGAAAGGGGGGTGATGCAGCTCTTCCGTGCCACCCCGTCAATCACAAGGGTGCACTGGGAGCACTGGCCATTGGCGCAGAAAAGCCCTTGCGGAGAACCATCCTTGTGATGATGACCGAATACCCTTTCCCCCGCGGCGAACACGGCGGAGGAAACCATCTCCCCCGCAAGGCCCAGGTGTTCGGCGCCGTTGAACAAGAATCGAACCCACTTCCCCCCGGGGGAGGACAGAATGGGGTGAGAGGCAATTCTGCCATCCTGTTTCACATCAGCCACTCCAGTTTCCATTGATCGGATCGGTTGCTATCTGAAACGGGGTGCGCCCCGCTTCGCCTTTACAAATCCACGGCATTCCGGATACCGGATGCATCTCCAGACACTGATGAACCTGTACGGAACCTTCTCGGTGTATCCACCGCAAAGAGGGCATTTCGGCGTATTTCTGCCGGTGATGCGCTTCTTGTTGTACTCTTCCTCCATCATCCTGTAGGCCTCACGTCTGCTCGGCCCGCTGGACAGCTCCCGGAAAACCCGAAGGAGAATATAGGCCCCCGCCGCAATGGCACCGGCCACGGGAAGACTCTGCAGAAAACCGTTCATCACCCACTCCGCGGTTGTCCTGATCGACGAATCGGGATGGCGTTGACAGCCATCCCGGTGAAGCGGTAATATTGTGTTCTCGTTACGAAAGCGGTAATAATATTTTACTTATAGATACCCATGCTAAAATCAGGAGTGCCCAATGAAAACCTACACCCCCGACAAGCTTCGCACCATCGCAGTATGCGGCCACGGATCCGTTGGCAAGACAAGCCTGTGCGACTCGCTTGTCTTCCTCTCCGGAGGAGCTGAACGACAGGGCAGCGTTGACGATGGAACCAGCCTGTTCGACTACACAGCGGAAAGCCGCGACAAGAAGCACAGCCTCACCTCCACCATCGGCATCTGCGAGTGGAGGGATTCGAAGATAAACCTGATCGACACCCCGGGGCTCGCCGACTTCCACGGCGACACGATCGCTGCTATCAGCGCATCCGACGGAGCCCTTCTGGTTCTTGACTGCACCGACGGCGTCGAGGTGGGCACCTACAAGACCTGGAAGTACGCCGAAGAACTCGAAACCCCTTGTCTCCTCTGGGTGAACAGGGTCGACCGTGACAACGCCGACTTCGAGCGTGCCCTTAGCCAGGCTCGGGAGATGCTTTCAAAGGCTGTAATACCGTTCGTCTTTCCCATCATGGAAGGCGATGGCTGCAAGGGTCTTGTCAACCTGTTGACCGGCAAGGCATTCGACCTGAAGGGCAAAGAGATCCCCGTTCCGGCCTCAGCTGCTGAAAAGATTGACGAGTACATGGCCGAGCTCATGGAGCAGGCTGCCGAAGCCGACGAAGAGCTTATGGAGCAGTACTTCGCAAACGACACGCTGACGGCCGACGAGCTTTCCCGCGGGATCAGGGCAGCCGTCAGGAACCGCGGTCTTTTCCCTCTGTTCGCGGGTGTCGCAAACCCTGCATCAGGAGAAGAGCACCTGCTCGACGGCATAGTCGACTGCATACCCAACGCGCTTGAGTCCACCGGCATGAAGGCCCTTTCCGGAAACATTGTCGCACCGAACCCCAAGGGTCCATTCGTGGCCAGGGCATTCAGCACAAAGCTCGACAAACATGTCGGCGAAATGGTCTACATCAGGGTTGCAAGCGGCTCGCTCGAAGGTTCCAAGGAAATGCACAACATGGAGAAGAACTCTGGCGAAAGGCTCGGCAACTACTACTACATGCACGGCCCCAACAGGATCGACGCCTCCTCCATGGTGTGCGGCGACATCCTTGCCGTCGCCAAGCTCAAGAACACCTCCACCAACGACACTCTGGCCGACAGGGCAGCCGGGATCACGCTTGCGCCGATCGTATTCCCCAACCCCGTCTACCGCGCCGCCATCGCCCCCAAGAAACGCGGCGAGGAGGACAAGATGGGCGTCGGCCTGAACAAGCTCGCAGCCATGGACCCCACCTTCATCTCCCGAATGGAGCCCGACATCAACCAGACCACCGTGAGCGGCATGGGTGAGCTCCATCTGAACACGATGCTCAGCCGCCTGAAGGATCTCACGGGTGTGGATGCCGAAATCTTCAAGCCCAGGATAGCCTACCACGAAACCATCTCCAGAAGCGCACAGGGCAGCTACAAACACAAGAAGCAGTCCGGGGGCAGAGGCCAGTACGGACACGTCTACCTTCGGCTCGACCCCCTCCCCAGGGGTACCGGGTTTGAGTTCGCAAGCGAGGTGGTGGGCGGCACGGTTCCCACCAAGTTCATCCCGGCGGTGGAAAAGGGCGTTCTTGAAACCCTCCACAAGGGCCCGGTCTCGGGCAGCCGCGTCGTGGACATAAAGGCTGTGGTTTTTGACGGAAGTTCGCACTCCGTCGACTCCTCCGACATGGCCTTCAAGCTCGCCTCGAGCAAGTGTTTCCAGGAAGTAATGATGCAGGCCGGACCCACCCTTCTCGAACCGATCATGGCACTCGAAGTGACGGTTCCCGACGAGTTCATGGGTGATGTGATGGGCGACCTGAACTCCCGCCGCGGAAAGATCCAGGGAATGCAGGGCCAGGGGTCCTTCCAGGTCATAAAGGCCCTTGTTCCCGAGGCTGAGCTCTACCAGTACACGAGCACTCTTCGCTCTCTGACACAGGCCAGGGGCAGCTTCACCCAGGAGTTCAGCCACTACGACCCGGTTCCGAGAGAGGTGCAGGACAGGATCCAGTCCGAGTACAAAACGGAAGAGCAGTGAGAAGCCTTTCAGCCCTGATACTTGCCGCGCTTCTGTTCCCTGCCGCGGCACAGGGTTCCCCTGTCGGATCTGGCGGCGGCTCATCCGGGTCGGCCGATGGCGCAAGCTTTGAAGGCTGGCTGGCAATCGGAGCTGCGGTTGGTGTTGCGGGCATTCTGATCTGGGACGCGATAAACGATTCGCAGACCCCCGAAGCCGAGTCTTCTGCAGCTGACTCCACGATCGAGGATACCGGCGTGAACTGGGCCGGTCTTGAGGCCGCCCGTCAGGAAACCATTGCCCTGGGCGTGGCGATCTTCCCCGGAGACAACGGCCTTGCCCTGGCGCGGTACTTTCTTCGACTCCTGCTCCCCCTCGAGGAGAGCGGCTGTTCGTTCGCAGGCGATCCCCTGAACCTTGGCCCGATGACCCCGCGCGAACAGGCAGTGATGGCGGAAGACTTTCTCGGGTACTCGTGGTTCGTGGCATCCGACGCTACAGCCCTTTACCTGTTTTCCGACGGCGATGCCCCGTCCTGGTCTGCCGGCATCACAACCTGGGATTCCCTGTCGGTCAGGAATGCCGCGGCTTCACTTCTCGAAGCCGCACCGTCATTGAGGTGATTCCCGTCGGGGGAACCGTTGCTTTCCCCAACGGATAGTGCAATGGAGAATTCAGTTTCGGGAACTCATGAAGGAAACGGAGGAACGAATTGAGCATGAAAGCACTTTTTTTCATCGTTCTGGCCTCGACAGCCGCATTTGCCGGGGAGATAACGGTGGCAATCCCATTCGACGGCGCATCCGTCACCATGACGGATTATGCCGGCTACACGACCATCACTTCCCCTGAAACCTATCCCATCGCAACGATCGGGGCTCCGTCCCTTCCCGTGCTTCCCGCGCATGTCGCACTTCCTCCCGAAAGCCGCGCCGTCTCTATAAGCGTGATCGATGCCGAATACCGGCCCTTGCGGGGCAGGTTCGACATCCTCCCGGCAATCGAGCAGGTGCCCCTCAGTCTGATGGACGCTTCCTCCATTCCGATGCCGAGGCCCGATCCCGCCATCTACAACTCCGGCACAACATTCCCGGGCACCATGGCAAGGCTTGAAGGGTCCGGCGTGGTGGTTGGCTTCCCCGTTGCCACCGTTTCGGTGTACCCCGTGAGGTGGAACCCCGCCGACGGCACCATCGAGGTTCTTGAAAGCCTTACCCTTCGGGTCGAGTACGTTTCAGACCCCACCATGAGAACAGTTCAGGTCAGAAGCGCCCAGAGCGAGGAGCGCACCTCCGAAATGGTGAGGAACCTCGTCGTGAATCCCGAAGGCGTCCAGCCAAGCGGGGCGGCAATTGTTGACAGCCGCGACCTCACCTTCGGCGAGTACGTGATAATCACCCACCCTGACTACCTTGCCGCCGCCAACACCCTTGCGAACTGGAAGACACGCAAGGGCATCCCGGCCACGGTGATCACAACGACCGACATCCAGGCCCAGTACACGGGTGATGACCTCCAGCAGGAAATCCGCATCTTCCTTCATGAAGCCCGCGACAACGGTGTTGAGTTCGCCCTGATATTCGGCGACGATGACAAGATCGCCGGACGTGACGTGAAGATCAGCGCCGGCGGCGAGACCGAATATCCACCCGTGGACTACTACTGGTCTGATCTCAACGACACCGCACCGGGCGTCGACCGCTGGGATTCGAACAACAACAACGTTTACGGCGAGTACAACATAGACGCCATGAGCTATTACCCCGCCATTCTCACGGGTCGTGCCAGCGTAAACTCCACGGCCGAGGCCACTGTGTTCGTCAACAAGGTTCTCGCGTACGAGCAGGTCTCCCTCTCCGACGATCCCACCACTGGCGCCCGTGAAATGCGCATCGGCTACAGCACTTCGATGCTCTGGCCCGGATGCTACGGAAGCGCCGGCGCCGAGATAATCTCAACCTACATTCCCGCAGGCTGGAGCCAGGACAAGCGATACGAGTCCAACGGCACCAACAACTGGTCCGCCACCAACACGATGTTCAACAACGGCCCCCACCATGTCTACGTGGCTGCGCACGGCAATGTGACGCTGTTCGGTGTTCCGAACGGCAATTTCACGAACTCCGACATATTGAACCTTACGAACATCTCCTCGGGCGGACTTCCCGCGATCTGGAACAGCATCAGCTGCCTCATCGGCCACCTCGACGGCAATGAGTGCATGCTCGACGCCTGGACCGCCAACCCCAACGGCGGCGGCTTCGGCGGCGCCTGCGCCCGATACGGCTGGGGCAACCCCGGCAGCCCGGGCAACGGCGACAGCGAGGTTCTTTGCCAGAAGATCTATTACGCGCACTTCATAAGCGGTCAGACGACGCTTGGCGGAATGCACTTCATGGGCCGCTACTCCATCTGCCCGCCCGCAAGCGTCTACCGTCACTGGTGCATAATGGAGTACAACCTTTTCGGCTGCCCCGAGCTTCCCCTCTGGACCGTTTCTCCCGCGCAGCTCACCGCAAGTCACCCCGCATCCTTCAGCGGTGGAAGCTTCACGGTCACGGTCACGGCCGGCGGCTCTCCTGTAAGCGGGGCAAGGGTCACCCTCTTCAAGGGCGACAGCTTTGAAACAGCCGATGTATATCTCGTGGCCACCACCGATGCCTCCGGGCAGGCCACCTTCAGCCCGACACCCGCTTCTGCGGGCACCATGTATGTCACGGCCTGGAAGTACAACAACCTGACGTACCTTGGTTCGGCAACGATCTCCGGGACTGGCATCGAGGAAGACACCGAGGGAGTGACCGGGTTCGAGAACAGCGTCGGGACTCCCTATCCCACTCCGGCTGCTTCCATCGTGTCGGTGCCGGTCAGCCTTGCCGGTGCAACCACGGTAAGCCTGCAGGTGTATGACCTCAGCGGCAGACTCGTAACCACGATCGACCAGGGCGAACTTCCCGCAGGCGCCCACAGCATAGCCTGGAACCTCACCGGGGCTTCGGGTGTTCCCGTTCCCAACGGAGTCTACAGGATCAGGGTGATCGCCGGTGATTTCACCGCGAACACCGGACTGATGGTTCTTCGCTAGATCAAGCTTCCCTTCGGGGGGCGCCTTTCCGGGCGCCCCCTTTCCTATACCCAGTAATCCCTTTCAAGCGCCCTGAACTGAACGGCTTCAGCCACATGGGCCGACGATATGCACTCTTCGCCCCCGAGGTCGGCAATGGTTCGCGCCACCCGCAGCGCCCTGCAGTAGGCACGGGCTGAGAAGCCGAACCGGGATGCCGCCGCGTCGAGCAACTTCCTTCCGGAAGAGTCGATCGAGCAGTGCTTTCTCAGAAGGGATGGCGGCATTCCGGCGTTTCCGAACACATCCTTCATGCCGCGGTACCTTTCCATCTGAACCGCCCTTGCGGCAGCGACCCTTTCCCTGATGGGAAGCGATGGCTCGCCGGGCTCGCCCTCGGGACCGAGCTGCCTTCCTGCGAGCGGCGAGACCTCGATGTGGATGTCGATCCTGTCGAGCAGCGGACCGGAAATTTTCGCAAGGTAGCGCTGAACCTGTGCCGAGCTGCAGTTGCATGCCCGGGATGGGTGCGTGAGGTAGCCGCACGGGCAAGGGTTCATCGCGGCAACCAGCATGAACCGTGCGGGAAAATCGGTGGATGTGACGGCCCTCGAAACGGTCACCCTGCATGATTCCATGGGTTGTCTCATGGCCTCGAGAGCGCTCCGGTTGAACTCGGGAAGCTCGTCGAGGAAGAGAACGCCGTTGTGGGCGAGGCTTACCTCGCCCGGCTTCGGGGTGCTGCCTCCCCCTATCAGGCCGGGAGTGGAAACGGTGTGGTGGGGCGACCGGAAGGGTCGTTCCCGGACAAGCGCGATTCCCTCGGGCAGAAGGCCCGCCACGCTGTGAATCATCGTGGTTTCAATGGCCTCGGTCTTGGAAAGAGGGGGAAGAATCGTGGGAAGCCGCTGTGCCAGCATGGTCTTGCCGGCGCCCGGCGGGCCTATCATGAGAAGATTATGCCCCCCGGCGGCAGCTATTTCCATCGCCCTTCGGGCCTGCAGCTGGCCATGCACTTCGGCGAAGTCAACCCTGTAGACCGGCGGGTCGGACAAACCGGGTGTCTCGGGTTCGGGGAATAGCCCTTCCGCGCCCTGAAGCCAGTTTGCCACATCAGAGAGGGACCGTACCGGGATGACCCGTGCCTGCGAGGATATGGCGGCCTCGGAAGCGTTTTCGGCCGGCACGAACAGCCCTTCCAGACCCTCGGGAATGCCCGATGCCATGGGCAGCATTCCCCTGACGGGACGCACCCTTCCATCGAGAGCGAGCTCACCGGCGTAGGCGAACCGCTCGACCCTCGAGGGGCTCACGAACCCGCCTGCCGCAAGGAGCCCCACTGCAATTGGAAGGTCGAAGGCCGGCCCCTCCTTTTTTCTCCCGGCGGGGGCCAGGTTGACCGTGAGCTTTTTGGGGGGGAGGGCGAAACCGGAGTTTGCGATCGCCGCCTGAACCCTTTCCCGACTCTCCCTGACGGAGTTGTCGGGAAGGCCCACCATGGTGAAGCTGGGAAGCCCCCGGCTCATGTCGACCTCGACATCGACCGGAAATGCTTCAATTCCCACAAGCCCGACTGCCCGGGCGACTGCAAGCATGCGAAACCCCCTCCCGGTGAAGTACGGTCCGGAGAGGGGGTTTTTCAAGGGATGTCAGGGAATGATGTTTACAAGGCTTCCCGGAACGACGATCACCCTTCTGGGCGCCTTCCCGTCAAGTATCGAAACGATCCTGGGATGGGAAAGGGCGAGTTCCTCTCAGGGTCTCAGTGTCCGCTCCGCTTGGAACCTCCATCCTGCCCCTGAGCTTGCCCAGCACCTGGAGCGCTATCTCGACAGTGTCCGAGAGGAGGTCCGCTTCACACACGCAAGGCCATTCCGCCCGGTGTACTGTCTCGCCGGGAAAACCCAGTCTGTGCCAGAGCTCTTCGGCGATGAATGGAGCCATGGGGGCAAGAAGAACGAGCACGTCATGCCGGGCGGTATTCCACTCGTTCAAGGCGGAGCCCGCATTGTCACGATGCGATGCCATGAAGTTTATGAACTCCATGAGGGCTGCAACAGCCGTGTTGAACTGGAAGGAGTCTATGTCCTCGGTGACCTTCCTGACGGTTTTGGCGAGGTTGTGCCTTATCTCCCTCTGAAGTGCCGGGTCGGGATCGGCGGGTTCGGGCGTCCGCAGGAAGAGGTTCCATACCCTCTTCACAAACCTGTAGGTTCCCGAAATCCCCTCTTCGCTCCACTCAAGCTCGGCTTCAAATGGGCCCATGAAAAGTATGTAGAGCCGGAGGGCGTCGGCGCCGTATTTCTCCACGACCTCGTCGGGAGTGACAACATTGCCCTTGCTCTTGGACATTTTCTGGTGGTCGTAGCTGAGCAGCATGCCCTGATTCTTGAGGCAAGTGAACGGCTCGGCAAATTCCACCATGCCTGCGTCGTACATGACCTTGGTGAAGAACCTGGCGTAGATGAGGTGCATCACGGCGTGCTCGGCCCCGCCCACGTACATGTCAACGGGAAGCCATTTGCGCACTGCCTCGGGATCGAACGGCCTGTCCTTCTCACGCGGGGATGCGAACCGCAGGAAATACCAACTGGAACAGGCAAAACCCGCCATGGTGCTCGTTTCCCTCTCGGCGGGGCCTCCGCAAACGGGGCAGGTGGTCCTAACCCATTCCGCAGCCCGTGCCAGAGGCGACAACCCTGAATCATCCGGCTCGAAACCGTCGACTTCGGGGAGAAGTACCGGCAGATTCCTGTCAGGGACCGCACCGCAACTGCTGCAATGGATGACTGGGATCGGGGCGCCCCAGTACCTCTGCCTGCTCACGAGCCAGTCCCTTATCCTGAACCGTATCTCGGGTTTGCCGAACCCGTTGGCAGCGGCGTGCTCGGCCATCGCATGCCTTGCATGGTCGGAGGAAAGGCCGGAGAATGCGCCGCTGTTCATCAGGATGCCGTCAGCCTCGACAGCTGCATCCTCGACTCCCCTCGGATCGCCGCCGGGTGCAATGACCTCGACGATCGGGAGAGTGAACCTCTTTGCAAAGTCGTGATCCCTCTGATCGTGACCGGGGACGGCCATGATCGCAGCAGTGCCGTAGCCGCCCAATACATAGTCGGCAACCCAGAGGGGAACCCTCACGCCGGTGAAGGGGTTCAGGGCGTACGATCCGGTGAACACGCCTGTCTTGTCGCGTCCCGTGTCAGCCTGTCGGTCGGTGTCGCTTCTAGTCGCAACAGCCCTGAGATACCCCTCGACCGCGGCCCTGTTTTCGGGGGTGGTCACCGCGTGAAGATCCGGGTGTTCGGGGGCCATGACGCAGAAGGTCGCGCCGAAGATGGTGTCTATCCTGGTCGTATACACAGGCATGTTCAGGGTGCCGCCGTCCGGAAGGGCGACCGGAAAGATCACCTCGGCACCCTCGGATCTGCCTATCCAGTTTCTCTGCTGGGCTTTTATGCCCTCCGGCCAGTCAAGGTCACCAAGATCGTCAAGAAGCCTCTGGGCGTAGTCGGTGATCCTGAAATACCACTGGGGGAACCGCTTCTTTGTCACCCCTCCGCCGCATCGCCAGCACACCCCTCCCGCAGCCTCTTCATTTGACAGGACGATCCTGCATGTCGGGCAGTACATCTGGAATGCATCGCTCCGGTACGCCAGCCCCCTGTCGAAGAGAAGGAGGAAGAAATACTGGGTCCAGCGGTAATACTCAGGGCTGCTCGAGTCGATCTCCCTGCTCCAGTCGTATCCGGCCTCGAAAAGCTTCATCTGCCTCCGGTAGGTGTCCGTGTTGATCCTGGTCACTTCGGCGGGATGAATGCCGGTCTTTATCGCGTACTCTTCCGCGGGCTGGCCGAAGGCGTCCCAACCCATGGGATGAAGCACGTTGACTCCAGCCATGCGCTTCTTCCGGGAGATGACATCGGTCGGGATGTAATTGCGGCAGTGCCCGACGGATAGCCCTGCACCCGATGGATAGGGAAAGTAGTCGAGGCAGTAGAAGTTCGGTTTGTCAGGATCCCCGCCGGTGGCGTATAGGTTCATCCGTTCCCAGAATGGGGTCCATCTGCCCTGCATGTCCCTGAAGTCATAGCTGTCCAACCGGGGTTCCTCCGTTCTCGAGTCACTGAACCGGGAAATATACAGCCCGGGGTTATTCCATGACAGGAAAGCACAGGCGGAGGGTGCCTGAAGGTGTTCTTTCCATTCGGCAGCCGTGCTGTTCCAGAAGGGAGGCAATTATTCCGGCCTCGATCCGGTGATCCAGCGTACCCTCCCTCAGGGCGGCCGCGATCTCTGCGTGCCCGGGAATCTCATCCACCTCGGGGACAAGCGGCATGTCGATTTCAACCAATCGTTCCCGGGCCGTAACGGCGATGCCGCCTCCCTGTTCGCCGGTCATCAACAGCATCCTCGCTACAACGCCGGCAATCCACTCCGGGTCGATCACCACGCCAGGCAGCCCCTCGGATATCGCCATGTTCGGCACCCTGGCTCCCCCGTTGCGAAGAAGCCCGGCTGCAATGCGCAGAACTTCCTCGATCCGGGTGGGTCTGACCCGCGCCACAGCCGCCCCGCTTGCGATCCGAAGCACCGACAGCACATCTTCCGCTGACCCGTGGTCAAGGGCGAGGGTGTTGACAAGGCCGCGAAGGGTATCGCGGTCGGAGAGCATCCCGCCGAGTGATCGAAGCGTCGACCTGACCCTCTGTGCATAAGCGAGCAGGAACTCGATCAGAGGAAGGGAAAGATCGTTCCTCTCCTCCCCGCCCGACCACCCGTCCTTCTCACCCGAGGGAAACCAGAGCGTCCTTCCGGCAGGCTCGCCGAGCAGGGACATGCCGCGAAGAAGGCCCTCCGAAGGATGATTCCATGTGCATTTGCCCGCTGCCCTCAGCGCGGTTGCCGCATCCGGCGGAGGTGATTCACCCAGAATCCCCTGGATGGATATGAAGCCGCTCTCCCCGAGAACGATCTCGGGCCAGTTGGCAAAAAGAACCTTGCCCTGGGAATCCGTGACCATCAGCAGACCCCCCGGCACGCCGGTGATTCTCTCAATTGCGGAAGGCGAGAGGAAGGTGGTCATCCTGCCCGTGATTTTGAGGACGGCCCGTCCGAGCAGCTCGATGTGGGAATTCCCCACGCCTCCGGCAAACCGGAATACAAGCCTGCCGCCTTTGTGGGTAACCTCGACCTCATGGTCGGGTGAGGATGGCCATGAGTCTGACGGTACCTGAACGCTTCCCATCCTGTCGATCGAAAGCATAACCGCCTCGGCGCCTGTCAGTTTGAGCGCACCCAAGGCGGCCTTCCGCATCACCTGCTCGGGCTCGAGGCTTTCGTAGACATCGATCAGAATGCCGAGAAGCCGCGAAGAGGTTGCAATGTCGGGCAGAGACCCGTCTTCGGGCAGTACTGCTGCAAGAAAACAGCTCTCATCGGTTCCACGGCCGATTGACCTGACCTTCCTGATCTGAAGCATGTGTCGGCCGCCGCCTTCCACACCTTCGTGCGCAAAGGGAGCCTGCAGTATCGACTCACCCCTCGAGAATCGACGGAGCAGATCCGAAATGCTCCCGAAGCCGGAGAGGATCCTGTCAAGGCTGCGCTGCTGGCGCTGTGCTGACTGCTTGAAGGCGTCCTCGCCAGCCATGAGGGTCATGTCGTCGTTCCAGAGGATTATCTCCCCTGATTCGCTGAAGAGGAACACGGGCAGCGGGAGCTTCATGAACATGTCTTCCAGGAATCTGTCCCTTCCCCTGAGAAGATATGCAAGCTTCTCGCTCTCGCTGTGTTCCCTGTGAAGCAGGAGGCCTGATGTGAGAAGAGCTGCTGCGAGCTCGCCCACTGATCCCTCCCGGTGCATCGCCGCCTGGTCGCTTGAGTACGCGGCCACAACGTAGCCCATCGGGTTGTCGGGGGCGCCAAGGTTGTAGACCAGACCTCGTGCAAAAGAGCCCTTCAGCACACCAAGCTTGTCTCCCGCCAGAACACGGAAGCTGTCATCCGAACCTGTGGCAGTGAGGATCCTGAGACCGTGAAACTCGTCGGGGAGCAATCGTTCCGGCCAGGAGCCGTCGCTTTCGGAAAGCATGAAACCCGAAAATGGATCGTTTATGTAGATCGCTATGGCGTCGGCTTCAAGGATTTCCCGGATCAGCCCTGCACTGCCTGAATCCTGTCTTCCCGCTCCCGGCAGTATCGTGGTAAGCCTTCCCATGCAGTCCAGGCTTCTTCCGAGGGTCTCAAGTCGTTTCATTCCTATAACTTGATCGGTTATATCATCAACATACCCCATTATGTGGGTGACTGCACCGGAGTCATCGGTAATGGACTGGAGCGATAGCCTTACGACCCTGGTCTCGCCGGATGTGCTCATCCAATCCATGTCACCGCTTGTTGCGCCTTTGCCAGGCCTGGCGAGCAGCCTTTTGCTGGATCGATCCACCCACTTCAGGCACTCGTCTGGGAACACCTCTCCGATATGCATGCCGACCAGGCTGTTGCTGAGTCCCGTAATCCTTGCCATCGCCCTGTTGGCCAGAAGGATCCTTCCCTTGCCGTCGAACATCAGTATGCCCGCCTCGCTGGCACTGAAAATGGCCTGATTCATCTTCTGGACGGCCCTCAGCCTTTTCTCGGTTTCGATAACCTCCGTGATGTCGTGAAACAGACCGACAATGCCAACCCCGCCACGAACCAGCATACCCGAGTTCTTCCTGCCGGCCACGGGGAGGAATTCCACCTTGACCTGATGGCCCATCATCACTGACTTAATCACGCTGTTCCAGCTGTACAGGACAGGCTGGGGGAGAATGGAAGAGATCTCCTGCCCGATGCAACCCGGAACATCGATGCCGAACATCTCTGCCATGACCCTGTTGCAGTGCCTGATCACGCCGGAGTGGTCTATTGAAACTACTCCGGCCGGCAGGTCGGGGTATACCGAGTCGATCTCCTCACGATTCTCCGCCACCACGATCACCGTCTCAGATCCGGTGTCGGTCGCGGTCAGGAGAATGCCGGCCTGTCTGTCCTCACGATAGGGCAGTGTCGGATCATCCAGTGCGTTCCTGACAACAACGGGAAGCAGGGGTCTTGGATCTGCCGAGGCAAGAAGCGTTTCAGAGGGTGTACCCAGCAGTCCGAGGCAATCGCCGGAAATGTTCAGGCATCCGGTGAGACGGTTGCAGGTTATCCTGACCCATCTACCCATTCCACTTCTCCACCGGGTCAGATCCTGTAGACAGAACCCACCACCAGGGAAATCGTGGAGTCATCAACCCGGTCCGCCTGTTCGTTTGGAAAGGCGTCGCTTCTGGTCCTGCCCTTCCACAGGCAGGCCACTGACAGTTCAAGGTTGTCCCCGCTGGTGTACCCTCCGCCAAGGCCGAAGCCCAGGCTCGTCCTGCTGGTCTGGTAGCCCTCCATGAAAAGAACCGATGTGCGCATGTCGAAATTGACGGTGATCGGTGTTTCAATAAAAAGCTTTCCAGTGAAGTCATTCCTGTCGAAGGGGTCCACCACTTCGGCCTCGAACCCGGTGCGCGTGTTTGCGATGTGGGGTGATACGACGCTGCCGCCGAATGCGATGGTCCGGTAGTAGTTGCCTGTGCCAGACGAGTACGATACCCCCGCGCGCGCAAGCTCCGATGTCGTGACAAGCCCGGCGTGCCAGCAGAACTCGTTCTCATCAATGGTCCACTGCGCCGTGGAGTCGATGCCTCCAAACGTCTTGTCGCTGAAGTAATAATCGAATTCGGCGTACGTTGTTCTGACGCCGCCGGAAAAGCCCAGCGAGACTCCGGGAAGCAGCCGGCGGGACACTCCTGCAAGGTACTCCCACTGACTGCCGGTGACCCAGGCCACCTCCACCAGTTCCAGATCTCCGGAGTAGGCGTTGACGGTGTTGTGAGTGCCCTCATAATCGTAATCAGCCACTTTCGCAGCACCCGCGGCGAAGACGAACGATCCCAATCCCGTGGCAGCGGCAGCTGTGGCCGTGCCCAGTATCTGGCCGCCCCTGTTCAACTGGTAGGTGGTGTCATGCACCGCCTCGGTCCAGCGAAGAGAGCCGCCGTCAACACTGATGACCGTTCCCGCCAAAAGTCCCAGTTCCCCTGGATTCATGAAAAGACCTGCAGCAGTCGACGCGGGTTGCGATCTGAGCCCCCCCAGAGACGCGGTGGCTGAAGTGAAGCCGGAGATGGGGGAGCCGTTGTTGAAAGAGTCGTAGTATCCGAAACCCATTGCGATGCCCGAGAGCAGCATGATGAACAGGGGAAAGGACAGATATCTCATTTGGCTTCCTTCTATGGATTCCATGTTATGCCCGCAGTGATGCCGGAATTGGTGTCTGTTACGGTTGTCTGGTCGGAGTAACCTCCGAACACGGTCCCGCTGCGGTTCTCCGTTGTCCAGGAAAATGCTGCATCAACGGTCATCCGGGCGGCGACTTTCAAACTTACACCGAGCGACAGGCCGGTGCCCTGCTTCGTGTCCCCGCCAGCCGGCTTGAACATGAACACGGACGCCCTGCCGTAGAACTCGTTTCCCGACAGAAGGGTTCCCCCGAACACCCTGGCGACGTAAGTCGTGGAGTCGTCTGGAAATCTCAGCTCAACCTCGCCACCGATCACGGGTTCCCAGAGCGTCATGTCACCGAGCGCGAAACCGAACGATGCCCTGGAGGGATACCTGTCCAGTTCACTGGCATAGGTCGCACCAAATCTCGCCCTCGAGATCACCGCGGTCAGACCGGCCCGGTATGCGATCCCGCTCTCATCCCATTCATCAACGATGGAGTAGGCCGTGTCGATCGAAGTGTCGTGAAAGTAGTCGCTCGTTCCGCTGCCGAACCTGTATCCGACCGACGCTCCTGCGTACAGACCGTCGATTATCAAGCTTCCGAGGCCCGCTGAAGCCTCCCAGAAGCTGCCGCTGTTGTTCTGCTGCTCGAATACTACCACGGTGTCGACGCCCTCGATCAGGTAGTCATAGAATTCGCCGGTGTAGGAAAAGTCCGAGAGCCTCGCAAAACCAAAACCCGCGCCCAATCCGTCCAACAGCGGAAATGCCGCAGTAAGACCGATCGGTCCGGCAGCAATGTCCGAAATGTTGAACAGGCCGTAGGGTGTTTCCACGGATTCCTTGGTCAACACCGTTCCGACACTGGCCTGGATCCTCGAGGTTCGAAGCAGCGCAAGCCCTGATGGATTCTGCAGTACGAGTGACCCGCCAAGGTCGAGAGAGGTTGCGCCACCGAGCGATGCCGTTACGGCATCCAGCCCCACAAGGCTGGTCCCCGTCTCCAGGGAGGCCGGATAGCCATATCCGAGAAGGGCGACGGGCAGGGATAGCACAGCCAACAGGAAAGCTTTTTTAATCATACCGGCCTCTCTCTCTGATGACAATTACAACAGGTCCGCACGCTGCTTACAACGCGGCGGTGATACGATTCAGTCTGCCTCCGTGAAACCTGCCGGGGGCGGCACGCCGCCCCCGGCAATTCCATCAGAGGTTATTCTTCACAAAGTCATGGCCGGCCCGAACAGCTCTGGCGTTCAGGTCGACGATTTCCTGCTTTCTGCCCTTGAACACCTGTGGAAGCAATGCGATGATGTCCTCGGGTTTGAACATGCCGGTAACGGCTGCGTATGCTCCAACGCTGACCATGCTCTGGACCCTGGTGTCTCCAAGTTCGTCCGCAAGCCCGGTGACCGGGACGGGAAACACCCTGATATCACTTCTCGCAGGCTTCACATCAATGAGTGTGCTGTTGTATACAAGTGAACCACCGGGCATGAGGGTCTTCTCGAATTTCTCCATGCTCGGACGGTTCATGGCGATGACCATATTCGGGCTTACTGCTTCCGCCGCACCGATGGTCTCGTCCTGAATGTTCACGGAGCAGTTCGCCGTGCCTCCGCGCATCTCGGGGCCGTAGCTGGGAAGCCATGACACATTGTAGCCGTACTCCATGGCAACCTGTGCAAGGATCTGCCCGGTGGACATGATGCCCTGCCCCCCGAAGCCGGCGACCCGGATGGACATCTTCTGGAATTCCGGAGAGATCGTCCCCCTCTCGAAATTGCGCGAGGAAGCCTTTCCGAGGCCGAGCTTCTCCTTCACGAGCGCTGGATCGACGATTGGTTCGGGTCTGACGATGGGTTGGGCTTCAGCGCTATGATCCCTGAGAACTCCGAGAGGGTAGATCGGGACCATGTGTTCCTCAACCCACTTCATGCAGTCGACAGGCTCCTGCTTCCAACCGCTGGGGCAGGTGGAGAGCACCTCAACGAACTGAAATCCCTTGTGCTCCTTGGCGTTCTGAAGTGCCTGGCGGACCGCTGCGCGGGTTTTTCTGATGTTGGCCGGGTTGTGCAGTGACACCCTCGTAACGAAAACGGGTGCTTTCAACTGGGCGATGATCTCCGCCATGCAGATCGGATTGCCGTCAGTGAGTGGATTTCGGCCGTAGGGTGTGGTGGTGGTCTTCTGTCCCTCAAGGGTCGTGGGAGCCATCTGACCGCCGGTCATGCCGTAGATGGCGTTGTTCACGAAGAATACAGCCATGTTCTCGCCACGGTTGGCAGCCTGCAGAATGTTGTTGCCGCCGATCGCCGCAAGGTCGCCGTCGCCCTGGTAGCTGATGATGACCTTCTCGGGATTCGCACGGCTTACGGCGGTACCGACGGCAGGAGCCCTTCCATGAGCCACCTGGAAGTGTCCGCCGTCGAAGTAGTAGTATGCGAACACGCTGCAGCCCACCGGGCTGATCAGGATGGTGTCGTCGATGATCTCAAGGTCTTCCATCGCCTCGGCAATGAGCTTGTGCAGGATCCCGTGGCCGCAGCCGGGGCAGTAGTGGGTCCTGTCCTTCTCTTTGCCGGGTTTGTGCTTGTAAACATCAAGGAACCCCGCGGGCTTTCTCAACACGGTCTTTTTTTCCATGGCTATACCCCGTAAAGCTCGGAGATCCTGTTGAGGATCTCGAGAGCGGAAGGAACATTGCCGCCGAGGCGGTAGTAAAGGTCACTCTTCAGCGCGCCCTGCAGGGCAAGGTTCACATCGTCGACCATCTGCCCCGTGGAGAGCTCTACCGTGAGCACATGCCTGACGCCCCTGCCCGGAAGGGAGTGTATCTCTTTCTCAGGGAAGGGGAAGAGGGTGATCGGTCGGAAAAGCCCCAGTTTGATCCCCTTCCGTCTTGCAAGGTCGACAGTGCTTCTGAGTACCCGGCTGACGCATCCGTAACCTATAACGGCGATCTGCGCGTCATCCATCATGTACTCCTCGAAGCGGACCTCCTTCTGCTTCGCCAATTCGTACTTGGCAAGCAGCGACCTGTTCCACGCCTCAAGATCATCGTGATCGAGATATATCGAGTTGATGAGATTTTTATGGAGCGGAGAACCGTAAACGGCCCAGTCGGACCTGTCCGGGATCCCGGCGACAGGATCGGGTATCTCTACCGCTTCCATCATCTGGCCGATTACCCCGTCGGTGAGAACGAATACCGGGTTCCTGTACTCGTCCGCCAGTTCGAATGCAAGCTTGGTGAGATCGCACATTTCCTGGCAGCTGTTCGGAGCAAGGACCAGGCTTCGGTAATTGCCGTGTCCGCCGCCCTTTACGACCTGATTGTAGTCGCTCTGCTCGGGGCCGATGTTCCCGAGGCCGGGACCGCCCCGCATGACATCAACGATCACGCATGGAAGTGCCGAACCGGCGCAGTAGGAAAGACCCTCCATTTTCAGGCTGATACCGGGGCCCGAGCTTGCGGTCATGGTTCTGCGTCCGCTTCCGGCGGCGCCGTAGACCATGTTGATGGCCGCTATCTCGCTTTCGGCCTGAAGAAACGTTCTGTTAAGCTTGGGCATCACTGATGCAGCAGCCTCGGCAATTTCGCTGGCGGGTGTGATCGGATAGCCGTAGTAGGCGGTGCACCCCGCCATTACCGCGCCGTACACGGCCGCATGGTTGCCCTTCATGAGCATTCTTGCCACGTCATGCCTCCTTCCGGGGCTGGTAGTCTTTCAGGTACACCGTGACGGCGCCGGGTTCGGGACAGTTGTAGAAGCAGTTCCCGCACCCAATGCAGCCTTCGCCGATGTAGGAGCAGTAGTGGTAGCCCTTGGAATTCAGCTTTTCGGAGATGACGAGAACCTTCTTGGGGCATGCCGCGACACAGAGGCCGCAACCCTTGCACTCGTCCGAGTTGATCTCGGGACACGGATAGCTGGTCACTTCAAAGACCTCCCTTGTTGTGGGAATCGGCTGAGCAGAAAACACAATGGAACAGAGAATTGTATAAGATTACAGGGCATCACCGGGAAGTCAACTCAGGGCGGGGAAGATGGGTCGGGGGCGGGGCTGACCGCTCCGCCCCATCAGTCGATCAGTTAACTGGAACCATGAGTTCAGTGAGCCATTCCTCCGGTGGAAGCCCTGACTCATGGCATTTCACGTAAACTTCCAGACATGGACCGTCGCGGAAGGATGTTCCGTTCTGCTCAAGAAACCCCCAGAAGCTGCTCCAGGCCGAACCCAGCCCCTCGCAGGGACCGCGATGCCGGAACATCGCGTACCGTCCGCCGGGGATGTCACACATCACAACACCTGCCGCCTCGGGAATGACCAATTCCTGTGCGATCTCGATGCATGCTGCTGATCTCAGCTCGCCTTCCGGTGTTCTTTCAGGGTCATCCCGGTAGATGGCAAGCCACCTGGCGCCCTGAACAGGCAGAGAATGTTCCTTGACCAATTCGGCAAGCCTTCCGAAAACGGGGCCGATCAGGTGGTACGGACCGATGTGTTCCATGCACATCAACCGCATCGCTGCGGAATCAACAAAACTCACTTCCATGATTCCCTCCAGAAAACGGGTGTATTGCTGCGCGCGGCACGAAAAGATAAACATATGTTTACATAAGTCAAGGCCGTTTTTAGCAATTCAGAGGAAGGTTCACCGAAGAATCCTCTTGCGCCTGTTTCCATCAGGGCCGGAAAAACCGTTGATCTCAAGCTGGATGGGGTCGCCGGGCCAGTGCGTGATGACCATCGAGCGGAAGCCGCGGCCGGCCAAAGCCTTTTCGAGCGAAGGGAGGTCGCCTGCTTCGAGTTCCACTGCTTCCACGTAGGCACAGGATCCCTCTTCGCGCACCCTGACGTGGCCCGACCGTCGACCGCGAACCACAAGGGTTGCCTGACCGGAGTCGCCCTCCTCGAGAAGACAGGGCAGGGAGGCGGCTGCAGCCCTTCCGATGCGCTTTCGGGCCAGGACTCCGGCGACTGAAAACACCGGAACGAGGAGGAGAAGGATCAAAATCCTGTTCCCCGCTCCCGCAAGGGAAAGAACGACAGTTGCGCATCCGTGGATCAGGAAGGCGCCCCCGGAGTATTTGGAGAGCACCGCATCCTCATTGCCGGGGATCATCCCGCGGGCAAGCGGTCCTGCAATCCTTGCAAGGGCCGGTCTTCCACACAGCCCGGAGAACAAAAGGTAGGCTCCCGCAGCAATCTCCATCAGGCAGAAGGAGCCCCCCGGAAAAGCAGTCAATCCTGCGATGAGAGCAATTGACGACAAAACCAGTCCTTCAAGGATCAGTGAGGCTTTCCGCCTTCCGGACAGGAATGATGCAGCGTACGCCAGCACTCCGGCGACCGCACCGGCTGCGAAAGCCATGTAACCTGTGAAAAGGATATCGCCGAGAATGAACAGAGCTGCAAGCAGAAACTCGGGCCACAACCCGCGCATCAACCCACTCCGTTTTGCCCCAGGGCTGCCAGCCTGTCACGGAGATCCCTGAGCATTCTTCTTGCGGTCATCTCTCCCTTGGTCCTGCTTCTGCCGGTCAGTATTCTGCCGAGCATTGCGGCAAACCCGAGGGGATGGGCGAAGAGGCGGGCGAAGTAGAAGTGAAGGTAGGTGATTCTCCTATAAAGATCGAGCCTGCGGTAATCCGCCCTCCATATCGGCGAGAAGCACAGCTCGTCCATCTCACTGAAACCCTGAAGGCCGGGTTCAGCCATCGCGGCTGTTGACGGGAAGGGCGTCATAATGGGCATCACCACTTCCTCAACCCCGCATCGGGCAAGCTTTCTGATGTAGCGTCTGGTGTCCCTTCGATCCAGGTCCGTCTCGCCGGGGGTTCCCGCCACAAAGAAACAGCACGTTGAAACCCTGAGCGATGAGGCAAGTGCGACCAGCCCGGGCACCCTGTCAATATCGGCGG
This sequence comes from Candidatus Fermentibacterota bacterium, assembly GCA_963845085.1. GTDB lineage: Bacteria > Fermentibacterota > Fermentibacteria > Fermentibacterales > JCC-6 > UBA6080. Next base: position 651,614 of record CAWJQI010000005.1, read on the forward strand.
TTTTGTTCATCAGTTCGAGGACCCGTCTCGAACCCGATTCCGGGGAAAGGGAGAAGTAGCGCATCCCTGCTTTCGAGAGGAGCCTGAGCAGGTCATCGTCAAGCGTCTCCATCTTGAGCCCCGACGGGAAGCAGAAAGAAATGTCGAATCCTCCGTCGATCAGCCCGGTGCAAATGTCCTCCACCCGTTTGCGGTTCACCGCGAAGTTCTCGTCCTGGATGTGGAAGTCGGAGATGCCGAAGGTGTCCTGGTGCCAGCGGATCTCTTCGAGCACCCTGTCAGCACTCTTTGAAAGCCAGCGGCCGCCGCTCATCTCGGGAGCCTGGCAGAACGAGCACTTGTAAGGACAGCCCCTGGAGGTCAGGATGTTCATGTACCGAACGCCCTTCATCACAGGTCCGTGGCCGTAGCCGAGGTCCCAGTAGCTTTCCAGCGGGAGCAGGTCCACTGCGGCGAAGGGCTGGCTGTCGAGGTCAACCGTGTACTTCGTTCTTCGGTCGATCATGCCGCCGCGGAAGGCAAATCCCTCAAGTCCCTCCACTCCCATTCCCTGCTCGAGCCGCCCGAGAAGTTCGGGAAGTCTTCTCTCCCCCTCCCCCAACACGACGTAATCAGCTCCGGCGGCAATAAAATCGGCAGGGACGAAGGTCGCGTGGTAGCCCCCCACTATCACGGGCCTCGAGGGAACCGCAGCCTTGAGCTCGCCGATGATGGCGCAGGCCATCGAGTGCTCGCCGGCGCAATGAACGCTGATACCTGCGGTCGATGACGCCGGGGTCAAACGGGCGATTTCCGCGGGAGTGAGCCCCCTGGCCCTGTAACGGCTCCTGAAACTGTAGAAACGGTGGGGTGCAGAGCCGTACCCGTCGATGATCTTCACGGAATGACCGGCCGAGCGGGTCGATGCGGCAAGATAGGCCAGTCCCGAAGGAATCCCCGGTATGCTGCCGTAGAAGTCAGCCTTCAGATGCACCACCGGAGGCCTTATGAAAGTGATGTCCGTCAATGCAGCTGAGGCTCCGCAGGCCTCTTGATGTACTTCGCCGTTGCGATCAGCGAGAACCCGTTGATGTACTTCCGCAGGTCGAGCAGGCTGTGCATGCGCCTGATCTTCTTCCAGACAAGCCTGGGTCTCATGTAGAAGCGCCTGTGGCCCTCCTGGATGAGAAACCTGATCTGGTCTTCTGTCATGCCATCCGGAACGAATGAAACGTTCTTGAAATTGAACCTGTCCCGGGCGAATTTCGATGGTTTGATCCTCCCGGCGAGAAGGTCGTTGTAGACCTCGCTGCCCGGCAGCGGCGTGAGGTTGACGAACACTGCGTAGTCAAGGTCAAGCGAGCAGGCAAAATCAATGGTGGCAAGCCCCTCTTCAAAGGTTTCCCCCGGAATTCCGAACATGAAGGTGCCGTAGGCTTCCATTCCCAGAGCACTCGTTGCACTGACAGCGGTTCTGATCTCTGAGAGCGTTGTCCGTTTCTTGAGGGTGTCGAGGTTTTTCTGAACACCGCTCTCTATGCCGAACAGGATCCTCCAGCAACCGGCCCGTTTCATCCTTTTCAGCATGTCCGGAGTGACCCTGTCAACTCGGGCGTTCACCGCCCAGTCAATATTGAGGCCCCTCTTCTCGATCTCGTCGCAGAAATCGTTGACCCTTTTCTCGGAAAGCGTGAACGTGTCGTCCCAGAAGGCAATGTCGCGCACACCCTGATTCTTGACCAGCCATTGGATCTCGTCTGCGATGTTGCCCGCACTTCGCATCCGGGTGTGCCGGTCGGTGTGGCAGAAGATGCATTCGTAGGGGCAGCCCCTTGCACCTATGATGTTGGCGTGGGGAAGCCTGTTGTAAAAGGTCGGGGAGGGAAGGTAGTCGGATGCGGGAGCGAGCTGGTGTGCAGGGAAAGGCAGTGTGTCAATGTCCTCGATGACGGGTCTTGGCGGTGTGCGAACCAATCCTCCGCCGGACCTGTAAATGATTCCCTGAACGCCCTCCGGGGATTCTCCTGCTGCAAGGCGGCCGACAAGTTCACGGAAGGTGTGCTCCCCCTCGCCGTAGACAATGTAGTCAAGTCCCTCGCACTCCTCGAGACACCTCTCGCCCCAAAGCGTGGGATGGATGCCTCCCGCTACGAAAGTGGCAGCTGGAAACTCACGTTTCATCTCGTTGATCATCCAGCGGGAGTTTTCCCAGTCGACGCTCGTGATGGTGACCCCCACAATCTCGGGGTTCAGTTCCCGAAGCCTGGCGCGGGCGTTCTCGAAACTGTGGAAAAGGCCCTCAAGGTAGGTAACCTGGTGACCGTCCTGGATCACAAACGGGGCAAGGTAGAGAAGCGACGGGGACGGCACCACGTTTACAAGCGGTTTGATCTTCAGCCAGCGGAAAGGAGATATCCGCTGGTTCATGAAATCATGCTGATCCTGTTCCCAGGCTGCAGGCATGGTAAGAAGAACAATTCTCATCCACAGACCTTCCTGACGAAAACGGAATATAATACCGACCTTCGGTAAAACCTCATGAAAGAGGGGGGACATGCCTTCGGGAGTGTCGGTTGTCATACCGGCGTGGAATGCCGGCCGCACGATCGGGCGATGCCTTGAGGCCATTCATGGGCAGACTGTCCTGCCGCTTGAAACAATCGTGGTGGATGACTGTTCGAACGATTGCACCGCATCGGTTGCCGAGCGCGGCGGGGCAAGGGTTCTCCGCCTGTCCGAGAACCGGGGTCCGGCACTGGCCAGGAACATGGGGGCAAGGGCCGCACTCGGAGACATTGTGCTCTTCCTCGATGCAGACGTGATCATCCCTGATAAGCTTCTGGAAACGATGGTGCAGGCGTTCACCGATCCGTCGGTGGCGGCCGTTCAAACCCTTTACTCCCCCGAGTGCCCGGGTGGCGGGCTGGTTACGGCCTATCAGAATTTCTACTACCACTATTCGCTGAACAGGCTGAGTGCCGGCAGTGTGGCGGTGTTCGCCACATGGTGTGCGGCCGTTCGGCGCGACGTGTTCATGAAGCTCGGAGGCTTCAACGAAAGCATCCCCGAACCAACGGTTGAAGACGAGGAATTCGGTTATGCGATTGCCGATTCCGGCGGAGTCATACTGCTTGACAAGTCGATACAGGTCGTCCACCTGGCGGAGTATTCGCTTGGGGCCTTCAGCCTCAGGCGGCTGAGAATGGCCGTTGCCCAGTCAAAAAGCGGCTGGAGGCAGGTCAGGCAACGCCTTCTCGCCAGATACATGAACGTGCACGAAACAGGAACGCACCACAGCAGATGGGTGGTCCTTTCCATACTGCTCACCCTGTCGGCCTGGTTCTCGCTTCCCGCGGTCCTGTTCACCGGGCCTGCGGGGCTGCTCATCTTTCCGGGGATGCTCTTTGCAGCACTGCTGTGTCATGCCGGTTTCTTCATCTCTGCGAGGCAACGGTTCGGAACTGCGATGCTCCCCGGCTTTGCCGCCATGTGCATAGCCGACATGACGATCCTTGGTTTCGGGATCATAAGGGGAACGCTGGAGTTCCTGTCGGGGAAAAAATACTGAGGGCATGGTCAAACGTATCTCGCTGCTGTACTGATCTTTGCGGTAACAAACTAAACTAACTTAGTCCGTCCCCTAGATTCTGCCGACGAGGAATTTGCAGATGGTGTGCAGAACGCTGAGGCCGTACGGGATGGGCTTCAGACTGGAGTAGCCCTGGCCGTGCAGCGTGGGTATGGGAACCTCGACAACGGAGAGTTTGTGCCTGATCGCGCCGACCAGCATCTCCGAATCGAAGTTGAAGGTGTCGGAATACCGATGGTAGGGGATCTTTGAGAGAGCGCGCCGGCTGTATGCCTTGTAGCCGCTGTGGTAGCTTGTGAGTTTCGCACGGAAGACAAGGTTCTCGAGCCCGTTCAGCCCCACGGTTCCCCAGTACCTTGCCTGGCTCATCCCGCCCTTTCTCATGTCGCCGTACATCGTGCGGCTTCCCCCGACAACGTCCGCCCCATCCCGCAGGGGCGCCAGCATCTTCAAGAGAAAGTCGGGCGGGTACTGGCCGTCGGAGTGAAGCATGACCACGCCCGCGGCACCACAGCCCAGCGCCCAGTCGAATGCGGTCTTCTGGGCGGCGCCGTAGCCACGGTTCACCCCGTGGCTTATGACCTGAATCCGTGGAAATGAAGAGGAAAGCCGTCCGGCCAGTTCGGCGGTGTTGTCGGTGGAGCCGTCGTCAACCACAAGCAGCGCATCAAGGGCGTTCCAGGCTTCCGGCGGAATGTTCCTGATAACACCTTCGATGAACCTGCCGGTATTGTACGCCGGCATGAAGCAGGCAAAGTTCATTTCCTCACTCTTTCGTAACATGTAAAGGCATGGAACGGCAACACTACGAAAAGCCGGGGAACCGTGCAACACACCGGGGAGGTATGATATCGACAGCGACGGCGTGATCGAAGGCTTCCTCGAGCAGCGCCTGGGGGGGCTGCTTCTGGATGTCGCAACAGGGAACGGCAGTTTCATTGGCTTTCTGCGCCACTACGCCCGGCCGGGATCGGCAGTCATCGCCGCCGACCCCTCTCCCGGCGCTGTAAAGGCAGTTGCGGGAGCCTTCAGGGATGATCCCGTCCATCCCGTGCAGGCCAGGGGGGAACTGCTCTGTTTTCCCGACCGGAGCTTCGACGCGGTTGCCGTGGCGAACTCGGTCCATCACTTTGAAAAGCCCGAATCGGTTCTGAACGAGATGATAAGGGTTCTGAAGCCCGGAGGGGTTTTCGTTCTGAGGGAGATGTTCCGGGACGGCTGCCAGACCGAGCCCCAGAGAACACACGTCATGCTCCACCACTGGTGGGGCGAGGTGGACAGGCTTCACGGGGTGGTCCACAACCGTACCCTCACGCTTTCCGAACTCGAGTCGATCCCGGCGAGGCTCGGGTTGTCCGGGGTGCTCTCAACAGTACAGGCGGACATGGAGACCGACCCCCACAGTCCGGAGAACCTGGCATACCTTGAGAAAACCATCGACAGCACGATTGCCAGGGCGGAGGGGCACCCGGAGGTGCAGGCCCGCGGGGAACAGCTCAGACAAAGGCTTCACAGTGTGGGGTTCGCCGGCGCCTCCGCCCTTCTGGCGGTGGGGGTCAGGGCGTGATGTTGACCGGCGCCCAGGAAGGGCGAAGCTCCCTTTCGGGCTGAAGGGCGGCCGCCCTGTCGAGTGTCCAGGGTTCAATGAAGCCCTGTCCGCCACTCATGTAGAACAGGTAGGGGTTCCTGCCGGGGAAAACCCTGTCCATGGCTTCCATGTCTTCAAGAGGGGTCTGGTGGGCGCAGAAGACCGTCCCGCCGTCAAGGAACGGGTCGGTTGCGAGCATTCCGCTCATGATGTTCGGGTAGCCGTGCTCACCGGCTTCCATGAAGACAACTGCGGGCGTTGTCACCGATTCCCGGGCCAGCCTTTCGGGGATGCCGTCGATGGACTGCCAGGGTCCGCTGCGGAGCGCGATCCCGTCCGGAATGTAAACGAGGAAGGTGCTCCAGGCGAAGAGCGACAGTGAAAACATGACCGCCCTGTTGCCCCAGCGGTGCACCGCCTCCCTGAAGCCGAGCGCGCACAACAGCGCGAAGGCGGGCAGAGTCGTGTAATAGTGCCTCGGCCCGTAGTCTATCGCTGCGGCGTAGTGTGCGAACATGAACGGCGCCACGGCCAGAACTGGAAGGTACAGAACCCACCATCTCCTGGCTTCCGCACGGTTCAGGAGAATGACAAGAGCTGGTACCAGCGAGAGAAACGGCCAGCCCAGAAGGATGGTGCTGCCCGCACCCGCCTGCTTCAGAAGGTTAAAAAGCCCGCGCAGAGGGGTATGGGCGTGGTCGCCGTACTCCGGATACCAGGCCCTGTCCGGACCGAAACCAAGCAGGCTTCCACCCCGGGCCAGGTTGTACGCCGGGGAAAAGGGGTCACCGGTGTAAACTCCGTTGGACACGAGAAAGAAGGCAGCGGGCGGCAGTGCGCCAAGAATGATGAAAGACAGGGGTTTCCATGCCTTCCATCCAAGGCTCCTGAACAGAACGGCTGTAATCGAGAGCGCCCAGGGCAGAACCGTGTAGGGCTTTGTGCAGAAGGCAAGCCCGAGCAGGAGCCCCGAGCAGGCGTATAAGGCGCTGTTCCTCGATTGAAATGCCCTGACAAGGAAGTAGAGCGCCCAGGTTACGAACAACAGCTCGGTGTTGTGGGCCATATGGGTCGAGGCCATGAAAAGGAAAAACGGTGAAACGGCCATGACAAGAACGCCAAGCCTGGCCAGAAGCCTCCCCGCAACCCGGCGGAACAAAAGATAAGCCCCAGCAAGGGCAAGAGCGCCCTGCAGCGGACCCATCAGCGGGTTCAGCCCGGCGCGGGTGAATGGTGCCATGAGCAGCGAGTGGATGGGTGTGTACATGACGAACCAGCGCCCGCTGTCGAAGATGAAGTGCCTGAACGGGAAGAGGTCGCGCGGTTCGGGGATTGACGGCGCGGGCGCCCAGGCCTGACCCCTTGCGAAGATCCGGCTCTGGACCAGATACGCGACCTCGTCACCGCCCCTTGGTATTCCCCCGTAGGGACCGAATGCGAGCCATGCGGTAAAGGCGGCCGCCGACAGGCAAACAACGGCAAGAAAGCGCATGTCGCACTTCCCGCCGAGCAGCCGTTTAAGCAATCGGGCCGGTGCATCCCACGATCTGAAGGCGCCGGCAAAAAAGAGCGAAGCCGGGACAAGGGTTGCGAGCTGAACGGCTTTGTCGGCCGGTCCGGACAACCGGTGACCACCGTGGGCATAGACCACGAAGACTCCGAGCAGAAGCATGCAGGCCAGAAGGGGCAGGAGCTTCATCTCAGTATTTCCTTCCGGCCATTGCGGAAAAAACGGCCGCAAGGCTTGCCGGAAGAATGAGCAGCAGGTCCGGGAAGATCAACAACGCCGCCCGAAGCCCCCGCACGCGCCCCGCCATGACCATCCGGCGAAGCAGGGGCAGCTGGAAGCCTGCAGTCATCACGAAGCCCGAGGCGAGAACATGAATGGCGCCCGCGGCGCCCGCAGCCAGGAGCACGCCCCCCGCCACTGTCACCCAGGAAAAAAGCGCGCCGACAAGCACCGGGATCATCTCCGAAAAACCCGCGACGCTTATGGACGGGGCACCCCTGTCGCCACTGCGGCGGATGATGTACAATGCCTTTGCCCGCATCATGTTCCATTCGTACCGGAAGAACTCGGCGATTTCATACTGCCTCAGGTGGAAGACCTCGATTTCCGGTGCGATCAGAATCCTGCCCTTTCCGGCCCAGAGCCGCTCCGAGAAATCCGCATCCTCGATGGTCGCCCCCCTGATGTTCTCGTCGAAACCTTCGAGCTCTCTGAAGGCGGCGGCCCTCACCGCGAAGAAAAAGGTTCCGCACCCCTTTATGAACGGCCCTTTTATCCTTTTTGTAAATGTGTGGTGATAGTAGTAGTTCTTGTAGAAGGTGGCGGCGCCCTTTCCCGGAGCGAGGGGGCTGTAGACTCCCTGGACAGCGTCCGCACCGTCCATTCGTGTTCCCAGCATGGCGCGGAAGCCGCGGCACGGAACGGCATCCGAATCCAGGAACAGGATCCATTCCGTTTTCGCCGCCATGCCGCCGGTGTTCCGTGTGCCTGCGGCACCGGGCTTTCCGGTTGACCTTACAACAGGAACACCAAGGCGGGCAAGAATTTCGACAGAGCCGTCCGTCGATCTGTCGTCGACGGCAAGAATGCAGTCGCCGGGCGCAAGCTCCGCCTGAACGCGATGCACAACTTCGGAAAGGGTTTTTTCACTGTTGTGGACCGGGATGACGACGGTCAGGGAAGGCAAAAGCCTACCTTTTTCTCCGGGAAAGCCCCAACTGCTCCCCAAGCATCATCAGAAGGCTCTTCGCCCCGTGCCAGACCGCCCTGAGCTGAAACGCGCTCGAAATGTTGCAGAGCCTGTAGTAGAGGAAGGAAGGCCTGAAGAAGTACCGGATGTAGGCCAGCCGTCGAAGCTCCATGATCTGGTCGCCTGTCATGGTGAACGGGACGAAGCAGGGTCTGTCCAGAAGCATGCCCTGATCCTTGAGCTTCTCGCTCATGGTGCCGAACTTGCCCTGCTGGATGCCCTTGTACATCGGTGTTCCGGGGAATGGCGTAATGGGGAAGAACTCCACCGTAAAGCTGTTCAGGCTTTTTGCGAACTCGATGGTTTCGAGCCCCTCGGAGAAGGTTTCGCCGGGAATGCCGAAGATGTATGTGGTGTGGGTCTTGATGCCCACGCTGTGGGCGAGCCTCACGGCCGTCATGATCCTCTCGGGAGTTTCGTGCTTCATGAGCGTGTCGAGGTTCTTCTGAACGCCGCTTTCCACGCCGAAGTTGATGCACCAGCAGCCTGCGGCCTTCATCGCCCTCAGAATCCTCCTGTCGACGGCGTCGGCCCTGCATGAACACCACCAGCGAACGTTCACGCCGCGTTTGACAATCTCATCGCAGAATTCGTACACGTGTCTGTGGCTGTACGTGAAGTGCTCGTCCCAGAACTTGATCTCGCGGGCGCCGTATTCCTTTACGTAATACTCGATCTCATCGACAACACGGGACGGCGTGCGAAGCCGGATGTGCCTTCCGTACATCTTGTAGCAGTACAGGCAGGTGCCGTTGCAGCCCCTGCTGGCGAGCATCTGCATGACCGGTACGGTCGACACCTGCTCGAAGCTCGGGAAATACCGCTCCATCTCGCACAGGTCCACGGCGGGGAAAGTCAGCGAGTCGAGGTCATCGATCATGGGGCGCTCGCCCGTGAAAACCCCCGATCCCGACGGACCCCTGTAGTAGAGCCCCTTCACCCCGGAAAGGTCCGAGCCCTTCCCGAGCGAGTCGATCATCTCGCCGCAGGTCAGCTCCCCTTCACCCACAACAACAACATCGAGGTCGGGGCATTCCGTAAGCATCTGCCCGGGCATGGCTGTCGCGCCGTGTCCGCCGATGAAGGTGAACAGTTTCGGGTTGTCCTGTCTGGCCCCCCTGATGAAGGGCTCGGCCTTGTGCCAGAGAATGCTGATGACATAAACGCCCAGAGCCTCGGCGCCGAATGCGGCGACCCTCCTGCGCATCTCCTCGTTGGAATGGAAAAAACCCTCGAGGTAGATGACCTCGTGGCCCCGCCTGCGAAGCTCGCCGGCGACGTACTGCATTCCGGGCGTGGGCCAGCAGCCGGCAATCCCGCGTGTGTCCTTGGCCCTTATGTCATCGGGTCCCCAGGGGGGACGACCAGCGCAACCCTCAAGACATCCCCTTTCGACAAGGTTCGTAATATGCTCGTTTTCCCGGGGGTTACACAACGGAAGCATCATTTTGCGCCAGCCCGCGCCCCGTCATGCCGGAGAACTGTTCCTGTCACCATCAGTCTTTCCGCAGGCGCCGCGGACCGTGAACTCAAGTTCTCCATGGTTCACCCCGAGGTCCACGATCTGCCCCGGGCAGATCCCGCCTTTCAGGATGGCCTCGGCGATCCTGTTCTGGACCATTCTCTGAATGACCCGCTTGAGCGGTCTGGCGCCGTAGGCAGGGTCCCAGCCGGCTTCGGCAAGGAAATCCACAGCATCTCCCGAGGGGACCAGTTCGATCTCCTGGGCCCTCAGCACCCTGTTGAGATATCCGAACTGTATCTCGACGATCCTGCGTATCTCCTCCCTTGTGAGGCTGTTGAAGACGATGACCTCATCAAGCCGGTTAATGAACTCGGGCCTGAACCGGCCCTCGAGTTCCCTCATGGCCCTGTTCATCAGCTCATTCCGTGGAAGGTCCCGTCCCAGTGTGCCGATCCAATCGCTGCCGAGGTTCGACGTCATTATCAGAACGGAGTTCCTGAAATCCACGGTGCGCCCCTGCCCGTCGGTGAGCCTTCCATCGTCGAGTATCTGGAGGAAGATGTTGAACACATCCGGATGGGCCTTTTCTATCTCGTCAAAAAGGATCACGGAGTACGGCTTCCTGCGCACGGCTTCTGTGAGGTAGCCTCCCTCGTCATAGCCGACGTAGCCGGGAGGGGCACCGATCAGCCTCGAAACGGAGTGCTTTTCCATGAACTCGCTCATGTCGAGCCTGACCATCGCGTCGGGGCTGTCGAAAAGAAAGTCGGCAAGGGTCCTTGCCAGCTCGGTCTTCCCGACCCCCGTGGGACCCATGAAGAGGAAGCTTCCCAGGGGGCGGTCGGGGTCCTGCACACCGGCCCTCGCCCTTCTGATTGCCTGGCTTACCGACTCGATGGCCTGTTTCTGCCCCACGACGCGTTTTTCAAGGCTGTCCTCCATCACGAGCAGCCTCTCCCTCTCCCCCTGGAGCATCCGGGAAACAGGAATGCCTGTCCATCTCGCGACCACCTGTGCAATGTGTTCCGGAGTGACCTCCTCAGTGAGCATCGAGCCCGTTTCCTGGGCTTTCTGCAGCTTCCCCCGCTCCCTGGCGAGCGATGCTTCACACTCCCTCATGGCACCGTAGCGGATCTCGGCAACCCTGTGGAGGTCTCCCTCTCTCTCAGCCTTCTTCTCCTCCGCGCGAAGTTCCTCCTGCCTCCGCTTCAGCTCCCTGACCTTCTCAATCAGATCCTTTTCCGCAAGCCAGCGCGTCTCGAGTGCGCCGCGCTCCTCCTGCAGCTCGGAAAGCTGTCTCTCCACCAGTTTCATCTTCTCTTTTGCAGACCTGTCATCCTCGCGTCTGAGACCTTCCCGCTCTATCTCAAGCTGAGTGATGCGCCGCCTGAAATCGTCAATCTCGGCAGGCATGCTGTCGATCTCGATGCGGATCCGGCTTGCCGCCTCGTCCACCAGGTCTATTGCCTTGTCCGGCAGAAAGCGGTCGGTGATGTACCGGTCGCTGAGTTTCGCTGCTGCAACGATTGCGGAATCGAGAATCCTGATCCCGTGGTGCACCTCGTACTTCTCGCGGACGCCCCTCAGGATGCTGATGGTGTCCTCGACGGAAGGGGCTTCGATGAGGATCGGCTGGAACCTTCTCTCCAGGGCGGCATCCTTCTCAATGTGCCTTCGATACTCGTCGAGCGTTGTCGCACCGATGCAGTGCAGTTCCCCCCTGGCAAGGGCGGGCTTCAGCATGTTGGCGGCATCCATCGCGCCCTCTGCGGCGCCTGCTCCGACAAGCGTGTGCATTTCATCGATGAAGAGGATGATCCTTCCCCCGGAAGCCGATATTTCCTGAAGAACGGCCTTCAACCTCTCCTCGAATTCCCCGCGGTACTTTGCGCCGGCAACCAGGGAACTGACATCCAGCATCATGATGCTGCGGTTCAACAGGTTTTCCGGAACATCACCCCGGGCTATCCTGCCCGCGAGCCCCTCAACAACAGCGGTCTTGCCCACTCCCGGCTCGCCGATGAGCACAGGGTTGTTCTTCCGTCTCCGGCAGAGAACCTGCATCGTCCTTCTGATCTCATCATCACGGCCTATCACCGGGTCAAGCTTCTCCTGGCGGGCAAGGGCCGTGAGGTCCCTGCAGTATTTGTTGAGGGCGTCGTAGCTCTCCTCGGCGCTCTCCGATGCGACCCGGGATGAGCCCCTGACCTGCCGCAGCGCTTCGAGGAACGAATCCTCCGTAACCCCGGATTCCCGGATCAAAGCCGCGCATTCGTCCGTCCCTGCCATCAGCCCGAGCATAAGGTGCTCGCTCGCGATGAAATCGTCCTTCATTTTCGCGGCCGCTTTTTCAGCCGCCTGAAGCGCCTTCTGGAAACCCCGTGACGCGACGGGCTGAGAACCTCCCTGCGCCCTGGGAAGCCTGCCGAGCGCTTCGTTCACCCGGGTTCCAAGGTCCTCGCGGGAAACCTCCAGCCTTCCCAGAACTCCCGCCACGATCCCGTCACCGGCTTCCACGAGTGTCGCAAGGAGGTGAACGGTGGAAACTTCGGGATTCCCCGCAGTCGATGCGAGGTTCACCGAAGCATTCACGGCCTCCCTGGATTTTATGGTGAATCTGTCCTGATTCATTTTTTCCTCCTTCGCAGCATGGAGAAAAGCAATGAGCAGGCCAATGAAATATCACAAATACAATATGATTTAATAGGTAATTGTACAGTTCACGGATAACCCACAGTGTGATGTGCCGTAGTGACGCACCGCTGCGCTTGCAAATTTACAGGGTTTTAGTAGTTTCCAACAGGAACGCAATCATTTCATTCAACCGGAGGTTGTCATGGTGAACCTTGGGCTCGTCGGCCTCGGATACTGGGGCCCAAACCTGCTGCGAAACCTTGTCACAAACAGGAGGGCCGGAAAGGTTGTCATCTGCGACCGTGACGCGGGAAGACTGAGCCGGATCGGCGAGCGGTTTCCCGGCTGCCCCCGGACAGGCAGTTTCGAGGATCTTCTTTCGTCCGAAGAGATAGACGCAATTCTGATCGCAACAGACGTGTCCAGTCACCACCCGTTGGCCATGAAGGCTCTCGAGGCCGGAAAACATGTATTTGTTGAGAAACCTTTCGCCGACACCACGGAGAAAGCCCGCGAAATGGTTGAAAAGGCCGAATCCATGGGGCTTGTCAACATGGTTGGGCACACGTTTCTCTACTCACCTCCGGTCATCGCGATAAAAGGAATCGTGGACAGCGGCGAACTGGGCGACATCCGCTTCATAACGAGCAACAGGGTCAACCTTGGGCTGCACCAGAAGGATGTCTCGGTCATCTGGGACCTGGCGCCGCACGATTTCTCAATGATCTTCCACTGGCTGGGGGGCGAACCCGATTTCGTCGAGGCATTCGGGAGCGGGTACGTCCTTGCCGGCATTCCCGATGTGGCTTTCATCAACCTCAGGTTCCCCTGCGGCGCGATCGCCAACGTTCAGGTATCATGGCTCGCCCCGTCCAAACTCAGGAAAACCGTGATAGTGGGCAGCCGCAAGATGCTCGTCTACGACGATACCGAGCCCTATGAAAAGGTGAAGATCTACGACAAGGGCGTTGATGTGATCGAACCCGAGACATTCGGCGAGTACCATCTGGCCTACCGGACCGGCGACATTCACAGCCCCAAGCTTGACAGCTTCGAACCGCTCGCCTCCGAGATGGACGAGTTCCTGCGCTGCGTTGAAACAGGGGACACTCCGAAAACGTCCGGGAGAAGCGGGCTTGGCGTGGTCAGGGCCCTTGAGCTGGCCGATGCCAGCCTTGCAGCCCGAAGGTGACATGCCGTCGGTAGGCACTGAGGGTTCGAGGGCGCTTCTCGAAATACTCGGAGCGGCGGTAAGGCCCAACAGGATTCCCGGGCTTGATTTTGCGGTGCTCGGCGGCTCAATGGCCGCGCTTCTGGGGGAACAGGGTTCTGCTGCAACACCCCTCGGCGAGGTGGCGGCGGGGCTGAGGTCGCCTGTTGCCGGAAAGGCACTCGTGGGACGGATCGGCGGGCTGATGACCTCGGTCACATCCCGCGAGGGCAGGGCAAAGGTTGCCATCATCCCCTCCGATCCCCGCATACCGCCCGAAATGACACCCGGAGGGATCGTGAGCCTTGCGGCTTCCGCGTCTGGTTCGAGGCGGGGCGAGGCGAAGGAGCGAACCGCGGAACTCCTCAAGTGGCTCGGCATCTCCGACCAGGCCGACACGCCTTCTGCAAGGCTGTCGGAGGAGCAGAGACGCCTTGCCTTTCTCGGAGCGGCCCTGGCATCGGTTCCTTCCTTCCTCGTGGTTGCATGCCCTGTGCACGAATGCCTGATCGAACCCCTCACTGACTTCGCAACGCATGGGACCGGAAGGGGCGCCCTGTTCACGGCTTCCCGCCTTGGAGAGATACCGCAGGGAACAGAGATGATAGCTCTGTGCGACGACGGCGGTATCCGCGCAGTGGTGAGGCACACTCAGCTTCTCGAAACCGTAAGGGGTGGAGCGGAGATACAGGTGGCGTTCTACCCCGTCCTCCCCAGGAAAATCATGGAGCAGATCCCGGGCATTCGTGATCTGGTGCATCGGGACGGGTGCTACTTCTTCAACCACTCCGACACAGCCTATGCACTTGTCCAGGTCAGCAATACGGCAAGGGCCAATGCCCGAAGCATCGCCCACCTGTCGGTGGCGCCGCCGTCGCCATCCGCCCTTCTCGCCACATTCCTGCCCGGGAGGGAAGAGCCCCCGCCGGACCTGTTCGGCGCGGCCGAAGCGGGTTCATGATCGTTCAGGCGGCAGCGCTGCTGATGTGGCGAAGGCTTCGTTCAGGCCGCGACGGTTTGTGGGGGATTGTTTTCCTGGTGGGCGCCGCCCTGCCAGGTGTGTCCTTCGGCTTCCTGCCGTGGCTTGCAGCCGTGCTTGCCTTCGGGCTACCTCAGGCCATGGCCCTCGGATGGTACGGTTCGGCGGAAAGACGGGGGCTTGTTACTTTCTGTGACCGACACCCTGCGGCCTCGACGCGGCTCTCCGCTGCATCGGCGGCCGTTCCCGCCCTTCTCGGAGCGATCCCGGCCTCACTCGCAGCCCTGGCCGCAGGCGCCGTGCCGTGGCAATACTGGCTGGTTCTTCCATTTGCCTCGGTGATAGCGGCATCATCGGTGCTTCTTGTTCAAAGGGCGTTTCCCGCGGGAGGGATCTCCCTGCTCGCGCTGTACTGGCTGTGGAGCTTCCTGAGGTTGGAAATGGAACCGGGATGGACCTCTTTGCTGTTCCTCCCGGGGTACCCTGCGTGGGTGCTTGCCCAGCGGACAGGCGCCCCTCACAACGACGGCTTCGTTGCCGTATCGGCGGTGATTGCCTGCGGGCTGGTCTGGCTCTACTTCAGACAGGGACGGAAAGCCAGTTCCTGAGGGAAGCAAGAGCCCTTTCCGAAAGCGCCTTCCTCCGCTCCCTCCGTCCCCTGCCGGACCTGACGGGTGGAAACAGCCCGTAGTGGATGTTGCTGGGCTGGAACTGACCGGTTCCGGCCGTTGTGACATGCCCAAGAAGCGCTCCAAGCGCCGTGTCGGCCGGAGGGGGAACCGGTGTGCCCCCGGACAGAAGGCTGGCCAGGAACAGCCCTGCCAGAAGCCCGGTGGCCATCGACTCGATATACCCCTCGACGCCCGTGATCTGCCCTGCGAGCATCACTTCGGGACGGCTCCGCAGCCTGAGAAAGCCGTCGAGCACTTCGGGTCCGTTCACGAAAGTGTTCCTGTGCACGCTTCCAAGCCTTTGGAACTCTGCGCCGGTGAGCCCGGGAACAAGCCTGAACACCCTTTTCTGCTCTTCGTGCGTGAGCTTTGTCTGGAACCCGACCATGTTCCACGAGGTGCCCGCCACGTTCTCTTTGCGCAGCTGGACTACGGCAAAGGGCCTCTGCCCGGTGCGGGGATCGGTGATTCCCACGGGCTTCATCGGTCCGTGGGCAAGTGACATCTCCCCGGAGTCAGCTATGGCTTCGACCGGCTGACACCCCTGAAAGTGCAGTTCCTCTTCGCACGCATGGGGTGGAACCCGCCGGGCTGTTCTCAGGGCATGAACGAAGCGGTGGTAAGTCTCCTCGTCCATCGGGCAGTTCAGGTAGTCTGCGCCCTCCCCCTTGTCGTAACGCGATTGCATGAAGGCAACGCCCTCGTCAATCGATTCTGAAGCAATTATGGGGGCTATCGCGTCGTAGAAGTAGAGATGCCTGCCGCCGGTGAGCCTCTGGACAGCCTCGGTGAGCGACGGGCCTGCAAGTGGGCCGGGAGCCGCAATGCACGTCCCTCCCGGCAGGTCGGTGACCTCCACACGTTCCATCTCGATGAGCGGTTCGGCCCGAAGCTCCGACAGCACTGTCTCGCTGAACCTCAGTCTGTCGACGGCGAGCGCGTCACCGGCGGGCACCCTGACAGAATCGGCGATCCGGATCAGCCTGGAACCTGCAAGGCGCATCTCCTCCTTCAAAAGACCGGGGGCGTTCTCGGGGTTTCCGGATCTCAGCGAGTTCGAGCATACGAGTTCCGCCGGCAGGTCAGTCCTGTGGGCGGGCGTCGTGCAGAGCGGGCGCATCTCAAGCAGGCGCACCCTGAAACCACGCCCGGCAAGCGCAAATGCCGCCTCGCACCCCGCCAGTCCCGCCCCGATTACGGGCACGGGTTCATTGGGATAAACGTGCTCTTCCATTACCTGCCTTGTTCTGGTCAGCGTGCCTTGCCGGTTGAAGACCCTGTCTTCCGACACCTACTACGGAGCATGCGGCAAATGTAACACACCGAACACCAAAGCGGGGCGGGAATTCACGTCGGCGATCCAAAACCGGTATGATTCAGCTTGTTCTCGAAGGGAAAACCATGTGCGGTGTATCCGGTATCGTGTCGAATTCAATGTCCCGGGAATCGATGAGGACGCTTCTCTCGTCAATGAACGCGGCGCAGCGTCACCGGGGGCCGGACGAGAGCGCTGTGCTCGTCCGGGCAGGCGTTGGTCTTGGATTTGACAGGCTCGCAATACTTGACCTTGCAACGGGAATGCAGCCCATCACCTCGCCCGAAGACGGAACGACGATAGCCTGCAACGGCCAGGTTTACAACTACATAGAGCTCAGGAACATGCTTCCAGGGCAGGATTTTGCCACCACGGGCGACATGGAGGTGGCGCTTCACCTCTACAGAAGATTCGGTACAGCTTTCCTTTCGATGCTGAACGGCATGTACGCCGGTGTTGTGCACGACCCGGTCAGACGCAGGCTTATTCTCTTCCGTGACAGGTTCGGGATCAAACCGATGCACTACGCCATCACAAGGGAAGGCTTCTTCTTTTCAAGCGAGATCCCGCCCCTGCTCGAGATGCCCGGAGTGAGGGCGGAACCTGATCCGAGGGCTCTCCCTGCATTCTTCACCTACAGGTATCTGCCGGGGGAAGGAACTGTCTACCGCGATGTCTTCAGACTCCCGCCGGGTTCATTCCTGGAATTGGACCTGGACGGTGGTTCACACCGCATAACCCGCTATTGGAACTACGAGTTCGGAAGACCGGAGCGTTTCAGTGACCCTGACGAAGCTGCCGCTGAGTTTTTAAGGCTGTTCCGGGACTCGGTGAGGATCCGGCTGAGGTCGGATGTCGAGGTGGGAAGCTTTCTCTCGGGCGGTGTCGATTCATCAGCGGTTGCTTCGCTCACGGCTGCAATAAAGCCTGACTTGAAGCTTTTTACTGTAGCCTTCGAAGAGCAGGGCTATGATGAAACGGGACAGGTCGATCACTTCGTAAGGTCGATGGGCTCCCTCTTCGACGGAACGGGACGCTTCATACGCAGGTGTTCGAGAAACAGCCTCTTTTCGCTTCCCGAAATCGTCCGCGCCATAGGTGAACCCCTTTCCCTCGGGGCCGTCATACCCACGGACATGGTGTGCGCCCTGGCTTCCGAACACGTGAAGGTTGTTCTCACCGGCGAGGGGGCCGACGAGATATTTGCCGGCTACAGGAAATTCCTCGTGGAGGATGCCTTCCTGCACTACCACACTTCCGGACCGGAAGACCGCAGGCGCCTTGTTGCGCTTTACCCCGAGATTGTCCGCAGACTCGCTGCGGGCGATGTTGATCCAGTCGGAAGGCACATCGCCACCGAGGCCCTTTTCAGCCGGGATGAACTGCGAAGGCTTCTCGGCAGCACGGGCGAGGTCATGGCACCCCTGCCCCTCGATGCCTTTCCCGACCTGCACGGCATTCACCCCGTGAAGGCGATGCAGGCGATTGAATGCGGCACGAGGCTTCCGGATTATGTCATTGCAAGGCTCGACAGACTGAGCATGCGCCACAGCCTCGAAGCCAGAACCCCGTTCCTCGACTACAGGCTCGCCGAGTTTGCAGCTTCACTGCCGGTGGACATGAAGGTGAGGCCCTTCGACTCACTCGACAAATACATCTGCAGAAAGGCATTTACCGATTCCGGCATTCTGCCCGGCGACATCGCCCTCCGGCCGAAGAAGCCTTTTACGATGCCGATGGCGCAGTGGTTCGAAAACACTTCCACGCTTCCGGAGGAACTCCGGGAGATTGCATCAGGCCGCGAGGTCGACAGGCAGGGCATACTCGACGGCGACATGGTGAGGGAGCTTGCTGCAAGGGTGACGGGACACGGTGTCGGACCGGAAACCCTTGTCTCCGACGCGGACCGTTTCTTCGCCCCGCTCGTCTTCACACTCTGGCACAAGGAGTGCATTGAAAACCGAAAACTACACTGAGCAGCTCGAGGCCCTCATGCGTTCAAGGCTTCTCAAACCCCGGACGCGCCTGTTCGGGTTCGAGTACGAATTCCTGTCGGACAGGGTCATGACTGTCGATGACCTTCACAATGTGCAGAAAACCCTTCTGGGAATGGGTTACGTGCGGGAACCTGACCTTTTCCGGGCGGCGGACCACTACGTGACATTTGAACCGGGCGGGCAGATCGAGTTCTGCAGTGCGCCTGTTGAACCGGCGGACATGGTTACCGTGAATTCGATACTCGGGCAGGCGCAGGAAGTCATGGCGGAGGTCAGGAACCGCACCGGCATCCAGTACATGCCTGTTGCGTACATGCCCGGCCGGGGCGGCGCACCCATGCTGCTCGACAAGCCCAGGTACCACAATCTTCACAACCTTCTTGGCGAAACGGGTTCTCGCGGGCGCGAGATGATGAAGGGTACGGCTTCGATACACCTGCATGTCGGTCTGCTCTCCATCGAGGAACTTCCAGCTATATGGGGATGCGTGTGCAGGCTGTCGCGCTCGGGTGAGTTCGCGATGGGACCCGACAGGCGGGACATCTGGGACAACACCGATCCATCCCGATGCGGGCTGCTCTGCCGGGGGGATTTGAACCCGGCGACGGATCACGCCGAATTCCTCGAAAAGGTTGTCGAATTCGGTCTCGATGCCCTTGACCTTGCCTCCGGAAGGCCGTTCCATGAGCTTCCGGGGAAATCGTTCCCCGATTTTCTTGATCATCTCACCACGCTCTTCACCGACGTCAGGATCAACATGAAGGGCATCACGCTGGAGCTCAGAACCCTTGATTCGGGCCCGTTTCAGTTCTTCCTCGAACGATGGCAGCAGTTCCTGAACCTGGTGCAACAGGGCCTCAGCGCTTGATCGACGGGGATTCAACTGAACAGGCTGAAGGGAACATGAAATGAACGAAACGGAACCGAAAAGATCAAGGGACTTCATCAGGGAAGTCATCGACCGTGACAGAGCCGAGGGCAAACATGACGGAAGGGTGCACACCCGCTTTCCGCCCGAACCGAACGGCTACCTGCACATAGGACACGCCAAGGCGATCTGCACGAATTTCGGGATAGCGGCCGAGTATGACGGCCAGGTCAACCTTCGCTTCGACGACACCAACCCCGTGAAGGAGGAAACGGAATTCGTCGACGCGATCAAGGCCGACATAGAGTGGCTCGGGTTCCGCTGGAACAGGGAGCTGTACGCAAGCGACTATTTCGGAAAGATGTACGAGCATGCCGAAAGCCTCATACGGCAGGGTGACGCCTTCGTGTGCGACCTGACCCCCGAGCAGGTCCGCGCTTACAGGGGAACCCTCACCGAGCCCGGCCGGGAGAGCCCCTTCAGGAACCGTTCTGTCGAGGAGAACCTGATGCTGTTCCGAGCCATGCGGAACGGGGAGTTCCAGGAAGGCAGCAGAACCCTGCGTGCAAAGATCGACATGGCGAGCCCCAACATCAACATGAGGGACCCTGCGATCTACAGGATCCTGCATCGCGCGCACCACAGGACGGGCACGGACTGGTGCATCTACCCCATGTACGACTACGCGCACTGTCTCGAGGATTCCATCGAAGGCATAACGCACTCGCTCTGCAGCCTGGAATTCGAAGACCACAGACCCCTGTACGACTGGTTCCTGACAAGGCTTGGCGTCTTCCGTCCGCAGCAGATAGAGTTTGCACGGCTCAACATGACATACACCGTCCTGAGCAAACGCTTTCTCCGCGGACTTGTCGAATCCGGAGTCGTGAGCGGATGGGACGACCCCCGCATGCCTACCCTCAGGGGCATGCGCCGGAGGGGAATACCGCCCGAAGCCGTGAGGATTTTCTGCGACAGGATCGGGCTCGCAAAGCGCGACAGCATGGTGGACATCGCGCTTCTCGAGCACATCGTGCGTGAGGCCCTCAATGAAACGGCGCCGCGTGTCATGTCGGTGCTCAATCCCGTGAGGCTTGTGATCGAGAACTATCCCGACGGGCTCGTGGAGGAGTTCGATTACCAGGTGAACCCCGAAGACGAATCGGCCGGCACCAGAAAGATCCCCTTCTGCAGGGAGCTGTTCATCGAGCGCGAGGATTTCATGGAAACGCCGCCACCGAAGTTCTTCAGGCTTTCCCCCGGAACCGAGGTCAGGCTGAGGTACGCCTACCTGATAACGGCGACCGGTGTGGAAAAGAACTCCAGCGGCGAGGTGACAACAGTAAAGTGCGTCTATGACCCCGCCTCAAGGGGCGGAACGAGTCCGGACGGCAGAAAGGTGAAGGCAACCCTGCACTGGGTGAGTTCACCTCACAGCATTCCCGCCGAGGCAAGGCTGTATGACCGGCTGTTCAGCTGCGAGAATCCCATGGCCGGGGAAGGGGATCTGGCCGACCACCTCAACCCCGCTTCCCTGCAGGTCCTCAGGGGTTGCAGGGTTGAAGCCCACATGGACAGGGCTCTTCCAGAGCAGACGTTCCAGTTCGAGAGAATGGGCTATTTCACGGTTGATCCCGACTCCGGACCCGCGGGACTCGTGTTCAACAGAACGCTTTCCCTGAGGGACACCTGGGAGAAGATCAGGCAAAGGCAGTAACGCTCACCGGTGTATTGCGTTCCTACCGCGTATTCCCGGTATTCCCCGGCCTGGCTGATCCCCTGCCCAGCAGGATTCCGGTGACGACCAGCAGCAGACAGGCCATGGTGGCGGGAGCAATGGGCTCCCGCACCACCAGGGCGATCACGCCAAGGCTTAGAAACGGCGTCACGTAGATCAGGCCGCTCACCCTGGATGCCCTGTCACTCATCTTCAGCGCGGTATTCCACAGCAGGAACGCTATTCCCATTTCAAAAAGGCCGATGTAGACGCCGCCGGCAATGACAGCAGCTCCGGTCGGGATGCTCTCGCCCGAGACAAGCCCCCATGCGCCGAGGTACAGCGTTCCGAAGCAGAAGTTTAATAGCAGGTTCCCGGACACGGGGCCCTTCGCCCTGGTGTTCAGTATCCAGTAAAGCGCCCAGATGACGGTGCTCGCGAATGCCAGGGCAAGGGGGAGAAGCGCCAGTGAATCGAGCGCGCCGCCCCTGAGCAGGGCCATCAGGACCACTCCGGAAAAGCTTGTCAGTACCCCGGCAAGTGCCCTTTTGGAAAGCCTCTGCCCGAGAAGGGGAACCGCCAGAAGCGTCAGGGTCAGCGGCCAGAGGTAGTTGACCACCATGGCGACCTGGGCGGGCAGCATGCTGTAGGCCGAGAGGAGGACGAGGTAGTAAAGAAAAGGGTTCATGAAGCCGCGCAGGGCTGCTGCGGGCAGGTCGGCAGTCGAGATCCGCCCCCTGCCGCAAAGGTATGCCAGGAGAAACACCGTTGTGGAGGTTGCCGATGCCACGGCAAGCACCTGCCACGGGCTTCCGTGATCGAGTGAGAGACTGAACGCCGAGGCTGCGGTTGACCACAGCACGACGGCACCAAGTGCCCTCATCACCGCCTGGCTGTTGCCATCCATATGCATGGGACGCCTCCATCGCCACATACAACATATTGTATTCCAGGATGGCTGCAAGCCGTTCTCTTCGCCGGTCCACCCCTTCCCTGAATGCCGCAATCAAGCCTCCCGGAACGCATATGATTGGAGATGAACAAGATAGCTCTATATATAGATATTTCTCGCGCCGCGCGACACAATATGTTGTGGTTTTTCCCTTGACCCGGGTGGGCATCCTGTTATCTTCGCCTCTGCAGGGAGTGTTCTTGATCCGGGGGAGGGGCGATGGACTGGCTTGTCAGAAAACGCGACGGCTCGATACAATCATACAAAAAAGGCAAGATAGAACAGGCCATCCGAAAAGCCCTCGAGGCCTCGGAAACCCCTGGCATTCCCAGGGAAATGGCTGACCAGGTCGAAACCGCGATCTATATGGATTACTTCAAGGGCGGTTCCATTCCCACGGTGGAACGGATCCAGGACTGCATCGAGGAAACCCTCGTCCTCCGAAACCTTCCTGCGGCGGCGAAGCAGTTCATCCTCTACCGGGAGAAGCGGAACGAAGCCAGGGAAGTGGATTCCATATTCAGCGGTGTGGACAACCTCATCGCCGACTATCTCGGCCGCCAGGACTGGCGGGTGAACGAGAACAGCAACATGAACTACAGCCTGCAGGGGCTGAACTTCTACCTTTCCTCGTCCATAACATCAAGGTACTGGTTGTCAAAGATTTACACTCCGCGAATCAGGGAGTATCAGGAGAACGGCGACATCCACATCCACGACCTCGGAATCCTCGGCCCCTACTGCGTGGGATGGGACCTGCAGACCCTTCTCAGGGAGGGCTTCCGGGGAGCCCGCGGGAAGATCGAATCCTCCCCCCCCGCACACCTCAGAACAGCACTGGGGCAGGTCGTCAATTTCTTCTACACACTGCAGGGAGAGGCCGCCGGCGCCCAGGCCTTCAGCAACTTCGACACACTTCTTGCACCGTACATCCGCTACGACGGGCTGGACTACAAAAGCGTGAAGCAGTGCATCCAGGAGTTTCTCTTCAATGTCAACATCCCAACCAGGGTGGGCTTTCAGACCCCCTTCACGAACATCACGATGGACCTCCGCGTGCCTGTGACCCACCGCGACATGAAGGTTGTCATCGGCGGCGCGGAGATGCCGGAAACCTACGGCGATTTCCAGGAGGAGATGAACCTGTTCAACAGGGCTTTCTGTGACCTGATGATGAAGGGCGACGCCCGCGGCAGGATATTCACATTCCCGATCCCAACGTACAACCTCACCCGCGACTTCGACTGGGATGACGACGACCTTCAGCCTCTCTGGGAGATGACCGGGAAATACGGCATTCCCTACTTCAGCAACTTCGTGAACTCCGACATGAACCCTGAGGATGCCCGCAGCATGTGCTGCCGCCTCCGGCTGGACAACCGGGAGCTGAGAAGAAGGGGAGGCGGTCTTTTCGGGGCCAACCCCCTGACCGGTTCTGTCGGCGTTGTCACGATAAACCTTCCCAGGATAGCCTACATGACGCGGGGCAGCATGGAGCGCTTCGAGAGCCGTCTGGCGTCGGTGATGGAGGCGGCCAGGGAGTCGCTCGAACTCAAACGAAAGTTCATCGAGGAGCTCACCGAGAGAGGGTTGTACCCCTACACCAGACACTACCTTTCCGAAGTGAAGGAAGCCTCGGGCAGTTATTGGGCCAACCACTTCAGCACGATAGGGCTCATTGGCATGAACGAGGCCTGCCTCAACTTTCTCGGATCCAGCATCTCATCCCTGGAATCGCGGGAGTGGGCGCTGCGGGTGCTTGATTTCATGAGGAAGCGGCTCGAGGAGTTTCAGCAGACCACAGGAAACTTCTACAATCTCGAAGCCTCTCCCGCCGAAGGCGCAAGCTACAGCCTTGCGAACAAGGACATGCAGCAGTTCCCCGGCATAGTGACGCAGGGCTGTTCAAACCCCTTCTACACGAATTCGGTACACCTTCCTGTGAACACCCCCATGGACGTCTACAGCCTTCTCGAACACCAGGATCCCCTGCAGACCAAATTCACGGGGGGCACCGTGGTGCACATATTCATGGGCGAGGCCGTGAAGGACTGGCGAATGGTGAGAACCCTCGCCAGGCGGATCGTGAATCGCTTCCACCTCCCGTACTTCAGCTTCACCCCGACCTTCAGCATCTGCCCCGTTCACGGCTACATTTCCGGCGAGCACAATCTCTGCCCATACCCTCACAGCGACGAGGAGCTTGAGATCTTCGGCGAAGTGGTGAACTTCGATGAGACACTTCCTGACGGAAGCTACAGAAAAATGGACTTTGAGGATGGGAACGAGAAGCAGGGAAGCCTGTTTCTAAACATGGACAAGGTGGATCTGTGATGGACCAGGTAAAGGCAGTCAAGACTGAGATCTATTCAAGGGTTGTGGGCTACTACAGACCCGTGCAGGACTGGAACAGGGGCAAGCAGGAGGAATTCGCCCTCAGGGAGTACGTCGACATCGAACCTGAAACAAAGGAAATAAAGGATTGATACGCTCGATCGTCGGAACGAGCCTCATAGAATACCCGGGCAGGATCAGCGCAGTGCTGTTTTCCGGGGGATGCAACCTTGCGTGCCCGTTCTGCCACAACCCCGAACTTGTGCTGCCCGATCTGCTGGACCGGCAGTTCTCCATCAGCGATGATGATGTGGTCCAATCCCTGCAGAAGAGAAGGGGGTTCATTGACGCCGTTTCGATAACCGGGGGGGAACCCCTTCTCCATCGTGAAACGGTTGACCTTGTCCGCCGCATCCACCAGGAGACAGGTCTATTGGTGAAGCTCGACACCAACGGAACCTTCCCCGACAGGCTCAGGGAGTGCATACCAAACATCGACTACGTGGCGATGGACCTGAAGACCTCTCCGGCCAAATACCCAAGTGCCACGGGGGGGGCCGAATTCGATGACATCCGCGACAGCATATCAATAGTCAAGGGGTTCAGGGATTACGAATTCCGGACAACGATGGTGCCGGAGCTTGTCACCCAGGAAGACATCCGTGAGCTCCTCGCCATGGTGGGTCCGATAAAAAGGTACGTTCTGCAGCAGTTCCGACCCGCGAAAACCCTCTCCAGGTCGATGAGCGGTGTAAAACCGTACCCTACCCTCACACTGGAGGACATTGCCGACGAGGCCCGTCAGTTCGCCTCGGAGGTGTCGGTGCGCATCTGACGGCGCATCGGGCCGCAGTTTTCAAAGCCTTTGCAGACAGCATCGGCTGACAATCTGTCGCACAGGGGTTTTCAGACTCCCAGGCAAACGAGCCGTCCGTTTTATACCGCCTTGCATGCAGTACAGGATGCCCCCGGTGCGGCAACTTGTCCGACGGGTTCATAATCATTATTGAACAAGGGCAATACAATCTCTGATAGTATGAGATGGCGGGTGGATTCATGCACGGCATGATTATGGCTATTCTTGCGGCAACTTCACCGACGGTTCAGCACATCTCCAACCAGTGGATCGACATGGTCATCAACGATGACGCGACCCAGGGCTACGCCGGGTCGATCTGTTCATTGAAGGACAAGTACTCCGGCACCTATGCCGCCAATCCCGACCACCCCTTTGCCTGCGTCAGATACGAAGACTTCGGACCGGCCAGCGGCTCCATCGTCTGCACCGACACATCTGCTGTTTTCACCAGTTCATCAATGGTCGGCCCCCAGGGCGTTCTGCCGATAGCGGTCACCATCGGGTACACCCTTGTGGAACGCGGAGTGGAAATAACCTGCACCCTTCACTTCCTGCAGGAGGTGGAACTGCAGACGCCGTTGGAAATGCGCTTCAACACGCAGGGATGGACAACACTGACTCTGGAGAACCAGACCGGTCTTGACAGGGCTTTCCCACTCGATGCCAGCACGTGGTTCCAGAGGTTCAGCGGCAGCCAGCTGGTACGGCTGACCGGTGGTTCAAAGCCTCAATTGCTGTTCGTCTTTCCCAACGTTTCCAAGGCGATCCTGTGGATCGAGGACTACGGCCAACCCTGGATAGCCCTGCGTTTTTTCGACACCGAGCACCCCAGGGAGAACTGCCAAGGGCCCGATCTGCACTCACTGATCCCCGCCGGCGAAACCGTTGAGTACTTCGTAAGGATCAGCATGGACGAGTACTTCGCCCCCCTTTTCATAAGCAGCCATCCGTACGGATACGAGAGGACCGCCGCCTGGATGCTGGACGAACTGCCTCTGATACATCCCGAGCAGGGCTTCATCTGGGGATTCTCAGAAAGCGCGGAAGGCCCGGAACCGGTTTCAGCCTCACTGATAAGGCTTCTGGAAGAACACACCGCCATGAAAATGGACTGGCTGATCCTCCCCGACGGGATCCTCACGTCGAATCGTGACTCGGTATGGGCGGAACAGGGCTGGGAATCGAGCTGGTCCCACTGGCACTGCACATGGAGGATTTGCACGGAGGCAACCGATGCTTACAGACAGTGGCTGCTGAACATTCAGAACGGAACCTATCCGTGGGCCGAACGCGTAACGATGGGCAGCCACGGCTACCACCACACCCCCAACGCTGATTCCTCCTACGGCGGGTATCACGAGTTCATAACGTACGAGCCGTGGGAACACGGCGAGAGGTTCAGGGTGAGCCTGGCCGACATCGATGCAATGGGACTGGACACAAGCCTGATCGAAACGGTGCGCTTCCCGGGGCACCGGACATCACTGAGCGGCCTGTGGGCAGTGATCGACAACGGCTTCGTCTTCTACTGCAACGGCTGGCGTCTTATCGACTGGTTCGCGGGAGAGCAGTTCCGGAATCAGTGGATCACGATGTACCAGACTCCCCTCGGGAGGATCTGGGGCTCAAACACCGTCTGGTGGGGGGACTACGAGTCCGCCTACCCCTGCGAGTACATCTCCGATGTTCTTGCGCGAGGCAAGTTCGCCCTTCTGGGCTGTCACCCCATCGCGATGCTTGCCGGAGGGGAGAACCCGGAAGCCTATGCCCGTATCGACAGCGTTCTGACCTCAATGGAACAGGACTACGACAATTTCGGATGGCTATTCCCCTGCGAGTACGGAACATTTCTGGAGGCCTGCTACAACATCTCGGTCAGGAGCATGAGAAGCAGCGGCGATGAGCTCAGGATGGAATTCGACGGCGCGGTGCCGGATGGCATGACATTCTGCGCCAGGCTCGACCCGTCCGACCAGGTGGAAGGAGTCACCCTGGACGGAATGCCCCTGGCCTGGGAACTCCGCTCGAACGGAAGGCTTTTCGCAATATCGGATGCTTGCAGGGCCGGCGGGCATGTTCTGGAGGTTGACTTCCAGGCCATGACGGCACCCGGAACGGCAGCCTGTCGGCGGATATCGGTTCAGAACCCCTGCCGTTCCGGCTCATTGACGATCAGGCTGTCAGGAGAGATCCCCCCCGCCCCCGTGCTGGTGTCAATACTTGACATCAGCGGAAGGGCCGTCTTCAGGGAAACGGCCGACTTTTGCACGGGAGAGGCGGTTATTTCACTGTCTGAACCTCTTCCTTCCGGGTTCTACTTCATTCTCGTAATGTTCGGCGAAGGGCCCGAATCAGCGGGAATAGTAATGCTGGACTGACCGCGCCATCCATTTTCCCCCGGAAACCCGGTTCACACGAAAACTCGCAGCCCTCGACGATGCGCAGCGCCGTTTCGTTGACCGGGGTGCCCTCCTGGCGTAGTTTTCCCAGTGTCACCCGCGGGGATCAGTCGGCGGGAACCGATTTTGGCAGGCTTCATTTCCATCAACGAGTACGACAGGGAGAGATTCCCCGAATGAGATCAGTCCTTCTTGACCTCCCGCCCCCCCTCGCCGACAAAAGGGCGGAGGTCTGCTTCTCGCGGAGAAAGCGCATCCTCATCAAAATCCTTCCCGATCACAGGATTACCGTCCATGCGCCGCTGTCGACGGACCTGGAGGTCGTCGGGGAGGTTTTACGGATCAGGATGGGCTGGATCGAAAGGCAGCTGCGGAGAATGGCGGAAAACCCTCGGGTTCCGTCTTTGATCGAGGAAGGAGCCCTGCACTACATCCTCGGCAAACCCTTACCCCTCAGCATACGAAGGGCAACGCACTCCGGCATGAGCGTGGAGGACGGAGAACTTGTGCTCCGCTCAAGATCTCCGGAAAACCGGGACGGGCTTGAGAGAACACTTCGCCGCCAGTACGGGATGATTGCCGAGGGGATTCTGAAAGAACGGATCGCTTTGTGGGCACCCCGCCTGCCCTCCCTTCCGGAATTCGCCGTGAGATTTCGATGGATGCGGGGCAGGTGGGGAAGCTGTTCAAACAGGGGGGTTGTCGTCTTCAACACTCAACTAGTGAAGGCGCCGATGGAATGCATCGATTTCGTCGTTGTACATGAGTTGTGCCACCTTCTGCACCACAATCACGGGCCTGGTTTCAAAATGCTGCTGGGCAGCCTGCTGCCGGATTGGCGGGAGACCGGGAAGCTGTTGAAAAAACTGCCCCTGGTGCTATAATCAAGCCCGGCCTAACCATGAAAGGGGTGTTCATGAAAAGCTTCTGTTTCTGGACAACGGCGGCCCTTCTCCTGTCGCTCAGCGTACCGGCATCCTTTGCCGAGTACATCTACGCCATCCAGGACGATGTTCTCTACCGGGCTGACACACGCACCGGCGAGTGGACCGCCCTGTCGGACACCTGGTCCGGCACCTCGCTTCTCACCTCATGCTCCGGCAGCCTCTACGCCATTCAGGGGGATGTGCTCTACATGATCGCCAGGGACGGCACCTGGACTGCACTCACCGACCTTTGGAGCGGAACGGTTGCCCTTACGGCGGGCGATGGATGGCTTTACGCGGCCCAGAACGACCTGATCTACAGGATCGATCCCGCGAACGGCGATTGGGAAACCGTCCCCGGAGACTACGTCGGAACGACACACCTGGCCTATGCTGGAGACCGCCTCATGGTCCTTCAGAACAACATGCTCTACAGCACCGACCCGTTTTCGGGGGAATACTCCGAACTGCCGTCAAGCTACCAGGGCACCACGGCGGTTTCAGGCACTTCCGAGGCATTTTTTGCCGTTCAGGGGGATATTCTCTACAGGGTTGACCCTTACACCGGCGAATATGAAAGTCTTGGGGGCGGTTATGAGGGCGCAACCGTGATGGGCGCCTGGGGAGACTACGTTTACTGCGTATGGCAGGGCTCACTCTGGAAAACCAATGCTTCAACCGGAACCTACGAAAGCCTTGGAAGCGCCTGGGACGGCACGACAGCCCTCTGCGTTTTCTGATGGATCCATCCCCCGTCCCTCTTTGAGGGGCGGGGGTTCATCCCCGCTCAGTCCTGTTCCTGCCCGAGGCCTTGGCCTTGTAAAGCGCTGCGTCCGCCCTCATGACGAGAGCTTCCGGTGTTTCGCCCTCCTGAAGCTGGGCAATCCCCACGGAAACGGTAAGCGCCTCTCCCGCTGGAAGCGCTGATGTTTCCAGAGCCACCGCCCTCCTGACCCGCTCAGCGGCAGAGTAGGCTCCAGCCGCATGGGTCAGGGGAAGCATGATCACAAACTCCTCGCCCCCGTACCTGGCCATGAGATCCGTCGGGCGCATCCGTGCCCCAAGCACGGTGCCGATCCTGGCAAGTGCGCCGTCACCGGCCTGGTGCCCGTGTGCATCGTTGTATTTCTTGAATTCATCGACGTCGAGCATAAGGATGGACAGGGGCTGGTGCGTTCTCTGGTGGCGGCCGACCAGCCTTGGAAG
The DNA here is from genome assembly GCA_963845085.1 of Candidatus Fermentibacterota bacterium. GTDB lineage: Bacteria > Fermentibacterota > Fermentibacteria > Fermentibacterales > JCC-6 > UBA6080. The sequence continues at coordinate 681,061 of CAWJQI010000005.1, forward strand.
GTTCTCGTCCAGCCATCGCCTGTTGTGGAGGCCGGTGAGCGTATCCACCTTCGCCTCAAGTTCATACCTGTGCCTCAGCATGATGTTCAGGGAGATGGCCCGATTGGTGTCTCTCATCCTTTTTGACAGAAGGATGAGAAGGTTTGACGAGAACGCATGGGAGGCCGCCACAAGAAGCCAGAATGAATCCTCATCCACAGCAAGCACCCTGCATGCCTCAAGGGCCTTCACCGTGGCGGACGCAGGCCTGTCGTCTATTACGGAGAGCTCGCCGATGGTTTCGCCCTTTTTGAGCTCGGCAATGCTCTCCCCGCACTCCGAATCGAGAAAGACCCCGAATCTTCCATCAAGGATCATGAACATCGTGCGGTTTGCACTGCCGGCTTCGAGAAGGATCTCTCCCTCCGAAAGCGATAGAACAGGGCAGTTCTGCAGAAGACCCTGCACCGAAACTATGTCAACCCACTGCAGCATGTCCAGTTGAGTTAGGTCTTGAATGCCAATGCCTTCAGCTGTTTCTTCCGTCATTTCGCCCCGTCCGTTCATGAGCAGTCCTTCCGGGATTATATTACAAGATGGCTGGGTCGGAAGCTTCCCCGCTCAGGTTTCCCAACAATTCTCGGAACCCGGGCTGATCCCGGCGGAACTCGCGACATGACAGAACCAAGGGCCAACTCACCGTACATTGCGTTCACTGTCGCAGCCTTCAGAAGGTTGCTGATAGGAAACACCCTCGTACACATCGGAGTCGCCGCGCAGACCCTGGCAATAGGCTGGGAAATGTACCAGCGAACCGACCAGGTTCTGGCACTCGGACTGATCGGACTGACTCAGGCTATCCCCATGTTCCTCTTCACCCTGCCCGCCGGATACCTCGCGGATGCCTACGACCGGCGGAAAGTGATGATGGCCGGAATGCTGGGCACTACACTGACCTCCGTGGCCCTTGCCATCTTCAGCTACTCCCAGGGATCGATAACGTGGATGTTCGTGCTTCTGTTCTTCGACGCGTCGTTCCACCGGCTCGCCAATCCGGCGTGGTCGGCCATCCTTCCCGTCATAGTCCCGCAGAGCATTTTCGAGAACGCCGTGAAGTGGCGTACAACGGCATTTCAACTGGCGGCTGTTGTAGGGCCGGCGGTCGGCGGTGTGATCATAACGCAAAGCGTTCCTTCTGCTTACCTGTTCAGCGCAGCAACAACCATCATTTTCATGGTGCTTCTTTCGGGGATGAAGATCCCGGAATCACAGCGGATAGCAAAGGGGAAGGTGTGGAGCCAGATTGCCGAGGGCATAAGGTTCGTGTGGAAGCGCCAGATCATTCTCGGCGCCATTTCCCTCGACATGTTCGCCGTTCTTCTGGGAGGGGCGGTCTACCTTCTTCCAGTGTTCGCCCGTGACATCATCAGCAACCCTCCCCTCGGTTCGAGCCCCGAGGAGGTGCTGGGATGGCTGCGGGCCGCTCCGGCTGTCGGATCGGTCATGATGGCTCTCATTCTGGCCCACATGCCCCCGATGCGGAACACCGGAAGAACGCTTTTTCTCTGCGTTGCAGCCTTTGGCGCAGCGACCGTAGTCTTCGGCTTCTCACGCAACTTCTGGCTTTCCTGGATCATGCTCTTCATGACCGGATTCTTTGACAATGTAAGCGTTGTGATCAGACAGACGCTTGTCCAGCTTCGCACTCCCAATGAGATGAGGGGCAGGGTTTCAGCGGTAAACTCCGTTTTCATCGGATCTTCCAACGAACTCGGAGGGTTTGAGTCCGGCCTGGTCGCCCACTTCGCGGGCCCTGTGATCTCAGTCGTCAGCGGCGGCATAGGAACCCTTCTGGTGGTCGCCGCCTGGACCAGGCTGTTTCCAAAACTCAGACGGGTTGACCGGCTTTAGATTGTGTTCCGCGGTCTTGCGCACTTCGGGTTTCGGCAGCCGATACGACAACCCCGTCCAGGCATGCATCTGTCTTGACAGCCGCTCGAGCGACCCCTATTTCACGCACGAAACGCTTCCATTGCGAGAGGAGAGACCCATGATAGAGCTTCCCGAAGCGGCCAATCTTGCCGCGCAGCTGAACAGAACCGTGCGCGGAAAAAGGATCACTTCAGTCACCGCGGGACACTCACCGCACAAGTTTGCATGGTTTCACGGTGATCCCGGGGCATATGCAGACCTTCTCATCGGAAGGACGATCGGGAACTCGGCCGGTCACGGCGGCCTTCTCGAGATGGAGACGGACGACAGGCGCATTCTTTTCGGCGACGGCGTTTCACTTCGCATTGCCCCTCCGGGCTCAGCGACACCTGCAACCCACCAGCTGCTGCTTGAATTCGATGACTCGAGCAGACTCGCGGCCTCCGTTCAAATGTACGGCGGTCTTTGGGCATTCGAGGCGGGCACCTTTACAAGCCCCTACTATGAGAAGGCCATGAAAAGCCCTTCTCCGCTCACCGATTCGTTCAGCAGGGAACACTACGACTCGATTGCCCTGGCGTCCGGCGCCGGCAAGCTCAGCCTGAAGGCCCTTCTGGCAACAGAACAGCGAATCCCGGGGCTGGGCAACGGGGTTTTGCAGGACATCCTCTGGAACGCAGGCCTCCACCCGAAAAGAAAGACCGCAACCCTCACTTCCGTGGAGCACGACGGGTTGTATCGTTCAATACGTGAAACGCTTTTCGAGATGCTCAAATCGGGAGGGCGCGACACTGAAAGGGACCTGTTCGGAAATGCAGGCGGCTATGTCACCCGCATGAGCAGGAACACCTCGGGAAAGCCTTGCGGGCGGTGCGGAACCGCCATAGTCAGGGAAAACTACATGGGTGGTTCGGTTACGTTCTGTCCGGAATGTCAGAGGCCGGGCAAGTAGCACCCCCGGGCTGACACGCCAGCTGATTGACATCATGCTTTGCTATTCCAAGACTTCAGGCATACAGCAGTTCGTTTTCTCCGAAAGGAGCTCGCATGAAGATGCTTGTTGCCTTGTGCCTGTTGTCGGCAGCCTTTGCGGCAGCTGATGATGTGGTTCTCAAGTACCACGGTGACGAACCCGATTGGCACCACGAGTACGGATATGTACACGGCACATGGTTCCATGTGCAGGATTTCCTTCCGGATGCAACCGGGTTCACTGTTGAATGGGCGGAGTTGGGTCTTCTCTTCCCAACCTCGATGCACAGTGCCACAATGACCGTCGAGATATGGAACGGTGACTCAGACGGTCCTTCCGAATTTCTCGCAAGCAAGGAGATCGTGATCCCGGAGACATTGTTCACCTTCGACAGCCCCGTTGAGACTGCAGGTGACTTCTGGTGCCTGCTGAATGTCGGTGGCGGCCCTGTTGCGGCATACATCGTTTACGACAGCACCCCCCAGGGGCACAGCTTTTTCTCGGACGATTTCCTGGTCTGGGAGGAATTCACGGAGGGCGAGTTCTTCATTTCCGTGGGGGGCACAGATTACTCGCTGGAAACAACGACCTGGGGCGGGATAAAGGGAACCTACTGAAAAGGAAATACCTCAGACACCCGAAAAAGCAGCGGATTCATTCATCCCTTGCCTGAACGCAAAAAGCCCCCGGAACTTTCGTTCCAGGGGCTTTTCAAGAGTATTGCCCGGCGACGTCCTGCTCTCCCAGAAGGTTACCCTACTAGTACCATCGGCGCTGGAGGTCTTAACTTCCGTGTTCGGAATGGGAACGGGTGTGGCCCCTCCGCTATGGCCGCCAGGCAAAACGAGGGCGCGGCAATCGCGCAAAGTTGACAACTGTGTTAGGTTAAACCCGCACTCACAAACGCATGTGATCAGATGATGAAGCCTCACGGCCGATTAGTACTGCTCGGCTGAACATGTTACCATGCTTACACCTGCAGCCTATCAAACTTGTAGTCTCCAAGTGGCCTTGAGGATCTTGCGATCGGGAAGCCTTATCTTGAGGCAGGTTTCGCACTTAGATGCTTTCAGCGCTTATCCTGTTCCCAACATAGCTACCCAGCGATGCCCCTGGCGGGACAACTGGTACACTAGAGGTTAGTCCATCTCGGTCCTCTCGTACTAAAGACAGAGCCTCTCAAGCTTCCTACGCCCGCGGAGGATAGGGACCGAACTGTCTCGCGACGTTCTAAACCCAGCTCGCGTAGCGCTTTAATGGGCGAACAGCCCAACCCTTGGGACCTTATCCAGCCCCAGGATGCGCTGAGCCGACATCGAGGTGCCAACCCGCCACGTCGATACGAACTCTCGGTGGCGATAAGCCTGTTATCCCCGGAGTACCTTTTATCCGATGAGCCACGGCCTTTCCACACAGAACCGCAGGATCACTAAGCCCTACTTTCGTACCTGCTCGACTTGTCTGTCTCGCAGTCAAGCTCCCTTGTGCCTTTACACTCGCCGCGCGATTGCCGACCGCGCTGAGGGAACCATTGGGCGCCTCCGTTACTTTTTGGGAGGCGACCACCCCAGTCAAACTACCCACCAGACACTGTCCGGGATCCGGATAACGGATCTCCGTTAGAATTCCAACATATCAAGGGCGGTATTTCAAGGTTGACTCCACCGTTACTAGCGTCCCGGCTTCATAGTCTCCCGCCTATCCTACACATGACATGACGAAACCCAATATCAAGTTGTAGTAAAGGTTCACGGGGTCTTTCTGTCCTTCCGCGGGTAAACGGTATCTTCACCGCTACTGCAACTTCGCCGAGTCCGTGGATGAGACAGTGCCTAAGTCGTTTCACCATTCGTGCGGGTCGGAATTTACCCGACGAGGAATTTCGCTACCTTAGGACCGTTATAGTTACGGCCGCCGTTTACTGGGGCTTCAGTTCAGAGCTTCGCGATATTGCTATTGCTAACCCCTCCCCTTAACGCTCCAGCACCGGGCAGGTGTCAGTCCCTATACATCGCCTTGCGGCTTAGCAGAGACCTGTGTTTTTAGTAAACAGTCGCCCAAGCCGTTTCTCTGCGGCCAAGCTCGGCTTCAGCGGCAAGCGCCTACACCAAACCTGGCGTCCCTTCTCCCGAAGTTACGGGACGATTTTGCCTAGTTCCTTATCCACGGTTATCTCGAACACCTTAGGATACTCTCCTCGTCTACCTGTGTCGGTTTGCGGTACGGTCACCTGAACAACTCGCTTAGAGGTTTTTCTTGGCAGCATGGACCCAACCACTTTATGGCTCAAAGAGCCTCGTACTCTCCCCTCAGGATTAAGAGAACGGATTTTCCTATCCTCTCTCCCTACAGGATTGAACCGGGACTTCCATCACCCGGATGGCCTTACCTTCTGCGTCACCCCATCGCTCAAACGCTGCTCCGGTGGTGCAGGAATGTTAACCTGCTTTCCATCGACTACGCCTTTCGGCCTCGCCTTAGGAACCGACTAACCCTGGGAGGATCAGCCTTGCCCAGGAAACCTTAGACTTTCGGTGTGAAGGTTTCTCACCCTCATTGTCGCTACTAATGCCGGGATGATCACTTCCATACGCTCCAGCAAACCTTACAGTTCACCTTCGACGCGAATGGAACGCTCTCCTACCACTCCCCGAAGGGAGTCCACAGCTTCGGCGGTACACTTAGCCCCGAGTATTATCGGCGCAGGAAAGCTTGACTGGTGAGCTATTACGCACTCTTTAAATGAATGGCTGCTTCTAAGCCAACATCCCAGTTGTCTGAGCGTTCCCACTTCCTTAGGAACACTTAGTGTACTCTTAGGGGCCTTAGCTGGTGGTCTGGGTTGTTTCCCTTTCGGCCGTGAAGCTTATCCCCCACGGCCTGACTGCTGCGAAACATGTGTCCGGCATTCGGAGTTTGATTGGGGTCAGTAAGCTGGTAGGCCCCCTAGCCCATTCAGTGCTCTACCTCCGGCACACTATTACGCAACGCTAGCCCTAAAGCTATTTCGGAGAGAACCAGCTATCTCCAGGTTTGATTGGCCTTTCACCCCTACCCACAGTTCATCCCCTAACTTTTCATTGTTAGTGGGTTCGGTCCTCCACTTGGTTTTACCCAAGCTTCAACCTGACCATGGGTAGATCACCTGGCTTCGGGTCTGCCGCACGCAACTAAAACGCCCTATTCAGACTCGGTTTCCCTTCGGCTCCGCTCTATATGAGCTTAACCTTGCTGCGTACGAGCAACTCCCCGGCTCATTATGCAAAAGGCACGCCGTCACGGCACGAGGCCGCTCCGACAGCTTGTAAGCATACGGTTTCAGGTACTATTTCACTCCCCTCCTGGGGTACTTTTCACCTTTCCCTCACGGTACTGGTTCACTATCGGTCACAGACGAGTATTTAGTCTTAGGCAGTGGTCTGCCCGGATTCACACCGGATTCCACGTGTCCGGCGCTACTTGGGTGTGTCATCCAGCCTTAGTGCCTGCTTTCGCTTACGGGCCTATCACCCTCTGTGGGAGAACTTTCCAGAACATTCTGCTAACAGGCAGTTACAGCCGAGGAGATACGCGCTCCTCCGACGACATCCCTCTACCCCGGCGGCGCAACGCACGCGCTGCTTACACGCCGCTCGGTTTGGACTTTTCCCTTTTCGCTCGCCACTACTAGGGGAATCGAATTCTCTTTCTTTTCCTCCGGGTACTAAGATGTTTCAGTTCCCCGGGTTAGCTTCTCCAAGCCTATATATTCAGCAAGGAGATGACCAAGTATTACCCTGGCCGGGTTGCCCCATTCGGAAATCTCCGGGTCAAAAGTTGTTTGCACCTCACCGGAGCTTATCGCAGCTTGCCACGTCCTTCATCGCCTGTCTGTGCCAAGGCATCCACCGTATGCTCTTAGTAGCTTCTTCATTAGATCACCGTTGCATTTACGGGATACACGTTTATCCTAACACAGATGTCAAACAACAGCGCGATTGCCTCGCATCAGAAAATCTTCCTGGTGGAGATGGCCGGGTTCGAACCGGCGACCCCCGGCTTGCAAAGCCGGTGCTCTTCCAACTGAGCTACACCCCCAACGGGTTGCCGGCGGTCAGTCCCTTTGAGTGGTGGGCCTGACAAGAGTTGAACTTGTGACCTCACGCTTATCAGGCGTGCGCTCTAACCAAGACTGAGCTACAGGCCCACAAGCCCGAGCATCCGGCAAAATTTTGAGTAGGGGAAGAGGCATTGAAACGAAAGAATCATGCTCAACCGGTATGCAGCAGGGTGTCAACCCCGCTCACACACACCTTAGAAAGGAGGTGATCCAGCCACACCTTCCGGTACGGCTACCTTGTTACGACTTAACCCCAGTCACCGGTCTCACTTTCGGCGCCTCCCTCTTTGCAGTTGGGCCAGCGACTTCGAGTGCTACCGATTCCCATGGTTTGACGGGCGGTGTGTACAATTCCCGGGAACGTATTCACCGCGCCATGCTGATGCGCGATTACTAGCGATTCCAACTTCATGGAGTCGAGTTGCAGACTCCAATCCGTACTGAGGCCGGCTTTTTGAGATTGGCTCCACCTCGCGGTATTGCAGCTCATTGTACCGACCATTGTAGCACGTGTCTAGCCCTGGCCGTAAGGGCCATAATGACTTGACGTCATCCCCACCTTCCTCCGGTTTATCACCGGCAGTCCAACTAGAGTCCCCGGCATTACCCGTTGGTAACTAGTCGCAAGGGTTGCGCTCGTTGCGGGACTTAACCCAACATCTCACGACACGAGCTGACGACAGCCATGCAGCACCTGTGTGGACTAACCCTGCTTTCACAGGGCTGACCCCGCCCGAAGGCGGAGCTCCCATGTCAAGGCCAGGTAAGGTTCTTCGCGTTGCCTCGAATTAAAGCACATGCTCCACCGCTTGTGCGGGAACCCGTCAATTCCTTTGAGTTTCAGCCTTGCGACCGTACTCCCCAGGCGGGGTACTTAACGCGTTAGCTACGGCTCCGAGAGGGTTGAGACCCCCGAAACCCAGTACCCATCGTTTACAGCGTGGACTACCAGGGTATCTAATCCTGTTTGCTCCCCACGCTTTCGCGCCTCAGCGTCAGTATTGCGCCAGTGTGCTGCCTTCGCCATCGGTGTTCTTCCTGATATCTACGCATTCCACCGCTACACCAGGAATTCCGCACACCTCTCACATACTCAAGCCAGGCAGTATCGAACGCAATTCCACGGTTGAGCCGTGGGATTTCACATTCGACTGACCAAGCCGCCTACACGCCCTTTACGCCCAATAATTCCGGACAACGCTTGCTCCCCCCGTATTACCGCGGCTGCTGGCACGGAGTTAGCCGGAGCTTCCTCTGGAGATAACGTCAAACCGAGATGGTATTAACATCCCGGTGATTCTTCTCTCCTGACAGAGTTTTACAACCCGTAGGGCCTTCATCACTCACGCGGCGTCGCTCCATCAGACTTTCGTCCATTGTGGAAGATTCTCGACTGCTGCCTCCCGAAGGAGTCTGGGCCGTATCTCAATCCCAGTGTGGCCGGACACCCTCTCAGGCCGGCTACCCATCAGAGCCTTGGTAGGCCGTTACCCCACCAACTAGCTAATGGGACGCGGACCGATCTCTCAGCGGCAGGCCCGAAGGTCCCCACCTTTCATCATTCCAACTTGGTCGGAAGGACGTATGCGGTATTAGCACAAGTTTCCCTGTGTTATTCCCCACTGAGAGGCACGTTATCCACGCGTTACTCACCCGTTCGCCACTCTACTAGGAGCTTCTAACGAATTAGTCACTCCGTTCGCGTTCGACTTGCATGCCTTATCCACGCCGCCAGCGTTCGTCCTGAGCCAGGATCAAACTCTCCGTATATATCGGATAAGTTTCCTATTGTTTTTTTCTGGTCCCCGACGGCTATAGGTTACCGTCGGTGCTAAAGCACTCAAAACACCCTTTCGGGCGCTTCGAGGAACCGACATGGTTCTCGCGTTTCAATGCCTTTTGGTCTTCCCCAGGATTTCAATCATCGGGCGCCTTCCCGGCGCGAGCCCAATTCTAATGAAGTTCTTTCTGGCCGTCAACCCCGCTGGTGCAACCAGCCGACAGAGGCCTTTCAAGCCTTCACGAACAGGGCGTTTCAAACAACTTGCGTCATTCCGACGCGAGCCTCAATTCTTGCATTTTTTTCGGGGACTGTCAATGCCCTTCGAAAGACAAGATTTTCTGAAGCGGGAGGTATATGCACATGCCTTTCAGCGCTGTCAATAGCAGAACATAAAATATTGCTCTACAGTCAATTGTGCCTCGTTCAACACCGGGGTGGTGCCGCCGGCTTCACCTTGTTGTATTGTTTCGCCGGCGCATGCAAAGGGGGTGATTCCGTCCATGATCGTCATCCTTCTGTTTCTGGCCGGTTCAGCGGGACGGTCCGAGGGAACCCCCGAGGATTTCCTGCACCTTCTTGCGTCTTCCGGTGCGGACTACTGGGTGGACACCAGGCTTGGCTCCACACCTGACGGTGACAGCATTGCCTCCTTTTTAAACGGGGTCACTGCGATCAGCGTCACGCCGGGACGAAGGGTTCTCGAGAACGCGGACGATGGCTACCGTGTTCTGTTCCCGGAGAGCCGGTGGGGCTTCAGAAAGAACGGACGGCTGCATTCGGCATGCGACACCACGATTCTGGAGTGGACGGCACAGGGGTTCCGCTGGAGCCGTATCCCACTGTTCGGTGGAAGGATCGCCACGCTTGACCGGACCAGGGGCGTATGCTCGGGAGTGATACTCACGGTGCTGATTCTGGGCTTTGCTGCGGTTGCGCTCGGCTATGTCAGGCACCGCTACCGGGAATGATCAGTCGAACCGATCCCACTCACCGCTGAAATCCATGATCTCAACAGGACCCTCGCGGCCCTGGTCGCCAAGGACCATGGCTTTCTCAAGAAAGTCGTCGAGGTCCTTCTGAAGAAAAACAGCGGTGCAGATCAGGCTTTGGAAGTGCTCGTACTCTTCCTTGTTGTTCACGGGAACGCCGTCCACTTCGTTCATGGACTGCTCAAGCCGTCTCAGAAGACTGGAGAGCGCCTGTGAAAGCTCGTTCGCCTGTTTGTATATGCTCATGACGGAACCCCGTTCCCAACTGTCGGATCATCTTCGACATGCATTGCACGAATACCCTCGAACGCGGCAAGCAGTTCCACACTGCAGGCGTTGCCGAAACCGGGATGGGTTTCGCCCCTGAGAACGATCATCCTTGTTGAAGGAAACCGGGACATTATCTCCTCTCCATGGAAAGGGGGACAAGTGGCATCCCTTTCACCGGAAATATACACCACCCGCAAGGCACGAGGAAAAAGGGAGGCGTACAGCCCCGTATCAAAGGCATTGAGGCTTCTTGTCACGCGGGCGGGCATCATGGCCCGCAGCACCCCGGCCCGAAACCTGCCCAGCCGGTTCACGGCGGAGGTGAAGAAACGGGTGAATGCTCCGTGAACCACTACAAGCCCGGGCAGGGCATCACCGGCAAGGGCGGCGGCCTTGAGCACAGCGCTGCCTCCCATCGACACTCCGTAGAGGATGCAGTTCCGTGGCGGGTGGCCCAGTTTCCCTGCGAATGAAAGCGCGCCCAGAACATCAAGGGCTTCAAGCACGCCGCCCGAGCTCACGGGCACCGGGTGGCAGGAATCCCCCCGAAGGGGAACGAGAAGACCCCCCAGCCGTACCGGCGGTTCAGTTCCTCGAGCAGCGGTGCCCGCGAAGTCATGTTCCCGCCCAGCCCATGAACGAACAGCAGTATCTCGGGCCCCCCGGGAAGATGCCAGCCGTTCACACAGATTCCATCAAGGGTTTCCCACCGGCATTTCCTCCAGTTCCCTCCCGGATCGGTTTCGGCCACCTTCTGCCTGAAGCGAAACCGATTCGCAAAGCCCGCCAGGCCGATGCTTTGAAGCGGACGGCGAAGCGACATGAACACACACATTCCCACGAGGGAGCCAAGAAACCAGCCCGCAATCACATCCAGGGGGTAGTGAACAGCCAGGTACACCCTGCTGAACCCCACCAGAAACGCGATGATGCCGGCGGGAAGCGCCAGAGGCGGATAGCAGAGGGCAACAAACACTGCCATGGAGGCTGAATTGGCCGCATGACTGGACGGGAACCCTATCCTTCCGTCGGCCGTCAGCCTGCAGTCCAGAAGGGCCGAAACTTCTTCGTCCCTGCACGGTCTGGTCCTTCCCACGGCCTTCTTCAGCTGGTAAACCATGGGATCGGCAATGGCGATGCATAGAACAATGCCGAACAGCACTGCGCGGGGATTGCGCGAAGTGAACGTTCCACCCCCGAACCTCGGAAGGCTGCGGCCTGCGAAGAGCAGGAGAACAACCCCGGCGGCGATCAGGGGTATCCAGTTGTCAACCTCGGTGATGGAAAGCATTGCCGATGTTAGCAGAGGATGCTCGAGCCCGCCGTTCACGGCCCGGAGAAGAGAGAGATCCCAGGAGGGCCAGCTGTTCATGTAAGATGACGGCCTGTTCTTGCACTCATGCCTGAAAGATACACACCGGGATCAGCCCCCGAACAGCAGGACCTCGATGTGCGGACTGGGATTCTCCCGGATCAGAAGGGGATGATCCGGGGCGATCTCCCGCCCCGACGGTCCGCCCCATATGTCGTGTATGACCCACACCTCAGCGCCCCCCGACAGCAGGCTGTCGACAACCGTGTGGGCGACGTGCCTGCCCGTCACCGGCTGGATCCCGTACGGATTCTCACCGCCGGGAGCGATCCGGTCCGTTCCCTCCCCCGCATAGTAATCCCAGGCAAGCCCCCCGTTCTGACCGGCGAGGATCACCACGCGCTGACCGTCGCCTCGCCGTTCGATCACGCTCTGAACAGCGCTGCGCCAGTCGCTTCTGTGGTAGGGAAAAGTGTTGAGCCTGTAGTAGGGAAAAAGAAGGACTCCCGCAAAGATGACAACCGCGACCGCCGCGGCCCTGATCCGGGTGAACAGGTTCGCAACGGACAGGGCAAGCGGTATCCAGAGGATCGAAAGGTGCCTCGCGGTCGGATCCTCCTTCAGGAAGAGCAGCAACGGCAGGAAGAATACACCGGCGGCCCAGAATCGGAGACGGCGCGGAACCTTTCCGTTCAGCAGGAACAGCGCCATTGAGAAGATGACCACACCGCAGGAGGCCAGGAATATCCCAAGCGTTACAGGAATCGAAACAATCCCCGGGCTGAGCTCCGGCGCGAGACCGCCGGGTATCAGCTGACCGATCACTGTGGGGATCCTGGAAACGACCCTCTGCTGAACAAGTGTATCGGCATCGGCGTTGGCGAACCTTTGTGACCGCAGGGACACCTGCTCAAGAGTGGGGGCAACGAAGGGCAGGTAGACAATGACCATCATCACGGAAAGCACGGCGAACCTGCCGAATGGAACCCTGCCTTCCCGTGCGACCGTGAAATAAAGCAGAAATCCCGCTGCGAGGAAGAAAAGGAAAAGGTGCTGGACCAGCATGCCTGACAGCCCGAGTGGAACAAGGAGTACCGCAGCCGGTCTGCTCCCCGCCCAGGCAAGGTCAGCCAGCCAGATGAAAGAAAAGCCGACGAATGCGAGGGTGCCGTATATCCACGCCTCCTGGCCGAGCGAAACGGCGTAGGGCGAGAAAGCCCACAGCAGGCCGGCTGTCAATGCCGGACCACCTCCGATGCGTTTCCTGACAAAGAGAAAGAGGGGAACCGACGCCAGTGCGGAAAGCACCGCCGGCACGGCCCGAATGCCCGCTTCCGAAAGGCCGAACAACCAAACCGAGAGCCTGAGGGCCAAAAATGCCAGCGGCGGGTGCGGAGATCCGGCGAAGCTGCCTGCCAGCAGCTCGCCGAGCCCGCTCCCCATCAGGCCGGCGGCGTAGAACTCATCCCCCCACATGCTTTTACCACCGATGAGGAGAAGCCTCAGCGCAAGGGATGTGACGAACAGAAGCAGTGGAAACCCGATACGGCTCAGAGCAGAACGGCAGCGAGAACCGGCTGTGGTCACCGCATCATCCCGCTGAGCGTGCCCCTGATGTAGGAGGACAGGCTTTCCTTCCAATCCGGAAGAGCCAGCCTGCTGTCTTCAAAAGCGAGCTTCACAGTGCAGGCGGCCTCCATTTTCGGCCTGGGCGCGGGAAGATCGAAGTCGGACGAAAGGCACGGCAGAACCATTTCCGCCGGGTAGCCGGCGATTTCAAGCGCCTCTCTGGCAAGCTCGTACCTGCTGGCCGGCGACCCGCTGTTCACCATGTGGTAGGTACCGTGTTGAAAACTCGACACAAGCCTGAGAAGCCCCTCCGCAAGGTCGGCCGTATATGTCGGCGAGCCGACGCAGTCCCTCACCACACTGATCTTTTCCTCGAGTGCCGTCTTCCTCAGAATGCGGGCCACGAACTTTGTATCGCGCGAGCCGCCGCCGAAAAGCCATCCCGTTCTCACAATCCAGTGTTCCGGGCAGAACGTTCGTACAGCCGATTCACCGTGGTACTTGCTCAACCCGTAAACGTTGATAGGGGAAGGGATGTCGTACTCGTCATACGGGGAGGCCTTCTCGCCGTTGAAGACGGCAATCGTTGAGATGTAGACCAGCGAACTTCCGGCGCTTCTGCATGCCTGGGAAACAATCTCCGCCCCCACCGCATTCGCCCTGTAGGCATAGGCATGATCGAGCTGACACCTGTCGACATCGGTGGCTGCTGCAAGAAGAAGAACCACATCGGGTTTTTCACTTCGCATCACGCTGTTCACGGCAGCCTTGTCGGAAATGTCACAGGCTTCGCGGGGAAATGCCCTTACCACTGCGCGCCCGCTCCATACCGGCAGAAGGTCGGAACCAAGCATGCCTGCGGAGCCGAGAACAACGGCCTTCACTTCTTCCCCCCTGAGAAAAACAAACCGAACATGTCACTAATGGTTGTCAGCACGACCCGGGGCTTTGCACCCGATGCAGCGCCATGAAGCCTTGGAAAATGGTGCACCCCGACCTGATGCGTTTTAACCCCGGCCCTTGCGAGCTTGATGAGGATCTCCGCATCAATGAAGGCGCTGTTGCTGGTGATCCCGATAAGCTGAAGCGCTTTCCTGGGATAAAGCTTCATCGAGCAGTTGACATCCTTCACCTTCAGGTTGAACAAAAGCCTGAGAAGAATGCCGTAGACCTTCGTCTGCAACACCCTCGAGAAGCTGTCGGCCCGATTCAACCTGTAGGCCGAGACAACCGACTCCCCGTCCCAGGAGCCCAGAAGAAGCTCGAACTCGGAAAAATCGTACTGCCCGTCCCCGTCGGTGTAGGTTACGACATCATGGGTCACCGCAGCGGCAAAGCCTGTTTTCAGGGCCCCGCCGTAGCCGAGGTTGCGGGGGTTGTGGATCACGGACACCCGCGGATACTCTTTTACGAGCTGGTCGGCAACGAGAGCGGTATTATCCGGAGACCCGTCCTCGACAATTGTTATGTCGTACTCGCCGGCCACGCGATCGAGAGTGGCAATGACATTCTCAACCGTGCCCCTGATGTTGTCCTGGTCATTGTAGGCAGGGCAGAAGAAGGAGACAGAGGGTTTCTGCATTTCAATCCGTTCGTGTCTCATGATGGAGGAAGAACAATGCAACATTCGACGTTGCGTGACAACCTGCGTGACAGCATGGAAAGAACGGAATGATTGACCTCGGGGCATTTCAGGAGGTATCATCGCTTTCTGTCCGGGAACATGCGGAAAGCTTTTTGAAGGGTTAGTTCCAAAGAATGGTCGTTCCAGCCCGAATTTGAAATACCTTGTTCTGTCCCCGCCGGTTCACCAGCCCTCCGAGCCCCCCGGCGGCGCTTTTCTTCTCTCCGCCGCCCTTTCTGCCAGGGGTATCGAAGCGCCCTTCCTTGACCTTTCACTTGAGTTCTTCCACTACGCCCTTGCGAAAAGCGGCATTAACACCGCACCCGCACTCCGCTACATGACTGCCCCTCCCGGTGGTCTCTACGACAGCCACCGGCACGCAAGTTATTCCGGAGTGATCTCATCCGCCCTGAAGAGGTTCGCGCGCGGCTTCCCCGGGTGGAACATCACCCCGATGGACAGCACTCCGCCCGGGCGGTCTGCACCGGCCTGCGGATATCCCGGTGGAAAACACGCCATTCTCAGCCTTTTATGAGGAAATTCTCGATCCTGTCCTGAACCGTCATGCAAGCGAAACGGTTCTGGTATCGGTTGCCTACCTGTCACAGCTGCCTGCAGCGCTTGAACTAAACAGCTTTCTCAAGGTGCGCGGCAGGAAATCACTTTTCGGGGGCTCGCTCTTCGAAAGCCTGTCGCGAACCGGTACGGGATTGTCGCTGCTTCGGAAATTCATGCCGGATATTACCACGGATGACGGAAGACTTCTGATCCCGGAATCCTCCGGAGGAGTTCTCGATCAGCTCGCCCATCCCGTTCTGCTTTCCGACAGGGCCTACATGGCTCCCGAACCAGTGCTTCCCCTGCCATTCACCACGGGCTGCATCTGGAACCGGTGCCTGTTCTGCCCGGATCGTGAGAAGCCACGCGGGGCCGTTCCGGGGGAGACCATAAGGAAGATGCTGAAATCAGCGCCCGGCCGTTCTATGGTGCACTTCATCGATTCAACGCTTCCTGTCGGAAGCCTTGGGAACGCACTCCCGTGGATCAGGGAGGGGAACCACTCCTTTTTCGGTTTCGCAAGGGCCACGAACGAATTCCTTCAACCCGGGCTTCTGAATGAGATGGCAGGGTCGGGCTGCTCAATGCTTCAATGGGGACTTGAGAGCGGAAGCCCGGACATACTGGGGCGATTCGGAAAGGGAATCGATCCGAAAACGGCGGCTGCCGTTCTGAAGGAGTCGGCCGATTGCGGCATAAGGAACTACGCCTACTTTCTTTTCGGGCTGCCCGGCGAGACAGCTCGCGACCGCGAGATGACGCTTGAATTTGTCGAAAGGTCCGGCATGCATATTCACTTTCTGAACGCCTCGGTCTTCAACCTGCCCGTGGACAGCGAACTGACCCGACGCCACAGGGAGTTTGGCATGAAGCTCGGAACCTACGACCCGGGCGAGGAAGCGATAAGGCTTTACAGCCCCTTCACTTGTGAAGATGGTGAACCGCGGACAGAGGCCAAAAGGTTCCTGTGGGAGGCCGAAAGGAGAAGCCCCGAGTTTGCGCGGCTGCTTGCCGCAACGCCAAAATGGTTCAGGGCTGCACACATGGCCTTCATGAGAGCGGGACGACGGGAACACGTCACTCCGCCTGCAGCATCCCCCGGTCAAGCATAAACTCCGCGGTAAGCTCTCCGACCAGTTTTGATCCGGCCTCGGAGAAATGCATCGAGTCGTAGAAGTAAAGTGAATCATGAGGAACGGCCGAGGCAAGGTCGAAACAGGCAACTCCCTCGCTGCTGCAGACATCGATAAGCTGCTTGTTGAGATAGTCCAGCATGATCCAGAAGGAGGCGGCGGAGAACGGCGAATCGTCATCCCCGTGCCAGTAGCTGCCACCCCGTATGCCCCTCCAGTATTCGTTGTCATCGAAGAGCAGGGGTTGCGTCAGAAAAACAGGCCTGACCCCCATTTCCCGGCATGACTCGATCAGTGTGCGAATCTGGCGGCTGTAGTGTCCGGGGTTTGGCAGCATTTCGCCGGGGTCATCGGGAAGGGGCTGTTCCGGGGAGGAAAGCGGCTCGCGCACGAAGAGCGGTTCATCACTGCGCATAACAACCGGCGCATTGTCGACATACACCCGTTTTATCTTGTACAATACCTGAAGCAGTCTGCTGTTGCTGAACAACCACTCGCGAATGCTGCCCTCGGCGAGAACAAATCTGTCTACTGCAGCCACGCCCTTCATGAACTGCCCCATGTCGTTCACGCCCACGAGGAACACGACAATGTCGGGCCTGATCCTGGCTATGACCTCCCTGAGAAAGAACTCGTGATGCTGCGTGGATGCCCTGGGGATCCCCCCGTTCCCCACCCAGACCAGCGGGTCGGCTTCGCGGAGCTCCTCCTGCAGAATGTTCGACCAGGTCCTGCTGTCATCTATGTAGTAGTCGGCGGTGGTGCTTCCGCCAACGGTGACGACCGTTGTGTACCTGTCCCATTCCACGGGAGGCTCTTCACCCCTGAGTCCCCAGCGGTTGGTAGACATCGTTCCGCCGTTCGAGACCCCCTCTATCCCCGTCATGATCTCGTACCTTGCGTGGGGTATGAGCCCAAGCCTCGGGTTGAAGAAGCTCCCGGGGACTACGGCCCGCATCGCAACTTCGGCGAGCGCCAGACAGACCAGGAATGTTATCGCAACGACGATAACACCCTTCTTCGCGGCATCTCTTGCAGGTTTTTCCCTCGCGCCGAGAAGCAGAGCGCCCGGTGCAGCGGCAAGAAGGCACGCACCCAGAAAGGCGTTCCACCTGTCAAACAGAGGGATCGGAACAAGGAACCAGAACAGAACGAACGCCGGCAGGGGAAACACCGCTGTATAAACCACAAGAGACTCAGGGACACGTCCCGCAGCCCTCAGGATCCTTCCCGGAATGCCCAATCCAAGAAGCAGCCCGAGGGAGGCCGTTGCCGCAAAAAGGCATGCGATCACCGCGGCGGTGAGACCGGGGGAGTACCTTCCCAAGACCGCGCCGACGCTGCTTCTCGACATCAGCAGGGCGGGAACGAGCAATGCTGCGCCAAAAATGACAAGAAGAGAACCGGTGCGCCCCCCAGATGCTTTACAGCAGGTTGCTTGCGAGTTCTGCAAGGATGCTCCGCTCCCCCTTCACAAGGTTCACATGAGCGTAGAGCTTCTCACCCTTCATCCGTTCGACAAGGTAGGCAAGACCGTTCGAGCGGCTGTCGAGGTAGGGCGTGTCGATCTGCTGGATATCGCCTGTGAAAACGAACTTCGTTCCCTCGCCCGCCCGGGTAATAATGGTCTTCACCTCATGCGGAGTCAGGTTCTGCGCTTCGTCAACAATGAAGTAGGCTTTGTTCAGGCTTCTTCCCCTGATGTAGGCAAGCGGAGTGATGCGCAGCCTGTCGCTTTCAAGCATGTCGTCGATCCGGTCGGCTTCCATGCTGTCGGCAGCGAAGCCCCCTTTTATCACACCCAGGTTGTCCCAGAGGGGCTGCATGTAGGGATCGAGCTTCGATGCAATGTCGCCGGGCAGGAAACCCATGTCGCGGTTGCTCAGAGGAACCACCGGTCTTGCAAGGTAGATCTGCCTGTATCGCTTTCTGGTTTCCAGGGCGGCTGCAAGTGCGAGAAGGGTCTTTCCGGTTCCGGCTTTTCCCGTCAACGTGACGAGCGGTATGTCCGGATCGAGCAGAGCGTGCATGGCGAATGCCTGGCCTGCGTTCCGTGGATCGATGCCGTAGGCGCGATGTTTCTGTACACGGTGGAGAAATTGCATCATGCTGTCGAGATAGGCGAGGGCGCTTACGCTGCCGTTCCTGAGTATGAAAAACTGGTTTGGTCTTGGAGACTCCAGCCCCTGAACCTCATCGACGGGAACAGAAAAGGGCTGGTCGTAGAAACGGCTGATCAAATCGGGCGAAGCATCTTCGATCACTGCACAGCCGGTGTAAAGCTCATCTGGCCACGGCGCCTTGTCGGTTTCATAGTCTTCCGCGGAGAGCCCCAGGGCAAGCGCCTTCATCCTCAGGTTGATGTCCTTGCTTATGAGGACTACATCAGTCTCCGGGAGAGACCTGTCCAGCTCGGCCGCTACCGCAAGAATCCTGTGATCGGGCGTGTCGTGGGTAAAAAAGCCGTCCATCATGCTGAGGTCGGGCGCCTTCGAGTGAATGAAAAGCCTGCCCCTGTTCTCCCCGAGTGAGAGCCCTTCCTTCGGCAGCCCATCCTCCGCGAGTGCGTCGAGGGTCCTTATGAACTCCCTGGCGGAGTAGTTCATTGAATCCCCGCCCTTCTTAAACCTGTCCAATTCTTCGAGAACCGTGATGGGAATCACTACATCGTGCTCCTGGAAGTGTTCGAGGCACTGGTGATCATGGAGGACCACGTTGGTGTCCAGAACGAAGGTGCTTTTGCTTCTGGGTCCCATGGCTCCCTTTCTTAAAGGGGGGAGAGTTCCCCGCTGTGGAAAACCCGTTTCCGGGTATTTAGCTCGAGCATCAGGCCGCCGTCTTCCGCAATGCCGCGTACATAACCGTTGAAGGACTCGTGTCCGGAATCCATCCTGACCAGTCTGTCCTTCATCCAGAGGTTTTCCGAGAGTACGGCACCGGCCCTGGCAAGGGGATCCGCCTCAACCGAGGGCCACATTCCTGCAAGCCCCGTGAGAATCTCTTCAAGCAGATCCAGCGGTTCGGGAGGAGTGCCGAACGCTCCCCAGTGAACTGCCGGCAGCACCGACCTGCCGGGAACTTCCGGAACTCCGGACAGGTTGACACCAGTTCCCACAATGAGCCACGGTTCGGGGAACCCCCCTGCCTCCGCGATTATTCCGGCGAGCTTTCCCTCTCCCACAAGCACATCATTGGGCCACTTGACCTTTGCATGTATTCCGCGGTTCATGAGACACTCGACGAGAACGGCTGCGAGTGCCAGGGAAACCCTGGGCGCATATTCCGGAACCGGTGAACGCTTGAAGAGGATGCTTGTGTAAAGCCCTCCGGGAGGCGACACCCAGGATCGGCCAAGCCTGCCTCTGCCCCTGAGTTGTTCATAGGCTGTTACAACAGCCCTGTCAGGCAATACGGACAGGTTTCTTCTCACCCAGTCCTGGGTGGAATCCACCTGATCAAGCACGGTGGGGTGCCAGACTGTTGCCGCCTGGTTCGCCGCCATGCCTCCAATATATCCCGAGAACGGAGTTCGGTCTATTGCACAAGCGATGCCGAGAAGCACATGTTACCCCGTGCTGTGAGCCGCTAGCTCAGTCGGTAGAGCATCTGACTTTTAATCAGAGGGTCCGGGGTTCGATTCCCCGGCGGCTCACCAGCAACATCCGAGCATCACATTGACGGAAACACACCTTCCGGTCTATAGTAGGGCCTGTTTTTCGGCGACCCCATCGTCCAGTGGTTAGGACACCGGCCTTTCACGCCGGTAACACGGGTTCGAATCCCGTTGGGGTCGCCAAACTGGCTCATCACCATTAAGGGGGGCACCCCCCGATCCTAAGCACATAGCGCTTTGACGGGCTTCGTGTTCTCACAATCCGCTGAGGATTGATGCTCACCGGATTGTAGTTCATCGTTGCGGTTCAATAGGCGTAGGACGGCTCGGAGTGAAGCCGTGGGATTGACCACCAGCACTCCTTCTGTTATCAGATACGACATGATGACGGGAGGGGTTTTATGTGCACGTGTTTTCTCGCCGCATTCTTAGTCCTGTCCCCTAACCCGATGCTTCCCGCCTACGACGACGTCCTGGTTACACAGCCCTACCCGGGCTGGTATGCCGCTGGAGTCTCATGCGAGAGTAGCGAGGGCTTCATGCTCGCAGAGGACTGCTATCCCACGGTGGATTTCGTCCCGTACCAGGTGGAACTCTGGCTGGGGTTCGTTCCGCTGGGCACCGTGGATTCATACAACTTCGGTTTCCAGTTGGACGAATCGGGATCGCCCGAGGGTAATTTCTTCTGGTTCGGCACCGAGGATGACGTGGTCAATGAGGATATAGGTTATTCGGTGTGGGGGCATGACTTTTTCCACGTGATCGTGACCATCGCCGATCCTCCCGTGCTGGCTGCGGGTCAGCCCTGCTGGTTCTGTTTTCAGGCGGTGAGCAGTAGCTCTGTGGCATGTCTGCTTGGGGACAACATCCCGAGCTGGAACAGCCAGTGCTTCTTCAGCCCCGATAACGGGGAATCGTGGCAGAGCAGCCAGTCCACCTGGGGCACTTCGCTCGGGGTGTTCATGATAATCTCCGGCACCACCGGTCTGGAGAGGTCCACCTGGGGTTCGATAAAGGGATGCTTCATTTAGAAGCTGCATGTGATCTCCACCTCCCCTTCGGGACCGCACTGCGCCGACGATCCATCATCCGGCTCCGAAGCCATTCGGCTACCCGCACCGTCGTTCCCGCCAGGGGAGTCTCGGATAGAGCCACGCAGTTGCTGATGGTTGAGCAAAACGGTAGAGGCAGTGTTGCGTCGTGATTGAGGTTACCTTAATACTCTTCCATTCCCTTTAGGCATGTGAAGCGGCATCTGATGGGTTTTCCTCCTCAGAAGCCTGATTTGCCCTCAAACAGAGCTTCAGCGTAGTTTCCCACAGAGACGCCACTTCCTGCATCCATGCCACAAAGGTGTTCCATCGGAATCCTGTAAGGCTCGCCAAACTGTATGTACGGCTTCACTGCACACGGGTAATGAGTTTGCTTCTCCTCATCATCTCGTGCGGCATGAGACAGATAGGGCCAGTCGGACACACCAGTCGCGACTCAAATGAACTAGCGCAGTAGCAGAACCTTTTCTACCGAAGAGGCGCCTGATTCCATGCGGGCCTCGATGAAGTAGACTCCGCTGGAATACTCTGAAGCTTCCCATATGAATGTGTGTTCCCCCGCCTGCATGGTGCCTGAGGCAAGACATTCTATCAGTCTACCGTTCAGGTCATAGACCGACAGATCGAAAGGCCCGTATCCCAAGGCCATTTCGATCTGAAGCACTGAATTGAAGGGATTGGGACCGATCGACCAGGAAGCACCTGAAGGGACAGGTGCATCGTACGGAGGATCTACAGGCGTTCCCTCAGGTCCAAACGCAACGAAGAACACATCCGACGTGCCCAGCAGTTCCGACTGATAGGGATTCTGAACCGGAAAGTCCGCCGAGTAGGTGGTTCCAACTAGGTGAGTGTTCCCAGAAGCATCCACTTCGATGTCGTGTCCGGCCTCATCATCGGTTCCACCCAGAAACGTGCTCCAGAAGAGCTCCGTTCCCCAGGGGGTGAACCTGGCTACCATACAGTCGTCGCTTCCAGCCAAATTGCCCTGAAATGGATTTTGGAGAGGCAGATCCGGAGACAACGTGAATCCGGTAACGAAAGCACTCCCTCCCTCGTCAACCCATAAGCCGCGAAGCCCATCACTAAGGGATCCTCCATAGAAAGTGCTGTAGACAAGTTCCTGCCCGGTGGGATCCAATTTCGTTAAGAAGCCGTCACCACTGGGGCCTCCGGCAAGCTCCTCCTGAAAGGCGTATTTCACGGGAAAGTCCATAGATTCAGTATTCCCGACAATGAACAGGCACCCTTCATGCAGGCCCACAGCCCGTCCGTTCTCCCACAGACTCCCGCCCAGATATGTTCCGTACAACATCTCCGATCCGTCCGGAGAGAGCTTCACCGCAAATGCATCCATCGTTCCCGCGAAGCTCTCCTGGTAGGCATTCATCACCGGGAAGTTGCTTGATGATGTCCGGCCGGTCACATAGGAATTGTCTTCATCATCAACGATAACATCGAAAGCCTGGTCTGTTCCATACCCGCCCATGTAAGTGCTGTAAACAAGAGAGTCTCCCTCTGAACTGATGCAGGTGATAAATGCGTCATCCAACGGACTGGTGTAGGTAGCCTGAAACGGGTCCTGCAGCGGGAAGTTTGGGGAATCCGTATCTCCCACGATAAACATCAATCCAGATGGATCGATGGTAATACCTCCCGCATGCTCTGTCATGGAACCACCCAGATAAGTACTGAATAGCAGTTCATCTCCACCTGACGAAAGTACGGAGATAAAAGCATCACCTCCGCCTTGGACTTCCTGAATCGGATTCAAAACCGGGAAGTCCTCTGAATACGTATCTCCCGCGATGTATATAGTCCCATCGGAAGATACATCGATGCCATCAGAGTAATCACTCGACGCCCCGCCAAGGTAGGTGCTGTACAAGAGCTGGCTGCCGTCGGGAGAGAATTTAGATATGAATGCATCCGAGTATCCCGCAAAGCTGCTCTGGTATGGATTCTGAGTGGGAAAGTCGGATGACCGAGTACTGCCACAAAGGATAATGGACCCATCAGTAGCAAGAACAAGGGCAGTTCCAAAGTCCCTCTCCGTTCCTCCCAGATATGAGCCGTACAGGAGTTCAAGCGGTGGATCTATCACAAGAGGCAAGGATGGATCGTGGTTCCCTATGTCAAACATGACGGTCGAGTGCCCGAGCAGGCGATAGGAGATATCCACCGGCTCCCTGCAGCCATCCCGGATCTGCCAGGCTTCGGGCCGACCCTCGACCAGAACGGTCTCTCCCGCTTCGACCCGAAGTTCTCCCGACGATGTCACATCAAGACCGTCGGCACCCCGGTACTCGATGATGATCCGATTCGGATCGGCACCTGGGGCTACGGTCAGATCGTACTTCAGGCCGCTTACCCCAATGTGGTAGAGAACATCTATCCCCGGATAGATACCCCGGTAACGGATGCCGTTGTACAATGGAACGTGAGACCTCCACTGTAACGGATCATCTCCGAGGAAGTAGTTGTGATACTCGCTGAGTGGGCTCTCTCCTGCGATGACCGCATCAGGGGAAGCATCGAGAAAACGAACCTGCAGGACCGATCTTTCGACAGGCTCCACCGGCTCCAGATCCAACTCCGACCGGATGTCCACCTCATAGGGACGGTCAATGTCACAGTAGTGGTACTCGGAGACTACCACGCCCTCGGATGTGAACCAGAAGTCCGCATCACCCTGACGGAGGAGGAAGGAAACCTCCTCGGGCCACTGCCCGTCGTTACGGATGAATCCAGGGGAAGATTCCACCCGGGTGGAAGGTATTGCGAGGATGACGACCAGCACCAGCGTTCCTGTTCTGTATTGAGTCATCCCGTTCCTCCTCGCTTATCCTGAACCTTAACTTAGGGTTATCTTGAATCGAGATAACAACCTTGGTTGACCATGTCAATCTCTGTCATGGCTCGGAAGCATGGAGCGCTTTCCTTCAAGACGCCAGAGATCTCTCTCAGGGCCGCGATTCCCTTCAGCCAAGGGAGAAGAGAGTTCCAACGCAGGTCAACTCGCCTCGCCAGCTGACATTCCCCCTCTTCAAACAGCACGCAAAGGCCGAAATGATAGGCACCTATCTATTTCTATCAGTGATTGAGCATTGATAACTGAACCATTTTCGACAACAGAAGCTACGCAAGGCTAAAGGATCTGTCTCAACTTTTCATCACTTGTAATCTTCATTCGGCTGTGCTATTCTTGAGTCCGAGGGAGACACGACATGGATAATCTGGTTGTCGCAAACAGAAGCAGGATCAGGAAACTGGCCCGCCTTCATCGTATCAGGCGTCTTCGCCTGTTCGGTTCCATGAGCCGTGATTCTGCGACCCCCGAAAGCGATGTTGATCTCATCGCCGACCTGGAAGAGGAAGGAACCCTTCTGGATCTTGGAGCATTCCTTATGGACCTTCAGGATCTTCTGGGAAGACCGGTCCAGGTCGTGACCGAACGTTCCCTTCATCCCGCGATCCGGTCTGGTGCCCTTCGCGATGCCGTTGACCTGTGAAGGCACCGGGTTTTCTCATCAGGCATGCACTGGATTGTATCGAACGCATCAACACCTATACCGGCTGCGGGCATGACGGTTTCATGGCATCCACTCTGATACAGGACGCTGTCGTTCGCAACCTGCAGATCATGTGCGAGTCCCTTTCCAGGGTGCCGGAGGATATCAGGATTGCTCATCCCCAGGTAGAATGGCGTGGAATAGCGGGCCTCCGCAATATTCTGGTGCATGACTACTTCGGCGTTGACACCGGTCTGGTGTGGCAGGTTGTTGAGACTCGGCTGCCTGAACTTGAAACCCACCTGAAATCAATTCTGGCTTCACTATAAGGCCGTTATCCAACGCACGCTTGAATACCAGTCATGCAGAGACCGCCACGATGAGGACGAGACTCTTTGCACATGAATTTGCCCCTCTGAGTTACACTTCTGAGTATGCGGGCTCAGGAGACATCACTGTTGATCTGATGAAGCACCGACAGGGCCGCGATTCCCTGAAGCCAGTGGAGAAGAGAGTTCCAACGCAGGTCAACTCGCCTCGCCAAACAGCATGACATCTGCCTTGCCTTCACGCATATTCAAACGGAGGCACACCATGGGCATTACATCATCCAAAAAGAAAAAGATCAAAGCATACTGTGAAACCCACGGTGTGAAATCCCTGTACCTGTTTGGCTCAAGGGCCAGGGGAGATGACACAGGAACCAGCGATTTTGACCTCCTGATAGAGTTCAAGGATGGTTCTCACATAAGCTATCTTGACATGATGATCATGAAGTCTGAGCTGGAAGGCATACTGGGTTCCGGGATTGACCTGGTTGAAGGCGCTTCTGTAGTGAATCCCATTCGGCGAAGTAGAATACTTAGCGAGCGGACGCCTCTGTATGGTGCCTGAGGATCGCGACGCAGCAATTCTTCTGGATATCGTTAACGCTGTGCGGGATATCGAGGGTTTTGTTAACGGTGTAAAACTCTCAAGAATTCGCCAACAACAGGATGCTAAGATACGCTGTGGAACGGCAGCTGATTGTGGTTGGAGAAGCCGCAAAAAGGTTGTCTGATTCCCTTAAAAGCACTACACCTTCGGTTCCATGGACTGCAATCATCGGTTTGAGGAACATCCTTGCCCATGAGTATGGCGAGATACTGGCGGAGCGTATCTGGCTGGTCGCAACACGGGATCTGAAGAAACTTCTGAAGGAAATACTTCCCCATCTGCATCGTTTGGAAGGTGGAGAAGCGCTTCAATAAGGGCCTGTGCCGTCAAGGGCCTTTTGTGACTGATCCATGACACAATGCATCCGAGACAAGCCCCTTGGTAAAGCCCAGAAAAACGATTCCCTGCATCCAGGCCACAAAGGTGTTCCATCGGAGTCCTGAAAGGCTCGCCAAACTGCATGTACGGCTTCACGATTCGACGGTTGTCGGTTCATCACTATTAGAGGGGGCGATCCCAAGCACCGGCTGACGATCTGCAACCCAGATTCGGGAAGCTGAGTGGATTCTCCCAGCACTACCTGAGTACAACCAGGCTTGTTGTGCCGGAGATACCATCCTGTGTCCAGTAAATCAGATAGACACCGGGGGGCATGCCGCTGACATCCAACTCCAGAAGTCGTTCCGGACCTTCGGGAATCCCGGAATCGACTATCAGACGGCCCGAGAGATCGAAGACTCTGACATCCGCCTCGGCATGCGAGGGGGAAGTCAGCATCAGCAGCGCAGAGCTGTTGACAGGATTCCGGAGTAAACGCAGCTCTGGTGTTGTTGATCCCCCAGACTCCGCATCCTCAATGCCTAGGGGATCGACGCAAAACGATACAGTGTCTGCATGGATGGTTCCCCCGGGGCAGTATGCTTCCACGATAAGCTCATTCCAGCCGACTTCGGCAGTAATCGGCCCATCATAACTGAACTTGTACCCCGTTCCGAAGGCGTAGAGATTTCCGTCTATCGAAGAGATGTACATGATCCCATCGGTGACGGCCGGCGTGGACTGGAACCACTCCGCCTCAACCTGGTATGTCCAGACGATTTCTCCGGTTTCGCAGTCGAGGGCCATCACCCGAGCATACCCCGTCGGATTGGCGTTCTCGCCAAAAAATACAAGCCCGTCGGCAACGCAGGGTGAACCGTGGATGCCGGCGTTCGCAGACCACTGGATCGTTCCCGCGAGGGTATCGGCGCAGAAGAACGGCCCCACTGGTTGCTCAACTCCCCCGAACAGGAATCCGTCGTGATAGGAAAGAGTTGCTGTAATGGTTCCCCCCGCGGGCGAAGTCCAGAGGATGTCGCCGTTCAGGCAGTCGATGGCGAGGACGGAGCCTTCCCAGGAACAGATGTATATGGTGCTGTCGACAAGAACAGGTGACGAGTCCCAGAATCCACCTTGAATGGGCGTTGCCCAAACCGTTTCACCGGTCGAACTATCAAAAGCATAGAGTGGGCTGTAGTCACTGGAGCCATAGGGAAAGGTCGGAACAATGACCAGATCCTCCCAGACCGCAAGGCAGCTCATCGTCATCTCCGGGATGACAGATGTCCATTCCAACGCTCCGGTCATTGCATCGAACCTGCTGATCATTGACTGCTGGCCCCAGATATGGGTTCCCGCATACACCTTGCCTTCCACCACGGCAGGTGTGCTCCCGCCATCGTTTGCCAGACCCGAAGCCCATACCCTGCTCCCGTTCAGGGCATCGAGGCAGTACAGCGAATCGCTGGCGTCATAAACCAGCCCGTCCCTCACTGTGACCGCATCATCAGTCCAACCGACGGGGTAGTCCCACAGGGTTTCACCTGTGAGCGCGTCGAGGGCATAGAGCATATAGGGAGCCGCACACGATGGGTAGTAAACGATCCCATCAACAACGACCGGATTGGGGAACTCGTGAATAAATCCGCATATCGGAGCCGTCCAAAGGATCGAGGCGTCATGTGGAGCGGGGGACTCCGAGAAACCGTGATGCTGGTCGTTCTGCTTGTATGTGTACCAGTCCGTATCGAGCCTCGGCAAGTGGGTCCAGGTTCCACCGTTCAGCGAATAGATTACTGAATCGGCCAGGAGGTTCTCGTAGTCAAGAACGGCCCGGACATTCATCTCGAGCGAGCTGTAAAATCCGCCGTCCTCGGGTTGGGTGATCATCAATTCAGTTGCGGAAACAACAGCCATCATGATTACGGCATAGCACATATGAACCCTCTTATCACAATGATACCTGTCATGTCAATGATGAACAAAATATTGCGTGTTCGATCCGAAAGGCAACCTGAATCTCAACTGGACTTCAGGCAGAAGGCACAAAAACCTTTTTGATCAACGCGAGATGGTGAAGACGCCCTGCCGCGAGTTGTCCCAGTTGAAGTAGGCGCAGCAGATATCGTTGATCAGAGGCAGCGGCGTCATGCCTGTGACGATGATATCGTCCATATTTTCGTCATACAGAACAGCCCCGACAAACGTGAAGCCGTCGGTGTCATAGACCTGCGGCGTGGCATAGGCATCGTCCCAGAGATAGGCATATAGATGCCCATCGGCCTCAAGAAGGGTCGCGGAATAAGGCATGAATGGGAGGTATGCGGATTCAATCACTGACAGGTCAAGCGGGTCAAGCCTGTAGAACACGCCTGATGTTGAAATGCAGCAGAGATCTCCCGAGGAAGTCCCAGTGATGCTTGTGGTAATCGGAACGATTGAGCTGGATGCGACGATCTCCAGAGTGACAGGATCTATCCGCCGGAGTTCGGGAAGAATGTATGTTCCGAATCCCTCGACAACCCGTCCCGCTGTAAAAGCATAATCCAGGGTGTCCTGAAGGGTCATCGAGGGGATATGCAGAGCCAGCGACCAGCTGGTGAAAGATTGGTGCAGTATGCCCATGCCGCCGCTATTCAGAGCGAGCACAGCATCACATTCGAAACCGATATTGAAACTGTCGAGCGGCTCCAGAGTTTCTTCGTCGAGCGTCCTGACAATACAGGAGGATTCCGATAACATGTCCAGATGCAGAATTGCGTTCTGCTGGGGAGCGACCGAAAAATGGGAGTTGTACCCATCGATACAGAAATAGGCTTGAGAACTGATACAATCCGTTCTCATTCTTCTCGTTCTATTATACGTGGGATATGGTGGGTATTGACTATACTGTGATTCGTCAAAATAAATAAATTCATTGTTCAATGAAGCAGTAAGACCGGTAGACATGGTATAGGATGCTATGTCACCCGGACCCACCCAGACCTGATCCATCCTGTATGGAATCTCCAGGCTTGAAGAGTATTCAAGCGTGTTGCTCACCGAAGTCAACCCCTGTCGACCCTCTGTGATCACCTGATAAAGCCTCGGAGACCATGCTGGAATGACTGAATCGATAAAGACGGTATCCGAACGAACAGTGCTTACCATGAGTGTGTCACGTTCCATTGAAAACGGCAGCTCAAACCTGAGAAGTGTGTAGCTTTGGAAATAAACATCGGGGCATGCCGTCCAGGTCAGGATGCATCTTCCCATGGGAAGATCGGTTGCTGAAAGCACTGATGGAGTTGGCATCGGGGACGAGGGCATCATTATGCTGTCCTCATCGCTCCATAGTTTCGTCGAATCGGAAGTCAGTGCGCTCACGGCATAGTGGTATTCAGCCCCCCAGGACATCTCAATTGAATCAGAAAACAACGTATCCGAGGTATTCCCGATGATGACGGAAGCTTTTCCCCCGAAACGGATGCCCGCCGTGGTTGACCTGTACAGGGTATACACAAGTGCGGAATCGCCTTCAGGCGGATGCCACGAAACCGTTACCTCGCAGTAAGGGTCACCACGGTGGACAGTTCTGCCGCGAACACCCGTCGGGATTGCTTCGGTTCGTTCGCCCGAGGAATCTACAGAGTCTCCTGTGAAGGAGATGGAAGCAAGAAAAAAGTCCGGCTGGAAGGGTTCCGGACCGGATGGATCATCGCCGCAGGATGATGCCAGAACAAGCCAAAGCACAGCCGGCAGCGCATACAAAGGTCTGCAATGCATCCTTGCGTTCATGTCCATCCAATCCATTCGGTCACTCCGAAATGAAGGTTCAAAAAGAAATATGTGTTTCAGAAACATTCCTGACAATCTGTCAAATACGTTGGCATACGCATGCCTGCAATCCGCAGGCCTGTTTCCCAGACGAATTTCCATCGCATCGCCGGGAAGAACACCCTTGCTGCATGACAAACGGAAGCCCTCCGGTTTGAAGCCGGAGGGCTGCGTGTTCATGTGATCCGCTTTACTGGAAGGAAGCCTTGACTCCGGCGAACGTGGTGCTCGAAAGGGTTTGCTCCCCTGAGAACTGAAGAAGGGGTATCACGCTGGTCTGACTTCCCGTTTCCGAATCGTAAGGTCCGGAGGTGCATCGCATTGTTCCGGTGTTCCATTGCCATGTGTAAACGCACTCCGTGCCCAGCTCCTCACCGTCGGACCAGAGAATCTCGATGATGAGGTTGTGGGTTCCCCCGTACCAGTAGGAGGAGTCGAGCTCGAAGGGTATCCAGGCGTTCGGTTCGGCCTCGAGCAGAAGGCTTTCACGGCTGAACAGAAGCGTCCGGGTGCCGGGGATGAAATTATCTTCGAAGTTGGCGCCGAGAACGTCTGAGTCGGTCAGCCCCGCCCAGATCTCGAAGTCGGTGAATGTGGTCTGACCGGATGTGGTTCCCGAGCTGTGCCTCTTGAGGCTGATGGTGTCGAATTCAAACGCTTCGCCCATCTCAGAGTCGAGCACTACCGCCTGGTAGCGCAGCGACTCGATTCAAGATACGCAGAGCGGCTCGCCTGAGGACAGCTCCTCGCTGCCAATGGTCACTGTCGCAGCCCCGGCAGGAACGGCTGCAAACAGAAGCAACAGCGTGGCAAGTGTTTTCATGTGTGACCGCCTCATTCTTCACAGGCGAACATGGTCTTGATCCCGCCGAACGTGCTCTGTGAAAGGGAGAGATCGCCCGAGAGCATCAATTCCGAAATCTGTGTGGAAAGAACACCGGTGGGGGCGGCGAGGCTGACAGCCTTGACGCAACGGACGGCGCCAGTGTCCCATCTCCATGTGTAGAAGCTGTATGCCGTGTTGGCTGAGGCCCACTGAAGGTCGATGAGCAGGTTCTGCTCGCCGCCGTACCAGTACGGGCTGTCAAGTGCAACTGCAGCCCAGTCGTTGGCGTTCCCGCTGAGGTCGAGTGTGTCCGCCGCGAAAACGAGGGTGCGGGTGCCCGGAACCCAGTTGCTGTCGAATGTTGCATCCAGTTCATCGTCGGCGCAGAGCCCCATGTAGATCTCAACGCCGTAGTAATGGCCCTGGTCGCTGCCGCCGGTTGCTCTCTGCCAGGCTAATGAAAGTATCTCCATTGCGTTTTCTATCTCACTGTCGAGCACCACCACCTGGTAGTGCATCTGCGAGCTTCAAGAACCGCACCAGGGATCGCTTGACTGCGAGCCCTGGCTGCCGATGGTGATGTCTGCGGCTGAAGCCGTCATCACCACGGCCAACAGGAACAGAATTGACTTCATGCTGATCCCCTCCATACGGTAGCCCATGCCCGCCCGATACCGGATGCCGTTGCCTGGCGCATTCGATCATCGGACTTGCACGGAATGATGGCGTAGTATTTGCAAATTTGTCCGTATATGCAAGAAGGTCCGATTTGTCCCTTCAGACCGTGCTTCAATGGCCTGGTGAATCACGCTGTTCACTATAAGGGCTGCCTGAAGGCGGGCAGTCTTCAATCCAACGAAGGCATCTGCGGAAGGGTGGTCCATTCCCGGATCACTCGACAAGTGTGATGGAAGCGCCAGGCGGCAGCCCTTCGGAGATCCGTTCCAACAACCCGAGCACTCTGGTGGAGTCGCCGGACGGCGTGACAAAAATGTCGACATCAGGAAACCCCACGACCACCGGACCTGTCATTCGAAGCAGCGCGACCCTGTTCCAAGACACAGGCACCTCCCCCTCGAACACGCTTCCATAAAGCATCACAAGACCGGCACCGTCGTCATCAACCATTGCTTCCACCCAGCCCGTGCCCCTCTCGAGGTGGTGCCTCCGGGACTCTTCGTTGGCAAGTCCCCACAGGTCAAGAACATGGTTCGGGTTGCCGTAGGACACCCACCCGATGTCGTTCACCGCAATCCTGTCTCCGTAGGCGACGGCGATCCTGTGCATCACCCCTTGCTGAAGGAAGATCACCCGTGATGCAAACGGTGTCTTCAGGGTGGTGACGAGTTCCGGAAGAAGGAACACCGTTAAGGGAAGCAGCACGACGCAGGCTCTTCCCAGCCCCCTTCCTCCAGAAAACAACCGGGACAGACCGTTCCGGGATGCCCAGGCAATAGAGATGAGAATGATGAGCAGGGAATAGACATGATACCTTCCAAACCACCCGAACCTGCCCACGAGCATGTGTGCGGCTCCCACCATCGAAGCGAAGGCCGTCACGAGCCTGGAACTCCTGTCGCGAACCAGCACCCATGCCGCAGGCAGGAGAGCGAGAAGAACGAGGAACCGGAAGGCGTCGATGTCGGTCGTGAACAGCGCCAGACGGTTGGCGACTGATTCGGCAACACCGCCGTTCAAGCCTCCCTCGGCCAGTTTTGCGAGCACTGAACCTGGAAGTGGCGGAAGTCCCCGCGAAACAAGGAACCCCGAGAAGACAAGCAGCGGAAGAACGGCTGCCGCAGCGAGCAACACCGCCTCCTTCCGCCTTCGTGCAAGCATCAGTATGGCTGCGGCGCCGAACGTCACCGCGAGCATTTCGTAACGCACCATCGGCCCCAGTATCATGGAAAACCGCATACCCCTGCCGACCGCGCAGCCGCTTGCGACCTGCATGACGCCCTTGAGCACGGCAAGTGACAGCGCCACCTGAAGGCTGTGTTCCATCCCTGTCATCACCAGACCGAACAGGTTCGCGGACAGAGCCAGCCAGATCGACAGGATGATCCGGACCGGGCCGCCGGTGGAGGGAAGAAGCATCGACATGATGTCGTGAACAAGCAGTACCGCCCAGAGCAGGGCTGCCAGGTTGAGAAGAAGTGGAATACCGGTGTGAAATGGTGTTCCAGCGAAGGGAGCCAGAAGAAAATCCCACACCACTGAAGAGGATGGTGCGCTCATCTCTCCCGGGTTGATCCCGTAGCCGCCCCGTGCTATCTGCTCGCTTATGCTCAGGTGGATGTAGGCATCATCGAGGCTGTAGACCAGCGAACCCCCGCAGAGGATGATGGAAGCTCCGACCAGTGCGGCCATCACAAGAAGCGCCCCGGCAATGAGGCCCGTAATGCTTTTTACACCCGGGGAACCCGCACCCTGCGTATCGGAACCCATCATCTCCCTCCCGCCGGTGGCTCAATTATGGCAAGGTCCCCGGCGGAAACGGCAGCAACCGCGGATTCACCGGGTGGATTCGCTGGTCCGACCAAAAGAAGCCCTTTTGCGCTGACGGGCGTCGAAACCCCCACAAGTCCGCTGAAGTACGGGTCAAGGTGTACGTCATGACCGTTCTTCGCAAGCCGGTTGACCACTCCGGCAGCCACCGGCCACAGATCCCTCGGGCTGGGTTCAAGGTACCAGCAGCCGCCGGGATGAGCAGAAAAATACCTTTCGAGACCGGCCGAAAGAACGCGCACGCTCTCGTCCTCATAACCAAGCGGGTCGTATGCTCCGGCATGGGGAGCAGCCAGCGGCCGGATTACCATGAAAGCCGGGATCAACATGATCGGGAGCAGGATAATCGGGTACGCTCTGGAACGGGCCAGGCAGCGTCCTGCAAGTTCGATTGCAGTGCCTGCAAAAACAAGCCATGTGAGGAGCGACGTTATCGAAAACCACGAGAAGAGGTAGCTGTGAAGCCCTCCCCTTACCTGGAGCACCCCGAGGAACATCACAGCTTGAGCCACGATCAGAACAACGGCAAGAGAGGACATGAACCCTCCCCTTCCCGCTTTTCGGAGCAGCAGAGCGCAAACTGCAAGAGCAAGAAGCCGGACAAGAGCCATGACAAACACAACATGCATGAGAATGCCCCATGCTCGCAGCATTTTTGGAAAGAACAGCCAGGTTTCCGATGCCATCAGAGCACCGGACCACTCCCTCATGGCGACCTTAACACCCACGGACGCCGGGTTCTCCCCGAGGAACCGGAATATCCTGGCGATATTTCCCTCCCCCGGGAGCAGTTCCTGGATCAGGACAGGCAGCCAGATCGCCGCCAGAATGACTGCGGAAGCTGCAAGAGGCCTTTTTTTGCAGCAATAGGCGGAGCTTGCACGACGGCCGGCCAATAACCAGGGAACTGAGGCTGCGACGGCCATTGCGGCAACAACGGGTGCACCTCCAATGTGTGTCTGGGCGACCAGTGAGCTGCTGAAAACAGCGACGGGAAGCCACCTGCACCGCCCGGCACCGACCGAGGCTATCGAGACGGAGTAGAGCAGGAATGGAAATGCGATCACGAAGGGGTTCCAGTCCTGAAGCCATTCGATCGGCGGAGTAACCGCAAGGTACACCAGGGTCGCAAGGCAGAATGCCGTTGCGGTAGTACCGCCGCTCATGCGCAGGATGATCAGGAATGCCGCAGCAACCGATGCTGCAATCAGGGCTGCAACGGTTACGTAGTGGGATGATGACAAAAAGCCCGACGCGAACATGACCGGCATCCGCAGGAAGAGGTACAGCGGGCCCGGGTGGTTGAAGCCGAACCTGGAGTATGGACCCAGCAGCGAGCGTCCGGTGGCAGCGTTCCTGGTGGAGATGTCAAGCATGGCGTGGTCGCCCTCCAGTGCAAGATCAACCGTTCCCGCGCCGAGCGTCAAGAGACATACTGCAATCAAAGGGGAGAGGGCCAGGCTGAGGGCCAGCCAGGGCAGCAGTCGTTTTGAAAAAGGAACTCCTCTGATCATGGCGCTTGCATATCCAAAGGAAGGTGCGCGGTCAAGGAAGGACCCGACAGTGGCCAAGCTTCCCGGGCATGGCCTTCATATAATTGGATTCGCATGATCACCAGACAGAGTTACAAATAATGGAGGATGCTTATGAGCGATGCTCGGGTACTTGGTTGCGGCATGGTTGGAAGCGCCATCGCCAGGGATCTTGCCGCATCCGGTCACAAGGTAAGGGTGTTCGACAGGTCGACCGAGGCGCTTGACAAGGTTGCTGGAGTAGCTGGCATTGAAACGGCTGAGCTCAACCTGTCCTCCCCCGGGACCGCGGCGGGCGCACTGGCCGGCGCAGACATAGCGGTAAACGCAGTTCCCGGCCACATGGGGCTTTCCGTTCTTGAACAGGCCATCCACGCGGGAGTGGACATGGTCGACATCTCTTTCATGCCCGAGGACCCAGCTCATCTCGACGAATTCGCGAGGGAACACGGAGTCCGTTGCATTGTCGACATGGGAGTGGCCCCTGGTTTGAGCAACATACTTTTCGGCCGGGCCCTCTCGGTCCTGGGTTCCCTGAAAACATTCCGATGCCGTGTCGGCGGGCTGCCGGTCGAGAGAAAGCTGCCATGGCAGTACCTTGCCCCCTTCTCACCGGTGGATGTTCTGGAGGAGTACACCAGGCCGGCGCGGATTATCAGGGAAGGCAAGGTCGTTACTCTGCCTGCTCTTTCCGAACCCGAAGTGTTCGATTTCCCCGGAGTTGGAACCCTCGAGGACTTTCTTACCGACGGTCTGCGCTCACTGCTGCGCTACCAGAACGTTGTTCCCTTCATGGAGGAGCGCACGATCAGGTTCCCCGGTCACAGGGATGCGATCCTTCTGCTGCGCGATTCCGGTTTCCTTTCAACGGAAAGGGTTAGCGTGAGGGGCGGAGCGGTGGTTTCTCCCATGGAGCTCACATCCAGGCTCCTTGTAAAAGCCTGGCACATGAAACCGGAGGACAGGGACATCACGGTGATGGGCGTCGAGGCCGGGAACGAAGGTTCAGGGATAGCATGGCGCCTTGTCGACCGTTTCTGCGAGAAAACCCAGACCAGCTCGATGGCAAGAACTACAGGCTACACATGCACCGCGGGGGTGAGCCTTCTCACTTCCGGAACGCTGAAAAAGCCGGGGATAATCTTCCCCGAGGATATCGGCGCAAACCCGGTGTGTTTCGACGCCGTTTGCAGCCACCTCCGCAGAAGGGATGTCAGGCTGGAACAGGTCTGACATTCGAACCACGGCAATGAGAAAGGGCGCCGGGTTTCCCCGACGCCCTTCCCGTTGAATGTGCGGACTAGAAGTTGTAGGTGGCTGCCACGTGGCTCATGAAGCCGTTGTCGACTCCACCGACCATGTAGGGGCCGTCATGCAGGAAGTCTTCGCCGATTGTCGCATCGAGGCAGAAGTTGTCCCACTTGAGGCCGATGCCGAAGTTGGTGGTGAAGTCTGTGGTAAGCTCGTTGGAGTCGCCCGAGGACCAGTACTCGGTGTTGCTGGTGGCGCCGGCGCGAAGGATGAACCACTTGCCGATGCTCTGCTCAACTCCCCCGGTGATCCTGGGGATGGTGATTCTCATCTGGGAGTCCATGTCCTCGTAGTCGCCGCCGTAGCTGATGCTGGTAACGCCCACGAAAGCGCCCATGACGAACTGGGTCTTGGGGGCGATCATGTGGTTGTGACCCGCACCAAGGTCGAAGCTGACGGTGGAGATGCTTTCATCGGTGTCATCATTGCCGCTGCCGTCCTGGCTGAAGCCGGCGCTGATGATCGGGAAAAGGTTGAAGAAGGCGTCCTGGTGACCGCGGAGGGACCCGCCGACGTTAAGGCCACTGGTGTAGGGGTTCACGTCTTCGATGTCCTCGCTGTCCTTGTTGTAGCCAAAACCGAGGGCGAGGTCGGTGTAGTCGCCGAAAAGGGCGATATCGGTACCCCAGGCGAGGCCAACGGCCATCTCCTTCTGATAAATACCCTCATACCTTATACTTGTTGTAGTCGATGGAAAGGATCGCGCCCCAGGCACCGGGGCTGAAGAGGAACTCGTGCATGTAGTCGTCGTGGTTGATCGTAAGACCAAAGGTGGTGTCGCCGAAATTCTTGGTCATTCCGAACCAGCCGTCTGAGATGTCTTCGCCGGTCTCGCTGCTTCCGGTAACGAATTCGTAGTCGCCTATGACACCGGGATAGGCCCACATCTCAAGATAGTCGTCAAGCATAAGCCTGGCGTCGCCCCCGAGAACCATCAGCCTTGGGTCGCTAGCGAACGCTGCAACCGCAAGCACCGCGAGAACGGTGAGTGCCTTTCTCATGTCTCCTCCTTGTTTTGATTGCACCCCTGCGTGGGTGATCTACCACGCCCGGTTTGAACACACTCCCAAACCCACCGAAAAATCCCTTTCGGCATCAACCCGATGCCCACCCCGAAAAGCGGCGGATGCCGCAACACTCAACGAATATATGAATTTCAATAATTGGTGAAAAGTCAACCCCGGTTCTTGCTGAGAGCAACCCACCCCCCGTGTTTCCCGCAACCGCCGCCACGCGGCTGCGGGAATGTGACGAATGGAATGCACGACGGCCTAAAGAGTTTCAACCGTAATACTTCCATTTACCGTTTCGATGGCCAGTGGTGAATCGCCGCCGGCAGTTACCGAGATCCCGGTCGAGGAGGTTGTGGTGATCCCCACGGTTTCAACCGATCCGTTCACGGTCTCGGCAGTGAACCCGACGGTTTCTGGGATCGCAGCCCGGATGCTGCCGTTGACCGAACTCAGTTCCATTCCCGCAGAAACACTCCGGAACGAAGCGGTGATGTTCCCGTTCGTTGTTTCAGCTCCGGCCCCCCCGGTGGCTCCTTCGATGGAGATGGTGCCGTTGACGGCCTCGACGTCAACCATGTGCGGGCCGGCAATGCTTATGCCTCCATTGACGACTTCAACATGTGCATCGAGGGAAAGGCCTTCCGGCACCCTTACAAGGAACCTGACGGACATGTTCTCACCGTCGGGATACCTGACCTCGTAAGCCAGGGACTCAGTGCCCGGGGAGACCTCGATGGCAAAACCATCCGGAATTCCGCGGGAGGAGTCTCCGTAGATAGAGAGTGTGACTTCCACGTCGGAACCGTTCCATGACTCGATGCTTACATCGCCGTTCACGTTCTCGATCTCAAGGCTGCTTCCGGGTCCGAGGGCATACCTTTCCGTGCGCTCTTCGAGAAGGTCATCCCCGAGAGTGATGGAACAGGCCGACCAGAACAGCAGGGTTCCGAAGACAAACATGCCGGGCTTCATGAACTCATCCTTCCGCTTCGGAGGAGGACCCGCGAAGGATCTCCACCGCCTCATCAACGCTCAAGCCACCGTGATGCAGGTCTTCCAGCACATCCAGAGGGTGTCTCTCGGTACCGCTCAAGCCCTTGAAAAGCTCTTCGATCCTGGCCCTGACGGTGGGATAAGACACTCCGAGGCTTCGCTGCACTGCCTTCAGATTCCCGCGGGACTCAAGGAAAAGGTTGAACAGCCTTTTGCTTTCGCCGGAAAGGGAGCAGATCGGGCACATCCTGTACTTCCCCTCGACCTGAGTCCCGCACTTCGGACATGCGAGCTTTATGACAAGAAGACCTTCACCGCATGACGGACAGCTTGTGGGGGTGGGAGTGTTACACATCCTCACTCCCGCTGACCGTCACTCCTCCGCCCATGGTCTTCACGACAAGGATGGATCCTTCCTCCCCGTTTCCGGCTTCGATGACCTTCCGCGATGAGCCGGGTGTGGACCTGTCGTCAATCACCCTCGCTCCCGAGACATCCACAGTTCCTCCCATTGTCGATGCATCGACCTTTCCGTTGAACCCTTCCAGCAGTTCGACAGAAACACCGCCGCCCATGGTCTTTGCCTTCGAGCCGCCGCTCCACTCCGGTCCAAGAACGAGTTCAAGACCGCCGCCCATGGTCTTCACGGAGAAGTGAGCGCCCGGTCTGACCACACGGACACCGCCGCCCATGGTCCGGGCCCTGAACGGGCACTTCACACCGTCCACCGAAATGCTTCCGCCCTTCAGCACGAGTTCAAGCGTGCCCGCGGTTTTCGGGACTTCGAGTTCAAGGCCGTTCTTTTCGACGAATATCTGGATGCTGCCCTCATCACGAAGAACCTTCAGCTTGTCGCCTCCGAGAGGGCGGGCAACCAGCCTGCCACCCTCGCTGGAAGTCACGTTCAGGCTGCCGTTCGCGCCACAGAGTTTGAGGCCGGCGCTTCTGACCCAAACCGCCACACCCTCAGGAAGTTCCTCGTCGAAGAAGTCCATCTCGACCGCTTCCTCGGGCACATCCTCCCTCGCGAAGCCAACTCTCATCTCCTTCATGACTTCGCCCATCATGTCACCCATGGCATGGAATACGCCATGAAAGTGGCCGCCATGCCTCGGGGGCTTGTGAGGGAACGGGGGGTGTATGCGGTTCTTCGACCCACCCTCGGTGAGGGCGTCGAGGAGCTTGGCTGCATCATCGGCCGAAATGGTGCCATCGGCAACCATCTCAAGGACTTTCATTCTCTCTTCGTTCATATCTGACAATTCCTTTCAATTTGTGGTACAGTGGAATTGCCAGAATGATACTTTGCCTTTACAAATTGTCAAGTCTGACGGGATGCCCCATTCTTTTCCAGGCTTGCCCTCAGATCATCGACCTGCCGGTAGATGTCGCCCATCTCTCCTATGAGTTTTCTTTTCACTTCAAGAAGGCTTTGCTCGAGGTCCGATGCCGCCTCCCTGAACCTGTTGACGAATCTGGCATTCTCGGTTTCAAGGAAAAGGGACAGAAGCCTGTCAGGTGTAAGGGCTTCGTTTCGGGCATCCCCGCGGACCTTGTAGGTTCCTCCGCTGGTGCAGTACGGACGGTT
Organism: Candidatus Fermentibacterota bacterium; assembly: GCA_963845085.1. GTDB lineage: Bacteria > Fermentibacterota > Fermentibacteria > Fermentibacterales > JCC-6 > UBA6080. The sequence goes on from CAWJQI010000005.1 coordinate 720,300, forward strand.
CCTTCCCGGTGCGATCTCGACTCTCAGGAACGGTTTGTCCCCCTCGCCGTTCTCGAGGATGACCCTGACTTCGACCGGGGGGACGCAGCTTTCGGCCTTCCCAAGGATGTTGAGCTTTGCCTTGTCTCCCACCTCGCACCCGATGATCTCCGCCAGCTGCATTCCGCGCGAATCCTTCAGTTCCCTGACGCCAAGGAGCACCACACCACCGTGCTCGGTGTTGGCGAAGGCCACCAGGTCCTCGGCTGAGAGGGCGCCAACCGACTCCTTGAAGTCAAGCGCCGTTCCCTCCTGGCTGCCGAGAAGCTCCTCGGCTCTCTCGGAAAGGCCGGTGTACTCGGCCGGCTCATCACGGTTCACCTCAGTGCAGCCTCTCCTGCCAGGCGTTGCCCTCGCGGAAGCCTGCCTGGTACTCGTATTCAACGTAGAAGATCTTCAGGTCCGCCTGGTACTCGTACTCGCAGAAGTACACGGACACGTCCCCCTGGTACTCGTACTCGCAGAAGTACCAAAGGGCATCCTCATCGCTGGCCTGGTACTCGTACTCGACAACGTAGACACACAGGTCGGCCTGGTACTCGTAGTCGGTGACGAACACGTTGAGGTCGGCCTGGTACTCGTAGTCGGTGACGAACACATTCCCGGCGTGCGCCAGGGCGGCCACCGCAAACAGCACGATGAACGTCTTCATGACACCTCCCTTCCACTCCAAATCATGCACCACTCCCCGAATGGAGTAAAGCTTGAAACTCGCAGGGGACGGACTAAGGTAACTTAGGTATTTCGCGTGACAATTGAGGGAGGAACATCATCCTGCGGATGCCTGCAGCGCATTCCAGAGCCTCTCAAACAGCAGCCTAAGGTCTGGCGCATCACCCCCTGCCGCATTCAGCACCCTGACCCAGGCATCTCCCTTCGAAAGGGGCTCCTCCTCTGAAAGAAGGCTTTCGTCGCGCAGGAAGGTTTCAAGTTCATCGATCAGCAGGGTGCGGAAACCCGGAACCCCCCTGGCCCTGAGAGAACTCAACAGCCTCGCCGGATCGTGACCGACGCCCCCGGAGAGCGCCCACAACTCCTCGAACTTGCTGGACCGACCGGCTGGAGATCTTTCAAGACAGCTTCTGGTAAGGGGTTCCGGCCTTCCGATGGCGTGGGCGCCGAATACTTCGCCAGCGATGAGGGAAGCTCTCCCCAAGGCTTCTAACTCGCCCGGCGAAAGAACTGCAGCACCTGCTGCAAGGGCTTTTCCAACTGTGTCCAACCCGGCGGAAAGAAGCCTGTGAAGCGTCTCTTTGTCGTTCAGAATCCATGCGGGGCTGATCTCCCCGACATTCATCCCGCTGTTGATGGCGGACGGTGCGACAAGACCTGCGAACTCATCGTAGGAAAGGCTTCCTGGAATCGGAACGGTTTTCATGAGGTCACGGTAGCGCGGCCACTCAGCCGGTTCTGCGCTGTCGATGCGGACAACCCGGACAGGTCCGCAGCCGGAACTGCTGAAAACCTCCCCGATCAGTGAGGCGTCAGGCTCCTGACAGGTGAGGTAGAAAAGCTGTCTTCCATCCTGAACCAGCTCGGCCAGGGAACGCGCCACTTCCCTGAACCTTGTCAGGTCGGAATTGGCAAGGACCTCGTCAAGAACCAGCGGAAGCCTGTCACCGGTCTCGACGAGTTCGGCGAAGGCTATCTTCAGCGCCAGCAGAAGCTGCATCCTTGTCCCGCGGGATAGTTGGCTCAGGGAAACCACTGTATCGGTTTGCATGTCATTTGCCGCAAACTCGCTGTCTTCGAGGCCGATCGGGCTGAGGGAGTACCTGCCGTTCGTGAAGCGCGTGAGAAGACCCGAGGCCCGTCCCACTACCGGAGGCTGGATCTCGACCTGGTACATTTTCTTCACCGTGTCGAGAAGCCTCTTCCGAATGCGGACCCTGCGGTTGCGAGAGTCCCTCTGCTCCCTCTTCCGTTCCGCCCTTTGAATGGCAGAGAGAAGTTCAGCCAACTCCACCGACTTCTCGAGTTCCCTCTCCATTTCCTCGGCCAGAGTAACCTTCTTTCTGATCCCATCGACCGACTCCGCAAGCGCTGCAGCGTTTCGGATCCCCTCCTCGATCTCGTCCATCGACTCCGTCACGTCACCGACGGAGGCCTCCAGATGACCCAGACGCAGGAGCACATCCCTGTAGTCCTGCAGCCTGTCATCCCTCTCCCTGAGCGAGACCATGTCGCCCACCTCCAGGCGGTTTCGGCGAAAGATCTCGTTGTACTCATTCTCGCTGCCGGACAATTCTTCAGTGACAGACTTCATCTCGCCGACATGCTCTTCAAGCGCCCTGGTTTCCGTGATAAGCACCTGCGCCCTTGCTTCAAGCGATTCGACAGAGTTTTCCGCAGCTTCAAGGGATCCGGGAGGGGAATAGCCGTACCCGGACAGCAGGGATCCCAGCCCTTCCAGGCACGCGTCAACGTCTGCCCGAGCCTTCCCTGCATGACCTTTCAATTCGTCCAGCTCATCGAGCCGCTTCATTCTATCCGCAAGGAGCTCAAGGCCCAGGGAGGAACTCACGCCGAGTTTCTCACGGATACGGAGTGCGTTCGTGATCGCGGGGCCCAGCTCCCGTTCCTGTTTTGCGAGCTTCCCGGACAGCTCATCATGAAGCAAGAAGTCGGCCCTTGCATCCTCAAGCCATGCGATGACTCTTAGAACATCGTGGACCGCCCAGGAATCCGGCTGCCTGAGGTGCAGCGCGGCGTACCGCCTTTGCAGCCCCGATGACATCATGGCCGGAATGATCAGAGACAGGGTAAGCACCACGGTCGCCAATACCGCCGGGAGATGGTTCCCTTCGGAAATGAGCAGCACGGCCAGCAGAAGCACCCCGGCGGGAATTATGTAGTCGCGGTGCTCCCTCCGGGCCAGCCAGCGGGCGAGAATGCTTCTTCCCTGTTGAACCTGGTCACGCCCGACGGCACCGAGCCTGCCATCGATGTCTGCAATCCGGCTCCTGATCTCCCGTATCCCGTCTGCAACTCCTTCATGGGCGAGACCGGCCGACATCACTGCATCAAGGTCGAAAAGGCTTGATCCAACGGGCACTCCTTCAAGTTTTTTCGCAAGCCCTGCAAGCCTGTCCTCGATGTCATCACGCTTTCGGACGAGCGACCGGAGCGTTTCAAGATGCCTGCGGATCTCCCCCAATGCTTCGGGAACCGCTTCGAGCCCTGCAGCCGCAAGCCTCTTCTTGCCTGTCTCGATCAGCCCCGCAAGGTCTGCAGCTCTTCCACGAAGCCGCCCAAGGCTGTCACCAAGTCTCTGAGCGTTACCGAGGTCGGTTGGCTGAACAGACTCCATGCCTTTCATGGCGGCGAGTGTTCTTTCAAGCTTCCTTTTCTCCAATGCACCAGAAAGGTAAACCAGCCTTCTCTCGGCCCTGGACGCCTCGGCCAGCTGCTCTCTGAACTCCGGAAGCCTGACGACCTGGCCGTGACGGCCCTCGATCTCCCTCACCTTGCGCTCGTACAGGCGGTGAAGGTTCTCAAGCTCGGACTCGACGGATCTGGCAAGCTCCTCGCGACCGTACAGAGCGTTTACCGAGACCTGGCCGGTGATGGCGTGCTTCACCCTCTCGGCGAAGGTTGCCGTTCCCTGGTCGAAAAGGTCATCAGCCGTGATCGTGAAGCAGTCCGCATGGCTTGCCGGAGGCAGTTTCAGTTGGGACTGGCCCGCAGCGTGGCTCTGGTTGATCTCGATGGGGATGTTGTCGAATGTGCGGGCTGAGACCACTCGCGGTGCCGACCTGTCTGCCGTGGATGGCCAGAGGAGCCATCGGACCGCCCTGGCGAACGTTGTCTTGCCGGCTCCGTTCGCGCCTACAATCACGTTCATCCCCCCGGAAAGCCCTTCAAGGATCGGGCCGCCCCGGGGAAAGCCCGGCATGGAGACTATCCTAAGATCCCTGATCTTCAAAGCCCTGCTCCTGTTCGAGCAACTCCTCGAGCAGCTCCACTCCCACCGAATACTCCTCGCTCTCCGTATCCATCTGAATGATCTCGCGTGCGAGGAGTGAACTCATTCTCTTGCCCCGCGAAATCTCTGCGATATCCAGCCAGGGTCTGGTCAGGTCGATGACCTGATGGATGAAGTACCCCGGATACGATGCGTTGTCCAGCGAGACGGCAGCTTTGCTGAAATCCCTGCTCCTGCGAGTCCTGCCCTTGAAAATCACCCTGAATCCGGTGAGAACAGGCCCGGCCTCGTTCCCCAGAACACGTTCCACGAGCGACGATATCCTCTCATCGGGTGTCATCAGGTCGGCTTCCGTGATCGTAACCAACCTCCACTCAAGCACGGCGAGCGGGATCCTTTTCGTTGTCATACCGTGTGTATCGAGGATCACGACACTTCTCGGCCCGGTTTCGACGCAGTTCAGCCCCACGGGAGTACCCGGGTAGAAAGCCCGTCCTGACTCCATGGGGGCATGCACGTGCCCAAGCACCCATTTACCGACAGGTCTGCCTTCAAGCTCCATGAAGGTGACCGGGGCGTAGGGGCTGTCACCTCCGGAAAGATCGCAGTGCAGCATCCCGATGCAGTTCCCGGAAACATCGGCAGGGAAGCCCCTCATGGGCGATTCACGGTGATGTCTGCCGGGAAACGACCAGCCGATAACTGTCACCTCTCCCAGCCTGCGGCTTTCCCATTCGCCCATGAGACCAAGCGGCACAACCCCCGGAAAGCCCATGGTAGCTTCCGCGAGCAGGTTCCAGTCATGGTTGCCGGCCGTGAGGATCACCGGAACACCGGCTTCCTGAAGCCTTCTGAGGCCGTGACGGAAGATCGCCATACCCTCGGCATAGCTTTTTTCCGAATCGATGGCATCGCCCGCGATGAGAACAGCGTCGAACCGTTCGTCGATCGCCATGTCGCAGATAAGTCTCCAGGCTCGAGTGGGGCCGTGATCATCCTGCAACAGCCCCTCAGGAAGGGGGATGCTTCTGCCAAGATGCAGGTCCGCCGTGCAAAGCAGTTTCATGCAGCCCTCCTCGCGATGATTCGAGCATGAATAAGCCGGCGGGCCGTCCCGGTCAATGACGCCCGGCTGTGCCGCCTGCGGCGAGCAGAGTCCCGGTCAGCATGAGAAGGCATCCCAGGAGCTCTGCCACCGAAAGACCCTCTCCGAGTATCAACCATCCCCCGATGGCTGCAAATACAGCCTCGAGAGCCATGATCGCCCCGGCTTTCGAAGCGCGAACCCGTTTCTGAGCGAACACCTGCAGGGTGAATGCGAGCCCGACCGAGAGAAACCCGCTGTAGGCAAGGGGGATCACAGCGCTCCGTGCGCCAAGGAATGACTCGCCTGCGACTGCGGCAGCAGCAACGCTCAACAGGCCGCACACGGCGAACTGGCACAGTGCCAGCCCGCCCGGGTGGTGCCTCGTGGCGAGCCTGCCGATCAGCCTGACATGAAACGCCCATGCCAGCGCACCAAGAAGCACGAGGACATCTCCCGGGTTCGCCTCTTCGAATCCGTTCCTGAAGCTCAGGAGGTACAGGCCGAAAAGCGCCATGGCGAACCCCGCCCAGGCCGCGGCGGGCTCACGCTCTCCCGAAACCGCCCCGAAAAGGGGGACGAAAACGATGTACAGGCCGGTTATGAAGCCGGCCCGCGAGGCGGTGGTGTGCACCATTCCCCATTGCTGGAGCGATGCACCCGCAAAAAGAACCGCTCCCGCCGCCACAGCGGGAAGGAGAACGCCACGCTTAACCCTTGCTGCAAAAAACGGAATGAGGACGAGCGTACCCAGCAGAAACCTGACTCCGTTGAAGGCGAGGGGACCCATGTGTTCCATGCCGGCCCTCTGTGCAGTGAAAGCCATTCCCCATACGGCTGCAGTCAGCACGAGCAGCAGATACGCGGTCAGTGAATTCTTGGCGCTTTCGGCATTCTCCACGGGTCAATCCCTCCACGGTCCGGCCGGTGTGAACATATTCCCGACGGTACAACGTGCCGGGCATCCATCCCCGGATGTCTCGGAACAGGAAGCAACCGGAGGCAGGACAATGAACATTCACGGGCTCGACAGCATACTGAAACCCACGAGGATAGCCATAACCGGCGTGACAATCAACCCCAACAGCGTCGGGGGAAGAGTGCTCCGGAACCTTGTGGGCGGTGCTTTCCGGGGAGTTGTCTACCCGGTCAATCCCGGCAGTGAGGCTGTGATGGGCGTTCCCTGCTACCCCTCCATCCTCTCGCTTCCCAGAACCCCCGACCTTGTGACGGTCTGCTCCCCCGCCAGCGATGTCGAGGGAATCCTGGCGGAATGTGCCGAAGCCGGGGTCAAGGGTGTCATCATCATGTCGGCCGGTTTCGGAGAGGCGGGCCCCGAGGGTGTGGCCATGCAGAAAAAGCTCTCCGCCATCAGGATGCGCAATCCCGGCATGAGGGTGCTGGGACCCAACTGCCTCGGTGTGATAGTGCCCGCCATGAATCTGAACGCCAGCTTCGCCCCCGCCATGCCCGACAAGGGCAGTATTGCATTCATAAGCCAGTCCGGAGCGCTCTGCACCTCGGTGCTGGACTGGGCAAGACAGGAGAGGATCGGGTTCTCGGCATTCGTATCGGTGGGAAACGCACTGGACGTTGATTTTGCTGATCTGATCGATTATTTCGGCGAGGATGAAACCACCGACTCAATTATCCTCTACGTTGAATCGGTGACAGGGGCAAGGCGCTTCATGACCGCTGCCCGGGCATTCGCAAGGGGCAAACCGATCATTGTCTACAAGGCCGGCAGGTTCCCGAGATCCGCCGCAGTGGCGGCCTCGCATACCGGGGCTATGGTCTCCGAGGACTCCGTTTACGATGCAGCCTTCGAGAGGGCAGGCATGGTGAGGGTTCTCAATGTGGGGGGCATTTTCGGGTGCGCTGAACTGGTCGGCCGAAAAAGGGTGCCAAAAGGCCCCAGGCTCGGCATAGTGTCCAACGCGGGCGGTCCAGGGGTTATGGCGGTGGATGCACTCATGGCAGGCAACGGAGTGCTCGCCGAGCTTTCCCCGGAAAGCGTGGCGGCCCTGTCCGAGTGCCTTCCAGGCTTCTGGTCGGGGGGGAACCCGGTCGACATTCTCGGCGATGCCGGCACAAAAAGATACGAGAAGGCTTCGAGCATCGTTCTCGCCGACAAGGGTGTGGACGCACTTCTTGTCATCCTCACCCCTCAGGCCATGACAAAGCCCGACGGAGTGGCCCGCTGTGTGACCAAGATCGCCGAAACAACGAAAAAGCCCATCCTGACTGCATGGATGGGAGGCGAAACCGTTCGCGAGGGCACCAGAATCCTGGCCGAAGGCGGCATACCGGTCTACGACACTCCCGAACAGGCGGTGGAAGCCTTCATGACACTGGTGAGTTATTCCCGCAACCTTGAGTCGCTTCATCAGACACCGAGGGACATCCGCCTGGAGCTTGACGAGGCGAGAAAACGAGCCGCCGGCTTCATCGAATCCGCCTGCTCGAAGGGCCGAACCCTGCTTTCCGAGAAGGATTCGAAGCGTCTTCTTGACTTCTACGGAATACGCAGCACGCTGCCCATGCCGGCGCCGACCGCCGATGCAGCGGTGGAGACGGCGGAGAGAATCGGATTCCCGGTCGTGTTGAAGCTTGATTCCCCCGACATCACCCACAAGACCGACGCCGGAGGTGTCGAATTAAACCTGAAGGACCCTGTGCAGGTGAGGCTCGCCTTCGAGCGCATCGTTTCGAATGCCTCCAGGTGGAAGCCCGATGCGCTCATACGTGGAGTCACGGTCCAGAAGATGGCATCAGTATCATCCGGGGTTGAATTGATAGCGGGGTTCAAGCGGGATCCGGTTTTCGGTTCCGTCATCATGCTGGGAGCCGGCGGCGTCAACGCAGAGATACTGGGCGACAGCGCCCTGGGTTTCCCGCCCCTCAATCAGACCCTTGTTATGAGAATGCTTGAAAAGCTTCGAATAATGCCGCTGCTCAGGGGATACAGGGGAAAGCCCGGTGTGGACATGGAAGCCCTGGTGACAACGGTCATGAGGCTTTCCTACCTGGCCAGCGACAACCCGGCGATCTCGGAGGTCGACATCAATCCTCTTCTCGTGACAGCCGGCGGGGCGGTTGCACTCGACGCCAGGGCACTTCTCGATCCCGATGCTGTTCCGGAAAAACCCTACGGCCACCTGGCACTCAGGCCATACCCTGAGGAATTCGTTGAAAAGGCAAGGCTGAAGGACGGCACTGAGGTCCTGCTCAGGCCGATAAGACCCGAGGACGAGCCGATGTGGATGGAGCTGCTTGGCAGCTGTTCAAGGGAATCGATCTATTCAAGGTTCAGGTTCTTCTACAACTGGGCCACGCACGAGGCGGCTGTCAGGCACTGTTACATCGACTACGACAGGGAGCTGGCCATTGTGGCCGAGCTCGAACAGGAAGGTGTGAGGAAGCTCCTCGGCGTTGCAAGGCTGGTTGCCGATCCGGGTCTCGAGGCGGCCGAGTACGCGGTTCTGGTGGGCGATCCCTGGCAGAACAGGGGACTCGGGGGCATCCTTACCGATTTCTGTGAGAGGATAGCGCGGGATTGGGGCGCAAAAAGGATAGAAGCCCAGACAACTTCCTCCAACAACAGGATGGTGAACCTCTTCGTGAACAGGGCCTGGTGTCAGGAGCCCGGCGAGGAGGGGCTTGTCGAAGTTTGGAAGGATATGCGCAGGCCCTGAATCAGGACCTTTTTCCGAATGGGCGCCGTCAGGCAAAGGGGTTCTGTTACCGTGTCAGCCGCCGCATCTGTCGGCCTGGCCGGCCAGAACTTCCAGTGCATGCGGCAGGATCGGAAGCAGAAAGCCCACGCACTCCCTGACCGCTTTTACACTGCCCGGAAGATTGACAACCAGCGAACGGCCCCTGAGCCCGGCAGCCCCCCGGCCAAGCCATGCGGACTGCACATTCATGGCAGAGCGACTTCTCAGCATCTCCGGTATGCCGGGCACCAACCTGTCACACACGGACAGGGTTGCCTCCGGAGTGAAATCCCTCGGTGAAAAGCCTGTACCGCCGGTGGTAAGGACAAGCATGGCGGCGGGGCACAACCGGAGAAGCGCATTCGAGACGGGCTCAACGCCGTCGGGAACCACCATGAGCTCGACAAGACGGTAGCCGGCGGCGGACATGAGGCGGACGATCTCGGGCCCGCTTCCGTCCTCCCTCTTGCCGGCGTCGCAGGAATCACTAACCGTGACAACGGAGAATGTCATTACTCCCGGCATTTCCAGTCCCCGCTCTTTCCGCCTGTCTTGGAAATCAGGCGAACTTCCCTGATGATCATGCCTTTGTCCGCAGCCTTCAGCATGTCGTACACCGTGAGCAACGCGACTGACACCCCGGTAAGGGCTTCCATCTCGTATCCCGTCCTGCCCTCGCCCCTGACCGCGCAGGTGCAGGTCAGGGTCCGATCCACGAGCGCGAAGGAAACGTCAACCTTTTCAAGCGGAAGCGGGTGACAAAGGGGGATGAGCTCCCACGTGCGTTTGGCGGCCTGTATCCCTGCAATCGCCGCCGTTGTTTCAACCGGGCCCTTGCCGGATGATCCCATTGCTTCGAGCCCCTTTTCACCCAATTCAATGGAACCCCGCGCAACAGCGGTTCTGAACGTCGCGCACTTCCCGGATACATCCACCATCCTCGGTCTTCCCCCGCTGTCGAAGTGAAGGTTGTCGGTCTGCATGATCATCCTCCGATGCGCCACATTGGCAGGGAGTGACAGCTCCCCTGCCCGGGTTTTTTCACCGATGCCTCGAGTATCATCCCGCGAAGCTCCTCTTCCGAGGCGCCGCCGAGAAGCGCGGGCTTCAGGTCCACCGAACCCACTCCGGTGAGACAGGGCATGAAGACGCCGTCAGCGGTAAGCCGAACCCGTCCGCATGTAGGGCAGAGATGCCCCGAAACCGGAGCGATTATGCCAAAACGCAGCCCGTCAGCCCTGACCCATGTTTCTTCGGTGTCATGCCTTCCCTCGGGTTTTCCGCCCCCCGCGAGCGCAGCGATCTCGTCACGAAGAACTGTCTCCCGGTACCCGTCCCTGGAATGGGGCATGTGCTCGATGAACCTCACATGAACGCCCATTCCCTCGCCCCACTCGACGATCCGGCCAAGCTCGCCGTCGTTTACTCCCCTGAGGACCACGCAGTTGACCTTCACGGGGTTCAGCCCCGCCGAAAAAGCACACCTGATGCCGTTCTCCACGACACCGACCGTGACATCCCGGCGGGTGATGCGGCTCAGAACTGAATCGTCGAGGCTGTCGAGGCTGACGTTGACCCTGGACAGGCCGGCTTTCGCGAGCTCCGCGGCGAATTCGCAGAGAAGAAGGCCGTTCGTTGTCATGGCCATGTCCGGCACTCTCGGAAGCATTGCAACAAGGCTCGTTATACCCCGCCTCACAAGGGGTTCGCCACCCGTGATCCGGATCCTGGAGAGATCAAGGGCCCTGTCGACAACACCTGTCAGGAAGGCAAGCTGCTCGAGCGACAGCAGGTCCTGGTGGGCGATCTCGGGCACCCCCGAGGGAGGCATGCAGTAGAAGCACCTGAGGTTGCACCTGTCAGTCACGGAAAGCCTCAGGTGACGGGGTGTTCCGCGAGGATCACAACCCGTTGACATGGGCTCCGCTGAGGAACGTAAAGGGAACGATCCCGCCACGACCGGCGCCTTCGGAGTCAGCGGGCATCACGATGAGGCAGTTGGCGGCAGTGGCGCTGCGAAGGTCACCCGATCCGTGTGTTTCCGGAACGTTCAGGATGAACCCGTCCCCGCCCCTTGCCGCAACAGCCCTCAGGAATTCGGTTCTGCCCGGCTTCTTCCGCACATCGCATTCAAGACGGCCTTCGTACACTGTGTTTCTGTAACGGGCAAACCCGGACGACTTTCTGAGGAATGGAACGACGTATGTCTCGAGCGCAACGAGAACGCTTACCGGGTTGCCGGGAAGCCCGAAGAAAACCCTCCCATTGCCGACAGCGAAACAGAGGGGCTTTCCCGGCTTCTGCGCAACCTCCTCAAAGAGAAACCTGAAGCCAAGCCCTTTCATGACGGAAGGCACGAAGTCGTGCGTTCCCATGGAAACCCCGCCCGCAATCAGAAGGACGTCCGCATCGCGGAAGCGGTTTACGGCTGCCTCGATCTCACCGGGCGAGTCAACACTGTGCGATGTGCGGATCGGGCCAAAGCCGGCAGCGGCGAGAACAGAGGCGCCGAGAACCCCGTTCGCGTTCCTTATCTCTCCCGGGCCGGGAACATTCGACGGTTCCGTTACTTCATTCCCCGTGGTGATCAGCGCGACCAAAGGCCTGCGTGCGACCTTCAACCCGACCCTTCCGGCCATGGCTGCAACTCCGAGCGCGGCAGGGGTGAGAAGGACGCCGCGGCCGAGCACCTCATGACCGGCGGGCAGATCCTCTCCCCTGTAGCAAATATGTCTCCCGGCCCGTGAGGCTGCCTTCAGCCTGAGCCTTCCCGCTTCGACAAACGTATCCTCAAGCATCACGACCCGGTCGGCGCCTTCGGGAAGCTGAGCGCCGGTCATAATTGGTGCCGCACAGCCGGGCATGAGGGGTGGCGGGGTTCCGGGCGAGGCGGTTATCTCCGCCACCAGACCGAAATCGTCACCCTCGCCGGGCAGCGCATATCCGTCGACAGCGCTCCTGTCGAACGGCGGCATCGGAATGTCGGTGGCCACGCTTTCCGCGAGGATCCTGAAAAGAGCCTCGGAAGGGTCCGCCCATTCCTCCCTCACGGGAAGCGAACGGGCAAGAACCGTTTCAATGGCTTCTTCGAACGGGATCATTTCTCATCCCCGCCTTTCAAAACATGCTCGAGCGACTGCTCCAGGTTTTCAAATTCCTCGAGCAGCCTGTCTGCAAGCCGGGTCAGTCCGCTGCCTCCCTTGAGCCTGCCGCCCCTCGACCTCTCGATGAGCTTTGCCCCGAGATTATCCTCGGACCGTGAAAGAAGGGTCCAGGCCCTGCGGTAGGAGATGCCCGCCAGCTTTGAGCCTGCGCTGATGCTTCCGGTCTGCCCGATGTACCTGAGCAGAGAGGCGATGCCGGATCCCACGACGGTGCCGCGGGGTGTTTCGAGCCAGCATTTTCCGCGGGGAATGAAGGCGCGAAAACCCCTTACCCCGGCACTGTCGAGGATCAAATCGCAAAGCTCCCTGGAGGGCGGGGCGGAAAGCGGGGCAGGCACAACAACATTGGCTTTGGAAGAGAGCTCCGGGGTCTTCCCCTCCCCGTGTTCAACCTCAAGGTAAACCATGGTGTGCGGGCGGACGAATTCCATCGCGCTGTTGGTTTCCCACAAAACCAGATCGTGGCCGGACGGTGCGTGCGGTTCGTATCCGGACAACTGCTCCGGTTCCGCATACTCGACAAGCGTGACGCTTGAAGCGCCCGAGGCCGCGCATCGGAACGTGTCGGTGCCCTCCTGTCCCTCACCCGGGATCAGGGTCAATGACACCCCGTGCCTCCGCCTGAGTTTGACAAAGGCACAATCAAGCCCGGCATCGACCGCAACCCGCAGAAGTGACTGGGCAAGAAGAGTTTTGCCCGCCTTCCTCTCCGAGGCTGCAATAACGATATGCCTTGTGTTCATTTCGCTCATGGCGATGCAATCTAACTCCCCGGCGGCCTCCAATCCACCCCGGACCCGGCGAACCTTATATTCAGCGGTCAGCCCACCCTGAAAGGCATCACCATGAAGAGCGCAGAATCAACGAAGATGGGCGGCGGCTTTCAACTTCTCGAGTGCCGCGAACTGCCGGGGATACGAAGCCTTGCCCTGAGAGCCCGCCACGAACCTTCGGGGGCGGAGCTCATTCTGCTTCGATGCCCGGGCGACAGGGAGAAGCTGTTCGCCGCCGTGTTCCGCACCCCCCCCACGGACAGCACGGGGGTTCCCCATATACTCGAGCACTGCGTGCTGTGCGGTTCCAGACGGTTTCCCCTGAAGGATCCCTTCATGGAACTTGTAAAAACCAGCATGGCCACCTACATCAACGCCATAACCTATGACGACAGGACCATCTATCCATGCGCCAGCCTGATAGGGAAGGATTTCTTCAACCTTGTCGATGTCTACATGGACGCGGTTTTCCATCCCCTCCTCAACAGGCAATCCTTCCTCCAGGAAGGGCACAGGCTGGATTTCCAGGGCAACGGCAGGGCTGCGAGGATGGGTGTCGTGTACAATGAGATGAGGGGCGCGTACGCAGACCCCGACGACTACCTTGAGAGGAAGCTTCGCACCCTGATGTTTCCGGGCACCACCTACGGTCACTGCTCGGGTGGCGAACCCGACCACATCCCGCTGCTCTCATACGATTCCTTCGTTGATTTTCATCGCAGGCACTACCACCCATCGAATGCATGCCTCATCGTAATGGCGGACATTCCTCCCGGGGAGATCACCGAATTCCTGGGGGAAAGGCTTCAAGGGTTCACATCGGCCGATTCGCGGTTCCAGATAATCACCGAACCATCCTTCCAGGGGCCCCTGTCGGGCGAATACCCCATTCCCGGATCGCGCAGGGCCGGCTGCACGGTTCTCAGGGCATGGCTGATGGACGACGGCGAGGATCCCGTTGAATCGCTTGCGATCTCCCTGCTCGACGACATCCTTCTGGACAGCGACGCCGCCCCGTTGAAGGAGGCTCTGATAGCAAGCGGGCTGGGCACCGGCCTGGGACCATCCGGATACGACTGCGACATAACCAGGCCGACTTTCACCGCGGGTCTCCGTGGTGTGAAGAGGGAGGACGCCGGTGCGGTGTTCGACCTGATCGGACAAACGCTCGAAAAGTGCGCCAACCGATTCGACCCCGAAGACGTGAGCGGCCTTCTTCACAGGAAAGAGCTCTTCCTCAGGCGGATCGGCCAGAGATGGACCCACGGAATAATGGAGGCTGCCGCAAAGGCCTGGACCCATTTCAGAAACCCCCTCGACGAACTCGAGGAGGAGAGGCAGCTTGACGAACTGCGCAGGCGGCTGAGGGAAAATCCCTCATTGCTTGAGGACCTTGTCAGAAGGTACTTCATCGAAAACGGGCAGAGGGTTGACGCTGTTTTCACGCCCGACGCCCGGTACTTCTCCGGTCTCGGCCGGGAGCGCTCAAAGGCAGCCAGGCAGGAGGGCGGGAGGCTGAGCCGGGAGGAGAGGCTCGCACTGAAAAAGGAATCGAGCGAGCTGCGCATCCACCAGGAGACGCCCGATCCGCCCGAGGCTGTCGCGGCGCTTCCATCGCTGGGAATCAAGGACATACCGGACAGGCCGGCCCTTCTGGAGTGGCATCACGAAAAAAGATCGCCGGGTCTCGATCTCATTACGGTCCCCGGCTTCACCAACGGCGTGTGCCACTTGAACCTTTCGCTCGGAATAGCGCACCTCCCCGAGGCCGACCTTCCACTTGCTCAGCTGGCCGCCGAGATAGTGACGGGCACAGGGGCCGGCGGCCTTTCCTACCAGGAAGCCTCACGGGAGGAAACAGCCTGCTCTGGCGGCATGTCGGCCGGTGTTGGAGCCTTCGAACCACTCGGAACCCCGGGCACGACACACCCCGTCATCTCCTTTTCAGCTTCGTGCCTCGAGTCCGACCTTCCCCGCCTGCTGGTCCTGCTTGGAAAGAGGATACTCGCCCCGGCGCTCGATGACAGGACACGTGTCATGGAGGTCGGCCGGGAGGTGAAAAGCGGGATTCACGCAAGGTTCCTGGAGAGTGTGGGCAGCTTTGCCGCCCTCGAAGTGATGGCATCCTTCAGGGGCGGCATCGAGGTAATCCGAAGGATGAGGGGGCTCACCATGGCCCGCGAGACCTGTCGGATCATCAGCGGCAGACCTGCCTCACTGTCGGGAAGGATGCAGGACATCTGGAACCGGATTTCCGGTTCGGCCCCCGTGGCTCTGGCCTGGGCCGGCCCCGAGACACAGCTTCACGCAATTCAGGACTTTCTGGACGGGTTTTCCGGGAACAGAGCGTGCTTTTCTCCGCTTTGCCTTCCCCCGGGGGAACCCCTCGACGGGATCATCGCCGACTCGGATGTGGCATGCACGGCAGGCGCGTTCCCCGGCAGGGAGCCCGGAGATCCTTCCTTCGAGCCTCTGTTCGTCCTGATGACACTGCTCGGCAACGGCCCTCTGTGGAACCGGATAAGGGGGGGGCTGGGCGCCTACGGAGTGTCGGCCTGGGCGGCTCCGGGCATCCTTGCCTTCAGCACATACCGCGATCCATCCCCCGCGCAGAGCATCGAGTTCATTCGAAGGACCTTCCTCGACCCCCTCGGCTCGGTTGATACATCCGAAAAGGCGATCAGGGGAGCCGTATTCTCGATGCTGCAGAGGCTTGACCCCCTGGTGCGCCCCGCCCGTGCGCCACTTACAGCCCTGGCGATGTACTTCACGGAGATGGGGCTTGAGTACCAGAAGGAAGTATGGCGAAGGCTGCTTGCCATCGATGCGGAATCGCTTCGCCAAGCAGCTTCGATCCTGAAGACCGGGGCCTCCGGGATCAGGGTGTGCATCGCAGCCGACCGTAAAACGCTTGTCGAAACGGGTGTATCGGAAATGGCGAAGCTTTGAGAAAGGAGTGACGCACAATGGACATTGTCTCCCTCATCATCGGCATCGTGGCCGCGATTCTCGGGTTCATCCCGTGCTGCAGCTGGCTGGCACTTGTGCCGGCGATCGTGGGGTTGGTACTCGGCATCGTCAGTTTCAACAGGAAGAAGGAGGCTGATGCCCCGACCGGCGTTGCGATGGCCGGAATGGTGCTGAACGGCGTTGCGATGCTTCTGATCCTTGGGTACACCGTTGTCTTTGCCGCCGGCGACCTTACTTCAGGGCTGATGAAGTTCTGACAAGCTACCGGCTCGCAAATCTGGCCATCCTCGGTCTTTTGTTCTACTGCCTTCTCATTCCCCTTGCAGAGCCTTTCGTGACCGGGTGCTGGCCGGAACTGACGGTCTGCAGAAGCATGGCAACAACAGGCAGACCCTGCATGTTCTGCGGCCTGACACGCGATTCGCAACGGCTTGTCTCGTCGGGGAGGCTGCCGGCCCGCCCCAATAATCCCAACACTGTGCTGTTCCTTGTTCTTTTTGCCCTGGAGGCTGCCTTCAGGGTCTGCGCGGTCCTGCTTGCCCGGGGGAACCGCCTGCGCGGGTGGCTCTGCGCCGATGCGGGTTATCATCTCGCAGCGGCGGCCCTGCTGTTTCTTCGCCTGAAGTAACCCCCAGCACGGCGTCTTTCTGCGCAGCCTTCTCAGAAGGCCTCTTCCTGACTAGAACGGGTTCTCCGGTTTCATAGTCAAGACCGGTCCAGTACATTGCCGCAGCAACGGTCATTGGTGTGGGAAGAAACACCTGAACCTGTCTGGGCAGGGCGCCCAGTTCCTTAAGCCGCTCCCTGCACTTCTTCATGTGGTTGAGGGTACAACCGGGGAAGGCGGCGATTATGTAGGGCAGGATGTACTGCCTTTTCCCGGCCTTCCGGGTGATCCTCTCGAACTCCCTGCAAAAGGCAAGCCATGTCTCAACGGGCGGCTTTCTCATGAGCCTGAGCACGGAATCTTCAGTGTGCTCCGGGGCGATCTTGAGATGCCCCGGAACGTGGTCACGTACGAGAACCGGAAGAAAGTTCCGGTCCCTGAGGGCAAGATCATGCCTGATCCCGCTTGACACCATCACCCTTGCCACTCCCGGACGAGCCGCGGCCTCCTTCAGCAGGGCGACGAACCTGGAATGGTCCGTATCGAACCACCTGCATATCTCGGGAAACAGACACGACGGGCGTCTGCACTTCTTCATGGCCTCGGCATTGCGGCAGCCGAGTCCGTATGCATTGGCGGTGGGGCCTCCCATGTCGCTCACGACCAGCCCTCCCGGGTTGAGAACCGCAAGCCTTCCGACCTCGTCCATCACTGAATCCCCGCTTCTCGATGTGATGAACCTGCCCTGGTGAACACCGAGAGCGCAGAAAGTGCAGCCTCCCGGGCAGCCGCGCACCACGGTCACCGAGTTCCGAATCATCCTCCAGGCCGGGATCTCGGCTTTGTATGAGGGGTGTGGCCTTCCTGTGAACGGCAGGGCGTACACCCTGTCCATCTCGGGGGTCGTCAGGGGAAACGCCGGGGGTTCCACGACCAGGGTCCGGGTGTCGGCCTTCTGTAGAAGCCTTCCGGAGGCCCAGGGGTTCAGGTTCTCCTCCAGCGTTCTGGTCATGAGCATGAATGCCTGGGGAGAGGAAGCCACGTCCTCGTGGGAGGGCAGCTCAACGTCACCGGGCATGGGGTCGACATGCGTTCCGTACCAGCAAGTACCCCTTATTCCGTGAAGGGAACCGCCTGAAGCCAGCCTGCCCGCAACTTCGACAACAGTGTTCTCTGCCATGCCGTAAACAAGAAGATCGGCTTTTGTGTCGAGAAGAAGGCTCTTCTTGACCCTGTCACTCCAGAAATCGTAGTGGCTGATCCGACGGGTGGAGGGACCCAGCCCGCCAAGGATCACGGGAACGCCCTTCATCACCCTCTGGATGATGTTGGAATACTTCATGGCGGCCCTGTCGGGTCTTTTCCCGGGCTCGCCGCCGGGACTGTACGCATCGTCCGAGCGGATACGGTTCATGCTGGTGTAGTGGTTGACCATGCTGTCCATGTTCCCGGGGGTAATCCCGACGAAGAGCTTCGGAACGCCCAACTCGAGAAATGCATCGGGATCCCCTGGATCTGGCTGCGGCAGGATCCCCACCCTGTAGCCCTCCGCCTCGAGAACCCTTGCGATGATGGCCACTCCGAACGAGGGATGGTCGATGTAGGCGTCGCCGCTCACAAGGAGTACATCGAGGGAGCTCCAGCCCCTCGCGGACATCTCACCGGCACTGATGGGAATAAAGCCAGCCGCCATTCTCACGCTCCCTTCCACTGAATATACCCTTGAAAAACACGGGAAGCGGGCCGTACTTACGTGTGTGAACACCTGTTCATCTGAAAGGGGACGAAAAATGCCGGAAGAACGAACAACAGTCTACGAAGCCAGGGTGAGCGCTGGCAATGCCACTTACTTCATCGATGCGCGTCAGGCGGTCAACGGAAGGTACTACCTGTCAATCACGGAAAGCAGGCGAACCGATGGTGACAGCTTTTCGCAGCGCAGGGTAATGCTTTTCGAGGAAGGTCTTCCCGAGTTCAGAAACATTCTGTCAGAAGCGTTCGACACCATCGGCAGGCTTGTTTCGACCCGTCGCGAGGACGAAGTGCTTGAGGTAAGGAAACTTCACCCCAAGGCTTTCATGAAGTGGTCACCCGCGGACGAGGAGGAACTCGAGCGTGAATTCCGCAGGAATGCCGATGCAACATCCATCGCCAAACTCATCGGAAGAACCGAGAAGGCCGTTCTCGCAAGGCTCGAGAAAATGGGGCTGGTTCAGCCCGGCGCGGCGGCTGTCTAGCAGGAATCCTTCAGCTTCGAACACGGTTCGGGCGAGGCCCTGAGAACCCTGCTCATCACGGTGATGTCGTTGCGCACATGCCAGCCGGCTTTCAGATAAAAGGCCAGGGCCGGGTTGTCGCTAAAGATGAAGAGGTGGATCTTTTCGAGGCCCGCTTTTGCAAGGGCCTCTTCCACCCTGCACATGAGCCTCTTCCCAAGACCCCTGCGCTGATGGTCCTCCCGCACGGCAAGGTGGTACACATAGCCTCGCCTGCCGTCGCTTCCGGCCATAACGCTTCCTGTCACCCCGCCTTTGTCCGTGGCGGTGAAACAGAAACTTCCGTTGCGCTTCAGAAATGTTTTGAACTCACCGGGCGAATCAGCCCCCGTAACCGCAGTTCCGGGAAACGAACTCCAGAGCTTCACGAGAGGTTCGTGATCTTCCGGGCGCATTCTGCGGATCCCCATCGCTCTGCCTCGTGCGGCCGGCTACGAGCCGTCAGGTGTGGAGAGCAGCTGCCTGATCCAGGGAAGGATCCGTGTTCCCGCGGACATGTCGACAATGAATGCAACAACACCGGAAATGATCAGCGTCATGATGATCACCTTGCATGCATCAAGGCTTTTGATGCCGCCGATCTGTCTGGGCTCCCGGCCCAGATAGGCGCTTGCCGCGTACAGCTCTTCGCCGATCAACGTGTAATCGCAGGTGGTGATGAAAAACGGTAGCTGGGTGACCGCGTCGGTACCGGCGATCTGAATCGCGCCGGACAGTGAGCCCGTCTCGGCAAGGATGAGGCTTTCCGCCCAGAACATGCCGAGATAGAAATTGGTTGCCGGTCTTTCCCGCATCATGATGCCGTTGACCCCGGCCACGAAGGCGAACTGGCTCTGCGTGAGGAAAAACACGCTGTTGGGATCGTACGAGTCGGGTCTTCCGGCCTCGAGATATGCCTGCTTGACCGACTCTTCGGCCACCGTGTAGACGATGGGGTCGGTGTTCGGAACGATGATCCGGGTCTGATAGTCGGCCACCTTCCTTGCAACCCTTCCAAGGATGGTGAGGCTGGCGATGGTTGCCACATCCTCGATAACCGACAGCCCCGGAACGTAGAGAATGGGCTTGCCCATCTCGGTCGCCCTGCCGATCGCCTCGTCTATGGCTTCAATGCCCCCGATGGGTCTGAGGTAGAAGTTCGCCCCCCTGACAGCCCTGTTGAAATAGTAGAAGATGAGGAAGAGGAAGAGGCAGCAGGCGACTAGTGTGGGGACCTCGCCGGTATGGAACCACGACCCGACAGGAGTGGCTGCGTCCGTAAACAATGGCCCCCTGAGGGTGTCGCCCGCGGTGGTTAGAAACGCAGGGATGTAATGGTACCTGGTCCCGGCAGTTATAGGGAAATCAGGGTCGTACCCGTCCACAAGGTCATTGCTTTCAAGCGGAACGGTTTCGACAATCACGAGTTCCCATGATTCCTCATCCGCAGGGGTGCGATAGACAAGCAGGGCCGCAATGTCATCAAGCTCGTCGGGCAGGGAAACAGTGATGATCAGCCTGTCGCCGGCATCGTTCGGGGAATCGGTGACGGCTGCGATCTCGGGAAACAGCAGACAGAGTATCACAGGAACAAAAACATGTACCATACGTATGCCCTTTCGCAAACCGTTTCACGAGATTTGAAATACCCCTGCGACACCGTATAATACAACATCCCGCTGGAAAGGGGATGGAATGAATGGCAACTGCTCCTGTCCTCTGGAGTGTGAAAGGCACGGCGACTGCGTCGCCTGCAGAAGATTTCACGAGCTCCTGGGAAAACAGGTCTACTGCGAGAAGGATCTAGTGGAAAAGGTGCATGCAGGCTCGTCGCCATCGGTAAACCTGATGGATTACGCCGCCTGCGCCGGTTGAGCCGGCAAGATGTCTCCCGGCAGGTTGTCGGGAATTCTTGATCGCCTCCCCAGGGTCCTGTCGCCGGAATTGATCGTGGGCATGGAGTCCATGGACGATGCCGGGGTCTACCGTATTGCACCCGACCTGGCCCTCGTTCAGACCGTGGACTTCTTCTCACCGGTCGTTGCAGGCCCTGTCGAATTCGGGCGCATCGCGGCGGCCAACAGCATGTCGGACGTCTGGGCCATGGGCGGCGACGCCATCACTGCCATGAACCTGCTGTGCTTCCCGGGAAACACGCTGGGTTCCGATATAATCGAACAGATCCTGTCCGGGGCGTGCGAAAAACTCGTTGAGGCAGGAGTCGTTCTCGTCGGCGGCCACACGATGGAGCAGGACCAGATCGTCTTCGGTCTCAGCGTCACCGGCGTCATCCACCCTGAAAAGGCGTTGCGAAACTCCGGTGCACGGCCTGGCGATGTCCTGGTTCTTACAAAACCGCTCGGTTCCGGGGTCATGACGACAGCCAACAAGGCCTCCGCCCTTCCTCCGGAATTGTTCCAACCCGTGCTGGCTTCGATGGAACGGCTGAACCTCTACGCATCCCGCATTCTCAGGGATTTCAACGTCAGCGCCATGACGGACGTGACAGGGTTCGGCCTTCTCGGGCACGCCCTCGCAATGGCAAAAAGCGCTTCGGTCTCCTTCAGGATAGAAAGCTCTTGCGTGCCCCTGTTCACAGGCGCCAGAAGTTACGCGAAGGATTTCTTCCCCGGAGGTTCCGGCAACAACAGGAAATACGTGGGGGAGAACGTTTCGGTTGCGGATGGGCTCGAAGCGGAACTTGTCAAACTGCTGTTCGACGCACAGACTTCAGGCGGTCTTCTGGCTGCCGTTCTTCCCGAACAGGCCGATGAAATGCTCGACAGGCTTCACCAGAACGGTGACACCGCATCAGCTGTCATCGGTGAGGTCTGCGCGCTATTCGAACGGCCCCTGCCTCGTGGTCACGCAGTAGGCTTTCAGAAACCCTCTTCTTTTCTTCTCAGCTTGGTTTCGGCCCTCTGGCGTTTCTCCTCGAGCCTGCGCTCCCGTGACGCATCGGTAGGCCTTGAGGGGATTCTTGCAACAGGTTTCCTCGATGCCTGATCCAGAAGCTTTTCAAGCCTTTTCCTTGCCGCCCTGAGGTTCTGCTCGAAGCTTCGGTGTTCCCTGGCCTGGAACACGATCTCGTCGCGGCCGTTCAACTTCGAACCCGCCGCTTCCCGCAGCCTCTCAGCCACATCCTCGGGTATGCCGCTGTCGGAGATGTTGAAGGTTAGTGTCACCCCGGAAAGGGTGCGATTCTGGTGCTGGCCGCCGGGACCGCCGGCGCCCATTGCCTGAATTGTTACAGCGTCAGGGTTGTATTTCATAATGGTGGGGGTTGGTGCCGAGGGGCGGAATTGAACCGTCGACACACGGATTTTCAGTCCGTTGCTCTACCGACTGAGCTACCTCGGCACACGAGGAGCAAATTTACTATAACCCCCCTTACCGGTCAAGCTCGGACAAAAGGGACTCAAGGCTCAGCCCTGATCTTATCCCGAACCTTGTGAGCGCGAAATCATACCGAACCGGGTCTTCCGGGGAAAGTCTTCTGAAACCCTCAGTGATCTCGAGGACGGCCTTCAAATCGGGGCTTTTCCTTGCCGTGAACCCGAAACGGCTGCCGACCTTCCACATGTGGGTGTCGATGGGAACCAGAAGGAGTGACGGAGAGATCGATTCCCATCCGCCGGGATCCACGTCGTCACGTCTCACCATCCAGCGGAACCAGAGGTTCAGCCTTTTGCAGCAGCTTCCGCGCGACGGGCAGGGAAGCAGGCTCGATGCGGCACCCCCGCCCGTGATTTCCCTCACCAGAAGGCGCTGGGCTTCAAGGATGCCGGAGCGGCCGACCTCCCCTGATACAAAAGCACCCAGGGAACCGTGCTCCTGCTGAAGCCTGACCGCTCCCTCGAAAACATTCACGATGGAATCACCCGTGGTGAAGCGGTGTCTGAACCCGCTGAGCTTCTCCCGAAGCCGGACCGGAGAGCAGAGGGAAGGCCGGCTTCCCATCGAGTCGAGAACAAGGCCCACGCTTCGCAGGATCTGTCTTACCCGGCCGTAAGCCAGCCCCGACGCCAGAAGGCCCGCTATCTCCCTGTCGCGCAAATCATCGTAGCGGTACAGAAACTCGAGGGGGTCGGGATGCACGAACTCCCTGCGGTTCCATCTGATGTACAGTTCTTCAAGAAGGCCGGCGAGACCCTCAGTCAAGCTCCAGGTCCACCCGTTTTGCGATTACGTCGTTAAGGGCGTTGAGCTTCCTGACAAGCTCCTCCTTCTTCCCCTCCTCGCCCACAAGGTCAAGGATGATGAGCCCCTTCTCCGAGCAATCATCAAGGATCCCCTCGTGGATGCCCAGGCGGGTCTTGATCATGCAGCCCCAGCCCGTAAGAACCTTCTGCACGTTTGCAGCGGCCTGGTTCCTGTGGGATACAAGGATGACGACGACGGTTTTCTTCATGGAGATCACTCCTTCTCGAACATGTCCTTGCCGACGCCGCAAATGGGGCATACCCAGTCTTCGGGGATATCTTCGAATGCTGTTCCGGGGGCTACTCCGCCGTCGGGATCACCCTGGGCGGGGTCATAGATCCATCCGCAAGCCTGACAAACCCACATTTTATTTCCTCCCTTTGTTATCGGGTCAACTGCTTTGTTGAATATACAATCAGAGTGGTTCCTGCGCCCTGTCAACAGCGCTTCCAAGGCACTCCATCACGGCTGAAAGCTGTTCCCCGTCCGCTTCATCCCCGATCATGACCTCGACCCAGCCGTTCCCGGCAGGCATGACGAAGGGATACTCCTCCGTGAGGGGTTCAAGATCGAGAGGGTGGACGAGCAGCTTCATGCTGCAGACCTGCCCGGCCTCATCGACCCTGCCTATGAGCCTGTCGCCGACGAGTATTGCGCGGCCTTCCGCATCAAGGGAAACACCCTCGAAAGACCTTACCACTCCGATGATGTTCATTCGTGCTCCGAAAGGAACCAGGGCCTTTCCACACCCGCCCTGATCCTGGTTGCAGTGAATACCGCGCCATGTTTTCCGATCATGGCCTCAAGTGATCGCCAAGCCTC
This sequence comes from Candidatus Fermentibacterota bacterium, assembly GCA_963845085.1. Classification (GTDB taxonomy): domain Bacteria; phylum Fermentibacterota; class Fermentibacteria; order Fermentibacterales; family JCC-6; genus UBA6080. The sequence goes on from CAWJQI010000005.1 coordinate 743,858, forward strand.
ATACTCAAAACGGATCGAACCGGTTCCCCGAACAACGAGGATGGATACGGGAAGGTCCTCACCCCCCGTCAGTATCACTCCGGGATCGTATCCCAGGTACGTCGAAACCAGGTCGCCGGCCATGGAGGGACAGATAAGCGCCGCGGCCCGGGCTTCGCGTGCCCGCATGATGTCCTCCCATGTCAGGGGGCCTTCCAGGAGCACGATCGCGTCCTTCGCGGGGTGTGTCGAAAGCACGCCGTGGGCGTTCCTGCCCAGCCCGAGAATACCCTCCATTCGAATGCCGCGGAAGGAAAGGGTCGCGGAGTGGGCGGGCTCAACCCTGACCACCGTCCCGAACAGCGGTGACTCAAGGCGCACCGGATCGGTCACATACTGCACGGTCACCGTGCCGGCTTTCCCGTCAACCGTTGTGACGGTCCCGGCCGATGGTGACTTGATCGTAACAAGCCTTTCACCGACTGCCAGCGCCTGTCCCCTTAGAACGAATTCCCCTCTCTTCACCTTGAGGAACTTCATGCTGTGACGGGGGCTCACTCCAAGCGGACCCGCAACATCGACCACATGGGGCTTCCCGTCGTAGTCCTGTATCTCCGTGAGACAGATCAGCCCCGGCGGGACGACCCTTGTCACGAGCCCCCTGACCGGGCTTTTCACCTCGTGAACAGCGTGAGTCAAGCCTGTTCCGGTCTCCCGGCGGTACACGACCATGCCCTGTGAGACCGTATCTCCCGGTCGAACCCTTACATTTGCCATGACTTCATCGGAGGGAAGGTTCCCCCTGTAGCCATCATGCCCCCTGACGTCGATGAAATACACCATGGGCGGGCTGAGCCGGTTCTGTCCGAGGAGGTGCCCGGGCTGAACATTCACGCCGGGCTGAACGAGTATCTCGCCCGGGTATGGAAGGGCGAAAGTGTGCTCCATTTCAGAGGGGCCTGTGAAAACGGTGTTTCGGGACTGTGTGGCGGGTTGTGACTTGATCTCCAGTGGGCGCCGGTCGAAGTCAAGGGGAAGCGGCTGGGACGATTTCGTCCTGCAGTCGACAAGAAGGGGAACGTCTTCAGTCTCGCGCCAGCCATCCGCTTCATGGTCCTTCCCGTTCCTGAGGAAAAGAAAGTCGCCGCCGGCAACGCATATCTCCCCTTCGGGTCCCCTCACCTTGACGGCTGTGCGTCCGTCGCGCATTCCGTAAAGCGGGGTGACCACCCGGCATACCGTTCTGAGGCAGTTCTTCCTGTAGTAATCCAGGGCCATTTCGGGGTACACCGTGCTGAGAACGCCCATGTGTGGGCTGTGGAACCTGCCGTCGACCATCAGGGTTGTCACGCCCCTCGGATGAAAGCCCTGGGCGAGTATCCATGCGGCACGGATGTCGTCAGAGTGGGCCAGAACGCCCCCCGCCCCTATCAGGGTTCCGAACTCGCTCACGCGGAATCTGTGCGCCCCGTCGATGGTTCTGAATTTCTCATCGAATTTGCATCTCCCGATCAGCTTCAGCCTGTCCAGGAAACCCACCCTCTCCCTCTGGTAGGAAAAATCCATGTGCTGCTCATACGCCAGCCTCATGCCCTCGGCGGCACATACATGCTCGACGAGGCGCCCGAAATCATCAGACGGCGGCGTTGCGGGGAAGAGGGTTTTCTCAATCACCCTGTCGCGGACGACAGCCTCGAGGGCTCCCGGCAGATGGCGCATGACCATCGATGGCTCCGCTTCGCGAAGGATGTTGGAGATGCTGTAGCTCATGCCGATGTTGGCGCTTACCGTGCGCTGCACCCCTCCGCCGGTGATGCTGAATACATCGGTGGTCGCTCCGCCCATGTCCACGAGAAGGATCTTCTCTTCCCTGCCCTCTGCAAAACGGGCGAGTATCCTCTCGACGCCTGACGGGGTGGGTATGACGGGAGCCGATGCTGCAGAGGCAACGGTGTGGTAGCCGGGAGCCATCTGCATCACGTGGTCCATGAAAAGGGAGTGAACGACGCCGATTGCGGGCCTGAGATCGAATTCGGTGCCGGAGGGTCTGATGTTGCCCGCGAAGTGCAGCTCGAAATCGTCGCCCAGGGTCTCACGGACGTACTCGCGGGCGCCCGTGTTGCCGCAGAAAACAACAGGAAGCCTGCCCCTGCCGTACTTGGGCCGTGGAGCCGCGAGGGCGAGAAGCCGGGCCATGTTCACAACCGAGGCGACCGCACCGCCCTCGTAACCGCCCGCCATCACAACGAGGTCGGGGGACAGGCCGCTCATCCTCTGAATCTTCTCAACCCTCGGGGTTTCGTCGTCGATTGTGAAAGCGTCAAGCACCACGCCCCCGGCACCGCATGTCACGGCCCGGGCCATGACCCCGGTGTCCCAGGAAGCCAGGGCTATCACGAGGATCTGAAGACCTCCGCCTGCCGAGCTGGTCGTGTAGAACGGCACAAGCAGCTTGTCACCGTCCCTTAGGGCGATGCCGGTCTTTGTGGCAAGTCTGTCGACGGCGCGGAACAAGCCCACCCTGACGTCTTCGCAGGGGCTTTCAACGGTCGTCGGTTCGTCGGCGCTTCCAACGACTTCGAGCCGGCCATCGGATATCTCGAGAAGAAGCGCCTTTGTGGTTGTGCTGCCGATGTCGGTGACAAGAATGATCTCGCTCATGAATCATCTCCTTCACCCAGAATTTGAGGGCCGGGGAAGGCGGGGCGCCCCCGGCCGTGCCGGGGGCGCCCTGTGATCAGTTGATCAGACCGAGCCAGTCGTTGAGAAGGAACTGTATCCTTCCGATGAGAAGGCTGATTCTGCCCATCACTGTGAAGCCGAACGTGGCCCCGAACCCGATCATTATGACCCATATGCCGATCTTTGAGCCGGTTCCGAAGAACGGCCCCTTGTGCGGCTTGCTGAAGAAGAAATAGATCAGGGCTGCAAGGGTCCCGAATACGAGGATGACGTTTCCGGCAACGATGTGCCAGGGCATTCCCGCCTCATAGAGCGGAAGAATGGTGGCCTCGAGCTGCCTTAGAACGCTTGCCTTCATGGAAAGCGGGAACCCCACGCCCATGCTCGTTCCCATGATGAAGGCCATCGGGTAGCGCGAGAGCCACGCTATCTTCGGGAAGAACCGGGTTATGTACAGCAGGCCCAGCAGCGCCGGAACGAACAGGATGTACTCGCCGTCGATCGCTATGGGATCGATGAGCCTTGGTTTCAGCACCTGGGTGTAGGTCACCACGATGAAGTACCCCGTGGATATGCCGACCACCAGGTGTTCACCAAGCCTGTACAGGGGGTTTTCCTTGTAGAGGAAGGAGTACATGGCAAGGGTGAAGATCGCCGCGGTCCAGATTCCGATGGTTTCGTACACGGTCTACCTCCTTCCCTTGAGCAGGGCGCCCTTTTTGTGGAATCCCCCGGCGAAGTAGGCGATATTGCCGAGAACTATGAAGAAAAGGATCAGCAGGTGAGCTGCGTTCTGCACATCCATGCCGATGAACGCACGGTCAGGCTCGTCAAAGTATCCGGCCTGCTGCAGCAGCACCTCGTACTCGGCCGCGCCCCTCAGGCCGCCCATCTGTCCCACGAGCTGCCCGGACTGAATGAAGATGGTGTAGTCGGTTGCGCTCACCGCAGTGACTCCGAAGGCAACAGGGAGACCGATCTTCTCGCGGCCGTATGTGATCCACCAGGTGCACGCGGCCGTGCCCGAGAAGGTCGTGGCAAGGTCAACATCCCGAAGGCTCTTGTGCTCCTGAAGCATGGGCATTTCCACAAGCGGGTTGCCGTTCATGTCTTCGGGGTACTGGGAGGCTATGGACGACGTCATGCCGAGGATCACAAGGCTGAAGTAGGGCAGATACCCGAGCTTCACGAAGTCGCGCCCCTCGAAGACCCAACCCGAGGAATTGGCAGGAAGAACGTTTCCGTCGGCTTCCCACGCGGCCTGAAGCTCGTCTCTGTTCGTGATGCCCTGATCGCGGTACGATGCCCAGTCCTGCCAGGAAACCACATGGAAGTACCCGTCGAGGGCTGGGTTGGTCATGTAGCCGAAACCGGATTCGAGCATGCCCTGAGCCAGAGGTGCGTTGGCCGTGAAGAAAACCGGGATGTGCCTTGCGAAGGCATGCCTGGTTACCGCCACCGCCATCGGCATGTTTTCGGGATCCGTGCCCGGATCGAAGTCGAAGCTTACGAAGATGGCGTTTTCCGGGCCGAGGTTTTCAACGTAGTCGAAGATGGAAATAACGTGCTGGGTCGGGATCACCGGCAGGCCGAAGGGCATGAAGAACGGCACGATGCATACCACGCCGATGAGGAGGAAGATCCAGCGCCTGTCGAGGTTGAGCATTCTGCTCCAAATGCTGTCTTTCATTCCTTCACCTCCTAATCACCGGCGCCGCCGAGCCAGTTACGCTCGACGCCGAAAATGATCTTGAGCTGGGTTGCAAGGATGCCGAACCCCACGCCAAGACCGATTGCCCTTTTTGCTGCATTGTTGGGAAAGTCGATGATCCAGAGGCCGAGCTTCGGGAACCAGCTCCCGAGGAGCTCGCCGATCGGGACCTGGCCCATCATGACTATGACCGCCGTGAGAAGAAGGATGGTGGCCAGCATGCTCTTCGCACGGAACGCCCTGAATGCGGCGCTCGCGATGTAGAAGGCCAGCAGGCTGAACATGGTCGACTGGATGGGCACCTGGATGTGCATGAAGGCGAAGTGATAGACGCCGGGCTCGTCCATTCCCCCACCGACCGATACGGGGAGAAGAAGGGCGAAGATCGGCATCAGGTAGATGGGGATCAGAACTGCGAGGCTGTACGGCCAGTTTGCGGCCCTGTTCCGAACCCTGTGCCCGTGAAGCCTGGTAAGGCTGCCCACGCCCAGGATCAGGGCGAAGGCGCCGATGATGGGCACCCAGATCGTATAGTTGTCGAAGATATCCTGCGAGATCTGGTGGGGGATGAAGTACTGAATGATCATCAGCACTCCGCCCACCAGCACTATCATGAGGGGAACAGCTCTCTTCACTGCTCAATACTCCTTCCGGTGGGCTAATCCACGATCTGCGAGGTCACAATGTCTTTGAGCCACGCAAGGGTTTGGGTTTCCGCGAACATGTCCACCAGTGCCAGAACGATGCCCATTGTGATGAAGCCCATCAGGATCGCCTTGCACGAGTCCAACCCCTTGATCGAGCCCATCTGCATGGGCTCACGGCTGAGGTATGCGCTGGCTGCGTAGAGCTCCTCACCGATCAGGGTGTAGTCGCAGGTTGTGATGAAGAACGGAAGCTGCGTGACCGCATCGGTCCCCGCGATCTGGATCGCGCCGGAAAGCGAACCCGTCTCGGCGAGGATGAGGCTTTCCGCCCAGAACATGCCGAGATAGAAATTCGTTGCGGGTTTCTGGCGCATCATGATGCCGTTCACACCCGCCACGAAGGCGAACTGGCTCTGGGTGAGGAAGAAAACGCTGTCAGGGTCGTAGGAATCGGGTCGGCCGGCCTCGAGGTACGCCTGCTTCACAGCTTCCTCCGCGACGGTGTACACTATGGGGTCACGGTTGGGAACGATGAGCGCGCTCTGGTACTCGGCCACCTTGCGGGCAACCCTGCCGAGAATGGTGAGGCTGGCAATCGTAGCCACGTCGGAAATGTCGGAAAGACCAGGCACATAGAGGATGGGCTTGCCCATCTCCGTCGCCCTTCCGATGGCCTCGTCTATGGCTTCGATCCCCGCGATGGGGCGCAGGTACATCGTGGCGCCCATCTTTGCCCTGGAGAAGAAGTAGAAGATCAGCCCGATGAAGATGAGGCAGGAAACCAGCACCCTGACCTTGCCCTGGTGGAACCACTGACCGCTGGCCACGGTCTGGGCGACCTGCGGATCACTGTCAACCACCGTTTCATCGAGGTACATGGCGCTTATGCGATACTCGTAGACCTCTCCTGCAATGACGGGGAAATCAGGGTCATAGCCGTCGATGAATTCGGTTCCCTCGCCGACCGGGATCACTCCGACAACGGCCCACTCCTCGTCGGGCGCCCCTTCCGGCCTCCTGTTGACCAGGTAGGCTGCGAAAAGTTCGGTCTGCTCGGCCTCGCTGCCGGGCGAAAAGCTCAGGATGAGCCTGTCACCGGCGTCGTCGGGATGATCGATCACCGTGATGCCGCCCGGCGGGATGAGTTCGACCCCGCTGAGGGGCGAAGTCTCCACGGGAGGAAGCTCCGTCGTCTCATCGGTTGAAACGGCTGGTTCCGCCGGTGAGGGTTGCTGTTCAGTCTCCCCGGTCTGGCCCAGGGCAACCGAGGCCAGAAGCAGGAGAACCAGATAAAGAATCCTTGTCATCGGCCCGCCTTTCCGGTTCAACGATTACTTGAAGAAATCAACAATGATTTCGGCCACTTCAGCACCGACCCTGTCGGTCGCACCCGCTGTACCGGCTCCCATGTGGGGGCTGGCCACGACCTTGCCACTCTTCACCAGGGGGCTCTCCGCACCGGTGAGGGGTTCGGTCTCAAACACGTCGAGTGCGGCGGCGGCAACCCTGCCCTCTTCGATGGCGTTGTGCAGAGCGCTCTCATCGATCGTTCCGCCGCGACCGCAGTTGACCACCACGACGCCCTTTTTCATCGAGGCGAACCTGGCGGCGTCGAGGATGTGGTGGGTTTCGTCGGTGTGGGGCACATGAAGGCTGATGAAGTCGGCCTTGCTGCAAAGCGTTGCGAGGTCGACCTTTTTGCCGGGAACGCCGGCCTGTTCACCGGCATACGGATCATAGAAGACCACATTCATGCCGAAGGCCGCGGCCCTTTTGGCAACTTCCTTCGCAATTCTGCCGAAACCGATCAGACCAAGGGTTGAATTGAAGAGCTCAAGTCCCTTGCTGAAGGTTTTCTTGTCCCAGATGCCATCCTTCATCGTGCGGTCTGCGCCGGTGATACCGCGGCAGCAGGCGAGCATATGGGCCATTGCAAGCTCCGCGACCGCAACAGAACTGGCGGCGGGGGTGTTCTTTACGGCGATTCCCAACGCTTCGGCATGTTCGACATCAATGTTGTCAACGCCCACTCCGCCCCTGACCACGAGCTTCAGCGAACCCTTTGCCCTGTCCAGGACGGGAACCCTGACCTTTGTTGCGCTGCGCACGACCATTGCATCGAAGGGAGGTATCGCTTCGAGCAGGGCGTCCTGGTCCATGCCGGTTTTTACCACAACTTCATGGCCCGCTTTTCTCACCACATCCAGAGCGTCTTCGGATACTGGGTCACAGATGAGGATTTTTGCCATTCCGAGCACTTCCTTTCAACACGAAACGCTTGGGATTTTGTCGACTGAAAGCAATATGCAACCTATCCTCGATGCCCGGCCAAGTCAATGACCGCACACACGATTCCTTCAATGGAAAGGCCGAACAACCCCGCCAGTTCCTCCGGTGTGCCGCTTTCCCCGAAACGGTCCGGGACGCCCATGATGCGCATGGGAAGTGGTCTGTTCACTGCCAGAAACTCGGCCACGGTTCCCCCCAGCCCTCCCGCAGCCTGATGATCCTCAACGGTGACGACACCGAAGGCACTCGCGGTGGTTTCCATGAGAAGGGCTCCGTCAAGGGGTTTCACTGACGCCATGTCTATCACCGCTGCGCCGATTCCCTTCCCCAGGAGCGTTTCTGAAGCTTCGAGCGCCGGGGCGACCATTGCTCCGCAGGCCACGATGACGACATCCCGCCCCGGGCGCAGCAGGTTCCCCCGCCCCGGCACCAGGGGATGTTCGCTGCCGTAAAGCTGCGGAACCGGGTTTCTGCCGAACCTGATGTAGACCGGACCCGGCAGCTCAAGCGAAGCCAGCACGGCCGCACGGGTCTGGTTTGCATCGGCCGGAACCAGCACCGTCATGCCGGGCAGGGTGCGGGTCTGGGCGATATCCTCAAGGGCCTGGTGCGTTCCTCCGTCGGGGCCCACACTGAGGCCGCCGTGGGCTCCGCCGATCCTCACGGGAAGCCCCATGTTGCATACCGATGTTCTGATCTGGTCGAGTGCCCTGCCAACGGCGAAGACCGCGTAAGTGCTGTAGAAGGGAAGAAAACCGGCAAGGGCAAGTCCGGCTGCGTGGCCCGCAATGTTCTGCTCGGCTATCCCAAGGTTCCAGTACCTTCCGGGGAACCTGTCACGGAAGGCCTGAGTGCCGATGGAGCGCCCGACATCCCCATCCAGCACAACCACCCTCGCATCCTTCTCACCGGCTGCAAGCAGGCCTTCCAGGTATCCCTCCCTGGTGGGGCGAAGCGGCAGACCGGTCATCATGAAAGCTCTTTCAAAGCCCTTGCGAGCTCGGTTTCGTCGGGAGCCCTGCCGTGCCACCCGCATTCGCCCTCCATGAATGAAACTCCCCTTCCCTTCACGGTGTCCGCGATGACCGCCAGTGGACCCCGGCCCGGGTGTGATAAGGCTGTTTTCAGCTCTTCGGGGTCATGCCCGTCGCAGCGCTGAACCCTCCAGCCGAATGATCTCCACTTGTCCTCAAGCGGCTCGACCGGAATTATCGAGCAGGTTGGACCATCAAGCTGCACACCGTTGTTGTCCACAATCGCAGTGAGGTTGTCGAGACCGAGGGCGGGCGCTGCCATCGCGGCTTCCCAGACGGCGCCCTCCTGAAGCTCTCCATCCCCGAGAAGGCAGTAGACCCGGTTCCCGGTGCCTTTGAGGCTGAGCCCGAGCGCAAGACCCGACGCTATGGACAGACCCTGACCGAGGCTTCCCGTTGAGCAGTCCAGCCCCGGCAGGTCCTGCATGTGGGGATGGCCCTGGAGTCTTGATCGCAGCCTTCGCAGAGTGAAAAGCTCGTCACATTCGAAGTAGCCGCACCTTGAAAGAACAGCGTACAGGGCCGGGGCAGCATGCCCCTTGGACAGCACGAATCTGTCCCGGCGCTCCCAGCGGGGGTTCTCAGGGTCGTGCCGGAGGATGCCCCGGTAAAGCAGAACGAGGATCTCGACGCACGACAGGCTGCCGCCGGGGTGCCCGCTTCCGGCACAATGGATCATCTCCAGAATGAGGCGCCGCACGGCCCGGCACTCCCCGATCATGGCAGCAGCATTCCACGCACTTGTTCCGGGTGCGCCTACCATGCCTTGGCGGCTTTCTCCGGTCCGCCCCCCTCTTTTGAAAGCGGGACGTACCCGGTCAGGATGGTCTTGGGCTCGTCGAAGCCGAAATCGATGGAGAGCTCCCATTCGTCACCGCGGCGACGGGCGGACAGGACCATCCCCCTGCCGTAACGGGGGTGCCTTATCACCTCGCCCCTTTTGTAACCCTCGGGCTGGGTGGGGCAGGGCATCACGGGTCTTGGGGCGGGGGATTCGGAGAGGACCGGCGCTATCTCGTTAAGGAAACGGGATGGACCGCACCTGAAGCCGCCCTGTTGCATCCTGGCCAGACAGGATGTGAGAAAAAGCCTTTTCCTTGCCCTTGTCATCCCCACGTAGAGCAGCCTTCGCTCCTCCTCGAGGTCGGACGGGGCGCTCTCGTTCCTGCGGATATGCGGCAAAAGCCCCTCCTCGAGGCCGGCAATGAAAACCACGTCGAACTCCAGCCCCTTTGCGCAATGCAGGGTCATGAGGGCAATGCCTTCCTCGCTGTAGGCGTCCTGCGTCGTGAGAAGGCTCTGCTCGGCAAGAAACCCGGGCAGGCCGCCATGCGGCTGACCGATGTCGTACTGCGCGGCAAAGCGGCGAAGCTCCTCGATGTTCTCAAGCCTGGACTGGTCGGCCACGTCATCGGGGTTGTACTGCTTCTGAAGGCCTGTTTCCAGAAGCACGAGGTCGATTATCTCGCCGGCCGGGTCTCCGCTGGAAACCATCCCGGCCGCCTTCCGAAGGCTTGCCCCCAGCTCACCCAGTGCCGCCGCTCCACGCTGGGTGATCCCCGGCCAGGAATGTGCGTTGGAGAGGGCCGACAAATAATCCCCGCCAGCCAGGGAAGCCTGGCTGAAGAAGCTCTCCGTCCCCTTGCCGCCGACACCTCGGGGTGGCTTGTTTATGACCCTGTAAAGGCTTTCGCCATCCCTCGGATTGACGATCACCCTGAGAAAGCTCACAAGATCCTTGATCTCCTCGCGCTCGAAGAAACGCTGGGCTCCGACAACCTCATACGCAACACCGCACCTCCTGCATGCCGCCTCGAACTCCCTGGACTGGGCGTTGGTCCTGTAAAGAACCGCCATCCGGTTGAGCGGGGTGCCCGACGTGTGAAAGGCGAGCGCTGTCCTGACGGTCCATTCAGCCTCGTCGGGGGGGAGGCGACCGGCTGGACCTTCACGGGTTCACCGGTTTCCTGGACCGACCGGAGTGTTTTTCCGTGCCGTCCCAGGTTGTGCGTGACAAGAATGTCGGCGGCCTTGAGAATGTTTCCGGTCGACCGGTAATTGGTCTCGAGCCTGACGATCTTCGTGCCGGGAAAGTCCTTAGGGAAGTCGAGGATGTTCGAAACCCTCGCACCCCTCCAGCCGTAAATGGCCTGATCGTCGTCGCCGACCACCGTCACATGTGTGGAGCCTCCCGCCAGGGTCTTGAGGATTTCGTGCTGCACAAGGTTGGTGTCCTGGTATTCGTCGACGAGGATCCTGAGAAACTTGGAGCGGTAGTAATCCCCTATGTCACTATTTTGACGCAATCCCTTAAGAGTGTATGTCAACAGATCGTCAAAATCGAAAGCCCGGTTCTCCGCAAGAATCCGCTGGTAGGAGTCGTAAACCCTTGCCAATGCTTCCTGTCTTACCGTTGCCGCCTCTTCCAGGGCTTCCCCGGGAGAGAGAAGGTCGCTCTTCTTTCCGGAGATCCACGACAGCGCGGCGGAAACCGTTATTCCCCCGGGCAGTGACATGTTTTTCAGAAGCTTTCTGATGATGCTCTTCTGGTCTGAACCGTCGTACACGGTGCAGTTGTCGCCATACCCGAGCCGGCCGGCCTCCCGGCGAAGAAACCACAGGCAGGTCGAGTGGAATGTGCCCATTCTGGGAAGGTCCCTGCCTCCCAGCATCTCGTCCACCCTTCTCCCCATCTCGCGGGCGGCCTTGTTCGTAAAGGTCATGGCAAGGATGTTTCCGGGTTTGACAGTTCCCTCCCTCAACAGACGGGCGATCTTGGCCGTCAGGACCCTGGTCTTGCCGCTTCCCGCTCCTGCAAGCACAAGAAGATGCCCGTCATCATACTCCACGGCCTCCTTCTGCTCGGGGTTGAGGTGAAGATCATTCATTTGGCAACCTTCTTGCTTTTATTGGAATCGCGCTTGGTGTGCATTGTATTTTGTTGATTCCTTCTCAGTTACCGTTGCGGTGCCGACCGTGAAAGGAACTGCCGAGTGTACAAGCCCGGGCTGAAAAAATGGTTGATGCTTGCCCTCACGGGGGCGGCTCTTCCAGTGCTCATTCTTCTCACATGGCCGGTCTGATCCCCTCCCGGACCGCGCCCGATGATGAATGGGCGTAACAAATTCCACTCAGCCCGACACTACGGGCGGCTGGCCGACCCCTCCAGCCGCCCGTAACCATTTATACAAAATTCGGCCTTCCGTGAAAAATCAGGCATTGGCAAAGTTCTTGCTTTAAGATTGAGTGAACTCAAATGGGTTCCGGTTCCAACAACCCCGAAAGAGGTTGAAGGCTGGTCTTCAAGAAGAGGAATGGATCCCCCTCCCCATTCCGGACCGGAAGACAGACTGGAGTCGGGACGGACAGGCGGCCGGTTACCCCTCCGGCCGCCTTAACTTTTCAATTATTTCAACACCCGAGCTTGTGCCGATTATGGATGCGCCGGCGGCGAGCATCGAAAGCAGCGCTTCGGGCGTACGGATCCCCCCTGACGCCTTCACGTGAATCCCGGGCCCTGCTGCCGCCCGAAGCAGGGCTACATCCCCGGCAGTGGCGCCCCAGGCTCCAAATCCCGTTGAAGTTTTCACGCAGGATGCCCCTGCATCCACAGCGATCCTGCACGCGAGCAGCTTCTCCTCATCGGAAAGCAGGCAGGTCTCGAGGATTACCTTCACGGGAACTCCCGCAGCGGAAATCGTCTCACGCAGCAGGTGAAGCACTCCCTGAGTGTCACCGTCCTTGAGAAGCCCGACCGGAATGACCGCGTCAATCTCCCGGGCGCCGTCTGAAACAGCCTTTTCGGCTTCCAGCGGTGTCACGGGCCCGGCCCCGAGGGGAAACCCCGCGACGGAGCAGACCCATGGAACACCCCCTCGCAAAAGGGATGCTGCAAGCGATACCCTGCCCGGATTCACGCATACCGACCTGAAACCGTACCGGAGAGCCTCGGAGCAGAACCGGGCAACATCTTCCGCCGTGGCTTCAGGACGAAGCAACGTGTGGTCGATCCTGCCCGGAATACTGCCGATGTCAGCCGTCAAAGGCTCCGCCTGATGAAGACGAACACCATCCGGCCGGACCTCACCTCGACCGGTGGATGGTTGTACACCCTTCCGTTCACGGTGATGTTCAAAGGCCAGGTGCCTTCGGGAACCTGAAGCCTGCCCATGTGTATCTGGGCGGGCAGGGTAAGCCACGCCCTAAGGTCGGCCCTGTCAGTGACGGCTCCGGCGATGCTGAAAAGAAGCCCGACAACATCTCCGACAGTCGAGTCGCCGCTGGCGTCTTCAGCGATCTCCTCGCCAAGCTGGGAAACCCCGGCCTTGACCGCCGTGCGGGCGATCGCTCTCATCACGTCCCTGGCGGCATGATCCCTGAGGTTCTGTCTGGCAAGGGCGTTCATGTCCTGCACGAGAAACAGCGGCGTCCCAGCGCCGGCGGCCCCGGCAGAGGCTGTAACGGAACGGCGGGGGAAGTCGGGAATTGATGGCAGGGAGATGTTGAAAACCCTGTCTTCCGTGGTAACCGGATAGCTTTCCTCGCGCCTTCGGGCGATGCTCCCGGTTTCAAGGACGATGACGATTTCACCGAACCCTTCTTCGGGGCCTGATCCCTCCCGGGCTGTGCCGGGCCAGCGCTGCTCGTACTCGGAAAGAAGGCTTTCAAAACCGGTTCGGGCGGCCAGACGCAAAAGATCTGTTTGAAGCTGTTCGGGCACGGGAACACCGTAGTTCCTGGCGTAGTCGCCATCGTATATCTCGAGGGCCCTGCGGTAACTTATCAGAGCATCGGACAATTCGCCCTCGGCCTCGTACAGGGTTCCCATGAAATACCTGATGAATGCGTCATCGGCGTACCTGTTGGGGTTCTCGCCGTAATCGGAGTTGTAGACCCGCAGCTTCTGGTTCACCCTGCGCGCCTCGACAAGGGCGTTCTCGAAATCACCGCCCGCGGCAAAACTGGCAGCGAGTGCGTAGTTGATGAACACCTTCTCGTAATCGGCGCCCCTGAACTCGCGCGCGAGGTCGCTCGTGAGAAGCGCGGCAGCCTCCTGTTCGTACCTGGTGCCCCTCTGGCCGTCGCTGAGGCTTTCAGCCCGCAGCAGGGCGGCCCTTGCAACGGGCTGGATACCGGCGTACCGCGCCAGGTTTCCCAACTCCATCAGGTAGAGAAGACGATCGTTTCCGGTGGAATCGGGAAACACCTGGCGCAGGCGGGTGATCGCCTCATCGGGCTGATCGACGTTCAGCAATCCGACGACCGGCTGAATGACGCCGGTGTAGCCCGAAGCGCACGCCAGGACCAGCAGTGCAAGGCAGGAGAGCGAAAGCCTCTTCACCACTCGATTATCTTCTTGATCTCGGTGGAGCCCATCCAGACCTTGAGTGCAGTCTCGACGCTTATCAGTTCAAGGTTGACCTGGTAGTAGACTGCCCTGACGTCGCCTTCCTGATCCTCAACGGAGTTGACGGTGCCCACCATGACGAAGTCAGCCCCGACTTCCCTGCCGAACTGGGCAGCGGTTTCGGGAGACGCGAAAATCGACTGCTCGCGCCGTTCTTCGCGCACTTCCCCGCGCTCCGCGCCGCCTGCGGCGATGAGAACCCTGCCGCTGTTGAGCAGTGCGCGCTCGATGTCGCTCATGAACACGTCGGTGTTGATGTGCTCAAGGCTCTGGTTGCGTATTCCTCCGACGACGATGACCGGTTTCGGACTGACACCGCGATCGGGTTCCCCCCTGTAGGTGACGTTGAGCCAGGGGTCGGCGAGACACTGGTCCACCATCGAGTCGGCGACGATCCGGGAATCGGTGTCGTTCCAATGGCCGCTGAGGTCGGTGACAGTACCGGGATCGGTGCGCGTGACGGTTGTGCCCCCGCAGCCTGCAAGAACGATCGGAAGCAATGCGAGTAGAAGAAGCCTTTTCACAACGATACTCCCTTCACTAAAAACCCGGAAGGTCGATGACCCCCCGGAAGATGACGTTGAAATACCCCATGTCCCGGCCGGTCCCGGTCACAAGCGGAGCCGTCAGAGGTTTGTAGAGGGAAATGTACTGCGCCGTCTGCGATCGGGGCCGCGTACGCCGGATCGGCTCCGAACCCGGTATGGGTGAGTTCCCACATTACCCGCTCGTCTTCGGTGCTGTAGCCTGCAAACATGGCCTGCCTGCTCATTGCGCCGAGGACATCCCCCAGGCTGGTCTCCATGAGTCGGGCGTAGAGCTGCATCTCGTTGTAGGCGTTGAACTGCTCGACAACCCCCTGCTGCCTGGCCGCCTGAATCTCGGCCAGGGTCGGAAGCCTTCTGCCAAGAGTGGAAAGGTACCACGAGGCACCGTTCCAGGTAAACCCGGCCACAGGCCTTTCAAGGCACGCGGCTGGCACCGAGTACTCTTCCGAAGTCGTGGCCACGAAGGGCGAAAATGCCAGAAAATGGCCGCTCTCGCTGTACTGGCCCGTGATGACAGAGGCAAGCACCTGGGCATCCCTGCAGTTCTGACCCAGCCAGGGGAGCACGTCACGGTACGCCACGGGGAATGAATCGATGAAGAAAGCGCCGACTGCGACTGTGTCACCCTGGACAACTACGGTTGAAGCTGGTACGTAGACCATGCCCGGCGGGGTTTCCGGAAGAAAACAGACGCTGCAGGCGTCGCCGGACTGCTCTGAACCGCATTCGGGGCAGTTCCAGGCAGCGGCGGTGAAGGCCAGCACAAAAAGGGCCCTGAGGGCGTTCAAACCTTTTCACCTCCCTTTTTGGCCAGTCTGCTCCCCAGGTACATGAACGGGGTGTCGCAGGCGGCCACAACGAACTTTATCACATATGTGGATATCAAAACATCGATGAACACGGGTTTCGTAAGAACCCCCCAGAAGGCAATTCCGCAGAAGATCAGGGTGTCGATGAGCTGGCTTACCATTGTGGAAAGGTTGTTCCTGAGCCAGAGATACCGCCCTTTTGTGAGCCTTCTGATGAGATTGAAGGACCATACGTCATGATACTGGCTGACGAGGTACGCGGTGAGGCTGGCAACCGCAAGCCGCGGCATGAAGCCGAAGAGCAGCTTCATCGCGTCATTCACCTCAAGGGCCCACGGGTCGGGGGAAGGTGTGAAGAGAAGCGCCCCCTGCATCACCAGGGTCATGGACAGCATGCTGACAAAGCCCGCAACAACGGCCTTCCGTGCCTCGGCTGGGCCGTAAACCTCGTTCAGAAGGTCTGTCGCGAGGAAGATGATTCCGTAGAGGATGTTCCCCAGTGTCACGGTGAAGCCGAACAGTGTGGTGAGTTTCATCACCTCGAGGTTGCACAGGATGATGGCCGAGGACACCAGGGCGATGAGCCCCGTTTTCCCGCCGAACCTGAACACCAGTATCGTCCCGAAAAGAGCCAGGACCAGGTAGATGAACCAGAGGACCTCGTTGCTCATCAGAACTCCGCTCCCAACGTGATGTAGTGTTCCGGCTTGGCGCTGACCCCGTTCAGATCCGTCCTCCAGGCGCAATCCCACAGGAATACGAAGATGTTGAGGTTGAAGCGCATTCCGAAACCGAACCCCATCTTCAGGTCGTTCAGCCTGAAGTCGCCGTTGGTTCTCGCGCCTCGGAAGGACCCAATGTCGTCGAGCGCTGTTCCGATGTCGGTGAAGATCACTCCCCTTCCCCCGGTCAGGGTCATCGGAATGGGAGCGGCCAGGCTGAGCTGGTTCACGAAGGGGAAACGCAGTTCGAGGGAGCCCAGAGCGTACTTTGTGCCGTTGTACTCAACGTAGTCATACCCGCGAAGCAGGTCAGAATAACTTGTGTAGAAGCCGAAAAGGTCTTCGACGCCCTCGACGTCACCAGTGCTCCTCCGATGCGGCATGGCGCCGCCAAGGAAGAACCTCTGGGGGTTTTCTCCGAAGCTCCCCCCTACGGCAAGCCTTGATGCGAGCGAAACCTGTCCGGACACCCAGGTGTAGTTCCGGAGGTCAGCCTGAAGCGTTGTGTAGCTCGCGTTATTGCCGAGACCGGGCGCCCAGTCTGCCGAAACCGCGATCCTGTTCCCAACACGGGGACCGGTCCCGCCCCAGAGGGCATTGTCAAGCACGAACCTGCCCCCAACGGCAAAGATGTTTTCACGCAGGTTGATTTCCGTGGCCCACAATCCCTCGCGGTCGAGTCTGCGGTAACCCGCACCCAGCGAGACGCGCATGGAGCGGGTGAAGGGATACCTGAGCTCGAGCCCCGTCCCGATCTCAGTGTCCCTCACGTAATCCCTCTCCTCGGTGTCGGGATCGGTGAACCTGTAGCGCGTGGCCTGCCTGTACAGCGACACACCGAACTGCACCCTGTTCTCCATGTTGGAATAGAAGCAGCCCGCGTCTACATCGCTGACCTCGCCATTGAGATCGGCAAGCATTGCAAGTTGATGCCTTGCAAGTATGTCACTGAAGATGAACTGGGAGCTTCCGGCAAGGCCGGCGTAGCTGTCAAAACCCGCCGAGGCGCTCACGTAGTCGAGGCTGAGACCCGGATCGTAAGGCGAAATGCGCCAGGTCGGCTGGACAAACACCGGCTCATCGCCCGCGATGGAATCAACCTTCGCCGAGTCTTCAGGGGCCGTCTCGGGAACGAAGCCCTCCCTGCCCGAGAGGTCCCTTGTCAGGAACAGGCCGCCTCCGCTCCAGTCGGTGGAGTAGAAAAGCGACAGCTCTGTCTCAGTGGCCCTCGAAAGTGAGGACGGTGTTCGGTACAGGTCGCTGAGCCTTGTGACTTCACCCGTCCCGGCCGACAGCAGGTGGAAGTTCGCACCGCTGCCCGCGTTCATGATGAACACGATGCCCTCGGGGTAGGAAACGGGGTTCCTCATCGCGTATGGCGACTCGTAGAGTGTTTCAATAACACCTTCCCGGCTCGCGGTGTTGAGCGTGTAAACCCTTCCGTTCTCCCTCTCGCCCACGAACAGGATGCCATCATCACCCCACCACAGGTCCCGGGGGCTCATTCCCCCGTGGGTCAGCTTCTCAATCGAGCCGGAGGCGATGTTCCAGACGAACAGGTCGAGAACCCCTTCATCAAGGGCACTGAACGCGACTTCCCCCCCCAGGGGCGACCAGGCCGGGTCGCGCAGGAGCTCGAACTCCCGGGGGAGAAGGCTGTTCCCGCCGGTAAGGCCGCGGACGAGCATTCGGTCCGCGTACTGCCCCTGGAACGCAACCGCCACGGAATCGGATCCGGGAGAGAAAGCGCTGGTCCGGAACATGGGAGACGGGCTGTTCTCGAAAACACCGGCGCCGCTCACGGGCCGGATGACCTCGCCGCCGTCGTCGGTTCTCCTTACCACGGCCGAGAACCTTCCCCGGTGCATCTCCACCCCTGCGGTCATCGAACCGTCGGGGGAAATGACGGGTTCTGCGAGCACAACCCTCTTTCTATTGTCGCCCTCTGCCCGGACGATCGGGGTGCCGATGTCGGACGGGCTCTGTCCGGAGGCAACAGGGCTCCAGTATGTCTCCCTGGCCCATTCGATGAATCTCTCGCTGAACTGGTCTACCGACATGTCGAAGGCCGCCCTCATCGCTGAAGGAAGGCCGTCGCTGTCACGGAGATGCCTTACGAAGGTGATGTAGCGGTCAGGGCCGTACCGCTCGACCATGAAATGGTAGACTGCCTGCCCCTGCCTGTACACCAGGTAGTCGCTCCTCACGGAGAGCTGCTGGATGGGAACGATCTGGTTGGCTATCACCATGTCGCGGAATTCGCTCTCGCTGTCTATGTCCCACCCCTGCGATGTGTACTCGGCAAGCCCCTCGAGCGCCCAGAGCGGCGCCTTGGAGCGGACGATGCCGTAAAGGCTGCGATCGTAGAGCATGTCATACACGAATGCATGGTTGATCTCGTGCTCAAGCACATGCCTGTACTCGCTGTATACGCCGCCGTAGGGGACAACGACCCTGCCCTTGAAGAACTCGGTGAAACCGCCGACCCCCTCGCCGATCTCGCCGCTGATGATGCTGGTCTGGCGGAACCTTCCAGGAGACCTGTACACAATGACCGGGAATGGGGCTTGAAGGCAGGTACTCGAACGTCGTGGAGAGTTGCTGCATGGCCCTTTCGGCTATGACAACCGTGCTTTCGGCAACAAGCTCGGTTCCCTCTTCATAGTAGACGGTGAACCTGCTGGAATGAAGCTCCCACCAAGGTTCATCATCGGTGAAGACGCGGTTTCTCCCGTAGCCCGTGGCAAGGACCGTTGACGCCAGCAGCAGCAGCGGAAGAAAGTTCTTCAAAAACATAAGGGCCCCCTTTATTGTGAATGCCGCAACAAACAACTATAGTGGGACCGGAATGAAAGCCGCAACAATCACCGTCCAGGCGTTGATCGCCATGATTCTATCCGCTTCCGGATGCGGGGGTTCCCCGCGTCCCGACCGGTCGCTTTCCCGGGAGGAGTCACGTTTTCTCCGTGATACCGGCGGCATTATCGCACGGAACATCGCCTATCCCGAGGGCCATGAGCAATGGCGCGAGGCGCCGTCGGATTCCGTGGGGGACCTGGTCATCGCTCTGGCCAGGCGTGTACCGGCAACCTGGACCATCCTCTACCGCGCTGCCTCCGACACCCTGACAACTCTCGAATCGCCCTATCAGGGCGAAGGCTTTGGGGATTCACTTGGGCAGGGTTTACGCTAGAAAAACAGTGTCGGCAAATGAGATTCAAGTTCAACTTCAGGATTTTTATCGAGAAACGCTCGTTTCAAAGAGAATAACCCAGTAAGGTGTTCCCCAACTACCGCAGGCCGCATTCGCTGAAAATGTAGTCCAGAACTGGGTCCCTGTCTTCGGCGAAATCCTCCGGAGTCGTCGGGACGTTCACATCGGGCTCGATGCCGTTCCACTCAGTCGGGATCATTTCGCTGGTGTACAGAATCCAGCGCGGAACCCAAACCTCCCACCCGTTCGGTAATATCATGGGCTGGGGATTGCCAGTTGTTCCGTATGATCGTTCTCCCACGGTTACTACGTTTGGCAGCACTCCCATGTAGTTTAGAAACATCTCGGCCGCACTGGCACTCCTGCGCCCCTGAAGAACATACACGTCGCCGGTGAACTGCCAGGAGCCCCGGGGTGTGGTGTAAACGGGATACAGTTCCGTGTAATCGTCATGGTCAGGTCCGTTCCTGAATTGGATGTACATCGCAAGCCGATCCTCATCACAGAATCTTCCTGCAACATGATCGGCGTTCAAGCTGTTTCCGCCGCCATTCATTCGTTCGTCGATGACAACGACTGCTGATCCGGTGAACAGCGAGTCGAACACCTGGTGAAACACAACCGGGTCGAACTCACCCCCGCCCCATGATGAAATCAGCAGGTAGGACATCTCTGGAAGAACACAGTATCCGAATTGACCCGGGTCGTTCCAGATGATGCCGCCGTAGGGCTCGAAGTAATCGTAAATTACTTCCATATCGTAGTTTGGTTCATAATCACGCGACCACGGACGGTACGATCTGCCGTCAACGATTAATCTTACATGGGCATCCTGGAGTTCAGCCAAAAGATCCATGAGAACTCCGATGAACTCCATGTCGTTCCCGGCTGAAGCGGCGGCGGGCAGATACATGGAGTAACACTCCTGCCAGTCGATCTGCTTGTGGGGGAAATCACAGTAAAGCGAGTCGAAGTACTCCCAGCAAGTGATGTAATCGTCCACATACTCTCCCCCGGCAATGGGAGACAGGGGAGGTTCTGTACATCCGGCCAGACAGATGAGCAACTGAAGCGAAGCGATCAGATAGGCTTTCCGGTTCATGTTTACATCCCCTGCGTCAGGATCGGAACCGTCTTCCAGTTACGTTGTCTGGAAAGGAGTGCCCACTGCCCAACCGTTGCGAGAGCTTCAATAGAGGAAATAACGCAATCTGTAGATTCAGAATGCTTACAAACCGGCATGAGTTTCGCCTGACCTGTAGAGCTGCTCTCTTCAGCCGGCAACCAACCATCAAAGGCCGCACTCGCTGAATACGTAGTCCAGAACTGGGTCCCTGTCTTCGGCGAAATCCTCCGGAGTCGTCGGGACGTTCACATCGGGCTCGATGCCGTTCCACTCAACCGGGATCACTTCGCTGGTGTACTGAATCCAGCGTGGAACCCAAACCTCCCATCCGTTAGGCAATAGCATCGGCTGGGGATTGGCAGTGGCACCGTATGACCGCTCTCCCACGGTTACTACGTTTGGCAGCACTCCCATGTAGTTAAGGAACATCTCGGCCGAGCTGGCGCTGGATCGCCCCTGAAGCACGTATGTGTCCCCTGTGAACTGCCAGGAGCCCCGGGGCGTTGTGTAATAAGGGTATAACTCTGTGAAATCGTCATGATCAGGTCCGTTCCTGTATTGAATATACAGCGCAAGACGGTTCTCACTGGTAAACCTTCCCGCTACATGGTCTGCGTTAGTGCTGTTCCCGCCGCCATTCATGCGTTCATCGATGACAATGACCGATGATTGGGTGAACAGCGAATCGAAGACCTGGTGAAATACGACCGGATCGAAAACACCCCCACCCCATGATGGAATCAGCAGGTAGGACATCTCTGGAAGAACACAGTATCCGAACTGACCCTCGTCGTTCCAGGTGATACCGCCGTAGGGCTCGAAGTAATCGTAAATTACGTTCATATCGTAGTTTGCTTCAAACTCACGCGACCACGGATAGTATGATTTACCATCTACAATGAATCTTACATGAGCATCCTGTATCTCGGCAAGAAGTTCCATGAGAACCAGGATGAATTCGCTGTCGTTACTGGCCTCCGATGCGGCAGGCAGATACATGGAGTAACACTCCTGCCAGTCGATCTGCTTGTTGGGGAAGGAGCAGTAAAGCGAGTCGAAATACTCCCAGCAAGTGATGTAATCGTCCACATAGTCACCCCCGGCAATGGGAGACAGGGGTGGCTCAGCGCATCCGGCCACGCATATGAGCAATTGAAGCGAAGCCATCAGACAGGCTTTCCGGTTCATGTCTACATCCCCTGCATCAGGGAGAATACATAGTCCAGTACGGGATCGATCCCCCCGCTCAGGTCTTCACTGGATGTCAACACCTCGATGTCAGGGCTGATCCCCTGCCCCGGGATCGGAACCATATCCGCTGTATACATGATTTGGGAAGGAATGCCGGCCACCCAACCGTTGGACAGGGGCACAAAGGCTGCTTCTCCCGCCAATCCACGTGTTCTCTCCCCTATCACTGTTACGTTGGGCAGAGCTTCCATCGCGCAGATGAAGTACTCGGTCGATGCCGCACATTTGCCGCCCGTCAGAAGGTACACCTGGCCTGTGAAGTGGCCATTGCCTGTTGGGGCCACACTTAAGGGCTGGAGAGGGGTCAGGTTGTCGTGCGACGGTCCGTTCCTGGAACTGGTGTACCAACCCGTCCACGGCGCAGACGAGAACCTGCCGGCGACCTCGAGGCATAGAAGCCCTTCTCCCTGGCCGTCGTTCATTCGCACATCTATTATGAGTTTGTCCTCATTCAGAAAAAGTGAATCGAACACTGCATGAAACCGCTCCGGAGAGAACAACTCCTCGCTCCAGTACTGGAACTGCAGGTATGCCATACCGCCCGAAGGGTCGGAGTATCGGAACCGGCCCGGGTCGAGGGTCAGACCACCGTACGGTACAAAATATGTGCTTATGGTGCTCAACAGGAAATTGTTCTGATAATACGCTTCGTAGGCATCATATCTTTCACCATCAATTACTATGCAAGCCTGGTGATCCTTGAGCTCCCCCAGAAGACCGAGCAGGACCTGTCTGAACTCAGTGTCGCTCAGGGCCATCAGGCTCAGGTGCATGTGATGGGAGTAGCACTGATCCCAGTCTATCCTCTTACGGGTGAAACAGCAGTAGAGCGAATCCGCCGCATCCCAGGTTTCAATGAACGACTGGGTGTAAACGCCGCCGCTGATGTTTTCCATAGGGCTCCGCATGCAGCTGCCGGTAAACAACAGCACGATGCCCGTGCTGATCGTCCACTGCAACCCCTTCATGGCCGAAATCCCAATCCCACATGAAAATCAACCCTGTCGATGTGATCAACCTCCTGAACAAGCCATCCCGGGAAGGAAGACCGGGGTACATGATGATAGGAGGCTTCCATCCGTCCGAACAATCCGTCGTGGATTGCCACATCAAGACCGGCTATCAATGAAAGGCCGAGTGTTCCCGAAAGTCCGTCAGAGTTTGAGTGAGTGGTGGAATCAGCGTGTGTGTATGTATAAGTATAAGAACCCCAATGAGTGCCAACTCCGCACCCCATGTACGGGCGGAATGAACCCATCTCCATTGAATAACGGCCAATAGCGGAAAGGTTGCCCTCTTTCACACTTCCCGTACGGCGGATGTACTCAGATTCGGCCGCCCACTCGAACGAATCGAACATGCTTCCGAATTGAACACCTGCTCCGAATCCCGACTCGAAAAACCAGTCAACCTGTATCGCTCCCGATGTCCCCCATGCGGGCCTGTTGAAATCGATTTCACGGGTCAGGCCATAATCCACGGAGTTTTCAGACATGCAGGGACCACCAAGAACGGCAAAACCAACCCTTGATGCAAGGGACATCAGTAGAAGCGCCGTCATAAGGGCTCCTTTCTGCTTTTCTTTACACTAGCATCAGGTAAATAGCAAGTCAACAGCTTCCGGACTCAGGTCGTGAGCCAACTGCGGAAAACCGGCCAGGAGGTGAGCTGTGGTAAAATAACAGCTGCTCACCCACACCAAAGCAATGGTGAATAGAGGCACGCCTGCGTGGAGCTTACCCGAGTGATGAGAGAATTGTAGTTCTCCTTCAGGATTCCGCAATATCAATCGCTTATGGAAAGTGATCTGGTAAGGTGTCACACCTACACCCTGGTGACCACCCGGGCGACATCACGCCATATCACGGCTACGAAGAGCAGCAGAAGCAGGAAGAACCCGATCTGCTGGGCGAACATGATGTGCTTTTTCGAGGCCGGACGCCCCCTTATGCCCTCGTAGAGCAGGATGAGGAACTGTCCGCCGTCGAGGATGGGAACCGGCAGCAGGTTGAACCCCATTATGGCAAGTGACAGATAGGATATTGTTTCAAGAAGGCGCGCGAGACCGAATGCAGCCTGCTGCCCCAGGGTTTCCGCTACGAAAACCGGGCCGCCCGACATCTGAACGAGCTGCACCGGCTTCAGGATCATCGAAAGAATTCCGGTGAAGAAAGCTCCCGCGCCCTCGAGCGTTGCGGTAAGGCTGACCACGATCGCCCTTCCGAACGGAAGCTTCACCACCCTTGTCGCGGTGAGCGGTGTGACACCGATCAGTTTGCGTCCTTCGTACGAGAGCGGTTCGACGAAAATGGTATCGGTCACTCCGTCCCTCACGTAGACGATTTCGAGGAACCTGCCCTGAAATCCGGCCACAGTGCTCTGCAGGTCGCTGAACGCACTCACCCGGACGCCGTCGGCGGTCGTTATGCTGTCGCCGGTGCGCAGCCCCGCCTCGTACGCCGGAAGGCCCACCGAAGCCTCGCCAATGACGGTTGGAAGAAGGGGCGTGAATCCGGGTGCATCCTCGGGAGTGAAGGAATAGGGAACCTCGACGCTCGCGCCGCCCTCTCTGAGAACCGTGAACCCGCCTTCAGGGTGCTGTTGCGTCGCCTCGAAGACCTGTTCCCAGCTTTCAACGGAAACACCGTTCACGGCGGTGACGAGGTCACCCCGGACAAGCCCGGGAACAGCATAGGGATCGTCTACAAACGGTTCCGAGTCGGGTACGCCGGTGCCTATCACTCCGAGCACGAAAAGAATGAGAAGAAAGGCGAGGCACAGGTTCATTGCAGGCCCGGCGAGAACCACCATGGCCCTCTTCCACCATGCCGAAGTGACGCCTTCGGTTCCGTTGCCGGAGGTGCCGAGATCGACCTTTACGAAGCCGCCGAGCGGTATCGCGCCGATGCAGTATTCGGTACCGCCGCGCGGAATGCGCAGAAGGATGGGGGGAAAGCCCATTGAGAACCTCTCCACGGGAAGCCCCACCAGCTTCGCCACCAGGAAGTGCCCCAGTTCGTGGAAGAACACGATGATCCCGAGACCGAACACGACGGCGAGTGCGCTGCTCACATATCCTCCATTATCTCTCCGGCGATCTTCCTGGCGAGAGAATCTGCTTCGAGAACTGCTTTCAACGAGGTGACCGGAGCGGTCCGGTGCCTTTCCAGAACCCCGCTTATGACAAGTGGAATGGCCCCGAAGGGGATCCTTCCCCGAAGGAAGGCCCCGACCGCTTCCTCATCCGCAGCGTTTGCGACGGCGGGGGCGGTTCCCCCGGTATCAAAGGAGGCGAGCACCGCCGAATAGGCGGGGTACCTTTCAGGATCCATCCGGCGGAAGTGAAGGGCACCCCAGGAAAGGGGGCCGTCCTCACGCGGGACAGGAGGGAGCTCGAGCGAGGGCCAGTGAAGCGCGTAGGAAATCGGAACACCCATGTCCGGAAGACCCAGGAGGGCCTTCCATGCGCCGTCGGCCGTCTCGATGAGCGAATGGACAATGCTTTCGGGATGGATCACCACTTCGACGGGAATTCCCGGGAACAAACGGCGGGCTTCGATCACCTCGAACGCCTTGTTCACCATGGATGCCGAATCAACAGTGATCCGTGCACCCATGCTCCAGTTGGGATGGGACAGCACCTGCCCGACGGTCGCCCTCTGAACATCTGCAACGGGCATGTCACGAAGGGCTCCGCCGCTTGCAGTGAGAACGATGCGGCGAGGGGGCCTTTCCTCGCCCGAGATGCATCGGAAAACAGTGCTGTGTTCGCTGTCCACGGGCACGACAAGCCCTTTCCCGAGGTGGCTCTCCAACAGATCGCCTCCGACGACAAGGCTTTCCTTGTTGGCAAGAGCGAGAGGCTTGCCAAGCTCCTGAGCCAGAAGGCTCGCTTCGAGGCCGGCGCTTCCCACGATGGCGTTGAGCACCATGTCGGCGCCCTCCATGAGCTTCCGAAGGTTGTCCGTGCCGGCAAGTATCCCGGCTGGAGCCGATCCTCCGTCAAGCCTCGCGATCCCCGCGAGTGCGGGCCGGTAACGGTCCGCCTGCCCGATGAGAACGTTCAAGGAGGAGCCGCAGTAAATGGAGTGCAGAACAAGGGAGGGGCTGCGCTCGATCACGGAAAGGGCCTGAACACCTATTGAACCGGTGGAGCCGAGAACAGCTATCCTGCGTTTCAACTCAGTTCATCCCGAAGATGATCATGAGGGCGAAGGCTGTCGGCACCGCGGCTGCCACGCTGTCAAAACGGTCAAGTATGCCTCCGTGATCTGCAAGCAGGCTGCCCGAGTCCTTGATGCCAACATCCCGCTTCACGGCGCTCTCGAAAAGGTCGCCCAGTACGCCCGCCACTCCACAGGCGAGGCCGATGGCAAGAAGCGCAGGCAGAGGATGGCGTCCCCAGCCCAGGGCGGCTGCGACAGCCATCGAGCCAAGCAGACCGGCGACGAAACCCTCCCATGATTTCGCAGGGCTCACCCGGGGCAGGATCTTGTGCCTCCCCCAGCGGCATCCCACGAAGTAGGCGCAGCTGTCGCCGACCCAGCAAACAACGAGGGGAAGCAGTACGAACATCCTGTCTTCATGCCCCACGGAGAGCCGTGAGAGAAGGCCGAACCCGAGGGAGTAGTAACCGGTCAGGCCGAGAGCGCCCAGCAGTTCGGGCCGGGTTCCCTCCGGTCTTCTGCGGAAAACCCACCATGGGGCAAGCACCAGGGCGGGCAGGAGCATTCCCGGAAGGGCCAGTGGCGTGCCGACACCAAGCAGCCATGCAGACAGCGCGGCTGCAACGGAAAAAGCAGCCCTTGCCGCAATGGGGGAGCCAGCGACACAGAGGCCGACAGCTTCAAAGGCGGCCATGCCCGAAAGTAGCGAGAACAGAACAAGAGAGGCCGTATCACCGAAATAAAGGATGATGGCGAGAAAGACAGCAAGACCCGGAACAGCCACAAGCACCCTTCCCCCGAGCCCGGGAAACGTGTTCAACTGGTGAGCCCGCCGTACCGGCGGCCCCTTCCGGAATAGTCGTCGAGGGCGGCCTGAAAGTGCTCCCTGTCGAAATCGGGCCACAGCACGGGGGTGAAATGGAACTCGCTGTAGGCTGACTGCCAGAGCAGAAAGTTGCTCAGACGCTGTTCTCCCGATGTACGGATGATGAGGTCGGGATCGGGAATGTCCGGATTGTAGAGGAACGAGGCTATCGTGTCTTCCGTGACGCCTTCGGGTGACAGGACGCCGTCGCGCACCTGCCCGGCAAGCCTTGCCACCGCGTCGCGGATCTCGGCCCTGCCGCCGTAGCTCAGAGCGAGCACAAGGGTCAGGCCGGTATTCCCGGCGGTCCTGTCCATTGCGGCCTGCAGGTCGGACTGCTGCTTCCGGGGAAGGTCGGTGAACCTGCCGGTGACCCTGAGGCGGACCTGTCTGTTGTTGAGGTCGTCGATGTTCCGCTCGATGAACCTGGACAAAAGCTTCATGAGAAAGGCCACCTCGAGCTTCGGGCGGCTCCAGTTCTCCGTTGAGAAGGCGTAGAGGGTGAGATACCTGATCCCGGTTTCACCGCAGAACTCAACGGCGGTGTGTATCGCCCGTTCTGCAGCGGAATGGCCGTCGGTTCGGGGAAGACCCCTCTTCCTCGCCCATCGGCCGTTTCCGTCCATGATTATCGCAACATGGGACGGAACTGCCATCAGATCTCCAGAATCTCCTTCTCCTTGGCCTTCAGCAGGCGGTCGATCTCGGCGGCGGCTTCGTCCACGGCCTTCTGGACCAGGTCCTGCGTTTTCTTCTCGGCGTCCTCTGTTATCTCGCCCGCCTTGCACGCCTTCTTGAGCTGATCGTTCACATCCCTTCGGATGTTTCGAAGCGATGTGCGGCCCTCTTCGGCAAGCTTCTTCACAAGCCGGGTCAGGTCTTTGCGCCGTTCTTCAGAGAGTTTCGGAACCGGGATTCGTATGACGGGGCCGTCGATGGTGGCCCTCAGGCCAAGATCGCTTGCCTCGATGGCCTTTGCGATGGCCGGAGCCGTTGACTGGTCCCACGGCTGAACGACTATGAGCCTGGGTTCGGGGGCACTGATCCCGGCGACCTGCTTGATGGGCAGTGTGTCGCCCCAGCATTCCACCCTGATGTTGTCGAGGAGGGCGGGGCTGGCCTTCCCGGTCCTGATCACCGACATTTCCTTCGATGTGTTTTGGACCGTCTTTGTTGATTTCTCGCGGACTTCGGAAAGAAACAGTTCCTCCATGATCACTCCTCCACGACGGTAGCCGGCAGCTCACCATCCAGCACCCGGCTGAAATTGCCGGGTCCTGTCAGATCGAATACCGATATCCTGATCCCTGCGTCACGGCACACCGCTACGGCAGCGGCATCCATGAAGCCGAGCCCCAGTGTGAGAACGTCGTCGTAGCTCAGCCTGTCAAAACGGCTTGCGCCGGGATGTTTCATCGGGTCACGGTCGTACACCCCGTCAACCTTTGTGCCCTTGTAAAGGGTTCCGCACAGGGTCTGCGCAGCGCGCAGTGCTGCTGCGGTGTCGGTGCTGAGGTGGGGATTGCCCGTGCCCCCCGCGAAGAAGAGAATCTCGCCGTTCTCAAAAAGCGAGGCAGCCCTTCTCGGGGAAAAGGTTTCCACTCCCGCCTCGGGAAACGGAAAGGCGCTCATAACGGTTGCGCGTCCGCCAAGCCTAGTCACTGCGTCGGCCAGGGCGAGTGAGTTCATGATCGTGGCAAGCATGCCCATATAGTCGGCAGTTGTTCTGGTGATGCCTTGTGTGTCCCGGCCCCTGATGAAGTTCCCGCCGCCGGCCACCACCCCCGGCTGGAAGCCTCTTCTTGAAAGTGCAAGAAGCTCGGCCGCAAGCTCGCTGACCTTTTCGGGGGCGATCCCGTGCCCCGCGCCGCCGGCCAGCACTTCGCCGCTGAGTTTGAGCAGGAACCTGTCCCGGGGAGGAGAGCCGTCCTCCATGTCAGGAACCTATGGTGAACCGGGAGAACCTGTTGATGACGATGTTCTCGCCGACCCTGCCGATCAGGGCGTTAAGCACTGCGGACACGGTGCCCAGCGACTCGTCGTGGAACCAGAGCTGGTCAAGAAGGCAGACCTCGGTGTAGAACTTGGCGATGCGGCCTTCAACTATCTTGTCCACGATGTTCTGGGGCTTGCCGGAACCCTCGAGCTGCTTGAGAAGGATCCCCTTCTCCTCGTTGAGCTTCTCTTCGGGAACACTGGCGCTGGAAACGTACTCGGGGCCGCTCGCTGCGATGTGAACCGCGAGCTCTTTGCAGAAGCCCATGAAGTCATCGGTTCTCGCGACGAAGTCGGTTTCGCAGTTGACCTCGACAAGCACGCCCATCTTGCCGTTGAAATGTATGTAGGACTCAACGCGGCCCTCGTTGGCGAGACGGGTCGCCTTCTTGGCGGCGACCTGCATGCCCTGCTCGCGAAGGAGCTTCAGAGCTTCGTCGACGTTGCCGCCGGTTGCTTCAAGGGCTTTCTTGCATTCCATCATGCCGACCCCTGAAACCTTGCGGAGCTCCTGTATGGTCTTCACATCAATTGTCGTCATTCCTTGTCCTCCATGGCCGGCTCGTCGGATTCCTTCTCCGGAACGGGCTGCTCTTCGGTTGTCTGCGTTGACAGCTCCGGCTTCTCATCAACCTCACGGGGGTTTCTGCCCTCGGCACCGAGAAGTGCCGAATCAGCCAGGGTTCCGATGATGAGGGAAATCGACTTGATCGCATCATCGTTCCCGGGGATCGGGTAATCGACCTCGCCGGGGTCGCAGTTCGTGTCGACAACGCCGATGCAGGGAATGCCAAGCCTTTTCGCTTCCTGAACGGCAATGGCCTCCTTCTTGATGTCCACCACTATCACCACGCCGGGAAGGCCCTTCATGTGCCTGATGCCGCGGAGGTACTTTTCGATCCTCTCGCGTTCCCTGGTCTTCTGAAGGATCTCGCGCTTCTTGAGGCCGCGGGGGAAGCCCTCCCGTTCCTCCTTCTCGAGCTCGTTGAGGCGGAGGATGCTGCGGTAAACCGTCTTGAAGTTGGTGAGCGTGCCGCCGAGCCAGCGCTCGGTCATGAAGTACTGGCCGCACCTCTCGGCATGGCTTTCAACGCACTCCCGGCCCTGCTTCTTGGTGGCCACGAAAAGAACATCCCTGCCCTGCGCAACGGTTCTCGAGACCAGGTTCACGGCGTCTTCGATGGCCTTCTGGGTCTTCTTGAGGTCAATGATATGGATACCGTTACGCGACATGAAGATATAGCTCTTCATGGCGGGGTTCCAACGTTTGTCCTGGTGGCCGAAGTGCACTCCGGCTTCGAGCATCTGCTGAATGGATGGAATCTGCATTCTCTTTGCGTCCTTTCGGTTTTCACCACCGGTGGAGCGGGCGCCAATCCTTCTTTGGACACCGGACGCCCGCATAAGCCCACCGTGAGTTATGTGCGCTCTCGAAAGAGCTCAAACGAACACTATCTCTTGGAGAACTGGAACCGCTTGCGCGCCTTTGGTCTTCCATACTTCTTGCGCTCGACGATTCTGGGGTCGCGCCTGAGCATGCCCTGTGTTTTCAGGGTTGCCCTGTACTCGGGATTCGCATCGACAAGAGCCCTTGCGATACCCATTCTGATCGCGCCGGCCTGGCCTGTTATCCCACCGCCCCTGACATTGACCACTACATCGAATATGCCCATCACTCTGACCGCCTGAAGCGGTTCAAGAGCGTGCTCCTTCTGGGAGAGGTCGCCAAAGTACTCGACAGGGGTTTTGTCGTTGATAATGACCCTGCCGGACCCGGGCCTGAGATAGCACCTGGCTGTGCTCGTCTTGCGTCTGCCGACTCCTATGTGCTGATCCATTCTCACCTTTCTCGGGCGCTAGAACTCGAGCACCTGGGGCTGCTGAGCCTCATGCGGGTGTTCGATGCCTGAATAGATTTTAAGTTTCTTGAGCTGAGCCCTGCCAAGCCTGTTCTTCGGCAGCATTCCCTGAACCGCGTGACGAAGAACCCGGTCGGGATGATCAGCCATCATGTCGCGCATGAGCACGGACTTCTGGCCACCCGGGTATCCTGAATGCCTGTAGTAGGACTTCTGGTCGAGCTTGTTGCCGGAAACGTGCAGCTTGTCGGCATTGACGACAACAACGAAATCGCCGGTGTCGATGTGGGGGGTGTAAACCGGCTTGTTCTTGCCCTGGAGAAGCATGGCAAGCTTGGTGGAAAGCCGGCCCAGGGTGAGGCCGTCGGCGTTCACCAGCCACCAGTTGCGCTGTATCTCCCCGGCCCTGGCCGAATAGGTCTTCAAGGTTCTACCTCCGAAAAGGGCTGTTTCATTTATGGTAACAACGTTCTCAAAAAAACACCTGTCCCTCACCCTGGGTGGGTTTGCACAGTTCAGTTGAGGGGACGGCTAATCTATTCCGGTCTATCGGGAAAGTCAAGTTCGTAAAGGGCTTGGGGAAGCGTGTCGGGGGTGCAGACCACCCCTCCGCCACGCGCGATGACCGCCCACGCGTCAGGGTCCACCCTGGCAGAAACGACCACGAGGCGCAGCCCGAGAACACAGGCGGCCAAACCTTTGCCGGCAAGGGCGAGCGCCCTGAGGTCACGCGGCACCCTTCCCGAGAACCCCTGCGGGGTGACCCCGACGTTCCCCTTCAAAAAGGGCAGGAAAAGCTGGACGCCCGGCCAGGGCTCGAACCTGGCCGGCCTTTTGAAACCGCGCGGTCTGAGAACCTCCCAGGTGGAACCGTAGACCCTTCTGCAACGGTTGCCTTCAAGGCCGACGCCCGGATAGATACGCCCCGGCGACGGTACCGGCGGGGGCACCGCCAGAACCGCCTGCATGGCGTCGGGAACCCCTGCTGGGGGCGGAGGTGGTTGAGCCCCGGTCAGCGCACAGCCAAGGGACGAATAGAACCAGCGGGTGTGGGGGTTCTTCAAAAAGCCTCCTCGAGCACTGCTGCGATGAGGCCGGAAGGGAAGCCCCTGCGGGCGAGCCAGCCGGCGGCGCGCCTCAGTGCCGTCTCCCTGTCGGGGATTGAGCCGTACTTTCTTTTGACAAGGGCGGACAGGTCAGCCACGGAATCGGCCGGGGCTTCGGAGAGAACAGCCGAAACAGCGCTTTCAGTGACTCCGTTGCGGCGCAGCCTGGCCCTCAGACCGGCCCTTCCAAGGGTGTGACACGCTGCGAAGGCTTTTGCGTAGCGAAGGTCGTCGATCAGACCGTACTCCCCCGCCCAGGAGAGACAGTCACGGATCACTTCGGAAAGGTAGCCCCTTTCCTCGAGTTTTCGCCTGAGCTGGCCGCTGCTTCTCTCCGCGAGGGCAAGGTAGCGGTTGGTGTACTTCCGGGCGTCGGCGACCTGCAGGGGGTAAACATCAGCGAGCAGGGCGTCGGGGTCGACCGATGCCCCCGGTTCGACACCGTGGCTTTCGGCCGTTTCAACAGGCATCAGTATGCCTGTGCCGGACAGCCTTGCCATCACCCAGCCCCGCCGCGCCTCGCGCACCGAAAGCACATCATCCCGTCTCATTCCGCTGCCGCCTTGACCGGAACAGCACCCCCCGCCAGGGGAAGACCGAGAAGGGTTCGCAGCTCGACATCGAGCTTCTGGGTGACCTCGGGATTGTCTTTCAGGTAGAGGCGGGAGTTGTCACGGCCCTGACCAAGCTGAAGGTCTCCCATGGAGTACCATGTGCCCCTTCGCGAGATGATCTTGCGTTCGAGGCCGAGGTCGAGCAGTTCGCCCTCCCTCGAAATGCCCTCGCCGTGGAGAATGTCGAACTCGCATTCTTTGAAGGGCGGAGCCATCTTGTTCTTTACAACCTTGACCCGGGTTCGGCTTCCAACGACGTCTTCGCCGTTCTTTATGGAGGCCACCCGCCGCACGTCCAACCTGACGCTGGCGTAGAACTTGAGAGCCCGGCCGCCGCTTGTTGTTTCGGGGTTGCCGAACATGACACCGATCTTCATCCTGATCTGGTTGATGAAGATGACACAGGTGCGGGACTTGCTGACGGCTCCGGTCAGCTTTCGAAGCGCCTGCGACATAAGCCTTGCCTGAAGCCCCACGTGGCTGTCACCCATCTCACCCTCGATCTCGGCTTTCGGAACGAGGGCGGCAACCGAATCTATTACAATGGCGTCCATGGCGTTGGAGCGCACGAGCGTCTCGGTTATTTCAAGGGCCTGCTCGCCTGTTTCGGGCTGGGCTACAAGAAGCCGGTCGATGTTCAGCCCCAGCTTCTCGGCGTAGGAGGGATCGAGCGCGTGTTCGGCGTCGATGAATGCCACCTCGCCCCCGGCCGCCTGGGCCTGGGCCAGCATGTGCAGTGCAAGTGTTGTCTTTCCGCTGCTCTCGGCGCCGAAAACCTCGATCGCCCTGCCGCGGGGAATGCCGCCGATGCCGAGGGCGGAATCAAGTAGGATGCTGCCGGTCGGAATTACGTCGACCTTCATGGCGGTGTTGTCGCCGAGGCGCATTATGGCGCCGATGCCGAATTTCTTCTGGATCTGCTGGAAGGCGGCGTCAAGCGCGCGGGCCCTCTCCTGGGATGAATCTTCCAATTTGCTCATGGCAACACCTTTCGTTCGTTAAGGTGACCCTGAAAAGGGGACCGTTCTCAGCCACAGCCCAAGAATAGTAAACATTTGTTTTCATGGCAAGCCCCCCTGTCTCCACACGTGAACCGGTTCGTACACCGGGCCCCCGGGAGTCAGGGTGCTTCGCACCAATGCCATGCAGTCGAACGACCCGGAAAGCCCGAGTGGAGGCAGCGGAAAACAGGGCCCGCCCCCGGCTTCCAGACGGGCCACTGTTACATGGGGTTTGAACGCCCTGTTCCCCATGGCGCGGGCAAGGTCTGCCACACCGGGGCTCACGGCGCCGCCCACCCAGATCACCCTGCCGTCGAACGTGCCGGTTTCACAGAGCTCGTACCCGAGGGGAGGGGAACCGCAAACCCGCCAGGCCTTTTCAATGACACGAATCGCCTCTGCAGGATCGAATTCTCCGAAGAACCTCAATGTGAGGTGAAGATTGTCGCGAGAGACGCGCCGTACACCTCTGACGCCTGCGAAAGCACTTGCAGACCAGCCATCAAGGGCATCGAGCGAGGGTTTCGGCAGGAACAGTGCGGCGAAAAGCCTCACCTGTCCCGCCTTACCAGTTCAAGCAGCATCCCGAGCGCGCATGCGGAAGCAGCAAGGCGCACTGAATCCCGGTCGCCGTGAAACAGCCATGAAGAGCATGATGTAAGGGTTCCGCAGCATGCTGCTGTCCAGACCGTGCCAACCGGCTTGTCCGGTGTCCCGCCGGAGGGCCCGGCTATCCCCGTCACCGCGACCGCGCAATCGGCGCCCGTCACTTTCCTGACGCCCGACGCCATCGCAAGGGCAACCTCGCTGCTCACGGCGCCGCATGTTTCCAAAAGCTCCGCCGGAACATTCAAAAGGCCTGTCTTCAACAGGTTTGAATAGGCGACGACACCCCCGGCATACCACGAGGAGGCTCCCGGCACACCCGTGAGACCGGCGGAAACCATGCCGCCGGTGCAGGATTCGGCAGTCGCGGCCATGAGCCCCCTTGATGCGAGCTCGCGACCGACTGCCTCCTCGAGCGTTTCGTCCCTTTCGAGGGAGTACACCCTTGATCCAAGCAGGGACACGACCCGTTCCCTGAACTCCTCGGCGTTCGGGCCGTGAAAGCCCATGTCCACCCTTCCGGGTGACGGGAGATATGCGGGCAGCGCGCCGAACGATTCCTGTATCGGCTTCACCATGTTGTACAGGTCTATCTCCCTGATGCCCCACGTCCTGACGAAACACTCCCGGTGACGGGCGTCTGGAATTCCTGCGGCGTCAAGGCAAAGAGGAAGCAGCTCGCGCGCTTCCCGGGGCACCCCGGGAAGACAGATCAAAACACTCCCTCCATGAAAGAGCAGCACTCCGGGCGCCACTCCGGCCGGATTGCGGACGGGGAGGGCGCCTTCCGGCAGGACCGCCTGTGCAAGCGAGCCCGGAGGAAGGGGCCTGCCGGCGTCTGAGTACCGTGACTCGATCATCCGAACCGCCTCGGGCGAAACTGACAGCGGCAGCCCGAGGGCGAGCGCAACCCCCTCGAGGGTAATGTCATCGGATGTGGGGCCGAGCCCTCCGGTCGTCACAACAAGGGTTCCAGGCGTGAGCAGTTCCCCGAGGGCACGGGAGATTTCAGTGAGGTCGTCGCGGACCACCCTTGCCTCGCAAGATGGAAGCCCCCGGCGGTTGAGCAGGCCGCCTATGGCGTGCATGTTGACATCACGGGTGCGGCCGGACAGCAACTCGTCGCCCACGGCGATGATTGCGGAACGAACGGCCCTCACCATGGAAGGAACTTCCCGGCCGCCATCAATACGGCAGCCGCCATGAGACCGGCAGCGACATCGTCCGCAAGGATGCCGAACGATGAATCAAGCCTGTCCAGCGCTGAAACCGGCCAGGGCTTGAGTATGTCCAGGATGCGAAAGAGAAGCAGGGCGCAGCCGATCCCGTAGAGCCCCCACCCCGGAGGCGCAGCGAGACAGGCTATCCAGCAGCCCGCGAACTCGTCGGCATTCACCCGGGAAGGGTCCTTGCCCCACAGCTCTCTCCCGGCGTGACAACCCAGCCAGGCGAGCGGAATGACGGGCGCCAGCAGAAGAAGCCGCCACCGACCGGCCAATGCAAAAACGGCTGCGGCAATGATGCTCCCGACGGTTCCCGGGGCCACCCGGGAATACCCCGTACCCAGACAGGTGGCCAGCGCCGCCCCCGCGAACCTGCGGAAGCCGGTCACAGCCCCAGTCTCCCGACGACCCGCCTGTTGAGCCACAGATAGTGAAGCCCCGAGCCCAGAGTGATCACAACGCAGAAAACCATCACCCACTCCGCCGCCTCAAGTGTGCCACCGGAAAACACCGTCCCCCTGGTCTCGAGCACGGCCACGAGAAGGTAGAAGAGCACAACCCCCATCTGAAGGGCGGCCTTCAGTTTACCGAGCCGGGAGGGAAGAATGAGAACCCCCGCGTACGCGGCGATCGATCGAAGACCTGTCACAAGAAGCTCCCTGCCAACGACGGCGTAAACCACCCACACCGGCACCAGCTCAAGCTGGGCCAGCCCGATGAAGGCAAGGCTCACAAGCAGCTTGTCAGCCAGAGGATCGAGGAACTTGCCAAGGTTGGAGACCCACCCGTACCTCCTGGCGAGGTAGCCGTCGACGAAATCGGTCAGGCTCGCCACAAGGAATACCGCAAAGGCGGCATACCTGCATCCCGGGCCTTTCGAGAGAAGAAGCCCCATGAAGACAGGGGCCATTATCATTCTTGCCACAGTGAGCCTGTTGGGCCAGTTCATGCCCATCAGACCCGGCTTCGTCCCTTCAGCGCCTGGGTGAGGGTCAGGGAGTCGGCATACTCCACGAGCGCACCCGGCGGCAGCCCCCGGGCAAGACGCGTGACCGGCACGGACAGGCCTTCAAGGGACCTGGCGATGTACGAGCATGTCGCCTCCCCTTCCGTGGTCGAGTCAAGCGCGAGGATGACCTCCTGGGCCTGGACCTCTCCCACGCGTTTCAAAAGGGCGGGAATGCCGAGTTCCTTCGGGCCGACGCCGTCAAGCGGGGCAAGGCTTCCGTGGAGGATGAAATACGTTCCCCTGAACAGGCCGGTTTCCTCGATGGAGCGCTGGTCGGCCGGGGTGTGCACGACACAGATCGAGCGTGTGCGGGATTCGTTCCTGCAGATGTCGCAGATGCCGCCAAGGGTTAGGTTCCTGCACAGGGGGCATTCCTGCACGTTGCTCGCCGTGTCGGAGAGCACGGCGGCCAGTTCCTCGGAGAGCGCCCTGTCGTCGACGAGCGAGAAGGCAAGCCTGAGGGCGGTTTTCCTGCCGATCCCGGGAAGCTTCGAAAGGGCGTCGCACAGGCGGTCGACAGGGGAACCGCTCAAAACAGATCACCGATCCCGGAAGGTATCCCGAGCCCCTGCATCTTCTGGTTCGCGAGTTCCCTGCTTTTCCCGACCGCATCCTGCACCGCGGAGAGAACAAGGTCTTCCAGCATTTCCACATCAGAGGGATCCACGGCATCGGGAGAAATGCGAAGCCCCTTCAGCTCGCCCTGACCGTTCACAACGGCGGTAACCATGCCGCCTCCGGAGGTTCCCTCAACGCTGGCTGCGGCGAGCTCCTCCTGAACCTTCATCATCCCGGACTGCATCTTCTGGGCCTGGGCCATCATGTCCCGCATCTTACGGTTCACTGCGCACTCCCTCTCCACCGGGTTCGGGTATCAGGTCAAACAACCCGGCGATCTCCTTGATGTCTTCGTTTTCCTTTTTTCTTCCGGACTGGTCATCATCGTGTTTCGGCGGCTGCACAGGGGCAGCAGGCTTTTCCAGGATAACCGCACTCGTCCGCGACCGGCTCTTCATCGCCGCGCGAAGGAACCTTAAGGCATTTTCAACGGGCTCGCACGCCATGTGCACTGCCGGATCGGCTTTCCCCGCCGTCACTTCAATGGGAGCGGCCTCTTCGGCGGGCACGGCTCCGGGAGAGCGCCTGATCGTCACGGGGGGGAGCTTGTCCAGGTTGAAAACGCTGGAAAGCCGCGAGGCGGTGAGCAGCGCCCCCTCGATCGTAATGCGGGGGTCGGCCCCCTCGCGCACCTGCGCCGACGCCGCCGCCATGATGCGAAGAACATTGAGAACGGAGATGTCGGGAACCCCGGCGACGCTGGACCTCACCAGTTCCATCTCGCTTTCGGACAGGTCAGTGATGCCCTTCTCCGCGCCCGTGGCGGCGAGCATCATGTTCCTCACGAAAAGCGAGAAGGCATCGGTGAACTCTTCAATGCTGTACCCGCGGAGCGATGCCTCCTCGAGCAGGTCAAGCGCAGTCGAAGGGTTCGAGGTGAGCACGGCG
The DNA here is from genome assembly GCA_963845085.1 of Candidatus Fermentibacterota bacterium. Lineage (GTDB taxonomy): Bacteria > Fermentibacterota > Fermentibacteria > Fermentibacterales > JCC-6 > UBA6080. Next base: position 781,227 of record CAWJQI010000005.1, read on the forward strand.
CGGGCAATACCGGCAAGAAGATCGGATTCGACAAGACCGAGCAGCCTCGAAACCGTTTCCGCCGTGACATCGGATCCTGCGAAACTCACGAGCTGGTCCATCAGGGAAAGGGCATCTCTCATGCTGCCGCCGGAAGCCCTGCACACCAGACTCAGTGCATCGGCTGATACGGTGATGCCCTCCCTGGCGGCTTCGGTCGAGATGTACCCGGCCATGACCCGGAAGGGTATCCTTCGGAAATCGAACCGCTGACAGCGGCTGAGAATTGTTGCCGGAACCTTTCTGGGCTCGGTGGTCGCAAAGATGAAAACAACCTTTTCAGGCGGTTCCTCGAGCGTCTTCAAAAGGGCGTTGAAGGCCTCTTTCGTGAGCATGTGAACCTCGTCGATGATGTAGACCTTGTAGCCGCCGCCTGCGGCCGCGTAGCGGGCCTTCTCCCGAAGGTCCCGGATCTCGTCGATGCCCCTGTTGCTTGCGCCGTCGATCTCGAGCACGTCCATGTGGGAACCCGCCGCGATCGAAAGGCATGAGGAGCAGATCAGACACGGTTCAGGGGTCGGCCCCTTCTCACAGTTCAGCCCCTTGGCGAGAATGCGGGCGGTCGTGGTTTTTCCTACACCCCTGGGGCCCGAGAACAGGTAGGCGTGCCCTGCTCTTCCGGAGGATATGGCATTCTGAAGGGTCACCGTTATGTGTTCCTGGGCCGCAACTTCGGAAAAGGTCTGCGGTCGCCACTTTCTGGCAAATACGAGGTAGCTCACACGGCTCTCCCTTCATCGGCGGAGGTGGAGACGGGCCATCAACAGGGCATGGAACACCCGGGCGGAAACAGGGTGGCCGCGTCACCCGAAGGACACCGCTTACGGCTGCTGCCTTCCGGCCCTGACCGGGTTCGCGGGCTTCCGCCGCGCGGGCCCCGCTTCCGTATGCCCGGGTGCCGCCACCGGACCCGAGGGCCCGACGGCACGGCGAATATATCGAAAACCGGGTGACAGGTCAGGGAATGATCAGCAGGCGGTAGCAGGATGCATTCCTCGGAGCGGGAATGCCTGCGATGGAATCGCCCTGGAAGCCGCCGGGCAGAGCCTGGTTCTCCCTGTCCCCGTTGATGAAGACCGGGAAGTTCCTTATCCATCCGGCCCCGCCGGCAACGCTGCTCTGTGTTTCCACGACCACCCCGATCCCGGAGGCGCGTGCGGCGTTCAACCCGCTGAGCCAGGCGGCGGCCTCGGCGACGCCCGCTTCCCGAACCGTGAAAATGGTGGCCAGGGGTATGACGGGAAGCTCGGGATACCTTGCATGAACGATCCCGGCAAGGTAGACGGCTGCCGTGTCGCCGGCCAGCGGGTAGATGCCGGGCTGATAGTTCTCCCACTGAAGGCTGGGTTCCGTATTGCGGGCAACAGCGAATGTATCGGGCGAAAAGGCTGAAGAATCGGCGCCCGCAAGCACGGTGCCCACGGGCAGCTGCCCGGAGAGGTCGGGAACAGTCCGGGTGGAATCCTCCACCATCCTTCTGATCCCTGCGTAACTCCAGAACCTTGTTGACGATGAATCCTGCTGAAGGGGCATCACGACCTCGGGGGCCTCTTCCGGCCCGGAAAAGAGGTTCCGGGGATCCCGGCCGTTGCCCCCGCATTCGAACACCCCGGTGGCAAGCAGAACTGCGAGCGTGACCATGACGGCCACCGCGACGGCCGGCAGAAGGGGAATGCGCGCGCGGCCCCCGGCCTGGCAGCTCGCGGCTGCAACTGCGCCCCCCTGCCTTCTGTAGGCGACCCTGGTCTCCCTGACCATCGAGGCGAGCCACCCGTCTATGTTCTTTGCAGCGCTGCGCTTGAGCCCGCCCCCATCCTTGAGGTGCATCCAGATTCCGGGGGTTGCTGCGATGACAACACTGTCCGGCCTTATGCGGGTGTGACCGGTCTGGAAATCATCCTTTTCGCCGCCGAGCCAGCGGGTGAGGTCCCGAACTCGCCGGGGGTACTCGGGGTGGTCCCTGCCGAGGCCGGAAACTTCGGCCTCGGAGCCGTCGACCGCGAGGACGGTTACTGCTTCCTCATCGAACTTGAGCACCCTGCAGGCGCCCGTACAGGCGAACCAGGCATGCGTGCCGCAGAATGCAATCGCGGCGGCGCTGCAGCCGCTGTGCCCGTTCCTCCGGATTATGTCGGCAGCTTCCCGAAGCGCATCGGTAAGGGCTTCCTCGATGCCGTAGGCAACGCCCTCGGCGAAAACATCCCTTACGGTGTTTACCGCGATCTCGGCTGATGGATCATCATCGGGGTTGAGCCCTTCGGCGACTGCGACCACACCCGCGTAGGGGTACTCACCGATGTATCCGTCGGAGCACACCCTTCGCTGGAGCCTGCTTCGGCCGTTCTGCACCTTCCAGGTGCCGGCTCCGCCGGGTTGTGCCGCGCAGCCCCCGCTCACTCGATCCCCGGTCCTGGATGGGGTTGGTGGAGATGAGCGGGATCGAACCGCCGGCCTCTGCCTTGCGAAAGCAGCGCTCTACCAACTGAGCTACATCCCCACACAAGTTTTCGCAACAGACGAACCTCAGAAACCCGGGTCAGCTGGTCAGGAGAATTCTTCCCCCACCCGAGATCAAGAGCCAGCCTTCGGGTCCTTCCTCTATTGTCACGCCGCCATCGGCGGCAATCAGGGCGTGAACTCTGACGGACATGCTGCGGTTCAGGCGAACAAACCTTGTTCTGCCGGCCGCAAAGAACATGACTTCACCCTCGGCTCTCCCTGACAGCCTGACCAGGGATGGAACCGAATCAAGACCGATCGGCTGATGGTCAACACCCGAAGGCCGCACCGCAAGCATGTCGAACCTGGCGGACATGCCATCGGTGTAAACCATTCTCACCGCTGATTCATACCCCTGACCAAGCAGAACTGTTCCGTTTCCGGAAAAAAGAGTTACACCTTTTTCATCAACGGACTGCCCGACGCCTGAGTCGAAAGCGACTACAAACGAAGGTCTTACCGCCACCGAGCCGGACTGAAGATGAAGGACCGATATCTCCGGGTTCTCGACGGAATGGATCGTGTAAACACCCTGCACGGGCGCTTCAGCGATGGGACTTGCGGCCGGGGCTTCCTCGGCCGGCTCCTCCGGGACAGCCTGTTCGGAAGGCGGCTGGGAAGACTCCTCGAGGGTGACGGGTTCAGAGGGTGCCTCAGGCTCTTCCTGAGCCGGCTGCTCCACGGCCACCACCTCGAAGGCATTCCCGGCACCGCCGAAGATTGCGGCAAGCTCATTCTCCTCGGGCGCAGGCCCGGGAACGCCCGGTTCCGCAGCGGCGGGCAACTCATCGGCGGATTCACCCGGAGACGGCTCCTCCTCACCGAAGATTGAGGACAGATCGGCCTCTTCCTTCACCTGTCCGGGAGCCTCGGTCACTTCGGCAACGGTTTCTTCAACAGCTGCCTCGGCTGCGGGAACGGGCTCTTCCTCGCCAAAAATGGAGGACAGATCGGCCTCTTCCTTCACCTGTCCGGGAGCCTCGGTCACTTCGGCAACGGTTTCTTCAACAGCTGCCTCGGCTGCGGGAACGGGCTCCTCCGCACCGAAGATGGAGGACAGATCGGCCTCTTCCTTTACCTGTCCGGGAGCCTCGATCACTTCGGCAACGGTTTCTTCAACAGCTGCCTCGGCTGCGGGAACGGGCTCCTCCTCGCCAAAGATGGAGGACAGATCGGCCTCTTCCTTCACCTGTCCGGGAGCCTCGGCCACTTCGGCAACGGGCTCTTCAACAACTTCCTCGACGGCGGGAACGGGCTCCTCCGCACCGAAGATGGAGGACAGATCGGCCTCTTCCTTCACCTGTCCGGGGGCCTCGGTCGCTTCGGCTACGGGCTCTTCAACAACTTCTTCGACGGCGGGAACAGGTTCCTCCCCGCCGAAGAGGGTGGAAAAATCAGCCTGACCAGCTTCAACGGGTGCTTCCTTTTCCGATGCTTCGACATCCGCCGGTGCTGCCTCGTCGACAGGCTGCTCCTCTTCAGCAAAGCCTGCCTGTCCGCCGAAGATCGCCGAAAAGTCCATCGGGCTTGCGGGAATGGGTTCATCCCCGCCGAAAACAACGTTTTCGCGCTCTTTGTGGGTGCCGGGAAGGGGTTCCGTCAGATCGGCGGCCTGCTGGAAAATCCCGGCGAGGTCGTCTTTTGACGAGGTCTTGCCTTTTGATGCCGTGGAACCTCCGAAGATGGAGTCGAGGTCGAGCGCAGGCCTGACCTCCTCCTTCGGCTCATCTTCGCGGGAGGAGATGCCCATATTCGAAAGAAGTTCCGACACTCCCGCATCTTCCTGCCTGCCGTTCATTCCCATGTCTTCGAGGAGCCTGTCCACTCCCTCCTCGGCGCCTGCGAATTCCTCCTCTTCGCCCGGCACGTCGGGGAATACCTGGTCACCGTTGCTCATTTGCTCTGGGTTCTCCTGGTTCTGTTCCGGAGACTCTTTCTTGTCGATCCGGGCGATGGCGACCTTGGCCCCGTGATGGCCCGGATTGATTTCAGCCACGACCCTGTAGTTGTCAAGGGCGAGTTCGAAGTCACCCAGTTCCTCGAGAACCTGGCCAAGCCGGAAATGGGTGTAGATGTTGTTGATCTCAAGCGTGGAAAGAGCCTCGAGCTGCTCGCGGGCTTCCTCCCAGAGACCAAGGCACATGCAGGCGTCGGACAGCAGGCTTCTTGCCCTCGGCCTGGTCCCGATAAGGTCTGTCGCTTTCAAAAGGAGTTCACGGGCCTGTTCTGCAAGCCCTCTGGCAAGATACCCCTCGGCGTCCCTGCACAGGGCTTCGTAAGTATCGCTGGTGAAAGAATCTGCCATGCGAATCCCCTTAAGGTTGAACATCTATCGAACAAAAATCGTGTTCACCAGGCGAACAGACCTGATACGATCGTCGGGGGGGGTCAGGGCGATTCCGACGATCGCCCACGGTACTGGCGGAGAGGGAGGGATTCGAACCCTCGAGAACGCAAGCGCCCTACACGGTTTCCAACCGTGCTCCTTCGACCGACTCGGACACCTCTCCCCAGCAAACCGGGCCTAATTCATAGGGAAGGTGACCGTGTTTGTCAACGAGCAGCCGTGCAGGCCGCCGAACGCCCCGTTCACTGCTTCAGCAGGTTCTGTCGGCGCCGTAATGGCCTTCGCCGTTCAATGCTGTTTTTTTCCATCACATTCATATATTCGTGCTCGAATGGACGACTTTGTTGAAATCAGAAAAATGGGGTTGTTTTTTCCTGAAACTTGCATATACATTCTTTACGCTGTTACCGTGTTTCCTTTTTCCCTTAAGGAGGTGTTCTGTGAAAAAGCTTGTTCTGCCGCTTCTTTTGCTCGCCGCAACCCTTTCGTTCGGCGCGGATAGAACCGTTCTGTTCGAGTACTTTACCCAGACTGGTTGAGGCACCTGCTACAGCAGTTGGTCAACTGTTAAAAGCACACTCCAGCCTTTCATAACCAGTGGCGACGTCGCCCCTCTCTACGTCTTCTACAACGGACCCTACTCCAATGCCTTCTCCTCCGGCCGCTTCACCTTCTACGGTGTCACGGGAACCCCCACCGTCAAAATGGACGGGACCACAGCTTCGGCCACGCCCGGCACCTATGCCGCGTCCATCGCCAACAGGCTCGCCGTCCCCAGCTATATCGACTTCGACATCAACATGGTGGGCAATGCAGCGGGCGGAACCGGCTACTACAGCATCACCGCCGAGCAGGATCCAGGCGCCTCCGGCCAGATCAAGGTCTGGTCCGTCGTCATCCAGGACAACTTCTTCGCCACCGGCACCGGCTGGGGCGGCTACTCCGGCATGGAAATGATGTGGATGCCCGTGGCCTGGCCTCTGGGCGCCGCGGGGCAGGTCATCAACTTCACCGGTCCGTACCCTCAGACCGTGAACGTGATGGGCAGCTACACGCTCAACCCCACACTGCACATCTTCAACAACCTCAAGGTTGTCACCTACGTGCAGCTCGGCAGCGGAACCCGCGCAGTCCTCAACGCCAACTACATGGACCTTCCCGACACAGCCACCGGCGTGTATGAAGACACGTTCACTCCCGCCGGCGAAAGCGCGCTTCTCTTCGCAGGGCCAAACCCCTGCGAGGGCCAGTTCACCGTAACCTCCGCGCTGCCCCAGGGGCAGACCGGAACGGTTTCGGTCTACGACATAAGCGGCAGGATCGTCCAGAGCTTCCCCGCCGGCGGCAGCACAAGCGCCGTCATCGGGGAGACCGGCCTTTACTTCGTGCGTCTGGTGACCAGCACCGGTCTGGTCGAGAGCCGTCAGATCGCCGTCGTAAGGTAGGCTGAGTTACCGAAAAGGGGGCGCCATCCGGCGCCCCCCTACTTTTGCCCGAGCAGGGATCCCAGCTCAAGAATCACGTCGGGAAGGGGAAGACCCACAACATTGAACCAGCAACCCCTGATCTCCCTGACAAAGAGGCCGCCGAAGCCCTGCGCCCCGTAGGCGCCCGCCTTGTCCATCGGTTCGCCGGTTGCGACATAGGCCGTGATCTCGCTTTCGGACAGGGTTCTGAATGTGACTTCCGTCTCCCTGAAAAACTGTCTCACCCGTGACCCGAAAACAATGCAGACCCCGCCAAATACGGAGTGCCGCCTTCCCGACATCGCGGAAAGCATCCCTACGGCCTCTGCGCGGTCGCGAGGCTTTCCCAGCGGCACACCGTCAAGAAAAACCATCGTGTCGGCGCCGAGAACGGGGTTCCCGGGGTAGCCGCCGGCAACCGCAAGCGCCTTCCGTCCGGCCCATTCCATAACGACCTGTTCGGGCTCTCCATCGAATCCGGTTTCGTCGATGCCGGAGGGGTGAACGATAAGGGGTATTCCGAGGCCCTCGAGAAGGCTCTTCCTGCGGGGGGATTCGCTGGCGAGCACCAGCGGGACACTGGAGGGGTACCAGTGGTTCAACTGCGCTCCGACGGCGAATCGATCATGATCGTCACCGGTCCGTCGTTCACAAGCGCAACATTCATGTGCGCTCCGAATACGCCCTCGCCAACTTCGATGCCGCACTCCCTGACCTTCTGCATGAAAACCCGGTAGAGCATTTCCGCGACGGCAGGCTGCGCCGCGCCAACGAAGCTGGGGCGTTTGCCCTTCCTCGTGTCGGCATGAAGGGTGAACTGGCTCACCACGAGCATTCCGCCGCCCACTTCCGGCAGTGACAGGTTCATCAGGCCGTTCCCGTCCGGGAAGACGCGAAGGCCTGTAAGTTTGTCACGCATCCAGTCGAGGTCGCGGGGGGTGTCATGCGGGCTGAAACTCACGAGGACCAGCAGGCCGCTTCCGATGGATGAGCTGACCGAGCCTTCAACCGTCACGGAAGCGCTGCTCACCCGCTGGACCAGGGCCTTCATTCCGGAAGGTCTTCCTTCAGCGCGAATACCAGGCCGGGAAATGCTGCCACAACGAGGCCTGCAATGGTTCCCAGCCCGAGGGGAAGGCCGAAAAGCTGCATCACCCTGCCCGCACGGTATCTCCCGACGTCGCCACCGTGCACGAAGCGCAGGACGGAACCGGCGGCAAGGATGACAACGCCCGCCCACCTCAGCGGCATGAGACCACTGAACGCCGTGAGGCGAAGGAACAGGGCATCGACGGCGCTTACCAGCAGAACGGTGTAGATTGCCGTGCGGTCGGCGCCTTCCCCGCCCCCGCCGGTCGCGGACCAGGCAAGGTAAACGAGAACGACGGCAAGACTCACCTGGAAGTCACCGTTGCGCCAGGGAAGCGAGGAAATGTCGACAAGCCCCGTTGCAATGAGAGCAGCCAGCACGGCGACGGGTATGAGGTATCGCGCGGTCTTCATGAGCGGGCCTGTCATCGGACGAGGACGAAGCTGAGCTGGTGAACCGCTCCGCCTACGGAGAGAACCGCCATGTACACTCCCGACGCAACCGATGTCCCGCCGGGATCATGGCCGTTCCATGAAAAGGCCTCGCCGGGAAGGGGCGCCCTGTACGTGCCTGTCGGAAGGCTGCTCCTTGATTGCGAAAACACCGGCGCACCATCGAGTGAAAAAATACTGAGAACGGCGTCGGATGGCCCCTGAACAACATCGAAACCGACGTAGACAGTTCCGGTGGAAGGGTTCGGAAACACCGAAGGTTCAAGGCCGGTCGGGCTGCCGGGGTTCACAAAAAGCTCGACTTCGATCCCGTCCTCACCGAGCGTTCCCTGTACCGGGATGGGGACCCCCCACTGGCCGAAGGCGCCTGTGACCGTGAACCCGCCCAGGAAACCCGGTTCAACGGCAAACCATCCCATTCCGTTGGTGACCGCTGCAACGGCGTCACCGCCTCCGCCGACCTCGACGGTGTAACCGGACAGGGCCTCTCCGGTATCGGAGCGGCGCACCCTGCCGACGACGGACCTGTGAAACAACGCGGCGGTTGCGTCGATTATCCCCCGGCCGAAGTCGTTGTCGGGCGAATCGGATCGTGATGCAGTGGCGTTCAGGGCTTCGGCGATCCTCATCACGGACCATTCCGGGTGGGCCTGCCTGAGCGCTATGAACGCGCTGCTTGCTATCGGTGTGGCGAAGGATGTTCCGTTGCCGGACGAATAACCTCCGGAAAGGTTGGCGAAAACCGTCTGTTCACCCCTTGCGCACGCGTCCGGTTTGATCCTGCCGTCAGCCGTCGGGCCGCGGCTTGAATAGGTTGAAACAGCGCCCAGGCTGTTCACCGAGCCAACCGCGAAAACCGAATCACCATCGGAGGGAGCGACGAGCGTTGTGGGATCAGGCCCCTCGTTCCCCACGGCGTTTACCACGATGAGCCCCCTTGAGGCGGCGATGTCGGCGGCCACTGTCGTCACGGCAGTGTTGCCGTCCATCTGCCAGGGCTCGTACCAGTTGATGTAGCCGAGGCTGCTGCTCACGATGAGTGCGCCGCCCTGCTCGCACCACTCCAGGCCGTAGACCCAGAAGTCCTCCTCCTGCTGGTACTCGTCTCCAGTGTCTTCCGTTCTGGCAAGAAGGAACGAGGCATCCGGAGCGCCCCCGACGTAGAGTCCGGGTTCATCCCCGGCGATAATCGAGAACACCCTCGTGCCGTGGTCGCCAGTGGTCTCGGGATCCCCCTCTTCGTATCCCACGATGCCGTCGCCGCTGACGAAATCCCAGGCACTCACTACATCGGTGCCGGAGAAGCAGGGGTGGTCAAGCTCGAAACCTGAGTCAAGAACGCCTGCGAGCACGCCCTCACCGAGAAAGCCCCGTTCATGGAGGCCTGTGATGCCGGCCTGATCGAGCTGCCCCAGTGACAGCCCGTGGGGATCGGGTTCGGAGCTGCATTCACCGGGGCCGTACGTTGACGCTGCCACCGGGCGCACCATGGCCACGCAGGGCAGGGCGCGGACGGAGGCGAGTGATGCTTCGTCGAGCACAACGCTGCACGCGTTCAGGTAGCGGGAAACGCCGGTCAGCGGGGTTCCGGCCGCTGTTTCAACAAGGGCCGTGTATTCACGGAATGGCGCAAGATCGTACTGGTCGGCCTGAAGAACGCCCGCGGCGGCCCTTCTGGAAGCTGAAGGCCCGCCCGCGATCCGGGCACTCTCGGCCTCAAGCCTCTGCCCGACCATGGGACCGCGGTCGGAGAAGAAGACCCAGTAACGCAGGGGCGCCCCTTCGGATGGGGCGCCCGACAGTGCAAGAATGACGATGGTGGAGAGAAGCCTCACGGAGTGCGGTGCCGCCCCGTCAGATCTCGGACTGGTCGAACCACTGCCAGATGTACCACTCCCCGTCGGAGGTGTCGGGCCTGCAGATGAACAGAGCCTCGCCTGAAGCCCTGTAGCCCGAGGGCTGGCCGCCGGGACCGCTCAAATCGGTGTATACCTTGAGGTCGAAGTTGCGCGGAAGGCAATGGGCTACACCGGTCGGGTCGCCCATCCAGGGGTATAGTTGGTTCCGGTGAATGTGAGCTCGATCTGCTCGACCGCGTTGAACATGTTCAGGTGGAACTCGTCTTCGGAATCGAGCCCCCAGTATGTGTCGGTTATGCCGTCGCCGTTGTAGTCGGCCCAGTCGGTTTCGAGAAGGTGGAACTCGAAATCGTCGCGGAAGCAGTTCATGTAATTTTCGTGGTCGCGGTTCACGTATGCGGTCTGGAGGTTGGCGACCACCTTCCAGGCGCTGTCGGCGGGTTCGTAGTAAACCGGCGGCGGATTCTCGTTGGGGTCGTTATCGGGGCTGAAAAGGCAGCCCGTTAGCACAAGAAAGGCACAGAGCAAAACAGGCAGGCCTTTTCTCAGCGCTGTTTCTTTCACGTCGGCATCCTTTCACGTCATGGCACATCGGGACAATGGCACGCCCGGCCTTCCGCGTCAACCTTTTTGCCCGGGCACCGGAGAAAACCCCCGAACCCCCCGGCCGTGCCGCCAAAGCTTGCGGCAACGCACAGGTTCACCGCAGGGGTTCAGTCCCATGCCATCCTTACCCCCGGAAGCCCGGAATGTTTCGGGCGCACCGGTGTACAACGGGTGACGGCCGTTGACGTGGACGTTCCGGCCGTGCAGTGTACATGTGTTGGGAAAGGCCGTTGGGAGGGAACTTGCTTCAGTTTCTGGCAATGTTTCTGATAACGTCATCTACGGGTTCAACCGTAGACAATGCCATTTCACTTTACGAAATGGGTGATATTCCCGGAGCCATTCTCAGCCTTGAGGAACTGCTCAGTGAAGGCCAGTTGTCCATGGACGAGGAGTTGAGAGCCTGGGACAGGCTCGGAAGCGCCTACTACGCCATGGGAAACATGGAAAGCGCAAGTTACGCCTACTCCAGGCTGCTTGTTCTCGACGTTTATTACGACCTCGGCCCCAGGGCCAACCCGCGTCTGCGTGAGCTGCTCGCCCAGGTCCGTGACGCCAACATCGCCACGGCGATGATCAGAAGCATTCCCGACGGGGCTCTTGTAACGCTGGACGATCAGCTTCTCGGCGTCACACCTCTTCTCGTCGAGGGCCTTGTAGGCGGCAGGGATTACAGCATCAGCGTTTACCAGGTGGGCTACGAGACCGAGAGCCTGCTTCTCACGGCCCGGCCGGGCTTCAGCCACACGCTCGACTTCTCCCTCGACATCCCCGGAACGACCGCGATCGCCTCCGCCGAAACTGCAACGGGACCTGACGCGGGCGCAGCCCAGCCTGAAGCAGGGCAGCAGGCCGAGGTCGAGAACGGTTCCGGGCAGTCGTCAACCACCGTTTCCGAAGCAGGGTCTGCGGCATCCCCCGACAGCGCCGCGCCGGTTACGCCCCGCTCCACAGAAGAGCTGATTGCCGCCCTCATGCAGACCGGGCAGGGAATCGACATGACTACCATCGCCAGCTCGGGGTCGCTTGAGAGCGAGAACTCCGGGCAGGCCACCGTCTATGCCGGCTCATCCGGTTCGTCCGAGCTCATCGGCCTTGCCCAGTCGGGTCTGCCGGTCAGGGCCGAGGAAACCGTTGGGCACGTAATGGTGTTCACCGACGTCGGCGGTCAGCCCGTTGGCGAGTCGGGCCAGGACCAGGGTTACTCGTCGAGATCGGGAGACGAGATAATGGAGGTTCTGTCCGCCAAGCAGAACCAGGTGCGCTACATCTTCAACAAACACCTCAGGACCGACCCTCTCCTTGCAGGCACCGTCGAGGTCGAGATGGTCATCCAGCCCAGCGGGAGGGTGACTGACGTGGCCATCCTCAACTCCACCATGTACAACCAGGCGTTCGAGCTCGAGCTTGTAAGGGCCATTGCCACATGGCGCTTCGGCAGCGTAGACGAGAACGAGGGTCCCCTTGTTCTTCAGTTCCCGTTCAACTTCCAATAGTCAGGACCTGTCATCCTTTGGAAAGGCTTGGAATGGCTGAAGCTGTAATGGACATTCTGCGCCGGTGCGATGCCCTGCTCGAAGGGCATTTCCGGTATACGTCGGGCAGACACGGATCGGTCTACTTCGAGAAGATCAGAATAGCGGGCCGGCCCGAACTCACCATGGAACTCGGGCGGCTCACCGCCGCTCTCTGGACGCCGGACAGGTTCGACCTGGTCTGTGCCCCCGCGTACGGCGCCATAGTCTTCGGGTTCGCCGCCGCATACCACATGGGGCTGCCGTTCGCGTTCCTCCAGCGCGACGCGGCCGGTGTCATGACGGTCAGGCCGGGGTTCCACTCCCTCGTGCAGGGCTCGAGGGTGCTCCTTGTCGAGGATGTGGTGACCACCGGCGGCAGCGTCATGGAATCGATCCAGACCCTTTCCGGGGCGGGCGCCACTGTCGGAGGGGTGTCGCTTCTTGTGGACCGGACAGGCGGTTCCTTCGATCCGGGGGTACCGGTGAAATCGCTGCTCTGCGTCAGGGCGGAGAGCTTTTCCCAGGAGGATTGCCCGCAGTGCAGGCAGGGCATTCCTCTCTCGGTTCCAGGTTCGTCGGGGAAACTGACGGGCACCGGGCCGGGTCCTGATTGAAGAACGCACTGAGCTGCCCGTAAAGCTCGGGAGACCTTTCAAGCATCTGAAGAGGCTTCTCGAAAAAGTACTCAACCGCGCAGGCGAAGAACTCGGCGGGGTTCGTTCCGGCGTAGTTCCTGAGGAACGACCTGCCCCGGTGCACCTTCTCGAACTCCCGCTGCATTACGTCTATCCACGGTCTGTATGCGCCCAGGTCGAGCCTTCCGGGAACACCGTCCGGCCGTATCCCGTCTATGACATGTGCGAACTCGTGGTAACCCACATTGAAACCGTCATTGTCGGCCTCGAATCCGCGCATCAGGTGCGGCAGCGACAGGATCACCCCTCCCTGCGAGTGAACCATTCCGGCTGCATCCGTTTCCGGCGCGGTGACCGAGTACGTACCGTCGGTGGTGAAAGCCCCCGGGTAGATCAGAATCTCTCCGAAGTCATGGAACTCCCAGGCGGGGCGGCGGAAAACAAGCCTTACCGCCGTGGCGGCAACAAGAACCCTTATGAGCGGCGTGACTTCGACCCCGCCCACTCCCGTGATCCTGTGTTCCGCGAGGAATACCGCGATCTGCGTCTCGTAATCCCTTTTGTCCCCGGGGCAGAGGGCCTGGTAGAATGAGACCCTTTCCTCGAGGAAACCCCTCAGCTCAGCCGGAAGCCCCCTTTTTCGAAGTGCGAGGCGGACCCTGTACCTGCGAAGGAAGAGGACGAAGTGCGCGGCGCCGGCAAGCCAGATCACCGGAACAAGCCACAACAGCCTGCCCCTTGTGATGGGGGGAAGTGAAAAGAGAAGGCAGAGCCCTGAAGTCAACAGAGCCCTGCCGGTAATCCTTTTACGCGGATAGATCTCCAAGATCTATCCCGTCACGAAGGACCGTTCCACCATGATCCGCTTGAGTTCCGCAATGAAAATCTCACGGTCCACCAGTTCGCTGGAGAGTTCGACGGTGGCGTCCTTGAGCTGGCGCTTCTCGAGCTTGAATGTCCTGAAGGCCTTCCTGTAGGCTTCGCGCGCCGTGTTCAGCTCTTCCGGCTTGGTATTCTCGTCACCCTGAAGCTTTTCGAGGGCGGCCCTTGCCTGCTGGAAAGCTGCGCGGGCGGCTTCGGCCTGTGTGGTTTCCTCCTGGACCTCGGCCTTGAACTGGGAGATCTCGGTCTCGCTGAACTTCATCTCGGACTGTATCCTGACCTCGAGATCGCTGAGTATGGGGGCGATGTATTCCCTGAGGTCGTTCACGTACTCGGCGTAGCGGGCCACGGTCTCGGTGAGCTTCCTGCTGCGACGGGTGTTCCTCAGCTCGTGAAGCCTTTCCTGCCAGACGTGGAGCTGCAAAAGGCTGCGGCTGAGTTCAGCGCGCAGGGCGTTCTTCATGTGTATGTCCGTCTTGAGACGGCGCTCCTCAACGGTACGGTTGCTCATTCAATCCTCTTTCCAACAATATAACCGTGCTTGTATCGAGTACAGACAGGGCGGTTTATGCCAATCGCGCCGTCATCCGTCAAGGCTCCAACCGTTTCTGAAGCCCGGGGTAACCCTCCGAAATGCCCTCCCCGACAGAAAAACCAAGCCTCTCGGCGGCTGTCAGCACGGCTTCGGGGCTATCGCCCTCGAGTTCGATGTACTTGCCGAACGACAAGTGTGTCGAGGCAGGCAATGACGCCGCAGGGAAGCTTCCAGCTCTCCCTCTCCTTGCCGTATGTCATGACCTGCCTGTACCCAAGGGCCGAAAGCAGTCTCCCCGCCTCTTCGAGGCCGATATCCAGCCGCGTCTCGTGCTCGCGGCGGCCCTTGACCACCCTGCAGGCGATGGGTTGCTTGACCGTGAGAAGAACGCCCCCAGCCGTCTGCCTCAACCGAAGCAAAACGCCCATCGCGTGAAGGGAACCCTCGGGCGTGTCGAAAAGAACGTTTGTCTCGGGTTCGCTTCCGAGGGGTTCGGCGCCGGCATCGGCAAAAACCCGGAGCAGGTCCTCGAAATTCCCGACCCTGAACTTGATCTCGTACTCTTCCTTCATAAAGGAAATGCCTCCCTGCCTTTGACCGGCCGCGGCCCATGGCGTAGATTTCCACTCGCGCGGAGGACTAGTCTAACGGTAAGGCAGCGGACTTGAAATCCGCCGGGCTATGCCCATCGGGGTTCGAATCCCCGGTCCTCCGCCATCAGCCGACGGGGAGAATATGTCAGGTTCAATGTACATTGGTGACAGGCAGCTCATCGTTACGGGCGACAGGGTTCTTGTAAGCCCGCCCACCCCCGGGATGCGAACCGATTCGGGCCTTTACCTGCCCGATTCCGCACAGGACAGCCGCAAGGTCTCGGGAGGCTGGGTCGAGGCCGTCGGGCCGGGCTATCCGCTCGCTCCGGGCAGCGAGCCATCGGATTCGGAACCCTGGAAGCCGGTGAAAGCCTCAGAGGTCAGGTTCATGCCCCTTCAGGTGGAGAAGGGCGATTTCGTTCTTTACGTGATGAACTCGGCCTTCGAGATCCAGATCGAAGGCGCGAAATACTATGTGGTGCCCAACCACTCCATCCTGGCCATCCTGAGAAACACGCTGGACATAGAAAACACCAGGGACTAGGCTAGAACAGCATCTGGGTCAGCAGGCTCGTGTCTGCGATCTTCCAGGTGCTTTCCTCCCATACCATTCTGAAGGAGATGGAACCACCGCCTGTAAAATCGAGGACCACGGTGGCATTCCTGCCCTCGAGCACGGCGTTTTCCCTTGTTATGTCGGCCTCGAGGGGAAAGGTTCTTCCCTCGAGCAGCTTTCCGATGATCTCATCGCGGGTGAGGACGGTCAGGTCTTCGGGAGCAAGCCTTCCCCCGAACCTGGCAAGGGCGGCGGCGAGCATGTCGGGGTTGTCCGCGCCCAGAAGCGCGAGCTGGGAGAACACCTCATCGAGCCGAAGCGACATGTCGTGTGACAGCAGGCCCGTCACCGCTGCGCCGTCGGCATGTTCGAGTGCGGAAAGAAAATCGAGGGCCGTATCGATCGGGTCGGCCCAGGCCAGCAGAAGCGGCATCAGGATGAAGGGCAATGCCTTTCTCAACTCTCAACCTTTCTTCGAGGGGATGGAACACGAAATCCACGTTCTGCCGCCCCTGTAAACCTCGATGTGCACCGATCCCGCGGCAATCCTGAACTCATGGCTTCCGGCGCACAGAAGCGGTGAGTGAACCGGGGCGCCATGCTCCGCCCTGATGGTAACCCACCCTTCTTTGGGAAGTTCCATGCGAAGAACGCCGCCGGAGGTTTCCGCGCGAAATCCCCTCGCATCGCCTGCCAGGGCGTTGCTGATGAAGCAGCGCCCCTCCCTCAGCGCCTGCACGAGCTGCGCAGGCTCGGTGAACGGCCTGTCCAGAAGAAGGTGGGTTCTGACCCTCTCAAAAAGGAATCGGTATGAAAACACGTTCCTGAAGAGTATCCTGTGGCCGTGGGCATCCGCTCCGCCTGTAGCGCAGCCGCCCACCCGGAACCAGAGGTTCACGGCCCCGGGGTCGGGATGCCTCACATAACCGTCGGGTTCGTCCAGCCTGCGACCGATGGAGAATGGTGAAACGCCGCCCTTCCAGATGCTCATCCAGTTCCACGTCTCCACCCCGTCGAGCAGGGGATGCGGGCCGAACCCCCACGGGTAACCCCCGATAAACGGGATGTTGGGGCGCACCTCGCACGGATGCGCGACCACGGCAACCGCGCCGTCGGCCTTCACCGCCTCGAGCTGTGCGAGAATGTGCCCGCCGGCCTTCAGCCCGGTTGCTCCGAAGACCAGGAAGTGGCTCTTCCTGTCCGTGTGCTGAAGCTCGGCACCCACAATGGATAGCACGCCGCCGTGCCGTTTGCCGTGCCAGCCTTCACCGGCGAGAGCCAGGGTGTTGTGGTCGTTGAAACAAAGGTAGTCGAGCCCTGCCCGGTCCGCAAGGTCAAGGATGGGCCCGGGCTCGAGACGGCCGTCGGAACGCGTGGTGTGCACATGAATAACGCCGACCGCCTCGAAGACCGAAGCGGCCGGCTCTGAAAGGTTCACCTCAAATGCCCCTGCGTCGCTTGATCTCGTTGATGAGGGCCGGAATTATCTCAAACAGGTCGCCAACGAAACCGTGGTTTGAGAAGGTAAACACGGGAGCGTCGGGGTCGCGGTTCACGGCGAAGATCTCGTCGGACGACTGCATCCCCACCCTGTGCTGCACAGCCCCGCTGATGCCGACCGCAATGTACCTTTTGGGCTGAACCGTCTTGCCGGTCTGCCCGACCTGGTTCGGATAGGGGATCCAGCCCGAATCGACCGCCGCCCTGCTGGCGCCCACGCTGCCGCCCAGGAGCGCGGCAAGCTGATGGAGCATTTCATAGTTCTCCGGGCCCTTCATTCCCCTGCCGCCCGACACGATCGTTTCAGCCTCGGTCAGGTCAACTTCGGTTCCACCCGTGGGGATGAACTCGACAAGGCTGGTCCGGCTTTTCATCATGGTGTCGTCGACAGGGAGAAGAACGATCTCGCCGGTCCGCGAAGCGTCGGGCTCGAGCCGCTTCATGACGCCGGGACGCACCGTAGACATCTGCGGCATAGTCCTGTCGCATACGATCGTGGCCATGATGTTGCCGCCGAACGCGGGCCTGGTCTGCATGAGAAGGCCGGTCGCATCGTCAATACGAAGCTCGGTGCAGTCGGCAGTGAGACCCGTGTCGAGCATTTTCGCAACCCTCGGCATGAGGTCGCGGCCCTGGGTGGTGGCTGCGGCAAGCACTATCTCCGGTTTGTCGTGATCGACGGCCGCTGCCAGAACGGCTGCGAATGGCTCGGTGAGATAATGCCCGAGGGCGGGGTGAACAGCTGCAAGCACCCTGTCCGCACCGGACTGGATGAGAACGGCAGGGATGCCGCCGGGTTCATGGCAGGACAGAAGAGCGGTCACGCGCTTGCTCCCGCCCGACAGCCTGCGGGCCTCTCCGAGAAGCTCGAGGGTGCTCCGGTCGGGACAGCCGTCTCTCAGTTCAGCCACGACCATTATGCCGGCATACCCGGAAAGCCCCACGGAAGAACCAATGACATGATGGAGCACTATCGCGTCGAGCGGGCACGAGTTGACGCACATGCCGCAGAGGTTGCACGAATCCGATGCAACCGCCTTCCTGTCGACAACGGAAAGTGCGCCGACAGGGCAGCTTGAAAGGCAGGCGCCGCAACCCACGCACTTTTCCGGGATTATCTCGAGCCTTCCGGTCATGGCTGATCCTCCTTCCCGAGAAGAAGGTCGGCCATTATCGATGCAAGCTCTTCAGGAGTGCCCCTGTGGATGCTTCCGCCCGTACGGGCTGCCGGGGTGGCCGTTGTTACAACCTTTGTCGGCGAGCCTTCGAGGCCTGTTTCGCCCGGGGTCAGGCTGAGGTCGCCGGCACCCCAAAGGGTCGGCTTGAAGGTGCGCGCCTTCATCTTTCCCCTGAGCGACGGAATGCGGGGAACGTTCGCGTCCTTCAGAACCGTGATCACGGCCGGCAGCTCGACGGAAAGAACCTGTACACCGTTCTCAACGAACCTTTCGCACACCATGCGCCCCTGTGTCATCTCCCTGACCCTCCCGACGAAGGTCGCCTGCGGCCAGCCGAGTGATGCGGCGATCCCGGGGCCGGTCTGGGCGGTGTCGCCGTCGATGGCCTGCTTTCCGCAGAATACGGCGTCGACGCCCGTGAGCTTGCGCACAGCCTCGGCAAGGGTGTGGCTGGTGGCCCAGGTGTCACTGCCGGCAAAAGCCCTGTCGGTGAGAAGTATGCCATCATCGGCACCCATGGAGACGGCCTCGGTGAGAACCGCCCCGGCCTGGGGGGGACCCATTGTAATGACAGTTACCGTTCCGCCCAGTGAGTCCCTCCACCTGAGCGCCTCTTCGAGGGCGTAGGCGTCGAACGGGTTCAGAATGCTGGGCACACCGTCACGAATGAGGGTGCCCCTTTCATGGTCAATCCGGACCTCAGCGGTATCGGGAACCTGCTTGACCGCCACCACGAACTTCAACGGCTACCTCATTCCCGCTGCGGTTTCCTTGATGAGGGCACCGGCGATGACCATGCGCTGGATCTGGTTCGTGCCCTCGTAAATCTGGGTTATCTTGGCGTCGCGCATCATCTTCTCGACCGGGTACTCCTTCATGTAGCCGTACCCGCCGAGGATCTGGACCGCATCGGTGGTGACCTTCATTGCCATGTCGCTCGCAAACACCTTCGCCATGGCGGATTCCTTCTCGAACCTGCCGACTCCGGCGTCGATCATCCTGGCCACGGAATAGGTGAGCGCCCTTGCCGCTTCGATCGATGTAGCCATGTCGGCGAGCATGAACTGGATCCCCTGGAAGCTGTCGATGCGCTGGCCGAACTGCCGCCTCTGGGAGGCGTAAACCAGGGCTTCATCGAGCGCGCCCTGCGCTATCCCCACAGCCTGCGCCGCAACCCCCGGTCTGCTGTTGTCAAGGGTTTTCATGGCAACCACGAAACCCATTCCCTCCCTCGAAATGAGGTTCCCGGCCGGTACGCGGCAATCCTCGAAGATGAGCTCGCGGGTCGAACTTGCCCTGATGCCCATCTTGTCTTCCTTCTTGCCGTAACTGAAACCGGGCGTTCCCTCTTCAACGATGAATGCGGAAGCACCCCTCGCGCCCCTGGTGGGATCGGTCATGGCGATGACGGTGTATATCTGGGCTTCGCCGCCGTTTGTGATCCACTGCTTTGTGCCGTTGAGGATGTAATGATCGCCGTCGCGAACGGCCCTTGTCTTGACCCCTGCAGCGTCGCTTCCCGCACCTGATTCGGTGAGGGCGAAGGCGCTGAGCTTCTCGCCCGACGCGAGCGGGGGCAGGAACTTCTGTTTCTGCTCTTCGGTGCCGAACAGGATGACCGGCATTGCGCCCAGGGCGTTGGCCGCATAAGAAACGGCCACCCCGCTGCACGCCCGGCTGAGCTCTTCCGTGGCAACGCAAAGGGCAAGGCTGCCCATGCCGGTCCCGCCATAGGCCTCGGGGATGTAGATCGTGAAGAGGTCGCTTTTGGCGAGAACTCCCATGATCTCGCGGGGGAACCTGTTCTCCTCGTCGAGAAGCGCCCTCACGGGGCGGATGTGCTTTTCGGCGATCTCGCCGCAGATCTCCCGGATCGCCGCCAGATCTTCACTGAGCATGTAGTCCATACTGTTCCTCCGATTTCGGCTCTGATGCCTGCCGGGCCGTCAGTTGCCTGTAAACTTCCGGAAGGCGAGGGTCACGTTGTGCCCGCCGAATCCAAGCGAGTTGCTGAGGGCATACTCGATCTCAGCCTCCCGGGCCGTACCCGGCACGTAGTCGAGCACACAGCCTTCCCCGGGGTTCACGTGGTTGATTGTCGGCGGCACGACGCCGTTCTTCAGGGCCAGGCAGGTAAGGGCGGCTTCCATCGAACCCGCAGCGCCCAGCATGTGCCCGTGGACCGACTTTGTTGAAGACACCATCACCCGGCGGGCGTTCTCGGCGCCCAGCGCGTTGATAATGGCAATGGTCTCGTTCACGTCGTTGAGCTGCGTGGACGTTCCGTGAGCGTTGATGTAACCCACCGACTCAGGGTTGATGCAGCCGTCGCGCATGGCGAGGGTCATGGCCCTTCTGCTGCCGTCGCCGCCTTCCGCCGGGGCTGTGATGTGATAGGCGTCGCAGGTCATGCCGGCGCCTGCAATCTCGGCGATGATCTCGGCGCCGCGGGCCCTGGCGTGTGAAAGCTCTTCGAGGATCAGAATGGCGCCGCCCTCGGCCATCACGAATCCGTCGCGGTCACGGTCAAACGGTCTGCAGGCCTCGGTGGGTCTGTCATTGCAGCCGGTGGAAAGGGCCTTGAGGGCGCAGAACCCTCCGAGCGCCATGAAGGTGACCGGAGCCTCGCTTCCCCCCGCGAGTATCACGTCGGCCCTGCCGAGACGAATGGCATCGAGGGCCGCAGCCATGGCATGACCGCTGCTTGCGCATGCGGTGACGGTGCAGAAATTGATGCCCTTTGCGTTGAGGTCTATTGCGACCTGACCGCATGCCATGTTCGAAATCATCATGGGAACGAAGAACGGACTGATACGCCTCGGACCCCTCTCCGCGGCGATCCTCATCTGATCCTCGAATGTGCCTATGCCTCCCACGCCGCTTCCAAGAATGACCCCCACCCGTTCAGGATCGGGGGGAGTGTCGGCGAACCCGGCGTCATTCCAGGCATTGAGCGAGGCAACCCTGGCGAACTGGGTGAACCTGTCGCACTTTCTGGCTTCGGCCACCCCGAAATGGGCGACCGGATCAAAACCCTTGACCTCGCCCGCTATCTGGCTGGTGAAGTCGGTTGGATCAAGCAGGGTGATCCGCCCGATCCCGCTCTTTCCATTCAGGGCGTTGTTCCACGCTTCAAGTGGTGTGACGCCGATGGGGCTAAGAACACCAAGACCCGTTACAACGACTCGTCTGTGGGACAAGATTGGTCTCCTCCGCTGTATTCAGCCCGGCGCCGCACTATGGGCGCGGCGCCGGGACTGTCTGCCGGCAAAGGCTCCCTTTAGACGGAAATGCCCTTGGCCTTCAGGAAATCGATAACTGCTCCCACTGTTTGAAGCTTGCCGGCTTCCTCGTCAGAGATCTTGAGGTCGAAGGCATCTTCAAAATCCATCATAAGCTCGACCTGGTCCAGCGAGTCGGCGCCGAGGTCGGTGACGAAGTGGGCTTCGGGTGTAACCTCTTCGGCCTTTACACCAAGCTTATTCACGATTATCTCGGTAACACGGTTCTCAAGTGACATTTTATGTCCTTTCTATGTGGTAAGGCCGCCATCAACGGGAAGTACAACACCTGTAATATACTTCGAAGCCGGTCCTGCAAGAAAGACGACCGCATCCGCGACATCGTCGGGGAAGCCGAGGCGCCCCATTGGAATCCTTCGAAGGTAATCGCCGCGGACCTCTTCCGGAAGAACCGCGGTCATTTCCGTCTCTATGAAACCGGGGGCGATCGCGTTGACCCTGATGCCCTTTGCACAAACCTCACGGCTGAGGGCCTTGGTGAAACCGATCAACCCTGCCTTGCTTGCAGCGTAGTTGGTCTGCCCGGGAGCTCCGGTCATCCCCACCACCGATGCTATGTTGATGATGGAAGGATCAGTCGCCCGAAGCAGGGTTCGAAGCAGAGCCCTCGTGACGTTCATGGCGCCTGTCAGATTGACCGCGATCACGGAATCCCAGCTTGCGGCATCCATGCGGAGGAGAAGGTTGTCGCGGGTTATGCCCGCGTTGTTCACAAGGCACCGGATCCCGGAGAGGCTTTTCGAAATCTCGGCAACGGTGGCGTTCACGCTGTCGGCATCGGCCACATTCATGGTGAACGGGTGGAAGCCCGCCCCGAGTTCCCGGGCGGCGCTTCGAAGCGTGTCTTCGGAAACGTCGCAGCCCGCCACCTCCCATCCCGCGGCGAGAAGCCTGCGGGATATGCACAGCCCTATGCCGCGTGCGGCCCCGGTTACAACGGCCGTACGAAGCTCGGCCGTCATTTCCACCGTATCACCATTCCCGCCCATGTCAGGCCGGCGCCGAATGCCGCCAGCACCAGGTTCATGCCGGGTTTGACCATCCCACCCCTGACAACCTCGTCGAGCGCAATGGGGATCGAGGCGCTTGAGGTGTTGCCGTACTTGTGGATGTTGACGAAAACCTTCTCGGAGGGAAGGCCGAGAGCCCTGGCAGTGGCGTCGATGATGCGCACGTTCGCCTGGTGGGAAATGAGGAGGTCGACCTCCTCGCGGGTGATGCCCTCTTTTTCGAGTGCGAGAAGGGCCGAGTCACGCATGGCGCGCACGGCGTTCTTGAATATCTCCCCGCCCTCCATGTAGATCGTGTTCTTGTGCTGGGCAAGGTTCTCGGGAGTGGCCGGTTCCCTCGAGCCCCCGGCCTGCATTTTGAGCAGGGCACCGAGTGAGCCGTCCGCGCCCCAGTGCCAGCCTCCGAGAAGCCCGCCCGGCCCCTGGCTGCTCACCGCGACCGCACCCGCGCCGTCGCCGAAGAGAACGCAGGATGACCTGTCCTCCCAGTTGGTGATGCGCGTGAGTATCTCGCCGCCGATCACGAGTATCCTGTCCAGGGTTTCGGAGAGGATGAGGGCCCTTGCCTGTATGAGCCCGTAGATGAACCCGGTACAGCCCGCCTCGAAGTCGTAGCAGGGAACGTTGTCGAGGCCGAGCCTGTTCGCAATGATGGCTGCGGTGCAGGGGAAAACGAAGTCGGGTGTGACCGTTCCAACGATCACGGCCTGAACATCGGATGGTTTCCAGCCGGCGGCTTCGATCGCTGCGCGCGCCGCCTCGACGGACAGGTCCGATGTTGCCTGGGAGGCTTCTGCTATGTGCCGTTCCTTGATTCCGGAGCGGGTGGTAATCCATTCGTCGCTGGTGTCAACCATACGCTCAAGGTCGGCATTCGTGAGTATCCGGGATGGGACGCAGTGCCCCGTTCCCACAATGTAAGACTGCCTATTGTTCACTTGCCATTTCCTTTGCGATGAGTTCAGACATGCTGTTTCTGATTCTTTCCACTGCGCCCGTTCTGCGGAAATCGACTCCGACCTTGAGGGCGTTTCTGATGGCGTGCGAGCTGGAGCTGCCATGGGCCACGATCGATACGCCGTTGAGCCCGAGAAGGGGGGCGCCCCCGTATTCAGCGGTATCGAGCTTTTTCCAGAGCTGGCTGAACGAGGGCTTCATGAAAAGGTAGCCGAACCTCGAGGCCCAGTGGCGCTTCATTTCGAGGTAGAGCGCCCCTCCGACCAGGGAGGTTACGGATTCCGTGAACTTCAGAAGAACATTCCCGACAAAGCCGTCACAGACAACAACATCCGCTTCGCCCTTGAGTATGCCGTCCCCCTCGAGATTGCCAACGAAGTTGAGCGGCGAAAGCATGAGCTTCTCGAACACCGCCTGGATTGTGGGGGTTCCCTTCGTTGGCTCGGTGCCCACGTTCAGCAGTGCGACCCTCGGGTTTTTCACTCCGAAGACCTCACGGCTGTAGACGCTGCCCATGTACGCGAATCTGAAAAGCTGTTCGGGCTTGCAGTCAACATTTGCGCCGAGGTCGAGGAGAATGGAGGGGTTGTTCACGGTGGGCAGTGAGCCTGCGATGGCAGGGCGCTGTATCCCCGGGATGGTTCCCAGGGCCAGCACACTCGCGGCCATCATGGCCCCGGTGTTTCCGGGGCTTACCATGCCATGGGCCGTTCCGTCCTTCTGAAGGGCCGCCATGACCATGAGGCTGCTGTCGGGTTTGCTGCGAAGGGCCTGGGAAGGATGCTCGTCCATGCCCACAACCTGTGATGCATGATGGATGGTGATGGGAAGCTTGTGCCCGCCCGACCTGCTCAACAGCCGGGAGAGTGTGTCGCGCTCTCCCGTGAGAATAACCGAGACGCCCTTTTGAACGGCCTTGGGCATCTCGTCAAAAAACCTGACCGCCCCTTCTACAACCACCCCCGGGCCGTGGTCACCGCCCATTGCATCAAGGGCCATGACCACACTGTCAGACAAGGGGAGCCTCCGGCAACTGGGAAACCCGCTACTCTTCCGCGGGTCTGGTCACCATGCGACCATCGTAAAATCCACAGTGCCTGCAGACGCGATGGGGGATACGGGGTTCTCCGCACTGGGGGCAGTTGCTTATGGAGCCTGCAACAAGCTTCCAGTGGGTTCTGCGCTTGTCCCTCCTTGTCGAGGAACATCTTCTTTTTGGTACGGGCATCATCAACTCCTTGTTTGCATGTGCCGGGAATCACTCACCAACCTGGTGACCGCATTCCCCCTTGTTCAAGTTGGCCCCGCATACGGTACACAAACCCTTGCACCCCTTATCACAAAGGGGCACCATGGGCATGGCCAGTATTACGGACTCGCGTAATGCGTCGAATATACTAATCCATCCATCATTATGGGATACCGGTTCCACATCCGGCTCATCCTGCATCTCGGGGTCGCTGCTGAATACCTTCCTGACCTCACCCAGAACGGGTATCTCGACGGGTTCAAGACACCGTGAACACTCGGCGAGGAAAAGCGCGCGGAATGTGCCCTCCACTACAATGGAGCTTCCGGACAGCGTCACTGCAAGGGAGAGGACCCCGGGTCCTTCCGCCGGAATTCCGTCCGGAATGTCCCAGTCATGGGCCGCAGGGTTGAATCGTGTACTCGCCTGTGCTTCGCTGCCCTTTTTCAAGGGAGTTCAAGGCTATCGAAAGGCTTTCCGCCTCGAAGATCATGCTCCGCCTCCGAATTCGCGGGAGAGGGAACCGGCGATTTCATCACAGAGCCCGACGGAGGAGGACTGGATGTAAACCCGGGCCAGGGGCTCGGTTCCGGAAAGCCTTACAAGAACCCACGTGTCGGGGCCAAGCACAAGCTTCACACCGTCGGTGCGGTCAACCCCGAGAACCGGCCTTCCTGCGGCCTCACGGGGAGTGCCCGCAAGCCAGTCCCTTCTGATCCGGTCACGGGTTTCCGGGGACAGGGGAAGGTCGACACGGGAGTTGAAAAGCCGGCCATGTGTACGCCAGAGCCTTTCAAGCTGAACTGCAAGCCCCTCTCCCCCGGAGCAGACGATTTCAGCCGCGAGCAGGCAGGCAAGGATGCCGTCCTTCTCCGGAACGTGGCCTCCGACCGACAGACCGCCCGACTCTTCTCCGGCAAGGATGACTCCGCCTTCGAGCATGGCGCTTCCGAGGTACTTGAAACCGACGGGAGTCACCTTCATGGGGATGCCCCTCGAAGCGGCCACCCGGTCCATCAGGCTCCCGGTGGTCACGGAGCGCACCGCAACACCGCTCTTCCCGGATGCGGCGAGGTAATCGAGAAGGAGGGCAAGAAAATCGTGGGGGGTAACGAAACAGCCGTTTTCGTCCGTAATGCCGAACCTGTCGGCATCGCCGTCGGTAGCAACGCCAAGCGAGGCTCCGCTGTGTACGACCTGGCTGGAAAGGTCACTCAACCCCTGCGCGTTCGGTTCGGGGTGCTCCCTGCCTGCGAAAAGCGGGTCGCGTACCGCGTTCATCACACGTACCGATGCCCCCATCTCGACAAGCTTTCTGTCGAGCACGCCGCTTCCCGCGCCGCTGAAGGCGTCGTAAACCACCCTGAGCGAGTCGTGCTTCCTGAAAACCGAGGTGTTTATGAAGGAATCAAGGTCAGCAAGGTAGGGCGGGACGAAATCGACAACGGAGACGGAACCGGTCGCTTCATCCGGTCGCGCACCGAGCTGGATGAGCTCCTCTATCCTGCCGGTCGCGAGCGAGTCGGCAGGGCCGCCGTGACTGGGCGAGAACTTTATGCCGTTGTAAAGGGGCGGGTTGTGACTGGCGGTGAAATTGATGACACCCCCGAGCCCCCCGCGCCTGCAGGCGTGTGAAAGAACCGGCGTGGGAACAGGCCCCCGGGACAGCTGCACGTCGAATCCGAATGCCGCGAGCCTCTCGGCGGAAGCCTGAGAGAGCTCGGGAGAGAGAAAGCGGCAATCGCCGCCGACGGCGACCGAACGAAACCCGGACTCGACAAGGTACGCCCCGATGGCGTCAACCACCATCATGGCCCTGTCCCAGGTGAAATCCCGGGAAATGATCCCCCTCCAGCCGGATGTTCCGAAACTGATGCTCACCGGTCCTCCCCCCGGAGATGGTCAAGAGCTGCGATTATGCACGGGTCCCTGGGTGTGAGAACCTCGTAGTAGTGGTCCATCGGCCACTCCCGAAGGGCAATCTCCCTCAGGAGGGCCCGTTCGATGTAATCCCTGCTCTCCTCGACCTCCTGGGCCGAGTACTCCACCCCGATCTCCGACAGGTATTCAAGGAAGGATGCAACGACCTGGTCGTCGGGCCAGAAATCGTACGAAATGCTGTCTTCAAGCAGGTACGCGCCTGCAAAGCCGAAAAAGTGCCCTTCGTACTCAAGAACGGTCACAAGGCGCCCGTCGAACTCGGACTGCTCAACCGCGATGTCGGGCAGTATTCCCCAGTCCTCCTCGGCGGACTGCTCCATGAAGTCGTCACGAAGGGTCCTGTCTATGCTTCTGCCGTTTGGCGTGTAGTAGCGTGCCGTCGTGAGCTTTACACCGTAGTGGCCGAGCCCGGGGTATTCACCGAGGTCGGTGAGCGACTGCACCGAGCCCTTCCCGAACGTTCTGCTTCCGATGATAGTGGCCACGCCGTGGTCCTGAAGGGCTCCTGCGAGGATCTCCGAGCTGCTTGCGCTGCCTCCGTCGACAAGAACGACCGTCTCACCGGAAAAGAGAACATCGTTTCGCGCCCTGTAGACATGCTCGCCAACGGCCTGCCCCCTCGTTGTCACAACCGCCGCGCCCGCGGGAAGGAAGAGGTCTGCTATTTCCACGGCAGGGTTGAGAAGCCCCCCTGAGTTCGACCGGATGTCGAACACGAGCTTGTCCGCACCCTGGCCCTGAAGGTCTTCCAGTGCGGCAGTCACTTCCTGAAGGGATTCTTCCGAGAACCTGGAAAGCCTGATGTAACCGATGCCGGGCTCGAGCATGAAGTGGGCTGAAACAGAGGGCACATCGATCATGGCCCTCTCGATCGGGAAGACAAGGGTGTCGGCGATGCCCGCCCTTATAACGTCGAGCGTGACGATCGTGCCGCCGGGCCCGCGGATCATGCTGACTGCCTCGTCGGTGGTCATGCCCTCGGTGGTTGTGCCGTCGATCGTGATTATGGTGTCGCCCGCCTTCATCCCGGCCCTGTAGGCGGGAGTGCCCTCGATGGGCGAGATGACGGTCAGCCTGTCCTCCCTCTGCCCCAGGGTGATGCCTACGCCTTCAAACGAACCTTCGAGCTGGATCCTCAGGTTCTCGTACTCCCTGGGTGTAAGGAGCATGCTGTTGGGGTCAAGGGACTGAAGCATCCCCTGAAGGGCTTCCTCGATCAGTACACTGCTTTCAACGGTGTCGACGTATGCGCTTCTGGTGAGCCCGTAGACATCGAGAAACAGCTCGAGGGAACTGGCCCGCGAAGCGGGGGTTTCGGCCGCGCCCGCCGGGGAAACGGAAAGAAACCCGCTGAAGGCCAGCAAAAGGGTGCCCAGCAAACCGGACGCCCAGGAAGGAATGGGATTCTTCATCTGATCCGTCCCCCGTTCTTTTCACGAAGAACCTCAAGGGCTCTTCGAAGTATCAAGTCATCAAGCCTCTCCGGCGACATTCCGCCATCGAGGACGACAAACCTCTCCGGATCACTCCGGGAAAGTGCGAGGTAACCTTCCCGGACCCTCCGGTGAAACTCGGAACCGGCCTCCTCGATCCTGTCGCGGGTCCTGCCCGCCTGCGAGTGCCTTTGAAGGCCGGCTTCGGGATCGAGATCGAGAAGCACAGTCATGTCCGGAACGATCCCGGAGGCCGCGAAGTCACAGGCAGCCTTTACGTCGTCGAGTGCAAGCCCCCTGCCGTACGCCTGGTAGGCCAGCGTGGCGTCGGAAAACCTGTCTCCCACCACCACGCATCCCTGCGCAAGCCAAGGCACTACCATCATGTCCACATTCGCGGCCCTTGCCGCGAGAAACAGCATGAGCTCGCAGACCACCGGAGTTTCGAGACCCCTGTCAAGCAGCACGTCCCGAATCCTCTCGGACACCGGTGTTCCCCCCGGTTCCCGGGTTGCCTTCACCGTAAAGCCTGCGGCGGCGAGCGACGCGCAGAGCGACTTGCTTCTGCTGGTCTTCCCTGCGCCCTCCACCCCCTCGAAGGTGATGAAAACGCCCTTCATAAAGGCAGGGTGGAGCGGGCCCTCTACCCTACACCTCGCCCTTAGGGCCGTACTTCTCGATGTAATCCTCGGTCATCTTCCTGCACTGGTCATCGTAGTACTGGACAGGAGGCGACTTGAAGAAGTACGAAGACGGAGCCTCGATGGCGCCCGTAAGGCCGTTCTCGAGCGCGAGCTTGGCGCAGCGCACGGCGTCGATGATCACTCCCGCGGAGTTGGGGCTGTCCCAGACTTCGAGCTTGCTTTCGAAGTTGAGGGGAACATTCCCGAAAGTGGTGCCTTCCATGCGGATGTAGCACCATTTCCTGTCATCGAGCCATTCGATGTAGTCGGACGGGCCGATGTGCACGTTCCTGGGTGAGAGCCCGCCCGGGATCTGGCTGGTGACGGCGTTCGTCTTGGAGATCTTCTTGCTCTCGAGCCGCTCGCGTTCAAGCATGTTCAGAAAGTCTGTGTTACCGCCCACATTGAGCTGGTATGTCCGGTCAAGCCTTACGCCCCGGTCCTCGAAAAGCCTGGTGAGGACCCTGTGCAGTATCGTGGCGCCGACCTGGCTCTTGATGTCGTCTCCCATGACGGGAAGGCCCTTCTCACGGAACCTGTTCTGCCAGTAGGGTTCCCTTGCGATGAAGACGGGAATGGCGTTCACAAAGGCGCAGCCCGCATCGAGGATCTGCTCGACGTACCACTTCGTGGCCTCTTCGCTTCCGACTGGAAGATAGCTTACCACGACGTCGGTCTTCGTTTCACGGAGGATCCCGGCGATGTCGGCCGTGGAGCCCGGGGCCTTCTTGATCACCGGTTTGAGGTACTTGCCAAGGCCGTCGTGGGTCATGCCGCGCTGTACCGTCACACCAATGTGCGGAACGTCACAGAGCTTGATCGTGCAGTTGGGGTCGGCAAAGATGGCCTCGCTGAGGTCTTTCCCAACCTTGGTGACATTGATGTCAAAGGCTGCGGAAAACTCAACATCCCTCACATGAAGGCCGCCGAGGTTCACATGCATGAGCCCCGGAACCTTTTCGTCGTCCTTGGCGTTCTTGTAGAACTCAACGCCCTGAACCAGGCTGCTGGCGCAGTTTCCCACACCGATGATGGCTACTCTTACTTTTCTGGACATTACGCCCTCCGGTAGTATTCAACCACAAACCAGGGTCGGAGCCATTTCCTACAGCGGTTGCCCCGAACCCGCCCTGAAAACCGTGATCAGCCTCTGGAATGCCGTGATCCATGCACCCAGTGCGACCACCGTACAACCAACGACAATGGCGATGCTTCCCGCCACGCCTGCTGCGAACAGGGAGGCGACCATCACCACAAGCCTTTCCGTCCGGGTGAAGAAACCCACCTCGCACCCGATACCAAGACCTTCCGCCCTCGCCCTGACATAACTGACCAGAAGGGAACCCGCCATGGCCAGAGGCGCGGCATACAGAAGGGTAACATGTTCACTGCCGGCCCTGCCCGCAAGAATGGCAATGAACAGGGCGGACTCGGAAACCCGGTCAAGCGTGCTGTCAAGCGCGGCCCCGGCCTTCGACACCTTTCCGGTAAGCCGTGCGACGCCTCCGTCCAGCGCGTCGAAAAGGCTTCCTGCCGTCAGGATCAGCCCGGCCTGCCAGTAAAGCCCTTTCCAGACCAGCCAGCAGGCGACGAGACATACAAGAAGCCCGCCGATTGTCAGTGCCGCGGGCGTGACACCGATGGATGCCAGAAGCCTGATCAGGGGTGCGAGCAGCGATCTGCCTTTTTTGTGAAGGCTGGCCAGGTTCATGACTCAGCTCCCGCAACAAGAAGGGTGACCTCGCCCTTCGGCGCCACTTCCCCGTATTTCACCGCGAGTTCTCCCAGTGTTCCCCTGACATACTCCTCGTGCACTTTCGTGAGCTCCCTTGCGATGCAGCACCTTCTTTCGCCGAGAACGGAAAGCAGTTCGTTGAGAAGCTTTCCGGCATGATGTGGGCCTGCGAAGTAGACCAGGGTGCCGGTGTACATGGCCATGGCCTGGATCCTGGTTCGCCGGGGACCCGGCTTTCTGGGTAAAAATCCTTCGAACGCAAACCTGTCGGTCGGCAGCCCCGAAGCCACCAGAGCCGTTGTCACCGCAGTCGGACCCGGAACGACGGACACGGTGGCGCCTATTTCAAGTGCAGCCTGTACCGCCCGGTAAGCGGGGTCGGAAACGCCGGGTGTTCCTGCGTCACTGACCATTGCCACGGTTTCGCCGGCTTCAAGGGCCGCAACGATGAGAGGCAGCCTGCCCCTGGCGTTCACATCGTTGTAGCTCACAAGCTTCCTGCCGGCGGGAACGATTTTCATCGTTCTGCGGGTATCTTCGGCAAGCACGAGGGCCGCTTCGGCAAGCACCCTCGATGCCCTCGGCGCCATGTCCTCGAGGTTCCCGATGGGGGTGGAAACGAGGAACAGAGTGCCCTTCACCTCTCCCCGAGCCCTTCTCTCAGACGCCTTATCCGCTCGTGCCTGGTTCCGGTGCCTTCGGGATCGGTGACCAGGGTGACGACGAGTGTCATGCCCTCCTTCGCACCCCCGGGCAGCAGGGCAGCCGGAAGATGCCACTGGAAACCGTTCGGAGCCAGAAGCACAGCTATCCCCTCCTCGATGCGGTCGAGGTCGACCGGGAACTCACTGCTCCCGTTCCGGTCCATGCCAGATGCCCCCTCCGATCATCGACTGGGCGATGTTTGTGAAGTGGTCTGCCGCCCTTTCGCAGTACTCTATGTAATCAAGTATGGCAAGGCCGGTCATGTTGGCCATCTTTGAACCCAGGGCGTCGCCGTACCTTTCGCGCGCTTCCTCGTCGATCTTGTTCATGCGCCCCTCGAGAACAAGAACCTTCTGGGCGGCATCAAGATCATTGTTGGTCAATGTCCGGACGGACTCGCGGGTCATCTCCATAAGCGTCTTGGAAGCGGTGACGGCAAGCGCCGGCAGGGGCCCCACCTCTTTCATGATGTCGTTTCCGGCAATCCTGGCACGCGCTTCCATGATGTTCACGGCATGGTCGGAAATGCGCTCGAGGTCGTTTATGGAATGGATGATGACGGGCAGGCTGAGCGACTGCTCCCGGCTGAGCTCCCCCTGGAAGAGCTTCGAAGCGTAGTCGGTCATGTCCCGCTGCATTATGTCGACCCTGTCTTCCATTCGAACGATCTCCGACGCTTCGTGCCGGCCGGTAAGAAAGTGCTCGGATGCCATGAGAAGGCATCTGCCCGAGTACTCGGCCATCTTGCCCATCTCGCGGTTGAGAGTGTCGATGGCGAGAACAGGGCTGTCGAGAAGGTTGAAGTCAAGCACGATCTCGGGCTCTCCCTCGATGACGGGCTTTTTGTCGTCGGGAATGACTATCCTGCACAGCTTCGTCAGAAGCGGCACAAGGGGAATGAACACGAGGCAGTTGATGATGTTGAACATGGAGTGGGCGTTTGCAACCTGCCGCATCGGCTCCGAAGAAGTCAGCCTCACAAGATCAAGGAAAATGCCGTCGTCCCTCATGAAGAAGAGCATGAAGTAGACGGCCCCTATAAGGTTGAAGAACGTGTGGGCCATGGCGGTCTGCCGTGCAGCCCTGTTGCTTCCGAGAGCGGCGAGCTGTGCAGTTATCGTGGTTCCGATGTTGTCGCCGAGAACCAGGAAAACGGCGCCCTGCAGGTTGATAAGACCGATACCCGCCAGTGTCATGGTCAGGCCGACCGTTGCACTCGAGCTTTGAACAACGAGCGTGACAAGCGGGCCAGCCATAACCGCAAGAAGGGGGTTCGTGCTGAAACCGGCAAAGAAATCCCGTACCGGGGCGCTAGCCCTAAGGGGCTTCATAACGTCACTCATGACGGTCATGCCCAACAGAAGAAGGCCGAGCCCCATCAGAGCCCTGCCCCACAGCTTGTGCGACCGGTACCGTCCAAGGAATGACAGGGCAAAGCCGAGAGCGATCATCGGGTAGGCATAGTCCGTGACCTTGAACGCTATGAGCTGGCCCGTGATGGTGGTTCCGATGTTGGCTCCGAGAACAACGCCCACAGCCTGCTGAAGCGTCATCAGAGAGCTGTTCACGAATCCCACGGTGATCACCGTTGTGGCGCTCGAACTTTGAATTGCGGCCGTGACGAGAGCTCCCGTCGCAATGCCCATGAGACGGTTCGAAGTGATCCGCTGAAGGATGGTTTTCATCTTGTTGCCGGCCGCCTGCTGAAGGTTGGTCGACATCATCTGCATGCCCATCAGGAAGATGGCAAGCCCGCCCAGGACCTGGAAAATGATGAAGAACATGTTGATCGAAACCAGGGTGATCGAAGCCCTCGAAAGTTCGCCCCCGCTGTCGCCTGCGACGGCGGTGACGAGTATTTCGCCCATTTCGTCGCCGAACTCCAGGTTGACCATGGCGATGCCGGACGAATCGGTATACACCACGAAACCGGACAGACCGTCCTGCAGTATGGTGAGATAACCGGGATGCGGTTTGATCTCTGCGTCACCGCTCTGAACAACGAAATTGACAGGCACTCCGGCTGCAGGCGTGCAGTCCGATGAGTGGAGCACCCGAACAGAGACGGGTTCGGAAAGCATCTGGCCTGTGTTGCCGTAGGTCTTCCCGAGGCATGAAGTGACCTGGAACTCACCCGCCAGAGCAAGGGAGCTAAAAAGAAGCAAAACGGCAAACAGCTTTTTCATGCAACAACTCCGTGATGACGGTTCCGAAAGAGAGCCCCACCCCTGAAGGGAAAAGAGAATGGAATATGCTGATTTCAGCCGGGGTTGAAAACCATGCCCGGCACGCCTATCATACTCCCATGAAGGAAATGGGCGCACTTATCGAAAGCATGAGGCCCAAATCATGGACCAAGAACCTCTTTGTGTTCGCAGCCATGATCTTCGGCAGGGTGTGGTCAACCGGAGCCCTTCTGGCATCCGCCGAGGCTTTTCTCGGCTTCAGTCTGCTCTCCAGTGCGGTCTATCTGATGAACGACGCGGTTGACCGGCGCCGTGACATGCTGCACCCCTCCAAGAACCAGAGGCCGATACCATCGGGAAGGCTGCGGGTGGGAACGGCGGTCGCCGCATCGGTGATCGTCTCTGCTGCCGTGCTTGCCGTCTCATGGGCGGGCGCCCCGAGGCTTGCACTCGCGTACAGCATCTACCTCGTGATGCAGGTCGCCTATTCGCTGCGTTTGAAAAGCGAGGTCATCCTCGACTGCCTCATCATAGCGCTCGGATTCGTCCTCAGGGCCATGGCCGGCGTTGCCGTTCTCGATGACACGGGGCTTCACATGATTCTGTCGCCATGGCTGATCCTATGCACCTTCTTCCTTGCCTCCTTCCTTGCTTTCGCCAAGCGCCGCAACGAGATATCCGTACTGGGCGAGGATGCCACAAACCACAGGAAAAACCTCAGGGAGTACACTCCCGCTCTTCTCGATCAGATGATGGGGGTGAGCGCGGGCGCGAGCATCATGGGGTACGCCCTGTACACCGTGAGCCAGCGAACTCTTGAACAGGTGAGCCCGATGCTCTGGGTAACGGTGCCCTTCGTGGCCTACGGGATATTCCGGTACGAGTACCTTGTCTACAGCAGGGGCCTGGGAGGCAATCCCGACAAGCTGCTGCTTTCCGACAGACCGATGATCCTCAACATCCTTCTCTGGGGCGCAGTGGTGCTTGCCGTTCTGATGTTCTTCCCGTCCGTTCAATGATTACGGTAAAAGCGCCCGCCAAGGTGAACCTCGGCCTCCGCATCCTCGGCAGGAGGCCGGACGGGTATCACGACATTCACAGCCTGTTCTGCCCTGTCTCGCTCTGCGACCTGATAAGTGTCTCGTCCACACGGCACCGGGGGGAGATAAGCCTCCGCGCAAGCGGAATCCCCGTGCCGGAGGGGCCTTCAAACATTGTCTGGAAGGCAGCCGCGCTGTTCATTGAGGCCACGGGCGCGGAGATGGGCGTTGAAATCGGCCTTCACAAGGAAATTCCTTCGCCCGGGGGGCTTGGCGGCGGCAGCAGCGACGCGGCTGCCGTCCTTCTCGCCATGGCGGCGCTCAGCGGGGATTGGGGTCAACTCGACAGCCTTGCCCTTGAACTCGGCAGCGACGTTCCCTTCTTTCTCGGAGACGGGGCTGCCCTCGTCGGGGGCAGGGGCGAAAAACTCACGCCGGTCACCATTCCGTCCTTTCACGCGGTTCTTGTCGATCCCGGCGACGCGGTTCCCACTCCCTGGGCGTACGGCCTCTGGGACAGCTCGCACTTGACAGAACCACGTGTCCCGTGCGATGTTTCGGGCCTGATTACAGCGCAGTGGCATGAGGGTAAGCCTTATCCCGTTGACCTTCGAAACGACTTTTTTCCCCTACTCTCAGAGCGTCTCACGGGGATCGGAAGGGTTTCCGAAGCCCTTTCAGGCGTCACGGGGGACTGGGGGCTGAGCGGTTCCGGGCCGGTGGCATACGGTCTGTTCCGCTCCCGGCGGGAAGCCGGGAAGGCGGCGAAGGTCTTGCGGGATAGCTTCACCCGGGTGTATACCGCGGAATCGTTGTTTACGCTGGGGCGTCGTCAAATGGTTAAGACACAGGGTTTTGGTCCCTGCATTTGGGGGTTCGAATCCTCCCGCCCCAGCCAGTCTTCCGTACACCGGGAAAGGATATAGTAATGCCGTTGGAACTCAACATCGAAAAGCGAACCAGAACAGGTTCACGCGAGGCGCGTCGTCTTCGCCGCGAAGGGCTTGTGCCGGGCATCCTCTACGGTCGTGGCGGAGAGGTGCCTGTATCGGTCGAAGCCCGCCACTTCATGACGACAGTTGGCTACAACCCCTCCACGGGCATCATCAAACTCAATCTGCCCGGTGAGAAGTCCGTGAACTGCATCGTGAAGGAAGTCCAGTGGAACGTCATCAACGATAAGCCCGTGCATATCGACTTCCTCAGGGTGCTTCCGTCACAGATCATCACCGTGCCGGTGCCTGTGCACCTTGAAGGCAGTCCCGCCGGCTTGCTTCAGGGCGGGATCCTTGACCACATGCTCCACGAAGTTCAACTCACCGTGAAAGCCTCGGCCATTCCCCCGAGCATCACCGTCAATGTGAGCGCGCTTTCAATCGGCGACTCTATTCATGTCTCCAACCTCGACCTTCCCGCCGGCATGACGGTGGATATGCCTGGCGACCCCGTGATCGCCTCCGTCATCATGCCCAGGGTCATGAAGGCCGCCGCCGAAGCTGAATCCACGGAGGAAGAAGCCGCCAAACCCGCCGAAGGTGAGTAGGTGCCGGAAGACGGAATAGGCCTTGTACTCTGTCTGGGCAATCCGGGTCCCCGGTACGCCCTGACTTGGCACAATGCCGGCTTCTGGGTGGCCGACATTCTTGCACGCGAGGCCGGCGTTTCATTCAAGAACGCCGGCCTTTTCCATGTTGCAGTCCTTCCGGGAGGGCTGCACCTCGCAAAGCCCGTGACATTCATGAACGAGAGCGGGAGGGCGGCCGGAGCGCTGTTGAACTCCAGGGGTCTTGATCCCTCCGAGATGCTGGTCGTTTGTGACGATGCCAACCTCCCGCTGGGCACCATCCGTCTCAAACCTGACGGATCAGCCGGCGGCCAGAAGGGGCTTTCGAACATCATCGAGGTGCTCGGAACAGAGGTATTCCCGAGGCTCAGGCTTGGCATCGGCCCGGTGCCCGAGCGGGTTCCCCTTGCTGATTACGTGCTTGGCAGGGTTCCGAAAGACCTTGAGGAAGAGGCTTCGCTGATGGCCCACAGGGCTGCGGACTGCGTGCTGCATGCAGTCAATGAAGGAATCGCAGCCGCTCAGTCCGTTTACAACACAAAGGCGCGGGAGGCGCCCTGAGGCGCCCCCCGCCACGGGATCACTACTGCTGCGACTCCATCGCGAGCGAGCCGATGAAATTCACAAGCTCGGCGCCGGACAGCACCGTGCTGGATTCCAGAACACCGTCAGCCGCAGTGACACCACCGGTTACCCAGAGCGTGGGAATGCTGGCCGGCAGTGATATGTCTTCGGGGCTGAACTGGCGGATCATTCCGAGGTAGCCGCCTATTTCCATGGCATAGCTGAACATGCCGTCTCCGGTGAGACCGGGAATGTCGGCTGCGGGGGAGAAGTCTCCCGACAAGGCCTGGAGGATGCCCGCGGGGACATCGCCGGTTTCCACGAAGAAGAGGCCGTCATCCGAAGCGAACCAGTAGGTGATGGCGAGCGAGTCGGGAATGCCCTCTTCTGGCGGCATGAGAACGGTGAACCGTGTGGTCATGAATTCGACGCCTTCGATCACTGTGCTTTCAGTCGGGGAGTATGTGATCATTCCGGCCATTTCCGGGGGCAGGAACGACTGTGACTGGGCTGCCATGTCCATGATCATGACGGACATGCTCGCGAGATCGGCGTCGGCCGGCATGTTGTAGACAGCCATGAACCTCATGAACCCGTCGCTGAAGAACGACATGGCGGCGCAGCCGCTCATTTCGGTCCAGGTGGCGAGTGCCGCGGGGTCGAGGTTCATCCCTATTGCTTCGTAAACACTGCTCAGGATGATCCCGGTGAGTTCGGGAGGCATCTTGACCTGTGCGGACATTACCTGTCCCGCGGGGATCCTGTCGAGCAGGGACGGGTTGGAGGGGGTCACGACAAGCCTCGCAAGATCGCTGCCCTCCTTGAAAACCACGATCTGTTTGATATTGATGCTGTCGGCACCGAAGGTGAGCGTCATGTCATAGCGCTCGGTCTGGTTCAGGAAAACAACCGCCGCGTCGAAGTAGAGGTTGAGGAAGTTCTGTGCGAAGGGCGGAATCTCGGAATCCATGGTGGCGGTCTGTGCTATCATGGGGAGCTGCGAAGCGGCCATGGGGCCAACCATGGCGATATTGACAGAAGAGAAGATGGAGGCCGGCGGAATGTCGATCGACGGGTCGGGACCGAGGGCTTCGGCCATCGTGGAAAGCTTGTTCCGCGTCATGGTGAGTATGGCAACGCCGCGGGATTCGGCTGCATAGATCGTTCCGTTCTCGTAGGGCGCCTGAAAGACTTCAAGCTTGTCAAGCGGCTGACCGGGGACGAACTCGAGGCCGATCCTTCCCAGCAGTGAGAGAAATGCCGGAAAATCTGTGACGGAAACAGCCATGGACATGGACTGCGGCATCATGCTTTCCATCCAGAAGACAATTGCGCCCTCGGGATCGATGCCGAGAGAGTCAAGATCGTCGAGGCTTTCGACCTCAAGGTAGCCCACGGCTGCATTCTCGACAACCCCGGTGCCGAGGAACGGTGCGCCCGAGGCGATGTAGGCATCCATGTTCCGCACCGCTGCAACCGGTTGCGTGAGAACGACCGAAACCATGGCGTTTTCCGGCAGAAGTGACAGGGGGCTCGCCGGTTCCTGTCTGCCGCAGCCTGACAGGGCCAGCATGAGCAGGCAGATGAAAACCGTA
Source organism: Candidatus Fermentibacterota bacterium (assembly GCA_963845085.1). Lineage (GTDB taxonomy): Bacteria > Fermentibacterota > Fermentibacteria > Fermentibacterales > JCC-6 > UBA6080. The sequence goes on from CAWJQI010000005.1 coordinate 818,945, forward strand.
AACCTTGGAAACATTTTCCACCTCCATGAAGCGAAAGGATAGCAACTTGCGTCAATGCTAACAAAATCCGTACCCCTGTGTCAAAAATCGCCCTTCTTTGCAAACGCTTCGCGCAGGATTAGAATTGACACATGACTTCCAGTTACGACCTTTTTTCGAGCTTCGAGGAAGAACCGGGAACGGTTCTTTTCGTTGACACCGAAACCACCGGGGCCGACCCCGGAGAAGACCACATAGTCGAAGTCGCTCTGATGCTGTCCGAGTACCGCGGAACTTCCCCGAACGATTCCATCGAGGAGTATTCGTCACTCGTCAAACCGCCGGTTCCCATCCCTCCCGAGGCATCCGCCGTTCACCACATTACCGATGGGATGCTTGTCGGCGCCCCTGCTGCAGCGGAGATAGCAGGCGCGGTGCAAACTTTCGCCGACAAAGCCATGTTCATCTGCGCCCACAACCTCCCCTTTGACATGGCAATGCTCCAGCGGGGCTTTCCCGGTGTTTTCAACCGTTTTGCAGAGGAACAGCGGATAGACACGCTCAGGCTTGCAAGGCACTGCTGGGCGGACATTCCGTCCCATTCACTCCAGGCGCTCCGCTACAGGCACGGGCTTGACGGCATCGTGGCATCAGGCGACGCCCACAGGGCGCTGTTCGACACAAGGCTTGTGAAGGCGCTTCTCGATACAGTGCTCTCGCAGAATCTCACCGGCGTCACCGGCCTTTCAGAACTGGTCAGGTACATAGCGAAGCCTCTCGAGGTGAAGATCTTCAACTTCGGCAAGCACAAGGGCTGCCTGGTGGAGGATATCGCCGCCACCGATCCCGACTACATAAGATGGCTTCTGAAGCAGGAATGGCTTCCCACCGAATACCCCGACCTGTTCCACACGCTTCTGAGGAAATCCGGCGGAAATGGCAGCCATGCCGGCTGATACCTGGAAGGTCCGGGGCGGCTGCCGGCTCGAGGGCACATTGATGCCCGCGGGCAGCAAGAACGCCGCCCTGCCCGAACTCGCAGCCTGCCTGCTCACCGATTCGTCGTGCACGCTTACGAACACACCCGGAATTCGCGACGTTGAGGCGATGAAGGGCATACTCGAGGGCATGGGGTGCAGCGTGGTTTCCGAGGGGCATTCCGTTTCCATCGACCCGGGCAACGCCTCGCCCGGCCTTCTTGATAAAAACCTGTGCAGGAACATCAGGGCTTCGATCCTGCTTGCGGCTCCCATGGTCGCAAGGTTCGGCGAAGTCGAACTCCCGCCACCGGGCGGCGACATCATCGGCAGGCGCAGGCTCGACACGCATTTCCTCGCCCTCGAGAAGCTTGGCGCAGTTGTCGAGTACGAGCGGGACAGAATCAGGATAACCGCCCCGGCGGGCCTTGCCGGCGCCAGGATCCACCTCGACGAGCCTTCCGTCACGGCCACCGAGAACGCACTCATGGCCGCCTGTGCAGCGGAGGGAGCAACCGAGATCTACAACGCGGCATGCGAGCCGAATGTGCAGGACCTCGCAGCCTTGCTGAGTGCGATGGGCGCCGACATTCGGGGCGCCGGAACGAACCTGATCCTTGTCCGGGGGCGGGGCGGTCTTCTCGGGGGGGCGTGTCACACGGTATGCCCCGACCACATCGAGATAGGCAGCTTCATCGGCCTTGCGGCCTGCTGCAGGGGGCGGGTTGAGATCCCGGGCGTTCCCGAATCCATAATTCAGCCCATCATGACAGGCCTTGGCAAGCTTGGCGTTGAGATAACGACCAGCTGCGGCGGAATCGTCATCCCCGCCGATCAGCCCCTCGAGGTGAGACCCGACATCAGCGGCGACATACCAACCATCTATGACGGGCCCTGGCCCGGCTTTTCACCCGATCTTACGAGCACCGCCGTTGTGACGGCAACCCAGGCGAGGGGAACGAGCCTGATATTCGAGAAGATGTTTGAAAGCAGGCTGTTCTTCACTGACAAGCTTACCGCGATGGGAGCAAGGCTCATTCTTTGCGACCCGCACAGGGTTGTCATTGCCGGCCCCTGCAGGCTGCATGGAACCGAGGTGTCGAGCCCGGATATAAGGGCGGGAATGGCTCTTCTCACGGCTGCGCTGTGCGCCGAGGGCGACACTGTCATACACAACGTGCGACAGATCGAGAGGGGCTACGAAAACATCGTGCAGAGGCTTTCCGCCCTGGGCGCCAACATTGAGGTCTGTTAGGAGGAACAGTGAAAAGGGTCGTTCCGGCTGCTGCGGTACTGCTTGTGACGGGATGCGGTGACAACCCGCAGGGAACGGAACCCTGGCCGGACGGTGCAGAACTCATTGCAACCTCGAATTACGCCGACACCGCCCTTGCATTCTCGCCCCTGGGGCACATACTTCTCCTGAGCAACCAGTGCGACATCTGGGGTTTCGACGGCGTGGCCGACCCGGCGCGGTGCACCTACTCTCCGTTCGATGAATCCACCGGGCCCAACGGTTGCTGGAACGGCGAGAACTGCCTCATTGTCTATTCCGCAACCGACGACTCGACCGGTCACGGCCAGATCAGAACGATCCCCGGCAATGGAACCGCTGTCACCGTTCTCTTCGATCCCGACCTCGCGGTGGCATTCCCGTCCTGGAACCCCGCCGGCGACAGCCTCGTATTCTCCATGAAGCCTGTGGGCTCGTGGAGCAGGCGTCTTTTCACGATGCCCCACGAGGCTGACACGCTCATCCCCGTCGAGATACCGATCCTTTCGGGCGACTGCGTCAGGGCGTCGTACAGCCCCGACGGCGAGTGGATCCTCTTCCAGTACAGGGAAACACAGGATTCCCCCTGGAGCATCTGGATAGCACGCCCGGACGGAAGTGAAGCCAGGTCCGTTGCACAGGGCGGGCAGTGCGTGCATCCATGCTGGGGTCCCTACGACGGCTGGTTCGTCTTCTCCTCCGATCGCTGGGGCAATTATGAGCTTGCGGCGGGCCACATCGAAGCCGATACCGTGATCCGGATCACCGATGACGACTCAAGCGATCTTTACCCGGCCTGGAATCAGTCCTTCGGCTGGATAGCCTTCTCAAGCGACCGCCTCGTCGGCTTCGACATCTTTAGCATCGACGAGCCGGAAATTCCTGTCATTCAGCCCGGAGGCGCAAGATGATCATTTCCGTCCGGTAACTGGCGCAACAGGTTTTTCGCCGAACCGGAAGGGATTGATCATGTCCGCTGTTCTATCGTTCCGAAATGTTTCCTTTACGTATCCCGGAGCCGCAGAGCCCGTTTTCAAGGGGCTTTGCTTCACCGCATCCCGGGGCTGGACAGTTTTCGCAGGCCCGAACGGCATCGGCAAGACAACGATATTGAGCCTTGCCTGCGGCCTCTTAAAGCCTTCCGATGGAGAGGTTTCCTTCAGGGGCAGTGCTTACTGCTGTCCCCAGAGGACTGACGACCCTCCGGAAGGCATGATCGGCCTGATCGGGACCGGCCTGCACTCAGAGCCCGCTTACATGCTCGGAATCGGTTCGGACTGGTATGAAAGGTGGCACACTCTCTCCCACGGAGAGAGAAAGCGCGCGCAGCTGGCAACCGCTCTCTGGAGCGAACCGGACCTGCTTGCCGTCGACGAACCTGTCAATCATCTCGACCCGGATGCCAGGGCTTTGGTTTTCAATGCCCTGTCCCGGTTTCAGGGAGTCGGGCTTCTTGTCTGCCACGACCGCAGCATGATGGACAGCCTTGCGGTGCAGTGCGGATTGCTTTCCGAAGGTGGATTGCTCTTCTGTCGTGGCGGTTACACCATGGCCGAGCAGGAGGACAGGCTGCTCGAGGAGGGAAAGCGCGAGGAAAGACGCCGCGCGGAGAAGCACTGGCTCAGGCTGAAGAGGGATGCGCGGATGCGCCTTCTGAACGCCACGATGATTCAGGCGAGTGGCTGCGGGAGGCGTGTGTCTTTTCGGGACGTCTGCAGGTTCAACATCGACGGGCCCTCACGAGTCGACGGTGCGGTGCAGAAGGCCGGCAGGCTTTGCAGGATCGCGTCGGCCAGGGCGGAGAAGGCCAGGGAAGCCATGGAATCGGTCACCTACCGGAAGGAATACGACAGGGGCATCCACTACCCGGCTTCCGACTGCGGAAGGAACACCCTGTTCGACCATCAACCCGAAGTTGTTCCCCTTACCGGTGGTTCACTGGCGCTTCCCTCCCTTGCAATCCGCCCCGGCGACCGCATTGCGCTCACCGGCGCCAACGGCTCGGGGAAAAGCACCCTTGTCGGATGGCTCGTTGACCACCTTCAGCTTCCCCCGGGAAGGGTTCTTCACATTCCGCAGGAGATCACCGCCCGCGAGTCGTCGGCCATTCTTGAAAGTGCTCGTGCTTTGCCCCGTGACGAGCTTGGAATGGTCATGACGGGTGTGAGAAGGCTCGGGTCGCGTCCAGAAGCCATTCTTGAGAGCGGCCTTCCAAGTCCGGGTGAGACCCGGAAACTGCTGCTGTGTCTTGGCATGCTGAAGAAGCCCTGGGTGCTTTTCATGGACGAGCCGACCAACCACATGGACCTGCCGGGCATTCGTTGCCTTGAAGAGGCACTGGATGAGCTTTCCTGCGCAATTCTTCTGGTCAGCCACGACAGTGTATTTCTCAAGCGGATCACCCGGGTTGAGTGGAGGATCCGGTCGGGTGTGCTCCAGGTGTTGCAGGGATGAGGGTGGTTGTGTTGAAAACGCAGAAGGGGGCGCCGAAGCGCCCCCTTCCGTCCCGCATGGGTGCGGTCAGTTCTGAAGCATGCCCTCGATGGTCTGGGCAAGCTCGATCACGAAGTCGGGATCGTCAATGGCGATATCGAGGCCGAAACCGCCGTACTGCACCTCGAACAGCGTGAACCGGAACTCCTGCTGAAGGAAGGTCATGGCGGCAGCCATGCCCAGCACGTTGTTCCTGTTCATCCCGGAGTGTTCGAAAGCGTAATCCCCGCCATCGTAGACCCCGAAGGCGGCCGTAAGGCCGGCGATCATGTCGCCTGAAAGCCCCTTGGCCATCTGCAGGGCTGCGTAACCTGTCATCGCGTTGCGCGTGAAGTCCGTCGCAGCAGCTGGCAGGTTGTAGGTGGAGTAGTCGAACCTGACGTCGTTCGTGGCCATGATCCAGGTGCGGTAGTTCGTTCCCTCGGCAGTGTACTGCCTGTAGGGAACATTGAGGTAGACCGAAACCTGGCCGTTATTGTTCACCAGGGAGTCAACCCTGATGTTCTCGTTGAGCGACCACTCGTTCACCGCCGAAGTCATGGCGAAGAAATCGGTGATCTCGGGCTCATACCTGTACTTGAAGGCGATGGCGCCGTACTTGGGGCTCTGGGGGTCGTTGTGGTCGGCGTTGAAGGGGGAGGCGCCGTACAGGAATGCGCCGATGATCAGGTTGTCGATGTAGGTGGTGTCGCCATCGACAGGCCAGTCGTACCATGTCTCACCGTAGGCCTCGATGACCGACATGGTGCTCTCGCTGAGGATCGGGTCGATGCATTCGAAAACGGTCCAGTCGATGTCCTGCTGAATGGTTGCGGCGTTGGTCGCAATGGGCCAGCTTCCGCAGTCATTCTGGGCGGTCATGAAGAAGTAGTCGCCACCGACGTTCCAGTAGTCGCTCAGGTGGACCGAACTCCAACCGGCGCCGAGGTAGGCGTCGGGACGGGTCACATCCACACCGATTGCTTCCTGGAACTTCTCCATGGCGGTGCTGTAGTCGCCCTGGTCGTACGCTTCCCAGCCTTCCGCGACAAGACCGTTGTAGCCTATCACGTCAGGGATGTCAGAGGGAAGCTTGTCCCCGCAACCCGCCAGCAGAACGAGGGCGAGACCCGCAAGCAGTGCTATTGTGCGCTTCATTTTCACCCTCCTTCCTACTCAACCATCATGATCTTCTGGGTGAGAACCTGGCCCTGCGCCTCGAGGCGGCAGAAGTAAACTCCTGCACCGAGAGGCTGGCCGTTTCCGTCGGTTCCGTCCCAGATGACGCTGTGGTTCGCTGCGGCCATTTCTTCATTGGCCAGGGTTCTTACAAGCCTGCCGCTGAGGTCGAAGACCCTCATGGTCACATGACCCTGCACGGGCGTGGCAAAACTGATTACCGTCTGGGCACTGAAGGGGTTGGGATGGTTGCCCTGGAGCTGCACCTGCGCGGGAAGGGACGGGCTTGTCACGCCGGGCGCCTCTCCCAGTACATAGATGCCCCCTTCGGAGACGGGCGCGCAGATTCTGCCGTTCTGGAAGTAGCTTTCAAGCCTGACCCAGTTGTCGCCGTCGTGACGGTAAACCGATGCACGGGCGTTCTGGGCCGGGAAGGAAAGCGTTCCGTCGACGGAGGGAATGCTGACCGGGCCGGCGAGCACGCCAGTGAGCATGCCGGAGGCATCGGCCATGTTCGCGCCGGTGGCAAGGGAAAGACCCAGCATGCCGGTTTCACTGAGGACCACGCGGGAACCGGGGGCTGCTGCGCCCTCGGGAACCTCGAGCCTTATCCCCCTCACATCGAGGGTGAGTTTGCCGGAAACCGTGCCCACGGCCATCTCGACACTGTTCGAGATGGCGATGCCGCTGCTGTCATAGCCGGAGAAATCGAGCGTGTAGTTGCCGTCGGATGTGAGGTCGACCGCGCCCCTCCACATCATGCCGTTGTAGAACTCCTCCATCTTGAGCGGAGCGCTGGTTTCGCCCAGTGTTACGTTCAGGATGGGTCCGACCCAGTCGAAGCCCTCGATAGCCATCGTCTGCTGGTCGAGCGCAACAGCGTAGACGCTCGCGTAGTTGTCGGACACCTGGTTCTGGTGAACAGCAACTTCGAGGCTGGGCGCGTCGTAATCCTGGCTGAGGAAGTAGCGCAGGTTGAGGGCGCCGCCCGGGTTGTTGTTGGTGATGATGAGGTAGGTGGCATCGCCGTTAAGCTCGAAACTGCCGTTGTAGAGCTCGTCGAAGGTCACATCGGTGACCGAGAGGAATTCCTCCCCGGCTTCGTTGAAGCTTACAACCTTCGCCTCCCAGCGGCCGTTGACTGCGCCTTCGCCGCCGGAGCCGTCAGAGTACTCGGCGTTGATTAGAACGTCGAGCTCATCGCCCGTCAGATTGCGGAAGAAGCAGTACTGCGAGGCCCAGATGGGGGCGGCCATCGCACTGGTCGGCGCGGCGATGAACTTGAGGGGATACTCGTCGAACTTGCCGGTGAAACCGGCGTTCGCACGGGTGTTGGCATGGCCGAAGTCCTCAAACTCGGTGCCGACGAGGAAATCGTACATGTAGATGCCGCCTGCGTAATCGCTCAGGAACCTGTGGTTCAGGTTGCAGATGAGCCAGTCCCAGTAGAGCGGGACAACTTCGTCCTGAATGGCGGTTTCAGGGGCGGCATCGGGGTTGATCGAAAGGGCCACGTTCATCATACCGGTCGTGTCGCCCTGGGCGATGGCCTGGATGATGCCTTCACCAAGGCGCTGGCGAAGGTACATGAAGAACATGAAGCCCTGCCCCCTGGAGCCCACGAAATCGTTTCCACCAGCGCCGGTCTGATGGTTGATGAGCTCGATGTAGGGAGCCTTCTCGAAGTTGGAAAGCAGCATGGAGTGCCCGTACTGGCCTGTGGAAGTGAAGCCGAAGCTTTCGTACTGGGCAACTTCTGCCATGCCCCTCACGACCCAGCCTTCCTCGGCGAGGTTCCGGCTGTAACGGCAGATGGCGCTGAGGCCGTTGGCCAGATTCCACTGACGAAGCTGCAACGCATGGGGGAGAAGGTTCGGGGCGTACGCCACGCCGTGCACGTTGAGGTAGACGATGTCGTGCGCGTTGAATTCGCCCTGAAGGTCTTCAGGGTTCACGTAGTACATCTGGTTCCGGGGAGTCTGGGAGGTCTGGGAACTGTTGTACTTGGTGGGGATGGCCGTAATGGCAATCCAGATCTTGTCGGCATCAGGAGCGGTGAGGACAGGCTCGCCCCAGATACCGGTCACGGTGCCCCAGACGGTGTTCTCGAAAACCTCGGTGAGGTTCTCGAACTCGTCCATGGTCATCATGTCACCGATGACGCGGACGTCCCAGCCGTACATGTCGTGAAGGGAGAGCTCCCCGTAGAGCAGCGAGTCAAGCTCGGTGATCACGCCGCCCTTGGAATCCACCCAGCAGGTGTCCTGCACCAGCCAGAGGGCATGGGGAGTCTCGGCCAGCACTGTGAACTGCCTTGAAACCGGATTCTGTGGGAACTCGGCAAGGTCAGGCACCAGAAGATTGACGTGGTCGCCAACCCCCTGGGCGTTCGCCGTGCTGAAACCGAGAAGCGGCATCAGGATCGCGGCCAGGAGAGCGAGGACCGCCCCACTGCCCCTTCCTGAAGTGGTTCTCATGTTAACCTCCTCTTTGCTGTCTGCGGTTTTAGCCGCACTGTGGAATCTATTCTTTCCGGGCCCTTCACAGGGTCCGCAGGTTCGGTCAAATCTTTCCTTTCCGGTGTAGTACCTACCATTCATCTGAATCATCCCCAGAGCTGTCGCCGGACGTTGACTGGTGAATCCTGATCATGTCCTGCCAGTTGTTGAAGGAGACCTCGCCAGGAACGTTCGAGTAAACCTGGCGGAAATCACCGCTGGCATTCATGTCGGCGAAAACGAACACCTTGCTGCCGCCTTCGAGGTACTGCCATGACTCGTAGGGCATGTTGTCGGTTGTGAAGGCGCTTCGCTCGACCTCGACAGGTTCGCCGTAGATGACGTACACCCGTCCGCGGTCGGTCCTGAAGCCCGGCACGCCCATGTAGGAGAACCTTTCGACTTCACGGCAGCGCTCTTCAAAGCTCTCCCGGTCAGCCGGCGAGTTCTGCCAGAACTGCTGGTAGTAGGCGGCGCGTCCCTGTTCATCAAGGCTTTCGTAAAGCTCGGCGTGGCTCTCGGGAAGAAGCAGGATGAACTCTTCGAGGTGTTCGGGTGTTCCGGCTGCTTCCGCAGGGGATGGCAACTCCGGCAGAAAGGCAACCGCCTCGACAAGCATCGGCTTGGTCGAGAGACCAAGCGTGTCGCCGTTCTCGGAGGTGTAGAGAATGTACAGGCTGTAGAGTCCCGAAACCCCGGCGGGAGTGAGATCGAGGCTGTCGACGAGACTGACGGAGTTCATCCCCTCGGGGATCGGGAAGGTTTCGGCGGGTCTGGCAAACACCACCCGGCCATCGGGTCCGGTGATGCCGGTCTGCCTGTGAAGTGTCGTCCCCCCAAGGTCGTAGAGTTCCTGGTAGGTGTACACCCTCGTCTCGGCAGGAACGCTGAAGGTGTTTGACGCTGCCGGGAAGACTATCAGAGCGCCTTTTCTGAGAGCGTTTTCACTGCCCTCGACCACGGGCATGAGCGTTCTTGCGATCTCCACCTCGCTCATGAAACCCGGGGCTTCGATCGTCAGGTTGCGCTGCGCCGTGCCGACCAGGCCGTTGAGGTTGTCGGTGACAGTCACTGCAAGCGCCCTTTCACCCGGGGTGACAGGAAGCATGACGGCATTTATGGCGCTTCGCCCTGAAGCCCATTCAGTTTCGGAGCGCCACGCCTCGTAGGCGAGAGTGTCACCGGCAGGTCCGGTCATGACCACGACCGTTGTGAAGGAAGCCGTTCCGTCCGCATCCCGGGAGAGGTTGTCAAGCGGGATCTCCTGGTAGACTTCCAGCATCTGGGCGTGATCTGTGCCGCTGCGGAAAAGGGCGGTGTCGATTGAAAACCGAACATCCCCCCTGCCCGGAGTAGCCAGCTGTTCGCCGATGCCCGCAGCAGCAAACGCAAGCAGAACTGCAATAAGCCTAGTAGACATACCATGCCTCCCCGAGGCTGAAAGCCCGTTCAACATCCTGCCAGTCGCCTTCGAACTCGTAGTAACCGTATCCGAAGCGGTCGACGAAGGTCATCGTAAGCCGGGGATTGAAATAGGTCCACACCTGGAACGGATACCCCTCGGTCTGAAATGGGTGATCCTCGACCATGTCAGGCTCGCCAAGTTTGGCATAGGCGTGCCCCATGTCCGAGAGGATCCCCCTTGTCACTCCCGAGGTGAATGTTCGTTCGATGTAATCCAGTCTTCTGCGGTAGGTGTCGAGGAATTCGTTCTCCCTTGTGGCCGGGTTGGGATCGCGTCTGAGCCAGAACTCGCTCATCACGGCCTGCCTCTGGCCCGTGCCCTGGGCGCCCTCGAGTTCACTGATCTCCCTTGATGATGCGATGGGGCGGATCAGCGTGAGGGTTTCCTGCATGTCGTCGCCCCACAGGTCCCAGGAGGAGAGCAACCGGAATGAGCTCGAGGAAGTGGCCATGATGACCGGTCCGTCCATGGCGGCCGTGTTCACCCTGTACTGGCCCCGTTCGAGCCCGCCAAGCGAGATCGTGCAGGTGTAGGAGGCTATCCCGTCATCGCGTCGGGAAGGTTCCATCCAACCCTCCCTCATGATGTTGAGGTCGTGGTCGAGAATGGCGTAGGCGGCCCTTATCTCGCCCGATCCAACGGGAGGGTACACGTCCCAGAGAATGCTCATGTTCCCGAGAGCCCTGACCGTTCCTGACGGAGTGATCCTGAGCCCTGCGGATGACCATGTCTCAGCGTTCGTGCTGTCGATGACCACCTCAACGCTCTGAGAGACCCTCTCACCTGTTTCCAGGTCGAGAAGGCTCGCCTCAAGAGCGTGAACACCCGCTGAAAGCCCCTCAAACACCAGTTCCTCCACGACGGGAAAACCCTCTTCCCCTACCTGGCCCCCCGCCCTTGTAAAACTGCCTGCCATCTCGGCCGTGACCTCGTAGCGGGCCGTTCCTGAATCGGCTGAAAACACGGTGACAAGGTCATCGCGTTCGATGATCACAGTCACCGTTGCGGAGCCGCTGCGAACGGGACCTGATGGAACCGTTGTCCAGCTCACCGCAAAGCCGGTCAGGACTGCAGGAATCAGGGAAACCATCACCTTCGAATCACCTTTCCCGCCCGGGGGGGGCGTCCGCCCCCCCCGGATTCTGGGCTATCAGAACGCAACGCCGAGGCTGGCCCTGTGGACCATTTCCAGGCGGTTGAAGTCCTGATAAGCGTAATCGAGCGAAAGGGTGCTGCCGCCCATGGGGATCCGGAAACCGGCCCCGGCCGCAAGACCCTCTTCGTCCGTGTTTACCCTGTAGCCGCCCCTGAGGGCGAACATGTTGTTGAACCAGTACTCGGCGCCCATGTTCACCTGTTCAAGGTTGTCGGGCGGGTGAACGCCGTCGACCTCGACCGTGATGTGGTGGTTGGCGCTCTGCAGCACATCCATTGCCATGCCGATCTTGAAGGTCATGGGCATGGAGTAGGAGTCGTAGGTGTGCAGCGAGTCGTCACCGCTGAAATACGTGGTGAACTCACCGTTTGGCGTGAGCTCAGGCCCGAAGTGCTGAATGGTCATGCCGATCCGAAGAGTCTTGAACCCCGTGTCGTAAAGGGTTCCGAGGTCGACTGCGACCCCGCCCGCGGAAACGTCATCCCACGATTCCCTGACGTACTTCACGGTAAGGCCCGCGCTGAACCTGTCCGTGAGCATTCTGGAAAACGTGAGGCCCGCCACCATGTCGGAGCATGTGAACGTCTCGCCGGTGCCGTCGGGATCCTCAACGGTCGTCACGTCCATGTCGCCGCTGCTGAGAAGGCCGAACTGGAACCCGAAAGTTCCAACCCCGGGCTGCTCATGCGTGACGAGTCCGCTTCCGTAGAGAATGTCGCCGTAAAGCTGGGTACCGGAGAACTGCACCTGGGTGCCTTCTGCCTTGACCACGGCGCCCGGGTTCCAGTAGACGGCGCTGGGATCGTTTGCTGTGGCGATGAAGGCGCCGCCCATGGCAACACCCCTGGCGCCCACACCGATCTGAAGGAACTGGGCGCCGGTGGTGCCGACCTTGGCGAATGAAGAGGCTTCCGCATCGGCAGGGATCAGCAGGAAGGCAACCACCGCCACTGCCAGAATCATTCCTGTGAGCTTCATGGTTATCCTCCTTTCCCTACTTGATAATGGCAAATTTGCCGATTGTGAAGTCATCCTCTGTCTCAACACGGTACACGTAGAGGCCGGTCACCACGTCCTGCTCGTTCCTGGAAACCAGGTCCCAGTATTCCGTGCCGATCTCCCCGCTGAAGTCCCGGTGTTCGAGGGTGACAACATGATTGCCGGCCAGGGTGTAGATGTGGATGTTGCACATGGCCGGAAGATTGATGAAGGCGATCTTGTTGAAGTAGATGGCTTCCCAGGCGGCGCTGCCGCGATACGGGTTGGGCACCACGGCCACGTTCTCGGTCCAGTTGGAGTCAACTCCCCAGCTGGGGACCACCGCGATGGGTGTACCCTCGACGGTCTGCTTGTAGTTCGAGCGGGTGCTCTCCACCATCGTCTCGGCGTCGTAGGAGCAGACCACGTAGAAGTAGGGGAAGCCGTTGGTGACGGTGTTGTCGGTGTAGGTGTAGGTGCCGGGACCGCTTACCGTTCCGATGAGCTCCCAGTTGCTCGGTGCAAACGCTGCCCTGTAGATGTTGTATCCGCCGAAGGGGCTGTAGCTTTCGGCATTGGCGCCCCACTCGAGAAGCACTGCGCCATCCTGTGCCTCGTAGAAGAGGATCGGGGTCGGCGGAAGCTGCGGAACGCCCCAGCCGCCGTTGCGGTAGTAGGCGTCGAGCATGTTGTCGGCCGCGGTGCGAAGACCGTCAAGGCCTGCGCCAAGAACCCAGCCGCCAACGATGTGCAGGCTGTCGCCCGTTTCGAGGTTGACCGGGCCCATGCTGGGCAGGAAACGGTAATCGAACACGGGGTAGCCGAGGGCAAGGGGGTTCTCGTAAACAAAGGGGAACGGCCCGGCGTTCGACGCAACCCTCGCGTTGGGGGTGTTGGGGTTGCCCACCCAGTCGGCGAGGTAGGCGGGGCCGCTGAACTGGCCGTTCTCATCCGGGAAGTCGCCCCACATGTACTGATACTTTTCCTCGTCGGTGCCGGGGTCGCTTTCCCAGTTCCACCAGCCGTGGCTGATCGGAATGGGCACGCCGTAGACATCGACAGGTCTTTCGATCGTGCCGTCGGCTTTCTTCACCCAGAGGTCCATCAGCCGCCAGCCGATGAAACCGACAACCGGGGGTGTGAGCTCCTGCTCACCGGTGTCGTCCGCTGTGCTGCCCGGGCCGTCGCCATCCCACATGTAGCTCATGTTCCTGGGAACAACAGCGTAAGTGGTGTCGCCGACAGTGTGCAGCCAGTAGTTCTCGGGCATGCCGTCGGTGAAGCGGTAAAGGCCGTTCTCGGGGATGAGCGTGTAGATGGTGTCGGCGCCCGCGATCCTGAAGAGAATGGTGAAGTGGTCGGAAACACCGTTTCCGTCGACATCGTTGTCGAGAATGCCGTCAGCCTCGACGTAGTTGTAGTGGTAGAACACGTTGTTGGGGTCGGTGGGGTCGAGCGGGCTGTCGGCGTTCTGACGGTAGGTGTAGATGTCCTGCTCGCTTGCGTTGGTGCCGTTCTGGAAAACGTACTCGAAGGTTGCGTCGGGGTCGTTGCACCAGATGGCATGGCCGTCGTAGTAGACGTTGTCGTCGATGGCCGCTTCAACGGGGTCGATCGTTGCGAGGTCGCAGTCGCCCCTGACGCCGAAGAGAAGGCCGTCGAGCGACGTGAGGTTCGAGGTGTTGTACTCGGCATGGTATGTCACGATGTGGTGCTGGGCCACGAAGTCGTTGAAACCCGGAGTGCCCCAGCTGTAGTTGCTTTCGTAGTTGAGGAAGCCGAAGGGCCTCTCATTGACCGTGGACAGCCAGTCGTCGTAGCCGAACATGGACTGCTCAAGGGCGATGGGGCCCGGAACAAGCTTCACGACCGGGAAACCCTCGCTGGGTCTGAGCTCGTAACCGGTGAAGTCGGCGCAGCTGGCAAGATACCTGTCGGGGCTTTCCGCTCCCGACGGATCGAAAACCGATGCCCAGATGTCACCGGAATAGAGGTAACTGCTTGCCTGGCCGCCCGGCCATTCCATCGACGGGTAGTTGGCATCGGGATCGCCGATACGGCCGATGTTCAGAACCGCGCTCCACAGGTTGCCCAGATTGTGAAGCGTCCACTGCAATGGGGGACGGTCATCCGTTTCGCTTCCGTCCGGACGCGGAATTTCGCGGATAGTCGCGGAAAAACCGGGGACGGCGAACGCCAGCAGCAGGAACAGAATAATGAACCTGCTGAACCTTGTGTTCCTCATACCCTCAGTCACCTCCAGTTCCTGTCTCGACCGGGAACCCGCCCGGCCATCCGTTTGATGTAGAAAACTCCACGCATGTCTCAAACCTTTCAGTTCGTGAGCACGAAGCGGTACGTAAGCGATGTCCAGACACCGACGGGAACGTTGTTGTTCCGGGCCGGTGTCCACCTGGTGTTCCGGGCGGCCGCAAGGGCTGCCTGGTCAAGGCTTCCCACACCGCTCGAGTTGTAGAGCTGAACGTCCGCGACCGTGCCGTCTGCCCTGATGTAAAGCCAAAGCGTGACATTCCCCTCAACACCGGCCTGACTTGCCATTTCAGGGTACGCGGGGGCCGGCTGGTAGGTGCAGACCGGGAAAACCTCGACCGGCATGAACCGGGGAGGTCCCATCTCGTCTCCGCCCTGCTGGGACAGCTCCTCGGTCTGCTGGAAGGTCGAGACCTCGGTGAGTCCCTCGGTGTTCTCGCTGAGGGAAAGGGTGACTTCTATCTCCTGGATCATTTCCAGGGCATCCTGTTCCAACTCCTGGCTTTCTTCCTCGACTTCCTCCTCCTGCTCCTCCACCGTGTCATCGAACGCGAGATCGGCTTCGACCGCCTCCATCTCGCTGTCGGTGGTGCGCGTGGAGAGGCGCCCAAGCTCGCTCGAGGGGATCAGTTCGAACATGAGGATCAGAGCCGCGAGACCCATTACCATCCCCCATTCGAAGCCGAGGGAAGACTTCTCGCGTAGTTCAGCATTCGCCCGTGTAAGCATTCCCCTCCCCTCAGAGCCCGGATCCGAACTCTTCAGCATTGAACTGAATGCTGTAGAGCTCCTCGAATCGCAGGGCGTTGAACAGGCTGATGATGTCGCTCATGGGTACTCTGGCGTCAGCGTTGAGTACGATGACGTCAAGGCGCTTGTTCTGTTCGCGCCAGAACTTGTCGTTCAGACGCGTTAACTGCTCGGCCACCTGGTTCAGGGGAACATCGTAGTCACCTATTCTTGCGATGACCTCGCTCCCCGCCTCGCCGGGTTCCATCTGCTTGATCCAGACCTCGACGGTGAGGTTCTGCTTCCCAAGCTCGCTCATGACCTCGGGGTGCGCCTGGGGGAAGCGAATCCGCAATCCCCCGTCCGACTTGAAGATGGTGGTGGCCATGAAGAACACCAGCAGCAGGAAGACTATGTCGGCCATGGTACCGGTGAAAATCATGCCGGAAGCTTTCATCCGTCTTTTGATCTTCATTGCGCACCACCCCCCAGTCTCTCCTGAGTCGTGATTCCGGTTCGGCTGACGCCGTTGCGCCTGAGAGTGTCGAGCGCGCGCACCATGCCGTTGTAATCACAATCAGGGAAGAACTTGAGTATGACCACAAGTTCGCTCTCCCTGACCACTGATGCGATGTCGCCCTGCCGGGCGTCGGCCAGTACCAGTGTATCGCCGAATGCCACGTCTCCGAAGAAGGGATCGGTCTCAACGGGGACTTCGGCGCCGAGATGCCTGCGGATAACCCCTTCCCGAAGAACGGGGGTGAGGTTCTCCGTAGAGATCGCGGAGGCGAGGTTTGCGTAAGTGCCGGCGGATACTCCCTTGGCTACTTCGAGGTTCACAAGCAGCCGCCTGGTGGTGGCGGACACGGTCTCCACCCTGTCCGCGG
The DNA here is from genome assembly GCA_963845085.1 of Candidatus Fermentibacterota bacterium. GTDB lineage: Bacteria > Fermentibacterota > Fermentibacteria > Fermentibacterales > JCC-6 > UBA6080. The sequence continues at coordinate 834,809 of CAWJQI010000005.1, forward strand.
CAAGGGTCATGATCCCGTCCTGCAAGCCGGGATCCTCAAGGCTGACATCCTCGCCTGCCCGGGCCCTCTGAAGGGCTCCATTCGGGGGGGCCTGGTCGATAAGCGCCACATACTCGTCCTGACCCCATTGCTTGATGGTCATCACGAGCCTGTTGTTCTCGTCGATCACCACTTCCTCGGTCTCTGCGTCGGGCTTTTTAGGCAGCCTGTAGCTGATGCCCCTCTGGACCTCGAAAGTGGTCGTGACAAGGAAGAAGATCAGCAGCAGGAACGCAATATCGGACATGGAGGCATCTGGGATGGCTCCTGTTGCCCGGGGTCTTTCCTTGCGCATGCGTTCTCCTTAACCTACAGCTGCTTAAGGTGCTCCATATCGGCCAGCTGGTCGACAAGGAACATGCTGGCTTCCTCCATGTCGGTAACAAATCTGCCGATTCTGGCGATGTAGTAGTTGTTGGCCATCTGTATGGGAATAGCGATGATAAGACCTGCAGCGGTGGTGATCAGGGCTTCCTGGATACCACCGGCGACAAGGCTCGCCTCAACGTTCTTCGCCGCAGCGATCTCTCCGAAGGCCCGGATCATACCTGATACCGTTCCCAGGAACCCGAGCATCGGGGCAATGCTGGTGACGGATGCAAGAACGACGAGACCCTTCTCGAGATAGGCCATCTCGATGCCGCCCGAGCTTTCAATGGCCTTTTCAACATCCTCCAGACCCTTGTCCCTGCGGAGCAGGCCGGCCCGGAGTATCGCAGCCACGGGGCCGCGGGTTCTGTCGCAGAGGTCTTCCGCGCCCTGGAGGTCGCCCTTGCGGATGTAGCCGCCGAGCTGCTCAAGGAGCTTTGGAACGTTCTGCTGAGCCCTGCTGTAGGTCACAAACCTCTCGATGGCAACGCCAACGCCGAGAAGAAGAGAGATGAGAAGCGGCCACATGAAGATACCGCCGGCGATGAACAGGTCTTTGAGATCCATGCTGGCACTCTGCTGCCTGGGGATCTCTTCCTCCGCCGGAGCGGCTTCAGCGTCGACGGGCTCAGTGGCAGGCTCCGGAACTGGGGCCGGCTCTTCAACTACTTCCTCGGTGGTTTCCTCCGCTGTAACAGGCTCTCCCTCCGTCGCCTGCGCGAAGGCCAGGGGCGCCAGAAGCAGCAGGAGAACCATCAGGATATTTCGCATATGCAGTCTCTCCCGGTTTGTGGGCGGGCCCTCCCGGGCCCGCCCAATTCAGTTGTTACCACTCAAACTCAAGGCCGAAGCGAAGCTGACGCCTTGTGTCGTAAGCGTCGGGCGTTCCGAACGCACCCCTCGGGTCGTGGTCGGGCTCGCCGTTCCCGTCCTGGTCGGCATCGTACCAGGCTGTATCGATGATTCTGGCAACGTTGGTTCTGTCGAAGAGGTTCCTTACCCAAACGCTGAGATCCACCGATGTGCCGCCGATCCACCAGGTCTTGTTCACCTTGAGGTCGGTGGTTTCAGTCCAGGGCATACGCTGGCCGTTGATCTCGGGGTCTGCTGTTCCCTGGGCGCTTGCGGTGTACGGGTATCCGCTTCCGTAGCCGAACTGGACAGTTGCGCCGAAGCCTTCAAGCCAGTGGTTCGCGCCCCACAGCGGGCCTTCGCCCCTGGGAATGCGGAAGTCGAAGCTGGCGTTGACGCTGTGGCGCTGGTCCCAGTTGAGGGGGCTCTCGCGGCGGGGGACAACCCAGCCGGCCCAGTTGTAGGTGTAGTTCTGGGTGGCGTTGGAGCTCTTGCCCTGGGAAATTGAATAGGTGTAGTTGGCATTGAAGCTGATGAAGTTCGACGGCCTTCTCATTATTGAGAACTCGGCGCCCCTGACATTGCCGTAGTCTGCGTTGATGTAGATGTCGTAGGCGTCGACGGCGCTGAAGAAGTTCTTCTGCATGTCGGTGAGGCCGGTGATGTCTTTGTAGAAACCGGTCACGTCGAGCAGCGTTATGTCGTCGAACTGGTGCTTGATGCCGACTTCGTAGGCGATGGTCTCTTCAGGTGCGAGGTCGGGGTTGCCGATGATGGGGTATGCGCCTGTGAGGTCGAAGTTGGAGCCGTCGTAGAGGTTCCCGAGCATGGGAACCTGGAAATAGTGGCCGTACGTGAAGTGAAGCACGTCCCTCTCGGTGATGGGGTGGCTGAAGCCAACCCTGGGGCTGAGGTGGTACTTCGCGCTGACGCTCACCGGGTTGCGGATGTAGTCGGGGTCGCCGGGGGCCGCATCGGGGTTCACGGGGTCGGTGAGGTCGGCGGGGTACTCGTCGAAGTTGGGGTCGAAGTAGTCGAAACGAACACCCGCGTTCACGATCATGCCGCGGAATTCCATCTTGTCCTGCGCGTAGGCTGCGAACTGGTGCGGGAAGTGATGGTAGTAGGAAGTGTAGATGTTGCCGCCGCTTGCCGTGTCGACGCTGTAGGTGAACACGTCGTAGTAGTTGCCCTCGATACCGAGCTTGAGCTGGTGCTGCTGGTTCACCTGGCTGGTAAGGTCGACGCGGGCGGTGCTGGTGACGCTCTGCTCGTCATCCCATGCGAAGCGCGAGGCGCCGGAACGGTAATAGCCGTTGGCGTCCTGCACTCTGGTGGGGGTGTAGTTCAGCCAGTCTTCAATTGTCCAGTCCTCACCGAGCCAGCCGCCTTCCGGGTCGCGGATCTTGTAGGAATACTCGGAAGTGTACTGGTTCAGCTTGAACTCGAGGAAGCTGGCATCGCTGAGTGTCTGGGTGAGGTTGAAACCGTAGCTGCTGTTGGTCCAGAACCTTGAGGGAAGAGCGTAGCCAACGGACTGACCGAGAATGGTGTCGCCGCTGTTGGGATCGATGTAGTCCTGCTCGAAGAGGTTGTAGGACCAGCCGTACTGCGGGTCGTTGCTGTAGAAACCGGCCTGCTGATCGCGGAAGGTGGTGGTCAGGTTGATCTTGGTGCGGGGCGTGGGGCGTATTGTGAGTTTGCCGTTGCCCGACCAGGTTTCCTGCCAGTTCCAGTTGCGTATGGCGTAGTTGCCGTCTTCGCCGCCGCCGGTCTGAAGCCATTCAACGCTTCCAAACAGACGAACGTCGCCGCCGACGTTGAGGCCCATGGCAGGCAGAAGCAGCTGGGTGATGGGCTCGGGACCGCCGATGGATGCTTCGGCGTTCAGCCTTGCCTCGGCAAACATGGCGGGTTTGTTCCCTGCGAATTCAGTGCCCTCAAAGTCGTCACCGGGCCACCAGGTGCCGGGGTAACCCCAGGTCCAGTCGGAGGCGAGGCCGAGGGTCTGGAAGTCGTTGCCGTTCATGGAGAGGGAACCGGAGTAGTTCTGGCCGCCTTCGCGGGTAACCACGTTGATGATGCCGGACTGAGCGTTGCCGTACTCGGCGCCGAAACCACCGGTCATGACCGATGTTTCAGCAACGGCTGAAAGCGGGATGCTGGCATCGTATGTGTTGGTCTGGGGGTCCATCTGGGCAACGCCGTCTACGATGTAGGCGACTTCGCCGCTACGGCCGCCGCGAACGCGGAGCGTTCCGCCCTGCTGGCTCGTTCCGGCCTGCTGTCCCACGATGTCGGCCACACCCGCTACGGGCATGGTCTTGATTTCGTCACGGCTCACGACGGAGACACTGGCGGACTGACCCATTGTGATGAGCCCGCGCTGGTCGGTGACCGTCACGACCGTGCTTCCCACGGTGACGGGGTTGAGGGTGAGATCGACCCTGGTGGTCATGTCCACCAGAACCGAAACGCCCTGCATGGTCTGATCGCCCATGCCAACCATACGACCGATCACGTCGTAGTTGCCGGGCTGGAGGTTGATGATGAAGTACTCGCCGTTCTGGTCGGTCATGGCGCCGTAGCTGGTTCCGACGATCATGACCGTGGCCCCGATGAGGGGGGTTCCGGAGGCGTCGGTGACACGGCCGGCGATCTTACCGGTCGTGGCGGCCATTGCGGAAACGGCCATCAACAGCACCAACGCGAAGGTAATCGTACTCGCTTTTCTGGGCACCGTTGCAGCTCCTTTCAAATTAAGGTTACCAAACCCCTTCGCCCGTTCCGAAGGTACTGAAACCACTCCTTCCTGCCTTCGGAAAGGGCAATTACACCAACTTCACCGGGTTTCACCCGCTTCTCTATTTCAATGCCGTGCACGCCAATATGGCTGCACTACCAAAAACGCGTACTGCCCTTTGGAAACGAGAATAAGCTTGCCCGAAAAGAGTGTCAAGCCGTGCTCTGGAACCGGCACCTAACACCCGGGATAGAGCTTTGCCGTGGACTGAGAGGATCAGGTTTCGTAACCTTCTCGATCGAATGCAGCTGGAGCCCGGCGGGTGTCAGGCGCCACGCACGCTTGACCCGGGGCTCATCTGTGGCAAGTTTTGACCCTGCGCCGGAAACGTCCCACCGGAAACCAGGGGTTTGCATGTGAACATCGACGAGCTCGAAAAACTTGCTGAGAGAAGGGGTTCGGATCCCGTCCCGCTGGATTCGCTCATGTCCCGAAGGGTTCGCAACATCCTTCTCATCTCCAGCCTGTACGATTCATTCACCATGCAGTCCGACGGGCGCTTCACCGAGGTGCTCTTCACAGAATACCTCAAGCTGAACCTCAGCTACGCCCCCTCCGTTGTGAGGGTGTCATCCCTCGAGGCTGCCACCGGCCTTCTCGCGGCAGGGCAGTTCGACCTTGTTATTTCGATGCTCAGGGTCGGGTCGATAACCGCCGACAGGATGGCAAAAAGCCTTAAATCGATGCATCCCGACCTGCCGTTCGTTGTGCTTGCCCACAACCAGAGGGATTTTGAGGAATTCCGCGATGCCGGTCTGCTTGCCGACGTGGATTACAGCTTCATCTGGCAGGGCGACGTCAGGCTGTTCCTCGCCGCGGTGAAACTTGTCGAGGACAGGCAGAATGCCCGGCGCGACGCTGATCTTGCAGGTGTGAAGTGCATCCTCCTTGTCGAGGATTCGCCCAGGTTCGCGTCGTCATACCTTCCAATGCTCTACAGTGAGATCATGAAGCAGACGCAGTCGCTCATGAGCGACGGGGTCAACCGAATGCAGAAGCTGCTCCGGATGAGGGCGAGACCCAAGATCCTCCTGGCGGATTGCTTCGAGAAAGCTGTGGAGCTGCTCGACGAATTCCAGGGCAACCTCCTGGGAGCGATCCTCGACTGCAGGTTCCCTCGGGATGGATACGAAAACAGGGAGGCTGGTTTCGCGCTGGCCGAACTGATGCGGAAACGCCTTCCGGACTGCCCCGTGCTCTTCCAGTCCTCCGAGCCGGAAAACCGTGAGAGAGCTGTCGCGCTCGGTGCTGCTTTCATCGACAAGGGTTCGCGTTCCCTGCTCACCGAGGTGGTCGGTTTTCTCCAGGAGTTCCTGGGTTTCGGAGACTTCCGGTTCAGGGCGCCTGACGGAGCTGTCGAAGCGGTTGCGGCAGACCTCCGCGGACTCGAGCGGGCTGTCAGGGAAGTGTCGGACGAAGCCCTGCTGCGCCACGCCGAGCGGGATGATTTTTCGACGTGGCTGATGGCCAGAACCGAATTCGACCTTGCCCGGAGCCTCAGGCCGAGAAAAGTGAACGAGTTCTCCTCGCCCGGGGAATTGAGGAAATTCCTTGCACAGACCCTTCGTGACTGGAGGCTCGGCTTCCGGACCGGCGAGGTCGAGGAGTGGCACGGTGAAACCTTCAACGAGGACACGGACTTCGTAAGAATCGGCGGCGGATCGCTGGGCGGCAAGGGCAGGGGGCTTGCATTCGTGCACTACCTGCTCGGCAGGTACCACATCGGAGACCGCTTCCGGGGATTGAGGGTCTTCGTGCCCCCAACCATCGTCATAGGAACGGATTGCTTTGACCGCTTCATCGCCGGCCTTCCCTCCGGAGGGATCGACCTCTACTCGGTTCCGCCGGAACACGACGCCGCGGGAAGGGATGCCGCGGTAAGGGAACTCTTTTTGCGGGCTGCTCTTCCCGAAGAGGTTTCCGAATCGCTCGGGCTCTTCCTCAGGCAGGTCGCCTACCCCCTGGCCGTCCGCTCCTCAAGCCTTCTCGAAGACTCGGCCAGTGAGCCGTTTGCCGGGGTCTACGACACTTTCATGCTGTCCAACTCCCACCCGGACCCCGATGTAAGGCTCCAGGAACTGTGCACCGCCGTGAAACTGGTCTATGCCTCCATGTTCAGATCGGATTCCCTCGGCTACATGGAGTTCACCCCGCACAGGCTCGAGGAGGAGAAAATGGCAGTGGTGATCCAGCAGGTTGTTGGAGCACCGCACGGGGGATTCATCTATCCCGATGTGTCCGGGGTTGCCAAGTCCTGCAACTTCTACCCGGTGAAGGGCATGGAAGCCGGGGACGGCGTTGTGAGCGCTGCGCTGGGTTTCGGGAGGACAGTGGTCGACGGAGAAAAGTGCGTCCGCTTCAACCCCCGGAAGCCGAAGGTCCTCTACCAGTTCTCTTCCACCCGCGCCTTCCTGGAGAACTCGCAGAGGGATTTCTACGCGCTTTCACTGCAAGGTCCCTCACCGCAGGCCGAGTTCGGCCTTGAGAAACTCCCGATTGAAACAGCAGGAGAGCACGGCGTGCTGTCTCCACTCGCTTCGGTCTACTCCCCACAGAACGACATGATCTACGACGGCGTGTTCAACGATGGACCACGGCTGATCACAATGGCCGGGATCCTGAAACAGGACGGTTTTCCCTTCACCGAAGCGCTCGCCTATCTGCTGGAGGTAGGTAAAACAGCATTTTCCACCGACATCGAGTTCGAGTTTGCCTTGACTCTCAGGCAGGGCGGGCAGGGGCTCGAGGGGGAGATGGGGTTCCTTCAGATACGCCCGACCGGGTACGACCCCGGCGACGCTGCCCCGGTTCTGCTCGATGAGGAGAGGGCATTCTGCGTGTGCGAGAGCGTTCTCGGGATCGGTGTCATCAGGGGTATCCACGACATCATACTCGTTCCCTCCGAGGGGTTCGACCGCAGCAACACCATGAAGGCCGCCCAGCACATCGAGCGGATCAACCGCAGGCTTCAGGCTGCGGGCAGGAAGAGCCTCCTGATAGGCCCCGGCCGCTGGGGCAGCGCCGACCACTGGCTCGGGATCCCGGTGGGCTGGAGGCAGATCTCCACCGCGAGGTGCATGGTGGAAGTTCCCTTCGGCGACCTTGATGTCACGCCATCACAGGGAACCCACTTCTTCCACAACATAACCTCACTGGGGATTGGCTACTTCACAATCACCCACTCGCCCCCCTCCCGTCTGGACGAGACCTGGCTGCTCGGTCTGCCGGCCGAGGAGGACACCGGTCTGGTCAGGCACATCAGGTTCAGCGAACCGCTTGTGGTGCGCATGGACGCCAGGGCCTCGAGGGGCGTGATCCTGAAACCGTACGAGTAGGATGTGCCCGGGGCGCCGCTTTTCCTGCAATCAACGGTTTACCGGTTGCCCACCAGCACGAAGCTTCCCCGAAGAACCTGGTCCCCCGCTGTCATGCGGACGAAGTAGGCGCCGGAGGGAAGGGAAGCAAGCTGAACCGAGTGTTCACCACCCGACACCTCTCTGTCCATCGGCAAGGAGACCAACCGGCCGCACAGGTTGAATACCTGAATCGCAACGGGACCCGGCTCCGCAAGATTGAACCGTATCTCCACAGGACCTGAACTTGGATTGGGGGTGACGGGGTGAAGACGAGTCACTCCTTCAGCCCCCACCACTCCAAGCCACTCCCAGTAGAACAGCACCTGATAGAGAGTGGGGGTAACGAACCGGCCGGCCGGTTCCATGTGAACCCGGTACTGGAGGTAACGGTGGGTGCTGTCAACAAACCCCGACAAGGCTGCCCGGCTCCTCAATGTAGCCCGACCACTCTCCCATGTCTTCGGGATCGTTGGAACTCCGAACGCGGAACCTCAGGGAAGAACCGGCAGGAACGCTGTCCTGCCACTGAACTTCCTGCCAGTGGGGGTAATTGTTCACGTCCAGTATCGAGGAGGTCAGTGTTCCAGTGGAGGGGTAGCCAAGAGCGATACCAGGATATGTGGCTTCCCGAATCGAACGTGACCCCACCACATCCAGAGTATCGTCTCCATCAATGTCCCCGACTGAAAGCCCGTACGTACATTGGGACCATACTCAACGAAATGCCTTCTCCAGTTGCCGACCTGCGCCATCAATGTTTTCCCAGACAGCGAAACATTGGGTCATGGAACAGGCCCCGAGTATCGTCGGCATCTCCATCCAAGGTCCACATCGAACACCACTATCGAAGTTCCGGATACAATAGGATCAGTGAAGCTGCATGAATCAACCCATGAGTGACCGGTTCCGTCAGTGTTTTCGAACCAGGAAACCCACTCGGTCCAATCAGCGGCAATTACATCAAGATCTCCATCATTGTCGACATCGGCCGCGCATGACTGCGTATGGCTCCCAAAGAGTGCTGTTGGCAGATGGAGTGCGTTCAGCCCAATTGTCTCCGGTTCCGTCCAAGGTTCTCCCAGAAAGAAATCTGTCTTGTACCCGGGTTGACTGTTGTTCGCAACATTGACCACATCCATCCAACCATCGCCGTTGATGTCTGCGGCACAAAGGTCCTGAGGGCTCTTGTAGCCGATGAAGTGCTCTGTCCATCCATCAAAGGGTTCCAACCGGACAGATTCAGGATTTTCATACCATACGAGATGCCCATCCGGTCCAGCTCTCTGAACAAGAATGTCCTGGTTCCCGTCTCCATCAATGTCCGTGGGTATGACTCGAATCGGAGCCGTGAGAAGATTGTCATCGATGATGCTCGTCTCCCAGTTCAACCCGCGTTCCGTCGGTATTGGTCCAGAGATAGATTTTTCTGTCGTAGTTAGTGGATCCCTCGCCTCCGACAACATCCAGGTCGCCATCGTTGTCAGCATCCACAGCGCAGACGGACCGAAGTATAAAAGTCTCCCCTGAATTGCTTATCGCATGACTTTCCCAGCCTCCGCCTGCACCATCATTCTCGAACCAGTAGACCTTATTGAAATTGTAACTGTAGCCGTTGGGTTCGCACAGACTATGTCGAGATGACCGTCACCGTTGATGTCAGCCACCACTCCCGGAGATCGAGTACTCCACGTAGATCGGTGACCTGATGCTTATCGCCCCTCAGATTCAGGTACAGCTCTCCCGTCGTGCCCTCGTAGTCCATGTACTGGTGGAGGTCGAAGGAGTCGCTCCAATCGGTGACGGGACCGGTTACTCCAGGACCTGAAGACCAGTCGGTCTGAATGGACTCACCCGAGTAGAGAAACGCCGGCAACAGAAAGCAGGGCAGCAGGACAAGAGCCTTCACAACGCCCCCCTCTCCAGCCGTATCCAGCCCAACCGTATGGACAGGGGACCGGGTACGACGCCCTGGCCCGGCGGATCCATCTGGAACCTTATCCCCACATCGTGAACTTCGCCGTTCCAGCCGGAGACTCCGCTCAGGTCCAAAGGTCCGAACTCTCTCCACATCTCACGGCCATTGCCAAGCCCACGACCAAAGCCGTTGCTCCCGTGAAGCTCAAGTATGTGCCCCGTTTCCGTGGAATCCTTCCAGAACAGGAACATGCCGCATCCGAAGCTGCTGCCGGTAATGTTGGGATTTAAACTGACCCCGGCCATGCCCAGCAATGAAGTTTATTAAGCTGATATAGCACCTGTCAATGGACCTCGATCTGCTTTTGAAAGCCACGGGAAGGTCGGGACGCTCAGATTGAGAGTCGTTCCTGTAAAGAAGAGCCCGAAACGTCCGGCAAAGTAATTCTGCCTTATCGCCCGTTTCAAGCAGGGGAATCTCCCAGCGCTGCAATCGTACTTCGGATATTCCTGCGATCAGTATTGCAGATGCAGGCTTTTTGCTCAACAGAATAGGTTCGATGGAAAACACTTCCGGGGCGCCGCTTGACGCGACGCCCCGGAACATGCTTCTCAGAGGTTGATCCCCATGGTGGGGAGCCAGTCGAAGAGAAGGAACTGGGCCTGGCCGATGAGCAGGCTGATTCGGGCCATCACCGTGTACCCGAAGCTTGCGCCGAAGGCAACCATCAGCACGGTGATGCCGACACCGGCAGCCCTGCCCGTGAGACCTTCATGGGGTTTTGAGAAGAAGAAATAAACAAGGCCGCACACAACTCCCACCACGACGATCAGGTTGTTGATGAAGCCCATCGTGCCAACGCCGGAGAGGGGCATTATCGTGCCCTCGATCTGGCTAAGGCAGTTCGTCTGAAGCGTGCTGACGAGGCTGAGCCCCGCGCCGGTTCCGACTATCATCGCGAGGGCGAGCCTGGACAGCCCCGCTATCTTGGGAACAAGCCTGGCCAGCATGAACAGGCCGAACACTCCGGGAATGATCATGAGGTAGTCGGGAGTGCCGTCGCCCGCGCCGGTGAGTTCATCGTAGAAGTTGGGCTTCAAAACGTTGAAGATGTTGTAGATGACCCAGTACCCGGCGCTCATGCCTACGAAAAGGTGCTCGGCGAACTTGTAGAACGGGTTGTCGCGGTACAGGAAACTGTAGAGCATCAGTGTGAGGACCGCGCCGAACCAGATTCCCATTATCTCCCAGTTCATTTCGGGGCCCCCTTCCTGCGCTTGTGGAGCACGAGATACGAAATGTTGCCTATCACGATGAACGCCATGATGACAAGGTGGGAGATTGACTGCGCGGCCATGCCCGGTGTGGCGAGACCGGCCGGGGTTTCCCCCCTGCCTTCACGGATCATGGTCTCGTAGTCGGCGGCACCCTTGAGCCCGCCGAGAAGGCCAACCAGCTGCCCGGTTCCCAGGTATGTGTAGAACTCGGGCGCACTGACCGCCGTGCATCCTCCGCCGACCGGCAGGCCGAACCTGTCGCCGGCCATCATGACCCAGGCGTGTATACCGGGATCACCCGCGGAGAGGCATACGACGAGGTCGATGTCGCGAAGGCTCTGAACGCGTGTGAGAAGGGGAATCGAATCGTAGGGGACACCATCGCGATCCTGCGGGAACACCGCCCGGATGGAGCTGCCCATCCGCACGATGGAAACCCCGGCGCCAACGGTGTAGCCAAGGTTCACCCAGTCGTTGAACTGGGTTTTCCCCAGGCTGTCGCCCACCGCTGTCAGGGCCTCCTGGCTGAGGCTGGCGCCCTGCGGCCAGAGAGCCATGGCAATGATCCTGTGGCCGCGGGTGAACATGTGCTGGGTGAGGGCGACCGCCATCGGCTGAAGCTCGGGCATGGTGGACGGGTCGTAGTCGTAGCTGACGAGGATAACCGCACCCGGTGGCAGGGAATCTATCGCGTTGAACAGCTCACGGCTGGGCCCCTCCCCCACCGGAATGGGGTAGCTGAGCCTGAGAGCAAGAGGGATGAACACGGACAGGGCCATCAGCAGGTAAATGACCCTGCGGTCAACCCTGTCAAGCTTTTCAAGAAGCTTTTTCATCAGTCGGTACCTCCCAGGTAGCTGCGCTCGATGCCGAAGATCATCCTGAGGGAGGTGGCCACGACGCCAAGTGCGGCCCCGATCATGACCGCCCGCTGGCCCGCCATGTTGGGTACCTGCATCATCCACTCACTGATGGCGGGGATGTGCTTCCAGATCATCCCGCCGATGGGAACCCTGCCCAGCATGACGATGAAGGCGCTTGCAAGAAGAAGCGTCGCGCGCCAGTTGCTGGCCCTGAACGCCCTGAACGCAGCGCTCGCCACGAAAAAGGCAAGAAGGCTGAACATGGTGGCGCCCATGGGAACCACCATTGTCTGGAACATGTAATCGAACGGAAGGGTTTCCTCAACGCCCCACACCAGCCCTGCAACCATCATGGCCAGAAAGCCCGCAAGCACCACGGGGCTGTACTGCCAGTTCCTGGCCCTGGTGTTGATGCGGTGCACATGGACCTGAACCAGGTTCACAGCACCAAGGAAAATGGCGGCTGAGGCCACAATCATGAACCAGTCCGTGAGCCCGTCGCCGATGGTGGAGATCGGTCTGTGAGGGATGAAGAAGTGCAGGATCATCACCATCCCGCAGATGAAGGTCACTATAAGCGGAAGAAACAATCTCATTTCACCCCTCCTACTCTACATGGGTGAGGAAGCGCAGGAACTCGGCGACCCTGCCCGCCGGCTCCCACCAATGGCCCGCTGTGGCTCCGAGCACTCCGACAACTATCAGGATCATTATCACGAGTTTCGCCGCATCCTGCCCTTTGAGGCTCCCGAGAAGCTTCGGCTCCCGCGACAGGTATGCGCTTGCCGCATAGAGTTCCTCACCGATGAGGGTATAGTCGCAGGCGGCGATGAAGAACGGGATCTGGCTCACCATGGCGGTCCCGGCGATCTGGATCGCCCCCACGCTCTTCCCGGTCTCGGCAAGGATGAGGCTCTCCGCATAGAACGTGCCGAGAAGGAAGATGGCCGCAGGTCTCTGACGGACCATCATGCCGTCGACACCGGCTGCGTAGCCGAACTGGTCGTCGGTCAGGTACGTGATGTTGTCGCGGCGATATGCGTCGGGACGACCGGTCTGCAGGTAGGCCTCTTTCACGACCTCCTGCGATACGCTCATCACAACGCTTCGACATGTTGGAACGAGCAGAGAGGAGCCGTATTCGGCGGCCTTCCGGGCCACACGGCCCAGAATTACCATGCTGGCAATGGTCTGGATGTCATCCATGTCCATGATGCCGGGCACGTACATGACCGGCCTGCCCATCTCCGTGGCGCGGCCCACTGCGTCCTCCACAGCGTTGAGCCCTGCGATGCGCCTGACGAACAGGTTCTTGCCCCGCTTGCCGGCCTCGATGTAGAGCAGGATGATGGTGCAGAGCAGCACCGTTATCACCAGCATTCCGATCCGCCCGGAGTGAAGCCATTTGACGGCGGGCATCGCGCTGACGACGGGACCCGGTTCGCCGGGAACTCCCTGCAGCCAGGGAACCAGCCTGTACGAGTATTCCGTTCCGTTCTCAAGTTCGCTGTCGGTGTATCTGCCGTCTATCGGGGCCACCGAACCCACGAACTCCCATTCGCCGCCGGGGGCCATCCGCTCCACGACGATGGAGTCGGGCACAACCAGATCAGGGCTCACCGTCCACTCAAGGCCGATCCTCCCCCCGTCGTCATCGGGGACATCGGAAGCTTCCGTGGTGGTGATGAACCCTCCTCCCGAAGCCGCAGCTGCCGTCAGCATCAGGAGAAGCGCCGGAAGAAATGCTTTCATTTTTCCTTGTGACCCCTTTCATGCCTGTGAACAATGCACGAAGATAGTGCGGCGCCCCCCGGGCGAAAAGCGGTTTCGTACGGGTGGAAAACCGGCGTGATTCCGGTGGTTCGATAAGAATACTTCATTATTAACAAGGCACCCCTCTCCCCGCAAGAAATTCCGCCATCTCCAGAGGTGAGCGGAAGACATGGTCGGGCCTGGCCAGAGAGATCTCCCGGGATGATCCATACCCCCACGCAGCTGCAGCGGAAGCTACTCCGCACTGTCTGGCCCCATCGATGTCGTGCACCCTGTCGCCCACCATAAGGGTGCGGGTCGGATCCAGCCCGAGCTCATCAAGAATGTGGCGGATCAGTTCTCCCTTGTTCGTGAGCCTCCCGTCAAGTTCGCTCCCGAAAACCCGGCTGAACATCCCCGACAGTTCGAAATGTTCGAGCACCCTTCCCGCGAACACCAGGGGCTTCGACGTCGCCAGAACAAGATCAAGGCCGGAACCTGCCATGTGGAACAGCGCTTCGGGAATTCCCGGATACACTCGATTCTCATAGATGCCGACATCGGTGAACCTGTCCCTGTAGAACTGCACCGCCTTCTGAAGCAGAGCCTCATCATCGCTCTGGAGAAGTGCGGCGAACGAATCCTTCAGCGGTGGTCCGATGCACCAGGTGAGGTCATCTCCCGGGGGGCTGACGGCGCCGAGAAGACCGAGCGCATGCCGGATGCAGCGGGTGATTCCCTCGCGGGGATCGGTCAGCGTGCCGTCGAGGTCGAGCAGTATCGTCTGGTAACGTATCGGCATGTCAGCGCGAAAGCGCCGGGACAAGGTCACGCAGGGCTCTGGCAGCGCCCGCAAGCACACCGCAGTCGACAAGCTCCGGCACATCCCGTTCCGTGTGCGTTATTTCGGAACAGAGATGTGCGATGCTTTCGGAAACCAGCGCCATTGCCGGCCGCCCCCTCGATACGAAAACCATGTGGTCGCCCTGGTACCAAACGGGCCCCTCGAACATGCCGTCATGCCTCAGAACGGCTTTCCGGGCTGAATCGGCGAGCCCTTCAGGGCATCCGTAGAAGGAAATGCCGGTCCGCCCTTCCCTGTAGCCCACCAGGTCCATGTTCACTGCAAGTACGATACGGTCGAGTTCATCCCCGGGAAGCGCAAGGTACAGGGACTGCCCGGGGGCGGAGTAGTAGTCCTCCCCGTTCAGCGCCAGCAGCTCCACGCAGAGGTTTCCTTCATACCCTTCCAGGAGCTTCGCAAGGGCGAGAAGAACGCACACCCCCGAGGCGTTGTCGAGCGCTCCCGGTGTTCCCTTCTTGGCATCGATATGGGCGCAGAACACAAGCCGGGGTCTGTCGGGTGAACCCTTCATTCCCCGCACGTTGCAGCCCGTGGAGGGTATTCGCAACGATCCGACGGAAAGGTGCGCGTCGCTGCCGCACGCTCCCAGAAGCTTCTCCCCCTCGATGTCGGTTATGTACACCGACGGGATGGAAAAGTCACCGTCCTCGATCAGGGGGAAGGGATAGGCGGCACCCGCCAGTTCGGGATTGCGACCGGTCGCGGCAATGATCGCCGCCGGAGCCTTGGCCTCGAGTAGTGCTGCGAGCCCGGGGAAACTTGCCGGAATGAAGAAAGGAAAGTTTTTTGGTATGAGCTGCTCGCGTGCGAGCTCGCCGTGTATGAGAAGTATCCTGCCGGCGGCGTCGAGGGCGGAAAGCCCGGCAAGCGTCGATGCGGCGACGAGCGGGGCCGACCCCGAGTATGGAAGGGTGTAGGGGGAGGGGTTCGCAGGAAGGGTCACTCCACCGATCCTGATAAACGCCTCGCCCGGTTCCCAGTCCAGGCAGTCGAATTCCTGCTGCACCGCTTGGAATCCGCACAGGCGCATGTGATGCGCGAAGTAATCAGTCGCTTCACGGTTCCCGGGGCTTCCGACGTGCCTGTTCGGGATCCGCCGGCACAGCTCGTACAAATGCTTTTTAATCAGCTCTTCCATTCAAGCTTCCTGATCGGCGGGGACTCTCGCGACAGTGGTGCGAAGGCCGCCCGTCTGCTAGAACTCGGAAACCTCGGAGGTCATGCCGGAGAGAAGGGTCGCCGGCGACCAGGTTCTGACCTCGCCCTTTGAAAGCCGGAAAAGTGTCAGCGCACCCCATCCGTACTTCTCAACAACGGGCTTGAGGAAAGTGAAACGAGTCTCAACGATGTTCTTCAGAAGATCCAGGTCGGAGAGCTTCTCCATGCGGCCGCGGATCCTTATCTGAACAGCCTTCCCGCCGTCCCAGTAACAGAGTTCCACCGAGGGATCGGCAATCAGCTGGATTGCAACATCCTTTGTCGAACCCGTGCAGAACGTCAGGCCGTTCTCGTCAACATGCGGAGTGTCCATTGCCCTGACCCGGGGCAGACCGTTCTCCACAGTGGCCATGAATGAAGTCGTGCAGTTCCTTACGAAATCCAGAACCTCTCTGCGATCCATAACATCCCCTCTCTTTTGAGCCGGCGGAAAATAAGCGGCCTCACGGTGGACGAACAGCCGGGCTGACCCCGCCGCAGGTTGACCGGGTTATCAGTGGGGGCTTATTCTCCATGCGAATGCTTGGTTCCCGGCATACACCCGAGGAGGGGTTATGAAACACCTGTTGGCCGCAACGATTCTTTCTGCCGCCGTTTTCACGGCCGTCGCCGATGACGAGGCTTCGAACCGTCCTGTTGTATGGGCGTCGGAGTATGGCATCACATATGCAAAAAGCGTTCCGACTGAAGACTACGGCCAGGAGGGTCGCACCGTGCTGTATTCGGTGGAGGCGGAAGAGGACGTGCTGATTGCGAGTTACGACTGGTACTCCGGGGAGATGTACATAGGCGGCCCGGGCGGGACCACCATTGTCAGGCTCGGGCCGTGGCAGCGCGGCGCATCACCCGGGGAAGATCATTTTGCGATCGGTTTCTACCGTGATTCCCGAACCCTCAGGGAATACTCAACCCTCGACCTCGAGGCCATGGGAAGCGGGATCTCGAACAGCGTGTCACATTACGAGGTGTTCGGCGAGCGCCTGGGTTTCCGATGGATCACCGGAAACGAATACGTCTTCGAGATAGCGGGGGTCAGCGGCAGGGTGTTCAGTTTCAGCCTGGAAACCGGTGAGATTCTTGAGGAAGCGGACAAGTAGCACGGAACAGGCAGATCAGTTCAGGCATGCCCGGCTTCTCGGGCAAAAAGGCAACTCCGAGCACTGATCATGCCCGGACAAGACCGGGTGGTGAATTCAGCGTTTTCTCAAGCTGCCTGACCTTCTCAAGCGCAGCTTTCAGTCGCTTTTCCGACTCTGTGACCCTTCTTGTGGCATCGGCTTCTATCTCTCTCTCCCTGAGGCAGGTTTTGACCTCCGCGGCAATCCTGATCCGGGAGAGCTCGTCGTCCATGATCTCGGAGTGAAGATCCTCCTCCATCTCGACCACCTCGGAGAGAACTTCATACGCCTCGGAGTGCCTCCCCAACAAAGCAAGCGCCCTGGCCTTGACGCGTTTCATCTCGCTCTTCGTGCTGTGGTAACCGGGAATCATCGAGTACATCTCCTCGCACTCGTTCAGCACGCGAAGGGCCTCATCGGGGCTTCCCAGGTCAAGATGGCTTTTTGCGAGGTTCAACAGCACCAGAGCCTTGAGATTGGGTTTAAGCCCTGTTTCGGCAAGCACAAGGGCCTCTCCGCATATCTCCCTCGCCTGCTTCGGCAGACGGGCATCGAGAAGGGCGCTCGCCATGTTGATCAGCGAAAGGAGAACCTCGTACTGGTTGCCCAGTTCCTTCCTTATTCGCAGTGCCTCCCGATGACAGGAAAGGCTTTCCCTGGAGTTGCCCAGTTTGCCGTGCATCTGTGCGATTCCGTCGAGGCTGTAGGATACCCCTGTCCTGTCGGTGAGCGATGCAAAAACATCCATTGCCCGTTCAAGCATGACCAGCGCGGAATGGTACTCTCTGCGGCTTTTCAGGATCATTGCGATGTTCACCAGTGCGCGGGCCTTCTGCTGCTCGAGACCGTGCTTCTCGGACAGGTCAAGCACCTTCAGCTGGTACTCGTATGCGGTGGCCTTGTCGCCGAGGTTGTGGAGAAGGGCACCGCAGTTCCCGTAGACCACGGCGGCTCCGATGTAATTCCCGCCGGCCAGCATAAGTTCTGCGGCGTCAAGATTCTTTTCGAGCGATTCCTTCAAACGGCCATGTTTAAAATGATGGTTCGCGAGAAGACGGGTGAATTCGGCTCTTACTCCGGCCAGGCCCGTCACCCCGTCCGTGAGTTTCAGGGCCTTCGAACAGGTTTCTTGCGCCAACTCGTCCCGGTCGCCCTCAAGGGCTTTCTCGGCGAATGCAAGAACCTTTTTGGCAAGGTCGGCAAGGCGTGATGGATCCGCTGAGCGGATCTCATTTCCGAGCAACTCGAGTTCAGGGCAGGCTGATTCCATTCCACCACTTTCGCAAAAGCAACACAAGGATACATTACCGAACGACAATAGGCAAGCTCAGGCATATGCAATGCGTATGACTGACACTAAGGCGCAAGGTAAATGGTGTTTCAATAAACGTGGAATGAAATATTCCCCCGCATGCAAAGGTACCCGTATTTTTCTTCAGTGGAAACAGATACATGGATGAATGCAGGTTTCCCGGCATGGCCTTGAAACCGCTGCCCTCTGCTTCCGGTCCGGGCTATCTGATGAAGAGCACCCTGGCGGATGCCTTCTGTTCAAGGTTTCGCAGCACCACGAAATAAACGCCTGCCGCAAGATCGCTGCCCTGCGAATTCCTGCCGTCCCAGAAAGCGGTTTGCACGCCCGCCGGACAGCTGCCGAGTTCCTGCGCGTGAACAAGGCGGCCGGCAGTGTCATAGACTTCGAGGGTCGTTGCGGAAAGGCCCGGTGATTCAAACACAACCGAAGTACCGGTGCTGAAGGGGTTGGGCTGAACCGAAACGATCTCCAGCATGCAGGCGGATCCGCCCTCACCTGCTGAGTTCGTTATCTCCCTCAGACCGAGGCTGTGGTAGTTCCCCGCCGCGACTCCGACAAAAGACTCGTTCGGAGGGGGAACATCGCATTGAGCGTAATAGTTGTAGCCCCAGGCCGAAATGGTTCCGTCATTGCGCAGCCCCAGGCTGTGCGAATCCCCCCCGACCGCCGAATTGAAACCCGTGTTTGGCGAGGGCACCTGGCACTGGCCGTACGAGTTGTAGCCCCAGGCGATGAGGGTTCCGTCAGCCTTGAGGCCGAAGCTGTGATCGGCCCCGCACCCGACCGCCACAAAACCCGTGTTGGGCCAGGGCACTTCACACTGGTCGTGCGCGTTGGAGCCCCAGGCGGCTATCGTGCCGTCCGACCTGAGGCCGAGGTTGTGATGCGAACCGGCGGCTATGGCAATGAAACCCTCGTTGGGCTCGGGAACATCGCACTGGCCCATGTCGTTCCGGCCCCATGCCTCGATCGATCCGTTGTCCCTCAACCCCAGCGAGTGCTGGTAGCCGGCCGCAATTGCGATGAACGACTCGTTCGGTTCAGGCACGTTGCACTGGCCGTACTCGTTGTAACCCCAGGCAACGATCGAGCCCGACTCCTTCAGGCCCAGGCTGAAAACCAGCCCGCCGGCAACCGCTTCGAAGCCTTCGTTGGGCTCGGGTACGTCGCACTGACCCACAATGTTGTAGCCCCAGGCGACAATCTCACCGCTTTGAAGCAGGCCCAGGCTGTGGCTGCCGCCCGCAGCGACCGCCACGAACCCCTCGTTGGGCTCGGGAACATCGCACTGGCCGTACTCATTGTTTCCCCATGCGAGAATCCCGCCGTTGTAGTCGGCTCCGGCAGCCCCGGAAAAAACAAGCACAAGAATCGGAACAAACGTCTTTTTAAACAGCCTTTTCACAACATGCCCTCCTGTTTTTGCATAATTCAGCAATTTGGTATCTGTATCTCCGTTACATCCAAGTCAACCCTTGGTGCGCCCTTTCGGGGAAGATCACAGAAAGTGCTCGGAACGGGAGGCGGGCTCTTTTTCCGATCGCTGCAATATCGAAAAGATGTTCATTGTGTGCTCCCCGGATGCTCCGGGGTGATGAAGAAAGGGAGGCCTCGAACCGAAGCCTCCCGCGTGATTCATGGAAGAATAAACCTCAGTGGCTGCAGCAGCAGCATCCTCCGGCTTTCTTTCCCTTTACTTCCATCGGTTCGCCGCAGCAGATAACTTCGCAGTCCTCGCACCCGCAGCTCTTCGTTACTTCAAGCTCCACGCCGCATTCCTTGCAGACGAGTTTGTCCCCGACCTTGATTGGCTGCATTTCATCCCCTTTCCAGGGCTGGCATTACTGAAGGGGCACTCCTTCGAGCACCGATGATTCCGATCGTTTGCATGAGAATATAATTCCCTGTTCGAACAGGGAGGAATTCCGGGCACCTTGTCACAGAACTCCGCCGGAGCGATTGTCGTGCTTGTCACACGGCGGCGGACGGAGAGAGAAAGGCTGGCACACATGATCGATCCGGCAGGCAGGAAAACCCTCATCAGGGCCGCGGTACTTGTCGTGCTCGCCGTTCTGACGCTGCTGGGCGTCACGAACATTCTGCTCGACAACACCGTTGGGAAACTGATCGTGGACCCGGCCCGGGCATACGTGGCTGATGCCAGGGAGGAGGCGCTGAACGGGTTCCTTTTGCTGAGCGCGGTAAAGGCCATTGTGGCGATCGTTGAAGATTCCGATGTCGGCGGGTTGCAGGTGGGCGACATCGTGCAGTCGCTTTATGACGCAATAGACATCTGCTGGAAGATGATGTTCGTCAGCCTGTCGACCCTCGTCGTGCTCGAGTTCCTGCTCTCCCTCTCCTCGCTGCTGTCCAAATGGATGATCGGGATCACTCTGCTGGCCTGGCTTTTGTTCACCGTCACGAAGAGGGATCTCCCGAGGAGGCTGCTCACGTTCTTCGCCTCTATGGCCTTCCTCTTCTACCTTGCAGTGCCCGTTTCACTCGTTCTGGCCTCCCACATCTCAAGGAGCATCACTGAACCGGTCAGGAACGAGTTCGACACAGCGCTCGAAGAGCTGAAAACGAAGTACGAGGCGGAGGTGGAGCTGCTGAGGCAGGACAATATCGTGGGCTTCGGCGTCACAACCAATCCGGCGAACTTCCTCGGCGCAACGGTGAACCTGCCGACGGCGGTCAACCTGTCATTTCCCCTGATCGACTCGGTGGAGAGACTGGCGGATGAGCTGAAGGATGTTTATGAGAAACTTGTCGAGCTTCTCTTCACTTCAGGCATCGCCTGGCTTTTCGACGTGCTCATTGTTCCGGTTGGCCTGCTGTACGTTTTCTACAGAATAAGCCTTATCCTGCTTGAGAAACTTGTCGGAGGCGATTCGGCATCACACCTGCAGAATGCCGTTGAGAAGGCATTTAAGAAATCCGGTGCCGGCAAGGCTTCGTAAGGCTGCGGGGGCATCGTGGCGCAGGGATCGGAACGCAACCTGAAGGCCCCACGACCGGTCCGGTCAACCGACAGCTTCCCCCACCGCCTCCAGAACAGCTGCCACGTGGCCAGTTACCTTCACGTTTGGCCAGACCTTCTCGACGATGCCTTCGGGGCTGATAAGAAAAGTTGATCTGGCAGCGCCAAGGTATTCCCTGCCGTAATTCGCCCTGAACCTCCAGGCGCCGTACGCTTCGTGGACAAGATGGTCGGGGTCGCTCAGAAGCGTGATGGTCAGGCCATTCTTTTCCCTGAAGCTCCGGTGAGTGGCGCGGGTGTCACGGCTTACGCCTGCGATCACCGCACCAAGCTTCTCAAACTCGTCCTTCCTGTCGGAGAACTCCCGGGCCTCGGTGGTGCAGCCCCCTGTATTGTCCCTGGGATAAAAATAGAGAACCAGCCATTTCCCCCTGAAATCCCCGAGTCGAACTTCCCGCCCGTCATGATCCTTCAGGGCGAATTCGGGGGCCTTCGACCCCTGAGCCGGGATTGTGTTTTCCATAGCCATTCCTTTCGCGCTGTTTCCGCGCGGAATATGGAGCGGCTTTTCTGCGGTGCCCAGCCGGACAGGGGCTGCTGTCTGTCAATGCGCTTCACTTGCTGTATCTGCGCATTCGGGCCCTTGAAGCACGAATACACGCTTTGCATTGATTGGCATTGATTTCCGGAAGTAATTTTGAATCCCTGCAGGGTTGCGGTATCTTTTGCGTGTTTTTCCATCCCTGTGAATCTCTCCGAGCCCCCGGGGCTAAAGCACGGTGCCATGCCCCCCGGGCCGATAGGGTGTACCTGGAAACGGTTGCGCCTCCCGCATTGGAAAGGAGACTACCATGAACGCCATTCTGCAGATTCCGAGGCCCGGCAACGAGCCGGTTCTGGACTACCGCCCCGGAAGCCCTGAGAGAGAGGCTTTGAGTGCTGCTCTCTCATCATTCCGTTCCTCACAAACGGAGATTCCGCTTCTTATCGGAGGCAGGGAGGTTCGGACGGGAAACCTCGGGGAATGCCATGTTCCTCATGATCATGGTCACAAACTGGGCGTTTTCCACAAGGCCGGGGCCGCCGAGGTCGCCCTTGCCGTGGAAGAGTCACAGAAGGCCTGGAAGACATGGTCGCGCACGCCGTGGGAGGAGCGGGCCGCAGTCTGTCTCAAGGCGGCTGAACTGGTTTCCAAAAGATTCCGGAACGTTATCAACGCCTCCACAATGCTCTGCCAGAGCAAAACCGTTCATCAGTCGGAGATAGATGCGGTTTGCGAGATGGCGGATTTCCTTCGGATGAACACTTGGTTCATGCAGCGGATCTATCAGATGCAGCCCGAGAACTTCGCCGCTACCTGGAACAGGCTTGAATACAGGGCGCTTGAAGGCTTCGTGTTCGCCGTCTCGCCGTTCAATTTCACGTCGATCGGAGGCAATCTGTGCATGGCGCCGGCGCTTGCCGGGAACACCATCATCTGGAAACCAGCCTCAACGGCAGTGTACTCGAACTGGGAACTGATGAAGGTGTTCCGTGAGGCCGGTCTTCCCGATGGAGTGATCAACTTCGTTCCCGGCGACTCGGGTGAAGTAGGACCCGCGGCACTTCTGGACCGCAGGCTTGCCGGAGTTCATTTCACCGGTTCGAACCGCGCCTTCAACAGCATGTGGAAAACCGTGGCGGGAAACATCGACAGGTACAGGACCTATCCGAGAATCGTCGGGGAAACCGGCGGCAAGGATTTCGTTGTTGCGCACGCCTCGGCCGATGTGAGAGGCCTTGCAGCATGCCTGATCCGTGGAGCATTCGAGTTCCAGGGGCAGAAATGCTCGGCCACATCGAGGGCATACATCCCGAAATCGCTCTGGCCCTCCCTCAAAGATATCATGGCACAGGACCTGGCCACGGTTAAAACAGGTCCTGTCGAGGACTTCGGCAACTTCATCGGCGCGGTCATAGACAGGGCTTCCTTTGACAACATCCGTTCGTACATCGACTACGCCCGCAAATGCCCGGACTGCGAGATCGCCATGGGTGGCAGGTGCGACGACTCCACGGGCTATTTCGTCGAACCCACTGTCGTTTTGACGACCGACCCTCACTGCAGGCTGATGGAAGAGGAGATCTTTGGCCCCGTCCTGACGGTTTTCCTCTACGATGAGGCCGGGTATGACGATGTGCTCGAACTCTGTGACAGCACATCCCCATATGCCCTCACCGGAGGCGTCTTCGCAACCGACAGGGCCGCAGTCCGCCTTGCTGAGGAGAAACTTGTTCACGCAGCAGGCAACTTCTACATAAATGACAAGACAACAGGCGCGACTGTTGGTCACCAGCCATTCGGAGGAGGGCGCTCTTCCGGCACGAACGACAAGGCCGGCTCTATCTACAACCTGCTTCGATGGGTGAGCATCCGCACCCTGAAAGAGTGCTTCAACACAGCCAGGGACTTCAGGTACCCGTTCCTCGGGTGATCATGCGCGCGCCGGGCTTCGGCCCGGCGCGCTTTCCTCAATTGAAAACTTGTCAAAACGCCTTAACGATGAGGCCCACACCGAAGCAACAATCAGGCTCAGCGGATTGCTGTCACGCCCACCCAAAGCTTGGCGGCAATACCGCTGCAGCCGATAGTTGTGCTCTATCCTGAAAACAACTCGGAATGGGAACCTGCTCTTTCAAAGATCAGCATATCGCTTTCAATCTTATAGATAAGGAGCCAATCGGATTCCACATGGCATTCCCGTCTGCCGATATAACTGCCAACAAGCTGATGATCCTTAAAGATCGGATCAAGTTTCTTCCCGGCGATCAACGACCTGGCAATCAGCTTGAATTGATCAATGTCTTTCCCCTGTTTTTCCGCAAGTTTGATGTCTTTTTTAAATTGCTTCGTGAAAACAGGACGATACATCAAATACCAAGCTTCTTGAACATGTCCTCCGCATTCTCGCAGAGAACAAGACCTTCACCGGAATCGGTTTCATCCATCGTTCTCCTGGTAAGAGACGACGGTACAACCACATCAAAAGGCAGGCCGTTATTCATCTCTATCTGTTTGTAGTACAGTGTAATGGCTTGAGTTGTGGATAAGCCCAGACTCTGAAGGATTTCCTCTGCTTTTTCTTTAAGACTTGGTTCAAGCCTTGCTCTTACAGTAGCCGTCTTGCTCACATTCACCTCGCTCTCATTTCGAATGTAGCTCGGTTAGGCTACATAGTCAAGCGATATAATCCGCACAACAAAGGTTGTTACTGCAATTCCATCATGTACACCAGAGGGTATAGCTCCGGGTTTTCAGGAAATGCAAGTATTCCCTCCCTGCCGACATGGAACCGCCAACGGTCACACTCCTGCCAGTCCGGCAGGCGCACGGTGCAGGTGAATGCGCGACTGCCTTCGGAGTCGAAAACATCGAATACCGGGTTCAGGTAGTCGCCTCTCAGAACCCAGAGCCTGCCTTCGCCGTCCATACCCATGCAGTCCACCATACAGAAGCACTCTGGCACCGTTATGGTAAAATCGACCGGGTTTCCGGTGGACCTGGTCCACATCGAATCGATGTACTCCATTTCATCCTGAATCATTTCAGGTGGTTTCGGCTGCATGTGAACATCGGGAAGACGCATTTCCGTGATCAACTCCCCCTGAGTGGTGTAACCCTCGATCAGGTATTCATCAGCAACAGCTGCAGAAACGTAAACAATGCCGTCTGTTCCGGCTGATACAATGAAGTCGGCACCAAAAATGATCGGGTAGTGGGGGACAGTATTCTGGCAGAGGATCCTTTCAAGTGTGCCATCCCCTTCAAGCATCACCACCGCCTGCGTTACGGAATCCGAGTGATCCGGCATCAGGAACACTCCACAGAATTGTTCTCCCTGTACCGGGACGACCATGTGTGAAATCCCGTAGCCTGGGTCTTGAAGCTGAACCTCTCTTACGAAGCCCAGGGTATCGTCAAAAAGTACGACCTTTCTTTCCATTGCCCCGGCCTGAAGCCAGAATCCCCCCGTATTCGCGGGCACAACAAGCTTAACGTTCTGAAACTCGCCCGGACCGTTGCCGGCCAGCTGCCGCTGATGAAGACATTCACCAAGAGGAGAGAACATGAAGACTGTTTTCCGGGCTGCGTCGAGGACGACAAGATTTCCGTTGTCAATAATGCAGGCGGAAATAACCGATCCAAACACAACCGGACCGGTTTCCGTACCAATTGAATCAATGACCGCAAGCTCCCGTTCCATCATCATGGAGGCCTGCTCTTGGTCGGCGCAGGCAAGAAGGCACATGATAAGAACAGGCAACAATTTGGCCGTTACTACAACTTGTGTCACGGACATCACCTTCTCGTTATTGCGGTTGACATGAACTGCCGGCGCCACGCGTCAATCCCGTTACAGGAATTGTTAGAACTGCAGACAGAGATCGAACGGGAGGCACCAGAACGGCTCCGAGCACTGGAAAATCATGCTGCACTTGTGCCAACCACAGATCTGCTTGTTCGCCTGAAAAACGGGAACCGTTGTTCCAACAAAGATTTCCATTTGTGTTGCCCTTTCTATGTCAGGTTTGGACACAGGCCATAGTTACCGCAGTCAAACTCACCGCCGCACGAAAATGTCAGGCTGCATGCAAGAGCGTTGCACTGCTGTTTACCGATACCCCCCACGAGGGGAACACTTGATGAGACAATGACCTCCAAGGCAATCTCCCTTCAGAAGGACACTATGGATGCTGTTCTTTGCTGCGCACATGCAGGTAATACTTCTCTCTAATGAATTGCTCGTATGAGGATTCGGAGAACAGGCAATCGGGTTCGGTTCCAAACACGTGGTTGTACGGGCAACCACCAGCACAGGCTGGAAGCATTTTGCAGTCATAGCACGTGCTGGAATTGTTATAGGGATTGAAGGCATCCCATTTCGCATGCGTCATTACAATGCTTCGGACATCAAGGCCATAAGGCATTTCATATCTTTGTGTTTCGTTGGATGCAACTTCTCGCCAGCACTTCGCGATTCGGCCATCCGGCAGAACAACGATGCCGCTCATGTTCGTTGCAGTGCAGCCCGGCTGTCTTACCCCCAGGCAGTAGCGTGACATAGTGTCAGCTCCAACACATTTTGTAAGAATGTCACGATCTGGTTCGGCGCAACTATGTTTTGGGTAGTTTTTAATGGCTGCCGGGTATACATGCACCTGTGAATTGCTGCTGAACAGGTTTTTAACGTACTGAAAACTGCCTGCGGTCTCTGAATCAACATTCACGCGCACGTTGATCCTCATGTGTTTTGATGCGCTGACAATGTTCCTAACCACAGTACGGTACGTTTCAATGCCACCGATCAATGGTCTGTTCCTGTTATGCCTTTCTGGAGGCCCATCCAGTGTGACCTGAGCAGATGTGACACCTATTTTAGATAATATTTTTGCTGTTGCTTCCTCAAGCAGGAACCCGTTAGATATAATTTGTGCCTGAAATTCGCATCCTTCGATTGAGTTCATTTCTTCCAGCAAAAAAATGCAAACATCCAGGTTGCAAAGCGGCTCACCCCCATAGAGAGTTATGAATGCGGCTTCTGAACCAAATTGCCTGCAGGCTTCGGCGATTGAGGATGCGGTCGCTTTGCTCATCGAAACCGGATCAAGACGCTTTTCGGTTTCGTAGCAGTACCGACAATCGAAGTTGCATATTGTTGTCATTACTGCCGTTACTGCAAACGTTCCCTTGTGCTTCGCATTATCTGTAAGGATTCTTAGGTATTGCCTCTCATCGAATGTTCCAGGTATCAGTGCGCCCATCTCGCAAAGTGTTTGGAACGTTTGCTCATCCTGGAAATGCAGGTCATCGGGACAAAGTGTCGATGACATCACCTTCTCGAGCATTCCCCTCTTCCTGTCGTCGACCACTTTTACAAGCGCACCCGTGAAGCCGTTGTAAATAAGAAGGTAATCGCCCTCATCCAGCCACCAGTTGTACTGCGATAACTTCATGCTTCCCTGGTTTCCCATCACAATACTGCACAATTTTGTTCGAGTAAATCAGGAGATAGCCCATTAGTTTCAGAAGCGCATTTTCCGGTTGGTGCTCTCCCCCTCTTGGTGGCCGCAATGCTTGTCATTCCGAAGGTTCTTCAGCCTTTCCAGTACATCCTTTATTCCAAGTACGGCCCTGGGTCCACAATTTTCAAGTCAGCAATGAATCCACCCTTGCATGAGGATTCGCTCAACACCGCTCTCCCCTTCCGCTTGACATGCACCCGAGAAGCCCGAATAGTGGCCACAGGGGTAGTAGATGGATGCAGGGGGAAGGGGAATCGAGCTGAACAACGAAAACGCCGAACTCAAGCGGCGCGTTGCTTCCCTTGAAATGCAGCTTGGAGAACTTCAGGCCGATCATCGCCGGCTGCTTGAAGTTGAATCCATTCTTGACAGGCTTGCTGAACTCACCAGGGCCATCTTTTGGGAGACCGACGCCGAAGGGCTGTTTACAAGGATAAACGACCTTTCGGAACTGGTCATCGGTTACAAACCGGATGAGATCATTGGAAAGATGCACTTCTTCGACCTGTTCCCCGAAGAGGGGCGCGAAGAGTTCCGCCGCACAAGCATGGAAGCCTTTGCGAGGAAGGATTCCTTCCGCAACGTTGGAAACCCTGTTGTGACGCGTGATGGCCGCATTCGCTGGCTTGTCACCAACGGCGTTCCCCTTCTCAACCCTGACGGAAGCCTCAGAGGGTACAGGGGGCTGGATGTTGATATCACCGAGAGAAAGGCGTCCGAAGAGGCGCTTCTTGTGAAGAACTACGTTTTCGACGTCTCCATCGCCGCC
This sequence comes from Candidatus Fermentibacterota bacterium, assembly GCA_963845085.1. Classification (GTDB taxonomy): domain Bacteria; phylum Fermentibacterota; class Fermentibacteria; order Fermentibacterales; family JCC-6; genus UBA6080. The sequence continues at coordinate 862,363 of CAWJQI010000005.1, forward strand.
AACAGCATCTCCGACACGAACGGGCTTGTGACTGAGGTCAACGATGCGTTCCTTCGAACATGGGGATATCCGGACCGTTCAGCAGTGATAGGGAAGGCATTCACAGACTTCCTCGCGCATCCCGATGTGGCCGACGGTTTCCGGGAGAGGCTGCTGAGGGAAGAGCAGTGGGAGGGGGACTACGAGGCCAGACGGATGGACGGTTCCACCTTCATAGCCCACGGCCTTGCCACCACGTTGAGGGACAAGTCGGGAATGCACATCGGTTATCAGTCATCGGTGATAGACATTTCCGAAACAAAACAGGTCGAGGGCCAGCTCAGGGAGAGCGAGGCCAGGAACACGGCCATCCTCAACGCACTTCCGGATCTGATGTTCCTTCTCGACAGCGAGGGCTTTTTCGTTGACTTTCATACAGCCAGTGATGCCCAGCTTCTCATGCCGCCCGAGTTCTTCCTCGGCAAACGCATCCAGGATGTTCTTCCCGATGAAATCTGGAGGCCGACAGTCGCCCGCATCCAGTCCCTGCGCAACGGGCAGGAGACAACGCCCTTCAAATACGAGGCAAAAATGGGCGATGACACCAGATACTTCGAAAGCAGGCTTGTCTCCTGCGGAGATGACCGTTTCATGTCCATCGTCCGGGACATCACCGATCTGCGTCTCGGAGAACTCGAGCAGGAAAAGCTTCACGCCCAACTCAGGCAGGCGCACAAGATGGAGTCGGTCGGCAGGCTCGCCGGCGGGGTTGCCCACGACTTCAACAACATGCTGAGCGTGATCCTTGGCCATGTCGAGATGGCCATGGAGAAAACACCTCCTTCACATCCTGTCATGGCCGACCTGCTTGAGATTCTGCAGAGCACTGAACGTTCCGCGGAACTCACACGGCAGCTTCTTGCGTTCGCCCGCAGACAGTCCGTATCACCCAGAGTCCTTGATCTCAACTCCACTTTGAACGGCATGCTGAACATGCTCCGAAGGCTCATCGGCGAGGACATCGAGCTTCGCTGGTTTCCTGGCGGCGACCTGTGGCCTGTGCTGGTCGATCCCCCACAGATGAGCCAGATGCTTGCAAACCTTTGCATAAATGCACGACAGGCTCTGTCCGGTACCGGCCGGATCACGATCAAGACCGGCAACGTCACCCTCGAGGACGATTTTTGCAGGGAGCACCCGGGTTCCCGAAAGGGCGACCATGTTCTGCTGGTCATCAACGACAACGGCTGCGGGATGGACAGAGAGATCATCGACCACATCTTCGAACCCTTCTTCACAACAAGGCAGCCGGGGCAGGGAACGGGGCTCGGGCTTTCGATGGTGTACGGAATAGTGAAACAGAGCAACGGCTACATCGATGTGGAGAGCGAGCCCGGGAAGGGAACGGAATTCAGGGTCTACCTTCCCAGAAGCAGAACACCCGTTCAGCCGCTTCTTGAATCCGTCGACACGTCCGTCAGGCAGCGCGGAAACGAGACCATACTGCTCGTGGAGGACGAAAAGTCCATTCTCGAGATGGCGGGCATAATGCTGGAAAACCTCGGCTACACGGTTCTCTACGCCTCAACACCATCAATGGCGCTTGAACTCGCAAGGGAAAACCAGGGCAGCATCCGTCTCCTGATTACCGACGTCATCATGCCGGAACTCAATGGGAGGGATCTGGCCTGGAACCTCAGGAGGATAATTCCCGGCCTGAAATGTCTGTTCATGTCGGGCTACACATCCAACGTGATTGCGCACCATGGCGTTCTGGACGAGGGAGTGCACTTCATTCCCAAGCCCTTTACCTCGAAGAAGCTGGCCGCAAGCGTGAGGAATGCATTGGGCGGGTAGCCTCGCGTCAGTGCGAATACTTGGCGGGTTATTGACCCCGCCCGTCGGTCAACACTATCATTCTCAGCGGGAAAATGGTTTGTAGAGCTGCGCCGTCGGCCGGCACTTGTGTCGCGCTCGTAACCGCGCATGCAGGCACTTCAGCAAGGGGGGAACGGATGAAATCGGTTCTGCTTGTTCTTGTGGCTTTTGCAGCAATCCCCGGCGCCACTGTAATTGACCACACATGCACCGATCTTGAAAGTATTCCCGCCACCTGGATCGACCTTGTCCAGAGCACCATGAAAAGCCACTACGCGCACACCTCCCACGGCGGCCAGCTCACATACGGGCTGGAATTCGTCGAACAGGGCGATCCCGCATACGCCTATCTCGTCGGAAGCAGTTACCTGCCATCCTCATCGACTGCTTACTGCGTCTTCGACGGTCAGGAGTCAGAAACCTACATCACCCCCGAGCTTTACTGGGAAAGTGCAGCGGGCATCCAGATGACAAGGGATGTTCTCAACCACAATCCAACCATCTGCACGTCGATGTGGAGCTGGTGCACCCAGTGCGACTACTACTCCCAGGAGCAGGTTCAGGACTACCTCGATGTGATGAGCCAGCTTGAAAGCGAGTTCCCCGACGTTACGTTCATCTACTTCACCGGCAACGCGCAGTCGGAGGGATCAAGCGGCTACAACAGACATTTGCGGAACGAGCAGATCCGGGCCTACTGCCAGAGCAACGACAAGGTTCTTTTCGACTTCGCCGACCTCGACTGCTGGTGGTTCAACCCGGCGACGCAGACCTGGGAGCAGAACACCTACTCCTACGGGGGGAGCGCCGTCCCCTCCGAACACCCCCACTTCTCGGGCGACGAGTACGGCCATACAACAGCTGAGAGCTGCGAGCAAAAGGGCCGTGCGTGGTGGTACATGATGGCTTTGCTTGCCGGCTGGTCGGGAACGGGGATCTCGGGACCCGCTGAAGGTCTCCTCCCTGCCGCCGTGACCGTATCCCCCAACCCGTCATCCGGCGTTTCATGCATTACCGTCGATCTCGCTTCCTCCGGGCGGGTGCGCGTGAGCGTGCTCGATCTCGCGGGAAGGGTTGTATACGAGTCCGACTCCACGCTCGAGAAAGGCATGCACACGTTCCCCGTCGTTCTCGGGCAGAGCGGCGTCTTCCTTGTCTCTGTCGAAGCGGGTGCCGAACGGCACATTTCAAGGCTTGTCACACTGGAATGACATGATCCCGGGTTCCGGAAAAGAGCTTTTCGCCGGGAAAGACAGCCGCGGGGACTGCGGGTCCGATGTCCCTATATTTCCGGGATGAAAGGCTTGAAACGTTTGCCTTCGTTCCTCCGCCGATGGGAGACCATCTGCTTGCTGCTCGGAGTGGCTCTCCTCGCAGCGGCGCCCCTTCTCGAGGAACGCATGCAGGACGAAAGAGCATCCGGGATCATCTTCACAGCGGGGCTTCTTCTTACGATGGTGGCCTGCACAGCCCTTGCAGTACGCCTGCTCAGGCTTCTGGCAGGGCTTCTTTTCCACAGGGTGCGCAGCAGGATAATAGCCAACTATGTGCTCACCGGCGTGCTCCCGCTGCTGCTGGTGTTCATGCTTGTAGCCTCGCTTTCCCATTTCTTCATGCTTCAGCTTGCCAGCACCCAGCTGAAACAGGCCATCGAACGAGAGTTTCTTCGCCTCGAGGCTGCGGCCGTCAGAAGCTCCTACCTCGTCAACGAGTCCACTGACACTCTGAGCGCCGAATGCCGAGGGTTCCTTGAACGCGAGTATGCAGGCTTCAGGCTTGCCGTGACTGATTCATCGGGAACAGGTGACTCCCTCACAAGCCTGACTGTGGGAAGGTTACGCTACGTCCCGGCTTGCGATTCTCTTCAGGGATCGTTCCTTGTAATGCAGGACACGGTTTTCCTGGCAGTGTCGGTTCCCGCGGGCGCATGTCCGGGCGGCAGACCCCTTGTGCTGGCGGTTCCGATACGGGGCAGGCTTCTCGAGGAGATTGAGCGCGAACTCGGCGGGAACTGCATGTTCTCCTACGGCACCGGCATCACCGATGAACAACCCGAGCCCGGGAGGGGTTCCCTAAACTTCCAGATCAGCGCAGGACCCGAAGGCTCATCTGGCTTCAGCTTCACCCAGTCGTCGGATCTGGAACGCAGGGTAAACGAGTGGACAATGGCCCAGCCGGACGGGTTTCCCCACATCATCTCCTACTCCCTCAATGCAGGTTTCCTTGTGGATGATGAAGGCATGGCCAGCGAGGTGATGGTCCTCGGCCTGGTCAGCACAACGTACACATTCGTTGCCGGAAGGATCATTCAGGGAGCGATTCCCGAGGACGTGCCCATGAAGAGGGTGTTCCTGTGGGGAGCGATCATTCTCGCCGCGATCTTCAGCGCGATCGAACTGGTTGCGCTCATAATCAGCCTGGTGCTCTCGCGCTCCATCACGAAAACCATCGCCCAGCTTCACAAAAAGGCGGATTGTGTGGCCAGGGGTGACTTTTCATACCGGATCAACTCGGAGCGGAAGGACCAGCTCGGCCTTCTCGCAAACTCGTTCGACAGAATGTCTGACTCGCTCGAGCTTCTTCTCGAACAGGTGAAGGAGAAGGAGAGGATCGAGCATGAGCTTGCCATAGCCCAGGAAGTGCAGCGGATTTTCTTCCCGAAGAGCTTCCCCGAGGTCAACGGGATCAGCCTGCTCGGAAGGTGCCTGCCCGCCCGGATGGTCTCGGGTGACTACTACGACTGCATTCCCCACCAGGAGGGGATGATAGACTTCTTCATCGGCGACATCAGCGGCAAGGGAATCTCGGCCGCGCTGCTCATGGCGGGCTCCCAGACTTTTCTGAGATCGGAGGCCGCAAGGCGCCCTCTTCCACCGGTAACCCGGATCGTGGAAAGCTTCAACAAGTACCTTGTCCAGTACAGCGCCGAGGGCAAGTTCTCGTCGCTCTTCTATGGAAGGCTCGATCCGGCGAAACGAACCCTCACCTGCTGCAACGCGGGCCATCCCAGACCGTTCCTCTTCAGACGCGGTGTCGTGACCGAATTGACGGTGGGCGGCCTCATCCCGGGTGTGCTGCCAACAGCCCCCTACGGGGAGGAAACGATCCAGCTTGAAGAGGGGGACCTTCTTGTGGCATTTACGGACGGCTTTACCGAGGCATTCAACCCCGATGATCAGGAGTTCGGAGAGAAGCGCCTCTCGGATACGGTCGAAGCATATCTGAAGGAAAGCCTGGAAGGCATCTGCGACCATCTCGTCAAGACCATAGACAGCTGGTCGGCCGCCCGTGTCCAGGCCGATGACATGACGATCTTTCTTGTGAGGGTGGGATAAGCGGGGCTTTCAAAACCTGCCGACAGCCCCGGCCAGGGTTCAGGTCATTTCCATGACCCTCGATGGAATCACGGGTGATCACAGCTCACAGCAGGCGGGTGAAGCCCCGCGTTCCGCAGATATTTGCCGTGATGCATGAAATCATTCCCGGGATAGCGCCGACCAGAACCCCTTCTTGACTCCCCCCGCAGTTGCCCGATAGTATCCCGCTGACAGCGGTTCTGCAAACATCATCCCGGGATGCCCCCCCTCTGAAAGGCGGATCAAATGGTCACTGCCCTTGCGCTTGCCCTGACGGCCGGAACGGCCTGGATCTCGATGCCGGGCGACCAGGCACCGCTCCAGGTAGGCACTGTCGAAATTGCGCTCGAAGGAGGGGGTATACGGACGCTTCTGGAGTGGCCGATTGTGATCGGCGAAGCTTCCGATCCGGCCGTCGATGCGATCAACGAGGCCCTTGCATGGGAGACGGTGACGGGAGAGCCCATTGAGGAAACGATGGCCATCTACTCGGAGATACAAAGAGGCCATACCGGGGCGGGTTATGTTGTCAACTGGAACAGGAACGGTATCCTTGACCTCACCATAAGGCTTGACTACCTGGGGGCGTACCCGTCAACAAACCACAGGTACTTCTGCTTCAACGCCGCGACCGGAGAACCCGTCATTTTCAGCGATCTGCTGCTCCCGGGAGGAGCGGAAGCCCTTGCTCAACGGCTCGATTCCATGCTTGCGGAGAACATCGCGGCATGCATGATGCCGGACCGGGTTGATCCCGCGATCTATCAGGGGTACACCTTCGAAGTCGGAAACCTCGACAGTTTCAGCATAACGGGTGACGGGGTGTGGTTCCACTACGACTTCGGCTTCCCTCATGCCGCGCTTGCGGCGGAACCGGACGGGGAGCTCTTCCTTCCGTCTGCCGAGATCATCCCGTTCCTCGCTGAACCTTACCGATAGGGGACACTGTTCCGGGGGGCTTCACCCGATCATTTGTCGGCCATGGCGATGATCATCACCATGCCTGCCATGAGAATGATTGCCGCTGCAATGCCCGCGACGATGCAACTGAGCCTGGATCTCTGCGGGTACTCCATCTTTTCGTTATCGCCTGAAGCCTGAGGGATCGGGAGTTCCTCGGCCTGCAGCATCACCCCGCAGTTGGGGCACTCCTTTGAGGCGCTGACAAACACGATCTTCTCGCACGAAGGGCACTTGGCAAAACTCACGTCTCCATCACCTCTTTCCATCCGGCGTTGTGAACCTCGGGACAACCTGCATCGCAATCATATCGCTTTTCGCATGCGCCGCAGAAAGCAGGCATTCCGAACGTTCCAAGGGCGAAGTTCCTCCAGCGGGGATGCGAGGAGGCCTTCCTCCATTCCGTATGGTGGGCGATGCGCACACGGGAGTGGTTGCATACCCTGAGATAGCCCGATGGATCAATGGCGAAAAAGGTCTTTACCGCACTGCAGCGATACCCCACATGCAGCTTCCTGAGATCGGAAAGCCCCTCTACGCAAACCGGGAACTCGGTGCCGGTTGCCCCCGGAACACCCGATGCCACAAGCACGTCATCCGCGATGCGGATCATCTCCGAGAGGTCCCTCATATCCAGGGAAAGCTCGCCGATGTGCTTAAGCCCGCGCCCCCCGGGCAGGAAACGGTTCAAAAGAACCTGGCCGGCCCCGGCAAGGATCGCAGCGCTCATCGTCTCATAGAGTTCGAAAAGGTTCTTTTTTGTGACCGTGATGTTGGCAGTGGTTTTGACCCCGGCCTTCTTCGCCCTGCCGAAAAGGCCCAGGATCATCTCTGCGCCGGGATGCCCAGTATGCCATTCGTAGGTTGAAAGACCGGGCAGGCTGAGGCTGAGGGAAACTCCGAGACCGGAAAGCTCCCTGAGTACGGCTGAGGTGACCGTCCTGCCGTTTGAGAGAAGTGTGACCGTGGGTTGAACGCTTCTTGCGGCAAGCACACCGTCCACCTCCTCAACCAGCTCCACCTGCCGGTTGCGGGCGTGGGCAACCAGTTCGAGGCAGTCTTTCCGCAGCAGCGACTCGCCCCCTGTGAAGCCGAAGGAACTCACCCCCAGACCGCAGAGGGTGTCGATGAGACCCTTCCACTCCTGTGTGTCCATTTCCGGAAGCCTGGGGAAGTCATCACCGTACTCCCATGGGCATGAGCAGTACCTGCAGACGTGGTTGCACATGTAGGTGAGCTCAAGCACCGCCATCGATGGCAGGAAGGAGGGCGCTGCGACCCGGTTCATTCGATTCCCAGGATCGCCTGCAGCCTGTCGCCGTGTTCCCTCAGCGGACGCCTGGCATCGTAATTGTCGGTGTAGGACAGTTCCCCCGCAATGAACCCCTTGAGGATCTGAAGGTCGTTAAGGGTGACAGAGGTTCTCACGGTGTCGCCCTCGGCGTACACCAGAACGAGCCTGACGCCACGCGAAGATTCTTCGTCGGGAAAACAGCGGCTGCAGTAGGTTTCCTCGAGAGACAATTCAAAGAAACCGTTGCCGGCCATTTCCTCAGTCATTCTGCGCATCGTGGGAAGAAAGTACTGCACATTTTCTGCATCGGCATAGCCGTAGATGGTTCTTTCGCCGCACACCGGACAGATGTAGTCAGCCCTGTCGGGAAGGGCAATCGGCTCATAGCACATCGCTCCCATCACAAACTCGGGCTCGGGCTCCCTCTCCAGACGGTTGAGCATTACCCTGAGCCTTTCCCTGCCGCTCTCGATCCACCTCACTATGTTGGCCGGGGTTTTCTGCGCCCTTGCATGTCCGACGCCGTATGCGATCCCGGCCGCGGACAGAATGATGAACAAAACGTGCATCCAGCTCATGGGTTCTCCTGTTCAGGCATCACTCCATGCCGAGAATTGTCCGGAGGCGTTCCACCCTGTCCTTCAGGGGAAGAAGTGCATCCCTGTCGCTCCGGAACACAAGACCTCCGCGCAGCAAGCCCTGGATCATCATCAGATCCTGACTGTTTACGACGGTTCTGACCGTGTCCCCCTCTTCGTATACGATCACGAGCCGAACACAGCCCTGATCGCCGGGATGGCAGAAACTGCAGTAGGTTTCCTCGAGAAAAGCCTCGAAGAACCCTGTTTCCGACAGACCCTCAGCCATTCTGCGCATGCTTTGCAGGTCATTCTGAAGGAACCCTGCTTCCGGAGAGCCGTACAGCGTTCTCTCCCCGCAGACCGGGCATACGTACTCGGCCCTTTCGGGATGGGCCATCGGCCCGTAGCACATTGCACCCGGCACATACTCGGGGGCTTCCTCGAGTTCCACCCGTTCAAGCAGCCGCCGGATGTCTTCCCTGCGGCTCTTCACCAGGTTGAACGCGCTGTTGGCTTTCCTTTGACCGCCCGCACCCAGCCCGACGCCGCAAGCTATCCCGGCGGCGGACAGGATGATGAGCAGAACGTGCAACCAGCTCAAGCAGCTCCTCCCGGTCTACTCGATCCCGAGTATTGCCCGGAGCCTTTCGGTGTTGCCCTTGAGGGGCGCGATTGATTCATTGTTGGTCTCGTAGCTGAGTTCACCGTTGAGCAACCCTGTGATCATCTGAAGATCGGTCATGCCAACTGCCGTTCTGACCGTGTCGCCCTCGGAGTAGACCAGCACGAGTCTGGTTTCACCTGTTGAATCGGCGGGGTTGCAGTTGCTGCAGTAGGTTTCCTCGATGGAAGCCTCGAAGAACCCGTTGCCGCTCCACTCCTCGACCATCCTTCTCATTGCGGGAAGCTCCCACTGAATGCGTGCCGCCTCGCTCTGGCCGTAAAAGGTTCTCTCTCCGCACACGGGGCAGATGTACTCGACACGGTCCGGCGGGGCGACCGTGCTGTAGCACATGGCGCCCATCACGTACTCGGCCGCGTTCTCGCGTTCCACACGCTCGAGGAGAAGCCTCAGCCGCTCCCTTCCGCCGTGCATCATCCTGACCATCTTCATGGGATTTGCCAGAAATCCGGCGTGCCCGACACCGAAGGCAATCCCCGCGGCAGACAGTGCCAAAAGGGCAACAGCAATCCAGTTCATGGTTCAGCCCCCCTCAGTAATCACTCGACACCGAGAACAACACGAAGCCGTTGGATCCTGTCCTTCAGAGGCTGCAGCGAGTCATAACTGTCTGCGAAGCTCAGTTCGCCCTGCACGAAACCGACGAGCATCTGAAGGTCGGACAGGTTCACGGCGGTGCTGACGGTGTCGCCGTCAGAGTAGACCAGATCAAGGATGAAACCCGGTTCGGATGATCGAATCGGCGCCCGAGCAGGTGCTGCAGAACGCGGATTCGTCAAGGAACGCCTGAAAGTACGGCGTTCCGTTGATTTCAAGCATGGCCCTCCGCATGGAGTCAGCCTCACGGGTCAGGGTGTAGGCGGCCTGTCCGCCGTACCATGTCCTCCCGCCGCAGACCGGGCAGATGTATTCCGCCCTTTCCGGAACAGCAGCCGTGCGGTAGCACATCGCTCCCATGACCACGTCAGGGGTCTCTTCGCGTTCGACCCTCTCAAGGAGAAGCCGTATGCCCTCCCTGCCGCTCCTGACGAGGCGGTTCACCGACACCGGCCCCTTTCCCTGCAACGAAAACCCGCGCCCAACGCCAAAGGCTGTTCCGACGGCTACAGCTGCCAGCACAATAACAACCCAGTTCATGAAAACCTCCCCGTACCGCTGATACACCCGAAACACCCTGCGGATTCCGCTGCCGGCCCCGTGCATGTATTATTCACACACTTTGGCCGGGAGGGAACACCGCAATGAGTACGGAGAAAAACGTTGAGATGCTGGTCAGACCCGCCACTTCCGCCGATCTGCCGGGTCTTGAGGAGATATCAAGGCTCACCTGGGACGGGTACGACTACCTTGACCAGGTCGCTGGCGACTGGATAAGCGAGGGAAATCTCTTCACCGGGATATCCGACGGCAGAGTCGTGGCCTGCGCCCGGTTCACAAGGGTGCCGGGGGACATCCTGTGGCTCGAGGGGTTGAGGGTTCACCCCGACTACAGGGGACGGGGGTACGGCAGGACGATCAGCGAACACATCCTGGAGCAGTGCAGAAAGCTTGTGGAGTCTCGCGAGGCCAGGGGCATAGAGTTCTCGACCTACTCGCTCAACGCCGAGAGCCGGGGGCTTTCCGAGAAGCAGGGCTTCAGGGTCACGGAATGGTTCCACATCCTCTACCGCGAAGGGATGCCCGCCGCCCTCTGCGGCATCGAGCCCTACGAACCGGTCATCGAGGATTTCTCGATTTACCCGGAAAGGGTCTCGGTGGGGTGGAAGTATGCCCGCTGGCATGAACCGGGTTTCCTCGACTGGTTCAGGAGCGTGGCGCGGGCCTGGCGCACCGAGACGGGCGCAACCTTCCTCACAAGCCTGAGGGACGACGAAGCCTCGCCGCTCGCCTCCGCCTTTTCAGACAAGGATGGATTCTTCAACGGTCTGCGTGCATTTGCATCGCTGCATGCAAGAACAAACCTGGAGCTCTTCCTGCACGATTCGATGAAGGACATGATTGCTGCGGCTAAAACCCACGGCTGGGGCTACTGGGAGAATCCTGACAGCTCGAATGTGCCGGTGTATTCATTCGGGGAATCACCAGACTCAGAATGATGCCCGGTGAATGAGCGACAGGCTTGTCTTGTTATAGTGTCCATCGATGCCTTCAGGTGGAATGACGACTCTGGATAACGTTCTTGAGCCGTCGAGGGATAGCCGGTCGGTGAGATGAAGCCAATCTGATTTCTGCAGCGAGTTTTGCCGAACATTATGACCGCCAGGCCAAGAGCGCCTGCTCCAGGTTGTATCTGTTGTACTGCTCGGGCGAATGGATGTTGTTGATCGGCACAAGCAACTATAACTTGATACAAAGCAAGATTATTCGGCTCCAGCTCCTTCTCCGCACCCGTTCCTAACAATTCGGTTCGTTCCTATTCCAGCTAATCTTTTCCTCCCGTCCCACTCAATCCGTTGAGTCTTCGGAAAACACCTTGTAGTATTCGTGCTTGATATGATCACTAATTACCGGGATTCTTTGTCCCATTCGGGTTCAAACACCAGTCGAACCACCCGTCCCTGATCTCCTAAGGCTACTTCTGTGCATTCCACCATGTACTATATTGCATAATATGGCACGTTTCAATTAGCCTCTGTGCAATTTTAACAAACACAGGTTATTAGTCTGTTACAGTACCGTAACAATTCCCGAATTGCATTTGGTGGTTCTGTCACATGTAAATGCATAGTCAATACTGCTTTGGATCAGTCTCTACGTTTGGAATATTTAGCTACTTGACGTTAGTGTAAGGTTGTTGTATTCAATTTATGTGATTTTTACTCTTGGATAGGAGGTTGAGTGTGAGAAATTTGCTGCTGCTTCTGGTTCTCGTCATGCTTTGCACTAGTGTGGCAACCGCGGACAACTCGGTAACATGTGCTGAGTATTCGCATGTTTATGGACGAATTCGACTTGACAATGCTAACTGGTACCACTACACAATTGAGGTATACAACGCTGGTGATTCAGAGCCTGAGTCCGAATTAACCACGGAAGGCAGCTTTACAGGATATGCAGTATACTTCGAGACACCCACATACACAATAGCTTATGGAAGAATGAATGATGTAGATGTGGAGTGCACAGTCATTAATGCTGCAAGTCAGGTTGTGCTCCATGAGATCCAGTACAGCATATTCTCCTTACCTAATCCAGGAACTTACGTCGAGTTTCCTGGTACTAAAGACGGCAGCCCCGAGGGGGTTCAGATATGTGCAGAGCCCCTCTCCCTCGATGAATCTACTTGGGCCTCTATAAAAGCTACATTCTAACTATCCGGTTTATGGCCGGTATCTGTGTCATGCAGATACCGGCTTTTCTCTTGGACTTCAGAAAGCAAAGTGCTTTATCAATTCAATTGTGTCCTCCAGTTTAGATCGAATGTGAGCACCAACAGATTGTTACCACTCTTCTGAGCCTTCAACCGCAAGAAATTGTTATAAATTGCCACACCATCAATATTTCTGAACAGATATTTAAGCGAAAATTCTACGATACCAATGCGGTGCTTTTTCCTCATTAAGCCTATACCCATAAACTGATATGGATACTTCAATTGTTGGTATAATTGGGTATTGATGTTGTTCACAAAGTAGAGGTTTCTTCCCAATGCAAAAACATCTCTGTGCTTTTCCTGACGGTTGCGCTTCCCCTGTTTCCCCCGTAAATTCGAGGCAGGGCAAGGGAGGGTGCACTGACAGGCACCGAGGGTTTCCCCGAGTACGGCGAACTGGTCGCCATCCTTGAGGAGGGCGCCAGCAGGTTTTCAGGCATTCAGGGGCTCTCATCGGGCAGAACCGAAAAACTCATAGACGGCGAGCGCCGCAGGGTTGTGGTTCTCTTCCTTGACCTGGTCGGCTTCACCAGGCTTTCCGAATCCCTTGATCACGAAGTGCTTCACCGCGTCACAAGCCGCATCATGGGGCTTCTTTCGGCTGTGGTGCGCTCATACGGCGGCTATGTCGACAAGTTCGAAGGCGACCGCATCATGGTCCTCTTCGGCGCCCGTGTTGCGGCTGAGAATGACAGCGCCCGGGCCACGGCTTGCGCGCTTCGTCTTCTGAGCCTTCTCACTGAGCTGTCCCCGATGCTGCCGGCCGGAGGGCTGCCCGCGAGGGTGGGTCTTTCGTGCGGCCCTGTGACTGTGGCGCCCGACGCCGGAGGGCATCTTACTGCAATCGGAACGCCGGTGAACCTTGCATCCCGGCTTGAGGAGATGGCCTCGCCGGGAACCGCGCTCGTTGATTCCGCAGTGATGAAGGAATGTGCCGGGTTGTTCCTCTGGCGCGACGCCGGAGAACTCAGGGTGCGGGGGCTGACCGAGCCCGTACACTGTTTCGAGCCCGTCGAGCCCAACCCGGTCAGGCGTGAAAGGTGGCACAGGCTGGCCGATCCTTCCCGAGCCCTGATGGTCGGAAGGAAGGAGGAGCTTGATGTTTTGCTTTCGTGGTGGAATGGCTGCCGATCTGGCCGTGACAACCCCGTTCTCGTCCAGATCACAGGTGAGCCCGGCATTGGCAAGTCCAGGCTTCTTCATGAGTTCATCGCCGGGATCGGCGACGGGGTGTGCATACTGCACGGCCACACCGATCCTTTCACCCAGCCCCCCCTCCATCTCTGGACCGGGCTTCTCAGGGAGCACCTGCTGAACGTTCATGATGGCGCTGCCGACATTGCGGGCGCCCTGGCGGCGCTGGCCGATTCCTGTCCCGACCGGGAAACCGCACAGAGCCTCAGGCAGGTCACCCCTTTGCTCTGCGGTCTTCTGAGCCGGGACAGGGATGCAGGCCTCGAGACCGGCGGCGACGCAGGCGGGAGAAACTCCGCAGCCATCAGGATACTCGTAGACGCGATCGGTGCGGGCTCGCCCCTTGTGCTGGCGCTCGAAGACCTTCACTGGATGGATGAACCATCGCTTGCGACCCTGCGTCTGATCCTGTCAGGTGCCGAACGCAGTCGACCCCTGCTCGTAGTCACCACCGAACGCCCTCCACGGTTCGATCCAGCCGGACTGGCTGTAACCGCAGGCCACATCCCCCTCGAACCGCTGTCGGATGTGGATGTTCTGTCCCTCGCACTCCGTCTGATTGATCCCTCGGAAACAAGCGATGCCACGATAGACCTCGGTGCCGGCGACCTCATCATCCGGGGGGCGAGGGGAAACCCCTTCTTCGCTGAAGAGCTTACGCTCGGCCTTCTCGATTCGGGAAACCTCAAGGAGGGGCCCGACGGAGAGTGGCTTCTTACGGTTCACCCATGGGAAATAGTGGTTCCCGACTCGGTTCAGGGGCTGGTGCAGGCACGGATAGACAGGCTTCCCAGCCGCGAGAGAATGGTTCTGCACTTCGCTTCCGTCCAGGGTGCGGTGTTCCGGACCGATGTTCTCGAGATGTCGATCAGGGATTACGAGCCCGGCCTCGATGTGTCGGCTTCCGTGGCGGAGCTTTGCTCGATGGGATTTCTGTCACGGGGCGGGGGGGAGATCCGCGCGTTCCGGCACGACCTTGTTCAAAAGGCTTCCTACGGTACGATGCTGCGCCACAACAGACGCGTCGTCCACCGGAGCGTGGCCGGGGCAATCGAAAAGCTTCCGCCCGAGGAGAGGATGGCTCTGGGACCGGCGCTGTTCCGCCACTGGAGGGAGGCCGGCGAGATCCCGAAAGCGCTGGAGTGCGCCCCGGATGCGATGAACACCGCCGGTGACGGCGGGCAGATTGAGGAGGCGCTCCGCATCTCCAGGTGGATACTGGATGTGACGGAAGACGACACATCCGACCGGGGCTTCCAGGCGAAGATGAAGGCGCTTGCCACCAGGCAGTCCCTGCTCTACCGTGCGGGGCGCAACGATGAAGCGGGTGCGGTGGTCGCCGAGATGCTTGCGGCGGCGGCGGGCAATGTCCACTGGGAGGCCGAGGCTCTCAGGGCAAAGGCCATCGGCCTGCACGAGGCAGGCTTCATGGACCGGGTCGAACCTCTTCTCACCGAGGCTCTCTCGAAGGCGGCTGAAGCAGGCTCGGAGGAGCTTGCCGGGAGGATCCTCGGATCGCTTGCAAACTACCACAGCGACACGGGCAACCTTGAAGAAGCGCTGAGCCTGTTCCAAAGATCGCTCGCAATACGGGAACGGCTGTTTGACAAACCCAAGACCGGCGTTCTCTTCAGCAACATCGCCAACCTGTACTCGCGGACGGGAAATTACGCACTCTCCGAGGAGTACTACAGGAAGGCGGTTGAAATACACACTTCACAGGGCGACAGGGTCAGCCTGGGTTACGCCCTCAACGGCCTTGCCATCTGCCTCGCCAGGGCAGGCAGTGTCGATGAAGCCGGCGGGATCTTCATGCAGGCCCTTTCGGCACATACCGACACAGGAAACAGGAGGGAACAGGCAGCCGTTCTGACCAACCTCGGAACGCTTGCCAAGATGCGTGGGGACTACGAGACCTCGCTCGCCTACCGGACCCGCTCTCTCGCCATCGCGAGGGAAACGGGAAGCCAGGGATCCGTGGCCATTGCCCTGTTGAACATTGGCAACCTCCGCAGGCTGATGGGGCACCCTGAAGAAACCGGCGGGTACTGTGAAACCGCTCTGGAAATCTGCGAGGGAATCAGAGACAGGCTAAGCTCGTGCTTCTGCCTGAGCATCCACGGCCTTGCGGCGCTGGATCTATGCGACACGGAGCTTGCGGTGAAGCTTCAGGCAAGGGCAACCGCCCTGATAGATGAGTACGGAATCAGACAGGGTGTCATCGACGACTACCATGAACTCACGGACCGAATGACCTCGATGGGTCTTCGGCCCGCACAGCCTGCGGTCTGGGGGGGGTGAGGGGGCGCCCCGTCCGGGGCGCCCCCGTCCGTCATCGTTCTATGAGCTCCACGTTTGCCCTGGGAACCACAGCCCTGCCGCCGGTTTCGAATTCGACCTCGAGAACCCTCACCTTGGCCTCGGAGTCGACGACCTTCAGTTCGGGCGGAAGTGCGGTGACCTTTCCGAGTTTGCCGAAATAGGGAGCGCGAATGCAGCGGATGAAGCTGCCGATGTCCATTGCGCCCGCCTGATGGGCATGATCGGAATGGTCGGCTTCTGATTCCGAAAGGGGGATGACAACCTCGGGGCGCATGACGCCGGCCCTGATCTGGGTGGCGCCGTTGACGCTTGCCGTCATGCCCTGCCTGGACTTGAGAAGCTCGAATGTGCCGTGGGCCATGGTCATCCGTCCGAAGCCCTCAGTGAGGATGAGGGTTATTCCCTTCTTCTCATGACCGGTAATGGCAACGCCGAGGTCATAGCCAAGCAGCTCCTTGAGGTCCTTGTCATCGAAGCCGCCCACCACAATGGCCCTGACGCCCATTGCGATGGCTTTTCTGAGAGTGGAGTGGCTGATGTAGCTTCCGCCGACGAGGATCCTGCCCTTGCAGTCGGGAGTGATGCGGTCCGGCATGACCTCCTGGTCGGGTGTGTCGACGATCATTTTCAGTTCGCCCCTGACCTCTCCGCCTATGCCGAAGATGCCCTGGACGAAAGTGCAGTGGGTGCGGATGAGCACTCCTTCTTCCGGAAGGATCTCATCGATCACCCCGTTGACATATGCGTCGATCTGAACGGGGATGGGAGGCTCGCGGAGAACGGCCTGGCCCGTGATTTCATTGAAGGTCTCGAAGAAACCCGAGATCGGGGAACGGACGGTGTTCCTGAAAAACCTGCCGAACAGCCCCTTGGACTGGGCAAGAACACCCTTCTCCTCGATCGGGTCGCCCTCCTTCACATGAAGCAGCTCATGGATGTCCTGCGCGGGCACCCCGAGGATGTTGGCGATGTTCAGCATCTTCACGTTGCCCGGAAGCTCGGTTCTGGCGACGACCGTGTCGGCTGTGACCTTGTCGCCCTTTTTGACGAGCACCTGGCCCTTGAGGGGAAGCCTGCGGGTCTTGATGATATCGGCCACTGCCGCAACGCGCAGCCCCGGAGTATATGCGAATGCCATTACCTGCTCCCTCCAAGGCTGAGGAACCGCTCAGGATAGGTGTTCAGGGCCGCCGACCATTCCTGAAGCTTTTCCACCCTCTTCACATCGTCTTCGGGCAGGTTGAACGGCCTTCGTCCCCTGCCGTCGAAAACAAGCCCCACCACGCCGCCTTCGAGATTTCCGGCCCAGGTTTTCCCGGGGCCCTCGCCCACATCAAGACCCTTGGCGGGAACGATCTCAGCGGCTGCCTTTTCGCCCGGGCCCAGGGGCACGAGCTTCATGACACCGAAGTCGATGTTCTCAGTTTTGACCGTACCGTCGGGCATGGTCAGCTTGACTTCAGCCAGCACCCCGCCCTTCTTCACCGGCCCGGCAGGGGCCACGCAATGCCCGAGCTTGATCAGACAGTCGTTGTCGAACACCTCGGTTGCCGCCTGGGGGTGCACTTCACTGAGCACTCCAAGGTGCGGCATCATGAAGATGGAATCGACTGCGAGCATGGTGACACCCTCGGGAAGGAAGCTGTCGATGAGCATGTGGGCGGTCTGGCACCGTCTGGGCGCGTGGCTGAGAACGCCGCCAGAGCCGATCAAAAGGTCCAGCGCCATCATGTCCACCAGGGTTGCCCCGGACGAGCTCTGGTCAAAGGCATCGCCGATCGTTCTCTCCTGTGCAACGCCCTTCAGCCCGACGGCAAGCTCCCTGTGCTGCACGAGCGCCAGTCTGAGGGCCTCTCTTGCGATGGCCTGCTCGATGATGAGCTCCTCGAGCTCCTGGGGGATCGTGGTGGGCCGGATCATCTTGTTGCGGATCCTGTTGCGAAGGTCGGCCTCGTCCATGTGGAAAGGCACCCACCGCATGACGTTCTCCATGCCTGCGCTGGCAAGGACATTGCTGACCGAATAGCTCATTCCGAGGTTGGCGCTCACGGTGCGGTTGAAAACGGGCTGCCCCTCGCTGTCGAACACGCTGAAGACGTCGGTTGTGGCTCCGCCTATGTCCACCCCCATCACATGGATGTGCAGCTGCTTCGCCACTGTTTCAATAAGCTTCCCCACGGCCCCGGGGGTGGGCATGATCGGAACGTTGCGCCACTTCCCGTTCTCATAGAGACCCGTCCACTCCATCAGCTTTGCGTACCCGGGGGCCTGCG
Source organism: Candidatus Fermentibacterota bacterium (assembly GCA_963845085.1). GTDB lineage: Bacteria > Fermentibacterota > Fermentibacteria > Fermentibacterales > JCC-6 > UBA6080. The sequence goes on from CAWJQI010000005.1 coordinate 880,255, forward strand.
CCATCACGTGCTCCATGAAAAGCTCGTGAATGGTGTCGCGGGCGGGGCCGAGGTTCTCGCGCTCGAGCACGGGGCGGAGGTTGTCGACGATCTTGAGCTCCACTGTCTCGCCGAGCTGTTCGGCGACAGCCCTTCTGGCATCGACGTTGCCGGCGTAGATGACGGGAAGCTTGTAGCCCACGCCGAACCTGGGCTTGGGGTCGGCCGCCCTGATGATCTCGGCGAGTTCCACGACGTGGTCCATGGTTCCGCCGTCGATGCCCCCGGAAAGAAGGATCATGTCGGGCCTGAGGCGCCTTATGTCGGCAACTTTCTCGTGGGGGAGCCTTCCGTCGTTGGATGCAACAACATCCATCACTATGGCGCCCGCTCCGAGGGCCGCCCTCTGGGCACTCTCGCCGGTCATGGACTTAACCACGCCCGCTACAGTCATTTGAAGGCCGCCGCCCGCCGATGATGTGGAGCAGTAAACATCAACGCCCCTGCCATCCTCGGTGACGAGTACCCCGTCCTTGGCATCGTTAAGGAACTGCCTGCCCTCAAGGTCCTCGATCTCGCCAACCGCATTGAGAACGCCCTTCGTGACGTCCTCGGCAGGCGCCTCCACTGTTGTCGGTGCCTCACCCCTGCGGATCAGCCTGAACCGGCCGTCCCGCCACTCGATGAGTATCGATTTTGTGGTGGTGCTGCCGCAGTCAGTCGCCAGGATGCTCTTGATCTCCCTCGCGGCCACTGCCGTCTCCCTTCAGTTCGTTGTCGCGCCCGGTTACGCGTGGGCCGAAGAACAACCAGCGGCGCCTTCTGCGCTCCGGCCTGGCCTCTTTCCTTCGGGCCGCTGCCCTGGCGTTTTCCTCTTCTATGGCAACTGCAAGTTTTTCAACGTTTTCTCGTTCATCCATCAGCCGCACGAAGCGGTAGTATTCCTGCGAAGATACTACAAGGGATACCACGGGGTTCAGAAAGACAAGCGCCTGGCTTCCAATGAATGACAGGGGCTTCGCCATCTCGAGGAACATGATGGCCGGAACGGTCATGTCCCGTTCAACGATCTTTCTGGCTATTTTCCCGAACAGCTCATCCACCGCTTCAGGCGTGTCGCTTTTAAAGTCGTCCGGGTTCAATCCTGGCCCGAATAAATTCAAGCACTTCCTTCCGGTTCCCGGAGAACTGCAGTGACAGCCCCCGGAACTTCGCGAGTCTGGTCGGAGTGGGGAATGGGCTCAGCAGCACGCCGTTCCTGTCGGCAACCAGGCTTTTCACCTGAGTCCAGGGTTTTTTCTCCGTGCCGAAGAGGGATTTCTTCCCCGCCCCGTTTCCATCGAGCGTGTAGACGGCGGGAAGAAACCAGTTCCACATTGCCAGCAGGAGAAGTGCACAGCCGACAATACCCCACCACATGTTCTCCATGAAAACCGCCGCCGCAAGCGAAGAGGCAATGATGATCAGCACAAGGGCAACGGTGCTCCACGGTTTTTCCCTTGCGGGGTGGGAGGTCCACTGAAGGACCTCCCCGCAATCAGTCACGGAAACCCCGCCGGTCAGGTTTCCTCCCTGGGATCCACCACGATGAGGTCCTTCACTGCCTTGACCTCGTCCAACCTCAGAACCGGTGTGTTAACCGGTGCATCGGTAAGAAGATGCGGCTTTTCCCTGGCTTCCCTGGCGATCTGAATCAGGGCTTCGGCGAATTCATCAAGGCTCTCCATGCTCTCGGTTTCGGTGGGTTCCATCATCATCGCTTCCTTCACGATGAGGGGGAAATACACCGTCGGAGCGTGGAAGCCGTAATCAAGCAGCCGCTTTGCCACATCGAGCGTTTTGAGCCCAAGCGCTGCCATCTCCGGCCCGCCCGCAACGAACTCGTGCATGCAGGGGCCGCTGTCGAAGGGCACAGGGTAGACCCCCCGGAGCTTTGCCTTGAGGTAGTTGGCGTTTACAACGGCGCCTTCGGTAACCTCGCGGAGTCCTGTCGCGCCGAGTGTTCTGATGTATGCGTAGGCCCTGTAGATGATGCCGATGTTGCCGTGGAACGCCAGCAGCCTTCCGAAGGAGGTGTTGCCTCCGCAGGAAAGGGCATAACCGTCATCGTTCTTCACCACCACCGGGGATGGCAGGTACGGCACCAGCCTCTCATTGCAGCAGACCGGGCCAGATCCGGGCCCTCCGCCGCCGTGGGGTGTGCTGAAGGTCTTGTGAAGATTGAGGTGGCACACGTCGAAGCCCATGTCACCGGGGCGGGCGATGCCGAGCATGGCGTTCATGTTGGCGCCATCCATGTAGTTGAGGCCGCCTGCTTTGTGCACTGCGGCGGTAATCTCGAGGATGTTGGCGTCGAAGAGCCCGAGGGTGTTGGGGTTGGTCAGCATGAGTGCCGCCGTGTCGGGTCCGACCTTGGCTTTCACATCCTCGACGTCCACCATCCCGTGCTCGTCGGACTTCACCGGAACAACGATCATCCCGGCCATCGTGCTTGTGGCAGGGTTGGTCCCGTGGGCGCTGTCCGGCATGAGCACCTTGTTTCGGGCCGTATCCCCGGCCGCAAGGTGTGCACTCCTTATGAGCATGAGCCCGGTGAACTCGCCCTGAGCTCCCGCGGCGGGCTGAAGTGTCACACCGCTGAAACCGGTGATCTCGCAGAGGCAGCTTCCAATCGTGTGCATCAGCTCGAGGGTGCCCTGAACGGTCGAATCGGGAGACAGCGGATGGATGGAGGCAAGCCCGGGAATCCTGGCGAGGGCTTCATGAAGCCTCGGGTTGTACTTCATCGTACAGGAACCAAGGGGGTATATCCCCTTTTCGATGTTGTAGTTCAGGTTGGAAAGCCGTACGTAATGCCTCATCACCTGGGCTTCGGTCACCTGGGGAAGACCGATCTCGCCCTTCCTGGCTATCCCTTCGGGAATCTCAGTTTCCGGGACATCGCACTCCGGCAGCGATACTCCGATCCTGCCGGGGCAGCTCGTGCTGAAAAGCGTCTTTTCCATCAACGCACCTCCCGGCATGCCGTGGATACCGCACCCGCGAAGGCGTCCATCTCAGCCCTGGTGCGTTTCTCGGTTACGGCGAAGAGCATTGCCCCGCGGCCGAGGCCGGGGACCGGAAGCCCGGGAAGGAATCCCGCAGCCATGAGTTTCTTTTCGAATTCAAGGGCATCTCCGGGAAGCATGAGGGCGAACTCCCTCACGAAGGGTGCGCTGAATATCCGTTGAGCACCGGCCTTCACGAGCTCGTTCTCGAGGTAATGGGCCTTGTGGTAGCACTGTCGTGCGATCTCCCTGAAGCCGGCCTCGCCGGTGAGCGAGAGGTAGACCGCATTTGCGAGTGCCATGAGGGCCTGGTTGGTGCAGATGTTGCTGGTTGCCTTTTCCCTTCGGATGTGCTGCTCGCGGGTCTGAAGGGTCATGACGTAACCGGTGTTCCCCGCCCTGTCCTCGGTGCGTCCGATGATGCGGCCCGGCATCTTGCGGAGATGTGCGATGGATGTTGCAAGAAAGCCCGCATACGGGCCGCCGAAGCTCATGGGAATGCCAAGGGGCTGCCCATCTCCCACGACGATGTCGGCTCCCTGCGCACCCGGAGACTCGACCACTCCAAGGCTGATGGGGTCGGCCACCACAACCAGCAGGGCTTTTCCGGCGCGGGCCAGCGCGGCTGCGCCGGCAATGTTCTCGACGAGACCGAAGTAGTTGGGGCTCTGGATAATAACAGCTGCTGCCCCACCCTGAAGAAGCGCTTCGGTTCCCGCCTGATCGATCGTGCCGTCGGGGCCGAAGGGGATTTCGTTGATGTGGAAGCCGCCGGGAACGAGGTAGGTTTCCATGACCTCACGGTATGAGGGGTTGAGGCTTCCTGCAACGAGAACCCTGTCGATCCCGGTCAGGCGCATCGCCATGAGGGCCGCTTCAGCGGTGGCGCTGGCGCCGTCGTACATTCCGGCATTGGCGGCCTCGGTGCCGCATAGACGGGCCATCATGGTCTGGTACTCGAAGATTGCCTGCAGCGTGCCCTGGCTCACCTCGGCCTGGTAGGGCGTGTAGGCGGTGAAGAACTCGCTGCGTGTGAGAACGCTGTCAACCGCGGCAGGGATGAAGTGGTCGTAGGAGCCTGCACCGCGGAAGCACACCAGGTTCTGGGATGTGTTGGCGGCTGCGAGCCTTCCGTACTCGCGCACCAGCTCCATCTCGGACATGGCTTGCGGCAGGTTGAGAAGCCCCTTCAGACGAACGTTTTCCGGGATGGGCGAGAAAAGGTCGTCAACGCTTTTCACGCCTATGTCGGAAAGCATCCTGTTCCTGAGGGTTTTGCAGTTGGGGACGAACCTGTTCATCGGGTATCGCTACTCGCCGGCAAGGGAACGGTACTGGTCGGGGGAAAGCAGTTCATCGAACTGGGCCGGATTGGATGCCTTGATCGCCACGAGCCAGCCCGCGCCGTACGGGTCTTCGTTCACCAGGGCCGGGTTGCCGTCGAGATCGCTGTTGACGCTTGCCACCGTTCCATCCATGGGGGCGTAGAAGTCTTCGGCTGTCTTGACCGCCTCGAGGGCTCCGAGTGGCTGCTTCCGGACTGCCTGCGCTCCGACGGCCGGCAGCTCGACCATCACGATCTCGCCCATTTCGTGCTGGGCGTAGTCGGTGATGCCCATGACGTAATGGTCACCGTTCTTCTTGACCCATTCGTGGCTTTCGGTGTAGCGGATTCCGTCGACGATGTTGCTCATCTTTCATCTCCCGATTCAAATGTTGTTCAGCTCTTGCGGCTGCCGTTGTTGTAGAAGGGGATGCCCACGACCTTTACGGGTATCCTCCTGCCCCTTACTTCGGCCTCCATCTCGGTGCCGTTCTTCCTGTATCCGAACTCCACGAGTCCAAGGCAGACTCCAACGTTGAGGGCCGGCGCGATGGAGCCGCTTGTGACGATCCCAATCTGCTTGTCGCCGCTGAAAAGCGGTGTCCCGTGCCTTGGAAAACCCTTTCCGGTGACCGTGAGCCCGACGAGGTTCCGGAAGGGCTTTTCATCCCTCTGTCTCTCGAGAACCTCGCGCCCCACGAATTCCTTGTCGGTCTTCAGTTTGACAACCCACCCCAGCTTGGCTTCAATGGGGGTGACGCTGTGGTCGATGTCGTTGCCGTAAAGCGGATAGCCGACTTCCAGCCTTAGCGTGTCACGGGCGCCGAGACCGATCGGCACGATCCCGAACTCCCTGCCGGCCTCCATCACGCCGTCCCACACAGCTGCTGCATGGGGCGCCTTGACGTAGATCTCGAAACCGTCCTCGCCGGTGTAGCCGGTTCTGGCGATCAGCGCGGGAACGCCTGCAAATGTTCCGTTAACGTGCTCGTAGTAGCCGATCTTGTTCAAATCGGCGCTGGTGAGCTTCTCCGCAACGTTCTGAGCCTTGGGGCCCTGGATTGCCACGAGTGCCGTATCATCGCTCTCGTCAACGATCTTCACGTCGAAACCGGCCTTGTGGCTGTCGACCCAGGCCCAGTCCTTCTCGATGTTCGAGGCGTTGACCACCATGAGGTATTCCTTCCTGGCGATCCTGTAGACGATGAGGTCGTCGACTATCCCGCCGTCGGGATAGCACATGGTGCTGTAGTAGGCCTTGCCGTCAGCCACTTCAGCGTCGTTGGTCAGCAGGTGATCGAGAAAGGCGGTGCAGTCAGGTCCGGTAACCCTGAACTCACCCATGTGGCTCAGGTCAAAAGCACCCACGGCATTTCTTACAGCCATGTGCTCACTTGTCACCCCGTCGTACCTGATGGGCATCAGATAACCGGCGAAGGGTTGAATATCGGCACCCAGAGCCTTGTGCTTGTCAAAAAGGGGAGTTTTCTTCTCCATGGGCCATACCCTTCTGTTTGAGCGGATGGGATGGCACAAACCATCCCTAAAGAAAAGAAAAAAGCACACGCAAATGTATTCAACAAACGAACATTCCGCAACGGTTGACCGGGTTCGCAACACGGGAATATCATTCCCATAAGCCATGGGAAGGCGGGCGAGCACTGGAGCGCTGCATTCTTTCACAGAAAGCCCTCGGCCGAATCCGCCGCGAAACGAAGGATCCCGGGGCACAGGAAAGGTTGATCTCAGAGGCCTGGCTGAGAAGGTGGCTTCTGCAGCATGGTGTTCCCTGCTGGGGGTCGTTGACCATGCCTTGCGAATCCGGCCGCCACAGCCTCATCGTGCGCGACGGAACAAGAATCCTTGTGGAACCCGCTATAACTTCCTCATCCTTTGACCGTGCGGCTGCGGGATGCTGCGCAGTCTGCGCTGTGGTCTCTCCCGGCGCAGCAGCCTTAGAAGCAGTCTTCTCCGGCTGGCTGACCCTTGCCGGTCTCCAGGCTCCCGGCGCTGCGGATTCCCTCTCTCCTCCGGAAGGTCTGCCCGAATTTCTGGGCGTTCCCCGCTCTTTCAAAGCGGCATATATTGGTGGCAGCATCAGGCTTCTTCTGGCCGGTGAACCGATCCCGCCTGTCAGGGGCCTCGATGGTGTTGCGCTGTACCGTCCACCGCGCGCCGGCATTCCGGGGAGGTGACCCCTGAGCACGGAACGGGAAACTAACGACCGGGGTTTCATCGGGGAGCTCATGAGCTCCGAGGGTGAAGGTGTCGTACTTTGCGACTCCGACCACAAGGTGGTCATGGCCAACCGGAAGTTCCTCGGGATGTTCGGGTACACCGAAACTGACGCGGTCGGAAATCACATCGACAGTCTCATTGTCCCGCCGCAGCTCGTGGTCGAGGCTGCGGAGATATCCGACGCCGTGGCCGCGGGAAGGCCTGTTTCCATGGAAACAGTCAGGACGAGGGCGGATGGTTCCCCCCTGACGGTCTCGGTCCTTGCTTCGAGGTGTTCAGCCCCCAGGGACGAATTCGCCTTCTATGCCATCTACCGTGAGCTTTCGAGACAGATGGGCAGGCGGAGAAGAAGGGGCGAGGGAACCGACTCCGAGTTCTTGAGCGCCCTTTTCGAGGACGCCGACGAGCCGGGGCTGTTTGCGGACTCAACCGGTGTGATCACGTCGGTCAACCACTCCTTCTGCAGGCAGTTCGGATGGAAACCCGAGGAGCTTCTGGGCAAACCGCTGAAGGACGTTCTTTCCCCGCCGGACACGGTGAACGACGAGTTGCGTTTCCAGAGCCGGGTGGCAGGCGGGACGATCGTCGAGGCTGACACTGCGCTTCTTGATTCCTACGGCAGTCTGCGACGAACCGGGATGGTTGCCGTGCCGGTTTCCCTTGCGGACGGCTCGATAGGTTCCTACCGGGCCTACAACCCCCTTGAACTTCCAACAGCGGGCATCCTTGAGGCAAGGGGCAGAAACCGCTTTCAGGAGCCGCCCTTCAGGCACCTTCCTGGCATCTTCTTCAGGGTCAGGAACGACGAAAGGCGAACCATCGACTTCGTCAGCCGTCAATCACTGCCCGCTGGAAATGGCAGAGGCGCCGAACTTTTCAAGCTTTCCAACGGTCTGGCCCAGTCTGTCCACGCCGATGACAGGGAAAACCTCAATGCCTCCCTCCAGGCCTCGCTGGAGTCGGGAAGACCCTACCAGGTAACGTACCGCATCATCACGGCAGCCGGGGAGCGGTGGGTGCTCGAACAGGGGTGCCCCGACGACGACAGGCTTGGTTTTGAGGGGTACATCGTCGACATCACGGCGTCGAAAAGGGTCGAGGAGATGGTGGCCCGGGCAAGACAGCGCCTCGAGGACCTTCACGGGATTGCCGGCAGGCTCCAGCGGAGCGCCACCGAGGCGGAGATATACAGGATCTGCGCCGAAGCGGCGTGCAACCTGCTCGATGCCGAGTGCGGCATGGTCGTGCACTGCCGCGACGGAGCAAACGAGATAGCCTTCAGGGCGAGAGCCGCGAACGCACCCTGTCCCGACGACTGCTACAGGGAACTTGCGGCGATGGTAACCGAGACCGGCCAGCAGTTCTCCTTCAACAGCGGCGACACGCACATGACGAAGTGCATCTCCGCAGGGAACGGGATCTGCAGGCCCCTCACGGAGAACACCGTATTTCTTGCGCTGTCCAGCCGCAGTGATGCGTTCACGGAATCGCTGGTCGGAATCACCGACCTTCTCCTTGGCTACGCAGAACAGTCACTTCGCAGAATTGCGCTTCAACGGAGGCTGATCGACCAGGCCATCCATGATCCACTGACCGGCGCCTTCAACCGGAACCACTTCAACAGGCTCGTGGAACTCGAGGAGAACAGGGCGCGCCGCGACGGCACAACACTTGGCTTCATCATGGTTGACATCGACAACTTCAAGGCGATAAACGACACCAGGGGTCACCAGACGGGTGACACGGTTCTGAGGGAGGTCGCCGCCGTTCTCCAGAGGGCCGTGAGAAAGTCGGACACCGTGATCCGCTACGGGGGTGACGAGTTCCTCATAATCCTTTCCCGAGTGGACTCCAAGACCGAAATGGTGGAAGCCCGGATAAGGAACATGCTCAGAAAAGAGGTTTCTCCCGGCTTCACGGTCACTGTTTCCATGGGGCATTCCCAGTGGAACGCAGCCCAGGAGGCCTCGATAGACGAGGCCATTTCAAGGGCCGACGGCATGATGTACATCGAAAAACGTAACAGGGAGCGGAGCTGAGGCTCATTCCGGTGGAATGACCACCACGATCCCCTCGAATGAGGCAACCGTCCCCGGGATTTCCCCCGAAGGGTCGGTCGATCTGCCGATATGGAGTGTTCTGACCTCAACGCCTTCCGATGGAGGCGGGATCCTTATCGCGTAGATGCCATCCATTCCGGCCATGCAGCCGTGCTTGTCGAGCGTGTTTGCAACTCCTGTCAAAACCGGCCACACTCCGGGGGTCCGGAGCACGAAAAGATTGAAGCGTTCCGGCTGCGTCAAGAGCCATTCCTCAAGCTGGGCTGAAAGCGCGGCCACCGCCCTGTCATCATCGTTCACGGGCTCAAACAGAGGGGGAATGAAGCCTGCAGCCCCTGCCGACGACCTTGCAGTGAAATACATCAGAAGCATCGCGGCGGCTGCCGCGGTAACCGTCCCACCGCGCCTGCCCGTCTCCCGAAGCTCCAATGCCGCGACAATGAGAGCGCTTAAGGACAGCGGCGCAAGCACGCGCATCCACTCGAACAGGTAGGAGAGCCTCTCCCCCCTGATCTGCAGCCCCGAGTAGAGAGACGCGGCGTGCAGCACGATGCACAGAAGGCACAGCACTGCTGGAAAACCACCGGGTTTCTTTCTGCGGAGAGCGAGGAACGCAAGGACCAGAAGCGCCACCCGGGCAGGGGGGATCAGCGTGACAGCAACATTCAGAATGCCTGCCCCGTGCAGAACGCCCCGGAGCGGGCCAACCTCGAAGTCGGACACGGCGCGGCTCCAGTCGCCGTAGACATCCTGAAATCCGTGCTCGGGCATGGTTTCGTCCATGAAGACCAGGATGCGGGTGATGTTGCCCTGGGGCGACGAAGCCAGTTCCTCATACAGCGGCGGAGCCCAGAGAACAAGGAGCAACGCTGCAGATACGGCGAAAACCCTTCGGCCCGGTTTGGATTCGACGGGGTTGGCCGATCCCGCTATCCGTGGAAACCATTTCAGGACAAGGGCTGCAGCCCCGGTGATAACGATGGCCGGAACAGACCCGAGGTGAGTCTGTGCTGCGAATGAGCCGGCCAGAATGCCCGGAATGGCGTACGAACCGTTTCCCGAACCGACCGCAGCGGCACAGACGAAGAAAAGCAGCAATGGAAGCGCGATCACCATCGGGTTCCATTCCGACAACCAGTAAGACGGCCCCGACACAGCGAGAAAGGCGCCGAATACAGTGCAGAAAACAAGGGCTGCCCGGGGGGAGGCGCATCGATTAAAAACCGAACTGGATGCTGCAAGGGAGCATAGACCGATGAGCGCCGTGGTGATAAGAAAACTGAGGGCACGCCACCCGAAGAGCGCGTAAAGCGGAAACCTGACGAGGAAGTACATTGGACCGGGGTGGAAGAAAACAAAACGGGAGTAAGGGCCGAGAAGTACCCTGTGCGAGAAGAGCCGACGGGTGGACATCTCAAGAAGGGCGCCGTCGCCGGAGGCCGGATAGTCAGGCACCCCCCGGGTCAACACGATCACGGCGACGATGAGGAACGGAAGAACAAGGGTCAGCGGGAGCAGGATCCGGGCCGCCCTTCCGACCCGGTCAGCGATCGGTTTCATGCCCTCACCTCCCGGTCCGCAGAGCGGCGGTGTGGCTCAGGGATAGACAAAAATGCTCTGACCATCGGTTTCAATTCGGACCGTTCCGTTCAGATCGGTTCGATATGTTGTGACACCCGCTTCGGACAGCCTTTCGAGAAGCTCCTGGTGAGGGTGCCCGTAAGGGTTGCCGGCGCCGACCTCGATCACCCCGTAAGAGGGCTGCACCGCATCAAGCCAGGGATTGCCCGTCGCATCATCGGAACCGTGATGACCCGCCTTAATCACGTCGGCCCGGAGCTCGTAAGGGCTGAACGCGGCAAGGACGCCTGTTTCCCCTTCTTCGGTCTCGAGGTCACCCGCAAAAAGAAAGCTGACCTGATTGAAGGTCAACGTGCAGCACGATCGAAGCGTTGTTCATCGAACCGCTTCCCAGGCTGCTCGTGGGGTGCAGAACCCTGACCGACAGGCCGGCGCCCCAATCCAGCGTCATCCCCCGCCTGGCAACAACGTACAGGGCGCCCGAATCCTCGACTGCGTCGAGAAACTGTTCATAAACCCAGCTTGACTCCCCGGTCCACCCGCAGTCCCATACGGTTTCAACCGGAATGCTTCCAAGAACATCGACAAGCCCGCCAAGATGATCGGAATGCGGATGGGTCGCCACGATGCCGTCAAGCCGCGTGATCCCAAGGCTGTCAAGCAGCGGAAGAATCCTGTCGTTCCCGCAGCTCCACTCCGGGATCGAGCTTCCGCCGTCAATGAGGTAATTCCTTCCGGACGGGGTCCGCACAAGGATGGCGTCGCCGGAAAGGCTGCCCCATGTAGGGTCGATGAAGTAGACGGTCATTCCCGGATCGGGATCGGGAACGAACACCATCTCCTCGTTGCTCCAGGACTTGCGTCCTGCGGTGTTCCGGGTTTCGAGGGCGTAGTAGTGGGTGTTCCCGGAAGCCGCAGTGGAATCGGTGAAGAAAAGGAGCAAAGGATCAAGACCTGCAAAAACCGAAACTGCCTGGGACGGGTCATTCGCGATCCCCGGAGCAGGTGAGCGCCAGAGCGTGTATGACTCGAAGTCGCCGTCGGGGCACTGGGTCCAGCTCAGCATGACCGTTGCCCCCGCGCCCGCCTGCGCCACCAGGGTCGAGGGCGTAGGAGACTCGGGTTGCACACCCGCCGGATCGTGTGCACAGGCGAGAACAAAAAGCAGGGCGGCGGATGCCGCGTTTCGCGTGATCACAAGCCTCACGGCCGGGAGGCGGGATTTGCGCCAACGCGCATGACCTCTTCGATGAAGGCCCGGCAGTCATCCCTTTCGGAATCGCCGAACAGGACCCTCCATCTGGGATTCCCCCCTTCAATGAAAAGCTGTTCGGAGGCAAGAATGTGCTCAAGCACCGGGGGTTCGAGGCTGAATGACGCTTCGAACCTGTAGGGGTTTTCACGGGGAGCCCCCTCTGCAAGGGAAAGGGCCTGTTCTTTCAGGAAGGGAACCGTGGTTGCGTCTCCGATGATGCTTATGAAGAGCGACCCGGAGACGACAGGCAGGACGGTTCCGTCCGTCGCCGGGCGTTCGACCCATACGGGCTCATGAACGGTACCCCTGAACCGGACGGTGGCCGAGGCATCCCCCTCGGCGTTCCAGACCACAGTTGGCTGGAACTCGAGCGAAACACCATCGGTCTCGATCAGGATGCCGTCAAGCGTAATCGATTTGAGAGCCGACGCCGTGTCTGCGATCACAACGATGGTTGCCCCGCCGGATAGATCAATCTCCCTGCGGGTAGTACTCTGCCCCTGCCGGCTTACCCCCTGCCCCGGGGTACCGCAGGCGGCGAGGGTGAACAGGATCCCTGTCGTGATGATTCTTGTCATGGCAGTCCCCCCTGTCAGTCACCGGATCCGATTGTCGACCCGTTGTTCATTCGACCCCACTGAAGGAGGTAAAGGTTGTAATAGATGCCCCTCCTTGAGAGAAGCTCCTGGTGGGTGCCCCTCTCCAGAATCCTGCCGTTGTCCAGCACCAGTATCGTGCCGCACTGCTGGACCGTGCTCAACCTGTGGGCCACGATGAGGCTGGTGCGGCCCTTCATGAGAACTTCAATGGCCCTCTGGATGAGCTTTTCCGTGGTGGGATCGACGTTGCTCGTGGCCTCGTCGAGAACGAGGATCCGGGGGTCATGCGCCAGTGCCCGTGCAAAACAGATCAGCTGTTTCTGTCCTGTTGACAGCGTGGCGCCCCGTTCGGCCATGATCGTATCATAGCCGTCGGGAAGCTTTTCGATGAAGTCGGAGGCCTGAACCATCTCCGCGGCCTCTCTGATCCTGTCCATCCCGATATCCGAGCCAAGTCTGATGTTGTCGGCTATGCTGCGGCTGAAAATGAACGCGTCCTGAAGAACGATGGCGATGTTCCTGCGAAGGGTTTCGATCGAGTGCCTTTTTATCTCCACGCCGTCAAGAAGTATGCTGCCCTGATCAACATCCCAGAACCTTGTCAGAAGGCTGATGACCGATGTCTTTCCGGCGCCCGTGGGTCCCACCACGGCAACGCTTTCACCGGGCTCGACAGAGAAGCTGACTTCCCTGAGAACCTTCTGTTCGGGGTTGTAGCCGAAGGTGACGTCCCTGAACTCCACCAGTCCCGAGAGTGCACGCGGAGGTTCCGCGCCGGGCGTGTCGACGATCGCCGGGACGGTGTCGAGGATCCCGAACACCCTTTCGCTCGCAGCCATGGCACTCTGCATGATGTTGTACTTCTCGCTCATGTCCTGCAGGGGGCGGAACATCTGGCGCACGTAGCTGAGGAAGGCCACAAGAGCGCCGAGCGTGAGAACATTCTGCATCACGTTCAATCCGCCGTAGACCAGAACGATCGTGGTTCCGATCTGTGCAATCACCTCGATCATTGGCCTGAAAACCCCGAACACCACGAGCTGTTTCATGTTGGCCTGGAAATACTTGTCGTTGGTTTCGAGGAACAGCTCCCGTCGGGCCTTCTCCTGGCGGAACACCTGCACCACCTTCACTCCGCTCAGATCCTCAGCGAGATGCGAGTTGAGGCTGGCCAGGTATTTTCGAACGTCTCTGTAGGCTTTCCTGGTCATTCGCCTGAAGAAGATCGAGACTACTGAGAAAAGCGGCATTACAACGAGCGAAAGGAGCGCGAGTTTCCAGTTCATGAAGAACAGGATTACTGCCGTTCCGAAAAGCAGCAGCACATCCTTGAAGAAATTCACAAGAACAGAGCTGAACATCTCGTTCAGCGCCTCGATGTCGTTGGACACCCTGGTTACAAGGCGCCCGGTGGGGTTGCCCGTGAAGAAATCGAGCGACAGGGCCTGAATGTGGCGGAAGAGCTTGCTGCGAAGGTCGTACATGGCCCTCTGGCCGGCGATGACCAGCGTCATGACGTGGCCGTACCCGCAAACGAGGCTGATCAGGATCAGCCCCCCCAGAAGCCATGTGAGGGTGGCAATGCCTTTGAGGTCCTGTTCCCTCATGTCAAAAAGGACCCCGGGCGGAACCTTTCGAAGGTCGTTCTCGCGGACCAGCCACCAGTCGCCGCTGACAAACCCGGCCTCGCCGTCAAAGCGGGCGGCATCGAAAATGTAGTAGGTTTCCTGCTGAAGCCTCGGGTCACTTCGAACGTCATGGGATACGTCGGGATCCAGCCCGTCCAGCGCAGCCTTCCTCACGAGAACGGAGTCGGGGCTCAACCTGATGAAGTCGCCTTCCCGCGAACCGAGGGTCGTCACGGAGTCGCACATGGCGGGCTCGGCGACGTAGACCTGGTAGAGCTTCGCGAGATACCTGTCTATCGCGGTCTTGGTGATATATGGGAGCAGCAGGTCCACGGCGGACGAAACCAGCATGAACGCCATTGCGAGAAGGACCAGCCGCCTGTGCGGCTTTACAAAGTGCAGAAGTCTCTTGACGAGGGCGCCGTCGTAGGCCTTGCCCTCCATTGCGTCGTCAATGAAAGGGCTGTCGTGCGGCGGCATCAGGAATCACCCGCCACTGAGGACTTCTGGGCCTCGGCCTCGAGCTGCTGCATCCGGTAGAGCTCAGTGTAAAAACCGTTGCGGGACAGGAGAACATCGTGAGTTCCCATCTCGACAACCCTGCCGTCCTCCATCACGAGGACAAGGTCGGCGTGCTGGACCGTGCTTATCCTGTGCGAGATGATGATCGTGGTGATGTTGCTGGTCAAACGTTTGACTGCTTTCAGTATGCTGTCTTCCGTCTCGGTGTCGACTGCGCTCAGGCTGTCGTCGAGAACAAGAACCCTCGGATTCGGGGCAAGGGCCCGGGCGATGGCAACGCGCTGTTTCTGACCGCCGGAAAGGGTGACCCCCCTCTCCCCGACCATGGTGTCGAACCCCTGGGGGAAACTCTCGATCTCCGAAGCAATGTCGACGGTCCGGGCGAGTTCGCGGATCCTTTCAGGCGGAAGCTCCCCGGCCCCGAATGCTATGTTTTCGGCAATCGTCATCGCAAAAAGGAAGGTTTCCTGGGGGACGTACCCGAACAGGCCGCGCAGGTTTTCGAGCTTCAGTGTGCGCACATCAAGGCCGCCGATGAAAACCGTTCCCTCCGGTGGATCGTAAAGGCGCATGAGAAGCTCGACAAGGGTCGTCTTCCCGCTTCCCGTGCGACCGACTATGCCGAGAGTCCTGCCGCTTTCGAGCGTGAATCCAACATCATGCAGAACATCCACCCTGGTGTCGGGGTAGGAGAAGGTGAGGTTCCTTACTTCGATACCGGGGGCCGGCAGTGAAGGGTTGCCGCCGTCGGTTATCGAAGGAACGGTGTTTATGATGCGCATCAACCTGCCCATGCTGGCAGCGCCCCGCTGAAGCATGTTCACCACGAACCCGATCGCCATCATGGGCCATGTGAGCATGGCGAGATAGCTGGAGAAGGCCACGAACTGGCCGAGGCTTATCGACCCTCCGATGACCATCCGACCTCCCGCGGCAAGAAGAATCGCATTCCCGGCAAGGGCAAGAGTCATTACGAGGGGTTGGAAGAATCCCCAAATCCTTGCCAGATGGATGTTCTGATCCATGTTCAGCCTGGCTTTCACGTCGAAAAGGGCGTTCTCGGACTTTTCGTCGCCGTAGGCCTTGACCACCCTGATCCCGCTGAACGCCTCCTGCGCCTTGTCGGACAATTCGCTGAAGGCCTTCTGGACGGAATCGAAGCGGTCGTGGATCATTCCCGAAAAACGGGTTACGAGAAGGGCGATGAGGGGAAGGGGGATCATGGTTACCAGGGTGAGTTTCCAGTCAATCGTGATGAGCATGATTATGCTTGCAGCGCTCATGAAGATGGCGTCGAAGCTCGCGATCGTGGCCATGCCGCATGCCATTCGCACCGCATTTATGTCGTTGGTGGCGTGGGCCATGACGTCGCCGACCTTCGTCCTGTCGAAGTATTCGGCTGGGAGGGTCTGAAGGTGGGTGTAGAACTCGCTGCGAAGGTCCCTGTCGATCCGGTGGCTGGCCCCCACGATGAACCATCGCCAGAAAAACCTGCAGACAGCCATGCCGAGGGTGATGGCCACCACCGCAAGCCCCATCTTCCAGATGAACCCCGAGGTGATGTCGCCAGCGGCAAGGGAATCGATAACCCTGCGGAAGACGAGGGGAACGAGGAGTTGGAGGCCGTCCACCCCGATCAGGGCAAGGATGCCCAGGAACAGTGCTTTCCTGTGCTTGAGAATCCTGCCGTAGATCAGCTTCAGGTTGGTGCTGTCGGCTTTTTCCCCCGTGTGCCGGGACATCGGGAAACCTCATTCCATGATGAAAATGAAACTGGAATATGACCCGCCCGGGCCGCTGTTTGCAAGGTTGTTGCGGAGGCGCGACCCCGTTCCGCACCGCTGCCCATGAGCCGGAGGGGCGGATTCGCTGATCTATCCGTCTTCCCGGGTCGGCCTGCCTTCTGATTTGGGGCATCCGCAGGACCGCTGTCTCCCGACCCGTCGGGCGATCATCCCGCGCAGCTTCCCGACGGACGGGGGAGGGCCGAAGCCGGCCCGCTTCCCGTCTATGAAAAGTCCGTCGGAGATGCCCCACTCCAGAAGGGCTTCACGCGAGGATGTATTCACCTCCCTGAACTCCACGGCATCACCGAACCCGGCGGCAGCCCGGCGGGCCCGTTCAGCCGTGATGTTCAAAGCCTGACACCATCCGCTGTTGAAGGAGGTTACGCAGACCCGTCCGCTGCCGCACCCGGGCTTCTGCTTCTCGCGGATCCATCGCGGGGGGGCGGCCTCCTCCCCGAAGGGCTTCCACATGAGAACTGTAATGCCGACCCGATCGACCTTTCTGTAACCGTGTTTCCGAAACCAGGAAGCCTTCATCCAGAAGGGAAGGGCAAGACCCCATGCGGCCATGCCGCACGATCCGGCCGAACGCGCGTCTTCCTCGGCGGCATTCAGGAGCATGGTGCCCACGCCCTTTTTCTGCCGGTTGCCGATGCCCTGCCTGTGGCCGTGGACCCAGATGCAGTTGATGAAATGGAAGCCTTTCCCCTCGAGCGGCGACCATTCCGCCGGAGTGTACTGGATCATTCCGCAGGCGCTCCCGTCGTCAACGGCGAGCTTGACCCTGAGGCCCTTTTCCTTCATCCCGTCGTACCATGTCTTCTTTCGGTCTCCCGCATCGCGCATCTCCTCCGACCAGTCCTCAAGACAGCACAGATAGGTCTTTTCATACCTGTCTTCCAGATCGATTATCTCCATGCCATCCCTTCCCTACTCGACCGGAAGGCCCTGACAGAGGGCGATCTCATCAGGGCGGGCCTTCATCCTCGCGGCGGCGTTCCTGAGGGCGCCCCTGAGCCCCTCCTCGATCACCGGGTGGTAGAAAGGCATCCGGAGCGCTTCCGATACTGTCATGCCCTTCTGCACGGCCCATGCAACAAGGTGCGCAAGGTGCTCGCCATCGGGGGCAACCATCTCCGAGCCAAGGATTCTTCCCGTATGCGCATCAGCGTACACACGGGCAAGGCCGTGGTTCCCGCCGGCCGTGATCGCCCTGCCCTGCCCTGCGAAGGATGATGCGCCAACTGCAGTGATTGACTGGTCAAGCTCGCCGAAGCGCATTCCCGCAACGGCGATGTCGGGATCCGTGAACACGATGCCAAGCCTTGCCCTGCGGCAGAACTCGCGCGGCACATCCTCCACTGCGTTCCTGCCGGCAATGAAGCCGTCGTCGGCTGCCTCGTGCAGCACCGGAGCCCTGCCGTTGGCGTCGCCCGCCAGAAAGACCTTCAGGTTCCCTACCTGCATTGTGAGGGGGTTCACCCGGGGAAGACCCCTTGTGTCCAGCGGAACACCGAGGTTGGAAAGCCCCAGGCCCTCGATGTTTGGTTTCCTTCCAACCGCCACGAGAACCCTGCTGAAAACGGAGCCGCCGATACTGACGTCATTGCCGCTGCGTGCGAGCTCGACCGCGTTGTCGAGATGGATCGGGAACTCCCGTCCGAGTATCGACACAGCCTCAGCCGCCACTTCGGGGTCGCTGATGCCGGCGATCGTGTTCGCTGCGTCGAATCCCTCAACGCGCACACCGAGGCGGCTCATGGCCTGGGCCATTTCGAGGCCGATCGCACCGAGGCCGATTACAGCCATGCTCTCCGGCAGCTCCCCGATCTCGAACAAAGTGTCGCTTGTGAGAAGGTTGTCGCCGAACTCCCTCCATGGCCCGGGAACGACAGGAGTGGAACCGGGGGCGACGATAATGCTGTCCGCTTGTATCCGGACCCCGTTCACCTCGACCAGGTCGGGCCCGAGGATGGCCGCATGGCCGGCAACGCTTCTATCTCCAAGGCTGTCAGTGGTTTCAAGCACGCCCTTCACGAACCTGTCGCGCAGCCTTCTGACCCTCTCCATCACGGCGCTGCCTGACACAACGGCCCCTTCCGAAGGGATGATCCCCATCTCGGCGTAAAGGCTTCTCTTGTGAAACGCGTTCGCTGCCTCGATGAGGGCCTTCGACGGCATGCAGCCGACCCGTGCGCATGTGGTGCCGTAGGGGCCGCGGTTGACGATCAAAAAGTCATCGGTTCTCCTCCTCACCTGCGAAAGCGCAGTGAGGCCGGCTGTACCGGCGCCGATGATCACTACTTTCCTGTGCTCCATCACAGCCCCCTTTGAACCTCTGTGACCATGATCTTCGGAAGCTCCTGCCGAACTGACCATCCCTCCCGGGTCAGCCTGCCGGAAACGGCCGCCCTTGTGACACCGTCCGCCACGAGCCTTGCCGCACGATCACCGACAAGGGCGTAACGATACCCGGTGCGCTCGTCCACAAGCAGCAGGGTTTCGGAGCGGGTACCGGGGAGGAGGACTTCAAGGCTGCCCTCGACAGTGACGAGTCCCTCCCCGTTGAGGGGATGGATGCCGAGAGGAAACGGTGTGGCGATTCCGAGGTCCGCTTCGTTTCCTGTCACGATACCCCATGCGGCCGTGTCGGCCCACTTCCTCAACGCTGAGGAAACATCGCCGGGGGTCAGGCTTCCGAACCGCTCGGCAGCGTCGAACAGACTGCTCCAGCTGCCTGATGTGATGCTTCCGGTCCCAAGGAGCAGGCACTGGGAATCCATCGCCTGCGCACGGAGCCCCTCGATTGTAACCTGTGTGCGCACCACTCCCTGCAGGAATTCCTGGTCGATGGCTCCCCGGGCCACTGTGCGAAGCACCACGGTCATGAGTGAACAAGCTTCAGCCGGACTTGACGTGGTAACGTACATGAAGCCCCAGTTCTCGGTGTAGGCCGAGGTAACACCGGCTCCGGCCGCGTATGTAAGGGCGTTTTCGGTTCGCAGCACCTGCCAGAGAAGCTCATCCACAACCATCATGGCCGCCTGGAATGCCGGCAGGTCGGCGTGACCCGCGGGCGGGGCATTGAACTTGACCACCGCGTAAGTTGTGGTAGCGTCGTCCATCTCAAGGACCGACATGGTGTCACGCGGTGCGCCCGGCGGGGGGACGGGAGGCAGTGTATCGGAACCGGGGGGAACAGCTGCGAACGCTGTTTCAAGAAGGGCCTTCAACTCGTCCGGCCCGGTCGGACCCGCGTGGGTTATGAGCAGGCTGCCGGTCCTGATCCTTCCGGCCAGAAGGCTGCGCATATCCTGGGCCGTGGCTGCTGCAACGGTCTCGAGGGTGCCTTCCGGCCTGAGCAGGTACGGATGCCCGGGGGGCATATAGCCCTCATTGGCAACGAGCCAGACCCTCTCATCGGGATCAGCCGCCTCAAGGCTCAGCTGCATCACAGCCTGTCTGCGGACCCTCTCGACCGTCTCATCCGACAGCTCGGGTTCCGTAAGGCACTCAACCAGGCCTGTCGCCAGAATGACAAGGTCCTCGGAAAGGCACCTGAGGTGAAGCCTGCTGAAATCGTAGTTGTAACTTCCAGTGAGCTCCGCGCGGGTTCTGTCCATGATCTCCCGCCACCGTTCTCCGGGATACTCGCCTCCACCGGCCATTGCAGACTCGATTGAAAGAGCCTCGAGCCCCTGGCTCGCGATGTCCCTGACCCTGGAGCCCCCGACGATGAACACTGAAAGCCCCTCCACCTCGCCGGGAATGGTTCGCGTAATGACCGGTATGCCGTTGTCGAGGGTGAAGGTGCTGACGTTGCCCGGGATGAGGGTGAGGATTGAGACCATAAGGGCTGCTGTCATGGCGTTTCCCCTTCCGGCAGCACGATGAATACTGCACGCGGTTGGCCCGCAATGTACGTCTGGACGAATTCCGTCACCTCGGACAGCCCGGTCAGCGCAATGCTGTCTTCGTAGGTCTCGTAGTACCCGAGACCGTTTCCCTGCACCCACCAGAAGGGAAGGGTTTCGATCGCGAGCTCGCTGGATGACTCGCGGGAAAGCATCCTGTCGCGTCTGAGCAACTCCCTCGAAAGAACAAGCCCCTCCTCGTCGAAATAGCCGGGCTGCGCCATGGCCTCGATCTCCATGGAGAGCAGAAGGAGCCCCTCGTGCAGCCTCTCGGGAGCTATGGTGCCGCCGAAGGTAATGGCGGGGGAAAAGCGCTGTGTGTAATACCCGCCGTATGCCTGTGAGAAGGGGCCCTCGGTGACCAGGTTCCTCTGGAACCTTCTGCTGGACAGGTCAAGGTAGCTTCCCCACACGTCTGCAGCATAGGTTCCGTGCCGATCCGAGAGCATCGACGGCCCCTGAAGCATGATCCTGATATTTCCAACTCCATCGGGACCCGCAACAAGCACTGTGGTGTCGCGATCTATGCGCAAGGCCAACCCCAGGGAGTCGTAATCGCTTCGCCCTCCGGGAGCCCATGATCCGAACACCCGGGCCGCGGTTTCGAGCGCAAAGGCTTCATCAACATCACCAAGTATGAAAAGGGCTGCATTGTCGGGCGTGTAGTACTTCTCCTGAAACTCCCTCATGACCTCCGGTGATGCGGACTGAATGGCGTCGAGGCTTCCTATGGTGTTCCCACGCCAGGGCTCGGGGTAGACGGTGTTCTCCACGGCCTTCCACAGGCTCCACCATGGTGAGGAGGCGTTCCTCAGGTACTCGTCTGTGATGACCGTCCTCTCCCTTTCCATTTCCTCCATGTCGAAAAGGGGCGTGACCATGGCATCCCTCATGAAGGCCATGCCATCTTCAAAAAGTGCGCTTTCAAGGGTTATGTAGTAACGCACGACTTCCGTTGACGTAGTGCCGTTCCGTACTATCCCAAGGGCGCGCAGCCTCTCGTTGTATGCGGTCTGGTCGGGCAGCCCGGAATTGCCCTTGAAGAACATGTGTTCGTAGAAATGAGCCAGGCCGTTTGTCAGGGTGGTTTCGCAGGTTGCGCCGGTTTTGACCGCGATGCAGATGGTGACCACGGGGGCCGTTTCATCCCGGGCCGTGAACACCTGAAGACCGTTCGGAAGGACGGTTCCGTTCAGATCCACCCCCAGAAGGGGCATCAAGAGCAGTGCTGCGTTCATCTGGAGTACTCCTTCGTGTTTCTTCCGAAGATATACAAACACCCCTGCCGTGTTCCCACCTGGGATTCGTCCCACGGGGACGGTATGTTTTCCGCAGAGGGGGTCCGTCATGAAATGGGAAATACGAAACGGCACTCTGGTCTGCCCGCCCCTTGTACAGGGGCATGTCCACCTTTGCCAGACCCTCTTCCGGGGCATGGCGGAGTCACGCACCCTTCTTCCCTGGCTCAACGAACGGATCTGGCCTCTGGAGGCGTCACACACTCCGGATACGCTCTCAGTGTCGGTCATCCACGGGTTGCGCGAGCTGTTTTCGTCGGGGTGCTGCGCTCTCCTTGACATGGGCTCCGTCGAAAACACCGATGTAACGGTCGGGCTCCTTCAACAGAGCGGCGCGCTGGCAGTGGTCGGCAACGCTCTGATGGACGAGGGTCCCGCGTTTCTCCGCAAGCCGCTGCAATGGCTTCAGAAGGAGTCGGACAGGGTAAGGGGGCACTGCTGTGGCAAGGTGCGTTACGCATTCACACCCCGCTTCGCACTCTCCTGTTCCGACAGTCTGTGGAGGTGGATCGACGGGGAGGATCCGGGTGTGATCCGGTCCACCCACTGTTCCGAGGCAGCCGACGAGATTTCGTACCCCGCGATACGGGAGGCTGGCGGGAACGTCCACCTGCTGCACAGGCTGGGCTTCCTCGGCCCCCGCACGGTCCTCGCGCACTGCGTCCACCTCGGTCCCGGCGAGCTTGAACTGCTCGCAGAAACCGCGACGGCGGTGGCGCACTGCCCCTGGGCCAACCTGAAACTTGGAAGCGGGATCGCAGATGTGCCCGCAATGGTCGAAAAGGGCATCACAGTGATCCCGGCAAGCGACGGTTCTGCATGCAACAACAGCCTCGAGACCGCGTCGGATGTGCGGTTGGCGATGGGGCTTGCATCCGTAAAGGGCCGCCCGGGGGAAATACCCGGCGAAAGATGGTACTCGATGGCGTCGCTCGACGCAGCCCGATACCTTGGTTTCGACCTTGCAGGAGATTCCGTCGAGCTTGATCTTTCCTCCAGGGAAGTCGATGAAATAGGTTCATCCGAGGATCCCTGGCGCTACATACTCGAGATGTCCTGGCGGGGCAGGGTGAAAAAGCTCACATGCGGCGGGAGGGTGCTCTTCGAAGGGGGCGAGTTCCCGACTCTGCCCCGGCCGCCCGTCTCCGTCAGGGATGCCAGGGAGGTCGTCCTCTCCAGGATGAACGCACTGACATGAGCGCAGGAAGGCCCGTTGAGGTTGCAGTTCCAAGGCCTGTCTGGGGTACGTTCACGTACTCGCTTCCCCCCGAGTTTGACGGGGGCGTGCTCTGCGGCTGCAGGGTCGCGGTCGAGTTCGGGGGCGCAAGGGTCGTGGGGGTCGTCTGGTCGGAAGGGGCGGCTTCCGACGAAAGGCCCTTGAAACCGGTGCTTGAACGGCTCGATCCCCATCCGCTGCCCCCCGACTGGGTTCTATGGATCACGCGCTGGATGGCGGGCTACTACCACGCCCCGCACGGCCTGTGCGCAGCCTGCGGCTTTCCGCCCGGCATGCAGGGCGCAGCGGTCAGGATGCTCGAGGTTTTCGATGGCGCCGGGATAATGGAAGTCTGCCGGAGGACGGGTGTCCACCTGTACGACGTTGTAAGGGCATCAGCGCCGGAGGACTATCCGTTCGACGCACAACTTCTCGCCGACGCGCAGAAGGGCCTCGTGCTCCAGTTCTGCCGCCCGGGGTCGATGCCTCCCAAAAAGCATGAAACCGTCGTGCACTCACTCGTGCCCCCCGAAGAGCTTGTCAGGGCGGCCCAGGCCATCAGAAGCAGGGCCCCCAAACAGGCTGCGATACTCGTGCGGATGGCCTCGGCTGTTGAGCCCATCTCAAGATCGTGGCTTCTCGGTGAATGCGGAGCCCCGGGGGATTCACTCAACAAACTCATTCTTCAGAAGCTCCTGGCTGAAAGCAGGCGGGAGGTATCAAGGGATCCGCTTCTCGGTCTGCCTGTTGACCCCCACCCGGCCCCGGCGCTTACCATGGCACAGAAGGCGGCAGTCGACAGGATTGCGGCCGGGGGCAGGGGAACCTTTCTGCTTCACGGCATAACGGGAAGCGGGAAGACCGAGGTCTACCTCAGGGTGATCGAGCGGGTTCTTTCCATCGGACGGCAGGCCCTGGTTCTCGTTCCCGAGATAAGCCTCACGCCGCAGCTGGTGAACAGGTTCAGTTCGCGGTTCCCCGGGAAGGTGGCCGTGCTTCACAGCGGGCTCTCCCGGGGAGAACGGCTGGACACCTGGAACCTTGTAAGACGCGGGTTGAGATCAATCGTGATAGGTGCGAGAAGCGCCCTGTTCGCACCTCTTGAACTGCCCGGCGTGATCGTGGTGGACGAGGAGCACGACGGAAGCTACAAGCAGGGGGAGCTTCCCTTCTACAACGCCAGGGACATGGCCGTGCTTCTCGGCTCAAGACTCTCCATCCCGGTCATTCTCGGCTCGGCGTCGCCTTCCATGGAAAGCTTTCAGAATGCAGCCACGGGGAAGTACGAACTGCTTGCCCTGCCTGACAGGGTGGCCGGGGGCTCACTTCCCGCCATCCGTTTGATCGACACCAGGGGGCTTTCGAACAGGCTTGTGACCGACGCAATGCTGTCGGCCATCGGAAAACACACGAGCCGGGGGGGGCAGGTGATCCTCCTCGTGAACCGCAGGGGGCATTCGCCGGTTCAGATGTGCTTCTACTGCGGCCAAATAGAGAAGTGCCCCCATTGCGGCATTGCGCTTACGTACCACAGGCGGGGCGAAATACTACGCTGCCACCACTGCTCCCACTGGAAGGCCGCCGGAGAGCGATGCGGGGCGTGCGGATCGGAGCGGTTCGTTCGAACCGGGCCGGGCATCCAGAAGGTCGAGGAGATACTCGCGAAGCAGCTGCCGGGCACAAGGGTCCTGAGAATGGACGCGGACACGACGAGGGGAAGGTCATCGCACCGCAGGATCCTCGACAGCTTCAGGCACGGAGGGGCCGATGTACTTCTTGGAACCCAGATGGTCGCCAAGGGGCATGACTTCCCGAATGTGACCCTTGTGGGAATCATCGCAGCCGAGATGGGGCTAGCGCTTCCCGATTTCAGAAGCGCCGAGAGGGTGTTTTCCCTGCTGCTTCAGGCTGCGGGAAGGGCTGGACGGGGATTGGAGGCGGGAGAAGTTCTCGTTCAGACCGGGTGCCCGGATGACCCGACCATCAGCGCAGCATGCGGGCATGACTACCACCGGTTCGCCCTCGCCGAACTCGCCGTGAGGAAGGCGCTCTCCTACCCGCCGTTTTCGAGGATGGTCAGGCTGCTGTTCACCGGCGCTGTCGAGGAAAGTGTCGGGAGGGCCGCATCAATGACGGGCGATGCCCTGTCTTCGATCAGGGGGGTTCAGGTTCGGGGTCCATCCCCTGCGGCGCTTCCCCTCATCGGGGATCGCCACAGGTGGAGCATCCTTGTTTCAGCCTCCGGTCACCGGGCCCTTTCCGGGGCCATCGACACCGCCGGGGCGGCTTTCGCATCGTCCGGCCATGCCGGCGTGCGCATGACGGTGGATGTGGACCCGCAGGATATGCTCTAGTCGGGTTCCAGACCGGCGAACAGGCTGTCGGCGTCACCGGTTCCCTGCGCGGAGATGTAGGAAGCGATCTCATGGAATAGCAGGGCGTGTCTGCCCAACGGTTCAAGCGATTCCCTCAGCACCATTTCAGCATCGACCAGAGCATCCCTGGAGGGAGACCTGTGCAGCGTGGCCGACGCCATGCCGATGGCATGGCCTGCAAGGGCTGCGGTTTCACCAGCGGCGGCGGAAGCGCCGGCCGAAACGGCGCCCAGTCGGGCAGCCAGCGAGGCGAGCCTTCCGTTCCAGCTCCCCGCCATTTCCGAATGGCTCCCGTAGCTCATTGCTTCGAGTATCCCCGAGGCGTTCCTGAGAAGCACATCCGACAGATGCAGGGACAGGGGGGCCGGAAGGCTGCAGAGCGTTTTGACAGCAAGGGGAAACAGCGCGTCGCCGGCGAGTATCCGGCCAGCTTCGGGTGAACCGCCCGCGTCATACCCTTCCATGCAGGGAATGAAAACGCCCACAGAGGGGACGGCGTGCGAAGCCGTTGCGCCTGCAAGAAAAAGGATCGCCGCAGCCGGGGCAAGCCCGGCTTCGGGGTCGGCCCCGCACCA
This sequence comes from Candidatus Fermentibacterota bacterium, assembly GCA_963845085.1. Classification (GTDB taxonomy): domain Bacteria; phylum Fermentibacterota; class Fermentibacteria; order Fermentibacterales; family JCC-6; genus UBA6080. Next base: position 905,653 of record CAWJQI010000005.1, read on the forward strand.
TTGCGCCGAGGCGCAGGAGAGAAGCGAGGTTGTCCAGAGCTGCCGGAAGGGAACGGCTGCCATAAGCCTCTCCGCCCACTCCGGTGGCAGTCCGCGGGTTTCGCCCTGAACAGCATTCCCGACAGCAAGTGCGAGTTTATCTTTCAGAGCCTTCAATTTCCATCTGCTTTCCGCTCTGATGGGGGTACAGCGCATGGTAGAGCCTTCTTTTCAGCGCCCTGTCGCTGAGTGAAGGTGAAAGAACACCGTCGATGGCAAGCCTGCATGCGCCGCTCTCCTCGCTTACAAGAACGGCTATCGCATCGGTTCTCTCGCTTATGCCGATACCCGCCCGGTGCCTGCCGCCGAATCCCTCGATTCCGAGATGCATGGGAAGAAAGGTGTGCGCCATCACGATCTTCTTTTCCCTGATGACCAGCGCGCCGTCATGAAGGGGACCCGGGGAGGTGAGCATGGCTTCCACGAGCAGCGGGACGAACTCGATTCCGGGAAGCGGATGGTAGTCGCTGCAGAACCGGGTCAGGTCCTCGTCCCTCTGTATCACCATCAGTGCGCCCATGCGTTTCCGGCTGAGCGTGGCGCAGGTGACCACCATGTTTTCGATGAAGACGTCCTGGATCTGCCCTGGTCTGCTCCGGTTGAGGAACTCCATCTCCTGAAGGGACCGGCCGAGTCTGCTCAGCAGGTCCTTTATCTCCTCGTGGAAGATCACGATCAGCGCAACAGGAAGTATCTTGGCAGCCTCTTCGAGAATCCTTCCCGTGGCGTGGAACTGCATCTGCTGAAGGACGACGGCCAGGATGATGAAGATGGCCACGGCGATGACAACCCTCATGGCCGGCTGGTTCCAGATGGACTTCAGCAGAAACCAGACGATGACGGTGAGAAACAGCACGTCGAGAAACTGCGTGAGCCAGAACAGGCTGAAAAAGCTGTTCCCCAGAAGGTTGAAGCTCATGGCCCCATCCCGTCGAGAACCGCGTCCACCGCGCGGACGCACTCCTTCACGTTGTGAACCCTCAGCAAATCAGCTTTCCCGATGGAGAGCGCCGACACCAGCGCAGTGGCGCGATCCCTCGCCGCAGGTTCGTTTTCTCCGGACAACAGGCCGAGAAAGCTCTTCCGGGAATGACCAAGAACAACCCTGCAACCGGTCGTCCGTCTTAGCCAGGGCGTGGCCCCGATCAGGTTGAGGTTGTCCCACGGGCGTTTGCCGAAACCGATTCCCGGGTCTACAAGGATCATGTTCCGGGCAACGCCGGCGTCGGCGACCCGATTCACGTCGCCCAGAAGGCGAATGGCCACCTCGGATACTGCGTCGGAGTACTCGGGATCGTTCTGCATCGAAGCGGGCACGCCCCGCATGTGCATGAGGATTGCCGCAACCCCGGTTTCCGCAGCAAGCTCCGCCATGCCCGGCGTCTTCATGCCGTTGATGGAGTTGATGATCAGGGCACCGGCTGCAATGGCGGCCCTTGCAACCTCGGGTTCAGTGGTGTCTATGCTGATCACTGCGCCCGAGGAACCGGCCAGTCCCTCGATCACTGGAAGGACCCGCTCGATCTGCTGGCCGGGAGGGGTGGGCATCGAGCCCGGCCTTGTGGATTCGCCTCCTACGTCGATCACTGCCGCACCCTGCTCATGCATGGCGATACCGTGTTCCACGGCCTTAGATGGCTCTGCCCATAGGCCCCCGTCGCTGAATGAGTCGGGGGTGCAGTTCAGGACGCCCATGAAAACAGGGCGGAACCCGAAGGAAAGGGTTCTGCCGCCGAGAACGATTGTGTCGGGAGCATCGGGAACACAGAGCAGTGCGAAGAGTTCCCTGCCCAGCTCCGGCAGACCGAACGGCTGCCCATTGAGGGATTCACAGCCGGCCCTGAGACATTTCGGGGTTCCGTACACCAGCGCGGAGCTCCGTTCGATGCAGCATGTGAGCACAAGCCGGTGCACAAGCGCATCAGCTCCGGCTGCAAGCATGCACTGCTTCAGTATCGATGCTGCGGGGGACCTCAGCGGCCCGGTTTTGAAGCAGACAATGTCGCTTCTTTCCCTGACCCTTGCCCAGGCTTCGTTGTCACAGCCCAGTTCCGACATGGCCCTTCTCCAGTGCAGGCTGCCATCCAGCAGAACGGGGTGTACCTGTTCCATCACCTGTTCCGGATGCTCCTGCCGATGAGGGAAAGGGCTTCGGAGCGTGTTTCGAGCCTGCGCAGATGCCCCCGCATGGCACTGGTGACGATGCGGGAATCCCGCTTCTTGACCCCCCTCATGGCAAGACACATGTGCTCAGCCTCCATGACGACCATTACGCCCTTGGCCCCGATTTCGCTCATCAGGGTGTCGGCGATCTCGGTCGTGAGCCTCTCCTGTATGGTCGGCCTGGCGGCAAGGGTTTCAACGAGTTGTACGATCGAACCAAGGCCGGCGATCCGGTCGTCGGCAGGAATGTAGACCACGTCGCACCTGCCCAGGTAGGGAAGAAGATGGTGCTCGCAGAGCGAGGCGAAGCTTATGTCCTTCACGATTATCATCTCGTTCTGGTCTGCAACGCACATGGTGGATATGGGTTTCCTGACCCCTCCGATAAGCCCGCGGCAGAGCTCGGTCATGGATTGCGCAACCCTGGCCGGGGTGTCTTTCAGACCGGGTCGATCAGGGTCCTCTCCTATCCCTTCGAGGAAGAGGCGGACGCCCTCAGCTATCTTGTTCAGGTCCTGCATCGGCAACGTCACCCTCCGGTTCCTTGTGCTGTTCCAGATCAAGGCCGGGGAAAACCACGCCTGGCCTGAGTTCGTTCAGAAGCACACCGATCTCCTCTGCTCCAAGGGTTTCCTTCTCGAGAAGCAGAACGGTGAGCCTTTCCACAACATCCCTGTTCCCCTCGAGGATCTTTTCAGCCTTGCCGTAGGCTTCGTCAAGAAGCCTCTTGACCTCGACATCAACGGTTTTTGCCGTGTCTTCGCTGAAATCCTTGATCCTGGTCATGTCACGCCCGAGGAAGATCGGTCCGGTCTGATCGTGGAGCACCACGGGTCCGACAACGGGGCTCATTCCCCATTCGCAGACCATTCGGCGCGCCAGGTCGGTGGCCTGGATGAGGTCGTTGCCGGCGCCTGTGCTTCTGGTTTTCAGGAAGATGCGCTCGGCGGCCCTTCCGCCCATCGCCCTTGCAAGCATGCTGAGCAGGAACTCGAACGAGTAGTTGTGCCTGTCGTCGCGGGGGAGGAAGCTGGTCAGCCCGAGAGCCCTGTCCCTCGGGACGATGGTCACCTTGTGTATCGGGTCGGAGTGGGGGACGAAAATGTTGACTATGGCATGGCCGCTTTCGTGATAGGCCGTGAGTTCGCGTTCCTCGGTGTTCATCACGAGCGTGTGCCGTTCAACGCCCATGAGGATCCTGTCGGCGGCGTACTCGAAATCCTCCTGGTGTATTGTTTTGGCGCCCCGTCGTGCAGCCTTGAGGGCAGCTTCGTTCGCAAGGCTCTCGAGATCGGCCCCGCTGAACCCTGGTGTTCTCCTTGCTATCTTTTCAAGCTCGACATCCTTGTCCAGGGGTTTCTTCACGGTGTGAACCCCGAGGATTGCCTTGCGTCCCTTGATGTCGGGAAGGTTCACCACCACCCTCCGGTCGAACCTGCCGGGGCGGAGCAGGGCCGGATCGAGAACGTCGGGTCTGTTGGTGGCAGCCATTACTATCACGGCCTGGTTGGACTCGAAGCCGTCCATTTCAACGAGGAGGGCATTGAGGGTCTGTTCCCTTTCGTCATGACCGCCTCCGAGGCCCGAGCCCCTGTGCCTTCCAACCGCGTCTATCTCGTCGATGAAGATGATGGCCGGCGATTTTGCCTTGGCCTGGACGAAGAGGTCCCTCACCCTGCTTGCACCGACACCCACGAACATCTCAACGAAGTCGCTTCCGCTGAGCGAGAAGAACGGAACCTTCGCCTCTCCGGCCACAGCCCGAGCAAGAAGCGTCTTGCCCGTACCCGGCGATCCCATCAGGATGACCCCGCGGGGCACCTTGCCGCCGAGGCGCTGGAACTTTGCCGGTTCACGGAGAAACTCGACGATCTCCTCCAGCTCGAGTTTGGCTTCGTCACAGCCTGCGACATCCTCAAAGGTTGTCTTGGGTCTGTCGGCCCCAACGGCCCTGGCCCTGCTCTTGCCGAAGCTGAAAACCTTTCCGCCGCCCATGGCATTCCGCATGATGAAAAGCCAGAACACGAGCAGCAGAAGCATCGGACCAAGGTTGAAAAGGAATGTGAAAAAATCGACTTTCGGGGGTTTGCCCTCAATCATGACGCCGCTGTCAAGAAGAGCACTGATGGCGGCCTGGTCCTCGAACGGGACAAAGCTTTTGAACTTGAGGTATTCCACGCCTGCAATGGTCTGGGGTGAGCGGAACTCGCCCTCGACCAGCCCCCCGGTGTAGAGGATTGCCGACCTTACGCCCCCCCGCTCGGAGAAGTGCAGGAGTTGCGAGTATGAGATATCAGCCGAATCCGTGCCCTGATTCAGCACGGCAACGAGTGCATAGGCAAGCAGCCCGAGAAGGAGCCAGAGAGTGATGGTCCTCAGGGAGCATCCTGCGATCGGCGGCGGCTGGTTGTCGTCGGGTTTTTTTCCGTTCCCTCGGTTGGTGTCCATCAGGGACCTTTCATTGAAGAGCCGCCACGAACGGCAGATTCCTGTAAAGCCCGCCCGGGCCGTCCAGCCCGTAACCCACCACGAAATGATCAGGGATCTCAAACAGAGCCCTGTACACCTCCACCTCAACCAGCCTTCTGGATGGCTTGTCGAGAAGAGCGACGGTTCGAAGGCCGGCGGGTGACCTTGACTTGATCAGTTTTTGAATATAAGCCAGCGTCAGTCCTGTGTCTACGATATCCTCCACGAGAAGCACCTGTTTCCCGGCAAGTGGAACCGTGGTGTCATGGGTCAGCCGCACCTCGCCTGACGAGACCGTGCTCGCCCCGTAGCTTGCAGCCCCAATGAAATCCACCGTGACGCTGCAGTCCATCGCCCTGACAAGATCCGCGGCGAAAACGAAGGATCCCTTGAGAACGGGGATCACCACCACCTCGCAGTTGCGGTAGAGACCGCTCAGATCGGCTCCGAGTTCGGCCGTGCAGGTTTTTATGTCTTCCGCGGTGATGAGTGTTTTCACCCGAATCTTCCCTTTCTCTCTGACACGGACAGGTACACGGCGTCCGCCAGGAGCTTCATTCCACCGGGAAGCAGGTGCTCGCCGGAGCCTCCCGAGAGCAGCCAGGTGTCGGTCTTGCGCAGTTCTGAAGCTCCCGATCTCGGTTTTCCCGCCAACGACCAGAGGAAGGCAAGCCTCAGTGCGTCGGGCAGCTTCATGTACTCGGACCGTGTGATGCTGTTCTGCGCCCCTTCTGTGAGGTACTCCTGAAGATCACGCCAGAGCGACAGGACGGCGGCGGACCTTGAAAGGCCGTCGACTGCGCCAGGGAAACACTGTTCCAGAACGGGCATGACCAAAAGCCTTATCCTGTTCCTTGCAGCCGAATCCAGAAGATTTGTGGAGTCTTCCCGCCATGTCAGGCCGTTTTCATGAAGAAACGTTCTGACCAGCTCGCGATGAATGTCAAGCATGGGCCTGACCACCGGACCCCGGCCCCTGTAATCCATCCCGCCGAGCCCTCTCAGTCCGGACCCCTCGACAAGCCTCATCAGGAGTGTTTCCGCCCTGTCGCTCCGGGTGTGCGCCACGGCAACAATCGAGTTGCTTTGGGAATAGAGCCGATGCCTTACAAGGCTCCATCGGCTTTCCACGGACCCTCCTGAACCAGCCTCGGGTTTCTCGATCCTGCACGGGATCAAGAGGTTTTGGCATGTTTCCGAAACGAATTCGGCATCATCTCCCGAGTCGCCCCTGATCCCATGATCGATGTGGAGGACCTGAAGCCGCCAGTCCCGAGCAGGGGCGAACCTGTGAAGCAGGTGAAGCATGGCAATTGAATCAGCGCCTCCGGACACCGCAGCGGTGACGGCCGACCCTTTTGGAATCAGCTTTTCCCGCTTCACCGTATCCAGAAACAACCTTTCAACTGTGTCCACGCCCGAATATAAGGGGACGGACTTAGAAAGATTTGATTATGAACATAAAGCGTTACTATACAATGCTTTGTACTCAGGACTCAAGACTGACTGATTCGATTGATCAGGTGAACAGCCACAGCCACTGCAGGCAACTGCCAATGAAAAAACTAAGTTATCTTAGTCCGTCCCCAAGTACAAAGAAAAGGCAGCCCGCAGAGGGCTGCCTTTGGATATGGTAGCGGCGAAGGGACTTGAACCCCTGACCCGCGGATTATGATTCCGCTGCTCTACCAACTGAGCTACACCGCCGTCGAGAGCCGGAAGAATAGCAGCGGACAGTGCTGCATGTCAAGAGCTTTCCGGTTCGGAGAGCTTCATCTTCCACATGAGCCTGTCTCCCTCGGAGAGCCTTTTCAGCCTTACAAGTGCAAGGATGATGCAGACAAGAAAAACGCAGGCCGCAAGGCCGAGAAACGCCAGAGTGGCAACCAGGGGTACCGGAAGGTAGTACTGAAACCAGAAGGTCGCGGCGGCAACGGCAAGAAGTATCGCAGGGGCTATGAGCAGCCAGGCGATTCCCCTCTGGATCCGTCCCCGCTTCTCCATCCAGCGCTGGAACATTTCGGTCCGCTTAACCTGTTCATCTGTCCCGATCATTTCTCAGCCTTTCCTCAAGCAGCGCAAGAACCCTTTCGCGGGATTCCGCATCAAGGGCTTCCCCCTCATGCTGAAGACGGAGCAGGATCGCCGTGGCGCCCGACCATTCGATCATGCTGGCCGTTACCTTGAAATCACGAACGACATCGAGCAGCGACCGGAAACCGTGAAGCTCGCCCTTCCGACCGCAGCAGATGATCGTGGCCTCCCTGCGTTCGCCGGTCACAACATCGGTCCAGGCCGGTTTCTCGAAGACGCTTGAGTCCTGGATGATCCTGCGAATTGTGTCGAACGCAAGCTGGATATGAAGGGCAAGCTCCTCTGAAGACACAGAAGCGCGCAGAAAGTCTTCAAGACGGTAGTAGAAATCAGTGACAAGCCCGTCCGGGATGTCGTGAAGGATCGCCTTCACGATCTCCAGCTGCTTTACGTCGTTCAGCCTCATGCCCTGATCAAAATCGCGGAACCTGCCATAGGCTTCACGGATCCCCGGATTTGACCGCGAGATAGGCATCCTCCATGTCCAGAAATTCGCTTCTCTGCACAGTGATGTCCACCACATCCACCCAGATCTCACCATAGTTCGACGGGCTCTTGAAGCTGGACACTGACAGCCCGGGCTTTTCGTTGATCCTGTCGACCATCGTGAGAACCCGGTTGTCATGCTCCCTCGAGTCGCGTTCACCAAGTGTCACGACAAGAAGCTTCAGCTTTGCCGCAAACGTTTCGGTGGTCTCGAGGGCAAGGTACGCCTGGTTTATGCCTGTTTCACGGCATTCCTTCATGAGCAGCGGGATCAGGGCCCTTGCGTAGTTCTCCCTGCCGCCGTACCTGTGTATCCGCACCAGCCTCTCCAGACGGTTGGACACCAGGAGGCTGTTCAGTGTGGTGGTGATGCAGGCGACCTCCTGCCTCGTCGCGGGAAGCCCCGAGGGGCCGGACATCTCGACCCTTACGGCAACTATGCCGTCAGGCGTTGTGTATCGCCGCTGATGCCTGATCGTCGAGCCGGGCCATGCGTAGCTGAGCGCGGTGAGAAGGTTCTGAAACGAGATGTCACGCTCGTAACCCACAAGGTTGATTCCGGTAAGGTGTTCGGCCACGGTTTTCAGGTTCTTCACCTTGAAGGCTGCGCGACCCCGGTTTCGGCGCACCTTCTTTATGAGGTCGTTGTTGGTCTTGACCATCCATGCAAGATCGGACGGCTTCCTCTCCCCCAGGTACTGGTCGCTCCGGGCGCTGATGAAAAGCACCAGCTCTCCTTTGGCGCTGGAAATATCCCTTGGGATGTTCCCCCGGTAGAGGCCCTCAAGCTCTTCTCTTACTGCTTCATATATCTCGATGCGCTCGGCGGCGCGGCTGAGAAGGCTCATTGTGCCCTCCCTGCCAATGGCAAGCTTCTTGAGAAGAATTTCCAGCTTTCCCGCATCGCGGGCGAAGGCCTCGATTATCCCGGCATCGGCCGATCGAATGCCAACGATTATCACCCCCACGCGTCCGTCCTTTGACTCATGGGCGAAACCGTCAATGAAATCAAGATTCCAGCCCAGATGGTGGAATTCGCCGATGACGATCGACGCAAGTCCCGCCCAATCCCTGGCGGAAACGGCCACAAGCGACAGCATGCCCGCCTGAAGGGTGATCACCCTCACTTCCCCGTCAGCCGCGCCGGCCCCCTCCAGATCAATGGCGATCTGTTTTCTGAGTGCCCGGGAAATGCTGAAAAAACGGTTCGGTGCCATCAACGCCTTCCTTGACGACAAAGGGCCAGGGTCTTAGTATGCCGCCGCAGCGGGCGAATAACTCAGCTGGCTAGAGTGCCTGCCTTACAAGCAGGATGCCGGGGGTTCAAGTCCCTCTTCGCCCACCAATGCAAGGGGGGTGAGCATTCAAAACTCACCCCCCGTTATCTTGCAAACCTGAAGCCGGCGTACCAACATCGGTCGCCTGACGTTATAACCCTGTTCCAGCCGATCGTCATGGCGTCTTCAGGCTGTGTCCAGCTTCCGCCCTTCAGAACAAAGGCCGAATCGTCCCGGACCATCTCGGCCACGTTGCCGCAGAGATCCGCAAGGCCCGACTGGGACAGGGGGAAGCTTCCGCAGGGTGCAGTGAATGCGAAACCATCGGCATCCCGTTGTTCCCAATCACCGTTGGCAAGGAAATTGGCCGGAAACTCGGGGGTCATCCCGGGACTGACGGTTCCCCATGTGAACTGCTCGCCGATCGCTCCTGAAAGGCCTCGCGAGGCAGCATACTCCCATTCGTTCCTGGTGGGCAGGCGCATGCCCAGGGAAGACGCAAGCCTCGAAGCCTCGTCAGGGCTGACGTTCACAACGGGATGGTCGGGTCTCTCCGCTGTGTAGTCGGATACACCCGGAAAGCGGGGATCGGGAGGGAACTCGATATGTGCGTCGCGCGCGGCATCGGCATAGAACCTGTTGCAGACCTCGTGGGCCATGATGCTGAAGGTTTCAACGTTCACCGTCTCTCCCGAGGAGTTGGTGAACGTGCCCCCGGGGACGGTGATGAAAAGCGTGTCTTCGGGGATGACGATGCCGGGATCAGCGGCAGTGCCACCTTCGTCCGCGCCTCCGCACGATGCGGCAAGCGCTGCGAGGGCAACCGGAACGAAAAGAAGCCTTTTCACCGGCTACCGTTCCCGCCCCCCGGTCGGAGAATGATTCCAAGGGGGATCATGACGCAATAGCCAAGCACCAGAAGGATCGGGGAAACAGTGATATGTCCCGCCCTCAGGAGGAACCAGCCTGCAGTTATAACGACAAGGCCGGCAATGAAAAATACATAGTTCAGGGTCGTGAGGGGGGCTTCCTCTATGCTTCCCTTGTCGCCCTTCACGGGTGCAGCCGCCTTCTTCTTATCGGAAGCCATTTTCCTTCCTTCCGCATTCGGTGTTCAACCCGTAATTTACCATTTTTCCGACGAAAAGGTCAGTGGCGGATCCAACCGTTCCTTTCCGCCTGCAGCATCGCCTCCCCAACCACGAAGAAACTCCCGGTGACGATCATGCGTCCGTTCCCGGAATGCTGCCTGCACATGGAAAAAGCGCCTTCGATTGTGTCGCAGGGCGTGCAGTCGACTCCGGACGCTTTGAAGGCCTCGGCAAGCTCGGCGGCCGGCAGCATTCTCTCGTTGAGCGGGGTGACAGCGAAAACCGGGCTGACCGATCCTGAAAGCATTTCGACCATCTGCTGCCACGGTTTGTCGGAGAGAAACCCTATCACGGCGGGAACCGGCTTGTCCCAGCCGCTGATGAAACCAAGAAGGGCTTCCATGGATTCAGGGTTGTGCGCGACGTCGAACAGAACCAGGGGAGGGCCCTCCCTGAGGTCAAGCCGGCCCGGCCACGAAAGACCATCGCGGCAAAGATTGTCGTACACGGTCCCGACGCTGATCATGCGCTTCGGGAAGACCTCGGTTGCCGCTGCAAGTGCAAGCCCGCCGTTGCTTTTCTGATGGGGACCGGGAAGTGGCGCCCTGTCGACCCTGATCGGAAAGATCCGGCGCAGCTCCATCCCTTCCACCGCTTCCTGAATCACAGCCTCAACGTCCGGTGTCTGCGCGGCCGCAACGAGCAGTGTTCCCCTGTCGGCCATGGCCACCTTCTCGGCTGCGATCAGTGCCCGGGTGGCGCCAAGAATCCTGCTGTGCTCGATCTGAACACCGGTGAAAACCGTTGCCTCACCGCCGAAAACACGCGTTGCATCAAGCCTGCCGCCCAGTCCGGCCTCTGCAATCACCCATTCCGCGCCCTTTTCGGCGAAGTACCAGGCTGCAAGCGCGGTGGTTATCTCGAAAAACGTGGCGGAATACTTCTGTATCAGCTGACGCTTGTCGGTGATGAATCTTGCCGCGTCCTCCTCGGAAATCCAGCGGTCATCAAGATTCACGCGCTCCCTGTAATTCAACAGGTGCGGAGACGTGGTATGCCCGACCCGAAGCCCAAGGCCGCGGCCCAGGGCCGCGAGAACCGCAGTTGTGCTTCCCTTGCCGTTGGTTCCGACGACGTGCACGGTTCTGAAGGCTTCCTGGGGCCTGCCCAGCGCGTCCATCAGGGCACGCATCCTGTCGAGATTGTATTTCATCCCCAGTCGTCTTCTGTTGAAGACCCAGTTCTCAGCCGTTGAGTAGTTCATTTCCCCAGTTCCCTCACCAGCTCCTGCAAGAAGCTTCTCTGCCGGGCCGACACCGTGTCCTGTGCCCTGAGGACCTCGGAATGACGTACAAAATCACCCTCCGCAACTTCATTGGTAACCAGGGCAACCCCAAGAACCTCGCAACCCTGTGACGCAAGAGCCATAGATTCCTGTACCGTTGACATGGACACGGCGGACACGCCGGACTCCGCCAGATAACCCACCTCGAACTGGCTCTCATATGCGGGACCCGACACGCAGCAGAACACCCCCTCCCGCACAGGGGCACCCAATGATAACCCAATCTCCACGGCCCTGGCAGCAAGACGGCGCGAATATATTGCGCCTCCAACTGCACGATGGGGTGGTTCGGGAATGCACCCGGAGCAGTTCACATGATCTGTGATGACCATGGCGTCGCCGGTCGTCAGATCCGGGCTGACGGCCCCCGATGATGTTGTAAGAAGCCAGGAGCCGACCCCGAGGGAGGCCAGCGCAGCCGGAAGGACAGCGGTCTCAATGCCGTCAAAGCCCTGGTAGTGATGCCTGCGGCCCAAAAGATAAACCGTGTCGCCCTTCCTGTTCACAAGCAGCTTCCCGTCGTGCCCCTCGACCGCAGCGGCGCCTGCTCCGGGTATGCTCCCGTAGGGAATCGCGAGTCCGGGCTCATCTGCTGCAGCAAGCCATCCCAATCCTGATCCGAGCACGACCCCCTTTCTGGGGATCCTTCCCTTCAGCAGTTTTCTCAGCTCCAGTGCGACCCCGGCGGCAGTAGGCACGGCCGGGAGATCCCTGACCATCACCAGCGCCGCCTCTCCATCCTCGTAATAGCGGCTGCGGATCCCCTCCGTGTAAAAACCCATCCTCCCGTAGGCAGCCCTCGCTGAAGGTGAGCCAACCCGGACCTCGAGATACGCCCTGGAACAGCCCCTGATGCTTCCCCAATGCAGCACTGCGGACAAAAGCCCTGAAGCGATACCTTGCCGACGGTACCCGGGGGCGACGGCAATGGACAGCACATGGACTTCCATTGGTTCATCGAGTGAGGCGGACACGTAGCCGACCAGCTCCCCTCCCGAAAACGCCCCGAGCGACAGGGAGTCGGGCCACCTGCCAAGAACGCCCCTGAGCGTTGCGGCGCTCCAGCAGTCATCGGGGAAACAGGCTTTCTCAAGTGCCACGACCTGGAGAAGATGCTCCCTGCCGATCCTTCTTGTCTCAGGGACCAAGAAATCCCGCCTTCTGCATGAAACCCCTGAGATAAAGGGGTTCCGGATTCCTGTCGAATCCTTCGGCATCGGCCAGGGCTATTCCAAGCAGCGTACAAAGGCCGGGACCCGGCCTGTCCTTCGATTCATTCACCCAGTTCAGCTCCGCCCCGGTGATCTCCGACCTGCCAGAGCCCACGGCGACAGAACTTTGTGCATGAGCCAGCGCCCCGACATCTTCTCCGTGGTAGATACCCGCGGGAAGAATCTCTTCCGAGAAAGGGTCGGACGATGCAAAAATGGCTGCAAAGACCTCGCCCTTCCTCGCCCTGATCGCGGCGAGCACCGGGGTTGATGAGGCTGCTCCGAAGGCAATAAGCCTGAGCGTCGGAACGCCCTTTACCGGAACACCCCAGCCTGCCGACAGCCCCTGGGTGGTTGCAGCGGCGATCCGCAGCCCCGTGTAGGACCCCGGCCCGAGTATGAACGCGATCCCCGAAAGCCCTCGTCCATCCGTACCCGATGCCGCAAGCACCGATCCCACCGAGAAAAGAAGTGTCTCGGAGGTTGGAACGCCTGCGGGAAGCCGTTCCTCGGAGATCACCACGCCGTCACGCACAACGGCGGTACCGCCGGGCTCGAACACCGTGTCAATCCCGAGCCAGGTGCCTGGCAATCTCAACCTCTCTCACCGAAGGGTCATCAATGCAGCGCAGACTCACATGGATACCCGGAAGCCTGGGAAGATCTGCGAGCCTGTCCGCCCATTCAACTATCACCACCGCCTGCGAATCGAGGATTTCGTCGAAGCCCAGCATGGAAAGCTCAACGGAGGTGCCGGAAAGACGGTAAAGGTCCATATGGTGTATCTCCATGGATGGGAGAACGTAAACCGCATCAAGGATGAAGGAGGGGCTCGGTATGGCTCCCTCCACGCCCAGGGTCCGGATGATCGCCCTGGCGAGAGTTGTCTTGCCCGAGCCCAGATCACCGATCAGGTACACTCTCCCCCCGGGTGCAAGGTTCCCTGCGATTTCCCTGCCGAGATCAATAAGGGCACTCTCGCCAAGCTCGAAACGGCCTGTTCTCACGTGATCCTTCTCGAGGTGAGCACATCGCATGGAACTATCATTTCGTCAAGAGAGATCCCGCCATGCTGGAAGGAACCCCTGAAATTGTACATGTCCTCCCTGGCAACATGCTCATGAAACAGCAGATAATCGCTTCTCGCGAGCACGTACGATTTCCTGGGATTGTCATCGGGAAGCCCCCAGGATGCGGGCTGCCTGACAACCAGCGACTGCCTGGGATCTCCTGACAGGGCCATTCCGAACCTGTACCTCACGCTGCTGGACATGCCCCTGGCCCCGCGCACCCACGCGATCCGCCCGGCCTGAACGCTGCCATGATCGCTTGTCACGATCACGGTCGCGCCCCTTGCGCTAAGGGTAAGAAGCATTTCCCGAAGGAATGATCCCCTGAACCATGATTCGGCGAGGGCGCGAAAGCTCTTCACATCCGGCGCCAGATCACGGATGAGGTCAAGCTCGCTTCGTCCGTGCGTGAGGTGGTCGATGTAGTTCACCACAAGGGCGAAAAAGCCGTTCTTTATGAAGTGCGAGAGACCCTTTCGGATGTTGTCGCCCTCGCGCTTGTTTGACGCCTTGAGGTAGACCGCGTTATCGGCGCCGCTCCATCCAAGCCTCTTCAGAGCGTCCACGAGGAATTTCGGCTCGTTTCTGTTCAGCCCGGGCGCTCCGTACTCCTCGATCCAGTCGTTTCTGTAGAAGCGGCTGATATCCCTGGGAAGGAGCCCGCTGAAAATGGAATTCCTGCTGTAGGGCGTCGCTGAAGGAAGCCCGGTCACCATGAACCCGGGTTCCCGGTGATACCACTGCTCGATCTCACGCGACATCAAAAGCCACTGGTCGTACCGCATGCAGTCGATGACCATCACCACCAGTTCCCCCGGACTGTCGAGCCTTGGGAGGACGACCCGTTCCAGAAAATTGTGGGACATCAGAGGGCCGTCATCAGATGCTATCCAGTCCCTGTAGTGATCCTCGACGAAACGTGAGAAATCCATCTGCAGCTGATCGAGGCCGACACCCTGAAACGTGCCGAAATCGCTGGCGAGATGCCCGCGGGTGCTGATGTCCTTTTCGATCCAGTTGGAATAAAGGTGAATCCAGTCCGACAGCGTCCGGTCACGGGACAGCCTGAGGGTCTCGGCCTCTTGCATGACCTCCATGGCGGCCTGCTGCAGTTTCAGCTTGCCGGAGGTCAGAAGTTTCTTCACCACGAGAAGGATCTGGCTCGGGTTGACCGGCTTGGTGAGAAAGTCGGCAACTGTTCCGGTCAGAGCCCGATCCATCAGCTCCTCTTCCTCGCTCTGGGTGACCATGACTATCGGCAGCTCCCTGTAGCTCCTGCGGATCTCGCTGACCGTCTCAAGGCCGTCCATGCCGACCATCATCTGGTCAAGAAGCACAAGGTCGACCCTTCTGCTTCTGAGTATCTCGAGGGCGTCCCTGCCGCTTTCGGCGGTGTAGACAGTGTACCCCCTCTTCTCCAGAAAACGGATGTGCGACTGAAGATGGCTGATCTCGTCGTCCACCCAGAGTACCTTCAGCAATTCTTCATCTCCTCGCGGCTGACGGGAATGATGATGGAAAACGTGGAGCCCTTTCCGGGAACGCTTGCGAGAAGCTGTATCGTTCCGCCGTGGTATTCCTCGATTATCCGTCTGGACAGGGGCAGCCCGAGCCCCCAGCCGCCGCGGCGGGTCGAGAAGCCGGGTTTGAAAACCTTGTCCTGCTCCCGGGACGGAATGCCCCTGCCGTTGTCGCTGACCTGTATCTCGACTATCGACCTGCTCTCATCCGGGTAGTCGCACACCACTTCCACCCTGCCCCGCTCCTCGCCTGCCGCACATGCAGCAACCGCGTTCTTGATAAGGTTTTCGAGAACCCACCCGAGAAGAACGGAGTTCCCCATCACAACGGCATCGACCATGCTGCCGGCCTCAACAGACACGCCGCCGACAAGCCCCGGCCTCTGCGAGAAGTACGATACGGTCTCCATGATAACCCCTGATACCTGAACGGGTTCCAGCCTCGGCTTCCTGCCCACGTGCGCGTACCTCTGCGTTATCTGCTCGAGTCGTTCAACATCCGCACGCATGGCCCTCAGGGCTTCCGCAGCCTCGGGATCGTTCTCAAGGGAGCGGTTCTCCGTCATCAGCTCCAGCCACCCCATCAGCGATGACAGCGGGGTGCTGATCTGATGGGCGGTCTCCCGGGCGAAGCCCACCCACGACATCTCCCTTTCGTGTTTTCTCTCCCCCCTCATGAAGAGCAGCATCAGCCCCCCGATGAGGATCACGAATCCGAGTTCGAGCACCGGCATCCATGCGATCTCGCGGAATATCGGATCTGTGCCGTAATGGAGGTGTCCGAGCTCGGTTCCGCCCGGACCAGAGATCGGAATGGGCCTGTTGACCTCGTCGAGTGCCGCAATCCTCGACTTGTACACAATCAGCGTATCATCAGGGATGCCCTCGTCAACGGGGCGGCCGTCGACAACCTGCGGAAATCCCGTGTTATCCGTGAAAATAATTGAATAGGGCAGCCTGTGTACGAGATCGGAGTACAGCCGCCGGGCCATTGCCTGAACTTCCCGCCTCTGCTCCACAGTCGTTTCGGACGTGACGACGAACTGGGTAATCCTTCGGCAGTCCGGACAATAACTGGAGATGTGCCTGTCCTCGGGAATGGTTTCAAGCGGGAACGATGCGCCGCACTCAGTGCATACCGACAGACCCTCCCTGCCTGCGATGAAGCTCAGGGGGTACTGTATTCCCGCCCAGAACCAGGCGATGGTTTCGTTCGCGATGCGGTTCGACCTTCGCAGCCTCTCCACGAAACTGTGGGTGTACCAGACGAGCAGCCACGACACCAGGGTGGCGATCAGGATGATCAGAAGCTTTCTTCTGAGAGAGAATGTCATCTTACCCCCCGGTCGGTTGACACGCCGGAACGGTCTTTCCGATGAACGGAAAAACGCGCCGGCACCCGAAGCAGCACGAACCGCCATAATCGCTCAAGCACGGCCCTGTGTCAAACAGCCTGCCCGTCCAGACGGTTTTTGTAGCGGAACAGCCCGAACACAACCCCGGTCTGGACATCCCGCCTCTCCGGGAATAGACTAACCGCTCCGTGGCGTGAACATACACAAGCAAGGACCCTTGGGGGTTACAGATGCCTGCAGGAAAAGGACGATTCGGCGGTATTGCGCTTGCAGTCGCCATGCTTGTCCTGTTCGTGCTCTCCGACACTGCTCAGGCCAGAGCGGGGGGCGGACAGAGCTACGGCGGCGGAAGCGGCGGCGGCGGGGACGGTGGAGGCGACGGGCTCGGTTTCCTTGTCTACTTTCTTGTCAGGCTTTGCATCGAACAGCCCTGCATAGGGATACCCCTTACCATCGCCATCATCGTGGGGCTAGCCATTTACAGCAGGCAACGCAAAAAAATGCAGGAAAAGTACATAGCACGTTCTTTCACCGCCAGGAGAGAGTCTGCAGCCGCAAAAGGTGCCGCCGACCTCGATGCCCTCAAGAACGCTGATCCCGCTTTCACCGAAACCCGGTTCACCGGGATGGCAGCCACCGCATTCGCATCGGTTCAGAAAGCCTGGAGCAGCCAGGACCTCTCGGCAGTCACCTCGTACATAAGCGACGGCGTCAGGGAGAGGTTCAACCTTCAGTTCGACATGCAGCGGGCTATGGGCTACAGAAACTCCATGGAGAACCTGGAGGTCCTGGGCGTGCGGCTTGTGGGTGCGCATGCCGCCAAGGGATTCCAGACGGTGCATGCCGAGATTCATGCAAAGGCCTTGGACTGCGACGTATCGATACAAAACGGCAGGAAGCTTCGGACAAACACCGACAGCGATTTCTTCGAATACTGGACCTTCATGCGAAAATCCGGGGCGAAAACACCCGAAAAAGGCGGTCTTGTTCAGGGATTCTGCCCGAACTGCGGGGCTTCGCTCTCCGTAAGCAACGCCGGCAAGTGCGAGTACTGCGGGGCCCATATCACCAGCGGCACATACGACTGGATTCTCGTCGAGATCACTCAGGAAAGCGAATGGAAACCTGCGTCCGCACCCGATGGAATTCCAGGGTATTCCGAAATGAAGGCGAAAGACCCGGGTTTCATGACCCAGCCTCTTGAAGACACTGTTTCGGTTGTCTTCTGGCGCTATGTGAAGAGCTATTTCGAGGGCAGGACCGATGCGGCAGTCAAGGTTGCCTCTCCTGAGTTCATCCCGTCCCTGGAGAGGAACATCGCCCAGACTGTCGAGGGAGAGTGGCACCTCTACTTCCACGATGCTGCTGTCGGTTCTGTCGAAATTCTCGACATCGTGCCGGGGCAGGACAAGGACCGGGTCAGGGCGCTGGTGAAGTGGTCGGCCTGGAACCGTTTCCGAAACGCCGCCGGGCAGACGAAGGGTGCCGGGGACCGCAGCATCAGACCACAGGTCTTTACGCTCGCACGCCTTCCAGAGGTCAGAACCAGGACTGAAAACGACTTCCACTCCGCGCACTGTCCGGGATGCGGAGCACCCTACACCGGCGCCGCAGGAGGCGCCTGCGAGTACTGCGGCAGGCCCTTGAACGACGGCTCAGGCGCCTGGGTTCTCGAAGACATCTCGGCATTCTCGGCCGGAATGCTCAAACGTGCCCCCGGCAGGGCCGCGGCCCCAGATCCGGAGATGCTTCTCATGGCAATGGTGGCCGCAATGTTCGCGGACGGGACGGCTGACGGGGATGAACGGCGCCTGCTCGATGATTTTGCCGCCTCGAGGGGGGTATCGGCGGAGAAGGTATCCGGCATGATCGCTGCGGCTTCCCAGGGGGTCGAGCTTCCCAGGGCGGAGGGCACCGCCGAGGCGAAGGCGGTTCTTTCCGAAATGGTCGGGATCACCCTTGCGGACGGTTCGATCAGTTCCGGGGAGATGAAGTTCCTCGAGGGTTACACAACAAGCGCAGGCCTCTCCCCGGCCGATCTGCGGGCCACGATAGCCGGGAAGCGAAGAAGCCTCTACAAGGAAGCCCGAAAGACAGCAGGCGGTACGCGGCCAGGGTCGGCCTGAGGAACCTTTACGGCCCCAGTGCCCTGAAGTTGTCCGGCGGCAGGCTGTCCACCGCCATGAAACCATCGGGAACCGGACCTGTGAACCTGTAGATGATGGTTCTGCCCGAACTGCTTCTCCACGCCTCCGAGAGGAAAGCGGGAGGGTCGATCACAGCCCAGCCGCCTCCGTCGGGAGTTCTCCTCCACCTGCCGGACAGCCACGGTCTGAGGCCGGGCAGGTCGCTGTCCACCACCACGAAGCCAACCCTGTGCTCTTCGAGGCACGGCCAGAGCAGCATTTCATAATCGTTGGGCCAGGTAAGCGTGGGTCTGCGGTACACCCAGTGATAAAGCTCCACGTTCGGGTAGGTAACGACCCAGGTGCTTTCAGGGACATTGTCCCTTATCCAGCGTGCCCCCTCCATCGCCTCGAGTGCCCTGTCCCTGTTGCCGGCAGTGAGGACCTCCGCCACAGGGCGGAACAGCACGAGTGCCGTCACAACCGCCACCGCAGGAACAACTCCCCTCACATTCTGGCGCCTGCGGAAGACCCCTGCAGCCCCGAATGCTGCGACAATCGCGTAGACCGGGGCAAGATAGCGCCCGCTGTGCTGATGCAGGGTCAGCGCCGCCATGAGGGGAACGGCAACCAGGGCCGGCAGGAGCATCTTCCTCCTCATATCACGGTCGCTGAGGCCGAGAATCGCAAATAGAAGGAAAACAGCAAGGGTCGGCTGTGCGAACGGTTCGCCTCTTCCACAGGAGCCCAGGGCGAAGGGTTCGAGCACACGGCCCGCCCCTTTTACAACAAAGACAGCACACGCCTTCAGCCCCTGGTTCCTCAGCATGTCGGAAGGGGAGGGAGGCGTATCCCTCACGCTCCAGGCCGACCAGTGGTTCTCATTGAGAACAAACTGGCTGTTCTGGCTGTAGGTCGGGCTTCCGAACTCCCTCAGGTTTCTCAGGAACCAGGGCAGTGCGCAGACGACGAAAACGGCGGAGAAAAGCAGGGCTTTTAGGATCCTTCGCCTGCCTCCGCGAAAAAGAATCCACAAACCCATGGAGAATGCAAGCAGGGCGCCCTGAGTCCTGCTCAGATAGGCTGCCCCCGAAACAAGCCCCAGCAGCACCGCGCCCCTCCACGAAACCATCCCCTCTCCCGCTGCGGCCAGGGCCAGGAAAACAAGGGTTGTGTACAGAAGCAGGCTGTCGGGCTGGGCGCTGTACCAGATGAAAGGGGGGTCGAGGGCGAGGAAGGCAAGGGCAAAAAGCGCTCCGCGTCTTCCTACGGCACGGGATGCCCATCCGTAGAACGCAAGAAGGCAGAGCATGCCCACGGCGATCGAAAGTGCCTGGGCGGGTCTCATGCCCGGCCCCGTAACCCTGAACAGGGCGGATAGCATCAGGGGAAACAATGGCTGCCTGTTGGCCTCGGGTCTCAGCTGGTCCATGGAGTCGTCGTACAGGGTCCATTTCAGAAAGGTGGTGAATCCGAGGCCGCGGTTGATGTTGTCAGCCAGCAGGATGTTGGCGGCAATGCCGTCGCCTTCCGGAGCGGGCTGGCGGACGGCGGTCATGATCCTTGCCCCGAGGGCAACGAGGAGAATTGCGGCAATGATCCAGCGGAACCTGTTTTCCATAGATCGTTCCTCCACCTTCGTGCCCTTCCTTCCAGAAGCCAGGGTTGTATTTTACTTCAACACAGCACTCGGAGCCACAACGGAGAGGTGCGGCATGATCCTGACCGGAGCCACCTGGAATGTTAACTCTGTGAGGGCGCGCCTTCCCCACGTCCTCCGCTGGCTTGCAGCCAACCCCGTCAGCTTTTTGTGCCTTCAGGAGACAAAGGTCACCGACGACCTCTTTCCCTCGGATGCGTTCGGAGAGCTGGGCTATTCATCCCTCGCCCATGGCCAGAAGACCTACAACGGCGTTGCTGTTATCAGCCGGATCGGGTTGGAGGACACCCGGAAGGGGCTGCCCTCGGGGTTTCTGGATGATCAGGCCAGGCTGCTTTCATTTCGCCTGCAGGGCATCAGGTTCATGAACGCGTACGTCCCCAACGGTGGTGCTGTGGATCTTCCCTCCTTCGAACACAAACTCCGCTGGCTCGAGGAACTGCTGGCGTTCGCTGCCGGTTTCGATGAGCCGACCATTGTCATAGGGGATTTCAACGTGGCGCCCGGTCCCGATGACACGCATTCGCCGGACATTCAGGACGGCACTGTGTGTTATCACCCCTTCGAAAGGCAGCGGATCAGAGCATTCCTTGACTCCGGATTCGTGGATGGGTACAGGTTGTTCAACCCGGCGGGAAAGGCATACACATGGTGGGATTACCGTGCGGGCGCATTCCGAAGGAACATGGGCATGCGCCTTGACCTTGTGCTGGCCTCAAAAAGCGCGGCTCACCTGATTCGTTCCGTCGAGGCAGACCCGGCCCCGCGGACGTGGGAAAAGCCATCCGACCATGTGCCGGTGCTTTTCCGGTTCTCGGCTCCGGAATGAAGGACGCCCGTCGGGTGTAGAACGGTTATTCCAAGGAGGTCCTCATGATGCTGATTCTCGCAGTACTGCTTTCAACAACGCTTCCTGACCCATCCACGGCGGATGAGCGGGAGCTTGCACCCGTGATCGTTCACGAATGGGGCGTTCTTTCCTGGAGCGGTCCGGACGGATCCTTCTCCGGAGCACCGGGAGCACCGGAAGCACCCGGGACAGTTCCGCAACCGGATGAAATGATCCTTCGTGCACCGGTTCTCTACGTTCACGGCCCGGAGTTTACAGGCCGGATCGATGTGCGAACGACCAACGGCGTCCTGACCGCTCTCTACCCCGAGCCCTCCCTGGTGGACGCTGACAGCGGGTCATGCTCCTGGGATGGCACTTTCGCGTACGAGGCTTTCGAACCATCCGCAAGGGATATGTCCGCCGCAGTGGAGCGTGGGCTGAGAAGCCCCGATGCCCCGCGCTGGCCCTACCACCTTTGGAGGACGGGGGAAAGCATGACGATAACCACCCCCTGCGCAACCGAAAGCTTTCTGTACTACGAGACGAGGCCGGAACGGCTTGACTTTCTCCCCCTCATGCCCGGCGCTGATGCAGTGAATGCAGAGTGGGCGGACATTCCGGCGATCGTTCTGAAAAGGACGGATGACGGTTTCGTCTACTCGGAATGCAATCTCGGTCTGCTCTTCGAGGGTGGCGACCTATCCTTCAGCAGCCTTCAGCCCGACGAGATCCACGACATTCTGAGGGAGTGGTCGAGGAACATCATCGACATCGAGGAGGTCGACGCCCTCTGGAACACCTGGTCGGACTGGATCTGCCTTGACCATGCTGATACGGGGGCATACGCCGGGGGACTGGTGCTTTACCTCGTACCTGACGAGCTGCTGGACAAGCTCAGCACCATCGAGGTCTTCCGTTCCGGCCCGCTGTCCTATCCGTTCCGTGTACACAGGTACATTCTCGCCGCAGTCCCGCTCTGAAAGAGGTTTGAAATGTTTCCACTGCTTCTTCCGTTTCTTGCGGATACCGTTGTGGCACCCATGGACAACACAACCCTTCTCAGGATCCACGAATGGGGGGTTGTCACCTTTACATCGGTCGGCAGCGAGGTGACCGGCGTGCCGGGTGACACCTACGGGTACGATCCATTCGGCATGGTGTGCGTCGACGCGCCGGTTGTCTGGTTCCACGGCTCTCCCTTCACAGGCACGTTCACCGCGACTGCCGGGATGGGCTTCATTTCGACGGCTTACCCGACCCCCTCCGTGCAACTCGAGGGAGATGCGCCTCCTGCCGTATCATGGCATATCGATGGCAGGCTTCCGGAACCGTACGATGAAGCCCCTGTCCCCTCGGTCCCCGAGGGTACGCCGTTCCAGTGGGCGATGGACTTCTGGCGCGACGTGCCCTGCCACGATCTCTACGATGCCGACGGAAACTATCTGGACAGGTTCCTCTACTACGAAACCGCCATTCCCGACGGAATCCACACCAGGATGAACACCGTGGTGGAGGACGGCAGGCAGCTCGCAGGGTACTTCTCGCCCGAAGGTCTTCTGATAGCGACGGGCGACGAACCGAGAATATTGCAGCACAACATAATACCTCTTCCGGTCCTCAGCGATGCCATAAGGCCGCCCCTTGAACGAGACGAAATTCTCGAGAAGATTTGCGACTGGGCGGGAGGCAACCTGAAATCCCAGGAAATCGCCGCCCTGTGGAACACCTGGGAGCCTTTCTTCAGTGAAAGACCAGCCGGTGAACTTTGGCTGCTCTTCCCTCTGCCGCCGGCCACAGTCGAGGGCATCAGCACGTTAAGCCTCGCTGTCGAGCAGCCGCTTGACCTCCGTGTTGAATACCACAGGCTATTCCTCGGACTTGTGAGGGTGGAATGATCGTTCCCGCCGTAATCCTGATGGCGGGGCTCTCCGTTCACGAATGGGGGGTGGTACTCGTTTCCGAGGGGCAGACCGGATTTGTGTCGGCGCCGGAGGCGGGCATCACCCGCGTCTTCGATGTAAAGGCGCCCGTGCTGTACTTTCATGGCGATCCCTGCACGGTGAACGTTCGGGTGACGGTTCCCTCGGGGCTTGTGACACTGGCGCTTCCAGAGCCGGCTTCCGGGGGAGTGGGATCCGATTCGGTGCATTGGGCGAACCTGTCACTCGTGGATACGGTGGAACGAAATCCATGGCCGGGGATCACCTCATGGGAGTGGGGTGAAACCTGGTCCGATGTCCAGGCGCTTTCCATCAGAAGGAGCCCCTTCGTAGACAGGTACCTGTTCTACGAATGCTCACTGGTCGGGCCGGGGTTTCTCCCCTATTTCGTGGATGGGAACAGCCCCGCCGTCGGAAGCGGGTTCGGTGATTTGCCGTGCATCCTTCTGCGCGGAGGAACTGAAGACGCCGAATTCGCAGAAATGAGCCTCCGGAACCTTGCCGAAGGTGCACCCCCATCGTGGGAGCCTGTAGTAACGGCTTCGCAGGTCAGGATCATTGTCGAATCCTGGGCTGCGGGTGTTCTCGAGCCTGATGAGTTCAATGCACTCTGGAACACATGGGAAACCACTTTCCTTTTTGGAACAGGCTCTTGCGTACATGTGCTGTACAGCATTCCCGAAAGCGTCATGAGCGGGGTCGCCCCGATCGAAATCACTTGCGACGACGGGCAGACGGCTGAAGTGAAGAGGTTTCATCTGGCGTTCGTCCCCGCAGGGAATCCATAGTGCCTTCGGGGTTCCTCACCCCGGCACTCGTGATACTCGCAGCGGCCGCCCTGCAGGGGTTTTGTGGTTTCGGATACTCCCTGCTCGCAATGCCGATCCTGCTGTTTCTCATGCCTGCATCCACCGCGGTTCCCATCCTCTGCATCACCGGAATAGCACTGAATGCAGTGCTGCTTGGTATCACGAGAAAAAGCCTGAACCTCAGGGGGTTATTTCCTCTCGCCCTGGCAGGGGTTCTCTTCACCCCCCTGGGTGCCCTGCTCATCCGCGAAATAGATGCGGAGACGGCAAAAACCGTCATGGGTGTCTGTGTGACACTCCTTTCGGTCACAATGCTTTCCAAACTGCGGGCAGGGGTAAGGAAGACCGCTGCGGGGATGTTCGCAACGGGCGCGGTCAGCGGGCTGCTGAACGGCTTCTCCACATTCAGCGGACCCCCTGTCGTCCTCATGCTCTCGGGAAGCGGGGACGAAAGGGACGGGATAAGGTCGAGCCTTGCGGCTTACTTCCTTTTACTGGGCGTGATCGCGGCGGTGTCGTATTCGATGATGGGTGTTCTGACCTCCAGTGCATTGCCGACGATTGCCCTCACTCTGCCCTTTGCCGTCCTGGGCGGGTCGCTGGGGGCTGTGTTCGCAAGAAGGCCGGGAAACGAGATCCACAGAAGGATCTCACTGGTGGTCATGGCATTGCTTGGGCTTCTTTCGGCAGCGGCCTAAAGAAAGGGTTCGCCGATCCGCCATTCGCCCTGTTGAAGGACCAGTGCAAAGCAGGTCTCGTCGGTTTCCCCGGAAAGCAGGTCAACCTCGCAGACGACAATTGCCGTGTCGCCCCTCATCCCCTCCATCGAACATGTGATGAGGTTTCTCTCGGGCAACTGCGATACAAGCACGGGGGCATCGAGGACAACACCCACGAAACCGGTCTCGGTCAGGCAGGCGACATCCTGGCTGCTGTACTGCCTTCCGATCCAGCGGCTGATCTGTTCAGCGGCGGCAGCAGGATGCAGCCTGGCCATCGTAACCATGGTTGTTAGAGCGGCCTGATTCTCGGTGCTAAGCATTTCATATACCGTTTCGGCATCATATCTGTACACGGCATCGATAAAGCTCTCCATGAACTGGAGGGGGTCGGCGCATGCCGCCGAAGCCAATGCCAGAACAACCAACGAAAATCTCCTGGGCATTTTCTGCATCCTTCCCGAAAGCTGAGAACCCCTCCAGGAACGTACTATACCATCGGGAGAAAAACGTTCCAGAAGTCTTGCAGAGGCTTTTTTCCGATTCTATATTGCAAATGCATGCGGTTCCATTGATTGCCGCTGCCAGGGGCTTCCGGTGTTCGTGTCATGCGCCGGCGCCCATGCAAACGTTCATGGCACCGCATCGAAAGGACTCTTATCCAGTGAATCTCTACATCGGAAACCTGTCGTACAAGGCAACGGAGGAAGAGCTCAAGTCCCACTTCGAGCGCTTCGGAACCGTATCTGCAGCCCGGATCATCACCGACCGGGAGACAGGCCGCTCGCGGGGCTTCGGCTTCGTGGAAATGCCTGACCCGGCGCACGCGGAAGCGGCTATCAGGGGCAGCGAGGGAATCGAGTTTCTTGGCCGTGAGCTGAGGGTGAACGAGGCAAAGCCCAAGGAAAGGGGCTGAGCACCGAAGCAGAAAAAGGGGCGGAGGTCTTTCGGCCTCCGCCCTTCTGCTAAATCAGGGACAGCCTAGAAAGAAGCCTTGATCTCGCCCCAGGTGCTGCGGGTGAGGGAGGTGCCATCCCACATGAACTCAAGGATGTTCTCCCAGATGGCTACACCCTGGGTTGCATAGGCCGGTGTGAAACCGCTGATAACGCTCTTGCCGTCAACAGCAACGCAGATACCGGCCTGTCCGGCTGTGGGGGATGATGCCCATCCCGTGACCGGAGTGGCGGCGCCGACTGTGAACCTGGCGTTAAGGATGCCAAGGCCGGGGTCACTCCAGGACCAGTCCGAGATGCCGGCGCAAATGGGATGAGTGGGGATCCATGCGTAATGGTTGATAACCGGAGCGCCAAAGGTGGTAACAGCGGTTACGCCCATGCTGTTGGCAAGGGCCATCTGGCCGGACGTTCCGTTCAGCCACTCCCATGTCGAAACGTAGAGACGGCCGCCACCCGTGTAGTAGCTGGAGATGCCTGCCCAGTTGAGCCCGTCGGAGTCGGCGTACCAGGACTCGATAACGATGATGTCCCAGGAACCGGTTGTGAGCGCATCGTTGAACTGGGTGTACATACCCCCGGGCTGACCGCTTGCGGGGTACACGTTGCACGAAGGCCAAAGGTTGTCACAGGCCTCGAGAACGGCATCACCGTAACCGCCCGAATAGTCGTAATAAACCAGGATGTTGGTCGGGTCCTGCGCGATGAGGAGCGCAGATGCGACAAGAATAATGCATGCGAACATTCTCATAAAAACCCTCCTGTTCGTTTACTAATCGCTGAAGTTTCAGCGAAAACATTCACTATTACTAAACCCTTCGAAGGTGTCATGTCAAGAACCCTGATGCCCGTCGGGGCGGTGCAGGTCAAACCCTCGTAAGCCTGCATATCCTTCCAGCATGCGTGTTTTCCCCTCCGGCATCAACCACTTTCACACCCCGGGCCTCGGCCGCCTTCACCCTTGCTGCCATGGGCGTGAACTCAAGTTCGAGCCACCTTGTTCCACCCGGGTTCAGCACTATGAGATCAGCTTCCTCGGGGCTGCCCTCCACCTTTATGTCCGGGCCGCCCGTCTTCTGGAACCTTCCCCTGGGGCAAAGGTAGCCACCACGACCCACAGCGACAACCCCGGCATGGTAGCGCCTGAATGTCACCGGGCACTTGAGGGAACAGATCTCGCAGATCCCGTCCTCATCGGCATGGGGAAGGCATGCCCGCCCCGGCCAGGGCAGCTTGATGCTGACCGCGGCGGTAGGGCACACGTCCGCGCAGTTGCCACAGCCCGTGCAGTCCGTGTCCCCGAATGGAATGTCCATCGCGGGTCTCACCCTGGTTTCAAAGCCCCTTCCAACAAAGCCCAATGCGGGTTTTGAAAGAAGGAATGTGCACGTTCTGATGCACTTCCCGCACAGGATGCACTTGTTGGCATCGTAGACCATCAGGGGGTGGCTTTCGTCAACGCGTTCGCGTGCGGTCCTGCCCCTGAACCTGTCCATGTCGATGCCGTACTCCTCGCAGAGAAGCCGCAGGTCGCAGTCATCGTATCGAACACACCCGCAGGACAGGCAGCGGGCCGTCTCATCCGCGCATTGCGGTTCAGTTATCGGCAGGGCAACCTCGACATCCATGCTGCGCCTGTGCTCGGGAGCAACTGCGCCCTGTGCGTTTGCGCTCTTCTCCTCGCGCTCCGGCAGCAGTTCCTTCCCCGGCTTTTCCCAGAAACCCTTGCTGGCCCTGAAGGGTACTTTCTTCCCGATCCCGGAGATGTGCGCATGAATGGCCTCCGCAGCGTTCCGCCCATCCCTGATCGAGTCGATGACCACCGTCGGGCCGTGATAAGCGGCATCTCCGGCGGCAAACACACCGGCCATGTTCGTGGCTACCCCCGTGTCGCTTCCTGTGTCGATGGCGTTCCAGCGGGTTTTACCAAGTTCGTTGTCCAGCCCCTTGAGAAGGGGTTCCTGACCAATGGCACTCACCACCAGATCGCATTCGAGCCGAAACTCGCTGCCCTCAAGCGGCACCGGGCTTCTTCTTCCGGATGTGTCGGGCTCACCGAGCGTCATCCTTATGCATCTCAGAGCCTTAAGCTTATTCCCGTCGGTGCGCTCGATTCCCACGGGTGCAGCGAGTTCCATCAGTTCGATGCCCTCTTCCAGCGCTTCCTCAATCTCAAGATCGTCGCAGGGCATCTCCAGCCTTGTCCGACGGTATTGAATGATCACACGGTCGGCGCCAAGCCTCCAGGCGGTCCTGGCAGCGTCCATCGCCGTATTGCCACCGCCGACAACAACAACCGTGCCTGAGAGGGGCTGCCTCTCCCGGGCGTTCGCCACGAGGAAGTCGGCCCCGGTCACGACGCCCAAGGTGTCGAGTTCTCCCTCGACACGCATTGCCTTGCCCTTCCATGCACCGGGGGACAGAAGCACAGCCTCATGGGATCTTCTGAGCTCGTCAAGGCTCATGCCGTTGCCGATGCGCGTATTAAGCCTGATCTCGCAGCCTGAGGCTCGTTGAATGAAATCGATCTCCCTGTCAAGAACGTCATCGGGAAGCCTGTACTCGGGAATGCCGTAGCGAAGCATGCCCCCCGGCCTCTCCATCGCCTCAAATATGACGGGGGAGTGCCCCCAGAGGCCCAGGAAGTAGGCGGCGGTCAGGCCGGCAGGGCCGGAACCGACTATGGCCACCTTTTTCCCCGTCGGAGCCGCCCTTTGAGGAAGCCTGTCGTAGACGCCCTCCTGCTCCATTAGAAAGCGCTTCACCCAGTTGATGGAAACACACTCGTCAATCTCTGCCCTGTAACACTGGTCCTCGCATGCCCTGACACAAACCCTTCCACAGACTGCGGGAAGGGGGTTTCTGTCCCGGATGAGTTCGACCGCCTCGGTGTACTTCTTTTGAGCAGCCAGAGCAAGATATCCCTGAATGTCGACGTTGCCCGGGCAGCCCGTCATGCACGGGGAGACGCAGTCCGCCCAGTGGTTTGACAACAGCAGCTCGAGTGCGGTCCTTCTTGCTGCGACTGTGCGCGGGGAGCGCGTATGAAGCACCATCCCCTCGCTGACAGGCGTCGAGCATGCCGGGGCAAGGTTCTTTCTCCCCTCGACCTCGACCACGCATACGTAACAGGAAGTGAACGGCTCGGTGCCCTTCATGTGGCAGAGGGTGGGAATTGAGTCGAGGGCGTGCTCACGCACTACATCGAGTATGGTGTTGCCGGGTTTCGCCTCGATTGTGGCGCCGTTTATGGTGACCTTCAAGACCGCCCTCCTATTCCCTGATTATTGCGTCGAAGGGGCACGCTTCATAGCAGGCGCCGCACTTCGTGCACAGGTGTTTGTCAATCGAATGCACCTGACCCCTCTGGCCGCTTACGGCATTCACCGGGCATGCCTTTGAGCACAGTGTGCAGCCCTTGCACGTTTCGGGGTTTACGGTGAACGTAATAAGGGCTCTGCAGGAACCGGCGGGGCACTTCTTGTCTTTGATGTGGGCCTCGTACTCGCTCCTGTAATAGCGCAATGTGGTCAGGATGGGATTCGGAGCGGTCTGTCCCAGTCCGCAAAGGCTCCCGTCAATGATTTGCCGGCCGAGGGTTTCCAGGAACGGGATGTCTTCCTCCCTGCCTTCCCCTGCGGTTATCCTTTCGAGCGTTTCAAGCAGCCTTCTGTTGCCGACCCTGCAGAACGTGCACTTGCCGCACGATTCGTCACAGGTGAAGCTGAGGAAGAACCGGGCGATGTCCACCATGCAGCTGGTGTCGTCCATGACCACCATACCGCCCGAGCCCATGATCGCACCGGTTGCCGGTATGGATTCGAAATCAACGGGTGTATCCGCAAGCGCAGCCGGTATGCAACCGCCGGAGGGTCCTCCCATCTGTACCGCCTTGAACGCCCTGTCGTTCTTGATACCCCCCCCGATGCCGAATACGAGGTGGCGTATGGGGGTGCCCATCGCTACCTCGGCGAGGCCACCCCGCTTAACCTTGCCGGCAAGGGCGAATACCTTTGTTCCGGGGCTTTTTTCCGTGCCCCGGGAGCGGAATGCCTGTGCTCCGTTCCTCACAATCCAGGGAACGCAGGCGTATGTCTCGACGTTATTGTTGTTGGTGGGTCGTGCAAACAGGCCCTTCTCGGCGGGGTATGGAGGGCGAAACGTCGGCATGCCCCTTTTGCCCTCGATGCTTCTGAAGAGGGCTGTCTCCTCGCCGCAGACAAATGCTCCCGCGCCCATCTTCACCTTGAGGTGAACATCCTTTGAAAAACCCCTGTCCACTGCCTGCGCGATGGCGTTCTCAAGCCTTTTTACTGCAAGGGGATACTCGGCTCGACAGTAGATGTAACCGTTGCGGGCGCCGATGGCCCGTGCAGCGATCATCATTCCCTCGATGACTGCATGGGGGTCGCCTTCGATGACCGAGCGGTCCATGAATGCGCCGGGATCTCCCTCGTCGGCATTGCAGATGATGTATTTCTCATCCCCGGCAGCGGAGGCGGCAAATGACCACTTCAAGCCTGTTGGAAACCCGGCACCTCCCCTGCCGCGCAGACCCGAATCCTTGATGAGCTGGATGATCTCGCCGGGTGTCATTTCCATCGCCAGCCGAAGGGCCTCATAGCCACCCGTGGCGATGTAATCGTCAAGACTGTCAGGGTTTATCACGCCGCAATTCCTCAGAACAAGTCTGTCCTGCTTCCCGAGGAAATCGGCATGACTCCCGAGACCGTCGCTGCTCCAGACGAGATGGTCGGCGGGGTCGGCCCCTTCCGCTATCGCAACCGCAAGCGCGGGGTCGACGTCACCGTAGATCCTTCTTGACCCGCCTTCCCTGACCTCGACCAGGGGCTCGACGAAACACATTCCGATGCAGCCTGTGCCGGACAGCTCGAAGTCGCCCGGGTGCTGCCGCAAAGCTTCCATCACCTTGCCAGCGCCTGCGGAAAGGCCGCAGGTGCCTGTTCCAACAAGGATCTTCTTCATCGGGAGCCTCCCTCGGCGACCCCCCGGAGGACCTTGACAGCTCCTGCGGGAGTGAGTTTACCAAAGGTGTCCCCGTCGATCATCATCACGGGGGAGAGTGAACAGCACCCCAGACAGGCCACGGTGTGAAGCGTGAACAGCATGTCTTCCGTTGTTCCGCCCGGGACCACTCCAAGTTCGCTTGCGAGTGCTTCAACGATTCTCTCCGAACCGGCCACGTGACAGGCGGTGCCCGTGCATACCCGGATGATGTGCTTTCCGGAAGGCGTGAACGAGAACTGGCTGTAGAAGGAAGCCACCCCGTAGATCTGAGCCTCCGGCTCCCCCGTGGCTTCGGAGATCCCGGAAATGGTTTCCCTGGAGATGAACCCGAACTCGGTCTGGGCCGCCTGAAGGAGAGGAATCACCGCCTCGGAGCTTCCCCGGGATTCCCGGGCCAGTTCAGCGAAGGATCGCTTCATGCACTTTCCTTTCCGTTTTCAAACATGCCCGAAACATGAAAAAGATGAGGGGGTACCCCGAAATGGAGCACCCCCTTTTACTTACATCGTTAAACTAATCTTTCTTAGTCCGTCCCCTATACCACGCCCTGGGCCATCATGGCGTTGGCAACCTTCATGAAGCCCGCAGCGTTGGCGCCGAGAACGTAGTTGCCGGGCATGCCGTACTTTTCAGCGGCCTGGAACGCCTGGCGGTGAATGTTGATCATGATCTGATGGAGCTTCTTGTCCACCTCTTCGCTGCTCCAGACGCTGAAGGCGGAGTTCTGGGCCATCTCAAGACAGCTCGTCGCCACGCCGCCGGCGTTGGCAGCCTTGCCGGGACCGTAGAGGAGGTGCCTGTCAAGGAAGATCTGAACACCTTCGGGAGTGGTGGGCATGTTCGCGCCCTCGGAAACGAGGAACACACCGTTGTCGACGAGGTGCTGGGCATCCTTGCCGTTGATCTCATTCTGGGTCGCGCTGGGGAAGGCGCAGTCGGCCTTGTGGTTCCAGAGCGGGTTGTAGTCGAGGTCGGGATCGACGCCGGTGTAGACCGCTTTCGGGAACTTGTCTGCGTATTCGCTTATCCTGCCCCTGCGAATGTTCTTCAGGTTCATCACGAAATCAAGCTTCTCAGCGGTGATGCCCTCCTCGTCGTAGATGAAGCCGGAGCTGTCGCTGAGGGTGACAACCTTACCGCCGAGCTGGTTGATTTTCTCGACGGTGTACTGCGCAACGTTGCCGCTTCCCGACACGAGGCACGTGAGACCCTGGTAGCTCTTGCCGCGGGTCTTGAGCATTTCCTCGCCGAAGTAGACCGAGCCGTAACCGGTGGCCTGCGGACGGATGAGACTGCCGCCGTAGTCAAGGCCCTTGCCTGTGAGAACACCGCTCCACTCGTTCCTGAGCTTCTTGTACTGCCCGAACAGGAAACCGATCTCACGGCCGCCCACACCGATGTCACCCGCAGGAATGTCGGTGTATGGACCGATGTGGCGGAAGAGCTCGTTCATGAAGTTCTGGCAGAAACGCATGACCTCGAGGTCGCTCTTGCCCTTGGGGTCGAAGTCGCTTCCGCCCTTGCCGCCGCCCATGGGAAGGCCGGTCAGGGCGTTCTTGAAGACCTGCTCGAATCCCAGGAACTTGAGGATGCCGAGGTTGACGGAGGGGTGAAGGCGAAGGCCGCCCTTGTACGGACCGATCGCGCTGTTGAATTCAATGCGGTAGCCACGGTTGACCATGATCTCGCCGTCGTCGTTGGTCCAGGGGACCCTGAACATTATGACGCGCTCGGGCTCGACGAGACGCTCCACAATCTTCATGCGGCGAAGCTCGGGATGCTTCTCAAGTACAACCTCAAGACTTTCCAAAACCTCTTTGACAGCCTGGTGAAACTCAGGTTGATTCGGATCCTTTTCAACCACGCCTCTGTAGATGTCGTCAAGCATCCCTCGAACCTCCAACAGATTAGGGCTTCGCCACGCAAACAGAACACTCCGGGGTGAAACGGTTTCTATTCGGATCAACCCGGAGTGATTTTGAATATATCCGCACCGCGTTGCAGGTCAATGCTCGCGGGAACCGATGACCTTCCCGAGGTCCACAAGCCTGTCACCGTCATCTCCGGGGGTTTCAAGAATGCCGGGCAGGTTTGTGAACCCCGGGTGAAGCGCGATCCCGGAGAGCGCCTCAAGGCCGATGCGTCCCATGCCGGGCCGCTCGTGCCTGTCCCTTCCGCTTCCCCTCTCCGCCTTGGAATCGTTGATGTGGAACGCCATGAGGCTGCTGCCGAAGAGGGAGATGAGCTCAGCGCAGAAATCCATCGCCGCCCCGGGCGAATCAAGCCGATAGCCGTAACCGTGCGCGTGGGCCGTATCAATGCAGACCCCCGTCCTTCCGGGGAGGCCGATGAGTTGAAGAAGGTCACGCAGCTCCTCAAGGTTTCCGCAAAGGGAGCTTCCCGCCCCCGAAGTGTTTTCCAAGAGGAGGACCGGAGCCGGAAAGCGGTTTTCGAGGCGATGGCGCAAAGCCGAAGCCGTACGGGCAAGAGCCTGTTCCCTTTCCTGGCCGGCCGCGGACCCGGGATGAAGAACGCAGAATGGCAGGGCGAGCTGGGAGCATCTGGCCAGCTCGGCGTCAAGATCATCCCCGGAGTTCCTTTGAACATCCGGCCTGCACGACGCCAGGTTGATCAGATACGAGCAGTGGGAGAGCCAGAGCACACCGGCCGAGTGTTCATTGAATTCGTCGACCACGGTCGGGGACAGGAGACCCGGGCTGTGCCTTCTTGGGTTTGCGGTGAAGAGCTGGGCGGCGGGTATGCGCATGCCGGAAACCCTGGCTGCACATGCACCCAACCCCCCTGCGACCGAGGCGTGGATGCCGCTCAGCAACCCGCGATCCGGGAGCGGAAATGTTCCGCAGTGGCGCCCGAGGAGGCCATGAGCTCTTCGCGGACAGTCGAGAGCCCGTCCCACCAGCGCCCGCAGCCTTCCCAGGCAGTCTTCAGGACATCGAAGGCCCCTGAACCCGGAACCCCTTCCGAACCGGGGACCGTGAGTGCGGTCAGCCCAGCCATCTCCATGAATCGGCTGCACTTGCTCGAATAGGGCACCGCGACGGGGAGTGAGCCGGTCACGATTGAGAGGATTGCCCCGTGCAGCGGGGTGGTCAGCATGACACGGCATCCGGCAATGAGCGCAAGGGCCTGCTCCACAGAGCCGAAGGACGCAATCGAGGCATCCCCGGAACGCTTCATTGCACCGAGCACCATGCCGCAGAAATCGTGATCGGAGTTGGAGAGGGTGCCGGTGTGAAACGGAAAGAGGAGAACCGAGCCTCCGTGGGCCTGCAGGTGACGGTCGAGAAGGGCCGCCCAGGCTGCGGCAGCCGGTACGGGATCGGCGGGACGGTATCCCGGAAGCCTTCTCCTGATCTCAAGAGGCAGAAGGGAACCGGTCCGGTTCAGAACGTTCCTTGGAGCGGCCCCGAGAACGGCGGAATCAACCGGGCCCGGCCCGAAACCCCTTCCAAGGCTGAGCGCAGCATCCGCTGCTGGTTTCAGAACGGGAGAAGAAAAACCCCATTCGATGAGTGTAGTGTATGTGGGCTCATCCCGGGAGGTGATGCCTTCGCAGTCGGCCAAAGCGTACTTTGCAAGCGGTGGGGTGGTGCGTGCGAGCTCCCCCTTCCTTCCAATGCCCACGGCCCAGCAGAAGCTCTTCCTGTGGAACACCCTTGCAAGGAGTAGCGGCATGAGGTTGAAGGGGGAGTAGAGGCGGCTGGACCTGTCCTGGAGCAGCTCACCTCCCCCCACGACAACTACGTCGCTCCATCTGACTGCGGAAACCATTGCGCCGAGCCTGCCCCTTTTCGTGGGGAAGCATCTTGCAGCGGGGTGGACGGCATGTGTACGCTCCGGGTCGGCCGACATCACGCCAACCTCTGCGCTCATTTCCGAAAAATCCTGCAGCTGGGCAAGAAGGATGGCTCCGTCTCCGAGGTTCGACCCTTCGGCCTCCAGCTCCCCCCAGCTCGCTGAGAAAACCTTCAGCGGCTGCAGTTGAACTCCCTGAGAGTTTCCGCCATCCGGCGAAGCCGCCTGTCCGCCATTCCCATCACGGTGTCGGGCGGGTACCTGCCATCCTCGTCGGCCTCTCCCGCGGGTCGGCCCGTGAGTAGCTCTATTCCCTGGCATATGGTGGCCACGGGCAGAATGCTGAACCGCTTCGCCCTGACCGAGGCGACAACTTCCCTGTCGAGCTGGAGATTCACCATGTTCGCAGTGGGTATCAGAACGCCCTGTCTGCCGGTGAGCCCCCTCTCGCTGCACAGGCGGAAGAACCCCTCGATTTTTTCGTTCACCCCGCCGATGGCCTGGATCTCTCCGAACTGGTTCACAGAGCCCGTCACGGCAAGGTCCTGCCTGATCGGAAGGCCGGAAAGGGCGCTGAGAAGGGCGTACAACTCGGTGGAACTCGCACTGTCGCCGTCGACACCGCCATAACTCTGCTCGAACACGATCCCGGCGGAGAGACTGAGCGGGTAGTCTTTGGCGAACATGTGCCTCAGGTACCCCGAGATCACCTCGACACCCTTCGTGTGCGAGGGGCCGGACATGTCGGATTCCCTCTCCACGTTAACAAGCCCTTCGCGGCCAGCAGTTACGCTCACCGTGATCCTGGCCGGAAGGCCGAAGGCGTAGTCGACACCCTGGTAGACGGCCAGGCCGTTGACCATGCCGACCCTTTCACCCTGTGTGTCGACCAGTATCTGGCCGTCGAGGATGCTCGAGAGGGCATGATCGGCGGAAAGGCTCAGCCGGCGCTTCTTCTCGGCGATGGCCCTGTCCACGTCGGCCGCGGTGATCACGTTCCGGCTGCTCTGGGAGGCCCAGTACGCGGCCTGTCTGACATAGTCGGCAATGAGGTTGAACTTCAGGCTCAGCCTGTCGTGCCTCCCCGTGAGCCTCGCCGCCTGCTCGCACACCATCGCCATGCCCGATGGGTCGAGCGGCGCCAGCTTCTCCTGGCTGTTGATGTAGGCGATCACGCGGGAGAAGTCCGTCAGGTTCTCATCGGTGAGTTCCATGCTGTCATCGAAATCCGCCCTGATGCGGAACAGCAGGCCGAACTCGGGATCGTTCCCGGCAAGGAGCATGTATAGCCATGCGGGGCCTATCATGATCACCTTCACATTGACCTCGACAGGCTCAGGCTGGAGTTCCACCGCACCGAAGAGCCTCATCATGTCATTTGCCCTGATCACCGCAGTCTGGTTCCTCAGGGTCTGGGCAAGGGTCTGCCAGAGACCCGGGTAGCGCACGACGTCCATCGCGTCGAGTATCAGGAAGCCTCCGTTTGCCTTGAGGTACGATCCCGCGCTGATCATCGTGTGATCGCTGTAGGGCTTGTTCTCGACCATTATCCTGTCGATGGTTCCGAAAAGGCTCGAGGGATCGGGGAAGTTTTCGACAACGACCGGGCGGGTCCTGCGTTCGGCGTTGTCGACAAGAAGGTTCACCCGGAAGATGTAATAAGGGTCGGCATCGGAAATGGACCCCGAAAACGTTTCAAGATTCTCGAGGATGGTGTTCGCCATGCCGTCGGCGTAATCCTCCAGCGCATCTCCGCCGCCGAGATGCTTGAGCTGGTCGGTTATCCCCAGGATGGTTGGCTTCACCAGTTCGATGAGAAGGGCTTCCAGTGCCGCCTTGGCCTTCATTTCGATGTCGTGGCCGCGCCTCAGGGCTTCGCTCAGCTTCTGGAACAGCTTTTCGTGCCTGTCCCTTATCTCCGTCATCTTCTCTTCGCTGACAGCACCCTGGGAGGCCATTTCCCGCAGCTGTTCATGGGTCACCGGCTTGTCATCTATCACGGGAAGCACGTCGGGCCGTACCTGCCCCGGGCCGGTGGTTATGCTCACAAGCGCAAAACCGGCCTTCTGGGCATCCTGGGTCACTGTCGCCATCAGCTCTTCCTTCTTCTCGGAGTAGCTCCTGAGAAGACGGCCCCGCTCCCCCGCGGTCCGCTCGCTCTGCAGAACGGCCGGGATGTTGCTTTTCAAAAGTTCGACACATTCATCGATCGTTTTCCTGAGATTCCTGCCGCACCCGGCCGGCATTATCAGCACGCGCGGTTTTGAGGCGTCCTCGAAGTTGTAGACGTAGCAGATGTCCTGCAGGGAGTCGGTGGTGATGTCGGTTCTGTCGAGGATGCGTTTGACCGTGGTCTCCCTCCCGCTGCCCGGTACCCCCGTTATGAACATGTTGTACCCCGAGCTGGGGATCTCGAGACCCAGCCGAACGGCGCCGACAGCCCTCTCCTGGCCGACTATGCTCTCGGTGGGCTTCAGTTCATCGCTGGTCCTGAATCGAAAACGCGAATGCTTGCATGTCCATCTGAGGTCGGCGGGTTTGACGGGTTTTACCGGCATTGAAACCTCCTGTTTCTTCGTGCTCACTCCTGAAGAATATGAAAACGCCGGGACTCAGCACAGTACCGGACCAGATGATACCCCGAGAACGACGATCCGCCCCCCCGCCTCAATCCGGGAGCGCACAACGAGCGTGGCGCCCTCTCTGCGCAGGAACCGGTCGGCAGTGCGGTACAGCGGTGACGGCAGATAGACGTCCGCCACGCCAGTGGGATCCTCGAGCATCAGAAAACCGGCCCCCCCTCCGAGAGAACGGGCTGCGGTCACCCTTCCCCAGAGGCTTGCGGCGCCTGCTTCCGTTGCCTTGGCGATGGGGGCCGTTCCGGAGGGTCGCTCGAGGATCTCAAGTGGATGCAGCGCGGTCGTCACCCCCATCACCTCCATCTCCGCCCGGACCCTGTAGGCGGGTGTGTAGTCGGGCAGCCCCGGAGGGGGAACACCCTCCGGAAACAGCCCCGTACCACGGCTTTTCACAGCCCAGACAGCCTCGGGACGGGACATCCCCAGCTCGTCGAAACACCCCGCAACAGCCATGGCCGATGCAAGGACCGGCCCTATCCCGGCATCACGCACACGGGACGGCGTCCGGCAGGGGCGCGAGGCCTCGATCTTTGCGAATTCTGCCGTTCCCATGCCCTTAATCAGACAAAAGCCCAGCATGAGGCTTCCGTCTTCAGTGGCCCTGCACAGCCATCCCCCGGAATTGACCCCTGGAGCCACGATACTGATCCCCATCCTCCTCGCCTCCTCCACGTAGACACGGGGGGGGTAGAAACCGCCGCCTGCTGCCATGAAGGCGGCCGTCGCCCTTGCGGGATGGAAGACCTTCAACCAGGCGAAGGCGCAGGCCTCGACTGCATACGTCACGGCATGGGCCTTGCAGAATCCATAGCCGGCATACCCGGATAGAAGCTCCCAGCCCTTTCCGGCGGTTTCCATGGAGTGTCCGGCTGCCAGGCTCAGTGACAGCACCTCCTCGCGCTGCACCTGTCCGGCTTTCAGCCTCCGGCGCATCAGGTCGCCCTGGGCCGGGGTAAGGCCGAGAAGGATGCATGCAGCCTCGGAGACGTCCTCCTGATAGAGCATCACGCCCCGGTTTTCCCGCAGCAGGTTGTGAAGGCAGGCGGGTGCACGCGAGTCGCCACCGCTTGTGTATGCAGCCCTTCCTCCACCGGCGGATGCTCCGGGGCGGACAAGGGCCAGTGCACGCGCGGTGTCCTCGAGCGTGTCGATCCTCATTCCCCTGAGCAGCCCCCGCATGGCGGGGCTTTCCACATGGGGTATGCCTATGGTGGCGCCCCTGTTGAGAAGCAGCCTGACCGGCTCCGCAAGCGCTCCCTGCTCTTCAAGAAGCTCCATCGGATCTCCGGGAGCGGCCGAGTGTATCGCGGTGAGCCCCCTGTGGCCAAGAAGGTCCATCTTCAGCAGTCCGATGAACTCGACGCCGTCCTTGTCGAACTGGGTCACTTCCAGGCCGCCTGCACACCCCTGAAGCGGCACACGGGACGCAACCGATCCGTTGCATACGACAAGCCCGCACGGATGAGGCCCTACGCCGGCGGGAAGGCCCTTAAGAAGGCCGGCATCGGAAAGTATTCCGGGGTTGTCCCCCCTCTGCCAGACGGGATCCGTTGGGTTTCCCGATGCACGCGAAAGCACTTCGACCTCATCCGGCCCCAGTCCGGCGGCGGTCGCGCTGAACCTCACCGCGGAGCGGGTCCTGTAGGAGCCCAGGACCGAGACAGCCGCGGTCCGGCCGCCCCATCGCTTCATGAACCAGTTGAAAACCTCGTCACGCCTTGCGCTGTCGATGTCGAGATCTATATCCGGCGGCCTGCTCCGAAGGGGGTTGAAGAACCTGGGGAAGGACAGACCGTAGCGGATCGGACAGACCACCGAAAGCCCGAGAAGCCTTGCAGCAAGGCTTCCCCCGGCTGAACCCCGTGCAACGGCGAGTATGCCCCGCTCCCTGCAGAACGAGAGAATCTCGTTGAACACAAGGAAGTAGCCGCAGAGGTTGGCGCCGGCAAGGGCCGCGAATTCCTCCTCCAGCCGAACCGCAGCGGCGGAGGAACCTTTGTAGAGCTTTCCCAGCCTTGAAAGCAGTATCCCCCTGAGCCGTTCCGGATCGTCTGGACCCATCACCGGAGGATCGTAAACCTTCTCAGAGGGTTCATCCGAAGCGGAATCAAAAAGGTCACGGTTGGCGGCCACGGCCTCCCGCGGCCAGCCCGATAGTCCGGGCAGCGGAAAGCAGTGATCGGGAACGACGTCTTTCGCCACCCACGGCTCGTCAAGAAGGCGGTCGACCCTTCGGAGGATTCCGTGAACCCTTTTCGAATTGGGGCCGGCGAACATGCAGGGACAGGCGGCAAGAGGAAGGGCCCCCGCCGGCACGTCGCGGCAGGTGCGCCCGGGCTGAACCGGCGAATAGACCCGGCCCCTGAAGCCCGCGGAGAGAAGCCTTTCAACCCCCGCCGCGCCTGATGAAACGATGGCGAATATTTTGTCGGAGTCTTCCAGTGCCTCAGCGGGGGCCACCCTGCCAGGAAGATGGGACGAGGTGACGAGGCGGCAGAACTGCCCCCAGCCGCCCTCAAGGGCGCCAACCACGAGCGGGCCGCAGGCAAGGTCGAGATGCGCTCCTGGAACGGCCTTCATGCCAAGCTTCCGGCATGCAAGGGAAAGCCTGTGAAGGCCGTATACCCCGCCGAGGTCGGCCATCAGAAGCCCCTTGTAACCAGCCCTGTGAGCGGCCCCGGCAAGCGCTTCCGGGGTGTCGGTACCGTACCGGAAGCTGCATGCGCTTTTCACCCACGCAAGAAGGGCACAATCAGCTTCGGCCATGCCGAACTATATGAAACCGGTGGCGGAGAAAACCGCCACGGTCCGCCTAGTTGCACTCCATGCGGTAGAACGGGACCGGGGTTCCGTCGGCAAGACGGACTGTGCCCGAGCCGGTGACCGTGAACCCGCAGCTCTGGTATGCCCGGATGGCCCGGATGTTTGACATCCTGACGGTGAGGCGGACATGGTCGATACCCATGATGAAACGAGCTTCGCGCGTGGCAAGGTCGATGGCCCTCCGGCCGATGCCGTGGCCAAGCAGACCCGGATCGCCGATTATGATGCCAAGGATTCCCTCGACTGAGTCCCATCGGCGGCGTTCCACCCAGACACCGCCCACATCCCTGCCGTCGGCGTTGATAACGAACCAGACATACTCGTCGCCCCAGCCGGAAAGGTCGGTGCCGTTGAAGGCCTGCGGGCTGACCTTCTGCATGTAATCCTGCGAGCCTATCGCATCGCTCCAGGCCTGCAGATTCCCAAGATCCCTTTCGGTGATCCGTCTGATGAAGACCTTCATTGCACCCCGATGTTCTCTTGTTTACCCGTGGGTAAGTCTAAAATTTGGCCGTAACATACCGTCACCTGCCACGGTGTCAACCAGGCTTACATCCCCTGGCCCCGTCATGGTAGATTCCGGGGAACGGAGGGAGGCCTGTTTGACCGCAACATCCGACAAAGGTCACTGGGACAGATTCTGGAGCAGACCCAGACGCCTTGACGAGATCTACGACAACGATGACAGGATAAGGTTCGAGGTCGCCCGACGCTTCACCGCCCGCGGGCTGCTCACGCTCGAGGTGGGGGCGGCAACGGCCCGTGACAGCGCATCCCTCTCGGGAAGCGGCGCGGTCGCGGTGGCCCTTGACTACTCCCACACGGCCCTCGCCCGTGCATCCGAAGCAGGCGGCGGGGTACTGCTGGTGTGCGGCGACGCCGAGGCCCTTCCCTTCCGCGACGGTGTGTTCGGCCTGGTTTTCCATCAGGGCGTCATGGAGCATTTCAAGGATCCCGGCCCCATGACCGATGAATGCGTCAGGGTGCTCGCCCCGGGCGGTTCGCTTCTTGTGGACGTCCCGCAGACATTCCACCCGTACACGGTCTTGAAGAAGGTGCTTATGGCCGGGGGGGTCTGGTTCGCCGGCTGGGAAACCCAGTACACGATCAGGTCGCTCAGGGGGCATGTGAAACTGCACGGTCTCCTGCCGGAAAGCGCATACGCGCGCTACTTCGTTCCTTCGCTTGCGTACAGGGTGCTTCGCGAGGCTTTTATCAGGCTGGGGGTCAGGCTTCCGCTTCGACCCGTGCTCTTCCCCCGATTCAACGCGTTCAGGCGCAGGGTTCGTTCACTCCTTGAAAGAAGCCCCTTCGGTCTCATGACGGGGTGCATCATCGGCGTCTTCGCGCGAAAACCGGCATCATGAAGATACTCGCACTGAACTGGAGGGATCCCTGTAACCCCGAGGCCGGCGGCGCCGAGATCCACCTCCACAACATCCTTAAGAGGGTGGCGGCTTCCGGGCACAGGGTGGTTCAGGTATCCCATTCGGTTGCGGGTCTTGCCGCGGTGGAGGAAATAGACGGGGTCGAGGTCCACCGGAACGGCAGCTGGTATTCGTACAATCTGACCGTGGGGCGCTACTGCAAACGGCTCGGGCTGTCTTCCTTCGACCTTGTCGTGGAGGACATCTGTAAAGTCCCGGTGTTCTCCGCGGGGTGGTCGGCGACCCCCGTTTTGGCGGTCGTCCCGCACCTGTTCGGCACCACTGCCTACAGGGAGGTGGGGCCGCTCAAGGCAGCATACGTGAACTTCCTCGAATCATTCATACCAAGGGCGTACCGCGGCTGCCGTTTCGTTGCCATCAGCGACAGCACGAAGCGCGACCTTGTCCGCAGGGGGGTTCCCGGGGAAAGCATCCATGTCGTTCCCTGCGGAATGGACACTGAAACCTACAGGCCCGACCCGTCGGTGCAGGTTGACATGGCAAGCTTCCTTTATCTGGGACGACTCAGGAAGTACAAGGGGGTGCAGCACGCGCTGAGAGCGCTCGCCCTCCTCCGGGAGAGGGGGGTATTCGCATCACTGTCGATCCTGGGCGTGGGCGAGTACGCGGGCGAACTGCAAGAGCTCGCCCGGAAGCTTGAACTCGGCGACAGCGTTGTCTTCGAGGGCTTCGTCACCCAGGAGAGAAAGCTGCACCGGCTGAGATCATGCTGTGCAGCCGTCTTCCCCTCCGAGAAGGAAGGGTGGGGGCTGACCGTCATCGAGGCGAACTGCTGCGGGGCACCCGTGATAGCCAGCCGTTCCGACGGCCTGACCGATTCGGTCCGCCACGGCGAAACGGGCATCCTCGTGCCCCATGGCGATGTACATGCCCTTGCGGACGCAATGCAGGGCCTCATGGAAAATCCTTCCGAAAGATCAAGGCTTTCAGAGGGAGGCCTTCGCTGGGGTTCGGAATTTCACTGGGACCGAACCGGCAGGGATATGCTCGCCATCATGGAGGACATCGTCAGCTGCCGGTGAACAGCCTTTCGGCAAGAAATCCAGGCAGCCCGTTCCTGAGTATCTCCCGGGATGTGGTTTCAACGGGATACGAAATTCTGAAGGTTTCCGCGGTGCGGGCTTCAGTATCGACAACGGTTAAGGCCGCCCGGGGGTCGCCATCCCTGGGCTGACCAACGCTGCCGCAATTCACGAGAGGGTATTGCTCAAGCCTGATCAGGTGCTCGACGGTTCTGGCGCCGCCGGCTCCCCAGGCGCATGCAACATGCGTGTGACCGAAGAACCAGGGGCGGCCCGCGATTTCATCCAGAACCCTTCCGGCGCGTGTTTCATCGGTGATGTACTGCCATGAGCCGGGAATGAGGGGATGAGCATGACAGAAGCCGCACCCGTATTTCTCCGCCGTGAGGGGAAGACCGGAAAGCCATGCCAGCTGGTCGGAGGAGAAACGCCCCGCGCTCCAGGCAAGCGCCCTCCCGCCCCACGTGTTGAACATTGAGAGCGGCAGAAGACCCGCGCTTCCGAGGTCGTGATTGCCGGCAACAACAATGTCACAGATGCCCCGCACCAGTTCGATGCATTCCCCCGGCCATGGACCGTAACCGGTCACATCTCCGAGACAAACCGAATGATCGCAGGAAAGCCCTTCGGGGTGGCTCAGGACCTTTTCAAGGGCAGGCAGGTTTCCGTGAATGTCACTGATCAGGCGGAGTCTCAGGGAAGGCACCTCCGTCCTTCACAAGTATCCTGTGAAGAACGCCGTTCACGAAGGCGCCCGCACCGGGCTGATCGAACTCCTCGGCCATCCTCACCGATTCCTTGATGACCACGGGAACGGGGGTGCCGATATAACATGCCTCGGCCACGGCCTGTTCCAGCAGAAGCCTTGTCACCGTTGAAAGCCTGTTCATCGACCAGTTGGAAAGGGCCGCCTCGATGCGTGCGGAAATGTCGCCGCTGTTTCTGACCGAGGCCTCGGCGATCGTTCTGATCCAGACCCTGGTCTCGTTGTCGAAGAGCGTGCTGAAGCCGAGATCATCGAGGTTTCCGGAAATAGAAGCCCCGTTTATGCTTGCGGCATACCTGGACTGCAGGAGAAACTTTCTCGCCCTCGAACGCATTCCCACGGTTACTCGCCCACCGGTTCCTTCATCGGGTCATCCTCGGCGAGG
Organism: Candidatus Fermentibacterota bacterium; assembly: GCA_963845085.1. Lineage (GTDB taxonomy): Bacteria > Fermentibacterota > Fermentibacteria > Fermentibacterales > JCC-6 > UBA6080. Next base: position 948,742 of record CAWJQI010000005.1, read on the forward strand.
TCGGAAAACCCGTAGACCTGCCGGTAAAGGTTGACCATCTCGAGTGCAGTAAGGGCGGCATCGAAACCCCTGTTGCCGCTTTTCGCACCGGCCCTGTCCACTGCCTGCTCGACCGTGTCTGCCGTGACGATCCCGTAGGCAACAGGTATCTCGGCGTCGAGCCCGGCCTTTGCCACACCCTTGGCACTTTCGGCCGCAACGAAGTCGAAGTGGGGCGTCTCACCCCTGATGACCGCCCCGAGGCAGATCACCATGTCGAAATCACCGCAGCGGGCGAGTTTCGCTGCCATTGCCGGTATCTCCCAGGCGCCCGGGACCATGAAAACGTCCATGTCCTCGTCCTGTACGCCGTGGCGAAGAAGGCAGTCGGTGGCGCCTTCGAGAAGCTTCGAGGTGATGAACCCGTTGAACCTGGACACGACGAGGGCCGCCTTCAGCCCCTCGCCGTCCAGCTGTCCTTCATGAATCCACGCCATCTTCGCTGACTCCCTTCAGAATGTGGCCCATCTTGCTCTTCTTGGTGGCCAGGTAGAACCTGTTGTCGTCGGTTGGGTCGATCTCGAGGCTCACCCTCTCAGTAATGGTGAGACCGTAGCCCGACAGCCCGACGATCTTCTTCGGATTGTTCGTGAGAAGCCTGATCGTGGTGAGCCCCAGACGCGAAAGTATCTGGGCCCCCGTGCCGTACTCTCGAAGATCGGGCGCGAACCCGAGCTTCTCGTTGGCTTCCACCGTATCAAGGCCGTGGTCCTGGAGGTGATAGGCCCTGATCTTGTTGGCGAGGCCGATACCCCTGCCCTCCTGGGCCATGTAGAGCAGCACGCCCATTCCCTCGTCCGATATTCTCTGCATGGCGTGGTGAAGCTGCGAGCCGCAATCGCACCTGCGGCTCTGAAACACATCGCCGGTGAGGCACTGCGAGTGCACCCTCACCAGAACGTTTTCGGCACCCCGGACATCCCCCTTCGTCAGGGCGACATGGGTTGCGCCGTCGACGAGGCTTCGGAATACCATCATCCGGAACACACCGAATTCCGTCGGCAGATCGGCCTCGGCCTGCATCTCGACAAGCACCTCGGTCCGCCTGCGGTGGTTTACGAGCTCCGCAACCGAAGTGATCAGAAGACCGTGCTTCCTGCCGAACTCCCTGAGCTGCGGCAGCCTTGCCATCGTGCCGTCATCGTTCATAACCTCGCAGATGACCCCTGCAGGGAAAAGGCCGGCAAGCCTCGTGAAATCGACAGCCGCCTCGGTGTGGCCGACCCGTGTCAGTACCCCGCCCTCCCTGGCTGCAAGGGGAAAGATGTGACCGGGTCTGGCCAGGTCTTCCGGGTTCGAGCCGGGGTTGATTGCGACTGCGATCGTCCTTGCCCTGTCGGCCGCGCTTATACCTGTCGAAACGCCCCTGGCAGCATCGATGCTGACGGTGAAGGCCGTCTCGTGCAGCGAGGTGTTCCTGGGGCACATGTCCCGCAGGTCAAGCCTTTCGAGCGCCTTTTTCTCCATCGCAAGGCAAATGAGCCCCCTGGCGTGCCTTGCCATGAAGTTCACGGCCTCGGTTCCGCAGTGCTGGGCGGCAATGAGGATGTCACCCTCGTTCTCCCTGTTCTCGTCATCGACAACGATGACCATGCCGCCGTTCGAAAGGACTGCAAGCGTCTCGGGAACGGTGGCGAATTCATCCCTGTTCAATCTTCTCCTTCAATCCGGGCACATTCAGCCCCATGCCTTTTTGCACGTATTTTCCGATAATGTCGAATTCAAGGTTGACCGGCGCGCCCGGTTTCCACTCTCCGGCGTTCGTTCTGGAAAGGGTCTCGGGTATCACCATGACGGTGAAACCCGCTCCGGGCACGATGTCGGCAACGGTCAGGCTGATGCCGTCAACCGCGACCGATCCTTTTTCAACGAGAAGACAGTGCCAGCGCTTGTCGCACGATACCCGGACAAGGGCGAACCCGCCGTCGCGACGGACAGCTCCCACAGTTCCGGTGCAGTCAATATGGCCGGTAACAAGATGGCCGTGAAGTCTGCCGTCGAGCCGGAGCGGTCTCTCAAGGTTCACCCGCCCCCCCGTCCTGAAGGGGGCAGTCCTGCGAAGGGTTTCGGGGCTCACCCTGAAAGCGGCATCGTTAAGGTGAACCTTCTCAACCGAAAGACACGAACCGTTTACTGCGAGGCTTTCCCCGCAGCCCAATTCGGGTGCGAGACGGGTTTCGATGACAAGAAGGCTTCCGGTGGAAACCACCCTGCCCATATCCTCAATCAACCCGGTAAACAAGCCTGCCCTCCACAACTGTATCTCCGTCAAGGTTTTCGGTCCGCGTATCCTCGAGCGAAAGGGCGCTGCCGATGTCCGCCACCCAGAGGTCGTGAAAAACCGGCAGACCACCGCTGCCGAGAAGCTTCGGGGCGGTGAACATGCTCAGCCTGTCAACCAGCCCCTCGTTCACCAGGGCTGTAGCAAGGCTGGGGCCCCCCTCGCAGAGCACCAGCCCGAGGTTCATCTGACGAGTCCGGGTGAGCAGGTTGCACAGGTCGGTGAACCTGATGGTTTCCCCCGGAGGTGTCCAGGAACACCCTTCAGGCATTGCGGTGATGGTCCGTCCGCCGTCGGAGTAGACCTTGAGACCCTCGGGAAGAGGGTTTCCGGTGACTATGACCCTTGCGGGGCCGGGGCCGGGGCCGCCTGCAAGAAGGGAAGGGTTGTCCCTCCGGGCAGTTCCCGAGCCTATCATCACGGCGTGTGCGCCCCGCCTCATCTCCCTGACCCTTTCCCTGGAGCGTTCACCTGTTATCCAGCGGCTGCTCCCGTCGGAAGCTGCCGCCCTGCCGTCAAGCGAGACCGCCATTTTCAGGTGGAGGAAGCTCCGCCCGGTATCCATGCAGTGAATCCAGACACGGTTGAGATCGCGGGCCTCGGCTTCGAGAATGCCCACCTCGACTGTTACGCCGTGTTCACGAAGAAAGGCGATCCCGCGCCCGCTGACCCTGGGGTCGGGGTCGACCATGGCAGCAACCACCCTTTTCACCCCGCTCGATACAATGGTCTCGACACACGGCGGGGTTCTTCCCTGGTGAGCGCAGGGCTCGAGTGTGACCACCAGTGTGGCCCCGGCGAGCTTTCCGGATGCCATGTTCATGGCTCCGATCTCCGCATGGGATGAACCGCAGCATTCATGATGTGATTCACCGATGATGCGGCCCTGCCCGTCAAGTATGACCGCCCCCACCATTGGGTTGGGAAAAACGGAAGGCCAGCCGTTCCCGGCAATGGCCAGCGCCCTTTCCATCGCGGCAAGCTCGACGGGGCTGACGTTCACTCCGATATCTCCCTGACGCTGAGACGGCCTATCACTGCATTTATCGTGTACTGGTCCTCGAGGCTTCCCATTGCAAGAATGATGTGCGTTGCGTCGGCCAGAAGCATGCCGAAAGTGGGGTCCATCGCGACCCATCGCCCTATCCAGACCGCGGGCCAGGCATGGTAACCGAACCTTCCCTCATCGATGTAAACTATTCCGTTGCAGACCGTTGCCGGAATGCCCGCCGCCCTGGCAAGTGCGACAAACAGGGCGGTGTGCTCGTTGCAGTCGCCCCGCATCGCATCAAGAACATCCACTGCCGAGGGGAGGGAGACTGTCGGCACATCCGAAACAGCCACGTCCACGTAACGGCAGATCGCGGCGGCGGCTTCCCACGAGTCAGCGGAACCTTCGGTAAGACTGTCCGCAAGAGCCATTATGGCAGGGTCGTCACACTGGATGAGGGGTTCGGACGCAAGAAACGGAAGCAGGCTGTCGGGTGTTTCCACGATGGGGAAGGGGAGTATGAGGTCTGACTCGGGCATCACCGAACTTACCGTAACCAGGGGGCCGGGGGCCGAAGCCTGAAGGTCGGGATAGTCGAGGATGAACAGGTCCCAGTCGATGTCGCCTTCAAGAGACCACTGCCTTTCGCCCGCCGACCTGGGGTTGTTTACGGTGGTCGAAGCCACCGAGTAGAGCATGTAGAGATCGCTTCCGGGATCTATCTCCCCGTCCGTGCCGGGCGGAACCCTTGTGAGCACCATTCCCAGCCCCTGCTCCTCCTCCCTGACGATCTGGCCTTCGTGCACCCATACAAGGGTTCTCATTCCGGCCTGGCTGATCTCAAGACGGAACGCATCGACAGGATCACCGAGAAGGTCGGCCGTTTCAGAAGCCTGGCATGTCACTGTCGCCTCGAGGATCGTTCCGGTCGAGGGGTCAAAGGTCTCGTAGACCCTCACATCCCCGGGGGACCACAGCATGCCGGCGGCGGCAAGGTCCATGAAGGCGGGGAGGTAATCGCCCTCGAATGCGACGTTCCGGGTGATCAGGCGGCCCGAGGTGTCAATCGTGGTCTCGACGACTCCCTCCCCCCTCACGGCGTTCACGCGGATGTCGCTCGTTCCGTCACTCATCACCATTGTCAGAGTGCCCAGGTCAAAATCAAGCCCGGTCCGGGCTTCGGAGGTCATGGAAACCCTTCTCTCGGTGCCCAGAAGCACGATCACCCACTCCATGTCCTGGCGGACAAGAAGAGAGTCGGTGCCGAGCTTTTCCACGGCCATGTTCATGTAGCCGACACTTTGATCGCGCAGGCTGACCGCGAACCTCTGCAGGTCGGCGGAGGCGTAGCTGGCCCTGGGCTGCGGGGCGCTGCATGAAAGCAAAAACAGCAAGGGCAGAAGACGCAGAAGCATGGTCATCCCAAGTCTCCTTGAAGAAAACTGCAGATCGCTGCCACGGCGCGCTTCCCAGCACTGCCATCCCAGAACGGGATCTCCGTGGGCGCAATTCCGCGTTTGGAAAGCCTCTCCCCAACCGCCGACGGTATGCCTTCCGGTTCGGGGCAGAGAACATTCGTTCCGATTTCACATGTGACAGGACGCTCGGTGTTCGGCCGTACGGTGACGCACGGTATCCCCATCACGCTCGTCTCCTCCTGAACGCCGCCCGAATCGGTGATCACCACCGCAGCCCCCCTCTGGTGGGCTATGAAGGACAGGTAGGGAAGGGGCGGAATAATGGTGAGATTTGCAGGGATCCTGTCTCCGAGCCCCCACTCCCCGATACTCTTCAGAGTTCTCGGATGGGCCGGAAACACAAGGGGCAATTCAACACGCCCCAGGGCCAGAAGGATCCTTTCCAGCCTGCAGGCGTCGTCAACATTTCCGGGACGGTGCAGGGTCACGAGGCCGTAGTCGCCTTCCGGGACGACGATGCCCTCGGTCTCGGGCAGAAGGCGGAGCAGCGTGTCAATCATCGTGTTGCCCGTCATCACGATCGATCCGACGGGCCTTCCCTCGGCGACGAGGTTGTCGCGTGCCTCGGCGCTGGTGATCAGCAGCAGGTCGGCGATCTGATCGGTCAGGAGCCTGTTTATCTCCTCGGGCATGGTGCGGTCGAAGCTTCGCAGTCCCGCCTCAAGATGCACTACCGGAACCCCGTGGCGCACGGCAACAAGTGAGCATGCGAGCGTTGAGTTCACATCGCCCACCACCACCAGGGCCTCGGGGGGGCGGGCGAGGAGGATCGGCTCGTAGGCCTCCATTATCCGGGCGGTCTGGGAGGAGATGGACCCGCCTCCGCAGCCGAGCGAAACATCGGGTTTCGGGAGGCCGAGCTGGTCGAAGAAGCTTCCCGACATGGAATAATCGTAGTGCTGGCCGGTGTGAACTATGCGGCGGGGAAACGATGCCGCCCTGACCAGCGAATCGATCTTCATGAAGTTCGGCCTTGCGCCGCACACCAGGTCAATCAAGAGTGTCGTCCTGTTCCAGCATGCCGAGCCTTGTCTCGTGGCGTCCGCCCTCGAACTCGCCGCAGAGAAACGCGGTTGTGATTTCCCAGGCGTGGAACGGCGCCGTGAACCCCCCGGCAAGCACCAGAACGTTCGCGTTGTTGTGACGCCTTGAAAACGATGCCATCGTGGTGTTGAGGCAGAGGGCCGCGCGGATGCCGTGATGCCTGTTGGCCGCGATGCTCATGCCGATCCCGGAGTTGCACACGAGGATTCCCGTCTCGCAGCGTCCGGAGAGGATTTCCCGGCAAAGGCTTCGGGCGTAGTCGGGGTAGTGGACGGACCGGAGGCTGTCGGTGCCGAGGTCGAGAACCTGGTGACCGGACCCGGACAGGCTCTGCACCAGAAAGGCCTTAAGGGGAAACCCGGCATGATCGGATGCGATTGCCAGTTTCAATTCAGGCCCTTGCCGAATTGAAGGCCACAACACCCGAAAGAACAAGGCTGCAAAGCTTGCTCTCGGCGCTGTCAGCCCTGCTGGTGAGGATCACCGGGTTCCTTGCGCCCATGATCACCGCTCCGAGTTCGCCGCCCGCGAGGAATATCAGGCTCTTGTAGAGAACATTGGCCGCTTCGATGTCGGGCAGGATAAGGATGTCCGCGTTGCCGGCAACTGGACCCGTGACCTTTTTGATCCTGACGGATTCCATGGATACCGCCAGGTCGAGGGCGAGAGGCCCCTGGAAGAGGATGTTGCCGAAGGCGCCAGCGTCGGCCAGCTTCTGCATCCGGTCGGCCTCGAGCGTGCAGGGCATCTTGTCGTAGGGAACTTCCTTGGCACACACGTAGGTGCACTTCGGCGGATCGATCCCGAGCGCGCGGGCAACAATGATCGCGTTCCTGAGCATTTCCTGCTTCTGCTCGAAATCGGGGGCGATGTTCATCGCGGCATCCGTCACAATGATAAGCTTCGGGTAGGTCGGAACCTCGAAGGCGGCGACATGGCTGAGAAGGCCTTCTCCCCTTATGCCGTGGTCCTTGTCGAGAACCGCCTTCAGGAAAGTGCTGCTCGCGACCAGACCCTTCATGAGAACGCCGGCCTCACCCCTCCTCACGAGGTCGACCCCGGCGAAGGCGCTGTCATGATCGTCCTTCGCGTCAACGATCCTCACACCGTTGAGGTCGAACCCGGCTTCATCCGCAGCTTCGCGGACGGCCGCCTCGGGACCGACAAGGATGCAGTCCACCATGCCGCCGGTCACCGCTTCGCGCACTGCAATAAGGGTTTCAACCTCATCGGCCCTGACCACTGAAACGGTCTGGGAAGGAAGATCACGGGCAAGCTGCTTCAATTGTGAAAGGCTGCTGACAGGTTTCATGTTTTCCTCTCCCCGGAACTGTAAAACGTTTGCGGAACGACAAAATGCAGTATGAAATATACCCCTGCAACATCCCGTCACCAAAAGGCGGTGCGTGAGTTGACAAGCATTGATCCCGAAACGAGATTAGGAGTTAGGATGAATGCTTCTGCATCATGTTAACAATATACATCTTGCATAAAATGAGCATTCTTACTGCAACTCCTGGAAGGATCCCAAGATGAAACGGATAGCCGCTGACAAGGTGAAGGCCACCATCGCGGAACACATGCTCGCCGATGGTTACGACATAGCTCTTGATCTCAGGAAAAGCCGTGGCGGAACCATTCACGATGCCGTTACCGGGAAGGACTACCTTGACCTTTTCAGCTTCTTTGCCAGCGCCCCCCTGGGCATGAACCACCCCGCCCTCACCACCCCGGAGTGGCTCAGACACCTCGGCGAAACCGCCGTCAACAACCCCAGCAACAGCGATTTCTACACCGAGGAAATGGCGCTTTTTGTAAAGACATTCGCCGAGAACACCATTCCGGCAAGCCATCCCCATCTCTTCTTCATCTCCGGCGGCGCCCTTGCGGTCGAGAACGCCCTGAAAACCGCCTTTGACTGGAAGGTCAGGAAAAACATCGCAGCGGGCAGGGGCGAGATCGGAACCAGAGTCATCCATTTCCGCAACGCCTTCCACGGCCGCTCCGGCTATACGCTCAGCCTGACGAACACCGCCGATCCCCGCAAGTACATGTACTTCCCGAAATTCGAGGATTGGCCGCGTGTCGACGCACCCCGGATCGTGTTTCCGCTCGAAGGCAACCTCGAAGCCGTCGAGGCGGCCGAAAAGGAATCACTCGCCCAGATCGACAGGGCTATCGAGCAGAACGGCCATCACATCGCCTGCCTCATCATCGAGCCCATCCAGGGCGAGGGCGGCGACAACCACTTCCGTCGCGAATTCTTCCAGGCCCTTCGTGAAAGGGCTGACCGACACGACTTCATGCTCATCTACGACGAGATACAGACCGGAATGGGACTCACCGGGAATTGGTGGGCCTGGCAGGGCATAGGCGTCCCCCCCGACATCTTCTGCTTCGGCAAGAAGGCCCAGATCTGCGGCATTGCATGCAGCTCGCGGGTTGACGAGGTTCCGAACAATGTCTTCCGCGAATCGAGCCGCATCAACTCGACATGGGGTGGAAACCTCGTCGACATGGTCCGGTGCACAGCCTTCGTCGAGATAATGGCCCGCGAGAACACCCTCGAGAACGTGCGCATCCAGGGTGAGGCCGTCCTCGCCGGTCTTCACAGACTGGAGAAGAGATTTCAGGGCAAGGTCTGCGCCGCCCGGGGCAGGGGGCTCATGTGCGCCTTCGACCTCGTCGACGGCGCTTCACGCGATGCCCTTGTGAACAGAATTTTCGCCAACGGAGCCATTATTCTCCCATGCGGAACGCGTTCCATCCGCTTCAGACCGCCTCTCAACATCTCCTCCGAAGAGGTCGTGAAGGCCCTTGGAATAATCGAAAGATCAATGGAGGAATTGTTTGCCTGACGCATCCGGGAACGGAGCCCGACAGGAATGACAACCGGCATCTTCAGCGGACACAAGCTTGAGATCGCCAGGGTGGCCCATCACCTGGCGATCATGGGGTGGTGCGAGGGGAACGCCGGGAATATTTCCCTCCTGCTGCCCAGGGGTGAGTACACGCCCGAAGACCATCTTCAGGCATCCATGCCCCTTCCCGAACAGGTCAGGCCGCTCGCGGGAAGAACGATACTCATCACCACGAGCGGCAGCCGCTTCAGGCGAATGATGACCGACATGGAGACGTCCATCGTTCCGGTAACCGTTTCACGCTTCGGCAACTCCATACTCTGGCCGCAGGAGTACCACAGGCCGTCCAGCGAGATATCGACCCATCTTCAGGTGCTTGCCCTGGCCGAGGCCCGGGGATGGCCCTCGGCCTCCATCGTGCACACCCACTCCACATCCATGCTCGCCCTTTCTTCCAGCGATCTTCCCGGGGAGACCCTCGAGGATGCCATGTGGAGGGCGCACCCCGAGCTGTCGCAACTGCTGGACCGGGGGCTTCACTTCCTCGACTTCCAGACCCCCGGAACCTGGGACCTCGGTCGGAGCACTGCCGAGCTGTTCGCCAACTCCGATATCGTGGTCTGGCGGAAACACGGGATCCTCGCCTTCGGGCCCGACCCTGAAACGGCCTGCGACTATGTCGAACTCGCGGAAAAGGCCGCGGTCCTGCTGCTGTTGGAAATGAACGCCTTCGGCCGCTTCCAGGGGCTGAAGGACAGGGAGTTGAAGGTCCTGCGCGATGATCTCGCGAAGGAGTGAGACTGCCACCATGTGGACACGGCCTTCATCCGGGGCTATATCACCATGTTGCGTTTTTGTGGGTGTTCCATACGTGAAAGGTACTGATCATAGAATGAAGATAAACATCCTTTTCGCCGTCGTTCTGGCTGCTCTGATTGCCGGATGCAACACGCAGGGTCCTTTGAATCCCGAGGGATCCCTCCCGATAGTGACCGGGCTCACCCTTCGCGAAGATGCCTGCAAGGGGGATACGATCGTTTTCACATGGGATTCCGTGGCGGTCGAGGTGGATGACTTCGCCCTCTGGTACTCCGACAATCCGCAGTTCGTCTGGATGAAGGCAGGGGACTTCGAAGGGCTTCAGGGATACCACGTTGCTGAACGCTGCCTGACGTACAGTGTATGGGCCCAGAGGGGGGAAGACCACTCGTCCGCCCTCTCTTCAAGGGTCCTGCTCACCACCAATTCCCTCGGAGGCGCCACCGCGCCGGCTTCAGACCGCGAGGCCGGTTTCTCCATCACCCCCGACACCATCATCGGCGGCGACGCCACCAATCCGGAATTCGCACAGGATTTCTTCCTTCGCTCGGACATGATGGGTTACGTTCTCTACAGCGGCAACTCCGACCCGAGGAGATGCCCGGGCGGACGCCCGTCACGCCTGGCTCCGGCCATCGGCGACGGCTTCAAGGCTCCCAAGCCCGACAGCCCTCTCTGGACCGACACCCTTGCCCTGCTCACTTCGCCCAGGTTCTTCATCGAACTTGAAGACGGCCACTACGGCAGATTCATGGCGATGGTCTACCAGAACCCCGATACCCTCCAGACCGGCATGATCGCCGAGGTAATGAACTTCGACTACCAGCCGATCCGCCGTGTGAGGTTGTTCGACTAGCTCAGGGGGTCAGCCTTTTCACATCCCTGGGGAACATCGTGGTGTGCCTGATGTTCTCCACGCCGAGCAGCCTGGCTGTGATTCTCTCAAGACCGATGGCCAGGCCGCCGTGCGGCGGAAGGCCGTAGTCATGGGCCTGCAGGTAGTCGTGGAAGTCGCCGGGGTCAAGCCCGAACCGTTTCATCTTCTCAACCTGCATCGTGTAGTCATGTATCCGCTGGCCGCCCGTGGTTATCTCAAGCCCCCTGAAGAGCAGGTCGAAGCTGCGGGTAGTGCCCGGCGCGTCGGGATCATCCATGGTGTAGAACGGGCGCTTCTCCGTGGGGAAATGGCTGACAAAGACGAAGTCGCTTCCCCACTCCCGGGCGGAATGTCCGCACAGAAGCCGCTCCTCTTCGGGATCGAGGTCAGGTTCCGCCGAGTAGTCACGCTCCCCGAGCCTGCCCGTTATCTCGTGCGCCTCGGCCAGTGTGACGCAGGGAACCTCGAATGGCATCGCGGGCATCTCAACTGCAAGCAGTGACAGCTCCGGTGAGTATTCCCGCTTGAGCAGGTCAAGGCAGTAGCCAAGCAGCTCGACTTCCAGTTTCATCACATCGGTGTGGTCGGTGATAAAGCCCATTTCGAAATCGAGCGACGTATACTCGTTGACGTGTCTGCTCGTCTGGTGAGGTTCAGCCCGGAAGACCGGACCGGTCTCGAACACCCGTTCGTATATCCCCACACCCATCTGCTTGTAGAACTGCGGTGACTGCGCAAGAAATGCAGTTCTGTCGAAGTACTTGACTGGAAAAATGTTGGCTCCGCCCTCGGCGCCGGCCATGCAGATCTTCGGAGTATGTATCTCGGTAAAGCCGTTCTGGTGCAGGAACCCGCGAAAGCCCCTGCAGAACCCCTCGGCTATCCTGAGCCGTGCCCGCTCGACCGGGTGGCGGAGGCTCAGCGGCCTGAGGTCGAGGTTGTTGTCGATGTGGAGATCGAGGACTTTTTTGGAAAGGTCAACCGGGGAGCGGCTGTGCGGAGTCGACAACAGCTGCACGCCCTGCACCTGTATCTCGATGTTGGCGGGATTTATGGAGGGGTCCTTGATCACGGCCTCCTTCACCAGCCCCGTCACCACCACGGACTGTTCCTCGGTGATGCTTTCGAGGATGGTGGTTCCACTGTCACCCGACACGATGCACTGCACCAGGCCGTCATGTCTTCTGAGTATTACGAAGGCTCCCCAGGAAAGCCTTCTTATCCTCATCACCATGCCGTGAAGGGTGACCGTTTCACCGGCCATCCCAGCGAGCTCGCCCGATGAAAGAGGCGCTCTGCATTCTCCGGATGGTAACCTTGTCATCTTTCCTCCTTCATGGTGCTTTTAATAACCCTTACAAGCCTGTTCGGCGTTCCCTCGTACCTCGCAAGAGCATCGATGCACAGGTGTTCGATGCGGATCGAAAGCTCTTCAGCCTCGGTCGTGAGCGCTTCGGCCCTGCGTGCGGAAGAAGTGAGCTGCCTGGCCCTGGCCCTGATCTCACGAACCCTCACCTGGTAATGGGTTCTGCATCTCTCCCTGAACACCGACATTTCAGCGAGGCCGCCCTTCAGAGCTTCCTCCTTCTCCAGGCCGAAACCCTCATCCAGCCTGGCCAGGGATTTCTCCAAAAAGGCGAGCTCGGTTCCGGTTCTTTCATGGAGCACTTTCGAACGCATATTCCGGGCTTCCCCCTCAAGACCACGCAAAGATAGCAAAAAGCAGGATTCCCGGGTAAGCGTTGGTTGCGCAACCCCGAAAGCCGGCATAGATTTCCACGCACTGTGAAACATGGTTACCAGCCCCGGGAGGAAAGATGTCCGCCGAGCCAAGAATTCTGGCTGTGAACCCAGGCTCCACTTCAACGAAGATATCCGTCTTTGAAGGCGAGAAGGAGATCTGGAGGCTGAAAATTGACCATTCCACGGAGGAACTGGCCCCCTACGACAGGATATTCGACCAGTACGACCTGCGCGAAAAGATCATCCTGAAGGCGCTTTCGAACGCCGGATACCCCATCGGAAGCTTTTCGGCAATCGTGGGGCGCGGGGGCGTATCCAAACCCATTCCCGGTGGAACCTACACAGTGACCGAAGGGCTTTTGAAGGACCTGTCCACGGGTGCATACGGCGACCACGCATCGAACCTGGGCGCGCCCATCGCGTCAAGGCTCGCTGAGAGCGCCGGATGCGTTGCCTACATGGTCGACCCCGTCGTGGTCGACGAGCTGGATGCACCGGCGCGCTTTTCCGGCCATCCCCTGATAAGACGTCGCTCGATATTCCACGCCCTCAACCAGAGGGCGGTTGCCCGCAAGGCAGCCGGGGAAATGGGCAAAGGGTACGACGAATGCAACTTCGTCGTTGTCCACCTGGGCGGCGGGATTAGCGTGGGCGCCCACAGGAAGGGAAGGGTCGTGGACGTGAACAACGCCCTCGACGGAGACGGTCCCTTTTCTCCGGAAAGGTCGGGGGGGCTTCCCTCCGGGCAGCTTGCGGCGCTCTGCTACAGCGGGGAATTCACGCTCGACACGGTCAAGAAAATGATAAAGGGGCAGGGCGGCATCGTCGCCTACCTCCATACCAATGACATGCGCATCGTGGAGGAAAGGATCGCCGCCGGGGACAGTGAATGGAGGGAGATCTACCACGCCATGGCCTATCAGGTTTCAAAGGAGATCGGCGCCATGGCGGCAGTTCTCAAGGGCGACATCGACGCGATAATCATCACCGGCGGGATAGCGTACGACAGGCAGTTCATCTCCTGGATCGAGGAGATGACAGGTTTCCTTGCGCCCATGCGGGTGATCCCGGGCGAAATGGAGATGGAGGCACTGGCGTTTGGCGCGCTTCGGGTCATAAGCGGCCGGGAGGCCCCTCAGATATACGAACCAGACACACCTAAGGATGGGAACTCATGAGCAGTGATTTTGAGAAGGCGAGGTCGGCCTGGGAAGAGGGGATGGTAAGGAAGACCCTCGACAAGTTCCCGGAGCGGCGAAGCGAGTTCAAAACACCCGGTGGAATACCTGTTGAAAGGGTGTACCACCCGGAATGCCCCGATCGTGATTTCCTTTCGAAACAGGGGTTCCCGGGAGAGTACCCCTTCACGAGGGGCGTTCAGCCCACCATGTACCGGGGCAGGTTCTGGACCATGCGGCAGTATGCCGGCTTCGGCACGGCGGAAGAATCGAACCAACGCTACAGGTACCTGCTTGGAGCAGGGCAGACCGGCCTTTCCGTGGCCTTCGACCTTCCTACGCAGATCGGCTACGATTCCGACCACCCGCTCTGTGCCGGAGAGGTTGGGAAGGTCGGAGTCGCCATAGACAGCCTCGCGGACATGGAGATTCTCTTCGCGGACATTCCCCTCGACACTGTCTCGACGAGCATGACCATCAACGCACCGGCGGCTGTCCTTCTCGCCATGTACATCGCTGTGGCCGAAAAGCAGGGTGTCAAGCGCGAAACACTTCAGGGAACGATTCAGAACGACATCCTGAAGGAGTACATGGCCAGGGGAACGTACATCTTCCCCCCGACCCCTTCGATGCGGTTGATCACCGACATTTTTGCTTTCTGCAGGACCGAAGTGCCGAAATGGAACACGATCTCCATCAGCGGTTACCACATAAGGGAAGCGGGCAGCACCGCGGCGCAGGAGGTTGCCTTCACGCTGGCGGACGGGATAGCCTATGTGGATGCTGCCATCCGGGCCGGCATGGATGTTGACGAGTTCGCACCGAGGCTGAGCTTCTTCTTCAACGCCCACAACGACCTCTTCGAAGAGGTGGCCAAGTTCCGCGCCGCCAGAAGGCTCTGGGCGTTCATCATGAAGAACAGGTTCAAGGCGGTCGATCCGCGAAGCCAGATGCTGCGGTTTCATACGCAGACCGGGGGCAGCACCCTCACCGCTCAACAGCCCGACAACAACATCGTGAGGGTGGCGGTCCAAACGCTGGCCGCGGTTCTGGGCGGCACCCAGAGCCTGCATACCAACAGCCGTGACGAAGCCCTCGCCCTTCCAACGGAACACGCCGTGACGATCGCCCTGAGAACCCAGCAGATCATCGCAAACGAAAGCGGTGTAACCGACACCATCGACCCGCTGGGGGAAGCTGGTACATTGAAAGCCTGACCGACACCGTCGAAAAGCAGGCGCTTGAACTCATCAACGACATTGACGCGATGGGGGGGATGGTGAAGGCCATCGAGGAGGGCTACCCTCAGAAGCGCATCCAGGACGCCGCCTACAACTATCAGAAGCAGGTCGAGTCGGGCGAACGCGTTGTTGTCGGAGTCAACAAGTTCCAGCAGAAGGAAACAGGCAGGGCCGACCTGCTGAAGGTCAACCCCGAGGTCGAAAACTCGCAGCGTCAGAAGCTCGCCGCGGTGAAAGCAGAGCGGTGCGATACCGATGCAGTGCAGGCACTTGAAGCACTGGGAAAAGATGCACGCGGCTCCGCGAACCTGATGCCGTCGATCCTTGAATGCGTTCGGCGTTACGCAACGCTGGGCGAGATCTGCGGCGTTCTTCGAGGGGAATTCGGGGAGTACCAGCCGAAGACCGTCGTCTAGCGCTTCCCTCCCCTGAACGGCCAGGGGATCAGAGCAGCACGACCCGGACCGAGGCGGATGTATCGCCGTTCACGACCCTGAGCATGAATACGCCGGCCGCCATGCGGACACCATGGCGGTCGGTTCCGTCCCAGAACGCCGCCGATCCGTCCGGGCCGGATGAAGCCGGAACAAGGCTTGTCACCATCCTGCCTGAAAGATCGTACACCAGAACTGTCGAGCCATCGCCGAACCCCCTGCCGAGCCTGATCGACAGCAGCGAGGAAAAGGGGTTCGGGGACACCGAGATGGATGACCCGGCCGGATTGCATTCAGGGACGGAGAGGTCAGGCCTGAGCCCCATGCTGTGAAAGGCGCCCCCGGATACCGCTGTAAAACCGCAGTTCGGCTCGGGCACCTGGCACTGCCCCCAGTTGTCGTAACCCCAGGCGGAAATGGAGCCGCTTTGCCTCAGGCCGAGCGTGTGCTTGCCGCCGGCATCCTGAGCGATGAAGCCGCTGTTCGGTTCGGGAACCTGGCACTGCCCCCAGTTGTCGTAGCCCCAGGCGACCATCGAAGAATCGGCCCTCAGACCAACGCTGTGCAACCCGCCGCCGGACATCGAGATGAAATTCTGGTTCGGCGGAGGCACATGACACTGGCCGTCGCCGTTGTCGCCCCAGCAGACCAGGCTCCCGTCGAGCCGGAGGGCGAGGCTGTGGAAATTCCCGGCAGCCACCAGCGTAAAACCCTGGTTCGGCTCGGGCACCTCGCACTGCCCATGGCTGTTGGAACCCCAGGCGCAAACCGAGTGGTCGCTCCTGACGGCAAGGCAGTGACCGCCTCCGGCGGCGATCGCCAAAAAACCGCTGTTCGGCTCGGGTACGTCGCACACTCCTGTGCCGGGGTTTCCCCATACCGCGATGCTTCCGTCCTCATGAAGGGCCATGCTGTGAAAGTTGCCCGCGGCTATTGCAACGAATCCCGTGTTCGGGGATGGGACATCGCACTGACCGTAGCAGTTGTTGCCCCACGCCGTGACGGAACCGTCCTCCCTCAGGGCAAGGTTGTGGAAGCCGCCGGCTGCGATCGCCGCAATGCCGCTGTTCGGTTCGGGGATGTTGCACTGGCCGTACCGGTTGTTCCCCCAGGCCACGATGGAACCTGATGCATAGGCGTTCGTTGACGCTGCGAGGCACAGAAGGATGATTGCAGCTGAAGAAGATCCGCGACCGGTCCACAACACTGCGGTCACCTCCCATCGGAGCGAATAACCGGTGTTAGTGTACAACATGTCAGGAACAAAGAAAAGGGCTGCCCCCCTTGCCGATGGGTCGGCTTGTTGACACCGGCATTGCCCTCTCATATACATAACTTTGCCAGTTTGGCGAGGTTTCATTTTGAAGGGGGTGTGGAATGAAGATTATTGTTACACTTCTGTTGGTGGCGGGTGTTGTTCTGGCCACCACCGACATGGCGCCCACGGTCGGCGTCAGGCCACAGGGCGTTGACACCTGGCTTGAGCAGATCGGCAGCATCGACGTCGAAGCCGTAGCAGGAAACGCCTACAGCGTGGGTTGCGGTTTTGACGGAACATATCTGTGGGCAACCAACGGCGCCGGTCAGGCCGGCGGCACAACCGGTGTGTTCATCCTTTTCGAGGAGGACGGCACCTACTTCGCTACCTACAACCAGAACAACGCTCCGGGCTGGGGTCTGCGTGACCTCACATTCGACGGAACCTACATGTACGGAAGCGTGACCACCGCCATCGACTACTACGATGTCGGCACGCACGCGAAGGTCGGCGCCTTCACAGGCCCCCAGAACCCCAACAGGGCCCTTGCCTTCGACGGCACCTACTTCTACACCGGCAACTTCGGCACCGAAGTCTACCGCCTCACCTGGAACGGCGTAAGCGGATCGACCGCCACCAGCACCATCTGGTCCACCGCCGCCACCAGCGTGTACGGCGCCGCCTGGGATGAGCTCAACGACTGCATGTGGGTCACCAGCGCCGACGCTTCGGGCATAGTCGCCCAGATCGACCCCGCCGGCGCCCTCATTGCGAACCATGTCCTTGTTTCCGGCGGAACTTTTGGCGGTGCCTGCATGGGTTCCGACTCCCCCGTCAACACACTCTGGATCCTGAACCAGGGCACCCCCGACACACTGCTGGGCTTCGATGTCAACCCCGAAGCGCTCACCAGGGACACCTGGGGCGCCATCAAGGCTGTGTTCTAACAGCAGCCTGCATCATGCCACGGGAAGGCCCCCTCGGGGGCCTTCCTTCAAATTGGACCACGATCCGGTGAAAGGGCGTTCAAATGAACTGGAAGGTTCTCACCCCTGCAATACTGATGGTCTTTCTCTTCGGCTGCGGAGGGACGGATGGTGATGACTGGATAGTAAGGACCACCGGCGACACCGTGACCGTTCGTGAAGCCGGTGCACTCTGGACCGGCCTTGAAGCAGAGGAGCGCGACCTGTTCATTGCGGATGAGGAACCGGTTGAATCCTTCATCCTCGCCCTGGCACGCAGATCCATGATAAACGCGGAACTCGAGGCGTCGGGGCTTCGCCTTTCCGACAAGGTGCTGAGGTATGAGAGTGCATGGACACGTTCAGCCCTTTTCATAGCCCTTGCCGATTCCCTGCCCGCCATTCTGATGCGCGGCTACGACGAGACCGACATCGAATTCTTCCGCAGCCATATGGGAAGCACGGTCTGGTTCACCGACCTCTCCACCGGAGTTCAGCAGGGGCCGCAACACCTCCCCGAGCTTCCTCCGGAGCTTGTCATTGCGTTGTCGACAGCCGAGCCCGGCGGATCAGTCCAGCATGAGGGCAGGTCGTTCCGGCTTGACTCGATTGCGGGTACCGACAGCATTCTCCTTGCGGAAACCCTGGCTGACACGGTTCACGTCAGACGGCTGGCCATGTCGAGAATGGCTTCCGCGGAAGCCCAGAGAATAATCATCGAAGCCGAGGCGCGGGCTCTCTCCGAAACCTTCATCGACACTGCTCTGGTTGCGGCCTACGCGCAGGTTTCGGGCAACCTCGACTCGGGCTCGCTGGATGCCGATGCCGTGATCCTCGACGGCCCGACACTGTCACTCACGGTGGGCGACCTCTACTGGGAGATCGCATTCACAGCGCAAAGCATTCCGGTCTCCCCGGCTTCCCCGGAATGGCTGCTCTACTACCTCGGCAACCAGGTGAGGCTCTCGGCCGGCGCCTCGATGTTTGGTGAACGGTGGCCCGATGAGGCTGCACGCATTCGGGAGGAAGGGAGCCGTTTCGGCGGGGAAACCGCCCTCGAGGCGCTGTACGAGCAGCAGGTCAGCTCTGTTGTTGCGGTTACCGATTCAATGCTTCACGCCGAATTCGAGTCACTCTCCGAACCCCTGCTCCTTCCGGAACAGAGGGTTCTCGAGATCGGCCTGGTGCCGGAACAGAACCGTGTCGAACTGCGTACGGCCCTGCAGAACGGCGATGCTGACGCCGTACGGACGCTGCTTCAGCCTTACTCGAGCTGGGAGGGCTTCGATACCGGTTCGCTTGTCTCCAGTGCCGTGACCGCGAGCATGGTTCCGGAGGCAATGGGATCGATCGTGTTCTCCGCCGATCCTGCGGATACCACGACCTGGTTCGGTCCGATCGAAACACAGCACGGATCCATGATGGTCTACCGAACGGCTCAGGTGCTGCCGAGGGAGCAGGCAACCTTCGAGGAAGCTACGGACTGGCTGGAAGCGCGCGTCAGGCAGCAGCTCGAGGAAGCCCGCACGCTGGAATGGATGGCGGAACTGGAGGAAAGCATGGGGTTGGAGATAAACCGGGCCATTCTGTCAGACCTGCCTGCTGATCCTGCATTGTGGGCGGAGCTTTGAGGAAGGCCGGCTTCCTCGCATTCCTGCTCCCGTTCATTGCGGCATTTCTTTTTGTTGCACCGGGTGTCTACGACACCACGATGATGTCCAGACTTGCATTGTATCCCCTGCTGGGAGCTTTTGTTTTTCTCTGCGGCAGGGATGAGATCGGCCTATGGCATCTGATCGCCGGTGCGACACTGATCGTGATCCCCTCCGCAGCGCTCCTGCTGGCGCCGCATCCGCTGTCGGGCGTGCCATACGCCGTGCGCTTCCTTTCCTTCGGGCTCATGATCGCCGGATTCAGCGGGACCGTTGCGAAGTGGGGCGTGAAGCCCCACCTTGAAGGGCTGGCTGCTGCGGCTGCCCTTGTGTCGATCCTGATGGTCGTGTTCGGAGCCGATTCATTGACAGGCAACCCGAACCGCGCCGGAATGCTTCTGCCATTGGGGCTCGTGTCCGCCCTCTCAGCCGGCAGCCGCCGGAAGGCGGTCGTTCTGTCCGCTCTCATCATTCCCGGGCTTGTCGTTTCGGAGTTCTATATCTCCTGGGCGGCGGCGCTTCTCGGAGCGGTCATCCTGCTCCTTCACAGGCGCTTTACCGTAAACCCGGCCCTGATCCCGGCAGCGATCATCCTGGCGCAGTCGGCATTCACCATGATGCCATCCTCGGCTGGAAGGATCGGTCCGACCCTCGAGCTCAGGACCCTGATCTGGCGGACTTCAGCGGAACTCTGCCGTTCATCCCTCCCGCTCGGGATGGGAACGGGGCAGGCCAGGCTGCAGGTGTATGCGGCCGGCGGAAGTGACCTGCAGGCGCTCGCCGGGGCTGACAGCCGTGTTGACTTCCTTCATTCCGAGCCGCTTACCCTTCTGACGGAGTTCGGCGTGACAGGCTTCGCAATGCTCGCCGCGTTTCTTCTGTGGCTTTTGAAGAGCAGGGAAGAAGGGTCGGCTGCAGCCCTTCTGGCGGCCTTCTGGCTCGTCTTCACCACCGATCTGCCCCTTGCAACCCCGCTTGGCGCGCTGCCGGCCGCCCTTGTGATCGGGGCATGCCTGACACCCGGCCGAAGGACCAGGGTTCCGATCGCGATCCCGCTGGTCTTCATCGCCGCCTCGATACCATGGGCGTACACGGTCCTCAGGGGGTACCATGCGCTGAACCGCCCCGATGACCCCCGAAGCGCATCGGAGGCCTGCCGGTACATCCCGTTCGAGGAAAGGGCTTTCCTTCAGGCCGGATGGGTGTGGCTTCGCGCAGGGTCGCCCCTCGAGGCCGAGGGTTTCTCGGAAAGGGCCGTTTCAGTCTATCCCCTCTACCATGGGGGATGGGAGCTTCGCGCGAGCGTTCTGGGTTCGCTCGGAAGGCCCGGGGAATCAGCTTCAGCATGGAGAAGGGCCTTCATGCTCGCCCCCGGGAACCACGGTGACAGGATGCTGTTCGCCCTTAACGGCATCCCGCTGTCGGAGAACTCCCGCGACACTCTGCTCGCCATGGGAAACGCCCTGTCGGAAGCCGTCATGTGGCGCGAGCTATACCCGTGGATCCGCAACGACAGCTACAGAGAGATAGCGCACAGGTGCCTCGTCCTTGCGCAGAACCTTCTTCCCGAAAACCCCGCGCTTTCAGGAGCTGTCTTTGCAGCGGCCGTCATCACCGGCGAGAACTGCCCGGAACCTGACAGAGCCGAGTTCCTGCTCGAGGCGTACCTCGTCTACGAGCGGTTTCGGGAGTTGGTCCCTTCAGAGCGGCGGAACAAGGTGGAAGCACTCATCGAACAACGGTGAACCTGCCGGTCGTTGAGGAACCTTCGTTTTCCGCCCTTACCAGGTACATCCCCGGTGCAAGACCCTGAAGGAGCAGGCTGTCTGTTCCCTGCGCGACGGTTCTTCCCGTGATGTCGAACACCGAGATCCTGCCACCGCCGGTTATCACGACACTGCCGCGGCTGGGGTTCGGCCCGACGGAAAGGGCCGGCGCGGGGGACACCCCGCCCTCGACACCAAGGAAGTGCATCGCGGGAACGATGGTCGGATCGCCGAGGATTGTCATTCCAAGATGCCAGTACTTCTCGGTCTGGCTGAAACCGCCGTCCTGGATGTACCACCACCACTCGAACATTGCAGTTCCAAAAGTACCGCCCTGGCCGAGCGGGTCGTAGAACTGGTTGAACTGCAGCATGGCTCCGCTTTTCGTGCTGCCCACCGCCGCAAGCCCGGTCTGGGTTCCGAAGACGTAGACGCAGGCCATGCACCAGTCGCTTGTAAATCTGGCGTTCGAGCAGGCGAAGAGGTTGTAGAAACGGCTCGGGGGTTGATCGGTCCAGATGTGCCCGCTCGTGGTGTTCGGGCCGGGGCTCCACTGGTGCAGCGTCGGTCCGGAATGCACGAACGGACTGATCCATGTGTAGCCCGCCGGAAGCCGGTTCTGGCGGTAATCCGTACCGTTGGTGGAATCAACCTGGCTGACGAGTTCCACATCAGGGTAAAGAAGCATCATGGAGTTCCTGTAGCCGGTGCCCCATGAACTCCAGTCGTCATCGACATAGCAGAGGGCGTTCGGAGCGGGATCGCCATTCAGACGCCACTGGTGGAGCCTTGTGAGGTAGTCCTCCACGAGCTGGTACTGGTTGCCGTAGAGGATAACGCTGGTGAGGATCCTGCCGACGTATATCTCAGGGTACAGGTCACCCTCCCAGCCGTCGTATATGCCGTCGGGGCCGGGTACGCCGCCGGCCGGGTAGCCGGTCCAGTGATCCTGCCATTCACCATCGAGGTCCCAGTAGTAGTAGTCCGTCGGGAAGGTCTCGTTGGACCTGTCCTCGTTGGCGTAATCCTCGAGGGCGGCCCACGCGGTCGGCACATCGCCGACGAACACCAATCCCGAAAGCCCGTCTGCATGAAGCCCGGCAAGCCAGGCCCTGATCTCCTCCGGAGCGCTCCAGGTAAGCTCCACCGCGCCGACGGTGAGCCCTTCAGCCTGAATGTCTGCCATCCACTCTTCAAGAAGCCCGGGAGCGAGGCTGTCTGCCATTCCCTCGGTCAGCACCACGAGAAACTCTACGCCGCGGACATCGCCACCGAGCGGCGTGACTTCGAGGGGTTCGAAGGGCGGCCTTCCTTCGAGGTATTCCTCCCTCGTGCCTGGAACGTAACCCGGGTCAAGGTTGCGCGTGATGGGAGTGTAGTCGTACACCCCGGAAGCGAGGAGCATTAGAACGAGACAAACCGTCATGTGTGATCCTTTCAGGCCTGCAGCGCTAGAAGAAGTACGGGGTTATCCCCAGAAACCTGATTCCTATGATCATCACGGGATGGAGCAGTCGGGAGATGACCCCCAGGAAGAGCAGGCCAAAAACTATCATCATTCCGTATCGCTCGAGACGCATGTAGTTCCAGTAAAGCCTTCCGCCGAGGAAATTGGCGACTATCCTGCTGCCGTCGAGGGGCGGGATGGGTATGAGGTTGAAGGCCATCAGTATGACATTCATGAGAGCCGCGGTGGCGAAAGCCCTGGCGAGAAAGGCGGGCATCACAGCTCCTGCAAACTTCAAGAGAAGGCTCATCAACACGGCGAGTGCGAGGTTGGTGGCCGGCCCGGCCAGTGCCACCAGCATCATGCCCTGCTTCCTGTTCCGGAAATAGGCAGGATTCACGGGCACAGGCTTGGCCCATGCGAAGAGGAACCTGCTTCCCATGAGAAGAAGGAAGAGGGGCAGCAGGATCGTGCCGAATATGTCGATGTGCACCAGGGGATTGAATGACAGCCGTCCCATGCGCCACGCAGTCGGGTCGCCGAGTTTCCAGGCGACAAGGCCGTGGGCTATCTCGTGGCAGACCACGCTGAAGAATATCAGTACGAGAACGAGCGGGGTTTCAAGCAGCACTAGCGCCTCCTGCCCGCCATGAGAAGCCACACGAGCTGGCCCAGCGCGGCAAGAGCACTGGCCACGTAAGTGAGTGCTGCAGCTCGAAGCACGCTTCTCACTCCCCCGACTTCACTGGGCGAGAATCCATGGGTTTTCTCGACCCATGACAGCGCCCTCGCACTGGCGTTGAACTCGACGGGAAGGGTGAAGAGGTGGAACAGAAGGGCGACACCGTAGACGGCGGCGCCGACATAGATGAGGCCGGCCATCCTGAAGAAGAAACCACCGATCAGAAGGGGAAAAAGAAGCTGTGAACCCAGGTTGACGACAGGGACCAGTACATTCCTGGCCTTGAGGGGGGAGTATCCCATGGCATGCTGAACGGCGTGCCCGGCCTCGTGGGCGGCGATGCCGATTGCCGCCACCGAACTCCCGCCGTACACATCGCGCGAGAGCCTCAGCGTCGATGAGCGGGGATCGTAATGGTCGCTGAGGGTTCCCTCGGTAACCTCGACGTCGACCTGGGCCAGGCCGTACCCGTCGAGAATGGCCCTTGCCATCTGCGCCCCGGACATGCCGCGGCTGTTCGGCACCCCGCTCCACCTGCGGTACGCGCTTTTCACCGCGCCCGAGGCGAACATTCCGAGAACCATCGCCACGATGATCACGAGCAGCCCCGGATTAAGATCCATCATGTACATCAGCATTGCATACCTCTTTTCCTGTCCATACAGGCAAGCATATAAAGCAATTCCCCTTCCCGGGGCAAGTGCATAAACGAGAAGCTTTTATGCTGCAACAGCTTCACCTGTGAGCCTGTTCGGCACACCGTCAGCCCCTCGCCTCTTCGTAAATGGAGAAGATCCTCTCGAAACAGGCATCCCATGTGAACCTTTCCGCAAAAGCCCTGAAAGCGGCTTTCCTTTCCGCAGGTTCCTCCATTGCACGCAGCGCGGCATCACAAAGGGCGCGGGGATCGTTCCACGGGCCGTAGACCGAACTGCCTCCGGCGCCCCGTACCAGTTCCGCCGCTGCCGCCTCACGGCATGCTGCAACGGGAGTTCCGCAGCAGAGGGCTTCGAGGGTCACGAGAGAGAACGTGTCGCAGGGGCCCATGGAAAGGAAGGCGTCGGCGCTGGCCATCAGGGCTGCCCCCATGCCAGCCTGGGAAGCGTGCGGAAGAAGTTTCAGCCTCCCTCCGAACCGGGCCTCGGCCCGCTTCACCCTGTTCATCCAGTGCCCCCTGCCCGCTACTGCGACGATGGTTCCGGGGTCCTTGAACAGCAGGGGACAGGTCTCGAGAAGCACATGTATCCCCTTTTCAGGTGCAAGCCTGCCCATGTAGAGGATCAACCTCCCGCCCGGCGGAACCCCGAGCTCAGCCCTCAGTGCGCCGGACCGGGCGTCGGGCGAGAATATCGAAGGATGCGCTCCGAGCGGAGCCTTTCGGACCCTTTCCACGCCGGCCTCACGAAGGACCGACAGCGACGTTTCGCTTGCCCCCATAACGATGTCGACATCCCTGTAGGCACGCCCCATCCAGGGAACCGCGTACTTCCTGAAGAGCCGGGGCAGCGGACCGCCTGTGATGTCAAAAACGCTGAGCGGCAGCGCGACCGGCCAGTTCGAGTGGTAAAAGGCGAAGGAGGGCATCCCTTCGATGCTTCCCCTGACCATCCGGGGAACAACGATCCCGCTTCCGAGCTCCACGACATCAGGCCTGAAGGAGGCGATGATCTCCCTTATCGGTGCGCCCCGAACAAAGAAGTGATAGCCTGATCCCGCAAGCGGCGGGGACTTGATGCCATATAGTGTGCCACCCTCGAAGGCCGTTGTCGAATCAGAGGAGGAGGGATGCACGAGGGCGCATTCCAGCCCCTTCTTCCGGCACCATCTGAACTTCTCATGATGATACACACGGATGCCGCCCCCCGAAGGGCTGTAGAAGTTATTGATGTCGAGTACTCTGAGGGGCCGCGTTGACACGGTCTAGCGGATCCCGTCTCCGGGTATCGCCCCGGGGGAAGGCATGACGAGCCTCACCCCTCCTGCACCGTCGCTGGCGAGAAGCATTCCGCGGCTCTCCACTCCCCGGAGGAGTGCGGGCTTCAGGTTCGCCACAACAACAACCATCCTGTCAAGCAGCTCCTCGGGTTTGTAGTGCAGCCTGAGCCCTGCCACGATCTGCCTGGGTGAGCCTTCGCCGACATCGACAAGGAGGCGGTAGAGTTTGTCGGCGCCCTTGATCGGGCTGACCTCGATGACCTGCCCCACCCTTAGGTCGACCTTCATGAAGTCATCGAAATCCACAGGGGGCTTGCACTCCTTTGGCTCCGCTGCATCGGGTGCACTTTCAACAGGCGGGTCCATCACCTTCTGGAACCCCTCCTCCAGTTTTGTGAAGAGGATCTCGGGTGTTCCAAGCGGGGCGCCCGGTTCAAGAAGCGTTCTTCCCGCGTCGGACCAGACCGGCTCACCCGTGCGAAGCATCGCGCCAATCCTCCGGGCCGTTTCGGGAAGGAACGGCGCGAATATCGTCCGGAGCGAGGCGCAGAAGTTGAGACAGCCCGCAATGTCACGCCGACAGCCGTCGGGATCGGTCTTTACCGTTGTCCAGGGTTGTCTGGCGTCGAAGAACCTGTTCCCCTCGCGCGCGATCTCCATGGCAGCGGATGCGGCCAGCTTGAACCTGAACTTCTCTATGAGTTCGCCGACCTGGGCGGACCCCCGGGCAGCGACAGCCATAAGCTCCGGAGCCGGTTCGGCTTCCGGTACAACCCCGCCGAGTTTCGAGGCCGTGAACTTCAATGTGCGGTTGACGAAATTGCCCAGCACATCGGCGAGTTCATTGTTCCTGGACCGGAATTCGTCCCATGTGAAATCCGTGTCACGGGTTTCAGGGGCGTTCACAGCAAGGGCATACCTCATGGGATCGGCGGGAAAGTGGGCGAGATAGTCCCTCATCCAGATCGCCGTTCCCCTGCTGGTGCTGAATTTCTGCCCCTGGATGTTGAGGAATTCATTGGCCGGAACGTTCCAAGGGAGGATGAAACCTCCCGCCCCGTGCAGGATCGCCGGTTCTATGATGCAATGGAAGACGATGTTGTCCTTGCCAATGAAATGAACAAGCCGTGTGTCGGGGCTTTTCCAGTAGGGTTCCCAGCCGTCGGGCTCGCCCCGGAGGCGGAAGTATTCCCGGGTGCTGCTGATGTAGCCAAGGAGCGCTTCGAACCATACATAAAGCACCTTGCCGCCCGCCTCGGGCAGGGGCACCGGAACACCCCAGTCGAGGTCCCTCGTGATGGCCCTCTCACGCAGACCGTCTTTCAGCCAGCCCCGGCAGTAGTTGAGGACGTTGTCCTTCCAGTCTTCCCTGGAATCCAGCCAGCTGACCATCCAGTCCTGGAATCTGTCGAGCAGCAGGAACCAGTGCTTCGTCTCACGCACGACGGGAGTCCCGCCACAGATGCTGCACTTCGGATCGATGAGCTCAAGAGGCTCGGTCCAGGTTCCGCAGGCTTCGCACTGGTCGCCGCGCGCACCCGTACACCCGCATTTGGGGCAGGTTCCCCCGATGTAACGATCCGGAAGGAACCTCTCGCACCTGGGGCAGTACAGCTGTTTCATCGACCGGGGCTCAATGTGTCCGAGGGAGAGCAGGCGGAGGAAGATCGACTGGGCGAATTCGCGGTGCTCATCCGTCGTTGTCCGGGAAAAGTTGGAGAAGGAAATCCCGAAGGCATTGAAGTCGTCACTGATGACCCTGTGGAACCTGTCAACCGTTTCCCTCGGGGTGAGCCCCAGCTTCTCCGCCGTTATGGTAATGGGAACGCCGTGCTCGTCGGTGCCGCAGGCGTACACCACGTCGTGCCCATTCATGCGCAGATACCTTACAAAGATGTCGGCCGGCAGGTAGGCGCCGGCAAGATGCCCAAGGTGCAGGGGGCCGTTTGCGTAAGGCAGTGCACTTGTCACCATGTACCTTGCCATGTTACGGGGTCCTCTCCTTCTCGGCGCCGGATGGCCTGCGCCTTCTTCTTCGGCGTTTGCGGGCCGCTTCCGGAGCCTCTGCGCCCTTTTCCTCGACAACCGGTTTAACCTCCGGTTTTGCAGGGGGCAGGGGCTGCTCCATCTTCCTCCGCTTCTGGAACTCATCGAGGGCAAGCGTCTCGGCCTCCTGGGATCCTTCACACCGGACGGTGACGGTTTCGTGGAAGATATCCGAACCGACCACCTCGCAGGGGGCACCCATCAGGTCAACTTTCTGCCCCGGCTGTGGATAGCTCTTCTGGGCCTGCTGATAGAATTCGGATTCATACGCAAGACAGCACATGAGCCTTCCGCAGGTGCCCGACACCTTGGAGGGGTTCAGGGAAAGGTTCTGCGTGCGCACCATCTTCAGGGTCACGGACTGGAAATCATCAAGAAACCCTGCACAGCACAACGCCCTCCCGCAGATGCCGAGACCGCCCTTGTGCCTCGCGTCGTCACGGATGCCGATCTGTCTCATCTCGATACGGGCCCGGTAACACGCGGCAAGGTCCCTCACCAGACCCCTGAAGTCCGTTCGCTGGTCTGCGGTGAAGTAAACCCTGATCCGGTTCCTGTCAAGCTGCACCTCGCAGTCCGACAGCTTCATGTCGAGCTTTCTCGCATCGATGCGTTCGCGGCAGTAATCAAGCACCGACCTCTCAAAATCCCCGTTGGCCCGAAGCTGCTCCAGATCATCTTCCGTGGCCTCCCGGACGTAGTCGCCGGCACACTGCTCCAAAAGCTCGTCGGTGACGGGAAGTTTGGAAAGAACCCTCCCGATATCCAGCCCCCGGTCCACCTGCAGAACAGCCAGACTCCCGTTGCTTACGGGAAGCCGGTGTGCGTTGCGGTAGAACCCTTTCCGTCCCGCCTTGAAAACAACCTGGAGTATCTCCAGGACAACCTGTTCAGTCATTTCGATCCTTGTCCGCCCAATGAGAGAACTGCGGCTTCCAAAGCCATGGCAGGTGAACCGTTCGCCCGGAGCCTCACGCCGCACCGGTTGAACTGCTCCTGCACCTGTTCCAGAAAGTCATCGGAGAACTCTCCTCCGGAATCCATCCTGCAGCTCACGGGAGCTTTCCCAGCATTGCGCCTTCTGAGGTCGTGCGCCGCAGCGGCAATCTCCCTGCAAAGGTCGAGCAACCCCTCCCGTCCCATCTCCCTGGCAAGCTCACCAGCATAGGATAACAATTCGCCGGGGTCATGAATTGACCTGATGGATTGAAGAACCCCCAGGGCCCTGTTCTCATCCCCGCCGGCCCACTGCATGGCTTTCACAAGTGCCCTTCCCGGGCTTCCTCCGCTGGCCAGGGCCAGCGACCCTGCATCTTCGGGGCTGAGGCGGGTTCTCGAGAGCAGTATGCTCCTGACCTCGTCGAAGCCAAGCGTTCCCAATCTCGCGCAATGGGACCGTGACCTCACCGTGGGAAGGACTCCGGAGAGAAATGATGTAGTGAGGATGAGAAGGGTTTTTTCAGGGGGTTCCTCAAGGGTCTTCAGCAGTGCGTTCGCAGCCTCGCGCCGCATCAGGTGGGCGTCGAGGATAATCTCCACATGTCCCCTTCCCTCGAAGGACTTTCTTGCGAGCCTGGCTTCCATCTCGCGCACCTGCCCGATGGATATCCCGGTGTTGCCCGGAAACCTGAGCGGGGTCACACCGTCGGCTACCCTGGAAGCGATTAGCGCCGCCTCATCATCAACTGTAACAGAGGCCGTTTTGGGGATTGTGATCCGAACATCCGGATGGTTCATGGCAAAAACCCTCTTGCAGTGATTGCACTCCCCGCAGAAACCAGCGGGGTCCCCGGGGCAGATCAGGCACGCCGCGAGGTCGAGCGCCATGGAAAAACGGCCGCAGCCCTCAGGCCCTGCGAGAAGGTAGGCATGTGCGAGCCTCTCCGATTCAACGGCCGATGCGAGCAGGCTCCTTGCTCCGGACTGGCCGAGTATCGAAAGGAAGGGCTTCACGGTCCGGGCTCCAGGAATTGTGTGGGATCGACCGGCTCGGCTCCCCTTCTCATCTCGATGTAGTAACCGGGCCTTCCGCCCGGAAGAGGCCCAACGGTCCCGACAATTGTCCCCTGTGACACGGAGTCCCCCCGTGCAACGCTCAAATCCCCCAGATGGCCGTAGATGGTGAACCAGCCGTCCTGGTGGTCGAGCACGACCATGCGCCCCATGCTCATGAACTCCCGTGAGAAGACAACCGCCCCCCCTGCCAATGCCCGAACCGATTCATCGGGGGCGGTGGCAATGCTCACACCGTCACAGACGGTTTCCGTGCCGTACACGGGGTCACGCTCGACACCGAAGCTTCGGACGATGGAACCCCGTCCCGGCCATGGTATGCTTCCCCGGGACACCTCGAAGTACGAGTCACCCCCCGGCAGCGGAAGCGACTGGGATGCCCCGGAAGTAGACGGCGATGAAGCCCGAAGGTCGGTGACCAGAGCCGTGAGTTCCCGTCTCTGCGTTTCAAGAACGGAGGCGGATTCAGCAGCAGCGCTTATCTCGTCGCGAAGGCTCAATCGGAGAAGAGCCTGACGCTCCTCCTCCCCGTAGATCCTTTCCTGCAGCTCCTCCATCTCGACCCTTAGGGTTCGGACGCTGGTCCGCAGGGTTTCAAGCGAATCGCGGTAATGTGCAAGGCTGTCGCTGCTCTGGGTGAGCAGTTCAACCTGTGAAGCGGCTCTTCTCGCCAGGTGATCGAGGTACACCCTCCTCCTGACCAGCATCTGTACTCCACCCCTCGAAAAAAGCAGGGCCGGGGACACACGGGACCGCTGTGAGTAAAGGTATACAAGGTAATCCGCGAGACCGTCTTCGAGAATCGTGCGGGCGGAATCCTCAAGCATCCACCTGCCGTTGATCTCATCGATGGCCATCGTGATCCCGGCTTCCCTCAGGACAAGCTCGTTGTAGTAGTCTCTTGCGGCTGCAAGATGTTCGTGCAGGGCAAGAAGCACCTCCCTCGCACCCGCGTCGCGGCTCTCAAGCACTTCGAGGCGAAGCCTGGCCTCTTCAAGCCTCCGGTCGAGGTCATCGGCCCCGGAGGTGCCTGCCAGCAGTATCGCGAAAACGATGAGGAATAACACTTCCCTACTTGAGAAGCAGCGCCGAAAGCTCGCCGGCCTTGTCGGTTCTTTCCCACCTGAACGAGCCGTCGCCGCCGTTCACCCTTCCAAAATGCCCGAAGGTTGCCGTTTTGCGGAAGATCGGATTCCTGAGCCCCAGCTCTTCGATGATGCCATAGGGTCGAAGGGGGAAGATATCACGGATGGCCTTCTCAACGAGCCTGAGGTCTCCGACCTTCTCAGTCCCGAAGGTGTCGACCCTGATGCTCAGCGGATCGGGGTAGCCGATGGCGTACGCGAGCTGGATCTCACAGCGGTCAGCGACGCCTGCGGCAACGATGTTCTTCGCAATGTAACGGGCCATGTAGGCGGCCGACCTGTCAACCTTTGTGCTGTCCTTGCCGCTGAAGGCTCCGCCCCCGTGCCTGCCCGCGCCGCCGTAGGTGTCAACGATGATCTTCCGGCCGGTGAGACCGGTATCGCCGTTGGGGCCCCCGATGACGAAACGTCCGGACGGATTGTAAAGCAGCTTGCCCGACCACTCAAGGCTTGGGGAGATGACATCGAGAACGGGCTCGACCACCTTGCTGCGGATCTCACGGCTCATCTCATCGTTGGTTGCGTCTTCGGCATGGTGAACAGACATGAGTATCTCGGTGATCGCCACTGGGCGGTCGCCATCGTACTGGACCGTCACCTGGCTTTTGGCGTCGGGTCTCGCCCAGGGAAGGTTCCCAATGCGCCTTTCGGCCGACAGCTTCTCCAACAGCCTGTGGGCGAGGTGGATCGGGTAGGGCATGAGCGCCTTTGTTTCAGTGCACGCAAAACCGAACATCATGCCCTGGTCTCCCGCGCCCTGATTCGAGGTAACGCCGTTGTTGATGTCCTGCGACTGGGCGTGGATCCTGACCTGGTATTCCACTTCGTCGGCACAGAAGCCTATGCCCGGAATATCGTAACCGATTGACCGCACTGTCTCACGGGCAACATCGAGGTAGTCGACCCGGCCGCTTGAGCGAACTTCCCCGGCAACAAGGCAGAAGTTGGTCGTCACAAGCGTCTCGCAGGCAACATGGCTGTCAGGGTCAAGAGCGAGATGGGCATCGAGCACGGCATCGGATATCTGATCGCAGACCTTGTCGGGGTGGCCCTCGGAAACGGACTCGCTGGTGAAGAGCTTTCTCATGATAACCTCCGTAACGAAAAAAAGCCGTCGGCCGACGGCTTGAGGCACAGCTGGCGGCATTTTAGCACTTTTTTTACCGTGGTTGCAATACGCCTCAAATCACTCCACGCATGAAGGAAATATTGGCTCAGCCGCTCCCCGAGTCAATCCCGGTCGTTGGAGACAAGGCCGGCGATCTGGTCGAGGTTGTCGGGATCCTGTTCTTCGCCCGCCGCTCCGACGGTGCTTGAAAGCCTTTCCGAAAGAGTGTCCATGTCTTCCGAGAACCTGTTCAGAAGGGCTTCACTGCGCAGTTTCTCCCGGCGGGCCTCAAGCACGCGCGACTCGCGTTCCCGAACCTCAGCCTCCCTGACGCCCCACTGAGCCTGTCTCTTCTTCTCGAGAAAGGCCTTTCCCGAGCTGTCGGGGAAAAGGTAGTAGAGCATCTTTTCCTGCGGGGTTTCCGCCAGGGGAAGCCTTGTCCCGGCTGCGATCGGGATCTCCCTGTCGAACGACGACGAATCGTATTCGCGTTCATCGCTGAAACCACAGACTTCCTGTCTGTACGCGGGATCGACGGGGAACGGGGTTTTCCCATAGTAACCGGCGATAAGGTTTACGAACTGCACCGGGTTCACGTCCTTGCCCATGGCCGTAAAATAGGCCTTCACCCCGACGATCTGGCTCGTCGGCGTGACGAGCGGGCACCATCCCGCCTTCTGCCTGACCTCCTGCACCGCTTCGAGTGCACGGCCCAGGTACTCCGACTTGCCGTCACGGGCGAGCTGATTCACGAAGTTCGAGTACATGCCGCCCGGTATCTGGGCCTCGAGAACTTTGATGTTCGGCGGCGGGAAGCCGCACATGGCCTCCATCCCGTGTATGGTTTCAAGCGCCTTTTCAACGCTTCCCTTCTCAAGGTGGGCAATCGTCTCCCCGGCAAGAGGCAGAAGCGCTTCGCGCCCTGGCCAGACCGAACGGTGGACCTTCAGGCCGAACTGCTTCTCCGCCTCCTCCACTACGCTTCGCATCTCCCTGTGAAGGGGCTCAAGCGTTTTTTCGGACAGGTCAAGCCCGGTATCGATGCCCAGCACCTCGGCAAAAATGCCGAGAAGCTCGGCTGAAGGGTGCGAGCTTCCGCCGGCGAGCGGCAGGAATGCCGTGTCGATCATGTCAACACCGCACAGCATCGCGATGAGGGCGGAAATATGGCCGTAGCCCGGCGTGCAGTGGGTATGGCTGACCACGGGAACGGAAAGCCTCTTTTTGAGTCCGCTGTAGTACTCCCACGCGGCCACCGGTGACTTCAGGCCCGCCATGTCCTTGTCACTGATCATGTCGGCGCCCATTTCCTCGAGCTCGAGCGCCTTCCTGACGAAATGGTCAGTGTCGTAGGGCGTTCCGGTGGTGTAGCAGACCGCCGCGTCGAAAGTGCCGCCAGCCTCCCTCACGCCTGCCAGCGCGGCGCGAAAGTTGGGGGAGTAGTTGAGGGCATCGAATATCCGCATCACGGTCGTTCCGGCTTTCACGGCCTCTCTGTTGAAATCCTTCACGATGTCGTCGGGATAGGGATCGTAGCCGAAAAGGTTCTGCCCCCGGGAAAGGGTTCTCAGACCGGCGCCGTACGGGCGGGCTTTCTCGCTCATTCTGGAAAGTCTGTCGAAGGGGTTTTCGTCGAGGAACCTCATAGCACTGTCGAGAACGGCACCGCCCCAGACCTCGAGAAGCCGCACCCCCGTGTCAAGCACGGGGCCCATGAGCCTCATCACCTGGTCCGTGGACATCCTGGTTGCCAGCAGGGACTGCTGTCCGTCCCTGAGGGAAAGGTCAATGAACCTGACAGATCGGGCACCGCTGCTGATCATTCTCGGGGCGGGCCTTAACCGGGCAAACACCTTCGAAAGATGCATTCTGGAGACCTCTCAACGGGCTGGGGGCTTTTTCCGCAAAGCACTGTGATTATATTGCATCCTGCCTTGTGTGTGGTATTTCTTCCAGGCCGATACTCTTCGGAGGGTTGGTATCAGTGACCGATCAGGACAGGGTGCGGGACTTGATCAGGGATGCCCGTAGGAATGCTCTTTCGGGCAGCCGTGAACAGGCGCTCGAACTCATTCGCAAAGCCCTCGCCCTTGACCCCGATGAGCGGGTGATAACTGAAACAATTCTGTCCATGGAGGAGGGCGGCATCGCATCCAGGCCCAGTCAGGCCACCGCGGTGAACGACTCCGTCAGACTTCCCGAAAGGACCGATCCAATGGCCATTGACCCCAGGCTGGAAAAAGCGCTTGACCTTTCCGAGCAGTGCCGTCAGGCCGGTGACAACGCGAGGGCACTGGCATATCTGAAAAAGGCGAAGCAGCTCTTTCCCGACAGTGCAATCGTCGAGGAGAGACTGACCTCCCTTTCCACAACGCTTCAGGCCGAGACCCTCGTCTCAGTTGCCAGGAAGCGTTTGGAGAAAGGCGAGGTTAAGCAGGCCGTTGCAGCCGCCCGGCAGGCTTTTCAGACACTTCCCGACGCGCCGGGGCTTGTTGAACTCCTGGGTGACATTGAGAAAGCATCAATGGAATCGGCGCCCGTTGTGTTCTCTGGCGCACAGGATGAGGAGATGGAGCCCGAGGGTGACGAAGAGGGCGAATACGACGACTCTTTCGATTCCGTCGACGACCTCATCGAGAAGATCAGGCAGCTCGTCAGGGATGACAGGTGGGATGATGCAGCCATTCTTGTCGAGCAGGGAGTGATGGACTTCCCGGGGAACGACCTGCTCGAAACCTTCAAGGTTAAATTCAAGCGGCTGGGCTTCCTGAGCTGACGGCTGCTATCCCTGGAAAAAGCCCGGAACACAGGTCAGAAGCACTCCCAGAACCAGAACAAAAAGGCCGACCACGAAGACGGCCCCCGCCACGATCCCGTGAAAACGCTTCCTTCCGAGCATTATGAAACCGAATGAAGCTGCCAGAAGCCCCGCAATGACCAGGGCAAGATATCCCGGATTCAAGTAACAACCTCCAAGTGCTTGAGACGATCCCGGAATATAGCCCTTCTGCGGGAGGCTACCTTCCGGAGCTTCTTATCTTCTCCCAGAGGGCTTTCTCATCGTGTGAGAGACCTGTGGGGATGGCCACCGTCACGTGCACAAGCTGGTCGCCCTGGACACCCCGCTGGACCGCTCCCCTCCCCCTGATCCGAAGCACGGTTCCGGGCTGGGTGCCTTCGGGTATCTTCAGGCGGATCTTGCCGTCGAGCGTCCTGATCATCACCCTGGTGCCCAGGGCTGCCTGGGCGGCGGTGATCCGCACCTCGCAGTGGATGTCACGACCTTCACGGCGCAGGAACCTGTCCGGGAGGACCCTGACCATGGCCTGCACCATGCCGCCGGTGGTCTGGACACGGAGGATGCTTCCATCCTCGACGCCGGCGGGAACGGTAATCGTCACCCGGTCATGGGTGCCGACCCTTCCGCTTCCACCGCAGGCGGCGCACCGCTTCGCAAGCGTAAAGCCCCGTCCTCCGCAGTGCTGGCAGGGATGGCTCGTTGAGAACAACCCGTGCCCGCTTGTGACATGGCCGCTTCCACCGCAGGAAGAGCAGCTTTCCCTGCCAGTCCCGCCGAGTCCGCCGCATTCCTGGCAGTCGACGGGGATGCTCAGATCGGCATCGATGTTCCCGCCCCGGGCCGCAGTGGCAAAAGGCACGGCTATATCAACGGCCGGCGCTGGCTTCCTGCCCCTCGCACCGAAACCGCCTCCGAAAATGCCGCTGAGTATGTCCCCCAGGCCGCCCCCGAAGCCGCCTTCGAAACCATCCTCGGGGATTCCTCCGTCGAAGAAGGCTCCGCCGCCTTTTTTCGCGGCGTCGAACTTCGCCCGCTTGTCCGGGTCGCCGATCACATCGTAGGCGTCCTGGATTTCCTTGAACCGCTCCTCGGCGGACTTGTTCCCCGGGTTGGCGTCGGGGTGGTACTTCTTCGCAAGCTTGCGGTAAGCCTGCCTGACCTCGTCCTGCGCCGCGCCTTCAGAGACCCCGAGGATCGAGTAGGGATCCCTATTCACCGCTGCCTTCGACCTCCCGCTTCACTCCGCGGATGACCTTGACCCTCACGGGCCGGATCAGCTCCTGCCCAAGCCGGTAGCCTTTCTGCAGAACCTGTTTCACGGCATCGCTTACCGCATCGGCTGCATCCTCGGCCATCATGGCCTCGTGAATGTTTGGGTCGAAAAGGTCACCTTCACTGGTTTCCACCACGCTCAGCCCCTCCTTCTGAAGGATCGATTCGAGGTGGTTGCCAATCTGGAGCAGCCCCGAGATTATCTCGGAGTCGGGGTGGCTCCCGTCAAGCGTTTCCCTTGCCCTGTCGAAGTTGTCGAGCACAGGGAGTAGCTCGGTCATGAGCTGCTTCCTGCCCTGGCTGATCAGCCTGTTGAAATCCCTGGCCTGCCTTTTTCTGTAGTTGTCGAACTCGGCGGCAAGGCGCCTGTAGTCGTCGAGGAGGTTGTTGTAGTCGTCGAGGGACAGTGTTCCCTCCTCGCCGGTCTGTGGCTCTTCCGGCAGCGGGGTCAACTCCTCGGGAACCGATTCGCATTCGGCACCCCTCCGGGATGCCCCCGCACCGCGCCTCGGGTCATCGCCGACCGCCTGGGCTCGGGCGCTACGCCTGCTCATGTTCATCCATCACTTCGTAGTCAGCCTCGACCTCGGGACCCGTACCGCCCGCCGCCGATTCGGCGTGGGGAGCGGAACCGGGCTGCTGGCCGGCCTGCTGGTGAAGCTTGGCACCGAACTCCTGCCACGCCTTTTCAAGCTCACGGGAGGCTGTTTCGATCCTTTTGTCATCCTCGGAGGAGAGGGCTGACTTCACGTCGTTCACCGCGTTCTCAAGCCTGTTGCGGTCGACAGGATCAATCTTGTCACCGAGCTCGGTCATCTGGTGATCCACCTGGTAGGCGAGGTTTTCCGCGCGGTTTCTGGCCTCGACGGCTTCCTTGCGCTTCCTGTCCTCATCGGAGTGGACCTCTGCGTCCCTCACCATCTTGTTGATCTCGTCCTCGGAGAGGCCGCTCGATGCTTCGATTCGGATCTTCTGCGCCTTCCCCGTGGCCTTGTCGGTCGCGGAGACGTTCACAATGCCGTTTGCGTCGATGTCAAAGGCGACCTCGATCTGGGGGAGACCCCTTGGCGCAGGAGGAATCCCGTCGAGTATGAACCTGCCGAGCGTTTTGTTGTCGGTCGCCATCTTCCGCTCACCCTGGAGAACGTGGATCTCGACACTGGTCTGGCTGTCGGCCGCCGTGCTGAAAATCTGGCTCTTTCTGGTGGGGATAGTGGTGTTCCTCTCGATTATCTGGGTGGAAACGCCGCCGAGGGTTTCTATGCCCAGCGTGAGGGGGGTGACGTCGAGAAGAAGAACATCCTTCACATCGCCGGCGAGAACGCCGGCCTGGATCGCGGCGCCCACTGCGACGACCTCGTCGGGGTTGACACCCTTGTGGGGTTCCCTGCCGAAAAGCTCCTTGACCCTGGCCTGCACCATAGGCATGCGGGTCATGCCACCCACGAGTATCACCTCGCTTATCTCGACCGGCTTCACCTTTGCATCCCTCATCGCATCGAGACAGGGCTGCACGGTTCTCTCCACCAGGCCCGAGCTTAGCTGCTCGTACTTCGCCCGGCTGAGAGTCATGTTGAGGTGCTTTGGACCCGTGTTGTCAGCGGTGATGAAGGGCAGGCTGATGTCGGTGCTCTGAGTGGTGGAAAGTTCGCACTTGGCCCTCTCCGCGGCTTCCTTAAGGCGCTGGATCGCCATCTGGTCGCTGGCCAGATCGATGCCCTGCTGTTTTTTAAACTCCTCGACCAGCCAGTTGATGATGATCTGGTCGAAGTCGTCGCCTCCGAGGTGGGTGTCGCCGTTGGTGGACTTGACCTCGAACACGCCGTCACCGATCTCGAGAATGGAAATGTCGAACGTGCCTCCGCCGAGGTCGTAGACCGCCACGGTGGTGTTGCCGTGCCCCTTTCCCAGCCCGTAGGCAAGGGCGGCGGCGGTGGGTTCGTTCACTATCCTCAAAACCTCGAGGCCGGCGATCTTGCCGGCGTCTTTTGTGGCCTGCCTCTGGCTGTCGTTGAAGTAGGCCGGAACGGTGATGACGGCCTGTTTCACCTCTTCGCCCAGGTAATCCTCGGCGGTCTGCTTCATCTTCTGAAGGATCATCGCCGATATCTCCGGCGGGGAGTACTTGCGGCCCTGGATCTCTACCCAGGCGTCGCCATTCTTGCCCTCAACGATCCTGTAGGGAACAAGTTTGGCCTCGTTGCCGGTTTCGGTGAACTTGCGCCCCATCAGGCGCTTTATGGAAAACACCGTATTGCCGGGGTTGGCCACAGCCTGCCTTTTGGCAACGATTCCTACCAGCCTCTCGCCGTTCTCGTTGAGGGCCACCACCGAAGGCGTGGTTCTGGTACCCTCGGCGTTGGAGATCACAACGGGATCGCTGCCCTCCATTACGGCAACGCAGCTGTTGGTTGTACCAAGGTCGATCCCTATGACCTTTGACATTTTATCCTCCATTCAATGAGTATTCATCAAGCTTCCGAAGCGTTCAGGCACTGTTCTCCGAACCTGACCGCACCAATGCTGACATTCAACAAAGCAACATGGTTGCCACTCGCCTGGATGCAACCCATATCGCTGCACTGTATCATTTTAAGCACCATCATCGGAACAGGCGGGAAACCCCCTGCTTTTTCGTGGTGTCTTTGTGGCACGCAATTAGTGGACTGAGCTATATTTTTCCGATTAGCCGGGGAAGGCGGTTCAACTTTGCCTGAACACTCCATCAAGGTCAGGGGAGCAAGGGTTCACAACCTGAACAACGTCTCCGTCGACATCCCGCGCAACCGCCTCGTAGTCCTCAGCGGCGTATCTGGTTCGGGCAAAAGCTCGTTCGCTTTCGACACACTCTACGCCGAGGGGCAGAGACGGTACATCGAGTCGCTTTCGGCGTACGCCCGGCAGTTCCTCGGCCAGATGGACAAACCCGATTACGATTCCATCGAAGGCCTTTCACCGGCCATTGCCATCGAACAGAAAACGGTGAGCCACAACCCCCGGTCGACTGTGGGCACTGTCACCGAGATCGCCGACTACCTCAGGGTGCTCTTCGCCAGGGTGGGAGAACCCCACTGCCCCTCCTGCGGAAGACCCGTCTCATCCCAGACCGTGCAGCAGATGACTGACACAATTCTCAGGATGCCTGCCGGGCAGCGGATACTGATCGCCGCACCTGTCCTTCTAAACAGAAAGGGCGCAAGGGCGGACCTCATAACCGACATCAGGCGCAAGGGCTTCGTCAGGGTGATCCTCGACGGTGTCGTGACGTCCGTCGAAGAGCTGAAGCAGCTCGACCCTAAAAAGCGCCACTCCCTTCACATCGTGGTGGACAGGCTGCAGACAGGTCCGGGCATCGAGAGCCGCCTTTCCGACTCTGTCGAGACAGCGGTCAAGGAGGGCGAGGGCATCCTTGCCGTCATCATCTCCGATACGGGCGAAGAGATCCTGATGAGCGAGAAGAGCGCCTGCGTGCATTGCGGGATCAGCATGCCCGAGCTCACACCCCAGCTTTTCAGCTTCAACAATCCGGTCGGAATGTGCAGGAGCTGTTCGGGGCTCGGGTACCAGATCAGGGTCGACCCCGATCTCGTTGTGCCGCGGCCGGCACTCTCAATCAAGGATGGCGCGATAGCCCCCTGGGGCATCCCGCACGGCTGGGTGTCGGCTGCGCTGAAAAGCCTGGCCCGCGATTTCGGTTTCAACCCCGGAACCCCCTGGAAACGCCTTCCCCAGGAGGCGCGCGACCTCATCCTCCACGGCTCGGGCGACAAGCCGGTCAGGTTCGACTGGCAGGGCACATCCAGCCAGGGAAGCTGGACCGGCCCCTTCGAGGGAGTGATACCCAGGCTTGAAAGGCTTCAGAGAAGCACGAGCAGCGAAGGCATGAGGGAGCAGTACGAGAAGTACTTCCGGCGGTACACCTGTGAAGACTGCGGAGGCACGAGGCTGCGACCCGAATCCAGGGCGGTGCTGTTCTGCGGGATCTCGATGGCGCAGCTCTCCTCGATGACGGTTGGCGAGGCCGACGCCTTCTTCAGCAGCCTTACACTCGACGACAACAGGGCCCTCATCGCCTCTGGCCTTCTCAAGGAGATCTCCGCAAGGCTCGGTTTCCTGCGGGATGTCGGCCTTCACTACCTGGCGCTTGACAGGCCCGCACCCACACTGGCCGGGGGCGAAGCCCAGAGGATAAGGCTCGCAAGCCAGATAGGCAGCGGGCTGACCGGGGTGCTCTACGTACTGGACGAACCAACGGTGGGGCTTCACCCGCGGGACACGGCAAGACTTGTGTCCACCCTCGAGCACCTGCGCGATCTCGACAACACGGTGCTGGTCGTCGAGCACGACCCCGAAACGCTTCTCAAGGCCGATCACATACTCGATTTCGGTCCCGGCGCGGGAACAAGCGGCGGAAATCTCATCGCCCAGGGCACCCCGCAGGAGATCATGGACAACCCCGACTCGCTCACGGGAGACTACCTGTCCGGCCGCAGGACCATCGTCAGGCTGGCCTCACCCAGAAAACAGTCCCACGGCACGCTGAAGATCAGGGGCGCCTCCCTTCACAACCTGAAGGCAGTCGATCTTTCGATACCCCTGGGCAAGATGGTGTGCATCACGGGTGTTTCGGGATCGGGCAAGAGCAGCCTGATCACCCAGACCCTCTACCCCGCCGTGGCCTCGGTACTCGGAACGGGTCCGGTCTCTCTCAGACCCGGTCCGTTCAGGGAAATGACAGGCATCGAAAAGGTGGACAAGGTCATCTGCATCTCCCAGGACCCCATCGGCAGAACACCCAGATCGAACCCCGCCACATACACCAAAACCTTCGACTCGATCCGCAACCTCTTCGCCGAGCTTCCGGAATCGAAGGTCCGGGGATACAAGCCGGGACGCTTCAGTTTCAACGTGAAGGGCGGACGATGCGAGGACTGCGGCGGCGCCGGCGTGAAACGCATCGAGATGCACTTCCTGCCCGACGTTTACGTCGAATGCGACACCTGCCACGGGCTGCGGTTCAACAGGGAGACACTCAGGGTGAAGTTCAGGGACTACAGCATCTCCGACATACTGAACCTCACGGTTGACGACGCAATGACCCTCTTCGAGCGCATCCCCCAGGTGTATTCAACAATAAAGGTCCTCTCCGATGTCGGTCTCGGTTACATCAGGCTGGGGCAGCCCGCCACCACCCTTTCCGGCGGCGAGGCCCAGAGGGTGAAGCTTGCCCGGGAACTGGCCCGCCCCTCGACCACCCATACCCTCTACATACTTGACGAGCCGACCACCGGGCTCCACCCCCACGATGTCAACAGGCTGCTGATAGTTCTTGATCGTCTTGTGAACGCCGGCAACACTGTCATCGTGATCGAGCACAACCTCGATGTGGTGCGGAACGCCGACTGGATAGTCGACCTTGGCCCCGAAGGCGGTCAGGGTGGGGGACGCATCATAGCCTCGGGCACACCGGAGGAGATAGCGGCCCATCCCGATTCCCCGACCGGAAGCTACCTGTCCGAGGTCATTGCCAGACAGGGTGAATCAAACCGGCCGGCCCTGCAGTCGTAGACCGGGCAGCACGGAGGGGTGCGGATCACCGCCTTCCAGCCCGAAAACCCTGGTTCAGAGCAGCATGATCGAAGCGGTGGCACTCGCTCCACCCAGGGTGACCCTCGCAAGGTAGAGCCCTGCCGAAGCCCTGCCACGGTCATCGCGACAGCCGTCCCACACCATGACCGCTCCCGGGCCGTCTTCGGCCTCAAGCCGTCTTACAAGCCTTCCGTGGAGGTCGAAGATCTCGACAACGGGCCTTCCAGCACCGGGCATCATGTCGATCCGGAGCTCGACATTCGAAACGAACGGGTTGGGCGATGCGGACAATCCAAGCGCCATCGGTTCAACGCCCTGGCCGGGTTCAACGCCCTCTGCAGCCTGGGCGCCGAAGTAATAGCCCGCCGCGCCGGTGCTCGAGGCGCTTCCGACAACCAGTATCACCTTGTCGTCGGGATCGTTGAGCCCTGTGACAAGCAGCGTCCCTGCCTGCGTCGAGGGATCCAGTGTCATCCTGTTCACCGCGGTGGTTCCGTTGCCGAACAGTGTGAGCCCCCAGACTGCGAATGAGTTGTCATCCGCGCCGTCGAAGGAGAGAGAGATGGCGCCCAGTGAGTCGAGTGCCTGGAAGCGGTAGTAATCGGCCGCCCAGTGGTTGACAGTCTTGTAAACGTCGGTGACCGGGTATGTCGAGTAGGTGCCGCCAAGAGCGAAGGCAGGCAGCTCGTCGCCCAGGTAGCCGTACCTGCCGTCACCGATGGTCGTGTCGTCAAGGTAGTTCGCCACCGTCCAGTCGGCGAACACATCGGCAAAGTCCTCGACGAAGCCGAGGTCGTCGAGCACGTTCTCATAGCCCGCAATGGAGTTGGCCGGCTCGTGCACGACGTCGTACAGGGATGAAAGCCCGCCGTACCGCTCATAGAAGTACAGCGACCAGAGGTACGTCTTGATGTAGTCGGCCCATGTCGCGTCCCATGTGATAAGCGAGTTGTCGGGGTTTGCGTTGAAGGCCGAGATGTTGTCGGGCGCCCCGTAGATCCACATGCCCATTTCGGCAAGACCCTCGTTCACCCAGGAGTCTTCATTGTCATCGTACTTCCAGTGGATCATGTGCTCGAACTCGTGGGCCGCGACGGCAAGCATGTAGTCGCCGCTCGGTCCTCCGGAGCTGTACGGGTTGAGGTAGAGCGATTCGCATTCGTTGCTGTGATACTGGGGGTAGGCGCCTTCCGGAAACTCGTCGAACCAGAAAAAGAACCCGTCCGACGAGATCCCGAAATCGAACCATACCAGGTATATCCGTGGATCATTGTCGAGTTCGTCCGGGGGCGAGCCGAATGCAAGGGTGTCATTCTCGAAGATGCCCCGGTCGGGCCAGGGGCCGATCGAGCTGTTCTCCCACCTTTCAATGATCATGTCCACATCGGCCTGGTCGACCGATACAAGCCATTCCTCGTCGCGGACCACAACGTATGCATGATCGCTCATGCCCCTCACCGTGCAGACGGCCTGCTCGAAGTGAGGCGGCATGGGGTCGTGAACCCACAGCCACCAGATCCATGAATCGCCGACCTGCGGGTCGGGCGGCGGGGTTGATGGAAGCCAGGTGACAGGGCTCTCAACATCCCGTCCGATTGCGCCGGGGACAGGCATGACGATGTCGTGGGAAACCTCGGGCGCCGGAATGTGGAGGGGCGTGCTGTCATCGGCAACACCTTCAGAGGGAAAAGTGCAGATCAGGAAGGCAGCGACGATCACCGCGCCGACGCCGATCGGGCCAAAGCTGCGATGTGTGGGATCCATGCAGTTCAAAAGCATGTCAACCTCCAATTCCGGTAGTATTAGCGAATACAGGAAAACCCCGATATGCCCAAAGCATTGCGTCTGATATGAAGCATAACCTCTACAGTACGTCCCGGCAATGAGATACGCAGCAGAAACTCTGCGGGCAGGAACAGCTTTCCCCCGACCGGGGAAGCTCCATCCCGTACTGCCGGCAGGTTGATGGCCGCTTGGTTGATAAGTCTGAAACTGTATCACATGTTCTGAAGTATTCGAACTGCAGGCCGGCCTCCTTCAAAAATGAAATGCAGGAGCAAAATGCCAAAAAGAAATGCTGCTATTTGGATCATGCTTTTTCTGGCGACCAGCTGTGGAAATTCGCCCAGCGATCCGGAAGGCTCCGGCCAGACCCCCCAGCTTATTGGCCCGGAAGACGGTTCAGAGGTCGCCGGCCCCCAGGTTGAATTCACATGGGATGCGGTTACCGGGGCGACACGGTACTACCACCAGGTTTCATCCAGTGCCTCCATGCAGAATCCGAAGGAAACGGTGGTTACTAACCCCCACATAGTGGTCAGTCCGGGAGCACCAGGAACATGGTGGTGGCGTGTTCGAGCCTCTGTATCAGGTCAGTCCACCTACACTCCATGGTCGTCAATCTGGTCGTTCAATCTCAACTGATCGGAAAGTTTTTAGATCGGAATAACTTCATTCATGAATATTGGCATTGCTGTGTCCGGGTGATCCGTCTCTATCGGCCGAACTGAGCCGAAGGTGCTACACGTAAATATCCGGCAGCAGGGTGAGGTTCTTCGGCACACCCCTCGGGGCGAGAACGGACGCGGATCGGGGATCAGCGTTGCAGCGTAACCGAGCCGGCTCATGGCCAGGGATGAAGCAACGATGACGAGCCCCCGCCTCGTTCCCGCGGCAGGATCGGGGTGTGGTGCCTGATGGAATCTGCATAGAACCTGGTTGCACGGCCCGAGAGGATGTCTTCGGAAAAGGTTGCCGACCGGGCGCTCAAGGGTTTACCCGTTGCAGGAGCCGGTAACCGTTCACCCCGTACCCGGGGAACTCCCTATAAATGCCGATGCTTTCAGCCTCGGTGACAACCTCTTCAAAGACCCACAACGGATCGTGAACGAGGATGAAGTCCGGGTTGTTGCGGTACAGCCAGCTGACTACATCCTTTCTGGCTATCGCTTCTGCGTTGCCTTCAGTGACCAGGCCGAGGATGTCGATGATCTCCCGGTCGGCACAGTACCATCCGATGGCGCCTATCTCGACTGTGGCCACCGAAGCCCCGGCAGGGCAGTGCTCCTCGATGAAAACAGCGGTCGTGTGATACCTCTCGTCCGGGTCAAAAGCGGATGTGGCACGATAGGCCAGCAAAGCGGTGGAAACAGTGAAAAGGGCAGCCAGGGCAATCGAGAGAACTCCTGCGGTTATCCGCCGGAAAGGGTTGCTTATGGAAAGGCTCCTGTGGATGATTTCAGCCAGGGCAATTCCAGCATAACCCAGCCCGAAAAGGTAGAAGGGCGCATAATACCAATGGTAGTTCGGGGAGTTGAGGAGTGTGAACAACCCTCCGTAGAGGAAAAGCCAGGTGATGATGACACGGTTCAGGCGTCTGCCGCGCACCAGAAAGGCACCGGTGAGGGCAAGAAGGACCATTGGAATGCACAGCCAGACATGATTGCCCCAGAAGGGCCCCTTTTGCCAGCGAACATCGATGAAAGACAGAGGCCAGGCTCCCCAGTAGCCTGAAAAGCCCTGCCCCACTTTGGCTATGGCGGTAAACAGGGATGAGTTTACGTAATAGATGCGATGAAACACCGAGACCGCCACAAGCGGAGCCAGAATGGGAACAAGCAGAACAGCTTTGCTCCTGATCCAGCGCCAGCCCTTCTGCCGGAAAAGCTCCAGCAAAACGGCAACGAGAAACAGACCCGTATCTATCCGCGTTATCAGGAGAAAGCCGAGAACATACGACAGGGCTTTGTAAGACTCATGCATGTAAAGGATCAGTGCGATAACCGTAAGCAGCATCACCAGAGTGGTTTCCATACCGAAGCAGTGGTAGAAGAATGGAGAGCTGATGACAAGCGCCAGGGCTAAGAACCCTGCAAGCCTGCGTCCTGTCAATCCGGCAACCAGGTATTGCAGCCCCAGGGATGCTCCAAGCAGAAAGATACCGCTTAACAGGTTCAAGGCCGGGATTATCCTCCCGGTAACGCTGGCAACCAGCAGGGATAAATAGGTGAAAAG
Organism: Candidatus Fermentibacterota bacterium; assembly: GCA_963845085.1. Lineage (GTDB taxonomy): Bacteria > Fermentibacterota > Fermentibacteria > Fermentibacterales > JCC-6 > UBA6080. The sequence goes on from CAWJQI010000005.1 coordinate 993,420, forward strand.
GGGAGAGGTGAGACCCAGCCACCTGTGACCGAGATTGTACGTCATCTCACCGTGCTGGATGAAATTACGCAGATAGCGTGCGTAGATCAGGGCATCGTCCAGTTCGAACTTCAGGGCTCCATAAACCAACAATCCCCATAACGGAAGAACGCAGAGTACACCAATCAGAGCGTCCTTCATGGGGGATTTAACCCGGGGTTCGGGGTCACCAGGTTCTGATCCGACCGCTGATTTCAGGAACGTGTACGAACGCATACGTCCTACCACCTTCATTATAAACCTGGAAAGCGTAATACAAAACAACCTGCAACTAAATGATTGATAACATATCCCGCTCGACCAGCCGGCGGTAGTAGTCAAGCTCCCCCTGTGACGGGTCAAAGAGCCAAATCTGTTTGAGGGTTGCTTGTCGGGTGGAATCGATGGCAGGATGGGTCCTCGCAACAGCCATTCTAATTGGGCATTGAAGAAACCGGGCCGGTCTGAATCTCGATGTCCGGCAGCAGGGTGAGGTTCTTCGGCACACCCCTCGGGGCCAGAACGGACGCGGGATCGGGGATCAGCGTTGCAGCGTAACCGAGCCGGCTCATGGCCAGGGATGAAGCAACGATGACGAGCCCCCGCCTCGTTCCCGCGGCAAGATCGTGGATCACCCCGGCCAGCGGCAGGATCGGGGTGTGATGCCTTATGGAATCGGCATAGAACCTGGTTGCACGGCCCGAGAGGATGTCTTCGGAAAAGGTTGCCTGCCGGGCGCCCACATCGCCAACGAGTACGGATGTTCTTACAAGAAGGGCGTCGGGGTTGTGCCTCGTCACCGCGATGTCGCCAAGAAGTTTCGTCCAGCCGTAGAGAGACATTGGAACGGCCGGTGAGCGGCTGCTGTAGGGAGGTATCCCGCCCGACCAGACAAGGTCGGTTGACATGTGAACCATCCTGATGCGGTGCTCCCTGCAGTATATCGCGAGTCTCCCGGGCCAGACGCTGTTGAGCAGGAAGGCCGTCACCGGGTCCGAAAGGCACCCCCCGGTCGAGCTTGCTGCAGCGCAGTTCAGCACCGTGTCGGTGCCTTCCGGGAGCAGGGATCCCGGTGGTGCGGTCGCAAGGTCTGCTTGTTTTGTTCCCGCGTCGCCGCTCCGGCTCAGACAGACAAGGCTGCCGCCCTGCGATGTTTGTCGCAGGGCGGTGCCAAGCCTGCCCGTTGCGCCGAAGAGGACAGTTGTCACCCTCAGTCCTGGAAGCGCCCGGGAGTGGAGAGCAACAGGTTGAAAACGCCCTCGGTGCTCAGAATGGCCGTATCCGAGGAATCAAGTACCGCTTCGACCGCCTCGAGGGACCTGACGAACCTGTAGAAATCAGGGTTTGCCTGATAGGCCTGGGCGTAAATGGCTGCAGCCGTGCTGTCCGCCCTTCCCTGGATGGAAAGGGCAAGCCTCTGGGCCTGGCTTGAGATGCTGTCAACCTTCAGGTCGGTCTCGGCGAGGATGATCCTGGCCATCCTGTGCCCCTCGGCCCGGTAACGGGTCGATATGCGGTTCCTCTCGGCCTGCATGCGTGAGAAAACGGCCGCTTCATTCTCGGGGGGAAGGTCGGCCCTTTTTATCCTGATGTCGATGATGTGTATGCCGTACTGGGTTGCAAGCCTTCGGCTGTTCTCGATGACGCGGTTCAGAATAACCTCGCGCCCCTCACCCTCGGGAAGCCTCAGCATGGGAATGACCTCGACCACTTCGCCGCCGGCCATGACTATGTCACGGGTGGAGTCGGAGAGGGTCATGCTGTTCACGAGCTGGACGTAGGAACCCAGCCCCACAGGGTCGTTCGTGCTTCGCACGATGTTTATGAGATCGCTTTTGCCAAGCTCCTGCCTGAGTTCCGAATAGATGACGTCGTCGAGGCGGGACAGCGCCTCCCTCTCCGTCCTGACGCTTCTGACGAAAAGAAGGGGGTTCTGTATGCGCCACCTTGCGTAGCAGTCGACCTGGATGTGCTTCTTGTCGCGCGTCACCACATCGGCAGGGTCGTCGTCGTACTCCAGCACACGGTCGTCGAGGATGGTTACCTGCTGGAGGAACGGGATCTTCGCATAAAGCCCTGCGCCCTCCGAGAGAGAAACCCCGGGCGCGTTCTCCTCCATCCAGGTCCTGAGAACCGCCATTTCCTCATCGGTGCGGTTGCCCACGATAACACGGACCGGTTTTCCCAGTTGCAGCACAACGGCCTGTTCGCATTCAGTCACAGTGAAAAGGGTACCTGTGAGAACCAATGCAACGGCGACAATGAGGATCGCCCCGATGCACCCGCCGAGTTTTTTCATCTTGCGCCTCCCGTGCCGAGCCCGTAATGGGTAAGGGCGCCGGCGTCGCCGTCGACTATTGTCAGGTCGATCTCTGCAAGCACTGTCTCGAGGGTTTCAAGGTGCAGGCGAACCGCGGTGGTCTGGGGGTTCTTCCTGTACTCTTCGGCCACGGCCGTGAAGCTGTAGGCGTCGCCCAAGGCCCTGTTGATCCTCACGGTGGCGTAACCAAGGGCCTCGTTCACCATGGTGACAGAGTCCGCCCTCGCTTCGGGAAGCACCTGGTTGCGGTACGACTCAGCCTCGTTCAGGTAGGCCTGCATGTCCTCCCTGGCGGTTGCGACATCCTTGAAGGCGAAAAAGACCTGATCGGGGGGCTGCACATCCTTGAGCTGGACCGCCACGATGTTCACGCCCATCCCGTAGAGGTCGGTCAGCTGCTGCACCTCACTCTGGATGCGGAGCTGGAGGTCGAGTTTGCCGGTGGTCAGCACGGCGTCTATCGCGTTGTCGCCGATGACCTGTCTTATGCTGGCCTCGGCTATGTCACGGAGGGTGCCCTCGGTGTCCCTCACATTGAAGAGGTAAGCCCTCGCGTCGCTGATCCTGTACTGAACTATTGCCGACACGTTGATGATGTTCTCGTCACCCGTAAGCATCTGGGCTTCTGTCAGCATCTCGGGATCGTCAGCGAACCCGCGGTAGCGCTGCGGATCGGAATTGGGAACCGTGCGGTACCCTATTTCGATGCGCTGGACAACATTCACGGGTGGTTTCTGCACGGTCTGGATCGGCCAGGGAAACTTGAAGTGAAAGCCCGGCCCCACTGTGGCTGTGTACCGGCCAAAGGTCAGGATGACGCCCTCCTGCTCGGGGCCGACGATGTAGAAAGGCCCGGCGGTCAGCAGCCATACGATCGCCAATATCCCCAGGACCAGCTTCCCGACGGATTTCGGCAGCATTGCATCGAACGGGATTCCCCTCAATTGATGCCCCCTCTCAATCTGTTTCGTCCCCGGAGGTTCCCAGCCTTCGTTGAAGGGTCCGTCTGCCCATTCCGAGCAGGGTGGCGGCCTGGGTGCGGTTTCCGCCGGTGAGCGCGAGTGTTCTTTCCACGATCATGTCTTCGGCTTCCTGAAGGGTTACCGGAAGTTCGAGAACGAGCCGGTCCGACCCTTCCCCCGAAGCCGGGGTTATCTCGGGGGGTAGATCTGCGAGGGTGATCCTCTCCCTGCACATTATGAGCAGGCTTTCCATGAGATTCTTCAGCTGCCTGACGTTGCCCGGCCAGGAGTAGGCCTTCAGCGATTCCATGACCTCGGGCGTGATCTCCGGCATGGGCAGTTCGTGTCTGTCGGATGCCTGGCGAAGCAGTGTGAGCGCGAGCAAGGGGATGTCGGGTCTTCTCTTTCTGAGGGGGGGCAGGTGGATCTCAACCACCTTGAGACGGTAGTACAGGTCCTCCCTGAACGTGCCGGCCTTCACCATGGCAACGAGGTCACGGTTTGTGGCGGCGATGAGCCTCACATCGACCGGAACCTGGCGGTTCCCGCCGAGCCTCGTGATGCGGTCCTCTTCGAGAACACGAAGTAGCTTCACCTGTACCGGCAGCGGGATCTCACCTATCTCGTCCAGCATCAGGGTTCCGCCGTCCGCGGCTTCGAACTTGCCGGCCCTCGGGCTGTCGGCGCCGGTGAACGCACCCCGGTCGTGCCCGAAAAGCTCGTCTTCGAGAAGGGTTTCAGGAATGGCGGAGCAGTTCATAACCAGGTAGTCGCCCTTCCGTCCGCTCAGGCTGTGGATCCTTCTCGCAAGCAGGTCCTTGCCCGTACCGCTCTCGCCTGTCACGAGGACCGTTGCCTTTATGGGCGCCACACGCTTCACCATCTGGAGGATGTCGCCCATGGCCCTGCTTCTGTAAAGGATCTCAGCGGATTCATCGGATTTCGAAGCTTTCCCGGAGGCGGTGCGCGTCAACAGGCTTCGGGAAGACCGCGAAAAGGCGAGTTGAACGGCCTGCCTCCAGGCATCGCGCGATTCCGGATCGAGGAGGATGTCGACGACCCCGGCCTTCATCCAGGAAACGGCTTCCTGCGCGCTGATCATCCGGCCGTATATGATCACGCTCGCATCGGTGTTGACCCTTGAGAGTGTCTCAAGGAATGCCGACATGAGAAGGTCGTCGGCGCTGCTGCTCACCGCCAGAACGTTTACCGATCGCGAGCGCACCCTTCTCAGCGCGCTTCTGGCGGTTCTCTCTTCGGTGGTGGTGCAGCCCAGTTCGGAAACCAGCGCCCTGAGCCGGGCCGCCCTGTCCTTGTCAGGGTCAACGAAGAGGATGGTTCCCCGGCCGAGGCTGGTCGTCAAACCCGGCTCCTTTCCCTTGCCCTTTCCTTCATCACCAGGAAGGGGGGCATCACGAGGGCGTCGATGCCGGTTCCGTAGAAACACCTGATGGCGTCGACCGGGGTGTTCACAATCGGCTCGCCCCGGACGTTGAAAGACGTGTTCATGAGAACGGGAACCCCCGTGAGTTTTTCGAACTCCCTCAGGACATCGTAGTAGAAGGGGTTGACCTCCCGTGAAACCGTCTGCACCCTGCCGGTGAGGTCAACGTGCGTTACTGCGGGGATGATCTTCTCCATCCCGGGAACAACCGGGTAAGTCTTGATCATGTAGGGGCTTTCCACGCAGCCCTCGAAGTATTCATGGGCATTCTCGACGGTGCAGACCGGTGCAAAGGGCCTGAATCCCTCGCGCAGTTTGATGATCTCGTTGACGATGTCCTTCATCTCGGGACGGCGCGGGTCGGCGAGGATTGATCTGTTGCCGAGGGCCCTCGGACCGAACTCCGTCCTGCCCTGGAACAGCCCGACCACATACCCCTTCTCGACAAGTGCTGCGGTGAGGGCTTCAAGGCCGTCGGGCGACGAGTACTCAACCCTCGATCCCCTGAGCGCGGACTCTATCTCGCCGGTCGTGAATGCGGAACCGAGGAACATGTGCGCGGGGGGCGACAGGGGGATGCCCGGGCATTTCGCGACATGAACCGCAACGGCTGCACCCACGCTGGTGCCCGCGTCGTGAGATGCGGGAAAGGGGTGCACCTCGGAGAAGCCAGCCTCCCTCTCGATGACCCCGTTCATCACGCAGTTGAGAGCGGTTCCCCCGGCCATCGCGAGGATGGCGGCACCTGAGCGCTTCCTCAGATGGCGGGCCATTGCGAGGCCTGCTTCCTCCAGAACCTTCTGGCCCGAAGAGGCGATGTTCTCATGGCGTGCGTCGAGAGGTTCGCCGGACTTCCTGGGGGGGCCGATGATGGAAAGGACCTCCCTCGAAAAAGCGGAATGGTGAACGCCCCTGTTGATGTCGAGAAGACCGGTGTCGATGCGTACGGAGTCGTCCCGTGATTTCAGGATCCGCCTGAAGAGATCGGCGAAGACCGGCCTTCCGTAGCTGGCAAGACCCATGACCTTGTACTCATCGCTGTCCGGCGTGAAACCGAGAAAGGTCGTGAGAGCGCTGTAGAAGAGTCCTGTGGAATGAGGAAGCCTTGTCGTGGCGAATCTTCGCAGCCTGCCGGAAACGATTTCGCCAAGCATCCCGGAATGCATTTCTCCCGCGCCGTCGAGCGTGAGGACCGCCGCATCACGGCAGCCCGCACCGAACCATGCCGACCAGGCATGCGCGTCATGATGCTCTATGAAATGGAATGAAGGGTCGAAGCCGGGTCCGAAGGTTTCCCGGCAGAGGTTCGGGATGCCGGCCATGCGCCTCGCCCCGCCGACCTGTCCGGCGAGGAAATTGAGGGCGCCGGGCTTGAAACAATACCGGGGCAGCATTCTGAACGACTCCCTCATGACAAGGGAGGGTTTCATGTAGAATGCAACGTCTCCGATGTCCCTCGGGGACAGCCCCGCTTCGGCCAGCAGGTATGCAATTGTTTTCCGGGGAAACGAGGAGTCGTGCTTTCTTCTTGTAAACCTTTCCTCCTCCGCGGCCCCGACGAGTTCGCCATCGACAAGAAGGCTTGCGGCAGAGTCATGCTTGTAGCAGTTGATCCCGAGAATGGCTTTCATCCCTTTTTCCGTTCCGTATTGCCGAAGAGCAGCCCCAGGGCTTTTCCGCAGTAAGCCACCCTGTACCTTGCGTCCCTTCTCGAAAGGGATGGAAGGATCATTCCGGCTGCCATGCGCGCCAGCATGAAGCAACCCATCCACAGCCGGAAGGCCGTTACGGATAGCGTGCCTGCATGCTTCGACAGAAACCTCAGCTTCGCAGGAATATACCGCAGGTAAACATCCTCACCAAACTTGCGCTTCGCTGAAGCCCCCTCCAGATGTACGACCCTTGAGGATGGAATGAACCATGTCTCCCAGCCGGCCTTGAGGAGCCTGAACTGAATGTCGGTTTCCTCGTGGTAGAAGAAGTAGTCCTCATCGAAGCCCCCGATCTGCCTGAAGGCTTCCGTCCTCACTGCCATAACCGCGCCCACCAGCCAGTCGCACCTCATTTCCGTTGCATGCGGATTGTGCCTCAGCGATCTCCCGCGAAGTACGGGAATGTGCTCGGCCACGATCCGGCCGGGAAACGGAAAGTCCCTCATGGAGTGCTGGAGGCTGCCGTCGGGCCAGAGCAGCATCGGGCCGGCCAGCCCGGCGCGGGGATGGCGGGCAAGCCCGGCAATCAGTGCGTCGAGGCTTCCCGGGAGAAAACAGGTGTCGGAATTGGCAATCACAACAACTTCCGAGTCGATGCCCCTCATGGCTTCGTTCACTCCGGCGGCAAAACCCAGGTTGACCGGGCTTCTCACCAGGCTGAACCAGGGCAGGTGCCCCATCCGACTGATGGCGTCCCTGTCGGAACCGTCATCGGAACCGTTGTCGAAAACCACGAGCGAAGCGCAGGTTTCCGGGATCTGCCCCTCAATCGAGGCAAGCATTCCGGGAAGGATGTCCCTCCCGTTCCAGTTCAGGACCAGAACGGTGCATCCCGTCATCATTGACCCCGGAGAAGCACGTCGAGGCTGTCCCTCACCGCGGCGAATTCATCCATGTCATCCCCGGAAAGGCTTCTTCGTCTCGAACCAAGAAAGACGTAAGGGTCTATGGGATTATCGTTGAGGTCGTTGATCTGGTAATGCAGGTGGCTGGCGTACGACCTCCCGGTGTTTCCGACCGTTCCGATCTGGGCGCCAGGCTCCACGGTCCGGCCGGGGGATATGCCCTCCGAAATCCCGTCGAGGTGAAGAAAGATCTCGCTGTAGCCGCCGAAGTCAATCTCGACACACCTTCCGTTGTAGTCGGAGTTCCAGTCCACCCTGTTCACCCTGCCGCCGAGAACGGACCTCACGGGCACCCCGGTCGGGGCCTTGAAGTCGACGCCGTGATGTACTCCCGAGCCCCTCCTTTCGCCGAATACGCCCGTAACCTCCTCGAATGTCGAAACCGGCATCCTGTTCAACAGCCGAACCACCTCGGTTCCGTCGGCGTACCAGATGCTCGGGTAGTTGTCGCCGGTTTTTCGGAATGCGTAAACGCTGAAGCCGCTGTTTCCGGAACCGGCCACAGGTGAGTAGCGCAGCGCCGCAACCGTATTCTCCCTTGCGCCCTGTGCGGTGCCGTAGAGGATTCGCAATGAATCGCCCGCCAGAAGACCCGTCCAGGGGTTGATGTCCCACCAGAGGTACCTGACGCAGAATGCTCCGAGAACGTCGGGTTCGATCCCCGGCGCTTCCTGCAGGCTGCCGTACAGTGAACCCCTCACCTCGACGGCCAGCAGGTCTGTGTTGGCCGGCATTACAGCCTCCACTTCGGAAAGCGAATCAGAAACCGCAAGGGCGGAGTCTTCGGAAGCCGCAAGCGAGTCTGCCAAAGAGTCCGCCGGCAATGAGTCGGACGAAAGCGAATCGGAAAACGCTGTGAGAACGGAATCGGAAATCTCGTGAAACATGGGCTCGTGAACCGGCGGGTCGTCGGGGATTCCAACGTAATCACCGGGCCTCAGCACCAGAACATCATCACCTTCAGGGGGAGAGGCGCAACCGAGAAGAAGGGCGGTTGTCAACAATCCAAACACCGGAAGCCGGAAAGAGGGCGGCAGCGATGTCATAAAATTGACTATCCCTTCGGTTGCAGGTATCGTTGGAATATGAACGAGGAAACATCCAACCGGTACAGGGTTCTTGTTGTGGACGACGAGCGCCAGATAATCGACATCGTCACCGAGGTGCTTCATCTGGCGGGCTTCGAAAGCACGTCGGCCGTCACCGCAAGACAGGCCCTTGCCAGCCTGCGCAGGGAGCATTTCCATCTGCTGATCACCGATGTCAGGCTGCCCGACTCGAACGGCATAGATCTCCTTAGAATCGTTCGCGACAAGTACCCAACCCTTCCGGCCATTGTCATCACGGGTTACGCATCAATTGACGGGACGAAGGAGGCGCTGCAGCTCGGCGCGATCGACTACATCCCGAAACCGTTCACAGCCGCTCAGCTGATGGCTGCGGTCGAACGGGCGATCTCCACCCGGGGCGCCGCGGCAGGCTTCTCCCCGGACAGGGGCATGGTCTTCCAGAGCAGGGCGATGGAGCGTGTGCTGAACCTGGTGCGCCAGGTGGCGGACAGCGGCAGCACGGTTCTCGTCACCGGCGAAAGCGGAACGGGAAAGGAACTCGTCGCAAGGCTTCTGCACAGGCAGAGCAGGCGTGCAGGAATGCCCTTCGTCAGCGTGAACTCGGGAGGCATACCCGAGGGGCTCCTCGAAAGCGAGTTGTTCGGCCATATGAAGGGTTCATATACGGGCGCCCATTCCACAACCATCGGAAGGTTCCAGGCAGCAGAGGGCGGGACGCTCTTCCTTGACGAGGTGGGGAACATGAGCCCGGCCATGCAGGTGAAACTCCTGCGGACACTTCAGGAGAGGGAAATAACGCCCGTGGGGGCCAACACTCCGGTCAGAATTGATGTAAGGCTTGTTGCAGCAACCAATTCAAGGCTTGAGGAGGAGGTCAGGGCGGGAAGGTTCCGCGAGGATCTCTATTTCAGGATCAATGTCATCGACATCCACATCCCGCCACTCAGGGAGAGGCGGGAAGACATAATCCCTCTTGCCGAACACTTTCTGGCGGTTCACTCCAGGTCACGCGGCACGGAGTACTCGCTGTCGCCGGAATGCGCCGCGCTGCTGTCCGCATACCCCTGGCCCGGCAATGTGAGGGAGTTGGAAAATGCCATGGAAAGGGCTTCCATCCTCTCTCCAGGAGAGGTGATGCCCTCGCATCTTCCCTCGCGGATGATCCCCGGCGGCATGGAGGGGCTTGTCAACCCTCATGAGGGCGCAGGGCTCGACGAAATTGTTGCTGCAGTTGAACGGGCCTATATTAGAAATGCATTGAAGGATTGCGGAGGGGTCAGATCCAGGGCGGCCAGAGCTCTTGGGATCAAGAGAACAACGCTTCTGGCCCGAATGAGGAAGCTCGGGCTCGAGCAGGAGCCGGAAAGGGCGCTGGAATGAGCCCCAGACAGGCACGCATTCTTATCATCGACGATGACCCCCAGATACTCGATGTCTGCCGTGATGGCCTTTCGGCAAACGGGTATACGGTTGTCACGGCGTCCAACGGTTCCAGGGCCCAGATGGCGCTCTCTGAATCGGCTTTCTCTCTGGTCCTCTGCGATGTGCTTCTTCCCGACACAAACGGGCTTGAGCTCCTGGAATACATGAAGTCGCGTTATCCTGACACATTTGTCATTATAACAACGGGGCACGCCTCGATCGATCTCGCAAAGGAGACGATCAGGCAGGGCGCCTTCGACTTCATTTCAAAACCGTTCACCATGGGCGAGCTGCTGTCCACTGTGCGAAGGGCCGAGGTCTCGCAGAGAAGCCTTTTCAGCGACATCGCCTACAAGGAGCTCAAGGCCCTTTACGAGCTCACGACCGAACCGTGGCTCTCCGATGTTTCCATGGAATCCTTCCTCGGGATCTACGCCTCGAAAATCCAGGAGAGTTTCTCCACCGACGCGGTCCGGATCTATCTCACCGAATCCCCCCGAAGCACGAAACTCAAGCTCATGGCCCAGGCGGGTGCAGGCGGAGTGGCCGATGATGTCTCGTGGTACTTCCTCGCCGGAAGGACCATGCAGGCCGGTGGCGAGATACTGATCGACCCCGGCACTGAAAGCTTCGACCTTGCTTCGGGAAGCGCTGCCTTCATGGGCATCGTCATTCCGGCGGGTGACATACACCTCGGCGTCGTGCTGGCGGCCCGCAAGAGCAACCGCGACATGTTCAAAACGCGCGACCTCAAGATGCTGGAGCTGTTTTCCGCCCAGATGGGCAACCAGCTTCACAACCTCAGGATCACGCAGGACCTTCTAAGGAAGAACAGGGAACTCGAACAGATAAACGTCATCACCCACGAGTTCTCAGCCGACCTCAACCCGGTGCGCGTTGCAAGGCTCTCAGCCTCGGGGATCCGCTGTTTCGCTCCCTTTGATGTTCTGGCGATCTTCGTCCCATGGAACGACAGCGCCCTTTTCGGCTACATCACGGCCGATTCAGCGCTCGACCACGACCGGGTCATGAGGGCGGTGAGAAAGAAACTTTCATCGCTCGTTCACAGGGACGACCTCGAGCAGTTCATCGCCACGGCGTTCTACGACTCATTCGCCTCGGGCGGGGCAAAAGACTTCGACAGGCTTCCCGAGTTCCAGGTGCTTTCTCTCCCCGATTACGGCGCGATACAGGGTCACCTTCTGCTCGGCACCTTCAGCGGCGAACAGCGGTTGACCGCGCAGTCGCGGTTTACGCCCATCCTTCTCTGCAATGCCGTTGCAGCGCTGAACAACGCCCTGCTTCACCAGGACAGCAAGAGAAACTACCTGCAAACCATCGTAGCGATGGCACAGGCAGTCGACGCCAAAGACCCCTACACCCATGACCACTCGCGCAACGTAACAGCCTATACGCTGGCCATCGCCGACGGCATGGGGGTTTCCGGCAGAGACCGCGAGCTTCTCTGGAGCGCCGCGCTCCTGCACGACATCGGAAAGATCGGAATACCCGAAGCCATTCTGAACAAGCCGGGCCGGCTGTCGGAGGAGGAGTTCCAGCTCATCAAGTCTCACCCCGAGAAGGGCTGCCAGATCCTGAAACCGGTCAGCGCCTTTCAGGACGTAATGGGCATCGTCAGGTACCACCATGAAAGGTACGACGGCAAGGGTTATCCCGAAGGGCTCAAGGCAAAATCCATACCCCTCCATGCAAGGATCCTCTCGGTTGCCGACGCCTACGACGCGATGAGCAGCGACAGGGTGTACAGGAAATCACAGGGGCAGGAGTACGCCATCGACCAGCTTGTCCAGTGTTCCGGCAAGCAGTTCGACCCCGAGATATCCGAACTCTTCGTCCGGACACTGAAAACCCGCTCGCCGGAATCGATCCTTGAACACTACAGCAAGACAATGGGAGAGGGCATACCCGTTCTGCAGGTCTGAGCAATGGCCGCAGAAAGCCTTCTTCGAATAATGTTTCGACAGGGAATGAGGAATGACATGGCTGAAATAGCTCTGGTCCGCTCCAGACAGATCCTTGATTCACGGGGAAACCCGACCCTCGAGACCGACGTTTTTCTGGAGGACGGCTCCTTCGGAAGGGCGGCGGTTCCAAGCGGAGCCTCAACTGGTGAACACGAGGCCTGCGAACTCAGAGACGGCCTTCCGGCCTTCGGTGGCAAGGGGGTCACCAAGGCCGTCGCCAACGTGAACAACAGGATCGCGCAGGCCGTGACGGGGATGTCAGCCCTCGACCAGTACGGAATTGATCGGATCATGATCGAAATGGACGGCACGGAGAACAAGTCCGAACTGGGCGCCAACGCCGTCCTGAGTGTTTCGATGGCTGTTTCGAGGGCGGCATCCGACAGCCTCGGCATCCCCCTTTACAGGTATCTTGGCGGGCCGCTCGCCAGAGTCCTTCCAGTCCCCATGATGAACATCCTCAACGGCGGCGCGCATGCATCCAACCTCATAGACCTGCAGGAGTTCATGATCGTTCCGACAGGTTTCCCGACTTTTGCAAGCGCCCTGCAGGCGGGGGCAGAGGTGTTCGCCTCCCTCAAAAAACTCGCTTCGACGCGGAAGATGCCAACATCGGTGGGGGATGAGGGTGGGCTCGCACCCGACCTCCCGGACAACAGGTCCGTGTTCGAGTTCATCATCGAGGCTGTGGGAAAGGCTGGCTATACGCCGGGCCGCGATATTCACATAGCCCTCGACCCTGCCGCCAGCGGCTTCTATCACGACGGCCGCTACAGGATGCACGGAGAGAAGGCGGAAGGTTTCACCAGCGCCGAAATGGTGGGGTATTGGGAAACCCTCGTGAATGACTACCCCATTATCAGCATCGAGGACGGTCTCGCCGAGGACGACTGGGACGGCTGGCGGCTGATGAACGAGAGGCTGGGCGGCAGGATACACATAGTGGGCGACGACCTGTTCGTGACCAACGCAAAGAGGCTCAAGAGGGGCATTGAGCTTGGCGCCGCAAACGCCATTCTCATCAAGCTCAACCAGATCGGCACGGTCAGCGAAACCCTCGGCGCCATCGAAATGGCACACCGGGCGGGCATGCGGGCTGTTGTGAGCCACAGGAGCGGCGAGACCGCCGATGCCTACATAGCAGACCTCGCTGTCGCCACCGGCACGGGCTTCATTAAAACGGGCTCCGCCTGCAGGGGTGAAAGAACGGAAAAGTACAACCAGCTGCTCCGGATCGAAGAGGAGCTGGGGAACTCCGCCCTGTACGCCGGATCCTGGGCCCTCCGGAGCTGATTTGCTCGAGACCGGCGGCAGGGAGCATTCGAAACGGGGAAGGTACATCGCCCTGGTTCTCGCAGTCCTTCTCCTCACCACGGCCGCCCTGATTCTGTTCAACCGGCACGGCTTCCTTGCCAACCGGCAGCTCGAGGTTCAGATGGAGGAAACACGCACCGAGGTGGAGACGCTCAAGGCCAGGCTTGACTCGCTTGACATGACCATCTACAGGCTCCAGAACGATTCGCTCTACATGGAGGCCCGTGTCAGGGAAGTCCTCGGCTGGGGCAGACCGGATGAACACATCGTGAGGTTCGTGACACCACAGTGACACGCCGAGTTCTGTCCGCCCTGGCATGCCTTGCGCCGCTCGTGGCCCTGACGCTGATCGTCGGCCCCCTGCCCGATTCCGACAGGGCGGCCCACACACTGTGGGCAGGCGAGCTGCTCCGTGAAGGACGGCTCACGATATCGGCCGACGGGGTCGTCGACAACTGGCGGATGTACTACCCCAACACTGTTCCCAAACCCGGCGACCTTGTCCTCAGCCTGTTCGGGGTATTGTCGGGGCCACTGGGCGAAACCCTTCTATGGCTGCTGCTCTCATGGGCTGTAATTTTTGGCGCCATGGCCTGTGTTGGTGGTCCGGCTGCCGCGGTGTTCACTGGTGTATTTCTCGGGATCAACCCCGTCTTCCTCAACCTGTGCATCACGAGAAGCCCTGCAGTACCCTTCATGGCGCTCCTGTTCCTGGGGGGAGCCTTTCGCTCCCCGTTGCTCATGGCGCTTTCGTCGCTTGTCAGGCCGGAGGGTTTCATCTACGGCATCCGGGGCCTCCGACGGAAACTTCACATCCCTGCCCTGCTGATCATGGCTGCGTCCGCTGCGGTGTGGGCAGTGATCAACTCAAGCGCCTGCGGGGACCTGTTCTGGTCGGGTCGGGAAGTTCGCTACTGCGTTGCTGCGATGGATTACTCCACTCCGAACGTAATCACCTACCCGCCCTGGCTGATGCTGAGGGCAGTGTTCGTCCTCGGTCCACTTCCGCTTGCCTTTCTTGTCTCGGGGTTCAGGAACTGGGAGCTTCGCCTGCCCGTGGGACTGAACCTCGGCCTCCTGTGGGCGGGGCTGGCTTTCGGAAGCCTCGTACTGAACCGTTACGCCGACCAGGTGATTCTCCTTGCCGTCCCCTTCTCGCTCTGTTCGGTGTTCGAAGCCTTCCCCGGAGGGAAGCGTGTTCCGGCGGCTGCGCTCTGCCTTGTCGGGGCGATGCTTCCCTGGATGGAGACCGCAGGCTCATGGCAAACGGAGATACGTCTGAACAACGGCCTGAGGGCTCTTACGACCTCTCTGCCCGAAGGCATCGTCGCAGCAAACGAGCTTGTGGTGCCGCGTCTGGCCCTCATCGAAGGGCCTGAGGCCTACCCTCACAGGTACGTCGCCCTCGACAGGGCGATCTGGGAGGGTGCAGGCGAGGATGCCTTGCTGTCGCACGGGGTTACGTCCATCGTTATCTTTCGGGATGATTTCTACCTGTCCGACCACGCGGGGGACTGGATGAACACTCTTTCAGGAAGGATTCCGGTGTTCGACATCACGACGGGTGAGCCCTGACATGAAGGCGCGTGTTCAGTCGGCGGGCCGGAGGGGGGTTATCCTTGCTTTTCCGGGTGGTGAAACGGCCAAGGCTTCGGTTTCCGGAGTGGTCTACCGCGATTCGGGAGGCCCCGTATGCGGCGACATTGTTGATGCAACACCGGAAGGCCCTCGCTTTCGGGTCACGGCCATAGCGGAGAGAACAACCGAGCTCACCAGAACCTCCCCGCTTGGAAAGCCCCAGATCCTGGCGGCAAACATCGACAGAGTGCTCGTGGTTGCGTCGATCTGCTCCCCGGCTCTCAGAAGGGGCTTTGTCGACAGGGTCCTTGCGTCGGCCGAACACTCGGGGCTGCGGTGCTCCATTGTGCTGAACAAAGCCGATCTTGCCGAAAACCCCGAAGCTGCTTCGATACCGGAGATGAAAAAGGTGTACGGCGATGGTGCGGGCTATGAAGTGCTGACAGTCTCCGCAATGACCGGCGAGGGCATGGAAGAGCTCTCCCTGTTCATCGAGGGGCAGACTGTTGTTTTGACCGGGCCTTCGGGCGCCGGCAAAAGCTCTTTGGCCATGAAGCTCAACCCCCGTCTCGACCTTGCCGTCGGGGCGCTGAACGAGAAAACCTCGAGGGGGCGCCACACAACTGTGGCCGCAAGGCTCCTCCACCTCTGGGGAGACACCTGGATGATGGACACGCCGGGCCTCCGGGCCTTTTCAATCGAGCATATCCCGGCCGGAGAACTCTGGCGATGCTTTCCCGAGTTCCGAAACCTTGACCCCTGCCGATACAGGAACTGCCTGCACGATTCCGAACCGGAATGCGCGGTCAGGAAGGGTGTGGAGTCGGGCGCCATTGATCGGGAGCGCCACGAGTCATACCTGAAGCTGCTGGGCGAGATACGGGAGGGAAGGCCAGGGTAGGGCTCAGAGTTCTGGAAGGGTGGGCGCTTCACCCCTGCGAAGCGACGAAAGTGCATCCGAGTAACCCGTCCACATGGGCGAACCCCTTCTGAATACACTCATCCGCGAGACGCACTTCAAGCTGATCAGCACGCGCACGAGTGATGCCGACCGGGGCTTGTGCCGGACGAACCACCTCCACATTCCCCAGTGGAAGGAGGCGATACGGATCGCCATGGCCGTGGGGGCACCGGTCCCCTCGCGGTGCACAAAACGGGCGCCCGTGCAGATGCTGCTTGATGCACCCAGGGCGCGGGCTCTTGCGCAGAGGTCAACGTCCTCGAAGTAGAGCGGGAAATCGCTGTGAAAACCCTCAAGCCTGTCAAGGAACAGTGATCTTTCGGCGAGGATGAGCGCACCCTGAACCCAGTCAACCCGCGGGCCGTTCCACAACGGTCTTGCCCTCCGCAGAACCTGGGATGCCACCCATGGCACGCTCGGCCACCTTCCGCCCGACCCTGTCACACAACCACCAGTGTCGATCAGCGTGGCGCCTGAAAGCGACCCCTCGCGGTGAAACCCGATGAGCGATTCCAGGGACCCCGCAGTCTCGGGAAGGGTATCCGGATTCGTGACAAGAACGAGGGGGGTGCCGCACGCTTTCACGGCGGCGTTCACACCGAAACCGAAGCCGTGGTTGCAACCGGTGGGCACCAGCGCGAGCCCGGAGGCTGCCGGGCATCCGTCCGAGGAGGCGTTGTCGGCCACAAGCAGACTGCATCCCGTGGGAGTCCATGCGTCGCGCCAGCGAAAGAGGGCCTCACCGCTGTTCGCGGCCACGGTGATGACCGTGACTTGAGCAGGCGAGGCCCTCATGCGCGTAATCCTTTTCGAGGGCTACAGAAGTGTGGCCACCATCAGGGCCTTTATGGTGTGCTTCCTGTTCTCCGCCTCATCCCATACCACGGAGTTGGGACCCTCGATCACGTCGTACGTGACCTCCTGCCCCTTCACGGCCGGCAGGCAGTGCATGAAGAGCACATCGTTCCCGGCCATGTCAAGCATTTCCTGGTTAACCTGATAGGGCGTGAGCAGAGCGATCCTCTCCCTGGCCTTGTCTTCCTCGCCCATGCTGGCCCACACGTCGGTGTAGATCACATCGGCACCGGGAATGGCCTCGGTGAGCTTGTCGGTGACCCTGATCTCGCAGCCGCTGTCGGCTGCCACACCCCGTACCCGTTCCAAAAGCCCGCCCTCGGGCTGAAGCTCCTTCGGGGCGAGGATGGTGCAGTCGAGCCCCATCTTGGCGCAGCCGATCATGAGGCTGTTCGCCATGTTGTTGCGGCCGTCGCCGGCGTAGACCAGGGAAAGCCCCGGAAGCTCGCCCGTGTGCTCCTCTATCGTCATGAGGTCGGCGAGGACCTGCGTGGGGTGGTACATGTCGGTCAGGGCGTTGTATACCGGCACGCCGGAGTAGTCATCAAGCGCCTCGACCATCTCCTGGCTGAAGCCGCGGAACATGATGGCGTCGAACATGCGCCCCAGGACCCTTGCCGTGTCTTCGATGCTCTCCTTCGAACCGAGCTGGATGTCGGCGCTGGAAAGGAACACGGGGTGCCCGCCCTCCTCGCCGAACGCGGTTTCGAAGGCACAGCGTGTGCGGGTCGAGCGCTTTTCGAAGAGCATTGCCAGAGTTTTCCCCTGAAAACGCTGGTAGACCTGGAAGCCCACCCTCTCGGCCTTGAGGTTGTGGGAAACGTCAAGCAGGTAGCGGATCTGCTCGGGGCTCAGATCCAGAAGCGTAAGCAGGCTTTTGCCCCTGAGGTTGACAGCCATGATTCCTCCCGTTCGTTAGTTCTTCAGAGAGTCCCAGATGATGCTCAGGGCAAGATCGGCCTTGCCGGGGCAGCAGAGGTTGCTGCTCAGCACCACAATGCCGTAGTCTTCGCCCGAGGGTTTCCGTACGATGAGGAATATATGACGTGACGAACCGGATTCATCGATCCACCCGTAGAGAGTGTTCGAGGTGCCCAGAGCCTCGCGGTTGCCCTGGGACAGGGGGGGGTTGTCGCCGATGCGGCGGGCATCCCTGTTGTCAAGGTTCCGGTAGACGATTTCAAGGAAGGCCATTGCATCCTCGACGTTTATGGTGTTCGGGTCGAGTTCGACCGGAGTGGGAAGGTCGAGGTCCACCCCGCTCACCGCGGTGCCGGTGTATCCCCCATCACTCAGCCACTCCGCAATACGGGCCTCCCTGATGCTCCAGATCACGGAGGCGCACACGCCCCTGCCGCCCTGCTGGGCCCAGTGAAGCTTCTCCCAGAACCTCTCGTTTCGTGCAATCATGCTGTCAAGCGGGAACTCGCCCGAATTGGAGAGCTCGATACCACAGGCGGCCAGCGGAAGAGAGGGAGAGTCCATCCCGAAACTCCGTGTTGAGTTCCTGACCGCTCGCTCGCCGCTGCGAAGGTCAATGACGCCTATCCCCCAGACGGCCCCGTCAAGTTCTGCCGCCCGGGCCACCGCTGCGGCGACACCGTCGGGAAGGCCTTCGGATGGGGTGACCAGGGTGTCGGGGTTTTGCAGGACCAGCGGCTGACCCAGGAGAACCAGGGAGCCAAGAATTACATGCAGCATTGGTGAAAGCCTCCAAGCAAAAGGGGGGAGCCGAAGCCCCCCCCGGTGAAGAATCAGGATGTTCTAGTAGTTGCTGGTGAAGACCGTGATGTTGGCAAGGGGCTGGTACTCGTACTGGAACGAGACCATGGTGCCCCTGTTGCTGTCAGGGTCGGGAGCGATGTTGAGGTCGAACATCTTCACATAGATGACATCCCCGCCCGAGAAGGGAAGGGCGCAGAAAACTGCGCTGTCGGACTCGTAGAGCGGGTAGTTCTCGTACCAGGATCCGGTACCGTACTCGCTGCAATAACCGTATGTGCCGTCGGGATCGGCCATGTATGTGGGGTTGCCGCCGTAGCTGCTGCCGCCTGCGTAGGGACCGTACGTGCCGGAGTACAGCCTGACGATGGTGTCGCCGTCGGTCTGCTCATCCCATGCGTAGATGTCCTTCTCGAAGGAGGAACCGGCCATGCCGGTCTGGCCGCCGTTGGCTCCGAACTGGAAGGCGCTGGGCTTGTCGGCGGGGCTCCATCTGTCATAGATGGTGTAGACGGTGGTGATAACGTTGGGAAGGGTGTTGACTTCGGTGGCGTAACCCTCGGAGGTGTCTTCGCCCTCGTAGGCCATCACGGTGTAGTAACCGGCTGCCGATGCAACATGGGTGAACGTGGTGGTTGCAACGTCGCCGACCTCGGTCCAGGAGCCGCTCGCGGTCTCACGGAAGTAAACGGTATATCCGTCGACATCCTCGACTGCGGACCATGTAAGAACGATGCTGTTTCCGGCGCTGGCGGCGCCGATGGCAAGGTCCTGCACTATTGGGAGGGTGCCCTCCGGGCCTTCGGGGTCATCGCCCGCGCAGCCCGACATCACGATCATGCCGAGAACCAAAGCGGAAACAAGAAGCTTTTTCACTTTTTCCCCTTTCTCTGGAGATGGAAGCGCATGCTTCCCATGTTGGCATAATATGCATGTTTCGCTACTGTGTCAAACCATCATCCACCCCGTCCAAAAGGTCAAGCGCCTGCCGCGCCGCACTCCACACATCGAGCTCGGGGGCTGCCAGAAGGGCTTCGAGTGCTTCACGGGCGGTCGGTGAGGCGATCTTGCCCAGGCTGACGGCCGTCTCGCGGCGCACCAGTTCGTTCCCGCTCTCCGCAAAGGGCACGATGAGGGGAACCGATGCCTCGGAGCCGATGTCGCCCAGCGCCCTTATCACGGTCACCAGCCGGGCCTGTGGCAGGGAATCGGCGAGAAGTGCCTCGATGGCCGGTCTCGCTTCATCCATTCCAACCTCGCCCAACCAGGACACCGTGTTGGAAAAACGCCTGCCCTCAAGCTCTTCCCCCTCCAGAAGGCTCAGAAGCGAGGCGAGGGACGTTTCCCTGTTGCCCTTCAGCACCTCAATGATGGCCCGATGTTCGAGGCCGTCCCAGGAATCGATGTGTTCCCCGAGAACGTATGCAACGGCGGAGTCACCGCGCGATACCATCTCATTCAGGTGCGCAGTGACCCTGTCCGCATTGCCCCCCACCCCCCACTCGGAGGCCACGCTGAAAAGCGAGTCCATCCCGAGGGATGAGGGGTCACCTATGGGCTCGATGAACTCGGGGTCAACAGGGGTCACCGCCGACATGTCCAGCCCGGCCGAGTAGTCTTCGCTCCAGCTTGTCGAATCATCCCCCGGGCCGAGGTAGCGGTCGGAGTCGGCCATGGAGATGAAAAGGCCGCTTCCCGAGGAACCCCTCGCCCAGGTGGCCTGCCCCTGCCCGAGGTTCTTCACTGCGTACACGTCGCTGCCCCCCATGTCTGCAAAAACGGCGGCCGAATTTGTCAGCGCAAGGCCCTGGCCGCCGTCGGTGGCGTAGTAGTCGCTTCCCTCACCGTCGAACAGGAAGCCGGTCGAAAGGTCGTGGGCGCTCCCCTGTGCCGGGCCGTTACGCGAAATGAACTGGTCGTCGCCGGAAAGGTCGAGGAGCACCCCGGCCGAAAGGTGGATTCCGGTGCCCTGAGAGTACTGGGCGGCCGAGTAGAGATCCTGCCCCCCCTCGTCGACCAGAATCCCGAGGGAGTACCAGTAGGAACAGCCCTGACCGAAAACCTCGGCCCTGTAGGTGTCACAGCCTTCGCCGTAATCCAGCAGTGTGCCGACGCCGCCGGCGATGAACGGCCTGAAGCCCATTCCGAACCCCTGGCTCATCGCCCTGTGGTCCCTGGGCAGGAGGGGCTCGTGGGGGATGCTGAAGCCCGCCGTGTAGACATCGTGGCCGTCGCCGTCAACAAGGTCGCCGCGGCCCGCGGGGCCGCCGAAGCCCTGGCCGCAGCATGCGGCGCGGCGTGTGTCGTCGCCCTCGATGTCGAGAAGGAAACCGTCGCCAAGCGTTCCCGCGCCCTGCGTGTGAACGGATGCAAGGTACAGGTCGTGGCCCGACAGGTCGGCAAGAATGCCCTGACCGAGCATGCCGCTTCCCTGTGACAAACACGATGCCCGATAGACATCGTCGCCCTCCATGTCGACCACGCAGGCGAATCCCATCAGGGCTCCGCCCTGGGAGACCGCAAGCCCCCGCGATTCCCAGGTGTCGTCACCTTCCCTGTCGATGACCATGGAGATGAACCCCCCGCCCAGAGCGCCAACGACCCCTCCAACGCCCGGCCCGTAAGTGTCGTCTCCACCGAGATCAACGATGAGGGCGAACGGGCAGCCGGCATCGTACGAATTCGGCCCGGCCCCCCCAACGACCCACGGAACCGGATCGTCCAGGGACCAGGCGACAACATCTCCCCGCACCCCGGCCACGCCGCCGTGGATGACTTCGGACTCAAGCCAGGCTTCGGGCGCCGAGACGGCGAGCGCCAGCATCTCCCCGACATGTTCAGGCTCAACGCCGGGCCACCGCCCGAGCAGCACGGCAAGGCTCTCAGGGTGCATTTCAAGGAATTCCGCGGGAAATGCGGCGTTCCTGCCCGAATAGGCAGCACCCCATTCCAGACCCGGCAGAAGTGAATCGGGGTCAGCCCAGATGGAGGAAAGAACAAGGGAGAGGGAGTCGGCCAGTTCCGCACCCATCCCGTCGTACACGGCCTGGTACCTTCCGTTCACCTCGGCAAGCCGTGCCAGCAGCTCATGAAAGCCTCCGGCAGGACCGGGCGCTGCGATAAGACCGCGATGGTCTTCCATCCTGTCAAAGGCTGTTTCCGGCAGGAGCCATACATCGGACAGAACGGAGAGCACCAGGGAGTCCGGCATTGCAACCGAGACAGACCAATGGCGTTCGAAGTTCATGTCGGCCGGTGTCATCCCCAACGGCGCCAGAGCCGACTCAGCAGCGGCTGTGACCTCCGGGGGAAGGAGCAGCAGAAGAATCGTTGCAAGGGGCATCGTTACCTCCATCTCGGGGATGGCAAACTATTCCCCTGCGCAGTTCCGGTGTCCACAACCCCGGTGCGCCCATTGAGAAGGATGCGGCCACGCAAAGCGCGGCGGAGGCCCATACCCACCATGGCAGTTCGAGGATCGTCCCTTCGGGCAGCACTGGCAGACTCAGCGCCCATGCCGCACAAAGGATCAACAGGGGCGCAAGCATGCGCCGGAATGGAAAAGGGGACTTTACGAGGGCCTGCGATCCATCGGGAAAAAGAAGGCTCACCGCGCAGAAGACCGCGGCGGCGAAAGCCACGACGAACACCACGGGCAGGGTGAAACCCGTTTTCAGGATGCCAAAGTGAAAAAGCGCTGTGAGCAGCGCTCCCGCTGCAATCCCCGAGAAGGCGCCCGCTTTCGAGGCTCTTTTCCAGTACAAGGTGCCCAGGTAGACCGGGAACAGCGCAGCCAGGCCGGTGAAGGTCTCACGTGCAAGCTGAAGGAAGGATTCGGGAGGACTATAGGACAGAAGAAGCCCCGTGGCGGCGAGAACGACGACGAGCGCCTTTCCCGCCCACATGGGAGCCCTGCCACCAGAGAGGGGTTCCCAGATGTCCCGCACGAACATCGACGAGAGCGTGAGAAGCTGCGAGTCCATGGTTGACATCAGGGCTGCAAGCCCTGCGGTCACGAGAAGCGATTCCAGCACTCCGGGACACGCCCTCGCAAGCAGAAGGGGAAGGACCTGGTCCACCCCCGCGCCGTCAGGGAGCTCGGGCATCCAGTGTCTTGCAACAACACCCATGGTTACGGGAACCAGGAAAAGGGCACCGGTCAGGAGCGGGTAGATCCTTGCGGAAAGGGCGAGAGACCTTCCCCCCGATGCGGCGAAGAACCGCTGGAACAGCTGGGGAAACATCGGGTCGGCCCAGATCCAGAGCAGCATGTAGCCGAGCCAGATCCCCGGGGCGAATCCCGGCCCCCTTCTGAACAGCTCGGGATTGGTCCGTGCAACATCCCCGAGCATCGACCATCCGCCGCCGCGGTTCAAAAGGAAAACCAGCACGATGATCATGAGCAGGGGCATGAGAAGCCCCTGAAAGCAGTCAGTGAGGGCCACACCCCTAAGGCCGGATCGGAACGTGTAAAGAACCATCACAAGGACGGTCAGAGACGCGCCTGCGGAGTACGGCAGCCCGAAAAGGCTTTCGAGTGCGTAGCCCGCCGCCATGGGCTGCATGGCCAGGTAGGGAAGCGTGAGTGCGGTCATTACGATGAACGAGGCGGTGCCGACCAGTCTTCCGCCGTAGCGGCAGCCCAATATCTCCGAGGGGCTCACCAGCCTTCCGGCAAGCCCTGCTCCGTGCACCGGAACACCGATGACGAGGAACATCACCGCCATCAGGCCTGTTCCGACCGCCATCTGGGGGTAGTACTGGAAGCCGGACGCGTAGCCCTGCCCGCTGAATCCGAAGACCGTGAATGCGCTGAAGTTGGTTGCCGACAGGGTGAGGAGGGTGACAACCGGGGAAAGCTTTCTCGAGGCAAGGAAGTACGCCTCGTCACCCCTTCCGACGCCTTTGCGCGCAACCCAGCCCAGAAGGAGCAGAATGCCGAGGTATAGAGAAATAACGATCAAAACGAACCTCCCTGAAGAATTGGAGCAGGCTGGGTGGCCTTCAGGGAGGCCTGGCATGCCTGGACGGCGGCAATATAACCGCATAGTTTACCTGCGGGATTGGGGGTGGCCCTAAGGGCCTGAGATCATACCCCTGGAACTTGAACGGATTCGAATCCGCGGAAGGAAATCCTGCCGCACAGCCTTGGAAGGTACCCATGAAAGCATCCCTTGATGTTAACGCCCTGGCGCATCTGGTCAGCACGCGTCGACCACTGGTGCATCACATCACAAACGACGTTGTGATGAACTTCACCGCGAACATCACTCTCGCGCTGGGCGCTTCACCCGTGATGGCTTCGTGCGCTCTCGAGTCCCCGGAGATGGCGGGGCACGCCGGAGCCCTGCTTCTAAACATCGGAACGCTGACCCCTGCGCTTGTCGAGAGCATGATCGCAGCCGGCGAAGAGGCGGCAAAGCTTTCCATCCCGGTGATCTTCGATCCCGTGGGAGTGGGGGCGACGAACCTTCGCACCCGCGCAGGTCTTGAGATCATGCAGAAACTCAGGGTCGCAGCCGTAAGGGGCAATGCGGGTGAGGTTCTCTCCCTTGCGGGCGCCCAGGGCGCGGTGAGGGGGGTGGATTCGCTCGAGAGCGGGGCGGGCAGGCAGGCCTTCTTCATGGAGTATGCCAGAAGAACAGGGTCGGTGATCGCGGTCACGGGCCAGACCGATTTCGTGACGGACGGAAGAAAATGGATCAGCTGCGGTAACGGGCACCCCCTGATGGCCCGGGTCACGGGCACCGGGTGTGGTGCAACGACCGCGGTAGCCTGTTTCGCCGCTGCAGGCATACCCGTGTTCGAGGCGGCTGCAGCAGGTCTTGCACTTTACGCACTTGCGGGGCAGTCCGCCGGTGACAGGGCGGCCGGACCCGGAAGCTTCGTTCCCCTCTTCATCGATGCGCTTGCCGACCCCGATTCGCTGCCCTGGGGGAAACTCGCACTGGAGGCCGGTGATTGACGCTTCGTGAAGCACTCATCCTCTACCTTGTGACCGACCCGGTCCTGTGCGGACCGGCCGGGGTGCTGCCTCAATGCCGGAAGGCGCTGGGGGCGGGAGTGCGTTTTCTCCAGCTCCGGGACAAGGAAGCCACCACTCGTTCGCTCCTGGCCACGGCCAACGCACTGGCCCCGCTGTGCAGGGATGCCGGCTGCCTTTTCGTGGTGAACGACAGGGTGGACGTCGCAATGGCAGCGGGAGCGGACGGGGTTCACCTGGGGTCCGATGACATGCCCGCAGCCGAGGCCAGGAGGCTTCTGGGACCCCTTGCGATAATGGGGGTTTCGGTCAGAAGCCCCGAAGAAGCTGTAACGGCATGGAAGGACGGCGCGAACTACCTGGCTGCCAACATCGTGTTCGCCACCCCGACCAAGCCCGATCCGAGAAGCCCCCTGGGGCTTGACGGGATAAGGGCGCTTGCCGGTGCGACTCCCCTTCCGCTCGTTGCCATCGGCGGTATCAACAGGCACAACGCCCGAAGCGTGATGGAAGCCGGTGCCGACGGAGTCGCCGTCGTGAGCGCGATCATGGGATCCCCCGACCCCGGACAGGCTGCCGCGGAATTGCTTGCCGAAGTTCGGGGGGGAACCGGGGACGGGAAGTGATTCCCGCCCCCTGATCGTTTCCCGGCATGCTCAGGCGGCGGGAATCCGCTCGCCGGGCCTCGTGATGGAAAATGAACCCGATCTGATCCATGACCTGAGTATCCCGGCGATCTCAACAGCTCCGGGGCGGTTCGACATGTTGAAGGTGGGAATGTCCTTTCCCATCAGCCTGATGGAACCGTTGAGAAGATCAGAGCACGATGCCATCCCGAGGATGCCGGGGTTGTTTTCCGGGTAGTCCACCCCGTAGTCGACCACGGGTGAGAGGATGCATTCGTCCGAGACTCCCGTGAACGAGGCGATCTCCTCGTCCAGAACCGGAATGGGAACACCGATTCCCACCATGAGCGAGATCCCGTACCCGGCGAGGTTCACGGACCTGAGCCATCTCGGGTTCATCCCCATCATGTCGCCCCTCACGGAAAGCGTCCCCGCCCCGCGCAGCGGCAGACCCCCGCGACCCCTGGGAGGTTCGGGATCGTGCTGCGTACCGCAGCCCGTCACGAAGCCGGTCCCACCTCCGAGAAAGATCCTTGTCCCCACCCCGATCGTTCTGAAGAACGGGTCGTTCAGGAGCGGAGAGTACTCGCCTGCGCTCGAGAAGCCGGCGTTGGCCATTCCCGGTTTCAACACGCCCAGATATGTCCGGATTGTCCTCTCCGTGGTATTCACGGCGACATTGTAGTTCTGGTAGGCGTTGCGGAAATTGTAGAGCTCGGCGCTTTTGAAGTCCGAAAGCGCCATGATGCGGTCAACGTGCTTCCTGGGGTAGCAATCCGATCCGTGGCCGCTCCCCGTGAGCCTTACGCACTTCCCCTCAACAAGCTCCTGGATTACATCCGCGCCTCCGTAGTCATCATCGTTGCCGCGGGCGGTGGCCCCAAGGTAGAGGTCCACGGCGGCCATGCCCGCATAGGCGGGCACACCGTTGAGAAAGGCCTCGCGAAAGTTGATGCGCGGGCTGGTGTGGCCCGTGTTGAGAAGGACACCGCTCGAGCACATCGCCCCGAAGGTGGCAGTCGTCACGACATCAACCTGCCGGGCGGCTTTCTCCGTCCCCTGCTCCCGGACGAACTCAGTCATCTCGCCCGCGGTCAGAACCACCGCATCACCCCGGAATATCTTCTCGTTTATCTCTTCAAGGCTTTTCGCCATCACGCATCCTCCATCCTGATGGCCCCCCAGATTCCCAGGCTTCCGCCAAAGCACACCACAAGCGCCGTAAGCCGGTGCCTGCATGACTCAAGCGCAATCACCCTCTGCACGTCGGCATCGGACCTCACACTGTTGCCGATCGCTGTAGCAGCTGCATCGGCCATCGCTCCTGACGGATGAACAGCGGTCACCGAGTCGGCCGTGCCGAAGGACAACGAAGGCCCCATCCTCCCGCTGGAGGTGCAGACGGCCATGCCTTTGCCGCAGTCCACGCTGAACACGAGGTTGCCGTTGAACGGTGAGCCCTCTCCCGGATAGATCATGAAGCGCAGCCTTCCCGGGTGGACCGCCCAGATGTCACCGCCGTTCTCCACGATGACCGTGGGCGAAAACAATCTGAGCTGCTCACCGACCCCCTGGGCCACCGCACCTGCCACTGCGGCCATCGGTCCCGTTCCAAAAGCCTCCGCCGCCGCCTCCATCTCTTTTGCTATCCCGCACCGGGGGGCTGTGCTGATCGGAACCATCGATTCTCCAAAGACGGGATGCATTCCGATATGGGTCTCAAGGTCTCTCCTGCATGACGCAAGAGCCCTTGCCGCGAAACCCTTCATGGGCTTCGAGGCGTGGATTTCGAGGTCACTTTCCGCGAGGGCGGTTCTCCACGAATGAAGCTTCCCCCCTGCGGTCAAGCCGCGATAGAATCTTTGGGTGTACAACTTTTGTCTCCGCTGGTTAAGTCGTTTCCCTGTCTGCCTGCAACACGGCCGCGAGGGCCCCTGGAGGAATGACCGCCGTCACCCCTTCAGGGGCCCGGGCATTGTCATGCTCACGCAGCGGGAATCCAGCGCAAAGGCATGGGAGAGGCCGGACGACCTGTCAGTCTGATTCATCGGCACACCTCCCTGTGTAAAAGAAAACCGCCTGCATGCATCAGGCGGTGAAATGCAGGTTTTTTCGCTTTCACGCACATCGGCCTAAGCCTGCCACCGTGGACCTGCGTCTCGGTTGGCGACCCGAAAGGGGTCTCCTGATGCGATGGCAATATCCTGCGGGTTTCGCGAAAAGTCAATGCCTCTTGCGCCCGATCCGGGTATGAGATAATATTTGGGCATCTCCGCTGGTCTTCCGGGTTCCCGGAAGCGTTTCCGCACAATTCACAGAAGCTCGAAAGGCAGATCCATGCGAATTGCGGAACTCTATGGCGGAGCGGGTCCGGTATTCTCTCTCGAGGTTTTCCCCCCGAAGCCCGGATACCCCTTTGAAACGGTTTTTGACACCCTTTCCGGTCTGGCTGACCTTCACCCCGGCTTCATCAGCGTCACATACAATGCTGCGGCAGAAAGCAGCGGGCGCACCGAAGACATCGCCTCGAGGATCAGACGGGACTACGGGCTCGAATCCCTGGCCCACCTCACCTGTCTGTCCCATGGCCGGGCCGAGATACAGCGCATTCTGGGCCGCCTTTCAGCGCGGGGCGTTTGGAAAATGTTCTTGCGCTTCGGGGCGACCCCTGCGGCGAGCGATCCGGAGCAGCCGCTGATTTCAGCCATGCTGACCAGCTCATCCGTGAGATCAGACAGAGGGGAGACTTCTGCATCGGGGCCGCTGCCTATCCGGAGGGGCACATCGAGTCGCCCGGCATCCAGCGGGACCTCGACCTTTTGAAGAACAAGGTTGACTCCGGCGCTGATTTCCTGATCACTCAGCTGTTTTTCGACAACCGGACGTACTTCGATTTCCTGCAGAGGGCTCGTCAGAAGGGCATCGAGGTCCCCGTGATACCGGGAATCATGCCCGTGCTCAACTTCAGGCAGATCAAGCGGATCATCTACCTCTGCGGTGTTTCAATACCGGCAAGACTCCTCCGGATCTTCGACAGATTCGGCAACAGCAGCCACGACCTTAAAAAGGCAGGCATCGACTACGCTGTGGAGCAGATAAGCGGCCTGCTCTCACAGGGAACGCCCGGAATACATCTCTACACCATGAACCGGGTCGCCGAGATAAGGCGGATCGTCACGGAAAGCGGGATTGAGCGGATGGAGAGCAGCGCATGACAAGAAGCGTGTTCAACCCTGCGCCACCTCCCGTTCCCGATGTACCGCGCGTTCTCTGGCGTTCGGGGACCCCGCCGTCGAAAGCCGGGGCGCGCCTTGAGAGATGTGCCGGCGAAGCCATCAGACAACTCTCGGAGGTGATGCGGCCACAGGCGCAGACCTTCACCGGCACACGGCTTCCCGATGTGCTTGAAGGTTGCTTCGGGAACGGGCTTGAGGGGGCTTCGGCTGTTACGGTTCTCATCGCGACCCTCGGACGCGGGGTTGACGAGCGCCTCGATGAACTCCTCGGGGCCGGGCTGTTTCTGCCTGCACACATGTTCGATTCCGCAGCCAGCGAGGCGGTGGAACTTCTCGCGGCGGCAGTCCAGTTGAGATCGGCCCGCTGTTTCCCGGGAATGTGCCCGACGGCGCGCCTGGCACCCGGCTACCGCGGGGTTCCGCTCGAGGTGCAGGCCTCGATCACAGGGCTGTTCCCGGGGATGGGGGTTGCCTGCACTGAAAATTACTATCTTGTTCCTGCCAAAACAATAACGGGGGTATGGGGATGGGTGCGGCAAAAGAACTGAGAAGCCTTCTCTCGAAACGCGTGGTCTTTCTGGACGGTGCGATGGGAACCATGCTGATGAAGGAGGGGATGCCTCCGGGCGCCTGCCCTGAAAGATGGGCGGCATCGAACCCCCGAAGGCTTGCAGCGATCCACCACGCTTACGCCCGGGCAGGCAGCGACGTGGTGCTTTCCTGCACCTTCGGCGGAACCTCCCGCAGGCTCGGAGAAGAACCGGAACGGCTCAACACGGTCCTTGCGGAATGTCTTCTGAAGGCCACCGACGGGCTTGCCATCCCCGCAGCCAGCATGGGTCCGACGGGTGTTCTGATGGACCCGCTTGGCAGCATGACATGGATCGAGGCCTACCGCGAGTTCCTCTCACAGGCAAAGGCACTCGTGCGCGCAGGAATCGAGGTCTTCTTCCTCGAAACCTTTTCGGACCCCCGGGAGTTGAAGGCCGCCGCGCTCGCAGTGAGAGACGCCTGCCCCGACGGGTTCACAAGCGCCCAGATGAGCTTTGACGATCGCGGCACAAGCCTCTCGGGCACCTCTCCCGAGCTGCTTGCCATTCTTGCGGAACAGCTGCCGGTTGATGCAGTCGGGGCAAACTGCTCGGTGGGACCCGACTCTCTGGTCGCGGTGGCCAGAGAAATCAGGGAACACACCCGGAAACCAGTCTCGATTGAACCCAACGCGGGGCTGCCTGACAATGAAGGAAGACACGGCATGTCACCCGGGGCTTTCGCCTCGCGCTGCGAAGACATCGTATGGAGCGGTGCATCCATGATAGGAGGCTGCTGTGGAACGGGGCCTGCGCACATCAGAGCGCTCAGAACCCTGGTCGGTGACAGAAAAGCTGTCTCGGCGCCACGCGTTCGCAGGAGAGCGCTCACTTCGATGACAGCAGTGGTTCACCTCGGGCGGGAACTTGTTCTTGTGGGTGAGGGCATCAACCCTTCGGGAAAAAGGGGGCTCAGGGAGGCGATCCGCTCGGGTGACACCGGCTCTTTGCTTTCCCTGGCAGGAAGACAGGCCGGCGCGAGCGTTCTGGACGTCAACCTAGGCCTCGAGCGCATGATCCCGGAAGGTTTCGTTTCCAGGCTGTTCTCGAGGCTTGCAGCCGGTCCCCCGCTTTCCGTCGACCTTTCGGATCCCGACAACATCGAGCTTGCCTTTCGCGAATCAGGCGGGATTGGAGTTCTCAACTCCCTGACCTGCGAAAGGGAATTCATGGAGAAGAGGCTGGAAACCCTCATGAGGCACGGAGGCTACGCCGTGCTTCTTCCGATCGACCGGAATGGTTCTGCGGAGACGCCTTCCGAAAGGGTGGAGCTTCTCAGGCGGGGCATGGCGATCCTCAAAGAGTCGGGCTTCCCCGGCTGGAGGGTGATTGCCGATCCGATCGTTGCATCGATGGCCTCCGGCGCGGATCCGGACGGTACCGTGAAAACGCTCCGACGCATGAAAAAACGGGGATGGCTGACCATAGCCGGGGTATCGAACGTATCCCACGGGCTTCCGGAGAGGGCAGCGCTGAATCTGGCATTTCTTGCGACCCTTGCGGGGGAGGGCCTTGATCTGGCCATTGTTGACGTGACCCGTCCGGAAACCGTGCTTGCCGCCAGGGGAGGCCAGATCCTCTCCGGGCGGATCCCGCCGACCATGGCCCTTGAACCATTCGACGATCCCCGGGAAGCCTGCAGCCCCCTTGAAGATGCCATAATCAGAGGCGATGCGGTCGAAACACTGAAGTGTGCGGGCGACCTTCTGGCATCGGGAACGGAACCCTGCCGGCTTGTCACCGATCACCTTCAGAAGGCCATGACAAGGCTGGGCGAACTCTACGACAGGAGGAAGGTGTTCCTTCCCCATCTGATCGCGGGGGCCGAGGCTGCACAGGCCCTGACCGGCCTCGTGAAACCGCTGATTGGAGAGGGCTCGGCTGTTTCCCGCGGAACGATAGTTCTTGCCACGGTACAGGGGGATGTGCACGACATCGGAAAGAACCTTGTAGCGCTGTTCCTTGAGAGTGCGGGGTTCAGGGTGGTTGATCTGGGCAGGGATGTTCGTTCCGAGCTCATCGTCAGGACTGCCGTGGAAGAGAATGCCTCGGCGGTCGCCCTGTCCGCGTTGATGAGCAGCACCGCCTCACGAATGGAGGAAGTGGTCGGCCTTCTTCGAAAGGAGGGGTTGAAAATACCCGTTGTTGTAGGAGGGGCTGTCATCACCGGCGAGTTTGCCGGGAAGATCGGCGCGCGTTATGCCAGGGAAGCGTTCGGGGTGGTGAAGGCCCTTGAGGACATTGCGGGAGTGTGATCCCCGCTCATTCCGGAACCCAAAGGCATCGTGACAGGTCGACCCTGCCGGCCGCAGTAAACGGCACGCCCTCTTCCCTGAGCATGGAGGCCTGCAGGAGATGTTCGAAAGCATCCTCAAATGACTTCCTGGGCGGAATCCTTCCGCCGGCACCCACGACCCTGTGCCAGGGAATCTCAACACCAGGCTTCGAGCTTCGAAGGGCGTAGACCACAACCCGCGCGGCGCGGGGGCTGCCGAGAAAACCTGCGATGCCGCCGTAGGTCATGACCCTGCCCGGTGGAATGGCCCGCACCAGCGAGTGAACGAGTTGAAAGAATTCACCGGCCATCACAGGTTCCTCACAACCCAGAAGACCGAGAAAACCAGGGCGAACCCCCAGCCCCACCAGGGAGACCGCCTCAACCGTTTCCGGAACACGACCGCAACGGGAGCGAGAAGCATGAGGGCGGATGCAACAGGGTTGTGATGGAAGGCTTTCGAGATCCTCAGGTTCAGGATGTCGTGAAGTGCCCTGAGGCTCCCGCACCCCGGGCATTGCAGGCCGGTGACAGAAAGAAAAGGACAGGCAACAGGCAGGTGCCATGCCCCTGGGTCGTTAAGGGCGAGGAAAACGGTGCCGACCGTCAACATGACGGCTCCGATTATCGGAAGGCCTTTTGCAGCCATCCGCACATAAGCCCGTAGGAGATGTAGGTCAGAAGGGTGACCACCACGCCCCAGACCAACAGCGCCTTGGTCCTCTCCGACGCGGCCTGCGCCTTTGCGTACTCACCGGATCTGACCAGGGCGTCGACCTGGGTTGAACTGATGATGGCGGCAATGCCGAACGGAACGCAGCAGAAAGACGTAACCAAAACGGCTGCAACGATGTGGTTGTGAATCTTCGGCGGGGCTTCCCTCGGGACCGGCAAGGGCTTGGGACGGCAGTATCCGCACGCGCCTGATGCATCGAGCGGAGCGCCGCAGTCCGGGCACTTTCCCGGAACAACGCCCGAGCCGTTCGGCCGTCCACAGCCCGGACACGCCGAAGCGCTTGTTGAAACCATGTTTCCGCAGTCAGGGCATCTGAAGAGCGACAATACGAACCTCCCGCAAGTGCTGCGGGATTATCTGCGTTCGAAGCGCCGGGGACAAGTTCCGGCCCGGGTGACTCCACGGTCAAGTTGTGGAGGAAGGGGCTTCAACAGTCAGCAAATAAAAAACCCCGGGCGCAGAACGCGCCCGGGGCTCGGGAATTGACTAGAAGGAGGCTTTGATGCCCGCCCAGGTGTCGCGTGTGAGCGCAACATCGATGTCAACTTCGAACTCGCTGATGTGGAAAGCGCTTCCGACCTTGGAAACCCAGAAGAAGGTGTCACGGTCTTCGCTGTAGGTCACGTCGTACGAGGAAGCTGACAGCGTAGGGTTCGGCGGCGCTGCCAAGGTATGAAAGGTTCGTGCCGTCGAACTCGTAGAAGTAGAAGTTGCCGTACGTATACCCGCCGACGAGAATGCCGATGTTGCCGTTGAAGGGGAAGACGGCGCAGCCGCAGGCAAAGCTCGTTGGGAAGCTCGGTAAGGTTCCAGGTCGAGACGTTGCCGCCGGAGGTGTTGAAACGGTACAGTGTGCGGTTGTTGGCCTCGATGCACCAGATCATGTTGTCTTCGTCGAGGTCCATGCCGCGTGGTTCGCCGCTGACCGGGTTGGCGAAGTTGCTCCAGGAAGTGGCGCCAATGTCATACTTGTAGATGTTGGTGACAGCGTTCCAGTTGTTGATGTAGACGAAGTTTCCGCCAGGCGTCTGCTGGTAGATTATGCCGAGCACGTCGGGAACCCCTGCGGGGCAGGCAAGCTGGCTTACGATGGCTCCGTTGTCGGGGTCGAGGTTGTAGATCTGGTCGGATGTGTAGTCGGTCACGAGGAGCGCGTCAAAGGTATCCGCGAAGTCGCACCCTCTCGGGTTTCCCCCAAGTGTTACCGTGTAGTCGTTGACGGCGTAGATGGTTACGTCCGCACGCCCCGGAACCGGTTCGCCCGGATAAGCCAGAGGCCCGGCATCGGGATCAGAAGCCAGAAGCACCCCTGCGCAAACAAGCAGCAACGCAGCTGTTTTCATTTCACCCTCCTGTTTCCCCTTTGTTCGCTTCCGCCACGATTCGCCGTGACGATAACGCGATAATCGGTTGAATATAGATAATTGTCAATGGGATAAGTGAGTTCGATTAAGATGCGTTAGCCGACGGGGAAAAAAGCGGGGGCCGAACGGCCCCCGCAATGCGGTCACTTCGTGAACGACGTTTATTTCGGAACGACTATACCGTTCGGTACATCAGCGTTGTCGATCATCTGCCTGATCGCCTCCAGAGCGCCGCCGATGATGGTAACCCCCATAACGCCCATGATGATCGATGCGAGAAGGCCGATTCCCACGAAAATAAGCATGGCCCGGCTCCAGTTGCGCAGGTTCAGGTTCGTGCTGCCGTTCAGGGCGAATACCAGCAGCAGTATGATGTTGAGAAAGGGGATGAGCATTGCGAGCTGCACCAGGAAGAACCCCCCGGTGGAAAACGGTCTGGAACGGTCTTCATCCATGCGAAACCTCCCGATTGTTGCAAAGCAGTTATCCAACCGCTCATGACAATAGGAACAAACAATGAATTCTGCAAAGCCGACAATTCCGTCATGGACCGATCAGTCCGGCGCGGGTCCGGCCAGCCTGAAGACCAGGTCGGACGAGTAACACCTGACGTTGAGAATGTCACCCCGAAGGGCCAGAAACTCCGGCGCCGACGGTACGGAGACCTTTTCAGCCACATTTCCGGTGAGCCGGTCCAGAATGAAAAGATTGTCCTCCTCATCGGTAAAGCCGTATCCGCATATGATGTGGTCACCTGCAATGACGAAGTTCTCTGCGTTGGCCACCAGCGGGCCGCTCCTCCAGAGAACACGAAGCGTCGCAAGCTCGATTGCAGTTATGTAGCCGTTCATTCCCGACGAGCTTTCAGCATAGGTTCTGTGGGCGTTTTCCACATAGAGCACACCATCGGCAACCTCCGCCCATCTGAGCTGCTGAAAGGTCAGCTGCGGATCGGCGGAATCGCTCGCAAGGCCCGTTGCGTATGCGAGAAAATCAAGAACCTGAATCGTCCGCCGTGTCAGCGGGTCCATGATGACGAGAATTCTTGGATTGAGAACCACGCCATACCTGTTGGGCGGATCACCGTAGAGGGATAGCGTGAGGGAACCGCTTCGAATGACCTGATAAAGGTGGAAGCGGCCTTCGCCGGGGGTCAGCAGAACAGGCTCCACCCCGGGAGGGGGTTCGGTGCCGCGAATTGCGTCGACCAGCCCTCCGTTGTGGAAGGTGAGGGATTGCCATGACGGAAGGTTTCCGAACCACTCGCCGTAGCCTGTGACGCTGTTCGGAGTTGATTCCAGAAGCTCAAGTGTCGGATTGTTTCCGCTCAGAATGACAGACGAGCTTGGGAATGCCGGCGTCTCGAGGGGTACGGGCAGCACTTCGCCCAGCCCCAGAAGCAGTAGAACCTGGCAAGCAATGCAAATCATGCCGAATCACCTTTCCCTGAAGAAACCGCCTTTCGGGCGGACAACTCGAGAACCACACCCACAGCAATGGGAACAGCGGTGAGCACAATGCCACCGAGGAGGGTTTGGACCGTTTCCGCCGCACCCTCCGTTGAATCCTGGACGAATCCGGCGATCATCAACAACCAGAACAACCCTGATACTGTCAGCAGCGTCCTGCCGATGATGCGTTTGACCCCTGGCCGTGCGGGCTTGAACATCGGGGGCTCAACCTGCTTCTGCCCCCATTGAATTGCGGATCCGGCCTGTCCCTTTTTCAAGATCGAGATCCCGACCACAAAGTTGATGACCACCACGGGCACGACCAGAATTACGGCGGCAGTCCCTGAAAGAACGAACGAGTCGTAGGCGCCGTGCGAAAGCCATGCCAGCCCAAGACCGGCTGCCAGAAAACCGTTTCGCACACCCCGGGATGGCGCGAACCTCGCCCTGCCCGTGAAGTGACCCATCACCACCCCAGTGAAGGTGTGCATGGGTATCGATGTAACCGCCCTCGCCATCCCCACCCCGAACCCGTGCAAAAGCACGTACAAGAGGTTTTCCGCGGCCGCGAAACCTATTGAGGCCGTGCCGGCGTATACGATGCCGTCATTGCGCTCGTTGAAATGGCGGCTTCTCCAGACGAAGAGCAGCACGACAGCCAGTTTGACCGACTCCTCGATCGGAGAGATCACGAGAAATGACTGAAGGGCTGCAGGGCCGAATCCCTCTCCCAGGAACATGGGAGCTTCGAGAAGGGCCAATTCAATGATCGCTGCGGGAACAACCGACAGAACACCGATGATGAACACCTTCAGCACGAAGCGCCTGGGCTCCCGCTCGATCCTGTCGTGGCGAAGGATGCAGATGAGGAAAAAAACAGGGGGAGCAAGAGCCAGAAGGACCAGAAGCAGCATGCTCATGCAGACTCCAATCGGGCTCGGTTCCGTCAGGGGCAACGTAACAGCGCCGCCCCGCAGGGTCAATTCCCCTGTCCACGGTCCGGAACGGCAGGTTACACCCGTTCAGGCTTTTGTTTATGTATCCAGGGGAAGACAACAAAGGCAGGGGGCGCATGTCGGGAAAGATCGGCTTCGCATCCGGTATTCTTTTCCCCTTTCCACTCGTGTTTGGCGGGCTTCTGCCGCCTGCCATGGGTGTGGCCCGCCTTCAGGACGGAACCGTTGTTGCCGGAAGGGACTTCCTTGTGTGGGAAGGAGCGCCGGGAGTTCTCAGAGCATCCGATATCGGCTGTGACCGGCTGTTCGGAGCGGCATCCTCGCCGGACTATTGCAGGGTGGCCGTCTGGGCCGGTTCGGACAGCACGGGCTGCATAGTGGTTCTGGACGAAGACTCCCTGTCTGTTTTGGGGCCTTACGAAAGCGCGGGACTGCCCTGCTGGGACGGCGAGGGAAACCTCTGGTTCACTGCACGCGAAACGCTGCACTGCAACGGGGAACCGGTCGGACCACCGCTCTCCGCGCACCATATCTCGGTCTCACAGGACGGGAAGACGGTGGTCTTCACCGACGAGAACGACTTCATCCTTGAAATGAACCTGGAGTCGGCCCGGTTGGACACGATCTCAACGTCCTTCAGGTTCTACGCCCCCTTCTACATCCCCGGGGGCGGCATTGTCTCAGCCTCGCTCGACGGCGGCATATGGCTGTTCGAAAACATGAGGGCAGTTCCTGTGGGGCAGGGCGAGCATCCCGCGTGGTGGCCGGAGGCCGGGGGCATAGTGTACATTCAGAGCACCGATGACGGGATGTACATGACCTCCTCTGACATCTGGCTCTGGACTCCCGGAAGCGGCGCTGCGCAACTATCAGACACACCGTACATCTTTGAGATCAACCCGGTTCCAGCACCAGACGGTGTTTATTACATCGACTCATTCAGCGGTCTCGTTGGTTTTCTTGAAATGATGCCCTGAAGTCAGCCCCTGACATTGCAGCCGGTCACCGTGTCGCCCGGTCGCCCTCCAGACAGGCCTGATGGTTTCAGAGGGATCACATTGACCGAAGCAGCCTTTGCGTAACTCCCCGGGGGACCCACCATGGGGCGATCCGGCAGATTCCCTGGTATGACTGCGGCGCCTGTTCAAGGGTATGGTGCCCAAATCCCCGCCCCGATTCCGACAACCCTCGGTTTCGGCGCTTCAGAA
The DNA here is from genome assembly GCA_963845085.1 of Candidatus Fermentibacterota bacterium. GTDB lineage: Bacteria > Fermentibacterota > Fermentibacteria > Fermentibacterales > JCC-6 > UBA6080. The sequence goes on from CAWJQI010000005.1 coordinate 1,030,113, forward strand.
GAATGTCGCGTGAAAGGTCGCACCAGTGGAGAAGGGTTTCCATCTCCATTCCGATCCGTGTGGCGGCTATCCTCCGGATGTCGCTGTCCACCGAGTCGCCGGACTCATCGATGTCGGTGATGATCTCACGGACCTCGTCGAGCTGCTGCTCAAGCTGGCGCCGGTAGTGCGCGAGATGGCCGACGAGGGTCTCGATGCCAAGAGCGGTTCCGAACCGAAGCTTCATGAGCAGCTCGACCCTGAAGCGTGAAAGGCCCGCAGGTTCACCGAGCCATAGGTTCAGTTCCTCCCGGCCCTTCTCGGTGATGCTGTAGACAACCCGTTTCTTCTTCTTGACGTAGGAGTCGGTGCGGTCAAGCAGCCCGTCGGCATGAAGCTGCCGCAACATGGGGTAAATGTTGCCGCTGCTTTCGCGCCAGTAGTACATCTCTCTGTCGTCCAACGCTTTTCTGACGCCGTAACCGCTCGTCGGCCCGATGCTGATAATGGCCAGCAGTCCGTAAATCGACTGAGTGTACTCGGGATCCTTCCTGCGAACGCTCATTCCAATCCCTCCGTGGGCCTTATCTTTTCACAAGTATGAAGGGGTCCATCAGTCTTGACAATCTATCTAATAGCACTATTTCTTGAATTGTGCAAACCATCTGCGAAATGCCATGGGTACGATATCCTGTCCGACTCTGCTCAGAGCTGGCTCTCAATGCCGGCGACGGTTCGCATCACTTCCCTGCGGGGGCCCGACACCACGAGGATGAGCGTGTCGGAGTCGACCACGTAGACTCCCGAAGCAGCCCTCTGGCCTTCATGAATCTCGTAGTTCACCTGCACCCAGGGGCTTCGCTCGGTGTCCACCACATGCTTTACGAACAGCTCGTTCCAGGTGTATCCCCATGACGACAGGAAGTATATCTCCTCTTCATGGTAGGTGATCGCCTTGTACAGGACACCGGTCAGGAGGAATACCGCACCTGCCGCGCATGCCGCGACGGCTGCGCCGTAAAGCCTCCGTGAGAGCGTTCTGTTCATGGCCACCTTTCCTTTGTGTTACTACAATAGGCAATTCCTGAAAGCCGTGGTAACACTTTTGGATATCTGAGAGAGCGGTTCACAAGCTCTGAACGAAGGGAAGGGGAATGTTAAGGTCCTATTCAAAACACGGGGTGATGACGGATCCGGGGATCAACCGTCAGCTTCTCGACGACCTGCCCCGGGAAATCGGCCCACTCTGCCGGGCTTTGCAGGGGCTTCTCGTACATGTCTTCTGGGCACAGCGATACGGTCTTTCACCCGCTGAGGTGCGAGAGGACGAAGTTCAGATCCGTCCGTTCGGCGGCAAGCTTGCCAGGATACTGGAGCTGGACGACTCTCCCCTGTCCGTGACCCGGGCTCCGGAGAAGCGGCTGGTGTGCAACTGCAGGGACTATTCGGTCGTCCTTGCGTCGGTTCTCATTCACCAGGGGATTCCCGCCAGGGCCAGGTGCGGTTTTGGCAGCTATTTCGAGAGCGGGCGCCATGTTGACCACTGGGTGTGCGAGTATTGGAAAAGCGACCCCGGAAGCTGGGTGCTCGTCGATGCCCAGCTTGACCCCCTGCAGTCAGATGTGCTGGCGATAGATTTCGATCCCCTGAACGTGCCGAGGGACAGGTTCCTGGTTGCGGGCAAAAGCTGGGAGATGTGCCGTTCGGGGCAGGCCGATCCCGAACTTTTCGGCATCTTCGACATGCACGGGATGTGGTTCATCAGGGGCAACCTGGTACGGGACACGGCCGCTCTGAACAGAATGGAACTGCTGCCCTGGGATGTGTGGGGGCTGGCAGGGGTCGGGGATGAGAACCTTTCGTCTGATGACATGAACCTACTTGACAGGGTGGCTGCGATAACCGCTGCGGACGACCCCGATATGGAAGTGCTCAGCGCCTTGTATGAAGCCGACCCGCGGCTCAGGGTTCCGGCCCGGGTGAAGAGTTACTGCACTGGGGGTGCCGTGGAGGTTGATATTCCGGGCGTGTGATCCGTCAGAAACCGAAGAACCTTCCCATCAGTGAAATGGCCGCGTCCCGCCCCAGCAGCTTCTTCGCCCAGTTCGCCTTTCTGGCGTTGCCACCGACTACGTAGCAGAATCTTGGCCTTCTTTTCGCAAGCACTCGTGCAATGACCCGGGCGACATTGACGGGAGGTATTCCGTGCCGGCTGTCAATCCGTTCAACCACGCCGGCGTACCTCGGGTCGACGAAAGGATCGCCGGTCGGGGCATACGTGTTCCCGGTCTCGTTGAAGCCCGTGTTGACGTTACCGGGGTGGATCACCGACACCCCGAGCCCCCTGTGCACCACCTCTGTGCGAAGCGATTCGTAGAAGCCCTCAAGCCCCCATTTTGACGCCGAGTACATGGATGACATGGGAACACCGATGCATGCCGCAATGGAACTCACGCCGATGATCGAGCCCCCGTCCTCGAGAAGGGGCAGGAAGTCCCTGACCAGCTTGATGTGCGAGGCGAGGTTCACATCAAGCACCCGGTCAACAAGTTCATCGGGAAGGTACTGGACGGGATGGGTGCTGTGAATTCCCGCCGTCACCACGATGGCAGCGAAACGGCGGCCCTGTTCCAGATACCCTGCCGTCAGTGCCGACACAGCGGTTCGGTGCGAGATGTCGAGTTCAACCGTTTCGATCCGGCCGCCGGAATCCCTGCTCAACGACTCCAGCAGAACGCCGTTCCGGTCGGCGGCGGTCACCGTGTGCCCCTTCTCTGCGAGCAGGCCTGCAAGGGCTCTGCCGATACCCCCTGCTGCGCCCGCAACAAATACGGCCTGTCCTGAATGTATCAATTCGACTCAGCCGCCTTTCTGATGTAGTCCGACAGCTCCCGGACGCCGTCTCCCGTCCGCGCCGATGTACGGAAAACCTTCACCCGTGGACTCAGGCTTCTGCACTCCCGCTCCGCGCGCTCCATGTCGAAATCAAGATGAGGCCCAAGATCGGTCTTGTTAAGCACGAGAACATCGATCGTGCTGAAGAGGGCCGGGTATTTCAGAACCTTGTCGTCACCCTCGGGCAGCGAGAGCACGCCCAATCTGAGATGCTCCCCGAGGTCGTACGCCGCGGGACATATCAGGTTGCCCACATTCTCGATGGCGAGGTACCTGAACGGGGTTCTCCTGTCCAGTTCGGAGAAGGCCTGCTTCACGGATCCGGCGTCGAGATGGCACGAACCACCCGTTTCGATCTGAACCGCCTGGCACCCGGCATTTCGGATCCGATCCGCATCCCGGCGGGTCTTCACATCACCCTCGATTACCGCAAGATCCTTTCCGAACCTTGCTGCAAGGGCTTCGAGCAGTGTCGTCTTTCCCGCTCCCGGAGAACTGATGATGTTGAAGGCGAATACTCCGTTCAACCTGAAAGCACGCCGGTTCTCGGCAGCAATGTCATTGTTCCTGGCCATCACAGGCGCATTTATCCTCATCGGCACCCTCCTCTGGAAGTTCAACGCTTTCCACGTAGAACTCCCTTCCCGACATTATGTTACGATTCCAGGACCCGCAGTCGGGGCAACCCGTTGTAAAATCCCGGCTGAACCATTCACTGCCGCAATCCCTGCAGTGCATTTTGGCCTCGGTATTGCGGATGACGAGTTTTGGACGCCCGAAACCCTTCATGCCGGCAACACCCGAGAAGCAAAAGGCCAGTGATTCAGGCGAAACGCCCGAGAGGGGGCCTATAACAACCGTAACCGAGGAAAGCTTCACAGGCCCGCCCAGTGTGTCCGCAATGGCCGCGGTCATCTCTTCGGCAAGGGAAAACTCGTGCACGATGCCCCCGTAGGTGAAGACGAACTTTGGTATAGTATAAGAATGAAGGATTGCTGCAGAAACCCGCAAAGGCTGAGGCTTGTGGTTCGGGGTGCGGTCCAGGGCGTTGGATTTCGCCCCTACATATACAGGCTGGCCCTTGGCCACGGGTTGTCAGGCAGGGTCTGGAACTCGTCCGATGGCGTTGTCATCGAGGTTCAGGGGAGCCCGGAGGCCCTTGAGTCTTTCACCCACCGCCTTCCTGCAGAGAAGCCCGGTCCCGCAATAATCAGCAGCGTAAGCTCGACCGAAATACCGGCAATTCCGGAGACGGGTTTCCTTATCGCCCGGAGCAGGGAGGGTGCGCCCGACACACTCATCACGCCCGACCTCGCCGTATGCCACGAGTGCATCGCAGACGTTCGCAACCCCGAAAACCGCAGGTACCGATACCCATTCACCAACTGCACGAACTGCGGACCAAGGTACTCCATCCTTCTCTCCCTTCCGTACGACCGTCCCAACACGACCATGAGAGGGTTCGCGATGTGCCCCGAATGTGCCTCGGAGTACGCAGACCCGAACGACAGACGCTTCCATGCACAGCCGGTTGCCTGCCCCGTATGCGGTCCACGGTTGTCACTTCTGAACAGCCGCGGTGATGAAATCGCAAGCGATGATGCTGCGCTTCGGGCTGCCGTGGAAGCCGTTCTCGGGGGGATGATTCTCGCGCTGAAGGGATTGGGTGGCTTTCAGCTGCTTGTCAGGGCTGATTCCGACTCTTCGGTCGCCCTTCTGAGAACTCGGAAGAACCGGCCCGCGAAGCCACTGGCCCTTCTTGTGCAGGGCCTCAGGGAAGCAGGGGAACTCTGTTTCATCGAGGAGGGTGAAGAGGAGCTGCTGCTCTCTCCCGCCGCACCCATCACTCTCCTGCGGTGGAAGGGACACGGGGTCTCGACCGGAGTTGCACCGGGCAGTTCCTGGCTGGGGCTCATGCTGCCCGCAACACCCCTGCACCACCTGGTCGCATCCGATGCAGGGGTACCTCTGGTGGCCACGAGCGGGAATGCATCGGGCGAGCCGATCTGCATCGATGAACGCGAAGCGCTCATAAAGCTCAGGGGAACGGCAGACCTGTTTCTTGTACACAACCGTCCCATCGCGCGCCAGGTGGACGATTCCGTAGTGGGATGGCTGCCCGACGGCCCGCTGACAATCCGAAGGGCAAGGGGCTACGCGCCTCTTCCGGTCAAGGTTGCCGGCATGCCCCCCGGGGTGGTTGCCGTGGGGGGGCACATGGCGAACACGGTTGCGGTTTCCATAAGCGGCGGTGTCGTCATGAGCCAGCACATCGGCGACCTTGACAGCCTTCCGTCCGTCGAGGCCCATTCGATGGCTCTTCGGGACCTGCAACACTTTTTCGGCGAGGGAAGGCTGGTGGTAAGGGACCTGCATCCTGATTACGCATCCACAGCAGCGGCGGAGACGATGGGTGTTCCTTCGGTCGTGGTTCAGCACCACCATGCCCATGTGCTCGGGTGCATGGCCGAGAACGGTGCTGAAGGACCCGTGCTTGGCGTTGCGTGGGATGGTGTGGGGCTGGGCGACGATCTTTCCGCCTGGGGCGGAGAGTTTCTCGCCGTAGGTGATGCATCATCCTTCGAGCGGATCGCATGCCTCCGCTCATTCCCCCTGCCGGGGGGTGATGCCGCAGCCTTCGAGCCCAGGCGATCGGCACTCGGCATCCTGTGGGAGATCCACGGTGAGCTCCCCTCCTCCCCCTTTTTCGAACCTTCCCAACTGAGGGTCATCGCCAGGATGCTCGAACGGGGTGTGAACTGCCCGCGCACCACCAGCGCCGGACGGCTGTTCGACGCATCCGCTGCGCTCATAGGCCTCAAGGGGGTCTGCTCCTTCCGGGGCGAGGCGCCGGGGCTTCTTGAAAACCTCGCCGGGCTCCAGGGCACGGAGGACGGTTACAGGATGGAACTAAGGCGGGGTGATGGCATTCTGGTGCTTGACTGGCTTCCAATGATGAAGGCGCTTCTGGCTGACCATGAGGCCGGGCTGCCTTCAGGAGTGATCTCGATGAGGCTGCATGCCGGTCTGTGCGAGGGCATTGTGCTGGTGGCGCGCGAGGCTGGGATCGAAAAGGTGCTTCTCACGGGCGGCTGTTTTGCAAACCGGCTGCTCACCCGCATGGCCACCGACAGGCTCCGTGAAGAAGGCTTCACCCCGCTCAGGCACCATCTTGTCCCACCGGGGGACGGTGGCCTCTCCCTGGGACAGACCGTTGCGGGAGCTGAAAATGTCGCCGTTCAAAGGAGAAGTGCGCCATGATCCGTGCGGAAAGCGTTACAAAGCATTTCAACAGACGCAGGGGAGGCAGGGGCAGGGACAGGACTGGCTCGGCCGGAGTGAATGCGGTGGACGACATCAGCTTTTCCTGCCTTCCGGGAAGGGTCTTTTCGCTTCTCGGCCCCAACGGAGCCGGAAAGACCACCATGCTCAGAATGATAGCCACGATGCTTGTGCCCACCTCCGGAAGGATCACTGTTTCCGGCTTCGACACGGTCAGTGAGCAGCGCAAAGTGCGCGGAACGATAGGTTTCCTCACCGGCACCACCGGATTGTACGAGCGGCTGACCCCTTCCGAGATCATCTCCTACTACGGAGAACTCTACGGCATGGAGCGCGACCGCTTCAAAAAGCGCCGGGACTTGCTGTTCCAGTCACTGGGTATTTCGGAGTTCGCGAACCGCCGTTTGGGAGCCCTTTCTTCCGGAATGAAGCAGAAGGTCTCGATCGCCCGGACGATGATCCACGACCCCGAAGTGGTGGTGTTCGACGAACCCACTGTAGGCCTGGACGTCATCACCGCCAAGTCGATCATCAACCTTATCAGAGGATGCCGCGACGAAGGAAAGACCGTGATCTTCTCCACCCACATCATGGGAGAGGTCAGCCTTCTCAGCGATGATCTTGCGATAATTCACAAAGGCAGGCTTCTCTTCTGCGACACCTTCGCGTCGTTTACGGAAGGGATGAAGACGAAATCGGTTGAGGACGAGTTCATACGGATAGTTGAGGAGGCGTGAGATGAGGCAGGTCATCACGATCTTCAAAAAGGAATTGAAGGACATGCTCCGCGACCGAAGGACCATATTCTTCATGATATTCATGCCCTTCCTCGCGATTTTCCTTGTGTTCAACCTGACGATGCGGCTCGGAATGAACATGGAAAACAGGGCGCGGGAGAAGATCATGAGGGTCTCCGTGATCTCGCCGGTTCCCGTCCCGGAGTTCACCCGGATACTGGAGGGTTCCGGGGGCGTCGAAATCGCGCACGCCATCCCGGACAGCGCTGTCAGCGGAATGATCGAATCGGGCGAGCTCGATTTCGTCGTCCGGTTCCCCTCTGACTACGAGGAAGCCCTGACCCGTGAAGGCACTGCGGAGGTACAGGTCTACTACATGGGATCGGTGGCCGAGAACGAGGGTGCGTTTCCAAGGTTGCAGGCCATGCTCGATGAGTACGGAGAGCTGATCCTTCGGGAAAGGCTTCGAAAGCGCGGACTGGAGATTGATTTCTCCTCTCCGCTTCGCGTCACGCCCCGCGACCTGTCGTCGGCGCGCGCCAGGGTGGGGGAAAGCATAGGCGGCATGTTCCCCTACTTCATTATTCTGTTCTGTTTTCTCGGAGCGATGTACCCGGCCATCGACCTCGCTGCAGGCGAGAAGGAGAGGGGAACCATCGAAACCCTTCTGATCTCGCCTGCGACAAGGGGGCAGATAGTCCTTGCGAAGTTCCTCGTGGTGGGCCTTTCCGGGGTGTTCACCGCGGTGGCGTCGTTCACCTGGCTGTATCTGGTTCTCCGATACGGAAGCCCCGTGCCGGCCGAGGTCCTGTCGGGAGTATTGAGCATCATCGAACCACGCTCAATACTGCTTTTCTTCTCTATGCTTGTGCCGCTCTGCGCATTTTTCAGCGCTCTGCTGCTCTCGGTGTCAATCTTCTCCAGAACCTACAAGGAAGCCCAGAGCATCATGACACCCCTGAATTTCATGGTCCTGATCCCCCTCCTCATCGGAATTTTTCCAGGAGTGGAGCTGAACGCCGTCACTGCGCTGATTCCGCTGTTGAACATCTCGCTCGCCACGAAGGAGATAATCGGAGGGACCATCAACCCGCTCTTCATGGCCGAGATATTCGCGGTGCTTCTTCTGCTTGCAGGCGCAGGTCTTGCCTTCTGCTCACGCTGGTTCAGCAGGGAAGAGGTGATCTTCCGGGGCTCATGAGCATTGGCGCCGTGAACGGTCGATCAGGAAGGGTTCAGCCCCTGCGGCTGCCACCCTGTCTTCCCGAGGTGAACCTTCGCCTTTGATTGGAGCTTCCCCGACCAAAGTTCACAGGAGCAGGCTGACTTGACCTGAAGGCTTCCTCGGAGTGGAACTCGTGGTCCATGCTGGCCGGAACCGGCTTTCCAAGAAGGCGTTCGATCTGATGCAGGCATTCCCTGTCCTCTGCGCAGCAGAAGGATATGGCGTCGCCACCGGCACCGGCCCTCGCCGTCCGTCCGATGCGGTGGATATATGTTCGGCCTCGATGGGAAGATCGTAGTTGATCACGTGAGTGATGTTGTCAACGTCCAGCCCCCTCGCAGCGACGTCCGTGGCCACGAGAACCTGGAAGCGGTTCCCCTTGAAACCCGACAGGGCGCTGGTCCTGGCGGACTGGCTCTTGTTTCCGTGGATGGCTGTCCCGGTGATCCCGGTTGCGCAGAGCTTCTTCACCACCTTGTTGGCGGTATGCTTCATCTGTGTAAAGATCAGCGCTTTGCCGACCCGCGGATCGCTCAGGAGGGAAACGAGAAGAGCGTCCTTGTCGGCTTTTCCCACGAACAGAACCTTCTGATCGATGCTTTCCACCGTTGGCATATCAGGCTCGATGGAGATCCTGAGGGGGTCGTGAACGATGGTTCGCGCAAGTTCTTCCATCCCCGGCGACATGGTCGCGGAGAAAAAGAGGGTCTGACGCTTCTCGGGTATGATGGCGAGCACTCTTCTTATGTCCGGGATGAACCCCATGTCCAGCATTCTGTCAACTTCGTCAAGAACGAAGTACTCGACACTGCCGAGATGGATGAACCCCTGCTGGACAAGGTCGAGCAGCCGACCGGGTGTGGCTGTGAGAATGTCGACCCCCCGGTTGAGTGCGCGTTCCTGCCCGGCCTGGCTGACCCCTCCGAAAACAACGGTGTGGCTCAGGCGGAGAAACCGGCCGTACGTGGCCATGCTTTCATCGATCTGAGCTGCAAGCTCCCTCGTGGCGCGCCAGGATGAGCGCACGGGGCGTGCCCGGGGCCGGTCTGCGGCTGTTGCCGGAGAGCATCTGGAGCAACGGGAGTGCGAACGCCGCTGTCTTCCCGGTACCGGTCTGGGCAGTGCCCATAAGGTCCCGTCCTTTGAGGAGATGCGGGATACACTGTTCCTGAACGGGTGTGGGGGTTTTGTAGCCCTGCATT